>CAWFYV010000007.1:0-658770 GCA_963820185.1 Vulcanimicrobiota bacterium | reverse complement strand
AGCTGACGGTGCGGGGTCTGGTACGTCCCGCGCGACTGACGCTGGTAGCAATGTGTGTCATGTCGTGCCTGCTGAGGTACCGCTTTACGGCGCGGGTCCGGTTCCGGCTGACGATGGTTACTGACCGGCCAGAGTCGTGGCAGGCCTGTATTGTGTCGTCGATGTAGGGCGCTGGTACGGCATTTGCTGCTGCGCTGTCTTCGAGCTGGGTTAGTTCAGCTTCGACACGTATTGCTATGTCGCGTCCGAGGTGACCGGCGGCGTAAATAAGAATATTGAATGGGTCGGTCGTTTCGGCTACGTCTGTCGGCAAGGGCGTTTCCTGTTCGCGGATGGCCTTGCGAAGATGGTCGCAGGCAGCTATTTCCTCAGGCCCGGTAAACAGGTCACAGATGGTGCCGTCGAACGAGAAGAGCAGGTGCCGGGTGTGACGCAGGATGTCGTCTAGGTCAGCGAAAGGGGCGCGTGCGGGACTCATGCGGTCGGCTTTCGTATCGGCTAGCGTCGCTCCGTCGATGTTTCTGCCCGTCAATGGCCAGCGGTGAGCGTGTCGATGGCACGTAGCACGGCAGCAGTGTCGGACAGGTCAGTGAATACCGTGTCGGCCCCTTCGGCGGCCAGGTCGTCGGTGCTGTCCTTGCCGGTGGCGACTGCGATGACCAGTGCTCCGCCATCTCGGCCAGCGATCACGTCGTTCGGCGTGTCACCGATGAGGACGGTTGTCGCCCTGCCGAAGCTGGCACCGTGAATTGAGGCGGCGCGCTGTTGCGCTATGCCGACGAGGTTGGCGCGGGTGTCGTCGTCGGTGCCGTAGGCGCCGCTGTCCAGGTCGAGGAAGCCGTCCAGGCCGAAGGTTCGAAGCTTGGCTTCTGCCGATGGGCGGGTGTTACCCGTCAGCACGGACTGGATGAGGCCGTCTTGTCGGGAGAGGGCATGGAGCGCCTCCGGCACGCCGGGCAGCACACGCCCGCGTTCGCGCATCTCATCGGCCCGCTCCACGTACATGCGCGCCTGAACTTCAGCGAACCTGTCGAACAGCTCTGCGGGGGCATCGATGCCTTGGATGTGGAGGGTTTCCCTGAAGATCACTGGCTCGGTCCGCCCGGAAATGTCGGCCATTTTCTCCAGCGGCTGCCCAGTGACCTGCTGGAATGCTGATGCGTAGATGTCGCCGCCGACCCCGCCGCTTTCGATCAAGGTGTGATCAACGTCCCACAAGACGAGCAGGGTGTTCGTCATCGTCATCGCTCCATTCTTCGTGTGTCCCGGGCATGCATGTTATGACTTGCCATCTGCCCTACCCTGAACTTGATAGTCCAGGTTGCTGGCGAGGAGAGGGTTGATGAGCCTGTCGCCTGAAGTGCGCATCGGCGAGCGGCTACGGTTCTACCGTCAAGCCAAAGGCAAGACTCAAGCGGTGGTCGCTGGCCTGGCGGGCATCACCGAGGACTATCTGTCGCAGATCGAGCGCGGGCTGAAGACGCCGACCATCGCACTCCTGCACCGCTTTTCCGGAATCCTCGGTGTTCGCGTGTCCGAGCTGCTGGGCGAGTCGGCTACAGAACACGACGAGACGGTGCTTCCTGTGGGGAACGCCGTGCAGCGGGCCCTGATGGCCTACCCGGTGGCAGTGGGCGCTCCTGATCTGACGGCACTTCGCGAGCGAGTGGACGCGGCATGGGAGATCTGGCAGGGATCACCCCACCGGTACACCGAGGCGTCGCGGATTCTGCCTGATCTAGTTGTTGATGTTCAGAGGGCGCAGCGCGCGGTTGCATCCGCCACCGAGCCAGATGAACGGCGCGAAGCCCACCGGATCGGCGCCGATCTTTACTTCCTGCTCCGCACTTTCACGAAACGCATCGGCCGGGTTGACTTGTCGCTGCTGGCAGCCGACCGGGCGGTGCTCGCCGCTGAGGCAGCAGATGATCCGCTCAGATCGCGACGGCGAAATGGAACCTTGGGCATGTCCTGCTCGCCCAAGGCCAGCCGGAAGGCGCTGAGGACGTAGCCATCAAGGCCATCGAAGATCTACAGCAGGTCACCTCTGCGGACGATCGCGACGCAGTTGCACTGGGCGGCGCTTTGTGGCTGGTGTCGGTGGTTGCCGCGGTCCGCAACAACGATCCCTGGGCCGCACATGACCGCTTGCGCGAGAAGGCATGGCCTGCCGCACGGCAGACAGGCGACGGCAACGTGATGTGGACTGTGTTCGGGCCGACCAACGTTGGACTGCATGCGGTAAGCGTCGAGATGGAAACCGGCGAGGCTGCCCAAGCACTGCGCTTGGCGGACGATATCGACAGCTCTTCGTCTCCTTCCCTGGAGCGACGTACGACATTCGCACTGGAAGTGGCGCGGTGCTATGAGCAGCGGCGCGACGATCCGGCAGTCTTCCTGCATTTGGTGAACGCCGAATCAAGCGGGCCGGAAGACCTGCGATACAATAACCTTGCCCGTGATCTGGTACATGGCCTGCTGAAACGCGCTCGGCCTACCTATGCCCCACAAGTTCGGGCGCTTGCAGAACGCATCGATCTTCTGGCCTGAACGGCCGGTCTGCAAGTTCACCCGAGCTGAGAGTTCGGGTTGTTCTGCCTTTTTCCGCCTACCGTGGCGGTTCATCCGCTAGGTCGCGGCACCAGGATCTGCCATTCTTCCCGGACGCGGCGGCCTGACCGAAGATGGGCCAGCGCATAGGGGCGTACGAATGATCAGCAACCCGGCTCCCTGTCCGTTGTGTCGGGGACGAGGCTGGAAGTTCTTGACCTTGCGGCGATCTCTCGCCCTGGCGGGCGGGGTGAGCGAGCGCGCTTCTGCGAGACGCACCCGGGTTGCCTGCCTGGCGTGCTCTTGTACCGGGGGCCTCGGCACCAGTTCGCCCGCTGAAGAAGCGTAATCACGGCCATGACCTTTATGGAAAGGGCCGCAACGACGGCAGCATTCAAGGCCGCATATCTGCTGCCGCCGAATGGCCGAATTCAAGAGCTGAATCCTCGACGAAAGCCCTGGCGGAACTTGAACCCTGCTCTTGGTAGCGATGGGTTCAAGGCTTGCCCATTTCCGTTTTGACAGTGCGAAGGCCCGGCCCACCGGCAAGTGAAGTCCGGGCCTTCGCCCTCCCCAAGCCAGGAGAGGTGAACCTCAGTATGCCTTGTGTACCGGCCGCATCCCCTCATGGGCCGGTCATACCCCCGCCCCGCCCGTCCGCTGACCGCCGCCCTTGTGCCGGGGTGGCGGCCGGGCCGCTGGCTGCGTGCGGCAGCAGCCGCGCCGGCACCGGCAGAGCGCGGGTGGAGAAACCGGACCTGACGGTGGCTGTGGTCCCCGCCTCCGGCGCGGCCGGCCTGTACATCGCCCAGCAGGACGGCTTTTTCGCCGCCGCCGGACTGCACGTGAAAATCGTGCCGGTCGCCAGCGGCGGCGACGTCCTCGCCAACCTGATCAACGGGTCGGTCGATGTCGATGAGGGCCAGTGGACCTCGGACATCGCCGCGCAGGCCGCCGGGATCAAGCTGCACGCGCTGGCGGCCGGGAACGCCGGCGGCCCCGGCGTGCAGGAGGTCACCGTCCTGCCCGGCTCGGGCATCCGCACCGTGAAGCAGCTCGCCGGGAAGACGATCGCGGTCAACGCCCTGGCGGGCCTGACCGTGCTGCTGATCGACAGCATGCTGGCCGCCAACGGGATGAGCCCATCGCAGGTCCATTACGTCGTGATCCCGTTCCCCGCGATGGCCGCCGCGCTGGCCGCGCACCGGGTAGACGCGGCGTTCCTGATTGAGCCCTACCTGACCCAGGCCGAAACCAACTCCGGGGTGGAGCCGCTGTTCGACCTGGACCAGGGCGCCACCGCAGGACTTCCCGCTCACCGGCTACGTCGCCACCAGCGCGTGGATGCGCAAATACCCCAGGACAGCCGCCGCGTTCACCCGCGCGCTGGAGCAGGGCCAGCAGGTCGCCGCGGCCAGCCGTCCCGCCGTCGAAAAAGCCCTGACCGCCTACACCACGATCAGCAAGCAGACCGCCGCGATCATGGCCCCCGGCACCTTCCCCCTGGCGGTCACCGCCGTCGCGCTGGGCCGGGTCGGCTGACCTGATGCAGGAAGAACACGCCCTCAGCAAATCGGTGAACGTCGCCAGGCTCGCCCAGGAGATGACCTCCCGATGACCACACCGCAGATGCTGCCCGGGACCGTCAAGGATCAGGTCATCGCTGGTTTCGCCCAGGCCGCCAGCGGTACGACGAGGGCGGCACCGAGTTCTTCAAAGACATGGGCGGCCGTCTGGTGGACCTGGCCGGGGTCCATGCCGGTGCGCACGTGCTGGACGTGGGCTGCGGGAAAGGCGCGGTCACCATCCCCGCCGCCCGCCGCGCCGGGGAGGGCGGCTGTGTGCACGCCATCGACCTGGCCGCCCCGATGCTGGACGCCGCAGCGGCCCTGGCCCGCGCGTCCGGGCTGGGCAACGTCACCGTCGCGCGCGGCGACGCCGAGGACCCGCCGTTTGCGGCCGGGACCTTCGACGTGATCCTGGCCGGGTTCGTGATCCAGTTGCTGCCCCGGCCCGCGCACGCGGTGCGGCGCTGGCTGGCGCTGCTCAAGCCGGGCGGCACCCTCGGGCTTTTCCTGGGGCCTGGCGCAGGACCCCCGGTGGGTGCCGGTGATGGCCGCCCTGGACGCCCACGTCCCGCCCGGCATGTCCCGGTTCGAGGCGTTCTTCCGCCGCCCCCCGTTCGACGGCACCGGCCACGTTGACCAGATGCTCACCGAGGCCGGCTACCAGGCGTGCAGACCGTCACCTGCGCCATCGACACCGTCTACGACAGCGCGGGCCAGTGGTGGCAGGCGTGCCGGTCGCAGGCCCCGTGGGCGATCGCCTGGCGGCACATCCCGCCCGGCCGGCTGGAGGCCGCCCGCCGCGACGCCTTCACCGTCCTGGACGGCCTCGCCGGACCCGGCGGCACGCTGACCCGGACCCTCACCTTCGCGTGCACCACCGGCCGGAAACCCGCCAGTTCAGCCCCGCCGAGGGGGACCCCGTGACGAAAAGCGCTCTGCCGATCCGTTCCGGGCTGGAGATGCTGCAGCTCGAATGCCCCGAGTACCGCATCTACCAGCGCGTCATCGGCGACCGGCTGTTCTATATCGCCGACGCCATCGGTCCCGGCGTGCAGCCCCGGTTCGCCCAGGCCGAAACGGTGGACCGGCTGCGCGCCAAACTGCGCGTGCCGGAAGCCGAGTTCAGCGCCGAGGAGCCGAGCATCGCCCGGGTCTACGATGTCCTGCTCGGCGGCAAGGACAACTTCGCCGCCGACCGGAAACAAGCCCAGCAGGTTCTTGAGGTTTTCCCGCAGGCCGCGGAGCTGGCCGTTCAGGCCCGGCAGTTCCAGGCCCGCGCTGTCTCCTATGTGGCTGGCATGGGCATCGGGCAGTTTATTGACGTTGGCTGCGGGCTGCCGACCGCCCCGAACACCCACGAAACCGCCCAGGCCGTCCAGCCGGATGCCCGGGTCGCCTACGTCGACAACGACGCCCAGGTCCTCAGCCACGCGCGGAACCTCCTGGCCCGCAGCACGGGCGTGCTCGCCTGCGCCGGGGACCTGCGCTACCCAGCGGAAATCCTCTACGACTGGCGCATCCGCGAATTCCTCGATTTTCACCAGCCGGTCTGCCTGATCCTCGCGATGACCATGCATTTCTTTCCGCCCGACCAGGCGGGAAAGATCACCGCCGAACTCATCGGCATCCTCCCGGCCGGCAGCTACGTCATCATGTCCGTCGTCGGCGGGGACATCGAACTGGGCGAGGACCTGGCCCGCATCTACAGCACCGCACCGGTCTACAACCACGGCCCCGGCGGCCTGGCGCGCTTCCTGCGGGACCTGGACATCACAGCCCGGGCATCGTCGAGGCCAGGCAATGGCGCACCCCCGCCTTCGTCCCCGGTCACCGCCGCGGCCAGGCCTGGGCCGCCGTCGGCCGCAAACCAGCCCCCGCCGGGGCGGGGCAGCCATGACCAGGGAGCCGCCGGTCACCCTGGAATCGCTGGCCTTCGAGTGGGGGGATGCCTACCTGATCTGCTACGCCCGCGACCAGTGGGCCGCGCTGCGGCGCGACACCCACCGCTTCCTGACCGCCGACACCCTGGACGAACTGGCCACCGCCATCGAAGCCGACTATGAAGCCTCCCCGGTGCCCCGCGACTACGACCCGCCCGGCACCGCGGACTACCTCGGCAGCCCCGATGACGGCCAGGACCCGGACGAGGACGACGCCTCCGCTGAGAGGGAGGGGGAGGCCCGGGGCCGGGACGGGGAGAGACTGGAGCTGCTGATGGGGCTGCGGGCCGCGTTCCCGCAGTGGGCCATCAGCTACTCCCCGTCCTTCCGGGCCTGGACCGCCCGCAAAGACGGCGCGACCATCTGCGAAAACTCGCCCGCACTGCTGTGCATCGCGCTGGCCCAGATCGAACGCAGGCAACGCCAGGCCCGGCACGGCCCCGGCTCGGACGGGCCCCCCGGTCAAAGGACCGGCCTCTGTCATGACGGTGCCAGTGCAGCCGGTCACCCCTATGTCATCGTCGGCCGGGCAGGGTAAGCATGCGGGGCCATAGCACAGGGTGGTGACAATCCTGGTAGTGGCAGCTAGCCTTACCTGACAGGTCATCAGTCCAGCTGCGGACGGTCAGAGCATGGGATTCGAGTACGCGCCGCCTAAGTACGCGCAGGTGGTCGCCGAGATCAAACGGCGCATCGAGGCAGGGCGACTACCCGCCGGGCTCGCTGCTGCCCTCGAGCACCAGCTCGTGCCAGGACTTCGGCGTGTCCCGGCCCACGATCGTCAAGGCGCTGTCGGCGCTGCGGCAGGAGAACTGGATCGAGACCCAGCAGGGCCGGGGCAGCTTCGTCCGGGGCCGCCCGGCTCTGGCGCAGGCGGAACGGACCCGGCCCGCACAGAACGTGCTGGAGCTGCCCGAGGCGCAGCTAGCGGGGGATCTGGTGCAGGCAGGCGTCAAGCTCGCCCCCCCGCATGTCGCCGCGCTGCTGGGCCTGGAGACGGGCGCTAAGGCGTTCCTGCGGCAGCGGGTGCTCAGCGAGGACGGCGAGCCGGTAGAGCTGGCCTCCGCATGGCTGCCGCTGGACTGGCCGCGGGCACGGACCTGGCCTCCCCCAACCTGCTCGATGAGAGCATCCGCCATCATCTCCAGGCGCAAGAACGGGTCCGCTTCGATCACGCGGTCGAGCGCATCTCGGCGCGGCAGCCGACCGGGGAAGAAGCCGCGCTCCTGCACGTCTCCCCCGACGTCCCGGTGCTGAACGTCATCGTCACGGCCTACGACGCTGCCGTGCAGCCGTTGCAGGTGATGGACCTCGTGCTGCCCGGCGACCGGCACGAGATCCACGACGCCTACCCCTTCACCTAGCCGCATCCTGGCTCGCTCGATATCCATACGCTAATCGCAGCTTGACAAGTCAGGTAGCTATGCTCTAGATTGACGTGAACCTGATAAGTCAGGTCGAGATATCCGGCAGCAGAGGAGAAACCAAGTGGCACTACAAGGTCCGATCCCGGTGGAGTTCGGGACGGTGTTCCCGCACGGCGTGTACGCGGCGGGGGCGTTCGAGCCGGTGCGGGACTTCGACCGGTCGCAGGGGGACCGGTTCGTGCAGCAGGCCGACAAGGCGACCGGTGCGCCGCTGTGGGCGGTCGAGGTGATCGACGCCGACCCGCAGGCGCGGGCCCGGACGGTGAAGATCAAGGTCATCTCGGCGCAGCAGCCGGTGCTGCCGCCCGCGGCGGGCGGGGCGCCGTTCGTGCCGGTGGAGTTCACCGGGCTGACGGTCACCCCGTACGTCAACCAGGCCGGGCGGCTGGCGTACTCGGTCAAGGCGACCGGGGTCCGCGCCCGGCGCCGGCCGTCACGGCGGTCGGCCGTCCCGGCTCCGGACGGGAAGGAGGCGGCGGCATGAGCGGGGCGAACGGGTCGTTCAGCCAGGTGAGCGTGCAGCGTCGGCTCGGACTGGCAGGTGCGCTGCCTGCCCGGCGTCCGGTCACCCGCCGGTGCTGGATATCGACGCGGGCGAGACTCGAGGTCTCGTTCAGCCTCGCCGAGCAAGGAGATCCGGGCCTCGGCGGTGGAGTTCGCCGCCGAGCTGGCCCGCGAGGCCGCGCGGTTCGCCGCCGAGGTCGAGCGCCGGTACGCCGACCAGCAGACCGCCGCGCAGGCCGAGCACGGCCGCTGATCCGGCGGCCTGAGCGGCAGATGAAGGCGGGGCGGCTGGAGCTGGTACCTCCGGCCGCCCCCGGTGTCTCCCCACGTCAGGCATGAAGCGGAGAGGAACCCATCGTATGCGTTCGAGCAGGAGAGGCGCGGTGACCGGGGAATCGTTCGCCCAGGTCAACAACCCCGACCCGTTCGCGCCCCCGGTGTGGCGGTCGCCGGTCTACCGCACCCCCGAGTTTGTGATCTGGCTCGTCCAGCTGGTCCGCCTGCTGGCCGGGTGATCTGGTTCGTGATCTGCCACCCGCTGCTCGACCTGATCGGCCGGGCTGATCGTTCTGGACTATCTCAACCTGGGCTGGCCGGGCCTGGCCGCGACCGGCGGGCTCATCCTGGCCGTGCTGGTCGCCCTGTGGCTGGGCTGGCCGGCGCTGTTCGCCCGGCTGGTGACCGCACCGGTGCGGGATGGGTGGCGGCGCTGGTATTACCGGCGCCGCTGGCTCGCGGTCATGACGATCACCGGCCTGGCGCCGCTGTACCGCGGCCGGGTCCTGCTCCCGGTGATCGCCGAGGTGGCCGCGGGCGGCCCGGTCGACCGGGTGACGGTCAAGCTGGTCTCCGGCCAGTCCCCGGCCGACTTCGCGGACCGGGCCGAGGGCATCGCGCACGGGTTCGGGGTCCACCTGTGCCGGGTCCGCCCGGTCGCCCCGGGCCTGATCGTGCTGGAGCTGGTGCGCCGCGACGCGCTCGCCGACCCGATCCCGGCCCTGCCCGATCCCGGAGCGGGTGGATCTGGCGGGGCTGGCGATCGGCCGGTGTGAGGACGGGTCACCGTGGCTGCTGCGGCTGCTCGGCTCCCACGTCCTGGTCGCGGGCGCCACCGGGGCCGGGAAAGGCTCGATCATCTGGTCCCTGATCCGGGCCCTGCTGCCCGGCATCCTGCGGCGGCTGGGTGCGGGTGTGGGCGTGTGACCCGAAGCGGATGGAACTGTCCTTCGGCCGGGACCTGTTCGCCCGCTACGCCGACCAGGCCACCGCCATGGTCGAGCTGCTGGAAGCCGCGGTCACCGAGATGCACAAGCGGGCCGGCGAGTTCGGCGGCCGGACCCGGACGTTCACGGTCTCGGCCGCGTTCCCGTTCCTGGTCGTGGTGATCGATGAGCTGGCGTTCCTGACCGCCTACCAGCCCGAACGCGACCTGCGCAAACGCGCCGAAGCCGCCATCGCCACCCTCACCAGCCAGGGCCGGTCGGTCGGGGTCTGCGTGGTCGGCGCGCTGCAGGACCCGCGCAAGGACGTGATCAACCTGCGGAACCTGTTCCCCACCCGGATCGCGATGCGGCTGGACGAATCCGACCAGGTCGACATGGTGCTCGGCGACGGCGCCCGCGACCGCGGCGCCCTGGCCGACCAGATCTCCCCGCTGCCCGAGGTCGGCGCCGGGGTGGCCTATGTGCGGCTGGAAGCCTCCCCGGACCCGGTGCGGGCCCGCGCCGGGCACGTCACCGACACCGACATCGCACGACATGGCCGCCGCTGGTGACCGGCGGGCGGTGAGGCGGCATGAGGGACCTGACCTGGCGCACCGACGAACCCTGCCCGCTGTGCGGCACTGGCCTGTTCCTGCTCGAAGGCCTGGACAGCATGCACTTCGAATGCCGCCTGTGCGGCTACACCCTGCCCCTGCACCCACGAGCGACCTGGACGGGGGTGACTGGTGACCCAGACCGGCACGAGGAAGACCACCCGGGCCGAACGGCTGGCGATGCCGCTGGCCCGCGAGGTCGTCCGGGACCTGGCCGTCGAGCACGGCGCCTGCATCCGCCCGGTGCAGCTGCGCCGCACCGACCTGGCCACCGGGGCCGTGGAGCAGATCCTCGTCCCGTGCGGGCACACCCTGGCCGCGGTGTGCCCGGCGTGCGCGGAACGCGCCAGGAACCTGCGGGCCGCGCAATGCCGGGAAGGCTGGCACCTGGACGACGAACCGGTCATCGACCCGGACGAGGCCACCGAGGACCAGCAGTGGTGGATCGAAAAACGCGCCGAGGCGCAAGCCATGCGCGACCAGGCCGCCGACGGCGGGCAGGACACCGGCGACCTGGACGAGCTGACCGCCGAACTCGACGACGAAATCACCGACGCCGGGATGCGCGGCAACGTGCTCCCCGCCCGGCCGGTACGGCGGCACCGCACCACCCGGCGCCGCCAGGACGCCGCGCCGCTGCCCCGCCGCAAGATCGCGGCCCGGACGGTCGGCAAGACCTACACCACCCCGGACGGGAAACAGTTCCGGCCCTCGCTGTTCGTCACGCTCACCTGCCCCAGCTACGGCCGGGTCAGCGAGCGACGGCACCCCGGCCGACCCGGCCAGCTACGACTACGCAGCGGGCGGCACGGGACGCGCTGCACTTCGCGGCCCTGTTCGACCGGTTCATCCAGAACCTGCGCCGCTTCCTCGGCTACGACCTGCAGTACTTCGCCGCCATCGAACCGCAACGGCGGCTCGCCCCGCACATCCATCTGGCGATGCGCGGCACCGTCTCCCGCGCGCGACCTGCGCCGGGTCCTCGCCGCGACCTACCACCAGGTGTGGTGGCCGGACACCTCCGTCGTCCGCTTCGACGGCGACGAGCTGCCCGTCTGGGACGAGCAGACGGCCACCTACCTCGACCCGGCCACCGGCGAGGTCCTGCCCACCTGGGACGACGCGCTGGACGCCATCGGCGACCGAGGACGAGCCGCTGCACGTGGCCCGGTTCGGGGACCGGTTCGACGCCCAGGGCGTGCTCGCCGGGTCGAAGGACGCCGCCCGGTGCATCGGCTACCTGACCAAGTACCTCACCAAGCAGGTCGCCGACTGCCACCAGGCCGCCACCGACGCCCAGCGGGCCCACGTTGACCGGCTGGCCGAGGCGCTGCGGTACGAGCCGTGCTCGCCGCGGTGCGCGAACTGGCTCCGCTACGGCATCCAGCCCAAGAACGCCCGGCCCGGCCTGCAGCCCGGCGCCTGCAAAGGCAAAGCCCACCGTCGCGAGTACCTCGGCTACGCCGGCCGCCGGGTGCTGGTCTCCCGCAAATGGTCCGGTAAGACGCTCGCCGACCACCGGGCCGACCGCAAGAACTGGCTCCTGGCCACCCTCGGCCAGACCGCCACCGACCCGGCCCGCTACGCCTGGGAACCCGTCGCCCCCGGCGACCCCGACTACATGGAACACGCCCGGCGGCTCCTGCACGTCGTCGCCGACCGCCAGCACTGGCACCCCGCCCTCGACCGAAGCCAGACGCCGAGCAGGCCACGAGGACCCTGCCCCAAGATCTTTCGGCAACCGGGGAGGCGGCGTGATTCAGAGCAAACCCGCGAAGCCGCATCTGACGCCCGTGGTTCATACCGTCGCCGAAGCCGCTGTGATTCTGCGGGTGAAAAAAAGCTGGCTAGAGCGCCGGGCCGCGGCCCGCGAAATACCGTTCACCATGCTCGGCGGCGCGTATCACTTCACGGCTGAGCATATCGCCGAAATCGTTCGCATGAACGAGCACGGCCTGCCGTTGTTGCCGGGACGCGAAAGCAACCCGATGTAAGACTCAGGAACGGCAGGCTACCGGGACAGTGGCGATGACCTGCGCCCGCGGCCTCGGCCGGAAGGGCCGCGCCGTAAGCGGACTGCCGCCTAATCAGGGCGGGAAAGGAGGGCGGTAAATGGCATGGGCAGAAAAGCGCGGCAATTTGTGGCGGGCACGCTGGCATGCGCCAGACGGGACCGTACCGTCAAAGCCGGGATTCAGGACACGCAAGGCCGCTGAGAAGTACGGGCAGGCGCAGGAGGCCGCGGCCGACAACGGGACATACGATGACCCGCGCGCTGGTCGGATCAAGCTGACCCAGTGGGTCAACGAGTGGTATCCGGCTCAGGACTTGGAGCCGACCACGCTGGCGAACTACAGATATGCGATCGAGGTTCACATTCTCCCGAAGTTCGGCACTTGGGCGCTGGCCGATATCACCGCCGAGGAAGTAGGCAAGTGGGAGCGGGAGATCATGGCAGCTGGGTTCGCGCGGCGTACGGCGAAAGACGCCCGTACGACGCTCACCACGATCCTCAATGACGCGATACCGCGGCATATCAAGGTTAACCCGGCCGCTCGCAAACGAGGAAAGGGCCGGAAAGGGCAGCGCCGTATCGAGCACCACGAGCAAGCCGAGAAGGTCTGGGCGACCCCGCTTCAAGTGCTCCTGATCGCCGAGCGGCTGGCCGCGCTCACGGGCCGGGATGAGGATTTCCTCCTGGGCGTCACCGGCGGCTACACCGGTATGCGGTGGAGTGAGGTCAGCGGGCTGATCGCCTGACTACGTGCTGCCCGACTACATGGACGGGCGACGCGCTCGATATCCAGTGGAAGCTGTACGAGTTGGGCGGGCACTTCTACCGCGGGCGGCCGAAAGACGGGTCGATCCGGCCCGCCGACCTGCCGCCGTTCCTCGCCGAACTGCTCGCCTGGCACAAGACGCAGATCAAGGGCCGCCGCTGCACCTGCCGCAAGTTCGAGGAAGCCGCCGGACCCGCGTCGGGAACGACATGGTGCACGGGCGGGAGTACATGTTCCTCAGCCCCGGCGGTGCCCACTACCGGCGGGCCCCTACGGCGAACGCTACTTTCACCCGGCCGCCGACGGCTGGTATCCCGAACGGTCGCACCGGTCGGCGCGGCCCGTCCTGATCGACGCCAGCGCGCCGTTCCCCGGGCTGCCCCTCGCGGCGTGGCCCGCTGCCGTGCCCGGGGAAGAGTTCGTGCCGCCGACTGGCCGGGGGGTCGCCCGGTTCGTCAGCGACCCTGAGACCGCCCGGTGCGCCGTCTGCCGCCGCGCGTTCCCGCGCCGCCTCGACGGCCTGGTGATCTCGCACAAGAGCAACGGCGACCGGTGCCCGGGTTCCGGCCAGGTACCAGGCGAAGACCTGGCTGTTGCGTCGTGGGCGCCGATCATCAAGGGCCTGACCCCGCACGGCCTGCGGCACGGCCTCAAGGTGTGGATGGACGAAGACCAGATAGCCGACGTGCTCAAGTCCGAGCGGCTAGGCCACGACGAACCCGGCATGCGCGGCGTGTACGGCCACGTCAGCCCGGCCATGCGCGAGGAACTGAAGGCCGCGCTACAAGCCCGCTGGGAACAGTCGCTACGCCAGCGCGCCGCGCTCTCGCCAGTGTCCGCGGTGCCGCTGCTGAACCGGCTGCTGGCCGGTGTCCAGCCGACTAGCGGCCCGTTCGCTCCCCGGTTGGTCCCAAAGGGAGAAGAGCGGCGTCGTCGGCGACGCTAGTGCACTACCTTCGCCCGGTCGATCAGTCGGGCGAGTCCACTGAGGGCCGCGAGTTGCTCAAGCGCGCTCTGCTCGTCCGGCTGGGCACCGGTGTGTGTGGCCAGATTCCGGATGAGCTGGGCGCACCCCATGCCGAAGAACTTGGCACCTTCATGCTGGCTAGTCCAGTTCGGGGACGGTTCCGGGTAGTCGTCCAGCCGAAGCCGCGGCTTCCCGGGCGACGGTGGGTCAGTTGAGAAGGCCTGGCCGACGCGATCCTTTGCGGACGGTGGTCCCGGTACCCCGAGCTTCGCGGGAAGGTGCTGGTCAAACAGAGCTGTTGCCCCTGCCTGGACGGCTTCACGACGGTATCCGTTGTCCCAGAGGCTCACGGCCGCGTTCCAGATCCATGGGTGCAAGTTTGCTGCTGACAACTTCGGACCTCGCGGCCCGAGGATCTGCTCCGCTTCCTCAAGCGAACTCAGCAAGCCCGCGAGCTGCTGAGAGGCCTCTCGGATGGTGTGGTAAGGCCAGCTGTAGCCACTGTGACCTAGTTCCATCTTGGAAGCTAGATCAGCATCCGCCCGAGCTGCGATCCGCTTGATGAGCGGCAATCGCTCTTGAATCTGGGCGGTCGTTACCTTCTGTCCTGCCGCTGCAGAACTGTTGCGCCGACGACAACACCTGAGCCTGCCGCATCCCACTAATCATGGTTCTGATCCAGCAGCGCGATAAACGTGTGGACCTTCTCAAGTGCCGCCTCCGGGTCCGCGATATCAACCGAGGTCATGCTCACAAGCTCCCTCGGCCGTCGCATGCGGGCAGATGCCCACTCCCATTTGGCTCCCAAAATCGGACATTGGGGCCAGATCAAAAACCGCAGATCACAGGAGATTACTTGTGACCTGCGGCTTCTTGGGTCGGGGTGGCCGGATTTGAACCGGCGGCCTCTTCGTCCCGAATTAGGCCCTGGAAGATCGCCGACCTGCTGACTGCGCCAAAGACACAGGTCAGAGCGTTGGTTTGCGTTGGTCTGTGATGGCGTCCAGAGGTCTCAATCTCAAGATCGTCTCCAGGATTTCTCCAGAAACCGATCGCCACATTCTCAGCGCCGGATGGGCGGATGAGACCCTACGATCTCAAGCGCTGGTGCGGGCCAACGACAGAACCCTGCTGATCAGCGGTTACGGGATGTTCTTGGAGGGCTGATCCCGCGTTAAGCGGGCTGATCTCCCGGCGTTCTGGGTGTTGCGGGCCGGCTGGCGAGTTCGATGGAGATGGCTTCGAGTTCGGTGATGAGCTGGCGCAGGCGGCGGTGGGCGGTGAAGTAGGGGCGGAGCCGTTCGGCTTCTTGAGGGGTGAGGGTCTTGGTGATGGAGCGGGAGCCGGCTTTGCGGGTCCAGGTGGGGTAGGGGCCGTGGAGGACCGGCGGGCTGGCGCGGCAGTGGCAGCCGGACCGCTGGCAGCGGGTGGTGCGGCTGGTGAGCGAGCCGGGCAGGGTGATGCCGATCCGGGCAAGCTCGGCCTGGATCTGCTGGTGGCGGCGGGCCAGGTCGTTCATGGTGACAGGATTCCTTATCCGCCGCGCCGGCGGCATCCCCCGCTGGCCTGCTTGATGTCACTACATTTCAAGCATGGCCGCCCCTCCCGGGGAAGATACGGCGGGCGCGGGCTTGCGCATGCTGCCGGCAGGCAGGGTGACCGCCCCCGCGCTGCGCGGGCTGTCCCGGTTCGCCGATACCCGGGGAGTCCCGGCCACCGGGGAGTTCCTGCTCGACTATGACGTGATCGAGGCGTTCTGCGTGGCCGGCCTTGCGGGCCGGGCACCGGCGACCCGGGGCACCTACCGGTCGGCGCTGTACCGGCTCGCCGAAGCGGCGCACGGCCCGGCGGGGCAGCGGGCGACGCCGTTCCCGGGCGCGAGGGCGCCGGCGCCGTACTCGCCAGCCGAGCGGGCCGAGCTGGCCGCGGTCGCGGCTGCCCAGCGCGACCCGGCGAAACGCTCCTCGGCGCTGGCGATGGTGGTGTTCGGGATCGGGGCCGGGCTGCGGCCCGGCGAGCTGGTGGCGCTGCGCGGCGATGACATCGTCCGGCACGGCCGCCAGGTGATGGTTCAGGTCAGCGGGCCGCCCGCGCGGGTGGTGCCGGTCGCCTCGCGTTACGCCGGCCGGGCGGGCGAGCTAGCCCGCGGCGCGGGCAGCGGGTCCGTGTTCCGCCCTGGCCCGGCTGACCGGTCCTATAAGAACTTCGTCACCAACTTCGCCCTGGGCCTGTCCGCTGACCCGGCCGCGCCGCGGCTGTCGCTGCGCCGGGCCCGGTCCAGCTTCATCTGCGACCACCTGGCCGCGGGCACCCCCGTCCCGGTGCTGCTCGCGGTCACCGGGATCGCCGAGGCCGGGTCGCTGGCCCGCTATGCCCGGCACGTGCCGGGCATCAGCTCCTCCAAGGGCGCCCTGCGGACCCGCTGCCGGGCGGAGCGCAGCCGGTGAGCGGCGCCGGCCTGATGCTGCCGCCGCCCGGCTGTGGCGTCAGCGACCAGACGGCGGCCTTCGCCGCCGAGCTGATCGACCGCTCCGGCAAGGCCCCCGTCATCGAGGCCGCGCTGGCCCACCGCACCGGACGCCCCCGCCCGCTGCCGGTGCGCGCCGTGCTCACCGCGCTGCTCTGCCTGGCGCTGGATGACCGGCCCCTGTTCCTCACCGACGCCACCCGGCTGCTGTTCTGCCAGCTATCCCAGACCTCCCGCCGGCTGCTCGGCGTCCCCGGCACCGCCACTACCGAGCGGGCATTCCTGGCCGCCTACCGCCGGGTCCGCTACTGCTTCGGCGCCATCTGCTCGGTGATGGACCCCTCAGCGCTGCCGAAAAACCGGCGCCTGACCGAGCAGGACCTCAAAGCCCGCACCAGGCCGATGACCCCCGGCCAGGCCGAAGCGGCCCGCGGCCGGCTGGAAGCCTTCCTCAACGCCCTGATCGAAGCCAGCATCTCCGCCCTCACCGGCGACGAACTCGGAGCATACGACGGCTGCACCGGCCTGGACGCCACCCCGGTGCCGCTGTTTTCCCGCGGCCCGTCCAGGCGCACCGGGCTGTGCGCCAGCGACCCCGACGGCGGCTGGTACGTCCGCGAAGGCGATCACCGCGAGCGTGAGGACGACAAGGGCAAGCCGCTGCGCAAGATCTCCTGGGCGCTGGAGGCCACCATCGCCACCATGGCCCGCCCGCCCGGCGCGCCGCCCGCGCACCCGGATCTGGCCATCGCCCTGGCGCTGGCCCGGCCCGGCGAAGACCCCGGCGGCACCGGCGCCCGCGTGCTGGCCTCCGTCGCCGCCCGCGGGCACAAGCCCGGCTGGCTCGGCTACGACCGTGCTTATACCGCGGCGCTACCCGGGCGATTCCAGCTGCCCGCCCGCGCCCTGGGCTACCGGCCGGTCATGGACTACCGGATCGACCAGCTCGGCATCCAGGCCAGTACCGGCGGCGCCATCCTGGTCGAGGGCACCTGGTACTGCCCCGCCCTGCCCGGGCCGCTGATCACCGCCACCACCGGCCTGCGCGGCCATGCCATCACCCGCGACCTCTACGACCAGCAGATCACCGCCCGCGCCTGCTACCAGCTCAAACGCAAAGACGGCCCCGACGCCGGCGGCTACCGGCGGCTGTCCTGCCCGGCCACAGGCCATCGCCCCCGGCTGATCTGCCCGCTGCGCCAGGCCTCGACCTCACCCCGCGACGGGCGTCCCAAGGTCTTGCAGCCACCGGCAGAACCGCCCAGGATCTGCACCCAGACCGCGATCACCATCGCCCCGGACATCGGCGCCCGCTACCGCCAGGACCTGCCCTACGGCAGCCCCGCCTGGCACAAGACCTACGCCACCTTGCGCAACACGATCGAGGGCCTCAACGGCTACGCCAAAGACCCCGCCCACCAGGCCCTCGCCGCGCCCGCCCGGCGCCGCGTCCGCGGCATCGCCGCCCAATCCCTGTTCACCGCACTGCTGCTGATGGCCGCCAACATCCGCAAGATCCGCGCCTGGCGGGCCCTCACCACCCGCGGCAAGGCCCGCATTACCCAGCGGGCACGGCGCCGCCGTTCAAGCCTGCGCGACTACCTCCCCGACGGCTGACAGGCACAGCAGCCCACGCCACCTTAATTACCGTCAGCCCGGCGGGTCAGCCGCGTCCCAGGCCAGCCCGCAGCCCCGCATCCACCCCGCCGGCGCTCCCCGGCCCGGCCGCACAGCAGCCAGCGCCGGTGTCAGAACCCGGCGCCATACTAAAAATCAGGCCACCGCCACAGTTCTGTCGGTATGACACCGGCAGTTCTGTCGGTAACCCTGGTGCGGAGCGCGGGGATTCGAACCCACGATGCGTGCGGAGACCCTCGCGAACCCTCGCTACCGCACTCTATGCCGGCACCGATGACCCGCTGAAGACCGCGCCGGAAACCGGGATGTTACAACGTGGCGGTACCTGCGGCTGGGGCCGTATCACCGCGCTATGGTTCTGCATCTAGCCGAGCCGGTGATGAGATGCCGGAGGGGGATGCGCCGTGACCGTGCTGATGGTTTCAGGATCGAGTTCGCGGAGGACTCAGGCGCTCTGGTGGGTTCCGTCACCATCGAGGATGCGTTCCGTGTCAGCGTGGTACCGCAGCCGGGTGACTATGTAGCGATTGCGGGGCTGACAGAAGATCGGCACGCCGGTGCTTGGTGGCCCGGGAAAGGCCCGTTTCATCAGGTCCAGCATCTGGAGCATTACCCGGTTCGGCAGGCGCGGACGACCTGCCGGCCGTTACCGCGGTGCTCCGTGTGCCTGCGCCGGGCACCTACCAGGCGGCGCCCCTGGTCCGGGCGTTCGGGTCGGCCGGCTGGACTGTGGACAGCTTCGACAACCTGGAACAGCCCGGTCTTGATGTCAGTCCTGTGAGCCCATTCGGCCAGGCAGTTGATGAATGGCGGACAGAGCAAGGGCAGTGAACGCGACCGGCTGCAAGTCGGCTAGCCGACGGCGCTGCGCGGTCGGCGGCCCCGGCAGGTGAAGCTACCCGGGGGGGTTTTCCCCGGCCGCCGGGCCGCGAGGCTCAGCACCCGCAGCAGCGAGACGTCAACCCCCCGCAGGGTGTGCCGGACGTGGGTCGCTTTCCTTGGCCCACTGCGCGATGACAACTTCAAGGCTGTCAGGCACGCGATGTTGCACGGTTGTGATTTATCTCCACATCGCCGTCCACAGACTGTGGGTTACTCGCTAGGCGTTACGCAGAATGCGCGATGTCGTCCCCCGCTCTGTGCCGCAAGTGCTGGTTCGCGGCCTGGTGACAACAGGGCCAGCGGCCCGGGCCATCAGAGCGGCAGTTGCCGCTATGAGCACGGCCAGTACTGCCACGGTGGGCGCCCGGCAGGCGGCCGATGTGGGCCAGGCGTGCGAGGTGGGATCGCGAGCTCCCGGCAACGCCTTCAGCCGCCTCGCGGCTCCGCTAGTTAGCCAGGCGCCGAAATGAACGGGCACGACAGGTACGCCGATGGTTACCCGATGCGGCCCGCCGGGCAGGTCCGCGCCGTGCCGCCCAAGCCGTCGCCCTCGCGCGCACCCGGCGCACTGTTGCCCGGTCGGCGCGCACAGGCAGTCTCACGCAACTTCGGCCTTGCGCTACTCGTAACCGGGCAGAACTTTGTCGGAACGATTGCGAGCCCAACCGTCTTGACGTACTTCGTCATTCAACTCATCGTTGCGAATCTGCTCGCCCAGGTGCTTAAACGGCAACAATCTCTGGCGGCGCCCAAATCTCACTCCGCGCCCGCTCCGACGGCCAGCAAAGAATAAGTCGCACTTCGAGGGGCTTGGGCTCGGGAAGGGTGGCGATCCAATTTTCGCGCGGGCCGTGTGCCGGCAGCGGGCCTAACATGATGGTCATCGGCGGCTCGCCACGCACGAGATCGACGCGCCCCGGCGCAGCGGGCGCAACAGACAGGAACCACGACGCATGCGAGGGCGGCTCATTCCAGCGTTCGAACTGCAGGCGATAGGTGCGCGCGCCGTCGAGGGCATCGCCGGCTGCATCACAGCGCGTGACCACTTCGAGTATGTCGTGTGACTTCGTGGGGAAGTGCCCCGCATGCACGGCCGCAGCGCGACATTCGGGCGACTGATCGCGAAGACGATTATCGACGAACGCCCAACCTTTTGTAGAGGCGGCGCAGAGATCGGCACGCGCAATCGGTTGCGAAACTCTTTTGCACCGCGTGCTTTACCGCAGTCCCTCCCGACATGCTCGAGGTCTCGCCCAACGCCTGGAGAGCATCGATGAAGTACTGCTCCGGGCGACGTGCCTCGACGTGTCCGACGGCGTCGAGTGTCTCGACCGGGCCCGCAAGGTCGACCAGTGCCGTCCCGTCTTGATCCTCGATCCGGAACGGCGATCCGTTAGACGCAGAATTTTTATGGCCGAAATGCACGTGATGAGTGAGCACTGCTATCAGGTCGGTTGGACAACGGATGCCCTGCATATCCCGAGTAGTAGAAGCAATACTACCCGGTCCAAAAAGTGCCAACTCCTGTCGCGCATTTCCAGCCGTCCGTGTCCCAACGCTCGCAAATGGCTGAAATTCTGCGTCTAAAAGCGTGCATACGTGATAGTCGTTGCACGGCGCGGTTTGCAGATAGATCGCCGGTTCGCGGAAACGCAGCCATGTCGCCCGGCACACGAGTGCCGCGCCCTCGGCATTTGCGACGGCGCACGGTCTGCCGACGCGTGCCAAAGGATCTATCGCATGCGATGCCAGCAAGCTCGCATAGGCCTCGCTCACCAACATTGGGTAAGCGCTTACACAGATTCGCGCAAGTGCTTCCTCGCCTAACGAGCGTGCAGGCTGCGGATTTGTCCTAGACACTATATACTCCACGCGGCCACTTTTCGATGTATACTGGTCGTCCAGGACAAAAAAGGCAGGTGGATGTTGTGAATGGAGTAGCAACAATCGAGGGCCTTCGTCCGTCGTTGAGCATTAAGGCTGTCGCGCGCATCGCAAATCTCTCCATCGACACAATTCGTGCGTGGGAGAAGCGATATAGAGCGATAGTGCCTGAGCGTGTCCACGGTGGGCGCCGCGTCTTCAGTAGCCGCGACGTCGAGCGGTTGATCCTTCTTCGCGATATCGTCGCTACAGGCGTCGCGATTTCGCGCGTCGCGAAATGTGAAACCAGCGAGTTGCGCGGGATGGCGCGCGTTGCTTCGGAACGCGGCGAATCCGACGATGCAGAGGTTGTGCGCATCCTGCGTTCGATCCGCGTCCACGATGTTTCGCTGCTGTGCGAAGAGCTATTGCAGGTTGCACTCGTGCGCAACGCCGCGGAATTCGGCGACGATATTCTCGCCGCTGTGCTCTCCGAAATAGAACGCGACCCCGACATGCGCCAGACGGGAGAGCTATTGCTCGCAGCCGCGGCCGTATCTACGTCGTCGATGCTCTTCGCGAAGTATCGCGTCGCACACGGACCGCCGATGATCGCATTGACGTTGCCCGGCGAACACCGCGCGATTCCTCCGCTGCTCGCGGCGCTCGTGGCCACTGAAAGCGGATTCGACGGCATGTATGTCGGTACACAGATCGAACCCGCCGACATTGAAGCGCTGATCCACGACTTGAGCGCCGTCGGCGTCATCATCCACGCGGGTATGGAATCGTTCGAACACATGCAAGCCGCCCTGCGACTGCGGAATAAACTGCCTCACGTGCGCTTCTTCATAACCGGTCGCGGCGGAAGCCTTGCACCGCCGGACCTCGTCACTGTCAGCTCTTTGCGAGAACTCGCCACCGCATTACGCTACGAGTGAAGCATAGGGCACGGTGTGTCCGATATATTGCACCCTGTCCTAGACATTGGCGACTTACGAGAGAATATTCACCGCGCGAGCCGCGGTGATCGCGATCGTCATGAGTGACGCCCCGGCCTCGACCATCATCAACATACGGGCCCGCGTTGTCAGCGGCAGCGTGTCGGTTGGACTGAATGCCGTGGCCGTTGAGAATCCGAGAAAGAGGTAATCCGCAAAATTTGGCTGCCAGTTCGGATTGATATCGACCGCCCGGACCGGCTGCGGAAAGACAAAATCCGCACGCCAACTATCCGAATTTATGCGCTCGTCCGGTCCCCCGCCGTCGATCTCCCAATACAGCAGCGAAAACGCCAACAAATTGGTTACCCAAACCACGACCGACGACCCCAGAAGCCGATGGCCGTCGATATCCTTGACGTGGAAGAGAATCAGTTGGATCAGCTTGATCAAGCTAAGGATATTCACGGTCAACAAGATGGCGACCGCGATCAGGACCGTCGTATTCGCAAGCCACGACGGTAGCCGCAACCAGCGGCTCAGGAGTGACAAGCCGAAGACCGCCAAGAGTATCCATGCTGCCGTCGGGGCGATAGCCCCGCCTCCAAACACGTAGCGGTCCGGCATCGCAAGTGAAACCGCGATCGCCGCAAGCACGCAGATCATCGCCCCGAGCCGCGATGCACTTTTGGGAGTGTTCGATACGGTCATACCCTACTATAGCAAAAAGACCCGGCGAAGCAGCATCGCCGGGTCTCGTAGCGCCGCAATAGAGGGTCGCGGGCTATTCCATCGCCGTTGCGAAGAAGTTTCCGTCGCGCCAATACCCGTATGCAACAATCTGGCGGCCTACCGCCACGCGACCGCTGGTTTGGCGATTAAGCGCGGGTTGATCGTTGATCACGACCGTTCGGTCGGAGAGTTGCACCGTGACGAGGTGGCCGCGCACGATGGTAATGGTGCCGGCAATGCGCGCGCGATGCGGACCGACGGCGTAGCCCGGACAATGTCCATTTGCCTGCCACACGCCGTTGACCCATACGCCGCAGATGGGATCGCCGTATTGACTATTAGGCCCCATCGCCGCAGTGTCGTCCATGTCCGCGTTCGGATCCGTGTCGACCGTGGTCGTCGTTGTCGTGGTGGTCTGTTGCGTTTGTTGACTTTGTGCGAACGCCGGTACACTCAGCGCTGCCCCAAGTGTCGCCGTTAGCATGATCGCAATGATTTCTCGTTTCATGCGAGCTTTCTACCCAGCTCCCGCGAGAATTATTCGCGCTCGTAGAGCCAGCGCTTGATTGCAATTGCGACGAGCTGATGCTCGATTGGATGCAAGCGCGCAAGCACCGCGTCTTCGTCTTCGCCGGCGATTACACGAAGCGGTTTGCGAGCGAGCACACGCCCGCGGTCGGTGTCCGCGGTTACCTCGTGTACGCTTGCACCAACCCACGGGCTGTTTGCAACAAGCGCGTCGCGGACCGCGCGCGCGCCGCGAAACGCCGGAATCGTCACGCCGTCGGGCATGCTCACGCTATCGCGCGCGGGCTCGAGCGGCAAAAACGCGGGATGGACGTTGAGCATCGCCGCAAACGCATCCACGAACGAGGGATCGAGCAAATGCATCCATCCTAGCAGCAACACGAGCTCCGGCTCGTACTGCGACACGGCTTGCTGTAGCGCACGGTCGTAGGCGTCGCGCGCCTCTTCGTCGCGGCGCCACGGCAACGCCACCGTCGCAATGCCGGCGCGCCGCGCCCGCTCGAGCGCGAAGGCATCCGATCTATTCGAGACGAGCGCAACGAGTTCGAGCGGCAGACCATCCGCCACGCGATCGATCACCGCCTGAAAATTTGTGCCGCTGCCCGAAGCAAGCACGACGGTTCGCACGGGCTTGATCGTAAAGCTGCGCGGATCGTAACGTTCGACCACGCGCGCGTTCGCGTGCCGCGCATAGTACGGAGCGAGCCCATCCGAAGTCGCCGCGATCAGCGCGCGCCGGTAACCCCGCGCACGCAAGCCACACAACGCGATCTCGAGCAGCGCGGGCCCCAACGTGTTACCACGATACTCAGGCGCAACGCCAAACGGGCCAAAGACCCCGACATCCGGTTCGCGTGCGATTTCACGCAACCACGCATAGTGCAGCCCGCGCGGATCGAACGCCGCAAAGCCCGCTGGTTTTCCTTCGTGGGTTGCGAGCGCGCAGCCCGCGACTGCGACCTCGCTGCTCCATGCGCCACCGAAGACCTCATCGATCCACGCGAGCGCGGTATCGTTCGCACCGTCTGCCACGGAAATGCCGAAGCCTGCGCGCTCGATGCGCTCGCACGCTGCTGCATCGCTCGCGTAGCGATCGTCGAGATCGACGAGAAGATTAACGAGCTTCGTGGATGACAACGTGCGGCTCGTTCGCCTCGCGCGCTTCGATCCAGCCGACCACCTTCGCGCCCGGTGCGGCCGCGGTCGCCTTCGCAACGTCGGCGAGCGGCACGATTAGCGTGTAGCCGATGCCCATGTTCAGCGTGCGGTACTTCTCCTCGTAGGTAAGGTTTCCACGACGCACGAGTTCGGTCATGATCGGCGGCACGCTCCAGCGCGCAGCTTCGAAGATCGCTTTGACATTCTCCGGCAACGTGCGCGGCACGTTCTCGAGCAGTCCACCGCCGGTAATGTGCGCCATCGTTTTCACACGCGCTACCTTTTCAATCGCCCGTACGGTGTCGAAGTACGACGGATGCTCGGCGAGCAGCGCATCAGCGTAGGTGGCAGCATTGAAGCGCTTGGTCCAATCGTCACGCGGAATCAGCGCACGCGCGAGGGAGTAGCCGTTGGTGTGCAGACCGATCGACGGTAAACCGATAATCGCATCGCCGGGTTCGACGCTCTCGGGCTTCGGAATCGCATCCACGTCGACGATACCGACGATGGTTCCGGCGAGATCGAAGTGTCCGGCCGAGTAGAGTCCCGGCATCTCTGCCGTTTCACCACCCAGCAGCGCGCAGTTGTGCGCGCGACACGCGCGCGCGCATCCTTCGACCACCGCAGCGGCAACCGACGGATCGAGTTTCCCGGCGGCAAAGTAATCGAGAAAGAACATCGGCGTTGCATTGACGACCAGGATGTCATTCACGCAGTGATTGACGAGATCGCGGCCGATGCCGTCATACCGTTGCAGTTCGGCGGCAATGAGAATCTTGGTGCCGACGCCGTCGGCCGATGCAACCAGTGCGCGATCGCCCCCGCCGGGCAACCGGAAGATACCGCCGAAACCCCCGATCGCATCGAGCTGATCGGGATGGCGCCACACCCCGAGGACCTCCTTGTAGCGCGCGACGGCCTCGTTGCCTGCGGCGATATCGACGCCGGCCCGCGCGTACGCGTCCTTTTTCGTGCTACTTTCGTCGCTCACCAGGCCTCCAGCGCCCACAAATTGTAGTCATGCGGCAGACATACTTCACCCCAGCGAAAGGTAGCCCATGCAAGTCCTCATCGCGCAAGATGCGCCGGTCGCCGTGCGCGCGGGCGCGCTCGTCGTCCCAGTTTTTACCGGTGGTGAATTGAGTGGTGCTGCCAAGGCACTCGACGCTGCGCTTGGAGGCGCGATTTCGGATGTGCTCGCATCTGAGGAGATTAAAGGAAAGCTCGCTGAGTCCGCGTTGGTCCACGCAAAGGATCAGCCGTATCATCGCGTACTGCTCGTCGGTCTCGGCGACCCCGCAAAGTTCGAGCCCGCGCATCTTGCGCGCTACGCGGGTGCTGCCGTGCGTTATTTGGGCCGCCGCAATGTCGCGAGCATTGCGATCGCGCTGCCCGATCAAGCCAAAGGCAACGAAACGGCATGCGCGTCGTTTGCTACCGAAGGCGCGATCACCGGGTCGTTCCAGACGAGCACCTATCAAGAGAAGCCGGAAAAGCGCATGGCTGTAGATAGCATTACCATGCTGAGCAACGGCCTCGATGCAAAAGCGATGAAGGCCGGCGTTGCACGCGGCACGATTCTCGGCGAAGCGGTGAACTTTGCGCGGCGTCTTGCGTTGACGCCGGCGAATGACATGACGCCAACGGTCCTCGCCGATGAAGCAGTCAAAAGCGCCAAAGACGCCGGTATCGAGATCGAGGTCTTCGACGAAGCGCGCATTCGTAAGGAAGAGATGGGGTCGTTTCTCTCGGTCGCGCAAGGCAGCGTGCAGCCGCCGAAGTTCATCGTGATGAAGTACACCGGCGACCCGGGAAGCAAAGAATTGCTCGCACTCGTCGGCAAGGGCATCACCTTCGATACCGGCGGCATTTCGCTCAAGCCACCCGAGCGCATGGAAGAGATGAAATACGACATGTCCGGCGGCGCGGGTGTGATCGCGACGATGTGGGCGCTCGGCAAACTCAAACCAAAACTCAACGTCATCGGCTTGGTGCCGGCCACGGAAAACATGCCCGGCGGAAAAGCGACCAAGCCTGGCGATATCGTCAAGGCGATGAACGGGAAGACGATCGAGGTGATCAACACCGACGCCGAGGGACGCCTGATCCTCGCCGACGCACTCGTCTACGCCAACCGCGCGGGTGCAACGAAGATCATCGACACCGCGACGCTGACCGGCGCATGCGTCATCGCGCTCGGTCACGCGGCAAGCGCAGCCGTCGGCAACAATGACGCGCTAACGAATGAATTCCTCGCCGCGGCAAAACCGACCGGCGAGCGCTATTGGCACATGCCGCTCTACGATGAGTACGCGAGCGCAATGAAGAGCGACATCGCCGATCTCAAAAACACCGGCGGTCGTCCGGCCGGCACGCTCACCGCTGCAGCGTTTCTCAAAGCGTTCGTCGACGAGACACCGTGGCTGCATCTCGACATCGCCGGCACTGCGTATCTCGACAACGAGTCGGCGTGGCAGGCAAAGGGTCCAACCGGCACACCCGTGCGCGCGTTCGTTTCATTCGTCGAAACGCTCGCGGGATCGCCGGTCGTGCACGCCAACGGTCACATAAAAGTCACGGCGTAGCCATTTGTCACGCTAGTGGTGCAAGCGCCCTTCTGTCACGCTAGAGGAGTAAGCGCGCTTGTGTCACCCTGAGGTGCGAGCGGTAAGCGCGAGCCTCGAAGGGCCGTGTCATCCCGAGCGTAGCGAAGCGTAGTCGAGGGACAGCTCCCAACCATGGCGCATAGGAACTACCATTTCATTGGCATCTTTGGTTTTTCTCTGGCTCTCGCGTTGAGCTGTGGCGTCGGCATGGCCGCGCAAACCGTAAGTGCACCCGCCGACGCACCTAACAGCAGCTTTCCTTGGTTTGGTGGATACCCAAAATCGTGGTGGCTTTCGGCAGACGGCAAAGAACGCCTGACGTTTGTTGAGGCATCGATCTTCGCCTACAATCGCGCGTTCCTCAGTGCGAAGAACAACGTCACCATACAATTCAACGGTCTCTTTCAAGCCGCCAAGACAGACGAAGAGCGCCAATCCCTCAGGCAAATTGAGGCCACCGGGCTTATGACAGCGCCCCCGCAGTATAGGCACGACCCTCCGTACTACGTTAATCTCATTTCAAGAGTGTATCGCGACCCCAAGTCTAACTGGGATGTTCTGAGCGTTCTTGTCTGCCTTGCCGATTGGCTGGACCGCGAAACGCTCCCCACGTGCCCTCCAATTCGCAGCGCCGCCGGACTCCACCAATAGAATCTGATATTGAGGAGTGCTTTATGGACGAATCCGCTATCCTGATCGCGGCGATCGAGCAGCGTTGGGCGAGACCCATTTCAGGCGACCTCTACGACGAAGACGTCATTTGTGACTTCCCTCAATCGGGCGAACGAATACGCGGCCGTGCGAACCTGGTCGCTCAGCGCTCCGCAGATCCAGATCATCCGAGCGTAGCTAAAGTGCTGCGGATAATGGGCAGCGGCGCGGTCTGGGTAAGCGAGGTCATTATCACGTACGACGGAAAGCCTTGGTATACGGTGAACATCCACGAGTTTCGAGGAGACAAAGTATTCCACGAAACGCAGTACTTCGCGGAGCCGCTTGCTCCGGCGGCGTGGCGCTCGCAATGGGTCGAGCGAATGGACACCTAAACTCAGAGTTGTCATCCCGAGCGACGGGGCATAAACTATCGCACGAAAGTAACTTTCAGGGGATAAACGTAGCGCTCGCCGTTCAACGATTTGACCGCGGCGACAATCGAGAATAGCCAATCGAAGGCAAGAACAATCAAGAAAAGCCAGAACGCGAAATGCGCTCCCGTCCAGCCGACCATCGCGCAGACAACAAACATTGCGGTAAGTGTATATTGAAAGTTGAGCGCTTCTTTCGCTTGGTGCGTAAGCCACGAGTCAACGGGATTCGCGCGCATTCGCAGCCAGACGACGAGAGCGGGCACAAATAGGAAAAAGGCACCGCCGATATGCGTAAGTGCCGCAGCGATTCGCTGCCGTGGCGGTACTTCGCTCGCGTGATGGTGATGCGATTCCGGCATCTTCGCGGGGTACGGCGTCGCAGGGAGCCGAGCTCCACCTCGGGGCTAGCGCACGTCAAACTAGCGGTGCAGCGCAAACGCGACTGCCGCGATCGATCCGATGATCGCGACGGTCTGCCCGAGCATCCAACTAATCATCGTCTTCATGTTGGCGTCAATCTTCTTCTCGAGCTGACCGAACCGAGTGTCCATCTGCGCGAACCGCACATCGACCCGCTGCTCGAAACCTTCGATGCGATGGTCGATGCCGTTTAGTCGGTCGGCGATCTGCAAATAGGCGCCTTCGAGGCGCGCCATCTGCACTTCCATGGGCTGTGCGCTCAACACGGGTCTCCTTCTCGCCATCCTATCCCACAGCGAAAGGCGCCGACAAGGGGCCCACGGAGGACGCCCGCAGAAGCACTCGCGGCTATGGCACAGACACGCCAGCCTACTAAAGATGATGCGCGCCCGTACGAGCCGGCCAAAGGCCCGGCGCTGCGGCGCATCCCCGCCGGTGCAATCAAACGCCGCAAGGGCTCGGCGATCGTACCGATGGTTACCGCCTACGATGCGCCGTTCGGGCGCTTCGCCGAAGAGGCCGGCATCGATTGGATACTCGTCGGTGACAGCCTCGGCAATGTCGTACTCGGTTTCGATGAGACGACGTCGGTGACCATGGACGACATGGTGCATCATACCGCTGCGGTCGTGCGCGGCACATCGCGCGCGCACATCGTTGCCGACATGCCGTTCGGTTCGTATCAAGTCAGCGACGAGGAAGCGGTGCGCAACGCGATCCGCCTGATCAAAGAGGGCGGCGCGACCTCGATCAAGCTCGAGGGCGGCAGCGATGTCGCCGCGCGCATTCGCGCGATCTATCGCGCGGGTATTCCGGTCGTGGGACACATCGGGATCACGCCGCAGACCGCCGGCCTCGGCCCTGGCTATCGCATGCGCACGCACCGTGACCGTTTGCTCGAAGATGCGCTCGCGGTCGAATCGGCCGGCGCGTATGCGATCGTACTCGAAGTCGTCGACTTTGAGATCGCGCGCGAACTCACCGAGAAGCTGTCGATCCTCACGATCGGTATCGGCGCGGGGCCGCACTGCGACGCGCAGGTGCTGGTGTTGCACGACGTCCTCGGGATGTATCCAAACTCGCCGCCGTTTGCCAAGCGCTTTGCCGAGATCGGCGTCGCGACGACCAACGCGCTGCGCGACTACGCGAGCGCGGTGAAGGAAGGCGAATTCCCAACCGCGTGAACGGCCCCCGGTTTGACGATACGTTTCGAGCGCGACTCCATGACCTGTTCCGCTGGCGTCGCGACGTTCGCCACTTTCGCACCGACCCCGTGCCCGATGCAACGATCGAAGCCTTGGTACGCGAAACCGCGCTCTCGCCGTCGGTCGGATACTCGCAGCCCTGGCGATTCGTGCGCGTCGGTGCGCCGCAGCGGCGCACCGCCGTCATCGCGTCGTTCGAACGCGCGAACGCCGACGCGCTGCGCGGCTACAGCGGTGACGACGCAGAAAAGTACGCAACGCTCAAACTCGCCGGCCTGCGCGATGCGCCGGTGCACCTTGCGGTCTTCTGCGACGAGTCGACGTCGACGGGCAAAGGTCTCGGACGCGCCACGATGCCCGAGATGCTCGCCTACTCGTCGGCAAATGCCGTCTATACGTTCTGGCTCGTCGCACGCGCACACGGCATCGGTGCAGGCTGGGTCTCGATTCTCGAACCGGATCGCATCGTCGAAGCGCTCGAAGTGCCCAAGGAGTGGAAGCTCATCGCCTACTTGTGCGTCGGGTATCCGATCGAGGAACACGATTCGCCCGAACTCGAACGCGCCGGTTGGGAATCGCGCGACGATCGCGCAATCACGCTCTACGAACGCTAGACGTCGGCGAGGCTGCGGTAGGCCTGCAACACGTCGCGCCGCGTGACGATCCCGACTAAATGCTGATCGTGGGGATCGACCACGGGGAGCAGCGGCACTGGCGCATCGGCCATCAACGTCGCAGCACGTTCGACGGTGTCATCGGGTTCGAGAACGTGGTCCATTGCTTGCACGACGCTTGAGATGCGTTGCCCGCCCTTTCCCTCCGCAAGGGCGACTGCTAAGTCCGAAGACGGCACGATGCCCACGAAGCGCTGGTTGTTGCACACCGGGACCGCGAGTTCGCCCGCTTCGCCGGCGCGTACCACGACATCGGCGATCAGATCGTTGAGCTGCGCGATAACCGGCGCGCTGCGCGCAATCGTCGCAATCTTCACGCGGCTGAGGAATCGTGGCCGGCGCACGCGTTGCCAGTCAACGCCGCGTCGGATCAGCTTCATTTCATATACCGTCGAGCCGAGGAGCCTGCGGCCCACGACCGTCGCGATCACCACACACACCATCAAGGGCAGAATGATGCGGTAATCGCTCGACATCTCGAAGACGATCAGGATCGCGGTCATCGGCGCTTCGGCAGCCGCAGCGAAGAGCGCCGCCATGCCTACTAATCCATATGCTGCACCCGTAGCCGTCCACGTGGGAAAGAGTTCGTGCACGACGCGGCCGAACGCATCGCCGACAAACGCACCCGTAAAAAGCGAGGGTGCGAAGACGCCGCCCGATCCACCCGATCCGAGCGTTAGCGAGGTTGCAAGCGGCTTGGCAATGGCAAGCGCGAGGGCGCGGCCGACACCAACGTGCTGGTCGAGCACTTGCTGCATGGAAACGTAGCCAACGCCAAAAACTTGCGGAAGCCAAATGCCGATCACCCCGACCAGGGCGAAGCCAACGCCTCCCTTGACCCATGACGGAATCTTGAACGCCTCGAAGCGGTCTTCGAAGAAATACAGCGTGCGGACGAAGCCAGTCGCCCACACTGCGGCAATGACGCCAAGAATCGCATAGAGCACGAGTTCGTAGGGCGACACCAACTCGAAACCGGCAGCGGAAAACGACGGCGTGTTCCCGAGAAAAGCGCGCCCGATCACCGCTGCGAGCACCGAAGACACGACGATTGCGGCGAACGAGCGCGGTGCAAATTCGCCGAGAATGACTTCGGCCGCAAAGAACACGCCGCCGATGGGCGCATTGAACGTCGCCGAGATACCCGCTGCGGCGCCGCAGGCAACCAAGGTGCGCACGATCGGTGCCGGCGCGCGCACGAGCTGGCCGATCACCGAGCCTATCGTGGAGCCGATCTGCACGATGGGTCCTTCGCGCCCGCAGCTCCCGCCGAAACCAATCGAGGTAGCCGACGCGAGTGCCTTGATCGCAATCACGCGCGGGCGCATCTTCCCGCCGCGCAGCGCCACCGCTTCCATCACCTCGGGCACGCCATGGCCCTTCGCTTCCGGCGCGAACGTCGAAGCGATCCATGCCGCTATAATGCCGCCCAATGCAAGTTGCACGACGACCGCGACGACACCGAGGACCCTGCCCAGGCTTGCGCCGATGATGTTGAACGCGAGGTACGTTTCCGCGCTGATGAGCGCGCGGAACGCAACGGCACCGAAGCCCCCGCCGATGCCGACGATGACTGCGGTCACGATCAAAAAGGTTGTTTGGGGTATCGTTACGCGGCCGACGCGCAACTGGGAGCGTCCATCTTTAAGGACGTAGTCGATCACGCTTCTTCGATCAACCGACCATTGCGCGCGACGAGTGCGCGGCAGGTACGTTCGGGTACTCGCCGGTTAAACAGCCAAGGCACATCTCTTCGCGCTTGCGGCCGGTCGCGGCAACCAGCCCCTCGAGCGAGAGATAGCCGAGCGAATCCGCACCGGCTTTCGCGCAGATCTCGTCGACGGAATAATTTGCCGCGATCAACTCGTCGTAGGTCGCCATGTCAACGCCGAGATAACACGGATGTTTGATCGGCGGCGAGGTGATGCGCAAATGCACTTCTTTCGCGCCGGCCTCGCGTAGGAGTTTGACGATGCGCGGCGTCGTCGTGCCGCGCACGATCGAATCGTCGACGACCACCACGCGTTGTCCGCGCAGGTTTTCGACAATCGGATTGAACTTCAGCTGCACGCCGCGCGAGCGCAAACCCTGATCGGGGCTGATGAACGTGCGTCCGATGTAGCGATTCTTGATCAAGCCCTCGATATACGGAAGGCCGCCTTCGGCCGCGAAGCCGATACCGCCGGGTACGGCGGAGTCGGGAATCGCCATCACCACGTCGGCATCGACCGGATGCTCGTTGGCAAGCGCACGGCCCATCGCATAGCGCGCCATGTAGATCGAACGCCCGTTGAGCACCGAGTCGGGTCGCGCGAAGTAGATGTACTCGAACATGCACATCGCCGGGTGCGCGTCTTCACGCACGACGATCGTTGATTCGATCCCCTGCGGCGTGATGCGCACGACTTCGCCCGGTTCGATCTCGCGCAGATACTGCGCACCGATCGTCGGGAGCGCGCATGATTCAGACGCGACCGCGTAGCCACCGTCTTCGAACGTTCCCAGACACAGCGGCCGCACGCCCCACGGATCGCGAAACGCGTACAGTTCGTCCTTGGTGCACAGCACGATCGAATACGCCCCGCGCGCAATCGTGAGCACGTGCTTGATGCGGTCGAGCATCGTCCCGGGCGCCTCGACGATTGCCTTAGCCATGACTTCGGAATCGGAGGTCGCCTGCAACGTCGTTGTCGGTGAGAGCGATTCACGCAGCTCGTCGGTGTTGGTGAGATTGCCGTTATGCGCAAACGCGAAATCGCCGATTTCGGTTGATTCGAGGAGCGGTTGAGCGTTGACGACGATCGACGAGCCGGTGGTTGAATAGCGCGTGTGTCCGACGGCGATGTGGCCGGTCAGTTCGGCGAGCGTTTCCTCGTCGAAGATTGCACCGATGAGGCCCATGTCTTTGTGCGAGCGGATCGTGCCGCCGTCGGCTGCGGCAATGCCCGCGGACTCCTGTCCACGGTGCTGAAGGGCATAAAGCCCAAAGTACGCCAAGCGTGCTGCCTCACGCCCCGGCGTTAGTACCCCAGTGATCCCGCACATAACGCTGCCTTAAGCCATTCTAGCAGCCAAAGGCCGGTTCCGTCCCTACGATGTTAATCTCTACTGCTGCTTCTTCCGCCGAATATTTGCAGCAACGCAAGGAAGATGTTGATCGCGTCAAGGTAGATCGAGGTCGCGATCTGCACCGGGCTCAGACCATCGCCGCCCGCCCGGATCCGCGCAAAATCGATCAGCACCAGGCCGCCGAAGATGACCAAGGTCGCCCACGAGTAGATCGTCGGCGAGACGAAATGCACGAAGATCGAGATGATACCAATCACAACCAGCACGAGCAACGCGCCGAAGAATATCCCCGAAAAGCGACGCAGATCGAGCCCCGTTGCGTACACGATCGCTCCGAGCGCAAACATGCCGAGACCCGTCGTTAGCGCGGCGTTGAAGACGACCATATTTCCGGCCGTGTGCGCGTAGTAGGTCACGATCGGCGCGATGAAGATGCCTTCGAGAAACGTGAACGCATAAAAGAGTAAGAGCGAAAGCGCCGGATTGCTGCGCGTGAAGTTCATCGCGATGATCAGCGCAAAGGAGCCAATGACGGCCACCCAGCTAAACGGAGCATTCGGGAAGAGATAGACGGCGAGCGCCGTGATGCACATGCCGAGCGCGGTGATCCCGAGGACCTGTCCAAGCAGGGATTGGGTCGACACGACTGTCGCGCCGCCGCGTCCATATTGATTGGGCTGCATTTGATAAGCCATGGCTCTTGTAGATAACCCCCTTGCGGTCCCGGGGTTACACCCACCGAGCCGTGAGGGCGTCACCCCTTGATGCGAACGTATGTTCGTATTATACTCCAGGGAACATGCGCGGGGTAGAGGTCGTTGAGCAGCACGCCAAGAGCATCATCAATGCCGTTGCCGGCATGCCGTTCAAGTGGTCGATCAACCCCTACCGCGGTTTTACGGTGTATTGGCTGGCATGACTCACAACTTGCTCGGCCAGCCTCTAACCAAGGCCCTGGCCCTCCAGTATTGAGAGACCCTTGGGACTTTCTCTCTTCTTCACCGGCGCAGGCTTCGAAATCGACCGATTGGCCTATCCCGGTCTCCCGCTCTTTATCGATTCTCAGACGATGCGGATCGAGTACTTACCGACCGAATGGATCATCTTCCAGGCGATCATTCGAGGGTCGAGCCGATCCCCCGGAACTTGGCGTAACTACGCTTTTGGTCTCCTCGACTGGCTGCGCACTTGCGAAGAAAACGGTTGGGACTGGCGCAAGCCCGAGGAACGAATTCTGGCGCACTATCGAAATTCACTCGAGCGCCGCAAGCCAGTTCTTTCGGTTAAGACGATCGCACGAAAGATGCTCGTTGTGTGCTGGTTCTACGAATGGGCGCAGGCGCGAGGTCATATCCGAAATCTGCCCATCGCCTTCGAAGTTGGAGGCAGCAACCAAGTATCCAGACGCCTTCTCGGACACCTTAACACCACATCGACATCCGTGCGCAGGGTGCTTGTCCCCCGTAGATCAGCCCGGGAACGCATCCCGCGTTTCTTCACAAAGTCAGAACAAGAACTCATTCTGAATCATCTCTCGACGCGCGACCGGCTGATTGTTCTATGGGCTCTTAATACTGGCGTGCGAGAGAGCGAACTTTGCGCTCTAACCATCAACCAAATCCCGGAGCAGGACGAGTACCGTGCCAGTCGTCTATATCGCCTTTCCCTTCACGTTACCAAGGGTTCGATTGGTGGCGACCTCTATGTACCAACGTGGCTCCTTGACGAGACCTACCGCCACGTCTCCCTCTTCGAACGTCGCACGGTATCAAGCAATGCTCGGAAACGCGGCAATACCGCGTCTTCTGCCATTTGGCTTTCGCGCTGGGGCAAATCGCTGCGCCCGAACTCGATTTACCAGAACTTCAAACAGGCCGTTCAAAAGGCCGGTATTCAGTGCGGAACCTTTCACGATTTGCGGCACACATATGCAATTACGATGCTGGATCGTTTGATGCGAAGCGCTGCAAACGATGAGACTCGCGCGCGCAATCCGCTCCTTGTTCTAAAACACCTGATGCGCCACTCTTCGCTCGCATCGACGGAGATTTATCTTCGCGCGAGAGACTTCTACCTTTCTGACATCTTTCACGACACTTGGGACGTACCCGAGACACCATGAACACAAACACCGACTTCGGATACGACCCAACGTCAACTTCTTGGACGTACACCACGCCGCGATTGAAGACGAAAACCGCGTCTTTCGCCGCCGAGGAGAGACTCGCAGGGCCGCTCGCTTTGCAGATACTGAACGCAGCGAAGCGGCTATATGTTCACTCAAAACCTTCAACCATTGAGGACGCAATCAAAAGCGTGCGCACGCTCATTGCCGCAGTCTCGCGATACGCGCAACCAAACCCATCGGCAAGCGATTGCGAAGGCGCGCTTGTAAAACAACTGAACGCGTCGCCTTGGAGTCAAGGGACGCGCCATACCGTCTATAAGACCGCAGCCGCGGTCCTAGCGGAGGCGGCTCGGCATCAGGGTATCACAATGCAGGCACGCAATCCGTTTCGGCGCGGCAACAACCCGATTCGCACCGCGCCGCGTGATGACCTCAAACAACTGCTCCGGTGCGCGCGCAACGATGCTCTCTCCTACCATCGCGACCTAACGGATTCAAACTCTTGGTCGCATCCGCAAATCGTGCTTGCTGCTCGCGATTTAGCACAGCGCAACGGTGGCATCCTTCCGCATCACGATAGAGCAACGCCGCTTAGCGTTGAATACGGCGGCCTTCTAGCTCGCGCGCGTCGCGAAACAGACGTCCGCTACAACACTCGGCTGTTAAGCCGCTTCTGCTACGCAACCTACGAAACACTCATACCATACTACATTCTTCTGATTCATAACCTCGCCGCCAACGTTGATGCCGTCGCACTCATGGAACGAGACTGCATGACGGAAATTGAAAACCCACTCTTGGGGAAGCGTTTTCTCGTCAGGCTCCCTAAGGGACGATCGCCCGGGATGCCACCCTATTCCGTTTCTGACCACGGGCCATTGAGCGTCCCCTGGCTCATACGCGCGGTACTCGCATTCACGGAACCACTACTCCCGCACACGGAGCCATCGTACCGGAAGTTTCTGTTCCTAGCCTATTCACGACTAGGCTCCGTTCTGCCGCTTATGACATTGCGGCCGAGTATGGCATTTCGCCACTACAGAAAATCACGGGGAATCAAAGCCGGCATTGCTCTCAACATGCTTAGGCCGACGCGTCTCGTCGACGAATACGAACGCTCTCTCGATCCATTTCGCGTTCAGCGCATCGCGCAACATCGCAGCCTGAGCGAGACGATGCGGTACCTGGATCATTCCGAGGCGGCCGAAAGAGACGAGCTTACAATAGCTGACGCTCAGGCATCGATCTTTGACGATCGCACGACGGCAAGCGACACGAGGCCTCACTCCGATTCGACCCCGGCTCAAACCGCTAGCCACGGGTGCCTAGATCCCACCGCGGCGCACCATGGCCATGACGAAAACGGCCTCTGCGTCAATTTGCTCTGGCCTCTTAACGATCGACACTTTGTCATGCGCCTAGAGCCGCGACCCGTAGCTTTCCTATTGCGCGACTACGAGGCATTGTGCGAGGCGCAGCATCGGGTTCCAGCAGAGCGCTATGAAGCGCTCTATTTGCCCAAGCGCAGGCTCATTGAAACGCGATATCTCCACTCAATGGATCACGCGCTGCTCGAAGCGGCGCGAAAGATCGCCGCCTCCTTGCCACCCTCACCAAGAATCGATTGAGCATGCATTTTACAAACAGCGACATCGCTACTGAAACGCCCGCAGTTAAGGTGGTATCGCCCCGAAGCGCGTTTGAAGACCACGAATGGCACTTTGAAACGGCCCTACCGGGGAAGCCGTACACGACGATGCGATGGAAAATTCGACTCCACAATGGAACCTACTTGACTGATGCTCAGCATCGCGGGCTGCTTACGTCTTCGAAGCATCTCCTCTACCACATCATTCATGGCACAGTCAGCTTAGGGCGGCGCATACGAGCGCGCAGCATCATGTCGCGTGCCGAACTCCTCAGATACTACATCGTATTGATGTCTAAGCATGGCATATATAGATTCGCAGATTTGACAGACGCTCACGTGGTCGCGTTTCGCAACGCCTTGGATTCCAACATGGTCAAGAAGCGCTGCGGCGACGGGACCTTTCGGATAACCTCAAAACACTGGTCGCCAAGCTATCGGCGCCAAGCGGCTCTGCTGCTGCGAACAATTGTATTGCTGCAATCGCAAATTCCGGGTGGCGCGAGTCTTTCCGCTGACCTCGGCGATACGCTGCTAGGTACTACAGAGGTTCGCCGTAGGGGACCCGGCCTCACGCCCCGCATTCCAGACGAGCTGTTTGTTCGCCTCATGAGCGCCGCGATCACCTGGCTCAATGACATAGGTCCACGGCTACTCTCTCGCAGCAGCGAACTCTACGCCATCAAGTCGTCCTCACGCAGTTCGTCAACGATGACGCGGCGCTACGCGGCTTTCTACAGGAATTCAACGGCGCCGATGACCGTGCGTATTAATGGTACAGAGCACGACCTTGCCACTATGAGGCGCATACCGTTGCGCGTTTGGTTGAACCACCTGATGGCGGCAAGCTTTATAGTCATCGCGGGCCTTACGGGCATGAGACTTAGCGAGATACTTTCGCTTCGCCCAGGATGCTTAGATCGCATCGCCACACCCGATGGCCGTTTGCTGCTGCGAATTACGGGTGTGCTGTACAAGACATCAAAAGCAGAGAATGGCGAACCCGCGTTTTGGGTGGCGGGATGGGATACGCCGAGCAATCCAATTCGGCTTGCTGTGCAGATCCTCGAAGAACTTCACTCACGTCACGGCTCACTCGATCCCGAAATCCTTCTATTTACCCCAATCCCCGAATTCAGAGGCGGTCGCAACGACGGCAACGGGCGTTCCAGTCACGGGCTCGCGTTCCGTGTGAATGCATTCGCCAAATTTAACGGCGTTCGCGAGTGGAACTTCGCGACGCATCAGTTCAGAAAAACATTCGCACGTTTTGTAACACTAGCCGCACCGACCGGGGTATTAGCCCTTCAACGGCATTTCAAGCACGTCAGCCTCGCAATGACGGAGCGCTACCTCCCTAGCGATTCGGACCTCATGGATGAGATCATTGAGCAGTCCTTTGAAGCCGACGTCGAGCGCCTCGACGCCATTCTAAGAGCGGACCGACTTGCCGGATTCAAAGGCGAGGAAATCCTCAAGCGCAATATCGCGCTGCGTGACGACACCGCAATCGCCTCTTCCGCGCGGAAGGCTTGCATTGAGTCCACCGTTAATGACCCGAACTTTCGATTGGTTAGGCACGTCTACGGGGAATGCTTCTACGAGGCGTCTTCAGCGCGATGCAGCGGTCGAATTGTTAACGTCGGTTTGCGCACCTGCATCGACTGCAAGAACTTCTCGGTTGAAGGCTCTCATCTTAGCTTCTGGCAGGCTCAGCTCAGCGCCCTCGATTCTGATATAGCAGAAATCGCGGCGCTCGGGCAACGCAGCGACGACCTGGAAGCCCAGCGGACAATTGCGTCCGACATCGTCAGAAAGCTAACAGATGGATAGGCGAACCAAACGACGTGACCGCAGTAAGGCCAAGATCGAGGCCGCAATCGAGCGATTGCGAGCTGGTTCCGCTACCCATCCTTTGCACATCGGCATTCGAGTAAGAGTCACGAAGCAAGCCGTCGCGCGAGAGGCTCGCGTTAGCTCCGCCACTCTGTATCGGTTCCCCGATCTGGTCGAGGCTATCGATGAGTTTTTCAAATCGCCGCAGACGCAAAGGATGCCACAGTCCGAACAGCGGCGACGCAGCCTCCTTGCTCGAATCGCCGAGTTGGAGCGTCAGAACAATCAGCTTCTTGCAGAGAACCTTCGCCTTACTCGGGAACTTGCTGCCGGTTCAAGCCCCTCTGTCACACAGGTTACGGGCACCTTAGATGAGCGGCGCGTTCGTCGATTCGGACACAGCTAAGATATGCGCGGAGTCGAAGTCATCGAAGCGCCGGCTAAGTCCCTACTCAACCGAGTCAACGGCATGCCGTTCAAATGGTCCATTAACTGCTACCGCGGATGCTTCCACCAATGCGTATTTTGTTACGCTCGCCGCACACATTCATACCTGGACATCGACGGTGTCGCGGATTGGGGCAGCAAGATCTACGTGAAGGTCAACGCACCATCCGTGTTGCGCTCCGAACTCGCCAAAAGGTCTTGGAAGCACGAGACGGTTGCTATCGGAACCGTAACAGACCCGTACCAACCACTGGAAGGAAGCTTCAAACTCGCGCGCGGAGTTCTTGAGGCGCTATGCGACTATCAGACACCCGCGGCGTTGATAACGCGCTCGCCCCTTGTCGTCCGCGATATTGACGTTTTGCAACAGCTCTCGCGCATCGCTGGCGCAAGCGTGTCGATTAGCATTGCTACGATGGACGAAGCATTGGCGCGCGAGATCGAACCAACTGTCGCACCGCCACGCCAGCGCATTCGAGCGGTACGAATGCTTGCGGACGCCGGCATTAAAGTCAACGTCGCGCTGGCACCCGTCCTGCCGCAGATCACCGACTCGCCAGAAAACATCCGATCGGTCGTTCATGCGGCGCGTGAAGCCGGGGCCGCAAACGTCTGGCACAATACGCTCCATCTGCACGATGTCACGCGCGACGCGTTTTTTGGTTATCTGCGCGAAAGACGACCCGAGTTGCTCGCAGAGTACGCCATCCTTTACCGCGGCAAATATGCTCCTCGCGAAGTCGCCAATGACATCGATAGACAAGTCAGTCTCACGCTTGAAAGATCGCCTCGGCGCGCGGTGAAACACATCGAAGCCAAGGCGCCAGTTCAGATCAGCCTTCTCGACTAGCCGATGACCCCGCCCTAGTCCGAAAAGTCCCTAGGAAATAGTTAGCGAATTCTGAGGCTTGAGTTATCTCCGTTGCGAGTATCATCGTAAGAGACCCGATCCTCGCAATGGCTTGGCAAGTCTCGCGTTTTGCAAGGTGGTGAGAATACCATGGTATCGTTTTTTCGGAACCTCGTCTTACGTTCCAGTAGCCCGGCGTTCCGCAGATCGTTCGCGGTCATCTTGCTGGCAGAGGCCATCACCATCCTGGTTGCATGGTTCTTGCTTGATTCAAACGTGTCGAGGTGGACCCACGAGAAAGCCTTGCAAGCGGTGCGAATTTCGCAGAAAGTTGCGTCGAGTGACGACTGGTCGCTCATCGGGCTGGTTCCACGAAAACGCGATTCCACGCTGTTCGAGAAGTATCGAGGCGAACTAACAAGGCTATCAAAACAGTTTTTCCCTCAGGGTGAAGGATCCGTCTACCTTGTGCTTGTCGATCGCGGCGAGGACTACGTCATAACGCCGAGCGATCAATACCCGATGGATGACGACGGCCCAGCAAGCAAATGGGAACTAGCCGCATATGCCACGGGCAAGACAACCTACAACCTCGTGCCGTACTCAGACAATGACGGCACCTATCTCGCGGCCAACACGCCGATCTTCCGCAACGGGAAAATCGTGGGGCTACTCAGTGCGGAATACGACTCAGCAACGTACGACGAGTTCCAGGCAATAGTCCGGAAGGCGTTCTGGCTGTCCATCCTGCCGGCAATACTCATCGCGTTGCTCGTGGCATATGCGATAGCCGCGATGTTTGTTGAACCGATGGAGATTTTTCGGCGCATCGAAGCGACGGTGCGCTGGCAGAGCGGCGCGGACGCCAGCACGACGCGCTCTGATCCCCTCGATCGCCTGAGCCCGCGTGAGAGCGAAGTCGCGGAACTTGTGAGACAAGGTCTAACCAACAAGGAGATCGCCGCCAGTCTCGTTGTTACTCCGGAGACGGTTAAGCAGCACCTCAAGAATATCCGTGAGAAGACCGGCTTCACGAAGCTCGACCTGGCCGTGCAAGTCGAGGCGCGGCGCGTGCAAGCCGCTCCCGCGGCGACCGCCTAAGCCCGCGCGCGCTTCACAACAGAGCCATTCCCCAAATGGGGGAGCGCCCCAAAATCCCCCTACCGGGGAAGTGCCCTCCCGCTCGCCATCGGAGACGATGAGCGTGCCGAAGCGATTCGTCTCGGCAGCCCGGAGGCGCACCATGAAGACCATTTTGATGACGGCAATCCTCGCCCTGAGCACGGCGGCCGCGGCGATGGCCCAGCAAGCTACAATCACGTGCAGCCCGTACACGAACGTCTGCACGACCTACTCGAACGGTCAGACCTACCAGACCTACAGCAACCCGTATACGAACAGCAGCACGACCTACGGACCCGGTGGCCCCTATCAAACCTATTCGAGTCCCTACACGAACACGTCGACAACGTACAACCCTCACGGGGGCACCTCGACGACCTACTACCACCCCTACACGAACAGCGCCACGACGTACGGTTCGCCAAGTGGTAACTCGTACCAGACCTACTACAGCCCCTATTCCAACACGATCACAACCTACGGCTCCAACGGCTACCAGCAGCGCTGCTACGTCAACCAGTACACAGGTACGGTTCAATGCTACTGAAACGCGTCGCCCGCGCCGGGGTAACGCCCACCATCATTCTGGCCGTAGCGTTCTTCCACGGCTGCAGCGACCAGGACGTGCACTACGCCTCAATCGCAAGCACTGCTCAGACAGCACCAGCAGCAACGCCACAGCAAACGCCCAATCCGGATCAAGCTGCTGGTCTCATCACTCGGTTTTATCGAGACGTTGACGCCGGCACGAAGGACTCCGTGAAGGACATCGCCAGCATCGTTTCCGCCGACTTCTTCCGTAGTCACCGCGACGACTTTGTAGCCGACTATGGGTTCATAAACGGCCCGAAGGTTCAAATACGCAGCGTCACCGGTCGCATGGTTACATATACCGTCGATTACATCTACCTGACCAAAGGAAATGGGAAACTATTCTGGGAGCGGACCGGGTATTGGACGCTGAATCACGGTTCACTAAGCGGATGGGTGCTCGACAAAGATGCCTGGGATTCGGTTCATCTCATCGGCGTCTCCACACCTGAACACCCCGACATGGTTGCCGTGCAAGACAAGGTCTTCAGCGACGGCCGACACGAGTTCATGTACGATGGCGAAACGCTCTCCTTTTTCGCACAAGGCGATAACTGGCATATCACGCCGGTAGCCACGCGAACCCCGGCACCGGCGCTTGACGATGTCGACGCAAACGGTTCCAGCGTCGGTGCAGGTTCCGAAAATCAACAGACCACCGTGTCGTATCAAGCACCTCCGCCACCGGCGGTTTCTTCGGATTGCGAAGAGGTCTCGGTCGAGGGCGTTTACGACGACGGAAAGGTCCTGGCTCTCGATGATGGCCGTCACCTGCGCGTAGACGATACCGATACCGTAACGTCGAGCCTATGGATTGCGCCGTTCGACGGTTTGATCTGCGACGGCGGAGATCGCTTCATAGACAAGGACGACAACGAGGGCGTTGACCTCGCGTACTAGCCAAGCCCCTAGGTCCAATAACAAAGCTTTCAAACGGAGCAGATAAACCATGGAACAACCGGCCACAACCGCCGAGCATCCTGACGATGTTTTCCACGTCATCGCAGTCAGCAATCACGACCACCTCGCTGGAAAAGCAGATCCAGTCATCGCCTTCTTCGACGCGGCGCTTGAACACGGAGAGCGACTTGTCGCGGAGGGGCTCCGGTGGCCCGCGGCCATCCCGATACCCGTCGAGATTTACTCACTGAGTTTTTCTCATAAGGAGCAATTCCCGAAATACGGCGTACGCAATGAGCCGCCGCAATCCGGACTGGACCTCATGTATACGTCGCTCTACTTCTTCAGTGACGAAACACTATCGTTCGCCAGACGACTTGGCATAGCGCTGCCGGAAGTAAGAAAGACCATCACTCGCAAGGAACTTCCAGCGGCTAAGGGGTCCCCGGCAGCGGCCGGAAATAAATTCTGGGACAGAGCATCTTAAGTTGAAACACCAGGTGCGAACGCGACGCCGCTGCAATATCCCGGCATGACCGGACCCGGTGTGGCACAACAGCCGCTGGTCGAGTTATTCGTCGGCCTGATTATCTCGTTCGTGGTGCTACGCTGGATATTTGCAACGCCAGCGTCCGAAGCCGCCGCTTCCGAGCAAGTTCGCCCAAGGTCACGAATATTTCTCTGGGTCTACGTGGTTGCGATGGCCTACCAGGCGGTGTGGGGTGCAGCTTACGTCCACGGCCTATCGTGCATCGGCGGAATCAATTTCATCGGGAACGCCGGGGACTATGTTCTGTGGACCGGCCTCGCTATTCTGGCTATCGTGCTCGCGCCAATCCTGCTCCACATACTTCAGGGAAAACCCGCGGAGGCGAAGGCTTATTGGGGGAACGTTCTTCGTAAGCTTCAGGTGGTCTACGGGGCCTCACCGACATTGCTAGTGTTGGCTTGCGGATTTCTGTTATTCTCCGTATTTGATGAGACAGTAAGATTCCGCTTTGAGCCGCAGGGCAGCAGCGCCTACGTTTACGATCGACTCTTTCATCAAGGTCAATCAGTCTACGTCTGCCCGCCAGACAACTCGTAAGGCGTAGCGCAAAACAGGTAGCTGTTGCGATCGTCGTCGAGCGGACGGGCTTAGCGACCGGCGCTTTACGATTCAGTATTCAATACAGCGAGCATATCAAACTTGTGCCAGTTTGCTACGGAAGGGGAACGGCAAAGACTACGCCGTCATTATTTGCGCCGCCATTCTGCGTACTCCCGTAGAGACCGTTCCCAACTTGAACTAGGTTGCCCTTGGGAGCACCTCCGTCTGTCCCGGTCCCGGTAAAGTTGTATAGGGGCTGGATTGCGCCCGACGACGTGTTAAGAGCATACACGCTCCCCACGCCCGACGAACCGCCGGAGCGCGTCACGCCATACAGCGTTCCGTTGACGTCAATCAGCCCGGAGGCGGGCTCGCCATCGGTATTTGAGAAACTGTGGACGACGCTTTCCGTGCCGGAGAGCGAGATCTGGAACACCGTCCCGCAGCACTGCGTCCCACCCATACGAGTCGTGCCATAAAGAACGCCGTTCGCGTAGAGCAACGGACCGTCGAACGGCTCATAGCCATCGGTCGTGCTATTGTTGGTGAAGGAATGCAGGATTGTTTCCGTGCCGGACGTCGTAAGCGAGAACACCGTTCCGTTGGCGGTCGCACCGACACCGCAGTCCGTGGTCGTACCGTAGAGAACGCTGTTTACGATGGTCACCCCCATCTTAGGAGTGCACTATCGGCACAACGATTGTCCGGTTGATCCGGGCGTTGAATGGGATGAGGAGAACGGCCCCGAGTATGGCGCGTGCAACAGTGAGTGCCCGTCGTGCTCGACCAGCGATATTGAGCCGGTCTCGTGGCATCCGGTCGAAGATTCGTGCAAGCGATGCGCAGCAAACGACGCGTAGCGGACTTCACTGATATAATAGGGGGTTGGCGCTTGCTGCGGAGGCAGTATCCAGTACAGCTTCGGTTCCAAATTGGGAGGCCCGATTATCGGCCACGCAAGGCTCGAAGGGCTTCATCAACTCCTTGGATTTTGGGATTGAAATCCTTAGCCGCCATGTATGCGAACTTCGCTTCTTCAAAATTCCCCAGAGCAACGGCAGCGTTCGCGGTAAGCCGCAATAGTTCGCTTCGCAAAATCCTCGTACTAGCGTCCTCGGAGATTGAAAGCGGGGGGAGTTCTTTCTCACCCCTTATCGCACTCGTATGGGCTTTCTTGAATTCGCCAGCGCTCATTTGGACCTGACTCAGCAGCGAAAAATACAAAGCCTTGTCGCCACCCCGATCGCGGGCCAACTGAAGAAGCTCTTTCGCTTTCTCCACTGACTCGGAACTTTGGATATTTGTTTTCGTATCGAAGCCCTGGCTGAACAGTGCCTCCGCAAGCCAGAAGATTGTGTCTCCGGCAAATTCGCGCATCTCGGGGTCGGCGAGGGCACGATCAGCGATGTTCCTCGCCGATTCGCGATCCTTCTCGCTGATCGAATCTAGGAGGTCCCTCGGATGAGGTTCGCCGGTAATGAGATTTGATGCGAGTGCGCCAATGCTGCCTGCTCGACCATTGTCATCAACGAGTTCTTCTGCATAAATCCGACACTGCTCGAATAGCTGCGTTTTGCGGATTTCGTACTGACGGCGTTGCTGCTGAACTGTTTCTTCGAGCTGCTTCTGGGCCTTATTGCGTCCAAACCATCCCATGAAAGACACCCCCTCTCGTGTGCTTGTCCCGTTCTGTTTATCGCGACAGCTGAGCGCGACCACCAGGGAAGAGATCGAACGCCTTCCCCGAGCCGATGGGACTGGAGCCTTCTCGGGTGAAGGGAACGCCCATCATCGGCTTTGGGATGTCGTTGCCCAGGGGGTCGGTCGTCCATGTCATGGTCTGGTCATCCACGATGATTCCAAAGGACGGGAATATTCCCGGCGCCCCGCCATAGTGCGAGCGGTAGTGCATTACTTCTGGACCACTTCGTAGATCTTGCCGAAGCTGGCAAAATCGATCACGTTCTGCAGCGCAGCGTCGTCCGATAGGCCGGTTTCCCTCATCGGGATCGCCGCCCACTCCGCCACCGCCCGGGTTTGCCCCTCACAGCAGGGCTTGGTCGTGGATGTAATCATGGCTCGGATATACTCCGGCAGATCTACAAAGTCAAGTGCGGTGGTGTCTTCCCAGGGTACTCTTCATCCAGTCTTTTGAGAAAGCTGATATACAGGAAAACCGCGGCTGCTACCACCAGTGCCGCTTCTGCTATGCCCGCCGCACCCACACCTATCTCGAGCAGGACGGCGTCGCGAACTGGGGCTCCAAGCTCTACGTGAAGGTCAACGCGGCCGCGGTCGTGCGCACCGAGCTCGCCAAACGCAGTTGGAAGCGCGAAGCGGTGGCGATCGGCACCGTCACCGATCCCTACCAGCCGCTCGAGGGGCGCTACCGCATCACGCGCGGGATCCTCGAGGCGCTGCGCGACTATCAGTCACCCGCAAGCCTCATCACGCGCTCGCCGCTGGTCGTGCGCGACATCGACGTGCTCCAAGGCCTGGCCCGCGTTGCAAGCGCAAGTGTGTCGATCAGCATCGCGACCCTCGACGAACAGCTCGCACGCGAGATCGAGCCGACCGTCGCACCGCCGCGCCAGCGGCTACGCGCCGTACGCATGCTCGCCGATGCGGGTATTGCGGTCAACGTCGCACTCGCGCCCGTGCTTCCACATATTACCGATACGCCGGAATCGATCGAGGCGGTCGTGCGCGCCGCACGCGACGCCGGCGCCGCGAAGGTGTGGCACAACACGCTCTACCTTCACGACATTACGCGCGAGACGTTCTTTGGCTACTTGCGAGAGCACCAACCGGAGCTAATCGCGCAGTACGCACACGACTATCGCGGGACGTATGCCCCGCGCGCAATCGCCGACCAAATCGACACGCGCGTCAAAGACGCGACAGGCCGCCACACAGCGCGAGTGACGCCCAGCATCCGCTGCGAGGCTGCCGTCCAACTTTCACTGATTTAAAATAGGCTGAAAGACCTATGAGGCGGAAGACTCAGGTGTGCAGCGAATGCGGTAGCCGTGATTGCGTTAGGATTATTGCTAGCCGCAGGCATTGTCGCACCGCTCGACGCCCCACCCACCGGGCTCATGCCATCGTCGGCGCACCTGTCTGCGATACTCACCGCGCACCAGCAGGCCCGAGGGCACCTTGTGGCCGGCGTGCCGGACCAGAGCATCGACGATTGGACCTACACGTCTGACGGCCAAAGCGGCACCGAACACCTCGACGCTCCGGCACCGACTACGACTCGAAAATTGTCGTGGGATCGCTCGTCGAATCGTCCGGACATTCAGCGGCACGCGCTGGCATCGCGACTATAACGGTTTCACGTCGACGACGCTGAGCAACGACGATGAGTCGTTTTTCCGCTTCGCGTGCTCGACGACTTTACCGATCCGAAGTACGATCTCAGTCTGGCAGGCGAGACGACCGGATTATCGCCCGCGTACGTCATCCAAGTCAAACGGCCGCTGTACAAGCACCCGGAATGGATTTTCGTCGACAAGAGCAGCTACCAGATCACGCGCATCGAGTGGATCAGCGGAAAGCGCCGCGTTGTCAACGCCTACGACGATTACCGCACCACACAGGGCTTGAGCGAACCGTGGCACATCCACGATTCAGACGGCAGAGCGCAGCTCGATTATGATTGGCATCGCACGGCCCTGACGCATCCGGCATCGATCGACCCGGCCGGCTTCGTGCCGCCGCCCAGCAAACCGGGCATCACGCTCGGATTCGCCGACGCAACCGCGCTTCCGGCGACGATGTCGCACTACGGTCAGTTCATCGTCCGTGTTTCGGTCGCTGGGCGCGGGCTCGATTTTATGATCGACTCGGCGTCACCGGTCAGCATCATCGACCGTGAGGTCGCGCGCGAGCTCAATCTTCCGGCGTTTGGGGCGAACACGCAGCTCGACGACGGCACCAAGCTCGTGTACGCCACGCGCATCGATGATGCTACCGTAGGTCCTCTGCGCTTCCAGAATTTCGTCGTAGAGAGCGAACCGTACAACTATAGAATGAGCGATAGCACGAAGGTCGTCGGCATCCTTGGCTACGACTTTCTCGCCGGCGTCGTGCTGCACGTCAACTACAAAGATGGAACGCTCGAACTCATTCCTCGCAACCGCTTTACCGCCGCCAACCCGGTTGATGGCGAAGCCTACCAGATACCGCTAACCATGGATGACGGCAAGCCGATGGTTTCGATGACGATCGGCGAGGGAATCGCCCCGCACGTGGTCGTCGACATGGCAAGTGCCTTTTCGTTCGTGTCCGGCTCATACATCGATGCGCATAAGAGCGACTTCATCGACCTTCCGCATCAGGAACACCGCGAAACCGTGGTGCCTTTTGCAGATGAGAACTCCTATGGCACAACGGCAGCGTTCTGGTTTACAACCGCGTCGCATTTACGTTTCGGCCCGTCTGATTATCAGAATCGCACGGTCGTAGCGACCAACTTCGCGCTCTTTGGCAGCAATGACGATGCAGATGCAATCCTCGGCAACGATTATCTCGGATTTTTTGATCTCTATTTCGACTATTCCGGCAAGCGTCTCATCATCAAGCCAAATGACAATTTTTATAAAGTCTTTCACAAGAATAGCTAGTGCACTTGCGGCGTTTCTCGCCGCGGGCGCTGCCGGCATCGTCGATCGACAGGACGACGGCACGCGGCCGCCGCTTGGCGTCATCGCGACGCAGATGACGCTCGCGCAGTTACGTGCTGCATATCTGCACGCGGCCGGCGCGCCGTTGCCCGCATCCTCGGTCGAACACTGGAACCTCGCGCAGGACGGCCTGACCGGCACGATGATTGTCACGCGTCGCGGCAACGACATGCGCGAGGATGTCGCGATTGCAGATAAATTGCGCACCGCTGACGGCGTGCTTGCCCAGCGCGCGTGGGAGCAAAATGCAAGTGGCGAGATCACGTATCCGTCCGGAATCCATCGGCGCGACGAGGTCGACGCAGCCGCACTCGGCAAGATGGGCCCCGGCGTAACGCTGCTTGGGATGCGGCCGAATCCGCAAGGCGCCTATGTGGTCCGCGTCGATCCGCCTGGCGGACGGCTCGAGTACGTGTACTTTGACGCATCGACGTTCCTGATCGACCGCATCGACCAAGCACGTAACGGTAGCCGTGTGATCTTCACCTTCGATGATTACCGCAGTGTCGGCGGCCACATGATGCCGGCCACGTGCACAGCTTGGTCGTGCGGACCGGCGTGGAACGCGACCGTACGTTGCAAAGCGTTGACCTCGATTCGGCGATCTCTGCCGATGCGCTCGCAGTTCCCTCACCATCCAATCCTGTCGCGCTCCCACACGCCACTAACGAACTTCCCGCACACATCCTCTCCGACCGAATCGTGCTAACCGCGCATATCAAGGGCCGCGCGGTCAATCTGCTGCTCGACTCGGGCGCGAGCGGTATTCTGATCGATCCGGGTATCGTGAGCGCGCTCGGAATTCCGACGTTCGGGGCCACGACCGGTACGATGGCCGGTAACTACTCGTTGGCGCACGCCGTCGTCCCGGAGATCGATTTCGGGAACGTTGCACTGCGCAACGTCGCGGTCAGCGCGGTCCCCTTCACCTCGTGGGGAGACGAGCACACGCCCATCGCCGGGCTGGTTGGCTTCGATTTTCTCGATGCAGCCGTCTTTAAGGTCGATTATGTCAACGGCACCGTTTCCGTCATCGACCCAGCGACGTTCGCGCCGCCGGCGGGAGCATACGCGCAAGCGATCGCGCTCGACGATCGTGTCCCGGTCATTAACGCGACGGTCGCACATGCCTCCGGTGCGCTCTTTATCCTCGATACCGGTGCCGACCGCACCACGCTCTACTCCGCATTCGTGAATGACCACGGACTCAGCGGCGCGGATCAAGGGATGGGCACGCAGATGCGCGACGCCTTCCCGTTCGAGACGCAGTTCTCAGGTGTCGGCGGACGCGTGGCGTTCCGGATGTTGCAGCTCGGCCCATTTGAGGTCGCCGGGGTGACGTTTCCAACCTGGCTCTTCAGTGCGACCTACGACGCGGCGTCGTTCGAGGGCGAAGACTACGACGGATTGATCGGCCAGGACGTCCTGCGGTACTTTGACGTGTACTTCGACTACGCGCACCAGCGCGTCTACTTCGTGCCCAACGCGCGCTATACCGAACGCTTCGGCTAGCCGCCCCTCTTAGCGCGACTCGACGGCGGTTCGAAAATCAAGCAGGGCGTCGAGGACGTCGCGTGTCGTGGGCGGTTCGTTCATGCGTGGAGCCTATCGTACGATCTTTGCCGGATCATGACAAGTAGGACGCCGGTTCTCAGGGCCTGCTGTCGATTTCCGTCCCCGTCGTTCGATGTGTAGGTAGATACACGTCCACCGATAAGGAGATCCGATGCAATTTCTGGTTATGGTCAAGGCTACCAAGGAGAGCGAGGCGGGCGAGATGCCGACCGCTGAGATGCTCTCCAAGATGGGCGCCTTCAACGAAACGCTTGTCCGCGACGGGATCTTCCTCGGCGCCGGTGGCCTCAAGCCTTCGGCGCAAGGTACGCGGATCAGCTTCGCGGGCGGGAAGCCGACCGTCGTCGACGGGCCGTTCACCGAGACCAAAGAACTCATCGCCGGCTTCTGGTTGCTGCAAGCGCGCTCGAAGGAAGAGATCGTCGAGCGCATCTCCCGCGCACCGTTTGAACGCGGCGAGCAAGTTGAAATCCGCCAACTATTTGAACCCGAAGACTTTGGAGGTGCTGCGTAATGCTTTTCCTTTCGATCTATACCTTCGACCCAACCCGTCAGGGCGCGCCCGCTCCCGACGCTGCATATATCGCAAAAATGGGCGCGCTTGTTAACGACATGACCGCTACCGGTACGCTGATCAACACCGGCGGAAGGACGCCGACCGGTGTGAGCCTTCGCACGACGAGCAATGGCGGTGGTAAGATTGCGGTTACCGACGGGCCATTCACCGAAAGCAAAGAAGTCGTCGGTGGCTATGCAGTCCTCAAGGTTCGCGATCGCGCGGATCTGCTCGAAGTTGCGCAACGCTTTCTCGACTGCGCCGGCGGCGGCACGTGCACGATGTACGAACTCGCAGAGATGGACGACGCTCCCTGCACGTTATCGAAACGATTTGGGGGATCGAATCTCCCAGATTGATTGCTGCGCTCACGCGCGTCGTGCGTGACATCAATCTCGCCGAAGAGCTCGCCCAAGACGCCTTCGTGTCGGCGCTCGAACAGTGGCCACGCGAAGGCGTCCCGCGTAATCCCGGCGCGTGGCTGATGTCGGTCGCGAAACGGCGCGCGATCGACCGTTTCCGCCGCGAAGGCATGATGGACCGTAAGCACGAGCAGTTGGCCACGAACAACGCGAGAGCGAAACGTGGCAACCAGACTTTGAAGCCCTCGATCACGAGGTCGTCTGACGATTTGTTGCGTCTGATGTTCATCGCCTGCCATCCGGTGCTCTCGGTCGAAGCGCGCGTCGCGCTGACCTTGCGACTACTCGGTGGCCTCACCACGCCCGAGATCGCTCGCGCCTTTCTCGTTTCCGAACCGACGATCGCGCAACGCATCGTTCGCGCCAAGCGCACGCTGTCGGAAGCGCACGTCCCGTTTGAAGTTCCCGATGCGAAAGAGCGTATGCAACGGCTCGATGCCGTTTGGGCGTCGTGTATCTCATTTTCAACGAAGGCTATGCGGCAACGTCGGGCTCGGAGATCCTGCGGCCCGAGCTCTGCCAAGAAGCGCTGCGCCTCGGGCGCATGCTCGCGGCGCTTGCGCCGGACGAAGCCGAAGTGCACGGCTTAGTAGCGCTCACGGAGATTCAAGCCTCGCGCATGAACGCGCGTGTGGCCGCGGACGGCACCCCGATTCTTCTCCTCGATCAGGATCGTGCACGCTGGGACCACTTCGCCATCGCGCGCGGACTCGCCGCACTCGAACGCGCTGAACGTCTCGGTACATTCGGCCCGTACACGCTGCAAGCTGCAATCGCCGCGTGTCACGCGCGCGCAAGAGTCGCTAGTGAGACCGATTGGCACCGCATCGCGGCGCTCTACGACGCACTCGCGCAACTCGCGCCCACCCCGGTCGTCGAGCTCAACCGCGCAGTTGCTATTGGCATGGCGTTCGGTCCGCAGGCCGGCCTCGATCTCGTCGATGCGCTGCTCGATGCACCGGCGCTCAAGTCGTATCACTTGCTCCCGAGCGTGCGGGGCGATCTGCTGGAGAAGCTGCAGCGCTTTAGCGAGGCGCGCGAGGAATTCGAACACGCCGCCGCGTTGGCTGCCAACGCACGCGATCGCGAATTTCTTCTGCAACGGGCGGCCCGCTGTCGATTTTGAGCCGGCTCATTCGTCGACTCAACATGATGAGACACTGTATCCTGCTCGCCGTCCGCCTAGTGATTGGATTGGCGCTCGCATCACTCGGATTCGATACAATCGCGTTCTGGCTGTCCGCCACGTTCGGATATTGATATTTCTCCGCCTCCGCGTGATAGATAGGCGGTGGGGAGTTTCGATGGTGTCGACGCACGGCCTGACACACCGGCGCGCCGCGAGTTCGATTCTCGCACTCTCCACCCGCGCAAAATTTGCGTGGCCGGAAAAACGGTGATAGACTGGTGTGGTGTCAGGCCGTGCGTCACCGGGGCCGCTCATTGAGCGGCCCTCGGCATTTCCGCTATCGGGCATCGGCATAGCACTGCGTTCTCCATCCCCTAACGAGCCTCGATACGGACAATTTCTTCCGGGGAGAGATAGGTTACGCGTAAATACATCCCGTCGTACACGACGTCGGGTGATAGGCCCTCAGATGGCGTGCCGCGATAAATGGGCCTTGGATCGCAGCAGGACACGCTGAAGCGAACGCCTTCAACTACGAACGAGGCACTTTTGCCGTCAGGAGTTGCCCGATATCCCACGACCTGCCCTTGCACGAGCCTGGTTTTCCCGGCAGCGTAATCGTGTTCGACGCGCCACGAATTCCACCAAAAAAACCAAGCATACGAAACAAACAGGAACGCGGTTCCGACCGCGAACGCGATAACGCTAAACTTTGGTGGCTCACCCGTTTGTCGCAAAATCGAACGCCACCGACTAAATCCCGAGATGAACATGGCGAGAGGTAGTAAGGGAACCACCAGCGCAAGCCAGAGATTGCTTCGATCGAACGAATCGAAAATGACGTGCACGGAAACGCGTACCGCGGTTCGAAAGGCAGCAGCACGAGCGTTGCGATCGTCGTGAGATGCAGGATCAAGTGCAGCGTATTCGGCGTGACGCTCTTACGGCGTCCGCGTTGTGACGGGATGAGATACGGAATCCACCACGCTTGCACTTGTCCGAGGAAAAACGCACCATAGCTGATCCACAGCCAGCCGTACAGCCAGCTCGGATAGGGCACGTAGCGATAGAACGAGCTGCAGACGAGGCCAAATGCAAACGGCAGCGTTTGCAGCGCGGTCACGGTCAGGAGTTGGGTAAACGTGCGTTCCGCGCGCATGGTACGCACACGATTGAAGTGCCCGAGCGGAAGCCAATCCTGGAGCGCAAGAATGGTCACGTTCAACCCTTGCACCGCGAGCAGCAGATCGCGGACAACCGCGCCGTTCATTCGATTTTTGCGATGTCGGTCCGATAGGTCAGGGCGTTCGTGCCGATGCGGCCGGCCAGTGCGCGCACGGCTTCGTAGGCGCTTGCGCGCGCCGCACCGAGATCGTCGCCCAGTGCGCTCACGGTGAGCACGCGACCACCGGCGCTCTTGACGGTTCCATTTTCGAGCGAACTCCCGCCCCAGAACACGTGCACGCCGTCACCGAGCGCAACGTCGGGGTGCAGCCCCGCAAGCGGCGTACTGCTACGCGGATAGTCGCTCGTAGCAAGCACGACGCCGACGCACTCCTGCGCCGAAAACGACGCCAAGCTCAAATCCATCGCGCCGTCGGCGCACGACTTGAGCAACCCCGCAAAATCGCCGCTGACGCGCGGCATCAACACCTGCGTCTCCGGGTCGCCGAAGCGCGCGTTGAATTCGATCACCGACGGTCCGTCTTTCGTCCACATGAGTCCACAGTACAACACGCCGATGTAAGTTTCGCTTTCGGCGAGTAGTCCACGTAAGACCGGAGCGAGAATGCGCTCGCGAACTTGATCGAACATGTCCTCGGGAAAACCATGCGGCGGCGAATATGCGCCCATGCCGCCGGTGTTCGGCCCGGTGTCGCCGTCGCCCGCGCGTTTGTAGTCGCACGCCGCAGCAAGCGGAACCATTGCGCGTCCGTCCGCAAGCGCAAAGACGCTGACTTCACGGCCTTCGAGTTTCTCTTCGAGCAGCACGTCGCTGCCGCCGCCGGGAATCTTCTTCTTGCCGTACCACTCCGCAACGACGGCGCGCGCATCGTCGACCGTATCGCAGACAACAACACCTTTGCCGGCAGCGAGTCCATCGGCTTTGACGACGACCGCGCTCGCGGGCCAATCATCGAGCGCCTTGTTTACACCCTGCAGCGAATGCTCGATGACGGCGCGTGCGGTCGGCACGCCGTGGCGTTGCATGAAGCGCTTGGAAAACACTTTGCTCGACTCGAGCCGCCCGCTCGATCGGTTGGGTCCAAAGACGAGGATGCCCGCATCGCGCAAACGGTCGCCGACGCCGGCCGCAATCGCCGACTCGGGACCGAGCACGACAAGGTCGATCTGCTCGGCCTGCACGCGCTCCAAGATCGCTTTGCCGTCGGTCGCCCCAATATTCCAATTCGTGCCGCGCGACGCGGTGCCGGCGTTGCCGGGCGCGGCGAAGAGCGCGTCGCACGACGGCGACTGCGCGAGTTTCCACGACAGCGCATCTTCGCGCGCTCCGTTGCCGACGACGAGAATTTTCATTTTACGCGCGACACCAAACTAAGCACGGTGCGATTTCGCTGAACAACTCTAAGCCTGCGTCTCTCATGGCGTCCAGTAACGACGGCTGCTCGAAATCCGTATCCTCGGAGAAAAACGCCATTCCCGCTATCGGGTTCCGCAAGGCGTCATCGATAATTGAACCCGCAATCATGTCGTCCGTCGGATCGGAAAGATAACTGTACTGGCTGCGGTCCAAGACGCTAGGCGACGACCCTACCAGCCGAGCTCGCCCAGCTGTCTCGCGAATGACATCCGTCAAACGCTGCTCAGAATCGGCCAAGTAGCCCACGAGCGCCGCATCAGCCGCCGCCAATGCACGAGCATACTCCTGGGCGTGAGCGCTCCGATCGCGCCCCACATCAGCGGTCTCGCCTTTGAACGGCTGCTTGAGATCGTACTTAGCAGCCCTCATTGCGTTGAACGCCTTGTGCGCCTCCATGAAACAGACGAGTGGGATCGCGACGTTGAGCGCATCTCCAAAGCGAAGCAATTCGCTTGCTTGTGGAGTTCGGCCGGTAGAGACGCTCATAAGAAAATTTGTCTCTACATAGATCCGCTTCAAGGGACGGATTCCGCTCGCACGCCGGCCTTGTTTAGCAAATCCACAATATCCGGCTCTATCTCGTCACTGCCCGGTGGGTTCTCCTCCTTCCAGCGCAGCGCTAGATCACGCAGCCAGGCCATCGTCATCCCCGACAATAAAAATTCACTCATTTTTCCAGAGAAGTCGGCACCGATATACGGCCGCAGTACTTCACGCGTTCGAAACTGCCGCAAAAGGCGCGTCTCTAGCTCACGATCCTCGAAGAAGCGGATCCAGTCATTATCAACTAGCACGTAGTAGACAGTCCTTGGTTTCCCGAGGCTCTCCGCATACGACCGTAGTTGCTGCAGGAAGAATTCCTGATCTTTTTGAGGGATCGACTGCTTCACTTCGACGACCAAAAGTCGGGAGGTCTCGCGATCCTCTGAAACCAGATCGGGCCTAATCATGACACCCATACGACTTCCGAAGTACCCAGTCTTCACCTGCGTGCGCCATTTTCACTCCCACTCGACCGTTGCCGGCGGCTTCGAGGTGATGTCGTAGGCGACGCGATTGACGCCTTGCACTTCGTTGACGATGCGCGTTGAGATCCGTTCGAGCAAGTCGTGCGGGAGGCGGGCCCAGTCCGCGGTCATACCGTCCTCGCTCGTAATTGCGCGCACCGCGACGAGATTGGCATACGTGCGCCCGTCGCCCATCACGCCGACGCTGCGCACCGGCGTGAGCACCGCGAAGTACTGCCACGGATGCGGCTGCAGCCCTTTGGCCCCATCGATCTCCTCGCGCACGATCGCGTCCGCGTCGCGCACGATCTCCAACCGGTCGGGGGTGATATCGCCGATGATACGTACGGCAAGTCCCGGACCCGGAAACGGCTGCCGTTGCACGATGTGTTCGGGCAAGCCGAGTACACGGCCGAGTTCGCGCACTTCGTCTTTGAAGAGCGCGCGCAGCGGTTCGATCAGTTTGAAATCCATGTTCTCGGGCAGGCCGCCCACGTTGTGATGCGATTTGATCTTGTGGCCGGCCTTACTATCCGGCGTTTTGGATTCGATCACGTCGGGATAGAGCGTGCCCTGCACCAGATACTTGACGCCCGGAATCTTCTTGGCTTCTTCTTCGAAGACCGCGATGAACTCGTGTCCGATGATGATGCGCTTGCGCTCGGGATCTTCGACGCCCTCCAACTTCTTCAAAAAGCGCTCGCGCGCGTCGATCGCGATCACGCGCAAGTGCAACACGTCACGGAACGCCGCGAGCACCGATTGCGCTTCGCCTTTGCGCAGCAGGCCGTGATCCACGAAGATGCACGTCAGCTGTTCGCCGATCGCGCGCGAGACGAGGGTGGCGGCAACCGCCGAATCCACGCCGCCGGAGAGCGCGCAGATCACTTTGTCGTTGCCGACCTGCGTGCGAATGTCCGCAATCGCGCGGTCGACAAACGACTCCATCTTCCAGTCGTTGCCAAGCCCCGCAATCCCGTGTAGGAAGTTGGCAAGCATCGTGATGCCGGCGTCGGTATGGACGACTTCGGGATGAAACTGCACGCCGTAGATCTTGCGTTTGACATCACCCATCGCCGCGACGTTGCAGCGTGGCGTCGATGCGAGCTCGACGAATCCGGCCGGCAGCTCCAGGACCGAGTCGCCGTGCGACATCCAGACGCGCGAACGCGTTGGAACATCGGCGAGGAACGGCGAGTCCCCAGCGACGGTGCTCAGCGTCGCCGGGCCATATTCGGCACGATCGAGCTTGACGAGTTTTGCGCCAAAACGGCGCGCGAGCAACTGCATTCCATAACAGATTCCGAGCATCGGCAGCCCGCTCGCAAGAATCTGCGAATCGAGATCGGGTGCATCGGGAACCAGCGTGCTTTCCGGGCCGCCCGAAAGAATGATCGCCGCGGGATTGCGCGCCGCGAGCGTCGACCAGGCAACGTCGTAGGGCACGATCTCGCAATAGACGCCAAGTTCTCGCGTCCGGCGCGCGATCAGCTGACTGTATTGCGCGCCGAAGTCGAGGATAAATACCGTCGGGGGCATCGAGCGCCCTTTCGGCTTGTGGGTGCTAGTCCCTAGCCGCTATTTCGCAGCCGCCTGGGCAGCTTGGATCGTCGCATCGTAGTTCGGCTCTTGGCTGATCTCGGGCACGAGCTCGACGTAGGTCAGCTTCTTGTCCTTGCCGATGATGAAATTCGCACGCATCAAGAGCCCGTTTTCCTTGATGCGCACGCCGTAGGCATAACCGAAGGCGTGGTCGCGGTAATCCGAGAGCAGATCGATCGTCACGTTCTCAGCACCGCACCAACGCACCATGGCGAACGGCAGATCCATGCTTACGATGTAGGGCTTTACGCCCGCGGGCAACTCACCCAGCCGCTGATTGAATTTGCGCGATTCAACCGCGCAAGTCGGCGTATCGAGTGAAGGTACCACGATCAACAGCGCGGCGCGTTTGCCGTTGTCGGTGAGCTCGTCAAGCGTGTTGACGGCCATGTTGGAGCCGATCAGGTGCACCTCGGGTGCGTCGTCGCCCACGCGTAGCTCCGGGCCCAAAAGCGTGATCGGGTTGCCGCGCGCCGTAACCAGACCAGCGCGTTCGATGGTTTGCGTTGCCATGTTGTCCTCCTGAGACCAGCCCGATTCGCACCCAAAGAAAAAAGCCCGCTTGTTTTCAGATGCTAAAATAGCCGCAGGAGGCGCCCGTTATGAACGTCTTGCGCTGTTGCGCTGCCCTATTCGTATTCGCGGTGGTTGCGTGTTCCGGTGGCTCGGTTGTCGGCCCAAGCACGAGTGCACCTGGAGCCCCAGGCGCGGCACCGAACTACGTCGGTACGTTTCCCATTACCTATACGAGCGCTGCGGGAACGTGCGGCACGTCGGTACTGCCGACAGCGCTGAAGGTCACCGGCACGACGCCGGGCTCGGGCAGCGGGGGCCCGACTACACTGTTGAGCGGATCGATCGTCGGCGGCGCCCCGGCGTTCAATGGAAGCAATTTGCAGTGGAGCGGCACCACGAATGTCAACGCGCAGTATCCATCCGCATACGTGATTGGTAATTCGCTCGCGATTCTGTCCGCCGCCGGTACGATACCGGGCCCGTTCTACCAATTGGAGATCGACGTCGTGCAGTGGAATCCGCCGGCCACCACCGGCCCCGAAGTCTTGGTCTGGTACAACTCCACGACATGCAGCGAGCAAGACCAATTCGCAATCCTGGGCACCCCATCACCGTAGCGTCTTCATGCCGGGAGTTTCCGGATAACAAGAAAAGAGCGCCCCGCTGTGTGCTTTGCACATGAGGGGCGCTCTTGACGTAGTTAGATGGAAACTAACGGTATGAAGGACGGCTTTGGAAGCAGTCGCGGCAATAAACCGGCTTGTCGCCACGCGGTTGGAACGGCACTTCTGCCACACCGCCGCACTGGCTGCACGTTGCACGGAACATTTCGCGCGGAGCACCGCCGCCGCTGCCACCAGCGCTACGGCCTGAGCCGCCGCGGCCGCCGCCAGCTGCCTTGCGGGCAGCCCGGCAATCGGGGCAACGGTTCGGCTTGTTGGCAAAGCCCTTCATAGCGAAGAACTCTTGCTCGCCGGCAGAGAACGTGAACTGGCGCGAGCAATCAACGCAGTTCAGATATTCATCTTGATACATGGGTTAACGAGGACTCCTTGAGGTTCTCGGAAGTGAATGTTCTCGGAATCGACTCGCTTAGCCCAAATATGGGAACCAGACCGCGAAACCTAGACGACTTAGGCTACCATGCCCAGACTAAAATCACAACTATCCCGATGCAGCAAATGTCGCAGGCAAGTGTCGCGGGCGCCCAGCGAGAAGAGCGCTCGGACATGGAAGCACAGGAACGGCTGACAACCGCCGAGCTATTGGCCTTGCTCGAGATTCCAGTGGATGGGCGGATCTTGACCTATGGCACGCCCACGGCCCCCTACGCGCTGGAAATCGCGGCCCTCCGGCCCGACGTCCTGATCGTCGTATGGGACACGGAATCCACGACGATAACCGAGGTCTCCGAACGGGCGGTTGCGGAGCGCCTCGAAAACCTCGTCGTCGGCGATACGCCGGCGGGGCCCTTGGTCGACCGAGCCCTCTGTCTCGACGGCATGAGCACGATGCTGCCGCAAGTTCTCATCACGATTCGCACGGCGATGCTGCCCGGCGGGTACGCCGTCTTCGTCGAATCGAGCGCACCCGAATCCGCGCCGCTGACCGAAAAACTGCACGAGATGGGTTACAAGGTCGCCGATGCGCTCGACGGTGCCCTGGCCGGTTCGACCGTCATTCGCGCTAGGTAAGAATCTCTTCCAACCGGTTTGCATCGCGAGCCATGACGAGCTCCATCGCGATGCGCTCGCCGACCGACACGTCCCGTCCGAAGCGATAGGCCGAGTACGGCGTATACCGCGTGCCCGGCGAGCCCGGTATGCGCAACGAGACATCGTAACAGACGAACTCTTTCGGCGGCCCCGCGACAATAATGCATTGCAACGCGAACGGGCCGATCACGCCGGGCGCATTCGCGTCGCGAGCGGCGGCGACAAACCGTTCGCCCATCTCAAAGGCCTTCTCCAGCGTCGATTCGGTAAGCGTCGCGGCAATGTGTCCAGCTTCTTCCAAACGCATCGGGACGTTGCGCAGCGCTTCGAACACGGCGGGCGGAACGTTGCGAAAGCCCTCGAGGTTCGTCTGGCGTCGCGTATCGGTGCCCATGAGTTCGAGCTCGCCCAGAAGCGGCGAGTAAAAGAAATTGAGATTGATCGATGGGCCGAGCAAGTACTCCTCGATCACCGCATCGCGCAGACCCTCGAGCGTGAGCATGCCTTCGCGGATGAGCCGCTGGCTCGTTGCGTGGTACTCCTGCGGCGACGATACGAGAAAGAACGCGCGCTCGAAGCTCACCTTCGCGTGCGGCGCTTTCACCATCACGAGTCGATCGATCTCCGCGGGCGTAGCAAATTGACGGGGGTACCGGATGCCGGCGCGTTCCATCAACGCGTACTGATTCGCGAGTTCATCCCGCTCCTCGGCGCGCAGTAAAAACCGGTTGCCGAAGAACGGCACGCGCATACCCTGCTCGATCTGATCGTAGCTGAACCTCTGATGCAGGTAGACCTCAAACGAGCGATTGGCCACGAAGATCGCGTTGCGTGCGAGCAATTGCTCTTGCACGTCATCGTTGAGCAAATCGGTAAAGGCCGCGAGTTCGATCGTCTCGTCGACGCAGCCGCGCGGGATCGGCGTCTCGCGGCGCTTGAAATGCTCGGTGTAGGTGCGCTCGCGTCCCTTTGCCGTCACGACCAGGTTGCGCAGGCCTTGCGCCCGCGCGCCGGAGGCCACCTCGAGCGCCGAGTGGCTGCCGATCGAGGTGAGCGTTAAGCGCGACCGGTCGTATCTCGCAAGTATCTTCCCTACGTCCACGACCGCCGGGTTACTCCTCGACGGCGAGCTTTCCCGCCATCTGCGGCAGCAGCACGAGCGTGCCGTAGATCACGACCGCGATCACCCCGATGATCGTAACCGTAAGCGCGCTCGCGAGCGCAACCGGCGACGGCGACGCGTCGAAGATCGAAATGCCGCCCGTTCGCGGGCGCAGCGCCGGCAGCAGATATGGATACATCGTCACCGCGGCTTGGAACAAGAGCGAGGTTACAAAGAGCGAGGAAGCTGCAAACGCGGAGCGCTCGCGTTTGGTCAGGGACGCAAAGAGCAACCACGCGAGCGCCGCAAGCGAGAATGCGGGAATGACGTCGATCCACGTCATGCCGATGCCGCGCTCGAAGACTGTGGCGGCGGTCACCGCGACGTAGAGTACCAACACGGCCGGCCACAGCCGCGGCACCAGACGCCGCGCGCGTTCGGCCGCCGGGCCTTGCGTGCGCATCACCAAGAAGGTCGCGCCGTGCAACATGAGGGTTGCGATAGCAAAGACGCCGACCATGATCGCATAGGGATTGAGCAACGCATCCAGCGTTCCCGAAAAATACCCTTGGGGGCCGAGCGGAACGCCGTGCAACAGATTTCCCAGCGCAACGCCATAGAGCAGAATCAGCAACAGGCTCGATCCAAAGAAACACGCGTCCCAAAATTGATGCCAAAGTTCGCTCGGGAAATGCGAGCGTAGTTCCATCGCCACGCCGCGGAACATCAGCAGCCACAGCACGATGATAAATGCCAGGTAAAAGCCCGAGAACGACGAGGCATAGGCCTTCGGAAAGAGTGCAAAGAGTGCGCCGCCGCCGGCGATGATCCAAACTTCGTTGCCGTTCCAAAACGGTCCGATGCTGCGCATCGACCCTTCACGCTCGCGATCGCTGCGCGCAACGAACGGCGTGATCGACGCTACGCCGAGATCATAACCGTCGAGCAAGACATACATCGTCAGCATGAAAGCTACGACCACAAACGCTGCGATGCTCATGCGGCACCGTGCTCTACTGCTGCACTTGGACCAAGCGCAATCTCGCGCAGCACCAGATACAAGAACAGCACGCCGAGCAAGAAGTACATACCGGCAAAGCCGATCAGCGTAAAGACCGCCTCACCGCCCGCGACTGTCGGCGACACGCCCGCGGTCGTACGCATCAGCCCATAGATAATCCATGGTTGGCGCCCGACCTCAGTCACCACCCAGCCCGCTTCGCTGGCGATGTACGGAAACGGCATCCCCAGCATCAACGCCCAAAGCAACGCGGGCGCCTCGAAGATCCGGTTGCGCCACAGATACAGCGCAGCCAGCGTCGCAATCGCCACAAAGATCGTGCCCAGTCCGACCATCACGTGGTAAGCGTAGTACGTGAGTTCGACCGGCGGCTCCAACGTGTCGGCGTACGCATCGAGGCCTTTGACATTCGCGTTGAAACTTCCGTAGGCGAGAAAGCTCAGAATATCGGGCACGTAAATCGGGTCGATCAGCTCGTGCGTTTGCAGATCGGGCATCCCGATGATGGCAAGCGGCGCATCCTTGGTCGATCTAAAGAGACCTTCCATCGCGGCGAGCTTGATCGGTTGGTAATCCGAGACGTCGCTACCGTTACGGTCGCCGGTGGGAAAGATCACGAGCACCGAAAAGATGAACGCCACGACAACACCTGCATCGACAAATCGCCGCGCAAGCACCACTTCACGTTTGGAGAGCAAATAATACGCGCCGATGCCGGCAACGACAAAGCCGCCCGCGACCAGCGCGCCGCAAAGGACATGCAGAAATTGCCACCACGCCCACGGCGAGAGCAGCACGGCCGGCAAGCTCGTCAATTCGATCACGCCGGCCGGCGTAATGGTGTAGCCGACCGGATGCTGCATCCACGCGTCAGTGGCGACGATAAAGAATCCCGAGAGCCATGAGCCAAACCATACCAAGACCGATGACGCACCCTGGAGCCACGGCGCGACGTAGCCCTTGCCGTAGAGCAACACGCCTAGGAAGATCGACTCGAGGAAGAATGCGTACACGCCTTCCATGGCCAGCGGCTGCCCGATTACCGACCCCGACGCCGCGGAAAATTTAGCCCAATTGGTGCCGAACTGGAACTCCATCGGAATGCCGGTAACGACGCCGATGGCAAAGCTGACCGCGAAGATCTTGGTCCAGAACGCCGCCGCCTTGGCAGCATCCGCATCGCCGCGCAAGCCCTCGATCGTGTAGAGCGCGACGAAGGGCGCTAGCCCCATCGTGGTGATCGGGAACAGATAGTGAAACATGATGGTAAACGCAAACTGCAGCCGATCGGCTATCACAACGTCCATGCGTTACACTCCGTTTGCAGGCGCAAGGATCTTTCGCGCTTCCGGCGAGTCCTGATATTCGACCGTGAGAATCGAGCGGATGTGCGCTGCAGCCGCCTTTGCGTCCTCACTGTCCATCCGCTGGAGCGTCGTCAAGCAGCTCAAGAGCAGCATCGGCATATCACGGTCGCGCGGATAGACTTTGTGCATGTCGTCGATCGACTGCGCGACCAAAATCGTCTGCGCCGCCTCGCGGTTGCCGTAGTTGTAGTCGAGCATGAAGTTGATGTGTTTGAGCTCGTTCTCGATGCCTAAGATCGAGTAGCCCATCTGTCCGAAATACTCGTCCGCGGGCGCGAGCGTGGTGAGATATTTGTCATGCGGCACTGAGGTCACGCTGACGATCGTCAGCGGCACCTTCAGGCTTTTGATGTGCTCCTCGATCTTGTGCGCGTTGACGCGGTCGCCTTGGGTGTAGTCGCCGCCGTTGCCCGTATCGGCACGCTGCACGGCTTGCAAGAACTCGGGCCCATACGTCGTCGGCAGATGCTCCAGCGGAAAATCGGCTTGCGCGGCTTTCTCAAACGCAAGCGAACGCCAGGAACGATCGCCCGTGAGGAGCCATGCACGCCAGTTTGCTTCGAGCGTTTGCAGCCGTGTATCGAGATCACGCGGATATGCCGATGCATTTGCGCTCGCATCTTCGTCGGCGAGTCGCGCGAGGTGCCCCGGCGCATCCTCGGAGTTCACGCGGTCGAGCAAGCCTTTCGCCTGCGCGACCAGGCCCGGATCGGTGCTGTTGCGGCTCACCCACACCGCGGCTTCCCGTACGTACCAGACCGCTGCATCGTGGTTGGTGAGCGGATTATAGTGCAGGCCCGAGCCGATTTGCACGGTCAGTGTTTCAAGTTCGGCAAATGCCGGATCGTCGGGACGTTGCAGCGAGTACGCGCGACCGGCATTGAAGATCGTCGAGAGATAGACTTCCTGATCGACGAAGTCCCATTGCGCCGCCTGCGCTTTATCGTACGCAGTTTTCATCTGCTGGTAGAGCGTCGCCGGGTCGGCTTCAAGCGCCGCACGCGCCGGCACCGCCCCACCCGCGATGACCGCGGTCAATGCGGCAGCAACGAAGAGACGTCTAAAGCACCGAGCCATCATCCAAGACTAAACGAAGATTGTTGGTCAAAAGTGCATTCTTGATCTCCCGGGCGATGCGCCGCCCGGTCGACATCGGTTCGGAGTAGTTGAGATACGAGTACGGCGAGCCGTCGATGAAGAGGTTGGTGCCCGCGACGATGCGCGCCGAGATCTCCATGCAGTAGAAATGCATGTCGGGCGTAATGATCGACTCGATGCAAAACGCGCCGAAGAGGCCCTTGGGCCCGGCGATCTCCTTGCTCACTCGTACCACATTTTCGCCCATGCGTAACGCTTCCGCCAGCATCGACTCGCGCAGACTCACCGGCTGATTCCCGACCACGACATAGGAGGGGCTCACGTCCATGCCTTCCTGCGCCGCTGCCGGAATGCGACCCAGCGAATCGACGTTGGTCTCATAGCGCCGATCCATCGACATGATTTCGAGCCGATCCTCGAGCGGCGAGTAGAAATAGTGAATGTAGAGCGGGACGCCGATGATGTACTCCTGGATCGTGTAGGCCTTCTTCAGCTCTTTCGAGCGCTTCTCGAAGTCGTGCGCGTCGCGGATAAACATATAGCCCTTGCCGCCGCCGGCGCCATAGAGTTTCACGATCACCGGACGATCGATTTCGGCCCCGGTCTTGAATTGGCGCGGCATCGTGATGTCGGCGCGCGTCAGCCACTCGCGCTGCAACTCGCGACTGGCCTCCCAATCGAGCACGGCCTTATTCCCAAAGTAGGGGATCGTCATCTTCTTGTGCTCGTCGAGCGAGAGATACGCAACGAACGAGCCGTGCGGCACGATGATCACTTTGCGACGGTCGAGTTCACCGACTAAGCCGGGGAACTCCGAGTAACTGTCGACCGCCATGACTTCGTCGATGAATGCAAACGAGCGATAGAGCCGTTCGGTGTCGCGATTCGCAACCGCAAGCGTGTGGAAGCCCTCGTCGTGCGCGCCCTTGAGGATTTGCAGCGCCGAGTGCGAGCCGAGCGTTGCGATCGTGTACGGTCGATTCATTCCGGTCGATTCATCTTGGATAGATTGCCCTTTCGATGGCGGGATTGCAGAGGAGCCGTTCTGCGGCCTGCGTCAGCACGTCGAGGGCGGCCGGCACGCCGGGCGCGGTGTAGAGGCGCCAGCCGACGGGCCGCTCGGCATCGTCCTGCACGATCCACACTTCGCCCGCGCGAGGTGCGTCTGCGTCAAGCACGATGACACGATGCTTGTTCGGATTGTAGAGCGACTCATCGCCTTCGACGACTGCAATGAGTTCGGTCGCCTGCGGAGCGTCCGCAAAGCGTACGATCTGGGAGCGCTCGACGCCGGCGATCTCGATGCCGAGCCTGCGCAGCGTGACGAGTGCCGTGTATGCGGCGTTGTCCGGAATCTTGAGGTTGATGGCGACGGCGCGCGTGCTCATGTACGCGTCAACGCTTCGACGAAACTGCGAAAGAGTACCGCGCCGCCCGAGGTTGCGAGCATGTCGTCACCGCGACGCCTATCGGGATGGTTGAACGTCCACGCGTCGCGCTCGGCATGCGGCATCACCGCGAGCACGTTTCCCTCACGATTGACCAGGCCGGCAACGCCGAGCGCGGATTGGTTGGGGCTCGCGCTCTCGTCGACGCTGCCGTCCGGGTGCGCATAGACGAAGGCAATGTGGTTGCCTTCCTCGAGCTCTTGCAGATGCCGCGCATCGGCGGCAAGACGGCCCTCGCCGTTGGCAGCCCACGCCGGGATCAGCGCACCATGCGGGAGCGCCGCAGTAATCGCGCAACGCACGGGATCGATGTTGAGCTTGACGTGCACGTGCGCGCACACGAAATGTGCCACCGGGCCGTTGCGCGTAAACGCGGCCGTCGGCAGGCGCACCGGACCCGTGCCCGGCACGAGCCCCGCTTCGAGTAAGATTTGTGCGCCGTTGCAGATGCCGAGCACAAGTTTGCCCTGCGCTGCGCCTGCGATCACGTGATCCATCGCGGCGTCATGCGCGGCGATCGCGCCGGCACGAATGCGATCCTCGTAAGCAAAGCCGCCGGGCAGCACGTACGCATCGTACGATGGGAGCGACGTTGCGCGACTCCAATGCACCAGATGCGCATCGCCACCGCAGTCATGCAGCAAGCGCAACGTTTCGTCTTCGGAGTTCGTCCCCGGAAAGACCAGCACCGCGATGCGTCGGCTCATGGATAGACCTCACGCAATGGCGCAGACCACATGTGACGCAGCCGGTGCAGATCAAAGGCCACGTCGTTTATCGCGAGCATCGGCTGATCGATCGTGACGCCGATTTCGCAAACACCGGTAACATCGTCGGCGATGCCTTCGAAAGCCTCGACGTCGTCGGCCGCGACCTCGACCACAAATCCGCCGGACTCGCCGAAGTACGCTTCCAGGTCCCCGACACTCCCGTGCGTCCACTGCCACGAATCGTCAATCTGCACACCGACGTGCGGACGCCCTTTGCGCATCGTCGCGAAGGCCATTTCGCAAAGGGTAACCACCAGTCCGCCGTTGCCGATCGCACGCGCCGAGCGCAACAACCGCGCCTGAGCTGCTTCGTAAAGAAGATCGTGTTGCGCAAGCACCGTGTCGTAGTCGATGTGCGGCAGATGCTCGTCGCTGCGACCGAGCACGTCGAGCAACACCGAACCGCCGAGGCTGCCTTGCGGTTTGCCGATGAGATACAATACCGAACCTGCGGACTTGAACGGCATCGTCACCACCGTTGCGATGTCGTTGAATGCGCCGACGCAGCCAACGATCGGTGAGGCGGGTATCGCCTTGCCGTTCGCAGCCTCGTTGTAGAGGCTCACGTTGCCTGAGACAAACGGCGTGTGGAAGCGCTCCGCGGCGCGCGCAAGGCCCCAGATGGCGGCTACCAGCTCGCTGTAGTGATCGATTTTGCGCGGATTTCCAAAGTTGAGACAGTCGGTCAAACCGATTGGACGCGCGCCGGTCGCGACGACTTTGCGCACGGCTTCATAGACGGCGTGTTCGGCGGCGAGCCGCACGTCGATGTGGCTGTAGCGCGGATTGCCCGCCACCGCAAGCGCGACACCGAGCGCGCTGCCTGGAATCGGCGCGAGCACGCCCGCATCGGCGGCTCCGCGCGGGATAACCGTGCATCCGCGAACGACCGCGTCGTAGCGCCGGTAGAGCGGTTCACGCGAACAGACGTCGCCGTGCGCGAGCACGCGCTCGATGAGTTCGTCGAGTTGCACGCCCGTCACGAGCGGGCGTTCGCCACGCGATTCCGGCACGGCAATTTCCGTTGACGGCAATTCGTCGCGAATCGAGCCAGTGAGAAATTCGATGTCGACGTCCATCACTGTCTGCCCGTGGTGCGTGAGGAGGTAGCGTTTCTGCGCGGTCACCGTACCGATCTTGATCGCGCGTGCATTGTACGCGATCTCCGGAAGCGTGAATTCGTCGTTGTAGATACGCAGCAAGTGCGGCGTTACCGACGGCGGCACCGCCCATAACAGCCGTTCTTGCGTCTCACCGACCGCGATCACTTCCGGGCGCATGCCCTCCACCGCAACGTTGACCGTATCGAGATCGATGCGCGCGCCATACCCGCCCGCCGAGGTGATCTCCGCGGAACAACCCATGATCCCGCCCGCGCCCAGGTCTTTGAATCCAACCGTCAAGCCATGCTCGCGCAAGAAACTGAAGACGCGATAACTCGCGCGCATGATCACGCTCTTGAGAAACGGATCGGGTACCTGCACGGCGCCCTTGTTGGATTCTTCGTCGGCGGTATCGAGGCTCAGCGACGAAAACGATGCACCGCCAAAACCGCTGGGATCGGTGGCCTTGCCAACGAGCACGAGATCCCACCCATCGGCACCCGGCGGCGCATAGGAGTGAATGATCTCGGACTCCTTGACGATGCCCATCGCAACGACGTTGACCAGGCAATTGTCGTCGAAGCGTTCGTCGAAATACACATCTCCGGCGATATTCGGCACGCCGATTGCATTGCCGTATGCACTGATGCCGTCGACCACGCCCTGCGCAACGTGGCGCTGATGCGAGTGCGGGTCGTCGATGCGTCCAAAACGCAGCGGATCGGCGACGGCTATGACCTGCGCACCCATGCACAGCACGTCGCGCACGATACCGCCGATGCCGGTGGCGGCGCCCTCGAACGGCACGACTTGCGAGGGATGATTGTGCGACTCGTGCGCGATCACGATGCCGTACCGCTCGCCGTTATACTCGCCCAAGTGCAGAATGCCGGAGTCTTCAGCGGGCCCGAGGACCACGAGTGTGCCGGTCGTCGGCAGACGTTTGAGTTGATGGCGACTCGACTTGTAGCTGCAATGTTCGCTCCACTGTGCATCGAACGCGTGCAGCTCGACGGTTGAGGGCTCGCGACCAAGACGCTCGCGAATACGGGCGAGCTCATCGGCGCGCAGAGCGACGCCGGCGATCTCAGCCACCGGTTTGTTGCTGCAGTGCAGCGTCGGCGTGAAGTACAGACGAACGCGAATTGGCTTGCATCAGCAGCGTTCGGCCGTACAACACCGTGTCGTCGAGCGCGAGCAACTTCGACGCTTGGAGCGCAAGCGACGCGGCGTCGCCGTCCCACCACAAGACCGGTGACGACGAGGCTGCATCGAGCATCCCGCGCAGCGTATCGTCCCCGGCGATCGCAACGAAGAACAGCCGCGCGAACGTAGCCTCCAACTGCTGGACGAGCTGAAGCACGTATGCCGGCGTGCGCGTGGGATTGGCAACGTGGCGGATCGTCGGCAGGCCGAGCTGTTGCAACGCGGCGACGGCAGCGTTGAGATCTTCAGTGCGCTCCGCACTATCGGCGATGATCGCGGCCATGCCGGGCCGCATCACCGGAAACGTACCGACTAAATCAGCAACTTCTTCATAGGCCGCTTTGACCGTTGCGAGCGCCGCCTCATCGACCGCCGGCAGGTTGCGGTAGAGCTGCTTGTCGAGCATCCGATCCTCACGCCCCTGCGGCCAGATACGCCACGAGTCGTTATCGATCACGTCGGCAATGACGAGTTGTCCCTTGTCGTTACCCGCGATTAGCCGGCCAAACTCCACCTTGAGATCGACCAGCAGCACGTCGCGCCTGCGCCACGCGTGCGAGAGCACGTCAAAGGTAAGCCGCGCGAGCTCGCTCATCGCGCCAACTTCGGCCGGCGAGGCGATTCCACGTGCGACGATCTCGTCGGGCGTTATCTGCGGATCGTGGTTCGCGTCATCTTTAACGAAGAACTCGATGACCCGCGGCACGAGCAGCATGCCGCGCTGCACGCCTGCGTTGCGCCGCACAAACGAGCCGGCCGCGACGCCGCGCACGACGACTTCGAGCGGCAGCATATTCGCACGCCGCACCAGCATCTCGTTGTTGTCGTCATCTTCGCCACCGCTCAAGTAGTGCGTCGGCAATCCACAGAGGTTAAGCAGACGAAACACGCGCGCCGTCGTCTGCGCCGCGAGCCGTCCCTTGCCCGCAATCACATTCCGCCGCGCCCCATCCCCCGCCGAAATATTATCCGTCTGTACGACAACGAGCTGATCGGCCGCACCTGGGTTCTCGTATAAGAACCTTCGTCTTGCCCGACGCAATCTCAACACCCTTATTCATCGCATTGTCATCCCGAGCGTAGCCGCGTCGCGCCGAAGTCGAGGGACCGTGAAACCCGATTGCTGCCGAGCGAGGGCTCGAAGTTTTGCGCCATTCGCAGGATGCGAACTTCCTTTGGTTGTGGCGCAAAACTCGCGCAGCAGGAGCGTCACAGGACGTGACGCGAGGAGCGTTCTCGCGGGCAGCAAACGGGTTTCGGCGCTCCCTCGACTACGCTCACTGCGTTCGCGGAGTTTACCCCGAGCGTTAGTCGAGGGGCCGGGATGACAAATCATAACTCTACCTTCTTCTGCTTGGGAAATTCGGGCAGTGCGTCGATGCGATCGGCGAGCACGCGCGCGCGTTGCGGCGCGGTGCCCACATGCTTGCCCGGATCGAGCAATCGCCGGATCTCCGCCGGATCGACGAGCGCGGTGAGCGCCGTATCGCCGGCGAGCGTCTGCGCGAGAGGATTGTCTTCGCCACGCGCGAGCGCGTCCCACGCCTGCATCGCCGCATCGCGAATCCGTTGGTGCAATTCCTGACGATCGCCGCCGGCGCGCGCCGCTTCCATCATCACGGCCTCGGTTCCCGCGAACGGCCCATAGGTGCGCAGGTTTTGCGCAATGCGGCGTTCGTCCACGCGCAGTCCGTCGATCACCCTGCGCGCCAGCGAGACGATCTCATGAGCACAGAGCAGCGCTTCGGGAAGAATCGTGCGCCGGTTGGCGCTGTCGTCGAGGGTGCGCTCGAGATAATTCGTTGCGGCGTTCTGCCACGCGACGTCAGCATAGGCGGGGAGCAGACGCGCGAGCGAATCGATGCGTTCGCTCAGAATTGGATTGCGCTTGAACGGCATCGCCGAACTGCCGACCTGCGCGAAACCGAAAGGCTCGGCAACTTCGCCGAACTCCGGACTGCTCAAAATGCGCATGTCGGCGGCAAATTTCGAAAGCGAGGCGCCAAGGCCGGCAAGACCCGAGAGCAAGAGGTAGTCGAGTTTGCGCGGGTAGGTTTGCGTGCTGACATCGCGCGCCTGCAATCCAAAGCGCTCGAGCACAAACGTTTCGAGCGCGGCCGACGTGCCGCGATGGTCGAGCAGATGCTCATACGAGGCGGCGGTGCCGACCGCTCCGCGCAATCCCTTGGTGGTTAACTGCTCGAAGACAAAGCGCAGGTTGGTATCGTCGATGAAGAGATCTTGCGCGTAGACGGCGAGGCGATAGCCCAGTGTCGTCGGCTCGGCCGGCTGCAGATGGGTGAAACCCATGCAGACGAGATCCGCGTACTGCCGAACCTTGCCGGCAAAGCTTTGCAAGAGCGCATCCAGGTTCGCGCCCACCTCGGAGAGGGCGAGACGCAAGCGATAGGTCTCGACCGTATCCTCGATATCCATCGAGGTCGCGCCCAAGTGAAGTTTCCCGCCGCCGATCTTTGCTTGCGACGCGAAGACGCGAATTTCGGCCATCAAGTCATGGTGAATCTCGCGTTCGATTGCGAGCGCAGCCTCGATGTCGATCTCGTGTGCGTGGGCCTGAAGATCGGCTAGCTCAGCAGGCGAAACGAGGCCTTCGCGCGCTTGCGCCTGCGCGAGTGCAACCCAGACGGCACGCCAGAGTTTGCGTCGTTCTTCCTCGGAAAAGAGCGTGCGTAGCTCGGCGCGGCCGTATCTCCAAGAGAACGGCGAGGCGTACGTGCGGTATTCCATGGGACGAAGGCGCTCTTCGCCGACGACTAAAGCGCAGCCTCGTCGTCTTTCGTCGCAGCCTCGGTCACTGTGTTACGGTGCGGAAAGTCTGCCAGCTCGACGATCACGTGATCGGGTGCGCCGCTGTCAATCGCGCGGAGCGCCGCGGCGCGCCCAGCCTCGTCGACGAAGTGGCGCAGTTGCTCTTCGGTCATCCCCGCGGTCTGCGCTTCGAGCTGCTCCATCGCGGCACTGAGATCGAAGCCCAGCGGTTTCTCGCCGAGCAACGCGAGGAGCTTCGCGCGCCGCGCGTCGGGCGCAAGCTCGGTCAAATCGATGAACTCGGGGAACCGGCTGCGCAGCTCCGGATCGAGCGCGGCGGCATCGGCGGTATGCGCGACGATGAAGATCGACGCCTTCTGCTCGGTCAAGCGATCGATCGTCACCGCGAGATGCGCGATCGATCCTGGATCACCGTAGGGCGGGACCTCGACGGCCACGATCGCGTGGGCCGCCTCGCGCGCCTTGGCGAGCGCCGCATCGAGGTCGTCGATGGAGGCGGGGACCACCGGAAGGCCCGTCTGGTCGGCGATATTTTTGATCGTGGTCTCACGCGCAGTGGGCGACGGTCCGGCGACGAGGATCGCTCGCGGCACGGTGATGCCCTGCGATTCCATCGTCGCAACGTGCGCGAACATGGCGGCCAGCATCCGGTTGCGCTTGATAACCGGTTCAGGCAGCTCGACATCGACCAGCGCTTCGGCCTCGTCGTCGATTGCCGGCGTATCGAGCACGATCGTCGCCGCATCCGCGCCGACCGACGAAGGCGCGAGGTCGATCACTGTGCCGAAACGCGCGGTGATTCCCTGATCGAGCTCGTCGCGTGTTTCCGCGCCCGCAACGACCCAGGCACCGATGTGGCCCTCGAGTCCTTCCCACTCGGTCCACAGCGCCTGCACGACTTCTCTGCGCATCGCTTCGTACGCAGCCGAGCCGGTGGTCGAGAAAAACCGATCCGCTTCATCGATGAAGATGATGGCTCGTGCACGCTTGGACGTGGAAAAAATGCGTCCTACCGTGGAGGCGCCTTGACCGACATAGCCGATCTTGATCTGCGAAAACGAAAGTTGGAGCAGCGTCGCAGCCGCAGCACGCGCGACCGCTTGCATCACATCGGTGAGATCGACGCGATCGCCGCCGATCAAAAAGAGCCCACGCTGGACAGCGGCATCATCGAGCCGGAACAGAATGACCTGGCGAATCAGTTGGTTGCGCACCGCGGCCGGCAGGCTCAGCGCCTTGATGATCGCCGCAGTGCCGTCGTATTCGCGCAACTCGGCTTCCATCCGACGCAAACGGTCGTCGAGTGCTCTGCGCTCACCCACCCGCGCCACGATCTCACGAAACTCTTCGGCCTGGGTAGTAACATGCGGCAAGTGACGCTCGAGCGCGCGCTGGAAGAATACACCATATGAACGGATGAAAGGATTCTCGAGGTCGGCGTGAACCAGCGTCGGCTTCTTGTCCGGGAAGCGCGTGAGCAACACGTTGCTGCGCCGTTCGTCGATGACCTCGACAAAGGTCTCGCCCAGTGCTTCCTTCTCACGTACACCGGGAATCTTCCATGCCCGATCTTCGAGTGCGCCGTCGGTGGGACCGTCGTAGCCTATTAACGGATGATTGAGCGACGCCTCGTAACGCGTAAAGGCCACGAAGCGCACGTCTTTGCCGTCGCTACCGAGATAGCTCGATCGCGCTTTCTTGATCGGTGCGAGGCACTGATCGCGCGCGACGAGGTAGCCGATGAGCGCAAGCACGAGGTACGCACCGATCACGAGTAGGACGCCGGTGCCCTGCAACAGATAGATAGCGCCGACCGCGGTCAGGACGAAAACGGCCGCTACCACGATTTGGTAGGCGCCGGTCCAACCCAGCGTCAGTGCGCTCGAGATCGAATCGCGCTCGCGCATCCCCTGTTGCTGGCCGTAGACATCGCGCCACGCGGCGTTGACCATATTATCGAGTGCCGTGCGAATAGAGACCATCCGCTCGCGGTCAGCGGCGATCAGCCTATCGAGCTCGTCGCGCTCGGCCCGCACCCGCTCGACATCGTCCGAAAGCTGCTGCTTTGGATCGATGTCGCGTGACTCAGCCGAGGGCGTTTCGACGACGTCCATACTTTCTTCAGTTATCGGCAGTTAGCGGCGGCTCAGGCCGGCGAGCTCGGCGGTGATCCGTTCAACCAACGTGCGATGATCGTCGGGATCGCTGCCCGCCGCGCCGGTGACGATCGCCTCGACGCCGAGTACGGCCCGCTCGTAGGCGATGCGGGCGCGGCGCTCGCCGACGCGTCCCGCAATCGGCCGCAGGACGCGCTCCCGCCATTTCGCGCGCGCGGGCAGCTCGCCACCGGGGCGCGCCAGCTCCCACAGCAGGCCGCACTCCGTGGCCAGCGCGGAGAGCAGTGGTATCGCGGCGCCGCGCGGGTCGTTGGCAAAAAACTCATGCGCGATCCCAAGCGCTTCGCCGAGATGGCCCTCGACCAGCGCGCTCGCGTACCGGTACGCTTTGGGGTCCTCGATTGCAAGTGACTCGCCCTCGAGCGCTTTGTAGGTGATCTTCTTCCCTAGCAGTGCGAGCTTTTCCAAGTCGTTGCGGACGCTCGCGAGATCGGCCTCGCTGCGCGCGAGCTCGCTGCGCACGCGCGGCTCTGCCGTCGCGCCGAGTGCTTCCAAGACCTCGTCGATGAACCGCGCGCGTGTCTCTTCGTTCGCGCTCGTGTCGATGCGTAGCGCCGCGCGGCCGGCTTGCGCACCGAGTGGCTGCGGCCGCTGCGATCGCGGCGAAAGCAAATCCATCACAATCAGCGTGTTGCCGTCGGGAACCGACTCCATGACTTCAAACAGATCGCGGCGCGGCTGCGCCTTGAGCGCTTGCGCATCGGTGACAACAACGACGCGCCGGTCGGCCAGAAACGGCATCGCCTGCACCGCTTCGCGCACGCGGCCCGCATCGGTCCACTCCGCCGCGGCGACGCGCTCGAGATTGAGCTCGCGCATATCCGGCGGCAACAGGCGTTCGAGCAAAACGTCGAGTGCGCGCTCGGCTAGGGCGCGCTCCGTACCTTCAACGACGACGAGATTCCCGATCTTCGGCGATTTGTCTATGAACTCGTAGTATTTCACGAGGCGAATGCAGTCGCGTTCGGGCGCAGTTCCAGCGCCGGAATCGTTTCGTGATATGGCGGATGGATGACGCCGTACTCGGTGACAAAGGCCGTAATCAAATGCCCCGGCGTGACGTCGAAGGCGGGGTTATAGACCCTGGTGTCACCAGGTGCGATAACCGCATCGCCAAACGACGTAACTTCGCTCGCCGCGCGCTCTTCGATGTGAATCGCTGCACCGGAATCGATCGTAAAATCGAATGTCGAACGCGGCGCCGCAACGTAGAACGGAATGCCGTGATGCGCGGCGAGAATCGCCAAGCCGTACGTGCCGATCTTGTTTGCGGTGTCGCCGTTGCGCGCGATGCGATCCGCGCCGACGATTACTAAGTCGATCGCCTTACGCGCCATCGCGATCGCCGCGGCACCGTCGACTTGCAGGGTAGCATCGACGCCGGCTTGCGCGAGCTCAAAGTAGGTGAGTCGGCCGCCTTGCAACAGCGGACGCGTTTCGTCGACGAAGACGTGCGGATGGCGATCGGCGCGTTGCGCGGCGATGATGACGCCAAGCGCGGTCCCGCCGCCGGCGGTTGCAATCGGTCCCGTATTGCAGTGGGTCAGAATCTTCGCGTTTTTCGGAATGAGGTCGAGGCCGGCATCGGCGATCGCCGCATCGATGGCGATCTGCTCGCGATGAATTGCTTGGGCTTCGGCACGCATATCAGCGGCGCGCAACACGCGGTCGACGGCCCACGCGAGGTTCACGGCCGTCGGACGCGCGTCGCGCACGCGCCGCGCAGCGATGGCAAACGCTTCGTCGTTTTCGATCGTATCGCGGAGCATCGCGACGCCATACGCACCGAAGATGCCGATTGCGGGCGCACCACGCACCGCGAGCGTTTTAATCGCATCTTCGATCTCATCGACCGTGCGCGCACGCTTGCGCTCGAGCGCATGCGGAATCAGTCGCTGGTCGACGTAGGTCAACGCCTCGCCGTCGAAGGCGACGGCGGCGAGTTCATCGTTGCGGTGGGGCGTCATGCTGGTGTCCCATTCGGGACACCCAGGTTAGACCCCGGCCGGAACTTGGGCGGTGAAACAGGTGCGGCAATACACCGGCCGATCGCCCCGCGGGCGGAACGGTACGGTGGTGTTGACGCCGCACGAGGCACAGACGGCCTCGAAGTTCGGGCGGGCTCCCGAGGGTGCTGACACGTGGTCGCCGTTCTGAGCCCGACGGGCCTGGCGGCACTCACGACAGCGCTGGGGCTGGTTCTGGAACCCTTTTTCAGCGAAGAACTGCTGCTCGCGTGCGGTAAAGACGAATTGATTGCCACAGTCCTTGCAAGTGATCATCTTGTCTTCCACTGGGGAGCCTCCGGGAGCTAATCAACCGTTAAGATCAGGTAAGACCGGAGCAATGCGACTTTGGTAAGACGCCTCCCTCCCGTCCGGGCGGTCGGTTTGGCGAGCTTACGAGCGGAAGCCGGCGCGGGGCAGTTTTGTCGGGATATCGAGCAGCGATGCTGCAGCAATTGCGGCCTCGTAGCCCTTGTCCCCGCGCGCCGGGTCGGCACGCTCTTGGGCCTGCGCCACGTTCTCGGTGGTGAGCACGCCGAAGCCGATCGGCACGAGGGTTGCAAGCTGCACATCCATGATGCCGCGCGAGCACTCCCCAGCGACGAAGTCGAAGTGGGGCGTCTCCCCGCGAATGACGACGCCGAGCGCGACGAGTGCGTCGTAGCGACCAGTTTCGATCAACTTGCGACATGCAAACGGCAACTCAAAACAGCCCGGCACTTCGACGAGCTCGACGTCGTCGCCGCTCACGCCGCAATCGGCGAGCGCGCGCTTTGCGCCGTCGATGAGCCAATCGGTGAGCTCACGATAAAACCGCGCAACGACGATGGCAAAGCGTCGTCCCGCGACCTGTGGCGCGGACGCCGAAGGTTTGCCGTTGCCTTCGCCTTTGCGCTTCACGACGCGGCCGTCTCGTCTAACATGTGGCCCAACTTCGCGCGCTTCGTCGCCATGTATCGCTTGTTATGGACCGTCGGCGCGGTTTGCATCGGCACGCGACCCACGATCTTGATGCCGTAGCCTTCCAAGCCGAAGATCTTGCGCGGATTGTTGGTGATCAGCCGCAGCTCTTTGATCCCGAGGTCGGCGAGAATCTGCGAACCGATGCCGTAGTCGCGCTTGTCGACCGGGAGGCCGAGCGCGAGATTGGCTTCAACGGTGTCGGCACCGTGATCTTGCAGCTCGTAGGCGCGCAGCTTGTTGGCCAAGCCAATGCCGCGGCCTTCTTGACGTAAGTAGAGGAAGACGCCGCGGCCTTCTTTGGCGATCATCTCCATCGCGCCATCGCGTTGCGCCGCGCAATCGCAGCGAATCGAATGCAGGGCATCCCCCGTGAGACACTCGGAGTGGACGCGCACGAGCACGTCTTTGCCGCTCGAGATATCGCCCATCACGAGCGCAACGTGGGTGTTCCCGTCGATCGTTGTCTCGTAGGCGACGCCCTTCCACTCGCCGGTGGTCGTGGGAAGGTTGAATTCGGCGATGCGTTTGATGAGTTTTTCGGTGCGCATACGGTAGGCGATCAGATCCTTGACGGTGATGAGACGCAGACCGTGACGGTCAGCATAGTCCCGTAACCCGTCGAGGCGTTCCATCGTTCCGTCCTCGGCCATGATTTCGCAGATCACTCCACCGGGGTAGAGTCCCGCCATCCGGGCAAGATCGACCGAGGCCTCCGTCTGTCCGGCGCGCACGAGTACGCCGCCGTCGCGCGCGCGCAGCGGAAAGGTATGTCCGGGGCGCAAGAAATCGCCGGCTTCAGCCTCGGGGTCGAGCAGCTTTTTGATCGTTGCGGCGCGGTCGTGCGCCGAGATACCGGTGGTGGTGAGCCCACGCGCTTCGACCGAAACCGTGAAGGCGGTTTCGTGCACGGCGGTGTTGTCGCGCACCATCTGCGGAATTTGCAGTTCGTCAAGCCGTCTACCGAGTAATGGCACGCAAATCAAACCGCCGGCTTCTTTGCGCATGAAGTTGATGGCCTCGGGGGTGACCTTCTCGGCGGCCATCACCAGGTCGCCTTCGTTTTCACGATCCTCGTCGTCGAGCACGACGACCATCTTGCCCGCGCGAATATCTTCGATCGCTTCGGCAATCGAATCGAAGGGCGACTCGCGGTCACTTGACGACGCGACAAGTCCGGGCAACGCCGAGGTCAGCCGCTGCAGCGTTCGGTAGGAGGGCTCGCGTCGCCCCGCGCGCAGCAGCGAGACGGCGGACTCGGTGATCCCGGCCTTGGCCGCCAACTCGGCAGCGGAGAGTCCGGCAGCGTCGATTGCGGCATTGAGGGAGGCGGCGAACTGGCTCATAGCCCCACCAGGCTAGACGCCGACTTGACAAATGTCAAGCCACCGTTGTCGCCCTGGTTAACAGGCGAGGCAAGCGATGTGGCCGGTCGCTTTTGCAAACTGCTGAATGCGAGCGTCTCGCGTCATAAGACGGGCGCCGTAAGCTTCAGCGGTGGCGATAAGAATCCGATCAGCTGGATCTTTTCCGACCGTATCGGACAATTGGGTCGAAGCCGCCGCAATTGCGGGTGTGAGAGTCGCGGTTAGTATCCCAGGTCGCGAATACAGCGCGCGCACGTAGTCCTCGATCGACTTCTCGACCGAGACACGCCGCTTTCGCGCGAGCATGCCTAGCTCCCACGCGGAAATCGGCGACAGCAGCAGCTCATCGGCTTGGGCGGCCTTTTCCAACTCTCGCGTCGTCTTACGCGAAAGCGCGCCTTCGACGAGCCACACCGCTACGTGTGTATCAAGTAAAATTGGACTCATCAGCCTCCCACTCCACATCGATGGGGCTGACGATATCACCCATTATCTTGATCATGCCTTTCATCGAACCGGACAATGCCGGCACCCTCTGACGCGCGGGCACGAGTCGCGCTACAGGCCTGCGATGTTTGGTAATTACGATCTCAATGCCGAGGCGCTCGACCTCATCCATCAGTTCGAGACAGCGAGCTTTGAAATCGGCGGCACCGATCTCACGTGAATCGAGTAGGAGGAGCGAGACCGGCTTCCTGGCCTTCTGGCGCTTTGTGGTCATATTTAATGACTATTCTACCGTGCGTGCCGCGGCGTGGCAAGGTACGGGAGGCTCGGACCAACCAACGAAGACCTTGGTTACTATGAATGCTCGGCGCTTTGTCTATTGCGGCCTTCTTCTCGCGTTTACACTGGGAGCGACGGTGCCCAAGCCGGTCCCGAAGCCGGCTCCGACGGAGACGCTGCGCCAATTCGTCGCGCTCATGCTCATCCAAGCGCCGGCAAACTATGCGAAGATGCGCGGGGCAGTTAAAGACACCGATGTCTATCGGATTCGCTACGACACGCTGCCGCAATTCGTCAAGAGTTGTTACAAGTGCATCATCACCAACGAGTTCGCGTGGACCGGGCATCCGGAGAACTGGAGTCTCGAGCAACGCTGGAACACGCACAAGTGGACCCCAGCACAAGTACAAAAATATGTCGCCGACCAATTGAATCCGGCACTCAAAGGCTACACGCTCAGCAAAACCAGCAGCAAAGACTATCCGACGTTCACCTGGCACAACGGCGCGAAAGGCCTCTGGGTCAGCGTGGACATGTACAACGGCGGGTTCACGCCGCGCGTCGGGCGAGATCTCGAAAAGCCGGTCCACGAACTCAAAGCACCGACCCCATCCGATATCACCGCGCTGCGCAACGCCGTGACCAACTTCATCAATGCCGGCATTGGGCCGGCATCAAGCAACTTCGCAACGCTGCGCACAACCGGCAAAAAGGATGTGCTCGGCGATATGACCTACGCGCCGAGCGTTTCATTTGGCGCGGTACTGCGCAATTGTCGCATCGACGATGATAGCGTCAACTGCTTGGGTCTCGACGACTTCTCGCCGAAGTGGTCGATGAATTGCGATACGATTCCGATGGTTGGTGCCGCGGCCGATATCGAACCGCAAATCAAAGAGGCGATAGCCGAAGCGTTGCCGTCAGGCTTCAGCGTCACGACCGGTAAGTACTTAGGGATCGACGACTATCGCTGGGATAATACGAGTACGAGCGTCGCGGCCGACATCGATTCGTTCGCCGGCATCGAACTACCCAAAGGCCTGGTCTCGTTCGGCGTCGGGATCATTCACTTCTTGCCCAAGCCCGCAAGCACGTAACGAGCTGATCCGATCGCGCAGGAACCGTCGTGTCGGCATCTGCGATGTGAGCTCCAGTGCGCGTTCGTACGCGGCGAGCGCTTCGGATTTCCGTTTGAGACGTCGCAAGAAATCCGCGCGCGCCGAGTAGGCGAGGTGATAATCGTGCAACTGCCCGAGCGCGAGAATCTCATCGATCAGTGCAAGTCCCGCATGCGGCCCATCGCGCATCGCGACGGCAACCGCGCGGTTGAGGGCGACGACCGGCGAAGGATTGGCTTGCAACAGCAAATCGTAGAGATTCGTGATGCGTCCCCAGTTGGTATCTGCCGCCGTGGCGGCTTCGGCGTGCACGCCGGCAATTGCCGCTTGCAGCGTGTATTGGCCGACGGTTCGCGTACCCATCGCACGCGCGACGAGTTCCAGACCCTCATCGATAAAGCCGCGATTCCACAGCGTCCGGTCTTGGTCGTCGAGCAACACGGGGTCGCCTTCGGGCGATGTGCGCGCCGCGCGGCGCGACTCGTGCAGTAGCATCAACGCGAGCGCGCCGAGCACTTCGGTTTCGGGCAACAACTCGCGCAGCAATCGCGCCAGATAAATCGCTTCGGACGAGAGGTCCGGTCGCGTCAACGCCTCGCCGAACGATGCCGCGTAACCCTCGGTGAAGAGCAGATAGACCACATGGAGCACGGCTTCCAGGCGTTCCGGCAATTCTTCGCGCGACGGGACTTCATATGGAATGTTGTCATCGCGGATCTTCGCTTTCGCTCGGACGATGCGCTTTGCGATCGTTGGCGTGCGGGCGAGAAACGCGCGCGCAATTTCCTCGGTTGTTAGTCCGCAGACCTCGCGCAACGTCAACGCCAAGCTTGCCTCGGGAGGAAGGGCGGGATGACAACAGATGAAGATTAGACGCAGACGATCGTCTTCGATTGACGCATCGTCGTATTGCATCTCCGCGAATGTCTGGTGCTCCAAGCGTCGCCCCAGGTCATCGATCGTGGCATCGAATCGCGCTTGCCGTCGCAGTGCGTCTATCGCTTTGAAGCGGGCGGTCGAAACGAGCCAGGCGCGGGGTTGTCTTGGGATGCCCCCGGATGGCCACTGTTCGAGCGCAGCGACGAACGCCTGATGCATTGCCTCTTCCGCCCGATCGAAATCGCCAAGCAGGCGGATCAGTGTTGAGAGAACGCGCCGCGATTCGGCGCGATAGATGGTCTCTACGTTTGCCAGACGCGCTTTCCCGGATTCGTGCTCGACGTGAGTTCGCGCAGTGGACGAATCTCGATTGCGCCTAGATACGCACATGGCATTTTCGAAGCGAGCGTAGTCGCCTCGTTCAGATCGCGCGCCTCAATGAGAAAAAAGCCGCCGACCTGTTCGTTGGTCTCGGCGAACGGCCCATCACTAATCGACGTCCTACCGTTACGCACGCGCACCGTTGTTGCCGAGCGCGCGGGCGCAAGCGCAGTCGCCGTAATCATATGTCCGCTCTCCAACAATCCATCGGAGAATGCGACCGCTGCGTCGTCCATCGCCTGCAACTCACTACCGGACAGCGCCTCGTACTTGCTCTCGTCGAGCACCATCAAACAAAGGTACTTCATGGGCTTCTCACCCAGAAGAAACGCGCTAGCCGTGCTTATGTGACGACGAGGCAGGCATGTCAAGCGAGCCATCTGACCAGCGGCGAACCGGAATGAAGATCGCTACCGTTTCGTACGGACGGACATTCGGCTCGACGAAAATCGGCGATCCGTCGAATCCGGCGGCCCAATCGTTGATCTGAGAGAACGCGATGAACGGCATAACGTGCGGATGCCAGTGGCCAACTTCGTCGTTGAGGTAGCCCTCTTTCGACAGCATGAATGCAAACGCGCCCGGGGCCGGATCGGCGAATTGGTGGCTCGCATGTGCGGCCTTCACCCGCGCGGCGATCTGCTCGCGCGTCGCGCCGCCCAATGCCCATTTTGCTCGCGCGAGCACCTGCGGCAGCACGCTGCTCACCGCCGGCGGATTGAAACATTCTGGGGCGCGATTTTTGTAGTTCCAGAATTCGGGATCGTCCAAGCCGCTCGTCCACGCGCGATCGACGAAACAGGTCCATCCGTTGCTGCCGCGCACCGCGACCACGTAACCCGTCTTCGTCAGGACGAGTACGGTGGCGCGCGCCGAGACCGACGGCGGCGCGGCGGTGCGCGCCATCGCAATCTCTGTCGCCCCATCGGGCATCAGATATTTCTCGACCGGCGCCATCGTCGGATACGCCGAGGCCTGTTGTCCTTGCGCCTGCGCGGACGCGCACGCGTCAAGCAGAACGACGAGCGCTAGTAGCGCAAACTTTTTCATTGCGTTCCCCAAAGGCGTATAGCCTAGCAGTCAGTAGTCGAACGGCGCTGCCCGAATTGGACACGTCCCCGCGAAAGATGTCCATTCTGAGGGTTCCGCTTCGACCAATATGCGATGGACGCCGTTTCCTTTGGCCCCTTTGTCCTCAGGCTGGACGAACTCCGACTCTGGCGTGACGGCGTGCGGGTTCCACTCAAAGCACGAGAAGCCGCCCTGCTGGCACTTCTTGCCGAGCGTCGGCCTCGTGTCATCTGCAAGGACGAACTCATCGAGCGGCTCTGGGGTGGCGTAGCAACCGATGCGGCCTTGGCAATCACCGTCTGTCGCTTGAGACAAAAATTGAAGCAGTTCGGCGGCGATTGCGACGCGATTCGCACGGTGGCGGGCGTCGGCTTCCAGTTTGCCGCACGCAGCGTTGTTACAGAGTGAAAAGACACGCTTCCAGCAAGAAGAGGATACTTTACGAGTGTCGGTTGTGAGTGGCACGGTCGGACGCACGCGATAGCCCGTGCGTCCGGTCACTTTTTGTTACGATCTGAAAAGACGCTAACGCAGGCTTGTGTCATCCTGAGAAATGGCTGCTTCCTTTTAAAGTAGCCATTTTATAACTAGAAGGGATGAGCAAGTTTATGAAACGTCCGCAACTCCGGCGTTCATTGATTGCGGTGGTCCTGGGACTCGCAGTTTTCAGTCAGGTAACATGGGCACTGGCTGGTGTAACTGGGGGTCTCGGTGGCTATGTAACCGACGATCAGGGCAAGCCGGTCGCGGGAGCGAGCGTGAAAGTTCTTTCCGCATCGCAAGCCGCAACTTCGATTACCGACGGAGCGGGGCACTTCGTCTTTCTCGCGCTGGCACCGGATACATACACGGTGTCGATCGTGAAAGACGGGTATGCCCCGTTCTCCGAGTCTGGCATATCGGTGTTTGCCGATAACCAACTCGCATTCACCTTTGCGCTACAGAAGCAGCTGAAAACCATCGCCAGCGTAACGTCGACCTCTGCCGGCTCGCTCGTAAAGAACGGCGTCGGCAGCGACGTCTACAACGTCAACTCGGCGACGATCGCCGCAGCAGCATCGCTCGGCGGCGGCTCGAATCTCAACTCCGCATATTCGGCCATGGCAGCCGTACCCGGCGTGTCCGTGCAGATCGGTAACATGGGCTGGAACCAAAACGTCTACGTGCGCGGTTCTCAGTCATACTTTACCGGCTATGAATTCGACGGCGTTCCGGTGAACCGGTCGTTTGACAACTACAACGCGTCGACCGAATCCAGCCTCGGCCTGCAAGAACTGCAGGTCTACACCGGTGGCGGCCCGGCCTCGAACTCGAGCTCCGGCACGTCGGGATTCATCAACCAAGTGATCAAGACCGGCACCTTTCCGGGTTACGCGAGCGCCGGCTTCGGCGTTGCGTCGTCCGCATTCTATCATCAAGCCAAGGTTGAAGCCGGCGGGGCATCGCCCGACCGCAACTTCAGCTATTACGTTGGTATAAGCGGATACAACCAAGCGTTTCGCCTCATAGACAACAATAACGGCGTAAGCTTCATGGGGCCCGGTGGCTATCTCTCGGACTACTCGACCAACACGCAGAATTTCCCAATCGCAACCGCCTCCGGCGCGTTCTCGCAGTGCGACACCGCGACCGGCGCAACGCCGGCGTCGGCACTCGCAGCCGCGAACTCGAACGTTGGTGCGGACGGATTCGTCAATCCGTTACTGGCCAGCCCGGGAAATCCAACCGGAATGTTTCCGGGTTTCTGCATTGCGTCGTACACGGGAATAGAAGGTGCCACGAGCCTGCTCGCCGACCGCGAGAACATCGTGAATCTTCACTTCGCCATCCCGCGCAAGGACGGTCAACGCGACGATTTACAGGTGCTCTGGAACGTCTCGCTGATCAAAACCGACACGTACTCGAACCCGGCGGACATCGGCGGATACAACACCTTCATGCTGGTGGAGACCGGCTCGCCGTACGCCAGGCCGACGAACGGCCAATGCAACTCGGCCCTTAACCCGAACGCGACCGGTAATTGCCCCGGTTACGTCGACACCTATACGTACGACGCACCGTTCGGTACACCGGTATCTGGGCTCACGCCGTCGTGGTACCTCGAACCGAACTCGCCGACGGACCGTGCGTTCGACGCGCAGTTGCCGCTCAACGGTCCCCGCGACGGCTCGTACAACAATCAGGCGATCACCAAGATCCAATACACGCACGCGATCGGCGATCGCGCCTATGCTCGTCTGATGGGCTATACCTTCTTCTCCGACTGGAACCTCGCCGGCCCGACGACGACACTGGCTATACTCCAAGGATTCCCGGCAGGCATCACGTCCAACAACTACATGCTTGGCACGCACACCTATGGCGGCGAGTTCCAGTTCAGCGATCAGGTCACCGACAAGCATCTCTTGCAGTTCACGGTGAACCAGACCAACGCCAACGTGTTGCGTGATAACAACGCGACAAACTATACCGGTGGTGCGCCATTCGGCATCATCTCGAGAGCGTCGAACGGCCAATACACCTGTTGGAGCCCGTCGGCAGCAACCGGTGGCACCGACAGCCAAATCCCATGCTACGGCGTCGCGCTCGGCAACGCGTCATCCGCGCAATTCGGAAGCTCGACGCCCGCAATGTACGGTGTAGGCCCGAATGCAACGGCAGCGGGAGCCCAACTCGTCAACCTCTGGGACGGTCCCGAGAGCGCCTCGTACAACACGGTCAATCCGAAGTTCACGAACGTCTCGCTGAGCGATCAATGGCGCCCAAGCGACAAATGGCTTGTGAATGCCGCGTTACGATACGAAGACTACACCTACGACCTCGCCAACAGCACGTCGGCGGCCGATCAGTTCTATGCGCAAGAGGCGGCGAACTATTTCTGCTACGCGACGGCGGGCGCCAGCATCGGAGGAGCCCCACAATCGCAGGGCACGTATACGTTGCCGCTGCTACCAAGTCAGCCACCGCCGGCGAGGCCGGTCGAAACGAACCAGAACTGCAACGCCTACATCTCGACCGCAACCGGTCAGAGCGCAGTCGGGTTCGTGCATCCCAACGGCACGACGCAAGACGGTGTCGCAGCGCCAACATTTACCGCCAATTCACCCTCATCGTACGGTCTCAACTACTGGTCGGCTCGTCTCTCGGCGACCTACACGCAATCGGCCGACACGGTGTGGCGCGTCTCCGGTGGCCGTTTCATCGAACCGCCGATTTCGGCCTCGGTGCAGTACACCAATAAGTCGGGCAACAACCTCGCCCAATGGGCGAACTTCATGAGCCTCGGCTTCTTCTCGCCGTTCCATAACACGCCGGCGCAGACGTCGGGGCAATACGACCTCTCCCTCGAGCGTCATATTCGCGGTACGGATATGAGCTTCAAGATCACGCCGTTCTATAACATCACCAACGGCTATCAGGAACAGTCATTCATCGGACCTGGCTACGTAACGCAGGTTCCGGTCGGGCGGTTCCGCAGCTACGGTGTGGAAGGCGCGTTCACAAAGGGCGACTTTTCAAAGAACGGTCTTTCCGGAACGCTCGCGCTTACGTATACTAACGCCAAAGTGCAGTACCAGGCAGGGCTGGTGAACAACGAGGGAGCCAACCAGATCGGCTATTACAACACGGCGATCTCAAACTACAACGCACTCGCGAAGGGCGGAACGCAAAATTATCCGTGTTTCTCGTTTGCATCGTACAACCCAGCGACCGGCGCGGCCGCAGGCGGAGCCGGCGTCGGTTCACCCGGCGTGGCGCAAGCCTGCAGCGGAACGACCGTGGCGAATCCCTACTTCAGTGCGTCGCAACAAGGCCTGCTCGACCAGAACGGTTGGTACGCACCGGCCGGAGAAGTCGCGCTTGCCGGCGTCAACACGGCGGTCGGATTCTACGACTCTCCGCTAACCACGGCGCTGATCCTCAACTACCGCCGTGACAAGTTCGCCGTGACGCCCAGTCTGCAGCTCGCGACCGGCTCCTCGTACGGATTGCCGTTCGCAGTACAAGGCGTCGATCCGCGCCTTTGCACGGCCATCGACGGAACCCAAGCCGGCAACCAATGCGCATACACGTCACTCATCGGACAAGGTGCAACGGCCACCGGCTTGCTCTACGTCCCCAATCCACAGACCGGTTCGTTCGATGGCGTGGGACAATACCGCAATCCGAATATCATGGTTGGCAACATTGCCTTCAGCTACGACATATCGCCGCGGATCACGGTCAATCTCACGGTTGCCAACGTGTTCCACGCCTGCTTCGGCGGCTCGAAGGAGCCGTGGACAGCAGCTTACCCGCCAAGCACGAGCATCTGTTCGTACGTGCCGAATGCGTTCTACGTATCGAACTACCAGCTCGGGCCGGGCTATTTGACACCCGGAAATCCATCATCGTACAGTGCAGCGGCAAACGGCACGAACGTTTATCCGTGGCAGTTGCAATCGTACGCACCCGGTGTAGGAACGAATGCGGGCATCATCCCGCCGCCGATCAACGCCTACATCACGTTCAACATCAAAGTCTAGCGTAAGCTAGATTGCGAAGCGAAGGCGTAGCGCGCGAGGGGATCGATTTCGAGATTGACGAGCGATCCCACCGCGCGCGCGCCGAGCGTCGTACGCGCAAGCGTCTCGGGAATCAACGCGATCTCGAACCAGCCCTCGCCCACGGTCGCGACCGTGAGGCTGACGCCGTCGACCGCGATAAACGCCTTTTCAGCGATCATCGGTGCGAGTTGCGCCGGACGTTCGATACGAATGCGCTCGCCCTGACCCTCGGGCGTGCGCGCGAGCACCTTTGCCGTCGCGTCGACGTGCCCGTACACGAAGTGGCCGCCCATCCGGTCGCCGACGCGGAGTGAATATTCGAGATTCGTCTTCTCGCCCGGACGCAACGCACCGAGCGTGCTGCGTTCGATCGTCTCCGGCACGACGTCGAAGGCCACGCGATCGCCGTCGATACGCGTCAGCGTCAGGCAGACGCCGTTGACCGCGATCGAATCCTTGACTTGCGCACTTTCGCCGCCCGCGCCGTCGGCGTCCAGAACCAGCGTTCGCCCTCCGTTGGGTGCCGCTTCGTTCGAGACGACGGTACCGCGATAGCCGATCAATCCGCTAAACATCCGCGACCATCGTTCGCGATGGCGACCACTAATGCTTGCGAGACGATCGCGCCGGCATCGCGCAGCGCAGCGGCGCAATCCTCGAGCGTCGTGCCGGTCGTGCAGACGTCATCGACGAGCGTCACGCTGCGGCCGCGAACCAGGCCCACGTCGCACCAAAAGCGCCCACGCGCGGCGAGGCGCTCGTCGCGCGAGCGGCCGCGCTGTGCGTCCCCGCGCAACGGCTCGAGCGCGCACAGTACCGATGCACCACTGCGCCGCGCGCCAACTCGCGCGACGTACTCGACGCCGTCGAAGCCCCGCACGCGCCGTCGCATGGCGGTCGTGTGTACCGGCACGAGGAGCATCGGCGCCGCGATCATCGCGGCCAATCGTTCGCCGAGCGTTTGCGCCACATCGCGCCGCCCGTCTTTGAGCGCGAGTACCGCGCGCCGCAACGCTCCCGTGTACTCCCCTAGCGCGTAGACGCGTAAGGTCGGCAAGAGGCGCACGAGCGGCGCGCCGTCGAGCGGAAGGCAACGCTCGCACAACCCGCTGCCGGTCGCATCGCAACCGGCGCATTGCGGTGGGAAAAGTGCATCGAGAAACGCATGGAACATCCATGCGTTCTATCCCGCGCGTTATACCGGTTGACTAGAGGCGACGATGTCGCCGGCGAGCACGCTCCCCGGCTCGACACGCGTTTCTTTACCCACGATCGCGCTACGCAGTTGTGCACCGGCCCCAATCGTGCTTTGTTCCCACACGATACTCGCTTCGACGACCGCTCCGTCCTCGACGATGGTCCCCGTCGCCGATGACCGACGGCCCGGTTACACGAACGAGCTCGCCGATACGCACATTCGCACCAATCCAGACGTTGCGGTCGATCGACGCACTCGCGGCGATGCGCGCGCTTGGATCGGCACCGTTCGGGCGCGTATCGGGAATCGCAAAGACGCCGTTGACCACATCGTCACTTGCGCGGCGGTATTCGCCTGGCGTGCCGATGTCGCACCAGTACGCATCGTGTGCGTCGTAGCCATAGAACGGCAAGCCGTCGGCGAGCAGCTCGGGAAAGACTTGCTTGCCAAAATCGTAAAACGTGTCGGCCGGAATGCGATTGAAGATCTGCCGCGAGAAGACGTAGATGCCGGTGTTCACGAGTTTGCTGCGCTCCGTTCCCGGCGCCGGCTTCTCTTGAAAACCGGTGATGCGACCGTTCGGGTCGACGACGACGACGCCGTACTGATCGACGGCATCGCGCGTCACGAGACCAATCGTCGCGATTGCTTGCGTGCGCGCGTGCATGGCGACGATGCGATCGAGCGGGAGATCGGTCAGATCGTCGCAGCCGACGACCACGAAGGTCTCGTTGCCGAAGAAGCTTTCGAGCGGCTTGAGCGCGCCGGCGCTCCCCATCAGCGTTTCTTCATGCAGGTAGGTGAGTCGCACGCCGAACGCCGAGCCGTCGCCGAGCGTAGCGGTAATCGCATCGGCGAGATAGTGCACGTTGATCGCGATCTCGTCGTACCCGTGCGACCGCAGATACTTGATCACGTGCACGGCATTCGGCACCCCGGCGACGGGCACAAGCGGTTTGGGAACCGCCTTGGTGAGCGGATACAAACGCGTCGACAGCCCGCCCGCCAGCAGCATCGCCTTCACGTCGTCGGTGTACCCTTCTGTTTGCGCATACCGAGACGGTCGAGCGTAACCAGCCACACAAAATAGGGCAGCGCGAGTTGGCGCCGCAAGCGCTGCGGCTCGCGCATCAGCCGATACAGCCACTCGATCCCAAGCCGCCGCCAAAGCATCGGCGCACGCTTGACGCGTCCGCTGATCACATCGAGCGAACCACCGATGCCGATTCCCGCCCCGCATCCCGTCGCCCGCAAGTTTCGCGCCAACCAAAGTTCCTGTCGCGGGGAACCTAGGCCGATAAACAGGATGCGCGCGCCGCTCTTGCGGATCGTATCTGCAATCGCGCCCTCTTCTTCGCTCGAGAAAAATCCGTTGCGCGTGCCGGCGACGATGAGTCCCGGAAACCGAACCTCCAAGATCGCCGCGGCATCCGCCGCTACGCCTTCCGCGCCGCCGAAGAAATAGACCGGTAGCTCTTCCTTGGCCGCACGCTGCGCGAGCCTTTCTACCAGTTCGACGCCGGTGACGCGTTCGCGCAAGGCCGCACCGCGTTGGCGCGCCACGGTCAAGATGCCGACGGTATCGCAAAGCGAGAGCGCGCTTGCATTCAAGACGTCGCGAAATGCAGGATCGTGCTGCGCATAGACCACCATCTCGGTGCCAAGCGTGACAACGAGCGCGCCGCTGCCGTCGCGCGCGAAGCGCAGAATCGCCTCGGTCGCCTCGTTCTGATCGAGTGGATCGAGGCGGCATCCGAGAATCTCTACCGACTCCACGTTAGGCCGTTGTCAGATACGATGCGATGAGCGGGCGAAGACGTTTTATGAGCGCATCGGGCAGTTGATCGAGCGGCGGACGGCAGCGCCCAGCTTTGAAACCGAGTTCGCCCATCGCCCACTTGATCGCGATCGGGCTCGTCACGGTAAAGAGTGCATCGCAAAGGTCGAGCAGACCATTGTGAATCGCTGCCGCGCGCGCAACGTCGCCGCCACGGAATGCATCGAACATCGCGCGGTACTCGCGCGAACACAGGTGCGTTGCAACGCCGATAAGGCCGTCGGCACCGACCGCTAGCGACGGCAAAAAGAGATGGTCGTCGCCCGACCATACGATGAAGTTCTCGGGCCGGTCGCGCACGATCGTCGCGATCTGCTTGAGATCGCCGCTGGACTCCTTGACGCCGGCGATGTTCTTGTGGCGCTCGGCGAGCTCGAGCAACGTCGCCGGCAGCATGTTTGCAGCGGTGCGACCCGGGATGTTATAGATGATGACCGGCAGCATCGTCGCGTCCGCAACCGCGCCGAAGAACTCGAGCATGCCGCCTTGCGTCGGTTTGACATAGGGCGGCACGACGACCAGCAGCGCATCGGCGCCTGCCGCTTGCGCCTCTTCGCCGGCGCGAATCGTCGAGCGCACGTCGTTGGTGCCGACATTCGCAATCATCACCGCATCGGTGCCGATCGCCGTTTTGACCGTCGCAAAGAGTTTGCGGCGCTCGTCCGGGTCGAGCGTTGCGCCTTCGCCGGTCGTGCCGGCGACGACGAGTCCGTCGTTGCCGCGATCGACCAGCCAGCGCGCGATGCTCGCAGCTTCCTTGCCGTCAAGATTGCCGCGTTCGTCAAACGGCGTGATCATCGCCGTGCAAATCGTACCAAGTCGGCTCATGGCTGGCCCCCCGTCGCGAGGTGAAATTGATCGTGCACGGCCGCTTCGGCGCGCGTTACGTCGGCCTCCGGCACGAGAATGGAAATCGTGATGTTGCTATCCGTGCAGTGGATGATCTCGACGTCGGCGCGGCTGAGTGCCAGCACACATTGAAAAACCACGCCCGGCATATAACGCATGCCTGTGCCGACGACGGAGATCTTCGAGCAGCCTTCACGCACGCGTACGGCGAGATTGAGATCGCCGAGCAGCGAGCGTACGTCGTTGCCGCGATCGCCGTCGACCACGAACGCGACGCCGGCCTGATTGATCGTCACTTGATCGATCGAGATGCCCGCATCGGCGACGCGCTTGAACATTTCAAGCTCGGTTTGCATGCGATGTTGCGGGTTCTCGATATCGCCGCGAATCACGCGAATCCAGGTCACCCGCCCCGATGCGGTCACGCCAGTGACCGGACGTTCGGAGTCGTAGCTCGCGTCGACGACGGTGCCGAGGTCGGTCTGCAGGCCCTTGATCGCATACCGCGTGCCGGTGCGTTCGGCGAACCCGGCGGCCTTGTGGTGCATCACCTTGGCGCCGTGCTGCGAAAGCTCGTGCATCTCTTCGAGCGATGCGCGATCGATGACGTGCGCGGTCGGCACACGCCGCGGGTCGGCGGTCATCGCGCCGCTTACGTCGGTGTAAATGTCGACGCGATCCGCACCCAGCGCATGACCGATCGCAATCGCCGAAAGGTCGGTTCCGCCACGGCCGAGAGTCGTGATCGCACCATCTTCACTCACGCCTTGAAAGCCGGCGATAACCGGGACCACGCCGCGTTCGAGCGCTTCGGTCACAGCGTGTGGCTCGACGCGTAGAATACCTGCGTCGCCGTGCTTGTTGTTGGTGATGATGCCGGCCTGCGCGCCGGTCATCGCTTGCGCATCGACGTTCATGGCGCGAAGCTCTTCGGCAAACACCGCTGCGGCGATCAACTCGCCACAGGCGAGCAGCATATCGGCGTTGGCGCTGCCGGTGTTGCCGCCGATCAGGCCCAGCAACGTGTCCGTCGCATACGGCGCCGGCTCGCGCCCCATCGCCGAAACCACCGCGACTGGAGCGTACCCGGCTTCGCGTGCGTCGAGAAGCCGCGCAAAGGCGACCTCTCGCAACTCGCGCGATGCAACCGACGTCCCGCCGAACTTAAGGACCGCAACGCGCGCCAGAGCGCTCGTCATCCTACTAGACCTCGCGATAGCAACAGTTCGAGAATTTGCACGCCATTAGTCGCGGCTCCCTTGCGGAGCTGATCGCCGACGCACCACAGGACGAAGTGGCGGTTGGAGTGCTCGTATTCGCGGTGCAGCCGCGCGACGTGTACCAGGTCCGTACCTTCGACCTCGCGCGGGGTCACGATGCCTTCGGCGTGATACACGATACCCGGCGCGCGGGCAAATGCGGCGCCCAGCGCCTCGACACTCGTCTCGCGGTCGGTCTCGAGCCACACCGCCTCGGAGTGCGCGGTGCGCACCGGTACGCGCACGGTCATCGCGCTTACAAAGAGGCCGGGCAGTCCAAGCATCTTGCGCGTTTCCTCGGCGACTTTGCGTTCCTCGCCGCTGTACCCGGTTGCGTCGAACGAGCCGACCTGCGGAATGACGTTGCGCGCGAGGGGGCGCGGAAAGATCGACGGCTCGGGCTCTGTGTCGTTGCGCACGATCGCGTGTTCGCCGGCTAGCAGCTCGTCAAGTCCGGCGCGTCCCGCACCGCTCGCCGCCTGATACGTCGCGACGCGTACGCTACGCAGACCGGCTGCGTCGCGAATCGGTGCAAGCGCGGCGCACAAAATGATCGCCGTGCAGTTGGCCACTGGAAAGAGTCGATCCGACGGACGCACGTCACCGGGATTGACTTCGGGAATCACCAGCGGCACGCCGTCACGCATGCGAAACGTCGAGCTGTTATCGATCACGTAGGTGCCGGCATCGACCAGCGCCGGCGCATAGGTCTCGCTTGCGTCTTCACCGCTGGCAAAGAATACGACGTCGAACTCGCGCAAGCGCTCGGGTGTCGTCGCTTCGATGCCATCGCGAGCCCGCGATGCAAAACGGCCAAGCGTATCGACGGGAACGTTGCGCTCCTGCAGCACGCGTAGGATCGTCTCGCCAACGACGCCGGTCGCGCCGACGACCGCGACTCTAAGCATCGAGCCCAACCTCTAAGCCGCTGATCGTCGTGACCTTGCGCACGGCTGCGAGCATGCCCGGCACGAACGACTCGCGCGAGAGCGAGTCGTGACGAATCGTCAACACCTCGCCGTCGGTGCCAAAGAGCACTTCTTGGTGTGCAAGCATGCCGCGCATGCGCACGCTGTGAATCGGCACGGGCGACGGGCCGCCGCCTTGGATGATGCGTTCGGCGGTGAGCTTGGCCGTACCGGACGGCGCGTCGAGCTTGCCGTCGTGGTGCAGTTCGACGATCTCGACGCTTGGAAAATACTTCGCTGCTTCTTCTGCGAAGCGCATCATCAAGATCGCGCCGATCGAGAAGTTCGGTACGAGCATTGCGCCGAGGCCATGTTCGCGCGCCACGGCGTCGAGCGCATCGCGATCCTGCATCGTCCACCCGCTCACGCCGATCACCGGCCGCACGTTATGTGCGAGCGCATTCATCGAGATCTGCACGCTATTGGGATACGTCGTCAGATCGAGCAGCACGTCGGGTTTTTCGTTGCGCAGCAGTTCGTCGAGATCGGTGAAGATGTGTTCGTCGGCAAGCGGTGTGCGCGCTAAACCACCGGCATAGGTTACGTCGGTGGTTTCTTTGAGTGCAGTACAAGCGACGCGCCCCATGCGACCGAGCGCGCCGGCCACGGCAACGCGTAACATCGGCGAATCCTCGGCGGCTAGACTTTTTCCAGCGGGGCGTATTTTAACATCAGCATCTTTTGGCCGACGTTCGGGAAGTCAATCGTCACGAGGCCATCGCCGCCCGCGCCGACGAGCCCGCGGATCGTGCCCTCGCCCCACTTGGGATGACGCACTTTGTCGCCGTCGCGCAGGTTCATCTGCATGCCGGCGCCCGCGGATTCGTGAATCGCAACCTCGCGCCAGCGACCACCCGACGGACGCGGCAGCACGACGCTGTCGCTCTCGAGCACTTCGAGGCCCGGCATCTCTTCGATGAAGCGCGACTTCGGATACGCATACGTATTGCCGAACAGCGCGCGACGTTGCGCGTACGAAAGGAAGAGGCGATCCATCGCGCGGGTCACGCCCACGTAGGCCAGACGGCGCTCTTCTTCGAGTTCGGTCACGTCGGTCAGCGCACGGCTGTGCGGGAAGACGCCTTCTTCGAGCCCGGTCAAGAAGACGTGCGCGAACTCGAGGCCCTTTGCGCCGTGCATCGTCATCAGGGTCACATACGATGAGTCAGGATCGAGCGAGTCGAGATCGCTGATCAGCGCGACGTTGGTCAGGAAACCGGAGACCGACGCTTCGGGATCGCCACCTTCATATTCACGTGCGACACCGATAAGCTCTTGCAGGTTCTCGACGCGCGCGCGTGCGTCGTGCGTCTCTTCGGCTTGCAATTCGCGCACGTAGCCCGAGTCTTCCATCACGCTGACCAGGAGATCGGCCACGCCCATGTCCTCAGCGCGATTACGGAAGCTACGGATCAACTCGGCGAAACGCTCGAGCTCCTTGAGTTTCTTGGGCACTGCTTCTCGCAGCAGCTCGCTATCGAATATTGCCTCACCGACCGAGAGGCCACGTGCGCTGGCAGCTTGGACGAGCGCGGCGAGCGTCTGCTGGCCGATACCGCGGCGCGGCACGTTGACGATACGCTTGAATGCAAGCGCATCGGCGGGGTTGACGATGTAGCGCAGGTAGGCGATGACGTCTTTGATCTCGGAGCGCGCGTAGAAGCCGACGCCGCCGACGACGCGATAGGGAATGCCGTCGGCAATCAGCGCTTCTTCGAAGACGCGCGATTGCGCGTTGGTGCGATAGAGGATCAAGAAATCTTTGTAGGCCGCGCCGTCGCGGACCATTTGCTTGATCTTCTCGACGGTATAGCGCGCTTCGTCGCGTTCGGTCGCTGCGGCGTATACCGTGATCGCTTCGCCCTCGGCCCGACTAGTGAAGAGCTTCTTCGGCGCACGCTCCTTGTTGTTCGAAACCAGCGAATTGGCCGCATCGAGAATGCGTTGGGTGGAGCGATAGTTCTCTTCCAGCTTGAAGACCTTGGCGCCCGGGAAATCTTCCTCGAAGCGCAGGATCATGCGATAGTCGCTGCCGCGCCATGAATAAATCGACTGATCGTCGTCGCCGACGACGGTGATGTTCTTGTGCTTGGCGCCCAGGATCGCAATTAGGCGATACTGTGCGACGTTGACGTCCTGGTACTCGTCGACCAAGATGTACTCGAACTTGTTTTGGTACTTTTCGCGTACGTTCTCGTCGCGCTCGAGCAGATCGATCGTGCGTACGATCAGATCGTCGAAATCAAGGCTGTTGGACTCGCGCAGGCGACGCTCGTACTCGGTGTAGACGTTAGCCAGACGCTCGCCGAGGAACGACGTTTGCGACTCATGATATTTATCCGGCCAGATCAGCGAGTTCTTGGCCTTGCTGATCTCGTGCAGACACGCGCCCGGCGAAAGCTGGCGCTCGTCGTAGTCGAGATCGTCGAGGATATCTTTGATGAGCTGCCGCTGATCGGCTTCGTCGATAATCGCAAAGCTCGGCGAGATGCCGGCCTTGCTGCCGTCGCGGCGCAGCATGCGCACGCACATCGAATGGAACGTGCCGACCCACAGATCGCGCGCCGGAGCGCCGACCATGCGCTCGAGACGCGTCTTCATTTCACCCGCGGCCTTGTTGGTGAACGTGACTGCAAGAATGCGATCCGGAGCAACGCGGCGTTGTCCGAGCAGCAGTGCAATGCGGTGCGTAAGCACGCGCGTTTTGCCGCTTCCGGCACCGGCGAATATCAAAACGGGACCGTCGGTTTGTTCGACGGCCTGTGTTTGTATATCGTTGAGAGCTTCAGTCTCCAGGATCATCATCCGGCATATATTCGCCGGGAACCGTCAATTCTACTCTTGCGCGTGGACCGCCGCAAGGTATGCAAGCGTCGATTCGGCGCCCATGTTCCGATTCGGACCGTCGGCTTCAAGCCCATCATAGCATCCGCCCGCGTGTGCCATGGTGACGCCCAGCAGATTTTTTCCGTTATACCACGCCGCCGCGGATTCCGCCGCGGTACGGTGCGGGAGCTTCCCAAATGCGTCAAAAGCAGCAAGCTCCGCGTCGACCATTGCCGCAGCTTCGAGGGGTTGTTGCGCGAAGCGGGCGCGCGGCCCGCCGCGCCGGAACCATCCTTCGTTACCGATCGGGACGAAGATGCCGTCCTCGAAGACGGTGCGCTCCAAGAACCGCAGCGTGCTCCCGCCGATGGCAAGGAAGCGGTGGTCTTCGAGTGCGAGGCCGGCCCGCAAGAGCGCCTCGGGCAAGCGAGCATTGTCGTAGGTCATCTGCGGCTCGAACCACTCCCAATCGGGCTGATGCTCGCGCTCATAGCGAGCTGCGAGCGATTGCGCAAGCGACTGCAGCGCGCGCGTGCGAGCCGGCGTCGCTTCGGCATGGAGCGCATGTGCGATACCGAGCATTGCATAGGACTGTGCGCGGGGATACTCGAGCCAGTCGACACACCCCAGCGTCTGATCGAGCAGTTGCGCGCTGACGCGCCGCCAAGATTCGCGCGGAGCGTAGCGCGCTGCATACCCGAGCGACCACATCGCCCGGCCGCAGCTGTCGGGCGTGCCGACCTCGTCGAGCCAGGTGCGGCCGTAACTCATGAAGTTGTGAAAGCGCCCATCGGCCAAACGCGCATCATATAGGAAGGCGAGGTAAATCGCCGCGAGGCGCAGGGCCTCATCGTCGGCAACGCGCTGAAGCCGCATGAACATAACGATGAGCGCGCGCGCAACGTCGTCGGTGCAGTAGCCGGTCGAACGATCCGGCACGCTCTCGCGCGCATGCTGAATGATCCCCACGTCATCGGTGAGGGTCCGCACGTGATCGAGCGGCGGGAGGGACAGTGCCACCCGCCGTTGTTCTACGCGGAGGTAACTAATGGCATCTCGCCCGTCGACCCAAGCTCGACAAAGAGCTTGCCGTACTCGCGCGCCACGTGGGGCCAGGTCATCTGGCGCCCAAAGCGGTAGGCACGGCGTTCGGTCGAGCGGCGCAGCGAGGGATCGTCGAGCAGCGCGTTCACGTGGTCGGTGATCGAGCGCGCATCGCGGAATTCGCAGAGAAATCCACGCCCGTACGCCAGCAGCTCTTGCGCGTAAAGATAGGGCGTCGAGACGATCGCCTTACCGCAGCCGACCGCATACGCGAGCGTACCGCTGACGATTTGCACCGGATTGAGGTACGGCGTGAGATAGATGTCGGTAGCTTGCAAGTATGAGACGAGTTCGTCGAAGTCGAGGTACTTGTCGATCAGCTGCACGTTGTATTGCAGCCCGTTCGAACGCACGAGCTCTTGCAATTCTTCGCGGTACGATTCGCCCTCACGCCGGCGCACAACGGGATGCGTTTCGCCCAAAATCAGGTAGAGCACCTCGGGGTGGCGCTTCACGACGTCGCGCATCGCTTCAATCGCATATTCAAGGCCTTTGCCGCGGTTGATCAAGCCGAAGGTCGATACGACCATGCGTTGGCCGATGCCGAATGAGGCTTTGGCAAGCGTCGTATCGGCGAACGGCACATCCGGCACGCCGTGATGAATCACGCGCAGACGCTGCGGATCGATGCCATAGACGCGCTCGAGCAAATCGCGGCCCGTTGCAGAAAGCGAAATTACTCGCGTAGAACGCTCGCACAATTCGCGCGTGACGCGCAGCATCACGTCGTCGGGCTCGGGCAACACGGTGTGCATCGTGAGAGCGACAGGCTTACTGACGCGATCGAGCAGATCGATCAGCCATTCACCGCGCTCGCCGCCGAAGAGTCCGTACTCGTGCTGGATATTGAGGTAATCGGCCGGATGGTTGTCGATGAAGCGAGCCATCAACGGGTAGGCGTAGTGGTCTTGCTCTTGCAGACGCGCGACGACTTCGGCCGGATAGCGGCGCGCCTCGCCGCCGGGTTCGTCGATCGCGATCACATCGGTGCGGGATGAGAAGGCGCCGTCGAACGACGTCTTCACGTCATGCATGAATGTGGCGATGCCGCATTCCCGCGGCGGGTACGACCCGAGTAGCAAGACCATTTAGGAAGCTCCTCCCCTGCTTATCAGGGGATACCCGGCGAGGCGACTCTAAAAACGCGCTTGCCTACCGGGTGATTGGGGCGGAAGCGCCGACGCGGCTGTCGGGTCCAAGCACCTCGCCTGGGCCCACGACCGCATCGTGACCGATCACGCTGCCCGCCTCCACGCGAGCCCCGCGACCAATCCGCGCGTTACTGGCCACGATCGCCCCCTCGACGATCGCCCCCTCTTCTATAATAACCCCGTCCCAGAGCACACTGTCGCGCACGATCGCGCCGGATTCGATCCGGCAGCCCTCGCCGAGCACGAGATTTGGACCGATTTCGGCGGTTGGGTCGACCTGTATGGCGGCGTCGGCATGGACGGGCAGATGAAGCTTGGCGACGTTGCTTAGCCCAGGCGCACCTTCACCGGTCGCCCCGGGTTCAAGCTCGAGGAGCGGCATGCGGCCCGCGAGGACGTCGCGGTGAGCGCTCAGATATTGCTCGGGCTTGCCAAGATCAATCCAATAATCGCTCGTGGTGTAAGCGTAAAGGCCTTTACCACTCGCGATGATCTGCGGGAATGTTTCGCGTTCGATCGATACATTCCGCCCCGCGGGAATCAAATCGAGGATCTCTTGTTCGAAAAGATACGTTCCAGCGTTGATTTCATTCGTCGGCGCAGTTTCGCGCGGCGGCTTCTCGACGAATGCGGAAATAAGGCCGTTTTCGTCATGCACGACGCAGCCGAATGACGATGGATCGTCGACGCGGATGAGATGCAAGAGACCGATACCGCCTTTGCGCTCGTGTTCTGCCACCATTTTACGCAAATCGAGACTGGTGAGAATATCCCCGTTTAGCACGACAAATGGGCCCGTAATGTACTGCTCGACGTTCTTGAGCGCACCGGCCGTGCCGAGCGGCGTTTCCTCGATCACGTAGGTAATCTTCATGCCGAGCGCCGAGCCGTCACCGAAATAGTTGATGATCGCTTCGGGCATGTAGCCCGCGGGCAGAATCACGTCGCGAATGCCGGCGATGCAGAGCCGTTCCATCGTGCGCGCGAGAAACGGTACGCCGGCAATGGGCACCATTGGTTTCGGCGTTCCATACGTGAGCGGACGAAGGCGCGTGCCTTCACCGCCGACGAGCACGATAGCTTGCAAAACCGAGACTCCTTTTCGAAAATGGTGCGCACAGCATAGGTTCGACGCACCGCGGATTTTTCTATTTGCTCAAATCTCAGCCCGCGGTAACATCCTGGAAACAACTAGCGAACATATGTTCGCTATAATAGGAGTATGCCGAAATGTCCTTGCCCCGCTTGTCATCCCGAGCGTACTAGCATAAGGAAGTCGAGGGATCGCCGTCTTTACGACTGGGCGGCGATCCAGCGCTACCACGACGAGGGCCATGGCTTCGTTGACTGCGCAGAAGCGCTTTGGCTTCACGCATGCCGCGTGGAATCAAGGCCATCTCAACCGGCCGCCTGCGACCATCGCCCCCTATTTAAGGATCGCCGGCGACGCTACGATTGGGCGGAGATCCAGAGCTATTACGATCCGGACACTCGTACCGCGAGTGCCAGGTTGAATTCGGATTTTGCGCGGCCGCTTGGGACAAAGCTCGCAAGCGCGGCGAGATCAAGGCTCGACGCACTTGGGCTGCCTCTCGAGGTTTTGCTCGGCCGCCGAGGGAGCCGCCACGCCGTGAAGGAGCGGCTGCTGCGCGAAGGCCTGCTTCGAACCGAGTGCGAGCAGTGCGGCCTGAGCGAGTGGCGAGGAAAGCCGCTCAGCGTCCACATCGATCACATCAACGGCGTCAAGGATGACCACCGCCTCGAGAACCTTCGAATGCTCTGTCCCAACTGCCACAGCCAGACCGACACGTACGGGGCGCGAAATAAGGGGCGCTGGTGCTTGCAAGACCGGCCACGGCCGGTGTAGTATAACCGTCGCTGCCTGATCCCGAGTAGTTCAATTGGTAGAACGCCGCACTCTGAATGCGGATGCTTGTTGGTTCGAGTCCAGCCTCGGGAGCCACGGCCCTATCGTCTAGAGGCCTAGGACGCTGCCCTCTCACGGCAGTAACACCGGTTCGAATCCGGTTGGGGCTAAGTGAAAAGAAAACCGCACGCGCCGTGCGGTTTTTTTTGTGACTCATCTGCAACGCTTCGGTCGGCGTAATATCGCTATCTGAAACCAAGGAGATGAGCACATGAAGATTCCTTACATCACGCTCGGCATCTTAGCAACCGGGCTTACCTTTACCGCTCCCGTTCAGGCGCAATCGATGATGGGACCGGAGGTCGTGAAAGTCAACGGCTGCGCGGCGCAACGTGCGACGTCCGTCCAAGGGTTCACCGATTATTTCGGAACGCACATCACGCAGTCGAGCACGCCGCCGATGCTCATGATCGACTTCCAAAACACCTCAAACAAGCCGATCGCATCGATCGAGTTCGCATATCTTCAAGGTAACAAGGTAAATGCGGTCGTTCGGGACGTCGGAACGTTCGCCCCAGGGGCAGTCATCATGCATGCGTTTAGCTTCGATGACATGGGCCGCTTCAACATGGATTCCGCCATGTCGTGCGTGCCGCTGCGCGTTAGCTACTCCGATGGCACCATGTGGAATAATCCAACCGCCCCCCACCAATAGGAGCGTACCCCCGCTTTCGTACAGGCGGTATCCCAAACTCGCCGTAATTCATCAACATGAACCTCGCGAACAAAGTCGTTTGGATTACCGGCGCGTCGAGCGGCATCGGTGAGGCACTTGCCCGCCGCATCGCCGATGAGGGTGCGCTACTCGCACTCTCGGCCCGCCGCCGCAATGAACTCGAGCGGGTCAAAGCGGAACTGCCGGCACGCACGCGCGCGACCATCATCCCCGGCGACGTCACCGACTTCGCGTCGATTCCCAACTGGATTGCGCAGATCGAATCCGAGCTGGGCCCGATCGATGTGCTCGTCAACAATGCGGGCGTCTCGCAACGTTCGCTCGCGCGCGACACGAAAATGGAGACCTACCGCTTCCTCATGGAGGTAGACTTCTTCGCGCCGGTCGCGCTCACGCAAGCAGTCGTGCCCGCGATGGTCAAGCGCGGCAGAGGACAGATCGTCGTCACGTCGAGCGTTGCCGGTAAGCTCGGCACCCCCTTACGTACGGGATATGCGGCGGCGAAGCACGCGCTCCACGGCTACTACGATTCGCTGCGTGCAGAAGTCACCAAGGACGGCATCGTCGTCACCGCGCTCGTCGTCGGCGGCGTTCACACGAATGTCTCGATCAACGCGGTCATCGGCGACGGCTCGACGTTCGGCATCATGGACGATTTGCAGGCGAATGGCATCGAGCCCGCACGCGCCGCGAACATGATGGTCGCCGGCATCATTGCCGACGAGCCCGAAGTACTCGTCGCAGAAGGCCCAAGCTTAGAAGCCTACCAGTTCTCGCGCCAGGACCCAAAAGCACTGTACGCGATGCTCCGCATGAAATAGCGCGACACTCGCCGCTTCTTCGCGAAAGGATACACGTGCGACTTTCAACGCTAACGAGCGACAAACTTTTGCCTGCGCAGCGTAAAGCGTGGGACATTATCTCCGGACCACGCGGGCATGTCATTGGGCCGTATCAAGTACTCTTGCGGAGTCCCGAGCTCGCGAGCGCGGTTGCGGATCTCGGCGCAGCGTTGCGGTTTAGCGGAACGTTGCCCGCCGCCGATCGCGAGCTTGCGATTCTCGCGGTTGGCGCGGAATGGGAGGCGTGGTTCGAGTGGTCGGTGCATGAACCGCTCGCGCGCGAAGCGGGCGTCGATCCCGCCTGTATCGACGCGCTGCGCACGCACTCCACGGTCGATGTAATCGACGATCACGCGCGTTTGATTATCCGCGTCGCACAAGCACTGTGCCGCCAACACACCATCGACGATGCGCTCTATGCCGAGGCACTCGCCGAATTCGGCGACGCGAAGCTGGTCGAGCTCGTCACACTCGTGGGCTTCTACTGTTTGATCTCGTGTCTGCTGCGCGGGTTTGCGGTCGAGCCAACTTAGTCGTCGTGCCACGCTGCGCGCGCCTGCGACCACGGCGCGACCGGGGTAGCTGCGTCGCGATCGCAATGCACGTCGACCACAAAGGTGCTCTTCGCTTCGAACGCCCGCACGAGCGCGGCTCCCAATAGCGCAGGGTCTTCGACCGTCACGCCGTCCGCACCAAGCGCACGCGCTACGCCGACCCAATCGTGCGTCGGAAGTTCCGTGAGTGCAACGGGAACCGGGCCTTCCGTGCGCATGCGTAAGTACACGTTGCCAAGGGCCGCATTGTTGATCACGACGTAGACCACAGCGAGGCCGTAGCGCGCGGCGGTTGCGATCTCCATTCCCGTCATGCGCATGCAGCCGTCGCCGGTTATCACCACGACGGGATCGCCCCGGCGCGCCGCTTTTACGCCGATACCCGCGGCGATTGCCCACCCCATCGGCCCGATGTTCGTGGCGGAAATATAGCGATGGGGCCCGTTTGCCGTCCAGTAGTGCCCGGCGAACGCGCGATGCGCACCCGAATCGACGAGGATCGTCGTTCGCTCGGGTGCGGCCTTCTGCAACTCGCCGATCACACGCGCTGGATGAATTGGGGTTGCGTCGCTTCGCAGATAGTGCGCGTCAAAGAGACGATCGCCGCTCGCGCGAATCTTTGCCAGCCATGCCCGGCGCGAATCGGCGCCATCGCGAAGCAGCGCGTCGAGTTGGGGCGGTGCGTCGAGCAGTGCTCCGGCAAAAGCCTCGCCGTCGGCTCGTATGAACGCGTTCGGGATGAGTTCGCGGCCGGTAAACGACGCAACCAGATCGACCTGGACCATGCGCTTACGCGCTTGGAGCGCCGTGTCCCAAAAGAGCGTGTCGCGCTGATTGAGCCCCGTGCCGATTGCAAGCAACAGCTCGAGATTTGGATCGGTGAGCGCTTCGATCGCGTGACGCGTTCCGGCGTAGCCAAAGACGCCGAGTGCGAATTCGTGTCGTTCGTCGAGCGCGCCCTTCGCGCGAAGCGTCGTCGCAACCGGTATCGCATAGCGCTCGGAAAGCTCGCGCAGCCATTCGCATCCGGTCGACGTTTCGATGCCATGGCCGGCTAGGATCGCGATGTTGCGCGCCTGCGAGCGCCCGAGGATCTCGCGCAGCCGGTCGAGCGCGTCGACCTCGATGACGTGGCTCGTCGCCGCGGCTGGATCGATCGGGACGTACGCCTCGTCGATCGGCGCCTTCTGCACGTCGAGCGGCAGACTCAGGTGCACGGGGCCGCGGCGCAGATTACGCATGGCGAGCAGCGCCGCGCGCAAGTGATGGGCCAGTACCGCCGGCGTTCCGACGTTCTGCGAAAGCTTGCTGATCGGTCCAGCAATCGCAACATCGTTCAATCCGAACGCGCTCGCATCTTGGAAGCCGCCGCGCCCTTCCCAATCCGACGGCACTTCCCCCGAGATGAAAAGGACGGCCGATTCATCGGACTGCGCGGTTGCGATTCCCGTAAGCGCATTCGCAAAACCCGGGCCGCCCAGCGTGCAACACACGCCAAATCTTCGCGTAGCGCGCGCGTAGCCATCGGCCATGTACGCCGCTCCGCCCTCGTGACATGCAACGATCGGTGTAATGCCCGTTGCCTGTCCGAGCGCTGGGAGCAGCGGATCGATCAGACCGCCCGGAACGAGGAAGAGGTGATCGATCCCCTCGGCACCAAGGGCCGCGAGCAGATACTCGTTGGCACTCTGCATGCCGTCCATTTCAAAGTATGCGGTGCAGTGCCCTAGCTCTCCGGACGACTGACGCCTAACCCCTGACGATCGCCTTGACGCGCCATCGTGCGATCCAGCGCGTCGAGGTTCGAATGCGCGAGCTCGTCGTTGAGATGGTCGAGGTACTTGCGCACCTGATCGACGCGATCAGCGTCGGCCAACGCTCCGATGAGGTCGTGCAGCGCTGCGTGCAGACGGCGCTGCACCTGCAGCGACTCAGAGCCAAACATACGAATTTCATCGAACCCGAGCGAGAGGTAATCTGCCCACGTCGGCATCGGAAAAACAAAGCGCAGGTTTCCCTTCGCATCGGTTATATAGCCGACGTCTAAGATGCAATCGCCCAAGCGATGCAGCAGGTCTTCAATTTGGTCCATCGCTTGCACCGCCGTAGTCGGATCGTTCACCGCCGGAGACAGCGCCATGATGGCGGTGTCGACCAAGAGCCGCAGCGGGTACTTCGGATCCTGCTCGAACGTGCGCGCCCACGCGAGGTGAAGCGCGTTCAAGAGACTCGCGTCCGGTATGCGCCCGTTCGTCCCGAAGACGCGCAGCAGCAGCGCGCCGTCGGGCACCGTGTCGCCCACCGCGCACGCCATCACGATCACCGCATCCGCGCTCTGCGCCAATCGTACGAATCCTGCAATATCGAAGCTCGCAACGGAGCGCGGCGCACCTCCATATCGCAGCGTTTGCAGCGGCGCGCCCGAACAAATCTGCGCGGCGCGTTCCCGCAGCGCTTTGATATCGGCACGCGTCGCGCCCGCGGTCAGCACACCATACGTCTCGCGAATGACGCGCCGCCCTTTGTTACCGACGATGCGAAGCACGCTCGTGATCTGAAGCTGACTCATGCGATGGACCAGCAATCCAAGCAGTATCACACTGAACGCCAACAGCACGCCGACAACGAGGGTTGAAAAGTACGGAACGTTGCCGTCCCCGTTTCGATCGACAAATAAGAGTACCGCGAGTGCGTAGATGAACGTGGCAAAGAACATCCCAAGCGAATTGAACATGACAGGATCCTGGCCGAATAAGAGCACCAGCCGCTTGGAGAACGCGCTCGCGCTAAACTGCACCACCAAGAACGCGATCGAAAAGACGATCGCGGTGAGCGACATCATGCCCGACGCGACCGCCGAGAGAAACGCCTGGGCCGACGAAACCGCTATGCCGCGATCGTACGCAGCAAAATGCTCGTACTCGAAGCGCGGGAAGCTGATCGCAAGGATGAGGCTTGCGACCGCATACACCAAAGGAACAGCCCAGAGCGGAACTCTCCTAGAGATAGAACGACCAGGCAAACGCGGGTCCACCGAGGTGGAGGTTCTGAATGAGTCCGCTGGCGTCGTTGTTCGCAAAAAATGCCAGCTGACGCCACACGAGCATCTGTGCGCCGCTATGGTATTCATGCGCGATGCCGCCAAACCACTGATAGGTCGTGATCGACCCGCTGCCGCCGTAATCACCGTAGAGCGGCACGAACCAATGGCTCCCGAGTCCAAGACGCCCGCGCGCGCCGATCAACGGTTCAAGATCCGACTTGGCCCCCGTCGCGGTTCCGGTTGGCGAGAACATCCCAATCGGCCCGGTAATCGTCCAAGCGGCGTTCACCGTCTGGTTGAGGTAGCGCACTCCGACGAATGCGGTCGCCTCCGAATCGGCTTCGTGCCAAACCTGCTCGCCGAACCCGCCAGTCGCGATCGTCGTTGTGAGACGCACGGAGGTAGCTACATTTAGAGGCAGGTTAATGTCGCCGAGCGGCCCGCTGATGTTGACAACGCTCGCGCCGGCATTGCCAAGATTGAGATACATGATGTCGCCGAATACGGAGGAGTGCGCTTTATCGGCCTCGACCGTCAGCTCCGCGCCGCTATTGACGTGCGACAAATAGTTGTTGGGACCAACCTGCACGTCGGCGGAACCTTCGATTGGCTCGCCCGGTGGTACTGTGGGTGCCAGAAAATGCAGCCGCGCGTTGATCGTCGGCAGCCACAAATATGGCGTAACACGGAAGTGCCATTGGTTGTCCGGATCCGCCGATGTCTTGGGCGATGGCGCGGGCGCTGCTTGCTGCGCGTTGACACGCGCCGCAAGGCCGAGGGTCAGAAGCATCGCCAAGCCGGCGATTGCCACGGGACGAGCTAGATGCATTGCGATCTCCAGCGACTTGCAATTCTAGGCATATTCTAGTCGGCACGTTTGAGAACGCCTATCCCAATAGCGCCAAAGCGACGGAACTACTGGGGCGTAGGGCTCGCGAAGACGGATGGCGATACCGGCGCGTTTGGCACGTAGTCGGCAAATGTGATCGTGCCGTCAACGCTATATTGCGGGAAGCGCGCTTCAATATTTGCCGCAGCTGGCACGTGAAACGCGGCAACGGTCGTATACGTCTCGTCGAAACGTAGCGTTCCGCCGTTGGTATATGCCCACTGCGCACGTTCGATGAGTGCGTTCTGATCGTCAACGCGCACGGCAAGGCTCTTCACGCGGCTGCCGGACTTCTTCGGTACGAGCAGATAGCTCGAGCTAGTGCCATCGTCGCCTTGCGGCGTAATCGTATATTGGGTCATCGCATCATCGTAGCTTGGCGTTGAGCTAACGAGATCTTTGAATTTGCTCAGCGCTCCCGACACGTTTTGAAACTCGATCTTGCGATTGGGTCGCAGGTAATAAACTTTGCCGTCGAATTCCTTGTGAACCGGCACGATGACGTGCAGCGTGGCCGAGAGATGCGCGGTGCCGGTGTAGGAATTCAGCCCCGGGTTCGGATTTGTAGCGCGCCGCAGCAAATCCAGCGATGCCGTCTGCTGGGCCGAGACCGCTTGGGTGCTTACTATCGCAAACACTATCGCCGCCCCGCCGAACCACCGTTTCATGCGTTTAAACCTCGTCGGTACCATAGATCAGCGCGGTTTTCGTCGAGCCCTGAAAGAGATCATCCGCGAATGGTGTCTGGAGCGCCCTGAAAAACTTGTCGGCCGCGTCGTGCGCACTCTGCTGCTTGCTGACGTCGCCGCGCATGTGATACGACCAGCCCAATTCCGCGACCAGCACGTTGAACGTGTCCGTCGCAGGTCGCTGCCACACGGCAAGATCGCAGTGTGCCGCCGTGTCCTTCCCAAAGCTGAACATGCCCAACCGTGCTCCGATCTCGATGACCCGCGCACCATTTACTGCGCTCACCGGCTTCGATCGATCGAGATTGAGCGTCTTCAGTCCCGGAAAAATCTCTATGATCTCCGAGAGCGGATGTTCAAACTTCGCGACTGGGTAGTAGCCGATCAGATTATTCGAAAAAATGCTCTTGATTGAATTCGGCTTGTCCCCGCGCAGGATCTCTTCCTTGAACTTCGTCTTCGCGGTGATTTCCTTCATCGTCGTGCTCGTGTCAAAATCCGCTGATGCACGAAAGTCCGGCGAGCGCAGCTTGAACGTCACCTCGAACGTTTCGTCGGGCCAGCCACTCGAGATATCACGGCGCAGGCGTAGGATGACATGGTTGCTTCGAAATACGCAGTCTTGTGTATCGAAAAACTGCACCGAACGCGCCTCCGAGTCAACCCTATCCAACTGATCGTATTGGACGCCGGCATCCTTGGCCAGCTTGGCAAGTCGGTCGTTGAATTCGAGTAAGGCGCGTTTCGTGGTAAATAGCTCCGGCTTGAGCAGCAGCTTGAACTCGCGAGCGGTGATTGCAGCAGCCACAGAGGGCTCCTTCCCTTATCTTAGTGCAACGACGCCGATGACCGCGCCGGAGAGAATGAGCAATGCGGGGTTGATCTTCGTGCGCATCGTTATGGCAAATACGGCAAGCCCAATTGCGCCCGTCACCCATCCGGTTATCGAGCCGCGCCCGAACGTCACGAGCCCCGCGACGGCGAGCCCGATCGCAACCGGCGCGAGTCCATTTTGAATCGCGTCCCGCCACGGCCAGTTCGCCAGCCGATTCCAAACCCGCCCGACAAAAAACGTCAGCAAGCCGGTCGGGATGAAAAACGCCAGCGCGGCAACCAGCGCGCCAGGGAGGCCGCTGATGCGCTCGCCCATCGCGGCGACCATCATCATATTCGGACCGGGCGCCGCCTGCCCGATGCTATAGATGTGCACGAGTTGCGCCTCGGTCAGCCAGTGGTTCACGTCGACCACGAGGTTGCGCATCTCGGGATACGCCGCCATCCCGCCACCGATGGTTAGCAGCGACAGATAGGCAAAGACGCGCGCTATTGCAGGGATCTGATCCATTCCGAATCCCCCTCCGTGGCCGGCTTCTTTGTCGCCGGACGGTGCGCAAAGATCGAGAGCGCGCCGAGCACGAGCAGCACGACCGGGACCGAGAGCTTGAAGTGATTGATCCCGAGAACCGCAAGCACGATGAAGAGCGCGTCGTAAAAACCCTTGACCGTCTTCTTGCCGATCTGATACCACGTTGCAGCGATCAGCCCGACGGCCGCGGCGGCGACGCCGCGCAGCGCTGCCGTGACGAGCGGCCGGTCGCCGTTGACCCCGTACAATGCGCCCGCGACCGTCATAAAGATGAAGCCGGGTAGACACATGCCGAGCATCGCGACAAACGAGCCGAGCGTCCCCGCGATGCGATCGCCGGCGAGAATCGACATATTGGTGGCGTTGAGACCGGGGAGCGTATTGCTTATCGACATCAGCTCGAGAAAGTGGTTGTCGTCGAGCCACTTCTTCTGCGTGACAAGCGCGTTACGAAGATAAGCAACGACCCCGCCGCCAAAGCTGGTCGCACCGATGACCAGGAACGTGATAAACACGTCCCACACCGCGACCTTCGGTCGGTTCATCACCTTACTCCAGCAGAATGGGCGCCCGGAGGAGCGGCGTTGTCCAGGACCGGCCTGACCCACCCGTCAGGCGTCGCGCTTACCATAGCTAGCGGAGGAGAAATATTACATGAGACGTCTAGCTTTCTCGGCATTTTTTGCGCTCACAATCGTAGCGACCTCGATCGGCATCGGCCTTGCGGCTCCGCCTTCGAATATGACCGGTACGTGGGTCGTCCAACAAACCGGCGCGAACGGCAACTCGACAACGCAGATCACGCTGTCGCAGTCGGGCAATCAAGTTGTCGGCACGAGCGCCATGTCAAAGAACGGATTCACCGCTGAGTTCGTCAGCGATACCCAGATGAACGGCAAGTGGCACGGGCCCGGTGGCGCGGGCTGGCTAACGGTATACGTGACGCCTAATGGGCACAGCTTCAACGGCACGTGGGGCTACAACGGACGCAAAGCCAACGGCTCGTTTGTGGCAAACAAAGTACTGCCGCCGTCGCCGATCACCGCAGCCGGATCGTGGACCGTGACCGGAGCCGGCGGCCCGCAGGCATTCATCGGAACGATGCGCTGCACGCAGTCCGGCCAGGGCGACCGGATCGCTGTCGTCTGCCATGCCGGCCCGGTGCTGATTAACGGCGCATACAAAACGCCGGACAAAGTACGGGCGAAGTGGACCGGCCCGAACGGTTCGGGATGGTTCTCGTTCTGGTTCAACGGCGACAACAACAGCTTCAACGGTGTGTGGGGCAACGGCATGGACACGACGCCGGCGGTCGGCCGCGTTGTCGGTCAGCGCCAAATGAAATAGAACGCGCGAGGCATAAACGCAGCAGCGGCGCAGTTCCGATTGGAACTGCGCCGCTTTTTTGCTTGCCTGTTGCGAGTGCGTTAGTAGTTGAAGTAGATTCCCAAACCGGCGTAGGCTGCACTGTTGGTGAAGCCCGGTAACACCGCGTTAGCTTTCGCATTCCCGCGGTTGCCGGCGTAGCCGACCTCGATGAAGAGCGGCTTGAAGACCGACCAGGTTGCGCCGATCTTGTAGGTTTGCAGCGAGTACTGCATCGGCAGCGATACGCCGAAGCCAGAGTACGTGCCGCGTGTATTGGGATAGTAGTAGTAGCTACCGTAGTACGAGATCGTATTTTCGAGATCCGGCAGCTTCTCGGCTCCAAACCCAATGCCGGTCATGTCGGGATAGCCGGTGTTCATGGTATTGAAATCCCATGCAACGCCAACATAGACACGCGGGCTGAAGATCTTGTAGCCGAGGTGAGCCTCACCCTCGGTGCGGCGAACCGTGAAGCCGGGCACTGCGCTAGAACCATTGTTGCCGACGACGGTCACGAAGCAGTCTGTCGTGGGAACCGTGATGTCGGTGCAATTATGCGGATACCGGTACTGCGAGTAATCGAAGCCAACCATGAAGTTGGCGTACTCGGCAGCACCACGCGCGAACCACGAACCAGTGTCGCTGTTACCGGGGCTGAACTCGTCGTAACTCTTGCCGCCGAAGAAGTAGTCGCCCGCAATAAACAGCTCATTGGCGGGTTTCGGCTTCGGGGTCGGCGTTGGCGTCGGCGGCGGGGTCGGTGGGGTTGTGGCCGGCGGCGGCGGCGGAGCCGTTGGCGGCGGCGTCGGCGGGATATACCGCACAACGACGAGCTGGCGGTCCGGCACCCATTGAACGTAGGCACCCATGCCTTCAGAGATCACGCGCACCGGGACGACGACTACACCTTGGTAGATCATCGGCGGCACGTCCAACGGCCGTTTTTCGCCGTTGATCGTTACTTCGGGAACGCCTACGGTTACCTGGACGTCGGCTCCCGCCTTCGAGACGTGAACCGTCTTGCTCCCGGCATCATACGTTACCGTAGCACCCATTTGCTCGAACATCGAACGTAGCGGAACGAGGATCGTATCGCCCTTCACTAGGGCCGCGAGTACGCGCCCTTGTCTGAGCGTGTCCGGTGTGGCGTAGACGTGGTGATCGTTGTAGAGAATCGGAATTTCTTGTGCGGGTGGGTCGGCTTTGGCGACCGTTGTTTGATTGGCCGCTTGCGCCGTCAACACCGCGCTGAGGATCAAATGTAGCATTCGATAGACCTTTTCAAGCGAACGCGTATACAGGCCAAGTTTACAGGATTACCCTACCACACACTTTACCCAGAATCTTCGTTCCTAAGACTTTGTAGGCGGCCGCTTGGTCGCTAGCCCCAACTGCCCGGTTGGCGGGGGCGGCTACCCGCCCGTGAGGCCGTCAAAGACGCGGTAAAAACCCCAGCCGGGCAATGCCGTAGACCAGGGCCAAAATACCCAAGGCGACGATGATGGCGTGGCGCGGGAAGACCAGCTTGGTACTGACGCCGGCCAGAAACGAGACCGTCGCGAAAACGACCGTGAGCAGCGTGAAATCGTCGGCATTGCGGTGCGCGTTGAGCGCAGCGTTGAAATCGGCAGTCGCCACGGCTTCTTCTTGCGTCGTACCCGACTGCATGAGCCGGTTGTATTCCGGCATCACGAACGGCGACGTGGGCGCCTTTGGATTTTTCATCGGATGCGTTGCAAGCCACGCATCCATCGCGATGCGCATATTTGGCCCGAGGCGGCGGTAGATAAATTGCGCGAATTCCGTATCGCCGTGTTGCACGGCATTGATGTAGTCGAGAAAGAGCGTCACGTTGATCGATGTATACACCAAGGAACGATCGCCGGCTTCCGCGGCGCGAAGGCGGCTCGCGTTCGCGACGTTGTACAGGCGCGTCTGCTCGCCTTCCCACCGGCTAGCTTGAAAGCCGCACAGCGCCGTCAACACGGCCGCGACAGAGATCAGCACCACCGATGCGATATCGACGAATTTATCAACGGTTTCGCGATTCATGCCCCTCCAACGTTACGCTTTCGGGATATTCGAGCGCTTGGCTTGCGTGCTAGACTTTGCGGGCCGGTATGATGACTCCCCCGATGCTTTCCGAGTTTGGTTTCTCGAAACTCCACCTCGAGGACTATATCTCGCTCATCGCCGCCACGACGAACGCGTTTAACGGCGCACTGCTCGCGCGTCGCCCCGACCACTACAAGCATTTCACGGTCATCGGCATCATCATTCTCGCCTACGCGGGCGGTATCGGCGGCGGCATCGTGCGCGACGTCCTGCTCAACAAGGTTCCGTCACCACTGGTAAATCCGTGGTATTTGATCTTGTGCCTCGCTGCGGCCGCTCTTGCGCTCTACATCGATTACGCAAGCGCGCAGAAGTTCAAAGACGGCCTGTTCCAATTCATGTCGGCGTTCACGCTGCCCTGGTATGCAATCGTCGGTGCTCAAGCGGCGCTCGCTGCGCACCTCGGGTACGGCGCCGCGGTACTGATCGGCATGATCGCAACCACGGCGGGACGGTGGATCATCGATTCCGCGTGCCTCGTCATTCCCAAGCAACTCGTGCGCGGCGAGTTCTGGATGCTCGCGGCCGCGCTCACCGGCGTCACCTACGTCATTTGCGCCGCAGCGATCGAACTACCCGAGATTGTCTCGATGGCGATTGCCTTCGTCGTCGGCTTCGGATTCCGCCTCACCGCGCAGACGCTCGGCTGGGAAGAGTGGGAGCCGTGGGAGCCGCAGCCCCTAACGACCGGCGAAAAGGCGCGCAAAACGCTCGGTGAGGGCCTACGCGCCGAGTTCGACGCCGGCAACGACGAAAAAAAGAGCTGAACGAGAAAGATCGCGCACGACAGCGTCACGACCGCCGCGACCGCGTAGCCTCCGGCTGCAAGCCGCGCGGAGATACGATGCTCGTTCATCACCGCGCGATTGCGCGCGATTGCGACCAGAAGCCAAAGCGTCAGCGGCGTGCCCAGCCCACCCGCCACCGATGACCAGTACAGCAGCGCAATCGGTGAGAAGCCGGCGAAGGCGAGCGCCGCAGCGAGCGTGAGCGCAGCGACGATCACCGCATAAAAGTTGCGCGCCTGCCCCACTGGAGCGTCCAGACTTCCGCACCAGCCGAACGTCTGTGTCACGACATAGGCACTTGTGCCGGCGAGTATCGGCACGGCGAGCGCAGCTGATGCGAGCAATCCAATCGCAAACAACGCGGTCGCCCACTTTCCGGCGAGAGGTTGCAACGCCACGGCGGCGTCCGTTGCGGTCAGCACGCTCGTGTGACTTTTCCCGAGTGTCGCTGCGGTCGCGACAAGCACAAAGAGAAAGCAGGCCGAGGGTGCGAGCGCGCCCCATGTCGCGTCGGCACGCAGCGCGCGTATCTGCGCGTGCGTTCCCCGCCGCTGCGACACCTCGATCTGCTCCCAATAGTAGACGTAGCTCGTCAGCGTGGTGCCGAGGAGCGCAAGCGCGCCCGTTGCCACAACCGGCGTGAACGCGAAGTGCGGAAAGACTAGCGAGCGGAGCAGCGCACCCCAATCGGGCCGGGCCAAGACTGCACTGATACCGTAACAGACGAAGATGAGCGGGAGAAACGAGAGGATCCGCTCGATGCGTGCGTACGAGTGTGTCAAGAGCAACCACGCGACCACAACTGCGAACGGAACGATAAACGCCTCGCGCGCCACCCCAAAGAGGAGCGTGAGCGATTCCGCGCCCGCCTCGATGTCGGCGGCGAGGGTCAAGATATTGACCGCCACCACCAAGATCAGTGCAACGACGGCAAGGGTGATGCCATAATGCCGCCGGATCGCGCCCTGAATGCTCGTTTGCGACGTCCCGACGCTTGCAGCAATGCTCTGCACGATCGCAATCATCGGAAAGAGCAGCACGACGAGCCACGACAGCATATAGCCGGTGGCAGCGCCGACAACCGCAAGGCTCGCAATCGTCGTCGGATCGGCGTCCGACGCGCCGGCGACGAACCCCGGCCCAAGTCGCTTGGTCAGCAGTTAAGCGATGCTGCCGACGAGCATCTGCGCGCGAGCGTCGTGGTGCCGGCGAACGAGCGCGTCTGCACGCGGCGTGGTTCTCGGCGTCGTTCCGAAGAACGCCTTGTAGTCGACACCGAAATGGCCAAGGTGCCAGAATCCGCAATCTGCCGCGATGTCAAAAACACGTGCGCCGGCCTCCGCGCTTTGCAGGCGACGATGCGCTACGTTGAGGCGTTGGATCTTGAAATATTTCATCGGGCTCATACCAAATGTCGCGTTAAACACATAGATCAGCGTGCGAACGCTGCACCGCGCGGCGGCACATATCTCGCGCAGCGTCAGCGGCTCTTCCAGACTTGCCCACATGAGTTCAAGCGCCGTCCGAACCAGTTTCTCGCGGCTGGCATCTGCGGCGCCCTCGATACGCCCGCGGGCGCGTTGCAAGATCGAGAGCACGACGTGCTCGACCTCCGCGTCCTGCCCGGCACCGCTCGCAAGTCTATCGCCCGCGTAGCTCGCCAGGGCCCACCACTGCATCGCGCTCGGAGCAAAGGCGAACTTCACCGGCGCAAGAACGCGATCGTTCTCCGCAAGCGCTCGGCGATCCACATCGAACCACAGGATCGTCGCGGCACCAAGGATGTTAACCGCGAGTTCCTCGCCCGATGCGACGACACAGCAAGAGTCGGTGTACTTCTTCCCGTTTGCCAGGATCGAGATTCCGTTTGCCGGCCGTAGCAAGAGAAGGACGAGTCGCCACGGCTCAACGTGGTGGCGTATTTGCACGCCACAATTGATGTCAAGCTTGGTAATACGAATTTTCGGCAATGTCGCGCGCACACTCTTGCACTTAAAAACGCCCGGCGTCAATTGCAACCACTCTCCCGTTCCGGCATATAAGTAGTCCAAATCACCGGAATGGAGATGCGACGACGGTCCGTATACGCGACGGTGTCTCGTGGGAACCGGCGCGAGTCGGTGCGGCGTTGTCTCGAGTATATTCAAGCTGACCCCCGTCGTTGACTAATCCTAATTTTGCCACGACGCGCTCCCGATATCGCAAGGCTGTCCAGGACCGGAAAAAATTTCGTACATTTCGCGGCTTAGGGATACCTATTCCATCCAGAACAACGGCACGCTAATGGTGGGATCAGGAGTACCTCCCGTGACAAACGCAACCGCGGCCTATCGCTTAAATCCGGAGATGCAAGAGGTCTTGGGCACGCGCCTGATTCGTATTATCGTGCGCGACCAGATTGTTATTGGGCACTTCGGGCGCTACGGATACATCTCGGGGTCGCTGAACGGGCGTACCCTTGAGGCGACGTTACGCGACAAGCGGCAACAAGGCCATCTAACTGTCACCTTCGACGACAGCTTTACCTCGTTCAACGGGCAGTACGCGAGCGAACCGCACGACGCGCCTGGCGGCCAACGGTGCACGGGGACCCGCGTCACGCGACGGAGGCCGTAGGCGTTCAGTGACCACTGAGATCGCGCACGATGCGGTTTGCGTATGTGGTCTGCACTGCGGTCGTGCCAAGCGACGTATCTGCATAGTACGTCAGGGCGAGCCTTTTCCGCCCTTGGGGCTCGTCGATTGCGAACACGTTAATGCGTCGCACACTTCCTTCATCGCGAACCATGATGACGACGAGCTGCTGCGCTTGCAACTGCGCGGCAACATCACGTAAATCGGCGCCCCGGACCTTCGAACGCTGTACGATCTCGGGCCACGCGACCACGCGTGAGCCAGGCTGATTGGCAAGCCCTTCATCAACAGCCTCTGCAAGGGCGACGTCGACGCGGTCCAAGGTGCCGTCGTTTGGCTGGATCCACGTCGCCGGAATCGGCGCCATCATCGGCGCCGCTATGAAATGCTGCAGCGCGACCGCTGCAACGACCACGAGAATAACGCCGCCCAACGCCCAGCCGAAGAGGCGCGTGCGAGCGGGCCGTTGCGCCGGTACAAGAGCGGCCGTGGCACTGCTGACGATGGGGAGATAGCTGCCTTTGCGATACGCCACACGAAGGGATTCGTTGCGGCCGGGACCGACGTAATATTCGGCGAGACGCGAGCGCAGCCGTCGCGCTTCCACCCGTACGATCGGATCGAGTCGCGGATCGTAGTCGTCCCCGCGATCGAACACTTCGCGCCCCAACGTGTACTCTTTAACGTCCGCCGCGCGGCCGTTCAAGGTGGACTCGACGGTGAAGCGCAGGAACCGGCACAGGCGCTCGGCGCCCGCAAAGAGCTCGCTCGACGTGATTCGCGCGACGTGCGCGCGTATGGCGTCCGGATCGGCTTCCCCGGCAGCGCTCATGTTACGGTAAGTTACCTCATCTGCAACCCTGGATTACTCACGTTGCGAAGCGTTCGTTTGCGATCATGATAGCAGCAAGGAGTTCAAACATGTACCCCACACGATTGCTCGCGGCGTTGCTCTTCTCGATCGCGCTTGTTGCCGCACCCGCCTGGGCCGGGCCGCCGCTGCTCTGTCACCCCCACGACATCGGATCACAACACTCGCTGCCGTGGCTCGCGACGAGTGGATGGAACGGCGCCGATCCCGCCTACGACGTTTCCCACCTGCAAGCGGATACACTCGATCTTCTCACGCCGAACGCTCCGATCGACGTTCGGATGGAAACGATTCGCCGGGCCGTTATATACGCATCACGGCAAAGCGGCCTTGACGATCAACTGGCGGCCGCGCTCTTCGCTCGCGTACTCGATGGTGAGGTAACGGGAAGTGCGAATCCAGCAGCATGGTTCGACGCCGGCTATTTTGCGGAGACACAGCGCGAGGCCGCGCGCATCTTCCCGAATGTTCATTCCGGCGAACGGGTTGACGGGATGGCATGGATGCGCATGGCGATTCGTCTCGGCGGCAGCGCTATGCAAACCGCCGTCGCGGAGGTTGAACGCGCGCGCGCCGAATGGCGCTAGGGCGCCCGCGAAGAGGCCGCGTTAAGGGCATTTAACAGATGGATGAGGGGTCCGTGACGCGGCCGGAACGAACGCGGACCCGTAATGGCGCAGGTCAAGGCCCAAAACGCTGTCGTCTATATCGCGTGGATTCTGGTTGTCGCGAGCGCGTACGTCCTCTTCGCAAAAATCGGTCTTTCACTCGCGTTCTCGGTCAAGCAGGTCACTGCGGTGTGGCCGCCGACCGGCATTGCGCTCGCGGCCTTGGTCTTAGGCGGCTACCGGCTCTGGCCGGGCGTCTTTCTGGGAGCGCTCGCTGCAAACGCGTGGATTGACGAGCCGATTTTCACGATGGTGGGCATCGCCGCGGGCAACACGCTCGGCCCAATCGCCGGGACGTATCTCCTTCGCCTCTTCCACTTCGATCGCTCGTTCTCGCGCGTACGCGACGTCGCCGTCTTCGTATTCTTCGGCGCGATACTCGCGATGACGATTACGGCCACGAACGGAACGCTGCAACTCGCGATTGCGCACCTCGCGCCGTGGTCGTCGTTCGGATCGGTGTGGCGTCTATGGTGGGTCGGAGATGCCGCGGGCGTCCTGCTCGTTGCGCCGTTCATCCTGACCTGGCGAGATGCATTCCGCAACGGCATCGTGCAAGGCGAAGCGACTCCGCTCGAACTCGCGTTTCTTATCGTTGCAACGCTGGGGTTTTCGCTGCTCGAGTTCTTCGGCAAAGTCCCGATGGCGTTTCCGCTCTATCCGTTCGTCGTGTGGGCGGCGCTGCGCGCAGGCATTCGCCCGACCACAGCTTTGATGCTCACCGTCTGCGCTTTCGCGCTGTGGGCGACGGCGCACGGGTCCGGACCGTTTAACACGATCGACGTGGATCAACGGACGACGGGATTCATCCTTTATACAGCGGTGCTGAGCATTACGGGCCTCGTGTTGAGTGCCCTCACGTCGGAACGACGTTCAGCGCTCGTGCAAATGCAGGCTGCGGAGCGCCGCTTTCAAGTGCTGGCCGAAACCGTGCCCCAAATCGTATGGACAGCGGATCGCGCCGGCACGATCGACTGGTTCAATCAGCGATGGTACCAGTTCGCGGGGCAGGACGAGCTCTCGTCGGGCGTTCCCGACTGGTCTGGTCTCATGGCGGCCGGCCAGCCGTTCGAGCGCGAACTGCGTTTGCGTCGCGCAGATGGCGTGTCGCGCTGGTTCCTCGTGCGTGCGGAGCCGATGCGTGACGACCGTGGCGCGATCGTGCGGTGGTACGGAACCCACACCGACATCGACGATCAGCGTCGAACGCTCGAGCGCACGTCGCGCATTGCGACGACGCTCCAATCAGCCTTCTTGCCGCAGACGCTCCCCGAGCACCCGCACATTCGCTTCGATGCGCTCTACTTGACAGCCGGGCAGGAAGTGCTCATCGGCGGCGATTGGTACGACGCGTTTGCCATTCCCGGCGGACGCATCGTCATTTCGATCGGAGACGTGACCGGCCACGGCCTCAATGCCGCCGTGAGCGCCGGGCGCATCCGTCAGAGCATCGTCGCAACCGCGATCGACATCCACGATCCCGCCGAGATTCTCACCAAGGTCAATCGACTTTTGCAATTTCACGACTCGACCGTCGCGACGGCACTGGTTGCGATTATTGAGCCGGACGCATTCACGCTGCGTTATGCAAGCGCCGGACATCCGTCGCCGATCCATGCGGGAAGGACCCATTCCGCACACGCCTTACCGCACGGTTCGCTTCCGCTGGGCGTCTCGCACACGCCCGACTATCGCACTCACACCGTGAGTCTGGCGCGAAATGACGTCGTGGTCTTCTACACCGACGGCATTACGGAATTTCAGCGCGACCTCGAAGCGACTGAGCGCGTGCTGCAGGCGGCGATCGACGCGGTCGCAATGTCGCCGTCGCCGCGACCCGCCGAGCGAATTCGACGCGCAGTGCTCGGCGACGATGCACCCAGCGACGATGCCGTGCTCGTGGTGCTTCGCGTTGCACCACCTGACGCGGACGGCGAAGATCATGACGAGACGAAGCTCCACCGGAGCTGGAGCTTCCATTCCAACCACGCGTACTCCGCGCACAATGCGCGGCACGAAGTCATGAGTTTTATCCAGGAACTCGCGGGCGAGAACGATGAGCTCTTCACCGCTGAGTTGATCGTCGGCGAAATACTTGCGAACACGGTCGAACACGCGCCGGGCCTCGTGAGCATGGAGGTCGATTGGTCAGACGCAGCGCCCGTCGTTACCGTCGTCGATACGGGTCCCGGGCTCGAACGCTTCGCTGCGCAGCTGCCTGAGGACGCATTGACCGAAGACGGACGCGGCCTCTATCTTGTGCAGACGCTAGCGCTCGACGTGTGTATTGAATCCGACCGCGGCTACGGCACGAAGATGACCGTCACGCTCCCGATCGAGCGCATCCGGCGCACGGCGTGATCGAGGGCTTTCTCGTACTCAATCGCGAGTGCGAATCGCAACTTTGGCCGCTCACCGAGCACGAGCTGCGTGCCCTGCTCGACATCGCCTATCTTGCAAAACTCACCGACGATGGAGCGGCGATGCTCATCGCCTTTGACGAGCGCGCTCCGTACGACAGCCCGAACCATCGCTGGTTCCGCGAGCGCTACCCGCGCTTTGTGTACGTCGACCGCGTGGCCGTCTCAGCGCAGGCGCGCGGCCGTGGCTACGCCCGCGCACTCTACGAAGAATTGATCGCCAAAGCACGCGCGGATGGACACACGATCCTCTGTGCGGAGGTCTACAGCGATCCGCCCAATCCGCAGTCCGATGCGTTTCACGCCGCAATGGGTTTCACCGAGGTCGGGCGCGCGCAACTGCCCGACCGCGCCGGCAAAACGGTTCGCTACATCGCGCGCGAACTGTAGGCGCGCGAACTGTAGGCTATTGCACGAAGTGCACGTCGGTAGGCGCCTGCGGCGGCGTCTTGATCGAAACGAACCGCAGTTTCCCGCCTGATGTATCGACCAGCCCTGCGTGGTTGGTACCCATAGGGATCACGATCATCATGCCCGGTTGCAACGGAACTTGTGTGTTGCCGAGCCATTCCGTGCCGCTGCCCGCAAGTACGATCTGCACTTCGTTTGCATCGGCGTGATAGTGTTTGTTCGCCGTTCCCATTTGAAGCGCGGCCGTCATCCCGTCGGCGACGACCAGCGTTTTTGAACGCAGATTCGGAAACGTCGTCGACGGCGACGGCATCGCATCGGGTGAAATGGCAAGGAGGTCAACCGCGGCAGCCTGCAACGGCGCGGCGGCAGCATGCGCAAGCGGCATACGCGCGACGCTCAGCCCGAGGGCAAAGGCGATCGCAGCGACGCCGATAAGACGAAGAAGCTGTTTCATGCCCTAGGGCATTAAATGGATATCGTCAGGTGCCTGCGGCGGCGTCTTGAAGGCGACCAATCGGAGCTTGCCCCCTGATGTATCAACGGTGCCCGAGTGCGCGGTACCCGCCGGAATGATGATCATCAAGCCCGGCTTCAGATCCACCTTGCGATCGCCAAGCCATTCCTGGCCGCTCCCATCGAGGATAATCTGAATCTCAGAGGCACCGGCATGGGAGTGCTTGGGCGCCGAACCCAACGCCAACTGCGCCGTCACGCCGTCGGTGGCAAACAGCTGCTTCACGTGGAGATTCGGGAACATCGCCGTCGGTGGGGGCATGTCCGCCGTCGTGATGGTCATGAGATCGATCACCTTTGGCTGCAGCGGTGCGGCCGCAGCCTTCGCAATCGGTATCCGCGCGACGGTGGCTCCAAGAACGAACGCGATCGCCGCCACGGCGACATAGCGCAAGATGTTTTTCATATCAAATCCTCTACTGTGTTAATGCCTGTAGCTGCGAAATCGCAGCATCGGCCTGAGCCTTGAGATCGGTGTAGGTCGCCTGTTCCGCTGCCGTCGGCGCCTGGAACGCGTTGTCGAGCGAATTCAACAGGAAGGCGAGATAGTCACGCAGCCTCGTCTCATGCAGCAGGTCGCCTTCATCCGAGTGGATATCGAACTGCACGACGCTGTTGACGGCTTGATCGACCTGCGCGCGATCGTGCGGCGACATATGGCTGCGAGCAGCAAGTGCCGCGTTGACCGCTTTGTTGAGCGCATCGAGTGTCCCGCTGACTTGCGTTGCAAGTGCGAGGCGAGCTTCGAGTTCGCCGTCGGCCGGATGCAAGCGTGGATCGAGCTTGACCACGAAGTTCTGCTGGACGCTCTTCCCGCCATAGTCGAGCGCCACCGTGTACGTGCCGGGCAGAATCGTCGGCCCAAACGGCTCATCGCTGAAGTCGTCGGTCGATTCGAGATTGAGGTTGTGCACTTCGGTTGCACCGGGGTAGCGCAGATCCCAGAGAAACGAATTCATCCCCGGCTCGATCGCCGTGAGTTCATTCAACTGATAGGCGAGCTGCTTCTCCTCCGGCTCTTTGCCGAGGAGATAGGGCCGGATTGGCTTCGCCTTCTTGTCCTTGAGATGCAAGTTGAACGTGCGCACCGTCTTCCCGGTCGAATCGAGGAAGGTCAGCGTGACCGGCGTCTTCCCTTTGTAGTCTTTGGGAATATTGAAATAGACGGTCGCACCGTAATCCGGATTCGTTCCGGTCAAACCGAATCCGCCGCCGCCGTAGGCGTGGGTGAGCCATGCCGTCTCCGGCGCGTAGAGCGTCTGCGCACCGTCTTTGGCGAGTTGCTCGATCAGCGCGAGGTTATCGAGTACCCAGAACGAGCGCCCGTGGGTCGCGACTGCAAGTTGTCCTTGCCGCGCGCTGATCTGCATGTCGCGCACCTGCACGCCGGGGAGATTGAGCGTGAGCGGCTGCCAGAGCGCACCGCCGTTCAAGCTGACGTACGCGGTGCTGCGCGTGCCCGCGAAGAGGACCTGCGTTTCGCGCGGATCTTCGCGCACGACGAAGACGTACTGGTCGTTCGGCAAGCCCGCCGTGAGCGTGCTCCAATGCGCGCCGTAGTCGGTCGTCTTATAGATGTAGGGATGGAAGTCGTCCCACTGAAACCGCGACGCGGTGACAAACGCCGTGCCCTTGTCGGTATGCGAGGGCTCGATGCTCGAGATCTGCGACCACTGCGGCAATGCAGGCGGCGTGACAAGGTTCCAGTTCTTGCCGCCGTCGCTTGTGACGTGCACGAGGCCGTCGGCCGATCCCGCCCACATCGTTCCCGCGTCGAGCGGTGAGATCGCAAACGACGAGATATCCGGGAACGTCTCGACGCCGGTTTGGTCGAGGTTGATCGGACCGCCGCTTTCGCCTTCCGATGCTTTGTCATTGCGTGTGAGATCCGGGCTGATCTGCGCCCAAGTCTTGCCGAAGTCATCGCTCTTGAAGACGACTTGTGCGGTTTCAAAGAGTTCGTTCGGTTTCGCCGGCGAGAACAGCACCGGGTGCGTCCAACCAAAACGATATTGCGTCTCGGCAGAGGATGCACCGCTCATATATTTCGGCCACGGACTGACGTTCTTTTCCTCGCCATTCGAGGTTTGGAGCTGCACGGTCGAGCTCATGTACCCACTACCGTAGGTGATATCCGGATTGCGCGGATCGACGGCCACATACGTACTCTCGCCCAGCGCGACCTGATGAACGACGTTCTGACCGAGCCCCTCGCTCGAAGCGCTGGGAATCTCGAACGCGCCTTCGTCTTGTTGCGCGCCGTAGACGTGATACGGGAACTGGTCGTCGATCGCGATGTGGTAGAACTGTCCGGTCGGCTGATTCCAATCCGGGCTAAACGTCTTGCCGCCGTCGGTTGAGACCGACGCGCCGCCATCATCGCCCACCAGCAAGACCTTCGGATTGTTGGGGTTGATCCAAATGATGTGATTGTCACCGTGCGGCGGAAATACCGGCTTCCAGGTCACACCGCCGTCGCTTGTCTTCCAGAACGCATCGACATTCGGCGCGTAGGCGACTTTCCAATTCGTCGGGTCGACGTAGATCGCCATATAGTAGAAGGCGCGCTGGCGCAGGATCCACTCCGCGTTGACGCGCTTCCACGTTGCGCCGGCGTTATCCGAACGGAAGACGCCGCCTTCCTTCGCCTGCACCATGCAGTAGAGGACGTTCGGCTTGTTCGGCGCGACGGCCACGCCCATTTTACCGAGCACGCCGGTCGCGAAACCCGGATTGGTCGAAATCTTCGTCCAGCTTGCACCGGCATTGGTTGACTTGTAGAGTCCGCTACCCGGACCGCCGCTCACCATGATCCACGGTTTGCGATAGGCTTGCCACATCGTCGCGTAGAGCACGCTCGAATTGCGCGGATCCATCACGATGTTGTTCGCGCCGGTCTTATCGTCGACGTAGAGAATCTTGTTCCAGTTCTTGCCGCCGTCGGTGGTCTTGTATATGCCGCGCTCCGGATTGGGCGCAAAGACGTGGCCCATCGACGTCGCGTAGACGATGTTCGGATTGCGCGGATCGATGACGAGCGAGCTGATCTGATGGGTATCGGAGAGGCCGGCGTATTTCCACGTTTCACCCGCGTCCGTGCTCTTGAAAATGCCGACACCGGTGTCGAAGTTACCGCGAATATCGCTCTCGCCGGTTCCGATGTAGATGATCTTCGGATTCGACGGTGCCACGGCGATGGCACCAATGCTGGTCGCGGTGCCGGGTATCTTGCCGTCGGTGATGTTCTCCCAACTCACGCCGTAGTTGGTGCTACGCCAGACGCCGCCCTCAACGCCTCCGAAATAGAACAGGTCCGGTTGGCTCGGAACGCCGGTGACTGCGACCGCGCGGCCCCCGATGAACGGCCCGATGCTCCGCCATTGCAATTTGCTCATCTGCTTCTGCGTGGTTGACGTAGCGGATGAGGCGTTGGCTCCGTTCGATCCGAGAATGAATAGCACGCCAAGAGCGGCGACAAGAATGCGCTTCATGCGCACCCTATCAGCTTTGCGCGTCCAAAATCCTTCGTTCGCGAAAGAGTCCCGGCGGCAATCCGGTGATCGACTTGAATACACGCGTGAGATGACTCTGGTCGGCAAAGCCGCATACACCGGCAACATCCGCGAGGCTTCTCGACGTGTTGCTCATCAGGCGGCACGCGTGCTGTATTCGCAGTCGCATCACGTAATCACCAACCGTCGTGCCTTCCTCCAAACGAAACCCGCGTGCGAGCGACGCGGGGTGAACGCCGACACGTTGCGCCAGTGACTCTAAGCTGATCGACTCGGTGAACTGCTCGTGCAGCAGTTTCTTCACATCATCGATCCATGCGCGACGCGAATGATCGCGCTCGACGGTGCGCAGTGCGATTCCCAACATTTCAGAGACGATCGAATCGGCTTCCAGTTCCTCGAGGTTCTCGTCGAGAAATAGATTCATCAAACGCACCGCAAGCCACACGGCTTCGCCGTGCTGCAACTCCAAGCGCCAGCCCGACGTGTCGAAGTATACGCCAATACGCGTTTCCCACGCCGGTGAAAGCTCGACCGCGAACTGCGTCGTCTCCCCAATGATCTCGTCCCAGTGCGTCATCCCAGCCGCGTGAAACGCGATGCTGAAAGGCTCGTACCGCGCGGTGACCTCTTCGTGCGTCTCCTCGTACCGGCCCGAGACGAGCAAGATGAAGTACGCGAGTGCATGCGTGTGCGGCTCGATGCGTCGGGCATGCGGGTGATGCACAATCGAGAGATTGACGCCGCCCACCTGCGCGGCGCGCTCGACGGTGCCGTACCACTGGCCGGGTTGCAAATTTCGTACAATACGCGCATCCATAAACTTCGTATCATCGTAGCATGACGAGAAAATCTTTGCTCACCGCCTCCGCCGCCGCCGGCGTGGTCGCCGCGGTACCGCAGGCCCTACACGCGGCCGATCTCTCGGCGACCTATGCGCAGCTCAAAGTGCCCGCGAACGGCCAAATCAACGTGGCGTTCATGATTTCCAGCCAAGGCAACGTGATCGACCTCGCTGGCGCCTGGGAGACCTTTCAAGACGTGATGTTGCCCAACGGCAGCATGCCCTTTCATCTATACACGGTTTCCGAGACCACGAATATCGTCGAGATGACCGGCGGTCTACGCATCGAGCCAACCTATTCATTCAATGCCGGCGACATTCCCGATCCACACATCATCGTCGTGGGCGCGCAGAGCGATGGCTCCGAGGCATTCATGAAAATGCTTCGCGACGCGCAAGGCAAGGTCGATCTCACGATGTCGGTCTGCACCGGCGCGTTCAAACTCGCGAAGTCCGGGATCCTCGACGGCAAATCGGCGACGACCCATCACGAATACTACGACGCGTTTGCAAAGCAATTCCCGAAGGTGACGCTGGTGCGCGGTCCGCGCTTTGTCGACAACGGCAGCATCGTCACCGCCGGAGGTCTGACGTCGGGCATCTCGGCGGCGTTGCACGTCATCTCCCGCTATTACGATGCGCAGACCGCAAGCAAGACCGCGGCGTACCTCGAGTTCGTGCCGACACAACGTCCGGCGTAGGAAGCAAGCGCTCCGCTCCATAGCGATACCGGCGCGGGTACCATGCAAGCATGAAACTGCTAGTAACAGTCCTGTGCGCGGCGCTCCTTGCCGCCGCTCCCCCGCCTCCCGGAGCGAACCTGACGCTCGCGTCATCGTTAATCGCTAGTGGTGGTGGCCCGGGCAGCTACTCGACCGTGCGCGCATTCAACGCCATGATCGGCGAAAACGCCGTCCTCGCGAATCAGCAACAACTCGCGACCGCATACGGACAGACCAACGCGGACCGCTTCGTGCATATGTTCGATTACGCGATCGCCGACGCGTGGCAACTCGCCGGAAAGAACAACCTCTCGATTCCGCCGCCTGCGCAAACCGGTGGTCAGGGACTCGCGACGCAACTCGTGCAAGCCGGGGTGACCAACGGGGGCATTACGTTCGATAACGACACGTTCTTCACGTCGCTTTTCGGCGCGAAGATCGCAAGTCAAGTCGCCGCGGACGTCAACGCCAAGTACGGCGCGGGTGCGTGGACCAACTTCAGCCGCATGTCCGGCCAGTTCTTCCACAACATCGGCCAGACGGTCGGGATGAACGTCTAAGTACCTTTCTGCGCACCGACGTAGAAGATATACTTGGCGATCATCGCCGGGGTGGTCGAGAGCGCGTTAGGATCGCCATAGACGAGATACAGCTCGCCGCGTCCGAAGCGCTTGTAGTACGCGACCGACACGTTGGAGGCGTTGATATAGAGCGTGTCGAGCTGCGAGACGGGCGTAAAGAATGGGGGCGTCGTGCCGATGATTCGGCGCACGCCAACCGCGAGTGACGACGTGCGGTTGATCTGATAGGCGAAGCTCACGCGCTCGAGCCACTGCACGAGCTGCTCGCCGCTATCGAGCGTATCGCTCGTGTCGTCGGCCTCGAAGGTGACTGTGCCTCGCGGTGTGACGCGAAGCGTTATCGAACGGGCCGACGCGTGCAGATAGCCGTCGGCGTAGCGTCCGATGTTGTACGTGTAGCTCGCGGGTGTCGCACCGTTGGAATTATAGGTCAGCGTTCCGCCGAACTGATTGTTGTCGCCGCCGGGGAGCCCAGGGAACATCACGTAGGCGTTGCCGGTCGAGAGCGAGAGTGAGAAGAGGTTGCGCGCATTGATCTGCAGTTGCGCGGCGCGGTTGCTATCGTTGAGTTGGCCCAGCGTGTTGTGATAGTTCTGATAGTCGTACGAGACGATGTAGTTCTGAATGTACGAGTGCGGCGCATTGTCGAACTCGCGATAGATGTACGTTGAGGGCCCAGTGATATCGTTAATTTGGAAGAACGAGTCCGGCGGCCCGTACTGCGCGCCGACCTGATGGTAGGCGGCGAAGATACCTTCCTTCGGCGTGAAGTAGTTGAGGCCGTACTCGCGATAGATGCCCGCTGACGCGTCGGTCACGAGCGTGCCGTCCTCTTGCCCTTCCGTCGCATAGACGTTGAAGTTGTGCGCGTTCCCCAAGACAAGCTGCCCGAATTGCGCAACATCGTGTAGCCCCGCATAGTCGGTCGAGATTCGCTGGTAGAGTCCGAAGAAGCTGTGGTTGGGAGTCCCATACTGTACCGCTTGCGCCGTATCGGTGCGCTGGTCGCCGACCGCGTCGAACGCACCAAAGTTGAACCGACCCTGTACGCCTTCAACAGCGTAGCCATCGCGCGGCGTCGGGATGTTCGGCGTATAGAGCGGAGGCCAGTTGATACAATCGTTGCAATTGAACTGGTTGTAAAAGTTCGCGCCCTGCGTGAAGAATGGTCGCACTTCTAGATAGCGGCGCGGAAAGGCAGTGGGCGCAATCGTCTGCTGGTCGAGCTCCACATTGGAGTAATCGGGGTGAAACGTGCCGAGAAATGAGGCGGTCGGCGTGATCGGAATTGCGACGTCAGCGCCCATGCGCGAGGTGTTTCCGCCGGCCGACGGCGCAGCGAGCTCGCCAAGCGCGTAGATATTTGCGCGCGGTTTTGTTCGCGTGCTCGAGGTCGATGCGCCCGTCATGCCGCGTAGATATCCAGTGTAGTGAGACGAGTCCGTCGAGCCTTGCCCGGGATCGTGTGACCACTCGAGCATCTCGGACAGGCTGTAGATTCGGCGGTCGAATTGAATGCGCCACTCTTTGCGTCCGTCCCCACGCATGATGTTCAGTGGAATTCGCATGGTCACGATATAGCCGTCGGCGGTCGTCTTCGCGACGGCGTCCCACTGCGGGGCGAACGCCGTGTTTTCCGACGAGGTTTCGTAGCGCGTGCCGATCGGATTCGAGACAAACATGTATTCAAAGCTTTGCTCGCCCGCTGGAAAGAGAAAGACGCGGACGACGTCGTCCGAGCCGAGCGGCTGATCGTTGACGTGTTGCGTTGCGACGAGCTGCTCCTTTTGCTTGGCGGCGAACGCCACATAGAGATACTGCTTATCGCTCAAGACGTACGCGTCGGTCGACTCATCTGCGGGGCGTTGGAACGTAAAATTCCAACCTAGTTGCACGCGCGCCGCGTTTTTCCACGCCGGATCGTCGAGTGTGCCGTCGATTTTCGGCGGTGCTTCGACGGGAACGGCCGAGATCGCGAATCCCGGCGCCGCCTCAGCGGCGCGCGCTACACAAGTGTGCGCTGCAAAAAGCAGCGCACACACAAGCGCAAAGAGGCCTAAAGTCTTAGCCAATGCCGGCGTCACGCATGTGGATCAGCTGTTCGACGGTGGCGTTGTAACCGTGACCTTTGACGCGCTTGACGAAATCGAGCGTGACCCCGTGGTCGCGCAGCCGGATCAGCTCCTCGGGCGTCGGCCGATACCCGAGCGCCAGCATGCCTTGCACGTAGTCGAGGCTCACGCCGTGATCGCGCATCCGCACGAGATCATTGGCGCCCAGGTTCCTATAGCCGAGCGCGGCAAGGCCGCTCGCGTAACGCTCGTCGACGCCGTGATTGAGTACGCGAATGATCTCGTCGGTCGAGTTGATTGCGCTGCCGTTGCGGCGCAGCATATCGATGAACGCAAGCGTCACGTTGGCCATGGTCATGCGCAGTTGCTGCATCTCATCGGGACGCGATATGCCGCGTGACGCGAGCGCATCCGAGAAGCTCGTGCTTGGGGCAAAGGAAAACGTACCGCCGCCCGCGCCGTGCGACGCGTAGCCGACGCAGTGCAGCGTTCCGGCATCGTGCACCACGTCGAAGCGCACGTTCGCGCCACCGGACTGCAACTGTTCGCGCGTGAGCCCCGCGAGCGAGGCCATCGGAACGTCGTGGCTCCAATCGGAATGGTCGTGGTCAGAATCATACCGCACGCCGAACTGCACGGTGCTCGGATCGGTCCACGTCTGGAGGTTCCACGTGCCGGAGAGCGGGCTTTGGGCTAGTGCCGCGTTTGCCAACGCCAGCGCGAAGGCAACAGGAATCAGCGCCGCGCTCATGCGCAGCAAGGCAAAGGGCTTCATGGTTCTCCTACACTCCGGCGTTGGCCAGTTTGATCAGTTGGTCGACGGTTGCACGTCCGTTGATGAGTCCCGAGCGCTGCAGCCGCTGCACGAAGTTGAGCGTTACGCCGGCGTCGTGCAAACGAATGTAGTCGTCGATCGAGAGATTGCCGTATCCGAGCTGTGCGAGGCCGCCGATGTACGCACCGCTGATGCCCGAGTCGGCGATCCGCGCGAGCGACTGCGCGGGCATCGGCGTGAGTCCGTGCGCGTGCAGTTCAGCGATGAGTTGTGGGCTGACACCGCGGTTGGCGAGCATGATGAGATCGTCGATCGAGAGGTTCTTGAATCCGGCACTCGAGAGCGCGTCCATTAAATCGGGGCCGGATCTTCGCGTCGTCGTGCGCATCGTCGAGTGGTAGTGATAGTACATCATCGGCGTCGGCGCCGGAGCCGCAGTCGGATCGACGGGCGGGGGCGGCGGCGCGGTCGCGACGGCGACGCGCTCGACTACGCGTGTTTCAACAACCGTCTTTGTCTGCGTTTTTGTTTCCGTCTTAACCGGCTTGGCTTTTGGCGCAGCGATCTTCTGCACGGGCTCCACGCGCAGAACGGGCTTTTCGATCGGCGGTTCAGCCGAAGCCGCGACCGGCTGCAGTGGCGCAGGCGCCGGCACGGCAAGCGCGGTCAGGTGTACGCCGGCAAGGGCGAGCGAGACCGCGAGCACCGTGATTGCGGTGATCTTTCCAAAGGAACCGAGCCGCGTCGATGCATTGTGGTTACGCTCGACGAGTCGCGCCACGCGCACGGCGATCTGACGGCGCGTGCCGATAAATCCAGCTGCGGCGGCGTGGCGGCGCTGCGGTGCACGAACGCGCGATTTCGTAGAGGCAGCGCGCAAATGCAACGCGCTCGTCGGAGGCCGCCGCGGCGGCATCGTCGCACGCGATCTCGCGTTCGATTGCCATTGCACGGCCGGCAAAGTGAATGACCGGATTGAACCACAACACCGCGGCGAAGAGGCGCTGCAGCAGGTTGGCGTAGTCGTCGTAGCGCCGCACGTGCGCGTATTCGTGGCGCAGCACGCGTTCGAGATCGCCGTCGGATAGTGCCAAGGCCATCTCGGTCGACAGTGCAATCGCCGGATGGAGGAAGCCGATCGCGCACGGCTCGGCGACGCGCGACGAGACGCCGACGACCGCATGGCGCGACCACACGCCGCTGAAGTTCTTCACCCGCGCCGTGAGCACGTCGCTCGGCTCGAGCGACGACTTGACAGTGCGCAGAGATGCATAGGCAAGAATCAGACGTACGAGAAGTGCTGCCGCAATCGCCAACCACAGCACGAGCAACGGTGAGGGCAACCAGCGCTCCCTTCGCGCGACTGGAAGTACCTGCGCTGCGATGGGCTTCACCGCGATGGGTTGCGCGACGATTTGCGAGACTTGGGTCACGACGCGCGCGACCACCGGCGCCGGCGGCGCATTGACCGGCAGCGCGATCGTGCGGGAGGGCATCGCAAGATCGGCGATCGGCAAAAGCGCCGCCGCGACGAGCACCGCACACCATAGCGCATAGCGCTGTGCCGCCGTCGTACGGGGAATGAAGCGTAATGTCGCGCCGACCGTCAGTGCAATCGCGGCGCTCTGCCAGAGCGCATTGATCATCGCCCAAAAGAGATGCGCCATGCTCATTACTCCGTCGCCTCGTCGATCAACCGGCGCATCTGCGTCAGCTCTTGTGAGGAGAGCTCTTCGTTCTCGAGCAAGCGCACGGCGAGCAGGCCGGCCGAGTTGTTGAAAAATCGCTTAACGACATTCTGCACGGCCGCGCGCGCAGCGTCGTCGCGTTCGACCTTACTGTGATAAATAAAAGCGCGGCCACGCTCTTCATGGCGCAGATAGCCCTTCTTCTCCATGATCCGGAGCATCGTTTGCACGGTGTTAAACGCGGGCCGTTCGCGCTCGGGAATCGCCTCGAGCACTTCCGCGACGGTCGCGCTGCCTCGCGTCCAAATGACTTCCATGAGACGCTGCTCGCCTTCGGTGAGTGTCTCGGAGCGCTTACGGGGCATCCTTACCTCCGGCCTGATACCTAACGAATTAGGTATCAGCATACCCCGTGGGAGGGCCGCTGTCAATCGGCGAAGCGCGGCCGCATGCGCCGCCCGCAGGTTCCAGGACCCTTGGCACTTGCTGCGCTGGGCGTCGTGTTTGGCGACATCGGCACGAGCCCGCTCTACACGCTGAACACCTGCTTCACATCAACCAACACCACGGTCACGCTCCCCAATGTCTTGGGCATCATTTCGCTGCTCGCATGGGCGTTGATCGTCGTCGTGTGCATCAAATACGTCGGCGTGCTCATGCGCGTGGACCATGAGGGCGAAGGCGGTATTCTCGCACTGCTTGCACTCGCGCAGCCACCGAAACTGCTCGGCAAGTTGACGACGACGCGCTGGCTCATTCCGGTCGTGGTCGTCGGTGCCGCGATGCTCATCGGTGACGGCATGATTACGCCCGCGATCTCGGTGGTTTCGGCGGTCGAAGGCCTCAACGTTGCAACAAGCGCGGCGCAGCCGTATATCGTACCGATCTCCGCGAGCGTGCTGCTCGTACTCTTTCTGATTCAGTCGCGCGGCACGGCGCGCGTCGGCGCGCTGTTCGGACCGGTGATGTTGCTGTGGTTCGTCGCGATCGCTATCGCGGGCGCGATCGCCATTGCGGGTCACCCCGCGATCATCGCGGCCATCAATCCGTATTGGGCGTTCCGGTACGTCTTTCACCATGGCATCTATGGCTATTTGATCTTCGGCGGCGTGATTTTGGCGCTTACCGGCGCCGAGGCGCTCTACGCCGACCTCTCGCACTTCGGACGCATTCCAATCACCTGGGCGTGGTACGGCGTGGTCTTTCCGGCGCTGCTGCTCAACTACTTCGGGCAAGGCGCGTTCATGTTGGGCGATCCCAAGGCGATCGATTCGCCGTTTTACGCGCTCACCGGCGGATGGATGCTCATTCCGATGGTCGTACTCGCTACGCTTGCAACCGTCATCGCGTCGCAGGCGCTAATCTCGGGCGCGTTCACGCTCTGCGAGCAGGCAATCGCGCTCAACCTCTCGCCGCGGATGCGGGTGATTCATACTTCCCAGGAGCAGCGCGGTCAGGTCTACATTCCGTTTGTAAATACGTTGCTGGCCGTCGTGTGCCTGATCCTGGTCTTCACCTTCCGCAGCAGCGAACGTCTCGCGGCAATGTATGGGTTGGCGGTGGCGTGCACGATGCTAGCAACGACGCTGGCATTCTTCGTCGTCGCGACCACCGTCTTTAAGTGGAAGAAGCGCTTCGTCATCCCGGGAATTAGCCTCTTCGTGCTGATTGATGTCGTCTTCGTGACCTCGGGATTGCCCAAGTTCCTCGACGGCGCGTGGGTGCCGATCGCGGTCAGCGTCGTCCTCGCATTTGTCTCGCTGACCTGGCTGCGCGGGCGCCGCGCGCTCGCGCGCGCGCTAACGGTCGATCAGCAGCCGATTGCCGAATATCTCGCCGAGCACAAGGCACCGGTAACGCCGACCGGGTGCACCGTGCTGCTCACGAGCGATCCCGCCGGCGTGCCGTTTGTACGACATCATGAGTGGATGCCGGCGTTTCTGCGCGACAAGATGATCGTGTTGCTCACACTCACGCCGGCATCACGGCCGTACGTCGAGCAGACGCGTCGCGTGTCGCTTGAAAAAATCGCCCCCTCATTGTTCGTCCTCAAGGCGAGCTTTGGGTATATGGAAGAGCCGTCGCTGCATTACATCTTCCGCGCGTGCGATAAGCTTGGATTCGACATCGACGACGAACGCACGACCTTCTTCTACTCCGCGCCGATCATCGCAGGATTGCAGCGCGGCGGCATGCGCGCATGGCAACGCGGGCTCTTTTCGTGGCTCTCACGCGTCTCGCGCTCGCTCGTCGACGATATGGGAATACCGCCCGACCGCCGCGTCGGTTTAGGTATCGAAATTCAACTCTGATGGGTACTACGGACCAGAGGAGCGCAGCGCCGCCAACGCTAAGGGCGAGTCATGCGCATCTTCGGTTTAGCTATGCTTTCGCTACTCCTCGTCTCCGGCACGGCCTTTGCTGTCGCAGACGCTCCAACGTCTTCCCCTAACGTGATGGCGTCGGCGGCCCCGGACGCTAGCCCAGCCGTCACAGCCAGGGCGAAGGAGTGGCTGCATCGCCTACAGACCGGCGACATCGATCGATCGCAGCTAGATGAAAAGATGAATGCGCTTCTGACTGCGGATACTGTGAAGCTCATCATCGGGCAGTTCGGTCCATTGGGCGATCCGCAAAGCTTTACACCGCTCGGGCAACAGCCCGTCGCCGGTGACATGACGGCGTACGTCTATCGCGTGGTGTTCAAAACCGCGACACTCAACGAGGTGTTCGTCCTGGATAAAGATGGCAAGATTGCCGGAATACAGTTCCCACCCGCGCAGTAGCGCTCCGCGCCTCGCTGCCCTAACGCTTTTAGTGGCGGCGTGCATCGCGGCTTCCGGCACACTACCTCTAGCTCCGGTAACGAGCGCGGCGCTTACGCAAATTCAATCGAAGGCGGCGAAATCACTCTCCGTCGCCGTGGTTCTCGGCGGCAAGATCGTGGCCTCGCAAACGTTAGGTGGCGCGGACCCGAAAACAGCCTTCTCGGTTGGTTCCGTCAGCAAGATGTTCACGGCGGTGTGCACATGGCAGTTGGTGCAAACCGGCAAGATTGCGCTAGATGGCGATATCGCGACGTATTTGCCACAATACGCCGCACTGCGCGGCATTACGGTTCGACAACTGCTTGACCACACTAGTGGACTGCCGAACTATCTGGATGACGCGTTCGTCGACGGGGCTGTGATGCGGAAGACGACGCCGGCCGACATCATCTCCAGCGTATTGCCAAGGCCACTTGACTTTTCACCTGGTTCAGATTGGAATTACAGCAACACCGGCTACGTCGTGCTCGGGCAGATCGTGGAGCATGTGTCGGGTCTTCCGCTCGCCCAGTACGAGTACGAGCACATCTTCAAGCCAGCCGGCATGCAGCACACCTTCGTCGCTCCCGCGCTCCCAAAGGACGTCGGGCCGCCATTCGACGGCGATCCCGGCGATTGGAGTTGGTACTATGCGTGTGGCGACGTCTTTTCCACCGCCGAGGATCTTGCGCGGTTTGACATCGCGTTGATGCGAGCGCAGGTGCTCGAGCCGAAAACCTTTGCGGAGATGCAGCGAACCGTTTCTTTTGCGACATACGCACCAGGCGTGCGCGACGCGCTCGGCGTGTTTGTTTCGGTCATTGGTGACGCGACGGTAGTCGGGCATCATGGCGGTGAGCCTGGATATCGGGCTGACAATGAAATGGTTCCCGAACGCGGCTTCGCCGTAGCCGTGGTTGGCAGCGGAAATTACAGCACGAGTCCAATCGTCGCGCAGGCGCTCCATACGTATCTCGGAGTAAATCTGCAAGCTCCGCTACCGGCGACCGCATATATCGACGGTGCGCCTGCAATGACCGCGCGGCTCAAGGCGCTCTTAGCGGACTTCAGCAACGGCGACGACGATCGCGCGCAGATGGAGGTCCTCGCCGCCATTGCAGTTCCCGGCATCGTGAGACAGATGAAAGCGAGCGGCCCGCTGACCGACCTAAAGTTCTGGAGCAAGGCCTACACGAGCACCGGCGTGCTTTATACGTATCACGTCATGTTCGGCGTGAATCGGGGCATCTTCACCGCAATGATAGATAAATCGGACAAGCTGGCTGGACTTGGGATGGTGACCGTTCCGGCACACGCACCGAACTAGCGATCGGCGTCTGAACCGCGTACGCACGCCGGGGGTTTTTGAGCTCGTCCACGAATCGTAGCCAGCCCACCACGGATTGGAGGAACGCATGTTTCCAGCCCAGTTCGATTACCAGCGGGCGCGCTCGATAGACGAAGCACTCAGCGCACTCGCAGCGCACGGCGACGACGCCCGCATCCTTGCCGGCGGCATGAGCCTGATACCGGCGATGCGCTACCGGCTCGCCCGCCCTGCCGTCCTAGTCGACATCAACCCGATCGCTGAACTCGCGTACGTCCGCGAAAGCGATGGTTTCTTGCACGTGGGTGCATGCGCGCGCGATTTTGCACTCGAGGTTTCTCCACTGATCGCGCAGCGCTACCCGCTGATCGCCGACGTCTCGTCGGTCGTCGCCGATCCGGTTGTACGCCAGACGGGAACGGTCGTCGGCAGCTTGTGCCACAACGATCCCGCCGGTGATTGGCCGGTCGCCGCGCTGGCCGCGCGCGCGCAAGTGGTACTGCGCTCGAAGAGCGGCGAACGCATCGTGACGATCGACGACTTCATCGTCGATTCGTACACGACCGCGGTTAAAGACGGCGAGATGGCGATCGAAGTGCGCTTCCCGACGCCCGACGCCGCCACGCGCGGCTCGTATCAGAAACTCGAGCGTAAAGTCGGCGATTTCGCGACGGCATCTGCGGGCGCGCGCATCACGCTCGGAAGTGACGGGAAGATTAGCGCCGCCGGCGTTGCAATCGGCGCGGTGGGAGCGAAGGCGTTGCGCGTCAGCGAGGCCGAGAAATTACTAGTCGGCCAGAAGCCGAGCACGCAGCTGATCGCTGCGGCCGCGCGCGAAGCAGAGAAACTCGCCGATCCGACTGCCGATAACCGCGGCTCAGTGCAGTACAAGAAAGCGATGGCCGGCGTCCTAGTCGGACGCGCCCTCGCTTCGGCATTTGAACGTCTTGGCGTAAAGGGGCTCGCATGAACATCAGCGTCAAAGTCAACGGCACCGAGTACAAGCGCGACGTTGAACCGCGCCTGCTGCTGGCCTACTTCTTACGTGAATCGCTTGGACTCACCGGCACGCACGTTGGCTGCGATTCCTCGCACTGCGGCTGCTGCGTCGTGGTGCTCGACGGCGACCGTGCGGTAAAATCGTGCACGATGTTCGCGGTACAAGCCGACGGCCACGAGATCACCACGGTCGAGGGGCTCGAACAAGGCGGCAAACTGCATCCACTACAGCAGGCATTTTGGGACCAGCATGGTTTGCAGTGCGGCTACTGCACACCGGGCATGCTGATGACGTGCTACGCGCTGCTCAAACACAATCCTAAACCGACCGAGGGCGAGATCCGCGAAGGTATCTCCGGCAACCTCTGCCGCTGCACCGGGTATCAAAATATCGTGAAGGCCGTGCAGCAAGCCGCAACCGCGGATGCGACGCCGGCGGTGGTGGCATCATGACGACCGATCAACTCCCCGAGCGTCATTCGATCGGCGTCGCGATGAAGCGCAAGGAAGATCCCCGTTTCATCCGCGGCAAGGGTCGCTATCTCGACGACATCGTGCTGCCGAACATGCTTTTCTTGGCGCTGGTACACAGTCCGTACGCGCACGCCAAGATCACCAAGATCGATAAAACCGCGGCGCTCGCGCTGCCCGGTGTAAAGGCCGTCCTCACCGGCGAGGATCTGGTCGCCGCTAAGCTCGGCTGGCTGCCGACCTTCCACGGTTTGGATAACCAGATGGTGCTCGCTGTCGGCAAGGCGCTCTTTCAATACCAAGAGGTCGCGGGCGTCATCGCAACGTCGCGCGAAATCGCCGCCGATGGCGCCGAACTCGTGGATGTCCAATACGAGCCACTCGATCCGGTCGTCGATCCGTATCAGGCCAAACTCGACAAAATAATCCTGCGCGATGACCGCGAGGCGAAGACCAATCACATCTATCACTGGCAGGTCGGCGAGCGCGAGAAAACCGATGCGGCCCTCGCTGCGTCGGATATCACGATCAAGGAACGCATTCTCTCGCCGCGCTGTCATCCGGCGCCGCTCGAACCGTGCGGGTGCATCTCCGATATGAATGGCGCAACCGGCCGCCTTACCGTCTATATGACGTCGCAGGCGCCGCACGTGCACCGCACCGCGTTTTCGCTCGTCACGGGTATTCCCGAAGACAAGATTCACGTGATCTCACCCGATGTCGGCGGTGGATTCGGGAATAAAGTACCGGTCTATCCAGGGTTACGTCGTGGCAACCGTGGCGTCGGTGGTTTTGGGCGTGCCGGTTAAGTGGGTCGAAAACCGCACCGAGAACCTCACAACCACCGGTTTCGCGCGCGATTACCACATGGACGTTGAGATCGGCGCAACCAAGGCCGGCAAAGTCACCGCGCTCAAAGTCTCGACCACTGCCGATCACGGCGCGTTCGATGCAGCCGCCGATCCGCGCAAGTATCCGGCGGGTATGTTCGGGATAGTAACCGGGTCCTACGATTTTCCAACCGCGTTCGCCGAAGTCGATGCGTACTTCACGAATAAGGCACCCGGCGGTATCGCGTATCGTTGCTCCTTCCGCGTGACCGAAGCGGCGTTCGCAATCGAGCGTGGGATGGACATCCTCGCCGACAAGCTCGGAATCGATCCGGTGCAATTGCGCACGCAGAACTTCATCAAGAAAGAACAGTTTCCGTATCATTCGCCGCTCGGCTTTACCTACGATAGCGGCGACTACGCGGCCACCACAAAGAAGGCGCTCGACATCATCGGCTACGATGCATTGCTCAAGGAGCAAGCCGAGAAGCGTAAGCGCGGCGAGTACATGGGCATCGGCGTTTCAACCTTCACCGAAATCGTCGGCGCGGGTCCGGGCAAGCACTTCGATATCTTGGGCATCAAGATGTTCGACAGCGCGGAGATTCGCATTCATCCGACCGGTTCGGGTATCGTGCGCGCGGGTACGCGCCATCAAGGCCAAGGCCACGAGACGACGTGGGCACAGATCGTTGCCGAAGAACTCGGTCTGGATCCACAAGAGCTGCTCGTTGAAGAGGGCGACACTGACACCGCGCCTTACGGCCTGGGCACGTACGCGAGCCGCAGCACGCCCGTCGCGGGCGGTGCACTCGCTCTGTGTTCGCGCAGGATCCGCGAGAAGGCGCGCAAGATCGCTGCGCATCTCATGGAGGCGTCCGAAGACGACGTCGAGTGGAAAGACTACAAGTTCAATCTCAAAGGCGTTCCCGGCAAGACCGTGACGATGAAGGAAGTCGCGTTTGCCGCCTATACCAATCTTCCGGAGGGCCTGGAGCCTGGACTCGAAGCGACCTATTACTACGATCCGCCGAACCTGACGTTCCCGAACGGCACGTACATTGCCGTTGTCGATGTCGACAAAGACACCGGCTCGGTCAAGGTACGACGCTTCCTCGCGGTCGATGACTGCGGCGTGGTGATCAATCCGATGATCGTCGAGGGGCAGATTCACGGCGGTCTGACCGAGGGCTTCGCGATGGCATTCATGCAAGAGATCAAGTACGACAGCGGCGGAAACAATCTCAATACCGACTTCACCGAATACCTCATCCCGACCGCGCTCGAAACGCCGCACTGGGAGACCGGCAACACGGTCACACCGAGTCCGCATCATCCGATCGGCGCAAAGGGTGTCGGTGAAAGTCCCAACGTCGGGTCACCGCAAGCCTTCGTCAACGCGGTGATCGACGCGCTTTCACCGCTGGGCGTCACGCACATCGACATGCCGCTGACCAAAGAGAAAGTGTGGAACGCGATCCAAGGGGCGCAAGCCAAGAAATGAACTTGGAATGGAGCGGGCAGGAACAGATCGCCGCCAACAAGGCGGCAGTGTGGACGTTCATCAACGATCCGCAGAAGATCGCGTCGTGCCTGCCCGACGTCCAGTCCGTTGACGTCCGTGACGCGCACAATTTCGATGCGACCGTCAAAGTCGCGCTCGGGCCGGTGCGCGGCAACTTTAAGTTCAACATCTCGCTGATCCCCGCCCAGAGCGGAGATCACATGGACCTCAAGATCTCCGGCGGCGGGTTCGGCAGCGTGGTCAATCTGCTCGCCGGCGCAGACTTGAGCGAGAACGGTGCAACCACGACGCTCGATTGGAAAGGCAGCGCACAGGTCAACGGCCCGATCGCAACCATCGGCGGTCGCGTGCTCGACGCGCAGGCACACAAAGTGATCGCCACAACCTTTGAAAATGTCAAGGATGCAGTACCTAAAACGGGTTGAAGCGCTCGAACGCGCGCAGCTTCCCTATGCGCTCGCGACCGTCGTTGTGCGGCGCGCGCCGGTGAGCGCGCATCTTGGCGATCGTGCGATCGTCACCGCTGACGGATTGATGGACGGCTTCGTCGGCGGCTCGTGTTCGCGCGACATCGTGCGGCGCCAAGGTATCGACGCGATTCGCACCGGCATCGCGCGGCTCGTGCAAATCCGCCCCGACCCGCCCTCGGGCGAGGATGAAAACGCGGAGATCGTGGTAGTGCCGATGGGCTGCGCTTCCGAAGGCGCCGTCGACGTGTACATTGAGCCGCATCTGCCGGCACGCAGCTTGCTCATCGTCGGTCACACGCCGGTCGCGGCCGCACTCGCGCAACTCGCCTCAGCGCTCGATGGCTATCGCGTGCAGCGCGTGGTCGCCGGCGACGAATTGCAGGATCTGAGCGAGGACGCTGCCGCGGCTGCCATCGAGATAGAGTCCCTTGCAGGCTACCTCGCAGCGCTCGGCGCGCGACGCGAACGCCTCGTCGTGGTCGTTGCTTCCCAAGGACACTACGACGAACGGGCGCTCGCGACGCTACTCTCGGGCGAACCGCAAGCCTTTGTCGGATTACTCGCAAGCCGTAAACGCGCGGCATCGGTTTTCGGCGCACTCGAACAAGAAGGCATCTCGCGCGCGCGACTCGCGGAGGTGCGCAATCCGGTCGGACTCGATCTCGGTGCGCGCACGGCGGGCGACGTCGCGGTTTCGATCCTCGCCGAGATCGTCGCAGCGTGTGCCCCGAAGACCGAGATCGATCGCGATGGGGGACACCACTGCTGCCACACCTGAACGCGGAGCAGCTGCGCAAGGCGTTTGCCGAGCGCGGCTACATTGCAAGCGAGGACGTCGCTACTACGTTTGAGCTCATGCTCGCGCTCGGCAAGCCGTTGCTGATCGAGGGACCCGCCGGTATCGGCAAGACCGAGAGCGCCAAAGTACTCGCCGACGTGCTCGACACATCGTTGATTCGCTTGCAATGCTACGAAGGGCTCGACGCGACAAGTGCACTCTACGAATGGAATTACCCCAAGCAATTGCTGCATCTCCGCGTGACCGAAGGTGAGCAAGCTTCGTCGCAAGCGCGTGAGGCGCAGATCTTCAGCGAGGCTTTTTTGCTTCGGCGACCGTTGCTCGAAGCGATCGTGCAAGAACGCGCGCCCGTCCTCTTGATCGACGAGATCGACCGTGCCGACGAGGCATTTGAGGCCTTCTTGTTCGAGGTGCTCGGCGAGTTTCAGGTGACGATCCCCGAGATCGGCACGATCCGCGCCAAAGAACGCCCCGCCGTCGTCGTAACTTCGAATCGCACGCGCGATCTCTCGGACGCATTACGCCGCCGCTGTCTCTATCTCTGCATCGACTATCCGACGTTCGACCGCGAAGTCGAGATTCTTCATGCGCGTCTACCCGGCATCAATGCGCGTCTCGCCGAACAGATCGCGCGCTTCATGGAGTGGCTGCGCGAGCAGCCCTTCCAAAAGGTTCCGGGCACCGCCGAGAGCTTAGACTGGGCACTTGCGCTCGCGCGCCTGCACCGCGATGCCCTCGACCCCAGGACGCTCGAAGCGACGATGGGCTGCATTTTGAAATTGCAAGAAGATTGGGAGTTGTTGCGCTCGCTCCATTCGCGCTACACGCACCTGCTCACGCCCGATCCCGGAGCGCCACCGCCGCCGCCCGAAGCGGACTACGGTTTGGGAACCGTACAGGCACACTAGGGAAGCTCGGAGGAAGTCCATGTATCGATCGTTATGGCCCCGGCGGTCGCAGCCCCGAGGAGTCGGCGAGGGAGCATATCCAGGGTGTTCTGTGACCGAGCCGACGACGACGGCGATGTACCGTCGCGGCCATAACCCTTTGGGCAAGGGCCTTGCGATCGGTACAGCGACTTCCTCCGAGCTTCCCTGATCATGGCTGACTTAGCAAGCGCGGTGCTCGAGTTCTGCGCGTTGCTGCGCGACGAACACGCGTTCACGCTCGGACGTGCCGAAGTCCACGATGCGTTGCGCGCGGCGGAGCTGATGGTGATCACCGATCGTTCGCGCGTCCGCGCCGCACTACGCGCGGTGTGTTGCAGCCGCCCCGACGAGATTGCGACGTTCGATCGGCTCTTCGACGATTTCTTCTCGAGTGGTCGGACCGGCGTGCCGCAAACGAATCACGCGCGGCGCGATCGTCCCGACGACGCAGGCGAACCCCCGCCGGCTCGTCCGCAAGGTACGCTGCAGCTCGAGAGTGAGAGCCTTGTGCAGCGGTGGGAAGCGCTACAAGCGCGCTACAGTCCAATCGACGCCGCCGCGACGCCGCCCGCGATTGGCGCTGACGAGCAGGCTGACATACTCGCGCAGCGGCTGATCGCGCGCTTGCGTCTGGGGCGCGCACGCCGTTTACGCGCACAGCCGCGCGGGCGGTTCCTCGACCTGCGCAGGACGGTGCGCGCGAGTTTGCAGACCGGCGGCGAGATCGTGGCCTTACGCCGTCGCGGGTATCCACCGCGCAATCCGCGTTTCGTCGTGTTGATCGATGCGAGCCGCTCGATGAGCGAACACGCCCCGGTTGCGCTTGCGTTCGCGCACGCGCTGTGCCGCCGCACGCTTCGCGCGAGCGCGTTTGTGTTTAGCACCGAACTGCGCGAGATTACGCGCGCGCTTCGTCGCGGCCAACTGGGCGAACTCGGCGCGGCGTGGGGCGGCGGTACCCGCATCGGAGCGAGCCTCGACACTTTCGTCCGCAGGTTCGGCGCGCGCCTCGACGATCACACTTTTGTGATCGTTGCAAGCGACGGGCTCGACGTGGGCGAGCTGCATACATTGCAGCACGCGATGCGCGAGATTGCGCGCCGCAGTGCCGCAGTCGCCTGGGTAAACCCGCATGCGGTGCAAGCGGGCTTCGCCCCGACCGCGCGCGGGATGCGAGCCGTTCTTCCATATTTAACGTCGCTCGGCGGCTGGCAGGGCTTGGCCGATGCGTGAGGTCTTTGCTACCGCAGCAGCGTGGCTCGAATTCGGGCGCCCCTTTGCGCTTGCGACGCTCGTTGAGTTGCGCGCGGCGAAGACCGCGCCGATCGGCACGAGCATCGCCGTCGACTTCGAAGGCACGATCGCCGGGAACATCGGCGCGGGGTGCTACGAGAGCGAGATCATCGAAGCGGCACAGCAGACGCTACGCGACGGCGTACTGCGTTCGCTCGATATCAACTTGGACAACGACGATGAACTTGCCGGCGGTACCGCCTGCGGCGCACAGATGCGCTTGCTGGTCTGGCGGCCCGAACCCGAGTTTCTCGCCGATGCGCGCGCCATCGTCAGCGGAGAGCGTGCCGTACACCTTCGAATCGATGGCTTCGAGCACGTGATTCCGGCGATGGATACGCTCGTGCTCGTCGGCGCGACCTCGCTCGCCGCGCAACTCGCCGCGATGGGCCGCCACGTCGATCTGCGCGTGATCGTCGTCGATCCACGCCCTGCGTTCGCCACGCCGGAGCGCGTTCCCGATGCGGACACACTTGTGCGCGAGTGGCCCGATGACTATTTGCCGCGCACCCTGAACGCGCGCACGTCGGTCGTCGTGCTCTCGCACGATCCGAAGTTCGATCTCCCCGCGCTGCGCTGCGCCCTGCGCTCGGCTGCGCCGTACATCGGGCTGCTCGGCAGCCGTCGCGCGCAGAGCGCACGTCGCGCGGCACTTCGAGCCGAGGGTTTCGATGATGACGCACTTGCGCGCATTCACGGGCCGGTGGGATTGAACATCGGCGGTGCGACGCCGGGCGAGACCGCGATCTCGATTCTCGCCGAGATCATCGCGCACCGCGGCGGGCGCAGCGGCATACCCTTGCTTAGCGAACAGGGCGCAATTCATTGAAGGTCGTCACCGACGACCGCAACGCGCTGATGCCGCTGCTCTTCGGTCTCACACTGGTCTCGGGGTTGATCGATGCGGTGAGTTACTTGCGTCTTGGCCACGCGTTCGTTGCGAACATGACCGGCAACGTGGTGCTGCTCGGCTTTGCCATCGGTGGTGCGAAGGATATCTCAATTCCCGGCAATCTGATCGCGATCGGTGCCTTCCTCGGCGGCGGCGTCATCGGCGGGCGCCTGAGCCGGCAGCATGCCGAAAACGAAGCGCACCTGCTGGCTGTCACCACGGTCTTCAAGATCTTCTTGATGCTGGGAGCGGCAGCAATCGCGTGGTTCTTCGCTAACGACACGACGGTCGCGTATGCGATTATCGCCGTGCTCGCGCTCTCGATGGGACTGCAGAACGCGGTCGTACGCAGCCTCGGCGTCCCGGATATCACAACGACGGTCATCACGCAGACACTTACCGGGATTGCGATGGATTCCACGCTGGCCGGTGGCAACAACGTACGCTGGCGGCGCCGCGTCGCATCGGTCGTAATTATGTTCCTTGGTGCGCTGATCGGTGCACTGCTCATCTTCCGCTTCGGAAGCGCGTCGGCATTACTCGCAGCCGCACTGACGCTTACGATCGTGTCAATCTGGGCGTGGCAGCTACGGGATCGCGTCTGACGGATCAGCCGCCGTTCGACACGTTCTTCTTAAAACGTCGCGCGCGCTTCGATCTCGCGCTTGATCTCGGTGAGGAATTGCTGCGCGGTCGTTTGCGCGATCTTGAATCCAATGATCTCGTCGAAAATCTGTCCCGCAGCACCGAGCGGCGGCGTATAGTGGCCCGCAAGCTCGATGAAGCTCTGTGCCGGGTCTTCCTCCCCCCAGACCACAAGCGTGCCCTCGAAGCGCGGAAACATCACGCTCCCTTCAGGCTGCCACGCGATCCGAATGAGGTTGTTGAGATTCTGCTCGTCGCGCGTTTGGTGTGCTTCGAAACGTACCTCGCGCTCGAGCGCCACCATGTCATCCATGGGAACACGCAAACGCATCCGCGTGGTGCCGTTTGCATCCTCGCGGGCTTCGAAAAACCCGATCAGCCCGGCCTCGACATCTTCGACCGGACACCCGACCGCAATCCGCTCGCGGAGCTCCTTCATGCGGGTCAGCCTAGCAAAGTGGCGAGAACAACCTGAGAACCGCAACGTTCTTGGAATTTTCCTACTTTCGCCTTAGGTTAGACGGCATGGACGAGAATTTTGCCGGTCTCGACGCCTATTGGCGTGCCGCCAACTACGTGAGCGTGGGGCAGATCTACCTGATGGACCGCAATCCCTTGCTCGAGCGGCCGCTCGTCCCCGACGACATCAAGCCTAGGCTCCTCGGCCACTGGGGCACGACACCAGGGCTCAATTTCGTCTACGCCCACCTCAATCGCGTCATTGCTCGCGACGATTGCGACATCGTCTTTATGGCCGGCCCCGGCCACGGCGGCCCAGCGCTGCTCGCCAACAGTTATCTCGAAGGCAGCTACAGCGAACGCTATCCCGACGTCGCGCAAGACGAGACCGGGCTCGCCCGCCTGTTCAAACAGTTCTCGTTTCCAGGCGGCGTGCCCAGCCACGCTTCGCCCACCACGCCCGGCTCGATTCACGAAGGCGGCGAGTTGGGGTACGTCCTTGCGCACGCGTTCGGGGCCGTCTTCGACAATCCCGAGTTGCTCGTCTGTGCGGTGGTCGGTGATGGCGAGGCCGAGACCGGTCCGCTCGCCGGCGCGTGGCATTCGAACAAGTTTCTCAACCCCGCGCGCGACGGTGCAGTGCTGCCGGTGTTGCATCTCAACGGCTACAAGATCTCCGGTCCGACGGTACTGGCGCGCATTCCCGACGACGAATTGATCGCGCTCTTCCAAGGCTACGGATACGAGCCCGTAATCGTCGAAGGCGACGATCCCGCGCTGATGCATCCGCTAATGGCGGCAACGCTCGATCGCGCCGTCGCTCGCATTCGAGCGATCCAGCGCGACGCGCGTGTAAGCGGCTTCCGCGCGCGACCGGCGTGGCCGATGATCGTGCTGCGCACGCCCAAAGGTTGGACCGGCCCGGCATTCGTCGACGGCGTTCCCATCGAAGGCACGTTTCGCGCCCATCAAGTTCCGCTACTCGAGGTGCGCGAAAAGCCCGAACATCTTGCGCTCCTCGAAGGCTGGATGCGCAGCTACCGTCCCGAGGAACTCTTCGATCGCGGTGGTCGCCCGGTCGCGGCCGTGCGCGAGGCGGCGCCGCGCGGCACCCGGCGTATGAGCGCAAACCCGCACGCCAACGGCGGGGAGCTCTTGCGCGAGCTCGCGCTGCCGCATTTTGCGGAGTACGCGGTCGACGTTCCTGACCCCGGAAGCGTTACCGGCGAGGCGACGCGCGCCCTCGGCGACTTCTTGCGCGACATCATGCGCGCGAATCCCGACCGCTTCCGCGTGATGTGCCCCGACGAAACCGCGTCCAATCGGCTCGATGCGCTCTTCGAGGTGACCAATCGCTGCTCGGTTGCGCGCATTCTTCCCGGCGACGACCACGTTGCGGCCGACGGCCGCGTCATGGAAGTATTGAGCGAACATCTCTGCGAGGGTTGGCTCGAAGGCTATTTGCTCACCGGACGCCACGGCATCTTCCCGTGCTACGAAGCGTTCATTCACATTGTGGATTCGATGGTCAACCAGCACGCAAAGTGGATCAAGATGTCGCGTGAGGTTGCGTGGCGCGCGCCGATTGCTTCGCTGAACTATTTGCTCACATCGCACGTCTGGCGCCAGGACCACAACGGTTTTAGCCACCAGGATCCCGGGTTCATCGATCACATCGTGAACAAAAAAGCCGATACCGCGCGCGTCTACCTGCCGCCCGATGCGAACACGCTGCTTTCGGTCGCCGATCACTGCTTGCGAAGCAAGAATTATATCAACGTCATCGTGGCCGGCAAACAACCCGAGTGGCAGTGGCTCGATCTCGAGTCCGCGGTCGCACACTGCTCGCAAGGAGCCGGCATCTGGGAATGGGCGTGCAATGACAACGGCATCGAACCCGACGTCGTGATGGCGTGCGCCGGTGACGTACCCACACTTGAAACGCTCGCGGCCGTCGATTTCCTTCGTACGCATCTTCCTGAACTGCGCATGCGCGTCGTCAACGTGGTCGACCTCATGGCGCTGCAGTCACGGGATCAGCATCCGCACGGCCTCAGCGACGACGTTTTTCAATCGCTCTTTACGCGCAGCGCGCCCGTCATTTTCGCCTTTCACGGCTATCCGGCGCTGATTCACCGGCTCACCTATAAGCGCCCCAATCATGACAACTTTCACGTGCACGGCTATCGCGAAGAAGGCACGACCACGACACCTTTCGACATGACGGTGCGCAACGAGCTCGACCGCTTCCACCTCGCCTGCGACGCCATCGAGCGCACGCCACGTTTGGGCAGCCGCAGCGCGCACGTGCAGCAACGCATCCGCGACACGCTGATCGAACACCGGCGCTACATCGAACGCTACGGCGAAGACTTGCCGGAGATCCGGGATTGGCGCTGGCCGAGCGCGCCTTCGATGGCTGCAAGCAGCTCCCGCGGTTCGGCGGGCTTTGGCAGCGCTGCTACCACACCGTAGATCTGCATGAAGTCGCGCATGGCAGCATCGATCGCTGTCGCCGTATAGAGTGCGACCCGCGTCGAGCGGGTGCGAGCGTCCAATCGCAGCGCGCGGATGAACTCCGAACCGCTCATCTCCGGCAGCGAAAGATCGGTGATGATCAGGTCCGGCCGGCGCTCGAGCGCGATCGCCAAGGCATCGCGCGCATCCGCGGATTCCAGGGCCTCGTGGCCGCCGTGCGTCAGCAGCGTCGACACGAGGAGGCGCGCATTGGGATCATCGTCCACGATCAAGACGGTCGCCATCATGGACCATCGCTACGCAGATATGCCTCGACCTGCGTGACAAACGTGCGCGGTTCGATCGGCTTGCCGATGTAGCCGTCGAACCCCGACCTCGCAATCCGCTCGCGGTCTCCCGGCATCGCGAGCGCGGTCACCGCGACAATCGGCACTGATCCATACCGCGGTTGGCTGCGCAACCGCTGTGCAAACTCGTAGCCGTCGATGTGGGGCATCAGGATATCGGTCAGCACGATATCGAAACTCCCGGCTTTCGCTGCCTCCAGTCCTGCGAGCGCGTCGCTGTGCCCTTCGACCACATGACTGAACGCCGTCAAGAGATATTGCATAAGATCCAGGTTGACCGCGTTGTCGTCGACGACGAGAATGTGCGCCATCTAGGAAGCCCCTACCGGTGCGGGAGCGTCAGGGTAAACGTGCTGCCTTTTCCGAATTCACTGGTCATCCCGAGCTCACCACCGAGCATCGCCGCCAAGTTTCGGCACAGATAAAGGCCGAGGCCCGTGCCTTCAAATCGTCGCGTGGTCGAGCGATCGACCTGCTCGAACGCTAGGAAGAGGCGTTCCTGATCCTCGGGTTTGATACCGATCCCCGTGTCGCTCACGCTAAACGCAACGGCATCGCGGCCATTCTGGCTCGAGGCCCATACGTCGATCCGCACCGTGCCGGCTTCGGTATATTTGAGCGCGTTGTTCGCGAGATTCAAAAGGATCTGTGCAAGCGCACGACGGTCGGTGGCTAGCGGAGCGGTAAGATCGGCGACGTGCGTCGAGAAGGCCAGCTGCTTTTGTGCGGCGAGCGAGGCGAGCGACGCGGCAACCTCATCGACGACCTCGTTCACCGGGATCTCCTCGAAGGCGAGTTCGACTTTGCCGGATTCGATCTTTGCGAGATCGAGAATGTCATTGATCAGCGAGAGCAAGTGCCGCGCGCTCGATTGAACGATTTCGAGTTGCCGCGCCTGTTCGTCGTTCAATTCCCCGGGAATCCGCATCAGGAGCGTCCCGGTAAATCCGATGATTGCGTTGAGTGGCGTGCGCAGCTCGTGGCTCATCGATGCAAGAAATTGATCTTTGGCACGGCTAGCAGTTTCGAGCGCGGTGTTGAGTTCTTTGAGCCGGCTCTCAAATGCCTTGCGCTCGGAGGCGTCGCGCACCGAGCACGACACGAAGGTACCTTCGATGGTCGAGACGGGAGCGAGGCTGATTTCGACGGGGAATTCCGACCCGTTCTTGCGCAAGCCGTTGAGTTCCAAGCCGACGCCCATTGGGCGCACGTGTGGATCGCCGTAGTATCCCCTGCGCTCGCCGACATGGCGCGAGTGGTACCGCGCGGGAATCAGCATCTCGATGGGATGCCCTATCAACTCCTCGCGATAGTAGCCGAAGAGCCGTTCGGTGTGTGCGTTTACTAAACGAATCTTGCCCTTCGGCGTCGACGACGATCGTCGCATCGGGGGCATACTCGAGGAGCGGGAAACGACTTCCGGCAAGGTCATCGAGCGAGAACGTCGCAGAATCATCCATGCAGCACGGGGAGAAGGTCCGGCACGACCTCGGGAATCTCCTGGGAATTGCGCTCGCCAACGTCGAGGGCATGGCCGACGGAATCGTTCCGGCTACGCCCGAACGGCTTGAAGCCGTTGCAGAGAGCTTGCGCAAAGCACGGGACGCTGTCGAAGCGCTGCGCGACGTTCGCGACTAACGCGTGAGCGCTCGCAGCGTGTGTTGCGCGATCATGAGGTTCTCATCCGTCGGTATGACGAGTACGTTGACTTTGCCGAGGTACGAAAGTGCACCGATGACGCGTTTTCGGATTTCGGGCTGGTTCTCGCCGATTCCGCCGGTGAAGACCAGCGTATCGAGTCCTCCGATAACTGCCGCCATAGCGCCGAGGTGCTTGACGAGCTGGTAGACGAACAGATCGATCGCGTTTCGCGCGGACGCGCTCGTCGGCGCTTGTGTCATGAGGTCCCGCATGTCCGCGGTGGATCCCGACACGCCCAGCAGCCCACTCCGATGATAGAGCAATTCGCTTAGCTGTTCTACGCTGTACCCGTCGTCGCGGAGCAGGCGCAAGAGCACGCCGGGATCGAGGTCGCCGGGTCGCGTCCCCATCATCAGTCCGCCGAGTGCGGTGAAGCCCATCGTCGTGTCGACCGGTTCGCCATCAACCAACGCGCATAAACTCGCACCGGAACCCAGGTGCGCGACGATCGTGCGATTTGCGCCGGGCGAGAGCTTCGATGCGACATATTCATAGGACAGTCCGTGAAAGCCGTAGCGCTGCAGCATCGGGTCCAAATCGCTCGGCAGCGGAAGCCAGTGCGCGATCGCCGGTGCGCGTCGATGAAAAGCGGTATCAAAGCACAGCACGTTCGGCGCCTTCGGAAGCGCGCGCATCGCGGCATAGACGAGATCGAGTTCGGCGCGCAGATGCAGTGGCTCGATGTCGACGAGTCGCTCGAGTTCAACCATTGTCGCGTCGTCGGCGAGCACCGGTGTCTCGTATGTGGCTCCGCCGAAGACGATCCGATGGCCGACGGCATCGACGGGACCTTGAACGTTCGCCAAGACATCGGCCAGCGTTTCGCCGGCGTTGCCGCCTGCGGCGAGCGTCTGCGCGCGAAGCTCCTCGATGCTCTCTGCGGCGCGATACACCGTATATTTCAATGACGACGAGCCGCCATTGAGCGTAAGAATGATCATTTGTGTATGAACCAAGATGCGATCATGCCGGCGACGCTCAGGAGCATCAACCCGAATGCGAGCCACAACCAAACCTGCGCGGCGCGAGTAACGGTCCATTTCCCTAGGATTCGCGTGTCGCGCGCGACCCGGATCAGCGCGTAGATCAGCGGCACGGCGGCGATTCCGTTGAAAACCGCCGACCAGAATAGCGCCTGGACGGGATCAACGCGCGCAAGGCTCATGCCCGCACCTGCGAGTACGCCGGCAACAATGACGCCATAGAATCCCGGCGCGCGCCACCACTGTACTGCCAACCCCTCGCGAAAGCCGTGAAGTTCCGCCACCATGTACGCCGTGGAACCTGCCAAGACCGGCACTGCGAGCAATCCGGTACCGACGATGCCCAGCGTAAAAAGCGCGAAGGCGAAGTTGCCGGCGAGCGGTCGAAGCGCTTCAGCCACTTGTTGTGCGGTGGCGATGTGCGTTACGCCGTGCGCACCGAGGGTCGATGCCGCCGTGACGATGATAAAAAACATCACAACGTTGGAGTAGATCGCGCCGGTGTTAGCGTCGGCGTGGACAGCGGCTATACTCCGCGAATTCGCCACGCTCGACCGAGCCTCGGCACGCCGCCGCGCCTGGCGCTCCTCGGCGGTCATCGAGGTTTGCCAAAAGAACAGGTACGGCGTGATTGTCGTGCCGAGCGCCGCAGTCAGTGTAGTGAGCCAGGCGCCGTTGAGCTCCACGTGTGGAACGAGCAGATTGAAGAACACGCTCCACCAATGAGGGTGCACGATAAACGCGGTGATGATGTAGGCCAGGAGTGTGAGGCAGAGCCACTTTATGACGTCCGCGAAGCTCCGATAGCTAAAAAACACCTCCACGACAATGATCGCGCCGGCGAAGGCGACAAGCCAAATCACCGCGGGCAAGCGCGTAAGCAAGTGCGCCGCACCAGCCATCGCGTTGAGATCGGCGCCGATGTTGAAGGTGTTGGCTAGCCCAACCAAGATCGCGAGCGCGTATACGACGGGACGCGGCATCACCTTGGTGAGCGCCGTCATCAAGCCTTTCCCGGTAACCAGACCAATGCGCGCGCACGTCCCATCGATCACGGCCATCATCGGTGTCGTGATCAATGCGGTCCACAACATCGAGAGACCGGTGGACGCACCGGTAATCGAGTACGTTGCAATGCCCGACGGATCGTCGTCGGCAGCGCCCGTGATCAGGCCCGGTCCAAGCGACTTTGCCCAGGCAGTTACGCGGCGGCGGATACCGACGTCCATGTGACTATCATACCCGAATCTTCCTCGGATATTCCCCGTACTCGTGCGATGATAAGTAGGGTGGAGAGGACTATTCGGCGAGATGCCTTTGCAGCGTGTCCCTTTTCTGCGGCAATTGAATGTGCCGAAGACTACCTGCAACGCGCCGTAGCACGCGGCCGAATCCAAGAACTCCTCGTCCCTACCGACGTCTCGGTGCGCGTTGTCGAAGATTACACGGATACCGTGCGCCGCCACGATGCACTCGAGTTTCGTTGGCGCCCCCGAATCAGTGTCTTGCCGTCGGCACATGCGTTGCTTACCGTACGCCCGCACGCCCCGCCCGGTACCGAGTTGCAGTTCAGCATCGCCTATGAACCTCCGTTCAAAGGATTCGGCCGTCTCTTCGATACGTGGATCGGACGCCATATCGCGTGGGCCACAAGCGGACTTCTGCTGCGCCGCCTGCGTATCGAGATCGAGCGCGCGGGCAAGCGTCAATCCGGCGCGATCCGTCGTTAATTCTCCGGTAAGGAGCGCAGCCAGGAAAATTGATCCCAATGGCAGCCAGGTTCCGCGCATACTGCACCGCAGACGGTCCACACGACGAAGGCATGAACGGTTAGAATTAGACCTTCTCGCACGGCGTTACACTGCGAGTACTTCGCGGCGATACAGGAGTGCCGGCGGGGTTTGCCGCGACGGATCGACCGCAATGCGGGCATCGAGCGCCAGCACGCCGTGCGCATCGGCCAACAAGGGATTGATATCGAGTTCGGCAATCTGCGGATGCTCGACGATGAGATCGCCAAGGCGCACGAGCACGGCTGCGACGGCATCGATCGCCGCGGCCGGCTGGCCGCGGTAGCCTTGCAATAGTCTCCACACGCGCGTGCGCTCCATCTGTAAACGCGCGAGGGCCGCATTGAGCGGCACGAGTTCGAGACTCGTGTCGGCGATGATCTCAACTGCAGTGCCGCCGCGGCCGAAGAGCGCGATTGGGCCGAAGACCGGATCGACGCTAAGCCCGGCGATCAATTCGATCGCACCCGGTCGCCGCACCATGCTCTGCACGAAGAACCCTTCGAGGTGCGCGTCGGGGCGCGCCGCCTTTACGCGTTCGAGCATCGCGAGCGCCGCATTACGGACTTCCCCTTCGCCGCGCAGATCGAGCGCAACGCCGCCGACGTCGCTTTTGTGCGTGATATCGGGCGAGCGCAACTTGAGCGCGACCGCACCGCCCAACTCGCGTGCGGCAGCAGCCGCTCCCGCTGCGTCGGTGACGGTTCGGCTTGGCGGCGTCGGTATCTGATATGCGGTCAGTACCGCGTCGACCTCATCAGTGTCAAGCCAGCGCCGGCCCGCAGCCAGCGCACGAGCGATCACGGCTTCGACGATGCCATCCGCCTTCAGGACAGGCAACGGTGCCTCGGCGAGCACCGCCTGACTGTGCGCGTAGCGAACGCGGCACATGAATCCGTCGATTGCATCCTCAGGCGTGTCGTACGTTGGAATCTGCGCCGCGTCGAAGAGCGCGCGCGCCGGCGCAGCGGAATACTCGCCAAGCCACGACGTGAACACGTTGCAAATGCCGTCACCCTTGTGCGGTGCGCGGACGGTCTCGATTACGGCCTTTGCGGCTTCGGAGGGATCGCTTAGCGCGGTTGGGCAGTTCAAGACGAGGATCGCGTCACTACTCGAATCGTCGAGCACGACCTCCAGCGTTTCACGATACGCTTTTGCTCCCGCGTCGCCAATCATGTCGACGGGATTGCCATGGCTCCACGTCGGCGGCAAAATCGCGTTGAGCCTCTCGAGCGTTTGCGCACCGAGTTGCGCCGGCAAGCCGCCGCGCGAAACGAGCGCATCGATGGCCAGCACACCCGGACCGCCGCCGTTGGTCACGATCGTCAGCCGATTGCCGCGCTGCGCGCTGGTTCGGCCAAGTGTCTCGACCGCGTCGAACATCTCAGGCATCGTGTCGACGCGCAGCATGCCGGCACGCCGAAATGCCGCATCGTAGACGACATCGGCACCCGCGAGCGCACCGGTGTGCGAGTGTGCCGCCCGTGCGGCCTCGGCGTGACGTCCGACTTTGAGCACGATGACCGGCTTGTTTGCCGCAGCGGCACGCGCGGCGTGCATGAATCTTCCGCCGTCCGAGAATCCCTCGACGTAAAGCAGAATGGCGCGGGTCGCGACGTCGGTGCTCAGATAGGCGAGCATATCGCCGAAGTCGATGTCGGCCATGTCGCCAAGCGAAACGACTTTCGAAAAGCCGATGCCGCGCGGCTTGGCCCAATCCAAGACAGCGGTGATGAAGGCCCCCGATTGACTGACGAACGCGACGTCACCACTCGAGGGATCCAGATGCGCGAAGCTAGCATTGAGCCCGATCGCCGGAACCATGATGCCGAGACAGTTTGGGCCCATAAGCCGGACGGACTGCGCTGCGGCCGTCTCGCTGATCTCGCGTTGCATCGCGCGGCCGGCTTCGCCGAGCTCGCCGAAGCCGGCGGTAATAATAACCGCCGCGCGCGTACCCTTGGCTCCCAGCTGCCGTATGACGCCGGAGACTTGGTCGGGCGGCGTGGCGATGACCGCGAGATCAGGCATCTGCGGAAGCCGCCCCACGTCTGGGAAACACGGCAGTCCGGCAACGCTCGCGTGCTTCGGATTGACGAGATACAGCACGCCTCCGAACCTACGCAGATTGTTGAGCGTCACCGCGCCCACTGAGCCGACACGGTCGGTTGCGCCGACCAGCACGAGCGAACCGGGCGCAAAAAACCCATCGAAGTCTCGCGTCGACATGCACACAGTATGGCACAGGTTTGCCACGATTCTGTGAATGTTTACGATGCTGTTCTTCTCGAAACGTTCCCGCCGTATTCCACCGGCCTTGGTTAGATGGGCCCATGGACCCGGCACTTAATCTGGGGCCGGCGCTGAGCATTGGCGCGGTCGCACGCATGGCGAATCTGTCGATCGATACAATTCGAGCATGGGAGCGGCGCTATCGCGCGATCGCTCCGCGGCGCATTGGCAACGGTCGGCGCGTATTCGGCGTCGAGGATCTCGAACGGCTTGTGCTCTTACGCAAGCTCGTTGCCGCCGGCGCGTCGATCTCGAGCATCGCCCAACGCCCGACGAGCGAATTGCGCGGCATCCTACGTCGGCCGGCCCCGCATGATGAGTCTGATGACACCGAGGTCAGGGGCCTGATCGAGTCCCTCCGCGCACGGAATCTTTGGCAGCTTCGCGAGGACTTGCTCTACGCTGCGCTGGTACGTGGTGCCGCCGAGTTCGGCGACGATATCGTGTCGGCTTTGCTCGCGGAGCTGGAACGGGACGGAGCGGCAAGTCACACGGGTGAATTGCTCTTGACGTCGGCACTCGTTTCGGTGTCCTCGACGCTGTTCGCAAAGTTTCGCGCCACGAATACGCCAACAGTTCTCTCGCTGAGCCTGCCGGGATATAGTCGTGCGATTCCGCCGCTTCTCAGTGCCCTTGTCGCCTCGGAGGCCGGCTTTAACGGAATCTTCGCCGGAACGCAAATCGATCCGGAGGACCTCGAAGCGCTTGTTCGCGAGCTTCACGTTGTAAGCCTTATAGTCTGCATGCAGAACGACATACCCGAGCAGTTGCACGCATTGGCGAAAGTGCGCGAGAAGCTTCCCGGCATTCGCTTTATTCTCGCCGCTTCGGCCGAGTGGCTCATTCCTTCGGACTTCACCATAGTGCGGTCGCTAAGCGAATTGCCCGCAGCGTTACATTACCCGTTGTGATGAGGTACCGTTATTCGAAGCGCAGGGCCTCGATCGGATCGAGGTGTGCCGCCTTCGATGCCGGATAGTATCCAAAGAAGATGCCGGTGAGCGCGGCAAAGCTGAAGGCTAAGAGCACGCCCGTGACCGGCACCGCCATCGGCCAGTGGCCAAAGATCGCAACCGCTCCCGCTCCAACGATCCCGAGCACAACACCGATCACGCCGCCTATACCGGAGAGCACGACGGCCTCGATCAGAAACTGCAAGAGGATCGACGCACTGCGCGCGCCGACCGCGATGCGCAGGCCAATCTCACGTGTGCGCTCGGTGACGGAGACGAGCATGATGTTCATGATGCCGATGCCGCCGACGACCAGCGAGACGACGGCCACACCCGCAAGCAAGAATTCCAGCGTCGTAGCGCTCGCGGCGGCCGCATTTGCAATGTCTTGTAGGTTGCGAACGTCAAAGTCGTCGTCCATACCCGCAACGATGCGGTGACGCTGGCGCAATAGCTCGAAGATCTCGCTCTCGACGAAGGAAATCGAAGGTTGATCGGCGGCCGAGACGGCGATCACGTTGACGAAAGTGTTTCCGGTGAGCCGCTGCATCGACGCCGTGTAAGGGACGATGATAACGTCATCTTGATCCTGCCCGGTCGCACTCTGACCGCGCCGAGCGAGCGTACCGATCACGGTAAACGGCACGTTACGGATCAGCACCGTCTTGCCGAGCGGCGACTGTTCGCCGGGGAAAAGATTTTCGATGACGGTCTGGCCAAGCACGCAGACTTTCGCCGACGCGGCGTCGTCGGCATCGGTGAAAAAGGATCCCGACGCAAGATGCCATTCGCGAATGTACGTAAACGTCGGTGCAACACCGTTGACTGAGGTATACCAATTGTTTCCTCCCGCGACGACTTGCGTGTGCAATCCGACGCCAGGGCTGACCGCGGCGACTTTTGGCAAGTTAGCAATCGCCAAGCCGTCATCCGGCGTGAGTGTCGATGCCGCACCGGTACCCGTGCGCACGCCGTTCAAATTGACGCTGCCGGGAATCACGATCAAGAGATTGCTGCCCAGGCCCGTGATTTGTGCGGAAACCGCCTCGCGTGCGCCGACCCCAATCGAGATCGTAATGACGACGGCTGCAACACCGATAATCATCCCCAACATCGTCAAGAGCGATCGCGCTCTATTCCGCACTATCGCTTCCCATGCTAGACGCACCAGCGCTTTGACCTTCATAATGCAGCCTGTTCGTTCTTGAAAATTTCTTGGGTCGGCCCGTCAGCGACGATCTTGCCGTCACGAAACATGATTACGCGCTTGGCCCTACGCCCGACGCTGGGCTCGTGTGTAACGAGCAGAATCGTCATCCCGTGCTCGGCATTGAGCCGCGTGAAGAGGTTCATAACCTCCTCTGACGACTTCGTGTCGAGCGCGCCGGTCGGTTCGTCTGCAAGGATCAGGCTTGGATCGTTCACGAGCGCTCGCGCGATCGCCACGCGTTGCTGTTGACCGCCCGACATCTGATTGGAAACGTGTTCAGCCATCTCCGGAACACCGACGATCGCGAGCGCACTCAGCGCGCGCTCGCGCTGTTCGGCCTCGCCGACACCGGCGTAGATCATCGGCAGCGCGACATTTTCAAGCGCGGTCGTGCGCGGCAAGAGATTGTATGACTGGAACACGAAACCGAGACGTCGCGAACGCAGATCGGCGAGTTGGTCCGGGCCGAGCAGACTCACGTCCTGCCCCTCGAAGAAATATTGCCCTGACGTCGCGCGCGTGAGCAAGCCGATGACGTGCATCAGCGTCGACTTCCCCGATCCCGACGGTCCCATGATAGCAACGAACTCCCCCGAGTCGAGCGTGAAGTTCACTCGATCGAGGGCAATGACACTCTCGTCTCCAATCGGATACGACTTGTTGAGGTCGACCAGCTGAATGACCGGCACGCCCATTATTGCCACTAGCGCGATCCGCCAGGCCGCTGGAGCGATTGCTGTTGCGGGCGTGCAAGCGCCGAGCCAGCGGCACCCGCTTGCGCGGCCATCATCGTTTGCGAATCTGAGGTCACGGCAACGTCCGTGGTGCTCAAGGTCGCGGGTGAGATCGAGGCGATGGCCGCTTCCGTCCCGCTCACGAGCAGCACACGCACGGGAATGCGCACCAGATTACCCTCGCGCATGACGAAAAGCCGGCCGTTCCGTCCTGCGATGATGGTGCGGGTGAGGGTTGCATCGGTCAGGCCCCACGGTGAGGTTGCTCCGCCGCGGGCGTCCGGCCGGGTTTCGCGTGGCGGGGAGTATTGCAACGCGGCAATCGGTACGACCAATGCGTTGGTCACTTTGGCAACATGAATGGAGGCGTTAGCGGTCATGCCCGGATAGAGCGCGCCATCGCGGTTGCCGACGTAGACGACCGTGTCATACGTGACCACGTTGTTGATCGTCGTCGGGTTTCGGCGAACCTGGTAGACGACGCCATGGAACGTGCGGTTCGGATACGCCAGCACGGTAAAATCGGTAATGTCTCCGGCGCGTACACCGCCGACGTCCGGCTCTCCGACCGCAACGTCCACTTCCATTTTGGTGAGGTCCTGGCCGAGCGTAAAGAGCGTCGGTGTCTGGAAGCTTGCCGCGACGGTTTGACCGATCGTGATATTCCGCGCAATCACGGTTCCCCGGACTTGCGAGCGAATGACCGTGTTATTGAGGTTGTATTGAGCAACTGCGACGTTCGCACGCTGGATATCAATAGCGTGGCTGCTTGCGCTCATGCTCGCCTGCGCAGCCTGCGCGGTGGCGATCTCCGCCTCCAGTTGCGCGCGCGCTTGCGGAACGGCGATGAGTGCGGCTTCATAGGTCGACCTAGCCGCAACTTGATTGGCGGCATCGGTGTCGTACTGCGTTTGCGCGATGTATCCCGGCGCGAGCAACGCCGTGTCGCGGCGCACAGTCATATTCGCCAGGTCGAGCGCAGCTTTCGCCTTGGCGACTTGCGAAATCACGGTATTCAGCGTCGCGCGCGCGGCGTTTACATTCTGTTTCGCTGCTGCCACGCCGGCGAGGCCGGCCGCCCACGTGCCTTCGGCTTGACTCTGAGCAGCCTGCGCGTTATCGAGGGCGGCGCGAAAGCTCGTGGGATCGATCCGCGTCAGCACTTGCCCGCGGCTCACAACCGAATTGTAGTCCGCGTCTTGCTCGAGGATCGTCCCGGAAACTTGCGTCCCGATGAGGATTGTATTTTGTGGATTGACCGTGCCGCTGGCTGTGACGGTTTGGACGAGTTGCTTGCGCACTACCGCCGTAGTGATGTAGCTGATGTTATGAACCGCGCGAACCCGAAGCACGACGCCCAGCACGAGCGTGACGATGACGATCGCGGCGAGGATTGCGGCCAAGCGCCGGCGGCCGTGAGCAACATTCGGAGGGGTCGAGTGGCCGTTGGAAGACGCGATTGGACGAACGTCGAGTTTCACACCTCCAGCGTAGCTACGGCAGCCGCACTTTTGGGGAAATGCGCAGGAAGATCCGGGGAATCGTCCTTAGAACAGCCGCGCGCCGGTAGTGAAGCGCATATCGTCGCGGGTTTCGAGCGAGAAGCTGTCGCTGTGCGATGGCACGGCATCGATGATAAACTGCAAATGCTCGCCCCATTGCCGACGTTGCTCGCCGCCGATGTAGAACGGCGTGTCCTCGATCGTGCCGAGGAGCACGTCATTGGCTCCGACGCGAAAATCATTTGCTCGAAAACACATCGGCGCGCTCCCTTCACAGCACCCGCCCGATTGGTGCAATATGAGCGGACCGTAGCGCGCCTTCAGCCGCCGCACGAGGGCGGCGGCTGAAGGCGTGAACACGACCAATTCGGGCACTAGAAGAACCCCAGCGCCTTGTTGCTGTAGCTCACCAACAAATTCTTCGTCTGTTGATAAGCTTCGAGATCGGACTTGTACGTTTCGCGGCCGAAGCCCGACTGCTTGTAGCCACCGAATGCGGCACCTGCCGGATAAAGGTGGTAGCAGTTGGTCCATACGCGACCGGCCTGGATCTCACGTCCAATGCGATACGCGTTTGTGCCGTTGCGGCTCCACACACCGGCGCCGAGGCCATAGAGCGTGTCGTTGCCGATCTCGATCGCATTGTCCAAACTCTTAAACGGTGTGACCGAGAGTACTGGGCCAAAAATCTCCTCTTGGAAGATCCGCATCTTGTTATTGCCGACGAACACGGTCGGTTTGACGTAATACCCATCTTTGATGTTGTCGGGTACGTCGGCGCGACCGCCGCCGGTGACGCATTTGGCACCTTCTTGTTTGCCGATCTCGATGTAGCGCAGTATCTTCTCGAGCTGATCCTGTGAGTTTTGCGCGCCCATCATCGTCGTGGGATCGAGTGGGTTGCCGACCTTGATTTTCTCGACCCGCTTGATCGCTCGTTCCATGAATTTATCGAAGATCGATTCCTGGATCAGTGCGCGTGACGGGCACGTACAAACCTCGCCCTTGTTGAAGGCGAAGAGGGTGAAGCCCTCGAGCGCTTTATCCAGAAATTCGTCGTCAGCATCCATTACATCGGCGAGGAAGATGTTCGGCGATTTACCACCCAACTCGAGCGTCATCGGAATGATGTTCTGCGACGCATACTGCATGATAAGCCGTCCGGTCGTCGTTTCGCCGGTGAACGCCACCTTGGCGATGCGCGGATTCGCCGCGAGCGCCTCGCCGATCTCCGAGCCCTTGCCGTTGACCACGTTGAGTACACCCGGCGGAATGACGTCGGCGATCAATTGCATCAGCACCATCACGCTGAAGGGCGTCTCGGATGCCGGTTTGAGCACGACGCAATTGCCTGCAGCAAGCGCCGGGCAGAGCTTCCACGCCGCCATCAGCAGCGGGAAGTTCCACGGAATGATCTGCGCGACGACGCCGAGCGGTTCGTGGAAGTGATAGGCGACCGTCTCGTTATCGAGCTGCGTGAGCGCGCCTTCTTCGGCGCGCAGACAGGCGGCGAAATACCGGAAATGATCCGCTGCGAGCGGAACGTCGGCCGCGAGCGTTTCGCGGATCGGTTTGCCATTGTCCATCGTCTCGACGCGGGCGAGTACCTGGAGATTGGCGTCGATCCGATCGGCAACGGCATTGAGCACCGCAGCGCGTTCGGCAGGAGAAGTCTTGCCCCAGGCGCTCTTGGCCTTATGTGCTGCATCGAGCGCGAGTTCGATGTCCGGTGGACTCGAGCGCGCGAACTCGGCGATCGGCAGGCCGTTGATCGGGCTGGTATCAATGAAATACCGGCCCTCCACCGGCGGCACGAATTTGCCGCCGATGAAATTATCGTAACGCGGTTTGAGGCAATTGCGCTCGCGCACGAAGGCGAGTGCATCTTGGAACAGATCGCGCGATTGGGTTACGGTGGTCACGAGAGTCTCCTTTGGTTTTCCAGAGCTACGTAGAGCTACGTGAAGAGAATCAGCGGTTTGAGTACGCCGTCAAGCTTGCGATCCATGATGTCGAAGGCTTTCGGCATCTCGTTGAAGTTGAACGTGTGCGTGGTCAGTCTGGTTGGATCGACGAGGCCTTGCTCGAGCACTCGTAGCAGCCGCTCCAGGCGCAAGCTGCCGCCCGGGCACAGTCCGGTGCGAATCGATTTGTCGGCCATGCCGACGCCCCACGCAACGCGCGGAATATTCACGTAGTCGCCCGCGCCGTGATAGCCGACGTTGGAGATCGTGCCGCCGGGTTTGGTCACGTCGACGCACCATTCGAAGGTCTGTTGTGCGCCGAGCGCTTCGATTGCCGTATCGACACCGAGGCCGCCGGTCTCCGCGAGGATCCGTGCAACCGGGTCTTCTTTCTTGAAGTCGATGACGAGGTGCGCGCCATATTCTTTGGCGAGTTGGGCGCGTTTGGGATCGGTCTCGACCCCGATGATCAGGCCCGCACCGCGCAGTTTTGCACCGGCTACCGCCATTAAACCGACCGGACCGAGGGCGAAGACCGCCACGGTACCACCGATCGGAATGTCGCCGTGCTCGGCGCCCATAAATCCGGTCGAGAGCATATCGGCGCAGTAGACCGCGGTCGCGGACGGGACGCCTTTGGGAATGAGCGCCATATTTGCATCGGCCTCGTTGACATGGAAGTATTCGGCGAAGACGCCGTCCTTGACGTTGGCAAACTTCCAACCGGCTAGGGCGCCTCCCGATTGCGATGGATAGCCGTTTTGGGCTTCTTCCGAACCCCAGTCCGGCGTAATCGCGCCGACGACCACGCGATCGCCGACCTTAAAGCGCTTTACCTCCGAGCCCACGGCGTGGACGATACCGACGGCTTCGTGGCCAAGGGTCAAGTTCTCGCGCGGGCCGACCGCGCCGCGCACGGTATGTGAGTCCGACGTGCAGATCAGCGCGTGTGTCGTCTTGATGATCGCATCGTTCGGACCGGGCTGCGGAACGGGCTTCTCGAGGAAACCTGTGCGCTCGAGTCCGAGCATGCAAAAAGCCGTCATTGTCGCAACGGGTGTTCGTTGCGAAACGGCCGTTAAAGTTTGAGTCACAGTAGATTCTCCTTTACAGAGCAATTACAGCGTAGGCCCGCAACCGGAAGAACGCGAGAAGAGTTCTTCACGCGTCCTTCCCACCGACCAGCCATGATTGAGGCGTGTCAAAGATGTATCAGCGCCGCTACCTGAAATGCCCGTACAATCGCGCACGCGAGTTGCTCGCCGACGACGTGGCGGATGCAGCCGCCTCGGGCGCACAACGGCACCTTACACTCGCCCTACCTGCCTTTGGCGGGAACGAAATCAGCAAGGTCGTGACCGTTTCGGTCGCGGCTGCAATCGATCCGCGGCATTTTGACGAGCCCTGGCGGTTGCATTGGGAGCCGCTGAGTGGGCCGTATCCACACTTCGACGGTACGCTTACCATTCGCGCCGATGAAGACTGGACGACATCGATTCTCGAGTTGCAAGGCGCCTACCAACCACCATTGGGCGCGGTTGGCGCAGCCTTCGATAGCCTGGTGGGTTCACGCATCGCACACGAAACGGCGCGCGAGTTACTGCGCAAACTCGGTGAATCACTCGAGAGCCGATACCGTGCCGGCGAAGACGCGAAACCCTAGGGCTTGCGCATCTTGTACCCGACGCCGTAGACGGTGACGACGTACGACGGATTTTGCACGTCGGGCTCTATCTTATGGCGCAAGTTGTTGATGTGCCGGTCGAGCGTGCGTTCGTAGACGCCCCCATCGTCGCTGAGCTTATCGAGTAGCTGCGACCGCGAGAGCGCCGTGCCCGCGTTACGCGCGAGGACCTCAAGCAGCCGAAATTCCGACGGCGTGAGCAGCGCAGGCTTGCCGCCGATGCGCACCTCGTGTGCGTCGACGTCGATCTCGAGATCGCCGATGCGAACGACGTCGCCGCTCGCCGCCGCGCTCGCACCTCCATGCACGCGGCGCAAGACCGCGCGCACGCGTGCGACAACCTCGCGGGGCGAAAAAGGCTTGGTAATATAGTCATCTGCACCGATCTCCAGGCCCAGGATGCGATCGATCTCCTCACGCCGGGCGGTGACCAGGATCACGGGAATCTCACGTTCGCGCACGTGCCGCAGAATATCCAGCCCGCTCCCGTCTGGAAGGGTGACGTCGAGCAACAGCAGGTCGGGCCGGCTCTGCCCAAGCGTCGCCATAGCTTGTGAAAACGTGGTGTTCACGGTCGGGGAAAAACCCTCGGCCTGTAGATAGCCCGCGAGAACATCGCCGATCTGCGGCTCATCCTCGACGATCAACACGTTACCGGCCACACACCTAACCCCCGAAAATCTCCAGTTCTTGTCAAGGACAGCATTCTTCAAATCTGCTCGATCTGCCCGTAAGCTTGTTGGTATGAGTAGCGACGGCGGCGACCGGGACGTTCCTCTCCCCGGCACCTTAATCTTTGTCTTCGCTCTAGGCGTGGCTTATCTGATCGGGTGGTTTGCCTTATTCGCGCTCCTCGCGAAGCGGTGGTGAGATGCACCTACACCGTTACGAACGCTGGTGGATGATCTTTGGCCTCTCGATCCTCGTCGTCTTCATGGCGACGATCTTTATCGCTGCGTTCACCGAGGATTTTAATCCGCCGAGCGGCACGCAGACACTCGATCCGACCAAAGTATCCTCCACGCCGCCGTTCGACCATCCCGGTCTGCGCCGCAAGCCTGACGGCACCTACGAAGCCTACTACGTTTCGGAAGTCTTCAGGTTCGAGCCGGCAACAATCACGATTCCCGTCGGAAGCATGGTGACGTTTTATGTGACCAGCGCCGACGTCGTCCACGGCTACGAAATCGCGCAGACTGATGTAAATCTCATGGCCGTGCCCGGCTGGGTCAACGACGCGTCGCACCGGTTCACCACGCCCGGCACCTATCTGCTCGTCTGTAACGAATACTGCGGCATCGGCCATCAGAACATGTACGCAACGATCGAGGTCAAGTGATGCACGCAACGCCATTTTCGAAACCCGCCGAAAACCGCGTCGTCATCGCTCACATCTACACCGCAACCGTAGCGATCTGCCTCGGCGCGATCTTCGGCGTGCTCCAAGGCTTCTCGCGCGCCAACGCGATCGCAATGCCGGTGTGGTTCGATTACTACCGCATGCTCACCGCGCACGGCGTGCTGATGGCGCTCGTCTTTACGACCTTCTTTATCACCGGGCTCAGCTTGTTCGTCACCTACCGCAACGTGGAGCGTCCCGAGCGCAAGCTCGGCATCGCCTGGCTTGGATGGTGGATGATGCTGATCGGCACGGCGACCGCAGCCGTAACGATCCTCGCTGGAAATGCATCGGTGCTCTACACGTTCTACGCACCGCTGAAGGCTGCGCCGGAATTCTACCTCGGGGCGACGCTTCTCGTGCTCGGCACCTGGGTCGTCGCCTACGAGTTATTCGAAAACGCGCTCTACTTCCGTCGCAGGACCTCGGGAGCACCGTTGCCGCTTCCGGTCTTTATGGCAGCGGCGACGTTCTTGATGTGGATCGTGGCGACAATCGGCATTGTGGCCGAGATGGCGCTGCTCATTCCGTGGTCATTCGGCTGGACGTCGGGCATCAACGTGATGCTCACGCGCATGTTCTTCTGGTACTTCGGCCATCCGCTCGTGTACTTCTGGATCATGGGTGCGTACATCATCTGGTACACGATCATTCCGACGCGTTACGGCGGGAATGTCTTCAGCGACGGCCTTGCACGACTGACGTTCGTGATGCTGCTGCTCCTCTCGACGCCGGTCGGCATTCACCACGAATTCCTGGACCCCGGCATCAATGAGCGTTGGAAGTTGCTCCACATGGTGCTGACGTACGGCGTCGCGATTCCCTCGTTCCTCACCGCCTTCGCGATCTTCGCCTCGTTCGAACTTGCAGCGCTCAAAGCCGGACGCAAGGGCTTGATACAGACGATCAGGTTCTTACCGTGGAACGATCCCGTTTTCGCGGGCGCCGGGTACGGAATGCTGCTCTTCATCCTCGGCGGCTTCGGCGGCTTGGTCAATGCTTCGTACAGCATGGATACGCTCGTGCATAACACGATCTGGATCGTGGGACACTTCCACGTCACCGTTGGCGGCCCGGTTGCGCTGACGTTCGTCGGGGCCGCATACTGGATGATCCCGCGGCTCACCGGGCGCGAACTTTGGGGACGCAGCGTTGCGCTGTGGCAAACGCGACTCTGGTTTATCGGCATGCTCGTGATGTCGCTCGCGATGCACTACGCCGGTTTACTCGGCGCACCCCGGCGCACCGCGTCGGTCGAGTACGCCGGCGCCGCGACCGCGCAAGGCTGGGAACCGTCGATGCTCCTCGCGGCCGCGGGCGGCGGCATTCTCTTCATTAGCATCTGCATGTTCGTCGTGGTCGCGGTCGGCACGCTCTTCATGAACGAGAAGACACACGACATGGTCGCGGAATTCGCAGTTCCCGCTCCGGAAAGCGATCCAACGCCGCCCGTGCTGCAGCACCTCTTCCGCTGGAGCGTTGTCGCGCTCATACTCGCGGTCTTGGCCTACGCCGGTCCCTTCACCGAACTCTTCCACAGCCACGTTTATCTCGCGCCGGGCATGCGCACCTGGTAACACAAAGGACCCCAAGATGTTCAATACGATTCTCGTCGCGCTCGATGAGTCCGATCAGGCTAAATCCGCAACCGAACTTGCGTGCCGCCTGGCAAAACTCGACGGCGCGAAACTGCTTCTCGTCAATTCGGTCGATGCATCAAAAATCGTGATCGTCGCCGGTTATGAAACACCGTACCCGGTCGACGCGATTCAAGTGCTGCGCGACTCGGGGCGAGAGCTACTCGATACGGTCCAAGCCTCGTGCCAGGCCGAGGGTCTCTCCGTTGCAACGGTCGCGTGTGAAGGCGATGCCTGCGACCAGATCTTGCGCATCGCCCAAGAAAACAACGTCGGACTGATTTGCATGGGTACGCACGGGCGCAAAGGCCTCGCGCATCTCTTCGTCGGCAGCGTCGCCGAAGGGGTCGTGCAGCGATCGGCCGTCCCGGTACTGGTCACGAAGTAGCCCTCGCTATACATGCAAGACGGCGGCGCCGCGCAGTTCGTCGTGCTTGAGCATCGAGAGCGCGCGGTTTGCCTCTTCCAACTTCATTGGTACGGTATAGCTCTTGATTGGGATCTCGCCGGCGATACGTAAGAACTCCTCGCCGTCGGCCCGCGTGTTCGCCGTGACGCTGCGAAGTTCGCGCTCGTAGAACAGGTCCCGCTCGTAGTCGAGAGGCGGGATCTCACTGAGATAGATCCCCGCGATGGCGAGCACGCCGCCACGATCGAGCGCACGCATCGCCGGTGGGACCAATTCTCCCGCTGGAGCAAACATAATTGCTGCATCGAGCGTCTGCGGTGGTTGCTGCTCGGCGTCGCCGATCCAATCGGCGCCGAGTTCCTCAGCGAGCTCGCGGTGCACGCCGCCGCGACTCATCACAAATACTGTACACCGCCAGTGTTTGAGCACCTGGATCGCGAGGTGCGCGGAGCCACCGAATCCGTACAGCCCCACCGTCATGCCCGCTTCGATTTGCGCGCGCTTGATCGCGCGAAAACCGATGATTCCTGCGCACAACAGCGGTGCAGCATGCTCGTCGTTGATCGCATCGGGAATCGCATAGGCATATGCTTCGCGAATCGTCGCGAACTCCGCGTAGCCGCCGTCGTGATCCCAACCCGTGAACCGCGCATTGGGGCACAGATTCTCGCGTTCGCGGCGGCAGAATTTGCAGGTCTGATCGGTCTCGCGCAACCACGCAATCCCGACGCGATCGCCGGACATAAACCGCGCACACGATGCTCCAGCGCGCTCGACGACGCCGACGATCTCGTGGCCCGGAACGATCGCGGGCTGTTTCGGCGGCAAATCGCCCTCGCACACGTGCAGATCCGTGCGGCAGACACCGCAGGTCCGAACGCGTACGAGCAACTCGTCATCGGCGGGCACTGGTGGCTCGCGCTCTTCGAGCGCGAGCGGACTTGTCTCGATGGCATCCGGTCGCCGTAGCACCATGGCGCGCACGTCTACGGCGGCCCGAGTTCCTCGAATCGTTTGATCTCGTCGGACGTAATCGGCGTGACCTTGGCGATTAGCTTCCCTGACGTCCAGCGCATCCAGATTTTCTGGCCGGCGCCGATATCGTACTGCGAACCGTCGAGCATGGTGACGTGCACGGGAAGCGCGGGATCCGACGTGCTGTACACATTCATCCGAACGCCGTCGACGGGATCGGCGGCGATATCGCCGACCGTACCGCGCACCCCAATTTCACCGGTCGGTGTCGTGAACGTGTAGTCAGCCCGCGCACCGGCCGGATGCTGGACTACAAAGCGCATCTTGCCGTTGAAGAGAACGAAGTGTGCGTGCGCGATCTGCGCGATCGAGAACGTATCGAGCTTCAAGGTGCTGTTGCTTCCCATGAGGATGCGCGATGAGTCCACTAAGAGAATGGTCGCCATCGACGCGGTTCCCGTTTGTGCGACGTCGTCGTCGCCGAGTACGACCATCGCCTTTGGTGCAAGCGCGTGTGCCGGGGCACCGTCAGCCGTCAAGTAGTGCACATCGCCGCGAACGTTTTGGAACACACTGTCGGACGAGGATGCGTGCGCCAACGTGCCGGCGACGATAACCGCCGCCGGGACAGCCCAGAGGCTGCGCCATGCGTTCATACACGACGCTTCGCGAGCACCGAGAGCTCCCACCTGTAGCCGTCGCGATCGCGGAACCAAATGCCCATGTTCTTCGAGCCGGGAGCCTCGGGACCGATCTCGTTCCCCGGATCCTCCACCTCGACACCGTGTTGTTTGAGCCACGCGAGCGCATCTTCGAGGGCCGCCATAGTGGGGAGATGAAACGAGATGTGTTCGATCGTCTGCGGGTGCGGCTCGCCGATAAAGAGGACGATCGTGATGTTGTCGTTCGTGAGCCCCACATAGTCGCTGCCTTCGAACATTGTCTCGAGCGCAAAGAGCCGCTGCCACCACTTCGCGCTCGCGTGGACGTCGCGCACGGCGAGCCCGAAGTGCCCCACGGTTCCCAGGTGAATCTTCATGCACGCTCCAATCGGAAGGCAGAATGTGCGGACGTTTTACCCTAACCAACCCGCTGCGTATCCGCGCCGCGTATCCGCGCTACCGGTTCGAGGAGTTTAGCGAGTATCGCCTGCCTCGCTTCAACATCGCACCGACGCAAGGTGTACTCGGCGTACTTGACGACGGAAGCGACCGCGTGGCGCCGCTGCACTGGGGCATCGACGGACGCATCAATGCGCGCGCGGAAACGGTCACGCAGCGCGCGCTTCCGTTCCGCTGCATCATCTTTGCCGACGGCTTCTACGAGTGGCGCGGCAAAAAGCCGGTCTACTATACGATGAAAGACGATCGCGTCTTCGCGTTTGCCGGCATCTTCGAACCGGTCACGACGGGACCGCCGCCGTGTGCGATCGTTACCGTACCGCCAAATGAACTCGTCGCACGCGTGCACGATCGCATGCCCGCAATTCTCAAGGATGATGAAATTGCAACCTGGCTCACTCCTGGAGATCTTCCTGCCGAGCAGGCGCGCGCATTAATGCAATCTTATGATTCCTCAGCTATGCAAGCACGTGACGTATCGATGCGCCTCAACAACGCACGCTATGATGCGCCGGATGTCTTAGTCGACAACGATCCGGTGCAAGACACGCTGTTCTAACGTGTCATCCCGAGCGTAGCTGCGAAGCGGCGAAGTCGAGGGACCGCCGTAGTTGTTTGCAGCGCTTTACCGTTGCCGCTAAGCGAAGGCTCGAAGTTTTGCGCCATTCGCAGGATGTGAACTTCCCTTGGATGTGGCGCAAAACTCGCGCAGCAGGAGCGGCACAGGATGTGTCGCGAGGAGCGTTTTCGCGGGCGGCAACGGTGAAGCGATGCACGGCGTCGCGTCGGTCCCTCGACTACGCTTCGCTACGCTCGGGATGACAAGGCTAGACCCCGACGGGTTCGCGTGCCGGCGTTTTGACGAGCTTTTCATCTTTCCGATCGTCCGGTGCGAAGCGCAAGTACATGATCGGAATCAGCAACAGCGTAAGCACGAGTGAACTCGAGAGACCGCCGATGACCACGATGCCGAGCGGACGTTCCGCCTGCGAGCCTGGATCGAGCGCGAGCGCGAGCGGCAACATACCCGCGATCATTGCGAACGTCGTCATCACGATCGGCCGGAACCGGTGGTGCGCGCTCTCCACGATCGCGTCGAGCTTGCTCAGCCCGCGGTCGCGCAATTGGTTTGCGAAGTCGACGAGCAAGATGCCGTTCTTTGCGACCAATCCGACCAGCATGATCGAGCCGATCAGCGAGAAGAGGTTCAACGTCTGATGCGTGATGGCGAGCGCGCCGAGCGCGCCGACCACCGCGACCGGCACGGTGAACATCACGATAAAGGGTGTGACGTAGCCGTTGTAGAGCGCCACCATCAACAGGTAGACCAGTAGGATCGAGAGCAGGAGCGAGATCGTCATCTCATAGGTCGTATCCGCAACCTGCTCTTGGTTGCCGCCGGCGACCGGAACGACGGTGATATCGGAGGGAAGCTTCAGCGCACGCAACCGCCGTTCGTAGTCGCGGATAACGTTCGAGAGCGTTGCGCCCGGCGCGACGTTTGCGCCGATCAGCACGACGTTACGCCGCTCCAGGCGAATGATCAGCGGCGGCGCCGGCACGTTCTGCAGATCCACGATATCGCCCACACGGATGATCGAACCGTTATTGGCGCGGATCGGAATCGCCGAGATGCCGGCGAGGTTCGTCAGATCCTGCTGTTGGTAAATTACCTGCACGTCTTTGAGGCCGTTCGCGCCGGTGAACTGTGTTGCGGTGTAGCCGCCGAAGGCCGCACGTACCGCCGTCGACGCGGTCCCAATGCTCGCGTCGAGCGCACGCGCGGCGTTGCGATTGAAATTCACTTCGATCTGTGGGGACTCGAGCGCGTTCGACGTGGTCGCATCGATCACACCCGGCGTCTGCTGAAGCGCGGTGAAGGCTTTTATCGCAGACGCGCTCGGGTCGCTCGTTGCACTCTCGACCACGTACCCAATGGGCTGCGAGATGCCGCCCGAGGGATCGGTCGAAGGAACGCCGATTACTTGCGCGCCCGGGAGCGCGTTCTGAATCTGACTCGCGAGCTGCTGCGACCAGTACTGCGTCGATTGGTGGTGTCCACTTTTCAAGAAGACATGGATCTGCGCCACGGCACCGTTGCCGATGTAGCCGGTCAGCGCGCCTTCATACGCGCCTGAGATCGAGGTCTCGGATTCCAGGTCAGGATTGCGCATTACAATTTGTTCGGCCTTGCGCACAGCGTCGGTCGTGGTCGCGAGCGGTGTGCCGGTCGGATAGTTGATCGTGACGAAGAGCTCGCCGCGATCGACCGGTGGCATGTACTCGAAGCCCACAATCCCAAGCGGGATAAGTAACAGCGCGGCGACGAGGCTTCCGAACGAGACCCACACGACCAGCCGGCGATTCTCCAAGCCCCACGTGAGTGCGCGCTGCGCGTACCACGTGCGCACGCCGTCGAACCATTCGGTGAAGCGATCGACGATGCCCCACGGCTTCCACTTCGAAAAGAGCGCCCACCGTCCCGCGAGTGCGGGCGTGACGGCAAACGAGACGAAGAGCGACGTCAGCGTCGCCACCGTCACCACCAAGCCGAATTCGCGTAAGAACAGTCCCACCGATCCCGGCAAGAACGAAAGCGGCAAGAACACGACGACGATGACGAGCGTGATCACGATTGTCGCGATGCCGATCTCCGAGATACCATTGATCGCAGCTTGCTTCGGTGCTTCGCCTTCTTCTTGGTGCCGCGAAATGTTCTCGAGCACGACGATCGAGTCGTCAACCAAAATGCCGATCATCAGCGTCATGCCGAGCAGCGAGACGGTATCGAGCGTAAAGCCCAGCACTCGCATCGCCGCCAGCGTGACAAGGAACGAGGCCGGTACCGCGATCATCACGACCACCGCTTTGCGCCACGAACGCAGGAAGAACAGCATCACGAGCGCGGTGATGATGATGCCTTCGATCAGCGTACGCGTCACACCCGAGAGCAGATCTTGGGTATAGGTCGACTGCACGTTGAGGACCGAGAACTTGATATTGGGATATTGCTGCTCGAGGCGGGGAATCTGCGCGAGCACCGCGTTGGAGGCCGTAACCTCACTCGATCCTGCGGCCTTCTGTATGTCGAGTTCGATCGCGGGCGTGCCGTTCGTATAGGCGAAGACGCGCTGCGTCTCATATGCATCCTGCACGTTGGCGACGTCGGAGATACGGTAGAGTCGCGACGTCGTCGTCCACGGGTACAGGCTCGAGGTGCTACTGCCGCTCGCAGCTGTCGTGGTATTACCCACCAGTAAGTTGGCAACGGTCGGCACGTCCTGCACGTCGCCGCGGATGTCGAGGTTCGTCTCGCGGTTTGGTTCGTAGACGATACCACCCGGTGCGCGCACGTTGTTATTCGAGATCGCATTGATGATATCGGTCAGCGTGAAGCCCGAGGACTGGAGTTTGTTCGGGTTGACGTTGACTTGAATCGAAGCCGTGACGTTGCCGTTCTCCTGCACGTACGAAATGCCCTGAACCTGTTCGAGCGCAGGCACGACGTCGTTCGTCACAATCGCTGAAAGCGCACCGAGCGAAAGCGTCGACGACGACGCAGCCAACGAGACGACCACCGCTTCGGACGGATTGTAGATCGAAATCTGTGGCGTCGGCAAATCGTTGGGTAGCTGGTGCAGCGAGTTTTGCACGCGGCCTTGCACCTGCACGAGATCGGTGTTCACGTCGGAGGTCAATGCAAAGACGGCCACGATCGACGCCTGACCCGGTTCGATGTTGGTTTCGACGTAGGCTAGATCGGGCGCGCCCGCGATTTGGTCTTCGAGCGGACGCACGATCGCGTCGCGCATCTCGGTGGTCGACGCGCCCGAATACGTAAGAAGCACTTGAATCGAGGGGACGTCGTAGTTCGGCAGTTGCTGCTTGACCAAGTTGAAGCCCGAGATCGTTCCCGCAATCAAAACCAGACAGAGAAAGACGGTGACGAGCGTCGGCCGCTCGACGAAGAGCCGGGTAAATCTCATAGCGGCCCGCCCTCCGCGTTGGGCTTCGTCGGTCCGAGCCACATAAACATGACCGGCACTAACACGAGCGTTAGTACGAGCGAGCTAATCAATCCGCCGATCACGACGATGCCGAGCGCTTGTCGCTGCGCACCGCCCGGATCGAGCGCAAGTGCAATCGGCGTCATGCCGGCGATCATTGCACATGTGGTCATGACGATCGGACGGAAACGTTCGCGCGCTGCTTCGATCAACGCGCTCACGCGGTCCATGCCCTGCTGCACCATACGATCCGCAAAGTCAACCAAGAGAATCCCGTTCTTTGATGCTAGGCCGACCAGCAGCACCGTGCCGATCAGCGAGTAGAGGTTGAGCGCCTGGCGCGTAATCGCGAGGGCGGTGAACGCACCGACCGTCGCTACCGGAACGGCAAACATGATAATAAACGGCAAGCGATAGCTATTGTACAACGCAACCATCAAGAGGTAGACAAGGACGAGGGAGAGCGCGAGCCCGGCCAGCATGCTTACGCCCAACTGGAGCGCGTTTGCCTGATTGCCGCCTGCACTCGGCGCGACGTTGACGGTCGATGGAAGATTCAAGGCCTTCAGGTTCGCCTGGAAGCGCTTCTCGACCGTCGAAAGCGCGAGCCCCGGTGCGAGATTGGCCTGGACGTGTACGGTGGTCTGCCGGTTCTGGCGCGTCATCAGCACCTGCGACGGATCCTCGACGAGTTTTGCCACGTCGGCCAAGTGAATGATATTGCCGTTGTTGGCACGCATCGGCAGCCCGAGCAGCAGCGCGATCGAGGTTTGGAAGCTGCGCGGATAAAGTACCTGCACGTACTTGATACCATGCGAGGTCTGAATCTGGGCCGCAAGCGTGCCGCCGAAGGCCGCGCGAATGGCACTCGCCGCCTGACCGATGTTCATGTCGAGCGCTCGCGCGCGGTCGCGATCGAAGTCGATATCGATCTGCGGCGCCAGGTTGAGCTGCGAACTGTTCACGTTGATCGCACCCGGCGTCTGCTCCAGCGCTGAGAGCACTTGCGCCGCGTACTTTTCCGGGTTGTCGTCGGATGACGTGACCGTGTAGTCGATCTGCTGCCCGCTACCACCGCCCTGGCCGGTGGCTGCCACGGAAACGATCTTAGCTCCGGGCGCGATCTTTTGCGCGATTGCGCCCAAGCGTTGCGCCCACGCTCCGGTTGTAAGTGAGTGATTGTCTTGCAGAAACACGTGCACTTGTCCGACGCTGCCTTGGTTGATCGTGCCGCCGCCGCCGAAGCCGGCTTGCGTTGCGCCGGCCAAGGCCGTCTGTGATTGCACGTCCGAAATCTTCGCAATCGCCTTGGTCAATGCGGCAATCTTCTGGTTGACCAACGCGAGCGGCGTGCCGGTCGGATACGCTAGCTGCACGAAGACCTCGCCGCGGTCGACCGCCGGCATGAACTCGAAGCCGATCAGCCCGATCGGAATCAACAGGAACGCGGCGAGCACCACGCAAGCCGAAACGATGACGACCAGCCGCGGACGTTTGAGCGCCCACGGCAACGCCGTCTGCGCATACCACAAACGCGTCCTTTCGAACAACTCGGTGAAACGGTCGATCAGTTTCGGCGGCTTCCACTTCGAGAGCAACGACCAATTGCCGGCCAAGGCCGGCGTCACCGTAAACGAGATGAAGAGTGAGGTCAAGGTCGCGGTCACAACGACAAGCGCAAACTCCGAGAGAAAACGCCCGACGATGCCCGGTAAGAATGCGATAGGTAGGAAGACGACGACGTCGACAAGTGTGATCACGATCGCGGCAGGACCGATCTGCGAGCGGCCTTTGATTGCCGCTTCCTTCGGCGGCTCACCATTCGCATGATGGCGCTCGGTGTTCTCGAGCACGACGATCGAGTCGTCGACGAGAATACCGATGATCAACGTCATCGCCAACAGCGAGACCGTGTCAATCGAGAAGTTGAACAGCTTCATCAAGGCGAGCGTCACACCAAGCGAGGACGGAATCGCGATCAACACCACGATAGCGTTGCGCCACGAGCGCAGGAAGAACAGCATCACGATCGCGGTTATTAAGATCGCCTCACTGAGCGTGCGAACCACACCAAAGATCTGGTCTTCGGTATATGCGGCCTGGTTGTTGAGGATTTGGAAGTGAATCTGCGGATATTGCCGCTCGATGCCCGGCAGTGCTTTGAGCACGTTGCTTGCAGAAACGACTTCGCTTGCGCCGGTCGCCTTCTGTACGCCTAGCGAAATCGTTGGGATCGTGCCGACGTAGCTGTACTGGCGCTGCGGTTCAAACGAGTCGCTGACCGATGCGACGTCCGAGATGCGCATCTGCCGCGGGGCATAGAGCCACGCATTCACGTTGGAGAGCGATGGTCCCGAATATCCGCCGCCGCCACCGGAATTCGCCGACGATGCGCTCGAGCTTGACCCGCTCGCCACCGGATACTGCGTTACGAGGTTGAGTTGCGGAATCGGCGCCTGCGTCGGCGCAGGCGGCGGTGACGACGCCGGCCCCGGCGTTGTCGGCGGTGGCTGCGTCGCTACACCACCACTGCTGCTCGAACTGCTCGAAGATTGCGTGCTGCTGGAAGAGGACGGCGGCGCCGTCGCCGGCGCACTGAGCGCGAGCGCGCTCGACGCTTGGCTCGCGGCTACCGATCCCGTTTCGCTGGACGCAACTGGCGGCGCACCAGGTACGCCGGCCCCGACCGGAATGCTGTAACTCGCGTTGCCGAACGACGTCTTGTACGACGACGAGGCCGAGATCAACAGGTTCGCCACCGATTGCTCGGTCGTGAGATCTCCGCGCACGTCGATCGTTGTCTCGCGGTTGGGCGAGTACGCAATGCCGCCTGGTTCGCGATTGTTGTTGCTTTGGATCGAACTGACGACATCGTTGAGCGTGTAGCCCGCTGCGGTAAGGAGATTCGGATTGACGGCGACTTCGTAGGCGGGGGTGACTGCGCCGCCCGCATTGACGTTCGAGACGCCGTCAACCTGTTCGATCGCCGGCACGATGTTGTTTGTGACGATTGCGGAAAGCGCGCCGGGACTATACGCGCTCGAATCGAGCCCGATCTGCAATACCGTTGCCTGTGCGGGATCGAACGTCCCGACCGTCGGCGCAGGCATGTCGCTCGGCAGTTGCGATTGCGCGATCATGACGCGCCGCTGCACCTGCACGAGATCGGTCGTCTTGTTCGACGAGAGGTCAAACGTTGCAGTAATCGAGGCCTGGCCTTGCTGCACCGACGTCTGAATGTACTGCAAGTTCGGCGCACCCGCAATTGCGTCTTCGAGCGGGCGTACGATTGCGTCACGAATCTCGGTCGTGGAACCGCCCGGATAGCTCGCGCGGACGCCGATCGTGGGAAAATCGACGTTCGGGAATTGCTGCTGCGTGATCGTAAGCACACCGAGCGTGCCGACCACAGCGATCAGCGCGAGGAGCACGAAGACGACGGTCGGCCGCTCTACGCAAAGCCGCGTGAGCCACATTATTGTTGGTCTTGAGGCGACGGTGACGGCGAGCCGCGGTGCCAGTGATGCGCTGGCGACGCGCCCGGCGATGCCGATGGATCGGGAGCCCCCGACGCATTAGGCGCACCAGAAGCTTGGCCAACGACCTGTTGTCCGGACGCGATACCAAGCTGGCCGTTCGAAACCACTTGCGTGCCTTGCGAGAGGCCACTAACGATCGAGGTCGTCCCGTTGCTGCCGAGTTCTTTCACGGTCTGCTGCTTGGCCGTGCCATCAGAAGCAACAACCATCACGGTCGTATGCGAATCATCCAAAAACGCGGCGGTTGGAATCCCGATGCCGGTCACCGTCGGCAATGTGATCGTACCCGTGACCGCCATGCCCGACTGCAGCCGGTCGCCCGGATTCGGCACGATCACTTCCACCGTGAAGTTCGTCGAACCGGGTTGCACCTGCCCGAGGACGGCGCTGACGTGCCCCTGGTACGCCGCGCTCGCGATGCCGGCGACCGCAATATTGACCGGCGCACCACGCGTAATTTCAAAAACATTGGATGACGATGCGTTGAGCTCGGCGTAGACCGGGTCGAGTTGCTGCACGGTGAAGACCGTGCGCGAACCCGGGTACTCGCCCGGATTGAGGTTGCGGTTGACCACCACACCGTCGACCGGCGAGATAATCGTCGCACGCGCGATCTGCGCGGCAACTTGATCGGCTTGCGCATGCGCGGATTGCGCGTCGGCAAGCGCTGCTGCGACCGTTGCGGCCTGCAAGCCCTGCGTGTTGTTGCCGTTGACCTGTGCGTTGAGTACCGCCGTGTTGTAGGTATTTAAATCTCCGACGTACGCCGCGTGCGCCGCTTCCAGTTGCGCTAGCGACACGTAGCCGCTCTTGTAGAGTACTTGGTCCTGCTGGTACACGAGTTTCGCGTTGTGCATTGCCGCTTGCGCCGCGTCGACTTGATTGCTGCCTTGCCCGAGATTGAGTTGCGCTTGATACCTCGCTTGCGTCGCGCGCGCGTCCGCCGAAGCGGCGTTGCGCTCGTCGGCATTGTAGTTCGCGCGCAGATCGGTCGTGTCGAGCACAGCGAGCACCTGCCCGCGATGCACGTGATCGCCTTGAAGCACGTTGACCGCGTCGGTCGGTTCGCTCAGCGAACTCGAGATCGAGACGTTTTGATATGGCGCGACAATGCCGGCAATCTGCACCTGCGGCTTTACGCTCGCGGGTTGCGCGGTTGCGACGGGTATACTCTGCGTCGCGCCGCCGCCGGAGCCGCGATGATGACGCGCGGCACCGCCGCATCCGGCGATGGCAAGCGGGAGCAACGCCACTGCGGTCCACGCGAGAGGCTTCTTAAACAAGCGAGCTAGCATCGCGCAAAGGCTACGCCATCAGACAGAGTGATTCCTGAGAAGCCTCGCACCTTCGATCCATTTCTGCGCACAAAACGTCGCCTCCAGATGATCCCCGGAATAGGCGGTAGAATATCCGGTGCATGTCGATGACTAACACCACCGACAGGCGCAAAACCGACCGCCGTCAGGGCGACCGCCGGATCGTTTCGATCCAGGTCGCCGTCGATCGACGCTCGGACGACCGGCGTAAAGGCGACCGGCGCCTGGTATAGCTTCAGTCTCGGCGGGTGTAGGGGACGTCGCGCGCACGCTTTCGTGTAGCGCTTGTTTTTCTGCGGCCAGCGTCCAGGAGAGCACCAAAGTCCAAGCCAATGGAACAAACAGCTTTCATTTGCCTGGCCTATGAATTTCAAAGATCTTCAGTACGCGCTCGCCCTCGAACGGCGCCGTAGCTTCAGCCGCGCTGCCGAGGAGTGCGGCGTCGCCCAGCCGACGCTCTCGGCCCAGATCCGCAAGCTTGAAAGCGAGCTCGGCCTCGAGCTCTTCGAGCGCGATGGGCGGACGATCCGCGTCACGCCGGCCGGCGAGTTGATTCTCGAGCAGGCGCGTCTGGCGCTCGGCGCGGTCGAACGCATCGAAGAGCTCGCCGAGACCCGTGCCGATCCGATGGTCGGCCCGCTGCGCTTAGGCGTCATCCCGACGCTCGCGCCCTACCTTCTACCCGGCGTCCTCGGACCGTTGCAGGCGCAGCTGCCGCTCGCGCCGCTCGTCCTCATCGAAGACATGACGCATCGTTTGCTCGAGTCGATTGCGGCCGGGCGACTCGATGCAGCGCTCGTTGCAACCGAGCACCCTGACGGCAATCTTTCCGAGATCGCGCTCTTCAACGAGCCGTTTAGCGTTGCACTCCCGGTTGGCGACCCGCTTGCGGCGCGAGATCGGATCAGTGTCGAGCAACTGGATCCTTCGATCCTCATCTTACTCGCTGACGGGCACTGCCTTTCGGATCAAGCGCTTGCGTTGTGTGGGCAAACGCGCGGCCGAGGCCTGCACAGCGATCTCTCCGCGACCTCGCTTGAGACCGTCCTTAATCTCGTCGAGGCCGGACTGGGGATGACTATAGTCCCCGAACTCGCGCGAGCACACTTTGAGGGCCGCTTCGCGCGGATTGCGTTTCGGCCGCTCGTGGGTCCACACGCAGCACGAGCGATTCGCGTCATCCACCGCGCATTTGTGCCGCGGCGCCTGGCTATCGAGCGCCTGGCGCAGACGATTCGAGCGAGCGTACCCGTGGGAACCGCCGCGCAGCGCGTGTAATTGGGGAGCATGGCCGATCCGAATCGGGAACTTTTTCCGACGACGAGCATCAACGTACCCAACCTGGTGCCGTTGATGGATCGCTTGCGCGACGCAAACCGCAAGCGCGCTATCACGCTCATTCACGTCGCATCCTCAGAAGAAGGCGAGTGGATCTGCTCGACCGCGGCGGCACGACTCGCCCGTTATGGCGATAAGATGATCGGCCCCGAACCCGGCAGAGTGATCGATTTGGTTGAAACAGCGATCCGTTCAAAAGTGCCGTTTCTCTTCGCCGGCGAGCTCCGTCGTGAGGAAGATGCGCGCGCGTTACGCGCCGCGGCGACGCTTGGGGTTAAACCGGTCGCGTACATTGTACGCGAATCGCGTAAGGACGCCGACAACACGGTGACGATGCTCGGCTCGTGGAGCAGCTTCGACGTCGCTCTCCTCTCAGAGTACACGTAAAGCGCTATATCTCGAGCGTACTCTCATAGAGCGAGACCGCCTGACCCCCAACGATAACCTGTTGTACGTACGTGCCTTCGACCGCGAAGCGCGCTTTGAGCTCGCTCGGGCGTCCCATCGCAACCCCTTGCTGGACATCGACGTGCGTGCGGCTCTGATCGAGAATTCGCCACCATCCGAGCGCCGCGCAGAGCGGCGCGACCGATGAGCCCGTTGCCGGATCCTCCCCGACCCCGTTTGCAACAGCGGCGAACATGCGCGTATAGGCTTTGCCGCCCTGATAGCTGCAGATCAGCACGTTCCCTTCGCCAACCGTCTCGTTCGTGGCCTTGACCATGTCGATCCGATCGAGCATCACCCAGTCGACATTTTGTTCCGAATCGAGCAGCACGCACAAGAACTCGACGCCGTGGCCACCAAAGACTTGTGGCGGCATCATGACACAGGATACGGGCAGTCCGATTGCCTGCGCGACCGCGGCGCGATCGAAAGCCGCGCTCAGCGCCTCCGCAGGCGGTGGTGTCATCCACAATGTGTCGCCGTCTTTGCGAACCGGGATGATGCCCGCTTCCATCTGAAATGCAAGGTCGGGGGTCGCTTGCGCAAACTGCTGCAGTACGAAAGCCGTGCCGATCGTCGGATGTCCGGCGAATGGCAGCTCTTGCCCGGGCGTGAAGATACGTACGTGGTGCGTGGCACGTTCGTCGTTGGGGCGCATCACGAACGTGGTCTCCGAAAGGTTCATTTCCCGTGCAATTTTTTGCATCGTCACGCCATCGAGCCCTTCGGCATCAAGAAACACCGCGAGCGGATTTCCGCCGAAGCGCTCGGACGTAAAAACATCAACATGATATAAAGGCAGCTTCATGACCCTACCACTCTACCACGCCGTTGCTGCGAACGCACCCGACCCTACGACGATCTTCACGCGCGCGCAAGCGACATGGAACGCTCGCACGACGCCCCCGTACGAGTCGTTCACGCTGCATTGCGACGCGACGTTCCTCGCGAAGCAATGCAGCGCTGGAACTGTGGTGCAATTTATCGTCCGCCTCGCCGATGGCCGGACGTTCGCGCAGACTCTCACCGCTGACGGACGTCCGGGAACCGTCCTGCTGCGCGGCGGCTACGCCGTCGGTCCCGCGGGAGCGCCCTTCGGATTTTACCGTCGCACACCCGCACAAGGGGCGACGCCAGTGCCCACGCCACCAAATCTCGCCGAGGATCCGCTCCAGACGATCGCCGTTGTTCAGGCGGTCGATCGCGCCTACACGATCACCTACGCGGGAACGACGACGATCGGCGCGCATGCCTGTTATCATCTGCGTTTACGGCCGTTGCGCGATCCACAGCGCTATGCGCTGCGCGAACTGTGGATCGACACGATGACGTACGACGTCGTGCGCCTTGTCTATGCATGGCCGTACAACGACATCTTCGCAAACATCACCTACGATTTTGCGCCGGCCGGTCCAGCCGGCGTTTGGAGCATCGTGCACATCGACGCGGAAGCGACATCGCATGGCCTCTTCGCCTCGCATACCGAACACGTCGGCGAGGATCTCCACGACATCACCTTTCCGACGAGCGTGCCCGACGCAGACTTTATCCCGAATTGACCGCTGCGACCGCGATGCCGGCGGATTGTAAGGCATCGCGAATCGCCCGCGCAAACGCGAGCGCATGCGGACCGTCGCCGTGGATGCAGATCGTTTGGCCGGCGCCGCTACGCGCCAGCGTCAACGCCTGCGCGACCGCGGCCTCGACGTCCTCGATGAGCGCGCCGGGTTGTCCGCGCGGGATGAGTGACCCGTCGGGCCGATAGCCGCGATCCGCGAAGACCTCAGCGATCGCGCGCAACCCATGTGCGCGCGCGCTCAAGAGCTGCGCGCCGCCGGCGAGTCCCACGATCGCAAGTTCCGGATCGAAGGCGACGACCGCGCGCGAGATGGCGTCGGCAACCGCGCGGTCGCGTGCGGCGACATTATAGAGCGCACCGTGGGCCTTCACGTGATGTAGGCGCGCCCCCTGCGCGTCGGCGACGGTCCCAAGCGCACGCGTTTGTTCCAAAACGTCGTCGAAGATTTCGTTTGGCGTACGCTCGATTTGCATGCGCCCGAAGCCGGCGCGGTCGGGGTACGACGGATGCGCGCCGATCGCGACGCCGTGCGCAATCGCCGCTCGAACCGTTGTCTCCATCGTGTGCGCATTGCCCGCGTGGCCGCCGCTCGCGATATTCGCCGAGGTGACGATACCGAGCAGCGCTTCGTCGTCGGCGCACCCTTCGCCGAGGTCGGCGTTGAGATCGATGCTCGTCATCGCGAAACCTCGACGAAGCGTATGGCACTCCCGATCCGCGCCTGCGCTACCATCCACATGTCATCCTCGACTACCACGCCCGCGATCGGATACCCGCCCGTCGTCTGCGCATCGCTCATCAGAACGATCGGCTCGCCCGACGGCGGCAACTGCACGAACCCAGGAAATACCGCCTGCGTTGGCAGCGAGCCGAGATCGTGCGGCAGCGCATCGCCAAGAAGCCTATATCCCATGCGATTGCTTTGATGCCCGACGGTCCATGTACGGTTCCAGAGACGATCGCCGAACGGCTGGGCAATCGTCCGCAAGACGAAGTCGGCATGCGGCGCCTCCAAGGTCGTTCGCTCCGGCGCACCGTTACGTTCGCCGAGCGCGATGCGATCACCGGCGCGTAACGCGCGACCGTGAAAGCCGCCCATCGAGGCGAGCAGATCGGTCGTGCGCGACCCGAGCACCAGCGGCACGTCGGCTCCGCCCTCGATCGCGAGGTACGTGCGCATCCACGCTGCGGGTCGGTGCAATGCCAAGCGTGAACCGGCGCGTGCCGCATGCGTCGTCCAAGCTGCGACCGGCTCGCCATCGAGTTCGGCCTTGCAATCTGCACCCGCGAGCGCAAAGCGCGCGTCACACTCGAAGACCAACGCAACGTCACCGAGGACGATTTCGAGCGCGGCACTGCCGGAAGCATTGCCGGCGAGCGCGTTTGCGGCGTCGTAGCTGCGCCGATCCATCGCGCCGCACCAGCCCACCCCTTCGTGGCGCAAGCCGAATCGTCCACGATCGACGACGAGACTTTGCAAGCCCGCGCGCTCGACGCAAATCGCGCGAGCGTTCATAACGCGATAAAGCGCACGGCGTCACCCGGTTGCAACAGCGCAGCCGGATCGCGATCCGGATCGAACATGCGCAATGCCGTGTGGCCGACGATGTGCCAACCGCCGGGTGAATCGAATGGATAGATCCCACTTTGTGCTCCGGCAATCGCGACCGAACCCGCCGGGACACGCGTGCGCGGCTGCGCGCGGCGCGGAAAGTGCAAGCGCGCATCGAGGCCATCAAGGTAGGCAAACCCCGGCAAGAACCCAACGAACGCGACGACGTAGACGCCCGCTGCATGCAACGCGATCACCGCGTCGATCTGCAAGCCGCACGCGTCGGCCACGGCCTGCAAATCTTCGCCCTCGTAACGCACGGGAATCTCGACCGTGCGCACGCTCGCCGCAGCGTCACGCGCATTTGTCCATGCGCGCGCCAGCTCGTCGCGCACGGCTTCATAGCTGGTCGCATCGCGCTCGAACGCCACCGTCAGGTTGCCCGCGCCGACAACAGCTTCGCGCACGTGCGGCCACGCGCGAGCGTCACGCGCGAGCCCCCACATCCGCCGCTGCGTCGCAACGCCATGCTCGTCGCACTCGAGGACGATCGCCGCCTCACCCACGCGACGAAAGTTAGGCGCTCCGAACTGTTCCATTAAAGAGGCCATTCGCCACCGGCGCCCGGAAGCACCACTCATGGATCCGCAGAAGCCCAGCGTCACCGAGGTCGTCGCCGACATTCCGGGTTGGCAAAGCGTCAAGCCGCGCATTCCCGATACGCTGCAGCGCCGCAGACTCGAGGAACAACGGAGCGTGCGCGAGATCGTGTTCGGCGCGCAAGACGGCATCCTCACGACCCTTGGCATCATCACCGGCGTCGGCGTTGCCGAAGGCGATCGCTCCGCGGTCTTTATCAGCGGATTTCTGGCAATGCTTGCGGGTGCACTTTCGATGGCGGTCGGCGAGTACTTGGGCGGCAAGTCCGAGCGCGAAGTCGTGCAAGCGACCATCGAAATGGAAAAGCGCGAGATGGCCGCCGATCCACAGGGCGAGTTCGCCGAGCAGGTCGCCTACTATAAGATGAAAGGCTTCTCCGCCGAGGAGGCGCAGATGATCGTGCGCCGCCTCACGCAACACCCTGACATCTACCTCTATGAGATGATGCGTGATGAGTTCGGCATCGACCCGCGGGTTGCCGAAGCGACCGATCTGCGCGCGCCGCTCGCCATGGGCGGCTCGTTTGCCGTGGGATCGCTGATTCCGATCGCTGCGTATATCGTACCACTCACAATGTTTGGCTCGACGATTCTCGCGCTCGTGCTCGCGGTTCTCAGTCTTTTCGGCGTCGGGTATTACGCTGCGCGCAACACCGATCGCAATCCGGTCTCGAAAGGACTGGAAATCGTGGCCTTCGGCGTTGTCGTGTTCGTGCTATCGTATCTGGCCGGTCACTACATTCCACCGCTGTTCGGCCACGCACCCGTCTCGGTAGGTGGTTAGGGCAGCGTTCCTTCGAACGATTCGCGCTGATACGCGTCGAGGAAGGCTTGCAGCTCCGCAACGCGTTGCGCACCCATGCGCTGCGCCGTCTTGGTAATCAACTTCGGCGGGATGTCGTGTACGAACGTCCGCAGTTGTTTGACCGCATTGGCAGCGCTTGCCGCGGATGCGCCGGTCAGCGAGATCATACGCACCGCGCCGATCGCGCCGAGAAAGTCGAGCGAATCCGCGTCATGCAGCACGATCGCATTGGGATCGCTGCCGGGGTCGCTGTAATACATGTGTCCGCGCATGGCGGCCTGCACGCTCGGGAACTTCGCCATCGGGAAGCCGGCATCGCGCAAGATCGATTCACTCTCGTGCGCTGCGACATCGCCGTGCTCGCCCTTGGCTTGATACGGCGCAAAGCCGGCCATGTCGTGGAGCATGCACGCGGCAAAGAGCACATCGGTATCGACCTTGAGCCCATCCCCTTGCGCAAGTTGCATTGCGATTTGATAGTTGCGCTCGCCGTGCTGCCACCCCCAAGCCGGATGCGTGAACGATTTGCGGGCGAAATCGTAGATCGTCACCTTCCATGGTGCATCGAGCGGGATTCCGCTCACGGTTGTCGGACCTGCGCTAAGGAGCGGGAGCGGCGCCGCAAACGCGAGGACCGCGAGGACGATCGAGCAGAGCAGCTTTTTCATGCAGCAGACCATTCAACGCATCGTTACCAGCGCATTTCGGATCGAACGCAACGGCGTCGAGCCGGTCTTCGCCGCGCGGTCGGGCATCGGCGTCGCGATCGCCCTACTCGCAGGGTTTGCCAGCGGCGTCCCGATCTACGCGGTGGCCGCGGGTATCGGCGCGTTCAGCGTGGGATTTGCAGCGCTGCAAGGCGTCTACCGCACGCGCGCCGGCACGATGCTCGGCATGGCTCTCGCGATGGCGCTGTCGACAGCGGTCGCGTCGCTCTGTTCCCACTCGGCAGAACTCGCGATCTTGGCGCTCGCCGTGTGGGGCTTCGGTTACGGCATGATCGCGGCACTCGGCCCCGGAGCCTCGGCGATCGGCGTCAACGCGACTACCGCGCTGATCATCTTCGAGCGCTATCCCATGACACCGCACGTTGCGGCAATAACCGCGCTCGTCATGTTCGCCGGCGGCTTGCTCCAGACGCTGTTGCTCGTCGTGCTCTGGCCGATCGAGCGTTATCCGCAGGAACGGCACGCGCTCGCCAACGCCTATCGCGAGCTTGCCGCGTACGCGCAAGCGAGCGACGCATCGACGCGCGTGCCGTCCACCGTCGAACTCATCGCGGTTCGTAAGGCGCTTGCCGATCCGCGACCCTTCGGCCGTCCGCTGGTGCTCGCGGCGTTTCAAAGCCTACTCGATGAAGCCGTTCGCATCCGCTCGTCGCTCGCGCTCCTTACAACCGTCGGTGGCGAGAAATATGCGCGCCTTCGCCCAGTGATCGCCCAAGTACTCGATGAGATCGCGCAGGCCCTCGACGACGCCAAAGAGCCGAAGGACGTTGCGCTGTACGGCACGATCAATGCAGAGACGAGCGATCCCAACGTACGCGCCCTCTACGGGCAACTGCGCGCCGCATGGCGATCTGCCAGCGTTCCGCTGGGCGGATTTGCGTTGCCCGAGCTGCACTATCCCGCACACCTGCCGAGCTTTGAGGGTCCGCTTGCGGTACTGCGCGATCACTTCCATCTCCGCTCGCCATTCGGGCGTCATGCGGTTCGCCTCGCGGTAACGCTCGCGGCGGCGGGTGTGCTTGCCGACGTCTTGCCGATTCAGCGCGGCTATTGGATCACGCTGACGGCTGTGCTCGTCTTGCGTCCTGACTTTACGACAACGCTCTCACGCGGTATTGCGCGCATCGCCGGAACGATCGTCGGCGTCGTCGCCGCAACCGCGATCGTGCTTGCGGTACCGAATACGCCACACGTAACGCTGGCATTTGCAATCCTCTTTGCGGCGATCAGTTACGCGGCATTCCAACTCAACTACGGTCTCTTCAGCGTCACGGTTACCGCCTACGTTGTTTTCTTGCTCGCCCTCTTGGGAACGCCCGAAGCTACCGCCGTGCAAAACCGCTTAGTCGCGACGGTCATCGGCGGCCTGCTCGCGATGGCATCGTATGTCATTTGGCCGACGTGGGAGTCGGCGCATACGCGCGTTGCGTTGCGCGCGCTTGTGAACGCGTCGCTCGACCATACGCGGTTACTCCTGGCGGGACTAATCGATCCGGCTCAGCGCGATTTCACAAAGCTGCGAGCCGAACGCACGACGTTGTGGAGCGCACGCGCTATCGCGGACGAATCCCTCGAACGGATGTTGAGCGAGCCCGGACATACGCACGAAATCGATCCGGAGGTCGCGCTCGGTATCATGGCGGCAAGTCAGCGGCTGGGCCTCGCGAACACGGCGCTGTCGAGCCTCTACCAAGATCCGCAAACGCCGGCATATCCGCAGCTCGAATCGCTTGCGCGCGCGTTTGCCGGCACTTCCATCGACCACACATCTGGGTTGCGCGACGCGTACGCACGAGGTCGCAAGTGCGCTCGAGACCGACACCGGTCCCTCGACGACGGCCTTGCTTGCGAGCTGCGACCGCGCCGTCGACAGCACCAATACCATCGTCGAGTTGTGGAACAAAACGGATTAACAGCCGTTACCTAGCTGGATCTCCACCAGGCGGTCGTTTCGAAAATAGAAGTTCTGAAATTGACCGCACTCGCTGTGCGTCTTTGAGAGCTTGTTGCGCGGCGGCCAGGTGGTATATGCAAGCACGCTGACGCGACCGTGTCCCTTGACGAACTGCGGTTTGGCAGCGCCGTAGATACCGATCACTGCGCCGGGTGTCATGCCAAGTCTTACGCCGCGCGCCGTCTTCAGCGTTGAGAGATCGCGATTCATCAGCGATTTTGGTGCCAGCGTCGACTGATACGCAAGTACAATTTCTTCCCACGAGCAACAGCCGGTTTCGTAGAACACGATGCGATGCGCCCTGTCATAGGTCACGCGCGCCTTCTGCAAGTTGATCGTGAAGACGACGGGGGTGCCGCTATTCGTGCTCAGCGTAAAGCTGTCGCGCTGCGTGATGTGGGTCGCGTCGTCCCAAAACGTGTCCGGCGTTGCAAACTGCGGCAACCATTGGCCGGTCGCCTCGCTGCATGCGTCGTGAAAGTACTGCACGCAAATCGGCGGGTTCGTTGGCAGCGGACTCGCGAGCACCGCCGCAAGGAGCAGTCCGAGCATGCTCGCCCCTTCGACAGGCTCAGGGTGACACATTCCGAAGTATCACGCCGTGCCTGAATATGTGTATTCCATGTTTCGCGTCGGCAAGACGGTGCCGCCGAAACGCCAGATCCTCAAAGATATTTCACTGAGCTTCTTCCCCGGTGCAAAGATCGGAATTCTCGGTCTCAACGGCGCAGGAAAGTCCTCGCTACTGCGCATCATGGCGGGCGTCGACACCGAGTTCGATGGCGACGCTGCGCCGGCGCCAAATCTGACGATCGGCTTCTTAGAACAAGAGCCGAAGCTCGATCCCAATCTCAGCGTACGCGAGGCGGTCGAAGAGGGTCTGGGCGAGTTGCTGGCTGCGCGCAAGCGGCTCGAAGCACTTTACGGCGAGTACGGGAATCCCGAGGCGGATTTCGACAAACTCGCCGAAGAGCAGTCAAAACTCGAAGCGATTCTTCAAGCTGCCGGCGACGATCTCGATCAGCAGCTCGAGATTGCGGCCGATGCGCTGCGCCTGCCGCCGTGGGATGCGAAGATCGGACCACTCTCGGGCGGCGAGAAACGCCGCGTTGCGCTCTGCCGCTTGTTGATCTCGAAACCCGGCATGTTGCTGCTCGACGAACCGACAAACCACCTCGATGCCGAGAGCGTCGAATGGCTCGAACAGTTTCTGCAACGCTTTCCCGGCACGGTCGTGGCGATCACGCACGATCGCTATTTCCTCGACAACGCGGCCGAATGGATTCTCGAACTCGATCGTGGTCGCGGCATTCCGTGGAAGGGCAACTACAGCTCGTGGCTCGATCAGAAACAAGAGCGCCTGGCGTCCGAGGAAGCTGCGGAGTCGGCTCGCCAGAAAGCGCTCAAACGCGAACTCGAGTGGGTGCGTCAGGGTCCCAAAGGCCGGCAGTCCAAGAGCAAGAGCCGCATCGCACGCTTTGAGGAACTCTCGACCTACGAATATCAGAAACGCAACGAAACGCAAGAGATGTTCATTCCGGTCGCAGAGCGTCTCGGCGAGAAGGTCATCGAACTCAAGAACGTGCGCAAGGCCTACGGCGAGAAGCTCTTGATGGACGATGTGAGCTTTGTGATCCCGCCGGGCGCGATCGTCGGGATCATCGGCCCCAACGGCGCCGGCAAAACCACGCTCTTCCGCATGATCGCCGGTAAGGAAAAACCCGACGCGGGCGAGATCGTCATCGGGCCGAGCGTGAAGCTCGCCCTCGTCGATCAAAGCCGTGAAGCACTCGATAGCGGCAAGACCGCGTGGGAAGACGTCAGCGGCGGCCAAGATCTCTTACAAGTCGGCCGCTTTGAAATGAACTCGCGAGCCTATCTCGGACGCTTCAACTTCAAGGGCGCCGATCAACAGAAGAACGTCGGAGCGCTCTCCGGCGGCGAACGCGGACGGTTGCATCTGGCAAAGACGCTGCTCGCCGGCGCCAACGTGCTGCTGCTCGACGAACCGTCGAACGACCTCGATGTCGAGACCTTGCGTGCGCTCGAAGACGCGCTCGCGGAATTTGCCGGCACGGTCCTCGTGACAAGTCACGACCGCTGGTTCCTCGACCGCATCGCGACGCACATCCTCGCCTTCGAAGGCGACAGTCGCGTGCAGTTCTTCGAGGGCAACTACCACGAGTACGAAGCCGACAAGATCAAACGCCTCGGTGAAGAAGCCGCGCGGCCAAAACGTATCCGCTATCGCCCGCTCTCGTTGAATTAAACGATGGAGTAGCCTGTGACCGCAAGACATCGCAGCAGCCGCCGTGACCTTGCGATCCGATTCGTGATCGCAGCCGTCGGCTTCGCGCCGATATCAGCGCTTGCGGCAGCGATCTTCTTTGGCGAAGAGAGCTTCGTTACGACGGTGACCGTCTTGGTGCTTCCGGGTGTCGCGGTGCTGGCCGAGTTGGTGTGGCTCAGGCCGAATTATCGCCCGATCGCGCTCGGCGGCTTCGTCTTCGGCGTAATCGCCGTGTCGGTGTACGATCTCTTCCGCCTACCGTTCGTGCTGGTCGGCCTGTGGCACGATTTTATCCCGCGGCTCGGGTATTGGCTAATCGGCGACCACAAGGCGCATCCGGCTATCGGCTACCTGTATCGCTACATCGGCGACGGCGGCGGTATGGGCATGGCGTTCGTCGCTATCTATCCGCTGCTACGCAAACTCACCGCGAACACGGTTCTGAACGGCGTCATCTATGGCGTCGCGGTTTGGTTATGCCTCATTGGCATATTGATCGTCGCGCCACGTGGGCAGGAAATGCTCTTCAAGCTCACGCCGCTGAGCTTTACGTTGAGTCTCTGCGGACATTTGATCTATGGTGCCGTGCTCGGTCTGTTGATGCGTAGCGGGTGGGCACGATCGCTGACCCACGCCGTTTTATGAAGCGAATCCTCGAGATTTGGCGGTATCTACGTGTCACGCAGTGCTTGATAGATCGTACGAAAGGCTTGCGCCGTCTGCTCGCCATCCCAATCGCCGCTGTGGTTGTCCAGCATCGACGCCGTCAACAACGCTGCAGCCTTTTTCAACTCGATCTCCTCGGTTGACAACATGGCTCCTCCTATTCCGAGGAAAGAGTATACAACCACCAACGCGGTGCACCTTTGCGTGCGCCACGGTCGAAGTACACGACGGCAATGCGCCCATCGGTCGTTTCGAATTCAAACCAGTGCTTCTTGACGTAGGTATCGCCACGGTCGTCTTTGGTCGAGCGCCAGGTTTTCCGCACTGTGCCGACCTCGATGCGATCGTGATTCCAGGTAAAAGCATGGGGCAGTGATGGCTCACCTTGCGCAAGCGCGCCCGTATCGAGTGCGCCTTCGGGCTCCAGCGCCTTGCCGACGAAGCTCATTTACGCCTTGTACGATGCGATCTCGATGAGATTGCCGTCGGGATCTCGGCAATAGACCGAGCGCAATGTGCCCAAAGCGCCCTGCCGTTCGACCGGACCTTTTTCGATCGCTACGTCGAGTCCGTGCAGATGCGCAACCACCTCCGGCGGTTCGCTCTTCGTCAAGAAACAAAGGTCGCTGCTGCCCGGCGCGACCGCGCCCCCGGTAAACCACTCGTCGATGCTCGCCGAGGCTGGGCGAAGGTTCATCTTTTGTCGACCGAATTTGAGCGCGGTGCGCGCGTTCGACGCACCCGGCGGCGTGAAATCTTCCCGGCGCATGCCGAGCACGCGCTGATACCACGCGGCCGAGACCGCGACATCATGGACGTTAAGCACGAGGTGATCGAGGCTATCGATGATGATGCCCACGCGGAACTCCCCTCTTGCCGGGCGACGTCGGGTGCTGCGGTAAGTGTAGTGCCGCTACCTTCTTCCCAATCGCGTCGAGTTGCTTTTCGTACACGTGCATCAACGCTGCCTGCGCATCGGTCGGTCCCTCGTACGCGCTCGCAATGATGTGGCGCAGGTATGCGATTTGATCGATCACCTTCGCCGGTTGCCGATAGCCGGAGTTCTGCGTGCCGTTGCCGTTGCGCAGTTCATCCGTAAGCCCTTTTGCTTTCGGGCCACGATTCTTCAACTGCGCAAGCCACACTTCGCCACGCTCCTGATCGGCGGCAAGCCGCGCGAGCGCATCATACTGCGCGCGCAGTTGCGAGATCGTTGCATCGCTCTGCGGATCGAACCGCACGCGCACGGGCACGCTGAGCGTCGCTTTGCGCGCGTGAACGTGCACGGTGTACGTACCGGGCAACACTTCGGGGCCGTCGATTTCGAGTGGATAAAACACGTAGAACGGCCGCGGATCTTGCACGGTGTGGGGCCTGCCCGGCGCGTCCGCGGTCAAATCCCACACCACGCGATTCACACCGCCCTGCGCCGTGCCGTCGAGATGACGCACGACCTTGCCACCCGCGTCGACGATCTCGATCGTCACCTTCTCTTTCGGCGGCGCTTTCTTGCCCTTCTTTACCTTCGTCCCTCGACTACGCTTCGCTACGCTCGGGATGATAGCGTGCGGCTTTAGATAGTACGAAATGACGGCGCCGTAGGGTTTGTTGTCGGCGACAAACGCATTCTGTCCGATATCGTAGTACGGGCGCGACGTATAACGCCAGGCGTCCGCAGGTATGAAGAGTGCGACCTCACCCTGCACCGCGCGCGTCAAACCTTCGAGCGGCGCGATGTCGTCGAGGATCGCAAAGCCGCGCCCATGGGTGCCCGCGATAAGATCGTTCGCGTCGGGCTGAATTTGCAGATCGTACACCGGCACGTGGTTCATCCCCAAGCGAAAATCTTGCCAGTGCGCACCACGATCGAACGAGACCCACAGTCCGTCTTCGGTGCCGGCAAAGAGCAACGACGGCGCGCGCGGATCTTCGCGAAGGACATAGGCCCAGAGCGGCAAGCCGCGGTCGATGCGCGTCCAACTCGCGCCGCTGTCGCGCGTCGTATAGACGTAGGGATGCGTATCGCCCAAACGATGCGCATCGAACGTGACGTAGGCCACGCCCGCGTCGGCCTTCGAGGTTTCGATCGACGCAACGATCGCGTGCGCGGGGACGCCCGAGATGTTCTTGCCGACGTCGACCCACGACGCGCCATCGTCGCGCGTGCGATAAAGGTGGCCGTCGTCGGTGCCGGCCCAAATCGAACCGGCCGCCGACCCCTCGGCTATCGCATAGATCGTGCAGTAGGTCTCCGCATTCGTGTTGTCGTGCGTGATCGGGCCGCCGCTGGGCAATAGCCACGAGGGATCGCACGGCTGCGTGAGATCCGGACTGATAACTTGCCATGACTGTCCGCGATCGAACGAGCGAAAGAGCACGTTACCCCCGTAGTAGATCGCGCTCGAATTGTAGCGCGAGACCACGAGCGGTGCGCTCCAATTGAAGCGATACTTCGACGAGCCCGCACCAGTACCAAAGGTAATCATCGGTTGCGGCCCGATGTAGCGCGCCTCGCCCGTCACGAGATTGCGGCGCGTGAGATCGCCGAAGTGCGTGTCTTCGTAGATGATCGTGCTATCGCGCGGATCGGGCCACGCGTACTGGCCGTCACCCCAATCTGAGATGTTGCGCCACGAACCGTTCGACACGCCGGTGTCGTTCCATAGCGTGTTTGGTCCCCACCACACTTCGTGATCTTGCATGCCGCCCATCACGTGATACGGTACGTCGCGATCGTAGCCCACACGATAGATCTGCGAAAACGGCACCGTGTTGACGAACGACCACGTCTTGCCGTCGTCGTTGCTCAGATCGAAGCCCATGTCGCTGCCGAGTAACACGCGTGCGTGATTCTTCGGGTCGATCCAGAGATCGTGATTGTCGCCACCGGCATCGACGCCGTGAAATTTCTTGCCGCCGTTCGTCGAGCGCTGCAAGCCGCCCGAGATATTCCACACGACGTCGGGACGATCCGGATCCACCCGCACCTGGCTGAAGTAGAACGGGCGGAAAACGAGGTCGGGATTCTTATTGACAAGCTTCCACTGAAGCCCGCCGTCGTCGGAGCGATAGAGCACGCCCTTCTTCGTCGGTACGATGGCATAGATTACGTTCGAGTGATGTGCGCTAATTGAAAGTCCGACACGATTGATGATGCCGCCCGGCAAACCATCGTGACGGGCCGGATCGGTGAGTTTCGTCCAGGTCGCGCCGCCGTCGGTCGAGCGGTAGAGCCCACTCCCCACGCCGCCGCCGCGAAAGATCCACGGTTGCCGCAAGAAATCAAATGTTCCCGCGAACGCGACCTGCGGATTGGTGGGATCGAACGCGACATCACTGCCGCCGGTCGTCGGATTGACGTAGATCACGCGTTGCCAGGTGTGACACCCGTCGGTCGTGCGATAGACACCGCGCTCCCCGCCTGGCGCAAATTCCGGACCCAGCGCCGCGGCCAGCGCAATATTTGCATCGTTCGGATCGATCGCGATTTTCGCGATATGTTGCGTGCCCGCAAGCCCGCACGAACGCCACGTCTTCCCTGCGTCGTCGGAGCGATACACACCGTCACCGAGCGCAGCGGTGTTACGCGGAAAGCTCTCGCCCGTGCCGGCGTAGAGTACCCGTGGATTCGAGGGCGCGACCGCAATTGCACCGATCGCCGTCGTGCGGCCCGCATCGAAGATCGGCGCGAACGTCATTCCACCATCGGTTGACGCGTAGAGTCCCCCCGAGGAATGTCCGAGATAGATCGTCTTCGGGTCGCCGGGCACGCCCGCAACCGCATCGAGTCGTCCGCCCATCACGGCGGGGCCGATGACGCGCCACTTCAGCGCACCAAAATCGGCCGGTGCAATCGTTGCACGCGGCGCAGTCCGTGCCGAGAAGTCGGCATGAACGCTCGGCGCCGCGCAGCCGGAGATTGAGAGACTTGCAAACGCGACGACGTAGCGGAGCTTCATCCACCGCGCATTCGTACTCGAGGACGCGCTCTCCTCAGCCCTCCGGCTCGCTCGCCGCGAATGCGAGCACCACGCATAAGCCGTGGCCGGTGTTTGCGAGCGTCACCGTGCCATCGGAACGTTCGACGCCGCGGCGCACAATCGAGAGTCCGAGGCCGGTGCCCTCGGTTCCGTGGCTAGCATCACCGCGATAAAAACGGTCGAAGGCGTGCTCGATATCTTCCTCCGTCATCCCCGGACCGGAATCTTCGACCGAGAGTGACGTTCGATTTCCCTCGCGCGCAACCGTGACCGTCACGGGCCCCGTGGGCGAATACTTGAGCGCGTTCTCAACCAGCGCCGAGAGCGCGTCAAGCAGTTCGCTCGGATTGATCTTTGCGTAAGCCTCGCCGTTCGCGTGGAGCCGCACGCGATCGTAGCCGCCGTCACGGAACGTCGTCACCACGCCCTTCGCCAGCTCGCGAACGTCGACGGTATACGCGGAGCGCTCACCGTGTTCGAGGCGCGCGAGGACGATCAAGTCGTCGATGATCGCCTTCATGCGGCGGCTTTGCGCCAGCATGTTTGCGAAGATTGTCGTTTCGCGCGGCGTCTTCGGCTGCAATGCGCTGACGTGTCCCATCAAGACAGTGAGCGGTGTACGCAGCTGATGGCCGGCGTCAGCGACGAATTGACGCATCTCTTCCATCGCGGCGGTACGTTCGGCAAAGGCATCAGTTATCTGTTCGACTGCAGCATTGTATGCACGCGCGAGATCGCCGATCTCGGTGCGTTGACGCGTCGTCACCGGGTGCGGCGTGAAATCTCCCGATGCAAAGAGCTCGAGCGCACTCGTTGTGTGTAGCAGCGGTTCGAGTGTGCGCCGCGCGACGATCGAGGCTACGAACCATGCTGGAATGAGTGTAAGCAGGTCGGCTACGATCGCGCCGATTAGCCACAGCCTACTCGTGGCCGCGACATACGCCATGTCGGGTACGATGTCGACGCGCATCGTACCGAACGCCACGCTCTGAATCTGCGGATTGGGCCCCACGCCGATCGGCGGCGCGGCGGCCTGCGGTATCGGTTGTTCGCCCGGCGTCACGACAAACGGTCCGTAGCCGAAACCTTCGCGCGGAACGACGGTGACACGCACGTGCAGGCCGCGCACTTCGGCGAGGGCGAGCGCATCAACGTCGGTCGGTTGCACGCCGCCGGCGAGCGCGTACTGGAAAGCCAGACGCGTGATCCGCAGAGAGGCAAGGTTGACGTCGGCTAAGACGATATTGTGCGTGATATCGCTGACGAAGAGCAGGACGACCGCCGATATGGTGAGGGCAAAGACCAACCACGCCGCAAGGAACGACGCGATGAGTCGCAGGCGGATCGACCGCAGCATGGTTTATCTAATGCGTCGAGCGCAACGCGTATCCTACACCGCGAACCGTATGCAGCAGCGGCTCCTCGAAGCCGTAGTCGATCTTGTGCCGGAGATACGAGATATAGGTTTCGACCGCATTCCCCGTGACCGAGGAGTGGTCGCCCCAGACCTGCGCGATAAGCTGGTCGCGCGTGAAGACGCGTCGCGGCTCGCGTACGAACGCCGCGAGCAAATCAAATTCGCGCGTCGTCAACACGATCGTTTTGCCGCTGCGAATCACGCGGCGTGTTTGCAGATCGAGGGAGAGGTCGCGGAAGGTGACGATTTGCGGCGACTCCAGACGCGGCCGGCGGAGCGCCGAGCGCAAGCGAGCGATCAATTCCGGGATCTCGAACGGCTTTGCGACGTAGTGATCGGCGCCGCGATCCAGGCCGCGCACTTTGTCGTCGGTGCCGCCCTTGGCGCTCACGATGAAGATTGGCGCCTGCGTGGTGCGGCGCAGTTCGGGCAGCAGCGCGATACCGTCGATTTTGGGCATCATCACGTCCAGCAGCACCGCGTCGGGCTCCCATTCGCGAACGAGGGCCAGGCCACTCGGACCGTCGGGCGCGCTGCGCACATTGAAGCCGGCTTCAGAAAGTTCTAATTCCAGCAGCGTACGTATATCGGGCTCGTCGTCGACCACGGCGACGCGGGGCATGAAGCTATCCATGGTTCCCATGGTTCCCAAGAATAGGGACCAACGCTTGGGCCAGGCTTGGAACCCCTCGGCGCAGGCGGCCCGGAACGCTGGGCCGTAGTCCCACGTTACGGCTTATTAGAGGAGGGGTTTCCAGCATGGATCGTTCGTCCAAGAATCAATCGCGCAAGGAAGCGCTGCGTACCCTGATCGTACTGCCGGCGCTCGCCGGGGCGCTTGCACTGACCGGTACTGCAGCCGACGCTGCCGACAACAAAGCGCAGTTTAAGTATCAAGACAAGCCGGATGCGAAGACCGGCCACAAGTGCTCACAGTGTCAGCTGTTCAAGCCGCCGCACGGCTGCAGCGTGGTGACGGGCACCATCAGCCCGAACGGCTGGTGCACGGCCTGGGTCAAGAAATCATAGTCGTCTTTAGTCACTTCTTCCTCCCGAAAGCCGGCCTGCGATCACTCGTAGGCCGGTGGAGTTTATAGATGGAGCGTTCGTCCGATCAAACGCGCAAAGAGGCGCTGCGTACCCTCATCGTGCTTCCGGCCCTTGCCGGCGCGCTTGCGTTCGGAACCGCAAGCGCAGAGGCCGGCGACAATAAAAAGCAGTTCCACTATCAAGATAAGCCTGGTCCCGGCGGCAAAAAATGCGCGGGATGCCGGTTCTTTCGAGCGCCGAAAGGATGCTCGATCGTAACGGGCACGATCAGTCCTGACGGGTGGTGCATCGCCTGGGCAAAGAGATAACGCTTGAGGCGATCGCTACGGCCGTTCCGCCGTTTGCGCTCGAGCAAGACGACGTCGCCGCGCGTGTAAACGCGCAATTCTCCCGCTCAGAGGTCGTCCAGCGTCTGATGCCCGTCTTCGGGACGACGGGCATCAAGCGCCGCTACTCATGCGTGCCGATCGACTGGTACTACAGCCCACATAGCTGGCCCGAACGGAACGCAGCGTATCTCGAATCTGCCCTAACCTTACTCGAGCAAGCCGCGCGCGAGGCGCTCGAGCGCGCCTCACTGACCGCTGCCGACGTCGACGCAGTCGTCGTCGTCTCGACCACCGGCATCGCGACGCCGAGTCTCGACGCCCGCCTTTTTAATCGCCTGGGGTTCCCGCGCACGGTTCGCCGCTTGCCCATCTTCGGCATGGGTTGCGTGGGCGGTACGGTCGGCCTAGCGCGCGCCGCGATGATGGCGCAAGACAAACCGGGATCAACGGTGCTCTTACTCGTCGTCGAGTTGTGCGCGCTCTGGTTTCGCCGCGACGATCTGACGAAGAGCAACATCGTTGCGACCGCACTCTTCGGCGATGGTGCGGCGGCGGCGGTGCTGCGCAACGGCGGCAAGGGGCCCGCGATCGCGGCGTCGGGCGAATATACGTTTCCTAACACGCTCGACGTGATGGGATGGGATGTCGCCGATGACGGGCTGCGCGCGATCTTCTCGCGCGACATTCCCAAGTTGGTGGAAACAGAATTCCGCGGTGTCGTCGACGGGTACCTCGCAGAGTCAAACCTCACACGCGACGACATCGACGTGTTCCTCAGCCATCCTGGCGGAACAAAGGTACTCGATGCGCTCGAGAGCGCGTACGGAATCGCACCGGGATCACTCGCCGATTCGCGCGCGATCCTGACCGATTACGGAAACATGTCGGCGGTGACCGTACTCTTCGTGCTCGAACGTGCGCTGCGCGATGGGGCGCTCACGCAGCCCTGGCAACGCGCGCTGCTCTCCGCGATGGGCCCAGGCTTCACGGCCGCGTTCGTTACCCTCGAACGATGACGCCACTATGGTGGATTCTCACCGCCGTTGCGTTCTTGCGCCTCGTCGAGTTACTCTACGCGGCGCGCAACACGCGACGCTTGCTCGCGCGAGGCGCTATCGAGATTGCGCGCGAGCAATATCCGTGGTTCGTCGTGTTGCACGCAAGCTGGCTCGCATCGATGTTCTTCTTCATCCCGGCTGCAATGCTGCCGAATCCCTGCCTGCTTGCGGTCTTCGTGTTGGCGCAAGCCGCACGCGTCTGGATCATCGCAAGCCTGGGTCCGTACTGGACGACACGTGTCATCACGCTGCCCGGTGCGCCGCTGGTGCGCCGCGGTCCCTACGCCGTCGTTCGGCATCCGAACTATGCGATCGTCTGCATCGAGATCGCGGTGCTGCCGCTGGCGTTCGGTGCATGGCAGATCGCGCTGATCTTCAGTCTGGCAAATGCGGCGCTGCTGGCGTGGCGCATCCGCGTCGAAGACCACGCCCTTGACGCACGCCGTTAGCTGTTTTAAGGTTCCCTTATGGCAGATCGTATGACGTCGGTGCAATGGAAGACGTTCATCGCGTGCTTCCTCGGATGGACGCTCGACGCATTCGACTTCTTTCTGCTGCTGATTGTCGTCCCCGAATTGATCAAGGCGTTCAACACCACTGCGGCGGCTGTGCTGCTCGCGGTCACGCTTACGCTTGCAATGCGGCCCGTGGGCGCACTCATATTCGGCTGGTTTGCAGACAAGTTCGGCCGCCGCCGTCCGTTGATGATCGACATCGCGTTGTACTCGGTCCTCGAATTGGTGACCGCGTTTTCGCCGAACCTGACATTCTTTATCATCGTCCGGCTGCTATTTGGCATCGCGATGGGCGGCGAATGGGGACTGGGTGCGGCACTAGCGATGGAATCGCTGCCGCCGAAACGGCGCGGCATACTAAGCGGCGTCTTACAAGAAGGCTACGCGGTCGGAAACCTCCTCTCTTTCGCAGTGCTTTGGTGGATCTTCCCATTTCTCCAAAGCAGCTTCGGCGATAACGCGTGGCGCGGAGTGTTCGTTATCGGTGTCATTCCCGCGCTCTTGATCCTCTACATCCGCTCGCAAGTACCGGAATCGCCGGCGTGGGAGGCGGGCAAAGCCAGTCGCGTTGCCATTGGGCGAGATGTCTTGCTTGAGGCGCTGCGCCGGAGTTGGCCACTGTTCATCTTCGGGATGCTCTTTATGGCGAGCTTCAACTTCATGTCGCACGGCTCGCAGGATCTCTACGCGACATTTCTGCGCACGCAACGCCTGCAAACCCCACAACTCGCAGGGCAAATCGGTATCATCGCGTCGATCGGTGCGATTCTGGGCGGCATCTGCTTCGGCTGGCTCTCCCAACGCTTCGGGCGCCGCTGGATGATCATCGCTGCAGCCGTACTTGGGGTCATCTTCATCAAAATCTGGACCGGCGGCACAACATTCACAACGCTCGCGCTCGGCGGTTTCCTGATGCAGTTCGCCGTGCAAGGCGCGTGGGGAATCATCCCCGCGCACCTCAACGAGATCTCGCCGGGTCTTGCGCGCGGCACGTTCCCGGGGTTCGTGTATCAGCTGGGGAACCTCATTGCCTCCCCGACCTCGCAGATTATCGCCATATGGGCCACCGTGACGTGGGGCACGAAAGAGGCACCGAACTATGCCGATGCTATGAGCATCTTCATGTACTGCGCGTTCGGCGCAGTTATCGTGTTCACGCTGATCGGCTTCTTGGTCAGACGCGAGAACCGCGACGCATCGTTTGTAGAAGCCGTCGTGTAAGAAGCTACCAGCTGTGTAGGGCCCGCAGACGCGACGTCTTCTTTGTCTGGTGCTCCTCCATGCGGCCGAGCAGATCGTCGATCTGCGTCAGTGCTTCAAGAACGAAATCTCCCTTATTGAGCATGACGCAATCGGCACGCTCAGCCATCGCCGCGTCGGTGAACTCCGATCGCGAGCGCAGGCCTTTCTTGACGAAGCTGTCGAGGACTTGCGTTGCCCATACCACGGGAACGCCCGCCGCCTCGCAGATCCAGAGCATTTCCTCTTGCATCTCGGCAAGTCGCCGGTAACCAATATCGATAGCCAGATCACCGCGTGCGATCATTACCGCCGTCGGCGCGTTGCGCGCACTTTGCACGATGAGTGCCGGGAGGTTCCGAACCGCGCGTGCTGTTTCGATCTTCAAAATGATGCCACACGATCGTCCGCTTCGGCGCTTTGCGATCTCGCGCTGCAGCAGCTCGACGTCCTCAGCCTCATTGACGAATGAATAGCCGATAAGATCGACTTCGTTGGCGACGGCATCGAGCACGGCGTAGTCATCGCGCGTCAACGGCGCCAGGCGCAGGTCGGATTCGGGGAAGTTCAGTCCCTTTTCGGGTCGCAGCTTCTCACCGTCGGGTCCCGCGTGCACCACGCGCAACAACGCCGAATCACGATCCGCCTGCTCGACCAGCGCTTCGATCCTCCCGTCGTCGATCACGACGCGTGATCCGATGCGCAACGCCGGAAATATCTCGGGCAAAGAACAGATCGCAAGCGCAGCCTTGTGCGGTACCTTTACGTTCTTTTCGTGCGCAAGCAGAATAGCGTCGCCGGGGAAGATGCGACCGCGGCTCTTTACATACTCGATCCGCATCTTTGGGCCGGCCAGATCGACGAGCACGGTGCAGTGCTTTTCGGCTTGTGCTGCAGCTGCCCGCACGTTGTGAATCATGCCTAGCCACAGTTCCGGCGTGTCATGCGCCGAATTGATGCGCGCGCAATCCATACCGCGATCGACGAGCGCGCGAACAACCTCAGGATCGGTTCCCGCCTCGGTCGAGAGCGTCACCATGATGCGCGTATTGCGCGACCGCGGCGTCGGACCGAACAGCTCGCACGTGTTGTGCCGCAGCACGCGTGTGCCACGGAAAAATTGTCGCGCATTGGGATAAGGACGTTCGTGCGCATCGTCGCCGGCAATGCAGCCTAGGCTCGCAAGCACCGCGTCGAGCGTCGGCAGGACGCGGGATTCACACCGGCCCAACGACGAGAGGCCCAGCGGCATGAGCTCAAGCTGTAAATCGCGGAGATCGCGGCGGCGCAGTGCGATGTACGCGGCGAGATTGTCGGCTACCAGGCGGAAGGCGCGACGCGCGAACGGCGGGTGCCACGACGCACAAATGGATTGCGCGTCGTGCGCCACCGCGTCACGCAGGTCGCCAAGGCTGCGCAACAGCGTGGCAGCGCTGGTTTCTTTGCCCTCAACCTCCAGCATGCGCACATCGTAGCGCCCGATTGAGAAGGAGCTAGGTAGGATCGCTTAAGGACAAGAAAGTTCGTACGCTCGGGGGTTCTTATGAAGCGAACAATCGTTCTTGTAGCGGCGCTCCTGCTCGCGTCCGCGCTTCCCACACCGGCGCAAACAACCGACAATACCATGCTGCTGTTGCAACGGGTTGCGGCCCAAAATAGCGGGGGCCAGGTCGAGGTATTCGTCGGAAAGCTTCCCACCGATATGCCGAAGACCCTATTGCCGGATGCAAGCCTCATCGGCAGCCTGCACCGGATTGCGCAACGGCAGAATTCGCATGCCGTGGACTCTTACGACCTGTTCTACGACGCCCCACCGCAAGTGGTGAGCACATATCAATCAGCGCTTACGGCGGCTGGCTGGACGAATCGGCAAATGCCAATGATGAACTCAGGCGGTTTCGTCCCCTCAAAGGGCCCTGATTTTGCTTTCTATTGCAAGGCAAATGCGCCGTTGATTACGATTCGGACTGACGCGCAACGTGGCGACCTGCTGGTGTCAGTCGTTCCCCCCAGCGAAAGCGCTGACGTCGTGTGCGGCGGCCCGGAGGCGACGGGTCGCATGATTGCGTCGGCGATGCAATCAGCAACGCAATCGGCGTTACCCCCGCTGCACGCACCCTCGGGCACCAGCATGACCATCGGGCAACCGGGGATTCAAACGGGGCCGTCGGGCGCCTATATCTCCGGCGCATCGTCCGCGCAGAGTCTTCTCGACAATTTCGCTGCGCAAATGCGCGCCGCGGGATGGCAGGCTGGCGCGACCTCGACGGGTGCGACGCTCGTGTCGCAAACATTCCATTTCGTCGATACGGCCAAGACAGCGTGGCAATGCGTCATCACCGTCTATGCCGTCGATGGAAGGCCCGGCGACTACATCGCGTTCATCGACGCCACGAACCTCACGACGCTGGGGAACAATAGTTTCCACAGCGCCATTATAAAATCACCCTAGCGTTCGCGCGTAAACCCAACGAGTTGCGATTGCGTCCCTGCGTCGCAGTGGACGACCGCCGAGTTGCCGCTTGCAGTAACGCCCTCGTAGAAATTGCAGCCCGTCGCATATCGGTGCAAGAGCCGGTCACGATCGAGATCGATGACGAGCATCGTGCCGTCGCGGAGCCCAACGTACCCGACCGATCGGTCGCTCGTGACGTAGCGTGCTTCGCTCTTGTAACCGGCAACGCGAAATGCCGTTGCCCCAGGATCGATGGACTGAAGATACAGACCATCGCCGCGTTCGATGAAGATTTTTCCATCCACCGGACCACCAATCCAGCGACCGTCGATGTGCAGTGGCGAGCTTTGCTGCGTATGCAAGTCGATCAACGTCAGGCGCCCACCAATCACGGCAACCGCGCGATTATGTTCGGCAATAGCTTGCCCGCGCTCGATCTGGTTGTGCATGACGAACGTGCGATTCGTGTTGAGATCGAGCCCTTTGATCCCACCCTCGCGTACCGTAAACCACACATAGCGCCCGTCGCTACCGACGAGTGTGTCGGCATCTGCTGCCGATGCCACCGCGCGACCGGTGGCTGCGTCAAAAAAACACCCAACCGGCATTTGAAGAGATGGCGACGAGGTTACCGCCCAATCCGAAGACCGTACCATCTCGGTAGTACAGACCGAGGTCTCGGCACCAACGTCGCTCACCGCGCGCCGAGAATCCGCAAAGTTGGCTCGTTTGATTGTCGAACGCGACGATCGTACCACGCGTCACGGCTGGCGCGCCTTGCGCCTGCAGCGTCGATTTCCAGCGCACGTTGCCCGTGTCACTATCGATGGCGACGAGGTTTCCGCGACTGGTAGCAAAGACCGCACCGGGGGCTTCCGCCAGCCATTGATCGGTCGTGCGCGAATCGATGCCGACCGTCCACGACGGCCTGTCGTAGAGCACCATCGTATTCGCGAGCAGAAGCGCCGCGAGCAACAGATTCATGGACAAAAGATAAGACCCAGGCTTGGTAACCACCTGGGTCTTGTTAACCGGGGGGCCTAAGCAACCTCAAAGAGGCCTGCGGCGCCCATGCCGCCGCCGATACACATCGTCACGACAACGTACTTGACGCCGCGGCGCTTGCCTTCGATCAGTGCGTGCATCGTCATACGCGCACCGCTCATGCCGTACGGATGGCCGATCGAGATCGCGCCGCCGTCGACGTTGAAGCGGTCGTTCGGAATGCCCAACGTGTCGCGACAGTACACCGTTTGCACGGCGAACGCTTCGTTGAGCTCCCACAGGCCGATGTCATCGATCGTGAGACCGTGCGCCTTGAGCAGTTTCGGCACGGCAAAGACCGGTCCGATGCCCATCTCGCCCGGCTCGCAACCCGCAACCGCAAAGCCGCGATAGAAACCGAGCGGTTCGAGGCCGCGCTTTTCCGCGAGTTTCGAATCCATAATCACGACCGCAGCCGCGCCGTCGCTCAGCTGCGACGAGTTGCCGGCGGTAATCGTCGTGTCTTTGATGCCGGGCACCGCGCCTTTGAGTTGCGAGAGCCCTTCGAGCGTCGTGTCCGGACGATTGCCTTCGTCGCGTTTCAGCACGACCTGCTCTTCGGTCACCTTGCCCGAATCTTTGTCCTGCACGTACTTCCAGCTCGCGAGATCGACGATCTCTTTGTCGAACCGGCCGGCCTTCTGTCCTTCGGCGGTACGCTGCTGACTTTGCAGCGCGTACTGATCTTGCGACTCGCGCGAGATGTTGTACTTCTTCGCCACGTTATCGGCCGTGTAAAGCATCGGCATGTACACATCGGGCGTGTGGCGCAGCAGCCAATCCTCAGTATAGAACTCCATGTTGAGGTAGTTCTGCACCATCGAGATCGACTCGACGCCGCCACCGACGGCGACATCGGCGTTATCGACGATGACGCGCTTAGCAGCCGCCGCAATCGCATCGAGTCCCGACGCGCAATACCGGCTGACGGTTTGACCCGACACGGTCACGGGACAACCCGCGCGCAGCGCAGCCGTGCGTCCGATGTTGTTGCCGGTCGCGCCTTCGGGCAAGCCCGAACCGATCACGACATCTTCGACTTCGGCCGGATCGACGCCGGCGCGCTTGATCGCTTCGCCCACGACGTAGCCCGCCATGGTCGCGCCTGGGGTTTGATTGAATGCACCGCGGAATGCGCGCCCGATCGGCGTGCGCGCCGCTGAGACGATAGCCGCCTCACGCATGAGCTAATTCTCCTTGGCCCTTCGGGCTCTTGGTAGTAACGAGGTCGGCGAACTTGCCGTTTGATTCAGCGAGTTTCTTTAGTAATGGCGCAGGCTGCCAACCAAACGCGACGACCTTGTCGTAGACGTCCTTGAGGCCGACTTCATCGGCGTACCACATCGGGCCGCCACGATGCGGCGGGAAGCCGTAACCGTAGATGTAGACGATGTCGATGTCACCTGGGCGAATTGCGATGCCCTCTTCGAGCAAGTATGCACCGCGATTGACAAGCGCATACACCAGGCGCTCGAGAATCTCACTGTCGCGGACTTCACGCGGCTTGATACCGGCCTTCTTGGCTTCTTCTGCAAAAAGCGCATCAACCGTGGGATCGGGAATCGGCTCGCGTCCTTTGCCGACGTTTTTGTCGTACTTGAAGTAGCCCGAACCGGTTTTTTGTCCAAGCCGATTCATCTCGACCAAACGATTGATCACATTGCTGCGGCTCTTGGCCATGTCGGGGCGCTCTTGCAGGATGCGCCAGCCAACATCGATGCCTGAGAGGTCGCTCATCGCGAACGGTCCCATCGGGAAGCCGAATTTCTTGGCGACGGCATCGATCCGCGCGGGCGAAACGCCCTCTTCTGCCAATGCGCCGGCCGCCGCGCTGTAATCGAAGATCATCCGATTGCCGATGAATCCGAATGCGTTGCGCGCCAGCACCGCCGTCTTGCGCAGTGTCTTGGCGAGTTTGAACGCGGTGGCGATCGTTTCCGGCGACGTATCCTTGCCGCGCACGATTTCGAGCAACGGCATGATGTTTGCCGGCACGAAGAAGTGCAGGCCGATCACTTTGTCCGGGCGCTTGGTGGCTGCGGCCATCTCGTCGATATCAAGCGTCGATGTATTCGAGGCTAAGATGCCTTCGGGCTTGACGATCCCGTCGAGCTTCGCGAAGACTTCTTTCTTGACGTCCATGTTTTCGAAGACGGCTTCAACCACGACGTCGGCATCGGCAAGCTCATTGTAGTCGTCGGTGAACTGCACCGCCTGACCCAGCTTCCACGCTTCTTCTTGCGTCATGCGGCCCTTCTGGACCTGATACATGAACATGCCCATGACCGTCTGCTTGGCTTTTTCGACCGCCAAGTCGTTAGAATCGATTACATGCACCGGAATGCCGGCCTGCGCGAAGGTGATCGCGATGCCGGTGCCCATCGTGCCCGCACCGATAACGCCGGCTTTCTTGACGTCCAGCGGTTTGGCTGCCGGAAGATCCGGAATCTTCGAAAGCTCGCGCTCGGCAAAGAAGACGTGACGCAAGGCAGCCGATGGCGCGGAGCGCGCAAGCTGTAAGAACAGCCGCCCTTCGCGCGCAAGGCCGAATTCGAACGGCAACTCGAACGCCGCCTCCACCGCGTCGATCAGCTTGTGCGCGGCGTAGCCACCGTTGTCTTCGGGCGGCACCATCTTGTGCGCTTGCGAGACGATGAACGGCAGCGCCTTATCATCAATGCCCTTGCCGATGAACGGCTTGCGTTGCGAGATGCGGCGCTTGCCGCCTTTTCGCGCCAGGTCGATCGCGGCATTGAGGAGATCTTTCTCAACGACCTGATCGATGATGCCCTTTTCCTTGGCCTCGTCCATCTTGACGTTGCGGCCCTTGAGCATCATGTCGAGCGCGTCTTGGCCGCCGATCAGACGCGGCAAACGTTGTGTGCCACCCGCGCCGGGCAAGAGTCCGATCTTGATCTCGGGCAGCCCAACTTTCGCATCGGCCAGCGCAACGCGATAATCGCAGGCGAGCGCGAGTTCGAAACCGCCGCCAAGCGCCATCTTTTCGATCGCGGCAACGAACGTCTTGTCGCTCTTCTCGACGGCGGCGATCACGTCACGAATCGTCTTGGTCTCGGGCGTCGGCACGGTGCCAAAATCGTTGATGTCGGCACCGCCCGAGAATTGTCCGTTCGCTCCGATGAATACGACTGCCGTGACGCTTGTGTCGGCGGACGCGGCCTCGACGATCGGAACAAGCTCGCCTGAGAGCGCGTACGAGAGCGAGTTGACGGGCGGGTGATCGAGCGTGATAACGCGCACGCCGTCGTGATCTTGCGTGGTGATGAAGGCCATAACTATGCTGTTACCACCGTCTTACGATCGAGTTCGAATGCATCTTCGGGCAGCGTCATCACGTCGCCCGAGCCGTCGATGATTTGCCGCTTGTACCACGCGCCTTGCGTGAGCACGTGCGACGCATAGAACTTCGCGGTCGTGATCTTGGCCGGATAGAATGGATCTTTATCTCCGGCGGCGATCTTCTCGGCCGCGACCTTCGCTGCGCGCGCCATCTGCCAGCCGCCCGCGACGACGCCCCACAACTTGAGGTACGGCACTGAGCATGCAAAGGCTTTGCGCAGATCGCCCATCGCATTCATGCCGATCCATTGCGAGACTTCCGCAAGCGACGCGATGCTCTTGAGGAGCCCTTCGCCGATCGCCTTCACGTCGGCGTTCTCATGCGCGGCCGCTTCCTTAGCAAACTTCTCCATCTGCTTGATGACGACCGTCGCCGTCGCGCCCATGTCACGAATGAGCTTACGGCCGACGAGGTCGAGCGCCTGAATGCCGGTCGTGCCTTCGTAGATCGTCGTGATGCGCACGTCGCGGTACTGTTGCGCAATGCCGGTCTCTTCGATGTAGCCGGCGCCGCCGAAGACTTGCAACGCGACCGAGCACAGGTCCACGCCGGTTTCCGTGCACCAGCCCTTGACGATCGGAATCATCAACTCGATGAACGCCTTATGCTCCTTGCGCACTTTCTCGTCTGGATGCTTGTTGGCGAAGTCGAGCGAGGCCGCGGTGACATACGAGAGCGCACGCATCGCTTCGAGGTTCGCCTTCTGCCACATCAGCATGCGACGCACGTCGGGATGCTGGATGATGCGCACCGGCGTCTTGTCGCGCGTAGCCGCATCAGCCATCTGCACGCGCTCCTTGGCATACTCGAGCGAGTGTTGGTACGCGCGATCGGCAACGGCGTAGCCTTGCACGCCGACCGAGAAGCGCGCTGCGTTCATCATGATGAACATATACTCGAGGCCGCGGTTGGCTTCGCCGATCAAATAGCCGACGGCGCCTTTACCCTTCTCACCGAACTTCATCGTGCAGGTCGGGTTGCCGTTGATGCCGAGCTTGTGCTCGATCCCGGCACAGACGACGTCGTTGACTTCGCCGAGCGAGCCGTTGTCGTTAACGAGCACCTTGGGCACGATGAAGAGCGAAATGCCCTTCACGCCTTCGGGGGCATCGGGAAGACGCGCGAGCACCAGGTGTACGATGTTCTCGGCCAGGTCGTGCTCACCGAACGTAATGAAGATCTTCTCGCCGGTGAGCAGATAGTGATCGCCCTGCGGAACGGCTTTGGCGCGCACTTGCGCAAGGTCCGAACCGGCTTGCGGCTCGGTGAGATTCATCGTGCCGGTCCACTTGCCCGAGACGAGATTGGGAATCCACTTCTGCTTCTGCTCGTGCGAGCCGACGAGTTCGATCGCTTCGATCGCGCCCTGATTGAGCAGCGGACCGTTGGCGAAGCCGATGTTCGATGCGTTCCACATTTCGAGCGTCGGGCCGAGCAAGAGCGAGGGCAATCCCTGGCCGCCGTATTCCGCCGGAACCGGAAGTCCGATCCAGCCCGCGTCGGCAAACTTTTTATATGCTTCCTTGAAGCCTTTGGGCGTGGTGACCGCGCCGTTGTTCCACGTGCAGCCTTCCTTATCCGCAACGCGATTGAGCGGATCGAGCACACCGGTTGCAAACGATCCCGCTTCTTCAAGAATCGATTCCCACACGTCGGACGTGTCTTCGAATCCGGGGAGTTTCGCAACTTCATCGACGCCTGCGAGCTCGCGCAGAACGAATTGCATGTCGCGCAGTGGGGCTTGGTAGGTGCTCATCCTCGTCGTATTCTCCTCCGCCGATTAGGCGGCGTCGATGTTGTAGAGTTCGCTGCGCAGTCGGGCGATAGAACCCGCCAGCGTATCCAGATACGGAAGCATGCCGTCCTTGATGCGATCGAGTCGTGCCCGTCCGGCGTCCGTCACGCGGTAGTAGCGGCGCGAGCGTTTGGTGGGATGCTCCCACTCCCCGACGACGAATCCGCGCTCCTCTAACCGCCGCAACAGCGGATAGATCGTGTTCGTATTCACGGCGAGAAGGCCGGCACAGAGCGTCTCGATGCGGGCCATGAGGCCGGAGCCGTGGTCGGGCTGCTCAGCCAGCAAGTGGAGCACCAGGACCGGGAAGACGGTCTTGGATTTGATCGGGCCCCGCAGGACTTCTTCGGCCGGGCTGGTCGGTTTCTGACTCATATTAGATGGAATATTATTAAATCTAATAAGCCAACGAAATGCAATACCCAGGGAGCCGGCCTTGGGCTACTCTCCTGTGCTTTGGGAGCAAATCTGGCCCGCGAGCACCACCGTCTTGAATGCGGGCCGATCTGTCAGCGGAAACGGCGCCGCGGGCCTGGCCGGCTTCACGCAGTTCGAGGCCATGAGATACGCCATGATCGCTGCGTACTTCGTTGGACTGAGCGTCCCCGGCGCGGTGAGCGGCATCTGTTTGGTGACGATTTGGTGCACTTCGGAAACATTGAGTTTGGTAGCGGCAAAGCCGGCGCCGACGAGCGCCGGTGCCGAAATGCCTTGCAACTGCGCGCCATGACAGGCGGAGCAATTTTGCGTGTAGGCAGCTTTGCCCGCTTGCACTTGTGCCACCGTGTACGGAACGCTCCCGGCTTGTTTGACCCCCTTGGCGGCCTCGACCATTGTTGCCGCCTGTCCGTTGATGCCGTTTGCGGTTGGACTCGTCGCGCCAACGCGAAACGCCATCACATAGTCGCCTTTGCTTGCCGGCACGTTCGGCGTCTTTTGGTTCCCCGGTTCGCCACCAACCACGACGAGATACTCCTGGCCGCCGGTCGTGTACAGCGAGAACGGCGCGACAATCGACGTGTGCGTCGCATAGGCCCAGAGTTGCTTGCCGGTCTTGGTGTCGAGTGCGTAGAGATTGCCGGCGAGATCGCTCGTGAAGGTCAAACCGGTCGAGGTCAGTGTCGCACCGCCCTGCGCCGGATAGGGCAGTGGTGTCTGCCACACGATCTTTCCGCTTCCAATATCAACGGCGTTGACCAGTCCCGTGCCGTCTTGGCGTTTGGCCATCGGACCGCCGTGATAATTCTGGCCCTGCTGCCACGGTGGCTGCACGGCGTACGTAAAGAAGACACCGCACTCTTGCGTGACCGGGACGATGAAATAGTTCGTGGTTGAATCGTAGGCGCCGCCGTTCCACTCCACGCCGCCGCCGTGATTCGGGCACGCTTTCTTGCCTTCTGGTGTAGGATCTTCGTTCAATCCCTCTTGATGCGCAACGGCAAGGCGATGAATCACGCTGCCATTCGTGCGATCGAGGATGACGAAGTTGCCGCCCTTGTCGCCTTCGGCAAGGAGCTGCTGCGTTTTCCCGTTTGCGGTGCTGTCGAAGAGCACGGGCGGCATCGCCGGATCCGCGTCGTGTACATCGGTGTCGGTGATTTGGTAGTACCATTTCAGCTTGGGCTGCGCGCCCGAGATGTCGAGCGCGACGACCGAATCGGCATACAGGTTCTTGCCCTTGCGACTGCCGTTGTAGAAGTCGGGCGCGGGATTCCCCGGCGCGATGTACAGCGTACTCGTCGCCGGATCGACGGAGAGCCCGCCCCAAAGTGCGGCGCCACCATGTTTCCATGAATCGCCCGGCCACGTTTCGTGCCCCGGTTGACCCGGGCCGGGAATCGTGTCCCATTGCCAAAGCTTCTTCCCGTCGTCGATGTTGAACGCTTGGACGCTGCCGTTGCCGCCGAAGTCACCACCGGCCACACCGACGAGCAACATGTTGTTGTAGACATACGTGGCCATCGAGTACCAGTTGTTCGCTTGCAGCGAACAGCCCACCGTACTCCACAGCTGCTTTCCGGTACCGGCGTCGAGCGCGCGCACGTGGCAATCTTGCGTTGCGATGAAAATCTTCCCGTTTGCAATGCTGACCCCGCGATTCACCGCAAAATCCAGCACCGCCGACGGCGTGTAGGATGCATCCCACTTCAGCGCGCCGGATTTGGCGTCCAGCGCCAACACGGAATTGTGCGGCGTCGAGACATACATCGTGCCGCCAGTTACGATCGGCGCCGCTTCCTGTTCGCCGGTATCGGCGATCTGCGTCGTCCACGCCGGCGCGAGCTGCGCCACATTGTCCGGTGTGATCGTCGAAGTTACGTAGCGGTTATCGCCGAGATTATAACCGGGATTCAGCCAGTCGCCGCTCGGACCCGGCGATGCGGCGGTGGTCGATCCTCCCGATTGCGAACACCCTGATAAGACAAGCATGAGAATAACGGCAAACGAAAGCGCTCTCACGTCTTCTCCTTTACGGGGGAATGTTATTCCGGGAGCTCCTTAAACGACTGCTTCACGCGGTATTCGCTCGCCGGATAGCGCGAGCGCAACTCGGCCCACTGCGTCGGCAATTCGTCGCTGTCAGGATCGCGCCGGTAACGCGCGACGCCAAGATAATACTGCGCTTCGGGCGCCGCGTAGCTGGTCGAAAAGCGCCGCAGCACGTCGAGATAGCAACGCTCGGCTTCATCCCAGCGCTTCAAACGCAGAAACGCTAATCCGAACGCGCACTGCAAACGCGCCACGAACTCGAATGGCGGCAAGAAGCCGTCCCAGCGATACATCTCGTAGCCGTCCGTGTGGATCACTCGAATATCCGGCGTCCAAATGGCGTGGATCGAATGGAGAAATTGCTGGTTCTTCGGATCGGAGTTGTCGATTTGGACGGGGATCGCGTGCGCGGTGATCGCGGCTTTGACGAGGTCTTGTGGATACGTCACGGCATCCAGCGCTTGGCATCCCCCTCAACCGGGGTTAAAAACATCGAGGAGTACGAATTTCCGCTCGTCCTTGGCGCGTTCGAGCATCGCTGCGTAATCGTGCTGCCAGAACGCTGATTCTTGCGTGTCCATAATGTAAGCCTATCACAGACCAGACTCTCCTGACATCGTCGTCACAGAGGCGGATTTCCCAAAAATCGCGAATACAGCCCATACGTATTCACTCTTGAACGCGTGCAGCTCTCAGCTCGAGAGCCGGAAACGTACATATATTAATGGAGCCCAAACCCACCCCGGACGAAGCTAAGGTTGCCGTTAAGGTCGCCGTTAAGACAAAACGCGCACCCGCGCCGGCGAAGGTCTATCCGCCGCACGAGCACTTCGGCAGCCCGCTGAACGTTTGCCGCGTCTGTGGCGAGAAGTACACCTACGTGCAAAAACCGTACGCGCTCGACGGCCTTTCCAACTCCAAAAAGTAGCCATACTCTAGCCACCCTGGGGTAACACCGCTGCGCAACACTCTCTCGTCATGGGAGACTGCTCCAGCCTTGCCCGGGCACTTATCGTGCCCAACCGCCCCACCGGAGCGAGCGCAATCGCCGCAACCCTCGAACGCTTCGGCGCCGGCGCACTGCGGTTCGCGCTCGACCATCACACCCACGTTGCGCCGCTGCATCGCGCCGAAAGGTATTGCGAAGCCTCACCGGCGCTCGCCCGCTTAGGGATCGATGTCGATACCTGGCCGGCACCACCGGCCGGACTTTTTGTCGTCGAGGAACGCACGGTTTACTTGCGCTCGCGCAGCGCCATGACCGTCGCGCACGAGTTCGGCCACGCGCTCGACTGCGCGCTTGGCGGCGGCGTTTATCGGTCGGGCATCGATCCGCAGATTCGCCGCCTGTTCATCGACGCGCGAAGGTTCGTGACGCCATACGCTGCGACCGGAATCGATGAATATTTTGCTGAGGCGCTCCGCGCATTTGTGGAGGCCAACGACCCCGCATCACACTGGCCGCGCGCAACGAAGATGCGATTGCAGGCGATCGACCCGCAGATGTTCGTCTACGTCCGGCAGCTCTTCCTGGTCGAGCTCAAGGCAGTAGCGTAAGATAGTCCATTAGTACCATTATGATGCCGTTTTGTTGCTGATGTATCTGTGCCCATGATAAACTTCCGTTTAGAGGAGGATAGCGCGGGTGATTCCTACTCAGGGTTGGGCAATTATATGTTAAGGTTTCAATAGAAACCCTATTTCACAGACATTCGCAGCAGGGCGGTGGTGGCTGAAAAGCTATTCGCTGCAGCTGCGCTGTTGGTTATGGCGGCGGTTTTGCAATGGATTGCCGTGGCGATGCATTTTGCTCGATTCAATCCAGGCCCGCGAACTTAGTGCACCCTTTGCTAGTTCGTAATAGCTGGAGGAATAAAACGTGCGTTATGGCTTCGCATCCATTCTCTTAGCACTTTCGGTTGCATTTCTATCTGCATGCTCCCACCACGACCAAACGCTTCCGCCGACGGTTCCGCAAAGCGGAACAAGTCCGCAGAGCATTGCTTTGGAGGCTGGAAAAACATATCAAGCTATTCCTAATGAGTTCGGCGCAGCGCGAGGAAAGGCGCTCAGCGACGCGGATCTCGATACGTATATCGATCCGTCCGTTACTGGCGCGGATCGCACGCTTGCCCACACATTGATGGGTTTTATGCCCGCAAACATGCGTGGTGACTTCGTCTATCTTGGACCGGGAAATCGGCTCGTGAGCAACAACCCGAGACTCCTAAAGTACATTACCCTCACACCGGTGCAAACCGCCGGGCAGCAGAGTGCACCCGGTGCGCGGTCGCTCGTCGCTGCAGCGGGAACTCGAGTTCACCCGATGGACTATTCCTCGCCCTGTTCTCCGCCTAATCCACCGAACGCGCCGATGGGGGCGTACGTGAGGCAGGTCTCGCTATGTGGATTCACAGCTGGCTTTGGCTTCGTGAATGTCCCCTGCGGATCCAGCAATTTCCCGATCAACCCCAACACCGGCGTCAGTAATGATGCAGGCTATCTGTACATGGAACTACAGGGCAACAACGCGGGCAGCCGCAGTCTCACTGAAGGTGGGTTTCAATACAACAACGACTTTTCAATAGCGCCGTGGTTGAAACCACCTGGTGGCCAAGTCACGATGAACAACAATTCCGCCCGTTTCACATGCGGAGAGAATCTTGGCATTCTTCACGGAGCGACACAAACTGGCCAATATTTATTCACGTCGGTGGGCGAGCTGCCAATAAACTGTACGCCCCAACAGGTGTTCTGTAATGGCAACACGTGTAGTGAACCCCGCTTAAGGAACACTCAGTTCGGCTTGCCGAAGTTGGCTCATAACGGCCTGATGATGCATTCGTTCAAACTCAATGGGAGACCGCTTTCCGAGTGAGCTGTGCGCTCGATTCAAGTTGTAGTCAGCGATCAATGTGGCGATTGACCGTTCGGCGTCATCCAGGTCAACGTATGCGCGCAGCCAGATTTCTTCGCGTTTCAAAGTTCCGATGAAGCGTTCGCATACTGGATTGTCGGTCGGCGTTCCGGGGCGACTAAAGCTCTGCACCGCACCATTTTCTAGCAACAGGTCTTGGTAACGAGAAGCGTAGTATTGGCTGCCGCGATCCGAGTGATGCACGAGCGCCGCTTTCGGTCGGCGAGAAACCAGCGCCATTCGCAGCGCTTCGAGCGTCAAGTCGGTTGTGATTTTCGTTCCGATGGCCCAGCCAACACAGCGGCGACTGAATGCGTCAACGATCACCGCGAGGTAAGCCCAGCGGGAGCGCATCGGCACAAACGTGATGTCGGTCAACCACAACTGATCCGGAGCGCTGGGCTCGAACCGAGAAAGGTTTGGGAGATCTCCGTACGTACCGCGAGCGCCACGCCATTTCGGGCGTCGCAGCGGTTTTGCGAGCAGATTGTGCACGCGCATCAAGCGCATCACCCGCTTGGAATTGACTGTTTCCCGCTTGCGTAGTCGATTGGTCACTTGCCGATAGCCGTAGCGCGGATGCTTGATCAGCACTTCTTTGATCGCGATGACCAGCCGCGCGTCGCCTTTGCGTGGCGTTCGAACCCAAGGGCGATAGAAGGCCGATCGTGGCAGATTCCACGCGCGAGCAAAAGCCGTTCTCGTGAGGCGCACCATACCGTATGGCGTCGGAACGACAACTCCGTGCAATTCCGAGGCCAGCGCGAGAAGCGTTACTCGGTTCTCTCGCGGGCGACTTCCTTGATACGCCGCAAGGCTTTTTTTAAAATCAAGTTTTCGGCGGCGAGCTGGCCCAGTTGCCGTTCCAACTCACCGATCTTCGCGTTATCGGTGTACGCTTTGCCGCGGCCGGCGAATGCATCTTTCTGGTATGCCTTGAAATCGCGCACCCACTTGCGCACGACTTCCGGATGAAGCTCGTTGGCTTTGGCGATTTGGCTGACCGTGCCGCCCTTCAGAACGGCATCGACGATCTGCATTTTGAATTCGCGGCTGAAGCGCCGGTAGACACGGGGCATGACTTACCTCCACAGCAGGTAGGCAAGCTCAACTTTCTGTGTCAGGGACGGGGTTCACTACACCACAACGTGGTCGCCTTGGGAACCCAAGACCGAATACAGCGATTCTAGTCTTCCCTAACGCGGTGATCGAAATTGCACATATCAAGCAAGATTTCGCTCACCTAACGCGCCTGGGGGCGATAGAGCCGGCACCTCTATCGTCCCTATTCTTATTCAGCCAGTCTTGTTCACGATCCAAGGCTCCGGTGTGCCATAACAATCAGGCACCGCCTTCGCGCCATCAAAGTCGTCCGTTGGTGAATAGTACAGATTGCAGCTCTCCGAGTTTAACACCCTGTATCCAGGTGCGGCGGTCTCGCACGGTCCCAATGCTGCGTCGTACACTATGAACTCGCGCCCAGCGACGTACTCGAAGCGAAGGCTTTTAGAGCGTACGTATTTTTTAATGCGATTGATCATTCGCATTTCGCTGGTGCTCGGCCGCGGCACTCCCTCGCGGCCGATGTCACTAATAAGATAGCTGAAATCGCCGGTGGTAGAAGGCGGCCCATAAACCCTGCACGCTATTCCAAGACCTTTTTTAACCTCCTGGATGATGCGGTTGCCGCCGGTCGAAACCGTCGTGACGGTCTCACCGCCTGCCGAGGCGCTGTTGTCGGATGATGATGGACTATTGCAAGACATAACAGCGACGGCGGCGCAAACGGCAACCGTCATTCTCCCGACGTCCCAGCGCATAGTGATACCCGCCCTTCTACGCCCGTTGTTTCTCCTGATGCGTGATTCTGTCCGCCCCGATGCGGACCGGTCCCGGGCGATCCGCCGGACGGAATCGAAACACGCCACCCAATTCCACATAATTGCTGAGGCGCTGCGCGCGTTTGCGGAGGCTAACGATCCTGCATCACATTGGCCACGCGCAACGAAGCTTCGTCTGCAGACGATCGATCCACAGATGTTCGCGTACGTTGAGGGCCTATTCGCCCTGGATTTCCGCGCCGCGGCATAGCGCGGCAGGGATGACGCTCAGGCTTCGAGATAGTACGGGGAATGAGCAGCCCGGCGTACACCCTTGTTGCCAGTTGCATACTGAGCTTTGGTGTCTCGGCGTGCTACCCCGCGGGTAGCGCATTCGTCGCCGGTCCAACGCCCACGCCGACCACTGCGCCAACGCCCGGTGGCGTCATGCTTTCGCCGTCGTCGCTTGCATTCACCGCGACCGGCGCAAGCAACGCGCAAACGGTGACGGTAACGCAAGCCAACTATAGCGGCGCGTTTACTGCGTCGGGGACCACCTGCACCGGTATCGCAACGATCTCAGCCGCGACGGCCGCCTCGTTTTCCGTAGTGCCGGTCGCGGCGGGAAGCTGCACGTTCACGATTACCGGCGGCGGCGGGCAAAACGCTACGCTGACGATCGGCGTCACGACGACCACGGTTGGAGGTTCGTAAGATGCGTGTCGCGACCGCTGTCATCTTAGCTCTCGCGCTTCTCGTCGGATGCGGCGGTGGCTCGACTACTGGCGTCGTCCCGCAGCAACAACCGCAGCCGCAACCAACGCAGCAAAAGACGCAAGAGGTCACCGTCTCGTTCAACATCGTCGTGCCGACCGCGACCGGCGCGCACGCACGACGCGTGCCGAACTACGTCTCGGTATCGACCAAATCCGCGACCATCGCGGTCGGCAGCGCCACGCCTACCACCGTGAATTGCACCGCGGTCTGCAGTGGGACGGTGAGCGCACCCGTTGGCAGCGATACCTTCGCGGTGAACCTCTACGACGCGACCAACGGCGCAGGCAACCTGCTTTCGACCGGCACGCTGACGCAAACGATCGTCGCCAATCAAGCCAACGCCGTCAACGTGACGTTCAACGGCGTGGTGGCGTCGCTCGCGCTCTCGCTCGCGTCGCCGACGGTGACACCGGGGACCGCCGGTTCGGTCGGCGTGACGGTGAACGCACTCGATGCGGACGGCAACGTTATCGTCGGGCCCGGTGTGTACGTGAACGCGAGTGGCAACCCCGTCACCATTGCGCTAAGCGATTCCGACGCAAGCGGCAGCTCCTCACTCACGCAGACCAGCGTTACACAGCCTACGAGTGGCATCAAGTTAGATTACACTGCCGCGTTCGACGCGAATCCGACGATCACCGCGAATGCGACCGGCTTTACGGCTGCGACTGCAACGCTACGGTTCCCCGCGCCCACGCTCACCGCGTTGAGCGTAGCCACCGGTGCGGCCGGCAATACCATTAGCGAGACATTGACCGGGACGAATTTCGTGAGTGGGAGCACGACCGTAACGGCAGGTGCGAACGTCACCGTGAACAGCGTGACGGTAACGAGCGCGACATCGCTGACCGCGAGCTTCGTGATCGCCGGCAGCGCCACGTTCGGCGCGCAAAACGTCACAGTGACGACGAATAACGGCGCGAGCAACGCGTATTCGCTCGACATAGCAGCAAACGGTATCGTCGTGACCGTCCCGACCGATGCGAGTCCGGGAGCACCGCCGGGCACCGGCGCGGGAAGCAGTAGCCCCTACGACTTGCGCGGTGCGATTCTCGCGGCGAATGCGACGCCTGGGAGCGCAATCACGTTTGCCGGCTGCACGGTCGCCGCACCATGCACAATCACACTCGCCGGTCCGTTACCGCCAATTTCCGCGAACACGATCGTCGATGGCGGCACGTTCGGCGCAGTCATCGTCGACGGCGGGAGTAATTATCGCGCGTTCTTCATTGATAGCGGCACCGTGACGCTCACGAACCTGCAGATCCAGAACGTGATCGCTCAGGGCGGCAACGGCGGCTCGAACCCGGGGATGATCGACGGCGGCGGCGGAGGCGGCGCAGGGCTGGGTGCGGGCGTGTTCGTTAATCAGAACACCGCGGTCGTCACATTGAAGAACGACTACATCACGAATGCTTCGGCGATCGGCGGAAGCGGCGGTACCGGTTCACTCAGTGGCGCGGACGGCGGGGGTGGCGGTGGCGGCGGTGGCCTTAACGCAAGCGGAGGCGCCGGCGGCCTCACCATTCTCAGCCCCTGCTGCACCTCAGGGGGTGGAGGCGGCGGCGGTGGCGTGCTCGGCGGCGGAAGCCCGGGTCCTGCGACCAATGTTGGCGGAGGCGGCGGGACTGGCGGCGGCGGTGGCGGTGGCGGCAGTGGCTGTTGCATCCCTTCCGCGGGTGGTTCGGGCGGTAGCGGTTATGCCGGTAATCCCAGCGGCGCCAACGGCGCTACCGGCGTCGGCAATGGTGCCAACGGCGGCAGCGGCGGCTTTGGCGGCGGCGGCGGGGGCGGAGGCGGCACCGCTCCCTCAGGGGGCAGCGGCGGAGCGGGCGGCTTCGGCGGAGGAGGCGGCGGGGTAGGCTCTGGCGCGGGCACCGTTGGCGGCAACGGCGGCCCCGGTGGCGGAGGAGGCGGCGGCGACGCCGTCGCCGGAGTCGGCGGAGCGCTTGTCGGGCTCGCCGGTGGGAATGGCGATTTGACCTTGGATGGCGGCGGTGGCGTTGCGGCCGGTCCCGCCGTCTTCGTCAACGCGGGAACGCTGACAACCGTCAACAGTGATGCAGCCGGCTGCGTATCCACTGCCGGCCTCGCAGGCGGCGGCACCGCCACCAACGGTTCGCGCGACGCGACGCCGGTTTTCAACTACGCCGGAACGGTGAACGGCTCGGCAACGACCGGACCGATTGCAAGCGCGCTCGGAGCGACGATACCCTAACTTGCCGAGGCGCTGCGCGCGACGAAAGCACGATTACAATCGCTCGATCCCGAGTTGTTCAACGATATCGACAAACTCTTTCACAAAGAGTTTCGCGCGGCGGCATGCCTAGAGTTCGCTGCCGCCCACAACGAGTTCGGGTGACACGTAGCCGTTCGGTGGAACGAGAATGTGCGATTCGAACGGCGTCTGTTTGTCTTGTCGCATGTTGAGATTTGCTTGTCCCGAATGAGTCGATGGAGAGGTATCACGCATCACGAACAATACGAGACCGGTTTCCTGGTCGCGTATTACTCCGCAAACCGTTCCGAGAATTACTCGATCGGGAGTGGTGAAGCGAAAGCCTCTCCACCCGGCTGGCGTGCCCGGGGGTACCGGCTCGGGCGTCAAGCGCAAGAGTTCGCCACTGAAGGAACGCGACGCCTCGCGCGACCTGTCCAGCTCAAGCGCCTTGCCCTGCTCAAGCGACTTGCGCCCCGCGGACTCAATCGATTCGGGCGTGCCAATACAGGCCTCAGGATGAGCCTCGAGCCTGAATTCTTTGAGGAAACCGCCTGGATCGTACATTCGCTTCGGGCACCTCCGGTCTAAGATTGTCATCGGTTCAATTCCACATAATTGCCGAGGGATTGCGCGCATTGTGGAGGTTAACGACGTAACATCGCATTGGCCCCGGCCCCGCGCGACGAAAGCGCGCTTACGAACGATCGATCCTGAACTCTACAACTACGTCGAAAGACTTCTTCTATTGGACTTTCAAGCTGCAGCCTAGTCTTCTTCTCTCTGAAACAATCCACGATGGATCGCGCAGGGTTCAAAATCCCAGTTGTCTTCCGGCATCGGATTACCCATCGGGTCGAGAACATCAGACCAGCGTTCCCGATCGACATTGGACGTGCGCTGGTTCGAAGCAAAGCAAACCTTGAACTCGCTCGGACGATCAGAGCAGTACCACATCATTTGAAGAGACGGGCCAGAAACCCGTCTCCCCATTCCCCGCCCGAGCTTGTCCAGCAGCTCGCTTAAGCTGACCTTCATGCCGCAATCGTAGCACGCATTGGTCCAAGTGGCGGGACGTTTCTGAAACCAGCCGATTCGGAATTCAATTCCACATAATCGCCGAGGGGCTACGCGCGACGAAAGTACGCTTGCAAAAGATTTTTTTAATGCGATTGATAATTAGCATTTCGCTCGTGCTCGGCCGTGGCACTCCCTCGCGGCCGATGTCACTAACAAGATAGCTGAAATCGCCGGTGGTCGACGGCGGCCCATAAACTCGGCACGCTATTCCGAGACCCTTTTTAACCTCCTGGATGACGCGATTGCCGCCGGTCGAAACCGTTGTGACTGTCTCACCGCCTGCTGCAACAGCCGCGCAAACGGCAACCGACATTCTCCAGACGTCCCACCGCATACTGATACCTACCCCTCCACTTCCGTTGTTTTTCCTGATGAATGATTCTGTCCGCCCCGGCGCGGACCGGTCCTGGGCGATCCACCGGGCGGGATCCAATTCCACATAATTGCCGAGGCGCTACGCGCGTTTGTGGAGGCCAACGACTTCGCATCGCACTGGCCGCGAGCGACAAAGGCCCGGCTACAAACGATCGATCCAGAGATGATCGAGTACGTCGCCACGCTCTTCGAACGCGAACTTTCAGCCGCCGCCTAGGGTAAGATGGCGAATGACAGGAGGATCTCGCCGAGCGAGAGCAGCCAGAACGTGTCGACTTTGCGGTTTCGCGCAATTCGAAATTTCACGTGGTTCCTTTGGCAGGCTAACATGATCGCTCGATGATGTACAATCGCGGCATGGGTAGACCCAAAGTGGCGATCGTGGGTGGGGGGATTGCCGGAATGTCGGCCGCGATCCGTCTCCTGCAGCGCGGCTGCAGCGTTACAATCTACGATTCCGGAGTCCGGCTTGGCGGAAAGTGCGGCGCCGACAGCATCTTGGGCGGCTACGACGATCACGGCTACCACATCTTCCCCATGTGGTACTCGAATGTGTGGAAGCTCATCGATGAACTCGGTATCGCTGATAATTTTGTCGACTGTACCGAATACTGGCATCTCGAAGCGGGCCAGTTTCCGACATTCAAGATTCTTCGGAACCTGGGATCGGCGCGATACTTGCTTTCCAATATCATGTCCGGCATCTTATCACCTCCCGAAATGTTCCTGTTTTTTTTCTCGCTGCTGGACCTCATTACGCAACGTTATAGCGAGCGGTCCAGGCTCGATCAAATCAGTGCGACCGGTTTCATTCGTTCGAGATTCTATCGAACCGAGCAACTCGCCGAACAATATCAGGACATGATGCTGAAAGGCATTTCCGTTCCGAGCTATTTTGTTTCAGCAATGACGATGAGAACGGTCATGCGATATTGGCTTAAGTATCCGCTTCCGATGTTTCGGATTCCGCGCGGCAACCTCCAGCAGTTTTGGATCGATCCCATCGAAAAACGCTTGCGGGACCTTGGATGTGAGATCTTACTGGAGCATCAACTCGACCGCATAGACGTCGATACGAACGAAGTCACGGGACTTCGATTCATCAGCGACGGCAGGGAAACGACCGTCAACGGCTTCGAAAGGGCGATCTTTGCGCTACCCTGCGAACGCCTCGAACGATTGATCGACGACGCCGTTTACAGATCTGCGCCGGATCTGTCGTGCGTCCGTGGATTGAACGTTCGCCCGATGGCCGCCTTGGATGTGTATCTGAGACATCGGATTCCGGGGATTCCCGCCCACCACGTCGATCTCGTCAACTCACGATTCAGTCTGTCTTTTTTGGACGTCTCCCAAATTTGGTCCGGCTACGATACGACCGTCCTCAATCTGATAGCCTCTGATTTTCAGGATCTGGAGGCGCTTTCGGCCCACGAAGCTACTGCGCAATTACTGAACGATCTGCGCCAATTTCTGCCCCAGATTACCGACGAGGAAATCGACAGGGTTTATTTTCAATCCCATGTTAAGCAGCCACTGTTCATGAATGACGTCGGGGCGTGGCAGTTTCGTCCGAATGCGCAAACGCAATTGAAGAACCTCTACGTTGCGGGTGATTACTGCCGCTCACATATCGATTTGGTTTCGATGGAGGGCGCCATGACAACGGGACTGCTCGCCGCCGAAGCCTTGAGAAAGGATGCTGGAATCGGTCAGCCGGTCGAGATCCTGATCCCGCGCGTCTATCCAACGTTTCTCATAGTCGTGGCAAAATGGCTCCTATTGCCTTTTGCTGCATTGGCAAAGCTGATTTCCGCTCTTTCCGGCAACTAGGCCGTTGCGCACTCAGCGAAACCTCCGAATAGTGCGCACGATGCTGGTCTCGGCGATCATCACGAAGTTTATCGCCGCCGCGACTGCTTGGAGCAACGGCGTGTAGAGGAAGTTCCAGCTACGTTCATGATAGAGTGCGGCGATCGCGACGACGGTAGCCCGCTGGCCATCGGGAAGATCACTCGGCATTTCTGGTTCGAGATCAGCTGGTCGGCAGATTCGTTGCGGAAGGAACGTGGCGTTGATGGGGCCCATCGAATCCTGGCCCGTAGAAAAATTCGCGCCGGCAACGATTCGTACCATCACGTCTCCCCAGCCAAGAGCGAAGACCTTTTCGCCGCTCGGTAGCGACGGAATGTCCTCGCGTGCCGAGCGCATGGCGAGCGTTACGGTATGCGCATGAACGGTCCAAAACAACGCCTGCAGGAGCCCGGTCGAGATGCGATCACGTTCGATGGCTCGTACGCCATCGTAGTATCGAAAGAGCAGGCGACGTACGGAATCTGGCAACGCAACCTGTTTTGCGCCGCGAAGATCGTATTCCTGAAACTCGCCGCGCGATTGCAGCGCGAGGAACCTCCAAACGATCAAGCAATAATTGACTTTGTCCCACCAGGCGATCGGAGCGCGGCCGGAGACGAGTTGCCATTGTGTTTGAATGCCGTCGCCGGCCATCGGGTCGGGCAGGCCCCGGGGCACCTCATATGCGGATGCCAGGATTTCAAGGATTTGCAGGCGCCCCTCATAGGTGCCGATGTCTACTGTCTGCAACTGCCTGTCGCTCTCCTCCGCCTCGCTGCAAGGCATCGCGTTTTCGAGAGAGTGCATAGCTGCTATGGCAAGAATAATCCGATGCCGTTCGGCGTTCCCACGCCGGTTGGGCCGTCGAAACCGGTCGCCGTGTTACACAATACGGACGGCAAACAACCGTATCCGCCTAAATTATTTGTGCCCGTCGTAATATCGAAAGTTACTCCTGGAAAATTTTGATAGTGTGCGTAGAGCGTTGCAAGACTGGGCTCCGGAACACCGTGTGTCGAGGCCAGCATGTATGCGGCCGCGATTGCCGGCGAGGATGCGCTCGTGCCGCCCATTTCTTGCCACATGCTGCACGCCGGACAGCTAAGCCATGAAGGAACGGTGCTATAGACGAGCGGCCCATAGCCGGTTGTCGCGTCGCCGTTGAAAGCGATGTCGGGCGTGTAACGGCAATCGATGTAGCCATTCGGTTGTTCGAGCAATACGAGCGGGAGTTGAAAGCTCGGGCTAGGATCAAGTCCACAACCGCTGCCGCTTGCAATCCACGCGCTTTCTTTCCATCCGCGTGGTGCGTACAAATTCAGGTTCTCCGTCAGAGATGTCGCGCCGACGCCGACGACGTTGCTGAAGCCCGCCGGCACAGCATTGCCGAAGAAGTCCTGCTGTGGAACCTCCCCGTTGAATCCGCTGTCCCCACTGCTCGCGGTAATTACGACACCGGGATGGCTGAACAGCGCCTCATCGGTTGTAAACTGGGTTTGCGTGAAAGCCCCGGAATACGCCGCGAGGCTCAAGCTGACGGCATTTGCTCCGAGGTTGACTGCCGTATTCGTCGCGTCGATGAGCGCGGTAATCCACGGCCCAGTAACAACCGCATTGCTCGTCAGGTTCGGGACGTTGGTCTCGACGACGAGGATGTTGCAATCCTGACAGATGGCGGAGACCATATCGACGTCGAGGCTCTCTTCCGCGTAATCTTGCACATCCGGTGGGAAGTTTTTTCCACCCGACCCGTCGACTTGACGCAGACAGCCGCCTTGGAATGTGCATACGGGTAACCCATACTGTTCGCGATAGATATCGAGGTCGTGCTCCAAGTACGGATCGTGCGAAACCTCGATCACCGCTACCGTCTGGTCTTGGCCGCCGTGTACCGGAAAGCGATACGCGCTGTGATAGTCGGGCGGACCGAGTCCGAATCCCGACTCTGAACTCGAGCCGGTTCCTCCGCCGGGAAACGGCGGCAACGTCGGCAGCGGCGTCGGACAGGTGCGATTCGCGCAGGGCGGCTGCGAAGGCGGAATGGTGTGTGGATGCGGTGGCGGAGTCGGCACGTCGCGTCTGGTGAGCTGCATACCCAATGGCGTGATCACGATCGCCTGACAACCTTTGCCCCGATGCGGTTCGCAAACGTACCGGGCGAGTCCGAGCGCGATCATCTCCTGAAACGAGAAGGTCGGCCGCGGCCGTGCGTCTGCGCCCGCTACAACGTAGCCGGCCGGCGCCACACCTCCTGTCAGCGGTAGCGCAGCCTGCGGCGTGTGCCCGCACGAGACGATGAGCAATGCGGCGATTCCAAGAATCGACGCAAAGAACGCACGTTGCATGGGCACCGCCATCTGGGTAGCAATGAAGCCCCTGCCTGAGCATAGCACACACAAGTGAGCGAAAAAAGGAGATGCCATCAACCTTAAACTGCTGGTTTATGCGAACGTTGGGCTCTTCTGCGACGGGTATATCCTCAGCAGCGTCGGCCTCGCACTCGTCACGTTGGGCCCGCAGTTCGCTCTGAGTCCGGCGATGACCGGATTGCTCGGCGCTGCAACCCTGCTCGGCATCCTCATCGGCGCACCGGTTTTTGGGCGGTTGACCGATCGCTACGGACGGCGCACATTGATGATCGCCGACCTCGCGGTGTTTGTGGTCGTGTCGCTCGCGCAACTCGCGGTGACAAACGTCTGGCAACTCATCGCGCTGCGTTTCATCCTCGGCGTCGCGATCGGTGCCGATTATCCGATTGCCGGTGCGTTGATCGCGGAATCCGTACCCGCGCGTTTGCGCGGCGCGGCGGTCAACAGCATGCAAGTCGCATGGTTCTTTGGCGCGATGATGGCCTACGTCGTCGGCTATGCGCTTTTGGGAAGCGGACCGCAAAGTTGGCGATGGATCCTTGCAAGTCCCGCGCTGATCGCGGCAATCGGCTTGGTACTGCGCGCGAGCGCACCAGAAACGCCCTTGTGGCTCGCGGCGCGTGCACGTGGTGAGGTCGCGCACGCGTCGGTTTCGAGCCTCTTTGCGCCGCCGAACGCTGGGCGCTTGCTCTTTGTCTCGATCATGTGGCTGCTGCAAGTCGTGCCGCTCTTTGCCATCTATACCTTCGCGCCCACCGTGCTCGCAGCGCTTGGCCTGAGCGATCAGGCCTCGCCCGCCGGCAGCGTCGCGGTCACGGCGGCGTTTCTCATCGGTTCGTTACTTTCGTTGCCGCTCGTCGAACGGTGGGGACGCCGGCCGCTTTGCATCGCCGGATTTGCGATCGCCGCGGCAGCGTTTGCACTGCTCTTGAGCGGCAGCACGGCGATCGTCGTGTTTGCGTTTGCGGCGTATGCGATCGGTATCGGCGCAGCCGCCGGTCTTGAACTGACGTATCCGGCCGAGCTCTTTCCGACCGCGATTCGCGCAACGGCTACCGGCGTCGCCGCAGGCGTCAGTCGCGTCGGCGCGTTCATCGGTACATTTGCGTTGCCGCTCGTGCTTGCGCGTTACGGGATTACTGCCGTCATCTATGCGGCGCTTGCTATCTCACTTCTCGGCCTCGGGATTGCTTTGCGCTGGGCTCCTGAAACCAAAGGCACGTCGCTTACGTAGCCGTCGCCATCGTTGCTGGTTTGATTTTGAGTGCGAATGCCGCCCAGGCGATCCCGGCAAAGATGAAGTTGATGCCGACGGCGAAGCCGATGAACCACGTAGCGGAGATCGGCCACTGCGCCCAGAGCAGGACGCCTAGCACGAACGTGATGATCCCGCTGAAGGCATACCAGCCGTAGTTCGGCAGCTGCAGCCACAGTGCCGCCACGAACTGGTAGAGCCCGGTGAAGACGAACAGCGCCGCGAGCAACAACGTGAGTGTCAACGCGCCCGCTTCGGGATGCTGCATGAGCATCCACCCAACGATGATGTCGAGAATGCCGACGAGCAGCAAGAGGATGACGTGTCCTGCACCGCGCGACTGAAATGCGGCGATGAGTTGCGTCACGCCGGCAACGAGCAGCAACGCACCGAACACGACCACCGATGCGGCCGTCGCGGCTCCTTGATAGATGATCGCGAGCACGCCGGCCGCGATGAGCACGATGCCGAGAAACAGGTACCAGCCCCATTGGTTTTGGACCGCTCGCACGGTTCCGGCAATATCTGCAGCTAATTCTTTCATGATGTGCTCCATGGTAGGCCCGGGGCCCCGCGGAAAGAAGTAACTCCCACTTCCTCCCTCCGGCGGGGCCGACTGGATAGCCTGAGCATATGGAAAGCTACATCGCCGCCATCTTCACAACGCATGAAGCCGCTATCGCCGCCCACGCCGACCTGCAGCGTGCGGTTAACGCCGGAGCGCTCGACGTGCGCAGTGCCTCTGTATACGAACGTAACGCGGCGGGCGATCTCGACCTCGCCGACGTTGAAACGGCATTTCCGCCCAGTCACGATATGGCAAATCTTCCGGGCGGCGCAGGCGACGAAGCGCTGGACGAGCTCAACGCGGCGTTACCCGCGGGCGATCACGTGCTGCTCATCCATGCGGGCGACACCGCGTCCGATGCAATCGATGCAATCGTTGTCGCGCACGGCGGCACGATCGTGCGGCGCAGCATGAGTGAACTGCAAACGGACGCATATCAACGCTTCATCGGCGCCTCCAGCATGTAAATGCAACAAAACCGCGCGCCCGTCATCTTTTTTGGCCACGGCAATCCGATGAATGCCATCGAGGATAATGCCTACGCCCGCGCGTGGCGCTCACTCGGCGCGCAATTGCCGCGCCCTCGCGCGATCCTCGCGATCTCCGCGCACTGGTACGTGCCGGCGACGCTCGTGACGGCGAACGAGCACCCACGTACGATCCACGACTTCGGCGGCTTCCCACGCGAATTGCATGCGGTGCAGTACCCCGCGCCCGGCGATCTCGGTCTGGCGGCGCGCGTCACGGAATTGCTCGCACCGTTCGATGCGATGGGCGACGAACGCTGGGGGCTCGATCACGGCACGTGGTCGGTACTGGTGCACGTTTATCCCAATGCGGATGTGCCGGTCGTGCAACTGAGCATCGACGAGACACTCGAGCCGGGGCTGCACTTCGAAATCGGCATGCTGTTGCGTCCACTGCGCGACGATGGCGTCATGATCGTGGCGAGCGGCAACATCGTGCATAATCTGGAAGCATTTGCGTGGGGGCGTCATCCCATCGAACCTTTCGATTGGGCGCGGCGCTTTGAATCAAAAGCGCGCGAGTTGCTGACATCGCGTAGCTTTGAGCCGTTGATCGACTACGAGTCGCTGGGTGAGGACGCGCGGCTCTCTGCTCCGACACCCGACCACTACCTCCCGCTACTCTATGCGATGGGTGCCTCAGACGAGCGCGACCACATAAGCTTTCCGGTCGAAGGGATCGATGGAGGTTCGGTCTCGATGCTCTCCGTACTCTGGGACTAGTGTCCCGTTTGATTCGAATCGGCAAGGATGCCAAGCTCGGCACGCTCCTCCTCGTCAACATCTATTGGTTGCCCCTGTCGCTGCAAGAAGCGGCGCTCTTGGCAATTGCCATTCCGTCGGCGCTGGTGCATCTCGCGCCCGAGAATCACGTCGCGACCTATGCTGCGCTGGCGAGTCTCATCAACGTCGTCAACGTCTTCTTGCCCTGGCCGATCGGTGCGCTCTCCGATAAGCTGCGCGGCAAAGGCACGCCGCGTCAGGCCATCGCGCTGCTCGGCGCAGCCCTCAACGTCATTGGCCTCGTTCTCGCCGCGAGCGCCCATACGGTCCCGACGTTTTTCGAAGCGATCCTGGTCGGAACGGTGGGACAGGCGGTCAGCACGACGGCGTATCAGGCGATGTTGCCCGACGCGATCGCACGAACGCTGTGGGGCGTTGCTTCGGGGATTCGAGGCGCGATAACGCTGCTCGGTACCGTCTTCGGCCTCGTGCTCGGCGGCCTCGTCGATCCGAAGACCGTCTTTATCGCCTGCGCGGTTCTCGTCGCGGTGAGCGCATTCTCGCTGCGCGGACTCGCGCCCAGAGAACACGACGCGCAAGATCACGCACACATTCGGGACTGGTACGACTTCGTCGTGGTCTTCATCGGGCGCGCGTGCATCGTCTTTGGCCTCACGCTGCTCGGCACGTTCGTGTTGTACTTCTTCCGCGATGTGCTGCACGTTGCGGATCCCTCGCGCGGAACCGGTCTGACCGGCATCTCAGGTTTGATCGGCGCGGTCGCGTCGAGCGTCGTGCTCGGCATTCTCTCCGACCGCATCCGGCCGTATCGCAAGGTCATTGTCGCGCTGTGCGGTATCCCGATGACGCTCGCCGCGCTCGGCTACGCCATCGCTCCGTATGAGGCATCGGTTTTCGTTGCCGCGCTGGTCTTCGGCATCGGCTACGGCGGCGTGCTCTCAAACGGCTGGGCGCTCGCGCTCGACGCGATGCCGGCGATGCGCGACGTGGCGCGCGATCTCGGCATTTGGGGCATGGCAACCCATGTTCCCGCAATCATTGCACCGCTGATCGGCGCCGCACTGATCCACTACTTCAACGGCTCGCTCACCGGCTATCGCACGCTCTTTGCACTCGCTGCGCTGTCGTTCGCGGTTGGTTCGGTTTCAGCGCTCTTCGTTAAAGGGCAGAAAGTGCAGCGGCAATAACGCGTGCCGCGATGTCGGCGCAGCGCGGGCCTTCGCGGGCGAGCCAGAACATCTGCCCCCAGTTGCGTGGGCGCAGCATCGCGCGCGACGGATTGAGCCAATCGCGCGAGAGCTCGCGCCGCGGCGTATCGAGGACGACGCGCACCACGGCAATTCCGCGCGCGGGAATGCGTGCACTCTCCATGTCAACGGCGGCGAAACCGCGCGCCGCCCAACTCGCACGCTCCGCGCCGGTTACGAGCGTGTCGCTCGTCAGCACCGATGCGTCGACGCTCGGGTAACCCAGGCGCTGCGCGGCTTCGCGCAGCCGTGCCGTCCATTCCCCGTCGCACGCAACGACGATACCATCGGTCGTCGCGAGCGCGCTTGGAATGACGAGCGTCCCGGTCGGAAGCTCGTCGCGTAAGCCGCCCGCGAGGCCGCAACTGATCGCGATGCCCGGCAATGCCACGCCACTCCACCGCGCAAGCCCAACACCCGACTCGATGACGGTCGCATGCGGTGCGCGGCGCCGTATCGCGCGCGCCTCCAGACTCGTCGCCGCAACGATCGTCGGCTCTTCAGACAGCATAGCCACGATCGCGAAACCAGATCACCGCGCGCATGAGCGCATCATGCACCGGACGCACATCGACGCCGAGCGCGGCGGCCGCGGGCGCAGCATCGACGAACATCCGCCGTTGCGACATGCGCACGCCCTCGAGCGGCACGAACGGCGTTGCGCCCGTCGCGCGACAGCGCAGTTCATCCACCCAAGCCGCCGCGTAGATCAACGCGATCGGCGCCCGCACGCGTGGCGCAGGCCGGCCGGTCAGCATGGCGAGCAGATCCCAGAGCGCGTCGTAGGTAAAGTTCTCACCGCCGATCACATAGCGCTCGCCGATGGTGCCGCGTTCGAGCGCTGCGACGTGTGCCTGCGCGACTTGCTCCACGTCGACGAGATTAATGCCGCCGTCGGCGGGTGGGCGCGCGACCATCTTCCCGCGCATATAGTCGACGATCATGCCGCCGGTCGGCGTTGGTTTCCAATCGCCGGGTCCGACCGGCGCTGTCGGCAACACCGCGATCGTCGGCACGCGACTCGCGAAGGCGACACGCTCTTGCAAAATCTTCGACTCGTGATAGTCGATAGCGCGCGACGTGTGCGCGTGTGCTTCGTGACCGAGCGTTGCGGAACTCGACGTGAACACTGCGCGCTCGACGCCGGCAAGGTGTGCCGCGGCAAACAAGCCTTCCGTGCCGGCAACATTGACGCGGACGATCGCCTCGCGATCGCGCGGACCAAAAGAATACTGGGCCGCACAGTGCACGAGATATCTGCAGCCCTCGAGTGCACGCGCAAACGGGCCTGGTTCGCGCAGATCGCCGCTGACAATCTCGCAGCCTTCGACCGGCGCCATCGGCGTACGCGCTAGCGCGCGCACGCGATAGCCGGCAGCAAGAAGCGCACGTAGTACGTGCGCTCCCACGAAACCCGAGCCGCCGGTTAGAAATACTTTGTCAGTTGGTGCCAAGGGCCGCGCGAATCGATTCCTTGATCGAGCTGGTGGTGCGAATCACCGCCGTCGGCTCGTACCCGCAATGCGCCATGCAGTTGTTGCAACTCGGATGCTTGCCGCGGCCGTACTTGTCCCAATCGGTCTCCTCGATCAGCTCTTTGTACGTCTTCGCATACGGCGCATCGCTCATCAGGTAGCAAGGACGCTGCCAGCCGAACACGGTGTAGCACGGAATGCCCCACGGTGTGCACTCGAAGTCGACTTTGCCTTCGAGGAAATCGAGATAGAGCGGGCTATGATTGAGGCGCCACTCTTTGCGCTTGTCGCCGGCGAATGCTTCGCGGAAGATTTCGCGCGTACGCTCGACGCCGAGGAAGTGTTCTTGGTCGGGTGCCTTCTCGTATGCGTAGCCCGGTGAGATCTGCATCATGTCGACTTTGAGGTCGTTGTTGAGATAGTCGAGCACGGCGCGAATCGATTTGGCATCGTCGCGATCGAAGAACGTGGTATTCGTGATGACCTTGAAGCCTTTTTCCTTCGCGACCTTAATCGCGGAAATCGCCTTCTCGAAGACGCCTTCACGGCATACCGACTGGTCGTGACCTTCCTTCAGTCCGTCGAGATGGATCATCCACGAAAAGTAGGGCGACGGCTTGAAAAGATCGATCTTCTTCTCGAGCAGCAGCGCATTGGTGCACAGGAAGACGAATTTCTTGCGCTTGAGCAGTTCCGCGACGATCTGCGGCATCTGATCGTGGATCAGCGGCTCGCCGCCGGCGATCGAAACGCACGGTGCGCCACACTCATCGACGGCCGCCATGCACTCTTCCACGCTCAGCCGCTTGCGCAAGATGTCCGTGGGGTGGTCAATCTTTCCGCATCCCGCGCAGGCGAGATTGCACTGCAGCAGCGGCTCGAGCTCGAGGACGAGCGGATACTTCTTCTCGCCCTTCAGCTTCTTACCGAAGATGTAACTCCCGACGGTCAACTTCTCTTGGAACGAACTCAATGGTTTCTCGCTTCTCGGTTGCCAGCGCCATCATCGGAAAGAGATGGCGGTATAGGTGATAGTTCAGATAGAAGTCTTTCGGGAACCCGGTCCCCGTGCAATATGGCTCTTCCCACGTTCCATCGCGCGTCTGGGTCTCCTTGAGATAGGCCAAACCCCGCGCTGCGGCCGGATGGTTGCCTAGGCCCGCAATCTGCAGCGCGTTGACTGCCCATGCGGTCTGCGAGGCCGTGCTCGCGCCAATTCCCGCGAACGACTCGTCGGCGTAGGAGTGGCAGCTTTCGCCCCAGCCGCCATCGGCGTTTTGTCTCGATATCAGCCACGCAGCACCGCGCGCCGTCATATCTTCGCCGCTCTTGAGCATGCCAAGTGCCGAGATCGCGCACCACGTACCGTAAATGAAGTTCACGCCCCAGCGCCCCCACCACGAACCGTCGGCACGCTGTGTCGTGCGCAAATAACTCACGCCGCTTTGCACATCGGCGTCGCTCGTGTCATGCCCGAGCGCCGCGAGCATCTCGACGACGTGCGCCGTAACGTCTTCGGTCGGCGGATCGATCAGCGCGCCGAAGTCCGCGAACGGCATGCGATAGAGCAACGCACGGGTGTTATCGCGATCGAACGCCGCCCACGCTCCATTGCGCGAGCGCATCGCGCGCGTCCACGCCGTACCACTCTCCACGGCGCTACGCACGAGGCTGGACTCACCCGCTTCGACCAGCGCGAGCACCACCACGGCCGTATCGTCGATATCGGGGTACGCGTCATTGTCGAACTCGAACGCCCAACCATTCCCGCCGCGAAACGCCGAACGCATGCGCCAATCGCCCGGCGCGCTTTCCGGAATCTGCTCTTGCACGAGCCAGCCTACCGCGCGCTGCATCGCCGGGTGCTCGTGCGTAAAGCCTGCGAGCGCAAGCGCGCGCAGCGCCCACGCCGTATCCCAAACGGGCGACATGCACGCCTGCAGGCGCCAGCCCTCGCTATCGTCGATGATGAAACGATCGAAGCCCGCAAGCCCCTTGCGCATCACCGGACTATCGAGCGCAAAGCCCATAAGATCGAGCGCGATCAGCGAGTAGACCCAAGGCGGTTGGATCCCGCCCCAACTGCCGTCGGCTTCTTGACGTTCCACGATCCAATCGGTCATCGCGTGCATTGCCGAGGTACGCGACCGTTGCTCGCCGAGGCGATCGTACACTTTAAGCGCACCGTCGAGCCACCACATCCAGCCCGAACCGGGCACGCGATGCATCGCGGCTTCGGTACCGGGATTGATCACTTCGCCTACGTCGACGCCGAGCGCGCGAATCGGCCGCTTCGAGACGACAATCGTGAGCGGCGCGACCGTGCCGCGCGCCCAACACGCGAAGTCGTAGACGTTGAACGGCATCCAGAGTGGGAAGTAGATCATCTCCGGCGGCAACGACGGAATGCCGTCCCACGGATACACGCCGAAGAGTGCGAGCCAAATCTTGGTGAACACACGCGCCTGCGCGAGCCCGCCCATGGCACGAATCACCGCAAGCGCGCGCTGCATCTCCGCGCGCTGCGGGTCGAAGCCAAGTACCTTGAGCGCCACATATGCTTCGATTGTCGTGCTCAGATCGGCCGGGCCGTCGTAGTAGAGGGCCCACGACCCGTCGCTGCGTTGGCACCCGAGGATATGACGAATTGCGCCATCGCGCATCGGCACGACGTCGATGCCGAGAAAACGGTAAAGCAAGACCTGTTCCGCGGTCATCGTGACGTTGGTCTCGAGCTCGCCGCTCCACCAGCCCTCGGCGTGCTGCCGCTCGAGCAACCAGTCGATGCTGCGTTTGAGCGCGTCAGCCATTGGCGATGGCCTCTGCGGCGAGCGCGCCGCTGCGTACCGCCGATTCCATCGTGTCGGGCCAGCCGGTCTCGGTCCACGAGCCGGCGATCGCCACACGCGGATGCGCGGTGCGTTGCGCCGTGCGCGGCGCCCCTGGACGCGGGAGGTATGTCGCCTCCGGATTGCGGGTCGCGGCTGCGTTGACAACGCTACCGCCGCGCAGTGCCGGAACGAACGCTTGCAACTCTTGCCACGCCATACGTTCGAGTTCCGCGGTCGGGACCGTCAATACCTCGCCTGCGGCGCTGATGCTGCAACACACGTAGCCTTCGCTTTTCTCGAAGATCCATTGCAGCGGCGAGTCGAGCACCGCGGCGAAATCAAAGCCCAGCGGGCCGCGATCGTGCCAGATGTGGACATCGACGATTGGGTAGGGATCGTACGTCTCGAGATCGCGTACGCCAAAGCGGTCCGGCTTCTGCAAGAGCTTGGCCGTTGTGCGCGGCGAGACCGCCAGCACAACCGCATCGAAGCCTGCGCGCCGATCGTCGGGCAGCGTCAATTCGACGCCATCATTGCGGACATCGAGTGCCAGCACCCCGGTTGAAAGATGCACGGCCGAAGCGCGCGCCGCGGCAGCCTCCGCTACGTGCGCGAGCGGGACCGTCGAGAATCCGAACCGCGCCGCCGAGGCGTCGCGCAAGAATGCCGTCGAGATAACGAAGAGCGCATCCGCGGCGCTCACGTGTTCGAACGATGCATTGAGCGCCGGGACAAAAAACGGATCCCAAAACGCTCGGCGCGTCGCAGCATCCTGGCCGTTGCGCTCCAACCATGCGTCAAACGTCAGGTGCGGATCGACTTTGGGTGCAAGCGCGGCACTCGCCAGTGCTCGTGCGACGCGCAAGCGTCCTCCAACGTCGAGATGCGCATAGCCCGCGAAGGAGACCAGCAAGTGAAACGGTGCAGGCAAGGACGCCGCGCGCAGACGACTCGTTGTCCCGTCGCGCGCGAGTACGAGCGCGTCGAATCGTTCCTGTTCGCGCAGCGTGTCGCCCATGCCGACGCGCTCGACGAACGCGATGAACCGATCGCAGCAGTGCAGAAACACGTGTTGCCCGTTGTCGATCTCACGTCCGCCGACTTCGAATGAGGTTGCGCGACCGCCCAAGAGCCGCGTGCGCTCGAAGATCTCGACCTCATAGCCCCGATCGCGTAGATCGAGCGCGGCCGCAAGGCCGGCAAGGCCCGCACCAACCACGGCTACACGGCCGGCTAGACGCCCAGCCAAGCTCGCACCATCGCGCCGATCTTCTCCGTGCTCGAGAGTCCCGCGCGACGATGCAACGGCAACGTGGGGTCGCGTTCGATCTTCTCCAAGATGCGCTCGTAGATGCCGGCCATCGTGCGCACGCACGCCGACGGCCGTCGCTCGATGTAGTCGAGCACTTTGTATCCCTGCGTGAAGTACGTGCGCGCGCGAAGCGATTCAAAGTCGACCAGCGCTTCCCATCCTTCGATAGCGCCGCCGCTGAGCAGCGCGTCTTCGGTGACGCCGAACCGCCGCAGATCCTCCCGCGGCAGATAGATGCGCCCGAGCCCCGCGTCCTCGCGCACGTCGCGTAGAATGTTTGTGAGTTGCAAGGCAATGCCGAGATCGTCCGCGCGCTCGAGTGCCGCGTCGTCTTCGAACTCGAAGATACGCACGCACATCCTTCCAACGACCGACGCAACCAGATTGCAGTACACGCGTAGCTCTTCCCACGTTTCATAGCGCGTCTTGGTGCCATCCATCTCGCAGCCGTCGACTAGCATCTGCAGCTCACGCTCGGGGATCGAAAAGCGTGCAACCGCGACCGAAAGCACCTGCATAACCGGATCGTCGCCGTATTCGCCGCGCACGCACTTGGCGAGGCGCTCGCGATGCCGGCGCAGCCGCCCGGGCAAGTCCGGCGTGTTGGCGGCCGCATCGGCTTCGTCATCGACCTGACGCGCGAAATCATAGAGCGCGTAGATCGCATTGCGTTGTTCGCGCGGAAGTGAGATGAAGCCCCAATAGAAGTTTTTTGCTTCGCGGCGCGCCATCGTGTGGCAATACCGCTCCGCTTCAGCCAAACTAAGTGCTACGGACATAGCTCCTCAAAAGGATCGCGAGCTTTTCGCGCGTGCTTATCGTCGGCCGTCGTACCTCGGTGTGATAGTCGAGTCGCTCGATGGCTCCGCAGATCGCGAGGCCACCCTTGCGATAGAGACGCAGCTGCAATCCCAGCGCAAACGGCACTATCGCTTCGAGCGCACGGCCGGAATCGAGCAGCCGGCGCGCTCGCTCGACCAGCGCACGCACGGCTCCCGACGTGCCAAACGCCGCGATCTCGTCGTCGAGGAGATAGCGCCGCCCAATTTGCGCATCGCGTTTGACGTCCTGCGCGTGATTGGCGAGTTGCAATCCGATGCACACGTCGTCCGATAACCCTGGCGCCCGCGGATCGGTTACACCGAAGACCGCGAGTACCATCCGGCCGACCGGCGCCGCCGAAAGCTTGCAGTAGGCTTCGAGTTGCGGCCAGTTCTGATACGAGGTGACATGCTGGTCTTGCACGTTCGCGTCGATCAGATCGAGAAAAAGCTGTTGGGGAATCGAGCGATGTTGGATCGTTTCACGCAGCGCGATCAGCACCGGATGCGAGGGTGCGGCCCCCGCAAACGTCGCCTGCAACTCGTCCCGCCACCGCGCTAGGCGCGTCAGTGCTTCCTGCGGCGTGGCGCTCTCATCGCCCAGATCGTCGGTCGTGCGGCAAAATGCATAGACGCGCGCGAGATCGCGCCGGATATCCGCACGTACCAGCCCTGATGCGACGATAAAGTTCTCGTAGTGGTGTTTGGTGAGCGCGCGGCAATAGGCGTCGGCGGATTTGAGCGTTACCGCCTTCACGCCGGCACCAGCTTATCGGTCCCTTTGAGTTCTTCGACCGATCGTACGCCAAGTGAAAACATCGCGATGCGCAGTACCTCGACAACTTCGCGCGCGAGCTCACGCGCAGCGTCGGTGCCTTGCGCGGCTGCGCGCAGGAACGGCCCCGCGATGCCGACGAGATCGGCGCCGAGCGCGATTGCCTTTGCTGCGTCGACACCGTCGCGAATTCCGCCGCTCGCAATAATCAAACCATCCATCTCGACGGCGCGCGCAGCGCGGACGCACTCGGCCGTCGGAATACCCCAGCCGGCAAACTGTGCGGCGACACGCACGCGCCAATTCTCGCGCGTGCGGTACCGCTCGACTTCGCTCCACGATGTGCCGCCGGCCCCGGCGACGTCGACGCCCGCAACGCCTGCGCGGAAAAGCTCACGAACCACGTGTTCGCTGAGTCCCCAGCCGACTTCTTTGACGACGACCGGCGCGCCGAGCGCACCGCACAGCTCGCGGATCCGTCCGAGCAAGCCGCGAAAATCGGTGTCGCCTTCGGGCTGGAGCGCTTCCTGCAGCGGATTGAGGTGCAAAATCAGTCCATCGGCTTGCACGAGTTTCATCATGTGCCGGCACTGCGCGGCACCGTATCCCTTGTTCAACTGTACGGCACCGAGATTCGCAAACAGCAACACGTCCGGTGCAACCGAGCGCACTTCGAAGCTTTCGAGCGTACTCGGATCTTCGAGCAGCACGCGACCGGAACCCAGACCCATCGCAAAGCCGAACTCCTGCGCAATGCGCCCGAGCGTCCGATTGACGCCCGCGGCCTCCGGGGTGCCGCCGGTCATGCACGAGATCAAGATCGGCGCGCGCAGCGTGCGATCGAAATGGGTTACGCCGAGGTCGACATCCTCGAGCGCGATCTCGGGCAACGCGCAGTGTTCGAATCGATACCGTTCGAATCCGGAGCTGACCCCTTTCGCGCGAACATCCTGTTCGATATTGATGCGAAGATGGTCGGCCTTTCTCGACACGCTTGCGTCGCCTACGCGACCTGTATCAGCCCCCTGCTGCAAGCTCGTAAGTAATCTCCCTGAATTCCGCGATGTAGGTACGCGAGAGCGGCGACCCTTCTACGATCGCGAGCGCCTTGGCTGCGTATCGCTTCGCTAGCGGACTGGTGGTGCCCCGCGCCTGACCCTGCAGCTGCGCGGCAACACCGAGCAGTCGCCCGGCTCGGGCGAAGGCATCCGCGAGCTGCGGCGGCGCAGCGGCCATCATTGCGCCAACACGCAAACTGAGCGCGAGCATGAGCGTGTGCGTGCCTTCATACGCGATGCGGTATCGTGCCTTGCGCTGTGTGCGCGCCGAGGCGCGTATCAAGCGATTGCGGTGCTCGATGCCGAGAAGCACGGCATTAGCGAGCACGATACCAACGTCGAGTACGCGGTCACCTTGGACGGCGTCTTTTGCCAGCAGTCCGAGTCCCAGCGCGAAGAAGGCGTCGCCCGCATTCAAGGTATGTGCGAGCCCCCAGATCGACGAGGTCGTTGCTCTTTCAGTTGCAATCGCGGGCCGCATCTGCAGTTCGTCGTGCAGGATGCTGAAGCGGTGCAGGCATTCCACCGAGGCTGCTACCGGTAAGGCATGATGCGAGTCGCCCCCGCATGCGTCGCACGCCCAAAGCACGAGACTCGCGCAGAGCGGATCTGCGTACTCAAACGAGTGGCGCATAATACGCTCGAAAACCTCGCTGAATTGCACATCCGCATCCGCCAAATATTCCCGCGTCCGTGCTTGACGTTCATGCAAGAGAGTCATAAAGGAACGCAGCGTTCGCCACGGTACTCTATAGCCCTCCAATGGCCAAGAAGCTGATCGTCTCCGCCGATGACTACGGCCTATCATTAGAAGTAAATGAAGCCGTAGAGCGCGCGCATCGCAACGGCATTTTACGAAGTGCGAGCCTCATGGTTGCGGCACCCGCCACGGACGACGCAATTGCGCGCGCGCATGCGCTTCCCACGTTGCGCGTTGGGCTGCACCTCGTGCTGGTCAACGGGCGACCCATTCTGCCGGCGCGCGATGTCGCCGCGTTGGTAGATCGCAACGGCGAGTTCCCACGCGACCTCGTCGCCGCCGGCTTGCGCTTCTTCTTTCACCCGGGCGCGCGGCGCGCCCTCGAAGCCGAAATTCGCGCGCAGTTCGAAGCGTTTGCGCGCACCGGACTGAAGCTCGATCACGTGAACGCGCAGAACCACATGCACGTGCATCCAACCGTGCTCGGCATCATCATCAAAGTCGGACGCGAGTACGGCATGCAGGCGGTGCGCATTCCGGCGGAACCGCACGATGCCGCGTTTCTGCAACCGTGGCTCGCATTGATGCGCTGGCGGTTGCACCGCGCGCACATCGCGACCAACGATACCGTCTACGGCATTCGCTACTCCGGTCATATGACACGCGCGCGTGTGCTCGACTTCCTCGACCGGCTACCGCCAGGCATCTGCGAGATGTACTTTCACCCCGCAACCGGTCCGTGGGCCGGGATCGATCCGCAGATCGCGGGCTACGACTTCGCAGGCGAACTTGACGCGCTTACCAGCGCCGAAGTGCGCGCAAAGCTCGAGGCCGCAGGCATTGCGACACTCGCGTACTCAGATTTGCGCGCGTGCTGATCGTTTGCCTTGCCGGCATCGCGTACTGCGCGATCGCGCTCTTCGCTCTCCATCGCTTTGCGAACGCTTCGAGGCTCGCTGCGCTCGCACCTCAGCGTGACGGAGGCGCCGCAGTAACGATTCTGAAGCCGATCCACGGTCTCGACGCGGAGTTGTTCGAAAACCTCTGCTCGTTTTGCGATCAAGACTATCCGGAGTACCAAGTGATCTTCGGTGTGCAGCGCAGCGACGATCCCGCAATCGATGTGATCCGGCGCGTGATCGACCGCTTTCCCGAACGTGACCTGACGCTGGTTGTGGATGGTGAGCCGCGGACAGGCAATCCCAAAGTCGCGAATCTCGCCCGTATGCTCGAAGTGGCGAAGTACGATCTGCTCTTTATTGCCGACGCAGACATGCGCGTCGACCGCCGCTATCTTCGGTCGGTGAGCGCCGAGTTCGACGACGCGAGCGTCGGCGCGGCCACCTGCCTGTACGCCGGCGTCCCCTTGGGTGGACTCGCATCGCAACTGGGTGCCATGCACTTCAACGACCAGTTCGCGCCGTCGGTGCTCGTAGCGACGCTCGGTAGTCCGCCACGCTATTGCTTTGGTTCGACGATGGCGGTCCGCCATGACGTACTCGCGGCGATCGGCGGTATCAACGCGCTCGCACCATACGTTGCCGACGATTACATGTTAGGCGCACTCGTCACGGCGCAGGGGTACCGCGTTGCGCTCTCACGGTACGTCGTATGCAACATCGTTTCCGAGCCTAGCGTGGCCGCCCTGTTGCAACACGAACTGCGCTGGGCACGCACGATCCGATCGGTGCAAACAACCGGCTATATCTTCTCGTTCGTAACGTTTCCGTTGCCGTTTGCACTCGCATGGGTCGCGTTCGCGGCGCAGAGTACGATCGCGTGGAGCGCACTTGCCATCGTGCTCGCACTTCGCGCGGCGATGCACTATGCGGCACGTGACGCACTCGACGCGCGCGAAACACCGCCGCTTTGGCTGCTCCCGGTACGCGATTGTTTCGGCCTGGGTGTTTGGGCTATGGGCCTTTTCGGCAACAAAGCAACTTGGAGAGGTAAAGAAGTTTCTACGTAGAGACTTCTTTATTCCATGCTCTTGTTGACGGCGGCCACGCGAGATTCGCTGATTGGTCTCGCCTTGTTTCCCCAGGACGAACGAATGTACGTCAGAACGGCGGCGATATCGGCATTCGAGAGCGATTGGCTCCACGCCGGCATCATCCCGTTGTACGCGACACCACCGACCGTGGTCTTTCCGGTGAGCCCAAACTTGACGATGTGAATCAGGTGAATGTCATACCCAGTCACCGTCGGATTTCCGATCAGCGGCGGGTACGTGCCCGTGACACCTTGCCCGTTGGGTTGATGGCAGCTCGAGCAGTTTTGATTGTAGATCTTCGCGCCATCGGCGCCAGCGGCGACACTCGGCGCGGCGGCGGCGGTTGAGGCGACGGCAGTGGCGGCTGCTTCGGTTGAGGCCGCGGCGCTGCTCGACGACGAGGCGCTGCCACTGTTATTCGTGCAGGCGACCAGCACTCCGATCAGCGCCAGTGCGACGGACAGACGTGCGAAGCGTTCCATGAAGTGCGGTCCCTCCTGAGCTAACGTTGCGTTAGCGGGACGAATTGGACATTCCTCGTGGCAGCAAGTGCCTTGAGCGCCTCGAGCGAGTGCGCAAGCGGACGCATCAGCACAACCGAGCGACCTTCGAACTGCGAGCGCTGCACGGCGCGCGCCAGCATGAAGTGAATGTAGCTGCGCGCGGTACGATCGTCGACCGTCGCGTCGCGTTGCACTATTGGGATACCGACCGCCGCAAACTCGCCCGCATCGGCATCGCCACGCTCGTCGAAGAAGACCAAACCCGTCCCATCGAGCGACTGCACGAACCCGTCGGTCGCTCGCGACGCCACGCCGTCGAAGGAGCCGAAGCGCTTGCGCAGTTGTGCGAGTTGCGTCTGCGTCGGCGCATGCTCGAGGTGCACCAGCACGACGTTGCCCGACTCATGCGCAAGTTGCGCGACTTCGGTCGCCTGCGCGGCCGACGGATCGATATCAAATGCAATCGGCACCTTGGTTTGCATGAACGCCGAATCCATCGAAGGCGATCTCCCGGCCAATCCCACCACAATCGAAAGTTGCGGCTCGAGCCAGCTCGCGCTTGCACGCAGCGGTCGCTCAACGACGACTTCATCCGCGGCAAAGAGATCGTTGACGCGCGAATCCGAGGGATCGTGCATCACCGCATGCACGCTCGCGGCAACCCGCGGCTGCGCGCTTCGATGAAGAGGTGGCGGTGCAGTGGCGTTTCCGCTAACGTATCCCGCGATGATTGCCGCGAGCGCTAGCGCGATAACCGCGAGCCAGAACGCGTGGGAAGCTCTGACCTTCAGAGCTTCCCTCGATCGCATACGCGCGAACTCATCGACCATACGAGGGCGACAAGCAGAAAGTTGGCAACCAGCGAGCTGCCACCGTACGAAATGAAGGGCAGGGTGATGCCCGTGAGCGGAAAGAGCCCGATCACGCCACCGATGATGATAAAGACTTGGAAACCCAGTGTCGCCGCCATACCGGTGCCGAGCAGCTTCGCATAGAGGTCGGGCTGGTCGGTCGCGGTCGCAATCATGCGCCGCACCAGCACGGCGAAGATCGCGATCACCACGAGCGCGCCGAGCAGGCCAAACTCTTCAGAGTAGGCCGCGAAGATGTAATCGGTCGCAACATCGGGGATGAAGCTTGGATGTCCCAGGCCTAGCCCTGTGCCGAAGAGGCCGCCCGCCGCAAGTGCGTAGTAGGCCTGCGAAGATTGATACCCCGCACCCAGCGGATCGCTGAACGGATTGTGCCAGACCGCGATGCGCGTCTGCACGTAGGGAAAGTGATGCATCGCCCACAGCACCGCAAGCGCGAAGATCGCGACGCCGCCGGTCACGATATCCACGCGGCGTGTCGCAACATAGAGTAGTGCCGCAAAGGTCGCCAGCAGCAGTGTCGCCATTCCGAGGTCGCGTTGTAGCACGAGGATCGCCATCGAGGCGCCCCACCCGATGAAGAGCGGACCGAGGTAGCGCAAATTCGCGCGCACCGACCAGGGTCGCGCCTGCGCGATAACGTCGGCGGTCTCACCCAGATATGCGGCGAGGAAGAACACGATGAAGAGCTTGATCAACTCGATCGGCTCGTACTGCACCGGACCGAGTTTGATCCACAGCCGCGCGCCGTTGACTTCCTGTCCGAAGAACAGCAACAAGACGAAGAGCACGAGCGAGCCGACGACCCAGAGGTACTTGTAGCTCGCAAAACGTCGAAAGCGCGTGAACGCCGGCCCACATGCAATGACTAAGACCAGCGAGACCAACAGCCACCATTGTTGCTTTTGCGCGAGATCCGGGGCGAGTCGCGCGACGAGCAGCAGCCCGAGCCCCGCGAGCACGACGGCGAGTGCGGGCAAGAGATCGTCGCGCACCGTTGCCATCGGTTGTAGCAACACCCATGCGAGCGCGAGCACCGCCAAGGTCGCCAGCAACCAGGGCGGTCCAATCGACCCGGGTGGAGCATACGCGAGCATCAGCGCACTCGCCGCAAGCGCAGCGAGCATTGGCAGTGCGCGACGTACGACGGGTGTTACCGCGCCCACGCGGTGAGGAGGGCGAATCCCACGACGAGCGCCGATAGCAGAAGCGAGATGCGCGCGCCGAGATGCCGGCGATAGACCACGACCGGCACTTCACGCGTGCCGAGCTCCTCGATGGCGCGATCGCCCTCATCGAAGCGCACAACCAAGAGGTGTTCGTTCTCACCGGAGCGTTCGACGTGCGTAACCAACGCGCGGCGATCGACGTCTCCGCGCACACGATGTCCCATCAAGATCATGACGTCGCCGGCGTCGAAGGTGACGCTCGATACGCTGACGTCGAGCGACGCACTCGCGCCTAAAGCACGCCCGAGCAACTCCTGTGCCGCCTCGCTGAGCGTATCGTCGCCGGTGAGCACGCTGATCTCACCTTGATGCGCGAGATAGGCGGCGGTGCCGCCGGTATGAATCACGCAGGCATAGCCGCGCACGATGACGGCGAGCGTGATCGAGCAGCCGGCTGTGACATAGTCCGCATGCGAGGCGCTGCGCGCAAAGAGTTCGCCGTTGACGCGCGCGAGCGCGCCGAGCAAAGCCGTCGGAGCGGCTTGCACCCGATCGACCGCGCGGCGAAAGCGTTCCGTACGCAAGCGACGCTCGCACTCCGCGCGCAATCGTTCGAGCGTTGCCGGGCCTGCGGCAACACCATCGACCGTCCCGAACCCACGCGCGACGGCAAAGAGCCACGAGCGCGGCCCAAGCTGCAGCGACAGACACGATGCGCGATCGCCCCGAATCGCTACGTCCATCGCGCTAATTTGTCCACGGCGCTAACTTCTCCACGATCACTCGCGTCGCTCCCAGATCGATAGCGTCGCCTTCGCGCGTCTCGATTGCGCTGCTCAGGCGTTGTCCATTGAGAAACGTTCCGTTGCTACTCTCGAGGTCCCGCACGAATACGACGCCGCCTTGGGTTTCCAGCCGCGCGTGCTTGCGAGAGACCTCAGCGTCGGCGAGCACTAGCTCGCAGGCGTTGTCGCGACCGATGGTCAGCGGGCAGAGCGCTTCAAACGGCCGCTCGCGTCCGAACTCGACGACGCGAAGCACCGCTTTCACCGGGTGAAGACTGCCCAGCTCCGCGGCGGCCGCGCCGCGCGGGCGCGCCGCGACGATCGCGGCGACGGCTAGCACCGCGGTGATTTCGAGCGTCCCGATGCGCAGCTGCGCGGCGAGCATCACTCGCGCGCCTCGAGCCGCATTTGCGTATTGCCGAAGGTCAGCACATCACCTGAAACAACGCGCCGCTTTGCTTCGATGCGTTCGCCGTTGACAAACGTGCCGTTGGTCGAATTTAAATCTTCAACATCAACTACTCCGTTTTCGGCCACCAGGGTCGCGTGGTTGCGCGAGACGCTCGGATCGACCAAGAAGATATCGCTCTCCTCGCTGCGACCAATCGTTGCCGACTTGTCGATGAAGTAGACACCGTAGGCCGGCACGCCTTTCATCATGCGAAGATGAAACCGCTTGGGCGGCGTGAGCGCGGGTGCATTGGGGATCGAAATTGTGACATCGCTTGCGACAGCCACATCGGCAAGGCCCGGCGGGATGCTCTCGCGCGAGACCATTTCTACGTTCGGACCGCCGTCGAAGAAGTACACGCCGACGCGCGCAGCCATATCGCGCAGCAATTCGCCCCACTCGCGTTCGAGGTAGGCGCGATGCTCTTGTAAACGAGTGAAGTCGTCGGGATTGACATACACAAAGTACGATCCCGGCGCGAGCATGTGACCGTCATCACCACGCGTGCGTGCCTCCATGGTCGTGACAAGTTTGCGCGCGATCTGCGCAGGTTCCAGATCGCTCGGAAACGTCTTAGCAAACGTTCGCTCGATGAACGCAGCGCATGCCTGTTCGATTCGTGCAAACCAACTCATGGCAATGTGGGTATTACCGACGCTCCAGTCTTGCAATAAAAAACCCATCGCGGCCGTCCAATCCGGGCGGAACGAGTATGTCGCCCTTTTCGGTGATGAACGGCTCGAACGCCGCGGGGATCAACCCGCGCTCAACATTGGCCTTGCCCAAGAACCAGTCGACGACCTCAATCGTCTCGCGTGGATCGGTGGAACAGACCGCGTACACGAGCGCACCCCCCTCGTGGACCGACGGAGCCAACGCTTCGAGCAAAGCCCGCTGCGTCAGCGCTAGGCGTTCGCCGTCGCCCGGCTGCTTCTTCCAGCGGGCCTCCGGATGGCGACCCAGGATGCCAATCCCCGAGCAGGGCGCGTCCACAAGCACGCGGTCAAAGCGCTGCCCCGGCTGGAGCAGCGAAGCGGTCGCGTCGCCCACGATGACCCCGGCGGCGATGCCCGCCTCCTCGAGCCGGGCCTGCAGCACGCCGGCTTTGCGCGGGTCGCGTTCGATGCAAAGCTCGTTCCCATCGCCCGCTAAACGAGCACCGATCTGCAGCGCCTTGTTGCCGCGCCCGCTGGCGACGTCGAGAATCGTTTCCCCGGGCTGCGGGTGCAGCACCTCGACCGGCATCGCCGAGCTCTCTGACTGCACCCACCACGCGCCTTTTGCTTGCGGCTCAAGCGCCCACACTTTGGCCGCACTATCGACCAGCAACGAATCCGGAACAAATGCCGAGCGGGTCGTCGCGATACCGACGCCGGCAAAGCGCTCGACAATCTCGGCCACGTTGGTTCGCATCGCGTTGACCGTGACCGCGCTGCGCGCCGGCTCGTTGACCGCGCTGCAAATCGCCTCGACCAGTGCGCCGAAGACCGCGCGCCACTGCCGTACGAGCCAGGTCGGCAACGAGTAGCGCGTACCAAGGTACTCGTCGTCGCTTTCGAACAGGTCGCGCGTCGGATCGAGCGGACGCTCGCGAATGAACGAGCGCAACACGGCGTTGACCAGATTCGCGACGCCGCGATGCCCGTAGCGCTTCGCAAGGTTGACGAACTCAAAGACCGTAGCGTGCGTATCGGCGCGCGTGTATACGAGCTCGTAGACCGCAAGGCGCAAGATTTCATGTATTGCGGCGGGCAACTGCGTCTTGCGCTCGCCGATGAATGATTGGAGATACCAATCGAGTGCGCGCCGCATCTTGATCGAGCCATAGGCGAGCTCGGTCGCGAAGGCGCGATCCCGCGCATCGAGATTCGCTTTACGCGCCCGATAGTCGAGCGCTTCTTGCGCGCCTCGCTCCGTGCCGGCGCCTGGCGCGGGAAACACGTCGCGCACGGTTTGCAGGGCGACTTCGCGGGCGTTCATGCGCGGCCACGACGCGAGCGTTCGTAGCTCTCGCCGCTCATGCGTCCGCGGTTGGGCGCGATCAACTCGTCGATGACCGCACGGTCGCGCTCGACGTGTGCGCGCAAGACCTTGACGCTCTCGCCGTCGATGGTGGCGCGTGCGGCCGGCGTCGGCGCAAATGCGCGCACCGTGTTGACGATCCGCTGCGCCGGCCACGACAAGTCGATGGCGAGATCTTCCTTGCGGATCGGGCGCGTGTAACTCGCGGTGCCGGCCTGCGGCACGGGCTGCAGCGGGCCGCGCTTGGCGAGATCGATCGCGTAGCCGAGCAGATCGGCGCCGCGCTGCGCAAGCCGGTCGTGCAACGTGCCGTAGTCGTCATCGAGATTGATCAGCACCGGTTCCTGCGAAACGAGGTCGCCGGTATCCATGCCCGCGTCCATGAGCATGATCGACACGCCGGTAAACGCTTCACCGTTGAGCAAGGCGTTTTGGATCGGCGTTGCGCCTCGATACTGCGGAAGCAACGACGGATGCACGTTCATCGCGCCGAGTTTCGGCATGTCGAGAATCGCCTGCGGGAGGATCTTGCCATACGACGCGAGTGCGAACAGGTCGAACGGCCCGTCGAGTTCTTGCGCAAATGCTTTGAGCGACGCCGGTTCAAACACCGGCAGTCCGCGCTCGAGCGCGGCAGCTTTTACCGGCGTCGGCTGTAACTTCTGCCCGCGACCTGCGGGGCGATCCGGCTGCGTCACGACGCCGGCCAAATCGGTTTTTTCGGCGACGACGTGGAGGCTCGGAACGGCGAACGCGCTCGTTCCGAAGAACAGCGTGCGCAAACTAGGCTTCGGCCGTTTCGGCGATCTCGCGCTCTTCGTCGGTCTGCGGCACGCGCAGATTCTTGGCTTTATCGATGTAGAGCACGCCGTTGAGGTGATCGATCTCGTGCTGCAGGCACTGTGCGAAAAGGCCTTCGCCCTCGAGCCGGATCTTTTCACCGTTGCGATCGATCCCGCTCACCGCGACCCGCGTAAAGCGCGTGACCTCGCCAACGTATCCCGGCACAGAGAGGCAGCCTTCGGTGAGTTCGACCTCTTCTTCCGCGAGTTCGATCTTCGGGTTGATGACGACCGCCGGCTCGTGGATATCATCTTGCACGTCGATCACGAACATGCGCTTGGAGACGTTGATCTGCGGCGCGGCCAGACCGACGCCGGGCGCGTGGTACATCGTCTCGAACATGTCTTCGATCAACTGCTGGAAAAGCGGATCGTCCAGCTCCTTGGGGTCGACTTTCTTCGCGACCTTGCGCAGCGTGGGATGACCGTCGGTGATGATCTCGCGGAGGTAGGGCATGGGGGCGTAGTACGACCTGCGCCCCCGGCGGCCATGCTTATTGCGTCGTAAAGCTTCCTAGCGGGCCAAGCGGCGTGCAATTTGTACTCAAATTGTTAAGCCAGACGAAGACGGTGACGCCCGAAATGAAGCCGTTGGCAAGCGAAATGCTTTGATAGACGGGACTCGCAAACGATGGCGTCGCGGCGGGCGATGGGATTTGCGTGGGCTGGATGGTCTGCATTCCCGCGTTGGTTGCTATGGCACCGTTAAGCGAGTTCGTGCTGTTGAGCCAGGCGTTCCAATTGTTCGGAAGTGGCGATGCGACCGCAAAGACGAGTTGCAGCGGGTTGTCCGGCACGCCGGTTGCGCCCGGGATCGGATAGACCATCTGGACGGTCGTGCCGGGCGAACAGGTCGGACCCGGTGTCGGATTCGATGTGCTCGGGGCACCGCCACCGCAGGCGGCAAACGCAACCGCGCACGTGGCGAGCGCGGAAGCAACGAAAATATTGCGCAGAGTCAGCATGGCCTTATCCTAACGTCCCCTTCCTGGGCAATGGATGAGAATCGTTAGAGAATGTACGCCGACAAATCGGCATTCTCCACCACGTCCTTGAGGCGCTCGCGCACGTATGCTGCGTCGATCGTGACCGCGCCACGCTCCTCCGGTGCCGCGTAGCTGACGTCTTCGAGCAAGCGTTCGAGTACGGTGTGCAAGCGGCGCGCGCCGATGTTCTCGCTCTGCTCGTTGACCTGCATTGCGAAACGCGCCAACTGGTCGATTGCATCCTCGGTGAAGGTAAGCGTCACACCTTCGGTCGCGAGCAACGCGCGATACTGTTCGATCAGCGCGTTCTTCGGCTGGGTGAGGATCGTCTTGAAGTCTTCCGCTGTGAGCGAGTCGAGCTCGACGCGAATCGGGAAGCGCCCCTGCAATTCGGGAATGAGATCCGAAGGTTTGCTCATGTGAAATGCACCGGCCGCGATGAAGAGCACGTGGTCGGTTTTTACCGTGCCGTGCTTGGTCGTTACCGTGCTGCCTTCGACGATCGGGAGGATGTCGCGCTGCACGCCTTCGCGCGACACGTCGGGGCCACCGCGCGCACCCTCGCGTCCCGCGACTTTGTCGATCTCGTCGATGAAGATGATGCCGTCCTCGCCCGCGCGGCGCAATGCCTCGCGTTTTACCGCGTCCATGTCGATCAGCTTCGCTGCTTCCTCTTGCGCAAAGATGCGGCGCGCCTCGACGACGGTCACGCGCTTCTTGGACTTCCGCTTTGGAATCAATCCGCCGAGCATCTCGCCGAGATCGGCACCGCCTTGATCCATGCCACCGATCATGCCGATCGGCATGCTCGGCGTCTCTTCGACTTCGATCTCGATCAAGCGTACGTCGTAGAACCCGCGCTCGAGCTCCCCGCGCGTTTGTTCGCGAATCCGCGCAGCATCGCTCGGTGGCGCGGTCGGCGGCTGCGGCTGCGGCTGCGGCGCGGCATTACCGAAGATCGAGCCGAGCGTTGCGGCGAAGGGATTGCCGCCCGAAGGCTGACGCGTCGCCGTTTCGGGATGCAGCGCGTCGATCAATCGCTCGACGGCGGCTTTCTCGGCTAACTCCGCGACTTCGGCACGGCGCTCTTCGGTCACCATGCGAACCGACGCTTCGACCAGATCGCGGACCATCGACTCGACGTCGCGTCCCACGTAGCCGACCTCGGTGTACTTGGTCGCTTCGACTTTGACGAACGGGGCGCCGACCAAACCCGCGAGGCGCCGGGCGATCTCGGTTTTTCCGACACCGGTCGGACCGATCATCAAAATGTTCTTGGGCGTGATCTCTTCACGCAGATCTTCGCGCACGTTGGCACGGCGATAGCGATTGCGCAGCGCGATCGCGACCGCCCGCTTGGCCTTCGCCTGGCCGACGATGTACTTGTCGAGTTCTTGTGCGATTTGCCGCGGCGTGCGGCCGATGATTTCAGGGAGCGTTGCATTCATGGAAGTGTTTCAACCGTAATGTCGTCGTTGGTGTAGATGCAGATCTGGCCCGCGATCTCGAGCGCTTTGCGCGCAATATCCGCGGCCGAGAGATTGGTGTTGCGGACGAGCGCGGCCGCGGCCGCTTGCGCGTAGGGTCCGCCGCTGCCGATCGCCGCAATGCCCTCGTCGGGCTCGATCACGTCGCCGGTTCCCGAGAGGACGAAGAGGTGCTCGGGTGTGCCGACGATGAGCAGCGCTTCGAGACGGCGCAGCGCGCGATCCTGGCGCCAATCCTTGGCCAGCTCGACCGCGGCACGCGTCACGTCTTTGAACTCGGCGAACTTGCTCTCAAACTTTTCGAGCAGCGTAATCCCATCGGCAGCCGAACCGGCGAAACCGGCGACGACCTTGCCATTGGCGATCTTTCGCACTTTGCGGGCACTGTGCTTGACGATGGTCTTATCGAGCGTGACCTGCCCATCGCCGGCGATTGCCAGCATGCCGTCGCGGCGCACGGCGAGAATGGTCGTGGAGCGAATCCTCATATCGTCACCGTTCTACCCGTTCCGAACGTTAGGGGTTTCATGAAGCGAACTGCGATCCTTGTAGCAGCCCTGCTCCTCCTGCCCATTGCGGCCGGCGCCCAAGTTCCCGGTGCGCGCGTCCCAACGGCTGCGGCGCAAACTACCAACGGCATCATGGTGTCGGCCGGGGGAGCGACGCGTATCCCGGCGACCTCCGCGACAATCATCTTGCAGCTATCCAGCACCAATCGGACGCTGCTCGACAAAACGAAACTCCAGCCACTCGTCGATGCGCTGGTAAAAGCCGGCGTCGATCCTGCAAACATTCGCTTTCCCTTCACCCTCGATGTGCCTGGCGGCGCGACCAATAACTTCGCACTCACCGTTTTGGTCCCTCATCCCAGCGCAACCATCATGCAAAACGGCATCATGACCGTCGGCACGACGATCGCCTCCATGAAAGACGTGCTGATTCTCAACGCCGCGCAGGTGATGCTCACCGCAGGGCACTGCCAAGATGCATTCGACGTAGCTCGACATCAGGCGATTGTGCGAGCACGCGCTAAGGCCGAATCGATCGCCAAGGACTTAAACGTCCACGCAGGCGCGGCGATCAGCGCTAATTCGATGGAGATGAGCTATTCCGACGGCACCTGCCGCTCGCAGTACTACATCAATCCGACCGGCCTGAATGGCGATCCGTCAGCACCCCAAACTGCGCAAGACTACATGACCGTTCCCGTGAACGCGGACATTACGATCACCTACGCGATCAAGTAACGTATCTATCGAGGCGAGCGCGCGTTCCGCCATCTGGCGGCGGCGCTCTTTCTTATCGCGAACGGGTTGCGCGAGCTGCGGAAAATAGGCCCAGGTCACGTTGGCCGGCTGGAAGTCGTGCGTCTCGGTGTTCTGCAGATGCGCGACGACCGCGCCGAACGCGCTCTCGCGCGGAAACTCGATCGGATCGAGTCCGAGGATTGCGCGCGCCGCGTGGATGCCGCGTCATCGCGCCGCAGGCCGCCGCTTCGACATAGCCCTCGGCGCCGGTGATCTGCCCGGCGAAGTAGAGCGCGTCGTGTCCTCGCAAACGCAAGCGTGCGTCGAGCAGGCGCGGCGAGTCGATGAACGTGTTGCGGTGCATCACGCCCAGGCGCAGCCACTCCGCGTTTGCAAGGCCTGGAAGTTTACCGAACGCCTCCTTTTGCGCGGGCCACGACAGCCGCGTTTGAAAACCGACCAGATTGAACGCGGTACCTTCGGCATTCTCTTTGCGCAGTTGCACGACGGCGTGTGGCGTCGTGCCGGTGCGCGGATCGCGCAAGCCGACCGGCTTGAGCGGACCGAAACGCAACGTGTCGTCGCCGCGATCGGCCATCTCTTCGACCGGCAGACAGCCTTCGAAGTATTTCCCACCGCGCTTCGAAGTCTTTGGGCTGATGGCGCTCGAGCGTGCGCAGGTCGTGCAGGAGCTGCGCATATTGCTCGCGGTCGAGCGGGATGTTGATATAGTCGTCGCCGTCGCCCTTTTCGTAGCGCGACTTGCGGTACATCGCAGCGACTCGTCGATCGAATCGGCAGCCACGATCGGGGACGCAGCATCGAAATACGCGAGCCGCTTGCCGACCAGCGCGTCGAGCGATGCGAGAAACGCTTCGTTGGGCAACGGCCCGCAGGCGACGATCGTCGGGCGATCGAGCGGGATCGCCGTGCGCTTCTTCGCGATGCAGCGCGATCCGCGGATGCGCGGCGATACGTGCCTCGACCGCATCGGCGAAACGCTCGCGGTCGACGGCCAGCGCGCCGCCGGCCGGAACCGCTGCTTCGCGCGCGCCGCGTCGACGATCACCGAATCCAGCCGCGCGAGCTCTTCTTTGAGCAGGCCGACGGCATTTTCGAGCGCGGCGCCGCGCAGCGAGTTGCTGCAGACGAGTTCGGCAAGGCGTCCGGTCTGATGCGCCGGGCCGCTGCGTTGCGGTCGCATCTCGTAGAGATCGACGTCAACGCCCGCGTTCGCGGCTTGCCACGCCGCTTCGCAGCCGGCGAGGCCGCCGCCGATCACCGTGAGGCGATCAGTCACGATCAGACTTCCGCGAGTTCGCGCTCGTCGGTCGGCTCCTCGCCACTTGCGGCTTTGGCCAGCGATGACACGTCATGCTCCTTGTCGGCCGCGCACTCGCAGATGCACGACGCCGCCACGACGGTTCTTGGCGACGACGTGGCTGCCGCAGACCGGACACGGTTCGGGAATGACGCGGTCCCACGAGACGAAATCGCACTTCGGATAGTTCGCGCAACCGTAGAACGTGCGCCCTTTCTTCGAGCGGCGCTCGACGACCATGCCGCCGTCCTTGGGACACTTCGCGCCGGTGTCTTTGACGATCGGTTTCGTCGTCTTGCACTCGGGATAACCCGTGCACGAAATGAATCGGCCGAAGCGTCCGGTCTTGATCACCATCGGACGGTTGCAGTTCGGACAGATCTCGTCGGTCGGCTCGTCTTTGATCTCCAGACGCGGCAGCTTCTTCTCCGCCTCTTCGAGTTCGTGCGCGAACGGGCCGTAGAACTCGCGCAGCACGCCGACCCAATCCGCGTGCCCCTCCGCGACCTTATCGAGATCGCCTTCCATGCCGGCCGTGAACTTCAGGTCGACCATGTCGTTGAAATGCTCGGCGAGCAGGTCGTTGACCGCAATGCCGATCTCGGTCGGCTTGAAACGCCGGTCTTCTTGCGTGACGTAGCCGCGCGCTTGGATCGTGTCGACGATCGTCGAGTAGGTCGACGGGCGGCCGATGCCGTTCTCTTCCAGCGCTCTGACCAAGCGTCGCCTCGGTGTAGCGTGGCGGCGGCTCGGTGAAGTGCTGCTTGGGGTCGATCGCGCGGCGATCGAGCGCATCCTTATCGTGTAACTCAGGCAGGCGCACGCGGCCTTTGCCGGTCTTCCCATTGCTCAGTGCCGTGCCGTTGGCCTCGCCACTTTTCGCATCTTCGTCTTTGCCTTCTTCATATACGCGGGTGAAGCCGGCGAACTTCATGATACTTCCGGTCGCGCGGAACGTGTACTCGCCGGCGGCGATATCGACGGTCGTTTGATCGAGGATCGCCGGGGACATCTGCGAGGCGACAAACCGCTCCCAGATCAGCGAGTACAGGCGCAGCTCGTCGCGCTTGAGGACGTGCGCGACGCTCTCGGGCGTGCGGGAGACGCTGGTCGGACGAATCGCTTCGTGCGCGTCTTGCGCGCCCTCGCGAATCTTGTGGGTTGCGCCGCCGTGGAATTCCGCGCCGTAGGTCGCGGTCACGAACTCGCGCGCATGGTCGCGGGCCGTATCGCTGATGCGGGTCGAGTCGGTACGCATGTAGGTGATCAGACCCTGCGTCCCGTCGCTCCCGCCGAGATCGACGCCTTCGTACAATCCCTGGGCGATCTGCATCGTGCGGCGCACCCGCAAGCGCAGCTTGCGCGAGGCTTCTTGCTGCAGCGTCGACGTCGTGAACGGCGCGGGTGCGTTGCGCCTGACCTCGCGGCGCTTGACCGAGGCGACCGAGAACGCCACCCCCTCCAACTCGCGCAGGACCGCGTCGGCCTGGGCCTGGTTGGAGATCTCGATCTTCTCGCCGTTGCGCGCGAACAGGTCGGCCGGAAAGACAATCGCTGGATCGCGCTCGGTCGCGAGCTGCGCGGTTATCGTCCAATACTCGCGGGCGGTAAACGCGTTGATCTCGCGCTCGCGATCGACGATCAGCCGCACCGCTACCGATTGCACGCGGCCGGCTGAGAGGCCGCCGCGAACCTTAGCCCAGAGCAGCGGTGAGATTTTGTAACCCACCAGACGGTCGAGGATGCGCCGCGCCTGCTGCGCGTTCACGCGATCCATGTCGATGTGGTGGGGCGACTTGATCGCGGCGAGCGCCGCATCTTTGGTAATTTCATGCAGCTCGATGCGCTTGGGATCCTCGAGTTTGAGCAACTCGGCGAGATGCCACGCGATTGCCTCGCCCTCGCGGTCGGGGTCGGTTGCGAGGTAGACTTCGCTCGCGCCTTTGACCGCGCTTTTGAGCTCCTTGATGATGTCGCCCTTGCCCTTGATCGTCAGGTACTTGGGTGTGAAATCGTGCTCCACGTCGACGCCCAGCGTGCTCTTCGGCAGATCGCGAACGTGACCGACCGACGCCTTCACGACGTACCGCGGCGGGAGAAACTTTTTGATCGTACGCGCCTTGGTAGGCGACTCCACGATGATCAGGGGCTTTTTCACGGGGTTCAGTATACTCCGGGGGTCAAGGCCCCGGCAAACTTTCGTCCCCGAGCGTGTCGGAAAATGGGGGTCTTACGCGCACGCGCGTATGCGCGCGTACGCGTACGCGTGCGTGCGCGATTTGCATGATTGTGGAAAATCCTTTATAGTGCGCTTAAAGCGCAGTTCGTGCGCTGTCCAAATTGACGCTGTTCGTCCCCCCGGGGGACGAGGAGGAATGAATGGACTCCGATACCATGATGAACGGCGACACAATGGCCGAAGCGGCCAAAAAACCGCGCCGTCGTCGTAAGGCAGCCCGCAAGGTTGCTCGCAAGGTCAAAAAGGCCGTACGTAAAGTAGGCCGCGCGAAACGTAAGACCGCACGTAAGGTCGGCCGCGTGAAGCGGAAAGTGGCGCGCAAGACCCGCCGGAAAGTCAGAAAGACCGTGCGGAAAGTAGGCCGGGCGAAGCGCAAAGTAGGCCGCGCGAAGCGCAAGGTTGCGCGCAAGAAAGCTCGCGTCGGTCGCAAAGTGGGCCGCAAGGTCGCGCGCAAAGTCAGAAAAGCCGGGCGCAAAAAGAAAGCCTAACAGCCGACTAACCCGGTTTCCCACCACCCCAAGTTAATGAAGGCGGACGATGCAAATCGTTCGCCTTATTTTTCCGCTCTAGGCGATTTGTTGTTCGATGCCGCCCTCTAACCGCACGATGAAGGTGTGCACGTCGGCGTTGAAGGTCCACTCGTGCAACAAAAATCCCGCCGACTCGACCCCGATGCCGAGGCGCGAGCGTCCCAAGACAAACTGCGGCGAGGTGCTCGGCGCGGTGCAGGCGATCGCCCCGTTCCACGGCCGCATCAGCACGGTATGCAAGTGCCCGGCGATGAGCCGCGCGATCTGGGGATGCGCCCGCACGACTGCAGCGAGGCCATCAGCGTTCTCAAAGCCGTGGGCATCCAAGCCCGGCACGCCCGTGCGAAAGGGCGGATGATGCATCGCGAGGATCGTCGGCCGGCGCGGATGCGCGCGCAGCTCGGCATCGAGCCACGCGAGCCGTTCACCGTCGACGTAGCCGCCACCGCGACCGGGTGTGGTCGAATCGAGAGCGATGATGCGCATCGGCCAGGCATCGATCGCGTAGCTTGCGTGCGATTCGAAGGTCCGTAAATAACGATGATCGCGAAAGGCCCGCCGTAGCGCTTCACGATCATCGTGGTTTCCCGGAATCAAAAAGTGCGGAATCTCGAGCCGCCCGAGCATCGACCGCAATCGTCGATACTCGTGCGGCGAACCTCGTTCGGTGAGGTCGCCGGTGGCAAGGACGAGGTCTGGGCGCGGCTGCAAGTTGTGCAGTCGCGCGATCGTGCGACGAAGGTAGTCGGAGGTATTGGGCATGTGGTGCAACACGTGCCCCCGGCGTCGAATGTGCAGATCCGAGATTTGCGCAACGATCACGCCCCGAGCATAACGTGCGCGCCTTATCCCCGAATTAAGGGAAGTTTTATGCGTTGAGAACGACCGGGCCGTTGGTTATGGAAGGCGCAGCGCCATTATGCTCTTCGACCCAATGGCACGCGGTGAAGTGCCCGCTGCCGTAATCTTTGAACGCCGGATCTTCGACTTTGCAACGTTCGAAAGCCACGGGACACCGCGTATGGAAGCGGCACCCCGACGGTGGATCGACCGGCGATGGAATGTCGCCGGTAAGCACGATGCGTTTGCGGCGACCTTCGACGGCCGGATCGGGGATCGGAATCGCCGAGAGCAGAGCCTGCGTGTAGGGATGCAGCGGATGCTGATAGAGCTCATCGCGATCGGCCAACTCGACGATCTTGCCCACGTACATCACCGCGACGCGCGTCGAGATGTGCCGTACAACCGAGAGGTCGTGCGCGATAAAGAGATAGGTCAGTCCGAGCTGGGACTGCAGATCCTCCAGCAAGTTGATCACTTGCGCCTGAATCGAGACGTCGAGCGCCGAGACCGGCTCGTCGCAGACGATAAATTTAGGGTTGACCGCGAGCGCGCGCGCGACGCCGATGCGTTGACGCTGCCCGCCGGAAAACTCGTGCGGATACCGGTTCGCGCTATACGGACGCAACCCGACCAGCCGCAAGAGCTCCTGCACGCGTTCCTGCGCGGCTTTCCCGGTGGCGATCCCATGAATCTTCAATGGCTCGCGTATGATTTCGCTCACCGTCATCCGTGGGTTGAGCGATGCATAGGGGTCTTGGAAGATGATCTGTATCTCGCTGCGCAGCCGGCGTACGTCGTCGGCGCGCATCGTGGTGATCTCGCGACCGTTGTATTTGATCGAGCCGCTCGTGGCTGGCAGCAAATGCAGCAGCATCCGCCCTATCGTCGTCTTGCCCGATCCCGACTCGCCGACCAGGCCCAACGTTTCGCCCGCATCGATCGAGAAGCCGACGCCATCGACCGCCTTGACGTCGGCGCTATGCCGCGAGAACAGCCCTTCGTAGATCGGAAAGTACTTCTTGAGATCGCGAACCTCGATCAACGACACGGAACTTCTCCCTCGTAGAGCCAGCACCGCGCGACGTGACCCGTCCCAAAATCGTACAAGCGCACCGGCTCCACGCAGACCGGCATGCGATTCTCGCAGCGCGGCGCGAAGGCACATCCCGGCGGCAGATTGAGCAGATTGGGCGGCTGGCCTTTGATCGGTACCAAGCGACGGCGTTCGCTTTGGTCCAATCGCGGCAGCGACGCGAGAAGCCCTTGCGTATAGGGCATCTTCGGCTCGGTGAAAATTTGGTTGGAGGTTCCGTACTCGACCAAATTGCCACCGTACATCACCAGAACGTTTTTGCAGACCTCGGCGACCACACCCAGGTCGTGTGTGATCAAGATAATCGCCGCCCCGGTTTCGGCCTGCATCTCATTCATCAGCTCAAGGATTTGGGCCTGAATCGTTACGTCGAGGGCGGTCGTAGGCTCGTCTGCGATCAACAGCTGCGGATTGCACGAGAGCGACATCGCGATCATCACGCGCTGGCGCATGCCGCCGGAAAATTGGTGTGGATAGTCGTCGATGCGCTTTTCGGGCGACGGGATGCGCACTTTCTTGAGCATCTCGATCGCCTTGGTGCGCGAATCGGCGCGCGAATACCCCAAGTGCAGCTGCACCGCTTCGGCGATCTGCTCGCCGATGGTAAGGACGGGGTTGAGGCTCGTCATCGGGTCTTGGAAGATCATCGCGATCTTGAAGCCGCGGATCTTGCGCATCTGCGCCTCACTCTTGGCGGTGAGGTCCTCGCCGTCAAAGAAAATGCCGTCACTCGTCACTGCCGCGTTGCGCGAGAGCAAGCGCATGATGGAAAGCGCCGTGACCGATTTGCCCGAGCCCGATTCACCGACGATGCCGAGTGTCTCGCCCGGCGCGAGCGAAAACGAAAGCCCGTTGATGGCCGTGACCGGGCCATCCTCCGTACGAAATGTCGTGCGGAGGTTGCGTACGTCGAGCAACGCGGTCACGTGTGGGAGTCCTAGATACCGGTAAGTGAGAGAATGAATCCGGTCAGGACAAAAACGACGGCCGCAAATCCGGTGACGCGTTTGAGTTGCTCGTCAGCCCCCATACGTCCGTACGTCGACTCGACGCGTCCGCCGATGGTGCCCGAAAGGCCCTCTTGTTTGGTCGTCTGTACGGCAAGCAGGACGACGAGCGCGATCGCGGCGATGATGAAAATGCCGGCGAGCCCGTGAGTCAACCAAGCGGCATGCGCTTGCAACGCCGTCTGCGGCATCACTGCCGGCTGCGGCAGTGGCTGTTGCAATTGCACGGGTGGAAGTTTCGCGGGAACTTTTGCGGCGGTAGCGGCCGCCTTCGCGGCGGCGGCGAGTAGAAAGGTCAACGACGTATCTCCTGATGCGGATCGAGGGCACGCGCGACCCGCTCCGCAATCGCTTGCGCGGAGAGTCCGAAGAGCGCCCGTTGATTGGGTTGGGAGTCGTGTTGCACGAGTACGTCGCTTACGCCGACGCGCTGCACACGGACCGGAAGACCCAAATCCGACACCCTCTCTACGACCGCCGACCCGAAGCCGCCTGCGAGCGAGTGTTCCTCCAGCGTAAGGATCAGCTCATGATCCTCGGCAAGCGCCCGCAGGAGCTCCTCGTCGAGCGGCTTGGCGAAGCGCGCGTTGACCACCGTCGGCTGCCGATCCGAGGGGCCGAACTCGCCGCTTGCCAGCAGGTCGTAGGCATCCAGCGCGAAGTCGACCGTGTTGCCGAGCGCGAGAATGGCCACGCCGCTGCCCTTGCGGAGGACCTCGGCTTTGCCGTGTTCGATCGGCGCGACCGGATCGCGATGGCGACCGCTGGTCGAGCCGCGCGGGTAGCGAATCGCCACCGGCGCCTTGTGGCTGAGCGCATGCGCAAGCATCGGCAAGAGCTCTTCTTCGTTGCGCGGCGCCATCACCGACATGTTCGGTAGCGTGCGCAGGTAGGCGATGTCGTAGAGCCCCATGTGCGTTGGCCCATCATCGCCGACGAAGCCGGCGCGATCCATGCAAAAGACGACCGGCAGATTCTGCACGCAGACATCGTGCACGACCTGATCGTAGGCCCGTTGCAAGAACGTCGAGTAGATCGCGCAGACCGGTTGCAGGCCGTTGGTCGCAGCGCCCGCCGCCATGCACACCGCGTGTGCCTCGGCGATGCCGACGTCGAAATACCGCTGGGGAAACGCCTTGGCGAACTTCGAGAGTTTGGTGCCGTCCGGCATCGCGGCGGTGATCGCGATCATCTTGGGATGCGTCGGCGCGAGCTCGATCATGGCCGCCGCAAAAATATCCGAGAAGGTTGGGCGCGCATCCGGCTTGACTTCGAGCTTGCCGTTCTCGACGTCGAAGACCGGAACGCCGTGGAACGTGCGCGAATCTTTCTCGGCGGGCTCGTAGCCCTTACCTTTGATCGTGCGCACGTGCAGCAACACCGGGCGATCGAAGCTCTTTGCGGTTTCTAGCGCATCGATCAACGTGTCGATATTGTGCCCGTCGAAGGGACCCATGTAGCGGAAGCCCAGCTCTTCAAAGATCACCGCCGCTTTTTCGGAGGGCGCGACGAAGCGCATCGCCCCCATCTCGGCGCTCGCAAACGCCTTGCGGGCTGCGCCGCCGAACGGCATGTGTTCGAAAACGTCCTTGGCTTTCTCGCGCATGAAGTTCGCAAAGGGCTTGCTGCGGAGCATCGAGAGGTACGAGGCGATCGAGCCGACGTTGGGCGCGATCGACATCTCGTTGTCGTTGAGAATTACGATGAAGTTGGAATTGAGTTGTCCGGCATTGTTGAGCGCTTCGTACGCCAGGCCGCCGGTCAATGCGCCGTCGCCCAGGACCGCCACGACGGTCTCATCGCGGCCGGAGAGATCGCGGGCAACGGCCATGCCGTATGCCGACGAGACCGACGTCGAGGCATGCCCCGCGCCGAACGGATCGTACTCCGATTCGCTGCGCATCGCAAAACCTGAAATGCCGCCGCCTTTGCGCAGCGTGTGGAATCGATCGCGCCGTCCGGTAAGAATCTTGTGCACGTAGGCTTGGTGCGACACGTCCCAAACCAGCTTGTCTTTGGGAAGCTCGAGCACGCGGTGCAGTGCGAGCGTCAGTTCTACGACGCCGAGATTCGGCGCGAGGTGGCCGCCGTTGCGCGAGCACGTGACGACGAGCATGTCGCGGATCTCGCGGGCGAGCACGTCGAGTTCTTCACGCGACAGGGACTTGACGTCGGCGGGGGTTTCGATGCGTTCGATCACCATAATTGACCGGCTCAGCTTCTCCGCGCGCCCGTCCAGGCCCGCTTGATTCCTCAGGGGAACGGAGATCGGCCCCACTGGGGCCAATCTAGCGGTGCCAATGCAGGACCCCGTTCAAGAGATCATCCCGATCAAGAACCGCAAGGCCTGGCGAGACCTTGCGCGGATCCTCTCCACGATCTTCAATCCGTTCTTGACCGCACTTGCCCTCTTCGTCATTCTGGCACACGCGAGTGCCCGCAATACGGTCGACTTTTGGTGGCTGCTCTTTCTCTCGACGTTCTTCACGTCGATTGGCCCGATGCTCTACGTCTTCTGGCTCTACGGCACCGACCGGGTCTCCGATCTCGACATGTCGGTGCGCCACGAGCGCGAGGCCGTGTTTGGGGCGTTCGTGGTCTTCTATCTTTTTGGTACGATCGTGATGTGGCTGGTCCACGCGCCGCGGCTGATGATCGCGGCGATGGCCGCATACACGCTCTCGACCCTGGTCGTGCAGTACATCACACGCTACTGGAAGATCAGCACGCATGCGATCGGTATCGCTGCGCCGCTGGTCGCGCTCACGCTGCTCTACGGCAACCAGACGCTGCCGTTCCTCGTGCTCATTCCGATGGTTTGCTGGGCGCGCGTCTACCTTAAAGCCCATACCGTCATGCAAGTGGTCGCCGGCGTGGCGTTGGCGACCGTCTCAACGGTCCTCTTCTTTCACCTCTTTCATGTCGGTGCAACGGTCGCGATCTAACGTCTAACCTTATGAAATATTTCCTCGCTCTGCTCACGCTTGGCGCGGTCATGCTCCCCCTGCGCGCGCTTGCGGGTCCGCCGTTTGATACCGACGATCCCGATCCGACCGCCTACCGGAACTACGAAATCTATGCGGGCACGACGACACATCGCGACACGGCCAGCTCGACATCGGAACTTGGTTTCCTAGAAATCAATTACGGGCTGATGCCCAACGTCCAATTCTCGGTGCATGCAGGCACGATCGAGCGGACGTCGTTCGAACTGCCGAGCGGCTATGGCAGCGAAGATTTTGAGATGGGCCTCAAGACGCGCTTCGTTCAAGAGAGCGCACACGCGCCGCAGGTCGCGATCTATCCGCAGGTCACCTACGCAACCGGCGCGCCGGGCACGACCGAAGGGCACGGGACCTTCTTCTTGCCGATCTGGGCACAGAAGACGATCGGGAAGGTCACGGTCTTCGGCGGTGGCGGGTGGCAGTTCGATCGGGACAGCAGCGGAAACGGCGATTGGCAGGCGGGCCTCGCCGCTACGTATCCACTGACCGCGGACGATACTATTGGAATGGAGGTCACCCGGACCACGCCGCACGACGAGTATGCACAGTCGGATATCGGCGTGGGCTACATCCATATGCTCGGCGAGCACCACGGTCTACTTTTCTCGATTGGACGCAGCTACGGGCAACAGCCGCATTATCGTGGGTATGCCGCCTATGGATGGTTCCTCGGTCCGGCGAATAGCGCAAAAGAATGATCTCCACACGCGAGGACGAGCTCTTCAATCGCTTCAACGCGAGCATTGCGACGGCGGTCGACGCGGTGCGTCAAGCCTCCGAGGCTATCGCGGCAACCGCACAAGAGCAGACTACGTTGATGGTCGCGCTCTCCGACACCGCTGGGACGCTCGCTTCGGCCTCGCGTGAAACCGCGGAGCGGCTGCAGAGCGCGCAAGCATCGGCGCGCGCCGCCGCATCCGATCTTGGCAACTCATTTGAAGTCGTTGAGAATCTCTTGACCTCGGTGCAGCAGCTCGCCGAGCTCTCGGCCGACACCGCCACCGCAATGGACGACTTCGGACGATTGATGAGCGAGATCGGGCGCATGACCGAATTCGTCGAGGACGTCAGCGACGAGACACAATTGCTCGCGCTCAACGCCGCGATCGAGGCCGCGCGTGCGGGTCAACATGGATTAGGCTTTGCCGTTGTGGCCGGCGAAGTCGGCCGGCTCGCGAAAACGACCAATGAATCGACCTCGGCGATCAAGACGCTCGTCGTCGAAATCCAACATGAAGCTGAGGCAACGATTCAAGCCGTGCGCGCGAACGCCGAGCGTTCGGCCGCGTCAACGCCGCTCGCCGACGTCGCGCGCAGTTCGCTGGCCGAGATTGCCGAGCTTGCTGCGGATCTTTCGGTCACGATCGATCGCGCCGTGGTCAGTGGCCGCGAGCACAGCCAAGGCGCAGAGCAGATGCGCAAATCGACCGACGGGCTCGCCAATGTCGCGGCGGCGCAAGGGCGCGAAGCCCTCGAGTCCGCCTTCGCGACGCAACGCCTCGCCTATTACGGGGCGGAGATCGAGTACATCGCGCGCTCGCGGACGGCGTCAAAGAGCGACCACCAGACGATCAAGATCGCGACGCTGTTGCCGCCGGGCTATCCGCCATCGAAAGCGTGGGAGTACGTCGCGCAGCGCGCGCTCGAGCTCTCCGAGGGACGCGTGCGATTCGAACTCGAGATTCCATTCTCCGGCGGCAACGAGATGGAAGCGTTGTTGCGCGTGCGCTCGGGTGAACTCGACATGGTCAGCGTGACCACGTATGTGGCCGGCGCTCTGGTGCCCCTTGCGCAACTGCTCGACCTTCCGTTCGTCTTCCCCGATCGCGACGCGGCGCACCGGCTGCTCGACGGTCCGCTCGGCGCGAATATTCTCGGCTCGTTCGAATCCTTCGGGCTGCACGGCTTTGCCTATTTTGAAAATGGGATGCGGCACTTTACCAACAGCCTGCATCCGATTCGCCGACCATCCGACATGCGCAAGATGCGCGTGCGCATTCAAGATTCGGTCGTGTATCTCGCGCTCATGCACGCCCTTGGCGCCTCGCCGAAGGTCATTGCCTTCGGCGACGTGTACCGGTCGCTGCAGAACCACGAGGTCGACGCGCAAGAGAACCCGCTTCCCAACACGCTGGGCGCACGGCTCTACGAAGTACAGCGCTATCTGACGCTAACCTCGCATACCTACAACACGCAGATCGTGCTCGGAAACATCGAACGCTGGCGCGGGCTTTCTCCGCCCGACCGCGCGATCGTCGAGCAAGCATTCCGCGAAGCAACCGAGTATCATCGGCGTATCTCCGGTGATGAGGATTCGCGCGCGCTGGCGGAATTGCGCAAGCATCTCGAGGTGCACGAGCTGCAGCCCGAGGAGCGCGAGGACTTCGTCAAAACGTCGCGCTTCGTATGGGAGCGCATGGAGCCGCTCTTTCCGACCGACGTCTTCCGGTTGCTGCTCAATCGCAACCTCGAGAGCTGGCATCCACGCATCAACCTTGCGACGCAAGCCGCGGCGTCACCAAGGCTTCACGCTCAACGATATCGTCGAGTCGATCGACCGATCGATCAACTCTGTGCGCGCAACCGGCGATACGATCGGTACTCAGTCGCGTTCGCAGATTTCGAGCCTCAACCAGCTCTCGCAGCAATCGATGGGCCTGAGTTCGTCAAACGAAGTCCTCGCCAAGGATTTTCTCGCGCTGGGCGAACGCTTCGAGCAGGTTGCGCCGCAGGTACGCATCATGCGCGATACCGTAGGCGAGCTGATCGAGACGATCAACGTGCTCTCGTCGATGGCGGTGCAGAGCCGCAATGCGCTCGATCAATTTGCCAAGTCGATGCATCAGATCTTCAACATCATCAACTTGGTGCGCTCGGTTTCCGATAAGACGAACCTGCTCGCGCTCAATGCCGCGATCGAAGCTGCGCGCGCCGGCGACCATGGCAAGGGCTTTAACGTCGTAGCAGGCGAGGTGCGTGGACTTGCCGATAAGACCAAGGCCTCGACTGTAAATATTCGCAAGGTGCTGAGCGACCTCGAATCGCGCGGTAAAGCCGCGGGCGTTGCCATTGAAAACGGCGTCGCCAAGGCCGAGCACAGCGCGAGACAAGCGCGCATGGCACAAGAAGCCTTCGGCCGGATCGAGCAGTTTGCGAGCTCGGCGCAATTCACGCTTGAGCAAGCCGAAGATGCGGCAAACGACGAAGCGCGGCGCGCCTACGCGATGTATGGCGACTATTCGCAGATGGCGGCACTGGTCGAATCGCACGCCTCGGACAGCCGCGCCGCGCTCAGTTCGACTGTCGAACTCGAACGCCAGCGCCGCGCCCTTTTTCAGTAGCCCCCTCGTCAGGCGCGTCGAAACTGCCGATAGGTAACTACTGGGGGAAACCATGGAACCGGCGTCAGAACCAACCACATCTTTTCAAGTCGCGGCATATCTCGTCACTCTGGAGGGTCCGCCGCCGACGTTGGGGCTGCTCCTCGAGATGCTATATAAGCACAAAGACGTCGATCGCAAGAGCTGGAGCGTTTCGCACAAGGCGCCAGACCGTCTGACGTTTGTTGCAGAGCTGAGATCTTCAAAAGACGAACACTGCCGTGTAGGGCTGTCGGTCCAGACAAACCGAACGGTTCAGATGCTCGAGCGTCTTGCCGGAACGCTAAAGGTAAAATGCACGGTCATGCGGTCGGGAGTCGACTAGCTCAATCACAGGCTTGAAACGACTGGTTCTTCCTCCATGATTGCGGCGACGCTGCGGCGGAAGTGTTCCGGATCGCCGCTCGTCACGTAGCGCGTCGTGCCTGAACCCGACGGCGTTTCATCGAGAGCTAAGAATTCCGCGAGGCGCGTCGCCTGCACGAAGGCCGGGTCGATGAACTCGATGCGATCGCCGAGCGCGGCACGAAAATGACGCTCGAGTACCGGATAGTGCGTGCAGCCGTAGACGACCGCGTCGAGATCGGGAGGAAGCGCGGCGCACGCACGCGCGACCGCATCGCGCGCAATGACACTTTCGATCTCACCGGCTTCGACGAGCGGCACGAGCTCAGGCGCCGCGACCTCCCAGACTTCACCTTCGTGGATCGCATTGCGAATGCGCCGGCCATACGCCCCGGAGCGGACCGTCGCTTCGGTCGCGACGACGCCGATGCGCTGTGCCTTCGCACGTTGCAACGCAATCGTTGCCGAGTCGAGCAGGTCGAAGACTTCGGCATTCGTCGACGGCCATCCAAATAGGTCTGCAATCGCGCACGACGTGTTGCACGCCATAACGATCGCTTCGACGCCGCGCTCATCGAGCCACGCGAGATTGTTCTGCAGCAGCGCGTGTAAGTCGTCGGCGCTACGACCGCCGTACGGGACGTGCGCCTGGTCGGCGAAATAGAGCAAGTCGACGTCCGGCAACCGTTCGCGCACACGCCGAATCACGGTCAGCCCACCAAGGCCCGAGTCGAAGAGCCCGATCACTTACTGTCCGCTGCCTGAAACCGGATTTTGCTGCGCGTATTGGTCGATACCGTTGGCGATTGCTTCGGCGATCTTCTGCCGCCAATCCGAGGACGAGAGCTTTGCGTAGTCCGTGGGATTGGTCAGGAACGCCGTTTCGATCAGCACGGCGGGCATGTTCGCATGCGTCGTAACGTAGAGATGACTTTTCACCGTGCCATCATCCTTGACGCCAAGACCGGAGCTCGCGATGACGCGATCCACTGCCTGCGCCAGCGGCGTATCGATCGGCTTGGAATAGTAGACGGTCGCGCCGTTGGGTCCGCTGTTGAGATACGCATTGCAGTGAATGCTCACGAACATGCGCGCACCGGATAGATTCGCGATGTCATCGCGTGCTTGCAGCGCGTAGGCATCCGCGTTGTCGTGGCCGAGGCGAATCGCCTGCTGCGTGCTCGCAGGCGTCGCATCGACGTCGTGATCGATCGTACGTGTCAATTTGACCTGCCAGCCCCGCGCGAGCAGAATCGTCTGCACGCGCTGCGCCATATCGAGCGTGAGTACGGCTTCTTGCAATTGGCCGTGCACCGAGCCGCGATCGCTGCCGCCGTGCCCGGGATCGAGCACGATCAGCTTCGGATTGGTCGGCACATACGTCGCAGGTCCGAATTTCCAAGTGTTCTCGTCGTTGGGCGCGCCATATTCATCGGCGGGCACGGGCGTGACGGTCGTTTGCGGCTCGGTCGCCGATACCACCGTACCGATCGTGCCCGTGCCCGAGCGCGGCGCGGTGTCGGCCACGGCGGACGTGCCGACGGTTATGCTGATGCCGGTCGCCGATGGCGACACGTCGAGCGCGATGTCGCTCGCGAGCGAGAGGGCGACGCGCACGGTTTGCGGATCGATCTGCCGCACGCGCAGCGCGATCATAGGGATTGGCCTCGGCTTGATCTTGCGGACCGCCGGCAAGCTGCGCCCCTTTGATATCGATCCAGAAGCGATTGTCCGGCGCGCGCAAGCGATGCCATTCGTAGGCCGCGTTGCCGGTGACGGCGATCGCCACCGTTTGGCCGCCATCACTCGCAGTTTGCACGCTCACGCTGTTCACGGTGGCGTTACCCGCCGGCGTTGCCGAGGATTGCGGCGATGCCGAAACCATATCGCTTGGCGGTGGTGGCGGCGTCGCTGCCGTCGTCGTCGCGGCGCGACCGCGACCGATTCTCGTAGCGGCTCGACCAGCGGCGGCGCGCTGCCGTTGGCGCCAAATGCAATTTCGAATTCGCCGCTGCCGCTTTGGAACGGGTCGTGCCGTGTGCCCGGCGCAAGCTCGATCGTCATCAGCGTCTGCGGATCGCGTGCGGTCCCCGACGACGTGATCTCGACCGACCGAATCCCGCCGGCATTGACGTCGCGCCGCGGCGCGAGCGTCGTGCCAACACCGTCAAACGCGTACACGAGGCGCTCGGGACTCTCGCTCTGCACCCGCGGATGCAAGATGCCGGCGCCGCGCGCGACGAGCACCGCTTGCAGGCCGTAACCTTGCACGTCGACCGAGGTCAGAAGCCGCTCGAGCACTCGATCTTGTGGTGCGACGCCGAGCGCGTGCATCACGTCGTCGAAGGGAAGAAAGACCTCGCTGCCGCCGGCATACGGAGCGAAGCGCGCCTGCGCCGTGAGCGGCCCGACGCTATACTGCGTATCGCCGAGAGCGAAACTGATGACGTCGGGCGTCGAGGTCGTGATCAACACGATACGATCGCCGGGGCGAGCGGTTAGGGTTGCGCCAAGTGCCTTGAGCAACGAGCGGAACGCCGGGTCGTCGATACCGACGGCGGTGCCATTCGCGCTGCGCGCGATGTGCGTAAAGGTGAGCGTCGAGCGTTCGAATGCGTAGCTGACCGTGTCCGCGCGTACCACGGTCGTTGCGAGCAGGACGAAGATCGCAATCGCGCTACCAATCCGAGCGACGAAGCGGTGCATCGAGCTCAAGATGTCCCCCCGGGAGGGTCTCTACAGTTCGGCCCTCGATCGTGATCTGGACCGCATTAATAGAGGGAATTCCCGTTAGCGTATACACCAGACCTTTGAACTCACCGTTTTCTTCATATGATCCGCCGCTACCCGATGCAACATCGCCGCTCAGATCGACCGTGGCAGTCGCGCCGTTGACCGTAACGCTGCGCACGCGCGTCCCGGGCGGGAAGCGCACCGCGGACGTTTGCGCAGGTGGCCCGGCAACCGCCTGAACGGCCGCGTAGGTCGCGAGATCGTGGAGCGCTTCGGCGCTGCTTTCACCGGCTGCCGTCGCGCGCACCGAAACGTTCCAGGTGCCAAGCGTCTTCCCGTCGAGCTGCGCGTAGTAGACGGTCAGCGTCGCGCCGGCCTTCGGCGCTGCACACGCAGCCAGCACGAGTATGGCTGCAATCCGTAGATAACGCACGCGCTACACCATCCCGGCAAGGCGCGCGCCGAGCCAGATGTTGACGAGGATCAGCGCCAAGCCGAGAATTGAAAGGAACAGGGCCCGGCGTGCGCCGCCGGCTCGCTTGCCGAGGCGCATCGCCATGCCGTAGCACGCCAAAACGACGACGGCGATGAGCAGGTGAAGCCAGACCGTCGGCGGCAGTGGCTCGTGGTTTGCGCCCAAGACGCCGGCAACGACCAATCCCATCACGAGCTGGAGCGCGACGACGGCGTTGACGACGCGACGTCCGTTGGGCGTCCAGCTGAAGATGACGGCACACAACGCCGACAAGAACGCCAAGACCAGGTGAATTTCCTTAACGATACCCAAGACATCCATTTTAGGCTGATACCGATAAGGAGAATCCGTGTCCTCTTCTACTGGCACCGCGCACGTCGACGCTTCCGCTGGCTGACGGCACGATGATGAACGCCTACGCAGCGCGCCCGAAATCCGGAACCGCCACGGCTGGAATGCTGGTCTTTCAAGAAGCGTTCGGCGTGAATGCATACATGCGGGATGTCACCGACCGCTTCGCAGCGCTCGGATTCTTGGCGATTGCACCGGAGCTCTTTCATCGCACCGGGCCCGGCTTCGAGGGAAGCTACACCGATTTTGAGCCGATTCGCCCGCACATGGCCGCCCTCACGCCCGACGGATTGCACGCCGACATCGACGCAACATATACGTGGCTGCGCGGCGAGGGCATCGATGCGCCGCGCATCGGCGCGGTCGGCTTTTGCATGGGCGGCCGCATCGCATACATGGCCAACGCACGTGTGCAGCTTGGCGCGGCGATTTCCTTTTACGGTGGCGGCATTGTGCCCGATCTTCTTCCGCTCGCACAAGCGCAGCGCGCGCCGATCCTCATGTTCTGGGGTGGTCACGATACGCACATCCCGCCCGAGCAATACCGCGCGGTTGCCGATGCGCTCACCGCGGCAAACGTGACACACGAGCAGGTTGTTTTCAGCCAAGCCGACCACGGCTTCTTCTGTGACGCGCGTGCCAGTTACAACGAAAATGCGTCGCGCCAGGCCTGGGCTCTGGTCAACGCGTTTCTGGACGTGTACGGCTTGCTATAGCCGCGTGCAAAGCTTCGCGAATGCGCGCAACGTATGGCCGCTTATAGGCAAAGACGTCGCTCGCTTCTTCATCGTGCACCAGCATCGCCGCATCAGCCTCGAACACGAAGAGCCGCCCATCCGGTAGAACGGTCGCATCGATGCCAAAGTAGTCGAGCCCGACGGCGCGCGCGATTTGCGGCATCACCCGGTTCCACGCGGGCACAACGCGCGCCGGGTCCGCAAGAAATGCGCACTCCTCCTCGCGTAGTGCGGCGATCTCACGCATTGGGCTCGACTGATAGTGCACCATCCACTGCGGCGCGGCCGCAAAGTGATATGGATAGGCGACACCATCGACAAAGATCGCGCGGAACTTGCGATAGAGCCCGTCGCCTCCGCGCGTGTCGACAAAATCCGAGCGGTAATAGTGCGTGGCGGGAAAGCGCGTCAGATGCGAACGAAGCGCATCGTCATCCGTGACATACGCAAATCCCTCGCCGGCGTGCGTGTCAATCGGCCGGACGAGCGCAGGCAATGCGATGGCGCTCGCGCGCGCATGCTCGACAATGCGTGCGTCCGCGGTGACGACGCCGTCGATTCCGCGCAGGGTCGCGGCCAAAGCTTCGCGCGCAGTGCCGGCTAACCGTGCCGGATCGTTGATTGCTGCCGGCGCGGCAGCCAGAAACGTGCTCGCCCGCCGCGTCGCGTTGCCGACACTAGTGGCGCTTCCAAACGCGCAGAATGCGAGCGCGTAAGGTGCCAATGGCGAGTCCGCATCGCCTTCGACGTAGTACTTGTGAATCGCGACGCGCGAACGATCGAGCACGAGTTCGAGCGGCGTATTTTCCGCATACGCAACATCGCGGAGCAGGAGCAGTATCGGCGTGCGCGTGCCCACCGGGAGCGGATCGGCGTAAAAGCGCTGTAGCGCGAGTGCGCGCGCGCGATAAGTCCGGCTCGTGGCCTCGTCGGCAAGCACGTGCGCGATCTCCGCGCACGCCCAGCTTGCGAGAGCGTCGGTCGGATCCAGATCGGCCGCGTTACGATACGCCTCGAGCGCATCGACGTAGCGCCCTTCGCGCACCATAACGTTGCCGAGCAAAGCAAACGCCGCGGCCGGCGCGTTGCCTTCGGCGCACGCGTCCGAGAGCTCGCGCTCCGCTTGGTCGATCCCTCGAAACGGACGCAGGGCCGGCGGCGCAACGGAATGCTCGGCCAGTTCAGGAAAGCGCGCAACGATCGTGCTAAGATGAAGCACTATGCTTCTTGCGATATTGCTGGCGCTTATTCATCCCGCGGTCGTCACGACGGTCGCCGTCGACGACGCATCAGTGCCGCACGCATATCATACGTACATCCGCGGGCGCTTCGATTCGTTTGGCTATGCCGGCGAACTGCGCTTTACGATAGCCAACGGGTATGTCACCGGCACGTACCGGCCCGAGACCGGGGGCACCGTGACGACTGTGCACGGTGGCGCCCAAGGATCGCAGATCTGGTTTGATATCGCGACCCTGGGCGACGTGCACATCAACGCGACGTTGCAGAGCAACGGCACGATCAAGGGGATGGGGTCGTCAACGACGGGCGGCAAACAATGGGTGTTTACCGCCACGCCGTTGCCACCGCAGTCGCCTTAGACCGGCAGGGACGGATGCGCGTCGTGAACCGACTTCCACGACGCATAGAAGGCAAGCGCAGCTGTCAGCAAACCTAGATACCCACCGAATTGGATCATCGCGGGTTGGGCGAAGCCGGCACCAATCCAGAGCAGGATGAACGTGATCGAGAGCGCGATGAAGACCAGCTTCACCGGCAATGCCGTATGCCGAACCGCTTCGATCGTCATGTACAGCGTGAAGATCATCCACGCGAAGAGAATGAACGCGAGATCGTTGGGGTTCTTCGGGGTGACGAACATCACCCAGAATGCCGTGCCCATCCAGAACGCGCCGTATGAGCAAAACGCGGTCGCGCCGAAGGCGTTCCCCGACGGGAACTCCCACATGCCGGCCAGCAGCTGCGCCGCGCCGCCGTAGAAGAACGCGAAGCCGAGAAACGCGTCGCCGACCGGCATTCCCGCGTTTTTTGCTGAGAGCAAGAAGGTTGTGAGCGCAAAGCCCGCGAGTCCCAATGCCGCGGGGTTTGCAATTTTCGGTGGGTTCAACATGCGAAGTTCCTCCACGAAAAAGCTGTAAGCGTCTATAGACAGAGTAAGCACACAAAAGCGGCGCCTACCTGCTTGGGGCATCGAGCGCCGGGAGCGCAGCGCATGACCGCGAAATCTTCCGCCACGGAGGCCAGGCCATGGCGAAACTTCGTACGCGTGATGGACTTGCGGAACTGCAATCCGCCGTATGGATCTTGCATGGGTCACTCGATCCGCTCGAGACACTAGCTGCGCGTGGCCGAACGCCGATCAGTCAGGATGAATTTGCGCTGCGCTTGCGCGGAACCGCGCGCACGGCACCGATCGAAGCGCGTTTTCGCTTCATTCCTGAGAATCTCAATCTGCAAGCGCTTACGTTCACATGGACGCACGATCAAGACGTACCGCTTCCTTCGATGAGCGGCACCATCACGGCGCGGCGCATCGGGCCGCTCGTGATTCTTACGGTGCATGCGCACTATGCATGCGGCCTCGACGTCCCGGAGCGGCTCTTCTTCGAAGCCGTCGGGTGCAGGCTCGCCGAAAAGACGTTCGCAGGCCTCAAGCGGGCGCTCGTGTATCTCTTGCAGCATCTTCCATCGCGTTCGATGCACGAGGCTTAGCCTGGCTCAACTGATCCCCCGTCCCCGGGTCGAGCAGACGTTGCTCGAAGCGGTGAGGCGTGCCCCGCTTACGCTCGTACAAGCGCCAATGGGCGCGGGTAAGAGCGCGGCCGCGGCGCTCACGTTCGCCAATGATGGCGGCACCGCGTGGCTGGATGCGCGGCCGTGGCATCGCGCCGCGTTTGCAACCGCGCTCGTGGAAGCCGTGCGCAAACGACGCCCGGATTTTGGGCGTATGACCCTCGGAGCGTTCGAAGCCGGCGCGCACCCGCACCGCCTAGGTCATCTATTTGCTGCCGAACTCGCGCACGTGGATAGCCGGCTCATCGTTATTATCGACAACGCGCATGTGCTATCCGGCGACACGGGGTTCGCGGATTTTCTTGATGCCGCCAGCGGCGAATTGCCGGACTCTGCTCGGATCCTCGTCCTCGGACGTGCCGTTCCCCAGATCGCTCCCGCGCGCGTCCTCGCCTCCGGCGTCACGATGCTCGACGGGCGCTTTCTGACACTCGATGCTGACGAGCTACGCGCCTTGGCCGCGACCTTCGGTCGCGCGCTCGTCGATGAGGAAGCCGAAGCGCTCGCGCGCGTGACCGAGGGCTGGGTAGCGGGCGCTGCGCTTGCGCTTGCGGGCTGGAATGAGCCCGATCTTGCCGCACACATCTTTGCCGAAATCGGCAACGAACATGCGCACCAGCTCGAAGAACTGAGCGTCTTTCAAACCATCGACGTCAGCGAATTACAAGAACACGATACTTTCACCACTATCGGTGCATCCCTCGCCGAGATGCGCGCGCAGGGCGCACCGATCGACCTAGTCGCCGATGGTTCGTTTCGCGTGCACCCATTGCTGCGCAGCCTCGCGCGCGAGCGTCTTCGTGCGCGCGGTGGCGAGGCCGAAGCGCAGCGTCGCGCGTTCCAGATCCGCGCGCGCAGCGGCCATGTCGCGGCGGCGCTGCATCATGCCGACGCCGCAGCCGACAGCGCCACCGCCGGTGCATTTCTGCGCGCGCACGCACAGGCCGCGATCGCGACCGGAGATCGCGCGCTGGTCCGGGCGCTCGCCGCACGCATCGACGCACGTGGACCCGATGCCGATGTGCGTGCTTACACCGAAGGGCTGCTCGACAAGGCCGCGGCATCTGCACAGGCTCGTGCTGCGTTCGCGCAGGCGGCACAAGAAGCAACCACATCCGGTGATGCGCCGCTCGCGTTCAATGCGCTCGTGCAGATGCTCGAGTACGATATCGGGCACCTGGTCAGCGTCAGCGAAACGCTGCTCGACGATCTCCGCCGACGCGCCGAATCACTTGGCCCGATTGCACGAGTCGCCGTGGCGGTACTGCGCGGCTGGGCGCGCGCCGTAGCCTTCCAGTTTGAGGCTGCCCTCGACGAACTCTCGGGACTTCCCGATATTGACGACGTCGTCGCGCGCTTCAACAGTTCGATTCTGCGCGCGTATGCGCAGACCGCCCTCGGCGAAATCGATGCCGCGCAGGATACGCTCGATGCGCTTACGCGGTTGCTTGAGGACGACGACCGCGCGGTGCTCCAAACCCTTACGCTGGTATGGTTCTCGCGGCTTGCGTTGCTGTGGGGACGTACGAATGCGGCAGCCGATGCCGGCGAGCATGCAGCGCGCCTTGCGCAGGCGCTCGATCTGCGAGCAGAGGAGGCGGCGCTCTTCGTCGCACTGGCCGAGATCGCCACACATCGCGGTGACGTCGCGAGCGCGGTGCGCTACGCGCAGCGTGCACGCGAGCATGCGGATCGCGCGTGGTACGCAGCCGATGTCGCGCGCATTCGCGCCTTTTCGGAAATCGTGCTCGCTCGCGCCGCCTTTCTCGGTCATGACAACGCGATCGCCCTCGACCTCGCAGAGCGCGCCGCGGGGCAGGCCGATACACCTTCCGTGCAGCGAGCAGTCGCATTGACCGAGGCGGCGTTTTACGCGCTCTTGAGCGACCCGTCATCGAGCTCCAGGTATATTGCACGCGCACGTGAGGCAATAGCGCTCGCCCAACCGCTCGATGCCGCCGATGCCGTCGCACTCGCCGTCGCCGACGATCTGCTGGCGTTTCTTGCTGCCGCAAACGGCGAAGCGCACAGCGATTTGAGCGCAGCGTTCGCTCCGTTCAGTCGCCTTCTCGCGCAGCGGCGCGGATTGGTCTCGCTCGAGCTCGCCGGTGTCGCGGTCGGCAACGCACGGCGCGGCGCGGCCGAAGGCACGACCGCGTTTCACACCGCGATCGACACGCTCACGCGCGACGGTCCGCGCTTCGAAGCACGCTTGGCACGCGCGTATGCCGCGACGTTTCTGCGCCCCAAGCGAGCTGAACCGCGGACGGTTGTGAGCGTCGATCTCACCGCTCGCGAAAGCGAGATTCTCGCCTTGCTTGTCGAGGGCTTGAGCAATAAGGAGATCGCGGATCGGCTTGTCGTGAGTCCGCGCACCATCGAGACGCATGTCGAACGCGTGCTCGGGAAGCTCGAGGTCGGCTCGCGCTCGCGCGCTATTGCCAAGGCGCTGCGCTTGGGGCTCGTTTCGCTCGGTTAGGCGACGTCCGTAGGACTACGGACGACCCGGGGCGCGATGGCGGCTACGCTGTTCGCATGGAACAGACACAAAAGACGCAATTGGAATCGCTGATCGGCGGCCGGATACTTAACGCTGCCGGTCTCCTCCTCGTGTTTCTTGGAACCGTTTTCTTTCTGAAGACGGCTTTCCACAATGGCTGGGTGCCGCCGGGTCCGCGCATTGCAATGGGCCTCGTGTCGGGCGCGCTGACGATGGCGTACGCCCAGTTTCTCTTTGTAAAAGGGAAGGTCTATTTCTCCGAGGGCCTCACGGCGCTTGGAGCGGGGATCGAATTCCTGTCGATCTATGCCTCGAACGCAATCTTCCATCTCGCTTCGCCGGGCGAAGCGATGGCTGGGATGGTAGCGGTCACCGCCGTCATGGCGGCGCTTGCATGGCGCCAGCGCAGCGCGCGCCTCGCGGTGCTTTCGTCGATCGGCGGTTTCGCGGCACCGATTCTTGCCGGCACGCAAAGCACCGATCTGTGGGCGCTGTGTGCGTACCTCTTCATCCTCGATGCCGGATTGCTTGTGCTCGCGACCACGCTGAAGACGCGCTTCATCGCGCCGATCGCGCTCACCGCAACGCTGCTCTACGCCACCGGAATCTTCCCGGCCGCACGGCAACTCAACGATTTGGACCGTGCCGCAATGTACGCGGCCCTGTACGTGCCCTTCGCTATCTCCGGGTGGCTCGGCGCGCGGCGCGACAAACGCGATCTTGTAAGCACGATGGTCAATGGAATCGCACTCACGGCGCTGGTCGCCGGGTTGGAATTGACGCTGCGCATCGACCATCGGGTGATACTGGCGACCGGGTTGCTCGCGCTTACCGCGTGGCACGCGGGTGTTGCTATCGCAACGCGCTCGCGGTACAACTCGTGGTTCGCGGCGGCTATGCTCACACTCGCCATCCCGGCGGCGTTCCACGGTGCAGCCGTCAATGTTGCCTGGGCCGCGGAAGCCGCGATACTCTCGATCGCAGGGCTTCGCTTTCGCGATGACGTGTTACGCGTCGGCGGCATGGTGCTCCTAACGTTCGATCTCGTGCGCGAATTCGGGCTCTACGTCGACTACGCCGCGGCGCACCCGATTCTCAATGGCCGCTTCGCCTCGGGACTAGCAACGATCGCCTCGACATTCGTCATCGCCTTTAGCTCCGAGCGCATGGGTACGAGCGCCATCGAAGCGCAGTTCGTCCGCACGCTGCGAACCGCTGCGCACGCGATGATCGTCGCGTTGCTTTCGGTCGAGGTTTGGGACGACGTCATGACCTTGGGTGGTACGCATCAGGCCGCGAGCACGGGGCTCTCCGTGTGTTGGGCAGCGATCGCTGCGTCGTTCATCGGCTGGGGCTTAGCGCGACGAGATGCGTTCCTGCGCTGGGAAGGGCTGGCGCTCGTAGCTACGACGGCAGCGAAAGTGCTGATGCTCGACCTGACGTTCCTTGATCTCTCCTACCGTGTCATCTCCGCAATCTTCGTTGGTGTCGCAATGCTCGCCATCTCGTACGGCTATCAGCGGTACATTGCGCGCTCGGAAGAGACGCTGGTGTGATTGCATCAGCACTGATTGCGGCAGCCCTGCCCCGCGTGGGTCGTGCTCGGCCTTCCGCAAGACATCGACCCTGGATCCGATCAACACTACGACGATCTGCGGATCGTCGACGACCACGGCCACGAGGTTCCGACGGTCACGTTCGACCTGGGCCGGCCCAACACGCGTGTTACCTCACTGCACGTCTCGACAGCACAAACGGAATTTTCGCGCTATGTTTCGATCCGCGTGAGCAACGACCGTGAGTTTTGGGAGGATGACGGCGGCGACCTTCGCGTGACGCTCTACGGCCCGCTCCATGGGGTAGTCGGTGTACGATCTGGCGAATGTGCTCGAACACGACGAGCCGCATCACTTCGTACATGCAACGGCAGTGAAAACGGTCGTGGATCCTCACAACCGCATTCGGATTCGCGATTGCGACGCTCCTAGTCGTCTGCGTGGCCTCGTTTCGATACACGTCGAATGTTAGCGATTGCTGAAGTTCACGCCGGTCATCGTCACGTTCGTCAAATCGACGTGACTCAGGTCGACGTCACGAAAATTGCAACCGACTATTGAAGCGCCGGCAAGCTTGACGCCGGCCAGCTGCGCGCGCACAAAGTTCGCGCCGACGAGGCGCGCACCGCGCAGGTCGGCGTCGCGCAGGTCCGCATCGGCGAGATTCACACCCGTCAACCGAACGTTCGAGAGGTCACGACCACGCAGATTTGCGCGAGCGAAATCGCAACCGGTGCAATCACTCGCGAGTGCGTGCAGCGCATTATTGGATAGCGGTTCGAGTGTCGCGCCCTCGGCGCTCACGCCGATTGCGTGGACGCCGTCGAGTTGCGCGCCCTGCAAGCGTGCATCCGCGAGTTTGACGCCGGTCAAGTTGGCCCCGCGCAGATCCGCACCGCGCAAATCGGCCCCGCGCAGATCGATACACTTGAGACGAGCATCGCGCAAGTTGACGTTCTGCAAGTTGGCGCCGCGCAGATCGGTGTACTCGAGCGTTTGTCCGTGCAGATCGCGCCCGGCCCAGTTCGCATTCTGCGCGTTCGTCGTCATACAGGATGAGTCGCAGCACTCGTCGCCCGCATGCGCCGAGGCAACCGCTGCAGCGCGGAGGCTCCCTCCGGCAATTCCGAGTAGACAGGCAAAAAGAATCGCTAGTACGCGCACGGCACCCTCCAAAACTAATTTATTAGTTGAGAGTACCGCACGCGCTGAAACTTGTCAACTAATTCTTAAAGAGAGGCCCTGGTGACGGAAATCCGTATCCTCGGCGTCGCCGTTGCCATTGGTCTCGACGTGCTCGCGCTCTCGATCGCCATCGGCATCAAGGAGCCGCCATGGCGCGAGCGCCTGCGGCTGGGCCTGACGTTCTCGACCGCCGAGATCCTGATGCAGATCCTCGGATTGTCGCTTGGCGCGGGCCTAGGGCGCATCGTCGGCGCGATCGCGACCTGGATTGGCCTTATCGTGCTGGCCGGAATCGGTGCGTGGATCGTACGCGAAGGTTTCACCGAAGGCGGCAAACACAACTTCGACGTCAAGACCCCGGGCGGGCTGCTCCTGGCGTCGCTTTCAATCAGCCTCGACTCGCTCGGGGTGGGGTTCGCACTCCCCGCGTTGCATCTGCCGCTGCTTCCGCTCTTGGCGACCGTCGCGGTCTCGACCGTGATCTTCACCCTGACCGGGCTTGCCTTCGGCGCCGCGCTCGGGCACCGCTTCGAAAAGAACGCCGAGAAGGCCGCGGGCATCGTACTTATTCTGCTCGCGATACTCTTCGCGGTCGAAAAAGCGCGCGGCGGCTAGTTTGGTTTAACAGACAAACTTGCAAGTTTACCTGTTGATCTGCTAGACTGCGGTGGATGACGAAGACGGTACGTGCACCTTCTGCGCTTGCTACTGAAGCCGCGATCGAAGAACTCTTGCAAGCTACGTGGCAACTAGTGCGCCGCTTGCGTGCGGAATCGAATGCCGACGGTTTGACGTGGTCGCAGACGGTAGTGCTCGGACAGCTCAAAAAGCGCGGCCCGATGACTACGGCGGATCTTGCCCGCGTGGAGTCGGTCAAGCCCCAATCGATGGGCGCAACGCTGGCCTATTTGGAAGAGCAAGGCCTCGTCGAACGCCGGGCGGACCCGAGCGATGGCCGTCAAGTGCTCTTTGCATTATCGAAGCCGGCCGTCGCCCAACTCGAAGCACGTTCGCGAGCTAAACGCCGCTGGCTCGCCGGTGCACTCGCGCGACTCGATCCCGCTGCGCAGCGCGCGTTGATCGCTGCCGTCGGTCCCTTGAAGCAACTCGTAAACGCGTGACGACGGTCATCGCACCTCCGGCGGCGCGCAAGCACGCGTTCGGCTTCACGTTTGTCACCCCGCTCGCACTCGGCTCGGCGCTCAACCCGATCAACTCGACGATGATTGCAACGGCGCTCGTGCCGATCGCAACGTCGTTGCACGTTTCCGCGGCCGACGCGGGTTGGCTGATCGCTGCGCTGTATCTCGCTAGTGCGATCGCGCAACCGACGATGGGCCGCCTCGCCGATCTCTTTGGGCCGCGACGCGTCTATTTGTGCGCGCTCGTCCTGGTCGCGCTCGGCGGCATCCTCGGATTCGTAGCAAACTCGCTTGCCGCGCTTGTTCTCGCGCGGGTGATACTCGGCGTGGGCACGTCGGGCGCCTATCCTTCCGCGATGCGCATCTTTCGTGTACGCGCCGACAGCATCGGTGCGGAGCCGCCGCGCGCCGCGATGAGCTTTCTCTCGCTCGCCGCGCTCAGTACGATGGCGATTGGGCCGTTGCTCGGCGGACTACTTACCGGGGCTGTCGGATGGCACGCCATCTTCACCGTCAATGTTCCGCTCGCGTTGTTGACGTTCGTGCTCGCGCTTTTGTGGACGCCGAAGGATCCGCCGCAGACGTTCGACATCGCGAGCGCGGCACGCAAGCTCGATCTTACCGGGCTCGCCCTCTTTGCCGCGACGCTCTTTGGCCTGATGACGTTTTTAATGCGCCTTAGCACGCCGCTGTGGTGGGTGCTTGCGGCAAGCGTCGTGCTCGGAGCGTTGCTGGTTGCACACTCGCGCCGCACGGACGATGCGTTCTTCGATGTGCGCATGTTGGCGCGCAACGTGCCGCTAATCGTGACCTATCTGCGCGGGTGCGCGCTCGCGACGATCCTGTACTGCATGCTGTACGGTTTCTCGCAATGGCTCGAAGCCGGCCAAGGGCTTTCTGCATCGGCGGCAGGGCTCGTCACCCTTCCGATGTCGCTCGCCGCGGCAGCATCTTCGTTCTTGGGCGGACGCACCAAGGGCATTCGTCTACCGTTTATTGCGAGTATGGCGCTCATTGTTGTGGGATGCATCGTGCTCGGCGCCGTGAGCGGCGGGGCGTCACCCTGGATCATCGCTGCCGCGGCGATCCTCATCGGTCTGCCGCAGGGCATGTTCTCGGTCTCGACGCAGGCTGCGGTCTACATTCAGGCGCCCCCGAACGAGATCGGTGCAGCCGCCGGACTGCAACGCACCGCGTTCTATTTCGGCGCGATCGTTGCCGCGAGCGCCCTGGGCTTACTCTATGGACAGCATGCATCATCGAGTGGCTTCTTACACCTCACGATCGTGATGGGTACGCTGAGCGGACTCCTCTTGATCTTCACTATCTTCGATCGCACGCTCCCGCGCGGTCGCGTCTAACGCCAGAAAGGTTCACTATGCCGCTTACCCAAGTTGACCCGGTCGCCGCGCTCATAGTCATCGACCTGCAAAAGGGCATCGCCGGCATACCTGTTGCGCCGTATTCTTCCGCAGACGTCATTGCGCGCAGCGCCAAACTTGCGGCGGCGTTCCGCAAGAAGAACTTGCCGGTGGTGCTCGTCAACGTGGAAGGCCGCGCACCGGGCCGCAGCGATACGACGTTTAACTTCAATCCGCCGCCGGATTGGGCCGAGCTCGTGCCCGAACTCAATCGCCAGCCGAGCGACTACACCGTCACCAAGCACCAGATCGGCGCCTTTTACGGCACCGCGCTCGAGCGCATTCTGCGGCGTGCGGGCGTCACGCAAGTCTTCCTCACCGGCATTGCGACGACCATGGGTGTTGAGGCCTCAGCGCGCAACGCCTACGATCACGGCTTTCACGTCGTGCTGGTCGAGGATGCGATGAGCGATATGAGTGCGGAGAATCACGAGCACGCGGTCGCGACGACGTTTGCGCGCATCGGCGAGGTCACGACGACAGACGACGTGTTGGCAAAGCTCTCGTAGCGACTACCAGCCGACGGCTTCGCCGTCTTTGCCAAAATCCGAAGCGCCCGCGTATGCGCCATTGGGCAGCAGCATGATCGCTTGGTACCCGCCCATCGGTGCGCGGTTCGTCGATTTTACGGTGTACCCCATCGCGGTGAGCTTGTCGCCGACAAGGTTGTAGAGCGGCGACTCCATCGAGAGCACGTCGCCGATCTCGTCGTCGCGAAAGCGCGCGATGTCGCCGGCTTGTTGCACGTTCGCGCCGAGATCGACGATGTCGACCGCTATCTGCTCGTGGCCTTGCGCTTGCATGTCTCCGCCCATCAGCCCGAGCGTCTGCAGCGGCCGGCCGTCGCGCGCGATGAATCCCGCCATCAAGGTGTTGTAGGGGCGCTTGTGCGGTGCAATCGCGTCGGGACTCTTGGGATTCAGCGAGAACAGCGCGCCGCGATCGTGCAAGATGAAACCGTAGCCCGGCACGGTGAGCCCGGAACCGAATTCATCGAAGTTGCTGTTGACCCACGAGACCATGTTGCCCCAACGGTCTGCAGTCGACAGCACGATCGTGTCGCCGTTGCCGTTCGCATCGCCGGGAGGCGCGATCTTCGTTTCATGGTTTGAATCGATCTCCGCGCACAGCGACGCCGCGTGTTCGGGTGAGAGCAAGCGCGCGACCGGCACGTTTACCACGTCAGGATCGCCATTGTAGCGATACAGATCGCGATACGCGAGGCGCTTCGCCGCTACGAGCAAATGCCAATACTCAGGATTCGACGGACCGAGCGAGGCCAGCGTTTGTCCCGGCACGACCTTCGGAACGCATGCGGCCAGAACGTTGAGTGCTTCGAGGGTAGCAAAGCTTTGCGTCGGCGGCGGCAGTTCGATCACGGTTGCGCCGTGATACTGCGTCTGGATCGGTGTCATCCATTCGCCGCTGTAGCTCGCCAGATCGGCCAGCGTCATCGTGCCCCCAAGCGCGGTGGATTTCTTCACGATCGCGCGTGCGATCTCGCCTCTGTAGAATGCGTCTTTGCCGTACGTCTGCAGCAGCCGGAAGGTACGCGCGAGATCCGGGTTGCGAAAGATCTGGCCCTCTCTCGGAGGCTCGCCGCTCGGGTACCACGTGCGCACCGAATCCGGATCGAGTTGCGTGCAACAGCCGCGCAGCGGTAACCCGTTGGGCAGTTTCCAATCGTGTGCGATGCGCTCGGAGACCGGATAGCCGTTCTGCGCGTAGTCGATTGCCGGCGCGAGCACCTTGTCGAACTTCATCGTGCCGAAACGCCGCAGTGCCGCATCCCAACCCCAGACCGATCCCGGCACGGTGACATCGAGAATGCCGCCGCGCGGCATGCCCGAGCTCGGGCCCCAATTCTTTGGGTCGGCTTTGTAGCCGAGCTCGTTGAAGTGCGCGATCGTCGCGCCGGTCGGCGCTTTACCGCTCGCGTTGAGCACGTAGTACCTGTGCTCTTTAGCAATATAGATGATGCAGAAGACATCGCCCCCGACGCCGACCATCATCGGTTCGACGACGTTCAGGGTTGCGACCGTCGCAACCGCAGCATCGATTGCGTTCCCGCCCTGCATCAAGATACGCAGGCCGGCTTGCGCCGCAAGCGGCTGGCTCGTAACCACCATGCCGTTGCGGGCCATGACCGGCGAACGGCTTTGACTGAGCCATCCCTCGGCGCGATCGCCCCGCACCGCGCTATCCGCGGGCGGGGGTTGCAGCGTATCCGCAGCGCGAACCGTGCTCAGCAGCGTGAACGCGACGAGCAAGAATGCGACGAGGGTTCTAGCCATAACGGCCTATGTTTTAGAAGTGCAGACCGAGGCCTACGTAGGGTCCGCCTACGGTCATGCTGCCCGGAGCGTTGAACCTCTCGTGCCAGGCATCGCCCTTGTAGCCGCCTTCGATAAAGAGCGGTACGTTCTGGAACGAATACGTAGCACCGATATCGTATCTCGTTATGATGTAGGCGAACTTGAGCGCGTTCCCGCCCGTGAAGCTCGGACTCGTCGTACCCGACACGTTCCCATAGTACGTCCAGTTCCCGTACACCGAGAACGGACGGTCGAGGTTCGGCACAATTTCGAGGCCTGTACCTTGCCCCTTTAGCCATGGATACCCGGCGTTATTGCCGGTCCACAAATACCCGATGTCCATGTAGACGCGCGGGAAGAAAAAGTTCAGGCCGATGTGCGCAGCCCCCAAGTAGTTATGCACGGCGAAGGCCGGTACTGCGGTCGAACCCGCGGCGCCGATCGTCGTCACGTAGCAGTTGGCAGCAAAGCTTCCGCTTGAATTGAGCCCGCAGGTGTGCGCGTAGGTGTATTGGTCGTAGCTTCCTCCGACTGTGAACGGAATGTGCCAAAGACTGAACTCTGCATTTCCGTGGATCGCGTACGAGAAGCCGTCTTGATTATTGGTCGTCTGCCCTGAACTGAACTCGTTGTAGACCTTCGGCGAATAGTAGTCGCCGGCAACGTACGCCTTCAGGAATGGGGTGGGGGCCGGTGCAGGCGTGGGCGTCGGGAGCGGCGCCGCTTCGACCGCCGGGGGTGGCGGCGTGGGCGTCGGCGGCGGGGTCGAAGGGATGTAGCGTACGACCACCGTCTGCTTGTCGGGAACCCACTGGACGTACGCACCCATGCCTTCCGAAATCACCCGAATCGGCACGAGGACGTGCCCCTGGTACACAATCGGCGGTACGTCGAGCGGCCGCGATTCGCCGTTGATCACGACCTCCGGCTTACCGACCGTGACTTTGACGTCGGAACCGGCCTTACTGACGTCGACCGTCTTGCTCGCGGCGTCGTAAGAAACCGTAGCACCCATCTGCTCGAACATCGACCGCAGCGGGATGAGCACGGTGCCCCCGCGCACGAGCGCAGCCAGTACCCGGCCTTGCTTGAGCGTGTCCGGCTTCGTGTACACGTGGTGATCGTTGAAGAGAATCGGGATCTGGCCCGTCGGCGGCGACCCAAAGTCCACCGGCGCCTGCGCGACCGCACACGGCTGCGCGCGAAAACGCCGCCGCAAATACCAAAGCAAGGATGCTCACACTCAACCGTCTCAAGAGATGGTCCCTCCCACAGCTATGCAACCGTGCTTGGCTAAAGGAACCCTAATGCCTCGTTGTCTGGGCCGGAAATACTAGCGTCACGCGCCGCTGCGGCGCCTCAGCCGCGGCTACCGCGCGATGTAGCGAAATTGCCCGGACGACCAGGCGCACGTGCTGCCGTCATTCATCACGAACGATTCGAAGCCGTCGACGTCGGGATTGAAGTCGGCGTTCAGCGCCTTCGTTGCGGGCCAGTTGACTGCCGGCTCTTGGCGCGCCGTGGCGCGCGCTTTGCTGTTCGAAAACTGCGGAGCTCTTGACCGCCGCGTTGAGCGCGGCCGCGAGACGCTTTGCATCCATCGTTAGTGAAAGTCGCTTGCGATCGCCGCGTTTCCTTCCACGTTCGGGTGCAGAATGTCCGGTAAGATATATTCGGCCAGGTACATGCGCGGGTCGCTGCTGATATCGACGACGTGCATTCCCGTGCGCAGACAACATCGCGTTCCATGCATTAACGTCCCTTGCAAACTGCGGCGATTCTTGCCCGGTCATGCGTTGCCAATGCCGAAGGTTCACGAGATAGATCGTCGCGTGCGGGGCGTTTGCGCGAATCAATGCGAGCGCGCGCGCAAAGTCGCGCTCAGCGGCAGCCAACTCCGCGTCATTTGCGGGTGCGGTGTGCTTGGTGCCGTCGGGTTTTCCTTCGGGCGTAAAGCCGAAGCCGCCGATATCGTTGCTGCCGCAGTTTAGAATGACGATCGATGCACCGCGCGGCATCTTCGGAAGCTGGTTGTTCGCGATCGCATCGCATTGCGACCCGGGAACTGCGAGGTTAACGAGCCTACCACGAATATGCTCGGTAAAGCGCGCCGCGTAGTTCTGCGTCGTCGGCGAGGATAGCCCGTACCCGAACGTGATCGAATCGCCCAAGGCGACCACCAGCGGCATGGCGCCACGAGCATGAGAACATGCACTGCCGAACGTTCGCTAATCGTGAAAAACGCTATCCAGGGTCATTGAGCGTACGCTTGATCACCAGCCGAGCGGCCTTCACGGGAAGGGGGACACCATGGCTACGTCGTCAAGGTCTTCGCCGGTGAATACGACCTCACGCACAAGCCGGTTGCGGGCCGAGTTCGATGCGCTGCACGCGAAAATCGCCTTGTCTTAGACATGAGCGCGTAACCTATCTCGACTACATGTTATCTCTGAGCTCATACGACTTCATAAAAACGAGCCGAACGTGTCTGCGACCGGCTGACGATCGTGCGCGCCGAGCCAATCGTCAAGAACATTTCGCGCTACTCTACATCTTCACTTCGATCGCGTGGTTGCCACCTCGATGAAGCTCTTCCAATGGACGGTACACGCGTCCTGATCGTGCCTGCAGGCGATAACCCGCGCCGCGCCCCGCATCCGCGTGCGCAGACGGAGTCTCCGACACCGGTGTGGATCTCCAACGTCCGGCCGCAGCAGGCGTTTAGCGACGCGCTTCTGCGACACTAATAGTGTGCATTTTTCGGCACGCGCCTGTTATCGTGATTGAGTGATGCACTCAATAGAGGCTTTTTTGGCACAGCCGTGCGACGTTTGCTGCGGTTCCTCTGAGTCTTCTTGGCTGTCAAGAGAGGTCACAAACCATGACACAAGTTGCACAACCGACGGGCAGCGGTAGCACCACCATTCGCCCGTTTCCGAAATTGAACGTTCCGCAGGCAGAACTCGACGATTTACGCCGGCGCATCAACGCGACGCGATGGCCCTCAAAAGAACTCGTCGCCGATCAGACGCAAGGCGTGCAACTGGCGACGATGCAGGCGCTCGCGCAATACTGGGGCTCGGGCTACAATTGGCGCACGGTCGAAGCAAAGCTGAATGCCACACCACAATTCATCACCGAGATCGACGGACAGGACATCCACTTTATCCACGTTCGCTCGAAGCACGAAAATGCGTTGCCGCTGATCATCACGCACGGGTGGCCCGGCTCAATCATCGAGCAAATGAAGGTCATCGCTCCATTGACCGATCCGACCGCGCACGGTGCGAGCGCAAATGACGCATTTCACCTTGTTATTCCGTCGATGCCGGGACACGGATTCTCGCCGGCACCCACGGTGCTGGGCTGGGATCCAATACGCATCACCAAGGCCTGGGCCGTGCTGATGGAGCGGCTCGGTTACGAACGCTACGTCGCGCAAGGCGGCGATTGGGGGGCGAATGTCACCCAAGAGTTGGCGTTGCTTGATCCGGGCAAGGTGATCGCAATCCACACGAACATGCCGGGTACCGTTCCGGCGGATATTTTGGCTGCCGCGAAGTCCGGCGCCAAGTCGCCGGTACCGCTTTCGGGTGACGAACTCCAAGCCTTCGAGCAGTTGAGCGATTTTTATACGAAGCACTTGGGCTACGCGGTCGAAATGTCGAACCGCCCGCAGACTCTCTACGGGTTGAGCGATTCGCCGACAGCGTTGGTGTCGTGGATGCTCGACCACGACAAGGACAGTTACAACATGCTCGCGCCGGCGTTTTTTGGACATCCGGGCGGCATCACGCGCGACGATTACCTCGATAACGCCACGCTCTACTGGCTCACGAACACGGGCATTCCGTCGGCTCGGCTTCTACTGGGAAAATAAACTCGACTTCTTCGACATCAAGGGCGTCAACATACCGGTTGGCGTCAGCGCGTTTCGGTACGAGCTCTACCAGGCGCCGCGGAGTTGGTCCGAAAAAGCCTACCCCAAACTCGCGTACTACAAGCGGCATGACGTCGGTGGCCACTTTGCCGCCTGGGAGCAGCCGCAACTCTTCAGCGAAGACGTGCGCGCAACGTTCCGCTCGGTCAGGTAAGCGCAAGGACACGGCTCGCACCCGTTGTCCATTTGGCCAACGGGTGCCCCCGCCGCCACGCTGAACAGTTGCGCGTGGAGGTGCTACATGACCGACGGACATCGTCATAACTGCGGCAGCTTTTTCGGCTGCGGCGAAGAGCAAGGCCAGGGCGTGCTCCGAGCGGACCTGGCCGAGCAATCGTACACGGTGCGCGCCGCGGATCGACTCACCCACATGGACGAGGTCGATCAAGCGACGCTCGACGGTCACCTGACGGCGCGCGGACGCTCGCGGCGCGATCTGCTCAAATCCAGCGCATTCATGGGGATGCTCGCGGCAATCGGTCCGTGGTTTGCGCGGCCGGCCTTCGCTGCAGAGGACATGGGTGTTTCGCGACGGGTGGCGCAAGGCAACGGCCGCGTGCATGTGGTCGAGTCGACCAGCGAAACCACACATCTCGGCGTCTATGACACGACGCTAGCGCCGATTCTCAAAATCGATTCGGGCGACGTGATCAGCTATCGCAACACGTGGTCGCATTTCCTCAATCAACTGCAGCCGGGCGTGCCAATCGAAAAACTCGCCGCGATCCGCGTTGCCAATCCGGGGCACGGTCCGCATTCCATCATTGGACCGATCTGGGTGAACGATGCGCAACCGGGGGACGTGCTCGAGATTCGGTATCAGCGATTCGAGCCGAACAGCTGGGCCGCGTGCTTCAACAATCCGGGCGCCCTGGGGACCGGGCTACTGCCGACCGATTTTCCGCAGGGGCAAGTCAAGTACGTGAATCTCGATCTGACGGCGATGCGCGCAGAGTTTCTGCCCAAGGTGCACGTGCCGCTCAAACCGTTTCAAGGCACGCTCGGCGTCGCGCCGCCCGACGGCTACTTCCCGCCGCTGCGACCCGGCGTCACGAGTTCAGTGCCGCCCGGCCCACATGGCGGCAACACCGACTTGAGTGAGATGTCGGAAGGTTCGATCATGTACATCCCGGTGTGGAAGCCCGGAGCCCTGATCTTTACCGGCGATTCGCATGCGCTGCAAGGCGATGGTGAGATCAACTTGAGTGCGCTCGAAACGGGCATGAAGGAAATGCGCATTCAAGTCGTGCTGCACAAGAATAAGAACTTCGCGTGGCCGATCGCCGAAACGTCGACGCACTGGATCGTCCTCGGCCTCGACAAGGATCTCAACCTGGCGATGAGCGCGGCCGCGCGCAACGCGATCAAGTTCCTTGCAACGCGCGCAAACATGACGGAGTTAGACGCCTACGCGCTACTGAGCATCGCTGGGAACTTCCGCGTCACGCAAGTGGTCGACATCGTGCGCGGCGTCCACGCGATGATTCCAAAGAGCCTGTTCGCAGCCGACTTCCAACCGCAAATTAGCGTGGTGTAAAAAACTCGACGAAGCGCCGCGCAACTTCTTCCGGTTTCTCTTCCGGCAAGAAGTGGCCGCAGTCGAGTGCTTCGCCCTGCACGTCGCTCGCCCAGGCGCGCCAAATCTCGAGAAAGTCCCACGGTTTTCGCATGCGGGACCTTCCCCAGAGCGCGAGCAACGGAGCGGCAATTTTGCGCGTGCCGCGGTCGGCAAGGTCGTCCTCCGAGTCGACGGTTGCGCCGGCGCGGTAATCGGCGCAGGTCGCAGCAATTACTGCAGGGTCGCGAAACGCACGCCGATACTCTTCCATCGCTTCCGCGTTGAACGCGAAGTCCGGGCCAGCCCAGCGCTGCGCCAGATCCAGCCAAAGGTCCGGGTTAGCTGCAATCATGCGCTCGGGTAAATCCGAGTCGAGTGCGAGGAAGAACCAATGAAACGATCCCACACCGTTTTGACGGTCGAGCCGCTCGAACGTTTCAATCGTCGGCACGATATCGAGAACCGCAACCTTGGTCACGCGCTCGGGATGATCGAGCGCCATGCGGTATGCAACGCGGCCGCCGCGATCGTGCCCGGCAACAGCGAAACGCTCGAATCCGAGCGACGTCATCGCGCTCACGATCGCAGCGGCCATCGCGCGCTTTGTATACGGTTGCAGCAACGCATCGGCTCTCGGTTTGTCGCTTGCACCATAGCCCGGCAGATCGAAGGCGACAATTGTAAAGTGCCGCGCCAGATCGTCGACAACGGCGTGCCAGCACAGATGCGTCTGCGGGTAGCCATGCAAGAGCACCAGCGGCGGTCCCGCGCCGCCGACCGCAGCGAACAGGTTGCCGTACGGTACGGCGACGCTGCGCCGATCGAAGCCGTCGAACAGCACAATACGTTCCTCTTCGAAATGAAAACGCTCCATCCCGTTTAGAATAGAGCGTCCTTGAATTGGTGGAGCTGTCGGGGTACTGCCCCCCGAGTCCGAAAAGCCTAACCGGCGCATTCTCCAAGCTCAGCTTTGACTTTGACTTACTCGGACGGACGTCTCAAAGCGGGACTTACCGTACGCAGCAGATTCTTGATCTCGTACGCGCGTCAAATCACGCGCGCGTACCAGCCCGATTTTATGGCCGGAGAGCAGAGCGGTTCGGGCCGACTCCCTGCGTCCGGTAGCTAGCTTAGATTAAGCAGCTAGTGCGTATTCGTTGTTGGCAGTTATGCCGTTGCGATCGTTTTAGGAGAGCTCGCAACTCCGCTTGCTAACGCCGACCACGGATCTTCCCGTCGAGCCTAGTTCAGCCCCTCGAGTTCCGCCCGTAGCGGACTACTTACTATAACACGGGTGGCAAGGGGCCTGGTTACGCCCTTCGACAGGCTCAGGGTGACAAGCGTAGGCGGGCGAGGGTCTCGTCGTCGGTACGATCGATTGTGATCGGCGTGACGCTGGCGTAGCCGTCGCGCAACGCCGCTAAATCGGTGCCTTCTTCAATCGTTTCGGCGTCGTGGCTTCCCCAGATCCAGACGTAGGTTTCGCCCCGCGGATCGGTGCGGCGATCGGTGCGATCCTGGTACCGCTTGCGCGACTGCGACGTCAGAAGCACACCGCGCAGCAGCGTGGCTTCGACGTTGGGTACGTTCAGATTCAACAGTGTGGTTGGTGGCAGTGCAAGTTCGGCCGCCTTTGTTGCGAGCTCGACCGCGCACTGCGCAGCCGTTTCCCACTGCGGCTCTTCGTCGGATAGCGGCCAGGCTATGGCGAGCGACACTGCGATCGACGGCACGCCAATCAGCAACGCTTCGTTTGCGGCCGCTATGGTACCAGAATAGGTGATGTCGTCGCCGGCATTCGCGCCGCGATTGATGCCGCTCACTACGAGATCGGGCAAGGTCTTGAAGACTTCGTAGGCGCCGACGACCACACAGTCGGCCGGCGTGCCTGAGCACACGTACGTCGTGACCCGCCGGCCGCGCAATTCGCGAATCCGCACCGGCGCGTGGATCGAGAGCGAGTGTGCGACGCCGCTGCGATCGCCATCGGGTGCAACGACGACGACATCACCGAGTGCGCGCAGCGCCTGCGCGAGCACGGTGATGCCCGGGCTCTCGACCCCATCGTCGTTGGTTACGAGAATGCGCAGCTTAGGTTTGTGCCCGTGTGAGCGGCGCCGTGACCAAGATGTTGATCAGCATCATGATGATCGCTCCGAGCAACGTGGATTCCCACGTCGGCCACGGCACGCCGGTGGCGTGGAAGCCGGGCGAGATCCAGACCGTCAGCGCAAAGAGCGCCCAGTTCACCACGATCGAGAACAGCCCGATCGTGAGAATCGTCAGCGGAAGCGAGATCAATTTGAGGATCGGACCGACAAATGTGTTCACCAGGCCAAAGATCACTGCGGCGATCAACGCATCATACCAGTGGTCGAGCGAAAATCCCGGCACATACCGCGCAATCGCGTAGAGCGCAGCGGCGGTGATAAGAAAGCGGAGTAACCAGTGCATTAGGATCCCCCTTCAAGTGCGCTTTTGATTTGCGCTGCCAGCGTTGCGGTCATGCCCTTCACGGCCGCGATCTCATCGACGCCCGCCCGCTTGATTGCAGCAACGGAACCGAACTCTGCCAATAGACGTTTTCTGCGAACCGGCCCGACGCCTGCGAGTGCATCGAGCGACGAGCGTGTCATCGCCTTTGCCCGGCGTTGGCGGTGATAGGTGACCGCAAAACGGTGCGCCTCGTCGCGTATACGCATGATCAGGTGCAGGCCCGGCGAATTCGGCGCGAGCACGATCGGATCAGGATTGCCCGGCACGTAGAGCCACTCGTGTTCTTTGGCTAAACCAGCAACCGGAAGACCCGTCATGTCGAGTTCTTCCATGACCTCGACGACCGCGCTGAGTTGTCCCTTGCCACCGTCGATCAAGAGGAGATCGGGCTTCTTGTTAAACTTCTCTTTCTTCGCGAGCTCTTTCTCGGTTTTGCTCACCGCATCGTCGGTTTCGTGGCGGAGGTAGCGCAAGCGCCGGCGCAACGTTTCCTGCATCATCGCAAAGTCGTTCGGTCCCTTGTCGTATTGGATCTTGAACTTGCGATAATCGCTCTTTTTCGCGCGACCTTCGACAAAGACGACCATCGATGCGACCGGATTGCTGCCCTGGATGTTCGAGATGTCGTAGCACTCGATACGGTGCGGGGGCGAGGGCAACTCGAGCGCGTCGGCGAGCTCGGTCAGCGCGCGCGCCTGGGCGCTCTCTTGAATCTCCTGATGCACGAGGTAGGCCTTGAGGTTCTGCTCGGCATTCTTCTGCACCAGCCGCAAGTACTCGGCGCGCTCGCCACGCTGCGGCTGCAGGATGCGCACGCGCTGGCTCTTGACCTCCGAGAGCCACGACTCGATCACGCCGTGGTCCTCGCCGGGGAGGCTCTGCACGAGCACTTCCTTTGGAATAGCGGCTGCGCTCGTGCTGCGGGCTCGCGCGCGGGCCTTGAGCGGAACGGCCGGCTCCTGGTCGCGCGCGATGCGCGTGTAAGCCGAGATCTCGGGCTGCTCGTACGCGCTCGCCGTACGCGCGGTGTAAAATTGTACGAGAAATCCGCTCATCAACTCTTCGTCCGACTGCTCGTGCACGCCGTCGAGGATGAAGAACTCTTGCGAGATCAACTTGCCCCCGCGCACCATGAAAACTTGCATGCAGGCTTGGCCCTGCGCCCGCGCCGACGCGATTAAGTCCATGTCGAGGCGCGACTTCCAGACGACGAGTTGGCTCTCGGTCACGCGGCGCACGTGCACGATGCGGTCGCGCAGCCGCGCAGCCGATTCGAAGTTCATGTGCTCGGCGGCGTCGCTCATTTCGCGCTGCAGGCGCGCGAGCAGCGAGTCTTGCTTGCCTTCGAGAAAGAGCACGACCTCGTCGATCATGCGATCGTAGTCCTCTTCGGTTTGATAGCCGACGCACGGTGCGAGGCAACGCTTGATGTGGTACTGCAGGCACGGGCGCTTGCGCCGCCCGTCGATCGGCTCGCGGCAGGTGCGCAGCGGAAAGACCAGGCGCACGAGATCGATCAACTCGCGTAGACCCTTGGCGTTCGTGTATGGACCGAAGTAGCGCGCGCCGTCGTCTTTGACGATGCGCGTGAACACGATGCGCGGGAACGACTCGTTGGTGACTTTGAGGTAGGGATAGCGCTTGTCATCGCGCAGCCGCACGTTGAACGGCGGCTGATAGCGCTTGATCAGGTTCGCTTCGAGGATCAGCGCCTCGATCTCGTTGGTGACGACGATCGTACGCACGTCGACGACGCGCTCGACCATCGCCTGCGTGCGGATATGATGCGCCGCCGAGTCTTGAAAGTACGAGCGCACGCGGCTGCGCAGCGAGACCGCTTTGCCGATATAGAGAATCTCGCCGTTGCGCCCGAGCATCTGGTAGACGCCCGGCGCGTCGGGGATTTGCGAGAGGGTCTGCTCGAGAGCCGGCGCCGTCATATCGCTAAATGCTACGCGGCGTGCGTTGCCTCCGCTGCCACACGACGAGCCAGACGGCGACGATCGCAAGCACGGCAACGATCAAGGCGATCAGCCCCATCTTGTGGACCAGAGGAAGCACCGCATCGAGATGGTGTCCGAGCGCGACCCCGAGCCAAATCAGCAGCCCGCAGAAAACCGTCGAACCGAGTGCATACCAGAAGTAAAACTGCAGCAGGTTCATCTCGGCCAGGCCGGCCGGAACCGACACGATACCGCGAATGAAGGGCAGAAAGCGGCAAATGAAGATCGCGAAACTGCCGTAGCGCGCGAAAAAGCCATGCACGCGATCGAGGTTTTCGTGGCTCAAGTGCACGTAGCGACCGTATTTGTCGATCAACGGGCGCCCGCCGAACCGTCCGATCGCGTAGCCGACCGTGCCTCCCGCGAGTTCGCCGAGCACCGAGACGACGATCGTGAGCCAAAGGAAGGGCAGATGACCCGTTGCCGTGAGCGCGCCGGCAACCGGCAAAACGATCTCGGCACCGACCGGCGCGCCGAAGTTCCCGAGCATCAGCACGAGAAAAAGGCCGCCGTAGCCATAGTGATCGATCAGCGAAACCGCGATCTGTTGGAAGTGCTCCACGCGACCTCTTACTTAGCCGCTGGTCGCGGAGTTTCGCGACGACGTACTGCGGCGCAGAATCTCAGCGGCAAGGCTGCCGCCCTCGGAGCGCAGTGCGCGCAGCAAATGCACCGGTTCGATGTGAGCGTCGCCGGCATAACTCTCAGCGAGGACGATGATTTTGCGCACCCGGGGCGTCACCAAAATGCCTTCCCAAAGCCGATCTTCACCAGCGCCGAGATTGCGTCGGACGTCGGCGTGCAGTTCGCGCACGTCAACGCCCTCGGCGTGTAAGTCGTGAAGAATTTGCGGATCGCGTTCTTCGAGGAGCGCAACCATCAGGTGCTCTGCACCGACGTAGTACTGATTGTGGTTGCGGCATTCTTGTTCAGCTACGCGCAGTACGCGTAGCGATGCCGGACCGAATCTCTCGAACAACGCTAGACCTTAACAGGAATGGTCGGGGCGACTGGATTCGAACCAGCGACCTCGTCGTCCCGAACGACGCGCTCTACCAAGCTGAGCCACGCCCCGACAAAACTCCCGTCTATTCTTATATTCGGCCGCCCCTCCTGCTTTGGGGAGGAAGCCCTGCACAGCCGTTTCCAAGGGGTTACGGCCGCCTCTTTGGAACGATCCTCCTCGGCAATGCGATATCTCATCGTGGGGTGCGGCCGCGTCGGCTCGGCACTCGCGAAACTCCTAGACGCAGACGGTCACGAGGTGATCGTCGTTGACGAAAATCCCACCGCTTTCAAACGCCTCGGCGCGAATTTCCGCGGCCACGTCGTGGTCGGCACCGGCATTGACTACGACGTCCTCAAGCGAGCGGGCGCCCAAACCGCCGATGGCTTCGTTGCTGTCACCGATGGCGACAACCGCAATATCATGGCCGCCCTGATTGCGCAACGCATGTTCAAGATCCAGCGGGTCGTCTGCCGCATCTACGATCCGCCGCGCGGGCAGATGTACCGGGAGCTCGGCATTCAAACGGTCATTCCGACCACGGTCGGCGCGAAGCTGATTCGCGATACGCTGATGGAAGCGCCGTGGGATCCCGTCCATACCTTTGACTTCGGCAAGGTCACCTCGCTCTCGGCGACGGTCCCCGCGAGCGAAGCGGGCAAGACGATCGAGCAGATCGAGCGCCCCGGGCGCATCCGCGTCGCGGCGATCCGCCGCGAGTCACTCGGCGTCATGGTCGCGTCGAACGGGCTCGTGCTCGAAGAGGGCGACCAGATCAACGCGATCGTCGCACCCGAAGCGATCAGCGAGTTCGCGACGATGTTCGCCGGTTGTTCTCCGGAGGCTGTAAACGCCTAGTGTTCATTCTCATCGTTGGCGGTGGCAAAGTCGGCTCATACCTGACGCGCGCGCTCATCCAGCAAAACCACGAAGTCGTCGTGGTTGAAAAAATCGACAAGAAGGCCAAAGCGCTCGACACGCTGATCGACCGCCAGGTCACGATGGTCGGCGACGGCTGCGATCCTTACGTCCTTGACGCTGCGGGCATTGCCCGCGCCGACGTCGTGGTCGCCGACACCGGCGACGACGAAGACAACTTGGTCGTGGTGCTGCTGACCAAGAAGAAATCCAAGGCGCGCTGCATTGCGCGTGTGAACAACCCGCGCAACCGTTTGATCTTCGATTCGCTCGATCCCGACGATCCGGTCATCGTCATCTCATCGACCGAGATCATCCTCGACGTCCTCAACGAGCAGGTCAATGCGACGAGCTACACCGCGGCACTCGAGACGATGCACCTCTTCGGCAAAGGCAATTTGAGCCTCGTGCGCATCACCGTGCCCGAGCACTCACCGGTCAGCGACAAGGCGCTCTGCGACCTGAATCTCCCGCGCAACAGCGTGATCGTCGCTATCGAGCGCGACAACGACGAAGGCATCGTCATCCCGACGGGTGATACGATGCTCCACGCTGGCGATCGCATCGTCGCGGTCGTGAAGAACGGCGCCGCCGAAAAACTGCAAGCCGTCTTCCACGCCCCCGCAATAGCTAAGTAACGCACTTTGTCATCCCGAGCGTAGCGAAGCGTGCGCTTTGTCATCCCGAGCGTAGCGAAGCGTAGTCGAGGGAAGCGTATCGATCGACTGCCCTGAGTCCTGGCTTCGTCCCTCGACTACGGCGCTTCGCGCCTACGCTCGGGATGACAAAGCGTGCGCGCCCTTCGACAAGCTCGGGATGACAAGGCTAAATAAATCCCTTGCGGAGCGCGACGACGGCGGCTTGGGTGCGGTCCGCGGCGGAGAGTTTCTCGAGGATATCGCGGATGTGCCCTTTGACCGTGCCGAGGCCGATGTTCAAGATCGCGGCGATTTCGGTATTGGCTTTGCCGTCGGCGATCAGCCGCAACACCTCGCTCTCGCGCGGCGTGAGCGGCGAACTGGTCACGCTCGCAGGAGCGCGATGCGAGAAGCGCGCGAGCACGACGTGCGCGATCTGCGGGTCGAAGTACGCGCCACCTTCGCTCGCTATGCGTACCGCGTCGATCAGCGTCGAGACCGGCGACGATTTCAAACAATATGCATCTGCGCCCGCCGCGAGCGCGGCGAGCACTTCATCCTCGAGATCGATCATCGTCATGATTACGACGTGCGTACGCGGCGAGTCGGCCCGGATTTTCTGCGTCAGGGTGATGCCATCTATGCCGGGCAAGCCCAAATCGACGATCGCAACGTCGGGGCGCGTTGCTACGACCATCTCGTAGCCGCTGACGCCGTCGGCGGCTTCGCCGACCACATCGAATGCGGACTCGAGCGCGGTCTTCATCCCGGCGCGCGTGAGCGCATGATCCTCGGCAATGACGACGCGCGTGCGTTCGCTCAATTTGCACTCCTCGCAAGCGGAAGCTCGATGAAGAATCGACTGCCGCGCGGTTCGCGCGGTTCGTAGCCCGCATGTCCGCCGTATTTTTCTGCGATGCGTCGCACGATGTAGAGACCCAGGCCCAGTACCGCCGCCCGAACGCACGCCCCCGAATCGCTGGAACAACGCGGCGCGCCGATCCGGGGGAACCCCGTAGCCATTATCGATCACACTTACGTCAAGCAAACCGTTGCGCACCGCGGTTTCGACGCGGACGTTCCCATCGACCGGAGTTGCTTCGATGGCGTTGGCGACGAGATTGGTGACTGCGCGGCCGATCTCGTCCTCATCGGCTTCGATCGAAACGCCGGCTGCGATCGGCTCGATGTCGAGATGCACGCCCTTCGCGCGCGCGACCGGCAGCAATTCGGAGGTCACGCGTTCGATCAGCGGCGCGATCTCCTCGCGCCGAGTACGCCGTGAATCTTCGCCCGACTCGTAGCGCGCCACGAGCAAAAGCGTCTCGACCAACCGGCGCAGACTCGCCATCGACGCACGCGTCGTCTCGAGAATTTGCCGGTACCGGTCGGGCAACTCGCCGTATGCGCCGCCGAGGGATTGATCCATCGTCACGTCGGCCGCGACCAGCGGCGTACGTAAGTCGTGCGCGAGCGCGTAGACGATATCGCGAATGATCTCGCTGCGATTCTGCAGCTCGCTGCGACCGCGCAAGATCTCTTCGTTTTGCTCCGCGAGCCGAATGAACAGCCGCGCTTGCTGGAGCGCGACCGCAAGGTTGTCGGCAAAATCCTGGACAGCCTCTTGCTCCTCGGAGGCCGGCGTCCGCGGGCCCCAGCCGATGATGAGCGCCACGGTCCCGTTGTCGAGTTCGATCGTCGCGACGGTCACCGACTCGTGCAGCAACCCGGCGAGCGGATCGTTGACGCCGACAGTCACGATGCGTTCGCGCGACCGCGCACTCTCGACGAGCGAGCCCAGTTCCGGTGCGAGCGGTTCGCGCTTGAGCGTGACATCACCGCCGCTGGTTTCATACTGATCGGGCACCTCGAGCGACGACGCACGCGACACGAGCAGCACGTGGCTTGCCATGGTTACGCGCTGCGCTTCGCGGACGGCGTTGCGCATCACAATCTCCATGTTCAGGCTCGCACGCACCTGCTCCATTGCGCGGCGTAGCGCGCGCTCGCGAATGAGACGCCGCTCGCGCTCGCTGCTCTCGCCCGCACGGCGCGCATTCTCCTGCGAACGCAGCGTCAAGACACCGACGCCCACAAAGCTTGCCGCTAAGAGCAACCGATCGGCGATTGCAATCGCATCCCAATGATGTCCCGCCTGCACGCCGTTGACGTAACCGGCAACGAGATTTGCGATCTCAGCGAGAATCACGAGGCGAATGGTTAATGAGGGGCGCAACGCAATCGACGAGAGCGCGATCGGGCCGTTGAACAGAATCGCGGCAATAAATAGCTGCGGCGTGACTAGGTCGATGACCCACGCAATCGCCAAAAGTGCATAGCACAGTGCCGCCATTGCTCGTGCGCTTTCGCGCAGCGGGGACTCCGTTCATTTTGAAGAACCGGCCGGGGTCATGGAGCAGTCTGCCGACGAACGCGAAGCCGCACGCCGCCGCTCGGCAGAGGCACTTCTGCGGGAGTTCGGGGAACGCGCGCGGCTCGTCGTGTATATTGCTGCGGCACCAGGTGCCGGGAAGACGCGCCGGCTGCTCAGCGATGCGCGCCGGCTGCAGGCGGCTGGGCGGCGCGTCGCGATCGGGTGGATTGAGACGAAGGGGCGTCCCGACCTCGAGCGCCTCGCCGAAGGGCTGCCACGAATACCGCCGCGTGAGGTGACGATCGGCACAAATCACTTTAAGGAGTTCGATCTCGACGCCGCGCTCGCGGCGCATCCCGACGTCATTCTCTTAGATGAACTCGCGCATGATAATTTAGGCAATGCGCGCAACGGCAAGCGCTGGCAGGATGCACTCGAGCTGCGCAATGCAGGCATCACCGTCCTCGGAGCGTTTAATATCGCGCACCTCGAAACGGTCTCCGTCACCGCGGAACGGCTCATCGGTTATCCCGTGCGCGAAATCGTTCCGCTGTCGTTTCTTAAGAGCGCCGACGAAGTGATTGCGCTCGATGCGTCGCCCGAGATCCTGCGCGAGCGGCTGCACAAAGGCTTGATCGTTCGCGAGGGCGACATCGCGCGTGCCGAGAGCGGGATTTACAAAGAATCGACGCTGACCATGCTGCGCGAGTTGCTGCTGCGCACGATCGACGAGCTCACGATCCCCACCGTCTCAGCCGCGACGACGTCGAGCGCCGTGACGATCGTTCCCGTTGGCACAGACTACGCGAGATTCATCCAACGTTGCGCTCCGCTTGCGGCGGCGCTCGACCTCGCGCTCGAGATCTTACCGGATCCCGCGTGCGATCTCGACGAGATCGCGCGGATTGCTGCAGCGAACAATGCCGAGGTACTTCCCCCACAGGAGCCCGATCGCATCGACTTCAAGACGCTGCGCGCCTCGATGCTGATCGTGTCACGCGGAAAGCTTGGTGCGCGCCTGGTGAACGCGCCGGTCGAACGTGATATCGCGCTGCTCGATACCGAGCAAACGTATATCGAACAATCGACGCTGACTACTCCGCTCTCCGGCGTGCTGGGCGATCGCATGCGCGTCGGCTTCGGCAAGTTGATCGTCTATCTCGGCGCGGCTGCCGGCGCGGGCAAGACCTACGCCATGCTCGATCGCGGCAATCAATTGAAGGACGAGGGCGTTGACGTCGTCATCGGCTACGTCGAAACGCACAAGCGCGCCGAGACGGAGGCGATGATCGGTGATCTGCCGATCATCCCGCGCAAGACGGTCTCGGCCGACGGCATCACCTACACCGAGATGGATCGCGACGCGGTGCTGGCGCGCCATCCGCAGGTCGTGCTTGTCGACGAGCTCGCGCATACCAATGCGCCCGGCTCCGTCGCGCCCAAACGCTTTCTCGACGTCCTCGCTTTCCTGCGCGCGGGGATCAATGTGATCACCACGCTCAACATTCAGCATCTCGAAGCCTTGAGCGACGCAGTCTTCCGTCTGACGGGCACGCTCGTGCGCGAAACGTTGCCCGACGGCATCCTCCCGCTCGCCGACGAAGTGATCTTGATCGATGTCTCGCCCGAGACGTTGCGCGACCGCTTGCGCGCGGGCAAAATCTACCCGCCTGAACGCATCGAACCTGCGCTCGCAAATTTCTTTCGCATTGAAAATCTCGCTGCGCTGCGCGAACTGGCCATCCGCGAGGCACTGCGGGCCGAGACGCGCGAGCGCATCGCGGCGCCGTTCAACCGCATCCTCCTGTCGATCGTGGCGCGGCGCGAAGATCTCTTGCTGTTGCGTAAGGCCTACCGTATGGCGGCGCGCCTCGAAGTCGACTTCGCCGTAGCGCACATCGCGGAGCAACGAGAACGCGTCGACGAAGTCGTACGCGCGGAGTTCGAACAGGCGGCGCGCGCGCTCAACGTCGACTGGATCGACGAGCGTAACGTCGATGATGCCGCAAAGCGCCTGCTAGAAATCGCTCGGTCACGGTCTCAAACCGATATTGCGGTCGGCGGTACGCACCGCACGCCGCGCTGGCCCGCTCGCAACTCCTTTGCGCGACGGTTGCTCGACGCCGGCGCGCGCGAAGTGCTCGTGCTCGCGCGGCCCAAGGCCATTTCGGTCGCCGAAGACCTCGACGCTTAAACCTTGAGATTGTCCAGCGCCATATTGAGCTGCAGCACGTTGACGCGCGGTTCGCCCAGGAATCCCAACGTGCGCGGCTGGATTGTGCGTGCGATCAACGCGTTCACCGTCTCGACCGAGAGGTTGCGCGCCTTCGCGACGCGCGGCGCCTGATAGTACGCGCCTTCCGGCGAAATGTCCGGATCGATTCCACTGGCGCTTGAGGTTACGAGGTCCATCGGCACCGGGATCGTTGCGTCCGGATTCTCTTTCTTGAGCGCAGCGATCGTCGCTTTGGTCGAATCGATCAATTTCTTCGATGTCGGGCCGAAGTTCGTTCCGCCGGTGCTCGTAGGGTCGTAACCCTTTCCCGCCGCCGATGGCCGGCCCGCAAAGTATTGCGGCTTGGTCCACAGTTGCCCGATGATCGCCGAGCCGACCGGCTTGCCGTTTACGTAGACGATTTCACCATTGGCTTGCCAGGGAAACAGTACTTGCGCGATCCCGGTCATGATCAGCGGATAGATCAGGCCGAACGCAACGACCGTGACCACGGTGAAGAGCACCGAGGTGCCGAGGTGCTTGAGTGTATTGTCTTTGATGTTGTTCACAGTTGCCATGATATCCTCAGGTCAGATGCAGCGCAGTTAAGATCACGTCGACGATCTTAATGCCGATAAACGGGACGATAATACCGCCTACCCCGTAAACCAGCACATTTGTTCGCAGCACGATGTTGGCGCCCAGCGGCTTATAGGCCACGCCACGCAGCGCAAGCGGGATCAGTGCGACGATGATCAGCGCATTGAAGATCACCGCCGAAAGGATCGCGCTTTGCGGCGTCGAGAGGCGCATGATGTTGAGCTCGTTCATCACCGGATAGGCGGTTGCGAACATCGCTGGGAGAATCGCAAAGTATTTCGCGACGTCGTTGGCGATAGAGAAGGTGGTCAGCGCGCCGCGCGTCATCAGAAGCTGCTTGCCGATCTCTACGACTTCGATCAATTTTGTTGGATCGGAGTCGAGATCGACCATGTTGGCGGCTTCTTTTGCCGCTTGCGTGCCCGAGTTCATCGCGACGCCGACATCGGCTTGTGCCAACGCAGGCGCGTCGTTCGTGCCGTCACCGGTCATCGCCACCAAACGGCCCGAGCCTTGCTCGCGCTTGATGAGCGACATCTTTGTTTCCGGCGTCGCCTCGGCGAGGAAGTCATCGACACCGGCTTCGCCGGCGATCGCAGCAGCGGTGAGCGGATTGTCACCGGTGATCATCACCGTGCGAATACCCATGGCACGCAGGCGGTCGAAGCGCGCTTTCATGTTGGGCTTGAGAATATCTTTGAGGTGAATCACCCCAAGGACCTGTGCGTTGCGCGCTACCAGCAGCGGCGTGCCGCCCGCGCGCGCAATGCGCTCGACGACCGCGGCCAGCCCCTCTACGGCTTTGCCCCCCTGATCGCGCACCCACGCGGTCACGGCGTCGGGCGCACCTTTGCGCAATTTGGTGCCGTCGGGCAGATCGACGCCGCTCATGCGCGTGTAGGCGCTGAACGGTACGAACGTTGCGCCGGCAGGTTCGGGATCGTTAATGCCCTGCGATTGCGCGAGCGCAACGATCGAACGGCCTTCGGGCGTTTCGTCGGGGAGCGAGGTGAGGTATGCTACCCGCGTCGCGTCCGCCCCAGCGACGCCTTCGGCGGGAATGATTTCCGACGCCTGGCGATTCCCGAGCGTGATCGTTCCGGTCTTGTCGAGCAACAACGTGTCGACGTCGCCGGCGGCTTCGACCGCGCGACCGCTCATCGCAAGCACGTTGCGTTGCATGACGCGGTCCATGCCTGCGATACCGATTGCCGAGAGCAAGCCGCCAATCGTCGTCGGGATCAGGCAAACCAGCAGCGCGATCAACACGGTGACCGGTTGAGGCTGGCCCGCGTAGATCGAGTAGGGTGAAAGCGTGGCAACCGCAATCAAGAAAATGATCGTGAGCCCGGCGAGCAGGATCGAAAGCGCGATCTCGTTCGGCGTCTTCTGCCGCGACGCGCCTTCGACCAGACCAATCATACGATCGAGAAACGTCTCGCCGGGGTTTGCCGTAATGCGAATGTCGATTTGATCGGAGATGACCCGCGTACCGCCGGTCACCGCACTGCGGTCGCCGCCGGCTTCACGCACGACCGGGGCTGATTCACCCGTGATCGCCGATTCATCGACCATTGCCGCGCCATGGATCACATCGCCGTCCCCAGGGACGAGATCGCCGGCAGCGACGCGCACGACGTCGCCTTTGCGCAAGTTGCTCGACGGCACGGTTTCCGTCTCGCCCGAGACGACGAGTTTTGCCAGCGTCTCCGTTCGCGTCTTGCGCAGCGCGTCGGCTTGCGCTTTGCCGCGCCCCTCCGCGACGGCTTCGGCGAAGTTGGCAAAGAGTACCGTGAACCAGAGCCAGATCGAGATCGCAAAATCAAATCCAGCCGGCCCATGCGAGTTCAGGTCGCGCACGAAGAAGACCAATGTCGCGAGCGCACCGACTTCGCATACGAACATCACCGGGTTGCGCGCCATCCAACGAGGATCGAGCTTCTTAAACGAATCGATCAGCGCCCGACCAAGGATCTCGCGGTCGAAGAGCGAGCGCGCTTTCGGGCGGCGCTCGAGCCGTCTCTGAGTGATCACGTTAGAACATCTTTCCTTGCTGCATGTACAGTTGTTCGACAATCGGTCCGAGTGCGTCGGCGGGGAAGAATGTCAGGGCCCCGACAATCACGATGGTGCCGATCAAGAGCGCGATGAAAATCGGCGAATGCGTCTCGAATGTGCCCGATCCGGCTGCAACGGCTTTCTTGCCGGCGAGCGTGCCCGCGAGCGCGAGCGCCGGGATGAACATGCCGATACGGCCGAAAAGCATCGCAACGCTCCCGACTAGATTAAAGAACACGTTGGGGCCGATGCCCGCGAAGGCCGAACCGTTGTTGCCAACCATCGAGGTGAAAGCGTAAAGAATTTCCGAGAACCCATGCGGGCCCGCATTATTGAGCGTCGCGACGCCGATTGGCGTGACGGAGGCAACTGCCGCGGGCACCAGCACGAAGAGCGGTGGAATCAGGAAGAACAGAATCGCGAGTTGCACTTCTTTACGCTCGATCTTCTTCCCGAGATATTCGGGCGTACGGCCGACCATGAGGCCGGCGATAAAGACCGTAAGCACGATCATCATCAGCATGCCGTACATACCGCTGCCGACGCCGCCGAAGATGATCTCGCCAAGCTGAATGTCGACGAGTGGAACCAAGCCGCCGAGCGCGGTGAAGGAGTCGTGCATCGCGTTGACCGCACCGCACGACGTGACCGTCGTCATCGTGGCGAACAGCGCCGATGCGGCAATCCCAAACCGCGTTTCTTTGCCTTCCATGTTGCCGCCGGCAACGCCGAGGCTGTGCACGATCGGATTTCCAGCTGCCTCGCTCGCATAGCAGGCAGCAAACATCGCGAGAAAGATGATCGACATCGTTGCGAGGATCGCCCAGCCTTGCCGCGTGTCACGAACCATCCGTCCAAACGTATATGTCAGCGCAGCGCCGATCAGGAAGATCGCAAAGAGCTCCAGGAGGTTGCTGAGCGGTGTGGGGTTCTCGTTCGGCGAGGCGGAGTTCGCGTTCACGAAGCCGCCGCCGTTGGTTCCCATTTCCTTGATCCACTCTTGCGAGGCCATCGGGCCTTGCGTGATTGTCTGTTTAAAGCCCTCGATCGACACCACGTTCGTATACGGGTGAAAATTCTGCGGAACGCCCTGCCAGACGAGCAGGAGCGATCCGACGATGCAGATCGGAAGAAAGACATAGAGCAAGCACCGCGTGAGGTCGACCCAAAAGCTTCCGAGCGTCGAAATCGTCGTGCGCGCGATACCGCGGAACAGCGCGATCGCCAAGCAAATGCCCAGCGCCGCCGAGACCCAGTTGTGCCAGGCCAGACCGATCATCTGCGAGAGATAGCTCATCGTGCTCTCGCCCGAATAGAACTGCCAGTTCGTGTTGGTGAGGAAACTTACGGCCGTGTTCCACGCGAGATCTGGCGCAAGATTACTGAAGCCCTGCGGATTGAGGGGCAGCCACTGCTGCGTGCGCAGCAGGACGTAGAGAAACGCCAATCCGACGACGTGGAATCCCAAAACGGCAAAGAGATAGGTGTACCACGTCATCTCCCCCTTGGGATCGATGCGGCAAACCTTGAAGATTACATTCTCGAGCGGCCCAAGAACCGGCGAGAGCAGCGTGCGGTCGCCCTGGAATACCCGCGCCATATAGCCGCCGAGCGGCTTGACGCAAAGGATGACCAGCCCGAAGATGACGAGCGCTTCGATCCAACCAATGACGGTCATTTACAGTACCTCTAGCCACTCAACATAGCGATCGAACAGCACGAAGGCCGCGACGCCGATAACGATGATTCCTATCTCAAGCAACATGATCAGCTCCTAAAACTTCTCTGGGCGCAACATCGCGTAGGTGAGATAGATCAGCCCCGCAATAGTTAAGATAAGGCCCACGATATCGTCGAATTGCATCAGAATTGCACTCCAAGTTCGGCTAGAAACCGCGATTGATTGGTGAGCGTTCCCGCGGGTCCGAAACCAAGCGTAGCATTGGTCACGGTCACGAGCGAGTACTCGGCCCGTACGAAGAACGGACCGGGATGATATTCGGGCGTAATCGTCCAGGTCGTCGCGCGGCTTCCCGGGCCGTAACCGACCAGATCGGCATTGAGCGACGTGTCCGACGTCGCGCTGTGGTTGCTGAACGATTCGAAGCGTCCGCTCAGGGAATAGACACTGTTCCACGCATATTGCGCGAGGATCACGCCGCCGAGCGCGCTTTCGCTATTAGTGTAGCCAAGTGCGGCGGATGCCGGTGATTGGATGTAGAGCGCATACGGCTCGAGCGAAAGCTTGCCGAACGTCTGCGTGAGCATGAAATCGTATTCGCGCTTGTTCGCGATTGCGGCGGTGACGTTCGGCGGCGTATTGGCTCCCGGAACGATGAACGCAAACGACCAATTCGTATTCGATGTCGGCGCCCAGCCCGCAAGGCCTTCGACGGCGCGCCCGGTGTTGCCGGAATAGTAACCGTCATCGTACTCGAGGTCGCCCGAGATCTTCCCGTTGGTGTACGCAACGCGCACGCCGCGGCTAAACGTCGGCTCGGCAGCCCACACGAGCCCGCGTTGAATGTCGTAGTTCTGATAGGTGAAGCCGTTCTCTTGACCGAGCAGTGTCGCGAAGCTGACCGGCACTCACCGTGAGGTTCCCGTTCGGAACGTAGGCGAGATCGTACGCCGGCACATACCCGTACAGCGTCGAATTCGCGCCTTGCTGCGTCGTCGGATTGATCGCCTGACCAACGACCGGAAACGCATAGGCGCCCACCGTCACGCTGCCCTGCAGCTGACCCGTATTCTTCGAGAGCGTCAGCAGTGCGTTACTCAGGTCGGTAAGGTCCGCATTTACGTTATTGGTGTGCGCCGTATACTCCGAAAAAGCACCATGCAATGCGTAAGGCGGGGTCGGCGTCGGACTCGCGGTCGGTGCCGGCGTGGGTGTGGGGCTCGAGGAGGGCGTGGCGGCAACAAGCGCCGCCAGAACGAAGGCGTGGAACATCGCACGTAGCGTATCGCAGGCGAGCTGCCGCGCCCAGCCTCCGAACGGATAGTCCGAACGGATGCCCGGCGTTGCTAACGTCGGGCGCGCGCGACCCTTGCGACGACCGCCGGAACGGTAAACGTCGAGGAGATGATCGTCGCCAATGCTACGGTAAATGTCGCAGCAATGATCGCGTCGCGCAGTGGAACGTTTGGTGGCAGCGCGAGGGCGAGCGCCAGCGAGAGTGCGCCACGCATCCCGGCGATACGAATGACATCGAGCCATTCTCGCGGGTAGCCTGCCGGCAGCAGCAGCGCCGAAACGGCGAGGCGCGCGAGCGCGACGCCGACTAGCGCAGCAATAACAAAGGCCGGATCGCGGAGGACGATCGTGATGTTCAGCGCCGCTCCGACAAGAAAGAACACCAATGCGTTTGCGATCAGCGCGATCACATCCCAGAATCGATTCACGTCCTCGGCGACGCGCAGGCTGATCCATCGCCGCTCAAACCGGCGCAGTGCGATCCCGCTCGCGATCGTCGCGAAGATGCCCGAGCAGTGGAAATAGTCGGCAATAAAATAGGTCGCGTACGCGCATACGATCGTCGCGACGATTTGCAGCGTCACGCCGTCGCGATTGCGGAGCAGCAGCAGCGATGAGAAGGGCAACGGCGATCCCGATCGCGATGCCGCCGACTGCCCCCGCGGCCGCGATCAGTGAGACGCGTGCAACGTCCAGCGTGTTGGCCGATTCGGTGAGCACGATGACCAGCACCGCGCGATACAACGCGACCGCGACCGCATCATTGAAAAGCGATTCACACTCGACGATCGTGCTGAGCAGCGCCGGGACGCGCAGCTGCCGGAAGACCGCGACGACCGCGATTGGATCGGTCGCTGCGAGGATCGCACCGGTCAGCAGGCCGATACGCAGCGGTACTTGCGCGACCGCGAGCGCCCCGGCGATAAGCAGCGCGGTCAGCATGACCCCCGGCACCGCAAGCGTCAGGATCGCGCGCCAGCCACGGATCATTGCGCCGAAACGCAGATTCCACGCCGCTTCGAAGAGCAGGGCCGGCAACAAGACATAGAGCGTCGCCTGCCCGAAGGCGTACGTCAGGCGACCCGGCTCGATAAGGCCGTACCCGATGCCGGCGAGGACCAGCGCGACGATTTGCCACAGCTTCATAATTAATGGGTGTGCGTGAAGTTGCCGACGGCAACGTGGGTTCGACGCACCGCATCGATGACCCGCCGCATCCCGAGTGGGTTGTGCGCACGACCGACGGCATCAAAATACCATTCCGGATCGATGTTTAACGTGCGCGTCTGGATCATGGCGACCGGCGTTTCCGAGAGAAACGCGGTCATCGCGGCGACCTCGTCTTCGTCGTCGGTAACGCCGGGATGCGTGAGCAGGTTCAAACTGACGCGCAAGCCGCGTCGCACGGCGAGCCGTATCGATGCAAAGACGTCCTCGAGCGTGTAGCCGATCGGGCGATAGTACGCCGCATAGACCTCCGGCCGAAACGAATTGAGACTGACGCGCACGGCGTCTAGGCCCGCATCGATGCAGCGCTCGAGCGCCGCGGGCATGCTGCCGTTGGTATTGAGATTGACGGTCCCGTTGGAACGCGCGGCACGGATGCGTTCGATCGCGCCCGCAATTGCGATCGAACGCAACAGCGGCTCGCCCTCGCAGCCCTGTCCAAATGAGACGATTCCGTCGGGCACGCGTTCCAAATGATGAATGGCAATCCGCGCCAACTCGTCTGCCGCCGTTTCGTAGACGATGCGTGTTTGCGGCGACGGCAGGCCCGCGTCGGGCTCTTGCTCGGAGATGCATCCGACGCAACGCGCGTTGCACTTCGGCGACACGGGGAGCGCGGCCTCACCGCGTTCGAGAAAGACGTTCTGCGCGGTGAAGCAGCCGTACTCGCGCGAACAGAGCGCGACCTGCGCGAGCACTTGATTGCCGGGATCGGTGCGCAAACGCGCGTCGAGAATCGCCTCCAGTTCACCATCGGCAAACCTGCGCGGTTGCCAATCCTCGCTCTCATCGGTCTTCATCGCCGCGACGTAGAGTTGGTCGTCGACGACGCAGGCAAACGTGTAGCCGAAGAGCGGTAACGTCGGCGCGCTGGACTCGCGTTCGTACGCCGGGACCAGCAAGCGCGTGTAGCCGGCGGGCAGGATGACGGCGAGCGCATACTTTCCGCGCAACGCCCCATGCGTCGTCAGCGCGAGGCGGCCCGGCAGAATCATCTGCACGGTGCCCGGCGGCGCTGGGATCAGGTCATCGGGATGTGCTTCGCGGGTCACGCCGGCGTCGGCCAATGGCGTGTGCGATGGATCGTAGTAGATGCGCCCTGCGCGATCGCAGTACGCGAGCCCAATCATAGCTTATATCTGCGTGTCGAAAACGTGGACCGCCGGCCCGGTCATGAACGCGTGTCCGTCGCCGTTGTACTCAATCGTCAACTCGCCGCCCGGAACGCGCACGAGCACCGGGCTCTTGACGTCGCCGCGCGCAATCGATGCCACTGCGCTTGCAACGGCACCCGTGCCGCATGCCATCGTTAAGCCTACACCGCGCTCGTAGTGGCGCACCCGTAGTGTCGCGGGCCCTTCGACTTCGATCAAGTGTACGTTGATGCCGCCGGGATAGGCCGCCTCGTCTTGAATCGCTTCGCCGATCGCCCCCAAGTCGAAGCGGTCGATCTCTTCACGAAAAAAAACGATATGGCGATTCCCCGTGTCGACGATCGCGCTTTGCGGCTCGGTTTCGTTCACACTCACCACGCGCGCCTCACCCATATCGACACGCACGCGGTACACGTCGCCGCGGTCCACCACTTCGGTGTGAATGATCCCCGCGAGCGTATCGACGGCGAGCAGGCCGCCCTCGCCGCGCTCGTCGAGATAGCGTGCAACGCAGCGTACGCCGTTCCCACACATCTCCGCTTCGCTGCCGTCGGCGTTGATCACGCGCATGGAAACATTCGCGCGCTTCGAACTGCCGACAATCAGCACGCCGTCTGCACCAATGCCGACGTGGCGATCGCACCAGTGCCGTGCAAAACTGTACGTATCGTCGACCGGCTTTTCGCGCGCATCTACGATGACGAAGTCGTTGCGCGCGCCGTGGTACTTACTGACCGTTCTCACTGAGCACCACCGGTTCGACCGGTGAGATCGTCGAGATTGCGTGCTTGTAGATCAGATGCGTCTTGCCTTCGTATTCCAAAAGCACCGTAAAGGGATCGAAGCCTTTCACGGTCCCGCGCAACTGAAAACCGTTCATGAGATAGACGGTCACCGCGGTATTAGCGCGTCGACACTCTGCGAGAAAGCCGTCTTGAAGACTGCCGGGCATGACCTCTTGCCTATTACGGCCAACCGAGCTTTTCCCTTGCCGCCGCTTCAAGCAATGCGGGCGAGACCCAGCTGACGCCAGGTTCGCCGCGCAGCCACGAACGCTGCCGCCGCGCATAGCGGCGCGTCGCGCGCACGAGCGAGCCACGTAGTTCTTCGCGCGTGCTCCATCCACGCGTATACGCCAATGCTTGCGGATACCCGACGGCGTTTGCAGCAATTGCCCGCTCTCCGATGCGTTCGGCCTCATCGAGCAGCCCGCCGGCGATCATCGCATCGGCGCGTTGCTCGATGCGCGCATCGATTACGTCCTGCGGCACGTCGAGCGCAAGCTTGACGAACGGAATATTCGCTGCGCGCAGCGACGTCGATGCCGCGCCATCGGCATTCGAACTTTCCGGTGCGAGCGCGACTTCGAGCGCCCGCAACACGCGATAGGTGTCGTTTGGATCGAGCGCAGCGGCGCGACGCGGCTCGCGCAGATTGAGCCATTCCCACAAGAAGGCCGGTGGATGCAGACGCGCCTCGCGCGCAAGCCGTTCGCGCAGCGCATCGTCATGCTGCGGCGCAAGCGCAATGTCGCCCGCAAGCGCGCGCAGATAGAAGCCCGTTCCGCCGGCGACGATTGCGCGCCGTCCACGGGCGTGGATCGCCTCGATCGCGGCCATCGCATCGCGCGCGAAACGCGCGGCCGAATAGCGCTCGTAGGGATCGAGAAACGCGACCAGATGATGCGGCACGGCGCTGCGCTGGTCTACGCTCGGCGCAGCGGTTCCAATCGGCATATCGCGGTAGATTTGCCGCGAATCCGCGCCAATAATCTCGGCGTCGAAGCGTTGCGCGAGTGCGATCGCGCGTTCGGATTTCCCTGATGCCGTCGCGCCGCCCAGCAACAGCACGCTGCTCGTCATCAGATCCTTTTGAACATCTTGGCGATCTCATCGGGCACCAAGCGCACCATCGTCGGACGTCCGTGCGGGCAATGCATGGGATTCATGCACACCGCAAGACGCTCGATTAAGCTGGTCATTTCGTCGAAATCGAGTCGCTCGCCGGCAACCGTTACCGAATGGCACGCGAGCGATGCCCAGACGCGCTCGCGCACGGCGCGCTGCTTTGGTTCGTCGGAGATATCGTCGAGAAATCCGCGCAGATCGAATGGGCGAGCGCCGTAGCCGGCCGGTGTGGCGGTGATCCGAAACGTGCGCTCTCCAAAGGGCTCGATCTCCAACCCTCCCTCGCGTAGCGGTTCGATCGCGCGCTCGAGCGCGACGCTCTGCTGCGCGTCGAGCTCCACGACGAGCGGCACGAGCAGTGGTTCGCTCGGCGCCTGCTCGCGCGCGCGTTCGACGATCGCTTCATAGGCGATGCGTTCGTGCGCGGCGTGTTGATCGACCAAAAGCATACCTTCGCCGTCACTTGCAAGGATGTAGGTGCGGTGCAGTTGGGCGAGCACGCGGGTCCGCTGCCCCGGCACGTCGCTTGCATCGCCGAGCGGCGCTTCGAAGAGCGACTGCACGTGCGGCAGCGAGGTGTCGATACCAGCCGGTGCGGCCGAAACCCCGGTCGCTCCGCTCGAATCGACAAAGCGTGCCGTCGCATGGTGGTGCAGCGTCGCGGCGATCGCGCGGCGCACGGCGTCGAAGACCTGCGTGCCGTAACGCAAGCGCACGTCGCTCTTGGTCGGATGGACGTTGGGATCGACCTGCTCGGGTGGAAGATCGAGCATCAACACGCCGTACGGCTGACGCCCGATCATTGCGAAGGTCGTGTAGCCGGCGGTCCAGGCGCCGGCGAGGAGCGTGCTACGCAAGAGTCGTCCGTTGACGAAGAGCAGCTGCATGCGCCGATCGCCGCGATCGTGCCCCGGCGCGCTGATGAAGCCGCGTAAACGCCCGTCGAGCATGCGCGCGGCATCGGGCTCGAGCGGAATCAGTGTCGCCGCCGCCTCGCGGCCAAAGACCATCGCAAGGCGTTCGCGCGGGTCGCCGGTCGCCGGCATGGTCCACACATCCTTGCCGTCGTGGCGCAAGACGAATGTCACGCGCGGATAGGCGAGCGCAAAGGTCGAGAGCCAACTCGAGATGCGTGTAAACTCGGCGCTGGGACCTTTCATGTATTCGCGCCGCACCGGCAGGCTCGCGAAAAGATCGGTGACGATGACGCGCGTTCCCGATGCGCTCGCGACCGGCTCGACCGGACCCGCTGCTTCGGCATGCGCGACGATGCGTGAGCCGATCTGCGCAGCCGCAAGACGCGCGTGCACTTCGAGATTTGCAACCGCAGCGATCGAGGCAAGGCCCTCGCCGCGAAATCCGAGCGTCGCGATCGACTCGAGATCTTCTGCGCGCGCAAGTTTACTCGTTGCGTGGCGCCGCACTGCGAGCGGCAATTCTGCCGGAGCGATGCCGGCGCCGTCGTCGATCACTTCGATGCGCTCGGTGCCGCCGCGCTCCAGCACGACGGTTACGCGCGTTGCGCCCGCGTCAACGGCGTTCTCGACGAGCTCTTTGACGATCGACTGCGGCCGTTCGATAACCTCGCCTGCGGCGATCTGTCCGACCGTCACCGGATCGAGGAGATGAATCGAGGGCGCGAGCATGCCGGGCGTATTCGCCCGGCATGCTCATTCCTCTCCTAGAGTGGCCCGACCGGGAGCGGGAACCATATCAAACCGTTCCACGTCGGCTTCTGTTGTTGCGTGAAGGCCGCCTCGGCGTAGATGAAGACGAAGCGCATCACGTGATAGGAAAGGTCGACGTTACCGATCTGCGCTTGCGTTCCGAGGCCGTCATTGGTGAACTGTTTGCCCACCGAGAGCATGGCCTTCGGACCGATGTTGTCGTACAGCTCGAACGTAGCGCCGTTGCTTGCGGCCGCGCCTAACCCGAGACCAGGATTGCCGTCGTATCCCATCTGGTAGCTCGCGAAGATGCCGGGCCAGTGGTGCACGGGATCACGCTCGAGGTAGAATCCGTTCGCGTAGTATTGATCGAAGCCACCTTCCATCAACGGCCAGGATCCGCGCGCGCCGTAGTAGCCTACCTCGAGCGGATTGTTTTGATTGGCAAACGCGACCTTATATTGCACCGTCTTGTCGGTATCGGCGCTGTAATCGTTGAAGCCGTTCAGATCCTCGCCGGAGGTGAGGTACGCGACCTCGGCGTCGAGCGAACCACGATCGTACACGAACTTGGTGCCCCAGCGGTTCGCATCGAGTTGGTACGTGTGCTCGCCCACGGTCGACTCCGCGGGGGTATTTGCCGTGAGCCCCGTAACATCGAACCATTGGCTGAATTCCGAAGGCCCCGGCGCCTGGACTTTCCCGACAAAGAGATGGCCCGAACGCGCGAACAGGTTGTGATACGCAACCCACGCGGTGTCGAGACCGCCCGGCTGATTGCCTTGGACGAACCACTGTTGCACGTGATAGGACCAATTCGTGACGCCAGGGCCGATCGTTCCATCGACGTGCAAACCCGCATCGGCGACCCATGACGGCGTGTTGGGTGTTTGCTCGCTATAACTCACCGGAAGATCGACCCACAGCGGATATTCTTTCTTGAGCACATGGGGATTGAGCGCTGCGTACCCGGTTCGCTGAACGTAACGGCCATACGCATTGAGGGCCGGTACTTGTGTGTGGCAGACGGAGCACTGCACGCCATAGGCTTGCGCAAAATTAGGCATCGCGTGTGCTTTGACCGTAAGCGTTGCGAAGAGCAAGGCGAGGGCAATGACACCCTGGACCAGGTACTTCGTGAATCGATCTTGACCGGGTGGCGGCATACGGATCTCCTCGAAAGCCTTGTAACGTCGTTCAAGCATAGCTGCTGCAGAGCGAAGAACCAGAGAACGACTTAAGAAGAAGCCTTATGCCAGGCAGGCCTACGGCATTGGACCGTCGGACACTGAGCGCGAACGGAGGGTCGCTCCTTGAAAAGTCGCACCTTACTCGCGCTACTCTCAGCCGGTATCTTCGCGGCGTTGCTCGTGCTCAACGTCGGAAACAAGACCGCAACCGCGCAGTCCGACGGCAAAGCACTCTTCCTCGCCAAATGCGCTGCGTGCCATCAAGCAAATGGTCAAGGGCTCGGTCCGTTTCCGCCGTTGGCCGGCAATCCGGACGTCACCAAAGCCGACAGCTCGAACATCGTCGCGATCGTGTTGAACGGGCGCACCGGACCGATTACCGTCAACGGCAAGCAGTACGGCGGGAACATGCCGGCATGGCGCGGTCAGCTCTCCAATGCGCAGATTGCTTCGGTGCTCACGTACATCCGGTCCGCGTGGAGCAACAAAGCACCGGCCGTTTCGGAAGATCAAGTCGCGGCTGCCAGCGCACCAAAGGCCTTGAGCGGTCAGGCGCTCTTTGCTGCAAAATGCTCGAGGTGCCACCAAGCATCGGGTCAAGGCACGGACGCGTTTCCGCCGCTCGCCGGAAATCCGGTCGTCGCCGCTGCCGATCCGAAACCGATGATCGCCATTATCGTCAACGGCCGCTCCGGACCACTGACCGTCAACGGTAAGACGTTTAACGGGACGATGCCGACGTGGAAAGGGCAACTCACCAACTCGGACATCGCCGCGGTTGCAAGCTATGTGCGCTCGGCATGGGGGAACAACGCATCGGCCGTGACCGAGCAACAAGTCGCAACCGCGGGTGCGCCTGTTTCAGAGGAAGTCGGGGCTTCCGTCTACGCAACGCATTGTGCGACGTGTCACGAAGCCAACGGCAAAGGCGGCGCCGGACCTGCGCTCGCCGGTAATACGTTCGTTACCACTTCCGACCCCGCCGCGATGATCAAGACGATCGAACAAGGACGCAACCTCATGCCGTCGTGGCGAGGCCAGCTCTCGGCAAGCGACATCGCCGCGGTCGCAACCTACATTCGATCGGCGTGGGGAAATAAAGCGAGCCCGGTGACACCGGACGACGTGAAATAGAACGAGGGCGGTCCGTAGACCGCCCTCGCTTCTTCATGACGGGAGTTTGAGCGCTAGGGAACGAGTGTCCGCAGCGCGCCCTTGTCGGTGAAGAGATACGAACTCGCTGTCAGCGCCGTTGTCGCAGGCACCGGAGCGGCTGGGATAAACGCGATTCCGAAGCCCGAGGTTGTTACACCAGCGGTTGCGCCGAAGGTCGCGTTGGAGGTATCCGCCGCGAGATTAGCCGGCGGCACCGCAAACACCGGACCCGCCGCACTGAATGGCGCGATGTTGTACGGAATGGTCGGGACGGACGCGCTTCCGAAGAAGTTCGCCGTTTGCCCTTGCGTCGTGTACGGAATCGGCGCGAGCGGATTCGTTCCGATCACACCGACGACGCCGTCCTTCGGTGCAGCACCGTTGGAGAGCCCGAGCGAGGTGACCACACCGGCGCTCGTGATGTTGTAGATCTGACCCGCCGTATCGGTTGCGGCGTAGCCCGTGCCATTGACGCTCAGGCCAACGAACGGATGTCCCGACGCAACCGTTGTGGTCGTGCACGGCGTTCCACTCGGCGCCCCCGGAACCAGGTTGCACGTCGCGAGGTTCACCGAGAGAATATTGCTATTCCCGGTGTTCACGATGACGAGCATCTGGCTAGTTCCTGCCCCGGTGACGAGCATGTCCATTCCGGTAGCGGTGCCAACGTTCAATGCGCCGGAACCGCTGCCTTGAGGAACGTTGAGCGTTCCGATCAACTCAGCGATGTAGAAGTTACCGCTTCCGTCCGTTTGCAAAGCGTGGGTAGCGCCGCTCGATTGTGGATCGATCACTCCGATTACGCCATTGCCGGATTCGACATAGACGTAGCCGCCGGGTGCGAACGCGATCGCTTTGGGTGCGTTGAACTGGATGTAGTTTCCGGTCGTTAGATCCTGGACTGCAAGTGGTTTCGATGTATGCGCGACGGGGTCGAACACGTAGACACCACTTGCCTGGATCGCTCCGCCGCCGCTTCCTGAGACCGATTCATCGACGGCCAAAATCTGACCGGCGGTGAGGTTCGCGTTGTTGTCGAGCGTTTCGCCGGTGAGCGTCGTCGCGCCGGCGATTGCGTAGGTGGCGCCGCCGACTTGGTGGATGTTACCGCCGTCGGTTACCCAGTAGCCCTGTCCACCTGCGGCAACGCCCGTTGCACCGGTGGTATTGAGGATGTCGGCTGCCGCCGTGTACGGCGCTGCCGTATCCGTGTAGCCGTTGGCCGGCCCTGCCGCAACTGCGGTAAAGAGCGAAGCCTGCGGTTTGATCGTTGTCGTTTGCGCCGGTTGCGCTACGCCGTTCAACGTCGCGTTCATGGTAACGGTAATCGACGTGCTTGCTGCAGCCGACGAACCGTCGAACGTCGCGACGAGCACGTACGGATCGCCGTTCGCACCGCCGCCCGAGCAATCGGTCGGGAACGGGGTGCACGCGAGCGCGTTAACCGAGTGGAGCGTGATGCCAGCGCCACCGGTGGCGGAGTTTTGCGCAACCGCTCCGGTTGTGGCGTCGACGAGTTCCAGTGCGAAGTGATTTGCAGTCACGTCGGCTTCAGTCGCTGTCACAACGATGCTGTCGGTTGCCTTCGGCAACAGTCCCGAACTCGGCGTGGTGTTCGGCGCCTGCGGTGCGGTATACGGAATCGCATAGCCACTAGCGGTGAGGCCGACGACCGGTAAGGGGAATCCGACCTTGTTCGCTACCACCGACGTGAACGCGGCTTGTTCGCGCATCGGTTCGGCGATCGGGAGTGGTACCGGAGCGCCCAAGGTGATGGGCAAAGCCGGCGTCGATTGCGCCAGGTAGACGAATGCTACGCTGGCTCCGAGCGCCGGCGTAATCGTCGTGGTTCCCGGAGGATTCGGCACCGCGCAGGTAACCGGGGACCGGCTGATTGACCGGTCCCGCGCCCGGCGGCGTGTTGCACGCGCTCAACTGCACGTTGAAGTTGTTCCCGGCAGGCGCGTTCGCCACGATGTTGACCACGAGCGGTGGCGATTGCGAGATGAGCAACTGCGCCGGTGAGAGTGTCGGAACCGGTGAAGGCGCCGCCGTTGGAGCCGTGTACGGATTCGTTGCCGAACACGCGCCAACGTACTGCGAGATCGTGAACGTGTCTTGTCCCGGCGGCGACGGGAACGGGAAGTTCACGTCGTAGCCACCCGCCACCGCAGTGACGGTCACGCCCGCTGCGAGCGGCGAGGCGATCGCACCATTGGTGAAGATGTTGTAGCAGACCGTGAAGCCCGATGCGCCGTAGAGCGTCGACCATTGCGCCGCCTCGGCCGGATCGGTCGGAACGACCGAGACCACCAGTGACGACGTGCCCTGGTTGCTGATGTACTGCGGCCGTCTGCTGTTGCTGCTGCTTGAAGTCGGCGCAGAGGGGATGAACGCGTGGAAGGTGGTCGCTGCAGATTTGTTCGGCGTTCCCGATGTGGGTCCGGTACCGCCGCTTGGCAGCAAGCCGCCCGCATGTGCGCCGCTGCACGCGGCGAGCATCGATGCCGCCACGCAGAGCGTGATAACTCGGCTGAGTTGTTGGTTGAACCGCATTAGTTGATGCCTCCGCCGGTCGTGGTGAGTGACACGCCTATCGTGCCTGTTGACGGCGTGGGCTGGTTATCGGTAACCGTGATCGTACATGCCGCCGGCGCAAAGCCGACTGCGCTTGCAGCCGCGGCAACGTTGTAGTAGACCTGCGTTTGGCCGAGCGCGGCCGATGGCCCGGCGATGTTGCCCTGCGTTGCGGCAGTAAGCGCCGCGAGATTCGCGCCGCAGGTAACGACGGGCGCATTGAACGTGCTCACGTAGTGCGTCTCGCTCACGACGAGAATCGCGCCAAACGTCGACGTGACGCCGATCAAGTTGATCGGGCCCGCCAGCGGTGTGATCGGTGCGGGTTGCGTGGCGTAGGCTGCATCGGCAACCCAGCTCAGCACGACACCGCCCGGCGCCGGCACTGAGGCGCCGACCGCGACCGTTGCGGTCGAGGCCGCGCCGGTAAACGTGACCACACAGTTTGCACTCGCGGCGATTGCATTGACCGCGGTAATCGTAAACGCGCCGGTCGTCGAGGTCGCCGGCGAAACCGTTACAGCGGTTCCACACGCGGTCGCCGCGGCGGCCGAAAATCCAGTTGTGTTATTCGCCTGCGCGGCCGTAACCGTGACCGTTTGTGTCTCGGCGCCGAAGACGATTGCCGCCGGCGTCGCCGACGCGGGGCTCGAAGCACCCCAGGTACTTGAATAGGCGATTGTTAGCGCACCCGGGGATGCGGGCGGCGGGGTCGCCGTAGGCGTCGTCGCCGCGGGCGTGCTGCTACTTCCACCGCACGCGGTGAGAGCGGCAACTAAAGCAGCAGCGAAACCTGCTGAGCAGAGCTTTGCCAAGCGCATGGAGCCTCCAGAGAAGAGCAGCCGTGCCAACCCTCGGCACGCGCCTCAATGATAGGGTTCTTCTGTTAAGTTCGGCTTAAGGACCTGGCTTGCTTAATTGTCCAAGCGCAGAAGGGAGAGCTGCTCTTCGGAGCTGCTTACTTTTGCAAGCCTGCGACGCAGTGGCGCGGCGGCTTCGACGTCGGGCTGGCCCGAGAGCGCATCGGCGATCTCGCGCGCCCGCTCGACGACCGCCGGCGGCAACCCCGCCATGCGTGCAACCTCGAGACCGAACGACCGCGACGAGCTGCCCGGCTGGACGCGATGCGAGAAGACCGGCGCGCCGTCGCGCGCGGTGTTTTCAACCGCAGTTATATGATAATTGGCGACCAGCGGCCAGTGATCGGCCAGCGCGCACAGCTCGTGGAAGTGCGTCGCGAAGAGCGCCATCGGGGATTGCGCGTCGAGGCCGAGCAGGTATTCGCAGATCGCCTGGGCGATCGAGAGGCCGTCAATCGTGCCGGTCCCACGCCCGACTTCGTCGATGAGCAGCAGCGAGCGGCGGGTGCTGCGGCGCAAGATATTGGCCGCCTCGGCCATCTCCATATAGAAGGTTGACTGCCCCGAAGCCAGATCGTCGCCCGCGCCGATGCGCGTAAAGATTCGGTCAACCACGCCCAGGCGCATCGCTTTGGCCGGCACGAACGAGCCGATCTGCGCCATGATCGTCAGCAGGCCGGTCTGGCGCAGATAGGTCGATTTACCGCCCATGTTCGGGCCGGTGAGCAAGATGAAGCGGTGGGTCTGCGCGTCCAGACGCAGGCTGTTGGGCACGAAGTGCGCGTGGAGCACGGCCTCCATCACCGGGTGCCGGCCTTCTTCTATATGGATCGCGCTTTCGTCGATGAACTGCGGCCGCACGTACCCGCGCTCGGCGGCGCATTGCGCCAGCGCCAAGAAGACGTCGATCCGGGCGATCGCCTCGGCGGCGGCCAGCAGGTCCTCGGCGCGGGCCGCGATGCGTTCGACCAGCTCGCCATAGAGGCGCTCCTCGAGCCGTTGCTGCCGCGCCTGCGCGGTCGAGATCGCAAGCTCGAGTTCCTTGAGCTCGGGCGTGATGTAGCGCTCGCCGGTCGTCAACGTTTGCTTGCGCACGTAGTCGGCCGGGACGTTGGCGGCCTGCGACTTGCTGATCTCAATCGCATAGCCGAAGGCGCTCGCATACTTGATGCGCAGCGACTTGATGCCCGTGCGTTCGCGCTCGCGTTCCTCAAGCGCGGAGAGGCTGCTGCGCGCATCGGTGCGCAACGCAGTCGTCTGCGCCAGCTCCTCGTCGGCGTCCGGACGAATCACGCCACCGTCGGCGAGCTGCGCCGGCGGCTCATCGACGAGCGTGCGCGCGAGGTCGTCGTAGACGTCGCTGAAATCGCCGATGCCCGCCACGATCGGTGCAAGCGCCGGTGGCGCAATCTGCGGAAGCGGTCGCAACACGTCGAGCGTCCGACGCAACGACGCCGAGATCGCGCGGCAGCGCGCGGCGGAACCGGACCTTCTGCGCGATGCGCTCGAGATCGAAGCACCCCGCGAGCAGCTCGCGCATCGCGTCACGGCGGGCGTGCTCGTCGAGCAGCATCTGTACGGCGTCCTGCCGCTCGACGAGTGCATCGCGGTCGACCAGCGGCGCAAGAATCCAGCGGCCGAGCATGCGCGAGCCCATCGAGGTCGCGCACTGATCGAGCGTAGCGAGCAACGTGGCGCGCGGATTCTGTCCTTGTGCGCGCAGCAACTCCAAGTGCTTGCGCGTTGCGGGATCGAGCGCGAGGAAGTTGCGGTCGCGATAGAACTCCACCGCGCGCAGCGTCTCGACGCCACCCGCGATCGCGGTGCGTTTGACGAACGCGGCGAGCACGTCGAGTGCGCGGTGCATTGCCATCAGCTCATCCGACGAAAAGCCGTCGACGAATTGGCGCGCGTGCGCTTCCACGAGACCAATCGCCGGCGCGGCGACGCGCGCACCCGTGGCCTCGAGCGCACCGGCCATCGCCGCGCGCACGCCGGCCGGCAAATCCGCGACGATCTCCGCGGGTGCGACGCGCGCAAGCTCGGCTAGCACCGCGTCGTACGCGCCCTCACCTTGGAGCGCGGTTGCGGCACAGTGGCCGGTTGAGACATCGGCATATGCAAGCGCAAAGGTGTCGTCGACCACGGTCACGGCCGCGAGATAATTGTGACTCTTGCCGTCGAGCAACTGTTCTTCGATCAGCGTGCCGGGCGTGACAATGCGCACGACGTCGCGCCGGACGAGCTTGTTTGGAATCGGGGCTTCGAGCTGTTCGGCAAGCGCAACGATGAAGCGCTGCGCGACAAGCTTGTGCAGATAGCCGGCGAGCGCGTGATGCGGCACGCCGGCCATCGCGACGCGCCGTCCGCCGCCCGACTCTTTGCTGGTCAACGCGATCTGCAGCGCTTGCGCGATTGTTTGCGCGTCGTCGCCGTAGGCTTCGTAGAAATCACCGACGCGCGAAAGCAGAATCGCCTCGGGATAGCGCGACTTCATCCCGAAGTACTGCTCGAGCATCGGCGAATACTTAACCGCCTCGCTCATGTGGGAAATCTACCCGGCAATGAGATCGATCACCGGGCGCTCGACCGCGATGCCTTCGTCATTGTAACGCACGGCGCGGCGCACGATCGTGCCCATGCAGCCCCACACGTGCGCGGTCTCGACGGCAATATCGAGCCACGGTTCGCGCGCATAGCGCGCTTCATCATAGTCTGGCGGCTTCGGCGCAATGATCGTTACGTTGTCCGGCGTCTTGGCCGCCAGCCGGTTCGGGTCTTTTTTCGACGGGCCGTGCGATCAACGCGCGCACGGTCGTGCCGAGCTTGCGATCGTGATAGGCGCGAGTCGCCGCATTCTGCGCATCGATCAGTCGCTTGTAGCGCGCCGACGACACCTCGCCCGGCACTTGCTCCCAATGCGCCGCCGGCGTACCGCGCCGGATCGAATAGATGAACGTATACGCATTGGCGAACACGTTGGTCTCGACCAAGTTCATCGTCGCGTCGAAATCGGCGTCGCTTTCGCCCGGAAAACCGACGATGATGTCGGTCGTGATCGCCCACGCCGGCAGATAGCGCTGAAAGAACGCCAGCTTCTCCTCGAATTGCGCGCGCGTGTACTTGCGGTTCATGCGGCGCAGCATCGCGTCGCTCCCGGATTGCAGCGGCAGGTGGACGCGCGGATTCAATTGCGGCACGGATGCAAGCGCGGCGACAATTTTCTCGGTAAAATCCTTCGGATGCGGCGAGATAAAGGTCAGGCGTTCGAGCCCTGGCAGCGCCGCCACGGCCGCACAGAGATCGCCGAAGTCATCGCCGCTCGCCGGGTCGCGCCAGGCGTTGACCGTTTGCCCGACCAGCATGATCTCGCGTGCCCCGTTTGCGAGATGCTGCCGCACGTCGGCGACGATCTCGCGCATCGGGCGATGATCGAAGCGCCCGCGCACCTGCGGCACGATGCAGAACGTGCAATAATACGAGCAGCCGCGCTGCACGGTCACGAAGGCGCGCAGATGGGAGAACGCATCGACGACCGCGTCGGCCGTCCCGCCCATCGCACGAAACAACTGCTCTTCACTAGCACCTTCGTTAGTGCCACCGTCATCCTGAGGTGCACCGCGAGGCGGTGCCTCGAAGGACCACGCCGCGAGCTGATCGCCGAGTTCGACCAGTTCTTTCGTGCCGAAGACCGCGTCGACGTGCGGCGCGATGCGTCTGCATGCGGTCGCGATCCTGTTCGGCCAAGCAACCCATCACGACCAAGCGCACGTGCGGATCGCGCTCTTTGAGCATTTTGAAATGACCCATGCGGCCGTACGCACGACGCTCGGCGTTGTCGCGCACGGTACATGTGTTAAGCACGACCACGCTCGCATCTTCGGCTTTGGTTGCGATCTCGTAGCCGGCGGTCGCGGCGCGATCGGCGATGTACTGGGAGTCGGCCTCGTTCATCTGACAGCCGAACGTTTCGATGTAGATTTTAGGCATCTATTGAATGATACGAAGGGTAGATTCGTACTCCGCACCTTGTGCAGCATAGCGGAAGTACGCATTGTACTGATCGAAGCGCACGTCGTGAACGCTCGTAGCGTCATCGACACGCTCGCTGTCGATCATGTGGCCATGCTCGAACAATTCGACGGTTCCGGGATGAACGCCGCCATTCATGTGAAAAGGCAACGGATAGTCCGCGTAGATCGCGATGGTGTAGTCACCGTACCTCGATGCAAAATAGTTTAGCGTGAGCGGATTTGCTCGAGCCGCGTACTGCGCAACAGCGATCAACGCGAATACGATGATCCCGTAGGCTCCGACCCAAATAAGCACCCAACGCACCACGACGGCTTGTTTTCGCTCCATGCGGGGACGCCTCCGCTCCCCGCGAAAGGAGAGCCGGTGCAAGAGACCCCCACGCCTGCTGGAACGATGCTGCGGCCTGCGACCGTCGCCATCGTCGGACGTCCAAACGTCGGAAAGAGTGCCCTCTTCAACCGGCTGATCGGGCAGCGTCTCGCGATCGTCGAGGACACGCCCGGCGTGACGCGCGACCGGCTCTACGCGTTGTGCGAGTGGCGTGGCCGCACCTTTAGCATGGTCGACACGGCAGGCATCGATCCTGACGCGGACGCGGCGCACGGCGACGAATTCGCCGAAGCGACACGGCGGCAAGCGGAAGCTGCGGCGAAGGAAGCCGACGTAGTGATCTTCGTCGTTGACGCGCAAACCGGTCTCAATCCGCTCGATCAGGAGGTCGCGCAAATCCTGCGTGTGACCCGCAGTCACATCGTGCTCGTCGCCAACAAATGCGAATCGCCAAGCGCGCTCGCATCGGTACATGGGGAATTCTCGCGCTTAGGGTTTGGCGAACCGGTCGCCGTTTCGGCGATTCACGGCGAAGGCACCGGCGATTTGCTCGACCGCGTCGTCGATTTGCTCCCACCCGATGCGCCCAACGCCGTGCTTGGCGACGAACTCGCGCTTGCAATCATCGGACGTCCAAACGTCGGCAAAAGCTCGCTGCTCAACGCCTTGCTCGGTGAAGAGCGCGCGATCGTCTCCGAGGTTCCGGGCACGACGCGCGACACGATTGATACAATACTGCAGTGGCACGACCGCACGATCCGCCTGATCGATACCGCCGGGGTCCGCAAGAAGCCCGACGCGCATGGCGCAATCGAGTATTACGCGGCGCTGCGCTCGCTCAAGGCGATCTCACGCTGCGATATCGCGCTCTTGGTCTTCGATTCGATGGTCGGCGTCACGACGCAGGATCGCCGCCTCGTCGGTCTTGCGATCGAAGAGCGCAAAGGCTTGATCATCGTTGGAAACAAGTGGGACCTTGCGCGCGAGCAACAAGGCGAGTACAGCCAAAACGAACTGGCCGAGGTGATCCACGACCTCATTCCCTTTGCGAAGTTCGCGCCGATCACGTTTCTCTCGGCGAAGACCAAGCGGCGCCTGGGCAGCCTGATGCCGATCGTGACCCGCGTCGCCGAGAACCTCGACCGGCGCATACCGACCGGGCCGCTCAACGCGTTGATTCGCGATGCAGTCCTCGCGCATCCGGCGCCGTCGCATGGCGGCAAAGTTTTCAAGGTCTACTACGCGACGCAGCCGCAAGTGCATCCGCCCCTATTCGTCTTCTCGTGCAACGATCCCGACCTCGTTCAAAGCTCCTACAAGCGCTTTTTGGAAAACACGATTCGCGCAGCACATGACTTCGAAGGCGTGCCGCTGACGCTCGAGTTTCGGCCGCACCGCGATAACGAGGCGCGGGACGAGCGATGAGCCTCGTCCTTCTCGCCACGGTGATTGGGGCGTTCTTGATCGGCTCGATTCCGTGGGGCTATCTGATCGGCCGCTTTGTCTATCACACCGACTTGCGCAAATCGGGTTCGGGCAACATCGGCGCGATGAACGCATTGCGTACACTGGGCACGAAAGGCGCAGTCGCGGTATTGTTGCTTGACGCAGGTAAAGGCGTGGCTGCGGTGCTGCTCGCACGTTACGTTACGAACGATGCGACAGTCGAGAGCCTCGCCGCAACGTTTGCTGTACTCGGCCACTGTTTCTCGCCGTGGCTTGGCTGGAAAGGCGGCAAGGGCGTCGCAACCGCATTCGGTGCGATCTTCGCCTTGTCGTGGCCGGCGGGTTTGGTTTGCGTTGCCGCGTGGATACTCGGAGCGCTGCTCGTGACGAAGTATTCGTCGGTCGGCTCGATGCTCGCGATGATCGTCTCGCCTTTCGCGCTCTACACGTTCACGCGCTCGCCAGCTGAAACCGCGTTCGGAGTCTTTCTTGCCTTCTTCATCTTGTGGACGCACCGTGAGAACCTCATACGCCTGCGGGCTGGGACCGAGGGGCCGATTCGCCTCTTCGGGCGGTCTTAGTAGGGCTTTATTGCGCGCGACCCGTATAGACGCGGGTCATGATTTCCTCGAACGACCTGCGCAACGGCGTCACCATCCTGGTGGACGGCAACCTCTGGACCGTCATTGAATTTCTCCACGTCAAGCCCGGCAAAGGCTCGGCCTTCGTGCGCACGCGCCTGAAGAACGTCAAGACCGGCACCACGCTCGAGCGGACCTTCCGCGCGGGCGAGAAGCTCGAGCGAGCCACCGTGGACAACCGCCAGATGCAGCTTCTATATAATGATGCCGACGGATTCCACTTCATGGATCAGGAGTCGTTCGAGAACATCACGATCCAGCGGGAAGTGATCGGTGATCCGGCGGATTTCCTCAAGGACGGAATGGTCGTCGACGTGCAGCAGCACGAAGGCGTCCCGATCGGCGTCGATCTTCCCCCGCACGTTGAACTGCGGGTCGTCGAAACCGATCCCGGGTTCAAGGGAGACACGGCAACCAACACGGGCAAGCCGGCGAAGCTCGAGACCGGCGCGACGGTGAACGTGCCGCTCTTCGTGAACCAGGATGACGTCGTTAAGATCGACACGCGCGACCGGCGCTATATCGGTCGCGTCAACGCATAACGTATGTAAGGAGCTTCCATGAACGCTCGCACCCAGTCGCTGCTGATAGCTTTACTACTCGGTGCGGCGGCGAGTGCGATCGCACTGACGCTCCTGCTCGTCGCGAAAGACGAGATTCCGCTCTTCCACCGTGTCACCGATCTGCAGACACATTACGCGGCGCTCAACGCCGATACGCAGCTCGGTTTCGGTGTGCCGTGGTACGACCAAACCGATAACAAGACCGACAAGATCGTCGTCATCCCGATCGACGAAGTAACCTTCGGCAGCAACGTTCCCGAATTGCATCAGTATCCGTTGCCGCGCCATATCTACGGCACCATGTTGAAGAAACTCGCTGCTGCCGGTGCCAAGGCGGTCGCAATCGATATCAACTTCATCGAGCCGTCGGTCAACCCGGCCGAGGACCAAGCCTTCGCTGCCGGCTTGAAGAGCGTTCCGACGATCCTCGCCTTCCCGATCAATACGACGAGCACTGGCCAGCTCGGCATCGAACTGCCCTCACCGACGCTGCTTCCGTACGCGAAGGGCATCGGTTACTCGTCGGTCGACTTTCCGGGCAACGTGCTGATCGGCCAACGGATGCAGATCAAGACGGGCTCCAGCGGTCAATATGCGAATCGCACGTTCTTGTCGCTGGCTGCGGGCGGCGTCGAACTTGCGACGGGAAATAAAATCGACCTCAGCACTTTGCCGACCGACGAAAACGGCCGCTTCCTCCTCGTCGTGCCCGAGGTTGCGGTGCGGCAAGTCACGACCGATCATGGGCAGCAAGTCAACGAGCACACGCCCGATTTTATCGCAAATCCGCTCTCGTTCTCCGACGCGTACCAAGAAAAGGTTTCCGATCTGCGGCAATCGGTAAACGGCGCGCTCGTCTACATCGGCAATACAGCGCAGGCACAAGGCGACTTCGTGCACACCGCGCGCTCGCCCGAATTTCCCGGTCTTTTCGCCAACGCGCGCCTCGCCGACCAGTTGATGCGGCACATCTACCTCACCGAGGCGCCGCTGTGGCTCGAAATTGTGTTGATCGTGCTCTTCCCGCTGCTGATCGCGCTCGCGTTCAACTTCATGAAAACGACGCACGCGATCGCCATCTCGCTCGTCTCGACCCTCGTCTACGCATATCTCAACGAGTGGCTCTTCGTCGTGAAGCTCTACTGGCTCGATCTCGTGCACGTGGTGATTGCCATGATCGCGGCGACCCTCTTCGTTGGTCTGTATCGCGTGCTCTACGAAGCCGGGCAACGACGTATGGTCACCAACCTCTTCGGCATGCACGTGAGTCCCGCAATCGTCAGCGACATCCTCGCGCACGAGGACCCGCGCAACGCGCTCGCGCTCAAGGGCAAGAAGGTCAAGGCCACGATCTTTTACAGCGACATTCGCGGCTTCACCGCGATGTCGGAGACGATGACGCCCGAGGATATCTACGCGCAGCTCAACGAGTACTTCGAAGAGATGTGCGCGATCATCTTCGCCTACGGCGGCTACGTCGACAAGTTCATCGGCGACTGCGTCATGGCGGTTTTCTCCGCGCCGTATCAAACGCCCGACGACGCCGAGAACGCCGTGCGCGCGGCGGTCGCGCAGCAGAAAAAGATTCTAGAGCTGGCCGAAAAGTGGCAGGGGCAAGGTAGGCGCCCGTTCACCGTCGGCATGGGCATCAACACCGGCGACGTCGTGATGGGCAATCTCGGCGCGAGCTCGCGCATGAACTACACCGTGATCGGCGACAACGTCAACCTCGCGGCGCGCCTTTATAACGTAGCGAAAGCCGGCGAGATCATCATCAGCGACTATACGTACCAAGAGGTCAAAGACATCGTTGTCGGTGAGGAACTCGAGCCCGTCACGGTCAAGGGCAAGAAAGAACCGATCCGCATCTACAACATCGTGGACGTGAAGGAGAGCGCGCCTGCGACTATTGGCGCCGTAAGGGCTGAGCCGGCCACCGCATAATCGGAGCATGCTCCACGGCATGTTGCCCTCGCTCGCGCTCTTCGTCGCCGCATTTATCGCGAGCGTATGTGGATCCATGGTCGGCTTGGGTGGCGGATTCATTCTGGTGCCGCTTCTGCGTCTGGTCTTCGGTCTTCCGCCCGCTGAGGCAGCGGGCACGTCACTCGTGTTGGTTACGGCGAATAGCGCCGCTGGCGCATTTACCTATTTCCTGCATCGCCGCGTCAATGTGCGGCTTGGATTGATATTTGCAAGCGGCGGTTTGCCCGGCAGCATCGTCGGCGCGCTGCTCTCCAGGCGCATCTCCCCGCAAGCGTTTGATTGGGTTTTCGCGATCTTTCTCATTGCGATGGCGATCGACATGATCTTCAACGCGAAGCTGCGCGTAGCCGGACGCTTGGAGCATGCGGCGGGCGGCGAGAAGCCGATGTCGTATCGCGCCGCCGTTGGCCTGGGCTTTCTCGTCGGCCTCGTGTCGAGTCTCTTCGGCATCGGTGGGGGCGTCATCACCGTGCCGTCAATGCTCTACTTCTCGACCCTACCGGCGCACGCGATCAGCGCAACCTCGCACTTCGTCCTTATTCTGACCTCGCCAACCGGGTTGATCGTGCACGCGCTGCAACATGACGTGAAAGTACCCGACGTGATCCCACTCGTCGCCGGCGGCCTGTTGGGGGGGCCGGTGGGTGCGCGCCTCTCGCTGCGCCTGCAATCGCCGCAGCTTTTGATAATTGTTGGTATAGCGCTGCTAGCTGTAGCGGGTTCCCTGGTGCTCCGTCATATCATCCACTAGGACATGACATCGCTGGAAGTTCCTACGATGGTGAGCGCCGGCGGCGGATCGCCCGTCATGGCGATGATCGAGCACCTGAGTGCGACGGAATGCCGGATGCGATCGGTCAATGTGTTTCCGATCGGCGCACGCGTGGCGTTCGAGCTCGCAGTTCACGGAACGCCAAGCATAGTGCTCCAAGGCACGATCGACTCGATAAAGCAAAACGGCCCGCGCTTCTCGTACGTTGTTTCGCTGCGAACCACACCGTTGCAAGCCGAAGCGATGCTGCAAGCCATTGAGCGGGCTGGCTCACGGCCCGCAACGCAGGCTCCGGATCTCAAGACCGACAACGGCCTGACGCGCGCAAGCGTGCGAGTGCCGGTCGATCTCGAGCTCCGCTACGCGCGACCGGGCGGCACGCCCGGAACCGCCCGTGCGCTGAACATCTCGACCGGAGGCATCCATATGAACGCCGACGACGACATCCCCGTGGGAACGCCACTCGAACTCGACATACCGTTGGGTGCGCAGCATATCAAGGTCCACGGCCGCATCGTTGCGCATCAGGGCGCAAGCCCAAACTACAACGTCGCGTTCTACGAAATGACGGGCGAAGCGCGCGAGAACCTCGCGCGCTTTATCGAAGGCCAATCGTAAAGGCGGCGCAAACGCAAGGTCAAGCTCTTGTGCACGCCGCGTTTCGCACAGCCTCCGACCTAAGTAGGAACAAGAAACAGGCCGAAGTCCCACTTACTATGGCAGATTCACAACCGGCGGCTTTACAGTCGCTGGAAGTTCCCGCGATGGTTCGCGCGGGCGCGGGCACCGCGTCCGTCATGGCCATCATCGAGCACTTGAACGCTTCCGAATGCCGGATGCGCTCTGTCCACGACTTCCCATCCGGCGCAGAGCTCGATTTCAGTCTCTCGGTTCACGGCTCCGCGACGGTTCCGCTACATGGCAAGGTCGTCGCGAGCAAGCAGAATGGCCCGCGCTACTCCTACGTCGTGGCGTTGCAGCACACCGACGACCAAACCGAGGCCATCGCCAAAGCTAACGAAGCAGCGCGCGCCCGTGCAACCGCCCAGGCCGACGTCAAGAGCATCGATGGATTGACGCGCGCAGGCGTGCGCGTGCCGGTCGACTTCGTCGTGCGTTATGCGCGACTCGGCTCGACCAAGCGCGACGCGCAAGCAGTCAATATCTCGACCGGCGGCGTCCATATGAATACCGACGATGAGATCCCGGTCGGCGCCGCGATCGACCTCGACATTCCGCTCGAAAGCCAAACCATTCGCGTGCGCGGCCGCGTCGTGGCACATCAAGAGATGAGCCCGAACTACAATGTCGCGTTCTTCGAAATAACGAACGAAGCGCGCGAGAATCTCGCACGCTTCATCGGGAACGCCGCCTAAGACGAAGACCTACTTCGGGTGGGTCATCTCTTTCGGGACGACGAGCTTATCAAACTCGTCTGAGGTGACGTGGCCAAGCTTGAGCGCCGCCGCTTTGAGCGTCGTGCCTTCGTGGTGCGCCGTCTTTGCGATCTCCGCAGCTTTGTCGTAGCCGATCTTCGGCGCGAGCGCCGTCACCGTCATCAGCGATTCGTCCAGATATTTCTTGATCGCGGCTTCATTGGCTTGCAGCCCTTCGACGGCGTGCTCGCGGAACATCGTGCACGAGTCGCGCAGCAAGTTGGCGCTGTGCAAGAAGTTCGAGAGAATCACCGGATTAAAGACGTTGAGTTCGAAGTTGCCCTGCGACGCGCCAAAGCCGATCGCCGCGTCGTTGCCGAATACTTGCACGACGACCATCGTCATCTGCTCCGACTGTGTCGGGTTCACTTTGCCCGGCATGATCGAGCTGCCCGGCTCGTTCTCCGGCAGAATCAACTCGCCGATTCCCGCACGTGGACCCGAGGCCAGCCAGCGGATGTCGTTGGCGATCTTCATCAGCGCCGCGCCGAGCGTCTTGAGGGCACCCGAGGCAAAGACGAAGTCGTCGTGTGACGCAAGCGCCGTGAACTTGTTCGGATGCGAGCGGAAGGGCAGGCCCGTCAATTCAGCTAGCTTCTTGGCCATGCGCTCGGCGAACTCCGGATGCGCGTTGAGGCCGGTACCGACCGCGGTCCCACCGATCGCGAGATCGTAAATCGGATCGAGCGCTTCCTTTATCGCCTTCATCGCGCGATCGAGCTGCGTAACATAGCCCGAGAACTCTTGGCCGAGCAAGAGCGGCGTCGCGTCTTGCAAGTGCGTGCGCCCGACTTTGACGATGTCTTTCCACTGCTTAGCTTTCACGTCGAGTGCGTCGCGCAGCGCTTTAACGGCCGGGAGCATCTGGACCACCGCTTCCGCCGCGGCCATATGCATCGCGGTCGGGAAGGTGTCGTTCGACGACTGCGACATATTGACGTGATCGTTCGGGTGCACCGGCTTCTTCGAGCCCATCTCGCCGCCCGCGATCTCGATCGCGCGGTTTGAAATGACTTCGTTGACGTTCATGTTCGTCTGCGTGCCCGAACCGGTCTGCCAAATACGCAGGGGAAAGTGCGCGTCAAGCTTGCCGGCGATCACTTCGTCGGCGGCTTGCACGATAAGCTTGGTTTTCTCGTCGTCGAGCTTGCCGAGATCGTGATTGACCAGCGCCGCCGCTTTCTTGAGCTGCGCCATCGCGACGATCACTTGCTTGGGCATGCGGTCCTTGGGCCACGAGCCTTCACCAATATCGAAGTGGATGAGCGAACGCGCGGATTGCGCGCCGTAGTACTTATCTGCGGGGACCTCGATCTTGCCCATCGAGTCGGTCTCGACGCGCGTTTTGGTCGTCCCGTTGGTGGTGCTGTTTACAGTCGTCATTGCAACACCTATCTTCACCCTTTTCGGGGAATCTCGGCCTGGACTTAGGTCGGGGAAGGAACGCCTCTTTGGCGAGCTAAGGGACCGTTTGATGCGCTGGCGCTTGGTTTCCCTGTCCCTGCTCTCGTTGGTGGTCACCCTTTTCGTGGCCGCGATAACCTACGGCGTCGGGGGGCGCCCGTGGTTCGGCTGGTGGGACTCCAATACGCTGCGCGCTGCGCCCTACACCGTGCGCATCGTCGAGCCCCGTCCGGGCGGCGCGACTGAGCGCGCGGGAATACGCAACGGCGACCTCATCGATTTACGCGAGCAATCGCTCGGGTCACGCATTGCCGTCGTGTCCCAACTTAGTGCCACGCGTCCGACGATTGTCACCGTCGAGCGCGGCGGAAGCCGCTCGACGCATAGTGTCATCGGAAGCACCTCGTGGGAAGGTGCCACGCAGTGGAAACTGCCGGCCCAAGTCCTCACGTCGCTTGCCGCGCTCTGGTTCGGCATCTGCGCGCTCTTGCTGGCATTGCGCCAATGGTCGCGCCCCGATGCGCGCCTCCTAATACTGACGCTCTTGTGCATCACCGCGGTGCAACTCGACCCGCGTTATCTCGTGCTGCCTTCAGCGACACTCCAGCTCGTGCTCTTCATCGTCGCGCGTGTGTGCATGGCAGTCGCACCGCTGCTGCTGTTGCGTCTTTCGTTTCGCACCGGGCAACCGTCGCGCCGGCGCACGGCCCTAACGCTGGCGGCAATCGCGTCGGTCGGAATCGGCTTTCTCGCCGACGTTGCCGCTGCGACCGGCATTGCAACACTCTGGTTCGATCCACTGCCGTTTATCTACCGGGTATCGCCGCTACGCCTCTCGATCGACGTGGTCACGTACGCCTTGGTGGCTTTCGCGGCACTTGCAGCGGTCCGTGCAACGCCGGCCGACGAACGGCCGCGCGCAGCATGGCTGCTGCTGCCGCTGCCGATAGCGTTTTTTGCCCACGCCTTCACGCAGACAATCGCCGTCTTTATTACCTCCTGGTTCGTCAACGTCGCCATCATCAGCGCTTCCAACGGAATCTACCTGCTGAGCGCGGGACTTGTCACCTACGCGCTGCTCAAGCGCCGCGTGCTCGACTTCGAATTCGTGCTCAGCCGCACGGTCGTGGTCGCGACGGTCTCATTGATCGTCGTCGCGTCGTTCATTCTGCTGGAGTTCTTGCTGAACACGGTGCTGATGGGCGTAAGTCACGCGACGGGCCTTGTCGCAAACGCGGCGCTGGCGCTCGTACTCGGCCTCTCGCTGAACCCGATCCACCGGCGCGTCGACGGAATCGTCGAGCGCGTATTCTTTCACAAACGCCTCGAGGATGAGCGTGCGCTCGTTGAGTTCGGACGCGAGGCCGCATTCGTGACCAACGAGGCCGCGCTGCTCGATCACGCCATCGAGAATCTTCGCGAGCACACCGATGCACGGAGCGCTGCCATCTTCCTTGACGGGACTGGAAATTTCGCACCGGCACGCTCGTTCGGCGACGGCATCCAAGCGGAGATCGACGAGAACGACGCGGCAGTGCTCGCGCTCAAAGCGCGTCACGTGCCGATCGACCCGCACCGCTACGCGAGCGCGCTACGCGGTGCGCTGGCGCTTCCGATGCTCGCACGCGGAAGGTTGCTCGGCCTCGTGGTCCTCGGCGAGCGCGCCGGCGGGGAAGCGTACGCACCTGACGAGATTGCCGCGCTTTCATCGATGTCACAAGGTGTTGGTAGTGCCCTTGACGTGCTCGCCATCAGTGATGAGATCTCGCACGCCTCGATAGCGGATGCCGTGCGCGTGGAGCTCGCGCCGCTGCGCGCGCAACTCGAGGCAATCGCTAACGCGCTGCGCGCCGAGCCGCGGTAAGCCCCTCGACCGTATCACCGACCGCGTCCATGCCGGTGATCTCATAGATCGTCAAAGGAAAGCGCGGGTTGAAGCGGCGCCTGTCGCAGCGCGGACAGCTTGCCGGTTTACCCGGCCGCTTGCGGCGCAGCACCTCGAACGCGCACTCCTCGCAGCGCAGGATGTACCGTTTCACAGACTCGTTCAAGGGGCGTACGTTCCCGAGATCGTGATAGATCGAGGTCAACCCACACTCGCGCATCTTCTTCTTAAAGCGGGCGCTGTGGCCGGTGTCGCGCCAGCGCGCGTAGCACCACGCGTGGATCATCTCGTGGAGCAACGTCTCCTCAAGTGCCTCGGGATGCTTTCGGAAATGCTTGGGTGACAACTCGATCAAGAGCGGACGGCCATAGGTGATACGGCCGGCCGAGTTGGAAAAGCGCGCATTGTACGCGATACGGCAGTCGGGGATTTCGCCGTTGAAATATTGGTAGTTGAGGCGAGCGAAAAGCAGTTGGAGATCGGCAACGTGCGGGATCACGGATGAATAGCTTCGCCCTCTGTCCAAACGACTCTTTGGTGGACACAAGGAACCGGGACTACTTCGCCAACGAGCGGACCTTCTTAGCCTACCTGCGGACGGCGCTCGCCTTTGTCGCGTTCGGCTTCGTCATTGCGCGCTTTTCGCTCTTTGCGCGAGAGTTCACGGCGGTCGCGCACCAGGAAATCCCAGGAGCGCACATCTCAACGATCTTCGGCGTGAGCATGGCGGTCGCGGGCGTGATTATGGCACTCTATGGCACGCACCGCTATCGCCAGGCCCATCGCGCGATCGAAGCCGATCAGCCTGCACCCCTCTCGCCGCGCATCGCGCTTCTAATCGGCGACGGGCTGGCGATCATCGGGCTCATCGTTGCGGGAGCGCTGTACGCGTACCGATGAAAAAGCAAGATGGCGGACTTCCGCCACGAATCTACGTCCCCATTGTCGTCCTCTTCGCCGTGCTCTTCTTAGGAGTAATGGGGTATTTGCTTGCGGTTGGGTTTGGCGTGAGTGGCTCGGTCTTTGGGAAGAGCGGCGACGCTGCAAGCACGTCGCAAGGCTCGACGACCGCCGTGCAAGGCGGTGGACCTCCTCCCGCGGTCATGGAGCAACTCTCAACACTACGCGCGCGCATCGCTGCGCACCCGAACGATGACGTGGCGATCACCCAACTCGGCGATGAATATTTAGCGGCCGGCAAGTTCGCGCAAGCGATTCCGCTCTATCAGCGCGCACTTAAGGTCAATCCAAAAAATGTGGCCGCGCAAACGGGACTGGCGCAAGCGCAAGAGGGCTTGCACGAGGCGCAACCGTGAAGATCTATCTCAGCGCCGACATGGAGGGTACGGCCGGCGTCTGTTCCTGGGCGCAGGTCGATCCGTCGAACGTCCACGAGTACCCGGTCTATCGCCGGTACATGACGCGAGAAGTGGATGCCGCGATTGAAGGCGCGCGTGCAGGCGGGGGCAGCGAGTTTCTCGTCAACGATTCGCATTGGAACATGCGCAATCTTTTGTGGGACGAGTTGCCGGAAGACGTGCGCATGATCTCCGGTGCGCGCAAGCCGCTCTCGATGGCACAGGGCGCACAACAACGCTTCGATGCCGCGTTCTTCACCGGGTATCACGCCGGAATCGGCGAGGCGAATGCCGTGCTTTCGCACACGTACAGTGATGCGACGCTCTACGATGTGCGGATCAACGGCACACCGTGCACCGAAGCGCTGCTCAACGCCGCGATCCTTGGCGTGTACGGCACGCCCGTCGTGCTCGTCACCGGCGATCGCGCAACGGTGCAAAGCGTCAAGGCCGCGCTTCCGTGGGCGGTCGGTGTCGTCGTCAAAGATGCAATCGGCTACTATAGCGCAAACTCGCTGACGCCGGTTGCCGCCTGCGACGCGATTCGCGACGGCGCGCGCGAAGCACTCGCGGGCCTGCCGCGCGCGAAAGCGTTTACGTTTTCCCCCCCGATCGAGCTGATCATTGAAACCGTCAAAACCGAGCAAGCCGACTTTATGGAGCTCTTGCCTTGCGTCGAACGTATCGGCGGCCGTGCCGTACGGTTTCGACACGACGACTATCTGATGGTTTTTCAAGCGTTCCTCGCGGCGATGCGCCTCGGCGGCGCAGCGAATCTACCGGCATGAAGCTCTACTGTTCGGCCGACATGGAAGGCGTGGCCGGCGTCAGCGGCTGGGAACAGGTCGACGCACGCACGCCACATCCCGATTACGCGATCTATCGGCGCTACTACACCCTCGAAGTTGCGGCAGCCATTGCGGGTGCGCGGCGCGCCGGGGTGGGCGACGTGCTGGTCAACGACTCGCACGGCCCGATGCGCAACCTGCTTTTCGACGAACTTCCCGGAGATATCCGCGTGATCTTCGGCAATCGCAAGCCGTACTCGATGGTGCAAGACGCCGACGCGAGCTTCGGCGGGGCGTTCTTTATCGGCTATCACGGGGCGATCGGCGACGGCGATGCTGTGCTTTGTCACACCTACACCCCGGCGGTCATCTACGACCTGCATCTCAACGGTATCCGCTGCAGCGAAGCCACGATCAACGCCGCACTGCTCGGCGCGCATGGTGTGCCGTTGCTGATGATCACCGGCGACCGTACGACCGTCGAAGGCGTACAGGCGCAAATGCCGTGGGTCCACGGCGTGATCGTCAAGGATTCGATCGGCGCGCTGAGCGCGAACTCGATCTCGCCGGCTGCGGCGCAGCGCGCGATCGCCGCGGGTGCGGAGCACGCGGTCGCAAACGCTGCAAGGGCGAAGCCCTTCGTGCTCGATGGACCGATCGAGATGCGCGTCACGCTTACCAAAGCGGAACAAGCCGATTATGTGGCGATCATTCCCGGCTTCGAACGGTTGAGCGGACGTGAAGTGCGTTTCACGGACCCCGACATTCACACGATCTTCAAAGCTTTTGTTGCAACCTTCCGCTTAGGCGCTCTGGCTTAGTAATTCACGTGCGCCTGAAGCGTCGGTGCGCTATCATGGTGGCATGACCGCACGACGCAGCGCCGATCCCAATATCGCCGAAGTTGCCGCGTTGATCGGCGATCCGGGCCGCGCGGCGATGTTGCTGGCGCTGCTCGATGGTCGCGATCTCGCTGCCTCCGAATTGGCCTCGGTTGCGGCGATGACGCCCCAAGCGGCAACCGCGCACTTCAAGAAACTCGTGGCGGCCGGCTTGCTCGTCGGACGTTCGGCGGGTCGTCATCGCTTCTTCCGCATCGCCTCGCCCGAGGTTGGGCACGCGATCGAAACGCTGGCCACGATTGCACGGCCTGCACGCATCGTCGCGCTCACGCAGAGTACGACATTCGAACGGCTGCGTGAAGCACGTTCGTGCTACGACCATCTTGCCGGCCGGCTTGGCGTTGCCGTGACCGACGGACTCCTCGAACGCAAAGCGATCTCGCCGGCAGGCCGCGATTTTCTCCTCACGGCGCGTGGGCGCGACGTCTTCGCAGAGCTGGGCATCGATGTCGATGACGTACACGGCGAGCGGCGGCGGTTCGCCCGCGCGTGCATGGATTGGACCGAGCGTCGCCCGCACCTTGCCGGAAGTTTAGGCGCAAGCTTGCTCCATCTGCTCGTGCGCAAACGCTGGGTAGCACGCAACACGAACGATCGCGCGTTGCGCGTCACGTCCGACGGTGCGCGCGAACTTCGTCGACGCCTGGGTGTCACCGGGTGACACTTACGCCGATCACCGCGGTCACCGCCGACGACCCCTACGCGTATTACGCGCGCCTCGCCATCGAGCACCCATTTTTCTACGACGATGACTTACGCTGCTGGGTCGCATGCAGCGTCCGGGCAGTCGATGCCGTGCTAGGCAACGACGGGTTTCACGTGCGCCCAACAATCGAACCCGTGCCCTCAAGTATGCGGGGCACGCCGCTCGGCGAACTGTTCTCGCGCATGGTGCGCATGACCGACGGTCCGGCGCACGCGCGGCGGCGCCACGACGCCGAGCAGCTCGTCGACGCGATGAACATCGGCGCCATCGTTTCCGCGCTTCCCGATCTGGAGAGCATCCCACTCGATGCATTGATGTTCACGTTCCCGTCGCGTGCGGTCGCGGCCGCGCTCGGCATCGCTCCAGCGGCCGCGCCGGGCATCGAAGAGTCTGCGCGCGCACTGGCGCGCGCGATTGCGCCCGGCGCAACGGCCGAAGACCTTCCCCGGGCGTCGAGCGCTGTGGTCGCCCTCGACAAACTCTTCGCCGCGCGATTTCCGGAGGTCCAGCAGCGTTTGAACGCGATGGGGCTGCTCTTCCAAACCTACGACGCAATGGCCGGCCTGATCGGGAACACGCTCGATCAGCTCGCAGTCGCGCAGCCGGCAATCACGCGCCGCATCGTCGCCGACGCCAAGACGCTCGCGGGGTTCGTCGCCGAAGTCGCGCGCCTCGATCCGCCGGTACACAACACCCGCCGTTTTGCTGCAGGGGATATCGCCGTCGAAGATGCGATCGTTCGCGATGGTCAGAGCGTACTCGTCGTGCTCGCGGCGGCCAACTACGACACCGAAGCTGCGGGCCGCACGTTCACCTTCGGCGAAGGCGCGCACGCGTGCATTGCCGCGCGTCTCGCGATCACGATCGCGAGCGTCGCCGTCCACGCGCTGGTTGAAACCGGCCTCGACCTTGCACGGATTGCACGAAGCGGATTCTATCCCGCGCCCAACGTCCGGGTGCCGCGTCTCACGCTAACGTAGATCGACGACCCGGACGGCCTTGCCTTGCGAACGCGGAATCGTGACCGGTGCGACGACCTCCACGTGCATCGTAACGCCGGCGTAGCTCTTGATCGTCGCCGCGAGTGCACGCGCACAGTCGAAGAAGTCGGTCTCGGGCACGCCGGGCTGGACTTCGACGCGCAGCTGCACCTCGTCGAGTGCACCGCTGCGCGTCAGGTGTAGTTGATAGTGCGACGTCAAGCGTTCGTCGCGCACGATCAGCTCTTCGATCTGCGATGGAAAAACGTTCACGCCCCGAATGATCAGCATATCGTCGGAACGGCCGGTGATGCGTTGCAAGCGCCGCATCGGGCGCGCGGTGCCGGGCAGAAGGCGCGTCAGATCGCGCGTGCGGTAGCGGATCGCCGGCAATGCTTCTTTCGTCAGCGTGGTGAGCACGAGTTCGCCAAATGATCCCTCGGGCAGCACCGCGCCGGTCTCGGGGTCGATGATCTCCGGGTAGAAATGGTCTTCCCACAGCGTGAGGCCGTCTTTGGTTTCGAGACACTCGACGGCGACACCGGGGCCCATGATCTCCGAGAGGCCGTAGATATCGATCGCGTCGATGTCGAGCAACGCTTCGATCTGCGCCCGCATTTCGTTCGTCCATGGCTCGGCGCCGAAGATCCCGATCTCGAGACTGCTCGCGCGCGGATCGAGCTCTTGCCGCACCATCTCTTCGGCAATCGCGACCATGTAACTCGGCGTCACCATGATGATGCGCGGACGCAAATCGGTGATTAGCTGGACCTGTTTCTCGGTCTGGCCGCCCGACATCGGAATCACCGTGCAACCGAGGCGCTCTGCGCCGTAGTGCGCGCCGAGGCCTCCGGTAAAGAGACCGTAGCCGTACGACACGTGCACGATGTCGCCCGGCCGCCCGCCCGCTGCACGAATCGAACGCGCCATCAGCTGCGCCCACGTGTCGATATCGTTCTGCGTGTATCCCACGACCGTGGGTTTGCCGGTTGTTCCGCTCGAGGCGTGCAGTCGCACCGTCTCTTCCCGCGGAACCGCAAAGAGTCCGAAGGGATAATTTTCGCGAAAGTGCTTCTTCTCTAAGAACGGAAAGCGCACGAGGTCGCCGAGGTCGCGCAGGTCATCGGGATGCGCACCGGCGCGGTCGAACGCGCCGCGATAGAACGGAACGCGGTCATACGCACGTCGCAGCGCGATGCGCAGTCGCTCGAGTTGCAGCGCAGCGAGTTCGTCGCGACTCGCGCGTTCGATGGGCTCGAGGTCGGCCGCGCTCACACCCGTTCCATGGCGAGCGCAATACCTTGCCCGACGCCGATGCACATCGTACATAACGCGCGTTTGCCGCCGCGCTCGACGAGTTCGAGCGCGCTCGTCAGCGCCAGACGCGCGCCACTCATGCCGAGCGGATGCCCAAGCGCGATGGCGCCGCCGTTCGGATTCACGTGCGCAGCGTCGTCGGGCAGCCCAAGTTCGCGCATCGTCGCCAGCGCCTGCGAGGCAAAGGCTTCGTTGAGTTCGATGACGTCGAAGTCCGCGAGCGAAAGGCCGGTGCGCGCGAGCAACTTGCGCGTCGCAAAGATCGGGCCGATGCCCATCACGCGCGGTGCGACGCCGGCGGTCGCTGCAGCAATGACACGTGCGCGCGGGGTCAAGCCAAACTTCGCAACGGCCTGCTCGGACGCGACGATCAGTGCGGCCGCGCCGTCGTTGATACCCGAGGAGTTGCCGGCCGTAACCGTGCCGCCGGCGCGAAACGGCGTCGGCAACGCGGCCAGCTTCTCGAGCGTCGTGTCGCGCGGATGTTCGTCGCGGTCGACTGACGCCGTGGTCTTGCCGGTCCGTATCGCAACCGGCACGATCTCCTTGGCAAGCCGTCCCGAGGCTTGCGCCGCGGCAGCGCGCTGCTGCGAACGCAACGCAAATGCATCTTGATCGGCACGGCTCACGTTGAACTCAGCGGCAACATTCTCCCCGGTCTCCGGCATGCTGTCGATACCGTAGCGCTCCTTCATCAGCGGATTCACAAAGCGCCAACCAATCGTCGTGTCGTACACGGCCTGATCGCGCGCGAACGCGGCGCCGGCTTTGGACATCACCATCGGTGCACGCGTCATGCTCTCCACGCCGCCGGCGAGTGCGAGATCGATGTCACCCGCAACGATTGCGCGCGCTGCAGTTGCGACCGCGTCGAGCCCGGAGCCGCAGAGCCGATTGATCGTCGAGCCCGGCACGCGCTCCGGCAGCCCCGCAAGCAATGCCGCCATGCGCGCGACGTTGCGATTGTCTTCGCCGGCTTGATTCGCGCAGCCGAGATAGACCTCGTCGATCGCGGCGGGATCGAGCAGTGGATTGCGCGCCAGCAGCGCCACGATCGGAATAGCGGCGAGATCGTCGGCTCGGACCGAGGCCAGACTTCCGCCGTAACGTCCAATCGGCGTACGTACGCCGTCACAGATAAATGCGGCAGTCCCGCTCACGAAGGTTCCTTTCCATCGATGACGTTGCCGCGGACAGCAGCCGAGTGCCCGCGAAAGATCGCGACGACGCGTTCGTCACCACCGGTGATCGTCACGTCATAGATACCGAACCGCCCGGCGAGGTTGCCCTCCTTGCACTCCGCAACGAGCTTCTCACCCTCGCGCCCCTCCGAGATGTAGGTGATCGAGCAATGTTGCGCGACCGAGGCGACATTGCGCGAGTTGCAGGCAAAGGCGAACGACGAATCCGCGAGCGCGAAGATCGCGCCGCCATGCGCGATGTGATGGCCGTTGACCATCTGCGGGAGCAACGTCATCGAGACGCGCGCGTAGCCCGGCGCGACCGCTTCGATCGTCATGCCGGCGGTCTGCGAGGCGCGATCGCGCGCATACATCGCCTGGGCACACTGTTCGGCCAGCGTCTGGGCGTCGGTGGTGGTCATCGTCCCTCGAATTCCGGTTTGCGCTTTGCGCCAAAGGCTGCAACGCCCTCAGCGTAATCGCGGGTTGCGCCGAGGATGCGCTGGAGTTCCCGTTCGCGATCGAGCGCGACATCAAGCGTGCTCGTCCATCCTGCGTCGAACGCTGCCTTGATCGCGCCAAGCGCGCGCGTCGGCGCCGTGGCAAGCGTGCCTGCCAGCAAATCGCACGCGGCATCGAGTTTGTCGTCGTCAACGACATCCCAAATCGCACCCCACGCGTAGGCCTGCTCGGCGCTGATTCGTTCGCCCAGCATCGCAAGCCCGATCGCACGTGCGTGGCCGAAGAGCCGTGGCAGCATCCACGTGCCGCCCGAATCAGGCAAGAGGCCGATGCGCGAAAACGATTCGATGAACGAGGCAGATCGCGCGGCGACAACAATATCGCAGGCGAAGGCAAGATTCGCACCGGCGCCGGCGGCGACGCCGTTGACGCGTGCCACAATCGGTTTGGGAAGCGCGCGCATCGCGCGGATCAGGGGACTATAACTGCGCTCGATCGTCGCACCCAAGTCGCTGCCGGGCGCGACGCCGGGATCGCCCAGATCTTGGCCCGCACAGAATGCGCGGCCGCTTCCGCTCAACACCACGACGCGCACCCGATCGTCGGCCCCGGCCTGGTCGAGCGCCGCGTGCACGGCCTGCGCCAGCTCAGAATCGATCGCATTGAGTTTGTCGGGACGATTGAGCGCGATTCGCATGATCCCGCCATCGCGCGCAACGAGAACGCTACTCATACGAGCTGCGCCGCAATCGCGTCGACGTCGAGGGTGAGTTCGTCGCTGACGGGGTGGCTCTGACACATCAACACGACGCCGCTGCGCACCTCGTAGTCCTCCAGCGCAAAATGCACGTCCATATCGACCTCTCCTGCGACCAGCTGGGCGCGGCACGACGAGCAGATGCCGCCCTTACACGAGAACGGCAGGTCGATTCCCGCTCGCAACCCGGCATCGAGCACCGACTCAACATCCTTGCGAATCTCGAAGGTGCGCGTCGCGCCGTCGAGGACGACGCTCGCATGCACGATACGCTCGGCCTGGGTCTTCGCACGTTCCCGCCGTTCGCGCGCGACCTGGCCGTCGGTGACAAAGCGTTCGACGATCGTGTGCTCCGTGGGGAAACCGCGCTCGCGCAGCGCATGCGCGACACCATCCATCATCGATTCAGGACCACAGAGAAACGCGTAGTCGGTTGCGCCGAGATCGATCCAGCCCTTGCACAACTCGAGCATCCGCTCGCGATCGATCCGCCCGTTGAACGCGTCGATCTCCTGGCGTTCGCGACTCGTGACAAAGATCAACGCCAACCGATCGAGGTAGCGATCTTTGAGATGTTGCAATTCCTCGCGAAACATCGTCGACGACGCCGAGCGATTGCCGTAGACGAGCGTGAACCGGCTATGTGGTTCGAGTTGCAGCGTCGTCTCGATCAACGAGAGGACCGGCGTGATCCCACTGCCCGCGGCGACCGCCAGATAGTTGCGCTTGCCGCTCGGATCAAGTGGTACGAAGAAGCGCCCTTGCGGTGAAGCGACCTCGAGCTCGTCGCCGGCGCGCAGCGCCCCATGCGCCCAACTGGAAAAGATTCCGTCGTCGACGCGTTTGATCGCGACGCGCAGCTTGCCCGAGAATGGACTCGTGCAAATCGAGTAGGAGCGACGCTCTTCTTGTCCGCCGATCGCCGCGCGCAGCGTGAGGTACTGGCCCTGGGTAAATGCGAAGGCTTCACGCAAGTTCTCGGGCACACCGAGCTCGACGACCACGGCATCGCGCGTGTCCTTACGCACGTGCTGAATTGGTAGTTTATAGAATTCCATTAATGCGGCTTCACGTAGTCGAACGGTTCACGACAGGATTCGCAGCGATACAGCGCCTTGCACGGCGTCGAACCAAAGCGGCTGATCTCACTCGTGTTGCTTGCGTTGCAGCGCGGACAGCGGATGATCGCCGACACAACGGGCCCGTCGCCGATATCCGAGGCAGGCGGTGCGATGCCGTGCTCGTGCAGGCGTTCACGGCCGCGTGGGGTGATCCAATCGGTCGTCCATGCCGGTGCGAGTCTTCGCTCGATTCGCACGTTCTTCACGCCGTGCTCGTGCAACGCGCGCGTAACATCTTCTTCGATCGCCGCGGTGGCCGGACAACCCGAGTACGTCGGCGTCAGCGCCACGACCAAGGCGTCAGGCTCCTCGCGAATATCCCGCACGATGCCAAGGTCAGTGATCGTCACCGAGGGCAACTCCGGATCGGGAACCTCGTCGAGCCACTCCCACGCGCGTGCTACCAATTTGCACCTACGTACGTCCGTGGCAAGACTTGCATTTCGGCAAGCATGTAGCCCAGCGCCTCGGTGTGCTGACCCTGCTTGCCGCCGCGCTGCATCCACCCATCGGCCGGTTGCGCTAGCGTCGCGTTCGCAAAGCAAATGCCGATACGTTCGAGCCACGGCTCGCGCAGCGATGCGGGATCAAATCCGATCCCGGCGGCCATCATCTCGTCATCCACCGCATCGCCCAGGAACATCTCGCCGGTAAAGCGCCACAAGTCGTCGACCGCGTGCTGCGCGCGTTCGTGGCTGAGTTCGGTGCCGTCGCCCAGACGAATCAACCAATCCTCGCTACGGCGCAGGTGATACGCCGTCTCCTTCGCGGACTTGGCCGCGATTGCCGCGATATGCTCGTCGCGCGAACGCGAGAGTTCGCGCAGCGCCAAATCCGCCCACACGTCGTAAAAATATCCGCGCGCGAGCGTGTCGGCAAAATTCCCGTTCGGCTGCTCGACCAGCAAGAGATTACGAAACCCGCTGCTGTCGCGATGGAACGCGAGCGCGTCGGCATCCCGACCCGCAGCCTCGGCCTCGCCCGCATAGTCGAGCCAGAGCCGGGCCTGTCCGAAAAGATCGAGCGCGACGTTCGCGAGTGCGACGTCCTCTTCCATAACGGGGGCGTGCGCGACCCAGGCGGCGCTGCGTTGCGCAAGCACCAGCGCGTTGTCGCCGAGCCGAAGCAGATACTCAACGCGGTTCACAGATGCTTCACGCCCTCGGGCACTGCGTAGAACGTCGCGTGACGATACGTCTTATCTTCCGAAGGTTCGAAGAACGCCTCGTTCTGCGAGGGATCCGTCGCAACGATATCGCTCGACTTCACGACCCAGATGCTGACGCCCTCATTCCGGCGCGTGTAGAGGTCGCGCGCATTTTGCACGGCCATCTCGGCGTCGGCGGCGTGCAGACTCCCGACGTGCTTGTGCGCGAGACCGTTTTCGCTACGCACGAAGATCTCCCACAAGGGCCAATCGTTGCTGCTCACGCGACGCTCGCTTCCGCGGCAGCGCGCTTGTTCGCATAGGCGATCGCCGCGTCGCGGACCCATGCGCCGTCGTTCCAGGCGTCGTTGCGGGCCTGCATGCGCTCGCGATTGCAGGGCCCATCGCCCTTGATCACGCGGTAAAACTCGTCCCAATCGATCGGCCCGATCTCGTAGTGCTGCGTTGCTTCGTTCCAGCGCAGCGCGGGATCGGGAATCTTTAAGCCGAGTTGGTCGGCCTGCGGGGCCGTCTGATCGATGAACTTTTGACGCAACTCGTCATTGGTAAAGAGCTTGATCTTCCAGCGTAACGACTGCTCGTTGTGCGGTGACGCGGAGTCGGGCGGCCCGAACATCATCACCGCCGGCCACCACCAGCGATCGAGCGCATCCTGCGCCATCGCCTTCTGCTCGGGTGTGCCGTGCGCGAGCTTCCACATCACGTCGAAGCCCTGGCGCTGGTGAAAGCTCTCTTCCTTACAGATGCGCACCATCGCGCGCGCATATGGACCGTACGAGCAACGCGTGATCGGAATCTGGTTGATGATCGCCGCGCCATCGACCAGCCAGCCGATCGCACCGACATCGGCCCAGGTGAGCGTCGGATAGTTAAAGATGCTCGAGTATTTGGCTTTGCCGCTCAAAAGCGCTTCGACCATCGCCGCGCGCGACGTGCCCAGCGTCTCGGCCGCGCTGTAGAGGTAGAGCCCGTGTCCGGCCTCGTCTTGCACCTTGGCGAGCAGAATCAACTTACGCAACAACGAGGGCGCGCGGGTGATCCAGTTGCCCTCGGGTAGCATGCCGACGATCTCAGAGTGCGCGTGCTGTGAGATCTGACGCGTCAACGTCTTGCGATAGGCTTCCGGCATCCAGTCGTTTGGCTCGACTTTAATTCCGCGCTCGAGTCGCGCGTTGAACGCCGCTTCGCGCTCATCGCTTTGTCCCTCGACGATACCGTCGCTAATCGATGTATACATGGTTATACCGTTGCCAGCGCCGGCACATGTGCCGCCGTTGCATTCATGGTAAGGAGATCGTAGGTCGCGACGACCTCATCGCGTTGGTTGAAGATGGTCACCGACCAGCGCACCTCACCGTACTCCGGTTTGCGCGGCCGCTTCTCTTTGACCGTCAAGCGCACGCGCATCGTATCTCCCGGGTAGACCGGTGTCAGGAAGCGCAAGCTCTCCAGACCGTAATTGGCCAGCACGGGACCCAGTTCCGGGCGCACGAAGAGGCCAGCGGCAAACGAGAGCACGAGATAGCCGTGCGCGACGCGCCCCTCGAAGAACGGGCTCGCCTTGGCGGCCGCCTCATCCATGTGCGCGTAGAATTCATCCCCGGTAAAGTGCGCGAAGCGTTCGATATCGTCGAGCGTGACCTCGCGCGTCGGCGTGTAGAACGTTTCGCCGATACGCAGTTCTTCGAAGGCGCGCTCGAACGGATGCCCGTCGGCCGGCATCTCCACCGCGCCCGGATTCCACACGCCACTCACGGTCGCGATGCGCTGCGGCGTGCCTTGGAGCGCCGTGCGTTGCATATAGTGGAAGACGCCACGTATGCCGCCCATCTCTTCGCCGCCGCCCGCGCGACCCGGACCGCCATGCACGAGCGGCGCGAGCGGTGACCCGTGTCCGGTCTGCTCCTTGGCATTCTCGCGATCGACCACGAGCACGCGCCCGTGAAACGGCGCGATGCCAAGCACCAGCGAATCGGCGGTCGCCGTCTCGTACGAAAAGATCGAGGCGACCAAACTGCCCTCACCACGGTTGGCGATCTCGATGGCATCGTCGATCGTGTCATAGGCCATCAGGGTGGTCACCGGGCCGAAGGCTTCGACGCTGTGCACGCGCTTTGCATGGAGCGGACGATCGCAGCGCAACACGATCGGCGAAAGAAACGCGCCGGCCGTTACATCCGCATCGATGAGGTGCGGCGGTGCGTCGAGGTCGCCGTACACGACGACGGCTTCCTTTGTAAGTTCTTTCACGGCGGCCAGCACGTCGTCGCGCTGGCTGCAACTGACGAGCGCGCCCATCGTGACCTTCTCGCTGCGCGGGTTACCCAGCACCGCGCGGTCGAGTCGCGCCACGAGCGCACTTTGCACGCGATCCATCATGCCCCGCGGCACGATCGCACGCCGAATGCAGGTGCAACGTTGCCCCGCTTTAGTCGTGATCTCGCGCGCTACTTCTTTGACGAAAAGCTCGAATTCAGGATCGCCCTCGCGCACATCCGCGCCCAAAATCGCTGCGTTGAGCGAATCGCGCTCGGCAATGAACCGCACGCTGTTTTCAGCGATAGCCGGAATGCGCTGCAACTTCACCGCGGTCGAGGCGGAGCCAGTGAACGAGACGACGTCTTGCCCGGTGAGGCGTTCCAGCAAATCACCGAGGCTGCCGGCGATAAACTGCACGCTACCCTCGGGCAAAATGCCGGAGGCAACAATCTCCTCGAAGACGGCGTGTGCAACGTATGCCGACTGCGTTGCGGGTTTGACGATGACGGGCACGCCGGCGATAATCGCGGGTGCAAGTTTTTCCAGCATGCCCCAACACGGAAAATTGTACGCGTTGATGTGCACGGCGGCGCCACGGAGCGGCGTCATGATGTGACGGCCGGCAAAGGTTCCGCCCTTCGAAAGCGGTTCGAGCGCGCCCTCAACCGCAACGTGGGCATCCGGCAACTCGCGCCGGCCCTTTGAGGCGAAGGAACGCAGCGTGATGATACCGCCGTCGATGTCGGTCCAACTATCTTTGCGCGTCGCACCGGTTTCAAATGAGAGCTGGTAGAAGCGCTCCTTGCACTCGTCCAGATGAATCGCAAGCCGTTTGATCGCATCGGCACGCTCGTGGAACGTCAGGGCGCGCAGGGCCGGCCCCCCAACGTTGCGCGCATAGCCGAGCACGCGGTCGAAATCGATCCCTTGGCTCGAGACAAGCGCGACCGCACGGCCATCGACGGCCGAGGTGACCTCGATGAACCCACCCGGCGCCTCATACCAGGCTCCCTCGACGTAACTACGCAGCTTCATTTCTCTCCTGTCCCTACCGAACGGTAGGTCAGCCTAAATTCTACGGTTGTCCCGCCTCGCGGTCAATGCCCTCGAAGGCGATTTCCTCGATCGCCGCGGCAATCGTCGCGGCGGGCATGCGGCCGTCCGGCCGGTACCACTCCACGACCGAGTTGGACATCCCGAAGATCAGCCGCACGATCAAGGCCGGGTCGATGTCGTTGCGCAGTTCGCCCGCCGTCTGCGCCTCGCGCACCAGTTCGCTGACGCGCGCATCGAAGGCGCGGCGGCGCTCCATTGCGTCAAGCTCCGTCGCCGAGTTCCCACGTACGCGAAAGAGTACGCTGACCTCGGCGCGCATCGACATCGTAATCTCCGCGACGCGCAACACGATCGCGGCGAGGCGCGCCCGCGGCGCTCCGGTCGTGACCGCCGGTTCGTCGAGCACGCCGAAGAGCGCGGAGAGCGCACGGTCGAGTCCGCGCGCAAGCAGGGCCTCCTTGCTCGGCACGTGATGGTAGATACTGGCCTTGGTGATCCCGGCAGCACGTGCGACGTCCTCCATCGATGCCGCGTCGAATCCGCGCTCGGCAAAGATACGGAAGGCCACGTCGGTGACCGAATCGATGTCGTAGGGGCGCCGCGCTTCCACAGACAACGAGTTCAGCTATGGCTTCCACTCGTCCCGCAGCGGCCGCGGCTTCGCTCCCAAACGATCGGCTCATCACCCTGCTTGAAAACATGCTTTTGCAGCGCGCGGTCGATACACGCGGCTTCCAGCTCAATCGCCAGGGCAAGATCGGGATCGCGATGGGATCCGAAGGACACGAAGCCGTGCAGGCCGGCGCGGGCCTGGCCTTCGAACGCGGCAAGGACTTGCTCTATCCCTACTATCGCAACACCGGCATCACGCTCGCGTGCGGATTTGCGCTTGAAGATATCTTTCGCTCGCAGTTCGCACGTGCAACCGACACGACCGGCGGCAGGTCGATCATCAACCACGTGACCGATAAGGAGAAAGGCATTGCGTCGATCTCCTCGATCCTCGCCGCGCAATGTCCGCACGCGGTCGGCGCCGCCTATGCGATCAAGCATCGTGGGGAAGCGGATCGCATGGTGCTCTGCCAGTTCGGCGAGGGGTCGACCAGCGAGGGCGAGTGGCACGAGTCGATCAATTTCGCGGCGATCCATCGGGTGCCGGTCGTGTTTCTCTGCGAGAACAACCAGTGGGCGATCTCGACGCCGATCTCCAAACAGATGGCCAATCCGAGCGTCGCCGCACGCGCGCAAGGCTACGGGCTCGAAGGCGTCGTCGTCGATGGCTTCGATCCGGTCGCGGTGTACCAGGCTGTGCGTCGCGCCCGCGAGAAAGCGGTCGCCGGCGGCGGTCCCACCCTGGTCGAGGCGATGTGCTATCGCTTCCTCTCGCACACGACCGATGACGATGAACGTACCTATCGCACGCGCGAAGAGGTCGCTGAAGCGCGCGTGAACGATCCGGTGCCGCGCTTTGAGCAGCGCCTCATCGACGCAGGCGTCGTGACGCGCGACGAGATCGAAGCAATGCGTAAACGCATCGCCGCGCGCGTCAACGCGACGACCGACGCCGTCGAAAACGAGCCGTCTCCCGATCCCTCGACGCTGTATACCGAGGTGTACGCCGGGTCACACGACGCCTGGGTTTAGCTCCTTGTCATCCCGAGCGTAGCGAACGCAGTGAGCGTAGTCGAGGGATGACAACGTCGCTTTGGATTTAGCTTTGCACGATTTCTGAGTCGCGAGGCTTTAGGCCGGCGTCGGTTGCGGCACTCGATTGGGCTTCGCGCGAGTACACCCGCAGCTCGGCGATATCGCGTGGAAAGAGCATCTCGAGCGTCCAGTCGAAGGCCACGCGCAGCTTGCGATCGAGACCCGGTAACCGTAGCAAGTAATAGGAGCGCCACAAAAACCAGGCGAGCAAACCGGTCAACACGCGATTGCCCGGCAGCTGCGCGACCGCGCGGCGGCCGCCGAGCGACGCCATCATGCCGAGTGCGTTAAACGAAAACGGTTTCGTCGCGCCACCGCGTAGCGCGGCGACAAGATTATCCGCAAGCGCCGGACCTTCGCGAATTGCATGTTGTGCAGTCGGCGGATAGAAGCCGCCGCTTCCATCAGGAATCGCCGCGCAATCGCCGAGCGCCCAGACGTTAGGATGACCCTCAACGCGAAAGTCGCGACCGACGATAATCGCGCCGCGCTTGGTAAGCGGCAGCGCCGAATCGCGAACCGTCGAACTCGGTGCAACGCCTGCACTCCAGACAATCGTAGCCGTCTCGATGCGCCGCCCGCTTTGCAACACGATGCCGTCGTCGTCGGCGCTCGCTACACCGTCGCCGGTGAGAATATCGACGCCACGCTTGCGCAAAAAGTCCGCCGAATAGCTGCCCATCCGCGCCGGCAAGCCCGGCAATAACGTCGCGCCGCCCTCGATCAACGCGATGCGCACCATCGCGGGATCGATCGTCGGATAGAACTGCAGCACGCTGCGAAAGAGTTCAACGATTTCACCCGCTGCTTCGACGCCGGTAAATCCGCCGCCGACGACGGCAATCGTGAGGTAACGCCGGCGCAACGCAGCATCCGTCGTCGAGTCCGCAAGTTCGAGTAGCCAGACCAAGCGGTTGCGCAGAATGCCCGCGTCCTCGAGCGTCTTGAGCGCAAAAACGCGGTCCGCGACTCCAGGCAATCCGAACGTGGAGGTCGACGAACCAAGCGCAACGACCAGTTGATCGTAGACGATCGATTCGGTTAATCCGGTGAGCGTATGCGTGTACGCAACGCCTTGTGCCTTCACGTCGATCGCGCGCACGTCGGCAAGGATAAATCGCGTATGACGGAGCTGCGGGCGGATCGGTGTGACGATGTGACGGATGTCGAGCTCCCCGGAACTGACTTCCGGCAGCATCGGGGTAAAGAGCGAGAAGTTTTCGCGGCTGATGAGCGTGAGCTCGCCTTCGCCCGGACGCAAGCGCCGTTCGAGGCGCTGCGCGACGGCAATACCGCCGAATCCGCCGCCGAGGATGACGATCCGCGCAGGACGTGACGAACGGTTCATCTGAATGCTCTTCTCTCATGCACGAAGAGCACCCCGTCGAAGGCGAGTATCAGCCACCGGCACAGCCGCGGGCACCTGGACAGCAAACGCGGCGACGTGCCGGCGGCCTTGGCACGCTTGCTGCGGCACTCGGCGTTGCCGCGCTCAAGTTCAAAATGCTGCTTGCGCTGCTGCTCAACCTCAAGTTCGTGCTGATCGGCGCAAAGCTCTTTGCAGTGAGTTGGACATTCATCCTTTCGCTTATCTTCTATGTCGCGTTTTTCGGCTGGCGCCTCGGCGTGGTCATATTGTTGCTCCTTGCCGCGCACGAACTCGGACACTACTTCGCCTATCGCGCATACGGTTTGCCGGTGCGCGCGCCGGTTTTTGTGCCCTTTCTCGGTGCCTACACGGCCGGCGCAATCGCGCCCGACCTGGAAGCCGACGCGTACATTGCGCTCGCCGGTCCGGTCACGGGACTCGTGCTCGCGGGTGTCTGCTACGCGCTCGGAGATGCGACCGGCGATCGTTTTTGGCTCGTCTGCGCCGACCTCAGCGCGTTTCTCAATCTCTTCAACATGATTCCGGTGCTGCCGTTCGACGGCGGGCGCGTCATCGGGGCGATTTGGCCGCCACTGTGGATCGCCGGTGCGCTGATATTTATCGCGGCCGCGTTTTGGCTGCACGTCCCGATCATCTTCGTGCTGCTCATCGCGCTGTTGGGAGTGCCTGCGATGGTTTCCGCATTCCGCGGTCACGTCGATCCACGCGCGGCGTCGATGACCAACGGCGCTCGCGCGCGTGTCGGCCTGTGGTATCTCGCGACCATCGTTGGGCTCATCTACATCGTGGGACAAGCGCAAGGCGCACTCCCGGGGGCGGGAAGATTATGAGCGGAGACCCCCCGGATTTTGCGATGCAGCGCGCGGTCGAGATCCTCGCGAATATCTACGAGCGTCAGCACAAAATCGACAACGCTCCGCCGCCGCCGTCCGACAAGCCGATTCTGATGTTTAGCGAAAAGCTCGCGCTCGACGTCAACACCACGATGCGCGCCGACGTCGAAAAGCAGCTCGGCGTCGGCTTCAGCTACCCGGCGCGCGGCTGGCACACATACGGTGTGCGCGGACGCGATGGTGCGCGCTTGTTGCTGAGTCTATTCTATTCCGAGAAGCAACTGGCATCGGCCGAGCTCTACCTGCCGAAAGTCGATCGCGCACCCAAGCTCGAGCCGCAGGACGCGCACTATCGCTTCGTCCCGGGCGAGATCGAAGTCGGTATGCAATACACGGCACTTCCCGAGCACTTCGGCAAGATGGCAGGCATGCCGACGCGCATCGGTCCCTACGCCGACATGTTCGAAGCACGCTTCCCCGGCGGCGCCGCCTATGCGATGGGCAACGATGGCATCATCGAACGCCTGGCACTCTATACGCTAAAAGAATAGTCCTAAATGTCGACGTTCATAAAATCGTCGAATGGGCTGACGTCGTTAGGATGGAAGCCTTTGAGATCTTTGTTGAAGATATAGCCTTCCTCGACGCCAAATATCGTGATCTGCGGACGGTCGTGCGCCAGCGCTTTGAAGACAATCGCGTCGTCGGCGTTGCGCTGCGCCTGATCGTAGTGACTGAATACCGCCCGCGTCGCCGCATCGGCTTGCGGGTTACACCAACGCACGACGTTCTGCCCATTCGGCGGGATTTGATCGCAGGCGTACAGGAATGAGAAGTCGCCGATCGGGTCGTCGATCCAGTTGAACAGCGTCACATCCCATTTGCCGGTATAGAGGATACCGCCGTCGGCATAGGTACCGAAGAACATCGGATTCGGATAGTGATGAAGATCAATTCCGACGCCGATCTGCTTCCAGGTCGAGCGCAAACCCTCGATCTGATGGTCAACGTTGACGGCGCCGGCAATAGCGGCAAAATTAAGATTCAACTTCACACCGTTCTTCGTACGGATGCCGTCGCTTCCACGCTTCCATCCGTCGGCGTCAAGCAGCTTGTTCGCCTGTGCAATATCGAATGGGACCAGCGGAAGATTCGGTAGGTAGTACGGTGCGCTCTTCGGCGCGATCCCCTCTTGCAGAATCCCGAATCCGCGTTGGAACTTATCGATAATCGTCTTGCGATCGGTAGCCAGCTCAATCGCGTGGCGCACAACCGGATCGGCGACGGCAGGGTGCGACAGGTTGAAGTCGATGTGTCCCCATTGATACGTCGGTTGCGCGGTGCCGGTATAACCAGTCAGTTCGCTCAGCCGCGCGTAGTACGCGCCCCCCACGTGCGCCCACATGTCGATCTCATGCGCCGCGAGCTGCGTAAAGACGGTGTCGCGGTTGGGCACGATCATGAAGTCGACTTCCTTGAGCTTGGGCTGACCGCGGAAGTAGTAGGGATTCGGCACCATCACGACTTTTTGCTCGCGGTCCCACTCTTCGTATTTGAACGGCCCCGCGCCGATCGGAAGCGCGTTGAACGCAATCTTGTTGAGATTCGGATACTTCGCTAAGAGATGTTTGGGAAGAATCGACGGGTTAGCGCCGGTGCTCGAGAAAAACGTCACGACGAACGGCGCGTACGGTCTGCTCAAGTGGAAGACGATCGTATATTTGTTCGGCTCGTCGACGCGCACGACCCGGTCCCAACCTGCGCGGCTCACCACGTTGTTGGCCGGATTCATGATCGCATGATATGTCCACACGACGTCGTCGGCGTTGAGCGGCTCGCCGTCCGACCAGCGTAACCCGTGACGGAGATGATAGGTGATCGTTAGTCCGTCTTTGCTGACGCCGCCGTTGGCTTGGGTTGGCACCGCGGTCGCGAGTTCGGGGTAGGGTAGGTTCTGATGATTCCATTTCACCAGGAACGCCTGGGTCAGCGACGACATGTAGCCAAGCTGGAACTCTTGACTGAACATCGGATTGAGTGTCGATAGATCTGTCGCGTTGGTGAACCGAAGGACGTGCGGCACCGTCCAACTGTTGACGCGACCGCCTTCCGTCTGCTGCGAGACCTTCGAACATGCACTCAGTGCCACCGCACTCGCGAGCAGCGCAACAGCGAATCGTCTCATATCGAATACTCCCATGGATTCCAGAACGGAGAGATAACCGGCGAGGGCTCAAAGCCTTGGAGATCGGTGTTATAGACGTAGGGCAGCTTACGAAAGCCGATGATGATCGTTGGCACATCGAGCGCGAGTTGCTGCTGGAAAATCACGTAGTCAGCTTTGCGTTTGGCTTGATCGACGGTCGCAAGCGCATCCCCGAGCGCCCTAGTTGCCGCGGAATTCACCCAGAACAGCGAGTTCTGGCCGCGTGGCGCGAGGTTGTCGGCGGAGTAGAGTGGATCCAGATCGGGATCGGCCGCACCAAACCAAGCAAAGGTTGCGGCATCGTAGTGGCCGCCCTCGAGAATCGCCGTGTTGCCGTTCGCAAAGAACTGCGCGGTCGGGAAATTCTTTACATCGGCTTGCACGCCGACCTCATGCCATTCGCGCTGCAGCACCGCTTGGAGTGCCTTCCCGATCGTCGATTCGGTCTGGGTGCTCAAGTCGAACTCGAGCCGTTGCCCGTTCTTGACGCGCACACCGTCGTGGCCGACATGCCAGCCGTCAGCGTCGAGCATCGCGCGTGCTTTGACCGGGTCGAAGAGATAGTGCACCGTGTTCGTCGTGTAGCCCCACGAGGCCGGCGGCTCGGGGGAATCGGACGGTGTATCGGCGCCATGCATGATCTTGGCGATGATCTCGGGCCGATTCGTCGCGTAGGCGAGCGCACGACGCACTTGAAGATCCGCCAGAATCGGATTGCGCAGATTGAAGTCGATGTGATCGTAGACGAACGAATCGACCGCGATCGCTTTCAACCCGGAATTCGGCTGCGCTGCGAGCGCCTGGTAGCGCGGCCAGTTGATCGGCGTGCCGCGGGCGAGCAGGTCGATCGCGTGCGTCTGTGCCTGCGTTTCGAGCGTGTTCTCGTCGGGCTCGTAGTAGAAGTCGACTTCGTTGAGCTTCGGCTTACCGAGAAAGTAGTTCGGGTTGGCCGCGAGGCGCACGACCGTTCCGCGCTCCCACTGAATGACCTTGAAAGGGCCGCTGCCGACCGGCATCGCGTTGAAAGGCGCCGTGTTTTGCGTGCCGGCCGCAAGATACGGCGCGAGCACGTGTGCCGGAAGAATCGGCGCGTTGCTGTTGACGCCCCAGAGCTGTTGCAAGAACGGTGCGTAGAGGCGTTTCATGTGAATGACGGCAACGAGCGGCGTTTGACAATCGATCGAGCCGATGTCGCGAAACCCATCCGTCACCGCAACATTCGTCTTGGGATTCATGACGAAGCGCCACGTGAACGTGAGGTCACCGCAGGTCAGCGGCTTGCCGTCTTGCCACTTGATATTCGGGCGCAACTTGTAGATAAGCGTCCGGCCGTCTTTACTCACGTCGCCGTTTGCAACCGTGGGAATCTCGCGCAGCGCGTCGGGTACGGGGCGCCCCGCCGCGTCGTAGCGCACCGCCCAGGAGTAGACGAACATCGAGACGTCGAGGCTCAATGCGCTGCCGTCGAGCACCGGGTTGAGTGACTTTACGTCGTAGTTCGAGCCGATGCGCAGCACGCCGGCACGTGTCCACGAATGGCGCTCACCTGAGGTAGTCGTGCCGACCTTTGCGCACGCGGTGGCCAGCAGCACGAGCGCGAGCGCCGCGCAGCCGATGCGTCGTCTCAAGCGCTATCGCCACGCATCGATTCAGGGTCGATGCCGTGCAGTGCGCAAAACTCCAGATAGGCTTGCGGGGTAATCTCCGACGGCTTGATCTCGCTGCGGCCACCCCAGAACACGTTCGTGTACGCAAAGTCGATCCCGGCTTCGCGCAAATGTTCGTCGATGGCAGCTTTATGCGCAAGCACTTTTTCTTTCTCCATGCCGTGCGCGACGGCCATCACGTTAACGTTCTTGAACTCGGGACCACCTTCGCGCCAATACGCGTGGGTGATGACAAAATGCCGTCCGACTTCCCGACCCGCGTCCATCTCCCGGCCTGGCGGAACGGCCCAGTGAAAGAGCGCGTTGTAGCGCGTGACACGTTCGTTGTTCGCCGTTGCTTTCACATGTTCGAGAAACGTCGAGAACCGCCCGATCACACGACGCTCGTTGAGCGAGCGCGCAACGCGTACGAATTCGTCGAGCGGCACGCCGGCTTCATCGGCGCGCGCGCGCCAGAGGTCGCGCACGATTTCCTCCGGCGCAAATTCGCGTTTGAGCGACGAGAGCACGCGCCAGTCCAATTCCGAGAGTTCGACGAGCGCGGTATCGGCCGGGTCGGCCAGCGCGTCGGCACGCGCACCCGGCTCGAGCCCGCGGCGCCGCACGTGTCCAACGCCGAGCGCGAAGACCATCTTGGCCGGCATCAGCCGGAAATAGTCGGCGCCCACTTCGCGGGCGAGAAACTCGGCGTGCTTTTGCAGCGCGTAGCCCTGGGGTACTTTCAACGTCGTCCACAAGCGATAGCTGCTGCCGGGCGTGACCGCGTCGGTCGTGCGGATCACGACGTGCCCCGAGAACGGATCCTCTTTGAACATGTACTCGAACGCGCGATCGAGACGATCGGCGGGAACCTGCCACGCGACGAGCGCGCCGCGGGCGAGATTCGTCGACATCAGCGTCTGGCGGACGCGGCGAATCGTACCAGCGCGCAGCATCGCAACAACACGTTCGATCGCCACCTCGGGATCGACACCGCTGCGCGTCGCGATCTCGCCGAATGGGTCGAGTTGAAACCCGGCAAGACGGTCTTCAGAGACCGCCAAGATCGCGGCATTCACCGGGTCGGAGACCGTTGCCGGAACGGTGGAATGCGAGGACATCACCCCTTAGCTTAAAGGGTGAGGTCGCTCGCACCTAGGGCAAAGGTGTACTGCTGCTCGGCCAAGCGCTCACCGTAGAGCGCGGCAACGTAGTCGCGCTGCGCGGTTGCGAGATTCGCCTCCGCCGTAACGATCGCCGTGATCGTCGATGCGCCCACCTTGTATTGCGCCTGCGTTGCCTGCAGTGTGACGGTCGAACTCGTAACCTCGGCCTGGGCCTGCACGAGCGCTGCCCGCGCCGAGATCAGATTCGCTAGACCTCCGCGCACGTCCGACTGCACGGTGAGACGCTGTTGTGTCAGCCCGGCGATCCCCTGATCCAACTGTGAGGCCGCCTGCGCGACGGCAAAGTTGGTTTGACCTTGATCGAAGATCGGAATGCTCAGCGTCGCGCCGAGTGACTGCGGGTTCGAGTACGGTAAGACCGCGTTTGATCCAGTGATCAAGCTGCGCTCTTTGCCGACGCTTCCGTTAGCCGTGATCGACGGAAAACGTGCAAGCTTCGCAAAGCGCAGGTTCTCTTTATCCGACTCGACGATGTGCTCGGCCGAGAGAAAATCCGGCCGCAGCTTAAAGGCTTCATTGAGCGACTGCGCATAGCTGAGCACGCGCAACTGCGGCGGCGAGCTCCCGAGCAGCTGCGGCGAAATTGCGGTATCGGCATCCAGGCCGAGCGTGGTTGCGAACGCGGCTTCCGCCGCGATCGCCAGGCCTTGGGCGGTGATCAGCGCGCCGCGCGCCTGCGCGGTTTGAAACTGTGCCGCCGCAAGATCCGAGCGCGGTGCCGCGCCGGTGCGAATCTGCGCCGTTACGAACTGCTCGTTAATTTCGAACTCGCGCACCAGCGCGTTGTCGGACTGCACGCTCGCGTTGTCCTCGAGCAGCGTGTAGTACGCGGTGGCCACGTTGAACGCCAAAGTTTGGAGTTGGCGCAGCAGCGTATCGCGCCCCGCGATGTCGCTCTCCTTCGCGCTACGGATTCCGGCAATCGTTCGTCCGCCGTCGAAGATCAATTGCTGGATGCTAAGTGTCGCCGACTCTTGCGTCTGCACCGCGGGCGCCGCGGTAGCGTTCGGATTCGTCGAATTGCCGCCCGTACCGAACGTGCCGTACGATTTCGTCGCGGATGCTTGCGCCGAAACGTTGGGCAGCAGCGCGCTCTTCTCCGCACCGTACTTCGCTGCAATTGCGTTGTACACGGCGCGCTCGGAGGCAAACGCCGGAGCCTGCACGACCGCAATGTCGATCGCCTGATTCAGCGTCACCGTTACCGGAATGCCGGGTTTCTGGAGTTGCTGCGCGACGTCGGGCGCGGGCGAACCATATGCCGGATAGGGAATTGGCGTCCCCGACGTCGTCGGCAGCGGCGCCGGCGTCGGAGCGGTGATCGGCGGCGCTTGCGACGTCTGTGCGGCAACCGTCAGCGGCGCGCACGAACCCAGCGCGAGGGCAACTGATAGCGATCGCGCCATGAAGCGGCGAGGCAAGGTCATTTGGGGGAGCTTCCTCCGTTAGGCGGTGCGTTGCCGCCGGAGTTAATTGCGACGGTACTTCCGTCTTTGAGCGTATCGGGACGCGTCGTGATCACCTTCACACCCGCCTGCACTTTCGGCGAGATGACTTCGGACAGCGTATCGGTTTGCACGCCGACACGTACCGGAACCTCCTGGGCCTTGTTATCTGCGCCCACGACGTAGACTGCGTACCCATTCTCGGTCTGCGCTACCGCTGAGCGCGGCACGACGATTGCGTTATTGTGCGCCTCACGCGGCAGCGTCGCCGTCACCAGCATTCCGCCGCGCAACACGTCGCCCGGGTTATCCATTTGGATACGCGCCAAGTACGAGAGTGTGCCGGCCGTCGGCACCGCATTGACGGTCGCGATATTCGCGTGGAACGTCCGGCCCGGCAGCGAGCTCGAGGTGAAACTCACCGCAGCGCCCGGACGCACGTAGGGCAGATCGGTGTCGGGGACGTTGATGTTGACCCACAATTTCGCGACGCGCGAGATTGAAAGCACCGGCGCTTGCGGTCCGGCGTAGGCACCGGGATCGAGCAGGCGCTGCGTGATCACGCCATCGTACGGCGCGTAGAGCGTCGTCTGCGAAACCTGCGTGCTGAGGGTGCGCGCATTGGCCTGCGCAGCAACCGCAGCCGCAACGGCGGCCTTGGTGTTCTGCGCGCTCACCGTGTTGTTTTGCAAACCGATCTTCGCGGTGTTGTACGCTTGCGCAGCCTGCACGTACGCCGCGCGCGCACCTTCTAATTGCGCCTCAGAGACGTAACCGTCTTTCTCGAGTGCAACGTCTTGATCGTAAACGAGTTTCGCGTTGCGTAGTGCGGCCTGCGCTGTCTGCAGCGTCGCCTCGTTTGTCTGGACCTGGACGGGGAGTCCGACTTGCGAGCCCGTCGCGGTCGCCGACTGCGCCTGCGCCTGCGCCGCTGCCTGCGCCGCTTGCGCACGCAGCACCGAACTATCGATCGAGGCCAGCGGCTGACCCGCGCTCACCCGATCGCCGACATTCACGGCAATCGACGTGATCGTGCCATTTTGTTGGAAAGCGAGCGTCGACTGCTCGAGAGGGGCAACTTGCCCATCTAATGATACGTACGTCGCGATATTTTGACGTACCGCGGAAGCGACGTCGACGCTCAGCGGTGGCGGTCCATGTTGCGCGCCCTGGCTACACGCGGACAAGCTCAGGGTCGCGCCTAGCGCGAAGGCCACGGCTCGCTGGTAATGCATGATACTCCCTTTGTCTTTTCGAGCGGATCGCGTATCTCTAGGCTGGATACGTGCGACCCGCCCGCTTTGATTCACGATCCTGCCCTGGTTTCCTGACAATATGCCCACCCCAACCCTAACAGCACTAGGACCAATCTCGGTTTAGGCGTATTCTCCCCCGGCATGAGCGCGAAACTGGAGATCGGCCGCGCGTACAGCCTGCAAACTCGGGTCGAGGAATGGATGACCGCCGAGAAGGCGGGCAACAAGGGCGTGGATGTTCTTTCGACCTCGATGCTCGTGCAGCTGGTTGAGACGGCAGCGCTTGCGTGCATTGAGACCCTGCTCGACCCCGAATTTGTTTCGCTCGGCACGCATGTCGACCTCGAGCACCACAAACCGGTGCCGGTCGGATTCATCGTTCGAACCGAGGTCGAGATCGTGATGGTCGATGGCCCGCGCTTGAGTTTCGCGGTCGCGGTTTTCGACGAACAGGAAGCCGTTGCCGAGGGTACGCACGAACGCTATCTGATCGAGCGCTCGAAGTTTCTTGCAAAGCTCGAGGAAAAACTCGCGTCCGGATAGGGTAAAAACAGTCTGGGAAGCGTGGGTCTCACTGCAGGGGGGGCAAACGGCCTCCCGAACAGATTAAGAAGGATTGTCTCGGGGGGCTATGCCCGTTATGCCCGGAAGGGTGGGCTATGGCCCAATGCGTGCAGGAATGCCCGCCTCGAGGCAACTCGTGGATTCACGAAAACACACTCTAGGAGGAAACATTGAAGCGACTGAGCACCGGAGTCCTCGCCGCGCTGTTAGCAGCCGGATTCGGACTTAATGCGGTCGCCGCCCCCACCTCCGCACCGCATGGAAACATAGGAACCAACGCGGTTGCGCAGGGCATGGGCGGCACCTCGGCTCCGCCGGCGAACTTCGGTTCCCCGCCGTCGGGGCAGATCCCGATTCTCTTCAACGACCACCACGTCTACGCCAAGCCCGACGTCCTCAAGCAGGGCCGCGTGCTCGCCGCGCTCGTGCGCGGGGGCACCGTGCTCATCCCGCTTCGATCGATGTTCGAGCAAATGGGTGCGACCGTATCGTACGATGCGAGTAGCAAGACGGTGGACGTTAGCAAACCCGGCGCCGACGTGAAGGTCACGGTCGGTAAACCGGAAGTCGTCATCAACGGCGAGTCGCGTCCGCTGGACGTGCCGCCGATCATGTACCAAGGCCACGTGCTCGTTCCCGTGCGCGTGATCTCGGAAGGCATGGGGGCATACGTTCAGTGGGTGCCCGACAAACAGCTCGTCGTCGTGCGGTACATCCCGCCGACGCCGCCGCCGACACCCACGCCTGTGCCGCCAACGCCGGCTCCGCCGCCGCCCACGCCAACCCCGGCACCGGTTGCAACGCCGTACCACGACCTTTACGTCGCGGGTGATTACCTGCTATCGCAAAAGGTCTACGACGAGTTCAGCCCGGGCAATTCGGCAAGCGGCAACACGGCAAATGGGTTCTCGTGGAGAATTCACGGAGCCGCCGAGTTCGATGCGTTCGGATTGCCGTGGATGCTCGAAGGCAACTACGAACAACTCAACTACCCGCATAACTGCAACTTCAACAGCAGCGGTGCGCCTGGGGCGAACTGCTACGTGACGACAATCGGCGGAATCGGCTCGACGGCCGTTCCAGCGATGTCGGTGAGCAGCTATGAACTCCAGACACGTCTGGGCCTCAGAATATTCCAGCCGCGTATCTACATCGGCATCGGGTATCTCTGGCGCTCGAACAACGTGGGTTATCCGCGCATGTCAAACATCGGATTCGGACTTGAGAAGCTCCCGGATCTCGATCGCGCGTTCTCCATCTACGGAAACGTGTGGTACTACGGCAACGTGAAGGGCAACTTCACGGATCCGTCGGGCAATGCGTACCAGCTCTCGTACAACATCCTCGAGGGCGAACTTGGTGTTGTCTACTCGTTGAATCACAGCCCGCTCTTCTTTGAAGGCGGCGCCGTCGGCGAGTCACTGCACAACAAGACCAATGCTCCGGGCAACGCGTCCAACTTCGGACCGTATATCGGAATCGGTCTCAAGATACCCTAGTCACCCACAACGTGTGGGTAACACAAGAAAAGAGCCTCTGAGAAATCGGAGGCTCTTCTCTTTCTTGTTAGTGCTATTCGCGATTTAGGTCGACGTCGGAACGGGTGAGGGTTGGATGCACGGCGGCGTGATGATTTGAATGGCCGGCTGACCCGGCGACGGTGTCGGCGTCTCGGCCGGCGTCGCATACGAAATAACCGTCATCGACGTGCCGCTCACACCCGAGGGCAGCGGCGTTGGACATGGCAGCGGGTCGGCAAAGTAGTGCATGGTAAAACCCTTTGCGATGTCAGCCTTCTCGAGTTTGCCGAAGTACGTCGTCGGGAATCGCTGCGTGAGTATGTGCATATAGGTCCACGCCTTACGCTGCCCATCAACCGTGTAGATCTTCTTGTACATCACGATCGCGAGAAAGTAACTACGCGCGAGCTGTGGATCGCCGGGATATCTATGGCTCCAATCTCGGAGCGCTTCATCGGCGAATGTGACTTTGTTGATGATCGCTGAGTCGGTCGTGTAATCGCCCGCACGAATCGTCTCGTCATGGAAGGTATTGTTGATACCGAGAAAGCTCATCTTCATGCGGCCGAAGTACTCGTCGCCGGGCGCTGCATGGATATAGTTCTCACACTCCTGGTGGGCGTATTTGCTCGTCTTGCTCGCGCAGGCGTCCTTCGGGGGCGCCGTCGCCGACGGTTTGGGCGTTGCGGCGAGCGTGGCGACCCCAAGCGCAGCGGCGAGTGCGACAAACGCGGCGCTCAGAAACAATGGGCTACGGTTCACGAAGTCTTCTCCTTACAGCGATGCCGCGGGCGGCATAGCGTCATCGCGGCAAAGGTTTCGCAAGGCCAGGAGCGGCTCCCGCGTAGAACAGCCTCCCGATGCCGATGATTCGCCTCGCCGCGCTGCAGCTACGCGCGCACGACCGCGACGACTACGAGCGCCTGCGCGATTCGCTCTTTGAGCGCATCGAACGCGCCGCGTGTGAGCACGATCTCCTCGTGCTTCCCGAGGGCACGTTTCCGGCATATGTACTCGGCGATGCTTCCGTCGACGAACGCTTGGTTGCCAATGTAAGCGCGGAGCTCGCGCGCATCGCGCGCACTACCGGGTGTGCGATCGTCGCCGGCGCCGCGGTTCGTCGCGGCGCGGCGCTTTATAATAGCGCGATCGTCATCGATCGCGACGGCAGCCCGGCGGGCTCCGCCGAGAAGCTCTTCCTGTGGCACTTCGACCGGCAGTGGTTTGCACCGGGAGCGGCGATCGCGCCAGTCCAGACGTCGCTCGGAAAACTTGGCGTTCTCATTTGCGCCGACGGCCGGATGCCCGGCATCGCTCGCGCACTCGTCGACCGCGGCGCAGAGCTCCTGGTGATGCCAACCGCGTGGGTAACGTCCGGACGCGATCCGCACGTGCTCGAGAACCTGCAGGCCGATCTGCTCGGAGCGATCCGCGCCTTCGAGAACGGTGTCCCGTTTATCGCAGCCAACAAGTGTGGCGTTGAACGGAACATGGTAGCGTATTGCGGGAAATCACAGATCGTAAGCGCAGCCGGTGACGTCGTTGCCTTAGCGTCGCAAACGGACGAGGAGCTGCTCAGCGCGCAGCTCGAGCTTCGCGCACCCGCACCCTATCGGTCGGCGTTGCCCAATCCGCCGGGGCGTACGTCACAACCCGGACCGCCGTTACGTCTAGCGATCGACAACTCGAGCCTGCCCGCCGATATCGGCGAGCGGCTTGGGATTCTCGAGAACGACTTTGCACTTGCGGCACACGGCGACGACGATTTCGCGGCCCTCGCCCAAACGATTCCGGCGATACGGCTCGGTGCGACCGAGGCATTCGACCCCGGCGTGCTCGTGGCGTATCGCTTGGCCGGGTACCGTGTTGCGGTACTGGATGCGCCGGCTTCGCATCCGTGGCTCGAGCGCATCGCTCGCGCTCGCGCTGCCGAGCTGCGCATGTACGTGATCGTCTTCGATCGACCGGCGCGTCGCGCGTACGCGGTCGATCCCGACGGTGCGGTAATCGCCGGAACGTTCGACGATTTCGACATTGCAAGTTTCGCGCTCGACCCGCAGCGCACGGCGCAAACGCTCGTCGCACCGGGGACCGACGTCGCAGCCGGCGTTGCGCTCGTGCAATCGCTCACCGAGCGCGAAACGAGCGCGATGTGAGAGGCCCGATCGCACTCCCGCTTCACGCCCGGCTCGTTCCGTTCTTTACTGCGATGGTCGCAGTGCTCGCGGCGCTCGGGACGCTGTATTCGCACCATCGTTCGATTCAAGCGCTTGCGTTACGCAACCAAGCGGTGCTCCTCACGGCCAAAGCGACGGATCAGTATAACCACTACGAGACCACGCAGCTGCGTGTGACGATCTACCAGCTGATGAATAAGCCCAGCGCCATAGCCGAAGAGGAACGCACCTCGATCGGGATCTACAACCAAGCAAAATCCTACGAGAACGAAGCCGAAGGCCTCCAAGATCGCGCTGTTTCGCTGTTGACATCATTCGAAACGCTCGAGGTCGCGACCACGCTCTTCGAAATCTCGATCGCATTTGCATCGATCGCCGCTCTGACCGGCACGCGTATCACGTTGGTGTTTGCCGCCGCCATGTGTGCCGCTGGCATCGTCATCGGGATCATCGGATTCTTCCAAGCACATTGAGCCGCCGTTTTGCGCTCGTTCTGCTCATACTTGCGCTCGCCGCCATGCCGCGTTCCATTCCGGTACACCGTGCCGCCGGCGCAATCGCGGGGGGAACGCTCCCGTACCTTCCGGGCAGTGTGCTGCCGACCGGTGTCTACGGATTCAGCGCGCCCTATCGCGACATCGTCAGCGGTCCACACAAAGGCGAAAGCACGATGATCGCTGCAGGACCACACGGGCTTGCCGCACGCACGTTCACCACCGCACCTGCGCCGGATCCCGCGCAAGCATTTATCGCGGTCGCAAGCTACGACGACGGGATCATCCTGCACGACGCACGAGCGCCGTTTACGGCGCGAGCAGAGCTCGGGATCGGCGGCGCGCCTGGCGATGTTGCGATCGATCCACATGGCCGGCTCGCCTCAGCCGCAACCGACGGCACGAATGCAACGATCGCAACGCTCGAGCCATGGCAAATTTCTCACTACGAAAACGTCCCATTCTGCGACGAGCTTGCGTTCGATCCGGGCACTGGGGCGCTTTTTGTCACCAATCGTGACATCGATGGCGCCGGCGCACTTACTCGCATCGACATCGCCGGCAACGTTTCGCATCGCGTACTTGGGCTCACCGCGGAAGGCCTTGCGATCGATCCGGCACGCGAGCGCGTCTATGTAGCGAACGTCAACGACGGAACCGTTTCGGTCGTCGACGCCAAGAGTATGGTCGAACTGCGGCGGCTGCACGTCGTCGATCGGGTCTTTTCACTCGCGCTCTCGAGCGACGGCGCCCGTCTCTACGCCGTCTCGAACCAGAGCCTTCAATCTCCATTTGCTGCGGCAGGGAGCGTCGTCGCAGTCAACACGAACGACGGGCGCATCGTCGCGCGCAGCGCGCGCCTTGCGTTTCCAATCGGCATCGTGGCGGATCCGGCGCGCAATCGCCTCTACGTGACCGACGAGGATACCAACGGCGTCTACGTGCTCGACGCGCGCACCTTGCGCGCTACGCATACGCCGCTGCAGACCTGCGACACGCCTTGGAAGCCCACGCTCGATCGCGGGCTGCTATGGATTCCTTGCACGCGCAGCGACCAGGTCGACGTCTTCGACGCGGCAACCCTGCAGCGCATCGCCGGCGCACCCTTTGCAACCGGAGGCTATCCGCTGTCTGTCGCAATCTGGCACGGTCGTAACTCATGATCCTTGCCGCCTTGCTCGCGGCGATCTTGCCGGCGCGCCTCGAAGTCGCTGCGCCGTTTCCGCACATTACAAGTGACGCACCAATCATTGAACCGATCGCGCCCGGCGTCGAGTACGGGGAATACGACCTGCTCACCAGCGCGGGCCCGATCGTCGTGCGGGCAATCGCCGTCGCCCCGCATGCTTCCAATATTCAATTTAACAGCGTGCTTGCCGATGACGCGCTCGCCTCGAGCGGCGAAACGATCTCATCGATGGCGGCGCGTACCGGCGCCGTCGCCGGGATCAATGCGGATTACTTTGACATCGGCAGAACCAACCGCCCGACCAACATCGTCGTGCGTGACGGCGCCCTGATGCGTTCGCCGCGCAAACGGTATGCGCTCGTGATTCCGCGCACCGGGCCGCCGCAGATTCTCGAAGCCGGCCTCGTGGGTACCGTGCAACTCGCCGATCGCAGCGTCGCACTCGATGCACTTAATGCGGAGCCCGGACGTGGTACGACGTTGCTGACGCCTGCCTTCGGCGCGGTCGCGCCGGCAAATGACCTGACGCTCGTCGCGCTCGCTCCAACCACTGGTACACCGCCGTTTGCAACGTACCGCGTGAGCAGCGTCGTCGACAACACCGCCGCACAGCCCCCGGGATACTATCTTGCCATCGGCCTGGACGCGTATGCGCGCACCGGCGTACCGAACGCCGGCGACGCCATCGCCGTCAGCGGCGACCTCACGCCCATTCCGCTCGCTGATGTGCTAGCAGCGGTGGGCGGCGGCCCGCTGATTCTCGACAACGGTGCGTGGACCGACGATCCCGACGGCCCAAACGGTGGTGAATATGCGCAGCGGATTCCGTGCAGCGGTGCGGCGATCGGCGCTGACGGAACGCTCTATCTGCTCGAAGTGGACGGACGGCAGCCCGAACTTTCCGTCGGCATTACGCGCGCCGAGTTTTCTGCGTTGATGCGCGCGTTCGGCGCCGCGCGGGGCATGGCGTTCGACGGTGGTGGATCGTCGGAGGTCGCCGTGCGCGCACCCGGTGAAGGCGGCGCGACGCTCGCGAGCGTGCCCTCCGACGGACGCGAACGCAAAGTTGCCAACGGCATCTTCGTGTACGATACGGCACCGGTCGGCGCGCCCGCGCAACTTGTCGCGCAACCGCTTGCCGTGCGCGCGCTACCCGGCGCGACGGTTGCGGTACACTTCGCGGCGACCGACACAAATGAACACGTGGTGCCGAGCGACACGCCGGTAAGCGTTCGCGTCGAACCGGCGGCATTGGGCACGTACACAAAGGGCATCTTTACCGCATCGCATGCCGGCGATGGCTCGCTCGTCGCACGCGAGGGCACACTTGTGCTGCGTCTACCGGTCCACGTCTATGACGATCCCACACGCATGGCGATCCTTCCACAGGATCCGAGCGTTGTGCAGGGCGGCCGGCTGAATCTCGAGGCGCGCGCATTTGATGCGCAAGGCTACGCAATTGCATTACCGGCGCAATTGCCGTGGCGTGCACAAGGGGGATCGATCGACGCAACCGGGACGCTTTCGGTGGGAAGCGCAGATGCACTCGTCTCGCTCTTGCTCGGGGAACATCTGGCAAGTGCGCATGTTACGGTCGGCTTTCACGACGTCAGGCTCATCTCGGAACCAGGTTTCATGACCGTTCCGCGTGGCGGCGAAGGTAGCGCGAGTGAGAGCGCTACGTGTTTGGGCTGCATGGAGCTGAACTACGCACTCAATGACGTCGAGCGCGCGGCCTATTTGCTGACCGAGGTGCCCCTGCCGGCGCGCAGCGTCGCCGTTGCGTTCGAGGTAAACGACGACGGCCAAGGCGCGCTGCTCAAGCTTGCGCTACGAAACGCAATCAATGAGGAAGTGCTGCTCTCCGTCGGGCCGCTCAATCATGCCGGCTGGCGCAGCGTTGTCGTTCATCTGCCGCAAGGCCTTGCACAACCCGCACGCCTGGTCGGCATCTATGTAATCGGTGCGAACGCCTCGACGACGCTTAGCGGCCGAATCCTCGTCAAGAATCTGCGCGCAGTCGTGGCAGGCACCCAGCGAGATCGACCCTAGGAGCCTTTGAAGGAGTCACCGTGTCGATCGCAAGAGCATTTTCGATGCGAGTTGAGGAGCGAGGAGGGAGCGATGCCGCGGCGCATCGTGACCGACGCAGGGACGAAGAGTCGCATCGAAAAAATGCCCTTGCCCTATGGGTTTGCACGCAATGCCAGCATGTGCTTCGTTGTCCGCTCGGTCACAGACCGCTAAGGGTATGCTCCCTCGCGGTCGTCTCGCATCTGCTGCCATTGCGTGGCAAACGATCGATACGCTGACTCCTTCAAAGGCTCCTTAACCCGGCCCATGGGGTTCGAGGATCAGGCACGCCGGGCGTTTGATACCGCGGCGGTTCGTGGTGCCCAGTACGCGGACATTCGCTTCGAGATCGTGCGTAGCGAACGCATCGAGGTACGCAATGGGGTCGTCGCCTCGCTTGCCGACGGTCGCAATACCGGCTACGGCATGCGAGCGCTTGTCGACGGCGCATGGGGCTTCGCTGCGAGCAGCGATCTTTCCGAAGACGGCATCGATCGTTGCGCGGCCCGCGCCGTGGCGATCGCGCGTGCGAGTGCATCGATGGCGCGCAACCGTTTTGGCGCGGCACCGCTTCACGCATACGTCGATCGCTTCACAACGCCGGTCCAACGCGATCCGCAAGACGTCCCGCTCGGCGCGCGCGTCGCGCTCTTGCTCGAAGCCGAGAAACTCGCACACGCTAGCGATCGCATCGCGGTCGCGCGCGCTTGGCTCGACCTATGGCGAACCGAAAAATTCTTCTACAGCACGATCGGCTCGGCGATCGAACAGACCATCCTCCAAACCGGCAGCGGCGTACAAGCGATGGCCGTCGGCGACGGCGACGTGCAGACACGCACGTATCCTGGTGACGTCGGTCTCTACAAAGGCGGTGGGTGGGAGATCGTCGAGGAGGCCGCGCTTACGGAAAACGCGCAGCGCATCGGCGAAGAAGCAACGGCGCTGCTCACCGCACCGCAGTGTCCGAGCGGCACGTTTGACATCGTTCTTGGCGGTTCGCAAGTCTCGCTTCAGATCCACGAATCGTGCGGCCATCCTGCCGAGCTCGACCGCGTGATGGGTTGGGAAGCGAACTTCTCCGGAACGAGCTTCCTCGAAGTCGATCAACTCGACAAGCTCAAGTATGGCTCGCCGCTGGTCACTATCGTCATCGACAATACCTTGCCGTTCGGCATGGCGACCTGCGGGTATGACGACGAGGGCACAAAGTCGGGGCTCTCCGATATCGTGCGCGATGGCGTCTTGCGTGGCTACGAGATGAGCAACGACACGGCACGAGCGATCGGACGCGAAAGCAATGCGTGCGTCCGCGCGCAGAGCTGGGAGTTCGTCCCGATGATCCGCATGTGCAACCTCAACCTACTGCCCGGGAGCGTCCCGTTTGACGCGCTCTTCGATGGGGTCAAGGAAGGTATTTATATGGAGAGCAATCGCTCATGGTCTATCGACGATCGGCGCTTGAACTTTCAGTTCGGCTGCCAAATCGGCTGGGAGATCAAGAACGGCAAGCGTGGAGCTATGCTAAAGAACCCCACGTACGCGGGTATGACGTCGCAGTTCTGGAACGCGTGCGATGCAATTGCGGACGCCCGTTCGTGGAATGCTTGGGGCACGCCAAATTGCGGCAAGGGTGAGCCGATGCAAACCGGTCGAACCACCCAGGCTGCGTCGCCCGCGCGCTTCCGCAACATCAACGTCGGAGTCGGCTACACGTGACGAAAGCGCAACGCGAAGCCATCGCGCGACGCGCACTCGAGCGCTCGAGTGCAGATCAAACGGAGGTGCGCATCAGTAGCGGCGACGACGCGCTGACGCGCTTCACGCACGGCATCTCGAATCAAAACCTCGCTGCGAGTAACGTATCGGTCGCCGTGCGCGCCATCGTGGACGGACGCACGGGTGTTGCGGCTGCCAACGATCTGAGCGATGCCTCGATCGACGCGCTGCTGGCGCGCGCGCGCGAGCTGGCGTCGTTCGCGCCGCGCGACGAAGGTGTCCCCACGCTCCCCGCAGGCGGTCCGACGCAGACGCCGCCCGGCGCGTTCGTTGAAACCACCGCATGCGCCGATCCGTCGGCCCGCGCACAAGTCTGCGACGCGATCATCGCGCATGCGGAGCGCTCGCAGTATTGGTGCGCGGGTTACGCAGCAACCGCGACCGAAGGTCTCACCATCGCCAACTCTTCGGGCGCACTCGCGTCGTTCGATGGGACGAGCGCCGCGGTAAATGTCAAAGTCACCGCATCTGACTCGACGGGCTTTGCCGAGCACTACACCGCGGATTTCGATGCGCTCGACGGCGACGAGGCCGGTGCTCGGGCAGTCGAGCTCGCGCGTCTGAGCGCGCGGCCGCGTGCGGTGGATCCGGGCGAGTGGACCGTCATCTTAGAACCTCCCGCGTTCGGCGAACTCTTCACCTATCTCGCTCCACACTTCTCGGCGCAGAGCTTCAGCGACGGCTCCTCGTATTTCTCCGATGGGCTCGACCGCACGTACTTTGACGAACGCATCACCATCGTTGACGACTACAGCCATCCGCTCACACCATCGATGCCCTTTGATTACGAAGGCCAGCCCAAGACGCGCTTGCCGCTCGTGGACGCCGGCGTCGTGCGCAACGTGGTGACCGACAGCTACTACGCGAAAAAACTCGACCGGCCGAACACCGGCCATGCGCTGCCGGCGCCGAACGCGTATGGGCCGCAACCGCTGAACATCGCGATCGCGCCGGGCGTGCGCAGCACCCAGGAGCTGATCGCGCAGACGGCGCGCGGGCTCTTGATCTCGCGCTTCTGGTATATCCGCACCGTCGATCAAAAGCGCGCCATCGTCACGGGCATGACCCGCGATGGTACGTTCCTTATCGAAAACGGCAAGATCGCCGGCGGCGTGCGCAACATGCGCTTCAACCAGAGCATCGTCGACGCCTTGCGCGCCGTCGAGTTTTCGAACGCACAACGGCGAACTGGTTCGTACGCCTTTCAAATGGTCGTGCCCGCAGCCAAGATCGACCGCTTCACCTTTACCAGCACAACTGAGTTTTAGCTCACAGGGCACAAAGTCCCATCGATATCAGGTCGATCTCAGGTCAATGTCGAAAGATGGCATTTATGTCGAAGTTCTTTCTACTTGCTTTTACCCTGGCGATCGCCGGCATTGGAAATGCCAACGCGCAAACGCCCGCTGCCGCACCGGCAGGGCCGAGCAAAACCTACGTGCTGGTTCCCTACGATCAGCCGGATGGCAAAGATGAGCATGCGAGCGCCGTCATGAGCGACCTCAGCAAAGATCTTGACGCGGCGCATATTACGGTAACGACGGCGGCGCCGATCGATCATCTCGAAGCCGTGGAACACGCGGCGTCGTTGTGCGCGCAATACCACGCGGACGGGCTCCTCGTTCCCGAGGGACGAGATGAGCAAACCATGAAGTCGGTCTATGCCGTTCTTATGAATGTCATTAAATACCCGACGCACGTCGAGTTCCGTCTCGACGAAATCGGCTGCGACGGGGTCGTCCACTGGTCGAAGACGACGACCGCCGACCGCACCACCTCCGGTTTCACCACCTCGAACCTCACCGCCGTGGTCGACGATGCTTTTAGCGGCGCGATCGGTGATGCAACGTCTGCATTCGCGCAAGCTACGATTGCCGACTATCCGCCGGCGAGCCCGGCGGTGAATCCGCCGGCATCGGCCGCGCACTTGGACCCAGCGGCGAAGTACCTCGTCGTGCCGTTCGCGCAGCCGGGACTCGCCGATCCGCACGCCGCGGAGATCATGCACTCGTTCATGGACAAGCTCGACGCGCGAAAGATCACCGCGACGGCTGCGGCGCCCATGGATCGCCTGACCGTTATCGCTACCGCCCAATCACTTTGCGCGGCTGCGGGTGCCAGCGCGATCATCGTTCCGGCTCTGCGAATCGAACAATCCAGTTTTCATGGTGATTCCTATGCCGAACTGCGTCTTGACGTCGTCGCCTGCAATGGCGCGATACTTACGAAAGCCCTGGGAACCGCTAACTACAAACGCGGCACACTCAACAACTTCGGCGCTGACGCGGTCGAGGTTTCAGAACAAGCGATGGATCCGGCGCTGACTCAGCTCTTTCCGACCTAGGTTGCCATAGCTGTCGCTTAGCGAGCAGCGGCAAGTGCGGCCTTGATCAACGTTGCGCGGAGTTTGCCGTCTTCGAGCTCGATGAGACCCTTGATCGTGCGGCCGGCGGGCGTCGTCACTTCGTGTTTGAGCGCACCGGGATGCGTGTCGGACTCGAGCACGAGCCGGCCCGAACCGATCACGGTTTGCGCAACCAACACGCGCGCGGCTTCGTAGGGAATACCGAGTGCGATCGCTGCGTCGATCAACGCTTCGATTGCAACGAAGATAAACGCGGGACCGCAGCCGCTGATCGCCGTAACCGCATCCATCAAAGACTCATCAAGCTCGAGCGTGCGGCCGAACGCATCGAAGAGCTCGCGCGTTCGCGTAAATGCGTCGTCATTGCTCTGCTGCGTTCGCGCAAGCACGGTCATCGCCGAAGCGACGCGGGCGGGCGTGTTCGGCATCACGCGCACGATGCGCGTGCGTTCCTCGGTCCAGCCGCGCAACTTCGCCGTGTCGACCGAGGCGACCGCGGAAATGAGCACCTGGTCGGTGCGCAACACCGGCGCAATCTGCGTGCAGACTTCGGCCGCATCGCGCGGCTTCACGCAGACCACCACGACGTCGCTTGCCTCCGCTACGTCACAATTTCGCGCAGAGGACACCCGTGTCGTTGCGTCGATTGTGCGCACGCCCGGATGGCGCTCAAATCCTCGCTCAAGCGCGCCTCCTAACGTTCCACGGCCGATGATTCCGATTCGCATGATTCCTCGATCCAGAAAAAAACGAACCGCCCCGGTAACCGGAGCGGTTCGCTGCAAACTTGCTAGACGACGCGCGCTACCGAACCGGCATCTCCTGATGCGGCTGCGGCGGGCACGGAAGCACGAACGCGTTCGTCATTGTCCGGCGATCTTACCCTGTCGCGCACGTTGCGTCAAGAGGCCGCCGATGAGGATCGCGAACGCACCGGCAGCCACGACCATAAGGTCGGGGATCGAGATCACCTCGATCGCCGGATAGGTCAATACGGTCGGACGCAGGCGCAAACCGCCCAGAAGCGCGCTGCCGCCATCAGGCGCAATCCCGATGCCGTGCGGAAGCGAGGCGCCGGTGTCGTCTTCGAGATCGAAGAGGATCACCGGCGCATGTGCGCCCGCGAGGACCGGCATCGACGCGGCTTGCGCCTGCGAAAACAGCACAGCCCGCACGATGCGATGCGCGGCGGGAACGGCGAACGTATCGTATGGCAGATTGAGCCCATTGATGTTCTGCGTGGTTTCCATCAAAAGCACGGGCGAAAGAAATGCGCTGCCAGTTGGCTGCGTGATCGTGAGGTGCGCCCCGCGCTGGTCGAAGGCTTGAATTGCAACGACGCTACGCGGCACGCTGCGCAGCAACGCCGTTGCGGTGAAGCGGCGCGCGCCAATCGACTTTGCGCTGGAACCACGTTCGAGCGTCACCGTCGGCGCATCGCCCTGTGCGAGCGGAAAGAGCAACGTGCCGCCGGCCTCATCGACGCGTACGCTCGCACCGGGTGCGCCAATCACCGTGCGCGGATCGGGGCCAAGCAAGCCACTCGCAACGCCCGCAAATGCGATCACCGCGATGCCGAATGCGATCAGCGGCTGGCGCCGCGTGACGATGACCGCCCAGCTCGCGAGCGCAGCAAGGCCAACGCTGTACCATCCGGCGTGGAACATCGCACGATCGGGCACGAGAATCTGCGCCGCGACGCCGATAATGACGAGCACTCGAAGAGCGAACGCCGTACTCACGACGTGTGCAACGCCGCGGAGAGCGTGGCGCGCATCTGCTGGATTGTAAGCGGTCCGTCGAAACCGCGTTCGACGACCCCGCGCCGGTCGATGACGACCGTGGTCGGCAATCCCAGCGCCGCGTAGACGCGCCCGTAGCGCTGCCCATCGTCGATCCAGATTGGAAACGCGATATCGAGCGAATGCGCAAACGCTGCAGCACGCTCGGCGGACTCACCTTGATTCACACCGATGACCACGACGCCGTCCTTGGCGAATTCGCGCGAGACCGTCTGCAGGTCAGGCATCTCGGCTCGGCATGGCGGACACCACGATGCCCACAGGTTCATCACGACGATCTTGCCGCGGTACCGATCGAGTGAGACCGCGTTGCCCGCATCGTCGCGTAGATCGAAGACCGGCGCGCTTTGTCCGACCATGCCGCTCGGACCCGAAACCGGCGCATTTTGCGGACGGAACAGCGGCACTAGGATCAACAGCGCGATCGCCCCGGCGGCGAGCACCAACAGCCAGCGCAGTCGTTGATTCACCAGTCACCCATCCGGTCGGGGTCAACCTCGCCTTCAAAGGCGATCATGCCGCTTGGCAACACCGCGGCGAGCAACGGGATCCCGCGAAAATACACTTCACGTTGACGCGCGGCATCAACGCCGGACTCGAAGAGACGGCAGTAGCGTTCGAGCACATCGGGGCTACAACGCGCACGCACCGGCATCACGTTGTAGGTCTGCACGAAACGATCGAAGGCCCGTTCGAAGGCGTCGGGCGCAAAGTTCGATCCCAGACGCACCTCGCGTCGCACGTGTTCCAGGGTCCCCTCCTCCTCTTTGGCGAAACCGCGTCGTCGTGTCCGCCATGATTCTCGACGGCCGCGCTCTTGCTGCGCAGCTGCGCGCTGAGCTCCTTGCTCGTACGAGTGCGCTGCGCGATACGGGGATTCATCCCAAACTCGTGATCGTCTTTGTCGGCGAGGACGAGTCCAGCGTCGCCTACGTGCGCAATCTGGTCAAGACGGCCGAGCGCGTGGGCGTCGAGCTTGTCGTCGACCGGCTCAGCGCCGCTGCGCACTTCTCTCGAGGTGCGCGCGCGGCTCGAGCGGCTGCACGACGACACAAGCGTGCATGGCGTAATGCTCCAGCAGCCGTTGCCCCGTCACCTCTCGATCCGCGAAATCGCAGACGCCATACCTGTGCGCAAGGATGTCGACGGCGCGCATCCGACCAACCAGGGACACTTGGCGTTTGGCAGCGGCACCGAATTCGTGCCGGCAACACCGGCCGCGGTAATGTTGTTGCTCGAGCGCAGCCCCCACTGGCCGCTGCGCGGCCGCCGCGCCGTGATGATCGGCCGTTCCATAGTCGTGGGTGCGCCGGTCGCGATGTTGATGCTCGGCCACGATGCGACCGTCACGATCTTGCACAAAGAGAGCGCGAGCCTCCAACCCTACGTCAAAATGGCCGACGTGGTCGTGGTCGCAACCGGCGTCGTCGGGCTCATCGGCGGCAACGATATTGCACCCGGGGCGACGGTCATCGACGTCGGTACGACCGTCGTCGACGGCGTCCTCAAAGGCGACGTCGATTACGAGTCAGCCGTGCAAGTCGCCGGCGCGATTACGCCCGTACCAGGCGGCGTAGGACCCGTTACCAACGTTGCGTTGCTTCGCAACGTGGTCAAATCGGCGGAACGTATGGCGGGGATGGCGTTGAAGAATTGACTTGATCGCTCGGGATGCTTCGGTCCCTCGACCACGCTCGTCGCAATCGCCAAGCCAATCCTCAAGCGAGTTGAATTGCGTCGAGGGCGCGGTCCGAAAACGCACATTTAGCGAATAAATATCACTTTGTTATGGCGAGGCCGTCTGGGGACATGATGCCGTTCGAAATCGTCGCGAACGGCGCACCCGTATAGGGCGGCGCATATTCGGTGACGGTATTGTTTCCATTGTTCGAAATGAAAAGATCGCCATGCAAATCGAACGCGAGCGCGTCAGGCTGATTCACGCCATTCGTAATCGTCGCGATCGGCGCGCCTGTGTACGGTGGGGCGTATTCCGTCACCGAATTATTATTGTAGTTCGCAACGAAAAGATCGCCGGCGGAGCTCATCGCTAAGGCGCCGCAGCCGCTCACCCCGTTTACGATCACGATCGTTGGGCCGCTCGAATACGGGAACGTGTATTCACCCACGTTGCTGGTGTTGTAATTGCAGACGAACAGGTCCACGGATGAATCGAACGCCAAACCATCGGGGCCGTCCATGCCGCCCGAGATCGTCATCGTTGGTGCGCCCGTGAACGGCGGCGCGTATACGGTCACCGTGTCCGGGTTGTAGTTTGCGATAAAAAGGTTGCCGGCGGGATCGAACGCCAGACCGGCTGGGCCGTTCACGCCATTCGAGATTGCCGCTACTGGAGCGCCCGTATATGGCGAGGCGTACTCCGTAACGTTATTCGGAGTCGTATTCGCGACGTAGAGATCATTCGACGCGTCAACAGCTAGCGCAACCGGAGTGCTCACGCCGTTAGAGATGACGGCAACGGGTGCGCCAGTATATGGAGGCGCGTACTCTGTAATGTTATTCGTGCCGTTCGCGACGAAAAGCATTTGTGGCGAAGGCATTGGGGTTGGCGTCGGAGTTGGTGTGGGGGTTGGTGACGGCGTTGGTGACGGCGGTTGGCGTCGGGGTCGGCGACGATGTCGGCGAGTGGGACGGCAATGGCGACGCAGACGGTGACCCGGACGGTGCTCCCGAGGGTGACGAGGATGGCGACGGAGATCGTGACGGTGATGGTGACGCGGAGGGTGACGCGGATGGCGACGGAGATCGCGTGGGGTTGGGCGGAACGTATGTTGGCGTACAACCGGACAGGAACGCTAAAAAGATGACCGATGCAGTTCCGAGGCGAGCCATGGCGATCTTAGGCTAGCATCGGAGCGGGGAAATGCGTATCCCGAAAAAGCACGACGTTTTAGCTGCTAAGCTGGCGCTTAGACAACCCTAATTCAGCGAGAAGAACTTCCCGAAATATTGTTCTTGCGCCGAGCGATAGGTGTCGTCTTCGCCGTTTTCTCGGCGTTCGCGCAGTTCTATCCGTCGGCGCTCGAGCAGTTTGCGTAATTGCGGCAGCAACCGTTCGAGGAAGTCGTACTCGGCACGCAAACGCGCTTTGGTGTCGGCAAGCTCGAGCAACCGTTGCTTGACGCGCTCCGCAACTTGGAGCATGTCACCGATGAGATACGACGTGCTCAGCGGGTCGTCGTCGGGAAGGTCGACCGTATTTTCCTGTCCGGAAAACTCGACCAGCATCGCAAGATACTCTTCGAATCGCTCGCGCACCGCGGGCAGCAATTCATCGACCTCACGATCGTCGTACTGCTCGGGTTCCTCGAGTTCGTCGACCTCTGCGATCAAATACGGTTCGCGACTGACGACTTCGCGGATGCGGAAGCGATTGCCGCCAACGGTCGAGATAAAATAGCGCCCGAACGGCAGCGGCTGCACATCGACGATTTCGGCGATCGATCCGACATCGTGCGGCAGCACGTTGGGATCACCGGCTTCGCCCCCTTCGGCGATCAGCGCGACCCCGAAACCCTCGCCCGCCTCAAGACATTCGTTAATCATTTGTTTATAGCGCGGTTCGAAGATGTGCAGGTTGAGCACGGCGCCCGGAAACAGCACCGAATTAAGCGGAAAGAGACGCAATCGCCGGGCCATAGAGGTGATCCTGTTTCGAGCAGGTCGGCGTGGGTTCCCCGCTAACTGGAGCGAGAGATGAACGACCACAAGCGGTATCTTGACGCCCTGAACCCCGAGCAACAGCCGCTTTTGCTCGAGCTCGAACAGCACGGCCGCAAGGACGGCATCCCGATCGTCTCGCGCGAGACCGGACGCCTCCTCTCGGTGCTGGTGCACATGATGCAAGCAAACCGAATTCTGGAGATTGGGACCGGCTACGGCTATTCAACATTGTGGATGGCGTTAGCCCAGCCGCCGCTCGGCAAGATTTGGACGATCGATCCGGACGCTAAGCGCTCGGAAATCGCGCTCTCGTACTTTCAGCGCGCGGGCGAAGATGATTACATTACGACGTTCAACCAAGATGCGCTCGAACTGCTCGAAAATTTCCAGCAGCGCAATCTCGACATCGTCTTCATCGACGCCGAGCGAACGTATTATCGCGCGTACCTCGACTTAGTGATTCCGATGCTCAAGCTTTCGGGGATCGTGGTCATTGACGATTGCCTGATGGGCGGGCTCGATGAGTTTAACGAGTACTTCCTCTCGCACCCCGACCTCGACGCGACGATCCTCCCGGTCGGTAACGGTACGGGTATCGGAGCGCGTATAAAGTGAACGTGCGCGCGGCCGACCCGGCCGCGTTCAAGGCGGTCATGCGCCGCCATCCGACCGGAGTCACGGTGGTCACGTCATTGCGGGAGGGCGAACCGCGGGGCATTACGCTGAGCGCGTTTGCCGGCGTCTCGGCCGATCCAGCGATGCTCTTGATCTGCGTCAATCGCGAGGCGCGAAGTTACCTCTACATTTCGAGTTCGCGCATCTTCTGCGTCAATTTATTGCACGCGGCCCAGCGCGATTTGGCCGAGCGCTTTTCCGGGCGCATCAAAGAACATCAGTTCGACGACATCGCCTGGTCGACCGACGTTACCGGCGCACCCGTACTCGACGGCACGATCGGTCACTTCGATTGCGCGGTCGAAGCCGAGTATCACGCCGGCTCGCACTCGATCTTCATCGGGCGCGTACTGGCCTGTACGGCGCGCGAGGGCAGCCCGCTTGGCTACTATGAAGGAGAGTTCCGGGACTTCTTTCATTTGGAGGAGCCGTGATCGTCGAAACGTTTCCGGTAGGATTGCTCGCCTGCAACGCAACGATCGTCGGCGACGAGACGACGCACGAGGCGATCGTTGTCGACGGCGGCGACGGTGTTGATGACGTGCTGCGACGCCTCAAAGCGCTTGGATTACGCGCCAAGTACCTCGTGCATACACACGCGCACTTCGATCACATTGCCGACGTCGGCCGTTTGCGCGAATCAACGCGCGCGATTGCGCTGCTGCATCACGACGACCTGCCGATCTATCACGACCAAGCGCGGCTCGTAAAACTCTTCGGGCTGCCGGCGCTGCCGCCCGTCGTCCAACTCGATGGCGATCTGCCAGACGGCGAACGCATGAAAATAGGCGACGTTTCTTGCGAGGTCTTGCACACGCCGGGGCACACGCCGGGCAGCGTCTGCTTCGCGATTGCAAATGGTGGGAATACGACGCTCCTTACCGGCGACACACTCTTCGCCGGCGGCATCGGACGCTGGGATCTGGGGGGAACCTCGATGGAAGATATCGTCGCATCGATACAGCGCAAATTGATGGACTACCCTGATGTGACGCCGGTTGTGCCGGGCCACGGCGCGTTCACCACGATCGGTGAGGAGCGCCTCAACAACCCCTACCTGCGCTGATGCGGCTGTTCGCCGGAACCGAGCTCGATACGACGACGCGCGAGGCTTGCGTGCAGGCCCAAGAGCGCCTGCGCGCCGCCGCATTTGACGCTCGCTACGAGCCCTCCGAAAAGCTGCACGTCACGCTTGCATTCCTCGGACGCGTCGACCAGACGCAGCTCGCTGACGTTGAAAACATCCTCGACGAGGTTGCCAAAGAATATCGCGGATTCGAGCTCACCTTGGATAAGCTCGGTGCGTTCCCGCACGAGCGACGGCCGCGCATCATTTTCGTCGGCTCGCGCGCGCAGGGCGCAGAATTTCGCAATCTCGCCACGTTGTTACGGGCGCGCTACGAAGACCTGGGGTTCACCTTCGACGACGATGTCGTCGCACACGTCACGATCGCGCGCGTGAAAGGCGGCTCTTCGCGCCCTTTGCCGTTGCTCGACATCGCGCCGATGCAATTGCGTATCGTGGAACTTGCGCTTTTCGAATCGCTACCGGGTGCGGGCACGACGCGCTACGTCGTGCGCCATACTGCTAGCCTAACGCAATGAGATCGTAATCTTGCCGTCTGCGTCCTTGGCCGGTTCGGCAGGCGCAACCGCGGCAACAACGGCCGGGCGCGCGGGCGCTTCCATCGCGCCGAAATCGGGAACCGCGCCGCTCTCAACCTTCGAGCGATAGTCGTCGATCGCGATCTTCAACGCCTCGAGCGCGCGCTCGGGATAGTCTTTCTTTTTCTCGGGATACCCCGACAGTTGTGCTTCAACTTCGCCCGCCGAAATTGCAAGCGCTTCATCGACGGTCTTGCCCTTGGCGAGCTCGACTACCAAACTGCAGGTCGCAGTGCCGAAGCCGCAGCCGGTCGTGAAGTACGAGATGTCCTCGATCACTGCGCCGGGTCCGACCTTCAAGAAGAAGTTGTACATATCGCCGCACGAGTCACTGAAATACTCACCGCTCGCCGTCGGCGCTTCCATTGTGTGGAATCCCGGGCGAGCTTCGACGAGGCGTTGGAACTTCGCAAAATCCACGGTCTTAGTTGATCCCCTTCAGTTCAAATGTACAGCTCTTGCCGCCCGTGGCAAGCGATTCGGTCTGTTTGTGCTCGCCGCCCAGCGTTTCATCCATGACGTGATGGATCACCGAGCAGACTTCGGGATGCTCTTTGACGAGGCCCGAATACGGACACGTGTGCTCCTGCAGCAGAAACCCGCCGTCGATCAAACTGTATTCAGCAACCACGCCGCGATCGCGGAGCACTTGCGTGAGCTGCGCAACCTTGCCCTCGGCATCGCTCGCGGTAATCCGTGGCTTGGTTTTCTCGCTCGAGCGGCGCGCGATGCTATCGAAGATCTGCCCGACGGCCGGCGCCCCGAATTGCTCGCGCACCTGATGCAGCACCGCGGAAAGCATCTTGTCGTACTGCTGCGGGAAGAGCGTATCAGCTTTGGACGTCAGGGAGAACTGGAGCGTCGGCTTGGTCGGTCCGCGACGAACCGGGTGCTCCTCCACGAGCCCGTCGCGCTCAAGCACAACCAGTTGCTGGCGCACGGCGTTGGGGGAGAGCCCGAAAAGCGCAGCCAGATCTGCGGCGGAGGCGGAGCCCCGCTCGCGCAGCTCGGCAACGATCTTGCCGCGGGTGGTCTGGAAAAAGCGGTCGACCTGCATGGCGTTCGCCGGTATCCTACCACGGCTGACCCTAGATAGTAAAGTAAATCCTTGACTTTCTGCGGGCGCCTGACGTAGGCTATCCAAGCAATATCTACTGGGAGAAATTACGTGTCCGATACGGGCCTCCGCATCGCGGATCTGCACTGCAGCGTCGAGGGGAACGAGATCCTCAAGGGGATCGATCTGACGGTCGAGGCCGGCAAGGTCCATGCGCTCATGGGCCCCAACGGCAGCGGCAAGTCGACGCTCGCTTTCTCGCTAGCCGGCCATCCGCACTACGACGTGACCGCCGGTACGGCAACGCTCGACGGCCAGGATCTGTTCGCGCTTGCGCCCGACAAACGCGCACGCGCCGGGCTCTTCCTTTCCTTTCAGTATCCCGCGGCGATCCCGGGCGTGAAGGTGCCGAACTTCCTCTATGCTGCGCGGCAAGCCGTGCGACCGGGCGAGCTCACGCCTTCGAAATTCCGCGCCCTCTTGCTCGAAAAGATGGACGTGCTCGGCATGGACCCGTCGTTCTTGGGACGCTATCTCAACGACGGTTTCTCGGGTGGTGAGAAAAAGCGGCTGGAGATGCTGCAGATGGCGGTGCTTGCGCCGAAGTATGCGGTTCTCGACGAAACCGATTCCGGTCTCGACGTCGACGCACTTCAAGACGTCGGCAACACGATACAAGCCTTGCGCGCCAGCGATGAGGGCAAGAACACGGGCTTCTTGATCATCACGCACTACCCGCGCATTCTGCAACACATCACGCCCGACGTTGTCCACGTGATGATCGACGGGCGCATCGTGAAGACCGGCGAGCACGATCTGGCGCAACGCATCGAGCGCGAAGGTTACGATGTCCTGCGCGAGGAGCGCGGCGCACTTGCTTAGTTTGCTCTCCGACGAGGAGCGCAGCGTCGCGTTGAGCGCGTTTGCGCAAACGCGTAGCGGACGCGAAAAGCCTGGGCGCTACTGGAAGATCGATCTCGAGACCCTCGCAGCCGACGTGCGCGCAGACGTTGTGGCTGGAAGCGTGTCGATCGAGTGCACGTCATCGCGCGTGATTGCCATCGATTTGGAGACCGCGGCACGCGAGCATGGTTCGCTCCTGCGGCGAGCCTTCCGTGCGGCGATTGAACCGCAGCACAAATTTGCTCACCTTGCGCTGGCGCACGCGGGGCTGGGTGCGTTCGTGTATGTGCCGGCCGACTGCGCGCTCGATGAGCCGATCGTCGCTGCGCTACACTGCCGGCGACAACGAAGCGATTTTCCCTTATACCGTCGTGCTCGCCGAACGCGGCGCCCGCGTCACGGTCGTCGAGCGCCTCGAACTGGGCAGCGATGCCTTCGCCTGCGGCGTTGCGGAAATCGTCACCGAAGAGAGCGCCGACGTGACCTACGCGTCCGCGCAGTTCGCACCAGAGAATGCGCGCGTGCTCTTCACGCGCGCAGCGCGGCCAGGTCGCGACGCACGGGTTGCATGGGCCAACGCCGAATTGGGCGCGGGACTCTCGGTAAGCGATGTCACTGTTACGATCGCGCAACCCGGCGTCGACGCGAACGTCGCAACGCTTTTCTTCCCCACCGGCACACAGCATGTCGATGTGGTCAGTACGATCGATCACCGTGTCGGCGACGCAACCTCGGACACGCTCGTGAAGAGCGCCGCGTCCGGACGCGGACAGGGCCGGTTTGTGGGGAACATTCGTATCGCGGCAAACGCGCAACACAGCGATGCAGCGCTGCGCGATGACGCGCTTTTGCTCTCGGAAGGCGCACACATCGATTCCGTCCCCGCACTCGAGATCGCGGCAAATGACGTCAAAGCCTATCACGGCGCAACCGTCGGTGCGCTCGATCAAGAGAGTATCTTCTACATGACCAGTCGCGGCATCGAACGCACGGCGGCGGAGCGTATGATCGCGCTCGGGTTCTTCGAACCCGCGATCGACCGCTTCCCGACCGAAGCGTTGCGCGAGGAATTGCGCGCCGCGCTCGAAGCAAAGGTCGTCGCTGCATGATTGCCATCCGTACGCCCGAAGCGATCGCCGCGGATTTTCCGATCCTGCACAAGCCGACCTCGCGCGGCAAACGTCTGGTGTACCTCGATTCGGCCGCGACCTCGCAAAAGCCGCAAGCCGTGATCGACGCACTGGTCACGTACTACAGCGAATACAATGCCAACATTCACCGCGGCGTGTATGAGATCGCCGCACGCGCGACCGACGCATTCGAAGAGGCGCGCGCCAAGGTTGCGCGCTTTATCAACGCCGACTCGCGCGAGGTGATCTGGACGCGCAACGCGACCGAGGCGATAAACCTCGTCGGCTACAGCTGGGGCTTGCAGAACATCAAGCCGGGCGATGTGATCTTGACCTCGCAGCTCGAACACCACTCGAACCTTGTGCCGTGGCAATTGCTGGCGGAAAAGACCGGAGCGACGCTGCGATTCATTCGCGCGGACGATCGTGGCGTGCTGCAACTCGACGACCTCGATGCGTTGCTCCGCGGCGTGAAGCTGCTCGCGATCTCGCACGTCAGCAACACCCTCGGAACGATCACTCCACTCGAGCGCATCATTCCGGCCGCACATGCAGCCGGCGCGACGGTACTCGTCGACGGCGCGCAAGGCATACCCCACCTGGCGATCGACATGCGCGTGCTCGACGCCGACTTCTACGCATTTAGCGGCCACAAGATGCTCGGTCCAACCGGTATCGGTGTGCTCTATGGCAAACACGCGCTGCTCGAAGCGATGCCGCCATTTCTTGCCGGTGGCGACATGATACGCAAGGTCGAGTACGAGCACACGACGTTCAACGATCTCCCGTGGAAGTTCGAGGCGGGCACGAGCAACATCGCCGATGCGATCGCCCTCGGCACCGCGGTGGATTATTTGAGCGTACTTGGCATGGACTGGGTACGTGCGCACGAGCGCGAGTTGCTCGGGTACGCGCTGGAGCGCTTGGCGCCGCTCGAGTCGCGCGGCCTCGCGATCTACGGCCCGAAGGATCCCGCGATCTGCTCGGGTGTCCTCTCGTTTAACTTCGCCGACGTGCACGCGCACGATCTGGCCTCGATCCTCGACACCGAGGGCATCTGCATTCGCGCCGGGCACCATTGCACGATGCCCTTGATGGAAAAGATGGGCTGGCCGGCAACCGCGCGGGCCTCATTCTACGTCTATAATTCGAAGGCCGACATCGACGCGCTCGCCGAGGGCATCGAAAAGGCCGCACACGTTTTCAAACTGTAGGCATGGACGACTTTTACCGCGACTTCATTCTCGACCACTACCGTAACCCGCGCAACTTTGGCCATCTGAGCGAACCTGACGCCTCGGCCGAGGATCTCAATCCACTGTGCGGCGATACGATTCGCATGGAATTCGACGTGGATGGCGGCGTGGTGCGCGATGTGCGTTTCTCCGGAAAGGGCTGCGCGATCAGCCAAGCGTCGGCATCGATGCTGACTGAGACGATCAAGGGGATGCGCTTGGAAGATGTCGCCAAACTCTCGAAAGACGTCGTACTCGAGAACGTCGGCATCGGCATCAGCCCCACGCGTCTTAAGTGCGCAACGCTGGGATTACGCGTTGCCAAGAGCGCGGCCATCGGCGAAATTGCCGGCTGGCCCGACGAAGAGTAGCACGCTGCTCGCACTTGCAGGCGCGTTTCTCTACCTCCTCGTCGCGATCGTCAGCGCGTCTGCCGCGATGATCGTACTCGATCCCAGCCGTTTCCCTCGATTTCGTCCGGCACGCATCGTGCTGGGAATATTGTTTGCGGCGCTTGCCTTTGCCGTGCTTGGCCGCCTGCATTATGTTTCTTCCGGGGACTTTTCGCTCATCGCGAGCGCTACGTTCCTGACTGGGCTCATCGTCGATGCGCTGATCGGCGATACGATTCGTGCGGGGATGCGGCGACCGACATAGCGAAAGGCGGTCCGATGCAGCACCACCATTTGACGGCCAGCGAATGGGACGAGCTTGCGAACGACCCGGACTTTATCGCGCTGCTAAGCGCGCGACGCCGGTTCATCGTCCCCTCCACGATCTTCTTTCTACTTTTTTATTTGGCGTTGCCGGTCGGCGTCGGCTTCGCGCCGGCGCTCATGAATCAGCCCGTCTTCGGACGGCTAACCCTTGCCTACGCCTTCGGACTTGCGCAGTTTCTGATGGCGTGGCTACTGCTTGCGGTCTACATGCGTGAGGCCCGGAAGTTCGACGAACGCGCCGAGCGGTTGGTACTGCGCACACAGGCGAGGCTTGCACGATGACCACAGCGACCCTCGTGATGTTTGCGGTCTTCGTGGCGATGGCGCTTGTCATCACGTATTGGGCGTCGGGGCGCAGTACGTCGAGCCGCGGCTTCTACACGGCGCATCGCGAGATCAGCGGCGTGCAAAACGGATGGGCGATCGCCGGCGACTATATGTCGGCCACGTCCTTTCTTGGGATAACCGGTCTAATCGCGTTTTACGGTTTCGACGGATTCATGTACGCGATCGGCTGGCTGGTTGCGTACCTCACGGTGCTGTTTTTGCTTGCCGAGCCGCTGCGCAACACCGGGCGTTACACGGTGGCTGACGTGATCGCATTTCGGCTGCGCGGGCGCAGCGTGCGCGCGATCGCGGCCTTTACCACACTGATCATCACGCTCTTTTATATGGTCGCGCAGATGGTCGGCGCAGGATCGCTGATCAATTTGTTGATCCAGCGGATTAGCGAGACGTACGCAATCGTCATCGTCGGGCTCTTGATGTTGATCTACGTACTTTTTGGCGGGATGCTCGCAACGACGTGGGTCCAGATCATCAAAGCCGCGCTACTCATGGTGGCATCGGTCGTGCTGAGCATGCTCGTGCTCGCGCACTATCATTTTTCGCTAGGCGCTTTCCTCGATGCGGCGGCATTCGCGCCGACAGGCGGTAGCCATACGATCAACTTGCTGCAGCCGGGTCTCTTCTTCAGCGGCCCACACGGTGCGTTCGATCTGGTCTCACTCGGCCTTGCGCTCGTGCTCGGCACAGCCGGACTCCCGCACGTGCTCATGCGTTTCTTTACGGTACCAACGGCGAAGTCGGCACGCATCTCGGTCGGCTGGGCGATGGGGTTGATCGGCGCGTTTTACCTGCTGATCACGATCATGGGGCTTGGCGCCGGGACGATCGTCGGGCAGCACGACATCGGCAAACACCTGCGTGACACACAAGCCATACGCTACATCATCCACCACCCCGAGACCGCTGCCGCAGCTCAACGATGAGCTCGCAAAGAACGGCTACATCGTGCCGGAGAAAAACAACAACCTTGCGGCACCGCTGTTGGCGGATGCCGTGGGCGGCCAACTCCTGGTTGCATTCATCGCAGCGGTCGCATTCGCGACGATACTCGCGGTGGTATCCGGCCTTACCATTGCGGCAGCTTCGTCATTCGCCCACGATATTTGGTACAGCTTGATACGCGATGGCGCCGGGAGCGAGCGGGAGCACATCTTTGTGGCGCGTACGGCCGCGCTCGTGGTCGGCTTCGCATCGATCCTCATCTCGGTGGGCCTGCGCTCGGTCAATGTCGCCTATCTCGTCGGTCTCGCATTCGCGGTCGCTGCGAGCACGAATGCGCCGGCGCTGATTCTCTCGCTCACCTGGCGGCGCTTCTCACGCACCGGCGCGATCTGCGGCATGCTCACCGGATTGATTTCGTCGCTCGTCCTCATGGCGCTCAGTCCGAGCGTCATGGGCGATCATGCGATCTTTCCGCTGCGCAATCCCGGCCTCGTGTCAATTCCGCTTGGATTTCTCGCGTCGATCCTGGGCACGCTGCTCGTGCGCGATCCCGAATCGGAAGCGATGTTCAACCAGCTGCAGGTCCGAGCCAACACCGGCCTCGGCGCCGAGATCTAGCTCCTCACGCGCTGCTTCGCAGCTACGCTCGGGATGACAAGTTGTGACTAAATATGCGTAGCGGAGTGCGACGTGATCTGCATGCCGTAGGCGCCCATACGAAGCGTGAAGTTCACGAAGTAGGTGCCCTTCGACGTGGCGACCTGCGCGGTTACGCCGAAACTGCCGTCATTGTTACGCGTGCTGTGCATATCGGAGACGTTCACTGTGACGTTCGGATTGATGAAACTCTCCGTCGGGAGTCCGCTCGATAAGTAAGCGGCTGCGGTTGAAGAGTCGCCGCGGGCCAGCGCCGCGATATAGGCGCTGACGATCGAAGCAGCGTGTTCCGTCGAATTCGCACCGGTGATGAGCACCGGCGTTGAAGTGGGCGCGGCGACCACCGGCGGCGGCGTCGCGGTCGCAATCTTCTGCGGAACGCTCGGCACGTGTGTTGCCGCGGGTGTGGGCGTAAGCACGATCACGAGTTCTGTGGCCTTGGGCTTTGGCTTGGACGTCGGCGAAGACGTCGCGCGCGGCGATGGGCTCGGCGACGCGCTTGCCGAGGCGCTCTGGCTCGGGGCCATCGTCGTGCCTGGGATCAATGTCACCGAAGGCAACGGTGCCGGCGTTTTCGCCGGCTTGCGCGAAGGCGTCGAGGGCGCCGGCGACTGCGCCGGCGTGAATGTCGCGGTCGCTTCGGGCAGCGGCGTAAAGCTCGGCGCGGGCGAGGGCGCCCGCACGCCGCCCGTGCCAAAAAACTTCGTAAGCAAACCGCCCAGCGCCAACCCGCACAACACGACGAGGATCATCAACGGAATGATCGGGATGCCGCCGCGCTTGGGCGGTTCGGGTTCCAGCCGGCGGCGCCGCGGATAGTCGCTCAAAGGTTAGCGATCACTAGAGCGTGCCGGCGATGCCATCGACGAGCTGCGCGGGCAAACCCTCGAGCTGCACCGCGTGCTCCTCGGCGTAATGCGTCAATGCTTCCTTAAGCAATCCAGGATTCGCTCGCGCGTATTCGACAAGTGCCGCAACCGCCTGCGCATCGGCCCCTTCGAGTCGGTCGAGCGAAGCGTTTGCACCCTCGGCAGCATCTTCCGACGACTCGCCGCGGTCACGAAATGCATCGAAAATCGAGGCAACGAGCGCACTGCGCGCGTCGTGCGTCATCGTGGGCACGCCACCACGCAGGACGTCCGCCAGTGCGGCGTCATCCATACGCGCGACGTGCTTCTCCACGGCATCGACCAGCGTCTGCGCCGGCACGTTCCCAAAGGGAGGCATCGGGTACAACGTACTCCCTCGCGGCAGGCGGCTCCTCGAAGATGCGCCAAAAGATAGCGTTGTGATTCGCGTTCGCGTCCCGCTCGATCTCCATGCCGTGAGCATTGCCGGCTCGGCGGCGTTTGCACTTGCAACGCCGTTGCGCGTTCGCGAGCTGCTGGCACTTGCGGTGCGTGAGGCGATCGGCGAACGCGCGCCACGCGACAAATTCCAGCGCAGCATGGTCCGCACGCTTGCGGGCTTGGCTGCGGGCGACTTTACGGTCGACGTCGACGGCCGCATCTTCGCCGACGGCGACGCCGTCGTCATGTGCGAAAGTTCGGTTTGCGTGCGATTCTTCGTCAACAAACGCAACTGCAGCAGCCGCGCAACGCTCGAGCTGCAGCCGTAGATTCACCGCCTAGGCCACATGCATCGCTCTTCGTCCTACTCGGGCGCAGTTTCCGTTCCGTTGCGCGCCACGCCGCGCTGTACGCGCTCACCGGCTTCGTCGTCATCGGCGCAGAAGCGCTGATCGTCTTTAACTGGCATCCAAAGCCGCCGATAGCCGAGAATATCGCGATCATCATCATCGAGCCGTTTTTTGTCGCAATAGTTAACGCTTTTACCTACGCCGACGTCCGCGGCGATCTCTCGACCGGAGCCACCTGGTCGCGCGTGCTGGAACGCTCCTGGGCCGTATTGATTATCGATGTGTTGTGCTGGCTCGTTGCCCTGATCGGCTTCCAATCGATTGCCTCCACCGGCATCTTCGATAAGCTGCTGGGCGCCGGCGTGACCATCGTCGCCGTGTCGCTTATCTTCGCCGACGTGCACGCGACCGTCGTTGACGACGCGGAACCGTGGTGGTTGCTGGTCCCACGATCGCTCGCCGCAAGCATGGCGGTTGCATGGCAAGGGGTAGCGTTTGCCCGTGCGCTGATTGTCTTCGCGCTCGTGGTGCTACTGCCGAACCTGCTGGCCATTTTGCTCCAAAGCGCGCTGGCAGCGCGGCACGTACCCGCGCCCTCGTTTTGGGCGAATGCCGCGTCGGTTCTGCTTCTCTTGCCGCTTGTGCAAGCGTTTTGTACGCAGGTGTACTTGGATGCGATCGGCCATGAACCGAACCGCCCTTGATGCCGATGATAGTGTAAAAGGTAGGAGATGCAATTCCCGCTTCGGGTCGCCGTCATCGCAGCCGCGCTGATCCCCACACTCACTCTCTGCGCGCTCGCCGACCAACTCTACGGCGTCGCCGGAGAAGACACGTACCGCATCGGCAAGACGCTCGAACCAACCCACATCACCTACCGTGGGGTAGAGCGCCTCGGCATCGCGTCAAACAGGCAAGGTCACCGCTACGTCGCCGATGTGAACTACACGCGTGTGGACGAGAGCGGCAAAGCCTCAGCGCACGGGCAATTTGTCCAAGAGTTGCTGCGCGACGGTACGTTCGAAGATCGCGGTGACAACGATCCCGATTTCCTCACGATTCTCAACCAACCGTTCGCTGTGCAGCTCGACCGAACGACGCTACGCGATCTCGAACGGCTGCAAGGCATGGTGCCGTTTGAGGCCGGCTCGCCACTCGGCGGATCGCGCCTCTCAGGCTACTTGCGTTCGGCGCCGCGCGGCAAAGTGCAAGGCCGCCCGGTCGTCGGTGTGCGTTTCAAAGCCGACGGCCCCATGACCGGCACGCTTCCCGAGCATCCTGATGCGCTGCTTTCGGGCACGATGCACATGGACGGCACGGCGTACTACGCGGAATCGGGAGCGCTGCTCTTAGCGCTCGACGCGACGCTTACGATCGATGGGAAACTACAGAGCGGCAACGATGCTGTGCCGGTGCGCATCATCTATCACCGCGCCATCCGCGCCAGCAATGGCGACCCAACTATGCGGTTAGGCTCGCATTAGATTCTAGACTGCGCCGACGAGTCGGACTTCCAGGGGATGCCTGAAGGGCATTTCGGAGAGGTGTGTGACCGGTGTGAAGGCGAGATGGTTTTGATGGCAATCGATCAGCATCTCAATCCCGCGCTTCACGCTACCGGTCTCTTCGATGTACTTTGAAAGCTTTCTCGTGAAGTACGAGTGTGGATCGTGCAGCACTTTGGCGTAGTACGGGTCATCGGTCAGACCGAGCGCGCTGATACCATCTTTCGGAACGAGCCAGACGAACCACGGATCTTGATTGCGACGGTACCCGATGAGCACGAGCGGGATCGCTCGCGACGAGTCGAGGTGCGGCAGAAAACTGCACAGCGTGTACGCGTCGAATGAAATCTCCGTTGGCTCGATCGTCTGGTGCATTTACGTCCCTCTCCCGTGTGCCGTAAAACAACAACCGCCGCATCGCAAAAGGCGAGCGGCGGCTGTGAAACTGGTGCGTGCGGCACGTCGTGTACCATGCGCAAGGGTTCCCTCGCCGAGGTCGGCGACCCTGGCGGCATTTCAGGATTTTCCGCACCCGGCGTGAAACCGGAGGGGGGCCGGGAGCGGTCAAGTAGCAGCGTATGAGCGTGCTTGCACCACTCCCACAGGGAGTCTTCGTGCCAACAGCTGCCCAGCCGGCCAAGTCGTCGTCCAACCGGGCGCCGGGTAAAGCCGCGCCGAGCGTCGAGAATTTCAATCAAATTGTCGACGACTACCAGCGCCGTCTCTACGGCTTCGCGTTGCGCATGACCGGCAACCGCGAAGATGCCGAGGAGATCGTGCAGGACGCGTTCGTGCGCGCGTACCGTGCGCTGGGCAAGATGTCGCTGGAGCAACGTGCCGACCTTCGGCTGCAGCCCTGGCTCTACACCATTACGCTCAACGTAACGCGCAATCGCCTGCGCAGCAAACGCCCAACCAGCGTTGCGCTCGATGCGCTTGCCGATCCCGATGCCTTGCTGCGAGAGTCCAACGAAGGGCCGCCGCAGCCCGAGACAATCGTCGAACAGAACGCTGAGGTCGCGCTCGTCGAGCAGGCACTGTTGCAGCTACCCGTACATTTGCGCGCGGCGGCGACGCTGCGCTTCATTGAAGGACGCAGCCATCCGGAGATCGCGGAGATCCTGCATCAGCCGATTGGCACCGTTAAGTCGCACGTCCACCGCGCGGTCCGGATCTTGCGCCGCATCCTTGGTCCGCAAATCGGACGCATCGCCCCCGAAGGAGACCCTATGCATGCGCTGTCGTGACGTCCAAGAACTCTGGGACGAAGTCCGCGCGGAGTGTCAAGAGTCCGTCAAGGAAGCTGTCGATATTCACTTGCGAGCCTGTGACCATTGCCAAGAGCTCTATGAGGAGTTCGAAGGCGTCGCATATTGTCTCTCGTGCCTGCCGAAACCCGAACCCTCGTGCGATCTCACCAAGCGAGTCATCGAGCACATCGCGCAGATCAAAATCCGCGAACGCACGACGCCCGTTGTCCTCGCCTTCGCGCAGACGCCGATCGGCCGTCTCTACGTCGGATTCAAAGAGGCGCGCATCGCCTACATCGGCATCGACACCGGCGAAGCGTTCGAAGCCGTACGCGCTCGTGTAGAAAGCCGCCTGCGACGCCCGGTTGTTGCCGGTGAAGCGCCGCCGTGGCTCGGCCGAACGCTCGAGCAGTTCTTCAGTACGTGGCGCGTGGACGATCGCATTGTCGACATCGAAGACCTGACCCAGTTCGAACAGGCCGCGTTACGGGCAGCGGCACTGATCCCGCCGGGTGAGGTGCGATCGTACTCCTGGGTGGCCACGCAGATCGGCCGGCCGCGCGCGGCGCGCGCAGTGGGGCAGGTCATGGCCCGTAATCCAGTGGCGCTGTTTTTCCCGTGCCACCGCGTGGTTGACGCGCAAGGCGAACTCCACAACTATGGCTACGGGATCGAGATGAAGGCGCGCCTACTCAAGATGGAAGGCTACATCGCGCGCAAGCTGTAACCTAGTTGTAGTGGCTAGGCATATCCTCATCGCCGGGTTCGAGCCCCATACCGGTGATAAAGTCAACCCCAGCGAGATGGTCGCGCGCAGCTTTGAGGGCGCGCTACTGGCCGGACGCCCGGTCGCAACGCGGGTCGTCCCGGTGGAGACGCGCAATATTCGCGAGCGCTTCGAGCAGGCGCTGCAACTCGATCAACCCGAGGTCGTGCTGCTCCTTTCACAATTTGGCGGCCGCACGGCACTTTCGCTCGAGCGCGTCGCCGTTAACGTGCTTGACTTCGAAAGCGACAACGTCGGCGTCGCGCGCAAGGGCGACGTCGTTACACGTGGCGGCCCCGAAGCACGCATCTCCAACCTGCCGCTCGAAAAGATCGTCGAAGCTTGGTCGGCTGCCGGTGTCCCGGGCTATGTTTCGAACTCGGCCGGGACGTTTATTGGGAATCAGGCACTCTACGAGATGCTTGCGCTCACCGAGCACGGTGTGCCGCCGGCACTCGTGGGTCTCGTCCACATGCCGTATCTGCCCGCGCAAGCAATTGCTGCGGGAAGCGAGTCGAATCCGTCGATGTCGTTCGACTTGATGAAAAAAGGCGTCGAAGTTTTAGTTGAGACCGTCGTGCCCTGGATCGATCAGCGCACACCGTCGGCCTCGACACCGCGTCTTGGCGCTAAGCCGGGCGCGTGGATACCTCGCGGTGTAAAGGAAGTAGAACGCTGAGCGACCCTCGTATTGCAGCGATCCCCGACGTCCACGGTCACGCCAAAGGCGAGCACCGTCCCTTCGCTGAGGAGCGGCCGATCGCGTATTCACCGCGGATGCTTTTTCTGTGGTTCTATCACGCCTGCCGGCGTAATTCACCGCGCTTCTTAATGGTGTCCGACCACATCAATTATCTCACGTTCGAAGATCCCGGAGCCGTGCATACGGTGCGTCGCGCATTTAAACTCGCACACGCCGGTGATCTCTATGGCGCCGCTGAAACGGCCGGCGTCGACGTCACGCATGCCGCCGTGGTCGGCGAAAGCTTGCGACGCGGGATGCGCTTCTCGATCGGCGCAGAGGTCGATAACGATCCGCGCGCCAGACCCGATGCGCAGAATATCGTCGACGCGATGCGACCGGACGGGATCATCCGCTCGGTCCATTTCTTGCCAATCGATCATCCGGAAAAAGGCGCCGACTACATGTGGCCCTACGACAATCCGGAGTTCTCACACCTCTTCGAGCATGTCGGCGTGGATCGCGTGTGGGAGCTCTACACGGCGCGGCTCTTCGAGGACGTTGAAAAGCTCCCGGGGCACATCGTCGGACACTTCTATCGGCCGGCGATCTTAGGCCATTGGCCGGACGAGAAAAAGCTCGAAGCGTACGAAGATCGTATGCTCGATCTTGCGCATGCGCGCGGTATGGCCGTGGAAATCAGCACGCGCCAGATCTACCGCGCCGCGAGTGAAGAGCACCGCCAGAAATACATCGCCGCGAACAAGCGCTTGATGCGTAAGGCAAAGGCGCGCGGCGTGGGAATCGCAATAGGTTCCGACGCGCACAGTCCCAAAGATCAGGGCGGCGGATTCGACGTCGTGCTCAATATGCTCGATGAGTGCGGCATCAACGAAGTCGTCTTTCCGGTGGCGGGGCGCTTGGCGCGGGTCGTCTTGCGCGCAACCCGCGAACATCTCGAAGCGCACGCGCAACGTTCGCCCGAACCCGTGCAGCCAGGCAGTAGCATCAGCGGCTTTAGCCGCGCCGAACTCGGTCTTCCCGAACAGCCCGAGCTCGCCTCGCGCGCCGCGCGCGAAAGCGCAAAAGCCGCGCGCGAAGCCGGCCCGAAAAAGCGGGCCAGCAGTCCAGAACGCACGACGAAGAAACCGGTTGGCGCCGCGTCACCGAAGGCATCGTCGAAGCGCACTCCCGAATCGAGCGCTTCGTCCAAAGCGGCGTCGGCAAAGAAGACCGTACCAGAAAAGAAACCGGTCGTGCCGGTAAAAAAAATTGCGCCCGTAAAGAAGGCGACGCCCGCGAAACAAGCGGCCGCCGTGAAAAAAGCGCCCCCGACGAAAAAAATTGTGCCCGTGAAGAAAGCCGCGCCCGCGAAGAAGCTCGCACCCGCAAAGAAGGTCGTGCCCGCGAAGAAAGTCGTGCCCGCGAAGAAAGTCGCGCCCGCAAAGAAAGCGGCGCCCGTGAAGAAAGTCGTGCCCGCAAAGAAAGTCGTGCCCGCGAAGAAAGCGGCGCCCGCGAAGAAAGCGGCGCCCGCAAAGAAAGCAGCCGTGAAGAAAGCGGCACCGGCGAAGAAAGCCACCGCCAAACCGGCCGCCAAGCCAAAAGGATCAGCGAAGAAGAAAACGACTAAACGCCGCTAGGCGTACGGAGAGTGGCCATGGACATCGAGCGTCAGCGCAACATTGCTTTTGTGGGCCCGCATCACGCGGGCAAGACCACGCTCGTGGAGGCCGTGCTCGCACGCAGCGGCGCGATTCCTCGCCGAGGCTCGATCTCCGATGGCACAACCGTCACCGACCACGAACCCGAAGACGTCTCGCACGCGCAATCGACCACCGCCGGTTTTGCGCACTGCAATAGCGGCAACGTCGACCTCACGATCATCGACGCGCCCGGCTTCATCGACTTCTTCGAAGAGACCAAACTCGTGTTGTGTGGTGCGGACGCGGCCGTCATTGTGGTTGAAGCCGACCCTGGGCGCGTGGTTCAGACGAAAACGCTGGTCGACTATCTCGAGTCGCGCACGATGCCGCACTGCTTCGTGATCAACAAGCTCGACCGTCCCGGCGCGGATTTCGAAGCTACGCTCGCCGCGTTGAAGTCGCTCTACGGACGCCACGTTGTCGCCGAGCAATGGCCGGTCTTCACACGCGCGGCGGCAAACGAAAAAACCAGCGGATTTTCCGGCTACGTCGATCTCGCCGACATGAAAGCGTACAACTTCGAGCCCGATGGCGAAAGCGAGAGCGCTATCCCGGGTGACGTCCTCGAGCGCGTACGCGCGGCGCACGGTGAGTTGCTTGAAGCGATTGCCGATTTCGACGACCACTTGATGGAAGAGTTACTCGAAGGCGTGGAGCCGCCGCTCGACGAGGTCGAGCGCGACCTGTGCAGCGAGTGCTCCCACGACCAAATCGTCCCGGTACTGGTCGGCGCAGGGGCGACCGGCGCCGGCGTTGCGGCGCTGCTGCGCGCACTCGAGCGCTGGTTCCCCTCGCCGAAAGACGCGCCGGTTCTGGATGCCGAAGGCCGCGCAATCGCGCCCGATCCCGCCGCGGCGGTCATCGCGCAGGTCATCAAGACCGTCATTCACCCGCAGTCCGGTAAGCTCTCGATCGTGCGCGTCATCCGCGGCACGCTCAAGTCGGACGCGACACTCACTGACCTCTCGCAAGGTGACGAGAAAGTACGCTCCGGCGGTCTGTACCGCTTGCAGGGCAAGAAACAAGAGGCGATCCCCGAGGCCGGTCCCGGTGCGATCGTCGCGATCGCGCGTTTGGAAGCGGTCAAGACCGGCGACATCCTTTCAAGCAACGGGCGCGTGTTGCTTCCGCGCGTTGCGCTCGCCGAGCCGTGCATTGCGATCGCGATCAGGCCGAAGGAACGCATCGACGAAGCCAAGATATTCCAAATGCTCGCGCGTATCGTCGACGAAGACCCTTCGCTGAAGTTGACCCGCGCCGAGATCACCGGTGAGTTGCTCTTACTCGGGAGCGGCGAGCAACACGTGTCGATCGCGGTCGAGCGCCTTGCACGCAAGTACAAAGTTGAAGTCGAAACGGCAGCGCCCGAGATCCCGTATCTTCAGACGATTAGCGCGGGCACCGAGATTCATTCACGCTACAAGCACCAGACCGGTGGTCACGGACAATTCGGCGACGTGTGGCTCCGCTTCGAGCCGCGCGAGCGTGGCTCGGGCGTGAGTTTTGAGGATAAGATTGTCGGCGGCGTGGTGCCGCGGCAATTCATCCCCGCCGTTGAGAAGGGCGTGCGCGAGGCGCTCTTGCACGGACCGAACGGCTATCCGGTAACCGATCTGCATGTCACCTTGTTCGATGGGCAATACCACGACGTCGACTCGAGCGAACAGTCGTTTAAGACTGCCGCAGGTATGGGCGTGCGTGAAGCGCTGCCCAAGTGCCATCCGGTCGTGCTGGAGCCGATCTCGCGGGTGAACGTCACGGTGCCGACGCAGTACACGTCGACGGTCATTGCGCAGTTGACCGGCAAACGCGGGCAGATCTTGGGCATGAATCCCGCCGAGCAGGCCGGCTTCGATGTGATCGAGGCCGACGTGCCGGAGGTCGAGCTCTCGCGCTACATTACCGAGTTGCGCACGGGTACGCAGGGACTGGGCACGTTCGGCGCGCGTCATGAGCGCTACGATCCGGTGCCCGGCAACAAGGTGGCCTCCAGGGTCTAGGGCAATACAGGGCGGGTTTATGAAACGACTACTCGCCTTTTTCGCCCTTGCTGGGCTTCTTGCCGCATGCTCGAAAGCGCCGGACGAGGCGGGCAGTGGCGGCGAGCACCCGTGGACCCTGCCGGGCGTCCTGCGCGTGGCGATTCAAAGCGAACCGAAGAACCTCAACCCGCTCCTCACCTCGAATACGACCGATGTCTTCATCGCGCGCTTCATGTTCTTGCCGCTGATCCAGCCCGACGGCAAGGGTGTGCAGCAACCGCTGCTCGCGACCGAGGTGCCGAGCACGACCAATGGCGGCATCAGCGCCGACGGACTGACGATCACCTATCACCTGCGCAAAGACGTGAAGTGGAGTGACGGCGTCGCGTTCTCGAGTAAAGACGTCAAGTGGACGTGGACGGCGATCATGAATCCGAACAACAACATCGTGTCGCGCCACGGGTACGACTACATCAAGTCGATTGACACGCCGGACCCGTCGACGGTGATCGTGCACCTCAAAGAGAAATTCTCGCCGTTCGTCAACACCTTCTTCACCGATAGCGATCAGCCGTACGGCGTTGCGCCCGCGCACGTGCTGGCCAAGTACCCGAACGTCAACCAGATTCCATTCAATAGCGAACCGACCGTCTCAGACGGGCCGTTCCGCTTCGCGGAGTGGGTCCATAACGACCACGTCGCGCTCGTCGCCAATGACAACTTCTTCTTGGGTAAGCCGGGGCTCAAACGAATTGAGATCAAGGTCATTCCGGACGAGAACACCTCGGTCGAGTTGCTGCGCACGCACGCGATCGACTGGATCTATCAGGCCTCGATTCACTTGTATCCGCAAGTGAAGACCATTCCGGGAACCCAGATCGTCTGGATGCGCGTGAACGGCTACTACGACGTGCAGCTCAATACCGCAAGTGCCGCGATGAAAGACGTGCGCGTGCGTCAAGCGATCGCTTATGCACTCGACAAGCAGAGCCTCGTGAACGACACGATGTACGGTCAAGAGACGCTCGCAAGCGAAGACATCCCGGATTGGATGTGGGCCTTCGATCCGAAAGCACGCTCCCTTCCGTACGACATCGCCAAAGCGAAATCGCTGCTGGGCGCCGACCCGCCTTCGATCTTGCTCGTGACCGAGAACTCCAACACGACCTACAAGCAGCTCGCGCTCCTGATCCAAGCGCAGTTGCACCGAATCGGCATCCAGGCGCAGATCAAGCTTTTCCCCGGAGCGCAGCTCTACGCGCCGGCCGGCGAGGGCGGCGTCCTGCAGAACGGCCACTTCGACGCAATCGTGGACGGCTGGTACTCGGGCATCGACCCGGACGATTCGGCGCAGTTTATGTGCAAGAACGTCCCGCCCGGGGGGTACAACTACACCCGGTATTGTAGTCCCGAGATGGACGCTGCAGAAACCATGGCGCTGACCCATTACGACCAGGCGACGCGCAAGGTTGCGTACGCAAAGACGCAAGCGTTGCTGGCGCGTGACGTGCCCGAGATCTTCATCAATTATCTGCGACAGATGCACCCGATCAACTCCGATTTCAAAGGGCTCGACCCGAGCCCGATCATCGAGAACTGGAACGCGTGGCAATGGAGCATCTAGGTCTACCCAACCAACCAGTCGGTCCGATGCCCGAACTCGTCTGGCTGCGAAAGATGCTCGTTGAACGCGCGCTCACGCGCGGCGATTACGTGCTCTCCGGCGGTGTGCGCAGCGATTACTACATCGATAAGTTTCGTCTCTTTTCCGATCCGCAGGTACTGCGTCGCATCGCGCGGCTCTTCGTCCCGGTCATCACCGAGGTCAATCCGGATCTCATCGCCGGCACCGAACTCGGCGGCGTGGTCATCGCAACGGCGGTTTCGCAGATGTCGGGGCTACCGCTGCTAGCGGTGCGCAAATCACCCAAGGGCTACGGCGCGTTCGCCGACGAGTACGTCGAAGGTCCTTACGCGACCGGACAACATGTGTTGTTGCTCGAGGACGTGGTGACGTCGGGACGTGAATTGCTCGCGGCGAAGGCGCGGCTGGAAGAACTTGGGCTCACGGTCACCCCGTGCGCGGTCGTAAGCCGCGGCCTCGCGCCGATTCGTGCCCTGCTTCAATTTTCTCTTCCCCGCGGCGAAGCCAAGACAGAGAACTAACGCCTCTTGTCATCCCGAGCGTAGCGAACGTAGTGAGCGTAGTCGAGGGACCGCGATGCTCTTTGCGCCTAGCCCCCGAGATGAAAGGTATTTGAGGCTGTAGCGGTGCTGCGGTTAGGCGCGGCAGTCCGAAGTGTGCAGGGGCACTCGAGGGCTGACGCAACGACACCGAAGCGCCGCCACGACCTCAAATCGTGAGCTCGGTGCCGTCATCGGCGATGGCGCAGGGGCCGTGGTAGACGCTGCGCGCGGCGTCTTCTAATTCACCGGGAGCAAACTCCGTTCCATAGTGCGTGAGCACGAGGCGCCGCGCACCCGCGCGTTGCGCCATCTCGCCGGCTTCGATGGCGGAAAGATGCCCGCGCATCGGGCCGGTTTCGACCGCAAGACCGAGCGCAGCTTCGCAAAGAAAGATGCTCGATCCGCGCGCAAGCTCTTCCACCCGGTCGCATGGCGCCGTGTCGCTGGAATAACACACGCTCGCCCCGTCACGTTCAACGCGCACGGCGTACGCATCGATGTAGTGAATCGTCTTCGCGAATGTGACCGAAAGGCGGCCGATCTCGAGTGTGGCCGCTGGATCGTATTCGCGGACCTCAAAGACCTCGTCGAGAAAATCATTCGGACCTTCACTCGCGAACGTGGCCGCGAAGGCACGAAGTTGTTGCTCGCCGCCCGGCGGCAGCCAAATCGGCATGCGATCGTCGCGCAAAAGCGGCCCATATTTGAGCCCATAGCGCAGCGGAATCAAATCGAGAAAGTGATCGGCGTGCATGTGGCTGATAACGATGCCATCCAGATCTGGATAGTCCATCACGATCCGCAGATTGGCAAGCGCACCGGTGCCCATATCGAGCAACAGGTTGGTGCCGCGCGCGCGAATCAAATGACAGCTGCACGCGCGCCCCGGCCGTGGCACGGATGCACTCGAGCCGACGACGCGCACGCGCATCGCGGCGGCCATTACGGTAGCGATGCGAGCACCTCATCGGCATGTCCGTCGACACGGACTTTCGGCCAAACTTTGACGATGATGCCCTTGCCATCGATCAGAAACGTCGTGCGCGCAGTGACGCCGAACGCATGATACAGGTGTGAATCGGTATCCGCCAGCAGCGTGAACGGAATCTTGTATTTGTCTTTGAACTTTTGGTGCGAGGCCGCCGAGTCTCGGCTCACACCGACGATCCGCGCGCTTTTCTTCTCGAACTTGGCGTAGAGGTCGCGAAACTGCGAGGCTTCATTCGTGCAGCCCGGCGTATCGTCTTTCGGATAGAAATACACGATGAGCGGGCCACCAAGCAGGTCGGCTGTCTTGACCGGCTCGCCTTTATCGTCCGCGATCGTGAGGTCGGGGAGCTTGTCACCCGCAGCTAGCATTCCCATCCTTTTTAATTGTTTGCCTCGCTAAATTGATCCAGCGGTACCATAAACAACAGGCGGTCGCCAGGTCTGACGTCCTGGTCAAACTTGTGTGCCGGGACGGCAACACCTTTGCCACTGCCCTGCTCGCGCCAGACGTAGAGTGGAATCCAACGCACCTTGTACCCGGGCCGTTCAGGCGGTGCCGGCGGCGGCGCGTTCTCCGCGCCTTGGAAGCGTTCGGCAAGCTGAAATACGCGCGCAAAGCCCTGATCCGAAAAGATCGCAAAGCGCCCACGCGTGCTCTCGAAGCGAGCAAGCCCGGCGATTGTCGGCGCGGTAAGCTCCGTGGTCGAGAACGACGCAATGCCAAAGTGCCGCTTGATCGATGCGCCAAAGGCAAGATCGTCGATACGCAAGACCACGTGCATATCGGAGTGCGCGTGTTCGCGAGTCCGCGTTCGCGCACCGAGGGCAACCTCGAGATTGGCGGTGTCGCTGTTGGTGACGCCGACCAGCGCTTTGGCACGTTCGGGGGAACAGTACGCGATCGTTTCGTCGTTGGTCGCGTCGCCAGTGAGCAGATCGATCTTCCGATCCCGCGCGAGTTCGATCAAAATGGCATCGGGGTTGCGTTCTACCACCACGACGTCCTCGCCGAGCTCGCGCAAATAGTCGATGACCAGCGAGCCGACATTCCCCGCGCCACAGACGATCACATGGCCCGAACGATGAATCGGGCGCAGCCCGCGCGTGCGGCGCAAGGTCGCCGCGTTGAGTGCCGAGGTCACGGTTGCCGTAAAGACCGCGAATATCGCGACGCCGGCGAGCATGGTCGTCATCGCGACGAGCAGTGAGACGGCTTCTCCGGGCGAGTACACCTCTGGGCAAGGTTTGACGCACGGCGAGATATCGCCGTAGCCGACGGTCGTCATCGTCGTCATCACGAAGTAGAGCGCAGCGATCGGATTGAGGTGCAACGCAAAAGCAAAGTAGACCGAGAACAGCAGATATAAGACCAGCGCGATTCCGAATACGGTACGCAGAATCGGTTCGGTGCGCCGAGCCGCAACGCGCAAGTCGCGCCATGATTGGCCCATGCGGCTGCGCCACGAGGTTTCGCGTCTGCGCTCACCTTGGGGCCACGTGCGCTTGATGTTGGCGATAGGGCCAAATACGCAGACCCGCGCTTTTTCCGGAATAGGGGCCGCAAGCGTATCGCCGTCGGCGTGATCCTCGTCGCCGTAACAAATATAGGGCGCTCGCCCATCGATGGCAACGATACGCGCGCGCAGATGCGCCTCGGCGGCAATCACGTCCAGACCGTCAATGCCGAACTGTTCCGCGTCGCGCTCACAAAACCCGAAGAGACTCCCGGTTGCGTCATGCTCCCGATCTCGATCGCCATTTTCGTTTCCGCGGTGATCGTGACGGTGCACGGCCTTAGCGACCAGCGTCTCGAGTGTAGGAAACGGCAGCGCATAGTAACACGACGGATCGACCGCCGACGCCGCGTAGGTCGCCGCCGCGTGCGCGGCCGGCGAAATTGCCGTGCAGTTGTATTTGAGCCCCTCTTGGATCTTGTGACCGAGCACCGGATTGAACTGACGAATCGTGACCCGGGTGCGCTCGTTGATGTCGCGCGCGACAAGTGCGACGCGCAGATTCAAGCGGTCATCCTGCGAGACCGCGACGATGCAAAAGTTCGGCTGGTCGGGCCGCGCCCCAACCGCTTCGAGGCCCGCCTCGCGCAGACTCGCCGCGTCGGACGGGTCGAGCGCGTAGTGGGCGAACGTGTGGGGAAACTCGCCGTGGAACTTGGCGACCGTTTGCGCAAGCAGATTCGCAGCGCGTTCCTCCTCGTGCTTCCACACGAGGGCAACGCGCTGCCCAGCCGTCTTCAAAATCTCGCGGCAGATTTCATAGGCCAGGTAGTCACCGCCGACGACGATAATGAGCGTCTCGGTCGCCATAGATGACTTCCGATTCGCCAGAGCCTACCCACCGTCCGCCGCACCCCCTCGCGCTCGAGCTGATCGAACGCCTGCGGGCGCGTCCGGGCGCGGACGTCCTCGAGGTCGGGGCCGGGAATGGCCGCAATACGCGGGCGCTGGTCGCCGCCGGATTCCGCGTCTGCTCGCTGCCCGGGGACGGCCCATGCGCGGCCGCATTGACGACCCACGCCCTGCTCCACGGAACGCCGGCGTCGATTGGGCTCCAACTCGCCACGATCGCTCGCGCCCTCGAACCGGATGCGTCGCTTTTTGGGACCTTCGGATCAACGCGCGATGGACGATACGGATCGGGAACGCTGCTCGAGCCATACGTCTATGCGCCGCTGGAGGGTGACGAACGAGACGTCGCCCACGCGTACTTTGACCAGACGCGCCTGCGCGACTTGCTGTCGCACTGGCGCATCGAGTCGATGCGCGAGGTACCGGTCGACGACGTCGCGGGGAAATGGGCGCACACAACGGCGCCGCTGCGCGACGCCGTACACTGGTTCGTTATTGCAACAAAACGCGCTTAGTAGCGTGCTAGCGTGGGCTCGATGCGCTCCGCGTACGCGTCGATCCCGCCATCGACGTTCACGGCCTGTGCGAATCCGCGCGCGGCAAGGAATGCGGCAACGCGCTCGCTGCGGCCGCCATGATGACACATGACGGCGACCGGAATCGACGGATCGAGTTCGCCGATACGCTGCGGAACTTCTCGCATCGGAATCCACGTGGAGTCCGCAATCCGTACGATCGCGACTTCATCCGGTTCGCGCACGTCGAGCAGCACGAAGGTCTTCCCCTCTTCGCGCCAGCGCTGCAATTCGTCGACGCTGATCTCTTCGATCATGCCGGCTTCGTCGCGATCAGATCGCGCATCGGGCTCGAGGCGCTCGCATACAACCGCTTCTCCATGCGCCCCGCGAGATAGGCCTCACGGCCGGCGATGACGGCGTGCTTCATCGCGTCGGCCATGAGCGCCGGGTCTCGGGCTGCCGCAATGCCGGTGTTCATCAGCAACGCATCGACACCGAGTTCCAGCGCAATCGCCGCGTCGCTTGCGGTGCCAACGCCGGCATCGACGATAACCGGCACGTTCGCACGCTCTTTGATGATCGCAATCGTGTACGGATTGCAGACGCCAAGACCACTGCCGATCGGCGCAGCAAGCGGCATCACCGCCGCACATCCAAGCTCTTCGAGTTGTTTGCAGACAACTGGATCGTCGCCGACATAGGGCAAGACGGTAAAGCCATCTTTCACGAGGATTTCAGCCGCTTCGAGCGTACCGCGGGCGTCGGGATGCAGCGTTTGCGCGTCCCCGATCACCTCGAGCTTGATCAGGTCGGTCTCGAGTAATTCGCGTGCGAGCTGCGCGGTCAGCACCGCGTCCTTCGCGTTGTAGCAACCGGCCGTGTTCGGCAGAACGCGCAATTTCGCGCGGTCGATATAATCCAGAAGTGTCTTGCCGCTCGGATCGTCGATGTTGATGCGGCGAATCGCGACCGTCACCATCTGCGCACCGCTAGCCGCGTGCGCCGCCTGCATGATCTCGATCGAAGGATACTTGCCCGTACCCACGATCAGTCGTGAGGTGAATTCGTATTTTCCGATTTTAAGAACGTCGTTTTGCATCATTACCCTTAGCCGCCGGCGACCGCTTTGATGATCTCGATCGCGTCGCCCTCGGCGATTTTACTCGATCCGTACTCGGCCCGTCGTACCACACGGTCGTTCATTGCAACCGCGATACCGTTACGAATCAAGCCAAGCTGCTCGAGCAACTCCGCGACGGTCGTGCCGTCGGCAAGCTCACGGGTTTCGCCGTTGATCGTCGCTCTCACGAGGGAGTTGTTCGGCCCTCGGCGCGCTTCATCCTCAATGGCGACCACGCAGCGAGCGGCGCCGCGTCGCCGCTTTCGACAAAACTCGCAATCGTCGTGGCGGTAACCGGAGCAAGCAAGATCCCATTGCGGTAGTGTCCGGTCGCGAGGAGCAAGCCCGCGATTGCCGTCGGCCCGATGAACGGCCTACCGTCGGGTGTTGCCGGGCGCAATCCCGCCCAGGTTTCGGTGAGCGTAAACGCACCGAGTGACGGCGCTGCAACGAGCGCAGCGTGGAGCAGCGCATCGACCGCCTTCGCCGTCACGCGCTCGTCAAATCCGGCGTCTTCAACCGTCGCACCGATCAACAAACGGCCATCGGTGCGCGGCACGAGGTACGCCCCAGGGACCCACGTGGCACGCCGCAAAAATCCCTCGGGCGCCGCGAGCGCAAGCATCTGTCCTTTTACCGGCGAGACCGCAGCAATAGCTTCGGGCGGGACGCCGGGAATGTGCGCGGCCCACGCTCCCGCGGCGTTGATAACGATCGAGGCCGGCGTGAAGCCGAGCGCACTGCGCACGCCAAGCACGCGCCGCTCGTCACATTCGATTGCCACATCAGCGACGGGGGCATGGACGATAACGCCCTCTGCGCGACACGCTGCAAGTATCGCTCGTCCGAGCCGACGGTTGTCAACGTAGCCCTGCCCACCGATGATGAGCGCACCAACGGTATGTTTCCCGAGCGCCGGCTCCGCAAGCAACGCTGCACGCCGATCCAGTACGTCGCTCGTAACGTTGCGAACCGCAAGTTCACGCGCGAACGACGTCAGCTCTTCAAGCCGTTCGTCATCGAATGCCGCCTCGACGATGCCGTCGAGAGAAACGTCGACCTTTACACCGCCTGCGTCGACCACGCGTTGAACGAACGCGGGATATTGCGCGAGCGACGTGCGGCACAAATCCAGCAACGTCTCGTCTTCGATGCGCTCCGCGTATGGCGCGAGCATGCCGGCACCGGCCCACGACGCGCCGTGCCCGGGCTCGCCGCGCTCGTACACGCGAACGGTCGCGCCGCGTTGCGCGAGCTCAAACGCAGTCGCGAGGCCGATCAGGCCGCCGCCGACTATCGCAACATCGCTAGCCGAGATATCCACCCTACCGTCTTCGGCCTACATCCCGGTGTAGACGGGACCCTCACCGCCTTGCGGCGGGACCCACGTGATGATCTGATACGGATCGGCGATATCGCAGGTCTTGCAATGCACGCAATTGGTGAAGTTGACTTGAATGCGTCCGTGCACCGCGCCCTCGTCGCCGTCTTTTTCGAACATCGGCTCGTAAACCGCGGCTGGGCAGAAGTAGGCACACGGGTTACCGTATTCGACCGTACAACGATCGCGACAGATATTCGTGTCAGCGATCTTGAGATGGCTCGGCTGATTCTCTTCATGCACGGTGCCCGAGTTATAGACGTCGGTCAGTTTGTCGAAGGTCAGCACGTTGTCGATCTTGGCGCGCGGCGTCTCTTTAGGCCGGTAGCCGGCCTTCTCCATGTTCTCGTAACCCGGCTTCGACGGCAGTTTATCGATGAAACCGAATGCGCGTCCGCCGGTATACGTCGCGAGGCCGGCGTTGAACATGCCGGCCCACATGCCGTGCTCGAAGCCTTGGTGGAAGTTGCGCGCGCTACGCATCTCTTCGTACGCCCACGAGTCGCGGAAGCGCTGCTCGTAGACCGAGAGCTGCTCCGCGTCGAAGTTTTGCGCTTGCAATGCGTCCCACGCCGTGTCGGCAGCCATCATGCCGGACTTCATCGCCAGATGCACGCCTTTGAGGCGCATCCCGTTGAGGAATCCGGCCGAGTCGCCGGTGATCATGAGCCCGGCACTATACGGCCGAATCATTGCGAAGAGTCCACCTTCGGGAATCGCTTTTGCGCCGTAACGAATCAACTTCGCACCATCGAGCATCTTGCGAATCTCGGGATGTTCTTTCATCCGCTGCAATTCGTTGTGCGGGTCGGTCGTCGGATTCTTATAATCGAGGCCAGTGACGTGCCCGATGTCGAGCACGCGATCTTTCATGCCGTAGATAAACCCGCCGCCGAACGTTTCGGGCGGAAGCGGATACCCGAGCGTGTGAATCACGGTACCTGCGGGAAAACGATCGTCAGGCAGTTGCCACAACTCTTTGACGCCGGCAGCGTAGACTTGCGGCTCTTTGCCTTCATCGAGATTCAGTCGCGGAATCGCCTGCTTTGCGAGCGTCCCGCGCGGGCCTTCGCCGAGTACGACGATCTTGGCGAGCAGATCGGCGCCCGGTTCGTAGTTGGCCTTCGGTTTGCCGTCGTGATCGACGCCCTTGTCGCCGGTGCGCACGCCGATCACGCGATCGCCATCCCACAACAGTTCCTGGCCTGGAAACTCACCGAAAACCTGGACGCCGAGCTCTTCGGCTTGCGCAGCCATCCACTTGGTTAGGCGTTGCAACGACGACACGAACTTGCCGTGGTTATTGAGCGGCGGCGGCGTGAACGGCGCCTTAATCTTTCCGCTCTTGGTGAGGAACCATAATTCATCGCGCCCGACCGGGGCTTCAACCGGCGCGCCGCGTTCGAGCCAGTCCGGCATCAACTCGTTGATCGCGCGCGGGTCGAGCACGAGCCCCGACAGCCCGTGATTGCCGATCTCCGCCGCTTTTTCGATCACGAGGATCTCGAGTTCGCGGCCCGCTTCTTTTGCGAGCTGTCCTAGACGAATAGCGCCTGCCAGTGAGGCCGGGCCCGCGCCGACGAAGAGGACATCGACTTCTAGTTGGTCACGCTGCGCCATGCTTAAGATATTCGCGAAAGCGCGTACTTCACCGCTGCGACGTGTGTCGCAACCCGCGTCTCGAACGGGAGCACGGCCGAGGGCGTCTCGAGAGTTAGGCCGAGCCGTGCAGCGTTGCGCATCAACAGCTGCGTGAGCGTGCGACCGCCGATCCGCTCGGCTTCGGCATCCGGATCCGGCGTAAGCACATCGCGCGGATCGATCGGCGTACCGTTGCCCGCAAGCATATCGACCAAACCGCGACCGAGGCCCGCGCCGCCGTACTCATAGCAATAGAAACCAGTCGATTCGTCGTCTTCGTGCAGATCGATAGCCAGTTCGAACTTGAGATCGCGATTAGCGGTAATGATCGCCTTCGATTCCGGTGACGATCCGCCGCGGCCAAACGTGCGATTGACGTCGACGCCATCGACGCTCTCGCGCGTGCGCGCATCGTAGCCGGTGGGGTTCGTGCATACCCACATCCGGTACGAGAAGCGCGGATCGAGGTCATCGTTTTCGACGAGCGCGAGCAATGCGTGCGACCCGGCGGGTTCGTCGCCGTGCACGCCCGCGGCGACATGAATCGCCGGCAACGTATGATCGCCGTATTCCGCGCATAAGAGCGTGCGCGGCGCCCCGACGCACGCGACCTCGCGCACGCGCACGTCGCGCGCGCGCAGCGCCTTCCATCGTCGCGCAATGTCCTGGTAGGTGGGCTCTTGTAGCGCCATAAACACTCCCTTCCATGAAAATCCAAATCGGGGTGATGGGTTCCGCCGGCGGAATCATCACCAAGCCGGAGCTCGACCTTGCACGTCGTCTCGGCCACCGCATTGCCGAGCGCGACGCAACGATCGTGACCGGCGCGTGCCCGGGCCTGCCACACGCGGCGGTGCTGGGCGCACATGAAGCAGGTGGGGCGAGTCTCGGCGTATCGCCTGCGCTTTCGCGAGAAGAGCACGTCAAGATCTACGATTCGCCCTTACAGCCCTACACCACGATCGTCTTCACCGGATCGGGATTGATGGGCCGCGAGACGCTTAACATTCACAGTTCGGACTTCGTCCTCTTTGTCGGCGGACGCAGCGGGACGCTGGGCGAGTTCGCGATCGCCTACGACGAGGGCAAATTGATCGGCATTCTGACCAATTCCGGTGGCATCTCGAACAACCTTACCGACATCGCTGGGCTCGTGAAAAAGGAGACCGGCTCGATCATCCTGACCGACGACGATCCCGAGAAACTCGTCGATCGCTGCCTGGAGGCGTACCGGCGCTTGGATCTTCCCTCATCGGTGGTTTTCGATCGTGGCTGAGCTGACGTTTATTGGCGCGGCCGGGATCGTGACCGGCAGCAAACACCTGTTGACGGTTGGCGCGAAGCACGTGCTCGTCGACTGCGGCATGTTTCAAGGAACGAAGGACGTCGTTGCGCTCAATGGCGTGCCATTGCCGATTGCTGCCGACGACATCGACGCGGTGATCGTCACGCACGGCCATCTCGATCACGTCGGCTATCTGCCGAAGTTGATCCACGACGGTTTCTCAGGCCCGATTTTCTGCACGCCGCCTACCAGAGCGGTTATGCAAATCGTGCTCGACGACTCGGCGAACCTCCAGCAAGAACTGCAGGAGCGCGGGTATCAGCATCAGCGCCCCTACGCGCCGCCGATGTACTACGACCCGCGCGACGTCGAGCGCACGATGAAACACGTGCAGCCGGTTGCGCTGCACACGCCTTTCGACGTTGAAGGCGCGATGCAGGCGACCTACTATGACGCCGGTCACATCATCGGCTCCGCATTTGTCGGACTCGAATTCGAAGGCAAGCGCGTCGTCTTCTCGGGCGACCTCGGACGCTACGACCGTCCACTGCTCTTCGATCCCGAGGCGATGGGGGCCGCGACCGATCTGATCTGCGAATCGACGTATGCGAACCAAGTCCATCCACCGCAGCCGATCGAAGATTTACGCCAAGCGATCCTTGCGGGCATCGCGCGTGGCGGCGCGATCGTCATTCCGGCCTTTGCAATCGAACGTTCGCAAGATATTCTCCTTGCGGTTGCGACGTTGCAAGCGCAAGATGAGCAGATTGCGAAGCTGCCCGTACACCTCGACAGTCCGATGGCTGAGAGGGTCGATGACGTGTTCGAACGCTTCCCCGGCGCGCACAAACCGATTCCCAACGATTCGCCGTCAACCCCATTCGGCGTGCGCGACTTCACCCAGCACGTCACGACGCAAGAGTCGAAAGCACTCAATGATGTCGACGGTTCGCATCTGATTCTTTCGGCAAGCGGGATGGCGTCCGGCGGCCGCGTGCTGCATCACCTGCACAACAACATCGGCGATCCCAAAGCAACGATTATCTTCCCCGGCTACCAATCGCTCGGGACACTCGGCTATATCCTTACCCACGGTGCAAAGCAGGTCACGCTGTACAATGACACGATTCCGATTCGGGCTACCCTGGTGCACCTCTCGGGTTTCAGCGCCCACGCCGACCGTAACGAATTGCATCGCTGGCTGCAGACCTGTACGAGCACCCCGCACCTGTACGCCGTGCACGGTGAGGCACCGTCGGCCGCGGCACTTGCCGCCATGGCCCGCGGCGCATTTGGCTGGAAGGCGGATATCGCGTATCGAGGAACCACGGTGACGTTGTGATGCACCGCAGCTTCGCAAGCGACAACAACGCGCCCATCGCGCCGGAGATCCTGCAAGCGATCCTCGATGCGAATGAGGGCGACGCGGTCGGCTATGGCGATGATCCGTGGACGGCGCGCGCCATCGCCAAGTTCCGCGAACACTTTGGCGCACAGACCGACGTCTATTTCACGTTCAATGGCACGGGTGCCAACGTGATCGCGCTCAGCTGCGTCACCCGGCCTTGGGAAGCCGTGCTTGCGCCGGCAAGTGCGCATCTCCAGACCGACGAGTGCGGTGCATTCGAGCGCTTTACCGGTTCGAAGGTCATTCCTATCCCAACCGCCGATGGCAAGATTCGCATCCGCGATATTGAGCCGTATCTACTCGCCGGACACGGCGAGCACTTTCCGCAACCGCGGGTCGTTTCGATTTCGAATACGACGGAATACGGTGACGTCTACGAACCGCAGGAGTTGCGCGAGCTCTGTGCATTCGCCCACGCGCGCGGTTTGCTGGTGCATGTGGACGGCGCACGCATTTCCAACGCTGCCGCCGCACTCGGCGCAACGCCGCGCGCGATCACCAAGGATCTCGGCGTCGACATCCTCAGCTTCGGTGGGACGAAGAACGGCTTGATGGGCGGCGAGGCGATCTGCTTCTTCGACCCGGCGTTCAGTGCTAATGTCGCGCTGTTCGCGCGAAAGCAAGGCATGCAGCTCGCCTCGAAGATGCGCTACATCGCGGCGCAGTTCGAGGCGCTGCTCACCGATGACCGTTGGCTGCGCTACGCCTCACACTCGAACGCGATGGCGCAGCGATTGCTCGCCGGCGTGCGCGACATTCCCGGCGTGACGATCACGCGCCCGGTGCGTGCCAACGCGATCTTTGCCACCATGGACCGCGCCGCGATTTCGCGCGTGCAAGAGAAGTTCTTCTTCTATTATTTCAACGAGGCGTTGCCGGAGATTCGCTGGATGACCCACTGGGCAACCACCGAAGCCGACATCGACGCGTTTGTCGCGGCGGTAAAATCCGCCGCGTCATCCTGAGCGATGTTGAAGGACACTTGATCGCCAGCGTTCTTGCCGTGCTTTGGTGTGCCGCACTCTGGTATGGCGCCGACGCTGTCGTGCCCGCAGCTAATCCGGTGGATCGCTTGCGTAACGCAATCGTGCTTGGGATCGCGATTCCAGGGGTGCTCGGCATCGCGGGCATTTTGTACCCGGCAACACTATGGATCGCCGCTGTTGCGCTCGTCGTACTTCGCCTTTGGCGGCGCGTGCCTCCGATCGCTCACGACTTCGGACTCTATGCGACCCTTGCGCTACTTGCGATCGTCCTCTGGCCCCCGCTCGCGCGTCCCTTGACCGAAGGCGACTCGCTGCTCTACCACTTTCCGAACGCGATAGCGTGGATGCAAGATCACTCGCTGTGGACATCGCGCGCACCCTACTGGTACTATCCGGGCGGTTCAGAGTTGCTCGCCGCAGGCTTCATCGGAGCGGCTGGACGATTCACCGTTCCGATTGCAGGCGCGGCCGCGCTGATGCTCATAACGGCGCGCCTATACGATCGCGCCCGGGCCGCAGAGGCCGGCCCGCTGGCGGCCGCTAGCCTCGCGCTCGCGTTTGCCTTTATGCCCCTCGCAGCATTCCAAGGTGGTTCACTGGAAAATGACTTGCTGCTCGCGGCGTTCTTTGTCGAATCGCTCGTAGCTGCCGACGCTGGAGCATTTGCATCGCTTGCGCTCACCAAGCCATTTGGTTTCATCGCATCGGCGATCGCCGCTGTCGCCGTTCGCCCGCGCTGGCAGACCTTGGCCATCGCGGCAGTGCCGTTCGCCGTATGGAACGTGCGCACGATCGTCCTCTGGCACGCCGGTGGAAGCGCCGACCTAAGGCTGCCGTACTGGTCGACTGCGATTGCGAGCGATCCCCTGCACGCACTCCCGGAGCTTGGCCGGGCGCTCGTGCACGATTCGCCGGGTGGCATCCTCTGGCTCGCGTTCATCCTTCTCGGGTTCCTTCGAAGCGAGACGCGCCGCATAGCGTGGGCGGGTTTGGCGATGGCCGTGCTGTATGCGTTCTTGCCGTTTGCATACCGCGTCGGTACCACGGATTATCTCGCCGGCGGCTCGTCGCTACGGTACTTGCTCCCCGCCTTTTCGTGCGGGGCGCTTGTTGCTACAGGTTGGCTCAGGCGGTTCGGCGCCGTCGCCACGATCGGGTTCGCGATGATGGCGCTCGCCGGTGCGGCATACGTGACTGCGATTTACTGGAACGACGCTGACACGCACATTGCGCCGCTCATTGCCGCGTTGCTTCTTATCGCCGTCTTCGTCGCGTCGCGAGTGCGCGCCACGGTTGTCGCCCTCGCTTTCGCCTTGGTCGCCATCGCAGGCGCGCAAACCGCAGCCGGCCGGTACCTCGGATTTTACGACGACGGAATGGATACGCACGCCTTCACGTGGCTCGCCGAATCGAATCCAACACGAATTGTGTCGAGCAACGTCCGAATCGGCATGATCGAGATGAGCGCGCCTGCCGCAATCGTCATCGACGCGGGCGACGGCGACGGTTGTGCCGTCGCTCGCGAGCGGGGGGCGCTGTGGTTCGTTGGTAGCGACGAGGATCCGTCACGCGACGTTCGCGCCGCGTTGTTTGCTCGTGCCCGGTCCTGCGGAACGCCTCGCTATGTGGACAGTGCCGCGATTGTCGTGGATCCGGGGATTCACCGTGAATAAGGAACCGTTACGCAGTCCAGTCAAGCATCGTTTCCCACTGGGGTTTGGGGAAGCGTTCTTTGCTCTTGATCGCTTCGACGTACTTGCGCTTGCCCGCGCGGTTGCCTTTGCCGAGCATGATCCCGCCGACGAGGCGATCTTGCCAAAAGAATAGCGCGCGGTACCAACGCTTCTCCTTATCGATCTTGCGCGCAACCTCGAGCTCGGGCTGCAAATCTGGCGAGAGCCCGAATTGCGTGATTGTCTGTCCTTTAAAGAGCAACGATGAATACTCCGGCACATCGTGGTACGTCTCGCTGCCACCCATCATATTTTGCGCAACCAGTTTCCCGTGCGCGCCTGCATTGTTCCAGGTGCCCATGCGATAGCGCATCTCGAGAATAGGATCGTAGAAGTCGGCAATGTCGCCGGCTGTGAACACGCCGCGCACGTTGGTCTCGAGATGGTCGTCGCAGAGAATCCCGTTCTTGCCTACCTCGACCGACGTACCCGCAAGCACTTCGATGTTCATCGTCAGGCCGAAGCCAACGCCATAGCAGTCGGCGGCGATCTCCAGGCCGTTCTTCGTGCGGACTTTGCTCACAACGCCGTTCGATCGAACAAATTCTGCAACTTCTTCGCCGTAGTGCATGTGCACGCCATCGTTCTTGGCTGCCTCATCGACGAACTCGCCGGCCACGTCGTCGAGCAGACGGTGCAGCACGTGCGGTCCGCGGATGATCCAATGCGTCTCGACCTTGCGCGCGGCGAAGGCCTCGGCCAATTCGTAGGCGATGAACGAACCACCGATCGCAACCGCGCTCTTTGAGCGGTCGATCTGCTCGGAGATTGCGCGCGTGTCATCCAGGTACTGAAAATTATACACGTTGCCGGCACCCGTACCACCCGGCGCGGGCGCGGGATTCGGTCGTCCGCCGGTCGCAATAAGCAATGCGTCGTAGGGATACTCACGACCGTCAGCGGTGACGGTGCGCCCCTCGGTGTCGACGCCCTCGACTCGCGTCCCCAGCTTGAGGTCGATACGATGCTCCTCGTGGTCGGCGAGATCGCGCATCATAACCTTCTCCTCCGGAAGTTGCCTGCGCAACATCGGGGGGAGCGAGATGCGGTTGTAGAGCGGGTAGGGCTCGTCGCCAAAAAGTGTGATCTCACACAATGGGTCGTGCTTGCGCAACTGCTCCGCGGCAGTGGTCCCGGCAAAACCGTTTCCCACGATGACATAGCGTCGCACATCGGACATAATGGTTATATGGACGTTCGGCTGGTGCAACTCCTTGGTTCGTTCATCACCGCGCGCAGCGAGTACGCGCTGGTGCGGCTCGAGTGCGCGATGAGCGACCCAGGCCTCCCTGCACCGCCGGTCATCGATCGCTTGAGTGACGCGTCCGAGCGAGCGCTCCGTGACGAATGGCCGGCAATCGAACGACAGCTGGATGCGGCGCTCACCTATGGGAAACATTTGGCGCGCAGTACGGGTAAACGCTGGAGCGAGGACGCAAAGTACCGGGCCTTCGACCGGGCGTTGCGCGAGCTGGACCAATACGCGCGCGCGATTCGCTGGGTCCTTACCGTCACCGAAAGCGAGGATGCATCATGAGCACCGACGATTTTATGAACAAAGCAATGGAACAGGCGCGCGAGTTACAAAACCGCATCGCGCAAGCACTCGGCGACAGCGACAAGCTACGCGAGACGCTCATGGATCAGGCCAAGCAAAGCGCCGATGTCACCAACGAACAGACCAAGGCTGCGCTCGATAACCTCGATGCGGCAATGAAGTCGGGCACGGAATACTTACAGAAGTTCCTGCGCGGCGATCAATAATCCGTGGTCGCCGCACTTATCCTCGCCGCCGTGATCGATGGCGACACGGCGTTTAAGCACGGCGATTTTACTGCTGCGAAAACCGCCTACACCGCCGCGATTCGAGCCAATCCGAATGACGCGCCTGCTGCGCTCGGTCTAACGCGACTGTCGATCTACACAAACGATCTCGCCGACGCTCAGCATTGGCTCGACGCACTTGCGCGCATCGCGCCTAACGACCCACGTATCGCCGGAAACCGGGCGACGATCGCGGCACGCGCCGACACAAGCATCGACCGCGTCGCGCCGCACAGTGGTCCGGCGATCCTCAAGTTTCTCCAGACCGACCCTCTGCCGGTGGTCGCCGTACGCGTCAATGGCCACGACGCCCATTTCATGATCGACACCGGTGCGCCCAACATTGTGCTCGACGCAGCGTTTGCGAAATCGCTCGGCATTGCAACAACTTCTGTCGGGCAAGGGACGTTTGCCGGTGGCGAACACGCGGCAACATCGAAAGCTGTGGTTGACCGGCTCGATCTCGGGACCTGGCAGATCCGTAATGTCCCTGCGACCGTGCTACCGCTCCCGCGCGTATTCCCCATCGACGGCATCCTGGGCAGCGCGCTGTTCACGCATTTTCTCACCACGCTGGACTACCGCAACGGCTGGTTGATTCTGGGAGACCCCGGCGCGTCGAACGCGTTCGAGCGCGACGCGGCTGCGCGTGGTGACGCGATCGTCCCGATGTGGCTCGTGGGCGACCACTACATGTTCGCGCAAGGCCGTGCCGGAAACGGACCGGTGGGACTCTTCAACGTCGATACCGGCGGAACGTTCGGGGTACAACTCACCAAAGCCGCGCTTGATGCCGCGAACATCACCGTCGACGCGGCGCATCCGCTGATCGGCACCGGCGGCGGCGGTACGGTCACGAGTTTGCCGTTCAAAACGAGCCTGACTATCGGCACGTGTACCGTTGACGACTTAGACGGGGTCTATTTCCCGACCGGCGATCAGTATGGAATCTTTCCGTTCACCGTCACCGGCACGGTCTCACATGAGTTCTTCCGCAAGACCGCCGTCACGTTCGACTTCGTCGCCATGCGCCTAGTGATCGATACAAAGAGCTAACCGATAAGGGCGAGCTCGACCATCATTTTGAAGCCGACCTCGAGGGCACGTTCGTCGATGTCGTAGCGCGACGAGTGTTGCGGCTCGACGCCGAGCTTCGGTCCGCGCACGCCGACCACGAAGTACGCCCCGGGTCGCAGCTCCATCATGTACGACATGTCTTCTGCCCACATTACCACATCGTGCGGATCGACGACGTTCTCCGTGCCGAGCGTGCGTGCAGCCGCAGCGCGCACGACGTCGTTCATCGCCTTATCGTTCACCGTCGGTGGATAGCCCCAAAGGTATTCGAAGTCGAAGTCGAGCCGCATCCCGGCGCATACGCCTTCGATCATGCGTTCCATGCGTTCGGGAATCGAGTGGCGCACCTCGTCGTTGAAGGCGCGCACCGTCCCCATCATCTCCGCGTTGTCCGGAATAACGTTGAAGGTCGTGCCGGCATGCATCGTACCGACGGTCACGACGACCGGGTCCTTGGGCGCAATCTCACGGCTCGCGATCGTTTGCAACATCGTGACGAGCTGCGAGGCACCAACGATTGGATCGACGGTCACCTGCGGCATCGCGCCGTGGCCGCCGCGGCCGCGCAGGGTCAACGTGAAGCGATCGGATGACGCAAAGAACGCGCCGTCGCGGATACCTACCTTGCCGACCTCGAGCCCGCTGTACAGATGCAGCGCAAAACACCGATCGACGTGCGGGTTCTCGAGCGCGCCGTCGTCGATCATGAATTTGTTACCGGCCGGACCCTCTTCAGCGGGTTGGAAGCAGAAGACGATCGTCCCCGCGACGAGCTCGCGGTGTTGCGAAAGCGCGCGCGCCGCACTAAGCAGAATGGCGATATGTCCGTCGTGACCACAGGCGTGCATCGCGCCCTTACGCTGCGAACGATACGGAACATTCGCAACCTCGTCCATCGGTAAGCCGTCCATGTCGGCACGCAGCAACGTCACGGGTCCAGGCCGCCCGCCTTTCAACGTCGCGAGAATCCCCGTCTTGCCGATCCCTGTGCGAATATCGTCGAAGTCGCACGTGCGCAACTCGCGTTCGACGAACGCGGCAGTGTCGTGCTCTTCAAACGACAGTTCCGGGTTCGCGTGGAAGTGGCGGCGGTAGCGAACGAGCTCCTCGACCGGTACCTCAATCGACGACGTGATCATGGTTACCGATTGAATTCCGCGAGGAACAGGAAGATCCCCGGAGTGGCTTGGCACTGCCAGAAAGCGGGTTTGTACGTCGAAGCCCTCGCAGCTTTTAGCGCCGCAGCATCGAGCGCTGCGTAGCCCGACGGATAGAAGATCCACGCATCATCGAGCTTCCCGGTTGCAGAAATCGCGACTTTAATCCCCATGACAGCTCGCGTGGTCAGACGTCTCGATCTTCGTCCGGGAAATACGGCGCGACCGGCTTGTCGACCACGGCCTCTCCTACAGGTTGGGTACAGGAACCGCCCGGCACAGACGTTAGCGCCGCATTCGCGATTGCCTCGCCGCTCGGTGGCAGCGCGTCGAGATCGACACGCGGATCGAGGGGATGGATTTTGTTTGTAACCCACGGTCCGTCTACGCCAGCGCTCTCGATTCCACCGCACGGCGCGTCGCCGCGCGCATCCCAGCCGAAGATTTGATCGCCCGACGCGCTGGCATTCGCGACAAATGCCTTATCGATCTTCACTGATTGAGGAAACTGCGCGTAGATGGGGTCCGACTCATATGCGGTCCGTGTAAATGTCGCGGAATCGCTTGCATATCTGTATGCGCGTGCCGTAAGGGCAATCGATGCAAAGCGAGCGACAAACCACCCCGCGCTCGTCCGAAACAGAACGCTCCCGCTCACCGTACGGGCCCCCTCCGCGCTCAGCGCGAAGCTAAACAGGGTTGCTTGACTACCTCCGTTGAGCGGATGATATTGAGTGACCTGCACGGGACAATACTCGGTAACTGCGAGCGCCCGCGCACCGCATCCGAGCACGCATGCAATGCAACACGCAATAAAAAAAATAAGTCGCATTCGCTTATGGTTCGAACTCAGCATTGAACAGATAGAGTCCACCGGTCGGCTTGCAGAAGGCGAGACCCGGCGTAAAGGTCGAGGACTCAGCCGACGCGAGCGCCGCGCCGTCAAATGCCGCCGACCCTGATGAGAGAAACGTCCACGCGTCGGTCACGGTGCCCGCGGCGTTGAGCGCTACTTCCACAATCGAAAGCCCATACGAGCGGCGCGTCCGCTCTGAGCGCGGATAATCGGGCGAAACGGCCTTCTTCACCCCCGGATTCGTAAACGGTTTCTGGCAGGCAGTATCGCCCGGTGCCGGCGCAGACTCCGCGGTAACGATTGATGCCGAATTCCTTGGCGGGGTTGTCAGATCGGTGCGCGGATTGTTCAAAACGAGTCCGCTGAAGTTGGGGGGTTTCTCGTCGAAGAAGCCGGCCTGCGGTAGACATGTAAAATCGCCCTTACTGTCCCAGCCGAAGTCGTGCTCACCGGACGTTTGCGCTTCGGACACGTACACGGTGCTGATGTCAACCGCTGACGGAAAGCGTACGTAGATGGCATCGGAGTCAAAAGCGCTGCGCGAAAGATCGCCGAATTTCCCGCTGTACGAGTACGTTCGCGAAACCAGTGGCGTAAGCGGGAACGTCACCCGATACCAACCGCCGCTCGTCGCAACCAGAACCGTGCCCCGCACCGATCGTGCGCTCTGCGCGTTCAACGCAAAGGCGTACAGCGTCGCCGGCCCCGGGCCATCGATCGGGTGAAACGCGCCGGCGTGGGCTGGACAGTATTCTGTTGTTGCGAGCGCGCGTGCGCCGCAAGCGGCTAACAATAGTAAACACCCGGCAACAACGACAAGAGCCCGTTGCAGCACGGTCCTCATAGCCGTTCGTGCCAACGGATACGAACCGTATAATAGCCGCGCACCGGCGCGCAAAACGACCGCGCGGGCGTATAGTTCGAGCGTTCCGCTTGCAAGACCATCGCTTTATCGTATTCGGGATACCCGGAGCTGACCGACGGCCACGCGCCGTCAACCTTACCGCGTTCGTTCACTGCCACGCGAATGAAGACCACGAAATCTCCGCGCACGCCCAGACTGCCGGCATCGAATTCCGAATTCGCCTTCGAGGTTTGCTGTACTGCAGCAAACGGGTTAGCGCACTGCAGTGAAAACCCGGACGGCGCGGCGATTCTCTGCGCGTGCAACACGGTCGACGCCGGCTGCACCGGCGAGAGCACCGGCTCCCCGGAAGCGAAGCGCGTCGCCATCGCCGTCGCGACTGGCTGCGGGTTCGGCGGCGGATCGCACGCGACCATCCCACGCGCGTCCCATCCGTAGTTTGGATCACCGGTCGCTTGGGCTTGCACGATGAAGGCCGCGAGCACACCAGGGGCATCTGGAACGGTGACATAGACCGGTTGCGATCGATACGGATGGCGGGTGTATTGCACTCCGGGTTCGCTGACCGTCACGTCGGCCTGCGCGAGCGGCACGCTGGTGAAGTCCGCCTGGTGCCAGCCATCGGTTCCAAGCACGAACAACGACCCCGAAACCGTCCGTGGACCATCGGATTGAAATTCCAAACCGAGTTCGTTCGGGGCGACGACCTGCACTGGGCCGGCTAGTTCCACCGGACAGTACTCAAACACGTCGGCGCGCGCTCGTGCCGCTGCTGCGAGGATCGCCACGCATGCAAGCGCGAACGTGCACGCAAGGCGTGTACCCGTGCGGAGCGTCATGCAGGGCGCTTACGCTTGCTCGCCTAGCAGGCCCTGCGGCAGAGGATTTCCCTTGGGCCGCTCGCACTATCAACTCCCGGGCCCTGCGCCAAACCTCTCCCTAGGGAACTAACCGATGGCTAAAACCGACACGAAGGCCAAGAGCCTGGACCGTCGCGGACTCAGCGACGACCAGCTGCGGCAGATGCTTCGTAATATGCTCCTGCAGCGACAACTCGATAATCGCGGCTTCCAGCTCAATCGGCAAGGCAAAGTGCCGTTCGCGCTTGGGAGCGAAGGACACGAAGCGCTGCAGTCCGGTGCGGCTATGGCTTTCGAGCGCGGCAAGGATATTCTCGCACCGTATTATCGCGATCTCGGGCTCGCGCTCGGTGTCGGGCTTACGTCGTACGAGATCATGCTTTCGATCTTTGCACGCGCCGCCGACCACAACGGCGGCCGTCAATTTCCTAACCACTATAATTCGAAGTCGGTTGGGATCATGTCGTTCTCGTCGATCCTCGCGGCGCACATCCCGCACGCGGTTGGTGCCGCGTACGCGATGAAGTACCGCGGCGAAAAAGGGCGTGCGGTGCTCACGACGTGCGGCGACGGGACGACGAGCGAAGGCGAGTGGCACGAATCCATGAACTTTGCCGCGGTTCACAAGCTGCCGCTCGTGATGCTCGTTGAGAACAACGAGTGGGCGATCTCCACGCCGCTTTCAAAGCAGATGGCACAGCCCGAGATTTGGAAGCGCGCTGCGGGTTACGGCATGCCGGGGGCCCGGTTCAACGGCTTCGACCCGATCGAAACCTACGGCGTGGTGCACGAAGCAATGGCGCGCGCGCGCAACGGCGGCGGACCGACGCTGCTCGAAGGCATGTGCTACCGCTTCCTGGCGCACTCGACCGACGACAACGATATGACCTATCGCACGCGCGAAGAGGTCACCGAACATCGCCGGTACGACCCGGTACCGCGCTACGAGAATGTGTTGGTCGCAGCAGGCGTTGTAAGCGAAGCCGACATCGACGCGCTCAGGAAAGACGTGTTGCGCGAAACCAACGAAGCCACCGATAAAGCCGAGGCAATGCCCTTCCCGCTAGCATCGGACCTCTATACGAATCTCTACGAAGGAGCATGGCAGCCGTGGCAGTGACCGCCGGTTCGAAAGTTCTCAACAACGTCGAAGCCGTACGCGAGACGCTCTATGAAGCGCTTAAGCGCGACGACCGCGTGATCATCCTCGGTGAAGACGTCGGTGCCCGCGGCAACGTGTTCCTCATCACCAAAGATTTCATCAACGAATTCGGCCCGCAGCGCATCATCGACACGCCGATTGCTGAAGCGTCGATCGTCGGCATCGCGGTCGGCATGGCGATGGAAGGCTTGCGTCCGATCGCAGAGATCCAATTCGCCGACTTCATCTATCCGGCGTTCAACCAAATCGTCGGTGAAGCAGCCAAAACGCGCTATCGCAGCAACGGCGAGTACACGTGTCCGCTCGTGATCCGCACGCCCTACGGCGGTGGTGTTCGCGGCGCGCTCTCGCACTCGGTATCGATCGAAGCGCTGTTCTATCACGTGCCGGGGCTCAAGATCGTCGCGCCGGCATTTCCGGCCGACGTCAAAGGCTTGCTCAATGCCGCGATCGATGATCCCGATCCAGTGCTCTTCCTCGAACACAAGAAGACCTATCGCTTGATCAAAGGCGAGGTGCCGGAAGGCCACTACACGGTCCCGCTCGGTAAAGCCAATGTGCTCAAAGAGGGCACGCAACTCACTGTCGTGTCCTACGGTCTCTACGTGCACTGGGCGCTCGAGGCGGCGCGCAATCTCGAAAACGACGGTCTCTCGGTCGAAGTGATCGATCTGCGCTCGATCCGCCCAATGGATAAGACGACGATTCTGAACAGTGTCGAGAAGACGCGCAAGTTGCTCATCGTGCACGAAGACAATAAGTTTGGCGGTATTGGTGCCGAGATCTCGGCAATGGTCGCGGAGAACGCCCTCTTCGCGCTCGATGCGCCGATCCGGCGGCTGTGCGGCCCCGACGTGCCCGCGATGGGCTACGCCGAACCGCTCGAACACGAGTTCATGTCGTCGCCTGCCAAGATGGCCGATGCAATGCGAGAGTTGGTGAAGTTCTAATCATGCCCACTACAATCACGATGCCGCAGTTGGGCGAGACCGTCACCGAAGGTACGGTCGCGCAATGGCTCAAGAAAGTCGGCGACTCGGTTGAGAAGTACGAGGCGTTTCTCGAGGTCTCGACCGACAAGGTCAACGCCGAAGTGCCTTCACCGGTAACCGGTGTCATCAGGCAGGTTCTTGTAAAGGAAGGCGACACCGTGCCGGTTGGTACCGCGATCGCGGTTATCGATGAGGTTGGTGCTGCGACGAGCGCACCCGAGTCGGCGGCAAATCCGCCGTCGTCACCGGCTGCAATGGCGTCGAGCGTGCAAGAAGATCCGGTTCCGGGCTTCAACATTCCGCAGCTCGAGCCAAAGAAGGGCAACGGGCACGCGCGCAGCGAGAACGTTATCCCGAGTTCGTACGGCGCCCCCGGCGGACTCGAGCCGGAAGCTGATGCGATCGCACAAGACGCGTTGCGCAATGCATCGCCGGCGGTCCGCCGGCTCGCGCGCGAACATCACATCGACATTCGCGCCTTACGTGGTTCGGGCGCAAACGGACGCGTCACCGCTGAAGACGTGCTGACTGCGGCCCGCATGGGACCCGCGGCCGCGGTCGGCCAAGCGATCTCGGTCGGCACGAACTTCGCCGCGGCGCCCCCACCGGCAGTGGCCCCCGCTGCTGCGCCCGCTTCGGGAACCTCGACCTACGCCGAGCCGATCCCGGGCACGCTCGTGCCGCTCACGCAAGCGCGACGCATCATCGCCGAGCGCATGGTCGAATCGATTCACAACGCGCCGCACGCCTGGACGATGACGTCGATCGACGTTACGAACGTGTGGAAGTGGCGTGCTCGCGAGAAAGATCGCTTCGAACGCGAGACGGGCTACAAGCTCACGCTGCTGCCCTTCTTCATTCGCGCGGTCGTCGAATCGCTCTCGGCATTCCCGCTCATGAATTCCAAGTTCACAGCTGAGGGCATTTACGTCAACAAAGATGTGAACATCGGCATCGCGATCGGTCTGCCCGCGACCTTGATGGTGCCCGTCATCAAAGGCGCCGACAAGCTCTCGATCAAGGGCCTGGCGATTGCCGCGGGCGAGCTGATCGACAAAGCACGTCGCGGCAAGCTGGGCGCTGACGATCTCGCCGGCGGTACGTTCACCGTAAACAACAACGGCGCGAACGGCTCGTGGGCCTCCGCTCCCATCATTAACGCAGGTCAGGCCGGTATCATCACGATGGAGACGGTCGAGAAGCGGCTGCTTGTGCGCGACGACGATTCGTTCGCGCCGCGCTACGTGATGAACTCGTGCCTCTCGCTCGATCACCGCGTCGTCGACGGGTACGTTGCGAGCGGCTGGCTCGCCGACCTCAAGAAACGCCTCGAACGCATGACGCCCGACGGAGCACTATAAGCATGGCGACAATCCACGCGATCAAAGAACTGCTGCGCCTTCCCTCGCCGGCGCCGCTGCCACTCGGACTCGCATCTGACGGCGATACACTGTGGATGGCAAGTCGCGAAACGCACCGGCTCTATGCGATCGATACAAAGAAGTGGACCGTCAACGACGAAGCACAAGCGCCCGGCGGCCCGTTCGGCATGACGACGGTTGGCGATGAGCTGCGCGTTGTGATCGGGCACGGCGAGAAAGATTACGATCGCTATATCTACCGCTTCATCCCCGGTCACGGCTTCAAGGGCGATCGCATCGCGTGCCCGGATCTCACCGGGTCGCACGTCGCCTTCGATGGCGACACGCTCTTTCTCTCGCAGGCGGCGTATCGCAAGATTGTCGCGCTCGATGGGCAGGGCGATGTCATACGCGAGATTACCCTCGAGCGCAAGCCCGTCGGCATGACGATTGCCGATGGCTGCTTCTACCTCATTACCGGCGACGAAGAGTTCGAGTACTTGGAACTGTGGCGCGTGGATGCCCACAATGAAACGCCGCAAGTCACGGTGCTCGCCTCGGTTCCATTCGATGCGCGTGGCCTTACGTATGACGGCACGCGGTTCTGGACGAGTCACCGAGATAACAACGAGATCGTCGCATTCGAGAAACCCTAGGCTAAGGGCGGCGCGCCCTTGCCATATTCGTCGTGCCAGTTCCACCACTCATAGGGTTCGGTTTGGGGATAGCCCTCGGGCGAGTCTTCCCACGCTTCTTGGCGTCCGAGCGCGGTGAGATCGAGATAGCTCCACGTGCTTCCTAACGCTTCGTCGCCGCGGTTGTTGACGAAGTAGGTACGGAACACGCGCTCGCCATCGCGGATGAATGCGTTCGTGCCGTGCCATTCGTCCACGCCGAAGTCGGCGTCGAATTCGTCGGTGATCGTGTACCAGGGGAAATTCCAACCCATCCGCGCTTTCACGCGCGCGATGTCCGTTTGCGACGCACGCGACGCGTAGACGAAACTGGTATCTCGCGCGTGCAGGTGGACAACATCAGCGATCTGGTCCGCCATCAGGGAACAGCCGACACAGGCGTGGTCGGGCCAGCCCTTCACGCCGGGTTCGAAGAAGGCGCGATAGACGATCAGCTGACGGCGGCCCTCGAAGAGGTCGAGCAAACTCACTTTGCCCTGCGGCCCTTCGAACGCGTACGCCTTTTCGACGGCGACCCACGGCATTCGCCGGCGTTGCGCAGCAAGCGCATCACGCGCGCGGGTCAGCTCTTTCTCTTTCACGAGCAGTTGCTGGCGCGCGTCTTCCCACTGCGCGGGCGACACGATCGGCGGGGTCTTCATTGCGAGATCGATCATTGTTTTTCTCCTAAACTGTTGGTCCGCCGCAGATCGGCGGGATGAGGCCAAGAATCGACATGGGCGCTACGATGAGCAAAATTCCAACTGCAACAATCGCAAGTCCAAGTGGCACATCGACGAAGCCGTTTGGGCGAATAAGCTTTTGAGCCAGGACGACGACAGCGATCGGCGCCATCCAGACGACGCTCATCATGCCGAACGCCGCTTGCATCAGCATCAGGCCGAAGCACGAGCCGACGCAGTAGAGCCCGTAGGTGAACCCAGAGTGAACATTGCGCGCGCAGCATTGCCGGAAATTTCGTTTCAGCGGCGTGAACTCATAGCCGCCTACCGCAATCGCAATTGTTCCGGCAACAAACGTGCTATGCGGCAGCGAAAGTGCATAGATACCGGCGCTTACGAACGCCCAAACGGCGAGATACGACGCGATGAAGAGCGGCACCGCCTGCATGCGATCGCCGGTGCAAGCGCGCTGCCACGCCGCCGGGCCAACGGCAGGAAGCATCATTGCCGTCATCATCGCAACCATCATAGCTCGAGGGACTCCGCCGCTAACAATTCCGACAAGCGTGCAAAGCTTGTTTCCCAGCCGATGCGCGTGCCTTCGCAAATCTCGGGCGACGTGAATCCCTCGTGCGTCACGCTTAGGCGCGTTCCATCCGAAAGCCGTTCAAGATCGTAGGTAACGGTCGTCACCGCTTGCGGAACGCCGGCAGGATGCCAGGTGTGTACGAGCCTCCGGGGTCGGTCGATGACGCGGAACTCGCCTTCGAGTGCATAGGGATTGCCGCGGCCGATGCCTGAAGCGCGCCACATTCCACCCCGCTGCACGTCGCCGCTCCACTCACGCGTATCAAAGACGCCAGGGCGCACCCACCATTGCGTGACTTCGTTTGAGATAAGCGCCGCAAACACGCGTTCCGGTGACGCTTTGACATCGATGGTCGCGTGCGCTTGCAGTTCGGCGACGCTCATGACACGAGGCGCTCCAGCTTCTCAAAGATTGAGCCCCAACCTTCCGCGTGATTGTCGCGCTGTTGCGCATCGCGGAAGTTTTCGTGCGTAAGTGTCATTTCGGTCTCTGCACCACGCGGTGAAAAATCCAGCGTCAAGACGGTCTCGCGTGCTAGCGCGGGATCGTCTTCTTCCCATTGCCAGGTGCAGACGACGCGCGTTGGGCGGTTGAACTCTCGGTACGTTCCGAACGCGACGAGTTCTTCACCGTCGGGCTTGCGCATCGTGATCCGGTAGGCGCCGCCGACGCGTGCATCTGCGCTGACCAGCGACGTGATCTCGCCCGGGCACATGAACTCGCGCATGATGTCGGGCGTCGTCCACGCGTCGAATACGCGCTCGATCGGCGCCTTGAAGGTATGTTTCATCACCAATGTCGTCGGGAGCGTGGTCGTGTTGTTCACGATCGTTTCTTCCTTTCAGGTGTGCGTTCAAAGTAAGCATCGAGCCGTTCGAAGGCGGCCTTCCAGAAGCGCCGCTGCTCGTCGAGCCACGTCGACGCACTCTGCATCGCCTCGGGGTCAAGGCGGCAATGATGCACGCGGCCATCGATCTCGCGCTCGAGCAACCCCGAGCGCTCGAGCACCTTGAGATGCTTGGAGATCGCCGGCTGCGACATCGAGAACTCCGAGGCGATCTGGCCTACGGTCAGCCGCCCGCGTGCGAGCCGCTCGACGATCCGTCGCCGGGTCGGGTCCCCGAGGGCGGAAAATACCGCGTCGAGTTGCGCCGTATTGTTAACCATGTGGTTATATATTAGGCGAAACAGCCCGCCCTGTCAAACGTATGTGGGGCATGAGAGATCTGCGTCTTATCCCCGCGTATGCTGCCCTCACCGTGCTGGCCGTGCTGCCCGCCGCGGGCTGCGCGTTTGACCAGGAGCGCATCACCGAAGACTACCACAGCGCCATCAACAGGGCGCCGGCCACCGTCGAAGTGCACAACGCGGTCGGTGAGATCGAGATCGAGGCTTGGGACAAACCGAGCATCGAAATCGATGGCAGCAAACGCGGTGCGAATCTCGATGAGGTTCACGCCATCACGATCTCCGTGCAACAGACGGGGTCGGCGCTGGTCGTGACTTCGCATTTCCCTGCCAACTACACGAACTGTCGCGTCGACTACGTAATACACGCGCCCGCCGCGGCGAATCTCGTTCTCGAGGAGAACGTCGGCGCGATCAAGAGCGACGGCTTCACCGGAAACGTGCACGAAGCGACGAACACGGGCGCCATCGCGGCGACGATGGGCGCGCTCGGCGGCACGCAAGACGTGAAAATCAGCGTCGACGTCGGAGCGATCGCGCTAAAGGTCCCGGCAACGAGCAGTGCCGCGTTCTCCGCGTCGACCTCGATCGGAGCGATTAAGGCCGACTTCCCGCTCACGGTCCAGCGCAACATGCTCGGCTCGAGCGCGAGCGGCTCCATCGGAAAAGGAGAGGCCCGCGTCGATCTGTCGATCGCGACGGGCGCGATTGCCGTCCAGCGCGAATAGCGCCCGGATGCAGCCCCCCGACGTCGGTATCGAAACGACCCTCGTTCATGGCGATAGGACTGCCGCATCCGGTGTGGCAGTTACGCCGCCGATCTATCAGACGTCGACCTTCACCTTCGACGACGCCGACGCAATGGCGGTAGCAGCGCGCACCCCGACCTTCGAGCGCTTTTACACGCGCTACGGCAATCCGAACCACGGCGCGGTCGAGCGCATTCTCGCCGCCATCGAGGGCGGCGAAGCGGCGATGGTGAGCGCATCGGGCATGGGCGCCATCGCCTCGACCGCGATCGCACTGACCTCTGCCGGCTCGCACGCGGTCGTGCAGCAGATGATCTACGATGGCACGCGCGCGCTCTTCAACGACGTGCTCGCACGCTTCGGCGTCGAGGTCACCTTCGTCGATCAACACGATATTGCGGCGTTCAAGGCAGCGATGCGTCCGAACACCAAGCTCGTGATGCTCGAATCCCCGAGCAATCCGCTGCTCGGTATCACCGACATCGGCGCGGTCGCGCGCATCGCGCACGAGGGTGGCGCGCTGGTGAGCATCGACAACACGATCGCCACACCGATCAATCAGCGGCCGCTCGAGCTCGGCGTTGACGTGGTGCTGCACAGCGCAACCAAGTACTTGGGCGGCCACTCCGACCTCATCGCCGGGGTCGTTGTATCGTCGCGCGAGCTCGTTGCGCGCATTTGGGAAACGCACCACATCTTGGGCTCGACGCTCGGCCCGTTTGAAGCGTGGCTCTTACTACGCGGCCTGCGCACGCTCGAGATGCGCGTCGAACGCCACAATGCTAACGCCCTCGCGGTCGCGCACGCCATGGCCGCGCATCCGCGCGTGACGCGTGTCTACTATCCGGGCCTCGAGTCCCATCCGGGTCATGAAATTGCGCGCAAGCAAATGCGCGGATTCGGTGGCCTGTTGAGCATTGAAATCGACGGTACATTCGAGGATGCGCGCCGCGTGATCGAACGCTTGCAACTCTTCCACTCAGCTGTGAGCTTGGGCGGTGTTGAATCGCTTGTCGCGCAGCCGGCCGCCATGTGGCCGAACTCGAGCACCTCGGCCGATGCGCGCGCGATGGGCATCATCCCTTCGTTGCTGCGTCTGTCGATCGGTGTGGAACGCGACGACGATCTGATCGCCGATCTCGAGCAAGCCCTGCAACGCTGAGATGAAGCCGTGGGAGCCCGAGATCAGCGTCGACGCGCAACTCGCCCGCCGCCTGATTACCGCGCAATTTCCCCAATTTACGGATGCATCGATCCGGCCGATCGGCAGCGGTTGGGACAACGCGGCGTTCCTGGTCGAAGAGCACCTGGTTTTCCGTTTTCCGCAGCGCGCTATCGCCGCGCCGCTGATGCGCAATGAGCTCGCTGCGCTACCGCTCGCCGCCCAGCATGTACCGTTTCCGGTTCCAGTGCCGCGCTACGCGGGCGAGCCAAGTGACGTGTATCCCTGGTACTTCGGCGGCTACGAACTCCTGCTCGGCGTAACCGCATGCTCGCGCGACCTCACCGATGACGAACGACGCGCACTCGCGCAGGATCTGGGCGTTTTCCTCAAAGCCCTGCACGCAATCGATCCGCAGCCGCTGCTCGACGCCGGACTCCCGCCCGACACGATCCGCAAGCTCGATCCTGCGCGCCTGCGGGTCGACGAGCCACTACTGCAAGGCGAGCTGCGCGTCGTCCACGGCGACCTCTACGCGCGCCATCTCCTCCTCGATGCGCGCAATCGCCTGTGCGGCGTAATCGATTGGGGCGACGTGCATTACGGGCATCCGGCTGTTGACCTCTCGGCGGTGCACATGATGGTGCCGGTGGCATCGCACCAGGCGTTCTTCGATGCCTATGGGCCGTGCGACGAGCGCACGTGGCGTTTCGCGCGCTATCGCGCACGTCACCACGCCGGCTTTGCGCTCGAGTCGGCGCTCGCGCGCGGCGATGCGCACCTCCGGCAGGCGTGCGAAATCGCCCTTGCGTACACATCAACGTGATTGCCGCAATCGTCGCCCCGGCTGCTTCAGACGCCCCCGTCTACGTTGGCAATCCGGCGACGCACTTCACGATCGAGCAGCGCATCGAGGGTTTCGATCCCGACGGCAAAGCGCGGTTGCTGCTCGTCGCACATTTCCTTGACGCCCAGAACCAGCCGACGCGCATTCTCGCCAACAGCGATCTCGACTGGTCGGCCAATCGCGGACACGTACAGTGGCAGAATCGCATGCGTTACAGCTCGCCCGCAGCCGTGGTGCTCGTCGATACCGACGGCCCGATCATCGTGACGATTCACGCCAACAAACCTGCGATCGGAACCGTCAGCGTGCATGCCGACACGCGCATCTGGAGGCAGCCGCGCGTCGTTGCCTCCGCGCTCGGTCCACACATGGTGCAGATCGGGTGGTTTCCCCGCGCAAGCGCACCGGTGCAGCTCGCGCGCATCGACGGAAGCGGCCATCGCGAGGTGCTTGCGACATTGCCGCCCCAGTCGTCGACGTTCCGCGATGCAACGGTCGTCCCCGGAAAGCACTACCGCTACCTCGTGGCACGCGACGCGGCCGTTTCAACGCTTCCGGTCGTCAGCGTGCCGGGTCCGTTGCCTGCGGCAAGCGTCGATCTCGCATCCGGCAAAGGCATGTGGCTCTGGTGGTCGGTGAATCCACTCGACGACAACTATTATGCGAAACTCGATCCGAACGCGCTCGTCGATCAGGCGGTTAACGCCGGACTTCACTTCGTTGAACTACGCACCGCCTATGGTGCGCAATGGCTCATTCCGCCGGAGGCAAAACCCACGATCGATGCGATCATCGACGGGCTCGCTGCACACGGCATTGTCGCGATCGGTTGGACGGTTCCGCGTGAGGCAACCTACGAGGATCTCGCCGTATCGATGCGCACCATCGACTACCGCACGACGAGCGGCACGCCGCTGCGCGGGATTGCGCTCGATCTCGAACGGGGCGACGACTTCATGGGCTCGGATCCCAATGGCCGCTCCGCGCTCTGGATGTACGAGCACGATTTACGCGAGGCTATTGGGCACGACTACCTGATCGTTGCAACGGTGGAAGATCCGTCGTTCGAGCATCTCGACAACACGAAGTATCCGTACCGCGAGATTGCGCGCGACGCTGATGTGCTGCAGCCGATGGCATATTGGCGTATGATGTCGCGCCAGGCGAATTTTTCTCCGGCGCTGGTACAAGGCATGATTGCGCGTTCATATACCACGCTGCTCGCGCAGGCGGGACGCAGTCATGCCGGTTTCCATCGGAGGGCAAACAACCAACGGTGGCCCCAATGGCTATCCGCCGGCAGATGAGATCACCGCGAGTCTGGCGGCGAGCAAGGCAACGGGCGCAATCGGCGAGTGCTTCTTCGATTGGGATGGCACGCAGCCGTATCAGTGGAACGCGCTCGCCAACTTTCAGTGGACGTTAAAGTAGTGCGCGAGATTCGCGCTCTCGTCGATCGCGACATCGATCTCGCCCTTCGAGGAGGTAAGGATCGTCGTGACGCCGGGTCCGTGTCCGGCGACGAACGAGCTGCCGTGCACCACGATACCGACGGAGATCGCGCCGCCGCGATAGACGCGTCCGAAGGAGTTGTCGGCATCGCTAATTGCGACGACGTCACCTAAGCGCAGTTCGCGCAAGCCGTATTTCTTCGCCATATTGTCGTCGAAGGTTTGAATGTCATAGTCGCCACGCACCACCGTCGAGCGTCCGAGCCCCGAGCCCATAGCGGCTGCCGGCGCGATGCGGGCTACACGTACGTGCAAGCGTCCACCGCGCGATTCGATGCCCATACGTTGCATCAGATCCGGATCGAGATTGAAGACGCGCACGTCGGGTAGATCGAGCAAGCGTAGGCCAAGCCCACACGACCACACGGTGATCTTGTCGCCGATCGTCATGCGGCGCATCGCGTCAGGCTCGAAGTCGATCATCACGTGCTCGACGCCGCCGTGCTTCCCCGTCACGCGGCCGCGCTCGCCCTTAGCATCGCCCGACGTCACGACCGCCTCGTTGCCGATGCACGCAAGCACGTTGAGCGTCGTGTTCACCTTCGTGTCGGGATGCTTCACCGAAACAGCCGGCTCGATGTGATCGGCCATGAACGCAAATGCCGACGCGCCGACACGCACGTTCGGGGTGATACCGCCGACCGACGGCACGATGAACGGCTTCCCGTCGAAACTGACGTCGTAGAGGCCGGTGTTGACGAGCATGGGCGCAATCTCGCCGGTGACGGCGCTTACGACCAGCTCTTCTTGGTTGATACGTAGGGACAAACGGACTCGCTCCGTGCGGGCGCGAACGACTTGGGTAACGTTCTTATGCAGATTCGCAAGCACTTCCGCTTTGAAGCGGCCCACGTACTTCCGTACCACCCGGGAAAATGTGCCCGCTTGCACGGGCACTCCTACCGGCTGGAAGTAGCCGTGCGCGGACCTTTACGATCCGAGGGCCCGGCGCGCGGGATGATCGCGGACTTCGACACCATCAAGCAAGTGGTCCGCGCAGAGGCGATCGACGTGCTGGACCATCAGAACCTCAATGATTTCCTGGAGAATCCAACCGCCGAGCAGATCGTGATGTGGATCTGGCGACGCCTCGATCCGCACTTGCAAGAACTCGACGAACTCGTACTCTGGGAAACCTCAACCAGTTGCGCAGTGCTGCGCCGCTCCGATTTCGGGCCCGGAGCGTAACCGGAACGATCGAGACGATGCTCCAACTTTCAGAGATCTTCTACAGCATCCAAGGTGAGGGCACGTGGAGTGGCACGCCTGCCGTGTTCGTGCGTCTTGCCGGCTGTAATCTCGCCTGCGATTTCTGCGACACCGACTACTCGCTCAAGTTCCTCGCCCCGGTCGATGAGGTCGTTGCAATGGTGCGCGCCGAGGGTGGCGATTGCCCGATGGTAATCCTCACGGGCGGAGAGCCGCTCGCGCAGGCGGAGACGCCCGCACTCATTGACGCATTGCGCCGCGACGGCCGTCGGGTCCACATCGAATCGAACGGCACGATCTACACGGAGTTACCCGACGACGTATGGCTGTGCGTCTCGCCCAAAGAGCGCGTCGATCCGCAGATGGCGCGGCGCGCGAACGAAGCCAAACTGATCGTCGACGAACGTGTGCCCGAAGAACATCTCGAACTCTTTACCGACAAACCGGTCATTTTGCTCCAGCCCGAGGGCAATAAGCGCAAGAACGTGGAGATTGCGCTCGAATATGCCAAGGCACATCCGAAGCGATTTCGCCTTTCCCTCCAGACCCACAAGATGATCGGAGTTCGATGATTCTACTGGTGAGCGCTGTTGCGCAGGAGCTCGAGTGGCTCGGTCCTCGCGCCGGCGTCGAAACGCTGGTCGCCGGTATTGGCCCGGTCGACGCGGCGGCTCGTGTCGCGCGCGCACTCTCCGCGCAGAAATACGATATGGTGGTTAACGCCGGTATCGCGGGAGCCTTTCCAGGCGTCGCCCACGTCGGCGACGGCGTCGTTGTGGGCGAAGAACTCCTCGAAATTCAACAAGAGAACGGTGCGCCGCTCGCGCTTCCGCCAGGCAATATTGTGTCGGATCGCGTCCCCTCGGATGCGCACTTGATCGAAGCGATCACCGCACTCGGTTTCCCGCTCGTGCGCGGCATAACCGTGTCGCAAGTGACGGCCACCGACGCGACCGCGACACGTCTGCGCGCGCGCGGCGCAGAGATCGAAACGATGGAAGGGTTTGCGGTGCTGCGTGCCGCCCAGCTCGCAGGCGTGCCCGCGATCGAGGTGCGTGGCATCTCCAACATCGTCGGCGACCGCGCGAAGAGTGAATGGAACCTTGACGCCGGTATCATGGGACTGCGGCGCATCCTCAACGCGACGCTCGATCTCCTCTACACCATGGCCCATGCCGACTGACGTTCGCACGCTTACCCTCGCATACTCACCCTGTCCGAACGACACGTACATCTTTGCCGCACTGACCAACGGCCTGCTCAATGGCGCACCTTCGGTGCGCGTGCATTTCGCCGACATCGAAGAGCTCAACGCTGCTGCGGCGCGCGCCGAACACGAACTCACCAAAGTCAGCTACGGGGCGATCCCGTACTTGATGGGCGAGTATCGCATCTTGCGCGCCGGCGGCGCGCTCGGGCGCGGTTGCGGCCCGCTGGTCGTCACGCGGCCAGGCGTGGCCGCCAATCTGCCTGCGCTACGCGATCTTCGCATCGCGATTCCCGGCGAACGCACGACCGCGTTCATGCTCTTGCAACTTGCGCTCGGTCGCCGTCCGCAGACGCAGCTGCTGCGCTTCGATCAGATCATTCCCGCGGTCGCAAACGGCGCGGTGGATGCGGGGCTCATCATTCACGAGTCACGTTTCACCTACGCGGATGCCGGACTCGTCAGCGTCGCCGATCTCGGCGAATGGTGGGAATCGGTCTCGGGTATGCCGATACCGCTCGGGGCGATCTTGGCCCGCAACGATCTCAACGATGCACGCGTGCTAGACATCGACCAGTCGATTCGCGCAAGCTTGCGCTTCGCGCGCGAGCATGAAGACACGATCATGCCGTTCGTGCGCGAGCATGCCTTTGAGATGAGTGATGACGTGATGCGTAAACACATCGAATTATACGTCAACGACTATAGCGATGACGTCGGCGAGGATGGCATCGAAGCGGTCCATGAACTTTTCGCCCGCGCCCGCACCGCTGGAATCCTTAGTGACGATGCAACGCCGCGCTTTTCTTCTTAGCCTCGGGGCGCTGCCGGCGGTCGCCTATGCAGGCACGCTTCCGCCTGCGAACCTGACACTCGGCGACGAAGTTTTTCTCACGCAGACGTGGCGCGAGTTGGGTGGCCGTCGCGTGGGCGTGATCACTAATCAGACCGGGGTCACGTCGCGCCTCGTAACGCTCGTCGACGCGATTCGCCGCAATCCGGCGATCAAACTCACTGCGATCTATGCCCCGGAGCACGGATTTCGTGGAGATCGCACCGCGGGCTCGTACGTTCCGTCGTACACCGACGCCGCGACGGGCCTTCCAGTCTATAGCCTGTACGGACCGACACGGCATCCGAGCGAAGCGATGCTGCACGACGTCGATGTGCTGCTCTTCGATATTCAAGACGTGGGATCACGCGCGTACACCTTCATCTCGACCATGGCTTATGGCATGCAAAGTGCCGCCGCCCAAGGCAAGGAGTTCTGGGTGCTGGATCGACCCAATCCGGTCGGTAGCACCGTCGAAGGGCCGGTACTCGAAGCGAGCGAGTCCTCGTTCATCGGGCTCTATCCGATCGCGATGCGCCACGGCATGACGGTCGGCGAACTGGCACGCCTTTTCAACGATCACTTCGGCATCGGCGCGAAACTGCGAGTTATTGCAATGCACGGCTACACGCGCTCGATGGTGTGGCCCGATACCGGACTGCAATGGGTGCCAAGCTCGCCAAACATCCCCACGTGGCAAACGACCTTCCCATATTTATGTACGGGCTTGATCGACAGCTCCGGCGTCAACGGGGGCGTCGGCACAACCAAGCCGTTCTTTTACGCGGGCGGTCCGGGACTCGACGGGAACGCGCTTGCGGAACGACTCAACGCGCTCGATCTGCCGGGTGTCTACTTTCGCTCGGCGGCGTGGTCACCCACATCCGGTTTTTGGAACGGCAAAGAACTGAGCGGTGTGGAACTCGTCATCTTCGATTGGCACAGTTTTCTCGCGGTGCGCAGTGCGGTCGAAATTCTCTGCGCCGTACGCGCACTCGCGCCGCGTCTCATTGACCTAAAGAACACGACCGAGATCGATCGCGACTGGGGCACGACATCAATGCGAATCAAACTCGCTGCAGGCGATGCGCCGAGCGATATCCTCGCGGCCTGGCAACCACGTGTCGACGAATTTCGCGCGTTACGCGCGCGCTATCTGCTCTATTAACTCTATTAACCCCCTTGTCATCCCGAGCGTAGCGAAGCGTAGTCGAGGGAAGCGCCACTCGCCTCTAGCTCGCAAAGACGCTCCTCGCGCCGCATCCTGCGGCGCTCCTGCTGCGCGAGTTTTGCGCCACAACCCAAGGAAGTTCGCATCCTGCGAATGGCGCAAAACTTCGAGCCTTCGCTTCGCAAGCGGCGAGCGGCGCTTCCTTCGCTATACCGCACCTGGCCACGGAATTAGAGAAGTGGATCCAGGCCCTCAAAAAGCTGATGAGTCAATCGCTCGGAGACAAGCGACGGTACCGCCTTGCGCAGCTCGCGAACTAGCTCCTCTTCATCGGACGGTTCCCCAATGCTCACTAGGAGATACGCTCCGATTTTCGCGTAGACGGGTTCATCTGAGGCAATTGCCATTCCAAGGAATGCGAATAGCGCCTGGTCTAGAGGACCATGGTCATCGATGGTGGCGATTACATGCGTTTCATTTAACGGGATATCCAAGCGGAGGACGTCAGCGATTCGATGCGCACGGGCTGCAGTATCCGCGTCGCCGAAGAATCCAAAAAACGCTGCGCCTCTCTAGAGAAGGCCACCAACGATCTCAGATATTAGTCGATCGCTCAGCTGTTTCCAGAAGACTAGACCAGCAACGAAGAGCGGGGCTGCAATGGCAGGGACTGCCAGCGTCTCGCCATCGGCCAGCGATATGACCGCAATTGGCCTTGGCCAACTCGAAAAGAATATTCTTGGTCGGCTCATGTACAGCGCCACCGTTCGAGGCTCGCTACGCTCGCACCTCAGGGTGACAGACTGGAGCCGCTATCTGCTTTACTAGGCTGCGCCGGGAAGCTCGTCAACGCGCCGAATGATGTTCAGCGAATCGGCGAGCGGCGCGGCACGCAAGGCAGTGACAATGCGATCTTCGAGCGCGACGCAGGTTACGCGCGCTTGCAGCTCCGATGCGCGGCGCAGCAGCCCTTGCAGCGCCGCGATCGTCGCTTCCTCGAGATTGGGGAACGTGTCCATGACGACAACGATGTTTCTTCGGCCGGCCGCCACGTAGCGTTCGACCTGCGCGACCAAGACCGCATCGAGCGGCTCGCTTCCGCGTGCATGACCTGTGACAAATGCTAGGTTATGCTGAGTCATCGTGGATTAATCGTACGCTACGGCCGAGCACACGGCATTAGCCACCCGGTAAAGCGTCGGGCGGCCGGACTATACAAGAGCGGTGCCGCTGTCGTATAGTTGGGCATGGCTCGAACGCTCCTCGACCCGCGTTATGACACCGACGCTTGCGGCGTAGGCTTCGTGGCGGCGCTCGATGGACGCCCGACGCGCGAAGTGGTCGACCGTGCGCTCGTCGCGCTCACGCGCCTGAGTCATCGCGGGGCCGTCGCCTCCGATGGACGCAGCAGTGACGGCGTCGGTATCCTCACCCAGCTCCCACAGAAATTCTTTGCTGCCGACGCGGTGGCGATGCTCTTTCTTACACCGGATGGTGCGCAGGATGAGGCCGCGATCTTCGAGCGACTTACGACGGAGCATGGATTTGTAGAAATTACCTGGCGTGACGTACCGATTGATGCGTCGCTCCTCGGCCCCAAAGCTCGAGACGGACTCCCCAAGATACGGCAGGCGCTGCTTACCGCAGCTCCCACGGAGTACCCGAGCAGCAGCGGCGCCGATGAACTCGAGCGCCGTTGCTCGTTACTGCGCAAGGCCTTCGAACGCCAGTGCGGAGACGCGTACATCTGCTCGCTCTCATCGCAAACTATCGTTTATAAGGCGCTCTGCGCGAGCGGGGATCTGGCGGCGTTCTATCCCGACCTGGCCGACCCGTCCTACGCGTGCGCCTTCGCGGTCTTCCATCAACGGTACGCGACCAACGTGCTCCCGCGCTGGTCGCTCGCGCAGCCCTTCCGGCTGCTCTCGCACAACGGTGAGATCAACACGATCTGGGGCAACCGCGCGCGGATGGAGGCGCGCCGCGCCTCGTTGCCGCCGGCATTCGAGCCGCTGCTGACGTCTGGCCTCTCCGACTCGGGCAGCCTCGATGAAGTCACAGAACTGCTGGCGCGCCACGGCCGCACCGTCTGCGAGTCGCTGCGGATACTGATGCCGCCCGTCGCCGAGCGCAACGAATCGCTCTTCCACCGCTATCACGCCGACGTCGTCGAAGCGTGGGACGGCCCCGCGGCAGTCGCCTTTGCCGACGGCAACTTCGTCGGCGCGGCACTCGACCGCAATGGACTGCGACCGTGCCGGTACACGATCGACGACCGCTTGATCGTCGCGGGTTCCGAGGTCGGCATTGCCGATCTCGATCCCGAGCGCGTCGTGCACAGCGGAAGGCTCGGGCCTGGTCAAATGATCGCGTTCGACGTGCGTAATGCGCGCGTGCTGTTCGACGCAGACCTCACCGACGCGTTTAACGCCGACACGCCGTATCACGAGCTCATCGATGACGAGCGGCTTGACCCCATCCCGGCGCCGACGCTCGCGCCGGAGCGGCTCGTGGAGTTACAGCATCGCTTCAACTACTCGCGCGAAGACGTGAAGATGATCCTCGAGCCGATGGCGGCGGATGCGAAGGAGCCGCTCTGGTCGATGGGCGACGATACGCCGCTCGCACCGCTTGGCCGCGCGCCGCGTCCAATCTACAACTATTTCCGGCAACGCTTCTCGCAGGTAACCAACCCACCGATCGATTCGTTGCGCGAAGCCTGCATTTTCTCGTTGCGCACGCGCCTCGGTCCCTGGCCGCACCTGCTCGACAAGCACGCTCCGCTACCGGGGCTCGTGCTCGATTCGCCGGTGCTCTCGCTGGGGCAGATCGCAGCGCTGCACGGACTCGACCGCATCGCCTGCGTCCTCGAAGGCGACGAGACGCTCGAAGCCGCGATCGATCGCGTTTGTACCGAGGCGGTGGAACTCGTGCGCCGCTCCGACGCCAAATTGTTGCTCCTCTCCGATCGCACGGCGACGGCCGAACAACCGGCGATTCCAATGGCGCTTGCGCTCGGCGCGGTCCATCGGGCGCTCGTCGAGTGGGGCGTTCGCACCCGCACGGGACTTGCCGTTGAAGCCGGCGACTGCCGCGACGTGCATCACGTCGCGGTGTTGATTGGGTACGGCGCCGGCGCGGTCTGCCCGTGGCTTGCACTCGAAACGGTGCGCGCGGTTGCCGGTGAGGAGGGAGAGGCGCGCGCGATCCGCGCCCTCGATCTGGGCATCGCGAAGATCATGTCGAAGTGCGGCATTTCGGTGCTCGATAGTTACCGTGGAGCGCAGCTCTTCGACATCATCGGCCTGCATGAATCGATCGCCGAACGTTGTTTTGACGCATCGTCACCGCTCTCAGGACGCACCTTCGCGCAGATCGAGCAGCAAGTGCGCGAGACGTGGAGTCATGGCGACGGGGAACTGCCCGACTACGGGTGGATTCGCTTTCGCCGTGGGGAGCTGGCCGAGATTCACAGCTGGCAACCAACAACGATTCGCGCGCTGCAGACCGCCGCAGGTGTCGCTCGCGGCACGGCAACGGTCGATCTCGACGCGGCATGGACGGCATACACGCAGAGCGTGCAGGAGCGCGGCGTGCACGAACTGCGCGATCTCGTCACGCTGCGTCCAGCGGGCGCGGAAATTTCTATGCACGAGGTCGAACCGATCGAGTCGATCGTGCGTCGCTTTGTTGCAAGCGCGATGTCGCTCGGGAGTTTGAGCCCCGAGGCGCACCGCACGATCGCCGAGGCGATGAACGAACTCGGCGCGCGTTCGAACACCGGCGAAGGCGGCGAGGATGCGCCGTACGAGAACAAGATCAAACAAGTGGCGTCGGCGCGCTTCGGCGTAACCGCCGCATACCTTGCGCGCGCGCAAGAGATCGAAATCAAAATTGCGCAGGGCGCCAAACCCGGCGAAGGCGGCCAGATTCCCGGACACAAAGTCACCGAGTTGATTGCTCGGCTACGGCACGCGCAGCCTGGGGTCGGATTGATCAGCCCGCCGCCGCATCACGACATCTACTCGATCGAAGATCTCGCGCAGTTGATCTGGGACCTGAAGTGCGTCAATCCGCGGGCAGCGGTCGGCGTCAAGCTCGTCTCTGAACTCGGTGTTGGTACGGTTGCGGCCGGCGTCGCCAAAGCCTACGCCGACTTCATCACGGTTGCGGGTTATTCCGGCGGCACGGGCGCCTCGCCGCTTTCATCGATTAAGTACGCAGGCAATCCGTGGGAGTTGGGACTAGCCGAAGCACAGCAAGTGCTGATGCATCACGGCTTGCGCGGGCGTGTGCGACTGCGCACGGACGGTGGAATCGCGAATGCGCGCGACGTCGTGGTCGCCGCGCTGCTCGGCGCAGACGAATTTGCGTTTGGCACCGCGGTGCTCGTCTCGCTCGGGTGCGACATGGCTCGACAATGTCATCTCAACACCTGCCCGGCCGGCATTGCGACGCAGAATCCGGAATTGCGCGCCAAGTTCCGCGGCAAAGTCGAACACGTGGTGCGCTTCTTCACCAATCTCGCACAGGACGTCCGCGAACTGCTCGCCTCGCTCGGACTGCGCAGCATCGACGATGCGATCGGCCGCGTGGATCTGCTCGACCAAGTGCGCGACGACGGTGGACTCGATCTGCGAGCGATGCTCGCGCGCACCGGCGACGGTCCGATTCGCCACCAACGTGTTCGTAACGATCGCCCGATCGATCGTCCCCCGCTTGATCTTGCCTGGATTGAACCGGCACTGAGCGCCGCGCGGAACGGCGTCCCATACCACCGGCGCGAGCGCGTGAGCAATGCCGACCGCACGCTGGGCGCGCGTCTCGCCGGACATCTCGCGCTCGAGACGCTCCCGGGCAGGCCAGATCTGCGCTTCGAATTGCACGGCACGGCCGGACAGTCATTCGGCGCATTTGCGACCGATGGCATGCGACTCGAACTCGACGGTTCGGCCAACGACTACGTGGGTAAGGGCCTATGCGGCGGCGCGATCGTGCTGCGTGCGAGCGGCGCGCTCGGCCGCTCCATGGATCCGCACGTCATTCTCGGCAACGTTGCGCTCTACGGCGCAACGAGCGGCACACTTTTTGCTGCTGGAAGTGCCGGCGAGCGTTTTGCCGTGCGCAATTCGGGTGCGGTCGCCGTCGTTGAAGGCGTCGGACAGCACGGCTGCGAGTACATGACCGGCGGCACGGTGCTCGTTCTGGGAAAAGCCGGGAGCAATTTTGGTGCCGGCATGACCGGCGGTTTCGCGTATGTGTACGATCCCGACGGATCGTTCGCGCGCGAGCAACGCCACAACAGCGAATCGGTTACGTGTACGCCACTCGTCATCGCCTCCGATGAGGCAGACGTCGTGCGCGAACTCATCGAAGCGCATATCGCTGCGACTCGCAGCCCGCACGCGAAAAAGTTGCTCGACAATTGGAAAGAAACGCGTACATCGGTCCTGGCGATTCGACCGCACTAACCTACTGGAGTGATTCGGCGCGGAGGCGTATTTGGTGCAGCTGCCAGAGGTGAATGAAGCGGTTCAATTCTTCGTGCACGTCCTCTGGAACGTCGATGAACTTTGTGCCGTGCGCGAGCGCTTTTGTCGCCGGCACGTAGAAGGTCGAGAGGACCGTCGCGCTCATGCGCATTGGCGCGAACGACGCGGGGGCGCTCTTCACCGTTTCGGGACGCAGTCCGAACGGCGTCTGCTTAAAGACTTCCTTTTCTATCGTGAGCTCGCTGACGAACTCATCGGGCAACTGAAAATCAAGATCGAGTATGGAGTTTCGGACGAGGTCCTCGTCGGTCGAGAGGCGCAAGCCACCGGCCGATAGGTCGTTTGCACGGCCGTGGCGGCGGCCCGGGCGCCCGCGCAACGTATACATGACGTCGAACTCGACCGGCATGCGAAATGACGAGCGCTTTTGCGGCGTTTTTGATTTCGCCGCCACGTCATCCTTAGCCGCATCACCTTTTTTCTTCTTGAAAAAGAACACGCTTGGTTGGGCGTTGTCGTGGGCAGGCCTCGCTTCCTGCTCACCCAAAGTCAGCCTGGGATGCTCCAGGAGCGATTGGTCGACGCGCTTGGCACGGACGCCGTAAAATCTGCGCCCGAGGATCTGCGTGCGTATTCGTTCGATGCGTACACCGAAGGGCGACTTCCCACGGCCGTCGTGCTTCCGGCAAGCACACGCGAAGTAAGTGCGGTTGTAAAGATCGCGCGCGACTGCGGCGAACCGATTGTGGCGCGCGGCGCGGGAACCGGCTTGTGCGGAGGCGCGGTGCCGATCGCCGGCGGCATCGTCGTTTCGTTTGCGCGTATGAACCGCGTGCTCGCATACGAACCTGCGCGGCGCCGGGCGCGCGTGCAACCCGGGCTCATCAACCTCGACCTTTCGCATGCAACCGCGCACGACGGCTTGTTTTACGCGCCCGATCCATCCTCGCAAAGCATCTCGACGATCGGCGGAAACATCGCCACCAACGCCGGTGGTCCGCACTGTCTCTCCTACGGAACCACGATCAACCACGTGCTCGCACTCGAGATCGTCGACGATTGCGGCGAAGTCTTCACAACCGATCTCGATCGACCCGGTTACGACCTTACCGCCGCGTTTGTCGGCAGCGAAGGAACACTTGGGCTGGTCACCGCGGCGTGGGTTCGCCTACTGCGATCGCCCGAAGCGGTGCGCGTCTGGCTCGCCACGTTTTCCGATGTCGATTCGGCCTCGGACGCGGTCTCGGCGATCATCGCCGCCGGCATCGTGCCGACCGCGCTCGAGATGATGGACGCCGTCGCAACGCGCGCGGTCGAGACGGCGTTTCACGCCGGCTATCCTACCGACGCGGGCGCGGTTCTCCTTATCGAGCACGCGGGACCCGAAGATGATATGAACGCCTGCGAGAGCGAGATCGCGCGAATCGCGCGCGAGCATGGCGCAAACTCGTGGCGCAGCGCTCGCACGCAAGTGGAACGCGATGCGCTCTGGGCTGGGCGCAAAGGCGCGGCAGGCGCGATGGGCCGGCTCGCGCCAAATTACTACGTGCAAGATGTCTGCGTGCGTCGCAGCGTCCTCCCGCAAGCGCTCCATACGGTCGAACGGATTGCACGCGAGTACCGGTTGACCATGGCCAATGTCTTCCATGCCGGCGACGGCAACTTGCATCCGCTGATCTGCTACGACAAGCGCGACAAAAAACAGGTCGCCGCGGTGATTGAATCCGGTAACGAGATCTTGCGCATGGCCGTCGATCTGGGCGGAACGGTCTCGGGCGAACACGGCATCGGCTACGAGAAACGCGAGGCTATGACCGCGATCTATACTACCGAGGATCTCGCCGCGATGGCACGCGTGCGCGAGGTCTTCGATCCGCACCGTGCCTTCAATCCCGAGAAGATCTTCCCCGCGGGCGTTCGCTGCGCGGAGGTCGTGCCGGTCGGATGAAGATCGAAGCCATCGCCGAGCTTCTTGCTACCTGCACGCGCGAGCGTCGCGCCGTGGTCGTCAAAGGCGGCAACACGTTGCGCGGCATGGGGCATACGCCGTTGCACACCGACGTGACGCTCTCGACCACCGAGCTCAACGAGATCGTTGAGGACGCGCCCGACGACTTGACGATCGCCGTACAAAGCGGCGTCACGTTGCGTACGCTCGCAACACGGCTCGCAAAGCATGGCACGCACGTGCCTTTCGATGCGCCACGTGCCGTAGACGCAACCGTCGGCGGCACGCTCGCCGCCGGCTGGCTTGGACCACGCCGCCACCTCTATGGACGACCGCGCGACTTTGTCATCGGCTCGATTGCGGTGTTGCCCGACGGCTCAATCGCGCACGCTGGAGGCATGGTGGTCAAGAACGTGTCGGGCTACGATATGAGCCGGCTTTACGTCGGCTCGTTCGGCACGCTCGCGGTACTCGTGCAGATCAACCTCAAAACGATCGCCGCGCAACCCGTCGCACGCATGTTTCATTTGCGTCTGCCCGAAGGTACGCGCGAGCGCGCACTCGCGCAGTTTGAACAACTCCCAATCGCCCCTTCGGCCGCGTTCTGGATCGACGGCCATCACGGATCCCTCGATGGTGACGATGGCGATGAAGGGCGGCTGTCGGTATTGCTCGAGGGCTCGCAGAGCGTGGTGCAACGCGCGACGCGCGACCTTCGCTCCGCGATGGGCCGCGCAGGCGTGCCCGACACACGTGTCGTGGATGCGGGCGCGCGCGAATCCTTCGAGCGCATCCTCGACGCCTACATCGCAGCGCTCGGCGAGCGGTCGATCACCTATCGCATCGCGGCATTTCCCGACGACGTCCTGCCGCGTGCCGATGCCTGCAAAACGCTGGCCGAGCGCTTCGAGCTTCGCTCCGATACAATCGTCGATGCGATGAACGGCGATTTGCTTTTCCGCGTCAACGACCTCGATGCGCGCGCATTCGGGGGAAAGATCGAAATGTTCGACGACGCCCTGCACGATACGGAACCGCGCGCGATCGTCATCGCGGGCAATCATCCGCACCGGGCCTCGCTCAACGTCTGGGGCGAGCCGCCCGAGGGTCTCGAGCGCATGCGCGAATTGAAAGCCCGTTTTGACCCGGCGCGGATCCTCAATCCCGGGCGCTTCGTCGCGGGACTGTAAGGCGCCACTAACATGCTCGGTGACATCGCCTTCGCATTGCGCACGGTGCTCGGTAGCCCGGAACGACTGCGTTCGCTCTTTGCCGGCGGTCCGGCCACGGCGCTCGAGTTGATCCGGTTCATGACACGCATCGTCCCGCTCTCGGCCGCGGCGCTCGAAACCATCCGCGAACGTGCGCAGACGATTCCCGACCCGCAGTTGCGCGCCGAAGCGCTTTCGAGCGTCGACCGCAAGGCCTATCATGTTGCCGGTGCCTGTATCCTCGCGACCTTTCTTCCTCCCGATGCAGCGCGCAAGTACGTCGCTATCGTTGCGCCGCTCGAGACGATCTACGATTATCTTGACAATCTTTGCGATCGCCACCCCGAGGTCGGCGTCGAAGCCTATCCCGTACTCCACCTAGCGATTGGCGACGCGCTCGATCCGCAGGCGCCGCTGCGCGACTACTATGCGCGCGGCCCTGCGGGTGACGATGGCGGGTATTTGCGCGATCTCGTGCGCCGTACGCAGCAAGCCCTCGCGCATGCACCGCATCTCGATCTGCTCGGCCCCCACTTTGCCCAAGCCGCGACGCTCTACGGTGAGATGCAAACGCATAAACACTATCCGGCGGGAGAACGCGAACAGCGGTGCGTGGCCTGGTACGAGCGCCATCGGGAACGCTACGCCGATATCGATTGGCACGAATTCGCCTCGGCAGCCGGCTCGCAATTTCACGTGTACGGTCCGCTGTACGAAGCTTTTCTGGGCCGCCGCGATGCCATCGCCGGCACCTACGATGCCTATTTCCCGTACGTGAGCGCGCTGCACGTATTACTCGACGCGTTCATCGATCAAGCCGAAGACCGCGAACACGGCGAGTTGAACTTTACCCACGTCTACGGCGGCGCAGCGGCACTACGCCGGCGCGTCCGGAGCCTCTTTGACGCGGCCAAAGCGCGCTTACGCGTGCTGCCCGGCGACCGGGCGCATCGGTTTGTCCTCGACGTAATGACGCTCTTCTATCTGAGCCACCCCAAGGTGGCGGCGCAGGGCCTCGAGCGCGAGGCTCGGGCGCTCCTGCGCACGAACGCTTAGACCACCATGGAGGGCTAATCCACTGACTCGAACGATCGCCGCGCTCCTGTGCGCCAGCCTCATTTGCATATTGCCCGGTCCCGCGCGCGCTGACCAGCGCGCCGACGAGCAACTCTTGATCGACTCGATCACCGCGGCCGCCTCGCAGGCCGACGCGGTGCGGATCAACCACGAATCCCACTATGCGTCGACGCCGGGCGACCACCATATCGCGCAGTGGATGCGCGACGAGCTTGCCGCCGCTGGGTTCAATGCCACGCTTGAAACGTTCACGCACGATGTGCCCTTTCACCAGCAGACCGCGCTCGAAGAATTTGAGAACCCGTACTGGATCAAGTACAAACTGGGTGAGGTGCCCATTGCGCAGGATCCCGACGCCACGCGCCGCGATGCCGGCCCCCCGTTCAATGCGTGGAGCGGTAGCGGTGTTGCCATTGCCAACGTCGTTGATGCCGGGAGCGGACTAGAGGCTGACTACAAGGCGCTAGCAGCAAAGGGTGTCGACGTGCGCACGCGCATCGCGCTGATTCGCTACGGCGCACAATTTCGTGGCGATCTCGCCAAGCGCGCGCAAGATCACGGGGCAAGTGGCGTCATTTTCTTCGACGATCCCGCGTCGCCAACCGGCTCAGCCAGTGGACCCGCGTATCCCGATGGGCCGTATCGCCCGCTCGGCTCGGTGCAACGCGGCGCGTTGATCGAGGGCGCGATCTCGATTCCGACGCTGCCGGTGAACGCTCTGGTTGCGCGGCGCGTGCTCGCAACGATCTCTTATGGCATCAGCCGCGTGCCGTTCCGGCTCACCGTGCACATGGACGTAAAGCACAGCGTGAATCTCTGGAACACGGTGGGCGTGCTCCCCGGAATGGATCCCACGCACAGCGTAGTGATCGGCGCGCACCGCGATGCGTGGGTGTACGGCGTTACCGACAACGGTTCGGGAACATCGGTCGTCGTTCAGGCGGCACGCGCGCTTGGCGCGCTCTACCGCAGCGGCTGGCGTCCACGCTTTTCGATCGTGGTCGTCGGATTCGACGGCGAGGAGATCGGCGAGGTCGGCTCGACGTCGTTCGTGCACACGCATGCGGGAGAGCTCTCGAGCGGCTGCATCGCGTACATCAACGAGGACGAGATCGCGACCGGTCAAACCTTCGGCGCAAGTGCAGCCGACGCGCTGCGCGACGCAATCGTTCCAGCAACGGAAGCGATCAAGGATCCGGCGCTGCCCTCGCAAACGCTCTACAACCGCTGGTCGAGGCAGTCGCGCACCATCACAGTGCGCGGACCGGGCGGTGGCTCGGATTTCGAGCCGTTCCTCTACGAGATCGGCATCCCGATCGTACAAGTCGGTTTCCACGGCGTTTTCGGCGTCTATCACTCCGACTTTGACGACCTCGAGTACGCGCAGACGCAAGCCGATCCGGGCTTCGTCAATCACCGCGCGATCTCGCAGCTCGTTGCGCTCCTCACGATGCGCCTCGCAAGCGGCATCGTGCCCTATCATCTCACGCCGTACGCGGCGACCCTCGCCAATGGCGCGCAAGCGATAGCCGGAACGCACATCAAAGATCTCAGTCCATTATTCGCGGCGATCAATCGCTTTGGAAGACAGGCGGCGATCACCGATCATCGCGGTATGAACGGCAACACCGAAATCGGCGTCGTGCACCAGCTCGACAAACTCGCCTACGGTCGTAACGGCTACGCTGCCGTTCCATTGCCGCTGATCAGCGACGCGCTAAATAGCGGTAACGCGGCGGCGATCTCGGCAGCGGTCGGACGCGCGGTGAACGAGCTCGACAATATCACAAGCACCGTCGCAGCGGCGACGATGCGGTAAGAGCATGCGCGTCGGACTTGTCGGCGCTTCGGGCTTCATCGGTAAGCATCTACGTGCCGTGCTGACCGAACGCGGCGACGAGGTCGTTTGCGCATCGTTGCGCGACCCGCGCGCAGCCGCCGAGACAGTGCGCTCGTGCGATGCCGTCATCAATGTTGCAGGCGAACCGGTGGCACAGCGATGGACGCGCGCGGCTAAGGAACGCATTCGCGCCAGTCGCGTTGACGGCACTCGTGCACTGATCGATGCGCTTGCGCGCGGAAGCTCCCACCCGGCAGCGTACATCTCCGCCTCCGCAGTCGGCTACTATCCGCCGAGCGAGACCGCGAGCTACACCGAGATAAGCGGACATGGTGACGATTTTCTCGGTAAGGTCTGTGAGGCGTGGGAGGGCGAAGCCGAGCGCGCCGCAACGCTCGGCATGCGCGTGGCGATCGTGCGCACGGGCGTCGCGCTCGGGCGCGACGGCGGTGCGCTGTTGAAGATGCTGCCATCGTTCGAGCTCGGCTTTGCCGGCGTGCTTGGGAGCGGGAAGCAGTGGCTCTCGTGGGTGCATATCGACGATGTCACCGGCATATATTGCATGGCGCTCGATGGCGCGAGCGGCACCTTCAACGCGACCGCACCGCACCCGGTGACCAACCAAGAGTTCACCAAGACGCTCGCGACGGTATTGCACCGGCCGGCATTCGCGAAGGTCCCGAGTCTTGCGCTGCGTGTGATGTTCGGTGAGGGCGCCGACATACTCCTAACCGGCGCGCGCGTGCTTCCACAGCGGACGCTCGCGACGGGCTATATGTTTCGCTTCACCACACTCGACGACGCGTTACGCGATTTACTGGTTCCCAAGTGACGATCGCGTATGACGATTTCGCGCGCGTCGACGTTCGCGCGGGCACGATTCTCGGTGCGCAGGCGCTCGAGGGAGCTCGCAAACCTGCCTACAAGCTGCGGATCGATTTCGGTCCCGAGATCGGCGAGCGCAACTCCTCAGTACAAATTACCGTCGTCTATCGCGCCGATGAACTGATCGGTTCCCAAGTCTGCGGAGTGGTAAATTTTCCACCCAAGCGCATCGCCGGATTCATTAGCGAGGTTCTGGTGCTTGGCATGAACGATCTTGACGGCAACGTCGTGCTCGTTCGCCCGCAATATCCGGTACCCAACGGCACGCGCCTGTACTAGGGCGTCTCCTAGCTCGCTACGCTCTCTTTGATCTCGAACTCCATCGCCTCGAGGTAGCGCTCGGCGTCCATCGCGGCCCTACAACCCGAACCAGCGGCGGTAATCGCCTGTTTGTAGCGGATATCGTTCACGTCGCCAGCGACGAAGACCCCGTCGATGTTGGTCGAGCTGCCGTCGGGCGAATCGATGTACCCCATCTCGTCGAGATCGAGCTGGTCGCGGAAGATCGCCGTATTCGGCGTGTGCCCGATCGCAATGAAGAGCGCGTCCGCTTCATACTCCAAGACGCTGTTGTCGTGCACGTTACGCAATTTGAGGCCGGTCATGTGCGTTTCGCCGAGCACCTCGTCGACGACGGTGTTCCAGATGAAATCGATCTTGTCGTGCGAACGCGCGCGCTCGCCCATGATTTTGCTCGCGCGCAAGCCTTCGCGACGATGAATCACGGTTACACGGCGGCCGAAGCGCGTGAGAAAGAGCGCTTCTTCCATAGCGGAATCGCCACCGCCGACGACCACGATGTGCTTCTCGCGGAAAAACGCGCCGTCGCAGGTCGCGCACGTTGAGACGCCGCGCCCGCGCAGTTTCTCCTCGCCCGGAATCTCGAGCCAGCGCGCACTCGCACCGGTCGCAACGATCACCGTTTTCGCATGAAACTCTTCGTCGGCTGTGCGGACGACGAACGGGCGCTTCGAGAAATCGACTGCAGTTGCGTCGACGTTCTCGATACGCGCGCCGAATCGTTCGGCTTGTTCGCGGAACTTGATCATCAAATCGGGGCCCATGATGCCTTCGGGAAAGCCCGGGTAGTTCTCGACCTCGGTGGTAAGCATCAACTGCCCGCCGTAAAGACCGCCCGCGAGGACAAGCGGTGCAAGGTTTGCGCGCGCCGCATAGATCGCGGCGGTAAGCCCGGCCGGGCCCGATCCGATGATGATCACTCGTTCCATGGTTGCGTGGCCTTCGACCCAGCGGCAGTGGCTCCCGGTTGCGCGGAGAAGAGTCCGCCATGGACGCCTGGCCGCGGATACCCCTCGAGGACACGTTCGGCGACGTGCTGCGCAAGGCGATGCGCGGCAATCAGCTCGATGCCCGAGCTCTTGCATTGCGAACTGGTATCGACGCCGATGAGATCGCGAACTGGACCAAGGACCGTGGGACCGCGACAGAAGCGCAAGCGCGCGCGATCGCACCGATTCTGCGCCTAGATCCGGGCAAGTTTGCCGCCCGCGCTGCCGACGCGTGGTATCCCCCGGCAATCGAGCTGCCCGACGTGCGCCATCACCCGCAAGATCCACACCCGAGCAACGGCTATATCTTCTTTCTCGATGGGGGCAAGCGCGCCGCGCTCGTCGATCCGGCAGGCATCCCGGCAAACCTGCTGCGCGCCGTGCGCGACGGTCCGTATCATCTCCAGTATATTCTAATCACGCATAAACACGCGGATCACTGCGATGCGACCGCCGACGTGTTCGCGGCGTTTCCGCAGGCCCAGATCGTGATGCACAAACTGGATTCGCACGCCATCGGGTCCCTTGCAAGCAGAGCCGTGGCGGTCAACGATAGTGAGCCGCTGCCGTTTGGCGATGACGCCGAGATTCGCATGCTCCACACGCCGGGCCACACCGACGGCTCCGTATCCTACCTTTTCAAATCGACGGTGTTTACCGGCGACACACTCTTTGCGGGCAGCGTTGGCGGAATATTTGGCGAGTCGAGCACCTACGACGATATCCTCCACAGTATCCGCGCGAAGCTGTTTAGCCTACCGCAGGATACGGTGATCATGCCTGGGCACGGTCCACCTTCAACGATCGAACTGGAACGCAAACACAACCCATTTTTTTGAGGGTCATGACACGTCGTAGCGAGCCGGAGTTAGCAAGCGAATAATCGTGAGTAAGATTAACGCTCCAACGATCGCGCACAGGATGCTCCACAGATTGAATCCGGTTATACCTGCATGTCCAAAGAGCGAGTACACATAGCCGCCGATAAACGCGCCGACGATGCCGACGATGATGTCGCCGAGCAAACCACCCGGCCCGCTCGGAACGATCGCCTTTGCGATCATCCCCGCAATCAGCCCCAACACTACCCAAGCAAGAATGCCCACGTTGTCTATCCTCCACTTTCTTGGATAGTCAATTCCCACGCTTTGCGTGTGTGAATCCGATACGGCTGGGTAGAACCTGCCTATGGCAAAATGCGCTGGTCCAAACTGCACCTGTTCCGTCGACCAGAACGGAGACGCGTGCGTAGACACCTGCATGAGCACGTCAGACGGAGGCTGTTCTTGCGGTCACGACGAGTGCGAGAACGACACGATCGACGGGGAATAGAGAGAACGATTATGGCGGACAACATCAAAGACACAGTTCGCAATGCGAAGGACACGGTCGACGAAGCGATGCACCGGTCAACTGCAGACGCAGAACACATGCGCCGCGACATCGACGGCGACAACATGACCACGGAAGAAAAGCTGACTTCACTCGCTAACGAAGCGAAGCATCGCACGGAGGCGGAAATCGACAAAGCTAAACGGGAAGTGCGCAAACACACCTGACGCGCGCTGCCAGACTCGAGACGATCGCGCCGTGCTTACGCGGCGCGTCGTCTATTTCGCGCACGCGAAACTTTTCGCGCCACCGCGGACTACCGTAGTGGTAATGACACAGCGCTCACCGTGGTGGTATCGCCAGCGCGGACTTATCTTGGCAGCGGTCTATGTGCTCGGGCTTTTCGGCCCCAGCCTCCTCTGGTCGCTTGGCGGACGCCAAGACGAATCGCTGGCGGCGTGGGCGGGAGCGCGCTTGGGCAGCTTCGGGCCCCGTCTCGTGCTCGCGATGGGAACGCTCCTTGCGATTTTGGCCTGGGCCATCCGCGTGTGGGGCGCGTCGTACCTTAGCGCACGCGTGGTCTGGAATCCCGACGCGCGAACGAATGCGCTGCTCGTCGACGGGCCGTTTCGTTATCTTCGCAACCCACTCTACCTCGGGAGCGCCCTCCTCGCCCTCGGCATCGGAACGCTCGCGTCGCCCTACGGGTTCGCGGTTCTCATCGTCGGTCACGCGATCTTTCTACCGATGCTCATGCGATACGAAGAACGCGGACTTCGCAACCGGTACGGCGCGACGTATGATGCATACGCGCGTGCCGTTCCCGCATTCATTCCGCGCCTTACGCCCGCGCACGTGAGCGGCAGCGTTACCGGCACGCCCTCACTAGCGCAAGGCTTGCGCGCCGAGATTCTCAGCGCTGCTCTGGCGATAGGAATGCTCGAAGTCTGGTTCGCCGGCAGCTATGGCGGGAGAATCTTCATCGCGCTCTGGATCGCGGGCTGGCTCGCGCAGCGCCTCGTCACGCCGCCGCTGAGCGAGTCAGCGTGAGGCTTGCGGGACGACCACACGCGAGCCGTCGCTGCTCGAGATGATCGCCCCGCTCTTATGCGGAGCGTCGTCTGTTTCACGGATCAGCTCAAACTGGACGACCACGCTGCCGGATTTCGGCATGATCTCGGTCAGCTGCGTCGGCGAGCACACCTTGTTGTCGCAGAAGGCCGCGATCCATCCCGTCGCAACACCGCTCGTGTTCAGATGGACGGTCGATCCCGGCTTGCCCGAGATCGTCAGCCGGTACTTGGCGGCAGCCTGTGTCGCCGTCGGGAGATCGATTCCCGTCCATGGCGTGAGGCCCATCGTTGCCACTAGTAGTGCGAGCATGCAGTCCTTTCCTTACGTGCGCAGTTTGTACCCGGTCGCCATCATTCGTAACGCAAGCGTGAACGCAACGACCCCGAGCAGCGCGATCATGCCGAGCGAAAGCGACAGGGGCAGATAGCTCGCACTTGTATAGCTATACCGAAATGCGTCGATCGTGTAGAAAATCGGATTAAAGAGCTCCAGCGTGCGCAGAACCGGAGGGAGCATCTGCGCCGAGGTGAAGACGCCGCCGACAAAGGTCAGTGGTGTGATTACGAAGGTCGTGAGCACTGCTAAATGATCGAACTTCTCGGCCCAGAGGCCGAAGATCAAACCAAGCGACGAGAACAGGATCGAAACCATCGTGATCACGAGAAAGTAGAGCGCCCAATTTTGCGGCCACGTGTGCACGAGCACCGCACCGAGAAGCGTGATCAGTGCAGCGATAAAATAGGCGCGTACGAGCGACCCGAGTACGTAGCCGAGGATGATCTCGAGCGCCGACATCGGCGCGATCAACATCTCCTGGATCGAGTTCATGAACCGCCCCTGGAAGATCGAGCTCGACGACTCACCGTAGGATGAATCGATCGTCTGCAACATGATCAGCCCGGGAATCAGGAACTGCGCGTACGTTACGCCCTGCACGCTCTTGATGCTACTGCCGAGCGCTACGCCAAAGACGAAGACGTAGAGCAGCGTGGAGATGACCGGCGGCCAGATCACCTGGTTGATGATCTTGAGACTGCGAATCAGCTCGCGCTTGATAAGCGTCCACAGCGCGACTGAATTAAAACGTTCGACGGCGATCATGCGCGGGTCAACTCGAGAAAGACGTCTTGCAGGCTTGCGCCATCTGCGATCAATTCTTGCGTCGGCTTCTGCGCGACAACCTTACCCTGGCGAATGATTGCGATGTTCTTGCAGAGCTCCTCGGCTTCTTCGAGATAGTGCGTGGTGAGAAAGATCGTCAGGCCGTCGCCGTTGAGCTCACGCAGCAGACTCCACAACTCCAAACGCAGTTCCACGTCGACGCCGGCGGTCGGCTCGTCGAGAATCACGAGCTTCGGTTCGTGAATCAACGCGCGTGCCAGCGTAAGCCGACGCTTCATGCCACCCGAAAGCTTGGTGTACTCGACATTCGATTTGCTGGTGAGGCCGAAGCGGTCGAGCAACATATCGGCACGGTCGCGGACCGCAGGACCCCGCAACCCAAAATACCCCGCCTGAAAGATCAGCACGTCGCGAATCGAGAGGTAGCGATCGAAGTTGTATTCCTGCGGCGCAAGCCCGATGGCCGTCCGCGCCTGGCGCCACTGCTCGCGATTGTCGTACCCGAAGACGCGAATGGTCCCGGCATCGGGCTTTGCTAGACCAACGATCGCGTTGATCGTCGTCGTTTTGCCCGCACCGTTGGGCCCGAGAAAGCCAAAGAACTCGCCGGCCTCAACGCGCAGCGAGATATCGTCGACGGCAGTGAACTCCCCATACCGTTTGACCAGGTGGTCGATTTGGATCGCGGGTGTTACGGCACAAATCCTTTGAGGCGGCGGTAGCGATGACGCCGCAAAGTGGCAATCAACTCTACACTTCCCGGAATCCCACAATCGGCGAGTTGGGTTGCAACCTTCTTCACATCGAACTCAACGCGTCGATGCTTGACCTCCCAGCCGCCACCGCGCTCGGTGAAGATCGCGTAGCAGGCACGCGCATCGCCGTCCTTGGGCAATCCAGCTGAGGCAACGTTGACCAGCATCTTCCCGCGCCAGACGCGTACGTAGGGCAAGTGCAGGTGCCCGAAAGCAATCGTCGACGCATGCTCATCCCCGACAAGCCGCTCGAGCGTCGCATCGTCGGCATCCGGCCATAAGTGCTCGTGGTCGTTGGCGGGGTTTGCGTGCACGATAAGCAGTTGATTGCCGTCGTCGCCGATGCGAATCGCAAATGGCAGGTCGTTTAGCCATCCAAGCCACTTCTCGCCCAGATCGCGACGGGTCCATTCGAGTTGCGCATGCTCCGGTGTTTCAAACTTCTCATCGCCCGGCGCAGCCAAATACCTATCGGTGTTGCCGCGAATGGATTGAGCGCCCACCTCTTCTAAACGCTGCAAGACCTTCTTCGGTTTGGGCCCGTCTATACACAAATCGCCGGCGGCGATGATCGCATCTGCGCCGCCCTGGCTGTGCAAGTCGGCTAAGCAGGCATCGAGCCCGACAAGATTACCGTGGATGTCGGAGACTACCGCGACACGCATTGCGCGGTTAGTCGCGTTTCAGGGCAAGCGCCAAAAGCGATGGCGTAATGCCCACTTTCTCGAAATCGTAGAGATCGATGCCTTCAACCACGATGCCGGCCTTGCGCATGCGCGCAAGCGAGGTGCGATAGCGCGCGTTGGCGATCACGTGATGCTCGCCTACGCAGATCACCCCTGCAGCGTGATCTTCACCGCGCTCGAGCTCGATCGTGCGAAAGCCTTTGAACGCAGTTGCGTCGACCTTATCCGGCGCGATCACAACGGTATCGCGCGCGACGGCGCTTGCAACCGACCGCAGCGACGACGCATCAGGCGCAAGCGGAACCTCGATGACGTCGAATCCATGCGCACGCGCGACGGCAGTAAAGCCGGCGCGGCCAATCTCGTTCCCGCGCGAGCTCATTCCGAGAAACGCCGTACGCGCGACCAGCAGCACGTCGCCACCGTCGAGCAATCCCGGCGCGGCAATCGCTCCGGCGATCGGAATGTCGAGGCGCGCGCATTCACTTTCGAAGCGATCCGCTTCGGCGCGGCGCGACATCGCGCTCGGCCGCATGATCGTCACACCATCTTCAAAAACGACGGCCGCGTCACAGATCGCCGTTTCATACGGATCCTCGCCGTGCGGTTCGAGCACGATCGTCTCGACGCCGAAATATACGAGCGTCTTACGGAGGATCTCGTGTTGTTCGAGCGCACGCAGGTAGACCGCGCCCGGCTCGCCGGGCAGCGATGCGGCTCGCTCGAGCGTTGCGGCCGGTCTCAAGAGGATGGCGGCGCGCAATCTACCGGTGGGCGTGCCCACCAGGCGCGGACCGAAATCGATGGTTGTCATCGGCTCCTTAGGTTAGGGGAGGGCCTGGTATGTCGACGGATACGGGACCTGCCCGAAGAAATCCGCCATATCGGTCGCCAAGAGGTCAGCGAGCGAGAGCGGCGGCAGCCCCAGCAGCTCTTCTTCGGTTTTGACCACGCTCGCGACGCTTACGTGCGCGTGACCCACATAGCTCGGGCGCGCGAGGGGTGACACGACCAGTGCGTAGCTACGGGCGACGTTGACGTGATCGCGCGGCCCGGCGACGCCTTCACCGACGATGAAGATCGCGGTCGAGGACCAATGGGTCGTCCGGCTGAGGAACGCGACCGCTTGCCCGAGAGCGCGGTCGGCTGCCGCCATGCCGCCCGGCGCCGACGCCGGAAGCCAAAGGTAGGTGAAGGCCGGCTCCGCATCGTTCTGCACGAGTCGCCCCATATCGCCGACGAATTCGTTCACCCGCGCGTCGTCGCCGATCGCCGGATTCCAGCCGGGGTAGTTTAGATCGACGTGGCCGTCCAGCGCCATCAGCGCGGGCACGTTGAGCGTATAGAGACCGCGCGCGCGTGCGCCGTTTCGCCCTGCGGTTTGGGTGCGGTAGCCCGAGAGCGCGAGAAGACCTCCATAGTCGCGATACGACAATCCGGCGCGCGCGAGCGCGTTGAACAGATAGCCCGCTCGTGGATAATCTTCAGGATCGTTGCCGCGATCGTCGAGCGGTACGCGCGAGGTGTTGACCGGCACCACGCGCTGCGTATAGAGCGATGGTGCGCCGGCAAGCGCAGCTTGCGCATTCGCGTCGAGATTCGCATCTGCGACATAGAAATTGTCGGCAATACCATAGGCACTTGCAAGCGCGTGCAAATTCGGCGTCGCACTTGCGCCGTCGACGGCGAAGGACGCACTGCCGTTGCCGCGACCAAGGTCGCCGAAGATCGTATCGTAACTCTCATCGCCGACGGCAATGTAGACGACGTGGTCGATCGAACTGCTGCGCTTACCCGAGCGCAACGCCGGCACGACTGGATTTGCGTGCGCCACGCCGGCCGTACGATTGTAACGCAGCGCAGACGTCGTGGCGGATCCGAGTGGAAGCGTCTTGAGATCGACCCGCTGCAACTCGCCCCAGCCATCGACGCCTTTCGCATCCGTAACAAAAAGATACCGCCCGTCAGGTGAGAGCGCGAGTGCCGACGGATACCATGCAGTTGGAATCAATCCAAGACGATGCAAGTGCGCGGGATCGCGCGCGTCGAGCACGGCAACGGCATTGAGTCCGGCCAGTGCGACATAGAGCCGCTTATCGTCGCGCGAAAGCGCCTCTGCGCTGGGCTGCGTGCCATATGGCGAATCGACAAAGAAGCGCAAATCTAATCCGGCGACGACCTGCGGATCGCCGTTCTCGAGCATGACCGTTGCAACGCGATCGACGTTGGCCATCGTAACGTAGGCGTAACCACCGCTGTGGCGCGCGATGATTGCGTCGGGTCGCGCACCGCCGACGTTCTGCATCCCGTCGGGAATTGGATCCATCGGCATGTTCGGAATAGCGGTGACCTGCGTATCGATCGCGCCGCCGGGGTCGAGCGTGAATACGGAGAGCGAGGACGATTGGTTTTGATCGGCGCTCGCATTTGCAAACGCCGGCTGCGCAACTGGCGCGGGCAATGCTGCGTACGTCGAAAGGCCGCCATTGGTGACATACAGGCGTTCGCCGACCGGCGCGACGCCGGAGGGGAAATAGCCCGTCGTCGCCTCGCCGGCAACACGTCGCGAAGCGAGATCGATCGCGCTCACGCGGTTGCCGAGGTTGCTCGTCACGTATGCGAAACGGCCCCCGGCACCGAGGGTAATTTTGTCGGGGAACCCGGCAATCGGAACCGATCCCTCCGGTGTCAGCGTGCCGTCGCCGCCTAGACTAAAAAAGCGCACGAGGCCATGCGGGCCATCTGAAGCGAGTACCGTCGTTTGCGACGGAGCGTTGGGATCGCTGGCTGCAGCAACACCGCTAAAGAGCGTCAACGCTGCATCGCGATAGACGCTGACGACGCGCATCGTCCGCACGTCCACAATCGTTATGCTGTAGCCCGGCATGATGGTCGGAGCGGGCGGCGGCGCCGTCCCGAACGCGGCGTTTTGTTGCGCGTTGACAACCACGGCATAGCGCCCGTCCGGCGAGACGGCGACGCCGAGCGGATTGGTACCAACGAAGACCGCAGCCCCTAGCGGCGCCGCGATGCGCCCATCGGGCAGCACGGCGTCGGTGGCTCGTTCGGGGGATGCGCCGGCGGGACGAGCCGCCGCGGGCGCGGAGTAGATATAGAGGGGCGCCGGGCGGGGGGCGGCACCCAGCAAAACGGCGGCCAACGCCGCCGTGATCACGGGTCCTCGGAAGTTCACCCGCTTAGGCTACGGATGCGTGACGCGGGGAACCTGCAGTCTGCGCGAAGACCCAGGAACCATGCGGTTTGTCTTGCTTGCCTGGCTCGTTAGCCGAGCCATTGTCGCGGTCGCGTTCATGATCGCGTCGCCGCATCCGATGGCGAGCACGGGAAACTGGGATGGCGCGTGGTACGGGTCTATCGCGCAACACGGTTATGCGTTCGCTACGCGATACACACAGCGGGATGCGGCATTCTTCCCACTGTATCCGATGCTCGCGTCGTTGTTGCTGCGCGCCGGAATCACGTGGCCCCTCGCGGGAACCATTGTCAGCAACATCGCCTTTCTCGCCGCGCTCATCGTACTTTACAAGCTCGTCCGCGCCCGCTGGAACGATGCGACGGCGTGTTGGACCGTGGCTGTTGCATGCGCCGTTCCAACTTCGTTGTTTGCGAGCGTCGCCTACCACGAAGGTACATTTCTCTTTTTCAGCGCGCTTGCGCTCTGGTGGACGCTGCGCGATCAACGTCTGGCGGGTGGACTCGCGGGTGCTGCGGCAAGCGCAACCAGCGCGCTCGGTATCGCTCTGGCCGCCGCGCTCGTTGTTGACGCAATCGTACGGCGGCGCGGCGCGCGCGGTATTGCGAGTGCCGCGCTCGCATTTAGCGGCGTGGGACTCTTTGCGCTTTTCTGTTGGCTACGCTTCGGCGATCCGCTCGCGTTTGCTCATGGCGAGCATGCCTGGCGCACGGCCGGCGTCGATATCGCAGCGTGGTATCGCGTCTGCACGCCTCGATCATCGGCTTGTGGAGAAGCATCCTGCTCGTCGCGTTGGTTCCGGTCGCTGCAATCGCGATTGTCGTTCAACGCAAGTCCCTTGGGCTGCTGCTAAGCGTGTACGGATTGCTCACCATCGCGATTATTTTGTTCGCGGGCGAACCCATTTCCGCCGATCGCTACGCCTACGCCACGATCCCCGTGCTCATCGCGCTCGCGCGCGCTCTGCAGCGTGTGCCCGTGGCCGGCGGGGTGGCCGTGCTCGCGTCGCTCGCATTGCTCGCATACGATACCGTGCAGTTCGCGCGCTTTCACTGGTCGCGTAGCCTGAAACACGGGAGCTGGCTCGGGCGTAACTAGGTACATGAACGTCGATTCAGATTATGCTCGGGTCCTCGAGCAGATCTCAAAGGCGCACCTGACCCCGTACGTCGCATACGTGGTGCAAGACACGGTCAACGGGCTCGGGGCCTCGGCCAGCCGCGAACGCATCGTCATGCGCGTGGAGGACGGCAAGGTAATCTCCGGGCACATGCATGTGAATGTGGCGACAAATGACGAGGTCCAGAACATGAATCCGGTGAGCCGGCCGCTTTTCGACCCGGGGTGCTACCGCGCGACCGGCGAAGCGGCGACGACGGTCGCGGGCACGCCCGCGATAGCCTTTGCGCTCGCGGCCACATGTCCCGACAAGCATCCCGGCGATCACGATCATCCGTTTACGACACTCTATGCGCAGCCCGGAACGCTGCGTCCGCTCGACGTCAACGGTACCGTCGTGGGCAAGAACCGGAACGACGTCACCCTCACGATGGACCAAACGTTCGCCGATTTCGACGGGCACGTGATGCCCGCGTCGATGAAAGTTGATGTAAGCGGTTCGGGCCTCATGTTCTGGCTGCAGGTGCACGTGCGGGAAACGTACACAAACTATCAGTTCTTGAATTCGCCCAGCGCCTGACCGATACGCCGCGCGCCCTCGCGCGCCGTCGCCGCATCGATGTCCCCGAACGAGAGGCGCAATGCGGGCGGTCCGGAGCGCGTGGGATAGAACGGCTCAGCCGGCATCACCAGCACGCCTTCGCGCGCACACGCGTCAAAGGCGGCTTGCGTGGAAATGCGCGACGGCAGCGCGAGCCACACGTTGACGCCCGCGGCCGGCGGCCGCACCTGTGCCCACGGCACGAAGCTCGCAAGTGCATCGACGAACGCATCGCGGCGTTCGCGGTAGAGCGCGCGCGAACTGCGCAAGTGGCGCGCATACGCAGGTGCGTTCATGAAGCGCCACAGCGCCCGCTGCGTGAGGGTCGAGGTAAACACGTCGGCACGCACCTTCGCGACCTCGAGCGCTTCGGCGATAGCGCCACGCGCATAGAGATATCCGATGCGGAGCGCCGGGAAGATCGATTTGGACAGACTCTCCATCACAATGACGCGACCGTCGGTATCGAATGCCGCAAGCGGCTGCGGCGCAGCAGCGTCGTATGTGAGCTGCCAGCCGGTCTGATCCTCGAGCACCATCACGTCGTAGCGGCGCGCCAGCGCAACGATCTGTTTTGCGCGACGCGCAGGAAGGACGACGCCCGTCGGGTTTTGCGCAATCGGATTGACGTAGAACAACCGCGGACGATACTCGGAGAAGACCCGCTCCACGTCATCGACGCGCACGCCGTCGCCGTCGCTGCGTACCTCGACGTAGGTCACGCCACGTGCGTCAAAGACGCCCAGCGTCCCAGAGTAGGTTGGGCTTTCGCTTGCCACCACGCTACGATCGTCGAGCAGGACCGTGGCAACGAGATCCGCCGCTTGTTGCGCGCCGCTGCACACTATCATGTCGTTCGCTGCGGCGCGCACGCCGCGCGCGCGCAAAAGGTCGGCAAGCGTTTCACAAAGATCGGGATCACCGGTCGAGGAGCGGTATTGCATCGCCTCGGGTGGGTCGTCCAGCAACGTCCGATGTACCGCCCGGCCGAAGTCTTGCAACGGAAAAGTCTCGGGGGCCGGGTGTCCCGCGGCAAGCGAGATCGCGCCCGGATGCGTCGCGCGCGTGAGTTGCTCGATCACGCCGTCCAATCGCTGAGCACGCGCAAAGCGTGAAACGTCGGGCTCCCAACGCCGCGCAAACGGTGATGGCGCTTCGGGTGGTGGAGCGACAAATGTACCCTTCCCCACGCGCGAAATCACACGGCCGCGCGCCGCGAGCAATTCGTAGGCTTGTGATACGGTGACGAGCGCGCATCCAAGCTCGCGCGCGAGGTCGCGCATCGCGGGTAGACGCGCGCCCGACGCAAGCGCACCGGACTCGATCGCCTGCGCGAGCTGATCGGCTAGTTGAACGTAGAGCGGACGCCCGTCTCTGTTATCGAGACGAAGGTCAACGTTTGTCGAGACGATAGCCGATGCCCCGCACGCTCGAGATTTCGAGCGGGGCGTCGACCTCGAGCAGCTTTTTGCGCAATGCCGCGACGTGCACGTCGACGACACGCGTTGGCACGCCGGAGGTATCGTTCCACACGTGCTCGAGAATCTGCGCTCGCGTCAGAAGCCGCCCTTCGGCCTCACCGAGAAACCACAACAGACGAAATTCGAGCGCCGTTAGCGAGACGTTGGTCGTGTTGTTCAGCAGCGTATGAAAGTCGCGGTCGAGTTGCGCGCTACCGAGCGCGAGCACGTTGCTGCCCTCTTTCTTCTGCGTGAACTTCTCGCGGCGGCGCAAGAACGATGCAATACGCGCCACCAATTCGTTGCCGGAGAACGGTTTGGTAATGTAGTCGTCGGCTCCCAGGCCTAAACCCAGAAGGATGTCCTGTTCGCGCGAATGGCCGCTGACCATCAGGATAAAGGCATTGTTGGAGTTTGAGAGCGAGGTGCACACGTCGAGGCCCGAGATGTCGGGTAGCCCGACATCGAGCACGACGACGTCGGGTTTGTACGTGTCGGCGAGCTCGAGCCCCTCGGCCCCGCTCGACGTCACTTTGACCTCGTAACCGGCGCGCTCGAGCACCGTCTGCTCTAGGCGAGCGACGTCCTCGTCGTCCTCGATTACCAACATCTTGGCTAGGGCCACCAGCGCCTCCTTAAGCTCGAATCCAGACTCTTATACCTTAGAATCGATTTCTTCTTCCTCAGACTTTACCAGCGTACGCCGGGCGACGCCTTCGTCGACCGCAGAGGAAGCCACCGCCTTGGCGACGGCGTCGACCACCCGGGGGTCGAAAACGCTCGGAATGATGTATTCGGCGCTACGCTCCTCGTCGGTCACGATCGACGCAATCGCGTAGGCGGCGGCGATCTTCATCTTGTCGGTAATGCGGCGGGCGCGCACGTCGAGCGCCCCGCGAAAGATCCCGGGAAAAGCGAGCAGGTTGTTCACTTGATTGGGGAAGTCCGAACGCCCCGTTGCCACGACCGCCGCCACGGGGGCTGCGACGTCGGGCATGACTTCGGGCGTTGGATTTGCCATCGCGAAGATGATCGGGTCGCGCGCCATCCCTTCAATATCCTCGGGCCTCAAGATGCCCGGCGCCGAGACACCGATGAAGACGTCGGCATTGCGCAAGACGTCGCCGAGCGAACCGCGGCGATTCTCACGATTCGTGTGCTCGGCAAGCCAGCGCCAATGCGCGTTGTCGTATCGCTCTTCGCGATTGATCGCACCATTGCGATCGACCGGAATCACGTCGCGCACGCCGGCTTCGAGCAACATCTTGATCGTTGCGGTGCCGGCCGCGCCGCTACCCGAGACCACGATTTGGAGATCGGAGAGATTCTTGCCAACGACCTTCGCGGCATTGATCAAGGCGGCAAGGATCACCACCGCGGTACCATGCTGATCGTCGTGCATGACCGGGATATCGAGCCGCTCGATGAGCCGCTGCTCCACCTCGAAGCAGCGCGGTGCCGAAATGTCCTCGAGATTGATGCCGCCAAAGACCGGCGCGATACGCACGACGGTCTCGACGATCTCATCGACGTCCTTCGTATCGAGACAAATCGGAAACGCATCGATGCCGGCAAACTGTTTGAAGAGCGCCGCTTTGCCTTCCATGACAGGCAATGCGCCGAGTGGACCGATGTCGCCGAGACCAAGCACCGCAGTCCCGTCAGTGACGACCGCAACGGTGTTGCGCTTGATCGAGAGCTGGAACGCCTTGCTCGGATCAGCAGCGATTGCCATCGACACGCGCGCGACGCCCGGGGTATAGACGAGCGAAAGATCGTTGCGCGTCTTTACCGGCAACTTCGCTTCCACGCGAATCTTGCCGCCGAGGTGTGCGAGGAACGTCGAATCGGAGACGGAGACCACGCGCACACCGTCGAGCGATTCGACCGCACGCTGCACTTCGTTCCCGATCACTTCCGAGCTGACGTTGATCGTGACGTCGCGCACGACTTTCGAGCCCGTAACCGAACGCATGTCAACCGCGGCGATCTGCCCGCCCGCGTCGCCGATAGCATTCGCAAGCATACCGAACGCGCCGTTTTCGTTCGGCATCTCGATGCGCATGATCAGCGTAAAACTAATCGGTACCTGTGGCATCTCCCTCAATTCCCGCTGATAGTCATCGCCCCGACACGGAACGACGGAGAGACCGTCGAGCCGTCGAAGCGCAGATCGCTCGCCACCGCATCGATCGCCGCCAGCATGTCGGGGAAGTTCCCGGCCACGGTAAACTCGTCGATGGGGTATGCTAGCTCGCCGTTTTCGATCATGAACCCGCGCGCTCCCCGGCTGTATGCACCGGTAGCGTGCTCGGTCGCAAATCCGATCGTATCGAGCACCAGCACGCCGCGGGGCGTGGCTGCGATCAGCTCGTCCAGCGTTCCGGAGCCCGGCTCCAAGTAGAAGTTGTTGGCGCCGATGCCTCCACCCGTCGAATTACCTGTGGTCCGCGCACCCAGTTTGCGTGCATAGTAGCTATCGTAAAGGAACGAGCGCAGAACACCGGATTCAAAGACCGCTGTGCGACGCGTCGGCACCCCTTCGCCGTCGAACGGTGAGCTGCCCAAGCGGCCGGGCATCGTTCCGTCGTCGACGATCGTCACGAGTTCGCTTCCCATGCGCTCGCCGATCCGCTCGGCAAGCCACGAGTTGCCGACCGCAACGTGCGATGCAGCCGCGGCCGCAGAGATATCGCCCAGCACGGCCGCAGCGACGTCGCGCTCAAAAATCACCGCCGTGTGCATCGTCGGCGGTTTGCGCGCTCCAAACATCTCAACTGCGCGTCGCGCGGCGACCGCCGCTACCACTGAATTCTCCTCGAGATCGCGCATGAAGCGCCCCGCGGTGCCGTAGTGCCCGGTCCGCTTCGCGCCGTGCTCTTGCGCAAGCGGCGTGGTCGAACGCGACGCGCTGGTCGTCGCGTAGATGCCGCGAAAACCACTCGAGTTCGCGAGCGCGATCGTGCTCGAGGCATCCCCATAGTGTGATCCGCTGGAGTTCACAATGCGCCGATCCGCGGCGCGAATCGCCTGCTCGAGCGCGAGCGCATCGGCAACTTTCTCCGCATCATCACGCAGTGGGATCGTGGCATCAACCAGCGCAAGGTCGCCCGCGTAGGCGCCGCACTCGTCCGGTAAACCGGCGTATGGATCTTGGGCAACGTATTGCAGTTGGTCGAGACCGCGCACAATCGCGGCGCGCAGCGCATCGCGATCCAAGGCGGTGCTCGTGACGCCGGCACGACGGCGATCGCTCCACAGGCGCAGATGCAATCCCGAACCGGTCGAGCGTTCGAGTTTACTTATCGTTGCGTCGCGCGCTTCGGCGTGAAAGCGCCGCGTTACCGAGAGCGATGCCTCCGCACTCTGCGCGCCGAGCTCGAGCGCGAGATCGACGGCGTGTGCGGCGATCTCGAGCGCATCATCCATAGAGACGCTACTCATCGGCGGTGCCTCCAACCGTGATGGAGGAAATTTTCACGGTCGGCATGCCAACGCCGACCGGCACGTGCTGTCCGCCCTTCCCGCACGTATAGTGGCGCCGTGCGAGTCGCGCGTCGTTGCCCACGGCAACCACCTTGGTCATCGCGTCGGGCCCGTTGCCGACGATCGTTGCATTCTTGACCGGCGCGGTCACCTTGCCGTTCTCGATCAGATAGCCTTCAGCGACCATGAACACGAAGTCGCCTTTGCTAATCTCGACTTGCCCTCCCGCGAAGGCTTTGGCATAGAGCCCGCGCTTCGTCGAGGCGATAATTTCATCCGGAGTAGAGTCGCCGGCAGGCATGTACGTATTGCACATACGCGGCTGCGGCAAGAAGCGATAGGATTGACGACGTCCACTGCCCGTTGGCGCGACGCCCATCAATCGAGCGTTGAGCGTGTCTTGCATGTACCCGCGGAGCACGCCTCGCTCGACCAGCACCTTGTGCTGCCCCGGAACGCCCTCATCGTCGACGGTGACGCTGCCGCGCTCTTCGGGGAGATTGCCGTCGTCGTAGATCGTTACAAGTTCGCTTGCCACCCGCTCGCCGACGCGATCGCTATAGAGCGAGGTACCGCGCCGATTGAAGTCGCTCTCGAGTCCATGACCAACCGCCTCGTGCAAAAGCACGCCGCCGCCGCCCGCGCCGACCACGATCTCCATTTCACCCGCCGGTGCCGGCTCAGCGTCGAGATTCGTCGCTGCGATGCGTGCCGCATCAGCAGCCAGCACCTCGGGTTGATGCTCGTCGAAGTACGCGATCGACGTGCGACCGCCGTCACCGGCATAGCCTGAGCCGCGCTCGCCGCGCGCGCTCGCAACCGCATGCACGCCCAACGTGATCATCGGCCGATGATCGTGGACGAATCGTTCATCGCTGGTCGCGATCCACACATCTTGGAGCTCGTCGGTGAGGTTCGCATTGACGGCGATAATACGGGAATCGAACGCTCGCGCGGTGCGGTCGGCGCGCTCGAGCAGATCGACGTAACGCGCAGCTGGAGCGTGATCGATACGCGTTTGATCGTAGAGCGCTGGCACGACCTCAGGCCGAAGGTCGATGCGGCCAAATGCCCGGGCCGGCGCGTTGCGCGCGATCAACGATGCCGCCTCGGCCGCTCGCAACAGTGCTTCGAGTGAAAGATCGTCCGAATAGGCGTAGCCCGCCGACTCTCCGGTCACGACCCGTATGCCTACGCCCTGCACGACCGAGGTCGCGCCGTCGTGAATCTGCCCGTCCTGCAGACGAAACGCGTACGAGCGCCGTCGCTCGCAAAAGATGTCGGCGTAGTCGCCCCCGAAGCGGAGCGCTCGTTCGAGCAGAGACGTAAAAGTATCGTGATCGAGCATAATTCCCTAAAACGTTGCGAGTCGATCGACCGCTTGCACGTAGGCCGCGCGCGGATCGCCGGGTGAGTCGTTGATGAGAAACGCAAAGCAGATACGGCCGTGATGCGTCGTCGTCACGTAGCCCGCCAGCGAGTTGGCATTGCGCAGCGTTCCCGTCTTGGCGCGCACACGCCCGCTTGCAGTCGTAAAATCGTAGTCGGCGAGCGTGCCGTCGCGACCTCCACCCGGCAGCAGTAGGTAGAGCGCCGCGCCGCCATCGCGCAACTCCGCATCGCTCAGAATGCGTGCGAGCGTGATGGCCGCAATCCGATTGGCCTGCGCCAAACCGCTGCCGTCGGCCAGGCGCATGCCGTCGGTCGGGATGCTGCGCGAGTTCAAAAACTCGCGTTCGATCGCGAGGCCGTTCTGGTCGCTGCCGGCTTCGCCCGCGTCGACGGCAAGCGCGCGCATGAGTTGCTCCGCATAATGGTTGTCCGAGAAATAGAGCATGTGTGCGACGAGCGAGCGCAGGGGTGGCGAGCGATGATCCCACAGCACGATCGTATCGAGCGGCGCATTTGCCACGATCGGCCGATCGGCGGTCATGATGCCCGCGTGCGCTAGCATCCGTTCGAGCACGTCACCGACCACGACCGGCATGTCGTGGACCGGTACCCACACATTGGGTTGCGTTTCGACGGTGTCGCCATCGAGCGAGACGGCGCTCACCGGCGCCTGAAAGTCCTCATCGGCGTCGCTCGGATCCCAGTGCGGATTGATCTCGGGTCCGCTCATCTCGCCTGCGTCGATCGCAACGCTGCCGTCAATTCGATGCAGCCCGCTGCGCGCGAGCAGGCGTACTCCACCGCGCAAATCGTCGCTGCGCAGCGACGGATCACCCGAGCCGACCAGCCACAGATCGCTATCGAGCCGACCGCCCTGCGCAGCGCGCGTAGCTGCGAGAACCGTGTGAAAGCGATATGCCGGGCCAAGTAGATTCAGGGCGGCATCTGCGACAACAAGTTTGAGTGCCGAAGCCGGCGTCACCGCCGAACGCTCGTGCCTTGCATAGATCACGCGGCCGCTGGCGTCGATCACCACGAGGCTGTATCGATCCGAGAGCGCCGGCTCAAACGCTCCGTCGAGCGCACCACCCAAACGGGCGATCTGCGACGCGTTCCAAGCTGCGGGCTGCGGCGTCGCGCGCTGCCTCGCCGTGATCGGCGCCGGATTGCGCGTTGCGGGCACGTGTTCGAATACGCCCCGCGCAATCGCCCAGACCGCAAGAACGATCACGGCGAGCAATGCGAGAACGGCGAGCCGGCGTTTAGGGCCGCGGGTGCGCTTCGATCTTGTCGATCTGGTCTTGTAGCGTGCGCTGTTCTTCACGAAGAGTATCGAGATCCGAGCGCAGGGCGCTCACTTGAGAGGGAACTTTTTGGGCCTCACGTATCCGGATCGCGGCCTCGGCAGCGTCGCGTCGCACGCGACCATCGAAGCCGTTTTGCGCTAATCGATCGAGTGGCCCGAGCGCACGCGGATCCTCGAGTCGCTCCGCGGCGCCGATCGCCGCGAGCTGCACGAGAAACATCGGGTCGTCGAGCAACTCCACGATCGCGTCGACAATACGTGCGCGCTCGCTGTAGAGCAATTCACCCACGCGCGCGAGCGCCCCAGCGGCCGCACGCCGCAAGCCTTCATCGTGCCCGAGCGCAACGGCGTCGATCAGCACGTCCACGGCGCGCACTTCGGCGAGTTCAGCCAGCCCTCGAGCCGCACCGGCCTCGACTGTGCCGTTCCACGTATGCTTGCCGAGCGCATCGGTGAGCGCATCGAACGCTCGAGGATCACGCGTCTTCCCGAGCGACGCGAGTGCAGAAGCGCGTACGAAATATGATTCGTCGTCGTGCGCGCTTGCAAGCAACGCGGTTGCAACAGCTTCGTCGCGAAAACTGCCGAGTGCCGCTGCGACCGCGCGACGCACCTTCGGATGCGGATGACGCAGCGCTGCGAGCAGCACTTCGCGAGCCCAAGGCGCGCGCGTCTCGCCGAGCGCAGACGCCGCTTGCTCGAGCACGCCCCAGAACGGGTCTCGATCGAAGGCCGCACGCAGGGCCTCACGCGCGGTCTGCGATCCGTCTTTGACGAGTTCCCGCGCAGCGCGAATGCGCGCGACCGGATCCGGGTCGCTGCGCAACGCCGCCGCGGCAAGCGTTACGCCGAACTTGTACGTGATATCGCCGAGCAGCCACGCGCCCGGGTCGAAGCGCACGAGCAACGGCTCGAAATCGAGCGGCACGGTGATCGTTTCGTGCTTGCGCTCCACGCGAGCGCGGATGCGCCGCTCGCCTGCGAGCGGTCCGGGCCCCGCGTTCGTGGCGGGCGCGGCCGGGAGAGCCGCGCAGAACCCGAGGTCGACGTCGAAGCTGTAGGCCGGGTTGCCGTCGTCGACGTGCTGCTTCTGATCGATCGTTACCGTGGCGGCTTTGCGTTTTTCATCCCACGCGACGCTGACCTCGACGACGGGATGACCGCCGCGATAAAACCATTGATCGAAGAAGGCGCGCGTGTTGCGCCCGGTCTCCTCCTCGATGGCGCGAATCAGATCGATCGTCTCGACGTTGCGTTGCGCGTTCTGTTTTACGTAGCGCGCTATCGAACGCCAGAAGCGTCCGTCATCGAGCTCACCCCGCAACATATGGAGTGCAGCGCCGGCTTTTTCATAGAGGTGGCGGTCGAAAATCTCGATCGGGTCGCGGTACCGATTGCACACGATCGGACGGCGGTAGCGATCGGTGTCTTCCTCGAGATAGCGCGAAACACAGCCAAAAACGTCGTAAAGATACTCATCGTACCCAAGATCGGCCTCGCGCCAGACGCATTCGAAGTACGTTGCAAACCCTTCGTTGAGCCATGCCTGTGACCAGTCGCGGCAGGTGAGCAGATCACCGAACCACTGGTGGGCGAGCTCGTGCGAAACGAGGGGGTCGCTCGAGAAGTCCAGATGCGCACGCGCATCGTGCAAGGTGCGATCGGTCTGCGTTGTTGCCGACGTGTTCTCCATACCGCCGAAAATGAAATCAGTCACCGCGATTTGTGAGTAGCGCGCGTACGGATATGGTGTGCCGATCTTCTCTTCGAATGTGGCAATCATGCGCGGCGTGTTGGAAAAGGCACGTTCGCCGTCGGCCTCACGGCCGGGCAACACGTAATAGTACACCGGAATATTCCGTGCACCGGAATCGGCTTGGCGCGCTTCGACAAACGGACCCGCGACCATCGTCATGAGATACGTGCTGTGCGGAATGTCCTGTCGATAGGTGTAGATGGTCTTTTCACCTTCGTCGCGTTTCTCTACAAGTGCGCCGTTTCCAAGCGCGAAGAGGCCCTTCGGTACGGCGATCGTCGTCTGCGACGTTTGCTTGTCGGCAGGATAGTCGATGGCGGGAAACCAGTAGCGGGCGTTCTCATCTTGACTCTGCGTCCAAGCATGGCGAATCTTGTCGGGATACTCAGCCGTCGGTTCGACGAAGAACAAGCCGTGGCGTGGGCGCATCGTGCGGTACGTGACGCGAAACGCTGCCCGCTCGTTTGGTGCTAGCGGCGGATCGAAGCGTACTTGCAGCTTGTCATCGCGCACGGCGAACGGCAACGGTTTGCCGTCGCGCTGCACGGCGGTCACCGCCAAATCGACTGCATCGAGTTCGAGCATCGCAACCGGCTCGTCGTAGGCGCGCACCGTTGTCGTGCAGACGCCGTCGAGCGTGTGCCGCACGAGATCGGGCTCGAGAGAGAGCTCGATGTGTTCGACGGCGACGACTTTGTCTGGGCCGTATTGCAATCGGGCACCGGGAAGCGCAAACGCCCGATGCGTCTCCGTATCATCGCGAAAACTCATGAATGGTGCGCGTTTCGCCCGTCGGCCTGCGTCAACCCTCCGGTGACGGCAATGACCGCCCCGGTGATAAAATCGCGTTCGGGCGCGATTAAGAAACGTACGACATCGGCCAGGTCCTCAAAACTTCCGGGACGGCCCCGCGGGATCGGACTCTGCGCAGAATGGGCCTGCTCCCGGGTCTGCGTCTTGTCCCGGATATCGCCGGGCTCGATTGCGTTGACCGTGATGCCGTGCTCGGCTTCCTCCACCGCGAGCGTGCGTGCAAAGGCCACGAGTGCGCTCTTCGAGGCTTGATATAAACTAAATCCGCGATATGGGCGGGTCTCGCTCGACCCATTGCTACCAAACACGACGATGCGCCCGAAATGCGCGGTGCGCATCGGCGGCAGTACCGCCGCACAAGTCAATACCGCGCTGCGCAGGTTCGCGTCGAAGAGGTTAGTGTAATCGTCCTGCGTGAGGTTGACGAAGCGTTTGACGATTAGCGCACCGACACCGTGTACGAGCGTGTCGAACGGACCGTGCTCGTGCACGAGCCGCTCGAGTGCAGCCGCAATTGCGGCCGTGTCGCTCGAAAAATCGATTTGAACGGCACTTGCCTGCGCGCCGGAGCGTTCGATTGCCGCGAGTGTCGCAGCCGGCTTGGTCGCACGGTATGTAATCGTGACACGCTCGAACCCGTCGGCGGCAAGCGCCGAAGCGATCCCGGCGGTCAGCCCACTCGCACCACCGGTGACGAGCGCACGCCGCTTGCCCACCGTCATCGCAGCGCGCGCATCTGTTCGAGGATACGTTCGAAACTTGCCGTGTCGACAGCGCCTGGAATCAAGAACTCTTCTTCGAACAGGAAGCTCGGTACGGCGGTAATGCCGCGCTCGATACCGCCGACAAGCTCGGAGCGCACCTCGTCAACGCCGTCGTCGCTCTCGAGATACGCAGCCAGGTCCCTGCGATTTAGACCCAAGAGCGCTCCGGCGTCGACCAAGACTGCGCGGTCGCTGATGTCGAGACCGCTCGTGAAGTAGGCGCGAAAGAGCTGGAGCTCCAGCGCGCGGTCGAGATCGATACGCCGCGCATACGCAATCGCGCGATGCGCGTCGAAGGTGTTGCCCCTGATCGCGCGATCCCAGTTGAAGGTCAGTCCCTCGCGCGCGCCTTCGGTGGTTACACGCTCGCGAACAGCATCGATTTCAGCACCGAACTTGGCCGCATAGACCTCGAGCACCGGCACACCGGGAATCGGCGCATCCGGATCGAGTTGAAACGGATGCAGCCGAATCGTTACCTCTCCGTCGAAGCCCGCAAGCGCACGATCGAAGCGGGTAACTCCGATGTAGCACCACGGGCAGACGACGTCACTCCAGATGTCGATGCGCACCCGTGGTGCTTCACCTTTTACACGCGGAAATCCCAGGCTGTGTCGAATTGGCCGCCGTCACGCGTCGTACCGGTTACGCGCACCGTGTGCGAGCCGGGGCCCAGCGGACGGCGCGTCATGTAGTGGAAGCCGTTCTCGTCGAAGTTCACGTTCGAGGTGATGTCGTAGCCGTCGAGGCTGACGCGTAGCGAATCGCGCCGAATCGGGACCGCGAAATTGGCCGAGATGACCGGCATGCGTCCTTGCGCAAGCCCTTGCGGTTCACGGTTGCTCAAGTACGCGTTCGCGTTCATCGGGGGACGGGGTTGGGGGTTGTATCCACCGTTGTTACCGCCGCCATTGTATCCGGGCCCGCGGTCGCCGCCGTTGTATCCGGGACCGCGGCCACCGGTGATCGTCACCGTCGAGGTGTTGTTATTCCAATCGACGTTCGCGCCCAGGGCTTGCGCGACGAAGCGCAGTGGCACGAGCGTGCGCGAACCCTCGACGAACGGGGGCGAGTCGAGTGTCTGCGTCTGTCCGTTTACCGTTGCATTGGTCGAGCCGATCTGCAACGCGACGTTGTGTCCGCGGCCCGTTGCATTGATCTGGCCGTTCTGATAGACGACGCTTGCGCCGAGTTGTTCGAAGATGCCGCGTAGCGGCACGAACACCCGGCCTGCTTGTTCGACCGGCGGTTGATCGAATTGCATGGTATTGCCGTTGACGACGACCGTCACCCCGGCGTTCTGTTGTGCGAGCGCTGCCGAGGGTCCGCTCGCTGCGAGAAGGAGCATCGCCGCGCAAGCGGCACGGAAATATATCGTGTTCATGGTTGGGCTTGTATACCCAACCATGAACGCTTCTTACACGGTAACCGACGCTGTGGGCGTCTCGAGCTCGCGCCGCACGGCTTTGCGGTCGGCCCGCCGCTCGAACCAGCCTATCCACGTGTTGTAGATCATCGGTACGAGGAAAAGCGTGAGGATGAGCGAGCTGAGCAGACCGCCGATGATGACGGTACCAATCGCTTGCCGCCACTCCCCACCCTCGGCGAATCCGAGAGCGAGCGGCAGCATGCCGAAGATCATCGCCGCGGTCGTCATGATGATCGGACGGAATCGCGTAGCGGCGGCTTGCAACACGGCGTCTTTGACGCGCATGCCGCGTTTGCACAGCGTATTCGAGTAATCGACGAGCAAGATACCGTTCTTTGCTACCAGGCCAAACAACATGATAATGCCGAGCATCGAGATGATGTTGAGCGATTGCCCTTGCTCAGGCTGCAGCTTGCCCATCACTGCAAGGAAGATCAACGCGCCAATGATCGCCATCGGAACCGAGAACATCACGATCAGCGGTTCGAGGAACGAGCCGTATAAGATAACCATCAACATGTACACGAGCATGAACGAGAGGACCAGTGCGACGCCCATGTTTGCAAAGGTCTCCTGCATGAACTGCGTGTCACCTTGCGCGGTCAAGCCGACGCCCTGTGGCAAAAATCCAGGCTGCTTCATCTTCGCCTCGAGCGGAGCGGTAACCGCACCAAGTGAGTAGCCGGGCAGGACGTCACCGAGCACATTGATCACGCGCTCGCGGTTGAGACGCTCGATCTTCGTCGGTGCGTTCGTCCAAGTAAACGTTGCGACCGACGAGATCGGGATCAACGACCCATCGTTCGCGCGGACGCGCACGTTCATCAATTGATCTTCATCTTTGCGCCACGCAGACGGGAATTGGATCCGCACGTCGACGAGGCCGGTCGCCGTGCGCACGCGCGTCGCCACCGCACCATCGACGGCAATGCGCGCGACGTTCGCGACAGCGGACGGATTCACGCCGAGCATCGTACACTTCGCCGAGTCGACGTCCACATTAAGCCGGGGTGCGCCATTTTCAGCACTGGTCTGGATGTTTACCGATCCCGGCGTTGCGCGCAACACGCCCGCGACCTTCTCGGCCGCGCCCGCAATCTCGTCTTCGGGACCCGAGAGCGAGTAGAAGATCGATGCGCCTGAACCACCTCCATTGTCGCCGGCAACTTGCAGCTGTCCGCCCGGCACGAGATAGGCAAGATTGCGAATCTTCGGAATCGTCTTGTTGGTATCGCCGCGACGGTTGTCCAGCATGTCGGCGCCGAGCTGTGCGTAGTTGCCGCCGGTCGACGAACCCCAACCCGAAGGCTTGCGTCCCACCGTCGAACTTACGTCTTTGATCCCGTCGAGTTTGAGGATCGCGTTCTCCATTTGCGTGACGTAGCGATCGGTCGTCGCGATCGGTGTGCCCGGCGGATAGGTCACGGTCATGTTGATGTGGCCGGTTTGCGTCGCCGGCACGAAGTCGAAGCTGACGCCGAGCGAGAACATCGCGAGCGCGAGCGCGACCGGCATCACGAAAGTCAGAATGGTCAGCGGCCGGTAGGTGCCGAGCGCGGCAAATCCGCGCGCCGAACCAGTGCCGCGTCCGCGCATAAACCACGCGATGGTATACGCAATCACCAGCCCAGCGAGCCACGCGAGATCAATGTAGACTGCGTTCATACCGCCGCCGACCAGCGCGAGTGCGTTAAGCAGCAACAGCGAGCACGTGAAGATGACAAACGTTCCATGCTCGAGCGCAAACGGCAGCAACTTCGTGCGATAGATTTCCAACAGCGCGTCATACCGGTGCACGAACAGGTTGAGGATCAGGACAGCCAGGATCAAGATCCCGATCACCTTGAGCAAGATTATCTGGAAGATCACCCCGATCGCGAACGCCATTGCGGCCGTGGCGAGGAATGCGATGTTGACGATGAAACTGTCCAGCGCGCGGAGCCATCCTGGGGTCGCCTCGGTACGTCTCCTCACGCTCCATGCCGCAGCAAGCAACGGTGTCAGCGTGAACGAGACGAAGAGCGAGAACAACGTCGCGATGACAATAACGGCTGCGAATTCTTTGAGGTACGCGCCGACAATGCCGGGTAAAAACGCGACGGGCAGGAAGACGACGACGTCGACCATCGTGATTGCGATTGCGGCGTTGCCGATCTCGGTTCGGCCGTCGATTGCGGCTTTCAGCGGGTCAGCGCCCATGTCGCGATGACGCGTGATATTTTCTAAGACGACGATCGAGTCGTCGACAAGAATACCGATGATCAGCGAGAGCCCCATCATCGACATCGTATCGATGTGGAAGCCGAAAGCGCGCATGACAATGAAGGTCGCGAGAATCGATGTTGGGATCGAGATCATGACGACCACGGCGTTGCGCCACGCATGCAAGAAAAGCAGCATGACGATAGCTGTCAAGAAGATACCTTCGACCAGCGATTGTCCAACGCCCAAGAGCGACTTTGCAGTATAGTCGGCGGGTGCGTCGATCTCCGTGAACTTGAGCTGTGGGAATTGCGCTTCGATGTCTTTGAGCTTATCGCGTACGAGTGCCGTCGACTTCAACTCGTCTGCGTTGATATCACGGTCGATCTCGACGTAGACGCGCGGCAACCCGTTATAGTGCGAGCGCGTACGCATCTCGATGTGGCCGTCTTCTACCTGCGCCACATCGCCGATCTTCAGCGATTTGACCGGATACTGTAGCACGGTGCTCGGCGAAAGCGGAATCGCCGCAAGGTCGCTCGCGTGATCGATGTAGGCATGGATCGCGACGGTCGCCTCACGCGTCGACTGCGTCATGATGCCGCCCGGCACGTTGTTGTTGTTTGCGGCGACCGCGTTAAAGATGTCCTCGAGCGTCGCCCCGGTGCCGGCCAAAGCTATCGGATCGGGCATGACATGGAACTCGCGGTCGGCCGTGCCATAGACGTCGACTTGCGCCACATTGGGGATCTGCGCGATCAGCGGCTTGACCTGGTTGTTGACCAAGTCCGCAATCTGCGGTTGGGAGAGAGACGTGGAATTCACTGCGAGGTCGAGCAGCGGTTCGCTCGCGCCGTTCTTTTCCACGCTCGGTGGATTCAAATCGGTGGGCATGTAGACGCGAGCGGTATCGACGCGGCGTTGGACGTCGACTGCAGCCAAATCGAGATCCGTACCCAGTTTGAACTGCACGACGAGCACGGCCGAGCCTTCTTGCGCGGTCGCGCTGACTTGATCGAGGTGATCGAGCCCGTCGAGCTGATCTTCAACCGGCTTGATTACCAGCTTCTCCATGTCTTGCGGAGACGCGCCGGGGTACGACGCAGCAACGATCACGATCGGGAAGGTCGTTCCCGGCGGATTGTTGCTTCGCCCCAATTGGAAATATGAGATCGTGCCAAACACGACCAGCGCCACGAAAATCATGGCGGTAATGACCGGGCGACTAATGGCGAAGCGCGTTAACCACACGATGACGTCTCCGATATCTCCTGAAAGAGCATACGCCATCCACTACGAGCGGGCGAGCCCGGGTGTTTCGCGCCCTTACGATTCAGAAGTCTCAAAATTTCGGGGCAGGAAGTCGGGCCGTCACATGGAGGAAGCCCGTGCCATTATGAGGTCACTCGGCGCCGCAGCCATAGTGCTTTTCATGCTAACCGTCCGCTTCGGCCCGGTCGCCGCGGTAACGGCGAAACAAAGCGAGCGCCCCGATCGTAATTTTGGCGACTGGTTCTTTGCATGAGGGGGCTCCAATGAATCTCCTATCCCGCGAGGACGCTGGCAGCTAAAGACCTCCCCTTCAGCCGCTCTACGGTCGTAGGGGGCGATCTGACCGTCAGCTCCGATCTGACCTTGCGCGGTGTCATTCGGGGCAACGTTGTCGTCAGAGGCGGCGTCCAATTGAACTTTCACGGTGTCATCACCGGCTCGTTGACAATCGAACCGGGCGCTACCGCTTACGTCAATGGCGTCATTAAGCGTGACCTCTTGCTAAGCGGCAGCGCAATGCTCGAAGGAGTGGTCAAAGGCAACGTGCGACCCAAGCAGAGCGGTGAGCTCCACGTCTCCGGCGTGGTAAAAGGCAGAATCCTAGAGTAGCGCACGAAAATAGTTCGAGGCCGGCAAGAACCGGCCCCGAATTGTAGCTCAAAGTAGAGCGCCCTTCGCAAGGTGACTTCATCATAGCACCGACCGCGCTGCGGCCGCGAAAGCAAATCGAGCCCGAGGCAAACACCTCGGACTCAATTGAAAATATGCGCGGGCCGGGACTCGAACCCGGACAAGATTTCTCCCGCCAGCACCTCAAGCTGGTGCGTCTACCAATTCCGCCACCTGCGCACGGGGACTCAATTTTTTACCCGGGGTCGTCCGGGCAACCTGCGTAGTCTATCGTCTACTTCATGTTGGGGTCAAGGGCGTCGCGCAGGCCGTCGCCGATGAAGTTGATCGAGAGGACCGTAAAGAGGATACAGAGGCCGGGGAAGACCGCCGCCCACCAGGCCACCTGCAGATTGGCTTGGGCGTCGGAGAGCATGTTGCCCCACGACGCCGTCGGCGGCTGGATGCCGAAGCCCAAGTACGAGAGCGTCGATTCCAGCACGATCACGTAGGCCACGTCGAGCGTGGCTTGCACGACGATTGGTGCGACGGCGTTAGGCAAGAGGTGGCGGAAGATGATTCGCAGGTCGCCGTTCCCGACCGCCCGCGCAGCTTCGGCGAACTCGCGCTCACGCAGCACCAAATACGATGCGCGAACCAAACGCGCGACCGTCGGCCACGACAGTAGGCCGATGATCAGCACCAGCACCCAGAAACTTAGCGCCGCTTTATTCGAGCTCGCGGCGACGATCGCGGTCAGCACCAGCAAGAACGCTAGCAACGGAATCGAGAGAAATACGTCGGTCATGCGCATCATTAGCCAATCGATCCAGCCGCCGTAATAGCCGGCGAAGGCACCGACGATCACGCCGACGATCACTTCGAAGAGCACCGTAAAGATGCCGACCTGTAGCGAAATCCGTGCGCCGAAGAGCAGACGTGAGAGCAAATCGCGCCCGACCGCGTCGGTTCCGAGTAGATGGTTGGCGCAGAGCACGTGGTCTTGGAAGCACGGCGGCAGCGGCGTTCCTTGCCAATGCACGTTGTCGATGGCATTCGGATCGAAGGGCGCGAGCAGCGGCGCAAGGATCGCGGAGAGGATAATGAGCGTGAGCACGACGATGCCCGCAACCGCCAGCTTGTGGCGGCGCAAGCGCGTCCAAAATGTTACTTTGGAGTAGACGGTTTCGTCGTGATCGTCGTACGCAGAGGAGCTCGCGGCGAAGGCCGAATCAGCCGGCGGGTTAATCATAGGCCACCCGCGGATCGAGCCACGCATACAGCACGTCGGCGAGCAAATTGCAGAAGACGACCGCCGTCGCCAGGATCAGCAGATAGCCCATCATCAGCGCGATGTCGCTCTGCAGCAGCGCGTTGTAGAACATGCGCCCCGCGCCGGGCCACGCGAAGATCGTCTCGGTAACGATCGCGCCGCCAAGCACGCCCGGGAATGACAGGGCGACGATCGTGACGACCGGGATCAGCGCGTTTTTAAGGCCGTGCTTAAAGATAATCGTCGCGCCGCTCAACCCTTTGGCCGCCGCCGTACGCATGTAATCCATCTTCGTCACTTCGAGCAGCGACGAGCGCATGAAGCGCGAGTACAGCGCGAGGTTGAGCAGCGCGAGCACGATGACCGGCATGATCAAGTGCTCGATGCGATCGCCCAAATCAAAGGTGTCGGTTGTGCTGATGCTTGCCGACGGCAAGATAATCTCGTAGCCTCCGGGCAGCGGTATACCGTGCACGGAGAAAAGAAGCTGCAACATCAAGGCAAACCAGAAGACCGGCATCGACTGTCCAAAGAACGCGAGCGTCGTTATCGCGTAATCAGCCAGCGAATACGGACGCACGGCTGAAAAGATGCCTGCTGCAAGACCGATGCTGAGCGACACGATGAACGCGGCGCCCATGAGTTCGAGCGTCGCGGGCAACCGCTCCCAGATCGCCTGTAACACCGGCTCCGAATTGGTGGTCGAATAGCCGAAGTCACCGTGCAGAATCTGGCCGAGCCACACAAAGTAGCGATACCAAATCGGCCTATCGAGCCCGAGGTTGTGCTTGAGGCGCTCGATGTCGGCCGGCGTGATGTGCGGATTCTGCAAATACGGCGCCAGCGGTCCGCCGGGCGCATTGTTCAAAATCACGAACAGAATGATCGAGATCAGCAGCAAGAGCGGAATCGCTGCGAGCGTCCGCCGCACAACATAGGTAAACACGAACGGCCGCTAGTTAAAAGGTGTGGGCCTCGACACCTTCACCTGCCGTTAAGCTGCGGCTAACTTCTGGAGTCCCAGAATCTCGCGAGCTTCGGCAGGGCTAGCGACCGGCCGTCCGGCTTCCGCGGCGATGCGCGCCACGCGCGCGACGAGCTCCTCGTTACGGGCCAGGCGCCCCTTGCTGTAATAGAGGTTGTCCTCCAGCCCCACCCGGACGTGGCCGCCCATGGCGATCGCGGCCATTGCCATCGCGGTCTGTGCGCGGCCGATGCCGGCTACTGACCAGGTGCAGCCGGCCGGCACGTCGCCGACGAGATCGCAGAGGTTTGCCACCGTCGCTTCAAGCGCGCCCGATACGCCCAGCACGAAGTCGACGTGTTGGGGGAGGGTCAGCAGCCCTTCTTTCGCCAGCACGCGCACGTTCGCGAGGTGGCCTTTGTCGAAGATTTCGAGTTCGGGACGCACACCATGCTGTCGCATCTTGGCCAAAATACCACGCATGATCGGAAAGCTGTTCTCGAAGATGTTGTCGCCGAAGTTCACAGTACCGCAGGTGAGCGTCGCCATCTCCGGGCGCAGCTGCAGCACGCTCGCACGCTCTTCGGGTGTCATGCCGATCGCGCCGCCGGTAGAGAATTGGACGATCAAGTCGCTTGCACCGCGAATCGCGTCATAAGCTTCCTTAAACCGCAGCACGTCGTGGGTGTTGCTGCCATCGTCGTTGCGACAATGCACGTGAACGATCGATGCCCCGGCCTCGCGAATCGCACGCGCGGTCTCGGCGAGTTTCGCCGGCGTATACGGTAGGTGCGGCGTTTGCTCGAGCGTGACTTCGGCGCCGACCGGCGCGCACGTAATGATCAGCGGCTGCATGGGCACTACTACCCTTCAGCGCGCCACTTGGATTTCCGCCCAACAGGCGGCGAGCACTATCACTACCCGCGCGCCGACGATGACGAGATGTATCCACCGTCGTTCCGGAAATCGCTCCAGCGTCCACGAAAAGAGATATATAGCAAGCGTCAGCACCGGAATGCGCCAGTACACCCAATGCCAGCCGCGGTCGATCGCGAGCGCAAAGAGCACGAGCAATGCGAAGAGTGCAATTGCATCGAGTAAGATGCGCAGCGAACGCATCATGCGAGCTTGTTAATCCTTCCGATGAAGCCGAAGACCGATACGAAGATCGCGACCAAGATCGTGCCTTCGACGAAAAAGAATATTGCCGTCGATACGCGGAAAACCGCAAAGTAGTTCACGTATGCCATAAGCAGCATCGCGTAGCCTTTTATCGTGGCGAGGAAATCACGGGCAACCGGCTCGATGCGCGACGCATTCTCGTTCGTCACCTTCACGGTGAGATTGAGCGACGTGACCGGCAAGCGCTGCGAGATCGTAATCACCGCGAAGATCACGCAGGGTCCAACGAAAAGGAGCCATGCGTAGGGGATGCCGCGCGCCACGCCCGCACCGGCAATGACTAAAGCGCCAATCAACGAGATGATCGAGCCTGCCTCTAAGAGTTTACGATTCATTCTAACTCCATCGCGCGCCACGCGGCAGCGATCACGCCTTCGTCGATGCCGAGCAGCGACGCCAGGGCGATCGCATCGGCTTCTCGGGTCCCTTCGCCGCGAACCTCTTCCAGCGTATAATCCATCGAAGCGGCCAACGTTTCAAGCGCCTGCGCCAGATCGGTCGTTGCCGGGCGCTGCGGAATGCCGCGAAGCCCTCGCACCGCGTAGTGACGCACGTGTGCCGCTTCGGCGACGCCCCCGAGGTGCGTCGCCACGAGGCCGCACGCGCGCTCGTGCTGCAAACGCTCGATCACCGCGATCAGCAGCGCCCTCCCTTCACGCGGCGTCGTCGTGCGCGCGAACTCATCGAAGAGCATCAACCGCGGTGTCGTATCGCTTGCAAGGACGTCGCGCAGGCGCACAATCTCGCGTGCAAACGAAGAGAGTAAGCCGCCTGCCCCGTCTCCATCGCCGGTTCCGACGCCAAGCCACGCGATCTGCGCGAACAACGGAACCGCGGCACGCGCAGCCGGCACGGGAACGCCAAACGCCGCGCAGGTTACGATCAATCCGCACGTGCGTAGCGCAACGCTCTTACCGCCCATATTGGGACCCGTCAGCACCGCGACGCCGTCGAGCCGTAGATCGATCGGCGTAAACGCGCGACCTTGTACCGCAAGCTCGAGCTCGAGCGGAACGAAGCGGCCACCCTCGAAGCGCAGCTGCCCATCGTCGCTCAGAGCGGCAACGCTACACTTTCGCAAGCGCGTAAAGCGCGCGGCAGCGATCAGCACATCGGCCTCGCCGAACGCGCGCGCGGCTGCGTCGAGTGACGCAGCATGCTCTCGAGTCGTCGCGGAGAGGTGCGCGCGCACGTGCTCTTCGGCGCGCGCAACGTTCGCCGCAGCCTCATCGCGACGGCGCAAGGCAGCCAGCACGCTTTCGTCCGCATCGAGCTCGCAGAGTAGATAGACCGGCGTTTCACGCACAACGCGCACGCCCGGCGGCAACGGCCCATGCAGATCGGTGCGCATAACGATGAACTCCGGCATGGAAATTTCGCGACCGAGCGCGGAGGCGATCGCGGCGTGCGCACGGCCTTGCGCGGCATCGTATTCAGCCTGCACCTGCGCTAGCGCCGCGCGTGCCGCGCCGAGCACCGCGTCGAATGCATCGTCGAGATAGAAGCCGAAACCGCCGGTCCGGCCGCACTCGAGTGCCTGCGCACAGGCCCGCAGCGCCGCGCTGGCCGTACGCGGCAGATCGTCGCACGCGGTGGTAAGCGCATCCAAACGCGCACACGCGTCAAAGAAACGCTGCAACTCGAGTAAATTCGCGTCCTCGAGGAGATCGCCCATCGAGGCGCGTGCTATCGCGGCATTTGCATCGGGCGCGCCACCCAAGATTTCGCGCATTGCGTCGAGTTGCGCGTCGTCATACGTCGCGGCGATGCGCGCGATCCGCTCCGCGCGCGCGGACGCACCAGCTTGTTGGCCCGGACCAAAAGGTTCGATCTCGGCAAAGATCGCATCGCCGTAGGCACCGGCCGGCGCCAGTGCTGCGCGTAACCATGCAAAGCCGATGGCTTGCGCGCTCGCATCATCGAGGAGCCCGGCAGTCTTCACGCGGCGCGCTCCGCCGCGTAGACGTCGAAGGTCGGCAGGCCGGTTGCGCGCGCAACCGCGCGGCCAAAGGCGCGTGGATCGAAGGTGCGCTCGCGACCGATCGACGCTATCGTGGCAGCGACGACGCGCAAGGGACGCTCGCAACGAATCGTGAGACGCTCGAATGCGTGCAGCGCGGCTTTTCCGGCGAGTAAGATTTGCGTCGGATCGCGCACGACGATCGTGCGCCTTTCGCGTGCGTGGACCAAACGCGCGGCCAGCGAAGCACTAAGCGCACCTTCGATCACTAGCTTTTCATCTGCGCCCTCGAACCGCGGCGTTTGTAAGCGCACGACAAGCGCACGCACATCGTCGATTGCTTCGTCCAAGGTTCGCGCCGCAGCGGCGCCGCATGCGACCACGATGGCGTCATCGCCGCCGGCGAGCGCCGCAATACGATCGATCGCGCCGTCGACGAGGACGCGTGGGACGAAGGCGAGGAGCTCCTCGATTACGGCGCGCAACGCCGAAGCGTTTGGGGGTCCGATGAGTTCGTAGTGCGCCGCGGCCTGCACGCGTGCGTACGCGAGCGCGCCGGCCGCGCTCACGTGCGGCGGAAGCGCCAGAATCTCGCTCGCGGGCGAGCGCGGGAGGACGTCGCGTGCGGTCGCAACGACGGTCTGCGGTTCGAGCCACAGGCGCGGTTTGGCGAGCGCGTCGACGGCGTCGACGGCTTCGCCGTCGCGGCCGATCGACGTAATTCCGCAGACGCCACCGGAAGCAACACAGGCGCGGTAGATCGCGCGCAGGGTCACGGTCTTTCCGACGTTCTTGCCCGTCCCGACGACGACGAGCGAGCGCGCACCACTGCCGTGCCACAACTGCAGAAGCGAGTCACCCACCTGCGCGTGCATGGCACCGCGCTTCCGCTAGCCGATGTGCAGCACCTTGAGCGCGATAAAGATGACGCCGGTGAGTGCAAGCAGCACGCCGCCGAGCATCTCGGCTGCGTCCTCGACATGGCTCCCCAGTATGCGTCCGAGCCGCAAGCCGAGCAGTGTTGCAGCGACCGCGAACGCGCCGATGACCACGAGACTGATGCCGACCGGTACGCCGACAAAAAGAATGGAGAAGCCGATGCCGAGAGAGTCGAGACTGATCGCAAGCGATGCGACCAGGAGCCCCCAGCCGCTGCCAGGGTCGATCGGCGAGCGGTCCGAGAGATCGCTGCGCGCTTCGATGATCATGTAGCCGCCGACCGCGATGAGCGCGCCAAAGCCTACGTAGCCGGCCGCATCGCCGATCAGCTGACCGATCACCTTCCCAAGCAATGCGCCCAGGCAGTTCATCGCGATCTCGGCACATGGAAAAGCGATGGCAATGCGAATTTGATCGCGCTTGGATCCGCCGCGAATTCCGACCCCGATGCTCACTGCAAACACGTCGAGCGCAAGCGAGAGCGCGATGAAGAGGATTTTGATCAGAAGAGTTGTGCGCCGGTGAGTGAGTCCCGTTTGGCCAGAAGGTGGGTTACCGCCGAGCGCAGCTGCGAGATCGTGAACGGCTTGTTGAGGAAGAGATTGGCACCGGCATTCTTCGCACGGCCATCCATCGCGTAATTCGTGTGACCGGAGATCATCAAGATCGGCACGCCGCGGAGGCCCTCTTTCGAACGCAGGCGTTCGACCAGATCGAGGCCGGAGATGCCGGGCAGCATGAAATCGCAGATGATGATGTCAAACGGGCCCTGACGATCAACGGCAACGAGCGCACTTTCCGCGTCGTTGCACATGACCATCTCATACGGTCCCTTGCGCAAAACCGTATCAATGAGCGTACAGATTGCCGGGTCGTCGTCGGCAATGAGCACCCGCCAGTTGCGCTGAACCATCTCTTCAGCCATTCGGGTATGCCACTTTAACGCCTTAGGGAGTCACGTGAGGGTTTGGTAAACTTTCCATAATGGAGCGCGGCGTCCCCCCGATGCCCTCGTGAGCGCGGGTTTTGCGGCGCCGCGTCGTAGTAGTGGGCTGCTGTATGGCCATGATCGACCGTTTGTTTGCCCCGGGCTCGGGTTTTCAGAAAAACTTCTTTTTTCTTGCCAAGCGCTTTGTCGCGGGGGAGACGGTCGACTCGGCTGTCGCAGCCGTCCGTGAGCTCAACGCCGCGGGGATGACCGCAACGCTCGACTTCCTCGGCGAGGACGTGCTCGAGCGAGATGCGGCGATCAAGACGCGCGACGCGTACATCGCGGTGCTCGATCGCATCCGGGAGACCGGCGTGCAAAGTAACGTCTCGATCAAAATGACCGCGATGGGCCTCTTGATCGACGAGAGCTTCGCCTTGGATAACCTGCAACGCATCCTGCATCACGCGCAACGAAACGCCGACCCGTTCGTGCGCATCGATATGGAAGGCGGCGCGGTGACGCACGTAACGCTCGACCTCTTCGAACGGGCGTACGCGAGCGATAAAAACGTCGGTATCGTGCTCCAGGCGTACCTCAAGCGCACGCCGCACGACCTCGCCCGCATGATCGAACTCGGGGCGCGGGTGCGCCTGTGCAAGGGCGCGTACAACGAGCCGGCCGACATCGCGATCAAAGACATGCCCGAGATCCGCCTGCAGTATTTTGAGCTTGCGAAAGCACTGCTCGAACGCGGCAATTACCCCGCGATCGCCACGCACGATCGCGGGCTGATCGACCAGATCCGCGCCTACGCGCGCGAGCGCGGCATCCGACCGGATAGCTTCGAATTCCAGATGCTCTACGGCGTTCGGCCGCAGCTGCAGCGCGACATCGTCGCCGACGGCTATCGCATGCGCATCTACGTGCCCTACGGTACGCATTGGGCCGGCTATTTCTATCGCCGCGTGATGGAGCGCCGAGAGAACGCGCTCTTCGCGCTTACGTCGATCTGGAGTAAATAGCTCGGTGCGCGCGGTCGTGCAGCGGGTTCTGCGCGCGAGCGTTCGCGTCGACGAGCGTACGACCGGCAGTATCGAACTTGGGCTTATGGTATTGCTCGGCGTGGCAGCAGCGGATAGCGAACGCGACGCCCGCTACATCGCCGAGAAGGTCGCGAACCTGCGCATCTTTCCCGATGAAGCGGGGCTGATGAACCGCAGTGTGCTCGAAGCGGGTGGCGCGATTCTGCTCGTCTCCCAATTCACGCTTCACGGCGACGCGCGAAAAGGACGGCGTCCGTCATTTATTACCGCGGCCAAAGAGCCGCGCGCGAGCGAACTCTACGAACTAACCGGTGCGGAGCTGCACGCACTCGGCTTGCGCGTCGAATACGGAGAATTCGGCGCCGACATGCAAGTCGAACTCGTCAACGATGGCCCGGTGACGATCTTGCTCGACTCGGAGAAAATCTTTTAGAGCTGGATATCCCTGATCCGTTCGATACGGATCACTTTGTCGGATTCGGTGAGACGGCCCAACACGTCGAAGCCGCTCGTCATCGCGCCAAAGACCGTGAACGCGTTGTCGAGATGATACTGCGGCGAGAGCGTGATGTAGTACTCGCTTCCGGCCGAGTCGCGTTTGGGTAAGTTCGTCTTGTCGTCATAATCTAGCCCCATCGAGATGATGTAGCTATTCTGCTCGAGCGGATTCTCTTCGGCCGGGATCGAGTAACCCGGGCCAGGCGTGTTCTTCGCATCTTGCTCGCCGGTCTGCACGACGAAATCCGGCACGATGCGGAACCACGGGTTGTTGTCGAGGAACCCGCGATTGAGCATGTTCAAGAAATTGGTGACCGTAAGCGGCGCCCATTCCGGATAGAGTGCGACGTAGATATTGCCTTGCGTCGTTACGATACGCAGGCGCGGATGCAAGCCGTGGGCCGGCCCCAGCATGTCGCGCGCGGTCTGTGGCAATGAGTTGGCAAGGGCGAAGGCATGTCATCCGCGCGCGGCGCACCCGATGCCGGCGTCGTGCGCGCTACCACGCGGAAGCGAGGCGAATTGATCGGCTACCGGTGCCGGCGTGTGCACGAACGATGGGATCGCGGTCCAATGCTCGGTGAGCTTTCCGCCCTGCAACAAGCGAATCGATTCGGCGGCCTGCTCTTGCACGCGCCACGATGGATCGTTGAGCAGCGGCTGCAGATCCGCGACGAGCGTCTTGTCTTTGAGTTTGCCGTACGCGCGCACGGCTTCGATGCGCACGATCTCGTCTTGATCCTTCAGTCGCGCCGCGCAGGGTCGCGACCGGCACCTTCGCCGCATAGTAGCGGAAGATCGTCCACATGATCCGCTCGCGCACGCGCCGGATCGAGCGCCCGTCACCCGATACGTTGCGTCGAGCTGCGCGGCAACGCCATCGGCTTGGGTCGCCGGCGGCGAAGTAACCCGAGCCCAATCGCGGCCTTGCCTCGGACGTCAGGGGTGAAGCGGCTGACGCCATCCATCACCGACACGAGCATCAGCTCGGCAAAGGTTTCAGCCTTTGCATCCAGCCGCTTAGCCTCTTCGTATCGTCCTAGCGCATCGATTGCGGCGACCTGGCCGGCGCCGGATGTATCGTTGCGAACGGCCGTCGCAATCGCAGTCGCGTCGCTGCCCTGGCCGATCAGGCCCAAGCCGTAGATGCTGAACGCCCGGACGGCATCGCGAGGGTCTTTCAGGTGCGCCTCGAGTAGCGGCACGCCTGCTTCGAGTTTGGTTCTCCCGATCGCGAGGGCCGCGCGCGCCGCTATTTCCTCATCAGATGAGGCTAGTAGTGCCGCTAACTGGCCATCTCCCAGCGAGCGCTGGGATTCGAGGCGCACGATCTCCACAGCGGTGCTATCTGGGACAGCGCCGAGAAACACCACGGCCCCCAAAGCGATAATGATGGCTGAACGCAAACCTGACCCCAATTCTTGTACCGCCCCCCAACCAAAAGACTCGAACCTGCGTTCTAGTATATGCACGACGTTCGCCGTCCCTCTGGACGGCAACCCAACAGTGGAAAAGAGAGCAACCATGGCAACCCCTGAAGCACCAAAGAAGACTACCGGTATGTCGGTCCGTGAGGCCGGCCAAAAAGGCGGTCAGACGGTGAAGAAAAAGTATGGGCCCGAATTCTACGAACAGATCGGTCGTAAGGGTGGGCTCGCGACGAAACAGGCTCACGGTCACGAGTTCTACGAGCAGATCGGTAAGAAGGGTGGAAAGAAAGGTGGCGAAGCCACGCGCGATCGCTACGGCCCAGACTTCTACGAACGAATCGGACAAAAAGGTGGCCAAAAAGTCAAGCAGCTCATCGAAGAAGGAAAGCGCGCCGCAGCCGAACAGGAAGCTGCACGCGAAAAGCGCGCGAGCTAGTTTCGTAACTTTAATTGCGGCGAGCATCGCGCTCGCCGCGGTAGCCCCGTTCTCGCCAATGCGAGTCGGTGCTTTCCCGCTGCAGACCGTGCGCCCATCGGGCTCACCGACCGCAACGCCAAACTCCCCCTCGAATATCTTCCCGATCGGTTCGCCACTGGCGTTCATACTCGACGGTGAAATCTCGTCGTCGTCATCGAAGGCCGGCGACATCGTGAAAGCCCACCTCGAGAAAGCGCTCGTGCTTGATGGCGTCACGATTGCGGCCGCCGGAACACCGATCGAGATCAAGATCACCGACGCCTTACCAGCATCGAATCCCGACATATACGGATTCGTCGACATCTACTTTCGGCCGCTTACGCTTTCGGATGGGCGCGTCGTGCCGATGCACGCCCGCATCTCCCACCTCAACGTGAACGTCTCCGCGGGCCATGAAACCACGGCCGAAGCGGAAAACACCATCGGCGATCAATGGTACCCGACGCTACTTTTACACGTCTTTCGTAAGGGCCGCAATTTCAAGGCCGAGGCAGGCGCGCGCATCACCGGAATCACCGACGCGAGTCTAGTCATCGCAAAGAGCGGCACGATCGCGATCGAAACGCCCGGACCGCTCGTGCTCAACGCCGAGACGCCGGTCTCATCGTTCCGCGCGATGCCGATGGCGACCGTGAACGCCACCTATTCGCCGAAGCTCGTCCCCCCGACGCTCGGGCCTGGAATGCCGAATCCCGCTGGGCCTGCGGGGCCTCCCACTAGCATACCGACACCACTACGTAATCGCTAAGTACGCAAGGAGCAGCACGTGATTCGTCGCCTTCTTCCCGCGCTCGTCGCAATGCTCGCGGTGTCATCATCAGTAGCATTCGCGCAAATGGCGTCACCGCCGCCGCTCTCTCCCAAACCGCAAGGCGCCGAAGTCGCCTTCGTCAGCGGAGTCCAGCGAGACTTGAACGCGCGCTTCGCAACGATCGCGCAAGCACAAGCTGCCGGATACTTCCGCTACACGAACGAGGACAAGACTGGTTCGATCAGCTACGCCAACCTGGCGTGGACCTCGAACGATCCGCAACACCCGAGCCAGCTTTGGTACAGCGTCGATGGCAAATTGCTCGGCGCCGACTTCTCGCAGCCCTACGTTGCCGGCACCAAGCCCAACCTTTGGGGTGTAACCCCCGAGCGCTGGGGGCACTTCCGCGCGCACGTCCACTGGGTGGTTGTCGCCGACGGCAAAGAGACATATGGCGCCACTTCCGTCGAGAAGTGGAAAGCCGCCGGCGGCGATCCCGACAATCCGCAAGCCGCGACTGTCGTTGCGCTCGGCAAAGCCAAAGACGCCTCGCAAGTGAAGCGCGTCTTTCTCTTCAACAACATCTGGGATCTAGAAGTCTGGGTTATGAACAACCCGAGCGGCGCCTTCGCCGAGATGAACCCACTCGTGCATGCGAGCGCTGGCGCGCAGAGCATGGACTAGCGCTCGTGGCGGAATCCCATGTCGTGGTCGATACGAAGGGCGCGGGGCGGATTGTCGGGGTCTTCACCGACCCCGAACGCGCGCAGCGCATTTATGCGATCGATCCAAACTACTTTCGAGTGATTTCGATCGAAGCCGACACGATAAATCCGGCCGCTATCGAGTGGCTGCGTTCACCGGAAAAACGTCAGGAACTCCGCACCGCGTAACAACCCAGGCTGGGCTATTCGTTGCTCCAGTAGTCCTTCAGCGCCTTGCCGCGCGAGGGGTGGCGCAGTTTGCGTAGCGCCTTCGCCTCGATTTGGCGGATGCGCTCGCGCGTCACACCGAATTCCTGACCGACCTCTTCGAGCGTGCGCTGATGGCCGTCTTCGAGTCCAAAGCGGAGCACGAGCACTTTGCGCTCGCGCTCGGTAAGATTTTGCAGCACGTCCGCCATCTTTTCTTTGAGCAGCATGACGGATGCGGCTTCGGCAGGCGCAACGGCCTCCTGATCTTCGATGAAATCGCCGAGATGCGAATCTTCCTCTTCGCCGATCGGCGTTTCGAGGGAGATCGGTTCTTGCGAGATTTTCATCACCTCGCGCACCTTCTCGGGCGTGAGCGCCATCGCTTCAGCGATCTCTTCGACCGAGGGCTCGCGGCCCAACTCTTGCAGCAGTTGGCGTGAGACTTTGATCAAACGATTGATCGTCTCGACCATGTGCACGGGTATACGAATCGTGCGGGCTTGATCGGCTAACGCGCGGGTGATCGCCTGGCGGATCCACCACGTCGCATACGTGGAGAACTTATAGCCCTTGCGATAGTCGAACTTCTCGACGGCGCGGATTAGGCCGAGATTGCCCTCTTGAATGAGATCCAAGAAAAGCATGCCGCGACCGACATATTTCTTCGCGATTGAGACGACGAGACGCAAGTTGGCTTCGGTAAGCTGACGTTTGGCCTCTTCGCCATCGGCGACAAGCCGCGAATCCGCGGTACCGTTCTTTTGCAGCTCCAATTCGCCGGCCTCGATCCGCATTGCGAGCGATTTTTCTTGCTCCATCGAGAGCAAGGGCACGCGACCGATCTCTTTGAGATACATCCGGACCGGATCGTCGAGCGAGAGCCCATCGGGAATTGGCTCCTCACGCTCTTCCTCGGCCTCGGCCTCAGGCTTCTCTTCCTTCTGTTCGTCGATGACCTCAATGCCGGCGGCAGTGATCTCTTCGAACAGGCCATCGATTTCGTCGGGGTTGACGTCGTCGAGCGCATCGAACGCCGTATTGATTTCTTCGTACGTCAGCGAACTGCGCTGCTTGCCGCGCGCGATCAGCTTCTTCTTCAGTTCATCCAGCGTGAGCGTGGGTTGCGCTTCGGCAACCGCAGCCGCGGACTTCTTACGTGGCACTCGGACATCACCCCCTTTCTTGATATTTGAGCCGCGGGCTTGGCCCGCGGAGGCTCCTACAATTAGACTCGTGATTTTCGGTTTACTTCTTTAGCTTCAGTTTAAGGAGTTCGAACTCACCCAAGAGTTCGCCGGGGACGGATTTCCCCGATTCGTAGATTTCGTCGATCGAACGGGACAGCTCGGCATACCGGCTTGCCTCGTCCTCATGTGTCAACCGCTCGACGATGCGGTCGAGATGCGCCCGGCGCTCATCTGAGTCACCGTAACGCACCGTCGCACTGCGGTCTCGTTGACCAAGCGACGCTAACAATTCCCGCGCCTCATCGTCGTCCTCGCACGCGGCGAGCGCATCAGCTGCAGTCCGCATCTCGTGCGCGTAGTCGAGGAGAAGCCGGTAAGTACGCCGATACACCTCGTTGCGAAAGCGGTCGGGCGCAATGCGATCCGCGTATTCGAGCACAAGCGCGGGATCTTCTACAGCGATCCCGAGCACATCGCGTTCGAATGAAAGCGGTTCGAGCCTACCAAACCGTCCGTTGACCGGAGCGTGACGGCTCCCCGTTGCGCTCGCTCTGTCAGAACGTGGTGAAAAGTTGGCGCTGTTGGCGAGGAAGCGGCTATTTCGAAGATCGTCGACGTTCACCTTCAGCCGTCCGGCAACGTAGACGCGCCAACGGTCCCATTCTTCACGTGGGGTTAACTCACGAATCAGCGCCTCGGCGTTTCGCGCGATTGCCGACGGGGAGTCAAATCCCGAGCGTAAACGGTCTATTTGCGGATCGAGCTTGAACTCGATCGAGGGCTTGGCCGTATCCAGGAGGGCCTGGAAGCCCGCTCGCCCGTGCTTGCGCACGTAGCTGTCAGGGTCTTCGCCCTCGGGCAATGCCACGACCCGAACGCTCGATCCGGTGTGCTCGATTACCTTAGACGCAATATCCACCGCCTTGGTTGCAGCGCTGCTCCCGGCGGCGTCGGCGTCGAAGCACAGGTAGATATTGTCGCCATATTTACGCAGCTCGGTCGCCTGGCGCTCGGTAAATGACGTGCCTAGTGCGGCAACGGCGCCTTCGAAGCCGGCTTGATGCAGTGCAATGCAGTCGAGATAGCCCTCGACGACGATTAACGTACGATCGGCTTGCGCGGCACGGCGCGCGATATTGAGCGCAAAAAGATGCTCGCCCTTGGTATACACGGGCGTCGTGCTCGTGTTCAGATATTTCGGCTCGCCGCTACCCAGCTCGCGTCCGCCGAATGCAATCACTTCACCAGTCGTCGCATAGGTCGGTACCATCAAGCGATTTCGGTAGAAGTCGTAGTACCCGCCCCGTTGCGAGGGCTTTACTAGCCCGGCCTTCTCGGCAAGTTGCAGATCAACACCGCTGTGGCTCAGTTCGTCGGTGAGACCGTTCCAGCCGTCGGGCGCGTACCCGAGATGAAATCGCTCGACGATGGCTTCGCCGAACCCACGCTTCTCACAGTACGCGCGCGCTGCCGAGCCGCTTGCGCTGCGCAGCATCCGCTCAAAATATGCAGCCGCAATTGCGTTGGCTTCGTAGATTGCCTCGCGTTCGTTGCGCCTACGCGCGGTGCGTGGATCCTCGCTTTCGAGCGCAATACCAGCTTTGTTAGCGAGTAGCCGCGCGGCATCGCTGAACGGGAGGTTTTCGAGTTTCATGGCAAACGCAATGACGTCGCCGCCGGCGCCGCAGCCGAAGCACTTGAAGTAGCCCTCTTCCTGATGCACGTGCAGCGACGGCGTCTTCTCGCCGTGGAATGGGCACAGCCCGACCAAGTCGCGCCCACGCTTCTTGAGCGAGACGTACTGGCCGATGAACGTAGCGATATCGATCCGGGTGTGGATCTCGCGAATGACGCTTTGGTCGAGGCGAGGCAAGGTAACAGTAACTTCGGCCAAGCGCCCGAATCCCCGTCAGAGTGAAGCGCATCTTCGATCCGGTCCACCACTTCATCGAGCTCGAACCGGGCGAAGCCCGCCTGCTCGATCTGGCGCCGATGCAGCGGCTGCGCCGTCTGCGCCAACTGGGCCTCGCCTACCTCGCGTTTCCGTCAGCCGAACATTCGCGTTTCACGCACGCGCTCGGGGCGCTTGCCATGGGCACGCGCGCGTACGACAATCTGATCCACCATGCGAGCGGCGGCACCGCAGCGCAGCGCGACTATCAACGCCGGCTCGTACGCTGCGCCTTGCTTCTGCACGACGTCGGGCACGGTCCGTTTAGCCACGCGTGCGAGGCGGTTCTTGGCGTGCGCCACGAATTGCGCACGCAAGAGATCCTCGCACTCCCGCCGATGCGCGAGGGCATCGAGGCGCTCGAGATCGATCCTGCCGATGTGCTCGCACTGATCGTCGGCGATCCGAACGCGCGCTATCCGGCCCTGCGTGAACTTGTGAGCGGCCCCAATCTCGATGCGGATCGCATGGATTATCTGCTGCGCGATGCCTACTTCACAGGTGTTGCCAGCGGCCGGTACGACGCGGATCAGCTCGTTGCATCGCTGCGTCTTTTCGAGCGCGACGGCGAAAGTGTGCTCGGAATCGACGCGCGCGGCGTTCGCGCACTCGAATCCTTCGTGGTTGCGCGCTACATGATGTTTGCATCGGTCTATTTTCATCACACCACGCGCATGTTCGAACGGATTTTGCAAGACGTACTGCGCGAGCTTTGGCCGGATCCCCGCCGACTCGATCCGATTGGCGAATTCCTGGGCTGGGACGATTTCCGTGTGCTCAATGAACTGCGCGGTCGCGAGAGCGAGCCCGCCCGCGCGCTACGCGAGCGCATTCGCATCTACGCGCTTGCCGCCGAGTTCAATGCCGACTCCGACCAGGATGCGTTTTTGGCGTGTGACGCTGCGCTCCGCGAGATGTTTGGCGACGACGCAGTGTGGGCCGACGAACAATCGCAGGTCATGCACCGCTTGCCGCTGCGCGCCGATCCGGGACGGCATACGGTGTGGGTGGGGACGGCATCGGGGCTCGTCGATGCGCGCGAGGTCTCAGATGTAATCGCCAAACTCAGCGGCAAGGCCTACTGGCGTAAACTCTTCGTTCGCAGGGATCGCGCCGACGTACGCGCCGCGCGCACGATTTGCGCCGAGATCATCGCGAAATTCCGCCGTGGTTAATGCAACGTTCCGAGCGTTGCTTGGGCCGCGGCCAGGCGCGCGACGGGAACGCGGTAGGGCGAGCATGAGACGTAGTCGAGCCCGAGTTGATCGCAGAACGCGACACTAGACGGCTCGCCGCCGTGTTCCCCGCAGATGCCGATTTTGAGATCGGCACGCACACCACGCCCGAGTGCGACGCCCTGGCGCATCAGTGCACCGACACCCTGACGGTCGAGCACCTGAAATGGGTCGTCCCGCAAGATTTTCTTGTCGAGGTAGACCGGAATGAAGCTGCTCTCCGCGTCGTCGCGGCTGTAGCCGTACGTTGTCTGCGTGAGGTCGTTCGTGCCGAAGGAAAAGAACTGCGCGATCGCGGCCAGTTCGTCGGCAACGATGCAGGCGCGCGGCAACTCGACCATCGTTCCGATGTGGTATGCGACCGGCGTCTTGCATTGCGCGATGACCGCATCGGCAACAGCCTTAGCCGCGTCGTGCGTCACCTGCATCTCTTCTTTGGTCCCGACGCCGGGTATCATCACGTCGGGACGCGCATCGACGCCACGCGTCTTCAGCTCGCAGGCCGCTTCGAAGATCGCGCGCACTTGCATTGCGTAGATCTCCGGGAAGACAATGCCCAGGCGGCAGACGCGCAGGCCCAGCATCGGGTTCTGCTCGTGCAGTTGCCGCACGCGGCGCAGCATCGCCATCGTCTGCTTGTACGTTGCGTCATCTGTCCCTTTGGTAAGGCGCAGCTCCGTCGTCTCGACCAGCAGCCGCTCGAGCGAGGGCAGAAACTCGTGCAACGGTGGATCAAGCAGCCGAATCGTGACCGGCAGGCCCGCCATCGCCTCGAGAATGCCGACGAAATCGTTGCGCTGAATCGGCAACAACTTTTCGAGCGCGGCTTCGCGCGCCTGCGGCGTGTTCGCCATGATCATCTGCTGCACGATCGGCAAGCGGTCGGGCTGCATGAACATGTGCTCGGTACGGCACAGACCGATGCCTTGCGCGCCGAGCTCGCGCGCCTTGCGCGCGTCTTCGGGTGTGTCGGCATTGGCCCAGACTTCGAGCCGCCGCACGTCGTCGGCCCAGGAAAGAAATGTTGCAAGCCAGTCCGGAAGTTTGCTCGGCGCGTCGATCAGCGCGAGTTTGCCCAGAATGACGTTGCCGGTGCTGCCGTCGATCGTCAGCCAGTCGCCTTCGTGCAACTCGTGCTCGCCGAGGCGGGCGATTTTGTTACGGCGATCGATCTCGAGCGCTTCGCAGCCTGCCACGCATGGCTTGCCCATCCCTCGCGCTACAACCGCGGCATGCGATGTCGCGCCGCCCTTCGCGGTGAGCACGCCGCGCGCAGCGATCATTCCGTGCACGTCGTCGGGCGTCGTTTCAGCGCGAACGAGGATTGTATCTTTTCCCGCCTCTTTCCAAGCGACGGCATCATCGGCGGTAAAGACGATCTGCCCGGTCGCGGCGCCGGGCGAAGCGTTGAGCCCTTTGGCGGCAACGGCGATCTTCGCTTTCGGGTCGATGCGAGCGTGGAAGAGTTGGTCCAGCGACTCGGCCGGCACGCGCGATACCGCCGTGCGTTGGTCAATCAGACTCTCCTTAACCATGTCAAGGGCGATGCGCACGGCTGCCTCGGCACTGCGCTTGGCGCTACGCGTTTGCAGCATGTAGAGCTTGCCGCGTTCGACCGTGAATTCGATGTCTTGCATATCACGGTAGTGTTGTTCGAGCCGCTCGGCGATATCGCGGAATTGTTTGTAGATCTCGGGTTGCGTACGCTCGAGGTCGGCGATGTGCTCGGGCGTGCGAATGCCCGCTACGACGTCTTCGCCTTGCGCGTTGGTCAAATATTCGCCGAAGATGACGTGTTCGCCCGTATTGGGATTTCGCGTAAAGGCAACGCCGGTGCCTGAATCATCGCCCATGTTGCCGAAGACCATCTCGACGACGCTAACCGCCGTTCCCCACTCGTCGGAAATCTTGTTGAAGCGACGATAATCGATCGCGCGGCGCGAGTTCCACGAATTGAAGACCGCGCCGATCGCAAGGCGCAGTTGCTCGGCGACATCTTGCGGAAACTCGAGCCCGGCCCTCGAGCGTACAACCTGCTTGAACGCGCCGACGAGTGCACGCCACGAATCGGCATCGATCTGCGGATCGTTCTCGACACCAAGCGCCTTTTTTCGCTCATCGATCAGCTCATCGAAGTGCTCCTTTTCGATTCCGAGCACGATTTCCGAGAACATCATGATGAAGCGCCGATACGCGTCCCACGCAAAGCGCTCGTTGTTCGTAAGCTTGGCAAGCCCCGCAACGGTCGCGTCGTTGAGCCCAAGGTTGAGAATCGTATCCATCATTCCGGGCATCGAGACACGCGCGCCGCTGCGCACCGACACGAGCAACGGATTCGAAGCGTCGCCGAAGGTCTTGTGCGTTCGTGCCTCGAGCTCGCGCATCGACTGTTCGACCTGCGCATCGAGGCCGTTGGGGAATGCCTTGTCGGCCTTGTAGAAATCGAGGCACGCCTGCGTCGTAATGATGAAGCCTTGCGGCACCGGCAGGCCGGCGCGCGTCATCTCGGCGAGCCCGGCGCCTTTGCCGCCGAGGAGGTCGGTCATCGACCCATCGCCCTCGTCGAAGAAATAGACGTACTTAACGGAGCTGAGTACCAAAGTACTTCTCCAATCTATCTGCCGCGACGCGCTCTTGGCGCATTGAATCACGCTCACGTACAGTTACTGTTCCATCATCGAGCGTTTCATAATCAACCGTCACGCAGAACGGCGTGCCGATCTCATCTTGCCGGCGGTAGAGCTGCCCGATATTTCCTTCGTCGTACTGCGTGCGGTGCAACGGCCGTAACGCCGCCTCGATCGCTCGTGCGCGCTCGACGAGCTCCGGCTTGTTGCGGGCCAGTGAAAAGACCGCGACTTGCACGGGCGCAATGAACGGATGGAAACGCAGGACCGTGCGCTCGGTTTCTTTCCCGTTAGGGTCTACGCTCTTCTCGTGCTCGTACGCGTCGATGAGCATCGTGAGCGTCGTGCGATCCATGCCGGCCGAACTCTCGATGAGAATCGGCGTGTATTTGGTCTTCGTCGCCTCGTCGAAGTATTGCAGATCCTTCCCCGAAACCGCCATGTGCGCATCGAGATCGTAGGTTCCGCGGTGGGCAATCGACTCGAGCTCGCCCCAGCCCCACGGAAAAAGGTACTCGACGTCGACACCGGCTTTGGCGTAGTGCGGGCGCTCCTGCGGCGTCAACTCGTAGAAACGCAAGCGTTCCGCTTTCACGCCGTATTGCGAGTACCACGCCTTGCGCCGCTCGACCCACTGCTGGAAGACGTCGAGATCGTTGCCGTCGTCGGGCACAAAATACTCGAGTTCGGCTTGTTCAAATTCGCGCACGCGAAAGGTGAAGTTACCCGGCGTAATCTCGTTTCGGAATGACTTGCCGATTTGCGCGATACCAAATGGCGGCCGCTTGCGCGCGGTCTGATAGATATTTTTGAAGTTGACGAAGATGCCTTGGGCGGTCTCCGGACGCAGATAGGCGAGCGACGCCGTATCTTCCATCGGCCCGACTTGCGTCTTCATCATCAGATTGAAGTTGCGCGGCTCGGTGAAGCTGTCTTTGCTTCCGCAGTCCGGACACTGGTGTTTGTCTTTGAGATGGTCGTAGCGAAAGCGGTGCTTGCAGACCTTGCAATCGACGAGCTTGTCATGAAACGCGTCAATGTGACCCGAGGCCTTCCACACATCAGGATGCATGATGATCGACGAATCGAACGCGACCACATCGTCACGCAGTTCGACCGTCTCGCGCCACCACGCGTTTTTGACGTTGCGTTTGAGCACGGCGCCAAGCGGGCCGTAGTCCCAAAACCCGTTGATACCTCCGTAGATCTCGCTTGATTGGAAGATGAACCCCCGGCGTTTCGCAAGGGCGGTGATCTCGTCCATTGAGACGAGGTTCTGCGGGGTCTGGGTCTCCATGGGGGTGTTCCATTTATCAACCTCATTGGAATCCCCGCCCGGACGAACCGTCTACATCGGGGATCGCGCCGTCGCCCAGGCGCGGATTGCGGGAATCTTCGCCTGCAAGTACTTCAGATAGCCGCCGCCGGCGAGAAAGGTTTTGCGCAGAGGATCGAGCGCAAACGCGAATTCCTCGCCGCGATCGGTCGTGACGCGCTCGCCTTCGATATCGATCGCGAGCGATTGCGCCCGCGCGCACGCATGCACCTCGTCGGGTGCGAGCACCACCGGGACGAGACCATTGTTGTAAGCATTCTCGAGAAAGATCCGCGCAAAGCTCGGCGCGATCACTGCATGGAAGCCATGCTCGCGCAGCGCCCATACCGCGTGCTCGCGCGAACTCCCGCACCCAAAGTCGGCACCGGCAACGACGATCGATGCGGTGGGAGCCTCGGCAAGGCGCTTTGACAATTCGGGATGCCCGGTAAAGAGATGGGGCCCGAGACCGCTCGGTTCGATCACCGTGAGATGCATCGCCGGAATGATTTGATCGGTGTCGATGCCGTCGAACGGCAGCGAGAGCACATCCCCGCTTATGCGCATACACTCGTCCCCGCGAGTTCGTCGAGTTGCGAGGGCGTCGGAAGGCGCCCAAGCACCGCCGACGCTGCTGCAACGACCGGCGATGCAAGGTGCACCTGTCCGCCTGCGCCCATGCGGCCGGGGAAGTTTCGGTTCGAGGTCGAGACGCACGCGCATGCCTTTGGCAAGCACGCCCATCGACATGCCCAGACACGGCCCGCACGATGCATGCGTCCACAGCGCTCCTGCATCTTGGAAGATGTCGTGGAGCCCCTCGCGTTCGGCTTCCCGTTTGACCGCTTGCGAGCCGGGCGTCACGATCGTCGGAACGCACGACGCGCCGTCCTCGTAAAATCTGCGCGGCAGCGCGAAGATCGTGCAGGCGCGAATTGGTGCATGAACCGATGAAGACCTGATCGATTGCCGCGTCCTCCAGTGACGCGCCAGGACTCAAGCCCATGTACGCGAGCGCAGCGTCGTTCGCCGCGTCCGGCACGCGTTGGCCTAGGGGAACCGATTGCGACGGATCGGTTCCCCACGTGACGAGCGGAACGATACCGCTCGCGTCGATCTCGATCGTCTTTGCATACGTGCTCGCGCCGTCCGCATACGCGTACCAACGCTCCTCGAGGGCAAAAGGCGTGCCGCGATCGTGCAAGTACGCGCGCGTCGTCGCATCGGGGCGGATCAAACCCGTAGTTGCGCCGGCTTCGATCGCCATGTTGCACAGGGTCATGCGCTCGCCCATCGACATCGCTTCGACAGTGCTGCCGCAATACTCGAGCGCATAGCCGCGCGCGCCGCTCGCTCCCAGCGTACGCACGACGGTGAGCGCAACGTCTTTGGCGGTCGCCGGCCCACGCAACACTCCCATCGATGCGCACGCACATGACCTGTGGCCGCTTGACGACGACGCATCCCGCCAGCATCGCACCTGCCTGCGCGGTCGTGCCCACGCCGAAGGCAATGGCGCCGAAGGCGCCGAGCGTACACGTGTGGCTATCGCCGCAACAGAGTGTCATGCCGGGGCGCACGAATCCACGCTCGGGAACGAGCACATGGCAGATGCCGTTATCGCCGACGTCGTAGAGCTCGATACCGTGACGCTTTGCCCACCGGCGAAGATGGCGCGCCTGCTCGGCGGTGGCGGCATCGTTTGCGGGAGAAACGTGGTCGTTTACCGCGACGATCGCGCCTGGATCGTAGAGAACGTCGCCAAAGTCTCGTTCGATTTGTATCGCACCGGGCGGCGTCGTGATCTCGTGCGCGACGATCTTGTCGATAAAGAGCAGATCGTTACCGTCTTGCAGTGATTCGACCACGTGCGCATCCCAAAGTGCGTCGAAGTACGTGGCACTCACGAGGCACACACCTCGAGCACGCTCTCGCGTGCGAGTGCGAGCAGATCGCGATCGTGGATGCTCGCGCGCTCGGCCGCGAGCCGATCGAACGCCTGCATAAAGCGGCGACGGCTCTCGTCGTCGAAGTGCAGCCCGAGTTCCTGCGCGCGAGCGAAGAGCGCATGCCGGCCCGAATTGCGTCCTAGCGTCAGCGTCGTCGTGCGTCCGACGGACTGCGGATCGACGATCTCATACGTCGAGCGCTCCTTGAGCACGCCATCTTGGTGAATGCCGGACTCGTGCGCGAAGGCATTCTTCCCGACCACCGCCTTGTTTTTCTGTACGGGCATGCGCGTGCCGCGCGCGACCGCCCTCGAGAGCTGCTGCAATGCACCCGTATCAAAGCCCGTAGAGCAGCCGAAGAGTTCCGCGCGCGTTCGCAGCGCGACGACGACTTCTTCGAGCGCGCAATTACCCGCGCGTTCGCCGATTCCGTTAATCGTGCACTCTACCTGTCGAGCGCCGGCGTGGACAGCGGCGAGCGCATTGGCCGTGGCCATGCCAAGATCATCATGGGTGTGCACGCTCACGCGCGTCCGACCGAGATCTCCAATGCGCTCGCGGAGAAACGCGATGAGTCGAGCCATTTCCGCCGGCGTGGCATAGCCAACCGTATCCGGAACATTAACCGTCGTCGCGCCCGCCGCGATCGCAGCTGAGAAAATTTGCACCAGAAACTCCGGGTCTGACCGTGTCGCGTCTTCGGCCGAGAACTCCACGTCGTCGCAATACCTGCGCGCGCGTTGCACCCCGTCCGATGCCATTTCCACCGCTCGCTGCGCGCTGATACCCAGCTTATGCCGCAGATGCAGCGGCGAAGTTGCAATAAAGACGTGAATGCGCGGTCGGCGGGCTCGCTCAAGGGCACCGGCTGCCGCCTCCACATCGGCCGCCGTACACCGCGCCAGCGCCGCAACGCGCGCGTGCCGAACGTTCTTGCCGATCTGTTTGACGCTCGCGAACGCAACGCCGTTCGAGATCGGAAAACCCGCTTCGATCGTATCGACACCGGCGTCGTCGAGCATGCTCGCGATCCGAAGTCGGGTGGCTGCCGTCATTGCTGCTCCGGGCGATTGTTCGCCGTCGCGTAGCGTGGTATCGAAGATCTCGACAGTATCCATGACGGCCTCCCTAACTCAGCGCGTGTACTCGACCCAGTCGACGTGCCGCGGATCGGCCCCGCGTACCGCTTGTGCGTACGCGCGCTGCAACTCGCCCGTTACCGGACGCGCCGACGGCAAGATGCGTTCGTCGATCTGCACGATTGGCATCACCTCGGCGGCGGTGCCGGTGAAAAACACTTCATCCGCGGCAAAGAGCTCGTCCGGCGCGATCGGGCCAATTTCAACCTCGATCCCGCGATCGCGCGCAAGTTCGACCACCGTCGCTTGCGTGATGCCCTCCAGGACGTCCGCACTCGCATCGTTGGTGCGCAAGCGACCATTTTTGACGATAAAAATGTTTTCGCCGGTTCCCTCGGCCACGTCACCACGGTCGTTGAGCAGAATCGCTTCATCAAAACCGCGGCGTTGCGCATCTTGCAGTGCGAGTATCGAATTCATGTAGTGCCCGCTCGCTTTCACGGTCGAGGGCATTGACCGCGACGGCGTCTTCTGCCAGCTTGACATTGTGACGCGCACGCCCTCGGTGTCGCCGAGCAGCGACCCCGCAAGCGGCTTGAGCGCGATGAGCACGTGCGTTGGGCAATGGAACGCCGGCGCGAGCGAGATACCTTTCTCGCCGAAATAGGCTAGCGGCCGGATGTAGCCGGAGGCAAACGCGTTTGCGTGCAGCGTTTCAAAGGTCGCGCGCGTGAGCGTTGCTTCATCATAGTCGATGTTCAGGCCGTACACCGCAGCTGACGTGAAAAAGCGGCGCAAGTGGTCGCGTAAGCGGAACACGGCGGTTCCGCGACGGGCTTCGTAGGCACGGATGCCTTCGAAAACAGCCGACCCGTAGTGCAGCGCGTGCGTGAAGGGCGCAACCGTGATCTCGTCGGCGTTGGCGAGCGCGCCGTCGAACCACATGCGTTCGCGCGCCGGTGCACGAGCGATCACGGACACACCTCCGTCGTCGTCACCGCGCCGTATGCGGCCGATCCGACGATCGCGGCGTATTTGGCGAAAACGCCGCCGCGAAAGTTCGGCTCGGGTGCTTTCCAAGAACGTATGCGCTCGGCCATAACCTCGGCCGGCACTGCAAGATCGAGCGTGCGCGCTTCGACGTCGATGACGATCTCGTCACCGTCGCGGACGGCCGCGAGCGGACCGCCAGCCGCCGCTTCCGGAGCGACGTGGCCGATCATCAATCCGCGCGTGCCGCCGCTAAACCGCCCGTCGGTGACGAGTGCGACACTCTCACCCAAACCTGCGCCGACGATCGCGGCGGTGACACTGAGCATCTCGCGCATCCCCGGACCACCTTTGGGCCCTTCGTACGCGATGACGACCACGTCGCCCGGTGCGATCGTGTCGTCGAGAATCGCCTGCATCGCGCGTTCTTCCGAATTGAAGACGCGCGCCGGCCCGCGATGATACAGCCGCTCGTGACCGGCAATCTTTACGACCGCACCGTCGGGCGCGAGATTGCCTTTGAGAATCACGAGCCCACCGTGGGCCTTGAACGGGTGCTCGGCCGTTGCGATCACCACTTGTCCGGGCGTCTCGACGGCGGTCGCGACTTCTTCTGCGAAGGTACGCCCGGTCGCGGTGAGGACCGAAGCGTCGACAAGATGTCCTTCGGCAAGACGTCTGCCGATTAGCACCGTGCCGCCGGCCGCATCGACGTCGAGCGCGACGTATTTTCCACCGGGACGCAAGTCAGCGATAATCGGCGTGCGCCGGCTCACCGAATCAAAATCTTCGATCGCAAGCTGCGCTCCCGCTTCATGCGCGATCGCGAGCAGATGCAGCACGCTGTTCGTCGAGCCGCCGGTCGCCGCGGCGAGCGCGATCGCGTTCATGAACGACGCGCGCGTGAGCAGATCGCGCGGGCGCACGTTCTTCGCGAGCAGGTCCATCACAATCGTGCCGGCGTCATAGGCCCATTGCTTGCGACGTTCCGACGTCGCGCCGGCGCTCGCACTGCCGACCGGTGAGAGCCCGAGATACTCCATCGTCATCGCCATCGTGTTGGCGGTATACTGTCCGCCGCACGCGCCCGGGCCCGGGCAGGCGCGATCCTCGATCGCTTTTAGCTGCGCATCATCCATCGCGCCACGCGCGTGCGCGCCGATCGCTTCGAAGACATCGACGATCGTAAGGTCGCGACCGTCGAGCTTGCCCGGCGCGATCGAACCGCCGTAGATCATGATCGACGGCACATTCAGGCGCGCGAACGCCATGGCCGTGCCGGGAATGGTCTTGTCGCAGCCAACCAGGCCGACCATCGCATCGAAGTAGTGTGAGCGGCCCATCAGCTCGATTGAATCCGCAATCACCTCACGACTCACGAGCGAGCCCTTCATGCCGGGCGTGCCCATCGTGATTCCGTCGCTGATCGCGATCGTGCCAAACTCCATCGGCGTGCCGCCCGCGGCCCGCACGCCGGCTTTGACTTTTTCGGCCAACTCGCGCAGATGATAGCCGCACGGCATCGTTTCCGTCCAGGTGTTGGCGATGCCGACCAGCGGTTTGCGCAGGTCGTCGTCGGTAAACCCATTGGCTTTGAACATCGCACGTGCTGCCGCTCGTGTGGCACCTTGAGTAAGCGTATGACTTAGCATACGCGGAATTTCATGTCCTCATCGGCGCCCACCCCTGCCGTCGCCGCCGCCGGTGCTTTCTCGCGCATCCACGGCATCAGCGAGCGCAGCTTTTCGCCGATTCGCTCGATCGGATGCGCGTCGGATTTGCGCTTGTAGTCGTTGAAGCGCGGCTTGCCCGCGGCGTGCTCGGCGACCCACTCTTGCGCGAACGCACCGCTCTGAATCTCGGCCAGGATCGCTCGCATTGCCGCTTTGGACTCGTCACCGATCACGCGTGGGCCACGGGTATAATCGCCGAACTGCGCGGTGTTGCTGATGCCGTCGCGCATGCCTTCGATCCCGCGCGCATAGAGCAGATCGACGATCAGCTTCATCTCGTGCATGCACTCGAAGTACGCCATCTCGGGCGCGTACCCGGCCTGTGTCAAGGTCTCGAAGCCGGCGGTGATCAGCGACGTGAGTCCGCCGCAGAGCACGGCTTGTTCGCCGAAGAGGTCGGTCTCGGTCTCTTCGCGGAAGGTCGTTTCGAGGATACCGGCTCGTCCGGCGCCGATGCCGGCGGCATAGGCGAGCGCAACCGCGCGCGTATCGCCGCTCGGATCCTGGTGCACGGCGATGAGCGCCGGCACGCCGCGTCCGGCTTCGTACTCGGTGCGCACGAGCGAGCCCGGTCCCTTCGGCGCAACCATGAAAACGTTGGTCGTCTTGGGCGGCACAACCGTGCCGAAGTGTATCGAGAAGCCGTGTGCAAACGCGAGATAGGCGCCAGGCTTGAGATGTTCGTGAATTGCGCGCATATAGAGCGCACCGTGCTCTTCATCCGGGGCGAGCACCATGACGATGTCGGCAAAGGAGACCGCGTTCTCCACGGTCTGGACGTCGATGCGGTCGCGACGGGCTTGTTCGAACGACTGCGAGCCTTCGCGCAGCCCAACGACGACGCGATAACCGGATTCGTGCAGATTGAGCGCGTGCGCGCGACCTTGGCTGCCGTAGCCGATCACCGCGATCGTCTTGCCGCTTAGTGCGTTCGGATTCGTGTCTTGATCGTAGAGGGCGTTCATTCCATGGTCTCCATGTCATCATCGAGGAGTTTAGTGATTTGGGCATCGAGCCGGCGCAGCGCATCGCTCGGACCCGCAAACGCGAATTCCATGCGATAGTCAGCGCCGCTATGCTGGGCTGCAACGCTTGTGTACGTGCAGCCGAAGCGGTGCGCGAGGTGGATGATACGGGCGAGTACGCGCCCATCGTTGGCGGTGACGGTTCTCACGCGGGAATCGTCTCCATCAAATCGTCAACGCTCTTGCCGGACGGAATGATCGGCCAGACGTTTTCATGTGGATAGCAGGCGCAGTGCAAGAGCATCGGCCCGGGCGACTCCAGCATGCGTTTGATCGCCGGCACGCTCGCCTCGGCATGATCGACCAGCCGCGCTTCGATGCCGTAGGCGCGCGCGATCGTCGTGAACTCCGGGTTGTCGGGCAGCGCGGTGGCGGAATAGCGCGCGTTGTAAAACAGTTCTTGCCACTGCCGCACCATGCCGAGGTTGCGATTGTCGAGCAGGACGATCTTTACCGGGAGGTCGTGACGGCGCAGCGTTGCGAGCTCGGCCATCGACATTTGGAAACCGCCATCACCGACGATCGTGACGACCGTGCGTCCCGGGTGCGCAATCTGCGCGCCGATCGCGGCTGGCAAGCCAAAACCCATCGAGCCCAGGCCGCCGGAGGTGAGGAAGTGCTGCGGATGGCTCGCGCGCACGCGCTGCGCTGCCCACATTTGGTGTTGCCCGACGTCGGTCGTGACGATCGCGTCCGCGGGAAGCGCCGCAAAGAGCGCGTCGAGAAAGTCGGTGGCGGAGAGATGGCCGTCGCGCGCGTCATCGCGTGCGAGTTGTTCGTGCGGCGCGCACGCCTGCTCGCGCCATCCATCGAAGGAAGGAAGCGTCACGCGTGCCAGGCGATGATCGAGCGCAACCAGCGTCTCGCGCAGATCGCCGTGCAGCTTGACGTGCGCGTGCACGACCTTGTCGAACTCGGCCGCATCGATGTCGGCATGCACGATGGTGTGGGCCTTCGGCGCGAACTTTGTGGGATCGCCGGTCACACGATCGTCGAATCGCATGCCGAGCGCGAAGATCACGTCGGCGTTGGCAACCGCAAGATTCGCACGCTTCCAGCCGTGCATACCAAGCATCCCGAGATACGCAGGGTCGCCGGGATCGGCGCAACCCAGGCCATGCAGCGTCGACGCAATCGGCGCGCCGATCCGCGCCGCGAGCGAACGGAAGATCTCGGTCGCCCCCGACCAGCGCGTACCGCCGCCGACGATCAGGACTGGACGCTGCGCGCCTTGTAACGCGGCGACCGCGGCGTCGAGCGATTGCGCATCGGCACGCGGCCGTTCGCGCGCTAGCGCGGGCTCGGCAACTTCGTTTGTGCGCGCCTCTTCCAATGCGCGTAAGACATCGGTCGGCAGATCGACCAGCACGGGCCCCGGGCGCGAACTGGTCGCGAGGCGAAACGCCGCGCGCAACGCGGGCTCGATTTGGTCGATCGAACGCACCACGATGTTGCGCTTGGTGACTTGGTGCGTAATTGCGGCAACGTCGACTTCCTGGAACGCGTCCGTGCCCATCACGGTCGTGCGCACTTGGCCGGTAAGCGCGACGAGCGGCACGTTGTCCATCATCGCGTCGACGATCCCGGTGATCAGATTGGTCGCACCCGGGCCCGAGGTCGCGATGCACACGCCCACACGTCCAGTCGAGCGCGCAAAGCCGCTCGCCGCGAAGACCGCCGCGGCTTCGTGGCGTACGAGCACGTGCACGATGCGATGATCGTAGAGTGCATCGTATAGCGGCATGATCGCACCGCCCGGATAGCCGAACACCGTTTCGACTCCCAGGCTCTCGAGTGTATCGAGCACGATCGCTGCGCCGGTGCGCGTCTGCACGAATAGCCTCCGTTCAAAAAAAAGAGGCCCCGCCGAATCCGGCGGGGCCTCTACTAGTGCGTTTTCGCTACCTTCTACGCAGTAGTCAATCCCAACCGATTCGACGTCGAACGGCTAATAAGGACTACGAGTACGAGAAGGAGCGCGGTCAAAAGCATGTTCGCACACCCTAACATGGGCTGCTCAGCCCTGTCAAGAAGCCTCGAACGCATGGCAGCAACATTCCGTAGCGTCGTGCCGATGATTCCGGCCGGTCCTCGTCTACGCGACGCGGTTGCTTTCAATCTCGTCGAGAACGACAATCGAGCGTGGGCGAACAATGCGAGCTTCAGCATCAGCGTCGACGATCTCGATGCGCTTTACGAAGAGTTTAAGGACATCGACGTGAGGTTCACGCCTCCTGAGGTCAAAGCGTGGGGCCGGCGTGAGTTCCACATGATCGTCCCGAGCGGCGTTTGCCTGCAGTTTTATGAGGCAGAGCCTCAAGCGTAGCGGCGCCCGCGCCAGGTGACGCCGCCGCGCGCATGGCGCACGACCGACGTGAGGAAGATCGCAACGACGAACGCTATACCGAACGGTAGGTAGAGCGACGAGGCCACACCGAGGCCAAGCCGATACATGCCGGGCCATGCGCCGGCAATGGCCGCGCACATCGCAAGCCCTAGTGCGACAGCCGCGATCCACGCATGCAGCGCGAGCGCCACGATCAGCGCAAGCGGCGTCAGCGGCGAAATGCATGCCAGCAACGCAATGCCAATCGCCGAGAGCGTCCGCTGATCGCGCGCACCGACCCAAAAGTTCTTGACGAAACCCTCCCAGATCTCGGGCAGCGAGCGGTACATGCGCACGCGCACGAGTCCGTTGGCGCCGACGAGCGCCGACCGAAACCGTCCGTCGCGCTTGAAAAGGCGCGCGAGTTCCAAATCCTCGGCAATCTCATTGCGCACTGCTTCATGTCCACCAATCGCTTCATAGACGCGACGTAACACGAGGATGTATTGCCCGTTGAACAGTGCGCTCTCGCTCGCCGGATCGTTGATTGCATCCAGCGAGCCGATCGAGAAGGCGATGGTCCAGAGAATGCTTGGAAGCAGCATCCACTCCGCCGGCGTGACCATGAGCTGCTCGGTCAACACACTGAGCGCATCGATATTGTGCGCTCGCGCGTAGACGATTGCGGCGGTGGCGGCATTAGGCTCGTGGATCGTGTCCGCGTCGGTAAACAGCAACCACTCACCGCGCGCATGTTGCGCGCCTTGGTGCAGCGCCCACGGCTTACCAACCCATCCGGCCGGAAGCGGCGCGCCGTCGATCAACCGCACGCGTGAATCTTCAGCGGCAATGCGCGCGACGATCGCAGCGGTGTCATCGTGCGAACGATCGTCGACGACGATCACTTCGAAGTGCGGATAATCCTGCGCTGAGCAACGAGCGCACGCATTGCTCGATTTGCCGCGCCTCGTTACGCGCCGGCACGATGATGGTCAGCTCGGGGGCAACCAGCGGCGGAGGCGCCGGTTCGATCGCCGCGTGTGATCGAATAGAAATGGCGAGGCTGCGCGCTGCAAACGCGAGATTGACAAGAACGAGCGTCCCGACGGCTATAACTTCGATGGGCAATTTGTTGCGCCAGAAATTCCGAACAGGCACCACGCTGATTCTGGAACGTGGTACTCGCGCATCTCATCCACTCCCATCGCGCCACCGCCGCCGGCGATAAAACGCCACTCGCCGTAGCGGCGCGCGAACAAATCCTGGCCGCCACCGGCACCGTACCAATTGCCCATCGCCCAATCTCCGGCTACGGCGACAAATGGTACCAACGGTCCACGCATAAGCTTTCGCACCGCCTCGATGTCGGCTGACGTTCCCCAATCGGGCGAAACGGCACACGGAAACTCATTTTCCATCGAGTCAGGCATCCCGAGCATCAGCGCCGCCTGGTCTCGATAGGTCAGACCACGCACGCCCAGTTCGCAGCTTTCATCGAGGAGATCCAAGGCCTGCCAACCGAAGGAAAAGTGCTCGAACAGAATGGGCGCATGGACCGCCGAGCCTTCCATCATGCCACCACGCGTAAGCACCGTCGCATAGCGCCCGACCGTATTGACGCGAACAACGACCGGCGCCGGCTTCACGCCAAAGCCGACGATCTGCACCGCTTGCTCCCGCGGCGACAGCTGGAAGTTTAAAAATGTAGCCGCCAAGAGCAGCACGGTCATGAGAATAACGTTCATGGATACTCATGGATGCTTCGCCCTCACTTTATCGAGCAACTCTTGGCGTAGCGACGTCCGCTAGTGGGATAGAGCCTCGCCGGGGCGCTTCGAGGGTGTCGTGCTTCGACAGGCCAGCCTGACACAGGCGCCACTGTCGGCTCCTGAGCTTGTCGAAGTGCCCGGGCGCTCCAGCCGCGACATCCCACCCGATGTTGCGCGTGCGCCGTCGATGTGCTAGCTTCGAATTGGGTCAGGTTGGCGCGAACACATCGAAGCGCAGAGGCGCCGCAGCAATGCGGCGCCTCGTCATTTGCAAGTTTGCAAGGCTCTGTTTGGGCGTTTACTGAACCCCCATGCATGAGTCGCGACTATCATGTGTATTCGCATCCGTCGACCCTTGCGAAGTGGCGACAGATCATCGAGATCGCTGCGCTCGTCATCGCTGCGATCTGGGCCTTTTATGTATTTGTCTACAAAGAGCGCATCAAGCCCGCATCTGAGGCCCCGAATTTGCAGATCTTGCGCTCCGCAACGCATGAGGCACTCCCCGGGAGCAAAGAGCTCGTCACCGTCATAATTACGCTAAAAAACCTTGGCGCTGCGCCCATAGAAATGGGCGGTCTTATCGTCAACGCGTATGGCATCCGGTACAGTGATCGCACCGGCAGCGCGCCTCCCGTCAAGCGGACAACCGGCCTCATGACCGGCAACTACGGGCTCGTCGACTCGAAGCCCGTCCTTCTCTACACCTATTCCGCATTATGGATCCCGCTCGGGTCGCAACGCCAGTTCCCGATCCTTCCGCTAGACACGTTCACCATTCCAATGTCCTTCGTAATTCACCGCGGCTCGTACGACACGCTGCGCCTAGATTACGCCCGCTGCGATCAGCGCGCCGACAATACGCTCGTGACGCACTATGTGCCGCGACTTTTAAAAGACGGCTCGTTCGACGTATCCGCAATGATCGCGGAAGATGGCGCGCACGCGGGACTGCAATGCGGCGGCACGCTCGTCACCGGGGGAGAATTCGCCCTCTAGCTTTCAGCGGCGCCGTCTGTGGGCTCGCTGAAGATCAATTTATTGCCGAATGGATCGATCACCGAGAGTTCGCGTGTTCCCCACTCTTGCTCGACGATACCGGGGTTCATGTAGCGATACGTCTTCGACCCAAGCTCGCGATGGAAATCCCGTACGCCGCTCGTTTCGATCCGGACATGCGCGCCGGGACTGCCGTCGCCGTGGTGTTCGCTGAGAAAAATCCGAACGCCATCGCGCGAAAGGCCCATAAATAGCGGCGCACCTTCATGAAAGCGATGTTCGAAATCGACCGTGAAGCCGAGATAGTTGAGATAGAACTCGCGCGCTTTCGCGACATCGAATATCCGAAAGATCGGAATGACGCCCGTGAACCGAATCGTCGTCTGAATATCCACTTACGCGTTCACCTGTGCGCCTTTGGTTCGAATCCACGTGCACTTGTCACCTGCGTGTCAGCGAGGGATAGCAACGCGCTGGGGCGCTTCGATGGCGTCGACCGCCGGTCTGATACTCCGCGCGGCACCGGGTTCGATTCCCGGGCGCTCCAGCCGCGACCGTGCCACCCACCGTTGCGAAGTCGTCAGAGGTGTGCTATGTTCGGCTACGTATCAGGCCGGCAGACACATCGAAGCGCATGAGGCGCCGCAGTAATGCGGCGCCTCGTTTTTTACTTGGCTGCGGTTCCGTGCGCCTTCGGCTGCGTTTCGGCGCGCAGTTGGCCGCAGGCGGCAGCGATGTCGCGGCCCATGTTCTTGCGAACGGTCGTCGGCACGCCTTCCTTATCGAGCACCGCGGCGAATTCCCAAATGCGCGCGTCCGGCGTGCCGGCAAACGGGCCGTCCGGTGTCGTGTTATACGGAATCAAATTGACGTGATAGAGGTGCCCGCGCATGAGCGCGGCGAGTTCGCGTGCATGTTCGGGCGAGTCGTTGACGCCTTCGAGCATCACATATTCGAAAAACACCTTGCGATTGGTCTTCGCCACGTATCGCTCGCACGCGGCCATCAACGCCTCCAGCGAAAACTTGCGGTTGACCGGCATAAAGCTATTGCGCACTTTCTCATTGGGTGCGTGGAGCGAAATCGCAAGATTGACTTGCAAACCCTCATCGGCAAAGCGGTCGATCTTATCGACCAGGCCCACCGTCGAGATCGTAATGTGGCGATGGCCGAGGCCCAAGCCATGCGGATCGTTGAGCAACGCGACCGCGCCCATGACCGCGTCGTAGTTGTGGAACGGCTCGCCCATGCCCATGAAAACGACGTTCGTGATGCGTTTGCCGCGCGTTGCCAGGTCGCGAGCGAAGTAACGCGCCTGATCGAAGATTTCGCGTGATGTGAGATTGCGTGTGAACCCGGCTTGTCCGGTCGAACAAAAGGCGCACGCAAAAGCGCAGCCGGCCTGCGAGGAAATGCACACCGTCGTGCGATCGCCGTAGTGCTCCATCAGCACTGCCTCGACTTCGTTCCCGTCATGCAGCCGAAAGAGACCCTTGGTCGTTTGCGCGTCCTTCGAATGCTGCACCACGATCGGCTCAACGGACGAGAATGAAAAGCCACGCTGTTCGAGCGTCGCACGCAACTCTTTCGGCAGCGTCGTCACGTCGGCGATCTCGCCCAGCAGCTCCTTATTCGCTGCGCGATAAATCTGCTTGAGGCGATAGTTTTTCAGGTCGAGCGCGCGTGTGAAATCATCCGCGTCGGCAAAGCCTGCGCCGCGCGCTGCATCTTCGAACCAAATCGTCTGGGGATCTCGGGCCATACCCTCACTCTATCAGAAGAGTGACGCTTGCTCCGGGGGCTTTTCCGGCACCACGACCGGCTCGTCGAGCTTGGCCTTCACGGCCAGCAGGTCGGCCCAGACCAGGCGTTTGACCGCGGTGAGCTCACCCCCGGTCTGACGCAGGACGTAGGCGGGATGAAAGGTCACCATCAGCGGGATGCCTGCGGGCCCGTCGTACCAGCGGCCGCGCATCTTGGTAATTTGAAAATCGCGGCCAAGAAACGATTTCGCCGCGGGCGCGCCGAGCGCCATGAGCGCGCGAGGCCGGATGATGTCGATCTGCTCGTCGAGGAACGGACGGCAATTCGCCATCTCGGTGAGATCGGGCGCGCGGTTCTTTGGTCCGCGCGGTCCCGGAATCGTCGGGCGGCACTTGACGGTGTTACAGATATACACTTCTTCGCGTGCAAAGCCGATTGCATTGAGCATCTTGTCGAGCAGCTGTCCCGCGCGCCCTACGAAGGGACGACCGAGCAGATCCTCGGTCTCGCCGGGGCCTTCACCGATCACCATCAATTGCGCGCACGGATCGCCTTCACCGTAGACGTTGTTGCGGCGCTCGTACCCGATCGCGCACTTGCGACACGCCGCCGCAGTCGCAACTCCCTGTGCGAGCAGTCGCTCGCGCCGCGCACGTTCTTCAAGCATCGCCGGGCCCATCGCGCACGGCCAGCACGGCCTCGCCGAAAGCGACGATCTTGCACGACCCATCGTGGCTCTCGCTGACGTGAAAGCTCAGGCCGATGACGGCGTTCGCGCCAAGGTGGTTCGCACGCTGATAGATACCGTCAAGCGCTTCGCCGCGCAGTTGCTCCGCGTCGCTGACGAATTCTCCCGGTGCCATCCCGATTAGCATCCCCAGGCTGCGAAAGGTCGCGCGCAACCGATTGCGCGGCCGCGAGGCCATCCCTGAAACATAGCCGTAGCGCTTGACGATACGATACCCTTCGAGTTCGTCGAAGGTAACCACCGACTCCGGTGCGATCATGCTGCGGCGCGGGCGGCAGGCGCCGGGAGCGTACAAGCGGTAATTTGGGCAGCCGTCATGCCGCTGACTTCACCATCCGTGCTCGTGATCCGCCTCGACGCAATCGGCGACGCACTCGCGCTCACCCCGCTGCTTGCGGCTTTGCACGAGCGTGCAATTCCCGTCGATTTGGTCATGCGGGCCGTCAATGCCGAGATCTTCTCGTCGCGCGCGGCACGCACGATCTACGTTGCGCCCTTTGCACTGCGCTCCGCAACGCGGTCGAATCGGCGTGAGATCCGGCGTTTTGGCGCGCGCCTTCGCGACAACGGCTACAGCGACACGCTCGTTGCGACCGAAGATCCGGGTGGCTACCGTCTTGCACGTGTGGTCGGCTCGCCGGATCGCGTAGGTTTTGTGAACGGATTTGGCAAGCCGCTCAAGACAATCTGGGCGTCATTGACGCTCACCCGTGCCATCGTGCGCAGCGCCGGCCTCGACCCGCGCGCGCCACACGAATGCGTGGTGCTCTGGCAACTCGGTGCACGTCTTCTGGGAAATACACCGATCCCTCGAGATCCAAGCGTGCTGCGTCCGCTCCTACTCGAGAGCGATGTACCGCGTGGCGAGCGCATCGCCTTCCAAGTCAGCGACAAATGGGAACGCCTCGGCATCGAGTTCGAGCAGGTCGTGCGCGCGCTGCGTGCGGCTGCAAAAGTCGGCAACGTACACGCCATCGCCGCATCGAACGAATCAGCGTACGCTGCACGCGTTGAGGCCGCTAGCGGCATCACCGTCGAACGCTTCGGCGCGTTGCCTCCATGGAAGGAAGCCATTGCGAACGCGGCCGCAATTGTTGCGCCCGACAGTGGCGCCGTCCACGTTGCAGGAATGGTCGGCACGCCGAGCGTGGCCGTCTTTCCGCCGATTCGCAACTTCGAGCTCCAACTCGCGCGGTGGGCACCGTGGGCCGCGCCGTATCGCGCGTTGCGCGCCGAGGGCGACTGGCCCGATCAGGTTCGCGGCGCGCTACACGATCTGCTCGAGCGGTAGAGCGCCGCGCCGCCGTTGGTCTTTACCAGCACGTACGCGTGCTCGGCAACGCGCTCTTCGAGCGCTGCGCCGTACTCTTGCAGACGCGGAGAATCCGGGAAATCCCGGTCGACGAGCACATAGCACGCGTCTTCATCGATTCCGGGATCCTCCGGCAGCAGCCGCGCGTTGGGATCGTCGAGCGCGAGGTGCGTATACGCCTCTTCTTGTGTCGCAATTGAAACGTCTTTCGGAAGCGACGCGAGCATCGCATCGAGCGCGACGTCGCGCGGCTGGCGTGCGCGTAGGTTCAGCCCGGGATGCAACGGATTGGCGACCAAGAGTTCGAGCACGCACAACGCCGTGCACGCCCACATCCAACGCGCTCTGCGCTCCGCCGGCAACTTTCGCACAGCAAACGCGAACGCGACGAGCACGTACCCAAGCCAAGCGCCGGCATAGTGCGTGCCGAGTGTAAACGTCGTGGACATTCGCGAAAGCAAGACTTCGGCCAGTGGCGGCACAGCGAGCCACATGAAACGCGAGCGCAGGGGTAAGAAAGCTAGCGGAGCGAGGATCAAAACGAGAAACCCTAGCCGCTGTAACACGCCTAACGGGAAGAGTGCGCGCACATCGCCGCCGGTCCAGGCATAAAAACGTTCCGGCGACCAGTGCGGATTCGCCACGTGATGCGGCTGAATGCTCGCAAAGAATGCAACCACTGCAATAAACGCCACGATTGCCACGCCAAGTGCGATGCGCCGCGGCCACGTCTGACGGAAGCGCCATGCGCCGGCCGCAGCCGCAATGCCAACGAAGATCGCCTGATCTTCCTTGACCGCGATAGCACAGAGTGCAAAGATCGACGCCGGAATGATGCGACCGCAATCGAAAGCCCACAGCATCCACGCGACCGCTGCCGGCGCAAATGCGTTCTCGTGAAAATCCACGAACGCGAGTCCCGCAAGGGCCGGATAAAGCGCGACGACGACGGCGACCCAACGCGCGATCGCCTTCCCCGTGCGGCCGACGACGAGCGCGTAGATCGGCGGAATCACGAGCGCGCAAGCGACGGCTTGCAGCGTGATCAATGCCAGCGGCGAGTGCCATACGGCGACTACGGCTCCCGCGAGATAGAGGATCGGCGAAAAGTGAAATGCCCAGTGGCTGCCTTCAATCGGATTGCAGAAGCATCCGAATGCGCTCGCTACGGTCTGCGAGAAGATGCCGAAATCGACCAGATTCCTATGCGCGTTGTAGCGTATCGTGCCGAGCAGCGTAAACAGCGCCGCGTAGAGCAACGAAAGTGCCCATGGAAAGCGATCACGCACGGCGCTGCTGCAGGAACGGCCAGATGAAGGTGTCGATGTCGCCGTCGAGCACGCCCTGTGCGTTACCGGTTTCGACGTTGGTCCGGTGATCCTTCACCAACTGATACGGCTGTAACACGTAGGAACGTATCTGCGAACCCCACTCGTTGGCGGCGCGGTCGCCGCGTACCGCTGCGAGCTTCGCATCGCGTTCTTCGATTGCGCGCTTGACCAGCTTCGCGCGCAGGATGGTCATCGCAACGTCGCGGTTTTGCGCCTGCGAACGCTCCTGCTGCGAGGCAACGATGATGCCGCTCGGCTCATGGATGATGCGCACCGCCGATTCGGTCTTGTTGACGTACTGTCCGCCGGCGCCGCCCGACTTGAAGGTCTCGAATCGCAGATCCTCGGGTTTGATCTCGACATTCGTTGCTTCGTCGGCCTCGATCTCGGGGATGACATCGACCGCCGTAAACGAGGTGTGACGCCGATGCGCGGCGTCGAACGGCGACAGACGCACGAGCCGGTGCACGCCGCGTTCGCTCTCGAGCATGCCGTACGCATTGCGGCCCCGCACAAAAAATGTCACGGACTTCAAACCGGCTTCTTCGGCTTCCGAGACGTCGGCGATCTGCGTTGCAAAGCCGCTGCGCTCGGCCCAGCGCAAATACATGCGCAGAAGCATCGATGTCCAATCGGCCGCATCGACGCCGCCCGCGCCGGCGTTGATGCTCACAATAGCACCGTGCGAATCGTACTCACCGTCGAAGTTCGCAGCCATCTCGAGTTCGTCGAGCGCTCGCGCCGCCGCTTCGAGGTTTCCATCAACCTCGGCGTCGACCGAGGGATCGCCGGCAAAGAGTTCGAGCAACTCGCGCGCATCGGTGAGCGCACGCTCTATCCCGTCCATCCGCGCGACCTCATCGCGCAGATCGGCGAGCTCCTTCATCGTGCGCTGCGCGCTTTCCGAGTCGTTCCAAAAGCTCTCGTCCCGCGAACGCAGATCGAGCTCGCTGATCTTGCGTGCCTTGCCTACGTGGTCAAAGACGCTCCTTGAGGGTAGTCAGGCGGTCGTGCAGGCGCGTGATCGTTGTTTGCTGGGAGTCGCTCATAGCGCAGCGGGCATTCTCGCACGATGCCCCGCACCCTTGCTGCCCGGCGCGCAGCGCGGGATGGAGAGACGAGCAACACACGACGGAGGTTTATCTAGCCATGAACGTGCAGCGAGCCGAACTCGCGGAGACTTTCCCGCAGTTCGCCGAGGGCGCACTCTCCGGAAACGAGGGCTACAACGGCGGCGGCTACGAGACTGGCTTGGGCTCCGGCTCGGGCAGCCTCGACATCATCTCGCGCATGGTGCAGTCAGCCGAGGACGCCTCCCAGTCGATGCCCTTCGGGCCGATGTCCTTTCTCAACCCGTTCAGCAATCCGATCAGCTCGCCGTTCATGCAAATGGGTCAGCAGGCTGGCTCGTGGATGCAGCAGGCCGGTTCGGCGTTCCAACGCTGGATGAACGGAACGCCAGATTACGGCAGCGAGAAATACTTCTCCAACGCCTCGGGAAGTTCGGTCGGCGATCCGCATCTCTCGTTCAATGGCAGTACATGGAACGATATGCAAAGCGAGCCGGATCTGCTGCATTCCGATTCCATTCGGGGCGGCTACCAACTTTCAACCCAGACGACGCCGCCAAGCGCGAGCGGCGTTACGTACAATCAGTCGGCAACCGTTACAACACATGGCGGCCGCACGCAAGTCTCGCTCAACAACAATGGCAATGCGACGATCACGCAGGACGGCGTGACGCAGAGCCTCACGCCCGGTCAAACGGTGCAGCTAGGCAACGAGACCGTCACGTGCAATCAAAACGGCTCGCTGCAAATCACATCGCAGAACGAAAACGGCGGTCAGATCACGACGACGATGACACAAAACGGCCAAGGCGTCGATGTGAACGTTTCCGCGAACAACCTCGACCTCGGCGGCGCGATGGTCAACGGCTCTTCGGGCTGCCCATCGCACCCACAGCCGCAGCCGGTGCAACCACCGAGTCACGATCCCGAGCCCGAACCAATCCATCGCCGGCCGCCGTTCATGCAGCCGATCGCCGAGCCGTATGATCCGCTTGAGTCCCCCGAAACGATGCAATCGTACTTCGGCTAAGCGGCGCCCGCGCCGTGGCACTTCTTATACTTCTTGCCACTCCCACATGGGCAAAGCTCGTTGCGCCCAACCTTCTGCTCGGCGCGCGCGGGCTTTGCCGGTTCGCCGTCGCCGAGATTGGTGTGCAGCTGTTGCGGTCGACGCGGTGCACCGGGTGCGGGCCCGAGGAGATGCTCGGCTTCCTGCGGTGATAGCCGCCCTTGCGCCGCCTGCGGCACCATCTCACCGGCGGGAATCTGCTCGAACTGCGGCTGTTGCGCTTGCTGCTGATCCGGCGGTGGGCCGTGCTCGATCACCACGCGGAAGATCCCGCCGACCGCCTCGTCGGCAATGTTATTCTTGAGCGATTCGAAGATCTCGTAGGCCTCTTTTTCGTACTCGACGCGCGGATCTTTTTGCCCGTAGCCGCGTAGACCAATACCGGTCTTCAGGTGATCCATCACATAAAGATGGTCGACCCACTGGCGATCGATGATCGGCAAGAGCAGATAGCGCTGCTCGACCACGCGCATGATCTGCGGCGTGACCTCTTGCTCTTTCTCATTGAACGCGGCGACGGCGCGCTCGCGTAACGTCCGCCGGATCTCCTCGCGGTCTTTGCCGGTGAGATCGTCAACGCTGACCGTGCGCTTGACGGGGAAGACGGTATCGAGCGCATTGAGCATCTCGGCGTAATCCCAGTCGCTCGGATGCGCGTTTTCCGGCGCGTTATGATCGACGGCCTCGTCAACTTTGGCTTCGAGCGACTGCAACATGAACGTGCGCGAGTCGAACGTGCCCTCGAGAATTGCGCGGCGATCGCCGTAGATGATCTCGCGCTGCTTGTTCATCACGTCGTCGTACTCGAGAACATGCTTGCGAATCTCGTAGTTATGATTCTCGACTTTGCTCTGCGCGCGTTCGATCGACTTCGAGACCATGCCTGATTCGATCGGCTGCTCGTCGGTGAACCCGAAACGCTCCATCACACTGGTCAAACGGTCGCCGCCGAAGAGTCGCATCACTTCGTCTTCGAGAGAGATGTAGAAACGCGACGAACCCGCGTCGCCTTGCCGGCCCGAGCGTCCGCGCAGCTGATTGTCGATCCGGCGCGACTCGTGTCGCTCGGTCCCGATGATGTGCAGACCGCCCTTCGCGGCAACACCGTCACCGAGTTTGATGTCGGTGCCGCGACCCGCCATGTTGGTGGCAATCGTGACCTGGCCGTCTTGGCCGGCGTCCTTGATGATCCCGGCTTCTTGCTCGTGGTATTTGGCGTTGAGTACGTTGCACTCGACGCCTTTGCGCCGCAGCATCGCAGCGAGCAATTCGCTCTTCTCGATCGAGCGCGTGCCGACCAGCACCGGCCGGCCCTTTTGGTGTTCGTTGATGATCTCGGTGACGACGGCGTCGAATTTCGCTTTCTCTGACTTATAGACGATATCGGCACTGTCTTTGCGTGCCATCGGCCGGTTCGTCGGGACGACGACCACGTCGAGCCCGTAGATGTCGCGGAATTCACGCTCCTCGGTCTTCGCCGTACCGGTCATGCCCGCCAAATGATCGTAGAGGCGGAAGAGGTTTTGGAAGGTGATGGTTGCGAGCGTCTGATCCTCGCCGCGTACTTTGATCCCTTCCTTCGCTTCGATCGCTTGATGGATACCGTCGGAGTAGCGGCGGCCGTGCATGAGACGCCCGGTGAACTCATCGACGATGATCACTTCACCGTCTTTGACGATGTACTGCTGATCCTTATGGAAGAGATTCCATGCCTTGAGCGCTGCGTTGAGCTGATGCGCGAGCTCGATATTGCGCTGATCGTAGAGGTTCGAGATGCCGAGCATCTTCTCGACTTTCGCCACGCCGGCTTCGGTGATCGGCACCGCGTGCGCCTTCTCATCGACCGTGTAGTCTTCGCCCTTCTTCAGGCGCGGCACGATCTGCGCGAAGTTGTCATACAGCTCGGTCGACTCTTGCGAGGGCCCGCTAATGATCAGCGGCGTACGCGCTTCGTCGACGAGAATCGAATCGACTTCGTCGACCAGCGCGAAATACAACTCGCGCTGCACGAGGTCCTCGACCTGCCACGCCATGTTGTCGCGCAGGTAATCGAAGCCGACTTCGTTGTTCGTCACGTAGGTGACGTCGCACGCGTATTGTTGGCGACGTTCGGCCGGCTCGAGCCCATGCTGGACGATGCCGACCTTTAGATCCAAGAATTCGTAGAGCGGTCCCATCCACTCGGCATCACGACGCGCGAGATAGTCGTTTACGGTAACGACGTGTACGCCACGCCCCTCGAGCGCGCGAGCATAGACGGCAAGCGTTGCGACCAGGGTCTTGCCCTCGCCGGTCTTCATCTCGGCGATTCGGCCCTCGAAGAGCACCTGGCCGCCCATGATCTGCACGTCAAAGTGGCGCATCCCAACCGTGCGCTTGCCAGCCTCGCGAACGACGGCAAAGACCTCAGGCAGCATCGCCTCGAGCGCTTCGCCCTCCGCTAAGCGGGCGCGGAATTCGGTGGTCTTCGCGCGCAGCTGGTCGTCGGTGAGCGCTTCCATCGCGGGCTCGAGCGCATTGACGCGCTCGGCCGTGCGCCGCAGGCGCACGATGTCGCGCTCGTTGCCGTCAAAGAGAGTTCGAAGAAATGCCATAGGGGTTTATAACGTTCTCCAGGGGAAAAAGTTTGCTTCCCGACCGCCGGCCGTTTGCCCGCTCAGCTGCGGCCCGGTAGCGTCACGATAAAGGTCGACCCTTCGTTCTCGCGCGATTCGACCGCGATCGTCCCACGGTGTACTTCGACGATCTTGCGCGCGACGTAGAGCCCGATGCCAGAACCTGAGATACCCTTGTTGCGCGCATTGCTCGCACGCCCGAAGCGTGTGAAGAGAGTCGTCAACTCTTCGTGCGGGATGCCGATGCCACGGTCGCGGACTTCCATCACGACGTTGCCGTCGCGTGCGTCGACGACGACGTCAACGTCCTCGGTTGAATACTTGAGCGCATTGGAGACGAGATTGTCGACGACATGGCGGAAGCGATGCGGGTCGAGTTCGACGGTGACCGGCTCCTCCGGCACGCGCACATGCAGCCGTGGATTGTTTGGCGCCGTCGCCGCGACACACTCAGCGACGAACGAACCCGCGTCGACAGTCGTACGCGCGAGCGAGAAGCCCTCCGACTGCGTCTGCGCGAGGACCAGCGCATCCTCCGAGAGCCGCACGAGCCGTTTCGTCTGCGAGTGTACGGTTTCAATCTCATCGCGCGACTCCGATGCCGTTTCCAACAGCAGTTCGCAATACCCGAGAATGACGGTGAGCGGGCCCTTGAAGTCATGCGCGAGCATCGCGAGCAAGTCGTCCTTGAATTCACTCGACTCTTGCAGCGCTTGATTTGCTAAACCCATCGCTTCGTAAAGTTCGAGGTTGCGTAACGCAAGTGCCAGCAAAGCGCCAAGCTCTTGCATAATGCGAAGTTCATCTCGCCCGAAACGCTCGCTGTTCGCGCGTCCAACCAGCAGAAATGCGTCGATCGTCCCGCCTCCGCCGGGAGAGATTTGCGACAGCGGGGTGACCAAATAGCCCGGTCCGTCGATGAGACGCTGCACCCGGCGTTCATCGCCGACGAGCGAACTGAGCCGCTCCGCGCGATGTTGCATGTCGAACCCGCTCTCGGCGACGATCTCTTCGACGTCGTCACCAAAGCGCCCGACGATTTCGTAGGATCCGCCGCTCCAGCGCAACACGCAGGCGCGATCGGCGTGCACGAGCGAAGTCGCAAGGCGGCACATCACATCGGCTAGGGAGCCGATTGCGGCATGACTGAGGATTGTACGCGCAGCTTCGGCGAAGGTCTCGCGCTCTTGCGCGCGGCGCAGTTCCCGTTCGTAGGCATGCGCATTCGCCAGCGCGATCTCGAGATGCGATCCGAGCGTGCGAAAGAACGTCGCGCGCTCCTCCGCAGGCCAGTTTAAACCGCCTTCGGACGAACGGGCGATGAACACGCCCCAGAGCGTTCCTTCGAGGCGCAGCGGCACGACGATACCGTTGCGGCCGTCGAAAAGTGCGTCGCGCGCGGCACGCGGTAACATCGTCCCATCCGACGGCTCATCGACCGCAAGGAACGGTTCCAACGGCGCACGATCGATCGACGCCGGCGGTTCAAAACCGCGCGGTTCGCGAATACGCAGCGCACGTCGCACCATCTGGTCGCCCTCGACCGCATAAGCCGCGCAGTCGAGCGGCAGCTCGTGCGAAACGGTCACGACGAAGACCAGGAGCACTTCATCCACATACTGCGTATCACGCAGGATGCGCACCACACGTTCGAGCGACTCGGCTTGCGAGCGACGCGCGCGTTCGCGCTCGTATAGCCGGGCGTTCGAGAGCGCAAGCCCGACGTGAAATGCAAGCGAACGCAGCGCAGCAATGTCGGCGTCGTCAAACCCATCGGGCCGATCGAACGAGAGCACGAGCGCGTCCTCGACGCGCCCATCGACAACGAAGGGCATCGCCATCGCGCTGCGAGCGCCGACACCATAGATCTCGATGCCACTGCACTCTTCGCGGCGGACCGTCAGACCGCCGAAGACTTTGCGAAGATCCGCATCAAGCGAAACCGTGGATTTGTCCGTGCTCGCGAGACCGCCTTTGACGGCTGCCGCGACGACTGTCGCATTGTCGCCGTTATCCATCCGTTCATAAACGAAGCAACGATCAGCAGAGAACGCCGCACGCACGCCCTCAACGATCCCGAAGAGCACATCGCGCCGATCCAGCGACTTGTGCAGACGCTCGTTGACCATCGTCAACAACTGGCTGTCGCGCGATTGCCGGCGTGCCGCCGCGAGCGCGCGCTCTGCGTCGAGGATCCGCGCCACGACCGCGCAGTAGGTGGTGAGCGCTTCCCGCTCGCCGCCGGGCGGCTCGCCGTCGACCGTGATTGCAACGACGCCGAGGGTGCGTCCACCAGCCATAAGGGGAGCAAAGAGCAGATCGTGTTCGCCGATTGTCGAGCTGACGCCGACGAAGGCGCGTTGCACGTCGCGCGCAACGAACGAAACGCTGCCATCGCCAAAACGCGCGAGCGCGTGCAGGAAGAGCCGGCGCAATTCGGTCGAGCCATCACGCAAGGCAAAGCCGGCCGAGTCGGCGGGCTCGATTGAACTTGCAACGCCGTCGTCGTCGAAAAGCAATACGGTCGCGACTCCGTGCGAAACGCAGGAGAGCGCGCCGGCCGCAACCGCCGAGGCCTTGGCCTGCGGCGTGGTTGCATCAGCCAAGCGTGTGAGCGACGCGAGGCGATCGACTTGGGCTGGAACGGGGGTGCTCCTTTCGAGGCTAGGGTGCTAGACCTAGCCCTATAACCGCACCCGGTGAATTCAACGTCGCCATCGGGGCTACATTGCCGCTAGCGGTCGACGCGAAGACGTAGATGACGCCGTTCCCGGCAGCGACGCCGGTCGTGACGGTTTGGTCGGCGACGTAGATGTTGCCGGCCTTATCGACCTTGACGTCGGTCGGCGCGGAGAGCAACGTGTTCTTTCCGGCGATGAACCGCGTCGGCGCCACAGCTCCGTTTGCTCCGGGAGCGAAGACAAGAATCGCGGGACAGCTCGGCGTGCAGACCGTCGAGTTTTGGTCCGAAACGTAGATCAGGCCGTTGGTGTCGATCGCGACACTCGTTGGCTGATTGATGCCGCTCGCCGCTCCGGCGATTGTTGCAACCGGTGCAATATTCGCCGGCGTCGGCGTCGGCGCCGGCGTCGGTGACGGCGATGCTGTTTGACCCGTCGGTGTGGGGGCCGGCGTCGGCGACGCGGTCGGCGTCGCAGTCGGTGAGGCCGTCGGCGAAGCCGTTGGCAACGTGTACTCAGTTACCGATGCGCCTTGCAGGTTCGCAGCATAGATATTGTTGTTCTTGTCAACGGCAACGCCGCTGGGCACGTTGAGCCCCGTTGCCGGTCCCGCGATCGTCGAGTACGGCGCACCGAGCCCCGCTGCGGTATAGAACTCTAGGCCGCTGTTGAAAGCCGCGGGTTGACTCGGGTCGGTAACCGCCACGACAAGCACATCAATGCTCGACGTCAGGCCGGTGAAGGTATACAGAAAATCGACGATACCGCGCGGACGGATGTTGCCGAGCGGCAAGCTTTGGAACGGTATCACGTTCCCGGTTGCGAGCGCTTTGAATTCGAGAATTTCGCCGGCAGACGTGCTCGACAACCAATTCGTCACCCACAGATCGCTCTGGCTGTCGAACGTGAGGTACTGCGGGCCCGCGATCGTCGTATTGGATCCCCCGATCTCATAGAGCGGTCCAGCCGTGGACTTCGGATTGGGCGAACCGGTCGCATAGATATTCACCGCGTTTTGCGTCACGTTCGCGGCATAGAGCGTCTGCGACGGAAAGTTCGGACCAATCGAGATCGTCTGAGTGGCATCCGGCGAGCTACACGCTGCAATCGCAATCGCAGCCGCGAACACTCCCGCAAAGCCGAGGGGAAGCCTACGAAGCATCTTCTCTCCTAAATTGGGGTCCCCATCGAGGGGAACCGGCCCCTGGTTTTAGTACGCGGGCCATTTTTCCTGGAACGAGCACCGCTCCGGTGCCCATCCTGGGACGAGTCGCCTGCCAAACGCGCACGCCGGCCAGGACCGCGGCGATGAAGAGCACGATGATAATCGTCCAGCGCACAAGGAGACGCCTGCGGTAGGCCGGCTTGCTCGACTCGGTATCAATAATCGTTCTCGGCATCGTGACCTGCGGCGCTCAAACCGCCATCCGCGTCGGGTGGTTGATCGCTTGCGGCGTGGTGAGACGCAACATCTCGCCTACCGTAACGAAGCGGTAGCCCGCGTGGCGAAAGCGCTCGATGACCATCGGTAGCGCCTCAATCGTCGCCAGCTTGCCGCTGTGTAGCAATACGATGTCCGGAGCGCTCGCATGCTTGAGCATGTCGTTCGCGATGTATTCCGGCGTAAGCGTGCGCCAATCGCCCGAATCGTCGGTCCACAATACAACGTGGTAGCCTATGCCTTGCACCGTCCGCAACGTCGTTTGTGTATAACGGCCGTGCGGGGGACGCATCAGGAAGCGCACCGACGGATCGTGCGCGATCGACCACAGCACGTCGCGCCCGCGAAGCACTTCATCCTGTACTTGCTCGGGCGTTTCCTGATCGAGATTCGGATGTGAGTAGGTGTGATCGGCGATCTCGTTACCGTCGGCCTCGATGCGCCGGGTGATCTCCGGCCACTGTTCCGCGTCGCGTCCGATCAAAAAGAACGTCGCGGGTACGTCGTATTTCTTTAATTCGTCGAGTAGTAACGGCGTAAAGATCGGATATGGGCCATCATCAAAAGTCAAAGCGATGAGCCGCGGTCGCGGAGCACGATCGGCTGCGACCGTCTGGTGCACGACGCGATAGAACCGCGCCGAAAGGTCACCCGAGAACTCGTTGTGCAGGTCCATTTGGGGAGTGACAATAGCGGGCACTAGGTTGCTTTCGTGCCGGAAGATTCGGAGGCCGCCGGTGCTTATCGCAAACACGGCGACGAGTGCAAGTATGATTTTCAAATTCCGGCTCACCGCATATTCGACGGCTTTGGGCTCGCCGCAACGGCAGCGCTCGCGAGATCGCGTCCCACGACGACCGTTACATCGCTCGGAGCCGGTGAACTGGTTGCAACCGGCTGGCCCACGACGGCAGTATTCGCAAAGGCCTGCGGTAGCGCCGACCGCACTTTGGCTCCGGCAAATGTCACAGTCGAATGTTCGTCGATCTCGCTCTTTTGATGGTCGCTGCTCGGCGCATTGCCGACGTAACCGATAACGAACCCGGCCTTTTTCAACTGATCGGCGATCAACTTTGCCGCGCCCGGAATGCCACTACCATTCTCCACATCGACGCGCAAGGAATTGGCGGCAATCGCCGCCAGCGCCATGTCGTCCGGAGAAGGTTGCGGCGTCGGCGGCGCGATCAACATCGTCTGCGCGAGCTTAGCGATCTCCGGCTTGTTGGGAACGAGGTCGTCGCCGTCGGCGAGTTCCTCGTCGCCGGTATACGGCGTTTGCGCAAAGTGGACGTCGTGCAGGTTGAGCCCGGAGAAATATGAGGCCAGCGTGACCATCTCGGACTGGGTGAAGTTCGTCTGTACGTCACGATTGATCACGTTCATGATCGCACTTGCATGAATGAACGTGTTGAGTTTGTCGCCGCGCACTTTATTGAGCGCCGCCATAATCACGTCGTTTTGGCGCATCACGCGACACGGATCGCTGCACCAATCGTGGCGGAACCGTCCATAGCTCACGGCCTGATCGCCATTGAGATGGTGTACGCCCTCGGTTAGGTGCACGTGCAGGTGGCCCCATGAGTCGTCGTAGTCGACGCGGCCGCCGGTACAACCGCTGTGATTCATAAGGCAATCGGACGTCTTGATGTAAACGTCGACTCCGCCGATCGCGTCGATCAGATCTTTGGTCGCATCGATGCGCAGCAGCACGTAGCGGTCGAACCCGGGGATGCCCAAAAACCCGGCGATCACCTTCTGCGCTTCGGCCGGCCCACCGTCGGACTGCGCCTGATTGATCTTATGAACGCTGCCGTTGGGGTACGTCGCTTCCATATCGCGCAGGATCGAGAGTGCGTAGACGCCCTTGTTATCGAAGTCGAGATTGACGGCCTTGATCATGTCGCTTCGCGACTCTTTCGAGAACTCGACGTCGCTCGCGCTGTAGTCGTAGTCGATGCCCTCGACCAGTACAAGCAGGTTCGACTTCCCGAACACTTCTTGCGGCGTAGGAACGAACTGCTGCGCGATCACCTCGATCGGGTTCTTGTGCGTGAAGAGCGCAAAGCCCGCGAGCGCCGAACCCGCGCCGAGCAAGATGAGCCCGAGGACGAGGGCGGTACGTCGCACCCAGCGTGGCAACCGCTGCTCCAACGGCGGCGTAGCATCGGGACTGAGGTGTCTACCCAAGAATTAAACCAACTCCCGCACGGACGCATGTCCGTAGAAATCAAACGGCCCATGACCATCGAGCGTCACTTCGACAAACTCGCCCGGGGTCGTGTCGGCGGCGAAATACACGCCACCGTCAACGCCGGGCGCTTCACCCTCCGAACGCCCGAACCAGACATCGTGCGAGCCGAGTGCCGCACGAAGCGGATCGCTTTTAGGTAGACGGCGCCGCTCTTCCACCAAAACGCGAACGCGCTCGCCGATGCGCTTGCTACGCGCTTGCCCGGACGCCAGGCGCTGCGCCTCACGCAACCGGACGAGGCGCTTACGTCGTTCGCGCGCCGGAACTTTTCCGGGAAGCTCCGCACCGGGTGTGCCTTCCTCGGAACTATACTCAAAAAATCCGACGCGATCTAACTGCGCACGCTCGATCCACTCTTGCAGGTATGCCACGTGTTCCTCGGTTTCGCCTGGGAACCCGACGATGAACGTGGAGCGCATCGTGATGCCCGGTATCCGCTCGCGAAAGTCGTTAATGATTTCGAGATACCGTTCACCGTTCGCGGGACGCAACATCTTGCGCAAGACCTCCGGATGCGCGTGCTGCAAGGGCATGTCCATGTACTTGCAGACCTTCGGCAACGCGGCCATTGCATCGATCAACTCCCGATCGACTGTTGCCGGATAGAGATAGAGCAACCGAATCCACTCCAGGCCGTCGACATCATGCAACTGCTCGAGCAATTGCGCGAGCCCACCGCGCCGAGCGCCGCGATCGCGCCCGTACATCGAGGTGTCTTGCGCGATCAGAATGAGTTCCTTAGTTCCCGCCTGCGCGAGCGCGCGCGCTTCTTTCAGCAGAGATTCCTCACTGCGGCTGCGGAACTTGCCGCGCAATTTTGGAATGATGCAAAACGTGCATGGGTGATCGCAACCTTCGGCAACCTTCAGATACGCGGTCGCCCGCGGCGTGGTAATGAGGCGCGGGAGAAAATCGTGTTCAGGCTCAGCTTCAAAATTGAGACGAATGGGGCGTTGCCCGGCGCGTACATCGTCGAGCAACTCCACGATACCGGCATACGCACCCGTTCCGACGACGCCATCGATCTCTGGAACGAGCGATTGGAGCTGTTCCCCGTAACGCTGCGCGAGGCAGCCGGCGACAACAAGTTGCTGTCCGCGCCGCTTGCGCTGCGCGTGCTCAAGGATTACTTCAGTTGATTCGGCCTTTGCCGGGTCGATGAAGGCGCAGGTGTTGATGACGACCGTGTCCGCATCCGCTGCATCGGGAACGAGGTCGTAACCCGCAGCTCCCAACTTAGCGATCATGACCTCGGTGTCGACCAGATTCTTTGCGCAGCCGAGGCTGACGAATGCTACCGTTTTCAAGGCGCTCCGCCCCAGGCTCCGCGCCCCCCAGCTACGCCGGGGCCCCCATTCGCAGGGCGCCTTATGGTTTCGATCCGCACAAGACTCCCCGAGGGGCGCCGATACATTACGTCTGGCAAAATCATTCTATCTATAGTTGATGAACTGGAGTGGCATTTCGAAATCGGCGGCCTTTAAGTCGGCGATGACCTTTTGCAGGTCGTCGCGATTCTTGCCCGAGACACGAATCTGCTCGTCTTGATATTGCGCGTTGACTTTGAGCTTGAGCGTCTTGATCCGCTCCATGATCGTCTTGCTCTTGTCTTTGGGTATGCCGCTGCGCAGTGTGATCACGCGGCGCACTGTGCCGGTGAACGCCGGCTCAAGTTCTCCGATGTCGAAGGCCTTGATGTCGATCCCGCGCTTCACGGCCTTGCCTTGGAGGACGTCGATGACGTTACGCATCTTCAACTCGTCGTCGGAAACGATGGTGATCTTCTTCCCATCGCTTTCGATCGACGTCTTTGAATTCTTGAAATCGAATCGATTCTCGATCTCCCGCCGCGCTTGATTGAGCGCATTGTCCAGCTCTTGCTGGTCGACACGTGAAACGACATCGAACGACGATTCGCTCGGCATGAAGGCTCCTACAGGGTGAAACTGCGCTCGACGACGTCGCCGGCAGAGCCCAATTTGCCTAAGCTCTTGCCGTCAACAATGATCTCGACGCCGCCCGCATTACCGACCCGCAGCCTCGCGATCTTTCCGTGGAACTGGCGAACCGTTCCGGCCGGAAACGTACCCTCCATGCTAACATTGCCGTCAACTGTGACCCTAAGCCAGGAGGGGGCCGAGAACCGAACCTCCAGCGTGTTCGGTCCAGCGACCTCGGGGCTCGCGCTTGGGCTCGGGCTCACATTCGGGCTGACACTCGCGTCGGGACTCCCGCTCTCGCTTGCATCCGGACTCGCGGTCGTAGAAGCGACGAGGGCCGTCGCGCTCGCCACCGGACTGACCGTCGGACTATTAGAAGGAAGCGCCGCCGCGGTCTGCCGCGCATGCAGCGTCGCCTCGTTGTACACGACGATGGCGATCAAGACCACCGCGATCAGCGAAGCGATCCAGATGAGTGGCGAAAGCCCCCGAGCAGGCGCTTGCTCGTCGGCGAGGTAGCTCGTCTTCGGCGGCGCACCGGGGGCGCTAGGCACCGGGGCGGGTGGCGCCGAGGCCTGGCCGTTGAATTCGGCGACGACCTCCTCGGGATCGAGACCGACAAACCGCGCATAGGTGCGCAAAAACCCGCGAATGTAGACCGGCGCGCCGATCGAGGCCCAGCTCTCATCTTCGATGGCAGCCAGGTAGACCGAGCGAATACGAATGTGCTCGGCGACGTCCGAGAGCGTGAGGCCGCGAGCCTCGCGTGCGGCGCGAAACCGCTCACCCAGCTGTGGCATTTGGGGCTTTGAGTTAGTCCCTTTCTCCTGTTATCCTGTGCAACGGAAATGGCAAGCAAAACGAGGGTTATCGCTGCAATGAGCGGCGGCGTCGATTCGGCGGTCGCGGCCGGCCTTTTGGTGGAGGCAGGTTACGACGTCATCGGCGTGACGATGAAGATGTACACACCGACACGCGCGCCGCACGCCAAGAGTTGCTGCGGTGTTGACGACTTCGACGACGCCCGGCGCAGTGCGTCGGTGCTTGGTATCCCGCACTACGTGCTGAATTTCGAAGAGACGTTCCGCAGGAACGTCATCGATCGCTTCATCGATGACTACGCCAGCGGCCGTACGCCCAACCCATGCGTGTCATGCAACAACTTCGTGAAGCTCGGCACGCTTGCGACCTATGCGCAGCGGCTTGACGCGCAATACGTTGCGACCGGTCACTACGCGCGGCTCGAACAGAACGAGCAGGGGCCGCACCTCTACCGCACGCCAAACGCCAAAGATCAATCCTACACGCTGGCGCAACTCTCGCGCGAGCAACTCGCGACGTTGCTGCTCCCCGTCGGCACGATGGAGAAGCCCGTGACGCGCGAGCACGCACGTCGCATGGGACTTCCGGTGCACGAGAAAGCCGAATCTCAAGACATCTGCTTCGTTGAAGGTGGCGATTACCGCGACGTGTTGGAACGTTTGCAACCCGAAATCAATCGCGAGGGCCCGATCGTCGACGGAGCCGGCGCCGCGGTCGGCACGCATTCCGGGATTTCGAACTATACGATCGGCCAGCGCACGAAATTACCCGCGACCAATGACGGCGCGCGCTACGTCACGCGAATCGAGTCGCAGACCAACACGATCGTTATTGGGCGCGAGGATGAGCTGCTCTCGAGCGCCTTGCGCGCGGATGAAGTCAATCTTCTCGCGCCGGAGCGCTTCGCAGCCGGACCCGTTTCGGTGCGCGCGATGGTGCGTTATCGCGCGACGCCGGTACCGGCGCAGGCCACGATCGCCGACGGCGCGCTCCTGCTGCGCTTCGAGTCGCCGCTGCGCGCGGTAACGCCAGGGCAGCTGGTCGCGATCTTTGACGACCGCGACGAGGTCCTGGGTGCAGCTACGATTCGAGAAGCGTTCTAAGCCGTCGCCAAGGCCATGTCATTGCGCACGTTCCAGTACGTGTCGCGGATGACCGGCGTGAAGCCCGCAGTGATGATCGCGTGTTCGAGATCGCGGCGCGTCGCTTCGTTGCTCGCGCCGGCGTCGCGCACGACGCGGTCTTCGATGATCACGCCGCCCATGTCGTCGCAGCCGTAGAAAAGTGCGAGCTGGCCCATCTTCAAACCCGGTGTCAGCCACGACGCTTGCAGGTGCGCGAAGTTGTCGAGATAGAGCCGCGCAACGGCGAGCACGCGCAGATATTCGAGCGCAGTCGCTTCCTTGCCGCGAAGCGGCGTCTTGAACGGCACGTAGAACCACGGTATGAACGCCGTAAAGCCGCCGGTTTCGTCTTGCAACTCGCGCAGCACGTGCATGTGCTCGATACGCTCTTCGTCGTTCTCGATCGAGCCGTACATCATCGTCGCCGTCGTCTTCATGCCCAGGTGATGCGCCTGGCGCATGACGTCGAGCCACTCGTGCGGCGTCACTTTGCGCGCCGAGATCCGTTTGCGGACGCGCTCGACGAGAATCTCGGCACCGGCGCCGGGCAGCGATTTGAGCCCGGCCGCCTGCAGGCGCTCGAGCACGGCCCGCGGCGACATTTCCTCGACTTTGGCCAGGCCGGTGATCTCGGAGACCGAGAGTGAGTGAATGTCAACGTTCGGAAACTCGCTGCGGACGCGCCGGAACAGCTCTTCGTACCAGGAAAGCGGCAGATCCGGATTAACGCCGCCCTGGATCATGATCTGGGTCGCGCCGAGGTCGGCGGCCTTTTTCACGCGAGCGACGACCTGGTCGTGGGAGAGCGTGCGTCCTTCCTTGTGATGTTCGGGCCGGAAGAACGCGCAAAACGTGCAATGGACGTTGCAGACGTTCGTATAGTCGATCGTCGTGTCGATCACGTAGGTCACGACGTTGCTCGGATGCAAGTGCATGCGGCGCGCGTGCGCCGCCATGCCGAGCTCGTGCAGGTCGGCCTCACGGTAGAGCCGCACGCCCTCGTCGAACGACAGACGCCCGCCGGCCGCGGCGCGCTCGAGCAGACTAGCGAGTGACGACACCGATTGCCTCCGGAAGCGAATGGGGAACAACGTCGATCGCGCCGATCGCAAAGAGCTCGCGACAGAAGGCACCGAGCCCGCTCTGCGCCGCCGAGTGGAACGTAAAATTCAGTTTGCCATAGTACTCTTCGTAGAAGCCGGGCGCGCGCGGACGCACGCACTGTGCAGCTTCTATCACGGCGCTCATATGTGAGCGCGACCATGTGTAGCTGTCAGTAAGCGCGTGCATGCACTCGCGGACTGCTTCGGGATCGCGCTCGTAGGCATCGCGTCGCGCAGCCCATACTGCGAAGACCGTCTGCTGATGCGTCCATTCGTGCCAGAGCGTGCCCAGATCGTAGACCTGCTCGCCCGGGAAGCGCTCGAGCGCATCGATCGCCGAGTCGCCGATCAGGAGCGCGGCTCTGCCCTGCGACGCGACCTCGAGCGGACGATCCGATTCCAGATAGTGTGGATGCACACCATACCGGCGTTCCAGCACGACGCGCAAGAGGTTGCGCCCCGTTGCCGATTCGGTCGTGAGCGCAATCGGCACTCCGTCAAGCAGCGCCGGCGGTATCTCGGACACGAGTACGACCGAGACCACTTCATCGCGCGCGCCGATGCACAAGTCGGGCAGGAGTACGAGTTCTTCGGCATGTTGGGCCCAGGCAAATGCGCTGATCGGACTGAGATCGAGTTCGCCGCCGATCAGCATTGCATTGAGTCTCGACGGCACGTCGGCATGCAACGAACCGGGATAGCCGATGGCATCGACGTCGAACGCGGTATAGATCGGCAGATCGTTGGTGTACACAATTCTTCCGCAGCGTAAACTCATCTTGTCATCCTGAGCGTAACGAGCGAAGCGAGTGTAGTCGAAGGACGTCCGCAGCGCAGCACTAGATCGTCACCAATTCTTTTTCGGTTTGGGGTGGTATCCAGTCGTGCGGGAACTCCTTATATGTGCTGTTGCGCCGGACTGGCGTGTAGCCCGCGGCTTCAATCAAACGGCGGAATTCGCGGTCATCGACGTATTGACCGGACTGCGTGCCGGCCGAGTGATAGATCATCTCCTCGTCGGTCGAGCCGTGCGTGCCGTCCATATCGTCGGCGCCATACTGCAACGCCACCTGACAGATTTTCAAGCCTTGGATCATCCAATAGGCCTTGATGTGCTCGAAGTTGTTGAGCATCAAGCGCGCAACGGCGAAGGTACGCAGATCGTCGAGCCCCGTCGTCCAGCCGCAGTACGACAGTTCGTTCCCGTCGGGGTGAAACGCGAGCGGAATGAACGCGTTGAAGCCTGGCGAGCGCTCCTGCGACTCGCGGAGTTTGATAAAGTGATCGACGCGGTCTTCGAGCGACTCGACGTGCCCGTAGAGCATCGTCGCATTCGAAGCGACACCCTGACGATGCAACTCCTCGTGGATCACGAGCCAGTTTTCGCCGGAGACTTTGTTCGCGCAGATCTTCGAACGCGTCGGCTCGCCCAGAATCTCGGCTGCACCGCCGTTGACGTTGTCAAGGCCGGCCTCTTTGAGGGTGCGCACGATTTCGGGAAAGCTCATGCGATGGCGCTTGGCCATGTATTCGATCTCGGCCGCCGTGAAGAGTGAGAGCTGCACGTGGGGTAGCGTCTCTTTGAAGCGGCGCATCAGCGGCAACCAGTAGTCGAGCGAAAGCTGACGCGGGTCGTGGCCACCGACGATGTGGAGCTGATTGAAATTATTACCGGTCTCGAGCGCCTTGGCATACACCTGATCGGCGGTCATCCGGAAGACGCGCGCCGCTTCCTTGAACTCGTCAGCCGCAAACGAGCAAAATTTGCATCCCGCGAAGCATACGTTGGTCGAGTTGATGTAGCGGTTGAGAACGTAGAACACTTTCTTCCCGCTCTTGCGCTCTTTCTGTTTGCGTGCAATCCGACCCAGGTTGTGGATGTCGTGCGTGCGGTAGAGCGCGAGTCCGTCTTCCATAGAGAGCGGGGTGCCGGCGTCGACCTTCGCTTCGATCTCGACGAGCCGTGGATCCATGTGGTAAGCCATCTCCCACCTATTCTAAAGATGCGCGGGTCCGCCCCTCGAAGAGGAATGTCTGAGTCGGCCAGCAGGCGGCGAGCGTAGCCACGATGGTGCAGCCCCAGAGGAGCCCTCCCACGACATCGGTGAGGTAGTGCGCCCCGAGCGCCAGGCGCGACCAGATGATACCAACGGCGAGCAGGACGAGCGCCGGCGCGAGCCACGCTCTGCCCGGCAGAGCACTACGCGCGACAAATATTGCGAGCACCACATAAAATGCGATTGCGATCGTGGCATGCGAGCTCGGATACGAAAATGAGAGCTCGTGCTTGATCACCCAGTCCGGGCGTCGGGGACGAGCGAAGAAGTGCTGCCACGCATCGGTGCCGCGCCACGCGAGCACCAGCGAGAGGATTGCGAACGTAAGACGCGAGCGCCACGACGGTACGGCGATTGCAACGATCGCGACTACGATACCGATCGGCAACAGCACCTGGAAGAATCCAAACCACGTGATGAACCAGGCGAGCTGCGTTGCGATGATTGACCCACTGGATCTCCGCCTGCATGAGCCATCCCGGATCGGGCGCGTGATCGACGGCGTAGCCGAGCACGAGAAACAGCGCAAACGCAACCACCGCAGGTGCCAGCACGAAGGCCCGCTGCGCGATACTCAAAACAACTCTTGTTGTGCGTCGTCAGATTTGCCCAGGCGTGGCGCAATAACTTCCAACTCGGGCAAGCCAAGCAGAATCTTACGCGGCTTCGTCCCTTCGTGCGGCCCGACGACTTTGAACTCCTCGAGTTGCTTCATCACACGAACGGCGCGCGGATGGCCGATCGAGAATTGCGATTGCAACTGCGCCGTCGACGCATACTGCGTTTCGATGATGAACTTCGCGGCTTCGTAGCACAGCGGATCGGCGCTCTTGCCCGAATCCTCGTCGCTGACCGGCACGACTTCGACATCGAGCAGATTCTCCGGGCGCGCCTGCTTCGCCCAGAAGTCGACGAGGCGGTTGACCTCGTTCCCGGTGATGTACGCGCCCTGCGCACGAATCGGCTTGGGCGCATCGATCGGCAAATACAGCATGTCCCCGCGACCGAGGAGGCGCTCCGCGCCGTTCATGTCAAGAATCGTGCGTGAGTCGACCTGTGAACTCACGGCAAACGAGATGCGCGAGGGAATGTTTGCTTTGATCAAGCCGGTGATCACGTCGACCGATGGACGCTGCGTCGCGACGATCAAGTGGATGCCGGTAGCGCGCGCAAGCTGCGCCAGGCGCATGATCGTTGTTTCGACCTTCGCCGGTGCGACGAGCATAAGGTCGGCCAGTTCGTCGATAACGATCACGACGTAGGGCAGCTTTTCGTCGGAATACTTCGCATTGTACTCTTCGATCTTGCGCACGCCGGCTTTGGCGAAGCGTTCGTAGCGCGCGTCCATCTCCTTGGTCATCTCGAAGAGCGCCCCAGCCGCCATGCGCGCGTCGACGATCACCTCTTTGATTAGGTGCGGAATGCCGTTGTACACCGTGAGCTCGACCCGTTTGGGATCGATCATCAACATCTGCACTTGATCCGGCGTCGCCGACACGAGCAACGACGCGATGATCGTGTTCAAGCAGACCGATTTGCCCGATCCGGTCGCACCGGCGACGAGCAAGTGCGGCATCTTTCCGAGATCGCCGAAGACCGGGCGGCCGGTAATATCTTTACCCAGGGCCATCCACAGCGGCGGAATCGTGCCGCGATTGGGAATTGCATCAAGAATCTCGCGAATCGCCACAACCGAGACGGTGGCGTTGGGCACCTCGATGCCGACCGCGGACTTGCCCGGAATCGGCGCTTCGATGCGCACGCTGGTCGCGGCGAGCGCAAGCGCGAGATCGTCAGCCAACGACGCGATCTTGGAAATCTTCACGCCGCGTTCCGGACGCAATTCGTAGCGCGTGATCGACGGACCGCGCTCGATATGGGTAACTTTTGCGCCGACGCCAAAACTCGCGAGCGTATCTTCGAGCACGTGTGCACGGCTCGAATCGTCGACAATCTGCGCTTGCGGCGCATCGAACAAGGCGAGATCCGGCAAGCGGTACGAACGCGTCGTAGCGACCAGGTCGGCGGATTCGTAGTCACCGACGATGGGAGGCGGCATCACGACGGCGGGCGGCGCGATGACGACCGGGGCCCGCGGCGCGACGAGCACCGGCTCTTCCTCTTCCTCTAGCTTGGCGGTCTCGACGTCGAAGGCCGGCGCACGTGCCGCTTTCGGAAGTGCAAACGCCTCGCGTAGCGAGGAGTGGCCTTCGGGCAACGCAAGCGAGATCTTTGGGATCTTCGGCAAGCGAATGCCCGCGAGGATTCCCAGCAACAGGCCGATCAGCTTCTTCAAACTGACTTGCGTCAGCGAGAGCGTGAGCGTTGCCGTGACCACGACGAGGACGATCCACGCACCGGCGGTACCTAGCAAGCCGTGCAGCGCGGACCAGATGCCCGCGCCCACCATGCCGCCGCCACGGGGCCCCGTTGAGCCCAGCGCCGCGTCAAAGATAAGGAAGTACGAGAGCGCCGAGGAGCCCAAGGTCGCGATCATCCGTGGGACGTTGATCTCGAGGAAGACGATCGCGCCAAGAAGTGCGACCAGCACCGGGAAAAGCGCGGCGCCTCCTCCAAAGAGTTCGCGCAACCCGCCCGCCAGTGCGCGGCCGATGTTGCCCGTTGCCCCCGGAATCGCAAGTGCGATACCGCACAGCAGCGCCACGGAGAGTGCGGCGATTCCGACGATCTCGAGATTGAGCTTCCTTGCACTTGCCTTACGGCGTACTCGTGCCATCGGGAATATTACTTCGTCATTTGATTAGGAGATCACTTGCAGAGCCCCACGATCGTCGTCCTCGATGGCGACCAAACCGGAGAAGAGTTGCTCGACGAGTCGTTGCGCGTGCTCGACGAATCGGTCATCGATATTCCCCTCGCCTTCGAGCACTACGACCTCTCGCTCGAGAATCGCCGCGCGACGAACAACCAAGTCGTGCATGATGCCTCGGCTGCAATGGTCGTGCACAAACTCGGCCTGAAGGCCGCGACGATCACGCCGGAAGGGCAAGGCGACGTTGGATCGCCCAATGCGATGTTGCGCCAAGAGATCGACGGCAAAGTGATCGTACGCACGGGGCGCAAGCTCCCGCGCGTGCGTCCCGTGGCCGGCATTCACGCGCCGATCTCGGTTGTGCGCATGGCCGTCGGCGATGCGTACGGCGCAAAGGAATGGCGTGAAGGCGAGGGCGTCGACGAGATTGCGCTGCGCACCGAAGTGATCTCGCGCAGTGTGTGCCGCTACGTTGCCGAATACGCGTTCCAACACGCAAAAAAGATGGGCGCGAAAGTTTTCGGCGGACCGAAGTATACCGTCAGCCCGGTGTACGAAGGTATGCTCAAAGAAGAGATGGATGCGGCCGCGGCGCGTCATCCGGATGTCGGCTACGATCCGCAACTGATCGACGCGACGTATGCGCTGTTGATTTCAAACGCGGGCGACTATCCGCTCGTCATTCCGTCGCTCAATCGCGACGGCGACTGTCTCTCCGATTTTGTGATGCAACTCTTTGGCTCGATCGCCGGCGCCGAGTCGATCCTGCTTGGATTCGACGAGCAACTCCGGCCCGACGTGGTGATGGCCGAAGCGCCGCACGGCACCGCGCCGCGGCTGTTCGGAAAAAATGTAGCTAACCCACTGGCGATGATCCTCGCCGCGGGCGCGCTCCTGGGATACGTCGACGACCGCCGCGCGTCCAACGCATCGCGCGCAATCTACGAGGCTTCCCTTGAGGCCTTGCACGAAGGTGTCGCGACGGCCGATTTGGGCGGCCAGGCCAGCACGACTGAATTCACCGACGCGGTGATCGAAGGAGTCAAGCGCAAACTCGACGTGTGGTCCACGCTGTAGCGAGTGTAAAGTTTCGCACAAACCGGGACCTCGGATATGTGGTGCGCGACTCTTTGGTTAAGCAGGCAGCCACGGGGGACCGATTTTATCAAAAGGATGATTCTGGCTCAGGGCCGTCCCGTTCAGAGTATTGAACGGGGCAATCAACGTCGTACCTACCGGCAATCGATCGAACTTCCGATCGCGGTCGAGATCGACGGCCTGCCGGCGCCCGTTTATGGAACCCTGGTCAACATTTCTGAGACCGGGTGCCGCATCCGCTCCCTGATTTTGATCGACCGCGACCGCGACGTGGGCTTCGCGCTCAAGCGGCCTGGGCATGGGGAGATCCGACTGCGCGGCAAGGTCGTCTCGCGCGCAACCCCGCCCTCCGGAGGCGGCTACGAGTACGGCATCACCTTCAAGCTGACCAACTCCGAGAAGGCCGTCCTCAACAAAGAGATTCAGGAGATGCAGCGTCGCGAGGCGGCGGCCCGCGCCGATGCTCGCCCCTCCACCGTCGGCACGACTCCCGCTGCAGCCAGCGCAAAGCAACGCCGAGGCAGCGTCCGCACAATGGTAGGATTTCCGGTGCGCTTCCGCATTCCGGGCCGGCCCGCCCTGACGGCCGAGGCCAACGATGTTTCCACCGGCGGTCTGCGTCTGATCACGCCCGAGAAACTCGAGAACGGGACGCTGGTCGAATTGCGCTTCACGCTTCCAAACAGCGTTCTTTGGGTCTATCCTGCCGCCGAAGATCGTACCGAGATCACGCCCTTCGGGCCGCGCCGCATCCGGATTCCTGACAATCGCCGCTCGTTCGAAGAGATGATCGTCCACGGTCGGCTCGTTTCACGCTTTGCCCCTAACCGCGACCGGGAAGTCTATGGGGTTCAGTTCACCGATATCGATGGCTACCAACGCGAAGAGGTTGCGCGCTTTACGCACGCGGTCCAACTCGCAAAACTTCGGTCCGAATAGACTACCAAGGAAAGGGCTACCCACCATGAGCTGGATTCCTAAGAAGACCACCGCCGCATCGGCGCAACCTGCGCGAATCATAATGCCGGTTACAACGCTGACGACGCGCGCAGCGGCTGTTTCGCTCGAGATGCCGGTTGTGATGAGCGTGCGCCGTCTCCCGGCACCCGTCTATGGAACCCTCATGGACATCAACGCACACGGTGCGCGGGTACGTTCACTGGTGCTGATGGAACGCGGCACCGAAGTCGAGTTCGATATCAGCCTTGCCAACAGTGCCCCGATCGCCGTCGGTGGACGCGTCGAAGGCCGGCGCAACGCCGCATCAGGCGCGCGTTTCGAATATCACCTCTCGTTCGACTCGATGCCTGAAGCCCAGATCGATGCGCTCGTGCGCGGGGTGCGCGAGATCGAGCGTCGCGCCGCAGCGTCACGATCGATTCAAAAGTCGCTCGACGAATTGCCCACGACGGATCGCGATCGCCGCGGAAGCTATCGCGCACTGACCGCCTTCTCGGCGAAATTCCGCAGCGAAAGCGAGCGCTGGAGCGAAGGCAAGATCGCCGACATCTCGGCTACCGGCGTGCGCATGAGCTGCGAGGAGCTTGTCGCCATCGGCACGATGCTGGATCTGCGCGTAACGCTGCCCTCGAGCGTGCTCGACATCTACCCGGAAGAAACCGCCGTGCTCGACCTGACGCAAGCGGTGCCGCGCCGCACCGGCCGCGCCGATATGCGCCGCCCGTTTGAAGAGATGGCGCTGCGCGGACGCGTAGTGACGCGCTTCCAGCCCGTGCGCGAACGCGAATGTTACGGTGTCGCCTTCATCGAGATCGACGGGTACCAGCGCGAAGAAATCGCGCGCTACACGCACGCGATCCAACTCTCGAAGATCCGCGCCAGCTAAAAGTAGCGAAGCGAAATCAGCACAACGCCGGCGAGCGCGACAGCGACGCCGGCTTTTTGTATGCGCGAGAGCCGCTCGCCAAGGACGACACGGGCAAGAAAGACCGTGCTCGCCGGATAGAGTCCAGTGAGTACGGCAGCGATCGCGAGACTTCCGTAAAATGTCGCCAGCACATAAAGCGCGTTCGCGGTCATATCGAGTAGACCGCAGACGACGATCAGCGGCCAATCCGCGCGAGGGGCGGCGAGACTCGTACGCGTTGAAAGCGTGACCGCGAGCAAAAGCGCGATCGATGCAAGACGGGCAGCGACGAGGTTGTGCAAACCTGCCGCAGGATGTGTATTCGAGAGCAAGATGAGAAATGCGCCAAATCCGAATCCAGCGAGGATCGCTTCGCGCACGCCCTCTGTCGCAATCTCACGTTTGCCCGAATCCTCGAACGAAAGCGAGATCATGGCAATCGCGATGAGTGCAACAACTAGGCCAATTACTTGTGTAGGCACGAGCCGGTCGCCGCGCACCGTTCCATAGATGAGCGGAATCGCCGCTGCCAGTACCGCTGTGATCGGTGAGACGATCCCCATCTTACCGATCGAAAGCGCATGATAGAGCAGCGCCACACCAAGCGCGCCACCAATGCCGGCCAGCGCACCGAATAGGTAATCACTTGGGACCGTTCGCCCTGGCGTGAACGGCAACACGGCAAGCAACAGCGCAAACCCAACAGCTTGCGAAAGCACCGCAACCGCAAACATGCTGGCGCGCCGCGTGGCGAGTCCACCGCAAAAATCGGCCGCGCCGTAGGCGATCGCGGCAACGAGGCTCAGCGCGACGCCGATGGACTACACTTCCATTACAACGGGGATGATGACCGGGCGACGTTTCGTACGCTGATGGATCGCGCGTGAGAGCGTGCTACGGATATGCTCCTTGACCGTGTTCACGTCGCGAATCGCGTCGACCGAGACTTCGGCGATCGCGTTACGCAGCTCGCCGCGCAGTTCGTCGAGCACGCCGTCCGACTCGGGCAGATAGAACACGCCGCGCGAGATCAAGTCGGGCTCGCCGATGATGCGCGCTTCTTCGGCATCGATGGCAATGACCACGATAACGATGCCGTCGTTGGAGAGCGCCTTGCGGTCGCGCAACACGGCCTCGCCCACGTCGCCGATGCCCGAGCCGTCGACGAGCACGTTGCCGCCGTACGTCTTCCCGATCTTGTCGGCGTACTCGCGCGTGAATTCGAGCACGTCGCCGTCTTCGGCGATGAAGACATTCTCTGACTCGACGCCGGTTTGCACGGCAAGGCGTCCGTGTTGCACGAGCATACGGTACTCGCCATGTACCGGCATAAAGAATTCCGGACGCACGAGGTTGAGCATCAACAAGAGTTCTTCTTGCGAGCCGTGGCCCGAGACGTGCGCGCGGCCATCGGTGCCGTGAATGACCGTCGCGCCGAGCTTGTAGAGGTTGTTGATCGTCTTGTAGACGCTCTTCTCGTTGCCCGGAATCGGCGTGGCGCTAATAACGATCGTGTCACCCGGCACGACGCGAAAGAGTTTGTGATCGCGCACCGACATGCGAGCCAGGCCGCTCATCGGCTCGCCCTGCGAGCCGGTCGTCATCACGACGATCTGTTCGGGTGGATAGCTATCGACATCCTCGATCTTGATCCGGGCTTCCGGAGGGATCCGCAGATAGCCGAGCTCGCTCGAGAAGTGCACGACGTTCTGCATCGAGCGGCCCAAAAACGCGATCTTACGGCCGAAGCGCACGGCGTGGTCGATCGCTTGCTGCACGCGCGGCACGTTGGAAGCAAACGAAGCGATGACGATGCGTCCCTTGGCTCGCTGGAAGATTGCGGTGAATGCCTCACCCACGATGCGCTCGGAAAGCGTGTGTCCCGGGCGTTCGGCATTGGTCGAATCCGAGAGCATGCAGAGCACGCCTTCTTCGCCGATGCGCGCGATACGCGCGAAATCGGCCGGCCGCCCGTCTATCGGTGTCTGGTCGAACTTGAAGTCGCCGGTGTGAAAGATCGTGCCGACCGGCGTGCGTAATGCGAGCGAGCAGGCGCCGGAGACCGAATGGTTGATGTGGATGAATTCGGTCTCGATCGCTCCGTACCCGACGCGGTCACCCGGTTCCACCACGACGAAATCCACGGAATCTCCGAACTTATGCTCGCGCGATTTCGCCTTGATGAGCGCAATGGTGAGCGCGGTGCCGACGATCGGTGTCTGCGGAAACTCTTTGATGAAATACGGAATGCCGCCGATATGATCTTCGTGTCCGTGCGTCACGAGCACCGCGCGCAACTTGTGCGCACGCTCACGAACGTAGCTGAAATCGCTGATGACGATGTCGACACCGAACATCTCTTCGTCGGGAAACATCAGGCCGCAATCGACCACGACCAAATCATCGTTGGTCTCGATGACGGTCATGTTCCGTCCGATTTCGCCGCAGCCACCGAGTGGAACGATGCGGACATAGGGGTCGCTGGGAGGGGCAGGGACGATCAGGGTGTCGGGATTCAAAATGCTCGGACTTTCCGCACGCAGGCGCGCGCGTGATTGGGGTTCATGCTCAATCGATACCTCGCCCGGGTCCTAGTGACCTCGCTTACCTTTGGTATTGCGCTCGGAGCAGCGCCGTCACCCACAGCCGTCCCCACGTGCCCGCCCACGCACGCGGCACCCTACGCACCGCGCGCCTTACGCCACATCCGCGCAACGCTCCAGCTCCGCGTGCTCGAAGCGCGGCGCGCCCGGCTCGCCCTCGCCGCTGGCGCAGTGGTGCACCGCATGACCATCGATCAATTACTCGCCCTCCCCGATGATGCGGAAGTCCTAACACAAGGCCCAAACGATGCGCAGCTGAAACATTTTCACGCGCCCGGCGCTAGCACGTGCTGGTAGCCGACAACACCGCTCATCGGAGAGAGGGACTTATGGCTGTCGACACCCCGAAGGCCAACGGACTCAAGACCGTCGTGGACACGGTCGTCGCGCCTAAAGAGGCATTTGAATCGATCCGCGTCGCGCCCACCTGGGGCTGGGCGCTGCTGATCGCGCTCGTGCTCGTGCTGGTTTCCTCGTACTTCACGACGGCCGCTGGGATTCACGCCGTCACTACCGACTGGCCAAACACGGTTGCGAAAACACCCGCGCTCGCCGGCGAAACCGCCGAGCAGCAACAAGCCGGACTCGCCTTCGCCCAAAAGATCGCTTCGTTCGTATGGATGTTCACGCCGATCTTTGTGATCATCGCCGTATTGATCGGCACGATCGTGATGGTGATCTTCAATGCGATCGGACGTGGCGACGGAACTTTCGGGAAGTATTGGGCGGCCCAGTGCAATATTGCCGTCATTGCCGGCCTAGGTGCGCTCGTGCTCGCGGTGATTGTCCTCATACGCGGACCCGATAGCTTTAATACGACACAATCCGTGCAGGAAGCGATGCCGAACCTCGGCGCGCTCATTCCTGGCACCGGCAAGCTGCACGCGTTTCTCTCCGTCTTTACGCCGTTTTCGATTTGGGCGATGGGCTTGGGTATCGCCGCACTTTCCATCGTCGGGCGCGTTCCGCGTGTGCCGGCGTGGCTCGGCGGAATCCTTACCCTTGTGCTGCCGGGACTTATCGCGGCATCCTTCGCTCGTTAACCTTGAGGCCCATGAATCGTCTACTTCCGATCATCACCATAGCGGCTGCCGGACTTTTTCCGGCGGCCGCTTCGGCGGCGCCGATGACGCTGCAAGACGCGATATCGTTCGCGCTCAATCATAATCCGACCGTGGCGCAGCAGTATGCCGCTGCGCAGTCTGCCGAACATTCACTCGCGATCGCGCGCGGCACCGCATATCCCACCGTGAACGGCTCGCTGCAAAACTACACGCAGAAGAACGCAAACTACGAGGGCGCCTACGCCGTGATCGGCCAGCAGCAGCTGAGCGTCTTAAGCCAAAACACGGCACAGGTTGGCGCTAACTGGACGATCGACGCCGGCGGCTTTTCCCTGTTGCAGCTGGCGTCGGCGCGCGCTTATGCGGCTCAAGCCAACGACACGTTGACGAATACTGAGAACCAAATCGCCAGCACCGTCACCAACGCCTATTATTCCGTCGTGCAGAAAGAGGCACTCGTCCAGGTTGATGCCTCGGATCTGCACTACCAAGGCGTCTTGGTCGATGCCGCCAAGGCCAAAGAACACGCCGGCGTAGCAGCCGGCGTTGACGTACTCCGCGCGCAAGTCCAACAAGCCAAGAGTGCATCGACGCTTGTCGGCGCGCGCGCCGACGTCGATAATTCACGGGAAGATCTCGCGCAAACGATTGGCGCCTCGCTCGACCAGCAGTTCGTCTTTCCCAAAGCGATCTCGCAACCGAAATTGCCTGCCCAGCCGGTTGATACCCTCGAAGATATTGCGCTCAATGCGCGGCCCGACGTTATTGCTGCGCGCGAGGGCGTCTCCGCGGCGCAGTACACGCGCAAGGGCTGGGATCGCGAGCTCTTCCCGCAGGTGGCGCTCAATGGGTCATTTGGTAACCAGTTCTCGCCAACTAGCGCCGGCCAGATCATCGGCACCAATCCCGACGGAACGCCGATCACGGTTCCCCGCGGTTCGCCCGGGTTTTGGCAGATCAATGCCACCTCCACGTTCTCGCTGCCGTTCGTTGATTGGGGGCAGCGTCGCGCCGAGCGCGTTAACGACGACGCGCAGCTCACGTCGGCGCAGCGGGCGCTCGACGCTGCGCGCACCCAAGTGCAGATCGACATTCGCCAAAATTATCGCGGGGCCCAGACCGCGCTTTCACAGCTGAGCTTTGCGCAGGAAGAGTCGCAACTCGGGGCCGAGTCCGCGCGTGTCGCGCAGCTCCAGTATCAGCGGGGCCTCATCGCCCTCTCCGACGTCATCCTTGCGCAGCAACAATCGGTCACTGCCCAATCCGATTTCGTTGCTGCGCGCGTCTCCTACGTGGAGTCGATCGTTAAACTTCGCGTCTCACTCGGCACCTACACGGCGCAAAGTGCCGTGGCGGATCTGTAATAAGGAAGCGCATGAAACGCACCCGTAACATTATCATAATCGTCGTCGCACTGCTGATTGTGATCGTCGGCGCCGTGTTCGCGAGCAAGCGCGGCGACAGCTCCGCGACGCCAGTCAAGCTGCAGAAGGTGAGCTACTCGACGTTCTCGGTGAAGCTGCCGGAGAACGGCGTCGTCCTGAATGCGAACACGGTGACGGTTCCATCGCTCGTTGCCGGGAACGTCGGTCAGATCTACGTGAAGCCGGGTAGTCATGTCAACGCGGGACAGCTCCTTGCGACGATCGAGAACCCGACGCTCGATTACAATGCCTCCGGTTCGCAAGCCGATTACAACAACGCAGTGGCGAACGTCTCGACCGCGCGCATTCAGGAGCAGAACCAACGCGTCCAATACCAGGCCCAGGTCGACACGTCGAAGAGCGCCCTCGACGAAGCGCGGCGCGTGTATGTTGCGGATGCCGCTCTTCTCGATCAAAAAGCCATCGCGCGCAGTCAAGTGGACGCCGACAAGGCCAAGCTCGAGCAGGCGCAGGTCGCATACGATCAAGCCGTGCAGCAGCTCAAGCTCGGCGCGGTCTCGGGCTACGGCATGGATAGCGTTCAAGCCGCCCAAGCCAACGCTGAAAAGAGCAAAATTCTCAACGCCCAGAATCAGCGGCAAGTCGCGTTCACGCGTATCGTCGCGCCGATGACCGGCACCGTGCAGACGGTCGCAGCGGAAACGAGCAATCCGCTGCGCTCGATGCAGCAAGGCGATGTCGTCACGGCCGGGGAGGGGCTGTTCACGATCGCAGGCGACAATAAATTCGTCGTCAGGGCCCAAGTCGACGAGCAAGACATCATCAACGTGCACGTCGGGCAGGCAGCAAACATCACGGGACAAGATTTTCCCGGACACGTGATTCCCGGTCACGTCGCGCGCATTGAGCCCGTTGCGCAGAAGTCTACCGACGCGTCGAGCACGGCAATGCAAGTGCTCACGACGATTGCCCTCGATCAGTCGCCCTCGTTCCTCAAGGACGGCATGAGCGCCGACGTCGACATCTTGACAAGCAATATCCCGCACTCGATCGTCGTCCCCAACGATGCAATCAACAAGACCGGAAAGACCTCGTTCGTTTACGTCGTCACGGGCGGCATCGCAAAGAAGCGCACGATCACGATCGGGCGCGCCGGCGACAGCACGACGCAAGTGCTCTCCGGGCTTGCGCCCGGTGACGTCATCGTTGCAGCAAAGATGCCTCCCGTTACGGAGGGCGCGCGCGTAACGCCGTTGCCTTCGTCGTCACCGTCGCCAAGCTCGTCATGAGCCGCGTGCTAGCATATCTAGCCGAGGCCCTGGCGTCGCTCTGGCGCAACCGCACGCGTTCGATCCTTACGATGCTCGGCATGATCATCGGAAGCGCGTCGATCATCACCGTCTTCGGCTTGAGCAAGGCAGCGACGAGTGGGATAGAGGGAACGTTCAAATCATTCGGCACGTTCCCGATCATCGTGCAAGTCGACATGTCCCAGACGTATCCGGAGCGCGCGCAGCTGCGTTACAGCGATGGCGCACGTCTCGCCGCCGACTTGGGCTCATCGGTCCTCTCCGTCGAACCGGACTTCACGCGCACGTGGAAGGTCGGTTACGGGAGCGCCAGCGATCACTTCTCCGTCTCCGCTGCCGGTGTCTACCCCAACGACGACTCGTTGACGTTGAGCGCCGGGCGCAAACTCGATGCGCAAGACGTCGACTCCGCTGCGCGCGTGGTTGTCGTCTCACAGAGCGTCGCGGACCGGTTCTTTCCAAAGCGCGATGCCCTTGGGAAAGCACTCACGATGAATGCCGGGCGCTACACGGTCGTTGGTGTCTACAATCCAATCACCTCGCCGTTCATCACGGCGCTGGGCGGCAACGACTTCATCGCGATACCGTACTCTACGTTCTATCGGGCGTTGAACCAGCCGCCGGACGATTTTTCGATCTATCCCGCCCCCGGTTTCACCGCGGATATGTTGCACGATCAGATCGTTGCGTCGCTACAGCATATTCACGGCCCGCAAGCGCAATATCAGATCCTCGACGGAGCTGCATTCCTCAAAGGCTTCGACGACGTATTAAACATCGCCGGGACTAGCCTAGCGGCAATCGGCACCGTCGCCCTCATCGTTGCCGGCATCGGCATCATGAACATCATGCTGGTCACGGTTACCGAACGCACGCGCGAAATCGGTATTCGCAAGTCGATCGGCGCGAGCAGACGCGACATCATCTTGCAGTTCCTGATGGAATCGGTCGTGCTGGCGCTGGCCGGCGGCGGCACTGGGATGTTGCTAGGGATCGCGTTCACCGCGCTCGGTGCGTTCGCGCTGAGCAAGGAGCTTGGCCAGATCGTTGTGCCATACGTTCTGGTCGTCTCGGTTGCGCTCGCCTTCTCCGGCGCAGTCGGCATGATCTTTGGGCTGTACCCGGCGTACCGGGCGGCGACGCTCGATCCGATCGAGGCATTGCGCTCATGATGTACTTCGAAGAAGCCCTGCGCGTGCTCGTTGCCAACAAGATGCGGACGTTCTTGACCACAATCGGCCTGATCATCGGCGTCTTCGCCGTTATCAGCATCGAAGTGCTCGGGCACAGCATGGCCGGATCGATCAGCGAGACGCTCGGCGCGCTTGCGGATAACTCGTTCATACTGTATCCCGGCTCGTTTCAAGGCGACTTTGCGCGTGCGGCGATGCACCTTTCCGATTTGGAGAACATCGTTGCGACGGTCCCCAATGTCTCGAGTGCGGTACCAATCGGCGGGGCGCAAGAATTGGTGCGTTACGGTCACAATGTCGGGCGCTTCCGCCTGTTCTCCGATGCGAATCCGCCCTTCGCGAATCTTCCACTTGCCTATGGTCGCTATCTGAGCGACGACGACATCGCGAGCGCAGCTGACGCGACCGTGCTGAGTTGGGCCGCGTACCAGCGGCTCTTTCCGGACGGCGGCGATCCGAGCGGTGAGAGTATCTACGCCGGCACGCACCGGTATGTGGTCGTCGGCGTCCTAGCCAAACCGCGGCAGGGCTTGCTCAACGCGACTTTTGGCGGCGACGTCTCGATCCCGTACACCACATACGTGCGCGAGTTCGTACACGGCGACCGCATCTTCGCGGCGCGCTTCACCGTCCGCGATGCGTCGATCATTCCGGAAACCGAGGCCGCCGTGATCAACCGCGTCCGCGAGTTACGCAAAATCGGCAAGGACGTGCAGTACAAAACGTTCGACAAGGCTGCACTCACCGGCGGTATCGATGGAGTCTTCAATGCTGTCACAATCGTCGTCGGCTTGATCGGCGCGGTCTCGCTGGTCGTTGCCGGGATCGGCGTGATGAACATCATGCTTGTCTCAATCAACGAACGAACCCGTGAGATCGGCACGCGTAAAGCCATCGGCGCGCGCAAAGGACAAATCTTGATGCAGTTCTTCATCGAGGCAGCGCTGCTCAGTAGTTTCGGCTGCTTCGTCGGCATGGGATTGGGCTTGCTTACGGGCGGCCTGATCAACAGTATCTTTATCGTAAAATTGACCGGCTACACCGCAGCCCCGCCGTACGCGCAAGCACTGATCATCACGCTGATCTTTGCGGCAATTGTAACGCTTGGATTTGGTTCCTATCCGGCCTATCGCGCGGCCTCGCTCGATCCGATCGAGGCGTTGCGGTATGAATAACCCTCGCGCGATCGATCTCGCGCAGATCACCAAAACTTACAAAACCGGCGCGTTTGAAGTGCCTGCGCTGCAGGGCGTCGACCTCGCCGTCGAACGCGGCGAGTATGTCGCGATCATGGGACCGTCGGGTTCGGGCAAATCAACGATGATGAATATCATCGGCTGTCTCGATCGTCCAACCAGTGGCTCGTATCGTCTCGACGGCGAAGACGTCTCGCATCTCGACGACAATGCGCTCGCAACAATCCGCCTACGCAAGCTGGGCTTCGTCTTTCAAGGCTTCAACCTGTTGGCCCGCACCGACGCGATCAACAACGTTGCACTTCCCCTCTTTTACGCCGGCGTGGGCACGCGTGAACGGCGAGCGCGCGCGCTCGCCATGCTGACCGAGGTCGGTCTGGCCGACCGCGGGCACCACAAACCGAGCGAGCTTTCAGGCGGTCAGCAGCAGCGCGTCGCGATTGCGCGTGCCTTGGTCAACGACCCCGCCGTCCTCCTGGCGGACGAGCCGACCGGAAACCTCGACACCAAGACGAGCGCCGAGCTCATGGCCCTCTTCGACCAGTTGCACGAGGGCGGCCGGACGATCATCATGGTTACACACGACGAAAACGTGGCGCGCAACGCCCGGCGCATCGTACGCCTCTTGGATGGCCGGATCGTATCCGATGAACCGGTAGCAGCCAGCCCCTCTTTTACAAGTTTTTGAGGAACGCCGCGTAACCGCCCCGCGTTTGCGCTGGTAGGGAAACCCCTAGAAAACATTCCTTCGGTAGATCGGGAGAACAGTGAGTAATCGAGTCATCCCCACAGTGATCGTGGGTCTTATGGGCGCCGTCATCGGCAGCTTCGTCATGATGCTCTACGCGAGCACGCACTTTGCCAACGTGGCCGGCCCCAACCATACGCCGCCTGCGGTTGCTGCGGCGCCGCTCTCAGGTGTGAGCGATCAGGACCGGATCGTCAGTGCGGTCAAGCGCACCAAGCCGTCGGTCGTCGCCATTACCGAGACGGTCAACGGCCAGGAGGTCGTGCCGATCGACCCGTTGATCCAGCAATTCTTCGGCCAGCAAGGCCCGGGCATCGTGCAAAAATACAAGGGCCAGGCGTCGGGTTCGGGCTTCGTGTACGACGAGAAGGGCGACATCGTTACCAACGCGCACGTCGTCAATCCGCCCAGCGGTGCGCGGCTCTCGAATCTTACGGTGATCTTTGCCAACGGCGACCATATACCGGCGCACGTCGTCTCCGCGAATCTTGGCGCCGACCTCGCGGTGATCAAAGTCGACAACTATAAGAAGCTGCCACCGCCGCTCGATCTTGCCGATTCCGACAAGCTCGAACAAGGCCAGTGGGCGATCGCAATCGGCGAACCGTACGAGCTGCAGCAGACGGTGACCCTCGGCGTCGTCTCGGCCTTCCACCGCGAAGAAAAAGTCGGCGCCGAAGGCAACAACAACGCGTATTACGACTTCAAGGATCTGCTGCAGACGTCCGCACCAATTAACCCGGGGAACTCCGGCGGACCGCTGATTAACATCGACGGCAACGTGATCGGTGTCAATCAGCTCACCGACGAAGCCGCCCAGGGCATCGGCTTCGCGATTCCCTCGAACACGGTGCGCTCGGTCGTTCCCAAGCTGCTGGCTAACCCGGGCGTGCACCAAGGGACGGATACCGGCTTCGCCGGATTCGCTCCGGTCGACCTGACAGCCGGAGCGCGCAACCAGATCGGCTATACGGGCCCGGGAGGCCTCGCCGTCGCCGAAGTCGTGCCTGGCAGTCCGGCGGACAAGGCCGGGCTTGAACCGGGGGACGTCATCCTCCAGGCGGACGGCAAGCCGGTTACGACCGCCGAAGCGCTGCACAAGTACATCGCCTCGAAGAAGCCCGGTGACATGCTCCGGCTGGACGTCTGGTCGCAGGGTGTGAAAAAGTTCGCCGCCCTGACCCTCGAGGAGCGGCCGGCCGAACAACAAGGCGCCCCCCAGCAACAGCCCTAGCCCGAGGCAAAGAGGCCGGACCTGCAACCGGCCTCTTTGCTTTGGTGTTGGAAACAGCAGACCCGGTAATCGTGTATGATAATCGGGTACTACGACTGCGTGCGCCCGTAAGCGGCAAGGCAGATCTTCGCTCCCGTAGCGCATCCCCGAATCCTAGGCGATCGTTGCACTTACCTCGGTGCAGTCTTCGCATCGGCTAAGGTCGCGCCGAGAGACTGCAAGAGAAGCTGGTCCCGAGCTCCGCAGACATTTATCGAGAGGTAAGAATTTCATGGCTAAAGTGGTCGGTATCGACCTTGGCACGACCAATTCGGTCGTTGCCGTGATGGAGGGCCCGTCGCCCGTCGTCATTCCAAATTCCGAAGGGTCGCGCACGACCCCGTCGGTCGTCGCATTTACGAAGACCGGCGAACGTCTCGTGGGCCAACTTGCGAAGCGTCAGGCGATCACCAATCCCGATCGCACGATCTCTTCCATAAAACGGCACATGGGCGAGGGCGATTATCGCGTCAAGATCGACGGCAAGGACTACACGCCGCAAGAGATCAGCGCGATGATCCTTCAAAAGCTCGTCAACGATGCGAGCAACTATTTAGGCGAACGCGTCACCAAAGCGGTGATCACCGTTCCCGCATACTTCAACGACGCACAGCGTCAGGCGACCAAGGACGCCGGCAAGATCGCGGGACTCGAAGTCCTGCGCATCATCAACGAGCCGACGGCTGCGGCACTCGCGTATGGCCTCGACAAGAAGGGCAACGAGACGATTCTCGTGTGGGATCTCGGCGGCGGCACGTATGACGTGTCGATCCTCGAGGTCGGCGACGGCGTCTTCGAAGTCAAGTCGACCAACGGCGACACGCACTTAGGCGGCGACGACTACGACACCCGCGTTGTCGACTGGCTCGTGGGCGAGTTCCGTAAAGAGCAAGGCATCGACCTCTCCAAAGACAAGCAGGCGATGCAACGTCTGACCGAAGCTGCGGAGAAGGCGAAGATCGAGCTCAGCTCGGTCGTGACAACATCGATCAATCTGCCGTTTATCACGGCCGATCAAGAAGGCCCCAAGCACCTCGACATCACGCTCACGCGTGCGAAGTTCGAAGAGCTGACTGCCGACCTCACCGATCGCTGTATTGCACCATTCAAGAATGCGATCACCGATGCGAAGATCGACATCTCGCAGATCGACGAAGTGGTGATGGTTGGCGGTTCGACCCGCATGCCCGTCATCCAAGAACTCGTCAAGAAGCTCACCGGTAAAGAACCGAACCTCACCGTCAACCCCGACGAAGTCGTGGCGATCGGTGCGGCGATTCAGGCCGGCGTACTTGCGGGCGAAGTTCGCGACGTCGTGCTGCTCGACGTGACTCCATTGTCGCTGGGTCTCGAGACGCTGGGCGGCGTGATGACCACGCTGATCGAGCGTAACACCACGATCCCGACAAAGAAGTCGCAGATCTTTACGACGGCCGAAGACGGTCAAACCTCGGTTGACATCCACGTGTTACAAGGCGAACGCCCGATGGCACCGGATAACAAGACCTTGGGACGCTTCCGTCTGGAAGGCATTCCTCCGGCTCCGCGCGGCGTGCCGCAGATCGAAGTGACGTTCAACATCGACGCAAACGGCATCGTGAATGTCGGCGCCAAAGATCTGGGCACTGGCAAGGAACAGCAGATCACGATCACCGCATCGACCAACCTCAACAAAGAGGAAGTCGACCGGATGGTCAAAGACGCCGAGTTGCAAGCCATGGCCGACAAGACCAAGCGCGAAGAGGCTGAAGTGCGTAACAACGCATCGAGCCTGATCTACTCGACCGAGAAGTCGCTCAAAGAAGTCGGTGAACGGCTCGACGCGACGGCGCGTGGCGAAGTAGAAACGGCACTCGAAGAGCTCAAGCGCATCAGCGAGAACGGTACGGTCGCCGAGATCAAACCGGCGATTGAGAAGCTGCAGCAAGCCAGCTACAAGATGGCCGAGCTGCTCTACAAAGCCGCATCGCCGAACGGCGAGTCCGCCGGGGCATCGCAAGATGGTGCCGCTGCGGGCGCGGGCGCGCAGACCAACGGTTCTGCGCAGTCCGACGATGTGATCGACGCCGAGTTCAAGGAAGCGAAGTAACGCTACTTGTCATCTCGAGCGTAGGTGCGAAGCACCGGAGTCGAGAGAAGCACCTCATACGCTTCCCTCGACTCCGCTCACTTCGTTCGCTACGCTCGGGATGACAGTGCTTATTTATTATGAGCGAAGAATTATATACCGAAGCGGGTGAAGCGACGCTCGACCCTCCCGTAGGGTCGACGGGCGATCTGCGCGCCCAACTCGAAGCGGCCAACGCCAAGGCCGACGACAACTACCAGAAGTTTCTTTTGGCGATGGCCGATTTCGAAAACTACAAGAAGCGCATGGAGCGCGACATCGCGTCGATCGTGACGCAGCACCGTCGCAAGCTGCTCGAGCGTTTTCTTCCGGTGATCGACAATCTCGAGCGCGCGCTCGCCTTCGATCAAGGTGGCGGCGACAAGCTGCGCGGCGGGATCGAACAGACATTGCGCGGATTCGAAGCGATCCTCGCCGGCGAAGGCGTGAAAATGATCGACGTCAAGGGCAAGCCGTTCGATCCGAAGGTCGCCGAAGCGATCGGCACCGTGCCGGCGCCGAATGGCGTGCCTGACGACACCGTAATGGAAGTCGCCGAAAAAGGCTACACTATCGGCGATGAATTGCTCCGTCCGGCGAAAGTGCTCGTCGCTAAGCACACCGGATGAACTACAAGGACTACTACGCTATTCTCGGCGTTCCGAAGGGCGCGGCTGAAAAAGACATCAAGTCCGCCTATCGGAAGCTTGCGCGCAAGTGGCATCCCGACGCCAACCCCGACAACGCCAAAGCCGCTGAGGAGAAGTTCAAGGAAATCTCCGAGGCCTATGAAGTGCTCGGCGATCCCGAGAAGCGCAAGAAGTACGACGCGCTCGGCTCGGATTGGCAGCGCGCGGCGAGACAAGCAGACCAGCAGCGACAGTATCGCCGCACCTACACCGACACAGATTTCGGCGGCTTTGATTTCGGTAATGCCGGTGCCGCGGGTGGTGCGAGTGGCGCCGGCCCGAGTGGGTTCTCGGACTTCTTCGACATGTTCTTCTCGGGTATCGGACGGCGCCAATCGACCACGACCACGAACTTCACGCAGCGCGGTCAAGATCTCGAGACGACGATCGAGCTCTCGCTGCGCGACGTGTTCGACGGCGGCAAGAAAGCCGTGGCGTTGCAAGTCGAAGACCTCTGTCCAAATTGCGGTGGCACAGGCATCAGCAACGGGCGGCTGTGCCCGCAATGCAACGGCACCGGTCGCGTTCTCGTAACAAAGAAATTCGAAGTCTCGATTCCAAAGGGCATCGGCGACGGTCAGCGCATTCGCCTTGCGGGGCAGGGCGGTGTCGGCATCAACGGCGGAGCAAACGGCGATCTGTATTTGATCGTGAGTCTGCTCGACGACACGATTTATAAGCGCAAAGGCGACGATCTCTACGTCGATCTACCCGTCAGCGTCTACGATTTGGTCCTCGGCGGCGAGGTTAAGGTACCGACGATGGCCGGACAGGTCGCGATGACGATTCCCGAAGGCACGCAGAACAATCGACTCTTGCGGCTCACGGGCAAGGGCATGCCCAAGGTCAAAGGCGCCGGAGCGGGCGACCAGTATGTACGCCTCGTCGGCCAACTTCCGCAGAGCCTCAGCGATAAGGAAAAGAAACTCTTCAAGGAATTGGCGGGTCTGCGCAATGGCAAGAAGAGCTCGTAACTTTAGAATGGGGAAATTGCCGTGATCAAAGATATTGCGTTCACCGCCTACCCGTCGGGCAACGTCGGTGCCACGCGCGCGTGGTACGAAAAGATGCTCGGGCTGAAGTTCAGCGGCGCCTATGAAGAGGGCGGCGTCGAGAAATTCAACGAAGCCAACGTCGGCCCCGCGTGTTTTGCGCTGATGACCTCCGAGTGGATCGACCGCAAACCGGGAACCGGCGTCGGCGTCGCCTTCGAAGTGGACGACATCGAAGCGACGGCAAAATCTTTGCGCGATAATGGCGTCAAGGTCGAAGACATCTACACTACCCCCGTGTGCAAAGTCACCTCGTTCGATGATCCCGAAGGCAACAAGGTCACGCTGCACCAGTCCACACGATAGGTAACCGATGTTCGCTGGCCACGGCTTAATGTGGTCTAACAACTACGGGCCCGATCAGCCGAAAATTCGGCGCAAGATCGACTGGCGACGCATCCTCGCGCTGTTTCGGCCGTATTGGTGGGAACAGTCGGTGGTTTTTGTTTGCATCGTCATCGCCGCGCTCCTCGGCTTGATTCCGGGCTTCATGACCGCGCGCATAATCGACGTTGCGATCCCACAGAGGAACTTTCGCGAACTCGCAATCGACGTCGGCGTCATCCTCGGAACGGCGTTGGTTTCGATGGCGTTCGGCGTCGCGCAGGGTTGGATGAACTCGCTGGTCGGCGAGGGGATCATGCGCGACATGCGCACGCGTCTGGTCTCGCACCTGCACCGCATGCCGCTCGCCTTTTTCACCGGCACCAAGACCGGTGAGATCATGAACCGCGTCTCCAATGACGTCGACAACGTCGATAATGTGGTAACCGGAACGCTCACAACCATCATCACCAACGTCGTCATGATCCTCACGACGGTCGTTGCAATGTTCGTGTGGAACTGGCGTCTAGCGCTCATCTCGCTGGTCGTCGTTCCCTTCATGATCCTGCCGCTCGGCCCAGTCGGCCGGCGGATGTATGACATTCGCAAGAAGACCCGCGAACAGCGCGATGCAATCGAATCGATTACGCAAGAGACGCTTTCGATCTCGGGCATAACGCTGATCAAGTCGTTCGCGCGCGAGGCCTACGAGCGCGCGCGCTTCTACGATGTGGGCACGCGGCTGATGAACCTCGAGGTCCGCCTCGCGATGGTTGGCCGGTGGTTCCTGGCATCGGTCACCGCGATGGTGCTGGTTGGACCGGCACTGGTTTGGCTCGGTGGAGGCTGGCTGGCACTGCGGGGCGCGATCGACATCGGCGTAATCGTCGCGTTCATCGGCTACATCCAAGGGCGCCTCTACGGACCGGCGGCGGCGCTCGTCGGCGTGCAGGTACAAATTGTCAGCGCACTCGCGGTCTTCGAGCGTATCTTCGACTACCTCGACATGAAGACCGAAGACTACGATCCGCCCGGAGCGATCGCACTCACCGACATCCAAGGCGATGTGCGTTTCGATCGCGTGACCTTCGGCTACGATCCGGACCGCGTGATCCTTCGCGACATTTCGTTTGAAATCAAACCGGGACAGGTCGCAGCCTTCGTGGGACCTTCGGGCGCCGGGAAATCGACCATTACGCAGCTCGTGCCGCGCTTCTACGACCCGCAGGACGGACGCGTGCTCATCGACGAGCACGATGTCAAGGATCTCACGCTCGAGTCGCTGCGCGCGGGTATCGGCATCGTCACGCAAGAGACGTACCTCTTTCACGACACGATCGGCGCGAATCTACGCTACGCCAAGCCCGATGCGACCGAGGCGGAACTGATTGCGGCGTCACGCGCCGCAAACATCCATGATTTCATCACCACGCTGCCGCAAGGCTATGAGACCGTGGTCGGCGAGCGCGGGCACAAACTCTCCGGCGGCGAGCGCCAGCGGCTAGCAATCGCGCGCGTGCTCCTCAAGAACCCGTGCATCTTGATCCTTGACGAAGCGACAAGTGCGCTCGACTCACATAATGAGGCGGCGATTCAAGAGGCACTCGACATCGTGATGCGCGGTCGCACGAGCCTGGTGATCGCGCACCGCCTCTCGACCATCGTAAACGCCGACGTCATCTTCGTCGTCGAGAACGGCCGGATCGTCGAGAACGGCTCGCACGCCGTGCTTCTCGCGCGCAACGGACCCTACGCGCGGCTCTACCGCACCCAGTTCCGGGAAACGGCGATAGCGACGTAGCCTTCTACGAATACAACGGTTCGATTGCGCCCATCTTGCCCGATTGAAAATCGGCGAAGGCTTGCTCGAGTTCGTCGGGAGAGTTCATCACGAACGGGCCGTAACGCACCATCGGCTCCTCAATGGGTTCGCCGGTAAGCACGAGAAATTCGAGCGGCTCGCTCCCGACGTTCTCAACCGGAATCACATCGCCATGACGATCGAAGACGATCGCGGCGCGCGCCGCATGCTTGCGTTCGCCGCCGAAGCGCGCTTCGCCCGACATCAGATAGACGATCGCCGTGTGACCGTTCTTCAACCGCGTGCTCGATGCGCGCACCGGGCTCGAGGTGATAGTGCACAAAACCGATCGGAATGCGTGTCTGGGCGGCACCGTGCACGCCCTGCGCGTCGCCGGCGATTACGCGAGCCCAGGCACGGCCGTCGTCGCTGCGCCAGATCGGAATCTGCTCCGCGCGCACGTCTTGATAGCGCGGTCGCACGAACTTGTAGGCCTTGGGTAAGTTGATCCAAATCTGGAAGCCGTGCTGGCGTCCGCCCTCGCGCATCATGCGCTCGGAGGGCATCTCGGCGTGCACGACGCCCGCGCCCGCCGTCATCCACTGCACGTCACCGGCGCGAATCTCGCCACGATGGCCGGCAGAATCGGCGTGTTGATTCTCGCCTTCGATTACGTAGGTCACGGTTTCGAAACCGCGATGGGGATGATCCGGCGCGCCGATCGCTTCGCCCGGGGCATACTGCACGGGTCCGAGTTCGTCGATCAACAAGAACGGATCGACCTGAAGCACGCCCTGCACGGGGAAGGGCCGGTGCACGAGAAAGCCGCCGCCCTCTTCAAAATCCTGGGCCGGCAGCACGAGAGAAACCTTGCGTTCTGACATAGCACTCCCCATAACCCGAGTGCGGTTGCGGCAGGTTCCCTAGGCGACGCCGGCCGGGATTTTCATCTGCGCGGGCGGATGCGGCACGTGCAGCTTCGCGCCGGTCGCGGCCTGCACGTCGTCGACCGTCATCCCCGGCGCAACCTCGCGCAAGCACCAACCCTTGCGGCTCGATGTCGATCGTCGCATAGTCGGTGATGATTTTGTTCACCACGCCCTTTCCGGTCAGCGGCAGATCGCAGCGCTCGACGATTTTGTGCGCGTTGCCCTTGGCAACGTGCTCCATCATCACGATCACCCGCTTGGCGCCGTGCACGAGATCCATCGCGCCGCCCATCCCCTTGACCAGCTTACCCGGAATCATCCAGTTGGCTAGATCGCCATGTTCGGAAACTTGCATCGCCCCAAGCACCGCGAGATCGATGTGTCCGCCGCGGATCATTCCGAACGAAAGTGCGGAATCGAAAAATGAAGCGCCGGGCAGCACGGTTACCGTTTCCTTGCCCGCATTGATGAGATCGGGATTCTCGTCGCCTTCGTACGGATAGGGGCCCATGCCGAGGATGCCGTTCTCGCTTTGCAGCGTCACAGTAACGCCGGTCGGGACGTAGTTCGGTATCAAGGTCGGCAGACCGATGCCCAGGTTCACGTACTGCCCGTCTTTGAGTTCCAGCGCGACGCGCGCAGCCAGCTGAGTTCTCGTTAGCGGCATTAGCGCTTCCTCGTGGTGACGCGTTCGATGCGTTTACCTTGCGAACCGACCTTGACGATGCGCTGCACGAAGATACCGGGCAGGTGGACGTGTTCGGGATCGATCCCACCCGCGTCGACCAGCTGTTCGGTTTCCACGATCGTAATTTTTCCGGCCATTGCACAGAGTGGATTGAAGTGACGCGTCGCCTTGTGAAAGATCACGTTGCCGGCAGTATCGGTAACCGACGCACGCACGAGCGCAAAATCACAGACGATGCCGTGCTCCATCACATAGTCGCGACCGTTGAACGATCGCGTCTCCTTCGTGGGCGACGGAATCGCAACAGCAGCCGTCGGCGCGATACTTCCATGGCAGTCCGCCGTCAGCGACCAGCGTGCCGACGCCGGCAGGCGTGAAGAACGCGGGAATGCCGCAACCGCCGGCGCGCAGACGTTCGGCGAGCGTGCCCTGCGGCGTCAGCTCGACCTCAAGTTCGCCGCTCAGGTACTGGCGCTCGAACTCCTTGTTCTCCCCAACGTACGAACCGGTCGTGCGCTGAATGCGCTTGTGGTCGAGCAGCACGCCCAAACCCCAACCGTCGACACCGCAGTTGTTCGACACGGTGACGAGGTCGGTTGCTCCCTGTTCGAGGAGCGCCTGGATCAGGTTGTGAGGAATGCCGTTGAGGCCGAAGCCGCCCACTGCGAGCGAGGCGCCGCTGCGGATATCTGCTACAGCCTCCGCACACGTCGGGAACACTTTCTCCATACGGGCTATTGCGCCGATGGACGGAACGGCTCCCTCCCCCGTGGAAGGCACGCACATGAGTATTGCACCTCCTCACGCCGTCGATGCCGACGAAGAGGCTATGATCATCAACATGGTGCGCGAACTGGTTGCGGAAAAAGTCGCACCGCGCGCCGCGGAGATCGATGAGAGCGGCGAGTTCCCTACGGATATCAAAGAGCTTTTTGCACAGAACGATCTGCTCGGCATTCCCATCCCCACCGAATACGGCGGGCTTGGCGGATCCTTCGTGACCTATGTCAAGGTTGTCGAAGAGATCGCGAAGGCGTGTGCCTCGAGTTCACTGATCGTCGCGGTGCAAGAACTCGGCATGCTACCGATTTTAATCGGCGGCACCGAAGAGCAAAAGAAACGCTTTCTTCCCGACATTGCTTCGGGCAAAAAAATTGCCGCGTACGCGCTCACCGAAGGCTCGAGCGGTTCCGATGCGCTCGGTTCGATGCGCACGCGCGCCGAACGTGAAGGCGACACGTACGTCCTCAACGGTCAGAAGATTTGGATTACGAACGGCAGCGTCGCTGACGTCGTCTGCGTCTTCGCGGTTACCGACCCCGAGGCGGGCTCGCGCGGTGTCTCGGCGTTCGTCGTCGAGAAAGGCATGAAGGGCTTCATCGTCGGCAAGAAAGAGAAGAAAATGGGGATCCGCGGTTCACCCACCGTGGAGCTGGCATTCGACGACTGTGTCGTCCCGGCCGCGAATCGCTTGGGCGAAGAGGGCGAGGGGTTCAAAATCGCGATGAAGGTGCTCGACAAATCGCGCCCCGGCATTGCGGCACAAGCACTTGGCATTGCTGCCGGCGCCCTCGACTACGCCACAAATTATGCAAAAGAGCGCGTCGCGTTTGGCAAACCGATCGGGCAGCATCAGGGCATCGGCTTCATGCTTGCGGATATGAAGACCGAGGTTGAATCGGCCCGCCTTCTTCTTTATGAAGCCGCGCGGAAATGCGACGAGGGCGCACCCGACGTCTCGCTCTGGGCCTCGATGGCGAAGCTCAAGTGCGGCGACGTCGCAATGTCGGTCTCGACCGACGCGGTGCAGGTCCTCGGCGGCTTCGGCTACTCCACCGAATACCCGGTCGAGCGGATGATGCGCGATGCCAAAATCACGCAAATTTACGAGGGAACGCAGCAGATCCAGCGCTTGGTGATCTCTCGCGCGATGGTCGGTAAGGGCAAGTAACCCCGACGAAGGGAGTGCTTGGCTTGCTGCGAACTTCCTGAACCGTTGTTGCGTTCTTAGGGACGTAACGGAGTCAACAACGCGGCGTTCTTACGCCGCCACGTTCCCGTATTTTGCTACGGAAGGAGGTTGTACTTAATGAAGAAGACACTTGCATCGTTCCTCGCTGCGGCGTTCCTGATGACCGTCCCGGCGATGGCCGCAAGCCCGTCCCCGAAGGCGTCGGGCAGCGCAATGAAGGGCAGCGCGATGAAGACCAAGCCCTCGGCAAAACCGTCGGCCAAACCGTCGGCTAAACCGTCGGCCAAGCCGTCCGCGAAGCCGACCAAGAAACCCTAACCCTCGTTTTTATCCTTCCTACATGGCGGCGCAGTTGTTACAACTGCGCCGTTTTTTCAGGAGGCATACGCCATGAAGAAAACCATCGCATCGTTTCTCGCCGGGGCGTTCCTGATGACGCTCCCGGCGATCGCCGCGACCCAAGCCGGCCCGCACCAGTCACTGCTTCAAAAAACAGCGGCTAAGAAAACCGCCGGTAAGAAGACGCCGACACCCAAGGCGACCAAAAAGCCGAGTCCCAAGCCGACTCCCAAGCCGAGCGCAAAGCCAACCAAAAAGCCGTAACCGTCGCGCTAATTCTTTGGTAGGCTGGGTGAGATGGCTGACCCGATGAAACCCGAGTTCACTGCCCAAAACCCAATCGTCGAAGCCGCGACGCGGCTACGCGCGCGGCGCGACATCGGACGCGCGATCGACGCCGGCGACGAGGGTGCACAACCTGTCGGCGAAGATGCCGAAGCCTCGCTGCGGCTCTTCGTTGGGCGGCTGCTGGAAGGCACCAAGCGCCTCGAATCGATTCTCGGGAGAGGCGCGGTTAAAATCGTGCGCCTGGAAAAGCCGTTGCGCGTGCGCGTGCGCTTCGGCGAGCAGCGCGTCAGTCTCGATCTGGATGACGTGCATCAACTCGTGCGCATCACGGGCCTCGGCCTCGATGGCGAGTATCAATTCGATCCGAGCGCCTCGGTGCCGGCGCTGATCAACATCTCGAAGATTTCAACCGAAGCCGGCTATGGCGACGCGCTCACCGCTTCTTCTTTGTTGAAGCTGCTCGCGCAGGACGCCGAACTGCCACGGCCTTCGCATCTCGACGGATCCGGCCCGCTGCAGTTATAGTCCGCAGCTTGGCGATGATCGGCGGCGTCGGGCAGATTTTATTTACCGGACACTGCGCGCACAGCGGGGTCGGCGCTTTGCAGATCTCACGACCGTGCAGAATCAACCAATGATGCGCAAAGCGCCACTTGTCGCGCGGTACGAGCGCGGTCACATCTTCTTCCACACCGAGCGGCGTCGCAGCGGTCGTTAGCCCGAGTCGATGCGAGACGCGAAAGACGTGCGTATCGACGGCGAATGCCGCGTCCGCGAACGCGACCGACATCACGACCGAGGCGGTCTTGCGCCCGACGCCGGCGAGCGACTGCAGCGCATCTCGATCGTTGGGAACCTCGCCCCCGAACTTTTCGACGAGGTCGTGCGCCGCGCTCACGATGTTCTTGGCCTTCATCCGAAAGAAACCCGTCGATTTAATGATGCGCTCGACATCCGACACTTTCGCCTTGGCCAGCGCCTGTGCGGTCGGATATTTCGCGAACAATTCGGGCGTGGTGAGATTCACGCGCGCGTCGGTCGTCTGTGCCGAAAGAATAACCGACACCAGCAATTCGAAGGGGTTCGTGTAGTGCAACGCGGTCACCGCGTGCGGATAGGTCCGCTCGAGAATCGCAAGCTCTTGCTCGGCGACTGCGCGCGAAACGACCTTCTTCGGAAACGGAATCTTCATATTCGCTAGGCGGTTTTTGCGCCGACGGTTCGAATCCATGCCGCATGACGTTTTCGAGCCCCTCGGAGGTCAATGCGACCGCGATCGAGCTTCGCGCACAGGGCAAGCTCCCGGAAGCTGTGGCTGCGCTGCGCCAAGGGATCGCGCAGTTCCCGAGCGTCATCGTGCTGCGCCAAAATCTGGCACAAACGCTCTATGAATCCGGCGAGCTCGCGGGCGCGATTGCCGAACATCGTGCGGCGCTTGCGACCGAGGAGAGCGTCGCTTCGCACATGGCGCTCTTCGAGCTGCTGCAGATGACCGGCGCTCGCCAAGATGCGCTCGCACATCAGCTGGCGGCGCTACGCGTACAACGCTTATTTTCGTACTACGCAGCAGACCCGCAACGCAGCGTGCTGTGCCTCTGCGCGCCCGGCGACTGGCAAACCAACATCCCGGTCGATTTTCTATTCGACCGCGAGACCACGACCGTGCATAAGCTCTATCTTATCGACGAGCAACATACGGCAAGCGACGTCGTTCCGAATTACGACGTGGTATGGAACACGATCGCCGAATCACCCGAGGCCGTGCAATACCTTGCACTTGCCAATTACTTTATGCTTGCGCAGCGCAAGCCCGCGCTCAATTCGCCGGCGCAGGTCATCGGCACGGCGCGGCCCTTGCTCGCTACGACGCTTGCCGATAGCGGCGCACGCGTTGCGCCCGTGTCGATTGTCGACCGCGCGACGCTGCGCAACGGCGCATTGCCGTTCGCGTTTCCGATGATCGCGCGGCCGCTTGGCTCCCACGCCGGGCACGGTCTCGAACGTCTCGACTCCACACAAGCATGCGAAGCCTATACCATAGCGCACCCCGCCGATCGATACTTCGTCAGCCCGTTCATCGACTACGCGAGCGCGGACGGATATTTCCGCAAGTATCGTCTCGTCTTCGTCGACGGTGTGCCCTTCCCGGTGCATCTCGCGATTTCGCCGAACTGGATGATCCACTATTACAACGCACCGATGGCCGAGCATCAATGGATGCGCGACGAGGAAGCGGCCTTTCTCGAAGACCCGCGTGGCGCGTTTGACCCACCGCGGTTCGCGACGCTCGTACAGATCGGCAAGGCTGTCGGCCTAGAATACTTCGGCATCGATTGCAGCATCGACCGGGACGGCAACGTGCTCGTCTTTGAAGCCGATGCGGCGATGCTGGTACACACGAGCGACCCCGTCGACCTCTACCCATACAAGCAGACGTTCGTGCCGCGAATCTACCGCGCGGTCGAGCAGATGATCGATCGGCGCAAGGCGGAGTCCCCAACCGCCGATACCTAAAGGGCCATGTCGTCCAGGCCGCTCGACCTCGCCGTCATCGGCGGCGGTCTCTCCGCTACCGCGCTCGCCTGCGTGCTCGCAGAGCAAGCGAGCGCCGCGCATCGCATCGCCTTCTTCAACCGGAGCGATCTGGGTCCAGGCACGGCCTATGCGCCGCAATCGGCCAGCCTCCTGATGAACGGCCCAATTCGCGCAATGTCGGCGGTGCCGGGCGACAACACACACCTCATGCGCTATCTCGTCGACGAAGCCGACGATGCACTGATTTGCCGTGCGCGCTTTGGCGCGTATCTGCGCGCGACGGCGGCGAACGCACTAGCGCGCCGCGCCGGTATGACCCACGAGCGCGCGGAGATCGTCGACATCGAGCGTACCGATGGCGGCTATCGACTGAACGACGACGCGGGACACCGTTACGATGCGCGCGCGGTTGTCCTTGCGCTTGGCAATCTGCCGCCCAATGACCGTTTTCTCCCCGAGAGCGTGCGGCGCCACCCAGGGTACGCCGGCGACCCGTGGACCGCTGACATCGCGCACTTCGATCCCGCGGCCGAGGTCATTGTGATCGGGAGCCGGCTCACCGCGATGGACACGATCGCCCTCCTCGATGAGTGTGCGTTTCGCGGACGCGTCCACATCGTTTCGCGTCACGGACTCTTGCCGTTCGTTGAGGATGCGAGCATCCGCGGTGTCGATCCGGCGACGCTCGAGCTCGATACGCGCACGCCGTACACGATGCTCCGCTCACTGCGCCGCGCGGCGAAGAACTTTCCCGGCGACTGGCGTGCGGTGATGGAGTCGTTGCGCGCGATCACCCCAGCGATTTGGAGTGGCTGGGATAATCGCGAGCGCAAGCGCTTCTTGCGACACCTGCAGTCGATGTGGGCGATCCACCGCTACCGCGTGCCGCCGGCCACCTACGCCGCGTTCGCGCGCATGCAGGCTGAGGGGCGCATCACGATGCACCGCGGACGCGTGCGCGGCGGTACGGCGAATGCGCGCGGGATCACGCTGCACCTCGCAGCGCCCGACAGGCTGCTGGATCTGCACGCGTCCTACGTGGTGAACTGCACCGGGCCTAACGCCGATTTGCGTACGGTGACGCACCCCTTCGTACGCCATGCGCTCGCGCGTGGCGTCTTTCGCCCGGATGACGCTCGCACTCGGCATCGACGCCGACGAGCATTACCGCGTGCTCGACGCAAGCGGCGAAGCGCAGCCGCAGCTCTTCGCGATCGGCCCGCTTCTACGCGGACTGTGGTACGAGACGACCGCCGTCAACGAGATTCGCAAGCACGCGACCGATATCGCCGCTCTACTTCAGATAGCTCTCGATCCAAGCGGACCAGCGGCGGTACACGTCGAGCGAACGGATGGGATCGTCTGGAAAGTGTCCTGAGACCGGATAAGCCCAGAACTGCACCGTCGTCCCGCGGTCTTTGAGTGCGTGGTAAAACTTGTACGACTGCGTGATCGGCACGCGTTGATCGCCGACATCGCTTAGGATCAACGTCGGCGTCGTTACATCCCACGCCGCGGTAATCGGTGACTGCACGATGTAGTTCTTGGTCTGATCTTTGACGTACGGGGAATAGCCGCCCATTCCGTACCGATCGCCAACGCCGTTGTCGGCAAGTGCGTACTCATCGATCAGATCGTTGACCGCCGCGCCCGAGACTGCCGCTTTCCAAATGTGGTAGTGGCCGATCATCCACGAGGTCATGTAGCCACCGTACGACCAGCCGGAGACGGCGATACGTGACGTATCGATCTTATACGCTTGCTCGACCGCAGTTACGCCCGCCATCACGTCGCGACCCGGCCCTGCACCGGCATCGTTGTCGATCGCATACCAATACTTCGCGCCTAAATTGTCGCTGCCGCGATAGTTGGGATTGAACACGATGTACCCGCGGGCCGCGAGCACTTGATTGAACGCATTAAACGTTGTGATAGAAGCGGAGTTCGGCCCACCGTGAATGATCAGCACGAGCGGATAGGACTTCGAGGAATCGTAGCCCGGCGGGAGCGTCACCACGCCGTCCTCGGCGAAGCCCTCGTTCTGCCACCCGATCGCGTGCACCGCGCCAAGGTTGTACGCGGCGAGCGCATCGTTGAAGGCGGTCACACATTGCGGAGCGCCGGCCGCTGAGCTCATGTAGTAGAGTTCCGTCGGATGGTTGGGTTCGCTTCCCGCAAACGCGATCGCGCCGGTCTTGGCAACTGACGCATCGAGCCAGAAGCCCTGGCTCGGCTGCGCACCGTGCAGTTCGATTCGCGAGGCTCTGCCGTCAAGCGGCTTGATCCACAGCGCGGCATCGGTCCCTTTGTGGCCTGAAATCAAGAGGCTCTTCGAATCGGGCATCCAGATAAAGCGCTGCACGTTGGTGTCGATGACGTCCGACGTCACGTCGGCACCATCGCCGCCGCTCGCCGGCGCGACGTAGATCTCGTTTACCGCTGCATTATCGCCGTTCTGTGGATACCAGTAGGCGATATGCGCGCCGTCAGGCGAGTACTCGCCGAAGCCTTCGAATTTGCCGTGCGAGGTGAGCGGCGCGATGTTGCCGCTCGCAACGTCGAGCTTGCAAATGACCGCGCCGTCGGAATCGGCATCGTAGGCATTCGGCATCTTGGTAAAGACGATCGATTTTCCGTCGGGCGACCACGAGATCGGCGGCCCGGGCGAACTCGGCGGTTGCGCGGATGGAAGACTCCACGTTCCGCTGGTAAGCCGCCTCGAGTCGCCCGTCCCGTCGCCGTTGATCGTGAGCAGCCAGAGGTGATTGCTGGTTGGGGCGGAGCGATCGTTGTAGGCTTGATCGCCGACGACGAATGAATCGAGGTGCTTTTCCACGTCCTTCTTGTTTGCCGCCTCGTCGGGAGCAACGTAGGCAATTGCACCGCCATCGGGACGCCACGCGAATTCCTCGACGCCCTCAGGCGCCTTGGTGACTACAACCGGGTCACCACCGCGCAGATCCATGATCCAGACTTGTTGTTTGACGTCGGCGCCGCTGCCGTAGTTTGCCAGGAACGCGATCTTCGCTCCATCCGGCGACCACGCCGGAGACGAGAGTCCCGTGCGCTCGAAGGTGAGCGCACGCGTCGACTTGCTAGCAACATCATAGAGTTCGAGCGTCGGTTCGTTCTTGTCGGTCTTGAGGTTCTGACGCGAGACGACAAAAGCGATCTGTTTGCCGTCGGGCGCGATCGCGACGTTCGAGACACCGACGAGCTTGGGGATGTCGTCGAGCGTGAACGTGCTCGTGACCGCCACGGCGTTGGTGCCGACCGACGCGGCGAGCAGTAACGAAGTAACGAGTCCTTTGATCATGATCTTCTCCTACTTCAAATACTGCTCGAGCCAGTCGAGCCAGTGCTTTTGCACGTCTTCCGCGCGTACCGGATCCGACGGAAAGTGTCCGGCCACCGGATAGGCGATGAACTTCACCGTCGTGCCGTTGTCTTTGAGCGCATGATAGAGCTTGAACGAATTGGTAATCGTGACGTTATTGTCGCCGATGTCGCCCATGATCAGCGTCGGCGTCGTTGCCTGCGGCGCATCCGCGATCGGCGATTGGTCGCGCCATTCGGCGGTGTTTGCGGGGTTCCACGGCTTGCCCTTAAAGAACGGCACGTCCGTGTCGTAGTAGAACGCGATGTTGTAGTCGTCGAGCCAATCGTCGAGCGAAGCACCGCTCACCGCTGCCTTCCAGACGTGATAGTGGCCGATCAGCCATGACGTCATGTAGCCGCCGTACGACCAACCCGAAACCCCAATCCGCGAGGTATCAATCGGATAATCTTTTTCGACCGTCGCAAGTCCCGCCATCACGTCTTTGCCGGGACCATCACCCGCGTCGTCGGTAATCGCGTGTTGGTAGGCGTCACCGAGATTCGTGCTGCCACGATAGTTTGGCGAGAACACGAAGAAGCCGTGCGCAGCCATAACCTGCGCCTGACTGCTCCATCCCAGCGTCGACGCTCCTTGCGGTCCGCCGTGGATCAAGAGAATGAGCGGCGCTTTGCCGCCCTTGTAGTGCAGCGGATACAAAAGCACGCCATCTTCGGCGAAGTTGCCCTTGGTCGACTGCCAGTCGACCGCGACCGCGCGCGCTGCGCCGGTCTTTGCAACAAAGCCATTATCGTCGGTTAGGGCAACGGGCTTGCTCGTAGGCGACGCAGCATAGTAGATCTCGGCCGGATGGCTGGCCGACGACGCGGTGAATACGAACGCGCCGCTCTTCGTGCTGTTGCCGAGTCCCGCCGGTTGTGCGCCGCCGAGGTCGATGCGCGTAAGATGCCCGTGTAGCGGCCAATACCACAGCGCGCCATGCGCCTTGTCAGGCGTCGCCACCCACATTGCATCGCCGTGCCCATCCCACACTGCGCCGTTGACATTGCGATCGAGTTGCGAGCGCAAGTCCGCAACCTGCTTTCCCGAAGCGTCGGCGACGTAGAGATCGACACCCTGCGTGTAGTCGCCATTGGTGTTGCGCGCGTAGGCGAGCAGGTCGGCGCGCGGAGCGTATCGCGGCTCGCGCTGCAGTGCTTCCCCAGCGGTCAACCGCCGTAACGATCCATTGCTCGCGTCGAGCAGCTCGATATAGCTACCGAGCGAGTCGCCGACAAGCGGCGTTGGAAAATGCTCAATCGCGATCGTCTTGGAATCCGGCGACCACGAAAGATTTCCGCCGTCGCCCGGACCGACGTCGCCAACGCTCCACGTGCCACTGGTTAAACGGCGTGCATGTTTGCCGTCGGCATCGCAGATCCACACGTGCACGGGCGGCGTCGCACTGCGATGCAAATAGTCGTTGTCCTGTACTTGGAACGCGTCGAGCTTCTTGTCTGCATCGGCCTTGTTCGGATCGTCGTCTTGCATCGTGTAGGCAAAGTACCGCCCATCGGGACTCCGCGCATAGCTATCGACGCCGTTCTTTGCATGCGTGATCTGGCGCGCGTCGCCGCCGTCCATCGGCAGCACGAAAATCTGATCCTGCGGATTTTTTGGGTCGTTGTCGCTCGCGGTAAAGGCGATCGCATCGCCGACATGAGACCAGGAGGGATCCGAGACGCCTTTGCGATCCCACGTGAGTTGCCGCTTTGCGTGCGTGCGCACATCGAGCAGCCACAGTTGCCGATCGGTGCGATCCGCGCTAAAGTCCGGTACACCGCGTACGTAGACGATACGCGTGCCGTCGGGCGAAAGCTGTGGACTGCTAAGCGCAACCACACGCCGCGCATCGGCAAAATCGAAGGCCGTGGCCGGCAACGCGGTCGCCCAGACCGCAAGGCAGAGAAGTGCGCTGATTAGACGCATCGTGGTTCACCTCGAGTTTTCGTGTCACGAGTCGCGCAGGGCGATGGCCTCTCCGTCGCAGGCAATCAGGCCGTCCTGCTCCAGTATTGCAACGAGATTGCGTACATCCTCTAGTGAGCGTTCCGGCATCAGCGGCTGCAAATCACCATGTAAGTCAAGCAAGGAAATGCGCCGGCCCGGCGGCAATGCGCGCAATCGCTCGACGATGCGCCCGCGCGCGAAGCGCGTGGTTTGCTCCCACGGTAGCGCATTTTGAGGTGACGGCGGTTTGGCATGCTCGCGTCGCGCATGTTCCAATGCGCTCGCGTCGATGGGGGCCGCAGCACACGCATCGCGCAGCGGACAGATCAAACATTTCGGGGCGCGCGCCGTGCAGATCGTCGCGCCCAAGTCCATCATCGCCGAATTCCAATCGTGCGCCTTTCCGGGCGCAGCGATCTCCTGCGCACGTGCGTCCAGTTCACGCGTCGTCGCTTGGGCCGGATGCTCGAGTCCATAAGAGACGCGATGCACGATCCGGCGGATGTTTACGTCAAGCGGCGCGTCGTCGAGATCGAAGCCAAAGGCCCGAATCGCCGCGGCCGTATAGGGACCGACGCCGGGCAGCTGACGGAGCAGATGCGACTCCACCGGCATCACGCCGTTAAAACGCTCGACCACGACGCCTGCGCTCTCATGCAAACGCAGCGCACGCATGTTGTAGCCCAAGCCTTGCCACTCGCGTAAGACCTCGCCCGAGCTGGCGCGCGCAAGCGCTAAAATATCCGGAAAACGCGCGACGAACGACTCGAACTTCGGCACGACCCGGTCGACCTGCGTCTGCTGCAGCATGAACTCGCTCACCAAGGTGAAGTACGGGTTACGCACCACGCGCCAAGGTAACGTGGTGCGCCCGTGACGTGCGTACCACTCGAGCAGCGGCTTATGCACGCAGAGTTGCCATCGCTTCGCCGATACGCCGAATGCCCTCGCCGATTTGCTTGCGCGTCACCGCGGTCAAGGCCAGCCGGAAATGATGGTCACCGCCCGAATCGGCGAAAAACGCCTCACCGAAGAGAAACGACGCGCCGAGGCGTTCGGCGACGTCGAGCAACGCACGCGCGCGCAGTTCGCGCGGCGTTGTAGCCCAAAGGTAGAATCCGCCGATCGCGCTGCTCACGCGCACACTGTGCGGCCAGTGCTCGGCGATCGCCGCATCGGCAAGCGTGCGTCGCAGCAGCTAATTCTTCGCGCAGTTGTGAAACGTGCGCGTCGTAACCGCGCTCCAGATAGTCGACGATTGCTGCCTGCACGTAGAGGCTCGTTGCCATATCATAGGCCTGTTTGCGCAACAGCAGGCGTTCGAGAATCATACGCGGCGCCGAGAGCCAGCCGACACGCAAGCTAGGCGCAATCGTCTTCGAAAACGTCGAGAGGTACACGACGTGATCGGGCGCGAGGCTGACAAGCGGCGGCAATCCGTGGGTCGCGAGCGGCCCGTATGGATCGTCTTCGATGATCGGCACGCCGGCGCGCCGCGCTATCGTCGCGAGCCGCTCGCGGCGGTCGGCGTTCATCGTTGTGTTGGTCGGATTGTGCAGCGACGGCATGGTATAGATGAAACGGGGACGCCGCGTGCGCAAGATCGCCTCGACGTGATCGACGCGCATTCCCTCCTCATCGACGGGCACGGGGATCGCCCGCAATCCGTTGATTTGGAAGATCTGCAATGCTCCCGGATAGGATGGCGACTCCACGATGATCTCGTCGCCGGGTTCCGCGAGCGATTGCGCAACGACCATGATGCCCTGCGTCGAACCGGTCAAAACGATCACATTCTTCGCTGCAATCGCGCCGGCGCCGCGCGCATTCATGCGCGCCGCAATTGCAGCGCGCAGCGGTTCATAGCCTTCCGAGTCGCCGTAGGAGAGCACGAACCGCGGATCGCGCGCAACGCGCTCGAACGACTTGGCGAGTTCGCCCAGTGGTGAAGGTTCGTCGGGGGCAACGCCCTGGACGAACGAAATCCGGCCCGCTTCCTGTTTTGCCGCAAGTTCGCCGAGGATGTTGGGAAATTCGCCGACGCGCCAGGGCGGTAAGGTGATCCACCACGGGACCCCCGCCGCCCGTTCGGGCTGACCGCCGCGCAGCTGCGGGACGACGCGCGAGCCGGAGCCGACCCGTTGCTCGATCAGCCCGTCGCTAACCAACTCCCGATAGGCGTGAACGACCGTGCTGCGGTTGACGTTGAGGCGCTCGGCCATCGTCCGTTCCGGGGGAAGCCGGGTCGATTCCGGCAGGGTGCCCGGCCAAAATCGCCTCACGCAGGTGCTCGTAGATTTGCCGGTAGAGCGGTACGATTGAATCGCGGTCGAGCTCGGGCAGGACCCCGGACCATCCAATGTTGGGCATTGATGGGGTCCATTTTCGATGAACCGGCGCTCAAGGCTTGCCGACAATGGTAGTACGGTGCTTGATTATCACGCGGTCGATACGCGCGTGCCCTTTGTGGGACGCGCGTACGAACTTCGCGCACTTCTCGCGTTCCTGAAGCGAGGAGGCGCGCTCACGCTCGTCGGTCCCGGCGGCGTCGGTAAGTCACGCCTTGCGCACGAAGCTGTGACGCGTTTTGCGCGCGAGCACGCGACTGAATGCGTGTTTGTTCCGCTTGCAGGTGTGATGCCCGAAGCGGTTGTCGGCACGGTGATGACGCAACTCGGCATCTCGCAAGAGGCGGGGCGATCGCCGTACGCAACGTTAGCCGATCGGCTGCGCGACCGGCCGGCGGTCATTGCACTCGACAACTGCGAGCACGCACCCGACGAAACCTCAGCCCTCATCGATGCGGTCCGCGCGATTGCGCACATCACGGTCATCGCGACAAGCCAACGCCGCCTCGATTACGCCGACGAGACCGTCTTCGAGATCGAACCATTTTCTAACGACGACGGAATTGCATTTTTCCTCGCGCGCGCCAGCCTCAACCCGTCGCACATCACCGACGGCACGCTCGCAACGGTGACGTCGATCGTCGAGCGTGTCGACGGCTTAGCTGTCGCGCTGGATCTCGCCGCCGCGCGCTTGGCGTCGCTCTCGCTCGAATTACTTGCCAATGAATTAGGTGAGTTGCGCCCGTACCAACTGCGTTCAACGCGCGGTTTGGATCCGCGCCACCGGACGATCGGTAACGTCATCGCGTGGAGCCATTCCCAACTGAGCGATAGCGCCAAGCGCGCCTTTGCGCAAGCGTCGCTCTATGCCGACGAGTTCGACGAAGACGATTTATGTGCACTCGGCGATCTCACGCGCGAAGAAGCTCACGCTGCAATCGAAGAGCTGGTAAAGAACTCGCTCGTGATGACCACGGAATTCGGGTATCGCATGCTCCTGCCGATACGCGCGGTTGCGACGCGGATGCTCGCTGGTCTGCGCAACCGCAAGGCACTCGACGATGCCTTCGCGATGCGCATGAACGCGGTTGCCTCAGCGCTCTGGTCGCAGATTCGTAGCGGCGATGCCGCGGGCGCGATTGCGCGGCTCCACCTGCGCTACGCCGACCTCTGCGCCACGCTCGCCTGGGCGCTCAAACGCCCGCAAGACCGTTTGGGATCGATCGACGACATCTTGAGCGCGGTGATGCAGATCTGGGCCGAGGGCGGCCGCTTCACCGAGGGCTTGCGCTGGATCGAACGCTTCGAATCGGTTGCGCAGCGGTTGAATGCGCAGCTACGCGGCCGCATCTACTTCTTAGGGTTGGCCGTGATGAACGCCGCTTCCGATTACCATCGCATGGTCGAGACCGGGCCGCTCACGATCTCCGCGTTCACGATCGCCGGCGATCAGCTTGGACTTGCGCGCGCCTATAACGCGCTCGCCGTCGCATCCCTCAACACCGGTCGCTTTGAAGATGCGACGATGTACGTCGAAACATCGATCCGCTTCTACGAACAGGTCGGCCATCAACGCGGTATCGCCACCGCTCGTATCAACCAGGCCAACGTCTTTTACGAAGGGTTCGGCGATCACGCGCGCGCGCTCGAGATCTTGCATCAAGCGATCGCAACGCTCGAACGTGAGGGACCGCCCGCGCTGTGCGGTATCGCCCTGGGCGACGTCGCCGAGGTTGAGTACGCGATGGGCGAATACGATGCAGCCGTCGGCCACGCGAACGAGGCGATGGAACGCTTCGAAGAAAACGCGAGTCCCACCATGATTGCGTGGGTCCACGAAACGCTGGCCCGCATTTGCCTTGCTCGCGGCGACCTCGGCGACGCGACCAAACATCTGCTCATCGCTAACGACTTGTTGCGCCGCTTACCCCAGCCGCTCTACATCGCGCGCTTGGCCGAAGTCACCGGCCGCCGTCTCCTCTTGGGCGGCAATCCGCGCAGCGCGGCGCTCGCGCTTGCCGCCGCCCGGCGCTATCGCAGCGAGCGCGCGCTCGTCGCGTTCGGAATCTTTGCCAAAGAGGTGACCGCCGACGAAGCCGCGGTCCTCGAGCAGCTCGGACCCAAGGAGCTTGCCGACGCTGCGCGGAGCGCCGCGGCGCTCGATCTGGCACGCATCTGCTCGACCCTCGCCGAGCTCCTGAGCGCGGGATAGGTCAGCGCCCGCTGCGGCGAAACCTGGTATAGTGGGCGGGCTTCCCTCCACCCTTGTATTCAGGAGCATAGTGCAGTGGCTGAACACCAAGTTGATGCGGTCGTTATCGGCGCGGGGCCGGGCGGATACCATGCCGCCATCCGGCTCGCCCAACTCGGCAAGAGTGTGATCTGCATCGATCGCGACGAGGTCGGCGGCGTCTGCCTGAATTGGGGCTGCATTCCGACCAAAGCGCTGCTTCACGTCGGCGAAATCATACGCCACATCGAGCACGCCGATGCAATCGGGCTGAAGGTGCCCAAGGCCGAAGTTGACCGCGAAGGCGTCGCGAAGTTCAAGACCGACGTCGTCAACGCGAACGTCGGCGGCGTGAAGACGCTCTTCAAAGGGAACGGCGTCCAGTTCATCTACGGCGATGCGAGTTTTAAAGATCCAAAGACGATCGTCGTCAAGACCAAAGATGGAGGCGCCGACACGATCAAGGCACAGAGCGTCGTGATTGCGACGGGCTCTGCGCCGATCGACGTCAAAGCGTGGCCGCGCGACGGCGAATACATCATCAATTCCGACGACGCCGTGCAGGTCAAGCGCATTCCAAAAACGATGCTGATCGTCGGCGGTGGCGTGATCGGCCTCGAATTCGCAACAGTCTATTCCCGCGTCGGTGCAAAAGTGCTCGTCATCGAAGCGCTCCCGCAGATTCTCACCGGCACGGATCTCGAAATCTCCAAGACGCTCGGCCGCATTCTGAAGAAGCAAGGCGTCGAGATCATGCTCGATACCAAAGTAGGCAAGATCGAGAAGAGCGGCAAGACGGTCAAAGCCACGTTCACCGGCGAAGGCACAAACGGCAAGGACGAAACGCGCGAGTTTGACATGGTGCTCGTCGCCGTCGGGCGGCGGCCGGTCACCGACACGCTCAATCTTACGGCGGCCGGTCTTGCAACCGACGATAAGGGCTTCATCGCCGTTGACGCGCAGTGTCGCACAAAGATTCCTCATATCTTTGCGATCGGCGACGTCACCGGTCAGCCGCTGCTCGCGCACCGCGCGATGAAGCAGGGGGTGATCGCGGCGGAAGTGATCTCGGGCGACAAGTCCGCCGCATTCGATCCGGTCGCGATTCCAAATTGCGTCTATACCGATCCCGAAGTCGCGACGATCGGTCTATCCGAAGAGGAAGCCAAAGCCAAAGGCTACGAGGTGCGCATCGGTAAGTTCCCGCTCGCAGCGAGCGGCCGCGCGCGCACGATGAACGAGACCGACGGTCTGCTCAAACTCGTCGGCGATGCCAAGACCGACGCACTGCTTGGCATGCACATCGTCGCGCCGCAAGCCGAATCGCTTATCGGAGAAGGCGTGATTGCGCTCGAGATGGGGGCAACCCTCGAAGACATTGGGCTCTCCGTGCATCCGCATCCGACGCTTACGGAGTCGATCATGGACGCCGCCGAGGCCGCCCACGGCAAGGCGATCCATATTCTCAACCCCAAACCGAAAACTCCGGTCGGAGCGAAGTAGTCATAGGGTGCAATGGGGTCCGCTGCTAGGCTGCTCGATCTGGGAACCCGGCCGTACCGCGAGGTTTGGGATATCCAACACGCACTGCACGAAGCGGTGCGCGAGGGTCGTGAGCCCGACACCTGGATATTGGTCGAGCACACCCCGGTGATCACGCTGGGCCGCCAGGCCAAGCGCGATAACGTCTTACTCTCACCCGAACTGCTGGCCGCGCGGGACGTCGATCTGATCGAAATCGAGCGTGGCGGCGACGTGACCTACCACGGCCCCGGGCAGCTTGTCGTCTACCCGATTCGCAAGCTCGAGCGCTTTCGCGAGGTCGTACCGCTGGTGCGCTCTCTCGAAGGTGCCGTCGTCGCGGCAGTCGGCCGGTATGGGATCAGCGCCGAACGCTGGAGCGAGCACGCCGGCGTGTGGGTGGGGCGCAACCAGATCTGCGCGATTGGCCTTGCAGTTCAAAAGATGGTATCGCTGCACGGCATCGCGCTCAACGTTTCCACCGTCCTCGATTACGACCAGTTGATCAACCCCTGCGGGTTGACCGAGCGAGGGATCACATCGATCGCCCGCGAGATCGGCCACGATGTCACAATTGACGAGGTCAAACCCGTCTTGGTTGAGGAGTTGGAGCGCGAGTTTGGTATCACGCTTCGACAAGCGGCATAACATGGCAATCGAAATCAGTTTAATCGACGACGGCAAACCGGCGCACGCACGCAAGCCTTCATGGCTGCGCGTGGCACTGCCGTCGGGAGATGACTATGAACGCGTGCGCGCTAAGGTCAACACGCTCGCACTCAACACCGTGTGCAAGGAAGCCGCCTGCCCGAACATCGCCGAGTGCTGGGGCGCCGGCACGGCGACGATCATGATTCTCGGTGACACGTGCACGCGCGGCTGCCGCTTCTGCAACGTCAAGACGGGCAATCCCAAGGGCGTCGTCGACTGGATGGAACCGGTACGCGTCGCTGATGCCGTGCGCGATCTGGGCTGGAAGTACCTCGTGCTCACCGCCGTCGACCGCGACGATCTCGCCGATGGCGGTGCATTGATTTTTGCCAACACGGTGCGCGCGATTCACGAGCGCGTTCCCGGTTCGAAGGTCGAGATTCTCAGCGGCGACTACCGCGGTGATCTACGCGCGCTCGATATCGTGATGGACGCGCGTCCCGACGTCTTCGCGCACAACCTCGAAACCGTGCGCCGGCTCACGCCAACCGTTCGCGACAAGCGCGCGACCTACGATCAATCGTTGCGTATGCTCGAGCACGCAAAGTCACGCGCTCCCGAACGTTTCACCAAGACGTCGCTGATGATCGGCCTCGGTGAGACCGAAGAAGAAATCGAACGCGCGATGGAGGATGCACGTGCAGCCGGCGTCGATATCTTTACGCTTGGGCAGTATCTGCAGCCCACAAAGAAACATCTGCCCGTCGTGGAATTCGTAACGCCGCAAAAGTTCGATCGGCTCGGTGCGCTCGCGAAGAGCAAAGGCTTCCACCAGGTGGTCTCGAGCCCGCTCTCGCGCAGCTCCTATCACGCTGAACAGGCCTTCGAGGGGTAATGAGCAGCTTTTTCATTTTCCGCCCGATTTTTGCGGCCGTCTGTTCGATCATCGTACTCATCGCGGGACTGGTCGTGTTGCCGACGCTCGCGATCGATCAGTATCCGCAGATCGCGCCACCGGTCGTGACGGTCACGGCGTCGTATGTCGGTGCAAGTCCGCAAGCCGTTGAAGCACAGGTCACCAATCCGCTCGAGACCGCGGTGAACTCCGCGCAGGGCCTCCGCTATATCAGCTCCACGAGCGCGCAGGGCGTTTCGACGATCACCGCGACCTTCAACTTGGGAACCAATCTCGATATCGCCGCAGCCGACGTCCAGAACCTCGTGCAGTCGGCGGTAGGGCTCTTACCGCAAACCGTGCAGCAAGTCGGCGTGACGGTTTCGAAAAACTCCGGCGCGTTTGTCATGGGTATTGCACTCAAGTCGAACAACCCAAAATACGACAAGCTGTTCCTAAGCAACTACGCACAGCTCAACGTCGTCAACGATCTAGGGCGCATCCCTGGCGTCTCGCAGGTGCGCATTTTCGGGCAACGCCAGTACGCGATGCGCATCTGGCTCAATCCCCAGAAGCTGGCTGGTGAGGGTCTCGCCGCGACAGACGTGATCAGTGCGCTCCAAGGACAGAACGTCGAGGTCGCCGCCGGCAGCGTAGGCGCAGCGCCGAGCGCGCCCAATCAGCAATACACCTACGCGATCGATGCGCTTACCCAGCTCTCGACGCCGGCTCAATTCGGAAATATCATCCTGCGTGCGAATCCCAACGGCGGTTTCACACGCCTGGGCGATGTTGCGCGGCTTCAACTCGGCGCGCAGGACTACTCGGTCGACTTGCGCTTCGACGGCAGCGAAGATGTCGTCGGCATGGGCGTGCTCCAGTATCCCGACGCAAACGCACTGCAGACTGCCGACTTGGTCAAACAGAAGATGGCGCAGATCCAAGGCAACTTCCCGCCTGGCATCACCTGGGAGGTGGCATTCGATACGACACTATTCGTGCGCGAATCGATCAGGGAAGTCGTCACCACGCTCGTGCTCTCGGTCATCCTGGTCATCTTAGTGATCTTCCTTTTCTTGCAGGATCCGAAGGCCACGCTGATTCCGGCCGCGACGATTCCGGTTTCACTAATCGGCGCGTTTTTCGTGATGAAGATCTTCGGATTTTCAATCAACACCGTCACGCTCTTCGGATTGACGCTTGCCGCCGGACTCGTCGTCGACGACGCTATCGTCGTGATCGAGAACATCGCGCGTCATATGGAGGCCGACAAAACGTCCGGCACCGGACCGACGATCGTCGCGATGCGCGAAATCCAGAGCGCAGTGGTTGCGTCGTCGCTCGTGCTTTTTTCCGTCTTCTTCCCAGTCGCGTTCTTCCCGGGCACCACGGGCCAGCTCTACAAACAGTTCGCGCTGACGATCACGGCAGCTATCACGATCTCGCTCTTCCAAGCCCTCACGCTTGCGCCCGCACTGGCGGCGCGTTTGCTCACAGGCGAGACCGAATCGAATTGGGGTTTCTTCCGCTGGTTCAACGCGGGGCTGCATAACTTCCGCGATTGGTATGCGCGCACGCTGCCGAAGCTGTTTCGCAATCGTTGGCCGGTGTTCGGCGTCTTTTTGCTCGCGCTTGGGCTCACCGCACTGCTGTTCCGCACGACGCCGACGGCGTTCATTCCAGATGAAGATCAAGGCTTCTTCATCACGCTCGTGCAAGCGCCCGAGGGCACCTCGCTTGTTGCCACGCAGCAAATCGCGATCAAAGCTGAAAAACTCATCCGCGCGCAACCCGAAGTGCTGCACGTCTTTAACGTTACCGGCTTCAGCTTCACCGGATCGGCGTCGAACCGCGGCATCATCTTTACGCTGCTCAAGCCGTGGAGCGAGCGCAAGGGTCCACAACATTCTATCGGCGGGCTGCTGGGTCGCCTCAACTTCATGTTCTACAAGAATGTCCCCGAGGCGCAGATCTTCGCCGTGAATCCACCCGCAATCAACGGCGTCGGCAGTTTCGGCGGCTATCAATTCGAACTCGAAGACCGCGCGAATCTCGGCTTACCCGCGCTCGCCGGATCGGCCTACGGAATCATGGGAGCAGCTGCGCGAGACCCCCGCCTCGCGCAAGTGTTCACACAGTTCCGGATCAACTCGCCGCAGCTCGAAGTCAACGTGGACCGCAACAAGGTCGAATCGTTCGGCGCAAATCTCAACGACGTGTTCAACACGATGGAGGTCGACCTCGGCTCGCTCTACGTCAACAACTTCACCTATCTCAACCGTTCGTGGCAGGTGATCGTCCAAGCCGATGCGCCATATCGTAACGATCCCGCGGCATTGCAGTACCTGTACGTGCGTTCTGGAACGACCGGCACGCCGATCAGTCCAACGTCAAACACGAATGCGACGGGCGCAGGCTTGACGCCGCTCAGCGCGATGGTCAACGAGAAGATGACGCTGACCGCCCCGGTCATCACCCACTACAACCTCTACCGGAATATAGAGATCAACGGCAATTCCGCGCCGGGCCACGGCTCGGGCGAAGCGATCGACGCAACGCAACAGATCGCAGCAAAGGTACTACCCAAGGGGATTACCTACGAGTGGTCGGGCCTGCAGCTCGACGAGATCGCAGCCGGCGCGCAGAGCGCGTTGATTTTCTTGCTCGGCCTGATCTTCGTTTACCTCGTGCTCTCGGCACAGTATGAGAGTTGGATCGATCCGCTGATCGTGCTGCTCGCGGTGCCCGCAGCGCTGCTCGGCGCATTGGCGTTTATCAACCTGCGTCACATACCGTTGCCGTTGCTCTATGCAAATGTTGCGCAAGACGTGTACGCGCAGGTCGGCTACGTCATGTTGATCGGTCTTGCGAGTAAGAGCGCGATTTTGATCGTGGAGTTTGCCAATCAACAGATCCGCGCCGGGGCCGACGTCGTCACTGCGGCACTACGTGCAGCACAGACACGGCTTCGCCCGATCCTGATGACCTCGATCGCGTTCATCATCGCGGTGCTGCCGCTGGTCTTTGCGAGCGGCGCCGGCAGCGCGGCACGCCACTCCCTAGGAACCGTCGTTTTTGGCGGCATGCTGCTCTCGACGTTCCTCAATCTGGCGATCACGCCGGTGCTCTATGTGATCATCAAGGGCCTGGAATTGCGTGGCAGCTCGCGGAATAATGGCGCACCACGCGGCGATGTTGTCGACACAGCAAAAATGCCCAGTCCGGTAGCCGGTGATTAGCCGCTAAAACGGACCCAAAGCGCTCCCAAACAACGAGGGTTTTAAACTTCTTAACCCCGAAGTTGAGGCCAGCCGGAAGCTGATACTTTTAATAGTCCGGACCTCGAGTTTGGAGAACGTCTATGCTCAAAAGCCTCACCCGGGCGAGCGCAGCACTACTTGTTGCTGTCTCGTTCGGTTTTTCCGTCGTGCCGGCAGCGGCCGACCAAAGCCAAGCGCTCGCAACCGGCGTTGTAAGCGGCGCAAATACGGCGATCCGCAACGCCATGGATGCCAAGAAAGCACAACCGCAACCCTCGCCGCAGACGCAACAACAGGACAATCTGCAGCCGACGGTCGCGCAAGTGCCTCCCGTCAGTCAGCTACCCGTCGGAGGCCAACAGCAATTGGGCCTCCCAACCGGGCTCACCTATTTCGCCGACCTCTCGATCGCGTATCCGTGGGGAAATATCGGCACCGCCAACGGCAAGTGGCTGCAGGGCGGGATGGACGGCATGCTCGGGTACGGATTCAATCCGACATCGCGCGCCGTCGCATCGTTTTACCAATTGCAGCACTATCCGTACGGCTTCAACAGTGGAACCGTACCCCTCTATTTACCCGCCGGACTTCCCGCAGCGGGATGTGTCAACCTCAACGGCACGACTGCCAACGGTTGCGGTGCACAGAACCTCGACCTGACCACCAAAGATTCGTTCTTGCTGCTCAGCTATGAAAAGCTGCTGATCCTCGGCGTCATCAAGGAAAAGTATCCGGTTCCGCTTGTGATATCGCCGACGTACGTTTCGCGCTGGTCACAGATCAACCAATCCGGACAACCCGGAAGCGACGTTGTCCCGTTCGTCAATCCGAACAACGGATTGCCGGTAACCGGCGTGCCGACACGCAGCGCGCAGTACTGGTCGGTTGCGTTCACGATGCCGTTCCTGAAGTCGCCGAAATTCTTCGGCACGTTTACGCTGGCACCGACGTGGCTCAATCACCTCAACGGCGTCAATCTGCAGAACACGGCACAGCTGTACCAGATCCTGTATCTCGAGTACAGCGTCAACAAGAACCTTCGGCTCTTCTACGAACCGCAGAGTTCGCGTGACTATTTGCCGACCGATCCGTACGCACAGCACCTCATTGCGTACTTCTTCGGCGCGACCGAACGTTTGGGCAAGAGCGCCTACGTGCAATTCGTGCTCAATAGCGGCGGCCCGACGAACTACAGCCCGTACGGCATCAAGTACTTCCAATGTTACTCGTTGCCGTGCAGCGCAAGCACCGTGCCGGCGGTTGGAGGCCTCAAGGCCACGCAATTCCAGCTGCAATTCGGCATCGGTTCACCCGCCGTTCTGCCGATTTAAGGATAGGCGCCATGATGAAAAAATATCTCGCACTTCTGACCCTTGTTGCCGTTGCGTCGCTTGCGGCGTGCGGTAACGGCGGCGGCGGCGGTAACGTACCGCAACTCGTTAAAGGCACCGGTCCTTCAACGGCACCTACACCGGCCGGCGGCCCGCTGCTCGTTGGTGTCGGCGACAGTTTGACCGCCGGTGAACAAGCTGATTCACTGCTCGGCAAACAAACGACGAGCAGCGTGTCTTCGTACCCGCCGGTTGTAGCCGGAGCCGGTACCGTGTATCCGACGCAGGAGAGCGGATTCTTCGCCGACTTGTACGACTGCATCACGTCAACCGGCGGCGCGTGCAACCACACGCCGTACGGCCCAAACAATCTCTCCGTTCTTAGCGGCGTTATGCCGCTCATCGCTCCGCCGGGCGTCGGCACCCAGATCGTGCTCAACGCGGCGACACTGTTTGCCAATACACAATCCAGTTGCTCCGCATTCAACCAGTCAGGGTTCGGCGCATCGACCTGGGCAGGCACGCGCCTGAGCCCGAATACCGGCATCGGCGATCTCGCCGTTCCGGGCATTACGATGCACGAAACGATCTACATGACCGGCCCGTACGAAGGACCGCCGGTGCAATCGGGAAGCAATTGCGGGTACGCAACGCTGCCGAACGATCCAACCTCAGGCGGTTTGCAATCGCTGGTGCAGGCAGAAAATCAGTACTTCCTGCCGGTACTCGGCGCCTATCAGACTGCATATGGCAGCAATCTCACACAGCTCAACGTTGCCGTTGGAATGAAGCCGAAGCTCGCGACGGTATGGCTCGGTGCCAACGATCTGTTGAAGTTCATCTTCTCGGCCGGAACAGCGCCGGCGAGCGATACGCCGACACAGATGGCGGCTGATCTCACGCAAATCGTGAAGTCACTCACGGCGACGGGATCCAAAGTACTGATCGCGGATCTGCCGACGCTATTGCCCACGACCGGCAATCCCGTTCCGCAGTTCTTCCCGCAGGCGAAGCTCTCGGCGGACCTGCAATCGCTCGGTGTTCCCGCAGCTGCGGCCAATGCAGCGGTGGCCTACATCGGTACGAAGTATGGTGTCACTGCAGGCGGTTATCTCACCGAGACCGGCTTCCTCGACGTCCTCGAGCTTTGTGCAGGCGGCTCGCCGCTATGCGTAACGCCTCCGCTCGATCCGAGCGGACCGGGCACCGGACTCGGCTCCGTGTACCTTACACCGGCGTTTGCGGCTGAAGTTCAAGCGCTGAATGCAGGCTACAATCAAGCCATCGACGGCGTTGCGGCGCAGTTCGCAGCCGCGGCTCCGGGACAAGTTGCGCTTGTACCGATCACCACGCTCTTCCAACAAGCCGCAACAACCGGCGTGTCGCTTCCGGGACTTCCCGGGCCGCTCACGCTGCAATTCGGTGGCGGACTGGTGAGCTGGGACGGACTGCATCCCTCGAACGCCGGTTACGGTATCATCGCGAATGAGTTCATTGCAACGGCGGACGCGTCGGCTGCCAGTGGTGGACTTGGCATGACGATCCCGCCGCTGAGCGCGGCACAACTCACGGGAATCGCCGGAACCGATCCGTACGACCCGTACGTGTTGAAGGCCGGAAATCCGATGTCACCGTTTCCACTACCATAAACCATCCAATAAACTATCCAATGCTTCCTCACGTGGGCCGACGAACCGTAATGGAGTCGGCCCACTTTTTTTCCCGATTTGAGGTGTGGACGGATCAATGACGAAGCATTTTGCGCTGCTCCTGGGTCTCTGCGCGACCCTAGTCACTGCCTGCGGCTCGCCAAGCGGCGGGAACGTGCCTCAACTCAGTAACGGGACCGGCGCTGCAACCGCGCCGACACCGTTCGGCGGACCGGTACTCGTCGGAATCGGCGACAGCTTGACCGCCGGCGAACAGGCCGATGCAACGCTTGGAATACCGACGACCTATGCGGGATCGGCGTATGCAAGCCACGCCGTGCCTCCGGGTCAGTCGAACGGATGGTTTGCAGACATGTATGATTGCGTCACCTCGACTGCGGGAGCGTGCAATCACACGCCATATAACGTCACGAACCCGACGTTGCTGCCGGTAAACGCATCGGCCGCGGTGCTCCCGTTAATCAACGCGCCGGGCATCAACACGCAGCTCGTCCTCAATGCGTCGACGCTGCTCACCACCACGCAATCGGCCTGCTCGACCTTCAATATGTCGGCGTTCGGCGCCACAACGTGGCCAGGCACGCGCGAGAACCCGGCAATCGGCATTGCCGATTTGGGCATTCCGGGCATCACGATGCATGAAGCCGTCTTCATGAACGGGCCGTACACCGGACCACCGGTGGTCAATCCCTCGCCTGCTGCGCCCGGGACGACCTGCGGATATGCGACCCTCCCGAACGATCCAACGTCGGGTGGCTTGCAATCGCTCGTACAGAGTGAGAATCAGCTTTTTCTACCGGTGCTCGGCGGGTATGCCGCCGCCTACGGTAGCAATCTTACCGAACTCAACGTCGCGGTTGGAATGAAACCGAAGCTCGCCACCGTGTGGCTTGGCGCGAACGACATTTTGAAGTACCTCTTCTCGGGAGGGAATAGCCCCGCCACCGACACCCCCGCGCAGATGCAGGCCGACCTCACGAGGATCGTCAAATCGCTGACCGCAGCGGGGACGAAAGTGCTCGTAGCGGACCTGCCGACGATCCTACCAACGAGCAGTGCTGCGCATCCGGTGCCGGAGTTTTTCCCGCAAGCCCAATTGGTAAAGGTTTTCGAAAAGCTTTTTATCGTTCCGGCGAATGCGCAAGCGATCGTGTCGTATCTCGGTACCCAGTACGGCATCACATCCGGCGGTTATCTTACCGATAGCGGTCTCCTGACGATACTTGCCGGGTGCCCGCCGTTGAGCACCACTTGCAACACCGCGCCGCAGCTCGACATTCCCGGCGAGCCCGGAAGTGGTTTAGGCACGTACTATCTCACCCCGACATTTGCCGCACAGGTGCAACAACTCAACGCCGCCTACATTCAAGTCATCGACGGCGTTGCGACCTCCTCGGGGAGCAACGTCGCCCTCGTTCCGATCAACACCGTCTTCCAGACATTCTCGACGAGCGGCGTTTCGGTTGGGGGCCAAACATTGACGCTACAATACGGCGGCGGATTGGTGAGCTGGGATGGACTGCATCCGTCGAACGCCGGTTACGCGCTTATCGCCAACGAGTTCATCGCTGTTGCCGATCAATCGTTCGGGATGACCATTCCACAACTCAATGCATCGCAGCTAACCGCGATTGCGATGGGCGATCCCTATAATCCGACCGTAGCGAACAACGCACTATTTGGCGGGTTCATTCAAATTTTTCCGCTTCCCTAAGCGTATATACCACGGAGCTTGAGCGCCCTTACGACGCGGTCGATTGCCAGCGCGTAGGCCGCGGTACGGAAATTTGAATTGCGCGCGTTCTTGATCTTGCGCAACTCTGTCAGGTTCGTGAGCAGCACATCCTCGAGCTTCTCGTTGACCTCGGCTTCCTTCCAGAAGTAACCCATGCGATCTTGTACCCACTCGAAGTACGAGACGGTCACGCCACCCGCGTTGGCCATGATGTCGGGGATCACGACGATGCCGTTTTGCTTGAAGATGCGGTCAGCTTCCGGCGTCGTCGGCCCGTTCGCGCCCTCGACGATCAACTTCGCCTTGACTTTCGACGCGTTTTCGGCGGTGAAGACCTTCTCGAGCGCGGCCGGCACGAGCACGTCGCAGTCCGCGGTAATCAACTCCATGTTGCTGATGCGATCGCCACCCTTAAAGCCTTCGAGACTGCGATTCTTTAATGCGTGGTCGACGGCGCCGAGCACATCGATGCCGTCCTTGTTGTAGAACGCACCCGTCACATCCGAGATACCGACGACCTTACAACCGCGCTCGGCGAAGAGCTTGGCCGCGTGGAGGCCGACGTTGCCGAAGCCCTGGATAATGACACGGGACTGTTCCGGCGCGAGATTCATCTCGGTCATCTCGTCGAGCGCGCAGATCGTCACGCCGCGTCCGGTCGCTTCAACGCGCCCGCGCGAACCGCCGATCTCGAGCGGCTTACCGGTCACCACGCCGGGAACGTTCTGACGCACGTGCATCGAGTACGTGTCCATAAACCACGCCATGACCTGGGGCGTCGTGTTGACGTCGGGCGCGGGAACATCTTTATCGGGACCGACGACCTCCACGAGTTCCGCGGCATAGCGCCGCGTGATCCGCTCGAGCTCGTTCATCGAGAGCGTCGACGGATCGCACGTTACGCCGCCTTTGCCACCACCGAACGGCAGATCGACAACTGCGCACTTCCACGTCATCCAAAACGCGAGCGCCGTCACCTCGTCGAGCGTCACACCGGGATGATAGCGGATGCCGCCCTTCGCCGGGCCGCGCGCGAAACTGTACTGCACGCGATAGGCGGTATAGACTTCGAATTCGCCGCTGTCGCGTTGGAACGGGATCGAGAAGATGATCTGCCGCGAGGGATGCGTAAGTATTCTACGCATTCCCGAGTCCAGTTCGAGGAGATCGGCCGCTTCGTTAAAGTAGGCAATGCCGTCTCCAAAAACTGAGACTTCGCGCACCGCAGTGGTCATAGGGTTTTATTAGCCTCCAAAGAGTTCCAAACCTAAGAAAGCTACGGGAAATTGCGCAAAAGTCCCTTGAAAAACTCGACTCGCTAGACGTGCCAAGCAGACTAAAGTCTTAAGATTTCAAACGTTGAAGAGGAAATTTACCACGTCTCCCTCTTGCATAACGTAATCTTTCCCCTCGGCGCGGACTTTGCCGGCGTTTTTCAGGGCTGCCATGGTCTTGTATGCGACGTAGTCGTCGTATGACACGATTTCCGCGCGGATGAAGCCACGCTCGATATCACCATGAATCTTGCCCGCAGCTTGCGGCGCTTTGGTGCCTTTATCGATCGTCCACGCGCGCACTTCTTTTTCGCCCGCCGTCAAAAACGTCATCAAACCGAGCAAATCGTAGACGTGCAGAGCAAGTTCGTCCAGGCCACTGCGTTCGATGCCGAGCTCGGCGCAGAATTCCTGGGCTTCTTCTTCCGACAGGCCGGCCAATTCCGATTCGATCTTCCCGCTGAGCACGACAACCGCGCTGCCGTCGGTTTTGGCAATCGCTTTTACCGCGTTCACCAGCGGACCAGGTGCACCGATCTGCCCCTCATCGACGTTGGCAACGTATAGCAACGGCTTTTCGGTGAGCAGGAACGAGTCACGCGCGACCTCGTGTTCCACACTGTCGCGAGGGAAGCTCCGCGCAGGCTTGCCGGCCTCGAGCGCTGCAACGAGATTCCTCGCGGCCTCCAAGAGCGGCCGCCGCTTTGCATCGGAGCGTGCTTCGCGTTCGAGCTTGTCAAGGCGCTTCTGCATGGTGGCAAGATCGGCAAGCGCAAGTTCGATCCCGATGATTTCGATGTCGCGCGCAGGGTCCGGGCTTCCCTCGACGTGCGTGACGTTATCATCTTCGAAGCAGCGCACGACCATAGCGATCGCATCGGTCTCACGAATATGGCTGAGAAAAGCGTTGCCCAAGCCCTGACCCGTGGAAGCGCCGCGCACGAGCCCGGCAATATCGACAAAGCGAACGGTTGCGGGCACGATCCGTTCGCCGTGCACGAGTGTCTGTAGTACCCGTAGCCGGTCGTCGGGTACTGCGACTTCTCCGACATTCGGTTCGATGGTCGCGAAAGGATAGTTAGCCGCCAGCGCTTGCGCGGAACGGGTGAGAGCGTTAAAGATGGTCGACTTGCCGACGTTGGGCAAGCCGACGATACCGCAGGAGAGGGCCATGGGGGCAAGAGATTTCCGCGAGGGTGTCGGATACCATGCCATGCGCCAAATGAAGGTCGACAAGCTCGGGATCGACCTCCTCACCCACGATCCGGTCGTGATCCTCAAGGACATGGACGGCTCGCACTACCTTCCGATCTTGATCGGTCCGTTCGAGGCGACCGCAATTGCGCTCGCACTCGAAGGCGCCACCGTACCGCGACCTCTCTCACACGACCTCATGCGCAACATTCTCGAGTCCCTCGAAACGGCACTCGAGCAAGTGATCATTCACGATATCAAGGACTCCACGTTCTACGCGAAGTTGATCTTGCGTTGTGACGGCGAGCTGCAAGAGATCGACGCGCGCCCGTCCGACGGCATCGCGCTTGCGCTACGCATGAAAGCGCCGATCTATGTCACCGACAAGATCGTGCTCGAGGAATCGACGCCCGACAAAAAGCCGGTCGACGATTCCGAGATGTCGCGGTTCAAAAAATTTCTCGACGACTTGAAGCCTTCCGACTTTAACAGATAGCCTTCGCTCGCGCAGTTATGTTGCTTTCTCGATCCGGTCGAGCACGCGTCCGAGCCGCGCATTCGCGTCGGCCGCGAGCTCTTCTAGATGCGCGCCCGTTACGCCGAGCATCGCATTCGCGTCGATCGCCGAGACGATCGTCTTGCCATCGACCTCTTGGACGACCACGTTACAGGGAAGCAACAAACCGATCTGCGGCTGCGCTTCCAAGGCCTGGAACGCTAGGCCAGGATTGCAGGCACCGAGAATGCGGTACGGGCGAAAAGCCTTCCCGAGTTTCTCGCGCATCGACGCTGCGACATCGATCTCACAGAGCACGCCGAAGCCCTCGTCTTTGAGAAGCGCCTTTACCTCATCGACGGCGCGCTCGAACGGGAGAGCCGCGGCAACCGCCTTGCCGAATGGCATGGTCATCACCGTAGTCTTGTCGATCATAGGAAGAACCTCGCAAAATGAGTCGGGACTACAATTGTTCGAGGGTACGGACCCTCCACCTCGAACACCGGCCTGCAACATCACCTTCCCCGTAAGTAATGGAGATTATGGAGACGACGGAACGCGCCGATATCGGCGTTTTTGGCGGGTCAGGATTTTATTCACTGATCGAAAACGCACGCGAAGTGTGGATCGAGACACCGTACGGAGCTCCCAGCGATCGCGTGGCACTCGGCGAGATCGCGGGGAAAAAGGTCGCGTTTTTGCCGCGACACGGGAAGGACCACCGCTTTCCGCCGCAGTCGATCAACTATCGCGCAAACCTTTGGGCGATGAAGGCGCTCGGCGTCAAGTTCATCATCGCGCCCAATGCCTGCGGCTCGCTCAAGAAAGAGGTCGCGCCCGGCTCGATGGTCGTCTGCGATCAACTGGTCGACCGCACCGCCGGCCGCAAAGACACGTTCTTCGACGGCCCGATCACCACGCACGTCAGCTTCGCGGATCCCTACTGCCCGACGCTTCGCCCGATCGCGATCGATGCGCTGAAATCACTTGGCATCGAGACGCACGAGCGCGGCACGGTCGTCGTCATTCAAGGTCCGCGTTTCTCGACGCGTTCCGAATCGAAGTGGTTCCAGAGTCAAGGCTGGGAAGTGATCAATATGACGCAATATCCCGAAGCTTATCTCGCGCGCGAGCTCGAAATCTGCTTTGTCAACATCTCGTTGATCACCGACTATGACGTCGGCATCGAGGGCATTCCGCCGGTCTCGCATCACGAAGTGATGGAGGTCTTCAAGAAAAATAACGACCGCGTGAAGAACGCGATCGGCAAGATCGTCGCAAAGATCGACCTGAAGGCCGACTGCTCGTGCCATCACGCGCTCGCTGGATCACGAGGCTAAAAAGAGCACAATGCGACGCGCTGGACCGAATGTCAATCTCGCGATCTACGGGCAAGCGCTCGTCCATCTCGTGCGCAATCCGTCGATACTCGCGTTGCCGCTCTTGGCCGCGATCATCGACATGTTCGTTTCGTACTGGAGCACGCTCTTCACCGATCCACTCGGCGGAGCCGGCGCGGGGCTGTTCCAGTTCGTTATTCAGATCGTCTACTTGTTCGCGTTCGGCGGCGCAGTGATTCAGGCCAACAACATCGCGCGTGGCCATCGAGGCGGCTTCGATGAGGCCTGGGAAGAGACGCGGCGCAAGGCGGGCGGCATTCTTATGGCCGCCCTCGGCTTTCAATTCGTAACATTTGCCGCGGCGTACATCGGGCAATTTCTTGGTGTCGGCCTTCTCTCGACCGCATTGCAGCTCATCGCGTACTTCTTCCTGATCTTAACGATCCCGGCTGCGGCGATCGGCGGATTGCCCGGCGGTCTCGCGCTCTCGGGTTCGATTCGGGCGGTCCGGGCCAACTGGCCCGCGTGCATCGTTCTTGCCGTCGTTTTCGTCGCGCTGTGGATCTACGCGCCGGGCTACCTGTTGTTTCCACTCGCGCCGTACGGCGTGATACCCACGATGATTGGGGTCGCGGTGTACCGCGCGATTGCGCTCGCATATCTCGCATTCCCGTTTGCCGTCACCTATGACGAGACGGCGTTTAGAGGCCTCTACTAAGCTTTTCCCGTCAGCGCCATGCGCACGATCTCGCTGACCATCGTCGGACTGACGTTCGTGCGCGCCAGTCGCTGCGCATCGTCCAGCTTCCCGATTACGGCAATCGCCTCGGCCGGCGCAAGCGCCGGGAGCTTACGTAGTTCGTCGGCGTAGTCGACGCTGATCAGCGGCGCGCGATCGCCTGCCGTGGCGAGTGCGGTCCAATCGCGCACGAGCGACTTGATCACGTCGAGGCCTTCATCGAGCGTTTCGCGATTCGCCCATCCCTCTTCGGGCGTTTCGCCGTCGATCACGCGGAAAAACCAGCCCGCGACTTGCGAGCGCAACGTTTCGTCTTCGTCACCCAGCGCTGCAACTGCGCGTGTAACGCTCCCCTGCCCCAGCGACGCGCCGAGCTGCGCGTGCTCTTCGTCGTATCCCATGCGTAGCAGAATCTCGCGTACTTGCGCTTGTGCGAGCGCCGGAAACCGCAGGTCGATGACCCGTGAGCGAATCGTCGGCAGCAGCCGTCCCGGCGTTGCCGACGTGAGAATGAGCACAACGCCGCGCGGCGGCTCCTCGAAGAACTTCAAGAGCGCGTTGGCTGCATGATGCGTTGCGAAGTCGATATCGCCCAATAACAAGACGCGCATACCGCCGCTGTACGATTGCATCGAGAGCTGGCGCACCAAATCGCGCGCGGTGAGATATTCACCTTCGTAGAAGCCCATCGCCGCGTCGGCATCGCCGATCTTGAGGACCCCGACGTGCTCGAGAAAATCGGGATGGCGCGCGCCTTCCGCTGCGAAAAGCTTGCACGACGCGCAGGTTCCGTCGTAGCCGAGGACACCATCCTTGTGCGCTTCGCAGAGCAGCGATTGCGCGAGGCGAGCTGCGAAGGTTTTCTTTCCAACGCCGGGCGGTCCCGAAAAAAGGTACGCGTGCGCAAGCGTTTGCGGCGTCATACGGCTGAAATAGGCCTTCGGTCCCTCAGCGCCGACAACGTCGAAATGCAAATCGCTCATACGAGCGCCTCGAGTTTGCGATATGCCTCCGCTGCGACCTCTTCGGGCGGTTTAGTTGCGTCGATCACCTTGTAGTGGCGCCCGCGTTGCGCAAGATCGAGGAACCCCCGTCGCACCCATTCGTAAAAGTCGGTCGTTTCGCGCTCCATACGGTCGCTCGCGCCCGCATCCCGGGCGGCGATGCGCTCCCGCGAGATTGCAACCGGAATATCGAGTACAAAGGTAAGATCGGGCACGAGGCCGCCGGTCGCGGTGTCGCAGAGCTCGCGCAAAAATTTCAAGTCGATCCCACGGCCGTAGCCTTGGTAGGCGAGGGTAGAGTCGACGAATCGGTCGCACAGGACGATCGCCCCGCGTCGCAGTGCCGGATCGATCAGGTCAAGCACGTGCTGTGCCCGCGCCGCATTAATTAGGAGCGCCTCAGTCAGCGGAGCAACCTCGAGCCCGGGTTGGAGGAAGATTTCCCGGATCGCGTCGCCCACCGGCGTTCCCCCCGGCTCCCGGGTAACGATGGTTTCCTTACCCGAAGCGCGTAATCGTTCGGAAAGAGCGGCAAGGAGCGTACTCTTGCCGCACCCTTCAATGCCCTCGACCGTGATAAAGGTCACGGATCGGTATTCGACGGAGCGGCTTTGTATGTCATCTCCTGGATCAATGTTCGGCGACATCGTCGAGTGGTTTCTCGGACGAGCCGGCGATCGGCGCCAGTATAAGCGGCGCGCCGGTGCGTTTCACATGTGGTATCAACCCAACCCGAACGATCCGAACCTGCTCAAATCCGGCGTCGGCCTCGAGCTCTCACCCAATGGTGCGATGTTCATTATGCAGGAACCCGTAAACGCGCCGCAATTCAACATCATTGCGCGAATTCGCGATCGCAACATTCCACTGCGGGTAAAGCACATCCGCTCGGATCAGGTGCAGCATCAAGGCGCGCCTTGGCACCGCTACATGTGCGAATTTGTGGGCATCGCGGCCGACGATTGGGACGCGATCGTTCGCTACGTCAACGACGAGCCAGAAAACAGCGAGCGGCGCCGCATGCAGAACCAAGAGCCGAGTGAAAAGGTCGACGACGCGTATCGTCTACTGCCGATGGCGCTGCAAGAAAAGATCATGTCGATGCTCGTGGCGCAGAATAAACTCGAAGCGCCGAAACCCGGCCAAACGCCACTGCTCAAACTCTTCTACGGCGGACTCGTAACTCGCCCCGGACAAAAGCCGGCGCATCGCTTCAACGTGCACAGCCGCATCAAGCGCGGCGACGAAATGCTCGCCTTCGACACCCGATTTCTCGTCGGCGAAGACGGCGAGATCACCGCGATCTAGTCCGCTACTTTAAATATCCTGACCCGACGGTTCGGTTCGAGGCCGGTGCTGCGCGATTGCAGGCGGTATTTTTCCGCAAGTTGATGCTGCATGCGCCTCACATACGATGTCTGCGGCGAGAGCTCGATGGCCTGATTGGTCAGCAAGACCTGATACACGGCCTCCTCGGCCTCGCGTAGCGCAATCTCTTCGTGATCGATCGAGCCCAAGTTGAAGACGTCGCGCAACGCACTCTGAATCTGCGTCGTCGTGTTGGTCTTGATCGAGTAGATCGGTACGTTGTCCGAAGCGATCTGCTTGAGCTTCGGCTGGCCCTTGCGCTCGAGCGTTTTCAGCGTTAGCACGATGTCGGCATCGTCCCAATTGCGGGCAATTGCCGCATTGATCCGCAGATTGTGTACGGCACGCTCGATCTTGTTGCGCGAGACGCCGTACGGGAAGATGTAGAGCGGCTTGTCCGCGCCCTCATCGTGCGGATCGTGGTGGTTGTCGAGCGCTTCGGAAAGCTGCGGCATCGATTCGGGATCGGCTTCTTGCACGATCGCTACGTCGCCGCTCGCCGTGCGCTGACGGATCTCCGGCTGCGGCTGATAGCCGCGCAAGAGCGCGTCGACCACATCGGCGACATTTTTGTGTATCGCGAGGCGATCGCGATCCTGAATCTCGACCAGCAGATCGAAGGTCGGCGGCGCCTTACGCTCGAGCACCGTCTTGCGGGTGCCGCGCCGGCGCGCCTCTTCGTCCGAAAGCGTGACGGCACTAATGCCGCCGAGCAGATCGGAGAGCGTCGGATTCATCAACAGGTTTTCGAGCGTCTGCCCGTGCGCCGTGCCGATCAGCGTCACGCCGCGTTCGGCGATCGTGCGTGCTGCCCCGGCTTCCATTTCCGTTCCGATCTCATCGATGACAATCACTTCAGGCATGTGGTTCTCGACCGCTTCGATCATAACCGCATGCTGGAGCGCCGGATCAGCTACTTGCATGCGCCGCGCAAGCCCGATGCCCGGATGCGGGATATCTGAATCACCGGCGATTTCGTTTGACGTATCGACGATGACCACGCGTTTGCGATCTTCGGAAAGAATACGCGCGCACTCACGCAGCATCGTCGTCTTGCCGACGCCGGGCCGGCCGAGTAAGCAAATCGATTTGCCGCTGCGCAACACGTCGAGCAAAATATCGATCGTGCCGTAGACCGCGCGCCCGACGCGACACGTCAGCCCGACGATTTTGCCTTGGCGGTTACGAATTGCGCTGATACGATGCAGCGTTTGTTCGATACCGGCGCGATTATCCGCACCGAATTGCGAAACGCGGGAACATACGTGCCCGATATCTTCGTTCGTTACGGGTGTCTCGGAGAGATAACGAAAATCGTTCGCAAAGCGCGCCTCGGGTGGGCGCCCTAAGTCGAGCACGACTTCGATGATGTCTTCGAGATTGTGGAGTCGGACGAGCGACTGTCGGATCGGGAGTGGGAAGATGTCGAGGAGTTGGGAGAGCTCCCAGCTCGGGGAAACGGACTGCGCTTTGACGGCCAACGCGGTTCCTCGCCTCCAGGGAAAGTTTGTGGATAGTTACCCACAGTGGGGATGCGGCCCTCCCACATCTTGGGTCGGCTTCCTGGGCAACCACTAATCCATGTGGAAGGTGCGCCTTCTTGCCAGCTGCCTCTACGCAACCACAACACGGACCTTTCTTAATTCATCGTCATGTGGACCCTGAATACGCACACCGGCCTTCAGCTCGAGGTGCAAATAATCGATCAGCTCGGGCGTGATCTCCTCGCCGGGCGAGATCACGGGGATGCCGGGCGGATACGGCGAGATCGTCTCCGCGCAAATCCGGCCGGCCGACTTGCGGAACTCGACGAATTCGGTGTCTGCGAGAAAGGCGTCGCGCGGCAGCATACGCATCGGCGGCGTCGTCGGCATGTGATAGGTTCCGCGTTTGAGGCGCTGCTCGAGGATGCCCGACGGTGCGTACTTGTCGAGCGGCCGATCTTCACGTGCCATCTCCGCGAACGCCGTGACAAATCGCTCCGCGGCCTCAGGCGTCGTGCCGATCGTAAAGAGCGCGACGACGTTGAAGAGATCGGCGAGCTCCACCTGAATGTTGTAGCGTCCGCGCAGAATCGCTGATGCCTCGTAGCCGGTGTAGCCCATTCCAGTGACGCGCACCGTCATCTTCGTCGGGTCGATGGCGAAGACGCCCTCGCGCCCTGCAATCTCTTCGCCAAAACAATACACACCTTCGATCTGGTTCAACTGCCGGCGCGTCTCCTGGGCAAGTTCGATCGTCTGCGAAAGGAGCGCTGCACCTTGCGTCGCCATTTGCATGCGTGCGACGTCAAGCGACGCCACCATCGGCAAGTTAGGTGAGGTCGAGAGAAACATCTTGAGCACCGCCTTGAGGCGGTCGAGCCGCACGCGATCGCCGATCTGATGGAGCATCGCGCCCTGCGAAAACGCCGAGAGCATCTTGTGCGTCGAGTTAATGCTCAAATCCGCGCCTACTTCGGTCGCGGAGAGCGGCAGCGCCGGATGAAATTTGAAATGCGGACCCCACGCCTCATCGACGAGCAACAGCTTTCCGGCACCATGTGTGATCCGTTCAATGGCTGCCAAGTCGGCCGCGATGCCGTAGTACGTCGGCGAGACGACATACACGGCTTTGATGTCGGGATGTTCTCTGATCGTGCGCGCGACGGTCTCCGGCGTGACCGCGTGGTCCATGTGCATCTCTTGATCCACCGCCGGTTGCATGTAGATTGGGTGTGCGCCGCTCATCACCAAGCCGCCGAGCATCGATTTGTGCGAGTTGCGCGGAACCGCAATCTTTTCACCGGGATTCAATGCAGTCATCATCATGCACTGATTGCCGCTGGTCGAGCCGTTGATCAGGAAAAACGTGTTGTCCGCGCCGTAGGCGTCAGCCGCCAGCTCCTGCGCTTCCTTGATCGACGCCATCGGTTGGAGCAAGTCGTCGATGCCGGGCATCGGCGTCAGGTCGATGGCGAGGATGTTGTCGCCGACGAATTCGCGGAACGAGAGCTCTGAGCCACGCCCTTGCATGTGGCCGGGCGTATGAAACGGTAAAACGCCGGAGTCAACGTATTCAAGCAGCGCTTGAAAGTACGGCGTCTTGGTTTGGTCGAGAAGGCGCTTCGCCTTAGGCTGGGCGCGCGTTGGGGAGGCTTTAAGCAAGGACTTCAAAGCCGAGTCGATCGAGCATCGCGAAGTCATCTTGATCGCTGCGACCGCTCGTCGTCAAGTAGTTTCCGAGCACGATGCCGCTCGCGCCGCTGCGCATACCGAGGTCCTGCAGCCCCTGCAGCGTGATCTCACGGCCGCCCGCGAAACGCACGAGCGCCTTGGGCAGCGCAAGACGCGCCATCGCGACGAAGCGCAGCGCCTCGACCGGCTCGACGAGCGATCGATCCTGGAACGGCGTACCCGGCCGCGGATTAAGAAAGTTTATCGGCACCTCTTCGGGCGCAAGGCTCTGCAACGTGCAGAGAAAATCGATGCGATCGTCGACCGTTTCGCCCATGCCGATGATGCCGCCGCAACAGACTTCAAGACCCGCCCCGCGTACGAGCTGCAGCGTCGTCATCCGCTCGTCGAACGTATGCGTCGTACAAACATACGGGAAGTAGCGCTCGGACGTTTCGAGGTTGTGGTTGACCTTATCCACGCCGGCTTCAACGAGTTGGAGCACTTGGTCTTCGCGCAGAATGCCGAGCGAGACCGCGACCTTAAGCGGCAACTCGGCTTTGATGATGCGCACGGCCTCGCACACACGTTCGAGCAACTTGGTCGATGGGCCGCGCACCGCAACGACGACGCAGAACTCGCCGGCTCCACGCGCATGCGCCTCGCGCGCAGCCGCTACAAAGCCTTCGACGCTCGAGAGCGTATCGGGTTCGACGTCGCTCGCAAAGCGCGCGCTCTGCGAACAGAAGTGGCAGTCCTCGGAACATCCGCCCTTCTTGGCGTTATAGAGCACCTCGACAGCGATGCCATTACCGCAGTGCGCTGCGCGCACGTCATCGGCCAATGCCAAGAGATCCGGCACTTCGCTATCGGGCAATTGCGCGAGCGCGTCGAGTAACGTGCGATCGGCAGGAAGGTGTTGGTCGAGCACACGCGTGCGCGCGGCGGCAATCGTGGGGTGCAACGGAGCCTCTTCTAGCGTCGTGCAGTGTCGCGGTTAGAACAGCGAATCGAAGACGTGCGCGCCGGCTTTTACTGAGGCCGCTTCGTCTTCGTCAAACGGCAGAATGCCAAGAATCTTGACCTTTCCCTGCAACGTGCGCGCGACGTCGTCGCGGTAGCTCTGTTCGGTCGGTCCCCAGCGCTCCACCAGCACCGCGCCGACGAGCGCGATCCCGGCTTGCTGACATTGCATCGCCGTGAGCAGCGCGTGATTGACGCACCCGAGTTTAAGGCCCACGGTAAGCACCGTCCGAAATTGGCCGGCGACGGCGATGTTGCCAAAGTGCTCGCGCGCGTTGAGCGGCACCATCAAGCCGCCCGCGCCTTCGGTGACCAACCCTTCACCGATGTGCGCCACCGCCTCGACCAGTTCGCTGGCGCGCACCTCGGGCTGGCCGGAAGAAAGTGCGGCCGACCATGGATCGGCGGCTTTCTCGAAGCGCGCAAGTTCGAGCGTGCGCGCACCGGCGAGTTTGCCGGCGCGCGCGGCGTCGCCGGGCACGCCGGGTGCAAGACCAGTTTGCACGAGCTTGACGATCACCGGCGTAATGCCATGATTCTTCAGCGCAAGCGCGAGTGCCGCGGCGACACGCGTCTTCCCGACGTCGGTGTCGGTGCCGGTTACAAAGTAACGATGCATTCCGCTAGGCCTCGTACGAGCAGATCGATATGCTCGCTTTGGTGGTCGGCACGCACGGAGAATCGCAGCCGCGACGTACCCACAGGAACGGTCGGCGGCCGAATCGCTGGTGCGCAGATTCTCTTGCTTTCGAGCCGAAGCGCCATTTCTACCGCTCGCTCTTCGCTGCCGAGTACGAGCGGCACAATCGGCGAAAGATCGGGAATCGTCGGGAATCCAAGGGCCCCGAGCCCTTCGCGCAAACGATGCACGTTACCGTGCACGCGCGCGCGCAACTGCTCGCCGTCGCGGATAAGCACGAGCGCAACCCGCGCCGCTAGCGCCAGCGCCGGCGGGATCGCCGTATCGAAGATAAACGAACGCGCTGCATTCGTCAGCAGTTCGATCAACGGCGCAGGGCCGGCGATAAAGCCGCCTTGACCGCCGAAGGCTTTCGAAAGCGTGCCCATCACCACCACCCGCGGATCGGCAAGTGCACGCGCATGGCCCGCTCCTTGCGGACCCACCAAACCAAGCGCGTGCGCCTCGTCGACGAGCAGGACGTCGTCGTCGCCAAGATCGGCAAGCATGGCAGCCACGTCGACGGCATCGCCATCCATACTGAAGATCGTCTCGGTGACGATGAGTGCGCTACCGCGCCGCGCCGCGCGCGGCGGAAGCATCGCGTGGTCGTAAACCACGCGCTCGTTGTGCGCGCCCCGGATCCCGTCGATTAGCGACGCATGGTTCAGGCGATCCGAATAGATCGTATCGACAGTTCGTGCGAGCACGCTGATTGCACCGAGCGCCGCGTGATAGCCCGAAGAGAAGAGCAGTACGCGCTCGCGCCCGAGCCATACCGCGAGTTCCTCTTCCAAGAGCGAATGTTCGCGATGGCTTCCGCCGAGCAAACGTGCGCCGCCCGAGCCGACGCGGGTGGCGCGCCGAAATGCCTCTACGACTTGCGGATACGTCGCGAGTCCGAGATAGTCGTTCGAAGAGAAGTCGAGCGTCCCAGTGAGGCCATGCGAACGAACCGTTCGATAGCGTCCGTTTGCCCGAATCGCGTCGAGCAGTTTCGACGCGCGGTCGAGATAGGTCAACGCGTACGCTCCAGCGCCTCATCGAAGGCGTCGAAGAAATCATGGATCTCCTCGTCGCGTGAGGAAAGCGGCGGCACGAGTTGCACCACCGCGCCAATCGGCCGGGTAAAGTGTCCCAGCTGGTAGAGTGCGCTTGCGACGGCCGAGGCGTGTTGTGTGTCGCGCAGTTCAATCCCGATCATCGTGCCGGCCTGGCGAATCTCCACAATCGCCGGGTGCTCTTGCAAGATGTTGGCGCGCTCGCGCGCCGTCGCTTCGATCCCGCCTGCACGTTCAAACGTTCCCTCGCACGCGAAGAGTTCGAGTGATGCGAGCGCCGCGGCGCACGCGATCGGATTGCCCGCGTACGAGTGCCCGTGAAAGAACTGTTTGCGCTCTTCGGGCGCGCCAAGGAAAGCACGATAAATGCGTTCGCGTGCGAGCACTGCGGAGAGCGCCAACGTGCCCCCGGTGATGCCCTTGCCCAAGCAAATCAGATCGGGGCGCAATTCGAGCTGCTCGAAGGCGAACATCGTCCCCGTACGGCCGAAGCCGGTTGCGATTTCATCGACGATCACGAGCGGCGTGCAATCGCGTAGCGGCGCATAGCGTTCCGGCGAAACCAGGCGCATCCCGGCCGCGGCTTGCATGAGCGGCTCGACGATGATCGCGGCGACGTCGGGCGCGTCGAGGTCACGCGGATCGTCATACGTGCGCGTTTCGAAGGTAATCGCACCGTAGTTCGATTTGAAGACCGCGATATCGGAGACACTCATCGCGCCGGTCGTGTCGCCGTGATAGGCATCGACCAGGCGCAAAAAGCGCATGCGCTGCGGCTCGCCCGCGTTGCGCCAATACTGAATAGCCATCTTGATCGAGGCCTCGACCGCGCTCGCACCGTCGCTGCCAAAGAACGCATAGTCGGTCTCGCAGTACTCGCAGAGCGCCTCTGCCAACGCTTCGGCCGGTAAATTTGATGCTCCCAGCGTCGTGGCATGGTCGAGCGTGGAGGCCTGCAGCGCGATAGCATCGACAATTGCCGGATGGCAGTGTCCATGTACGATCGTCCAGATCGAACTGACCGCGTCGAAAACGCGCCGCCCGCGAGCGTCGATCAGGCTCGTGCCGTCGGCGCGCACGAACGTCCTCTCGGCCGAGTCGAAGGACTGCATCTGGGTGAACGGAAGCCAGAGGCGGGACACCGCTTGAATCATGGGTCGAACGAGCTTCGCGTGGACGCGCCGGTAATCATCGTCGGAGGGGGCCCTGTTGGCCTCTCACTTGCCCTCGGCCTTGCGCGTTACGAATGCGCTTGCGTCGTGCTCGAGCGCAATCGTGAGCCGGTCAAGGAGTCGCGCGCGGCGGTCATCTGGCCCCGCGCACAGGAGATCCTGCGCGATTGGGGGGCCTACGCGTCACTGCGCGAAGCGGGACGCTTCGTCCGTGTCCTGCGCGCCGTCAATGCCGCAACCCAAAAGACGATCTCAACCGTCGACTTCTCGGTGATCGACGACATTTTCGACGATCCTGGAGCGCTGCTTCTGCCGCAGAGCGAGACGGAGCGCATCTTACGCGAGGTGGTCGCGGCGCATCCCCTTTGCGAATTGCGCACAGGCGTGACCGTGACCGGCATCGACACTATGCGCGAGGGCGCTGAAGTGCGATTTGACGGACCAGGCGGCTCGGGAAAGGTAGCCGCGGGATTTGTCGTCGGTGCCGACGGCGCACGCGGCGTCGTGCGACACGCAATCGGACAAAGCTTGCTCGGCATGACCTACTCATCGCGCATCGTGCTAAGTGACGAAACCGTCGATGCGCCGTTTTCCGAGGACGTCCGTGCCCGGCTCGATCTGCCCGGCCTGCGAATCGCGGTGCGCTTTGGCGAACAAAAGTGGCGTATGATTGCTTCGCTCCCACACGACGTGAGCGATGAAGATGCACTTGCGCCCTTTGCGCATCACGAACGCTTACGCGAACTCTTTGGTGATATTCCAACGACGACCGAATGGAGCAACGTCTTTAGTGTCCATCGTCGCCACGCCGCAAGCTTTGTCGTAGGTAATGTTGCGCTCGCCGGCGACGCCGCCCACTTGAGCAGTCCCGCCGGCGGACAAGGCATGAATACCGGAATTCACGATGCCGCAAACCTCGCGTGGAAACTCGCCTTCGCGCTGCGCAACAGCCGCTGCACCCAGTCGCTGCTAACCAGCTACGATCTAGAGCGGCGCGAGATCATCACCGACACGGTCGAACGCATCACCGATCGCGTGGCGCGCGTCGGCGTCACTTTTCCATCCCGTGCGCGGCAACTCGTCGCGCGCGCTTTCTCACGCGCCGTCCGAGGGAGAGGCATGCAACGTAAACTCTGTAGAGGCATCGGTATGCTCAGCGGCCGTTACGCCAACTCACCGATCGTCGACAACCGTCATCCGCTCGCCGGGCGCCGGCTCGACGACTTGCGCACGCCCGACGGATCGCGCCTGAGCGCGCAACGTCGAGGCGAGGCGGTACTGATCGTCGTCGGCGAACTGCAACTCGATCTCCCGCACCTGCGCATCGAAACACCCCCCAAACGCTGGCACGTCAAACCGCCGGTAGTGCTGATCGTGCGACCCGACGGCTGCGTGGCCGCGGTCGTCGAGAAACCTACGACCGCGCGCGTCGAAGCGGCATGGCGCCGCGCGTTTTGCGACGCGCTTCCGTTTCCGGTACCGGCATGATGGTAACGAACATTCGCGGCGCGGTCGCGCGTATTTCGGTTGGTGCCTGGTTCGAGCTCTACGATCTCTTCATGACCGCCTATATATCGCTCGGCCTCATAAGAGCCGGCATCTTCACCGCCACGTCATCCTCCCCGTTCGCAATAACAGGCTTCGCGAGCTTCGTCGCATGCGGCTTTGCCGGCATGTTCTTCGGCACGATCATTTTCAGCGGTATCTCCGATCGCTTCGGTCGTAAAGCCGCGTTTGCGTCTTCACTCGTGTGGTATTCGGTCTGCACGTTAGTGATGGCGTTCATGCCGTCGGGTCCGTGGATCGATCTCTGGCGCTTTCTCGCCGGCCTGGGTATCGGCGTGCAGCTCGTAACGAGCGACGCATATACCTCCGAAATCGTTCCAAAGGAAGAACGGGGCAAGTGGGTTGCCTTCACGCAAGTGATCGGCTACACGTCGATCCCGGTCGTTGCGCTTCTTGCTTATCTCCTGGTTCCACACCAAATCTGGGGCTTGGACGGCTGGCGCTACGTCGCACTGATCGGCTCGCTCGGCGGCGTCGTCATCTGGTTCGTGCTGCCCGGCCTTCCCGATTCTTCGCGCTGGCAAAAAGCGCACGAAAAAATCGTCCACACCGGACCAGGCTTTGTCATCCGGACGCTCTTCGATTCGACCTACCGCTCGCGCACGCTGATGATGATCGTCTTCAATCTCTTGCAGTCCATCGGCTTCTACGGCTTCAATTCATGGGTGCCGATTTTTCTTGCCACTCAAGGCGTCGAGTTCACCCACTCGCTGCAGTACTCGTTTTTCATCGCGATTATCAATCCGCTCGGGCCCTTGCTCGCGATGATCTTTGCCGAACGTTTCCAGCGCAAATGGCAAATCGTCGTGCTCGCGCTTGTCGTCGGCGGGGGAGGGCTGTGCTTCGCGCTTGCGCGCACGCCGATTCCGCTCGTCCTCTTCGGCACGATCGTCGCGCTCGCCAATGCATGGTTCTCGGCCACGTTCCATACCTATCAAGCGGAGCTCTTTCCCACGCGTATCCGCGGGCAAGCCGTGGGCTTCGTCTATTCCTGGAGCAGGTTCAGTTCGATCTTCGTGCCTTTCGTGATCGCCGCGGTGCTGCGCGCGAACGGTACGCTGGGTGTCTTCGCACTGATCTGCACGGCGATGATCGTCGTTGCACTCGATATCGGCATCTTCGGGCCCAAAACGAACGGGAGGGACCTCGACGAGCTCGCGCCACTGGCGGCTGACGCCGCGTGATCGTACTCGGCAGCGCATTTCTGTTGCTCGGCGCTATCGGCATCCTGATGAACTTCAGGATGACCGCAACGCGTCCCAACCCGATCCTCGCCTTTGGAAACGTGCTCTTTTTCGTCGGACCGATCGTGCTCGGGATTCGCACGATTGCGCGAACGCTACACGACCTCGACTACTTCGTCTTCGGTTTTGCGATCGTCGGGATCGTGGTCATGGGTGCCGGACTCTTAGTCGGGCGCCGCGCGCGTAACTAATTTGTACAAGCCGTAGATTCCGATCGCTGTCACAGCGCAGTATATCGCTGCAGCCTCAGCAAGCAACCGCGGATAAAATTCCGGGAAGTACCTATAATCCGCGACCGCGGCCAAGCTCGGCATAGGTAGAGCCGACATTATATTTACGATCTGAAAGTATCCGACGGGACCTAGCGCGAGAAATACGATCAGGAAAAACAAGGGGAACGGGATTCTGCGGCGCTGCATTGACCAGTTCGCAATCATCAGGACCATGAGCGGCAGCAGCAATGTCACCCCCCATCCCAAAAAGAACCACCCAAAGGCGTCTCCCTCGGGATTGCCCACAGGATCCGACCCGCTTATAAGCCAGATTGCGCCACCACCAAGCAGCAGGGGAGCCAGGAAAAGCGCGAATCGTGCGCCGCCGCCAGCTGATTTCATAGGCAAAGCGTAGCCGGTTTGGCCCGCGCTCCGCGTCCGTAGTCCTACGGAACGCTAGGCTTCTACGCGTTCGTCGATCGAGACGTTGTAGAGGAACAGGAACTTGCCCCACTCGCCCGGCAGCGTGTTGCGCTTGATCTGAATCCATGGGATGTACTTCGGCTGCCGTGGTTTGCGCTTGAGGGTCATATTCGCTTCGTCGGGCGTGCGATTGTTCTTACGATTGTTACACCGCATGCAAGCGCAGACCAAATTTTCCCAGGTCGAAGGACCGCCACGGCTGCGCGGCACGACGTGGTCGACCGTCATCAGCTTCTCGCCGCGCGTTCCGCAGTATTGACACGCATGATCGTCGCGAATCAGCACGTTCTTCTTCGTCAGCGCGACCTTTTGCATCGGCCGGCGGATGTAGTAGAGCATCCTGATAATCGACGGCATGCGCATCTCGTAGCGCGTCGATGCGAGCACGCGGTCGCGATTGTGAACGATCTCGGCCTTGCCCGCGAAGAGCAGCTTCACGGCGCGCTGGAAGCTCGTGATGTTCAAGGCTTCGTAGGTAAAATTCAAGACGAGTACGTCGCTCACAATGGACTCCCTGAACGCCTCTCGTTAGGCGCAAGGAGGGAAGCGTACTGAGGTACGCGACCGACGCAGCAACGACACGAGAGGCGTTCAGAAGCGTGAAAGCGAGGCACTTACATGCCTCGCTTTCTTACAAAGGTCAATCGCGTCTCGGTCAGCATCTGCGTGATTGCTAACCTTTCGTCAGGCCGCAACCTTTCTTTGACGCGTTCGAATGCTACGCTCGCAACCTCGATCGCAGCATCGGCCGCTCTAAAGTCCGGTTCCTTTCCGTTGTCGTCGGCGAGATAGGCGTGCGCTGCCAGCGCGAGCGTTGCGATCACTTCGGTCAGCAACGGCTCGAGCGGTGGGATCTGCCCCTGAAATCCCGACGCCTGCGCGTCGGGTGCCGCCTGCGAACTCATTTGTGCTAAGACTTACGCGGCGGAGGAAGCCTTCCCTACCGGATTTCCACGTGTTCTCGCGTCATCGACCATATTTAGAAAGTACGCGTGGACCCGCGGATCGCGGGTCAATTCTGGGTGGAACGAGCTTCCTAGTACGTTCCCCTCGCGGACCATCACGCCGTGCCCGTCGCGTGACGCGAGCAGTTCCACGGCCGAACCAACGCGTTCGATCCACGGCGCGCGAATAAAGATCGCCGGAAACTCCGGGGGTCCAAGCGCCGGAATCGGCAGCGCGATCTCGGCTGATTCATTCTGGCGACCGAACGCGTTGCGCCGCACGGTAATATCGATGAGACCCAAGGTCGGCTGCTCGAGTCCCGCGACGTCGCGGGCCGCAACGATCATCCCCATGCACGTTCCCCAGAGCGGCATACCGCTGCGTACGCGCTCCACGATCGGCACAGCGAGGTCGAACCGATCGAGCAACTTCATGACGGTCGTTGACTCGCCACCGGGGATTACGAGACCGTCGACGCGCGCAAGATCGCCCGCAGACTTTACCGCCAGCGCGCGCGCTCCCACGCGCTCGAGTGCGGCGAGATGTTCGACCACATCCCCCTGGAGCGCAAGAACGCCAACGGTGGACTTAGTTTCCACGCGAAGCGAGCAACTCCGATTCGTCGAGTTTTCGGAGGTCGATGCCCGCCATCGCATCAGCCGTTCCCAGTGACCGCGAAGCTTCCGCGACGACCTTTGGATCGTTGTAGTGGGTCGTCGCATCGACGATCGCGCGCGCAAATTTCTTGGGATCTTTCGACTTGAAGATGCCGCTGCCGACGAAGATGCCCTCGGCGCCAAGCTGCATCATCAGTGCGGCGTCGGCCGGTGTCGACACGCCTCCCGCGCAGAACAGCACGACCGGCAGTTTACCCGCCTGCGCGACTTCTTTTACGAGCTCATAGCTCGCACCGATATCGCGCGCGCGCGCCACGAGCTCCTCGTGTGGCGCGACCGTCAACTGCGCGATCGTGTCTTTGATGGCGCGAATGTGTCGCACGGCCTCAACGATATTGCCGCTCCCGGCTTCGCCTTTGCTGCGAATCATTGCGGCGCCCTCGGTAATGCGACGCAGCGCTTCGCCCAGATCGCGCGCACCACAGACGAACGGCGTCGTGAAAGCATGTTTGTCGACGTGGTACAGCTCGTCGGCCGGCGTCAGCACTTCCGATTCGTCGATATAGTCGACGCCGATCGATTGCAGCACTTGCGCCTCGGCGAAGTGGCCGATGCGCACCTTAGCCATTACCGGAATCGTAACCGCGTCCATGATCCCCGCGATCAACTCGATCGAGCTCATGCGCGCGACGCCGCCGTCAGCGCGGATGTCTGCCGGAATACGCTCGAGCGCCATCACGGCGACGGCGCCGGCCTCTTGCGCGACGATGGCCTGTTCGGGGGTGACGACATCCATGATGACGCCGCCCTTAAGCATCTGCGCGAGCCCGCGCTTGACGGTTAGGGTTCCAGTGGCCTGTTCCATGTCTCCATCGTAGCAGGCTAAACCAATGGAGACATTAGTGACACTGCCTCTAGGGCGAAGGCGTGGGGCTTGGGGAGGGCGCGGTCGACTGGCTCGAGTCCTCCTCGAAGGTCGTCGCGCTGGGGCTCGGGCTCGGCAGCTTCGTTTGGTCCCAGATCGGGACGTTCGGATTCGGGGTCCAGGTTGGGGTCGGCTTCGGCGTCGGCGGGGCCTCCGCCGTCGGTAGCGGCTTGGGCGGAACGCGCGGGTCGGAGAAGCGCGGGTCCGGTGCCGCCGCGAGGGCCTGCGTGTTCTTCCAGTCCGGGCCGAAGGGGCCGGTGGTCGCCTCGGGTACCGGCGTGACGATCGGCGTCGTGCTCAAGCTGCCGCTCTCGGCGGCTTCGATCATCACGCGATCGCCCATGTGCTCGCCCAGGACGATCGCGATCAGCAGCACCACGACGCCTGCCGCGAGCACGGCGGTCGCAAAGCGATTTGCGGGATTCATCATTTACGCGGCACCACGTCTAGGCCGGCACCACGTCGAGTTTGGCGGCGCGCGCGCGCCGCTCGGTAGGCCGGCCGATCAGTTGCACCTCGCGCATCTCGCCGATCTCCATCTGCACACGCGCGGTGTGTCCGCGGAACTCGACCAGCACCGGACGCGCGCGATCGAGCATGTTGCACACGAAGATGCGTACTGCACCATGTTCGTCTTCGAAACCCACCGCGCCGACGTCAGCCGGCGAAATCGTCAACTCATCGCTAATGTCGCGTCCCGCGTAAATACACGTGAACGGCTCTTCGGCCGAGAGCTCCGGCATGTCGCCGTAGATGCGATCGTGGACCAGATCGATCACGTAACTGCAACGTCTCCCACCCCAGTGTACGCGCGCAGCCGCGACCCACTGCCAATCCTTTGGGCGCAACGGCACGAGATGTGGACGGCCGCTCGTGCGATAGCCGTCGAGGCCGCCGACGGTCTCAGCAACCGCCCACAGGTACTTCGCACCAGTCCAGGGCGAGAGATACATGCCGCGATTCGCGAGCGATCCGCCGTCGAACCACTCGCCGAATTCCCCGGGGACGGTGTTGCGCGCGCTGCCGACTTCCATCGCCGCATACACGGCATCCAAGAAGTGCGTGCATTCATCGACGAAGCCGTCGCGCGCCAGCGCAACCGCAAACCACAGCGTCAGGTCGGGCCAAATGCCGCCGAGCAAGCCAAAGCCGTACGATGGGAAATACCACGCATCCGCAGTCGAGATCGTGCGCAAACCAACCGGCGTCACAAAGTCCGCCTCTAATAATCGGCGCAGGATCGAGCGCCGTTGCTCGACGCCGGCAACGCGGAAGAGCACCGGGAAAATCTCATCCGACGTAAAGTTGTCTTGATAGTTGCGATCTTGGTCGTAGTTCAACACGAACGCGCCGGTATCGTCATTGAACAGATAATCCATCATTGCTTCACGTAGCGCCTGGGACTCATTCGCGAACTTTTCCCAATTCGCCCAATCGCCCGCAACCGCGCAAAGCATCGCCGCCGCTTCAAGTGCAAAGACGCCTTCGGCATTGATCTCGGTCACCGCACCGTCGAGCGTATAATATGGGATGATATTGCGCCACGACGAGATGCCGTACATGTCTACACCCTTGGCTTTGCAGAACAGCAAGCCCTGATCGTCGCGCTGCGTCAGCATGTAATCGGCGAGCTTGAGCACGAGCGGCATGCGCTCGCGTACCCAAGCGTCGTCGAGCGTGGCGTTGTAGTGGTGCAGCATCGCGATTAGATGCAGCGGCGTATCGTCGTTGATGTTCAAATCGTATGCCGTCGTGTAGCCATTGACGCCGCGCACGTATTCGATCATCAATCCAGACTCTTCGACTGTCCGATTGAAAACCTCGAGCGCATCGCGGCTGAACTCCGGCCAGAAGTAGTCAAAGCCGTGCACGAACCACGACGTGTCGCGCGAGACGAGAATGTCCGACGGCGGCGAATTCGTCGATCCCCAACCCTGCGGATACTCCTTGACGATGCGGATCATATTAGCTTTTGCCCACGCTACACCGCGGCTGATCGCGGGCGACGGCGTCATGAATCGCGCATCGGCTAGGCGGCGCGCGTAGTAGCGCTGCGTGTCATGCAGGGCGCGCTCGTCGCCAAGCAACCTCTCGAGCCGGGGCAAGCTGTGCTCCGTGCCATCTTTATGGAAGACGACGGCAAGGCGCAGCGCTTCGCGAGCGCCAGGCGCGACCTTGATACGGTATTCAAAGGCACCGTAAACCCGCCGCCCAACCATTGTCGAGCTCTCCGACGCGGCGTGTCCGAAGCCGGGAAGACCTTCGGGCAATAGCGAGCCGCGCCGCATGTTTTCGGTCAACACTTGCTCGCGAAGTGAGAGCTCGACTGCGCGCGGCTCGCGCGACCCGCCCCACCAGCGCTCGGCGCCACTCTCGTTGCTCTTCGAGCAGATGAAGCGGTCGCGCGACCATGCGGTCATCTCGCTCTCGGGCTCGCCATAGAAGCGCTGCCCCACAAGCATCGCCCAGGGGAAGACGGCGACTTCGATCTCGATCGCACCCGGGTTGTAGAGGGTAACGTCGACGACGAACGACACCGCTCGATCGAACGCCTCGCCGAACGGCACGAAGAATGCCTCGGTTACGTGCACGCGATGCTCGAGCGTAAACTCGGCGATTTGCGCGTATGGAAGAAACGTCAGCTCGCGCGTGATCTGATGCGGAAAGAGCGTGCTGCCGCCATCAACGATGCGATAGGCGATTTGATGCGTGCCGAAGATGATCTTGTCCGTATCGGCATCCCAAAGCCCGCGGACGCCACCCTTGGCGGTCGATTGCGCATAGGACTTATAGTTCCCGAGCAGGAGCCCATAGGGTGTTTGCGATTCCGGGACGACGTACGCGCAAAACTCATTTCGCTGCGCGTCATAGCTCGGGCCCATACCACCCCTGTGCTACGCCCTTGACCGGGGCGCCCCTTTCGCTGGAAACTTATGCGGATGCAATTCGCCTGCCCGGCAAAAATAAATCTGACCCTGGAGGTCCTGGATCGACGCCCGGATGGCTACCATGCGCTGCGCAGCGTCATGGTGCCGCTCGAGCTTGCCGACGAGCTACAAATCGAACCTTCTTCAACCTTTGCATTTGTATCCAGCGATCCATCGTTGGAAGGCGATGAGAATCTTGCCGTACGAGCCGCCCGCGCGCTCGATCCGCTTCCGGCTGCGAAGTTGACGCTGCGCAAGACGATCCCCGTGCAAGCAGGGTTAGGTGGCGGATCGAGCGACGCTGCCGCAGTGCTGCGCGCTGCGATGGCGGGCGCGTTCGGCCACGCGTACGCCGCCGACTGGGTACTGATTGCGCGATCACTCGGCTCCGACGTGCCGTTCTTTCTTGCCGATTCGGGCGCATTGGTCGAAGGGACGGGCGAGCGCGTGACCGCGGTTGGCGCACTTCCACCTTGGCACGTACTCGTTGTTAAACCACCCGTCGCCGTGTCGACGGCGACGGCCTTTGCACAACTCGACGCCCTCGCGCGTCCATCCCGCCCTCGCAACACCTCGATTTCGCTTGGCGTGCTCACCGCTTTGCAACGCGGCGATTTCGACGAGGTCGAGCGTTCGATGTCCAACGATTTTCACGACGTGATCGCAAGCTCGACGCCGCAGGTGGCGCACGCGATCGAGGCACTGCGCGCAGCCGGCGCGCATAACGCGCTTCTATCGGGATCAGGATCAGCCGTCTTCACACTCGCGCGGGATGCGGCAACGATCGCTGCGATCGAAGCACGCTTGGATCTCGAGCGCGAGTATCTGCGTTTTCCGACGGCGTTCGCGCACGGCCGTTCGTGGCGCGGCGAAACCGCATGACCACCGCCGTCGTCTTGGCCGGAGGACCGCCCGACGACGTTGCTGCGCTTGAACCCGGCGCGCCTAACAAGGCGTTTGTGCGCATCGGCGGCGTCACGCTCGTGGAGCGTACGCTGCGCGCGCTGCGGGCAAGCACGCAGATCGGACATATCATCGTCGTAGCGCCGGAAAGCGCGCACGCTGATCCCGCGCTCGCACTCGCCGACGAACGCCGGGCGGATGGTGCACGGATACGCGTGAGCCTCCACAACGGGCTGGAGGGCTTGCCGCCCGACGAGATCGCGCTTGTAAGCACGTCGGACTTGCCGGTGCTCATCGCCGCCGCCGTCGATGATTTCATCGGCTACGCGCACGATCTCGACGCTGATCTCGGCTACGGTTGCATCGAGCGCACCGTGCACGAAGCCCTTTATCCGACTGTGCCGCATACGTGGGCGCGTTTGCGCGACGGGACCTTCTGTGGTGGAGGACTCATTGCGATCAAACCGCGCGCGCTACCCGCACTCGAACACTTCATCGAAAAGCTCGGCGCCGCGCGCAAGAATCCGCTGCAACTCGCATCGCTCTTTGGATGGGACGTGCTCGCGCGCTTCGCGCTCGGACGACTCTCGATGGCGAGCGCCGAACGCCGTGCATCGCAGTTGCTCGGCGCGCCGGTGCGCGCGGTGATCTCGCCTTATCCGGAAACCGGCGTAAATGTCGATCGCGTCAGCGACGTGGCGCTGGCGGAATCTCTGGTACGCACGAGCTAGGCGAAAAACGCGGCAGCCAGCACGATCAGCAATCGCGCGACGGTGGCACCGCCGGTTGGATATTCGCTCCGTGGAAACGTGCGGATGCACCAGATCACCGCGAGCCCGATGCCTACAAGGTGCGCCCACTCAAAGGCCATCTGGTTGGCGCGTATGATCTGCATCACAATCGGCGGGATCGCGATGGGATCGGTTGGAGACGGAACGCCCGGAGACGGAATGCCGAGCGCAAAGTTGGGTCTCAACACGCGGCCACCGGGTTGCGGATCATGAACGTCACGAGAAAAACCGCTGCGACGTATGAAGCAACGGCCCAACCCAAGCGAACGTTCCTTAGGTGGGCGTTCTCCATCGCTTGAACAACTCGTGGGGGATGCCGAACTGGTCGAGCGCTTTGCCGACCGTGTGCGCGACGATGTCGTCGACGCTCTGCGGCGCTGAATACATGGCCGGAATCGGCGGCAGGATCACCGCCCCGATCTCGGCGAGCTGCGCGAGCGTGCGAAGGTGCCCTAGATGCAAGGGCGATTCGCGCACGACCAGCACGAGTTTGCGCTTCTCCTTTAAACAGACGTCAGCGGCGCGCACGAGAAGATTGTCGTTCATCGAATAGGCGATCGCGCTCGCACTTTTTATCGAGCATGGGATGATCAACATGCCATCGGTAACGAACGAGCCGCTCGAGATCGCCGCAGCCAGATCGTCGCCGCGATGCACGACGTCGGCGAGCGACTCGAAATCCTCGGCGCTCATCTCCATCTCGAGTTCGATCGTGCGACGCGCAGCATCGCTGATAACGACGTGTGTCTCAACGCCGCCAATCGCTCGTAAAGCCTGCAACGCCATGTAGCCGTATGCGCTACCGCTCGCGCCACTGATCCCAATGATGATGCGCCGCATGATTCCCCCTTATACGCCGGATGCAGGGGCGCCTGGTGCGACCTGTAACTGCTAGTAACGAAACGTGAACGCCTCGCTAGCCACTACTTTTGTTGCCGACCTTCGCGCTTGGTTTGATACCGGAGACGAAGCGCCTTTGATCCGCGCGCTTCGTTCGCCGTGTTCGGGTGTTCCGCACGACACTGCCGCCGCGTACGCAACTGCTGCCACGCGCCTTCCACCGCTCTTGGACGCGATCGCGCGCGGGTTGCTGGCCGTGCCGACCGTAGAGCGCGATGCGCTACTGCGCTTTAGCGAGCGTGTAAACGCGATCGATCGCGACACCGACCTCTATAAGCTCTTCGCGCTCGAGCCGTCACCCGATCGCGAGACCTCTGATGATAGTAGTGCTTTCGAACTACGCTCGGGGCAATCGCCCGATCCGACTGCAGGCGTTCGCGCACGCCAGACGCATTTCTCTGCCTCGGCGCTCAATGCATACGCCGAGTGCGCACGCAAGTGGTACTACCGCTATATCTGTGCGGCAGTCGAGGACACGCCGTCGTCGGCGTCGGTTTATGGCACGGCCGTGCATGCCGCGCTCGAAGACTTTCACGGTGAATTTCCCCAGCCGAGTGCCCGCGACGAGGTTGCAATGCGCACGCGCATCGTCGGCTACATAAACTGGGCCTTCGAGCGGTTTCGCGACCAATTCGAGACGGCCGTAGAGTTCGAATTGCAGCGCCGGCGTGCATTGCGCACGGCAGAGCGCTACGTCGATTGGCTGCTCGCCGAGGCTGCGCGCGCACCGTTCACGGTAATTGGGCGCGAGATTCCAATCAATCTCGACCTCGACGGCTTCGACTTCGTCGGCTTTATCGACCGTCTGGATCGCGACGATCGTACCGGTGCGGTCAGCATTTTTGACTACAAGACCGGCTCGATAGCAACGAGCGCGGCCGAGTACCGCCAGGAAGTGCGCCGGTTCGCGGACTTCCAACTGCCATTTTATTATTGGGCGCGCACCGCAGCGGGCGACCACGTCTCGCGCCTCGCGCTGATCCCGCTCAAAGACGCGCTGCTCGACGTCGTGCCGATCTCGCTCGAAGTGGTGCAAGTTGCGAGCCCCGAAGCGAAACGCAATGGGGCCGCGAGCGGAACAATCGCCGTCGCCGACCTCGAGCGCGCGCGCACACGCATGGTCGAGATTTGCCGCGAGTTAAGCTCTGGTTCGCTCGAGCGCTTCGCGGTGACGAACGACCCGGATGCATGCACCTACTGTGCGTATCGCGACGCGTGCGCCGACCGCCCGCACGACGAGCGCGAGCGATTCGGTCGATGATGACCGTTGAATTCAGCGCCGAGCAACGCACGGCGATCGAGACACCGTTTGACGCGTCGCTGGAGATCGCGGGCGCGAGTCGCACCGGAAAAACGACAGCCCTGCGCGCACGCGCAGCGCGCTACCACGAGCAGCGCGGCGTGGCGTATTTTTTCGCCGCGCATCCCTGTGAGCTCGTAACGCTTGCCTGCATCGTGCTTGAAACTGCCGGAACCCCGGTCCGCATTGCCGATCCGATCGAAGCGCGCCGGGACTTTGTAGCCGGGGCGACGCAACTGTTCGACCTCACGTGGCCCGAGCTCAAGAACGGAGCGATCGATCCCGAAGTTGCGGCATTGCGCGGACCGCATTGGTTTCTTGACGCCGCCTATCGCCTGATCCGTAAGCTGCGGGATGGCGGCATCGCTCCGCACACGTTTCTCGAACGCTCGCTCGCGGGAGCGACCGATTTCTACGCGAAACCGCCGAACTTCGCGCACGCGGAATTGATCGCAGCCACAAAAGACGCCTATCGCGATTCGCTTGACGTGAGCGCCGACGAGCTGCAACGCCAGTATCGCCGCGAGGTCGACCTAGCCAAAATCCTATACAAACTGTACGACGCGTACGTGATCTCCACGAATGCGAGTGATGCCGTCTCGCAGAGCGATGCGATTGCGCGCGCGGTCGACCGGCTACGTGAACGTCCCGAACTCGCGCACGGCGTGCGCGAGCAATTCGCGCACATCTTTGTCGACGAAATGCAAGAGGCGACGCCGATGCAGCGCGCGTTGCTCGATGCGATCTACGGAACGCCGCTTGCCGGCGTGACCTTTGCCGGAGATGCGCGCACCGCGACCAGCCGCTTCAAAGGGGCACGCCCGGACGTCGCACTTGCCGGCGTAGCCCAGACGATAACCCTCTCGCAGGCCCCCGCGGCGGCGGATATCACGCTGCACCGTGCAAAGACGCTCGCCGACGAAGCCGCGTACGTTGCGCAGCGCGTGCACGATGAGCTCGAACGCGGCGTGCCGCCGGGAGAGATCGCCGTGCTCTTCCGCAGTTGCGCCGACGTGCAGGTCTACCTCGACGCCTTGCTCGACCGTGACGTTCCCGCCGCCGCCGCCGGCGACGTGAACATCTTCGCCGAACGCCACGCGCTTGATGCGCTCGCGCTACTTTGGAACGTGTGGGATCCATTTCGCCACGAGTGGCTGCTGCGTACGCTGTCGGGCAACGCGCTTGCACTCTCGGATGCATCGATAGCCACGCTTTGCGGCGATCCGCCCGATCCGCAAACCGCGCTCTTTGCGCCCGATCCCGAACAGGCGCCCACCGAGCGCCGCAGTCGCTGGAACCCCAAGCGCGACGTGCGTTTGGGCTGGAACGTCTTGCGCGGCGAGACCGACCAATCGCTCAATGCGACGGCACGTGCCCGCATCGTCGGGTTTCGCAAACTACGCGAAGGTTGGGTCGACGCGATGACCGCCCTTCCACTCGCAGACTTCGTGCGCAAGGTCTGGAGCGAAGGACTTGCCCGTAGCGGCGAACCGGGCTGCGCACGGGCCCGCGCACAACAACATATCCTGCGCCAGGTGTTGGATCGTCTACTGGAGCTGCATCGGCGCGCACCGGGCGCAACGCTGGGCGATCTCTTAGCCGACGTCGCCGAACGCGCCGAGAGCGATTGCGAAGCGTACGATGCGCCGCTCGACCCCTCGTTCGTGCAGTTGCTCAGCCTCGATGCTGCACGCGGGCGCTCGTTCGCATTCGTCGCAATTCCCGATGCGCGCGCCGGCTCATTTCCGCGCTGGTATGTGCCCGATGCCTTCTTGTGGAGCCCGACGCTCGGAATGATTCCGCGCGAGAATGCGGGCTCCGTGAACGCCTCGCGCACCGCAAAGTTTAGTTACTATTTGTATCGCACCAAGGCGCGAGAGGCCTATAACGCGCAGGAACGCAGCGCATTTGAGTACGCAATCTCTCGCGCGCGCGCTAGCGTGCTCGTCACCGCGTGCGGCTCGCCGACCCGTGGCATTACAGCGCCCGAATTTCTCGAAGAGCTGCGCCGGAAATGAACCTCAAGAACATCGATTTCGAGACGTATGCGGCAAAAGTGCTTCCACTCAGCGCCGAGCTATGGGGGAATGGCCGCTCGCAATCGCGCTATGTCGAGCACGTGGGCGAGATTGCGCGTTGCGGTTACGGTCGACGACACTATCGCACCGTCGGCCTTTACGATGAAGAGCAATTGCTCGCGTCGTTCAAGCGCTACGAGCGCACGCTGCGCGCCGGTGCGCAACGGTTGCGCGCGACCGGCATCGGCGCGGTCTTTACCGCGCCGGAATTACGCGGCCGCGGTTACGCGAGCGCCATGCTCGCGATGGAACTCGATCGGTCGCTGAAAGAGGGCCTCGATCTCGCCTTTCTCTTCTCGGATATTCGACCGCAGTTCTATGCCCAGCTAGGTTTCGTCGCGATGCCGTCGCGCTCGATGAGCCTGCGGGCTGACGGATTGCCGACAACGCGTGTCGAGGTTGCGCGACTTGATCCGCGCGACTGGCTCGGCGTTGCGCGCTGCTTCGATTTGGGCGAGCGACATCGCAGCTGGGCCTTTGTACGCACGCCGCTTGTCTGGGAGTGGCTACGTCTGCGTATGCGGCATGGATCGGAGCATCCTCACAGCATAGAAACGAATCTCGTCGTGCGACGCGGCCGCGCGATTGCCGCATATGTCCTGGGCGCGCGCGCACCACAGCACGACGCCTATATTCTCGAGGAGTTTGGTTTCGCCGATGCCGAGGCCGCGACGCTCGTCCCCGCCCTGCTGCGTAGCGCTGCCGGCGATTTGCAGCGCGTCACCGGCTGGCTCCCGGTTGAATCAACGCGCGAAGCGCTTCCGCGCGCCTCCGTACGAAAGCGAAGCAAAGCCATCTTCATGGTCGCTCCGCTTAGCCCGGCGGCAAAACGATGGGTGAAGCTCGCCACCGAAGCGAAGCAGGACGGCGTCTGGAGCACCGATCACATTTAAATTTTTTGGGAGAACGCATGCTATCACGCGGAGCGCGTATTCCGGAGGTCACGCTTGTCGATGCTGACGGCGCGAAGGTTGCACTTACGTCGCTGATCGATCGGCCGATGGTGATCTACTTCTACCCTAAAGACGACACCCCGGGCTGCTCGAGCGAAGCGTGCCGCTTTCGCGATGAATATGAAGCATTTCTCGCGGCCGGCGCCGACGTGATCGGCGTGAGTTCCGACGACGGACGCTCGCACGCGCGTTTTCGGCAGAAGTACAACCTGCCGTTCCGCCTGATGAGCGATCCGGACGGTAGTGCGCGTAAGGCATTCGGAATCCCGAACACGCTGGGATTTTTGCCGGGGCGCGCGACCTTTGTGATCAACCACGACGGCAAGATTCTCTACAGCTTCAACTCGCAATTCTTGCCACAACGCCACGTGAGCAATGCCCTGGCGGCGTTACGCATCGCGTCGTGAGTTCTCGAACAGACTAATCTGCTTTGCGCCGCCAAAGGTAATCGAAGCGACGCGTAAACCGAGTAACCGAATCGGCGTGCCTGCGAGATGCGCGCGTTGCAAGCAATGCAGCGCTGCGCGATAGATCAATCGCGCTTCGCGCGTCGGCTCGGCAAGGTGCGTTTGCCGACCAAAGACGCGAAAATCCGCACGCTTGATCTTGATGCCGACGGTAGACGCGGTACAATCTTCGCGCTCGAGCTTCTCGGCGACCTCGAGTGCAAGCTCGCGCAGCACCTCGATGAGTTTACGTTCGTCGCGCACGTCGTATTCAAACGTAGTTTCTGAAGAGATCGATTTCGTTTCGCGTTCCGGTTCGACCGCGCGCGTGTCGATGCCGCGCGCAAGATCGCGAACTTGCGGTCCCCAGGATCCGAAGATCGTCCGCGCTTGCGCATCCTCGAGCGTTGCGATCTGTCCAATCGTTGTTATGCCGAACGTCTCGAGCCGAGCAGCAGTCTTCGGGCCGACTCCCCAGAGACTGCGCGCCGGCAGCGGCGCAAGAAACGCGGCTTCTTCGCCCGGAGCGATTACCAACAAGCCATCGGGTTTGCAGCTGTCCGATGCAATCTTTGCCACGAGCTTACCCCCTGCGACGCCCGCGCTCACCGTGAGCCCCGTCTGCTCGCGCACTTCCGCACGGATTGCCGCCGCGCAATCGCGCGCGTGGGCGAGCGTCATGTCACCCAACGCCACGAACGCTTCGTCGAGCGAGAGCCCTTCTACCGCATCTCCGCGCGCACCAAAGATCGCGAATACCTCGCGCGAGATCGCTTTGTAACGTTGCATATCGGGTGCAACGACGACGAGTTGCGGGCAGAGCTCGAGCGCGCGATACAACGGTATCGCCGAGCGCACGCCGTACGGGCGCGCTTCGTACGATGCGGTTAAGACGACGGCGCGACGATGGCGCCCCGCTATCGCGACCGGCTTGCCACGCAAGCTCGGATCATCCCGCACCGCGACGCTGGCGTAGAACGCGTCGATGTCAAAGTGCGCGACGAACGCCATTTTCGATGGCCAGGACCGTTTGCATGTTTTTTAGGTCGTCTTCGAATTCGCCGGGCGTCTCCAGAATCGCCGTCTTGTCGCGCACCGAGCCGTGCGCGAGTAGCGCGCGAAAGCCATCGAACCCGATCAGACCTTCGCCGATATGATAGTGACGATCGCGGCTCCCGCCGAGCGGCACTTCGGTATCGTTGAAGTGGAACATCGGAATGCGGTCGAGCCCGATCTGTTCGTCGGCCTCGGTGAGAAATCTATCCACCCCGCTTTGTGAATTGATCTCGTACCCCGCCGCCCACGCGTGCGCCGTATCCAAGCAAACCCCGAGTTGCGGGTGGTCGATCGTTCGAATGAAGCGGCCGAGTTCTTCGAGCGTGCCGCCTGCGAGATTGCCCGCCCCGGCGGAGTTCTCGAGGACGAGCGTCACGCCGGGCTGGATATCCTCGAGCGCCGCTTCGAGCGCGCTGCAGATCTGCGCAAAACCCTCACTGCGTTCGCGGGTGCCGTACGAGCCTAAGTGCGTGTTGACGTAGTCGATCTCGCCCGCCGCCGCGACCGCAAGATCGCCGCGGAGCAGCCCAAGCGACTTCGTAACGATCGTTGGATCTTCGCTCGCCAAGTTGATCAAGTATGCCGTGTGAATCGCGCAGCGCTCGATGCCGGCCTCGCTCGCGCATCTTAGCAAACGCGCTCAGCACCGGCGGATCGATCTTTGCGACGCGATAGCTGCGCGCGTTGCTCGAGAAGATTTGTATTGCCGTGCAGTTAAGAGATTTCGCATAGTCGATGGCCTTGGCGTAACCGCCCGAGACCCGCACGTGGACCCCGAGACGCATCGTTTACAGCTTGGCTAAGTAGAGGAAATGCGTGTATGACAGCGGCAGAATCGGATCCCCCTCGCCGAAGGTCTCGCGCAGGCGCGACTCAAGACGGCCGAAATATTCGGACGCATGCGCGCCGAATTCGTCGTGCACGATCTTACGCGAACGCTCGTATTGCAAGAACTTGTTGAGCGTGACGATCGTGCTCCACGGAATCACCCGGACACCGGTCTCGCGGAAGCCCGCTGAGTAAAACTCCTTAAAACCGCCGCGCCACGAACTTGCGAGGGGCGCAATGCCCATGTCGCGTGCGATCGAGTCGCGCAGCTGTTTGACCGGGTCGTCACTCATCAGGCTCTTCCACCAGATCGCGACGATGCCGTTCGGGCGAAGCACGCGCCTGATCTCGGCAATGGCCTTCTGCGGATCGGCATGGTGAAACGCTTGCGCGCTGATTGCGACGTCGAACGAACCAGCCTCAAATGGCAGCTTTTCCGCCGATCCTCGAACCCACTTTGCTTGCGGATAGCGCTCGCGCGCAACCGCGAGCATCGCTTCGGACGGGTCCACCCCCGTAACGTTGTAGTTGTTCTCGATCAGCGGCGCGCTCCCCAACCCCGTACCGCAGCCGATGTCAACGATCGCGTGCTTCGGTAACAACCCGAATGCGATGAGGTTGTTGTAAACGTCGTTCGCGTACCCTACACGGCCTGCGTCGTATTGGCTGACAAGTTGGTCGAACGAGGTCACTCGGACTCCTGTGGCACCAAGAGATTGAGCTCCAGGGGTTGCCCCGGCTCGAGTTCGAGCTGCGGCAAATCGTCGAGTGAGCGCAGTCCAAACGATTCGAGAAAGAGCGACGTGGTCTTGTAGGTCATCGGACGTCCGACTACGTCTTTGCGACCGGCTTCGGCGATCAGTCCACGATCCAATAGCGTGCTCGTGACGCTGTCGGAGTTGACGCCGCGGATCGCTTCGATCTCGCCCTTGGTGACCGGCTGCATGTGCGCCACGATTGCGAGCGCTTCGAGCGCCGGCGTCGAGAGCGTCGTCTTGGGCGGGAGCAGATAGGCTTCGACGACATCGCGCACGTTCGAGGCGGTCGCGAAGCGATAGCCGCCCGCGATTTGCCGCAACACGATGCCACCGTTGCTATACCGCTCCTCGAGCGACTGCAGCGCCAGCGCAACCGCACGCTCGTCCTCGCCAGTGAGTTTCGCGATGCGCTTGGCGTCGAGCGCTTCGCTCGCGACGAAAAGCAACGCCTCGATTGCCGCGTGCACGCCCTCCGCGGCGGCGTGCAACTCCTGGGCTTCGGCGCTTAGCTCTTGCGATTCGTCGGTCAACTCTTGCGTGTCCACGTTTTTGGAAGCTTACCCTTGTGCGACGGTATGAGAAAATGGGAGCAGCATAATGTCATCCTCGAGGTCCGGCTGCTCGAACGTGATGCGGTGCCGCCGCACGAGTTCGAGGATCGCGAGGAAGGTGACGATGATCACCTCGCGCGTCATCCCGAGCTCGTGGCAGAGGCCAAAGAACGACACCTCCCCGTGCTCCTTGACCTTGCGGGAAATGTAGTCCATCTGCGCGAGCAACGAGACGCGTTCGCGCACGACCTCGCGCTTCTCCGGCCGCGCTTGCTGCAGCATGAGAATGAACGCCCGCTTGAGCTTCTCGGGATCGACCCGATAATGCTGCACGAGCTCGCTTGTCGGATCGCCGGAATCGCGGTAGTAGAAGCCGCTGGCCTCCTCCTGACGCGCGCGAAGTTGTACGCCGAGCTCGCGATAGCGCGAGTACGCGATGAGGCGCCTGCGCAGGCGCTCTTCGACTTCCTCCGCCGTCTCTTCGGTCTCATCGAGAAACTCTTGCGGAATCGGCGGTAGGAGCGCTTTCGACTTCAGGAACACCAGCGTCGCCGCGATCACCAGATACTCTGCCGCGACCTCCATGTCGAGGTCTTCCATCGTGCGCACGTACGCCAAGTATTGCGCGGCGACGGAAGCCAGCGGAACCGTCGCGATGTCGAGCTGCTGTTCTTTGATGAGACTCAAGAGCAGATCGAGCGGCCCGTCGAAAACGTCGAGCCGAACCTGAAGGGCGTCGCTGTCGGTCAAGAGCTCTGCGGTTCGGCCAGTAGTGCGACGGCGGTTTCGGGGAAGAGGGCCGGGTTGGCCGCCACGTACTCGAGTGCCATGTCGACCAGACGCTTTTCGTTGACGTACTTGAGGGCCTTGCGCGCGGTGCGCACCTCGAACCAGCGGGCCTCGTCAACCTCGTGATCGTGATTGGCGGTGTCGCCCGAGAGGTAGCGCATTAGGTAAAACGTCACGCTCTTTTTGTGCTTGGCCTTCCCGACGTAAAACCAGTATGAAATCTCGGAGAGCCGGGTGAGGATCTCTCCCCAGCATCCCGTTTCCTCGCGGACCTCGCGCAGTGCGGCTTGCTCGTTTGATTCACGAGCCTCGACGTGCCCTTTGGGCAACGTCCAGATGCGCGGCGAACCGCGCCCGATCAACAGCGCATCGAAACCGGCCTCGCGCGGCCGCAATACCAAGCCGCCAGCCGACACTTCGTACTTGATTCGCATGTCGATAGACCCGTTGCGGGAGACAGGGAAGGGGGCTTTTGCGTGCCCCCCGATTACCCCCATTATAGCTTTCGGGCCCAAGAAGCGCCTGCCAAAAGGGCCCACCTCTTTTGCCTCAGCTCTTGGACAGGACGGTCACCGTCGCACGGGCTTCGCCATAACCTTGCGCATAGGCATAGATGTCGACCACGCGCGTCATGCCGGTGCCCGGAATGCCGCGCAATAGTGCGTGCTTCGTGTGTCTTGGGAGCGTCACCGATCCGATAAACGTCTGACCGTCGCGCGCCACGAGCGTGACCACCGAGGTGCCGGGCGTGAGGTCCACGCGAACCGGGTGTCCACCGTAAACGGTAGACGCCACGCGCAAGCCAATGTCGCGCGCAATTCCCGTCACCTTCGGCGCCGCAGCGACCTCCGGTCCGCTCGGTTGATCGTGGTGAAAAACGTAGTAGAACACGCCGCGATGCCGCGGTGAGGGCGTTGGCGTGGGCTGGGGGTCGGGCACGTCGGTCGAGAGATCGGCTACGATCGTCGTCGAGGCTTGCTGGCGCGTGCGCGCGATCGCGTGGGTGCTCGTAGGCTTGCGATGCTGCGCCGATCGCTGCACGGATGCGACGGCCACGCCGTCGGGTACGAGGTTGTTTGTCTGGTCGATACGCGTCGACAGGGATAAGGTAAGCCGATCGTAGAGCGACATCACATTGCGGACGTACGCTTGCGTTTCGCTATAGGGCGGAATGCCGCCATAGCGCGCAACTGCCCCCGGGCCCGCATTATAGCCCGCGAGCGCGAGTCGATAGCGCTGCGTTTGCGGGTACGCAGCATATCGATCCAGCAGGCCGCGCAAATATCGCGCGGTTCCATTCAAATTGTCGTGCGCCGAGAAGGCGTCAACGCCGAGTCCGGCTGCTGTCCCCGGCATCAGCTGCCCGAGACCGCGCGCGCCAACCGGCGAAACCGCGTACGGATGCCATGACGACTCCGTCGCAACAAGCGCAACGAGCAACCGTGGATCCAGTTGGTAAAAGAGCGATTCAATGCGAACGCGGTCGGCGAGCGCGCGGCTCTCCCACGTTGAAAGATTGGGATTAAACTGCGTAAGAACGCGTGCGTATTCAGCTAGATGCGATGTCGTTATCGGGGTTGAAGCGGCCGACGCAGGCAACGCTGCTGTGCTAACCAGAACAGCTAGCGCGCCGGCGGCAATACGCCGCGAGCGAGCAGGTCCCATGCGTAGCTCATCGGTCGCGTGCATCGCGAATTCAAGAGCTCTCTCGCTATTCTCATTTCACGGCAAACAAGCGCCTGTCGCCCTCTCTAACTTGCTGAGGGACACGAGCCTTGGAGCGAGCAGTCCGCGCAGAGCGGCGCGGCGCGCTTGCACAGTTCGCGCCCGTGCGCGCGCAATAGTGTAAACGCAGCTAGCGCCTTTTGCCCTCGAACTCCGGCTGCGGAGAGCGCCCCAACCCCGGCTCGATAGGCCGCCGCATACGCTTGCCCGGGCTTCACGACGTGGAGCCGCTCGAGCACCCGCAAGCCGTTGGAATCAAGGGCCGGGGCATCACTGAGCCCGCAGAGCAGCAACACTTTATCGGCGCCGGGATCGGCAATGCCGGGGAAACGTTTGAGCATCTTGCGATCGCGCCACTCGTCGTCGCTAACCTCGAGCGCGAGTTGCGCGCATTCAAAGACTTTAGCGGCGCGATGCGGCGGCTGCATCCCGCCATCGCGAATCGCGGCTTCGATCTTCTTCGGACCTGCGGCGACGAGCTTCACCGGTGTAATGCCGATCGTCTTACGAAGGCTCGCAAACGTCTGCGCGCGCCGCTCGTCATCGACGAGATAGGCGCAATTCTCCCACACGATCAGCGCAAAGGGCGTACGGGGCTCCGCCAACGCGACGTCACCGTACTGCTTCTGCAGCCGCGCGAGCATCCGCCCCAGTTGACCGGCTGCGGCCTTCATGCTATTGTCGGGTCCATGTCCAACCTGCACATTATGTGTCACATGTGCCTCGTCCCCGGCGCCGATCGGCGTGGGTTGGCTTCTCGCATCTCGAAATAGCGCAGCGACACGATTTCGATGAACGAAGCCCTCCGCCGATCCGGCGGAGGGCTTCTTGCTTTCCCATCTCACCAGGAGGCAAACGATGAACCCGACCCGACGCGAGGCACTTGGCCTCGCAACCGCAACGTTCGCGGCGCTCGCCTTTCCCGGACGCGTGCGCGCGGCTGACAAACTCGGCGCACTTATCGTCGACTACGCGTACTACAACCCGGTCAGCCTGATCCTCAAGCAAAACGGCTGGCTCGACCGCGCACTCGCCGCAAGCGGAACGAGCGTCTCGTGGGTGCTTTCGCTCGGCTCGAACAAAGCCAATCAATTCCTTGCCTCGGGCTCAACGCAATTCGCGTCAACCGCCGGCAGCGCGGCGCTCCTTGCACGCGCCAACGGTGTACCGTTGCACACCGTCTTTCTCTACTCGCAACCGGAGTGGACCGCGATCGTCGTCGGCAAAGACTCCAAACTTTCGTCGTTACGCGATTTGAAAGGCAAGCGCATCGCGGCGACGCGCGGCACCGATCCATGGTTCTTCCTGTTGCGCGCGCTCGCATCGGTCGGCTTTACGTCAAATGATGTCCAAATCGTCGAACTGCAGCATCCCGACGGACGCATCGCGCTCGAACGCGGACAAGTCGACGCGTGGGCCGGGCTCGATCCGCACATGGCTGCGTCGCAACTCGAAGCTGGGTCGCGGCTCATCTACCGGAACGTCGCATGGAATACGTACGGCGCGCTCAACGTGCGCGAGGATTTTCTCGCCGCCCATCCCGATGTGGTGCGAATCGTGTTGCGTGCCTACGAACTCGGGCACGAATATGCCAAAGCACACCCGGCGGAAACCGCGAAAATTCTCGCCGCCGCTTCGAACCTTGACCTGAAGGTTGCAGATCTCGTCATCAACGACCGCACGCGCTTCCCCGATCCGGTCCCGGGCAAAGCGTTCCTCGATGCAGTTGGTGGCACGATTCCCGTCATTCGATCCGAACAGCTCGTCGCCGACGTCGGTTCGGTTCAAATTGCCTTCGGTTCGCTCGCCGATCCAGCACCCGCGCGTGTCGCACTGGCGCATGCGTAAGGCCCTGCTCGCCTGGCTCGTGCCGGCGGCGATTCTCGTGGTGTGGATCGTCGCCGGTCGCGCGCACTGGTTTGCGCCCGATCAACTCGCGCCGCCCGCGCGCGTGTTAGCCGAACTCGGCTCGCTTTGGCAACGTGGGCTCTTGCAGCAAGACATCCTCGCAAGCGCCGCGCGCGTCTTCGCCGGATTTGCGATTGCGCTGGCGTTCGCGGTGGTTCTCGGGACGCTCGTCGGCCTCAATCGCACCGTCGAGCGCGCGATCGATCCAACGCTGCAAGCGATCCGCGCCGTGCCGTCGCTGGCGTGGGTGCCGCTGTTGCTGCTCTGGCTCGGCATCGGTGAATCCGCCAAGATCACGCTGATCGCGATCGGCGCATTCTTCCCGATCTATGTGAATCTCGTCGCGGGAATCCATGGCGTCGATCGCAAGCTCGTCGAAGTGGGGCGCATCCTCGGGTTGCATCCGTTCGGCGTCGCAATGCGCGTGGTGTTGCCCGCAGCGTTTCCTTCGCTGCTCGTCGGCGCACGCATCGGGCTCACGCAAGCGTGGCTCTTTCTCGTCGCCGCCGAATTGCTCGCATCGACGCGCGGTTTGGGCTTCCTACTGACCGAAGGGCAGCAGATTTCGCGTCCGGATGAAATCCTGGTCGCGATCTTGCTGCTCGCGATCGCGGGCAAATTATGCGAATCGGGCATGCTCGCAATCGAGCGGCGCACGACGGCCTGGACGGACGGCCTGCGATGAGTGCGATACGCATCGACGACCTGCGCGTCAGCTTCGGCGAGTTGCGCGTGCTCGACGGGCTTTCCCTTACCGTCGAACGCGGCGAGATCGTGGCGGTGCTTGGACCGAGCGGCTGCGGCAAGAGCACCTTGTTACGCGCCATCGCCGGACTCGACGTGCATCCAACCGGCACGATTGCGGTTGAGGGTGACGTCGGCTACGTTTTCCAGGAGCCACGATTATTTCCGTGGCTGAATGTGGAGAAGAACGTGCGCTTCGCGGCGCGCACGCCGGAGGAGCGCGAACGCGTCGACACCGTACTGGAACTCACCGGCCTGCAAAGCGCGCGCGCGACACTGCCGAAAGCGCTCTCGGGCGGCATGGCCCAGCGCGCTGCACTGGCGCGTACGCTGGTGCGCGAACCATCCGTGCTGCTGCTCGACGAGCCATTGGCGGCACTCGACGCGCTTCGTCGCATGCAGTTGCAGGAAGCGCTGGGCGAGATCATCGCCACCGTCGGCGCCACGGCCATTCTGGTAACCCACGATATCGAGGAAGCGCTCTACCTCGCCGATCGCATTGTCGTGCTCGGCGGATCGCCGTCGCGTATCGCACTCGAGATCACCATGCCGCCGCACAAACGCCGCAACCGCGACGCCAATCTCAACGCCGAACGCAGCACGCTTTTCCACGCGCTATCGGGAGACGAGGTTCGCCAGCAAGAATCAGCGTAGGTACACACGTTTGTCATCCCGAGCGTAGGCGCGCAGCGCCGAAGTCGAGGGACCGCGAAAACGATAGCATTGTCGTCGGGTGGTGTGGTACGCTGGTCAATATCGGGCCGGCGCCACACCAGAAAGAGAGCCGCTTCAGCAATGAGGCGGCTCTTGTGATTACGGCTATCCCTCGACTACGCTTCGCTACGGTCGGGATGACAAGATTAGTTCGGAACCCAGCGTAAATCGGGTTGGCGGGCGGCGCGGGTTTCGTCGACGCGACCCACGACCGTGTTGACCGGCGCAGCAAAGAGCGCATCGGGATCCGTCTTCGCGCTCGCGACGATCTCGCGCAGGACCTCGATGAAATAGTCGAGCGTCTCCTTCGATTCGGTTTCGGTCGGCTCGATCATCAAGCACTCCGGCACGATGAGCGGGAAGTACATCGTCGGCGCCATCATGCCATGATCGAGCAGCGCCTTGGCAAGATCGAGCGCCTTGACGCCGGTCTCTTTCTTGAGCGCTTGGGCGGACGCAACGAACTCGTGCCGGCAGATCTCCGGATACGGGGTCTCGAGAAACTCGGCAACCTTCACGCGCACGTAGTTGGCGTTGAGCACCGCGAGCTGCGAGACGCGATGTAGCCCATCCGCGCCGTTGGCGTAGATGTAGGCGAGCGCGCGCACCGCGTGCGCGAAGTTCGACCAGAACGAGCGCATCGGCCCAATCGACTTCGGGCGATTGAAATCGAGCGAGAACGTGAAGCCATCCGATGGCGCGCCGGTTCCGTTATCGGGCACTGCACGCACCACCGGCGTCGGCAAGTAGTCGACGAGGTGTGCCGCTACACCAACCGGACCGTGGCCTGCACCGCCGCCGCCGTGAGGAATCGTGAACGTCTTGTGCGTGTTGAGGTGCATGAGGTCGAAGCCCATGTCGCCCGGACGCACGTTACCCATGATTGCGTTAGCGTTCGCACCGTCGTAGTACATCAGACCGCCAACGTCGTGTACGGCCGCTGCAATTTCGGCGATGTGATCTTCGAACAGGCCCAGCGTGTTCGGATTGGTCATCATGCAGACGGCCGTATCGGGGCCGAGCACTTTTTGAATCTCCTCGACGCTCACGCGCCCGCGCTCATCGCTCGGCAGCGAGATCACCTTGAAGCCGCACATCGCGGCCGACGCCGGATTCGTACCGTGCGCGGTGTCGGGCACGATCACTTTGTCGCGCTGCGTCTCGCCGCGGTCTTTGAAATATTTTTTCGCGATCAGAAGCGCCGCGAGTTCCGCGTGGGCGCCGGCTGCCGGATTGAGCGAGAAGGCCGCCATGCCGAAAAGCGATGCGAGCGAACGCTCGAGCTCGTACATGACCTGCAGCGCACCTTGCGCCAGCTCGTCCGGCGTGTACGGATGCAACTGGGCAAACTCGCGCTTCGTCGCCATTGCATCGTTGATGCGCGGATTGTACTTCATCGTGCACGAGCCGAGCGGATAGAAGCCCAGATCGATGCCGAACGTGCGCTGCGAAAGCTTGGTGAAGTGGCGCATCACGTCGAGCTCGCTGTTGTCGGGCAATGGCAAATCGTTGCGCAGCGCGCTCTTCGGGAGAAATTGCTCGAGCGGCTTGCCCTTCTCCACGTATTGGTTAGCACGCCCGTCCTGCCCGAGCTCGAAGATCAGGGGGCTAGCGGTGCGATCAAACGTTTGCGTGGACACGGACAATCTCTCCGAGGGCAGTGGCGAGTGCTGCGATCTCACCCGAGGTGGTGAGTTCGGTTGCGTTCATCAGGATGCACGTCGACAGTTCGGGATACCAGCGGCCCAAGTCGACGCCGCCCAGAAACTTGCGCTCCTGCAGCTTCGCGAGCACGTCGTGCGCGCTCTGGTGCACGTCGACGACGATCTCGTTGAAGAACGGCGCAGCGAACTTCAAATCGACGCCGTCGAGCTTGGAGACCGCAGTCGCGAGTTCACGCGAACGCTCGAGATTGAGCGACGCGACGTCGCGTAATCCGGTCTTGCCCATCAGCGCGAGATAGATCGTTGCGATCAGCGCGCAGTGCGCTTGATTCGTGCAGATATTCGACGTCGCGCGTTCGCGGCGGATGTGCTGCTCGCGCGCCTGCAGTGTCAGCACGTATGCTGTACGACCCTGCCCGTCGACGCTTTTACCGACCAGCCGTCCCGGAATACGACGCAGATGATCTTTGGTTGTGGCGATGAAGCCGACGTACGGACCGCCGTACGCCATCGCGACGCCGAAGCTCTGCGCCTCGCCTACAACGATTTGCGCACCCCACGAAGCCGGCGTCGCAAGGGCGCCGAGCGAGATCGCCTCGGTCACAACCGCAATCGGTACCGTTTCGCCGGCGTTCACCGCAGCGAGCGCATCGGTCGAGAGCGTATCGATATTGCCGAAGAAGTTCGGCGACTGCAACGCCACGCACGCGTACTCTTTCGAAGCGACGGCCTTCACCAGCGCGCCGAGATCCGTCGTGCCGTCACCATTCAATGGGATCTCATCGACCTCGACGTCGAGTCCGTCGCAGTACGTTTTGAGCACCGCGCGATAGTTCGGATCCACGGCACGCGACACGAGCACTTTCTTGCGCCCGTTCTCGTTGAGCGCCATAATCGCGCCTTCGGCAAGGGCCGTCGCGCCGTCGTACACCGAAGCGTTGGCGATATCCATGCCGGTCAGCAGACAGATATAGGTCTGCCACTCGTAGATCGCTTGCAGGTAGCCTTGCGAGACTTCGGCTTGATACGGCGTATACGCGGTCAGGAATTCGCCGCGCATCGCAAGCGCACCGATCGCCGGCGGCGCATAGTGGCGGTAGGAACCGGCGCCGAGAAAGGACGTGTAGTTGACGCCCGTGTTCTTCGACGCAAAATGTTCGAACCGGCGGGCGATTTGATACTCGGGCAACGCCGGAACGACGTCGAGCTGCGCGCGGAGCGCGATCGATTCGGGAACTTGCAACAGATCGTCAAGCGACTTGACGCCAATCGCGCCAAGCATCGCTTTGATATCAGCTTCGGTATGCGGTGTATACATTTAGAAGGCGCTCCGCCCGAGGCTCCGCGCCCTAATCGTGAGCAATTTTTCCATAATCCTGTGCGGAAAGAAGTTTGCTCTTCTCACCGGCGTCTTTCAGTTTCACTTTGAAGAGCCACCCCGCGCCATACGGGTCACGATTCACGGCCGCCGGATCGGCTTCGAGTGAGCCGTTGGCTTCGAGCACTTCGCCGCTCACCGGCGTGAAGAGGTCCGATACGGCCTTTACCGATTCGACCACGCCGATGTTACCGAACTGCTCGATCTGCTTACCGACCCGCGGCAACTCCACGTAGACGATGTCGCCTAGCGAGTTCTGCGCGTAGTCCGTAATGCCGATCGTCGCGGTATCGCCGTCGATCTTCACCCATTCGTGCTCTGTGCTGTACAGCAGATTATCCGGGTCCGCCACGCTCAATGCTCCTTATTTCGAACGTTTATAGAAAGGTAGGGGCGCGACGGTCGCTTCGTGCCGCGTGCCGCGAATATCGACCTCGAGCGTCGCCCCTTCGGTTGCGGCATCCTTTGGAACGAGCGCGGTCGCGACGTTTTTGCCGCCAACCGATGGCGCCATCGAGCCGCTGCGAATCTCGCCGACCGGCCTTCCTTCGAAGTAGACCGCATACCCTTCGCGCGCGGGTGCCCGGCCCTTCATGATCAGGCCCACGATGCGGTCGTAGGTGTCGCGTTCCATCTGTTCGATCAACGCGTTGCGTCCGATGAACTCCGGCTTATTCGTTTTGAGCGCCCACTGCAATCCGGCTTGGACCGGCGTAATCGCTTCCGTCAATTCATGACCGTAGAGCGGCATGCCGGCTTCCAAACGCAACACGTCACGCGCACCAAGCCCACACGGCTCCAGGCCGTCCGACGCGTGATCGCGCAATAAGCCGGCCCAAATCTCCGGCGCATGTTCGCCGAACACAAAGAGCTCGAAGCCGTCTTCACCGGTATAGCCGGTGCGCGCGATTACCGCCGGACGGCCGTAGACATTGCCCTCGGCGCAGAAATAATACTTGAGCGATGCGATGTCGACGTCGACGTGCGATTGCAATATCTCGAGCGACTTTGGGCCTTGGATCGCGATCAGGGCGTTGCGGCCGTGCAGATTCTGCAAGTGGACGTCTTGCGCGCGATTGGCGTTGAGGTGGGCCCACATCTTGTCGGCATTGGCGCCGTTGACAACGAGCAGCCAGCGATCGGCAAGGCGATAAAAGATCGTGTCGTCGTGCGCACCGCCCTGCGGGTTGCAAAAGATGTTATAGCGCGCCTGCATCGGCTTCATCGATTCGATCGCGTTGATCGTGAGCGTCTCCGCCCACGGCGCGACGCTCGGTCCCTCGAGCACAAACTGTCCCATGTGCGAGAGATCGAACAACCCCGCGCGACGCCGCACCGCGTCGTGCTCTTTGAGGATGCTCGAATACTGTACCGGCATTTCAAAGCCGGCAAACGGCACGAGCCGCGCGTTGAGCTTGCCGTGTTCGTCATAGAGCGCCGTGCGGCGCAAGTCGGCTGAGGTGCTCATGCTTTCGGCGCCTCCTCGGGATAGGTGTTCAGAAAATTCAGTGTGGCGTGGGCAACCAGCTTGCCGTTGCTCGTCACTTCGACTTCGCCATAGCAGATACGGCGGCCGGCGCGCAGCACGCGTGCCTTGGCGATCAGATCGTGCGGGGGCAGCGCCGGCGCGAGGAAGTTGCACTGCAGCGACGCGGTCACGGTATCTTGTTCGCGCCCGTAGATCGAGGCGAGCGCAACGTAGAAGACGGTATCGCACAAGCTCACGATCGCGCCGCCGTGCACCGCGCCCGCGCCGTTGGCGATCTCGGGCCGATAGGGCATGCGCATCGTCGCCTTGCCGTGCTCGACCTTTTCGAGTTTGAGATCGAGCAGGGCAACGAAGTGCGACTTCTCCTTTTCCCACCGGTGCGGGGCCGACGCAAAATCCGTATGCATGCTTTTCCTAGAATACCGGACCGTCGGCGGCAAGCGCACGACGAAGGTAGAGCGGGAGGGAAAAGAGCCGCTTGTGGGTCTGCCCGTCGTAGAAGAAATTCTCGCCGCGCAACTGCGCGCAGTAGGCGTCGATCTTGGCTGAATCGAGTGCTGCGAGATCGACGCTGTCGCTGCAGGCGAGGAAGGCCCAGTCGGTATCGAACGCGGGCACATAGGTGAAGAACGAGACGACGTGTTTGTAGTGCCGTCGCAGCGTGCGCGACATCTTACAGTGCAGCGAGTAGTTGTAGAACGCCGCGGTGCTCGCTTGGAGCACGTACATACCGCCCGTCGCCAAGCGCGACTTGATCAGCTTGAACACGTCCTCGTTAAAGAGGAAGTTGCTCGGGGAATCTTCGAGCGGCTCAGTCAGATCGGAAATGATGACCCCATAACGCTCGTCGTGTTCGCGCATGTAGGCGAGCGCGTCGCCGATAATGACGTTTGCGCGCGGTTCGTCGAACGCGCCGTCGGCCCACTCAGGAAGATACTTCTTTGAGAGATCGACGACGAGACCATCGATGTCGACCATCGTGCAACGCTTCACGCCGGGATGACGCAGTACTTCGCGCAAGGTTGCGCCCTCGCCGCCGCCGAGGATCAACACCTCGCTGCGATCGGCAGAACCGGCCAAAGCCGGATGCACGAGCGTCTCGTGGTAGATCTTCTCGTCGCCCTGTGAGCTCTGCGTGTCGCCGTCGAGAATCAGCATTTTGCCGAAAACCGGCGTTGAAATCACCGCGACTTGTTGAAAGTCAGAACGCCCCGAGAAAAAGACGTTCTCGATGGCATGGTGATGGGCTTCGGTCGGGGCGGATTCCTCGACGTACCACTGCCAGTGTTCGGTTTTCGGCATAGCGGGCACCAGGCTTCGCCGAGGCTGCCCGGCGGCCCCCTACGACGGTTGCTGGTACAGGGCGAAAACGTAGTAGTCGTTTGCGGTAAAAGTCAGCGGCGTACTTGGATTGGGCGTCGGATAGGTGTAGTTTTGGCCGCTGTTTGCCGCTGCACCGAGAAACTGCGCGTACCACGCGCCATTGCCGTGCGGGAACGATGCGTCATTGGTAAAGACGGCACCGAAGTAGTTGAAGTTCTGCGGGACGACAGTCGCCGGAGCGGTCATGACGAATTGCGGATAGTTTGGTAGCGTGATCGTCGCGCTGGGCTGCAATACCACATAGAACAGCGTCGTGCCGGAGGCCGGGACGTACGCCGGAATGCCGGCCGGCGAGGTCGGTACGGTCGTCGAACCGGTGGCAGCCATGGTTCCACTTCCCGAGGTTGCTTGCGGAAAGTTGACCAGGACGCTGAAGCCGCCGTTGCCCACACTCACACTGCTCGGCGACGCTGTCCCGACGGGCGCCGACGTCGACGGCGGACCGGTAGGAACGTACGTCGGCGTGGGTGTCGGCGTCGGGCCGGCGGTTGGTGTGGTGGTGTTCCCGCTGCTGCTGCCGCAGCCGGCTGCGAGTGCGAGTGCGACGAGTGCAAAGACCGTACCGATGATCGATTTACGCATTGTGCGGAGAGTTAGTATTCCCGGCCACTTACCCTGCGACAACGCTCAAACCTGAAAGAAGGGCGCTCCCGTGGGAGCGCCCTTCTGTTTCGTCGCCAGTCCGCCGCTCAGTGGCAGGAGACCGCGATGATCTGCTGTCCCGGTTGGAAGTCGACCGAATTGCCGGCGCCAAGCGTCCCGGGCCCGACGATCACGCCGTTCGAGGTAACCGTGCCGCTAACGCCGACACTGAACCACACCGGCATAGTGCCGTTCCCTTGTTTTCCGTACACGTCGAACTCGCATGTCGTATAGGTGCCCATCAGGCTCGTATCGGCGACGGTGATCGTTGGAATGGCCGAACCGAAGCTGATCGTTCCCGTTCCCGCGTTGTACGTCGAGAGGTAAATGATCCCGGTGTAGCCCGCGGTCGCACCCGACGTACCACTGTCCGGCGGCAGGTTGTTAGGCGAAACGTCACCGTTGTTGAGCGCATCACTGAACTGCAGCGTTCCGCTGCCTGACGTCGGCGCGGCAAACTGCACGCTTACCCCGATGCCTTGATACGCGACCAAGTTCACCGCGCTCGGCATTGTACCCGCGGTGAACGTTCCCGGAGCCGATGAACCGCCGAAGGTCCACGTCTGCGGCACCGTTGTCGGCGCAGACGAAGGCGAAGCACTCGGGTTCCCGCTTGCGCTCGAACTCGGGCTCGGACTTGGGTTCCCGCTTGCACTCGAACTCGGGCTCGGACTTGGGTTTCCGCTTGCGCTCGAACTCGGGCTCGGACTCGGGCTCGCAGTCGCTTCATACAAGCAGAAAACATAGTAATAGCTCGACGAGAGTGTGACCGCGCCCGTCGTGCTGCCGCCGGTAAGCGTCAACGTCTGGCCGCTCACGGTCGCCGGACCGATAACCGGCGCTTGCCACGAGCCATTCGTTCCATACACCGGATCGTTGGAGTAAATCGCCACGTAGAAGTTTTCACCGCTCGTCGAGATCGACGACGGCAACGTGAAGGTGAACGACGGATAGGTCGTCACCGTAAACGACGCGCTCGGCTGGAACTCGACGTAGAACAGCGGCGTTCCCGTCGACGGGCCGCTCACCGCGACACGCCGCGTTGCAGTAAACGGCGTCGACGTACCGAGAACGCTCGTGCTCCCGGTGATGGCCACGGTGCCGCTTCCCGATTGGACCTGCGGAATTGTTACTGCTGCGGTGATCGAACCCGCTCCGACCGTCGACGTCGATGACGACGTCGTGCTAATCGCGGCGGTCGTCGAGCTCGGCGCAACGCTCGGCGCGACGGTGGGGGGGCTCGTTGTTGTCGAGCTGCCACCACATCCCGCGGCAATCGCAATGAGCGCAAAGGATAGACCCGCGAGAACCAAGGGATGACGCATTGAAAAACCTCCGATAACTCAAGTATCCGGCTTCTGGCGACAAAGGTCTTACGCTAGCGACAGGGTGGCGCCTGTGTGCTTTGAGGTGATAAGGCAAAAAGGACCATTGCTTTGCAATGGTCCTCGCCGTTTTCCTGAGAGCCGAATTCCCTGAGAAGGTTCTATGCCGAAAGCGCGGTGGTTTCGTGATCGCGTGTGACGACGTGCGTGAACGCGCCGCCGCTTTGTGCAATCCCGCGCTTGACCTCGGTCGTTAGCATCGTCTTGGCTTGCAGTGCCTTGGCTGCAAACTCGCAGGCAAGCCAGGGATCGGTGTGATCGCCGCACGTGTAGAAATCCATCGCGGCGTAGCCGGTCTCCGGCCAAGTGTGAATTGAGATGTGCGACTCCGCGAGTACTACCACGCCGGAGACGCCCTGGGGCTCAAACCGATGGAATGCGACTTCCATAACCGTCGCGCGCGATGCCTGGGCCGCGCCGATCATCATCGCGCGGACTGCATCGACGTTCGTGAGCGCGTCTGCGTCGCAGCCCGACAACTCACACACGATGTGCGTACCGAGTGCCTTCAATTTTTCCGGTCTCCTTGACCTCGGGGGAATCCCACCTCCGGACTTGTCGGCTGGCGCCTGCTGTGCAGCGTCACGTCCCCGACCTATCGACGAACTCTTGCCGGCGCTTTTCGGTGCACGGGCGATTCGTCGCTATGGCGCGAAAAGGGCGCGCCTACCCCCTACCGTGGACCTACCGCTCGGGGATTAAACCAAGCTCAATACCCTAGGTCCGGCGAACATAATAACCCCCCAGACCCCCCCTGTAAACCCCTTCGGGATAATAAGTCCTTAATGCAAGGCGCGCGAGGGGGCGATAGCGACTTCCGCAGCGGTCACGGCGCGCCCGCAATGGTCGCAATAGGGCGCGACGGCCAGGTTGTGGTCGCACGCCGCGTGCGAGATCGCAGAGGAATCCGTGCCCTCGGTCCACTGCCGGCCCCACGAGCGCAAGGCGAGGACGACCGGCCCGAGCGCGCGCCCTTTTTCCGTGAGGAGATACTCGAAACGCGCTGGCCGCTCTTGATAGAGCCGGCGCTCGAGAATGCCCTCCGCAGCCAGTTTTCTCAGGCGCGAGGTCAGGATATTGTCGGCAATCCCGGTCGTCTTGAACTCTTCGAAGCGGCGCGCCCCCATCAGGGCGTCACGCACGATCAGGAGCGTCCACCACTCGCCCACGATTTCCAAGGTGCGCGCGATCGGACAGGGCACGAGTGCGGATAAGTTGGCACGTTGCATCCGCTTCAGCATAGTCACTTGCATGACGCAAGTCAATGTGGTAGACTGACTTTCACGACGCAAGTAACTCTCGACGCGAGGAACTGGACATGTTGGACGCACTCGAAACTCTTTTGATCGGCGCAGTGGCCGGGACGCTCCTGGCCACAGTCGTTGCCACCGTCGGAGGCTCGCTGGCCAGGCGCCTTGCCCTCGGCGCCATAGGCGGCGGATGGGTCGCACTTGCGGTCGTTGTGACCGTTGGACGCTTTGGCGGATCGCCGCTTGTGCTGCCGCTGATGTTTGCGCTCCCGCTCGTCACGGTTTGGCTGCTGGTTACATTCTCAGCCGGTTTTCGAAGCGCACTCGCCGCCATTCCGGCGCCCTACATCATCGGTGTCAACGTTTTCCGGGTGCTCGGCGCCCTCTTCTTGATCTTGCTTGCCGAGGGACGGCTTGCCGGTCCCTTTCCCTACTTCGCCGGGATCGGCGACATCATCACCGGCCTCTTCGCGCTATCGACCGCTCGCTTTGCGCAGCACGCGCCCCTCAACCACCCACGCATTCTGGCTTGGAATGCGTTTGGGATGATCGATTTGCTGGTCGCCGTGTCGCTGGGCGTCCTCTCCCAGCCCGGACCAACCCAGCTGATCCACGCCGGCGTCGGCTCAGCGGCCATCACCACGCTTCCCTGGTCATTGATCCCCCTCGTCCTCGTGCCGACCTACCTCATCGGGCACATCGTGGTCTTCGCGAGAGCCCTCCAGCCCAGAGAAAACGCAGTTACCACTTAACTATCTTGACTATACGGGTGAGCGTGATACCCTCGTAAGGCCATGACCATGCCTGCACAACTCCCCGTCTCCGAGGACTACCGCCACGGCTTTCACGACACCGAAGAAAACTACGTTTTCAAGTCGGACAAGGGCCTGACGCGCGAGATCGTCGAGCGCATCAGCGCGATGAAGAACGAGCCGGACTGGATGCGTGAATTCCGTCTCAAGGCATACGAAATTTTCATGAGCAAACCGATGCCCGCGTGGGGCGACACTGAGCTGCTCAATGCGATCGACTTCGCCGACATCCACTACTTCGTGAAGTCGACCGACAAGACCGAGCGTTCGTGGGACGACGTGCCCGACGACATCAAGCGTACCTTCGATCGTTTGGGCATCCCCGAGGCTGAGCGCAAGTTCTTGTCCGGCGTCTCCGCGCAGTACGAGTCGGAAGTCGTCTATCACAACGTCAGCAAAGAACTCGACGCGCAGGGTGTATTGTTCTGCGACATGGATACGGCGGTTAAGCAGTATCCCGACATCGTCCGTAAGTATCTGGCAACGATCATTCCCATTGCCGATAACAAGTTTTCGGCGCTCAATTCGGCAGTCTGGTCGGGTGGATCGTTCATCTACGTACCGCCGGGCGTCGAAGTCAAGATGCCGCTACAGGCCTACTTCCGTATCAATGCAGAGAACATGGGCCAGTTCGAGCGCACGCTGATCATCGCCGACAAAGGTGCAAAGATCCATTACATCGAGGGCTGCACCGCGCCGAAGTTCTCGACGTCGTCGCTGCACAGCGCCGTGGTCGAACTCGTCGCGCACGACGATGCATCGATTCGCTATACGACGATCCAGAACTGGTATCGTAACATCTACAATCTCGTTACGAAGCGTGCGATCGCGCACAAGAACGCGACCGTTGAGTGGGTCGACGGCAACATCGGCTCTAAGCTGACGATGAAGTACCCCTCGATCTATTTGATGGGCGAGGGCGCACGCGGTGAGATCCTTTCGATGGCGTTCGCCGGTGAAGGCCAGCACCAAGACGCAGGCGCGAAGGTGATTCACGCCGCGCCAAACACGACATCGGTCGTGACCAATAAGAGCGTTAGCGCGCACGGCGGCAAGACCACGTATCGTGGCTTGGTCGAAATTTTTCCGGGCGCGATTGGCGCAAAGACGCGCGTGCGCTGCGATGCGCTGATCATGGATGACCAGTCATCGAGCGACACGAAGCCGACGATGAAGATTCACGAGCAGCGCTCAACCGTCGAGCACGAGGCAAGCGTCTCGAAGATCGGCGAGGACCAACTCTTTTACGCGATGTCGCGCGGACTCTCAGAAGCCGATGCGACCGCAATGATCGTCAACGGTTTCTTCGACTTCTTCGTCAAGGAGCTGCCGATGGAATATGCGGTCGAGCTCAACCGCCTGGTCAAGATGGAGATGGAGGGCGCCGTCGGTTAGACGGGCCTCTCCGAGGAACCTCGCGCCCTGTCACAAAGTCGGGCAGTGAATGATGGAACGCCGCGTGGCCGCTGCCGCCGACATTGCCCCTGGAACCGCCAAGCCGTTTACTATCGACGGACGGGAGATTCTCGTCTGCAACGTCGGTGGAGCGTTCTATGCAATCGACGACGTCTGCACCCACGATGGCGGGCCGCTGGATCAGGGCACACTCGAGGGCTATTGCGCGGTCTGTCCGCGTCACGGCGCCACGTTTGACGTGCGTGACGGAGCGCCGACGCTTCCGGCCGTGGTTCCAATCGACACCTACGCCGTGCGCGATGCGGACGGCGAACTCTTCGTGACGCTGTAGTGCGCGCCGTTCTTGGCGCGGTCGGCATCGTCGTCGCGATCGTCCTGCTTCTCGCCGTACTCTACACAGGCAATGTCGCCGTCGGCATGCACTCTACCGCAACCGTCGCCGGCACGATCGCAGGGACCGGCGCGCATGCACCCGTGCAGATCTTACGCGACGGACGCGGCGTTCCACACATACGCGCAACCGACGACCACGATGTATTTTTCGCAGAAGGCTACGTGCAAGCGCAAGATCGACTCTTCCAGCTCGATCTGCTGCGCCGCTTCGTGTACGGCGATCTTACCGAGATCCTTGGCACTGCCGCGTTGCGATCCGACGAGAAATCCCGCATCGTCCCGGTGCGCGCGATCGTCGAAGCGCAGTGGACGAAACTTAGCGCGGGAGATCGTGCCATGCTGCAAGCCTTCGCTGACGGCGTCAACGCAGCGGCCAAACACGAGTCGACGCCGGTTGAGTTTCGCGTGCTCGACTACGACATGACGCCGTGGCGTCCGCAAGATTCGCTTGCTGTGTCGTTTGCAACCGTGCTGGATCTCACCGATGACTGGAACGATATAGCGGCGCGCATCGGCAACGAACCGCCATTGACCGATCCCTGCTTCGATGCTCCGGTGACGGAGGGGCTCGCGCACATCGCCGATCCCGCACATTGCGCGCCGGACGCTGCACGCGCCGCGCTCATCCGCAGTTTGCTCGACACGCGACCGCCGATCGGCAGCAATAACTGGGCTGCCGGCGCCGTGCATACGACAACGCATCGCGCGCTGCTCGCCAACGATCCGCATCTCGATCTCGCCATTCCCGGCGTGTGGTATCTGGTCGATATGCAAGCGCCGGGCTTCCATGTCGCGGGTGCGGCGCTGGTCGGCACGCCGGGGATCACGCTCGGCCACAACGATCGCATCGCCTGGGCCGCGACCAACGGTACCGTCACCGCACTCAGCGTCTTTGCCGCACCCTCGGCGCTCAATTCAGCCGATTGGCAAACCGAGACGTTTCACATGCGCTTCGGCCGCGACGTGACGAAGCGGTACTACCGCACGCCGCGCGAATTCGGCACGGACATACGTGCAGCGGGAGCGTCGAAGTTCGTGCTGGTGCGGTGGAACGCGTACGCGACGCCGCTCGCGCCGCTCATAGCTTTCACCGGATTCAATCGCGGGAAGCGTATCGAAGACGCGCTTGCATCGCTGCGCAGGTATCCGGGCCCGACACAGAACTTCGTGATCGCCGACACGAGCGGTCGTGTCGCGTATCAGCTCGCCGGCCAAATTCCGAACGATCCGCTGTGGTCGCGCAACATTCATCCGGCCGGCGATCTCGCCAAGACCTATCCAGACGTCCCGTTCGAGGTATTGCCGCACGTTGCACCGTCGCGTGACGCAATCGTGTGGACATCCAATAACAAGATGTATGGGCCGTCGTATCCGTACCGACTCAGCGCGGCTTTCACCGCGCCGTGCCGCGCGCATCGCGTCGCCGAGCTGCTCCGTGCGCGCAAAAGCTATGACGTCGACTACTTTGCCTCGATGCAGATGGATGTACTCTCGATTTGCGAGCGGCAACTGGCATCGTACGTGCCCAACCTTTCCGCGTGGGATGGCCGCTTCACGCCTGACTCGCGCGATGCAACCGCGGCGTTTCGTTTGCGCCTGGCACTGGTGCGAGAGTTCGGCGGGATGTCGGCGGCGATGATTGGGTCGCGCGCGAAGCCGGACGCGGTGACCGCGCTTGCGGCCGTCGCCGATCCCTCGCCGCAACCGTGGGGCACGGCGGGCGCCGTGCCGGTGAAACATCCGCTGGCGGCGCTCGGCGCCTCGTTCTTGAACGGGACGACGTTCGCGGGCAACGGCGACGCCTATACGGTGCACGTGCAGAACACCGGTTTCTCGCAGAGCTTTCGCGCGGTGTGGGACATCGGCAATTGGGATGCCGGTGGTATTACGATTCCGCAAGGCGAGTCGGGCCGGCCCGGGAGCGGGCACTACACCGATGAAGCCGCAGCCTGGGTCGCGGGACGGCTGCTTGCCCTGCCATACTCGGCTGCGGCGGTCGACCGGGCCACGGTAAACCGCTTGACGCTCCTGCCCTAGCCTGGTATCGTAGCTCGGTTATGTACGCGATCATCCAGACCGGCGGCAAGCAAGTGCGCGTCGCGGAAGGCGATATCATTCGCACCGACCTCATCGACCTCGAGGCCGGAGCCGACGTCACGTTCGATCAGGTCGTGCTCGCGAGCACCGGCAGCGACGTGAAAGTCGGAGCGCCGACGCTTGCGGGCGCTACCGTGACCGGCACCGTGCTGCGCCAGGCCAAGGACAAGAAGATCCTGGTCTTCCGCTATAAACCGAAGAAGCGCGTGCGCAAGCTCAACGGCCACCGCCAACGCTTCGCTGAAGTCAAAATCACGAAAATCAGCCTCTAACACAGGCGATGGTTGAAGTCATTTTCTACCGGGACGGCCGCGAGCGGCTGTCCCGGTTTTTTGCGTCCGGTCACGTCGAGATTCCGCAGAGCAGCTCGGACGAGTTTTCGCTTGTCTGCGCAGCGGTTTCGGCGGTGCTACAAGCCGCCCGCGCCGGGCTCGAAGAGCACGCGAAAATCGATACCGCTGCCCAAATGCGCGGCGGGCACCTCGATGTGCGCGTGCCTGAAAACAACCGCGATGACGCCGGGGTCGTGGCAATTGTCGCGACCGCGGAGATCGCGCTCGAGCAGATCGCGCGCCAATACCCGCAGCACGTCCGTGTAACACGCAAGGCGCAAACCGGGTAAGAAGTCTCTGTCCGTCAAAGCTGAAGCTTTGCCGATCAGAGACGCCCCGGTACCGAAGGAGAACTTCATGTCAGACACGTTTCGTACGACGCCACCCGACCAGCAGTGGTCCGGGTCGAATTCCGCCGGCAACGGCTATCAAGGCGCCTTCGGCAACGAGCCGCAGGGTGATAGCGAGAACGAAGTCGGCAAAGCGCTCTTGATCGGTCTGCTGGGTGGCCTGGTCTCGGCCGCCGGCTACATGGTCTATCGCCGTTTGCCCGACGAGCAGAAAGAACGTCTGCACGCGCAGGTGCGCACGCAAATCGCGCAGCGCATTACGGAGCTGCGCCAAAACTTCAATATTTAACCGCGCATGTAATCGCGCAGTTATTAGCCTTTGGCGTCGTCTAGCGGGGGATGCATCTCGCTCGGCGCGGGGGGCATCGGCGGCGGCGTCGCCGCTTTGGCGTCGCTGACATCCGCGGCGCGCTCCATCTCGGCAATGAACGAGTGTGAGGTATTCTGGACCTCGCGCATGACGCGGCCTGCCTGGCGCATCATCTTCGGCAGCTGATCCGGGCCAAAGAGCAACAGCGCAAGCACGCTAACAACCATGATATCGGGGACGGAGAACATTAGAATTTTGATCTTCGCCCGCGACCGCCACGGTCCGCCCAAGCCAGCCCAAGGCGGCATGGGTACGGCGAGGGCATGCAGCTTAAAGGAACTCCTCCCAGGCCTGTGCAAGCAGGCTCCTCCGCAACCGTGAAGATCATCTACACGCGAGGCAACCGCACGGAGACGCTCGCCTCATTGGCGACCCTCCGTAAGATCCTGAGCCGCTTCGTCGCTCACCGAGTCTTCTACGAAGTCTCGAGTCGCAGCAAGCGCGGGCATGAATTTTTCTCCGCGAAGAACGTCTTCGTCGTCGGCTCGATCGAAGTCACCAACTACGAGCATCTCAAGATTTTGATCTTCGATGCGAACAACGCGTCGCATTCGATCGAGATCCTCAATCCGCAGACGATGCGCATCTATGACGAAACGCCCGGACGCGGTTTCGCCGTGTCATTCATCAGCGAGAGTGAAAACGGCGTGGAGACGCGCTGCTACATTCGCGATGAAGGCGAAGATGCAGAGCGCATCAAGGAGATGACGGCACTCGAGAAGATCACGCTGCCGCAACTCTTCGAATATCTCGAAGAACTGACGGCTGTAGAAGCCGGATCAAGAACCTAGCCCTCGCGCTCGTCCTCTTTGCCGCGTGCACCCTGCCGGCGCGCGCGACGTATTCGATCGTTGCCTGCGATCGTGTGACGCGAGCCTGCGGCGTCGCCGTACAAACGAACAACCTCGCGGTGGGCGCGAGCGTGCCGTACGCGCAGGCCGGTGTCGGTGCGATCGCCTCGCAGTTCGAAACGAATCCGATGTACGGTCCACGCGGCCTCGCGCTCCTAGCTTCGGGGCTCGATCCGCAACACGTGCTCGACCGACTGCTAGCGCAAGACGGCAACTTCGATGGCCAAGGCATCGCGGACCGGCAGGTCGGCATCGTCGCACTCGACGGCGCGGCCGTAAACTATAGCGGAAGCGACGTCGTCGCGTCGCCGTGGACCGGGGCGATCAGCGGCGACGGCTACAGCATCCAGGGCAATGGCCTCGCGGGTTCGACGGTCGTCGAACAGATGCAGCGGGCATTTCTCGCAACGACGGGTTCTCTCGCCAAACGGCTGCTCACCGCTCTTTCCGCGGGCGATGCCGCCGGTGGCCAAAGCACTGGCCGGCAATCCGCGGCGCTACTAGTACGAACACCTCAAGGCTTTCCGCTCGACATCGACCTGCGCGTGGACAGCTCGAACGACCCCGTTGGCGACTTGCGCAAGCTCTATGCCATGCAAGATGCGCGGCAAGTGCTCGTTAATGCGCGACTCGCGTCGCAACGCGGCGACTATCCGAAAGCGCAGCAATTGCTCGTTGCAGCCACGGCGGAAGCCCCACAATGGATGCGCATCTTTCTCACCGCGGCGAAGATCGCGGTGCAGATCGAACAACCCGATCTCGCCCTGCATTATCTCGATGTGGCGTTCAACCAAAACCCCGCGTGGATCGATGACGAAATCGGCAACGGCGACTACGCCGAACTCGGAGTGTACCCGGCGTTTCAGCGATGGGTCACGCCCTCGGCGCGCGAGGCTGCGCTGCGCGCGTATCGTGCTTCGAGCTCCGACGCGCTCACACTCGCCGCGCGGTTGCTCGAGGTACATCAGCCCGACGAGGCCGAGCGCGTGCTCGCACGGGCGGGCGATACAGCTGACGTGCAGAGCTTGCGCGTCATTGCCGCACTTGAAAATGGCGAGCAGGCCAAAGCCGCTCTGCTCGCGCAAACCGCTGCGCAGCGTTTCCCGAACGATACCCATTTGCGCGCGCTGGCCGCTAGAGTTTCAGCAATACCTCGGTGACATCGCCGGGCGATATATGCATCGCGGCCAGCACGCCGGGCGAGCGTATGGCATCGGCTGCGATACCGAATGCGATGTGCTTTGGCATGAATTTCTCGCCGTCGCCGACGCGTTTTGCGGCTTCGTTCCAGACTTGAGCGGCCTCGCGCGAGAGCCATACGCTCTTGCTGCCGTCGGGTACTTTGAAGGCGAGCGTATTAAAGCGAAGGAGCGCGGGACGCTCGCCGGCTTGTGCATTGGGCTCGGGCACGCGCGAGGCAGTCAAGCGCGTTCCGGCATCTTCGGGCAACTGATAGTTTTCGAGCTTCTCGCGCGGCAGCACCTCGACCAGCGCTTCGCCCAGCGTTGGGTCCTCGAGTAGTGCGACGAGCAGCGTACGTGTCGTAATAAATGGTTCCTTGAGTTCACCAGCGAGGCGCGCGGCGTTGCGCATAAACGTCAGGATCTCTTCGGAAAGGAAGATCTGCTCGGTCTCCGCCATACGAGTCGTATGCTCACCATCGACGTGGTCACCCTCTTTCCCGAGGTGTTCGCACCGTTCGTTGGGCTCTCGATCGTTGGCCGCGCGGTCGAGGCCGGTACGATTGCGATTCGCTACCACCATTTGCTCGACGCGCTGCGCGGGAACGAACGCGCCGACGACGAGCCGTTCGGTGGGGGCGCGGGCATGGTGTTGCGCATCGAACCCGTGGCCCGCGTTCTCGACCGGATCATCGCCGAGGCACCGGCAAGCGAGCGGCGGACGATCGCCGTCCCCACGCCGGGCGGCATCGCGTTCACGCACGACCAGGCGGCGCGCCTCGCGCAGCTCGACCGGCTGGTCCTGATTTGCGGGCACTACGAGGGGATCGACGAGCGACTGGCCGAGCTCTATCCGATCGAAGAGTTCACGGTCGGCGACTTCGTCCTCACCGGCGGCGAACTCGCGGCGCTGGCCATGCTCGATGCCACGGCCCGCCTCGTCCCGGGGGTGATCGACGCGGAGTCGGCCGCCCACGAGTCCTTTGCCAACGGGCTCCTGGACTACCCGAGCTACACGCGGCCCGCGGTCTTCCGCGGGGTCGAGGTTCCTTCGGTGCTCCTCTCGGGTGACCATGCGAAGATCGCCGCCTGGCGCCGGGAGCAGTCCCGGGCCCGCACGGCAGCTCGCCGTAAGGACTTGCTGGTCGACCCCGACCCATGATACTATCCCGAGGTTGTCGCGGCCCCACCCGCGCTGTCTTTGCATCTGCCGTTAGTAGAGAATTGTGCCATGAACGTCATCGACGTACTCAATAGCGAACAACTCAAAGGCTCGGTCCCCGAATTTCGTTCGGGCGACACGGTCAAGGTCTATTCCAAGGTCGTCGAGGGCGGCAAAGAGCGCGTGCAGATGTTCGAAGGCGTTGTGACGGTCTGCAAAGGCGGCGGCTCCAAGGCTTCGATCACGGTGCGCCGTGTCGCACACGGTGTCGGTGTCGAGAAGACGTTCCTCGTGCATAGCCCGCGCGTCGAGAAGATCGAAGTGAGCAAGCGCGGTATCGTGCGCCGTAGCCGGTTGTACTATCTCAGCGAGAAGATCGGCAAAGCCGCGCGCATCAAAGAAAAGAAAGCGGCGAAGTAAACAGCCGCAAGCCCTTCGCGGTTTTCCGGACCTGCCTCGAGTGGATTATCGTCGTCGGGCTGGTCGCGCTGCTGCTCTTTATCTTCGTCATCCGCACGCTTTACATTTCCTCGATCTCGATGATCCCGACGCTCCAAATCGGCGACATCTTCCTCTCCGATCAATTAGCATATCGCCTGCACGCACCGCGGGACGGCGCGATCGCGGTCTTTGCACCGCCGGTACGCACCGCAAGCAATGAGTTCATCAAACGCGTCATCGGCGCTCCGGGCGACACGATTCGGATTTCCGACGGTATCGTCTACCGTAATGGGAAACCGCTCGCCGAACCCTACGAAAACCAGCCTGCCAACTACGACCTCGAGATCCGAAACTACGGAATCTACGTGAACGGTAAAGCTCTCAATCGGGCGCAGGCCGACGTGCCTCCGCGAGGAATCTGGCAGGCACCCAACCGTATTCCGCGTGGTTACTACTTCATGCTCGGCGATAACCGGAACTATTCGGACGATTCGCACGTATGGGGATTCGCGCGGAGAGCCGCTTTCAGCGGGCAAGCGTTCATGATTCTCTGGCCACATTTGAAAGTACTATGACACCTTACGATCTTCTCGGCTTGGTCGCGATCATTCTGGTCTCGCGTATTGCACTCTCGATTCGCCCCGTGATGGCCGCATCGAATGGACGCAGCGTCGCTATCGCGCGCGAGTATCTCGATCCGTTCATTTATGCGGGTATCGCGGCGTGGCTTTTGATCACGTTTGTGGCGCGGACGTACTACATTCCATCGGCTTCGATGGTGCCCACGCTGGAAGTGCACGACGTGCTGCTCGTCGACAAGTTCGAATATCGCTTCCACGCTCCGCACGAAGGCGACGTCGTGGTGTTCCCGCCGCCGATCCCAACGCCGGACGACTTCATCAAGCGGGTCATCGGCCTTCCCGGTGAGCGGCTGCACGTCACCAAAGGTATCGTGTACATCAACGACGTGGCGCTCAACGAGCCATACATCGCGGAAAAACCCAACTACGATTTAAAGATCGCAAACTACGGAATCTGGGTCAATGACGGATTTGGCTGGCATGCGCTCGACCCGTCACAAGCAAACGTGCCACCGAAATCGCACTGGACCGCGCCCGACACCATCCCACCGAACTGCTTTCTGATGTTCGGCGACAACCGCAACGACTCCGAAGATTCCCACATCTGGGGCTTCGCGCAGGACGCGGGAACGTTTGCGAGTGGTCCGCGGACGGGCGAACGCGCCGGCTTTACCGGCCGTGCGTTCCTCATCTTCTGGCCGCTCAACCAAATGAAAATTCTGAAATAATCGCGAAGAGCACATCTCGTGGTGCGGTTCGTACAATTGCGCTCGCTTGCGAGCCTCGTGCTGCAACTTGCGATCCTCGGCGTGCTGATCGCAGCATTTTTCATCCGCTTTTGGCAAGTCTCCGGTCCCTCGATGTCTCCACACGTGAGCTCGGGCGAGTTTGTCGTCATCAACACGCTCGCATATCGCTTCCACGTGCCGGCACGCGGTGACATCGTCACGTTCCGCCATGACGGCGTCACGCCGGAACTCTATATCAAGCGAGTTATCGGTCTTCCCGGCGATCGCATCCGGATAGATCGTGGCGTCGTCTACGTCAACGGCGCGCGCCTGAACGAGCCGTACGTAGCGTTTCCCGACGAACGCAGCGAACCCGAGATCACCGTGCCGCCTGAAGATGTGTACGTGCTCGGCGACAATCGCGCGGTGAGCGAAGACTCGCGCGCCTTCGGGCCCGTGCCCGAGCGCGCGTTGACGGGTAAGGCGGTTGCGGGTATCTGGCCGCTTCCCTCGGTTGGTACGCTATGAAAGAGCGCCTCGATAATGTGGTGCAGTGGTACCCCGGCCACATGGTCCGGGCAATGCGCCGCATCGGCGAGTATCTCAAGCTGATCGATATCGTTGTTGAAGTGATCGACGCGCGCGTGGCGCGCAGCGACGCCAATCCGATGCTCGACAAACTGATCGGCAATCGCCCGCGCATTGTGGTGCTTAGCCGCGACGACCTCGCCGACCCAGCAATCACCAAGCGCTGGATCGAGGATTTTGCGTCGCGCGATCGCGAGGCGATCGCCGTCGAGGCACGCGCGCAGCAGAGCGTCTCACGCGTTCTTGCGGCGCTAACGGCAAAGGCGAAAGCCCGCACGGGCCTCTCCCGTGTGATCGTCGTGGGCGTGCCGAATTCGGGGAAATCTTCGATCATCAACGGGCTCTTGCGCCGCGGAGCTGCCAAGACGGAAGATCGCGCCGGCGTCACTCGCCAATTGCAGTGGTTCCGGCTCGCGCCGAACATCGAACTAATGGATACGCCCGGCATCCTGGTACCGAAGATTCCCACCGCACAAGCGCAGTGGAAGCTTGCTCTGATCGGCGCCGTACCGCGCGAACGCTACGATCCGTACGAAGTAAGCACCGAGTTTCATCGTTGGCTTGTGGATAAGAGCGCTGGGCGTACCAAGGTGCCCGATCTTGCGAGCTTCGCGGCGGAGCGCGGGTTCATACGCCGTGGCGGCGAGATCGACGAGCACAACGCCGCACAGTCTTACGTAAAAGCGTTTAACGACGGAGTTTTTGGCCGCATCAGCCTCGAAGCACCGGGCGACGATGACGAACAAGCAGCGTAAGCACAAGAACGTCTACGAGCGCGAGCGCCGGCGCTTGCACCGGCTGCATCGTTTCGAGAACGCGGCACGCGATCGCGGCTTTCAGCTCATCGGCGGCGTCGATGAAGTCGGGCGCGGCCCGCTGGCCGGTCCCGTCGTCGCCGCGTGCGTTGTTGCAAGCGAGCCACTGATGTTGCGCGGACTCAACGATTCAAAGGTTGTGCCGCCGCCGCGTCGCCGCGAACTTGCGCGCGAGATTGCGGCGAAGGTCGTGTCGTATGCGATCGGCGTTGCGAGCGTCGCCGAAATCGATCGCCTCAACATCTACTGGGCAAGCGTACTTGCGATGGAGCGGGCGATCGCGGCGCTGGGCTGCGCGCCCGAGTACCTCTACACCGATGCGGTGCGCATTCGCTCGTTCGCGGGCCCGCAGGAGCCATTGATCAAGGGCGACGCACTCTGTGCCGTCGTGTCGGCGGCGTCGATCATCGCCAAGGTATACCGCGACGACCTCCTGGCTGCACTCGACCGGGAAGACCCGCGTTATGGCTTCGCCGACCACAAAGGCTACGCGACGCCCGCCCACATCGAGGCGCTCCGCGTCCACGGGCCGAGCGTGCACCACCGCGCGGGCTGGGCGCGGGTGAAAGCGGCGCAGCTCGAACTCTTGTTCGCCCAGGACCCTGACGCAGTGGACTACAGTGAAGAATTCGAGCACCAGCTCGAAGGGGCGCAAGGGTGAAGCGCTTGCTGCAGCCTTCCTGAGCGGTCTCGGCTACCGGGTCGTCGCGCAGAACGTGCGGGTCCCAGGAGGTGAGATCGATCTCGTCTGCGTCGAATCCGGCACCCTCGTTTTCGTCGAGGTCAAGCGCCGAGAGGGGTCCTCCTTCGGCTCGGCGCTCAGTGCAGTCGATGCGCGAAAACGCCGAAAACTACGAATGATTGCATCGGATTATGCCCAGATCGTCGCCCCAATGGCACGGGTCCGCTTCGACATCGTGACCATAGACGGTAATCGCATAGCCGTGCATCGAAACGCTTTCTAACCCATGGACAGATCGGGCTAGTGGATTCACTCCAAGGACGGACTCTCGGCGGACGCTACGAGATCGCCGAGTTGCTGGGACGCGGCGGAACCGCCGACACCTACCGGGGTCTCGACAAGACGCTTCGTCGAGACGTTGCGGTCAAGGTGCTCGTCGAACGTTCCGACGAAACCAACGCACGCCTCTTAATGGAAGCGCGCGCGATGGCGCGTTTGAATCATCCGAATATCGTGGCAGTCTATGACGCCGGCGAAGATGCCGGCATTTCGTATATCGTCATGGAGCTGGTGCGCGGTAAAACGCTTTCGGCGCTCGAAGGTGGCGAACTCGGCTATAAACAGGCGCTCGGCTATATCTACGAAGTGCTCGAAGCGCTCGAATACGCGAATTCTCAAGGCATCATCCACCGCGACATCAAGCCGTCGAACATCATGATCGTTGAGGACGGTAAGCACACGAAGCTTACCGACTTTGGCCTTGCGCGTCGTGCAAGCGAAGTGACGCAGACTACGCGCACCGGACAGATCGTCGGCACGATCTCGTATCTTGCGCCCGAGCGCTTTCTGAGCAAACCCGCCGATGTGCGCAGCGATCTCTATTCCGTTGGTATCGTGATGTACGAGATCTTCACGGGCACGCTGCCGTTTCGTAACGACCGCGACGATATCGTTGCCACGATGTATTCGCATGTCCACGATTTGCCGACCCCTCCGCGCGAGATCAACCGCAACATTCCCGACGCGCTCGAGATCGTGATCATGCGCGCGATCGAAAAAGATCCGGGTCGCCGCTACCAAAACGCCAGCGGATTCATGGCCGACATCTCGATATTGCTCGGACCGACCGCCCAACCACACACGCAAGCAGCGCCGGTGCCTGAGTCCAAGCCGCTCAAGACGTTCTCGCCATCGTCGGGTGGGATGACAACCGATCCGACGCTGCGCCAAGCACTCGACCGGGCACTCGCAAGTTCGCGCAATCGCAGCGATGCGCTCGAGAACGTGCTCAAGGGTATGATCGCGACGCGGCGCCGAGACTACGATGAGGCGCGCGACGCATATCTCTCCGCGATGCATGAGCTCTCGGCGATCAACAACGAAGTGGAGTACGCTAAGACGGCACTGAAGTTCGCAACCATGGTTTTGCAAAAAGCAACCGACGGCAAGCGCGACCGCAACGAACTTCGTGACGGCGTCAATCGGCTCAACGAAGCGCTGCGTATCTTTCACGAGTTCGGTCTTCACGAGCAGTACGCACACACGGAATACATGATCAACGCGCTCGAACGCACCGCCATCGGGATCATCTTCTAACCCACCGAATGAGCGAACGCAAGCCGGAACTTCGGCGGTCGGTCACGCCCTGGGGTTCGTTCTCCTGGGGTTATTCCGACGTCGGCGCCGACATTTTCGTCGGCTTGGGCCTCGTGCTCGGTGCGGCAGCCGGCGCATCGAACGTCGCCTTTCTATTTGCCGGCATCGTGTACGTCTGCATCGGCCTTGCCTACACCGAGCTTGCTTCGACCTATCCCGTCGCGGGCGGTGGACAGTACTTCGTCACCCGCGGGCTCGGCGATTTCTTTGGCTTCATCGCCGGCTGGGCGGTACTGCTCGATTTCACGATCGATATCGCCCTCTTCACTTGGAGTTGCGTCGACTACCTGAGCCAATTGCTGCCGGTCGTGAGCGCGCCCACACACGCCTGGACGCACTTTATCGTCGTCGTCGGGCTCATTGTCGGTCTGTGCATGCTCAACATCATCGGGGTGCGCGAGTCGACCGCGTTTAACGGCTTCGTCAGCGCGCTCGACGTGGTCAGCGAGACCGCAATCCTCTCGCTTGGGTTCCTCTTTGCCTTTAGCCCAAATTTGCTCGTCCACACGATGCAAACGAGCTGGCCGTCGCCCTTCGATTTTATGAAGGGCATCTCGCTTGCGATCGTGTCGTTCGTCGGTCTCGAGTCGATCTCGCAGGCGGCGGAAGAAACACAGCGGCCGGCTTCGGTCATCCCGCGCACCTCCACCGCATTGATTCTGACCATTCTTATTTTTGCACTATCGTATGCAAACTTGGCGCTCGGAATGCACACTTGGCATCCGATCCCGCTCGATGCCCACGGCCATGCTCAAATGCTCTGGCAGTACCTCGGCAACAACGACAACAACGGCAAGGCGGTCGCGCTGATCGCGGAGCAAGTGCCGTATTGGGGCGCGATCGCGGCCTTCTACGTGCCGGTGCTCGGCGCGGTCTTGCTCTTGATCTCGGCCAACTCCGGCGTCTTCGGCAGTTCACGGATCGCGTACGCGATGGCCTCGACCAACCTGTTGCCGTCGCTCTTTCGCAGCGTTCAGCCACGCTTTCGAACGCCGATGGTCTCACTCGTTGTCTTTACCTCGGTCGCGCTGATCGAGGTGATCTTTGCAGCCCTGCCGTCGCTGAGTCCGGCGATGGCGGCAATCTATGCAAAGCGATTCAACGGCGAGAGCGGGATCGATTTCCTGGGTGATCTTTACGCGTTTGGCGCGGCGACGAGCTATTCGTTCGTGTTCGTTGCGCTCGTCGCGCTACGTTTGACCGATCCGCTTAGCCCGCGCAAGTTCAAGATCCCGATCAACATTCCCATGACGTTCCGTGGCGAGCGCGTCCAGTTCCCGGTCGTTGCCGTGATTGGCTTCATCGGCATGAGCGCGATCCTCGTTTTCACGCTGATCACGCATCCGATCGGCCGCATCGCCGGACCGTCGTGGATCGTCTTGGGGATCATTCTTTACTTCTTCTATCGCTGGCGCAAACGGTTGCCACTACTTGGGTCGCGTAAACGCGACTGGCGCGGCCAACAAGTCGAGATCCTACGCCGCGCTGGCGAACTCGAGCTGATGGACGAGTACGTTGCAAACGTGCGTGCGAGCGACGAACGGCGCGCCAAGCGCGAAGGTGGAGCGTAATGTTCGCCGTGCGCACTGCGCTCTCGGTCGCAATGATCGTCATCGGCGCCATCATCATCGTGCGGATGATGCCCTATCCGATCGGCGCGAGTTTCACCGGTATCGTGCTTGGCATCGCAATGATTGCGCTCGGCGCCGTGCGGCTGCGCCAGCTCTTCGGGGCGCACCGCGCGTGATCTACGAAGACGGCACCGTCCACGTCACGCTCGCCGGCGCGCTGATCGCGCTCTTTATCGGCTTTGCGATCGGCTCGACGATTTGGTGGATGCTCCATCCGCCGGCCTCGTTCGTGCAAAAGCTCGCCAAGGAAGCGACGACCGGGCTCGAACGCATGGTCGGGTCGATCGTGGTGGTCTTTTCGCCGGACATTCTATCGAGCCACATGATGGCATTGGCGGCCAAGCTCGCGCGCGGCGAGCGCTCGGAGCTGCTCGCGGTCTACGTTATCGAAGTACCGTACACGCTGCCACCCGACGCCGAAATGGCGCTGGAAGAGCGCGCGGCGCTCGATGCGCTTGGCGCTGCCGAGCAGATCGCCGGGCAAAGCGGTGTTTCGATTCGCACGGAGACCATCAAGGCTCGCTCCACAAAACAAGCGGTACTCGACCTCGCCAAGCGCGAAAGGGCCAACTTGATCATCCTGGGCTCGTTCCGGGAAGGCAAATATACGGGTGCGCCGCTCGGCCGCACGATCGAGGAGATCGCCGCCGATGCCAAGTGCGACGTATTGATCGGGGTAGAGGGTAAGCACGGCACGCTGCTCTACGAAGAACCAGGGGCCGGGACGCCCAACTTGTAAACGGAGGGTTCATGCATCAACGCAATCTCGCACTCGTTCTCATCGCAGCGGCACTCGTTACATTCATTGCGCCGCACGCTGCGCGCGCAGCCCAGACCGCACCAGCCATCGACGCGTTCAATGCGTCCTTCGCGCAGGTGACCTCGTACACGTTCAAGCTGCACTCGCACGAAACCAAGGGCGGCGACACGCAAGATCGCGTTTACGACTACTCGTTCATGAAGCCGCACTTTGCCAAGACGCTCATCGAATCGGGCGCAGACAGAGGAGCGGGCGGCGTATGGACCGGCGGCGACAAGGTCAGCGGCCATCAAGGCGGCTTCCTCTCCGGCATCCATTTGAAGGTCGATCTGCACGACGGACGCGCGACGTCGCTGCGTGGCTACACGATTCCCGAAGGTCTCCCGCAGAATATCGTGGCGACGTATACGGACGTCAAAGGCGAGCTGACGCAAACCCCCGGCGGCGCAATCGGTGGCGTCCAGACCGACCTGCTCACACTCAAGGTCGCCGATCCGGCGAGCAACGGCGGCGTGACTGAGCAGCGTATGTACATCTCGCAAGCCACGCACTGGCCGGTACGCAACACGTTTTACGCCGGCACCACAGTCCTGCTCGATCAGTCGTTCACCGACTACAACCTCAACGCGAACCTTACGCAGAACGACTTCCCGTTCTGAATCGCGCGGTACACGCGGATCGGGAAAATTCCCAGACCGCGTGTACGCGCGCTCCCACGTCTCTACGCTTTCGCGAGGTAGCGTTTGCGCAGTTCGTCGAGCACGACTGCGAGCAGGATGACGACGCCGAGGACGACCTTCTGCAGGTACGAGTCGACATGGATCAGGTTCATCGCATTGTAGAGTAGGCCGATCAACAGTGCGCCGAAGAACGTGCCGAGGATCGAGCCCTGGCCGCCCATCAAGCTCGTCCCACCGACAACGACCGCGGCGATCGCTTCAAGCAATTCGTCGTGCGTGCCGGTGTCTGGTGAGCCCGATGAGAAGCGCGCCATGTACAAGAATCCAACGATCGCCGCGCACATGCCGCTGATGACGTAGACCATCGTCTTGACACGCGCGGTCGCGATGCCCGCAAGACGGGCGGCTTCTTCGTTGCCGCCGAGCGCGACGACGTAGCGTCCGAAGCGCGTGCGCGTGAGCAGCACCGACGCGATCGCAACGACGACAAGCATCCAGATCACAGGAACGGGCAGGCCGAAGACCGAGCCGGTACCGATCGAAGAAAATATTGCGTTGTTGACCGCCACCGGCTGTCCGCCCGAGAAGATATACGAAAGGCCGAGCGTGACTTCGAGCATCGCGAAAGTCGTGATAAACGGCGGCAGATTGAGTTTGACCACCGGTAGCGCGTTGATCCAGCCAGCAGCCGCGCCGACGGCAAGGCCCGCGATGAGCGTGACTAGCACGAGAGGTGCGCCATCGAACGGCAAGTGATTTGCTGTCTGCGCCATGACCACACCGGTCAGCGCCACAAGCGAGCCGATCGAGAGATCGATGCCCGCCGTAATAATGACGAACGTCTGCCCGACGCCGAGAATGCAGTTGTACGAAATCTGTTCGAGGACGGTGACCAGGTTGCGCGGGTTCAGGAATTGACCTTTGGCCGCCATATTGACAATCGTAATAAAGATCAAGACCACGATAACCAGGACGGTATTGCGCAACCAGAGATTCTTCAGAATCGCGCTCATGCGGCGGCTCCGGTTGCGGCCGCGATCACCGCGTCGGGCGTGGCGCCTTCGCGCGTGAACTCGCGAACGATGGCCCCGTCGCGAACCACGAGGATACGGTGCGACATCCCGAGCACCTCGGGCAATTCGCTGGATACCATGACGATGGCGGCTCCGTTCTCGAGGAGTGTCTTCATAAGCGCGTAGATTTCTGCTTTGGCACCGACGTCGATGCCGCGCGTCGGCTCGTCGAACAAAAACACCCGCGCTTGGCCAAGCAGCCATTTCGCCAGTACGACCTTTTGCTGATTGCCGCCCGAAAGATTGCGCACGAGTTGCTCGGGGCTGGGCGTGCGCACATGCAATTCGTCGATCATCTTACGCGCGCTCTCCTCCTCCCGTGAACGCGAGATGAGATGTTCGCGATTGACGAACTCCGCGAGGTGCGCAAGCGTGATGTTCTCGCGCACGGTCATGCCGAGCACGAGGCCTTGTCCTTTGCGATCTTCGGTAATAAATGCGATCCCGGCTGCGATGCCGTCATGCGGCGCGCGAATGCGTACGATCTTCGCGTCGATTGTAATGACGCCCGCGTCGGGGATATCGGCGCCCGCGATCGCTCGAACGATCTCGGTACGTCCGGCGCCAATCAGTCCGGCAAGGCCGACGATTTCGCCAGCCCGCACGGAGAAGTTGATATTCGCGATCGCCGGGCGCCGCGAAAGATCGCGCACATCGAGCACGACCCGGGCATCCGGCTTGACCGGATCCAGTGCAGGAAAGTGCGCGTCGAGCGGCCGTCCTACCATCGCCCGAATGACGTCGCCCGGTGGAAACTGCGCGGCGTCGCGCGTTTCAACCACGGCTCCGTCGCGCAGTACGGTGATGCGATCGGCGATCTTGGGGAGCTCCTCCATGCGATGCGAGATGTAGATGATGCCGGCGCCGCCCGCCTTCAGACGCGCGATCAGCGCGAAGAGGGCGTCGATCTCACGGTCGGTGAGCGCCGCGGTCGGCTCGTCCATCACGATGATGCGTGCGTGTTTCGAAAGGGCCTTGGCGATCTCGATCAGCTGCTGTTGCGCAACTGAGAGCCGGCTCGCCGGCCGATCGAGCGGCAGTTCGATGCCGAGGTCGTGGAGTACCGCGCTCGCGCGCCGAGCGGCCTCGCGCTCGTCCAGCATCACACCTCGCACCGGCTCGTTTCCAAGCAGGATGTTCTGCAGCGCGTTGAGCTGCGGAACGAGATTGAATTCCTGATAGATCATCCCGATGCCGAGGCGCTCGGCATCATGCGGTGACGCAATTTGGACCTCGGCGCCGTCGATCGCGACGCTCCCGCTGTCCGCGCGTTGCGCGCCGGCAAGAATTTTCATCAGCGTCGATTTCCCGGCGCCGTTCTCGCCTACAAGCGCTAGCACTTCACCCGCGTTAAGCGTCAATGACACGTCAGAAAGTGCACGGACGCCGGGAAACGATTTCCCGATACCGTGCATCTCAAGGAGCGGGGCGCCTGGATTCAACGCGTGTAAGTGCCGACCGGAACGTGCACGACTTTCGGCGGCGTCTTGCCGGACAGATAATCATGAATCGTGTCGATCGTCAACGCCCCGATCTTATCGGGATACTGGATCGCGTCGCCATACATCGTTCCCGCTTTAATAGCCGCTTGCGCCTCGGGCCCCGCATCGTAGCCGACGACGGCAATCTTGCCGGTTGCGCCTGCTGCTTTGATCGCACTCACCGCGCCGAGCGCGGAATCATCGTTGATGCCGAAGATACCCTTCACGTTGGGATTGGATTGCAACACGTCACCCATCGAACTGTCGGCCTTAGCCCGTTCGCCGCCGGCGTCGACATCGGCAACGATCGTAACGCCCGGACAATCGGCTTTAATCCCGGCCTTGAAACCTTTTACGCGATCTTGCACGCTGGTCACTTCGGGCTCATCGAGAATTGCTACCTCGCCGCTCGAGCCGACCGCTTTGCAGATTAATTTCGCGGCTTGCATTCCGCCCTGCACGTTATCGCTGGCGACGTGCGCGACGACGGTTCCCTGTTTGCTCGTACTCGCGATGTCGGCCGTAAAGACCGGGATGTTCGCCTTATTGGCTTCGAGGATTGCGCTGCCGATTGCCGTCGAGTCGTACGGCGTGAGCACGATCGCGTCGACCTTGCTCGAGATGAAGTCTTCGACCTGGCTCTGCTGCTTGGCGTTATCGCGATTGGCGTCGACGACAACGAGCGTGTAGCCGTACTTGGCCGCCTCGGCCTTCATACCGCTCTCCATGCTTTGGTAGAACTGCGCCTCCCGATTCTGAATCGATACGCCGATCGTCTTCGTCGCCGGTCCGGCAGACGCAGCCGACGAGGCGGATGGCGACGCGCTCGAACTCGATGATCCCGAGTTCGAACAGGCAGCGAGGACAGTACAGAGGGCTGCGCAGAGCAGGCGAGTTGACTTCAACGTGGTCTCCTTTAGGTTTCGTATTGCGGTTGTTGCGCCGGCGGACACTTGCGCACCTCGGTTGGTAGATTCCCCGCCAGCGTGTCAAAGAACCAGCAGTCGCCCAACACCGAGCAGTAGCACATCTGCATTTTTATCTGAAAGCGTCCGGCGACGATCCGGCTATACGAAGCCGCATCGATCTTGTCCGGGAGCACGGTGATGAACGGGACCGTATCGTGCGCCATGATTACCGTATCGTGCAGAGTCGAGGTGAACATGTGGCGGTGTGCGACGACCTTGCAGCACGCCATCATGAGTTCGCGCACGGTCGCATAGTAGTGCCCATTGTACGAAACGGCAACGTTGCGCACGAGCGCCGGACCGACGCCGGCGTTGCGCACCTCGAATGTAATGCGTTTGCCACCCGCAGCGTCCGCGTCGCTCGTATCATATTGAACGTAGGGCCAAACGCTTGCCTTGAGGAGTTGTTCCTGCGTTTGGTCCGCCCGCAGCGCGACCCAAAGCGAGGCACCCGAAACGATAATCGCGGCGAGCGCGATGATCAGGTCGAGCGCGAATTGTCCGGTTCGGTGTGGGCGATCCGGGGTCTCAGCCATGAGCAGCCCGTTTTCCCGCGGCGAAAGAACGCCCCTCGTTGTCCACAATCAGCGACCTTAGCCTTGTGCAATCTGTGGAGAACCACGCACGAGGCGGACCAAACCAAGCGTCGCAGCAAGCGCGACGAGAAGCCATATGGTCCCCGGCACCATCCGTCCGTAGATAAACGCACCGGTCGCAAAGAGCACGCCGTAGATCGCCGCCAGCCCTAGTACCCACGATCCGAGCGCTTGCGCTGGTGAGTCAGGCGACGGGGGAAGTCCACCCGCGGCGCGGACCCGGCGCCAGCCCGGTCCGGCCGGGCGCACCTTCTCGTAGAAGCGCGCGAGCGTCTGCGCATCGTCGGCGGGTGTAAGGAAAGTGACCGCGAGCCACACCACGGTCGTAACGCTGACGGTCACGAGCAATATCGTCGTACTGCTCGCCGCATGCCCGAGCTTGCCGGCGGTAAAGAACCCAAGCGCAACGGCAAAGGAGGCGCACATCGCGCTGATCTCGCTCCATGCGTTGATGCGCGACCAATACCAGCGCAGCAGATAAATCAAGCCGGTTCCCGCGCCAATCGAGATCAAAAGGTTGAACGCGTCTTTCGCTGTGTCGAGCAAAAAGGTGACGCCGATTCCGACGACCATCAGCAGCACCGTAACGACGCGGCCCACAAAGACATAGTGATGCTCGTCGGCGTCACGGCGAATGAGCCGGCGGTAGAAGTCATGCACGAGATACGACGTGCCCCAGTTGAGATGCGTTTCGATCGTCGAGCGATACGCCGCGAAGATGCCCGCCACCATCAAGCCGGCGAAACCAGCGGGCAGAAAGACCAGCATCGCCGGATACGCGATGTCGTTGCCGAGCAGTGCCGGCGAGACATAAGGAAAGCGCGCGTGGATGTCGGCGAGCGTCGGATAGACGATCGTCGACGCAAGCGCGACGACGATCCACGGCCACGGCCGCAGCGCATAGTGCATCGCTTGAAACATAAATGTGCCAAAAAGCGCATCGTTCTCGGTGCGCGCGGCCAGCATGCGCTGCGCGACGTAACTGCCCCCGCCCGGCTCTGATCCCGGATACCACGCCGACCACCACTGCACCGTAAGCGGGATCACAAAGATGCCGAGCGCGGTCGGCCAATCGCCGAAATCCGGCACAATTGAAAGCAGGTGTGGGTGCGCGGCGGCAACGTGCGCGACCATCGCGGGCAATCCGCCAACGCCCGGCGCATGAATCGCAAAGTACGCGGCAGCAAAAGCCGCCGTGATCGTAATGCAGAATTGAATCGTGTCGGTGACCATCACGCCCCATAGCCCCGCTGTGGCAGCAAAGACGATCGGTACAATCGCGCAAAACAGCAGCGTTTCCCACCGCGGCCAGCCGAAAAACACGTTTGCGATCTTGACCGCAGCCAGGTTGACGCTCGCGATGATGAAGCAGTTGAAAAATAGTCCAAGATAGATTGCACGAACCGAGCGCACTACGGAGGCCGCCTTGCCCGAGTAGCGCAGTTCGTAGAATTCCAAATCCGTCAGGACACCGCTGCGCCGCCAGAGTCGCGCGTAGAAAAATACCGTCGCCATGCCGGTGAGCAGAAACGACCACCAAACCCAATTCTCCGCAACGCCGCCGTCGCGCACGAGATTGGTTACGAGATTCGGTGTGTCGGTCGAAAATGTTGTGGCAACGAGCGAGATGCCGATCAGCCACCATGGCGCCTTTCGGCCGGCCGCGAAAAATTCAGTCGTGTTCTTGCCGGCACGCCGCGCGAGGACAAGCGCCGGAATAAACGTGATCCCAAGCGAGACGACGACGATCCACCAGTCGAGCGCGGTAAGATGCACGCGCTAATCAGGCAGCAGAGTGAACGTGACCGTGCGGTTCGCCTCGCGGTGATTGGTCCAGAAGCGACTGCCGTCCCACGCGAGACCGCGCGCACGGAAAGGCACGCTCGCCAAATCGGTTGCAACGCCGTTGCGCAAGTCGATGCGCGAGATATAGTAGTCTTCGGTATCCTCGTCATCGGTGCCGAGCAGCATCGCCATGTCGTCGATCACGGCGACGCCGCAAATCTCATGCGGCGCGTTCCACGTGTGCGCGACGCTCCCGTCGTCGTTCAACAGCAACAAGTGCTTGTTGTACCACTGACCAAGGAGCACACGACCGCCGTAGAGTGCAAGATGCGAGCCCGTATCGTCAGGACAGTCCAGCATGAATTCGTCGAAGCCTTCACCGGGAATATAGCGGTGCACACGGCGGTTGTCGTCGTCGCCCTCACCACACGTCATCACGATCGCACCACCGCCGAAGTTCATCCCCCACGGCATCCCCGGCGGATCGATCTCAGCGGTCTTGCGCCAGCCCTCGCGCTCCATCACGTCGATCCGCCGCGTGGCGCGAGAAGCGACCCAGACGTCCTTGCCGCGCACGGCGATGGAGTGCGGTTCGGGCGACGCAGAGACGAGACGGTCGAGCTCGAGGATCGGTTTGAGCATGAAGGCGGAAGTTCTCGGCCCGCCAAAAAGCTCCGCCATGCGCGTACGGATCATAGAGAAACGCACCGGAGCGGTGCTGGCCGATGCGACCGGCGACAAAGTCGCTAAGGTCGAGGGCAACTGGTACTTCGATGCTTCGACGGTTAGCAAGAAATTGCAACTCTCATCGCACGACTACACCTGCCCATACAAAGGCAAGTGTTACTACGCCGACTACGTCGACGATCCGACGCGCGCAATCGACGTTGCGTGGGTGTACGGCGATCCCAAACCGGGCTGGGAGCACATCAAGGGCAAGTACGGATTCTACGCGGGCGAGCGAAGCAGCACGCGCGAGGAAGTGACACCGTAGTCTTCAATCAAGGAGACGGCTTTTTAGAACGTGCACCATCGTATAGAAAATGAAGGCCGTGCTGATCCCAAAGAGCAGCATCCCGTCGCCGGCTTCGGTCGCACCCATCATCCGCCACTCACGCGCAAGTTGTAACCCCGACGCACCGCGCGTCGTCATCGAATCGACCGAGTAGAGCTCGGCATCGGCGAGCGTCGGAATCGCGCCGAGCAGCAGGTAGACCCAACCCCAGATGAGTGCTTCGATTGCGTGCAGCGTTGCAAGCGCCAGCGTAACCGCGACGATGACCGCGACGGCGCCCATGGTCGTGTCGAGAAACGCATGTTGTGCGCTCATTATTCGTATGCGTTCGAAAATTCGAACGATGAGCACGATGCCGAATGCGTGGATGGCAATGGTCACCGCGAACAGGAGCAGGCTCCAAAACCAGCTCGGGCCCCAGACTGCCCACGTCTGCGTCATGACCCGCAATGTCTGCAGATGCGCGGGGCGAATCCTGCACACTACAAGGCTGCGCGAATAGGATAAGTAAAAGCGCCCAATTCACGATAAGATGTGATGATGCCTGATCGCCGCGATTTCTTGATAAAGCTCGGTATGGCCGGAGCGATGCCGGCATTGATCGGCGCAACGGCGACCGAGCCGGAACGCACCCAGGTCGATCGCGCGCTAGTGCTCAGCGGGGGCGGGGCGCTCGGCGCCTACGCTGCGGGCATCATCGGCTGCCTCGCGACAGCCGCCGGCGTCAAAGACGGAACGCCGCTTAAGCCGTATGGGCTCGTGTGCGGTACGTCGATCGGGGCACTCAACGGGTGGTTCGTCGCAACCGGGCAGTACACCAAGCTGCACGACCTTTGGTACGGTGTCAGCGCCGCGCACGTGCTCCAGCTCAAGCCGCAGTTCGCGGCGCTGCGCGACCCGACAGCGGGCGCCGGCAATCGGGCTATCGCTACAGTTAACATTGCGTCGTTGACGAAGGATCAGACCGCGTTGTTCGATTCGAAGCCCCCTCTCGATTGGTTAAGGGGTAACCTCGACCCCGAGCGACCGCTGGTGATGCCACTTGTCTGGGCGACGACAAACCTCACGATGCAGCGCGCTGAATACTTCTACATGCGGCCTCCGAACGCTCCGGCTGGAATGAGGGATGTCATCGTCCGTAACCTGCAGATCGCGCTCGGCCCGCACACTGTCGTGCGCGAAGCGAGTATCGACTTGTTCCATAAGCAAATCTTTGCGTCGTTCTGTGTTCCACTGTTATGGGATCCGGTGCAATTGCCCGGCCCGGATGGAACCCTCAATCAGTATTGCGACGGCGGCGTTGCGGCGAACTCGCCGGTCTCGGTCGCACACGCCGTAGCAGCCGGAGCCGACGTCGTGTTGTTGAATCCAAAGAGCGAAGCGAGTCCGAACTACGAGAATGCAATCGAAGTCTCCGCCGGCACGTTCAACACGATGCAGCAGAAGATTCTCTCGAGCGATATGCGTAGCGTGTACTTTCAGTCGGTTGCCAAGCGCGCGTTTGCCCGTCTTTCAAACGCCGACATCGCGATCGCAAGCGAAGGCGCGCCGCAGCTCGCGACATTTGTTGCATCGCTGCCCTCAACCGACCTTACGTACATTCGTCCGCAGAAAACACTGCCGGTCGGCGGAGCGGCTTTCGATGACGAACAAGGTATCGGCGCGGCCTACCGGATCGGCTGGAACGACGCGATTGCGGGTTTCACGCCGTACGATTGGAAGACGTTCGAAGCGTGACGAGCGTTCGCGGGTGGGTGATCGCGGCGACGGTCTTTGCCGGTGCGTTCTTGCTGTGGAATGTGCTTTCGGCGGCGCTCTCGGCGTTGCTGTTGCTTTTTACGGCGATCTTGCTCGCGGCGGGACTGCAACCCGCGGTAACGGCGGCGAGCAAACGCATGCCGTTTGGCATTGCGGTCGGCTCGGTGTTTGGCGTCACGTTCATCGTCATCGTCGCCCTTGGATTCGTCTTGCTCCAACCGATCGGCGCCGAACTCGCGAAGTTGGTTAGCGCACTACCCGGCTATACGAGCGCCCTGCAGGATCAACTCACGGCCGCACAGCGTTTCATCCAAAGCGATCAGACCGCGCGCCAAATCGCGACGATCTTAGCCAACAGCGCCAGTAGCACCGCGAACTACCTCGCGCCGTTCATTATTAGCGGGCCCAAGCTCGTTGCAGTGATGCTCGGCGATGCGGTGTTGATCGTGCTGCTCGCGGTCGGCTGGATGCTCTCGGCCGGCGAACTCGAGCGCTTTGTACTGAGTCTGATGCCTGCGCACGCGCGCGACGATTGGAGTGGCGCTCTCGCCGACATCGAGGCCAAGCTCAGTGCATACGTGCAGGGCGTTGTGCTCAATGGTGCGGTCGTCGGCGTGGTGATGGGCGCGACCCTCGGAATTCTTGGCATTCCTTACGCGCTGCTGCTTGGATTTGTCGCCGCAATCTTCCAGGCGATTCCGATGGTCGGCGCGGTTATCTCGGGACCGATCATCCTCGTTGTCGTGCTCGCGACAAGCGGCTGGACGAAGATGTTGATCGCGCTGGTGGTTTTCAGCGTGGTGCAAATCATCGACCAAAACGTGCTCTCGCCGATCATCTTCGGTCAGCGCGTGAACTTGAGCTTTTTGCTAATCATTCTCGCGACGGTTATCGGCGGCACGCTGCTCGGCATACCCGGCGCGTTTCTGGCCGTGCCGGCCGCGGCGGTGTTGCAAGTGCTACTGGTGCGAATCGTCGCACCGGCGATTAGGGCTACAAAAAGCTAAGCTTCGCTTACTTTTTCGTAGCCCTAATCGCGACGGACTTAGGGTCGCGGGGATGCGGGCGGCCCGGCGCCGGGCGGTGGCGACATGAACAGCTCGCGGCGCACTTGCGGCAGGTTCGGGTTGCGCAGGTGCGTCCCGTCCGCGAATGTTACTGCCAAAGCGACGCATTGCGGCAATCCGGTTTGCAACGGGAAGACGTTTTCACTAATCGCGTACTTGTGCTTGATCTCGGCACCAGGCGAGAAGGTCCCGACGTCTTTGGCTTCGGCGACGAGGCGTCCGTTCGCGACCAACCCCCACACCACATCCTTCATGACCTTGTTCGTGACGTTGGTGAAATCGACGTACATCGTGGGACTTGACGAGGTCATCGGCGGTTGATAGAAGCCGTAGCCGTACGGGTCGCCCCAATAATAGGGGCGTCCGCCATACGGATAAAAGCCAGGAGTGAAGGCGGGATACGATGTCGATACGTTTTGCTGCGCATCGCAGCGGCTCACCTTGAAGAGCTTGTGCGTGAATACGAGGTGACGCTGCTGCGCAGCGACCGGCGCGCTCAACGCCAGAAAACCGAGGGCAAGGACCAGAGCAATATAGCGCATGTGTGTTCTCCCTCTGCGAAGTATGGCACCGTGGAGCTGCCGCCGTTGACCCAAAAGCGCATCCCCGTGCTCTAGCCGTTGGGCGATCCGGTCGCAGTATGTGCATGATATGCTCGCACTATCATTCTGCGCCGGAATGCTCGGTATCGAGGGGTACGTCGTTCGCGTCGAAGCCGACAGTTCCGCCGGAACGCCGGCCTTCACGATCATCGGGCTGCCCGACCGCGCGCTCGGTGAAGCGCGCGACCGCGTACGCGCAGCAATTTTCAACTCCGGCTTTGCCTACCCCGCTGGGCGGCTGCTCGTCAACCTCTCCCCCGCCGACGTACGCAAAGAAGGCCCGGCCTTCGATCTTGCGATCGCGCTCGCGCTGCTCGCGATCGACGAACAGATCGACCGCCTCGCGATCCAAAACTTTATCACGCTTGGTGAACTCGCACTCGACGGCACGCTGCGGCCGGTACATGGGATTCTGCCGATGGTCCTCGGAGCACGCAACGCCGGTTTTCGCAAACTGATCGTGCCGCAACGCAACGCCGATGAAGCATCGCTCGTCGACGGCATCGAACTCTATGCGGTCGATTCGTTGCAGAGCGCCGTCGCCGTGATTCTCGGCAACGGCGGACCGTGGCGACGGCGCACGCAAGCGCCAGCACTCGATCCCGCCGATGCGCTCACACATGGCGATTTAGCCGATGTACGCGGTCAATTGGCGGCGAAACGCGCACTCGAGATCGCCGCAGCGGGCGGACACAATCTACTCTTCGTCGGACCACCCGGGTGCGGCAAGACGATGCTCGCGCGACGTTTGCCATCGATTCTTCCGCCGATGACGCTGGGCGAAGCGCTCGACGTTACGAAGATTTACAGCGTTGCCGGTTTACTGACGAACCGTGCGGGCGTGGTGAGCGCACGACCGTTTCGTTTTCCGCACCACACGATCAGTCAAGCCGCGCTCGTTGGCGGTGGGCCGATGGCGAAACCAGGTGAGATCAGTCTTGCCCATCACGGCGTGCTTTTTTTGGATGAGCTGCCCGAATTTGGCCGCGGCGCAATTGAAGTGATGCGACAGCCGCTCGAAGAGGGGACGGTGACGATCGCGCGTGCCGCCGGTACGTTTACGTACCCCGCGCGCTTTCAACTGGTTGCCTCGATGAATCCGTGCCCATGCGGGTATCGCGGACTGCGCGGTGCGGAATGCCGCTGCGACGATGCAACCGTTGCAAAGTACATTGGGAAACTTTCCGGCCCGTTGCTCGATCGCATCGACTTGCAAATCGAGATTGCGCGCGTCCCGTTCGACGACATGGTGCGCCGTGACGGCGCGGAACGGTCTCCGGAGATTCGCGAGCGCGTCGTTGCTGCGCGCGCTATCGCGCGCGAGCGCTTCGCCGGCACCGCGATCGGCGCAAACGCCGATATTCCGCCAAGCCAGATGCGTACGTACTGCCCGCTCGACGATGCCGCGATGCGCATCTTGGCAAATGCCAGCGCGAAGCGGCAGTTCTCGGCGCGCGCCCTCGACCGGATCGCGCGCGTCGCGCGCACGATCGCCGATCTCGCGGACGCGCCGCACATCCGCGCCGAACACATCGCCGAAGCGATTCAATACCGCAGCCTGGAACGGCTCGATGGCCGTGCAGCCTAACGGCATGGCCCTAGCACAAGATCACCAAATAGAAGATTTGCGGATTTAAGGGGGCCGGAACTCCGTTTATCGGCGGGCCAACGGATCAGCAACACTCGATCACACTCATCCTTACACTATGGGAAATCGAGTTTACCTCGTAGCTGCCCGATACGCGCGCCGAAGATGTCGAAGCCGAATTCGAATATGCGTCGGCGCTATCAACTAGGGGCCAAACGCGACACCAGGTGCGTGAAAATGATATTACTCGTGCGTCGCCCGAAGGCTGCGGTTGAATGACTTGTAGACGCTCCGAAGGTACCAGATGGCGAGACCGGTTGCAACAATCCAGCAGCCCTTCAGCACAAGCGAGAGTGTTTCATGTTGGTCAAGTGCTAGCGTTGCAAAAGCAAGCACTGAGGTATTTGCCGTCATGAGAATGATGAAAAGTGAGCCGCAACGCCTGCGGGTAGCCAGCGCACTCGCCAACCGCGACTCCGCTGCGGAAGGCAACGCCCAATAGACTATGATCCCGGCCGGAATGGATAACCAGAGCGCGATCGCGAGGATCCTGGCCTGGTGATCTGGTTGGAGGGAAAGCACGAGCGCATGAGCCACGACCGCCGAGACGGCAAGGACGGCTATCACCGATTCAACACCTTGCCCAACACTTTGCGTTTTCGCGTGCGGAGCACTCGTTCGCCCACGCCTGGAGAGCGCGTCGGCGACGACAAACCCGTACAATACGACGGCGATTTCGGAAAGAGCGATGGCAAACGGAAGCCGCACAAGCAGTGCGCTCACGCCGGTCGCACACAGGACAAGCCCGAAACCCCGCGCACGCACCAAGTCGCTTGAATTCGGTTGCACTTCGACGCGTGACGCCGCGCAATCGGCATCTCGACTTGCAAGCCAGCGCTCGTCCAAACTCAACAAGCCAGGCAAGAACATGTCTCGGGTGGGTTTTACCATCCAGAAGAAGCCCACTAGAGCCACGATCAAGTAGACGGCGTCCTGCAATATGTACGGCATCGTTGCACCTCCTGCCGATTCTTCCGCATCAACCGCCTCCGGCCATGCTCAGGGGTTGGGGCACCCGTCGGCGTACCACTCTTTTAAGCCCCAATTATACCCGCCATAAGAGATCGCGAAGGCAGCTACAGAGAGAGCGCATCCTGCGCCGAACGTGATTAAACCCGCCGGAGTGACGCAGTCGACGAGGGCGCCTATCCAGCTGACGCCGCTGCCCAGGAGGCCAAGAGCGATATCAACGCCGGCGTTAATACACTCCTTGCTCAGATCCGGGTGCGCGGTACCTCCACTGGTAGTGTCGCGAACCACCGCATATCGGTTAGGGGGGCCGCTGTAGGATCCTGAGCTGTTGAAATCATTCGAATTAAAATCGTCAAAGCTCGAGAGTGTGAGGAAAGACGACGATCCAGAGCCACTACTACAATCATCATACCGGTGCACCGCGCCTGACCGCGCCTTGCTGCTGGAAACCGTCGTGGTGCCCACCACGCCAATGTTCGGCGGGTAGTCACCGGGGCCGCCAACGAAATCATCATCAGCGGTCCACGCCCCAGGCCGATCAATCATCAGCGAGACTAATGCGTTAACGTCAGCTTGGGAGCTAAGAATTCTCGGAGGCAACGTGTTAATAGCTGGTTTTTTGTGCTTTCCTTGCCCCGAAAGAAACGTCAACGTTCCGTTGTTTTGTACGACAACGGTCTCACGACTAACCTTGAAGGACGGCTCTCCGGAACCGTTCTGAACCCGCATAACGGTTTGATTGTTTATCGGCGACGTACCAAATTGCACGACGTGGCCCGAAGATAACAGCAGTGGCTTACCGTCGCTGGGCGACGGCAGCTTTACCGGCAAAACGAGAGGTTCGCTAGTTCCCATCCGCAAGCGTATAAACGCCGGCCCGTACGCGAAACTTGCAAGGAAAAGACCCTTCGAGTTATGCACCGACACAGCGAGGTTATCCGCGCGCGTGCTTACGATCATGCCACGCTTGTGCTTGGCTTTTTGAGGTATTTGATCGAGTGTTAGATTCAACTTCTGCGAAGAGGCACTACCGCCGCCTGCCCCCGAAAGGCCCGCTGCCGGCCCGAAAGACGGTGCTATCGCGTTTTGTGCGCTGCAACCGGCTAACAGCGCAGTTGCTCCACCGATGAATTGAATTCTAGAAAGCCCAAGGCCTGGAGGACCAGGCCGCAAAAATAAACGGCGCATACACCCTCGCTGCAAACGTCTCTGAGAACCGTTGGGATCAATTCCTGGTAGGCTTGATGCTATCGTCCGATTAGCGTAGCTGTCAATAGTCAAAATGCACCACGCCTCGGATTCATGGGTACCGTAGAATCGATGCTAGGGACGGGCGCTCAATGCGGCCAAGCGCCTATTCAGTGGCCTCCAGTCGGCCCGACATTCAGCTAGCTTTGGGGGTGTTGATGCGACTCGATGAAATGGAGAGCTCTCTTCATGAAGAGCTGCCGACCATCACTTTCGATGAGCGCCTGAATCGCGTCGAATCCGAGATGCTGTATCGAAATGCACAGACTCGATTGTACGGCCGCTCATCTCTCTACTTCCATAACCGCAACATCCTGACGCTCGTGCAAGCGTGGCGCCAACCTTGCGGGCTACAACTCGCAGGAGCGCTATTTGGGGCATACAAATCGCGAGACGGCTTGCCGCCGCTCTTCTCCCGAAACGAGCGAGAACTAGTCAAGGATATGATCGGGGAAGCGGCGGAAGAGCTGGTCTTTTTGTCCTCAGGCGATGAGCTAGGCGATCTCGTGCGCCTGCGCACTCTACAGCCGGACGAGGTAATAGCGGATCTCGCGATTCTTGGTATCGCCGACGCTGCGTGGAGTAGCAAGGACGACGGCGCCCCGTCTTTGTGGTTGCAGCGAGCTTCCCACTATGCAACGTTCATTCAGCCCGCTCGGCCATCGCTCCCCATTTTCGACGCATGCAGTGCTCTCATCGGGGTCGCCGACGAAGCTGCGTTACTAGAAGCATATGAGCTAACTCTAAGTGCCTCGCGCGATGACCGGCAAGACGGCGCCCTGGAAGCCGCCTCGCGAACATCACCGTGGGTTGCCGAACCATTTGTGCTCCTTGGCCTCAAGGCACTTGCAGCCGGCGATCTGCAGACCGCGGTCGAGAACGGCGATCGTGCCGCCGCGTTGCTTCGCGCCTGGAACTGTCCCTGGGACAAGCGACTCACGGCAATCGAGTGGCTTGCTCTTTCGAATCTCTTGCAAAGCTCGGTTTCCCTCGAAGGACCTGAACTATCGTTTCTCGCGAGCGTAGTATCTCGTACGATGCGTGTCTATAATGGGCGACCCGAGATCCTCCACGCGCAGTTGAATGCTATCGATTTGCTCGGAAACGCAACCTTCGATCCGCCGCCGGCCCCACAGCGAGAAGGCAGCGATCTCGAAGACGAATGGCAGGGCTGGAGTGCCTTTGATCTGCTCCCGCAACGCTTCTCAAAATACATAAATGGCTTGCGCGAAAATGAGGACTCGCCCTCGTTGCCTTGGTATCCCGATATTGATGGGCGATCGATTTGGGATGTGCTTGAGTTTGATATAGCGCGAGAACTTCAAAGCCGCATGCACGACATCTCGATAGAATGCCTCGCTCTCGACCCCGCGTTGTTCTCATCTGTGCAACGACAAAGACCTGCGCCGCATGAGCTGCGGCTGTACATGCTACTCTCGGAAGGACAGTTACATCAAGCGAATTGTGCTCGAGTGCCAGCACTGCGCGACATCATCGAGCGGTATCGAACCGTACGGCGCATCGGCCCGTCAGCTTTCATCGCACGGTTAGCTCCGAATTGCCGAACGAAGCCGTACAGCGGATCCAGGAACGTTCTGTTGCGTTGCCAGGTCAACGTTGGAACCTCCGATAGGAGCGGCGTTACCGTGGAGGGGCATCGGGAAACCTTGCGGCGTGGCCGTTGCCTCATCTTTACGGATCTGGCGATGCGAGAGGAATGGAATGATGAGGACAACGAGTCGATCTTCCTTGCTGTCGATCTTTGGCATCCAGATCTAACCGACGAAGAAGTTGAACTCCTCGAAGGTCTACTTCGATACGGTCGCGCGAGCCGGTGAAACGGCGTTGGAGGGCGTTGCGCGGTCTCATTCCGATTTCAATATACAGAGATGATTCGCGCCAGGTTGTCGTCGGCTGGGGCAGTCCGCGACTTCCGATAAAAGAGATGCCGATGTTCGGCTGGGTGATCCGCGGCGCCGAAGAAGCCGCTACGACCGATCTCGCCACTTTGTTCGAGTACGCGGATAATTTCGACGACAGCAAGTTCGTGGGCGCGATTCTGCATGTGTCGCGCTGCGGCTCAACCGCACTGGCTAATGCCTTCAAAGCCGTTCCCATGACCTTGGTGCTTTCGGAGCCGCACTTGTTTAGCCGGCTGGTGCGTCACGAGGAATGGGGCGGAGCGCCAGTCAACGAGGACGATCGGAAAACGCTTGTAAAAGGTTTCCTGGGAGCCGTACTTAAGGAATATCCTTCGAGCAATATTGTCGTGAAATGCACCAGCGCATCCACCATTACGCTCGAACAGACATTGCGTTACATGCCGTCCGTGCGGTGGTGTTTTCTTTCGCGAAATCCAGCCGACGTAATTGCGTCGCTCGAAAAGGAACCCGGAATGTGGCTGAGGACGCAACCAATTCGGGAACGCATCCTCCTGCAAATTGGTGGAGCATCGCTGCACACGAGCGATGCGGAACGAAGCCGGGATCTGTATGCGTTGCTGCTTGAACGCTTTCTGCTCGACGCAATGAAATACGCCAGCGCCGACACCACATTCCTTGATTATGCCGATTTCAGCCTCGACACCGTATGCGCGATAATCTCCACATTTCTGGGTCGCTCATTGGATAAATCGGCGGTCGATGCAATCGCCGCATCGCTCGAGCTGTATTCGAAAGCCGTCGGCCCAAGGCCATTTGTCCAAGAGAGCAGCTTACCCGCCGCTACCGACTACCCGAGCTTAGATCTTGCTTATGACCGTTACCGCAGTTTCATTAAGGCGTTCTGCGAACCGAGGGAAGGTTCACCAGATCACACTACCGCCGTCGACGCACACCGACCGACGAACGCTGTATTGGCGCCACCCGGACCGCCCGATGTTGCCGTCACCGGTTCCTGAAGCCGATGAGGACGGGCAGTTACTTCAATCGGGCCAGAGCCGCGAAGAGCATCCTAGTTCCTTGCACCGCTCCCGGGAGTTCCGTCGCCCCGAGTGATGGGTCGGCCGCGATCGGCGCGGGCATCGAAATCAGTCTCACCAAATGTGGAAATTCGCGGGTTGGTCTCACCATTGACGGCGAAGTTCGGACGAGCTAATCTCAGGCCGCGCTGAAAAATGAGCACGGGCCGGTCTCATTTGGCGTGGAAACCGACACGGCGGTCCGATGGCAAGGCCGGGCGAAATCAGCCTCGCGCACCACGGCGTGCTCTTTCTCGACGAACTTCCCGAGTTTGGGCGCGGTGCAATCGAGGTGATGCGCCAGCCGCTGGAAGAGGGCACGGTGACGATCGCGCGTGCCGCCGGTACCTTCACGTATCCAGCGCGCTTTCAACTCGTTGCCTCGATGAATCCGTGTCCGTGCGGATATCGTGGGTTGCGTGGCGCCGAGTGCCGCTGCGACGACGCAACCGTCGCGAAGTATATCAGCAAACTCTCGGGTCCGTTACTCGATCGCATCGATCTACAGATCGAGATCGCCCGCGTACCGTTCGACGATATGGTGCGACGTGACGGCGCGGAACGGTCACCGGCGATTCGCGAGCGCGTCGTCGCCGCAGGCGCGATTGCGCGCGACCGATTCGCCGGGACGGCGATCGGCGCCAATGCGGAGATTCCGCCGAGTTTGATGCGCACATACTGTCCGCTCGACGACGCCGCGATGCGCATCTTGGCAAATGCAAGCGCGAAGCGGCACTCGGCGCGCGCGCTCGATCGGATCGCTCGCGTCGCGCGCACAATCGCCGATCTCGCAGACGCACCCAGCATCCGCGCCGAGCATATCGCCGAAGCGATTCAGTACCGGAGCCTCGAGCGTCTTGATGGCCGAGCCGCCTAAGGAGGGTTTGGTGCGATCGCGCTCCGTTACACCGTGACCAGACGGACGAAGGGCTGTGCGCATCCCGTTGTCCTCGTTATTTCGAGAGAGCGAAGGACGGGTGCAGGCGCCGTCTGTTTGGCAATGAACAAACAGCATTCGATAAGGGGGCTAATGCAAGGGCGTCGTTCCAATTTGCAGTGAATCATCGTCGCGATCGTGGTGAGCCTTGGTCAGACGGTGGACGCCCAGTGGGGCCAGGTGCAAAACGTGTATCAGCGGCGTGCGGACCTCGTGCCAAATCTCTCTGCGACCGTGAAAGGTGCGGCAAATTTCGAGAAAAGCACGCGCAAACGCTACGACACGGTGACCGGCGCGTTTAAGACCGGCACGCCGACCGCGTTCCACGAGCACTTCGCGCAGGGGCAGACGTGAGCCCCGCGCTTATTGTGCTGCTTGCAGCGATCGCTCTGCCGCCCGCCCCGACGCACTTCGTCACCGACAGGGCGGGGATGCTCAGCTCATCGACGCAAGATGCGATCGAGACCGAGCTCCACAACTTCGAATCGAAGACCGGCGATCAGGTGATAGTGTGGATCGGCAATTCAACGGGCGACACGCCGCTTGAAGAATGGACCGTCGACGCCGCGCAAAAGTGGAAAATCGGACGTAAAGGCATGGACGACGGCGCGGTGCTATTCATCTTCGTCAAAGACCGCAAGGCTCGCATCGAAGTCGGCTACGGACTCGAGTCGTCGCTGACCGACGCGCGGGCTGCCGAGATCATCCGCGATACGATCGGTCCGGAAATGGCCGCGGGCACGCCCGATAAAGCCGTCCGCAACGGTGTCGATGAAATGCTGCGCGCGATCGACGCCGGCCACGCGCCGCCCGCGCCGCCGAAACCGTTCAATCTCTTCGCTGCGATCGGTCACGCGATCGGCATGACGATGCTGTGGTTCAAGTATATCGTCGGCGGCGCGATCCTCTTGTTCATCGTGTTCTACTTCGTTTTCGGCGAACTCGTAACGTTGTTTCGCTGGGGCAAGCCGCACGGTGACTGGATGGACTCGTACATGGATCCGATCCATCAGGACATCGCAGCGGGGGAAAAGTCCGGGGGCGGCGGCTACGTGGGGCACGGTGGCGGCGGCGGTTCCGGTGGCGGCTTCTCGGGCGGCGGCGGCAGCTTCGGCGGCGGCGGCGCGTCCGGCGGCTGGTAGCAGCCGACGACGCGTGCGTCTTGA
>CAWFYV010000006.1:0-229666 GCA_963820185.1 Vulcanimicrobiota bacterium | reverse complement strand
CAGGTGATTAGGGACCCTGATACCGTGTACGATGACGGAAGACCAGTCCATAACGCTAGGGGAAAGTACTTTGCGGTAAAGCTTAAGTCAGACCCCTATGGAACCGTCAAGGTGAAAAGGCTGATAGTGCATCTGAAGCGATGTAAGAAACTCGGGATGCTTCCCATAACGTTTGTGACTACAGCAATGTTGGCAAAGAAGCTGCCACCGCAGGCTAAGCTACGCTGGAAGAAAGACTCGGTGATCATATGATTGCGCAAGGGACGCTAAAGGTGGAGCGTGCAGACCTAAACGGGAAGCCTTACACGCTCGACGTGGATAGGGACTACTTGCACATTACCGTTGAGCCGAGGCCTGTCGCATACTCGGATTATCTCCCACGCACCAAAGTCCCGAACGAGTACATAATCGTAGACTTCGACAAGGACGGTCGAGTAGTTGGCTATGCCTTCGAGGGTGTTCTTGATGAATGGGCTCGGCAGTCACTCGCGAATCGAGCTAAGTTGGCTTGGTCGCGCACGGTCTTAAATTACAAGAGCGTGGAGATCGCCTCTAAGGCAATCACCAGCCTTATAATGGACGCCATACCGCGCACCGATGCGCACGGGAAATTACCGGCATACGCAACATAACGGGATCGTCTCGCTGTTCGCAACCTTGCAAAGAAGAAGCCCCGAGCAGATCGCCGGGGCTTTTTGTTGTCGCGGAGATCACCGCTACAGTTTGCTATTTAGAAGTTGCCAAATGGCCTCCAGCTGTTTCTCGATTACTTGGATTGCGTGAATCCAATCCATTGGTTGTTTATCAAGGCTTGCGGTCTCCAGTCGTCAGGAGCGACATTCAGAACGGTCAAGACGCTTTGAAGGCCGATGAATAGCAGCACTGCGCAAACCCAAAGAAAAGCAATCGGATACGGCCATATCAAAAGCCAGACGTAAAAGATCGCAACAATGCCAAGGTTGACAGCGGCAAGAAGCCGATAGTCCCGCGCCTGGTCTTTCCAATACTGCTCTGAGAGGCTCGGGTACTTGTCCTTGTCCTTCGAGAGAAAGGCAACATTACCAAGTCTGCGAAATGTTACGGTGCCTTCTACGATATAGAGAATCAGCAGCACTGACATTACAATACGGATGGATAATGGATGTGGAAAGAGGCCGAGCACCGCAAGCATGAACGAGTTTTGCACGAAGTTGAGGGCGATAGTGCGGCCCACATTCTGGGCCTTTATTTGATAGGCGATTAAGCCGCCCGTCCATACAACGACCGCCACACCGGCAATCGCGGCGAGCACTCCGTCGTAGCGCGTAACCCAATAGCCGCAGATCTCAACCGTCGTGTACCAGTGCCACGCGGTGTTCAGAAGGTTCATAAGCTCGACTCCAATTTGGTGGCACTATATCACCCAATGTCAACCGCGGAACAGAGAAGAGGGCCGGCGCAGACCGCCAGGGCGTTGTGTGATCGCGTAGAGCGCGGTTTGAGCTTCCCGCTCGCGGATGGTGGGGGCCAATAGGTGCCCTACGGGTTCAAAACGGATGCGTTTGTTGCGCCATTTGGGCCGGAGATCGCACCGCCGGAAAAGAAGAAAAACCCCGAAAAATCGGGGCTCTTCTCGTCGTTTCTATGGTGGGCCATCCTGGGATCGAACCAGGGACCTCATGCTTATCAAGCATGCGCTCTAACCAGCTGAGCTAATGGCCCCGGGGGCACAAGTCAGAAGTATAGCACAGCCTCGCAAGTCCCCTTTTAGCCTATCATCGCGATCCACTTTTTCATCACCTCGTCCTCGTCTTTGAGGTTGGCGAGAAGCAAGGCTTCGAGCGCCTCGCGCTCGCGCTCCATTTCGGCCTGCTGCGCCATCTCGTAGTCGAAGGCGGCCTTGACCTGCGCGAGCGCTTGCTCTTGCGCGGTGGTGTCGTCGGGCGTTGCGGTATCGGCACCAGTCGCGGGATCGACAGGGGGCTTGGGTTGCGGCGCACGCGGTGCGCGCGCCGCAAGGAAGAGCATATCGATCACTCGCCGATGCTCTGGATGAACTTCTTGGTGATGCCGTCATCGGCTTTGCGTTGCGCCATCTGCGCATCGCGCAACGAGTTGATCTCGCGCATGTTCTCGGACTGTTGATCCATCGCTTCATCGAAAGCTGTGGCTTGCAGATCGAGTTGATCTTGCGCGCCCATCTCTTGTCCCATCAGACCCGTCTGGAACGTATTGTTGGTTGCGAGGAGCCCCGCCAGACCAGAGTTGGAACCTGCCATCGAGCCAACACCAGCGCCATTTAATCCGTTGCCGCTCAAGAGCGACGTTGCGCCACCGGCGAGTGCACCCGCGATCGAGGGTAGCGCGGCCTCGGCCATCGGAATTAAGAATCCCATTGCAGTGCTCCTTAACTTCCGCTATCGTCGCCGTCGATTAGGCTCGCAAGCAGATTGTCGGTTTGCGGTTGCGATTGCGCGAGCGATGAAAGCGTGTTGATGTTGCTGAACGCACTCGACTGTTGGCTGAGCGCGCTTTCCAACGCTGACGGATCGAAGCTCGACGTCGGCGTCGAAGCCGACGAGCCGCCTTCGCAGCCGCCGGCAACCGCACCGACCGCGGCGCCGACCGGTCCGCCTGTTAAGAGGCCTTCGACGCCTCCGACGAGCGCCTGGCCGATGTTGAAGCTCATGAGTTGTCTCCTCCATTGATGTACGTGTCGTACGACATGGCTTGATGCGAAGGGGGACGATGGTTGTGGTGATGTGCATGCGGCATCTGCAACGCAAAATCGCCGAGACGATCGGGCGTCTCACCGTTACCGCCAAGTTGCTGGTAGTGGCGCATGACCGAGTCGGCGTAATCGAGTTTCTCGCCGTCGCCCCACGACGTCGACGTGCCCTTTGCATGCGGATCGCCCGCATTGTACGCGGAGAGCGCTTCTTTCACGTTGCCGTTATAGCGCTTGAGCAATCCCGAGAGCATGCCGGCGGCGTAGTCGGCGTTTTGGGCCGGATCCATCGCTGCCGCGGTCTTCGCGAAGTCGTGCCAGCGGTCGTCGATCTGAAATACGCCGCGACCGTGACCGCCGTCGCCGACCTCGTTGCGTCCACCGTTTGCACCGGGGCCGCCGGTCTCTTGCGCCGCAACGGCCGCCAGGAGCTTGGGATCGAGCCCATGCTTGACGGCCGCGCTCACGATATCGGAGGCGTAGGTGACCCCTTCTGAGGCAAGGCGGCCGGCGAGGGAACCGAGAGGGTTCATGGTGCTTCTCCATCCCCCGGGGCTCCAAGTTTGACAAGACCCTGGCGGGGTTCTACAATCTCCAAGTCGTTCTGGGGGCTCGCCGCACGGTGGGCCCCCAATCTTCGACCGTCGCAAATTACCGCCATGGCTCAAACGCACAAGGTCGACATCAGTGGGCTCCTCGGGGCCGGCCGGCAGCTTATGCTGGTCGATGACGAGGTGCCGATCGAGGAATTCGAGGGAATCTCGTTTCCCGCGCCGGCCGAAGTGCACTTGGAATTGCGCTACGTCGATCGGCTGCTTCATATAGTAGGCAGTGTCGATGTGCGGGCCCGTGGTGCATGCGACGCGTGCTTGGAGGATGTCGATATGCAGGTGCATGCCGACGTCGACGAACGGGTCGATCCGCAGACCGGTCGAGACGACGATCCGTTTGGTGAGAGCAACGTCCTGACCGGAAGCCGGCTGGATGTCGCGGATTTTGTGCAACAGCTGGTGCTCAGCGAGTTGCCGATGGGACTCCGCTGCAGCGACAACTGTGCGGGCATAGAGTATTAACGGAGACGAGAGACAGACAAAGTGGCAAATCTAAAGTGGAAGACCCCGCGCAGTAAAACGCGCAGCCGTCGTGCGGCGAACTGGAAGTTGAACGCGGTTACGGTCGTGGAATGCCCCCAGTGTCACCAGCCGAAGCGTCCGCATTTCACGTGCGGTCATTGCGGCACGTATGATGGCCGTCAGGTCGTCGAGGTCCGCGACGAACACGCCGGTCACGATCACGACTAAGTGACCTCTTGACCGGGGTTAGAATCGTCGGCGTCGGGCACTACGCGCCCGAGCGTGTCGTGGACAACCACGACCTCGAGCAATGGCTCGACACGTCCGACGAGTGGATCACGACGCGAACAGGAATGCAACGCCGGCACTGGACTTCGGAGAACGAAGCGACCAGCGATTTGGCATTGGTCGCGGCGCGTAACGCGCTCGTCTACGCCGGTTTGCAAGCGGCGGACGTCGACGCGTATATCGTTTGCACCGTCTACCCCGATTTTCTCTTTCCCGCGACGGCCTGCATCGTCGCCGCAAAGCTCGGCGCAGCGGATAAACCGGCCTTCGATATCGAGATTGCCTGCAGCGGCTTCATCTATGGGCTAACCGTCGCGTCAGCGCTGATCCGCTCGGGTGTCTATAAGCGCATCATGCTCATTGGTGCGGAGACACTCTCGAAGCTGGTCGATCGCGACGATCGCGGCACAGCGATTCTCTTTGGCGATGGCGCGGGTGCCGTCGTGCTTGAAGCGAGCCACGAAGATTCATTTCTCGCCTCCGAGCTGGGCAGCGATGGAAGTCGCCCGGACTTGTTGCGCGTCGAGGCTGGCGGTTCGCGCCTGCCGATGTCGCACGCTGCGCTCGACCGCAAGGCGGACCGGATTCATATGGAAGGCCGCGAAGTTTTTAAGTTCGCGGTCACCAAGATGATCGACGCAACGGACAAGGCTCTGGCGAAGGCCGATCTGGTCAAGAGCGACGTCGATGTCCTGATTCCGCATCAGGCAAATAAGCGGATCATCGATGCGGCGATGAAGTATCTCGAGATCCCGCCCGAGCGTTGCATCATCAATATCCACGAGTACGGCAATACGTCAGCCGCCTCGATTCCGATCGCGCTGTCCGAAGCGGTGCGCGACGGTCGGATCAGCACCAACGACATCATCGTCTTTGTTGGCTTCGGCGGCGGCCTCTCATGGGGCGCTGTCGTGTGGAAGTGGGTAGCATGATGCGCATCGGCGTGCTTTTCCCCGGACAAGGTTCGCAGTCGCTCGGCATGGGTGTAGACGTTGCCAAACATTCGACGGCAGCCCGCGATTTGTTCGATATGGCACAGACCGTGCTGGGCTACGATCTGCTCGGCTTGCAGCGCAACGGCCCCGAAGAGCGTTTGCGCGAAACGCAATACAGCCAGCCGGCGATCTTCGCAACCAACGTGGCGATCTTTGCTGCGCTTGAGCTTCCGCCCGAATCGCTGATCGTAAGCGCCGGTCATTCGTTTGCAGAATACTGCAGTTTGTATGCGGCGCAAGCGATCGGCTTCGAGGATGCATTGCGCGTGGTCAATGCGCGCGGTATTGCGATGCAGCGCGCTGCCGAACTGGCAGCCGGCGGCATGTCGGCAGTGCTCGGGATGGACGCGGCCGACATTCGCCGCGTCGTCGACGACGTCCGCACACGCACCGGCGAGCGCGTGCAGCTCGCGAACTTTAATTCGCCGTCGCAGATCGTGATCAGCGGTGATCTGCACGCGGTGCAGATTGCAGGCGACGAATTGCTCGCCGCGGGTGCGAAACGTGTCGTGCCGCTCAACGTCTCGGGCGCCTGGCACTCCGCGCTGATGGAACCGGCGTTGGAGCATTTTGCGCACGTCGTCGAAGAAGCGCCGTTCACGATGCCGCGCTTCGACGTGGTCTCCAATGTCGATGCGCAACCGTATCGCGACGTCGCAACGATCAAGAAGAACTTGATTCTTTCGGTGACGCACGAAGTACGCTGGCACGAGACCGCCGAGCGTCTGGTCAGCTATGGGCTCGATCTCGTGATCGAGTGCGGCCCAAGTCCCGTCCTCGGCCCGCTCCTCAAACGCCTGCCCAATGCTCCCGACGTCGTCGTCGTCAGCGATTTTGCCGGCGTGCAGAAGTTGAAGATCAATGCCTAGCTTCGATAATAAGGTCGCGCTGATCACGGGCGCGAGCCGCGGGATCGGACGCGCTATCGCCGTCGAATTGTGCCGTCAAGGCGCGGATGTTGCGCTCGTGGGTCGCGATCGCGCCGCGCTCGACGAAACGGCCGGAGAGTGTGCAGCGGTCCGTCCGGGCGCGACCGCCGAGGTCCTCATCGCCGACGTTGCCGATCAAGGCGCGGTCGAGGGCGCGGTTGCGGCGACGCTCGAGCGCTTTGGACGCCTGGATTGCGCGATCGCAAATGCGGGCCAGTCGGTCGACGCGCTGTTGCTGCGCCTGAAGCCCGAGGTTCTCGATGCACTGCTCACGGTGAACTTGAAGTCGGCGTTTTATCTGTGCGGTGCCGTCGCCAAGCCCATGATGAAGCAGCGCGGAGGGGCGATCGTCCTGATTTCGAGCATCGTCGGCCTCACGGGCAATGCCGGGCAAGCCGCCTACGCGGCCTCCAAAGCGGGTCTCCTTGCACTGGGAAAGTCGGTTGCAAAGGAGTTGGGTTCGAGGAACATAAGAGTCAACGCCGTCGCGCCGGGATTCATCGAGACGGCTATGACCGAGAAGCTCCCCGATGCCGCCAAGGCGGCCCTGAAGGCGCAGATCGATCAGTCCGCGCTCGGCCGAGTCGGGACACCACGCGACGTTGCCGGGGTCGTCGCCTTCCTGTGCTCGGATGCCGCCGCTTATGTCACCGGTCAGACCATCGTGGTCGACGGTGGCATGGTCATGTAAATTTCCCCGCCTTGGGGATACACTGTCACAGATACCAAGAGTTATAAGGAGCTGTAATGTCCACGTTCGACAAAGTCAAGAAGATCATCGTCGAGCAGCTCGGCGTCGACGAGTCCGAAGTCACGCCCGAAGCATCCATCACCGATGACCTTGGCGCCGACTCGCTCGATCAGGTCGAGTTGGTTATGGCGTTCGAGACCGAGTTCAACATCGACATTCCCGACGAAGAGGCCGAAAAGATCAAGACCGTCGGCGATGCTGTCGCACGCATCGATCAATCCACTGCAGGAGCAACCTAAACACCCTTCATGCTCGAACAACTCAGCGACCGGCTCGGGGCGATCTTCTCGCGCCTGAGCGGGCGCGGTAAACTCAGCGAAAGCGACGTCAACGAGGCGATGCGCGAAGTGCGCATCGCGTTGCTCGAGGCCGACGTTTCTTTGGCCGCAGCCAAGCAATTCGTGGCGCGGATCAAAGAGCAGGCCATCGGGCAAAACGTCTTGGAATCGCTGACGCCCGCGCAAACGATCGTCAAGATCGTTCACGATGAGTTGGTCGAACTGCTCGGCGGCGCGGAAGCGCGCTTGACCTTCAGCGATGCGCCGCCGTCGGTCATCATGCTAGTCGGTCTGCAGGGCTCGGGTAAGACGACGCAGGCCGGCAAACTTGCGCTGCGATTAAAGGAACAAGGCCGACGTTCGCTACTCGTCGCAGCCGACGTGTATCGCCCAGCGGCGATCACGCAGTTGCAGACACTCGGCAAACAAGTCGACCTGCCGGTCTATGAAGCGGGCGCCGGCGATCCGGTGAAGATCGCGCGCGACGGCGTGAAAGAAGCTCGGCGCCTCGGGCTCTCGACCGTGATCGTCGATACTGCCGGCCGCTTGCAGATCGACGACGCGCTGATGCGCGAACTCGAAGAGATCAAAGCTGCCGTCTCGCCGACAGAGATTCTCTTCGTCGCCGATGCGATGACGGGCCAAGAAGCAACCAACGTTGCCAAGGGCTTCAACGATCGCCTTGGCATCACGGGCGTGATCCTTACAAAGATGGATGGCGACACGCGTGGCGGTGCGGCGCTTTCGATCTTCAGCGAGACGGGCGCGCCGATCAAGTTTGTCGGCGTAGGCGAAAAGCTCTCGGCGCTCGAGCCGTTCTATCCCGATCGCTTGGCGCAGCGGATCCTCGGCATGGGCGACGTGCTCACGCTGATCGAGAAGACGCAGAACGTCTATTCGGAGACGCAGGCAAAGGTGCTCGAGGAGAAGATTCGCAAGAGCAACTTCGGCCTCGACGACTTTCTCGAGCAGATGCGCCAAATGAAGAAGATCGGCTCGATGGGCGAGATCATGAAAATGATTCCCGGTCTCTCGCGCGCCCTGCCAAAAGACTTTGAGATTCCCGAAAATGAATTCAAGCGCGTCGAGGCGATCATTTCGTCGATGACGCGCGCGGAACGGCGGCATCCGGGGATTCTCAATGGATCGCGCCGCAAACGTATCGCCTTCGGTTCAGGCACGCAGGTCAGCGACGTCAACAAGCTGATCAAGAACTTCGAGGGCGCACAAAAGATGATGAAGCAGCTCGGCGGCGGCAAGGGCAAACGTCCGCGCTTGCCGGCGGGATTGCTTCGCTAACTACCTACGGAAGAAAGACACGACAACAACACCATGGTGAAGATCAGACTGCGCCGCATGGGCGCAAAGAAACAGCCGACCTACCGTTTTGTGGTAGCGGATTCACGCGCGCCGCGCGACGGCCGCTTTATCGAAATCCTCGGGCACTACAACCCGCGCACCGAGCCGAAGACGCTCGAAGTGAACGCTGATAAGGCGAAGGAATGGCTCGCCAAGGGCGCGCAGCCCACCGAGACCGTTCGCCGCCTCTTTGCAGAAAAGGGCATCATGGAGCGCGGTCCGATTCCGACCACCAAGCGCGCTCCGCGTAAAGGCAAAGAATAATGTCCGCTTTCGATGACGAGTTCGGCCTCTTCGGCGACGAGGGAGCTGAGGCTGAGCGCCGCTCTACGCTTCCTGCGCGCAAGATCGCTTCGAATGAGACGGTCATCGATGACGTTGAGCCCGAGGACGCGCGTCCCCCACGCACCGAGCGAACGCCGCGATCGCGCGGTAGCGGTGGTCCTCCGCAACGGCGCGAGCGTCGCGAGAATCGGCCGCCTGCCGATCCGTGGGCGTCGTTGCGCCGTGCAACGTCACTCCTCGATCTACTTGCAAAGAAGCTTGTCGCCAAGCCCGAGGTAGCATCGGTTGAACTGTTCACGGATGAAGAGGGTAAGCCGGTGATCGAGCTCGTCGTCGATCCCGAGGATTTGGGGAAGGTGATCGGGCGTAACGGGCGCGTTGCACAAGCACTGCGCACGATCGTACGCGCCACCGCCGAGGGACGCGTCTCGGTAGACATTCTCGATGCCGAAGAAGCAGCGGCGGCTGATGAAGGTACGGGCGACGCCGAAGAGTGAGTTGCCGATCGGCCGCATCGCCGGCCTCTTCGGTATACGTGGTGAACTTAAGTGCGACCCGACTTCGGCGGGTCGCGCGCTCTTTGTGCCCGGCGCGCAGTTGCAATGTGTGGTCGGCGCTGGAAGTGAACGCGTGACAGTCGAGAGTGTGCGCGAGCACAAGGGGCGGCTGTTGATCGCGCTCGAGGAGGCGCACGATGCGACCGCCGCGGAGCGGTTCGTGGGCGCAACGTTCTTCGCGCCGCGTGAGGCGCTCGACGTCGAGCCCGGCGAATATCTCGACGTCGATCTGGTGGGTTGCGTCGTGCGCGGATGCGGACGGCAGGTCGTATGGCACCGCCGAGCGCGTGGAGCACTATCCGGCGAGCGATATGCTCGTGGTGGACGGTCGTCTCTTACCGATGGTCGGCGCCTTCATCCGAAGCATCGACATAAAGAAAAAGGAGATCGTCGTGCACGATCTCCCGCAAGGTCTGCTAGACGGAGAACCGCTGGCCTAGCCGTTGTTCTCCGGATGGTCGGTGTGGTATTGATCGACCGCGTTGAGAACGGCTTTCGCGTAGTTGTCGTCGGTCTGCGTATTGGTGTAGAGCACCGCGCCGAAGCAGGCATAGATCTTCAACGTGAACGTGTAGGTGTCGTGCGCGTGAAAGCCGCCGACGTGCTGCACGTTGAGCGTGCCCGAGGCGATCGTGTTGTCTCGCGCCTTGCCGCAGATCGCGTCCGCCGACTTGGCCACATCGCCCGTCGTCACAGACGACATCGCCGTCGTATAGTAGACGTTCATCGCGCGATAGAGGTCGCCGGTGGCGGTGGTTAGGACGCCGGGCTGCGCGCTCCCGCTGACGTGAAAGATGAGCACGCCGCGTGAAGGTTTTGAGGGCGTTGCCGCTGGGACGGGCGTAGATGTCGCTTTGGTTTTGGGTTTGTGCGAAAACAGATCGCCCAGCACGTTGGTGAGCGATGTCGATGCGCCCGAGGTTGATGACGGCGTCGGTGTGTTGGCCGGACCCGGATTGATGTCGGTGCGCCCTACACCCGAATATGCCAGCACGACCTGTCGCGCGGTGAGCGCCTGCGATGCTACGTCATTGACGTCGCTGATGTCGGTCGTCGTCGAATAGCGGACGATGCCGCTGGTGACGTCGACGACCTGCGAGACGATTGCCGCGGTTTGCCCGATCGGCTGAATGTAGCCGCTGATGTAGTAGTCGGCGTGTTGCACGCGCGCGTACTTTTGGTAATCTACGCGCGCGATGTCCTTTGGAATCGGGAGAACTTTGATGCCTCCGGTCTGCGTGATCACCTGCGAATAGATCTGCGCGATCGCGGTACCGTAGCGTGGATCGAGATCGGAGGGCGCATCGAACGGGTAGACGAGGACCACCGGCACGATCGTTCCCGGCAGCGTTGGGGCGGCCGTGGGCACCGGGACCGGCGTAGACAGCGGTCTCGGCGTCGCCGCAACGAGCAGCGCGCTTGCAAACAGCGCAATAACAGCGAGGTGACGGCGCAACGGCACTTCCTTTGCTAGATCGTCGATGCTACGTGGTTAACGAACGCGTGCAGCGCATCGTTCACATCACCAGGGCGTTCCGCCATCGCGAGATGCCCGGCTCCGCTCACTATTCGCGCCGAGGCGCCCGGTACCCGGTCGGCCAGCGCGATAGCGAATTTCGGCGGCGTGAGCACGTCGAGCTCCCCGGTGAGCGCGAGGAGAGGGAGGCCCACCTCTTCAAGGCGGTCGATGCGATTGAAGGCGTCGCACGCGCGAAAGTCGCGCAATGTCTGGGCCGGGCCGACCGCGCGCATCATTGCCGTCGCGGCGTGGACGCGCTCGAGCGTCGGCTCGGCATAAAAGTGCTGGGGGATTTCGCGCGACGCGCCTTCGAAATCGGTTTCAAGCTGTTCGAGAATCGCCGGCGCGACGCGCAGCCGTGCGCCGGAGTCGAGCATCACGACCGCGCACATGCGCGGCTCCTTACGCAGGGCGAGTTCCAGCGCGACCGCTCCCCCCATCGAATGGCCGCACAGCACCACGCGATCGAGATCGAGCGCACGTAGATCGTCCGCGACCGCATCGGCCAAGGCTTCGATGCTCGCGGGCTCGCCGGGAATGGTATGGCCCGGTAACGTCAACGCCGTCGCGTTGGAAAAGACGCTGGTCTGCGCTGCAAAGATTGCGCCGGTACATCCGGCACCGTGTACGAAGACGAGCGTCACGCTGCGTCGACGCGCTCGAGGCCTCGTTCTAGCTCGTCGCGGTGCCACGCCGCGGAGAACTCGGCGCCGTAAAAAAAGAGCGAGCCTATGACATAGAACCAGAGCAAGAGCGCAAGAGGTACCGAAAGCGCGCCATAGATCTGGGTGAAGTTGATGTGTAAGGTGTATTGTGTAAACGCGAATTGCACGACCGGCCAGAGAATAGCGACCAGCACCGCGCCCGGCAATGAGAAGCTCCACGAAATGCGGCGATTTGGTAAGAATCGATAGAGCACCATCGTGACCACGAAGACGAGCAGCAGGGAGATCGCGTACGCGCCGAAGTGCGTGAGACCCTGACGATCGGGGACTTGCGCGACAAGCAGCACGAACGCGATGACGATCGGCAGCGCCATCGCCACAATGAGGATCGACGCCATCACCGCCAGCATGACGATCGAAAGCGCAAGGTTGTGCACGAACGGCCGGATCTGCGGAACACCGAGTGCGCGGTCGAGCGCAAACGCAAGTCCCATCAAGAGATTCTTGCCCGACCATAGAAGGAAGACGAGGGCAATGATGCTGCTGATCCCGCGCCCATAGATGTACGTCTGCAGGTTCGCTGCGACGAACTCGTGCAGCGTTGGGCTGAACGTTCCCAGGAAATTCAGCACCCGCTCCTGCGCGAATGGAAAGATGGCGGACGCAGCGCCCAAGATGAGGACGACCAGCGGAAAGAGGGCGAAAATTGCGTTAAATGCGACCGCTTGCGCCAAGAAGGCGCAGCCGTCTTTGGAGAAGCAGAGGCTTGCCTCACGCAAGCAGGAGATGAGTCGTCCCATCGGATGCGGTATATCGCGGTGAAGTGATGTTATTCCCACCGACGGCCGCCGTCACCGTTACGATCGATGGCCGTCCGGTGCTAGCGTACCATGCCGCGTACCTACTTGGCGGGCACGTATATGCGCCGCTCCGGCCGTTCGTCACACGGGTCGCCTACCGCGTATGGTACGAAGGCGATTCGCTTGTGATCGCGCGCGGCGATCGCCGGGTGCGGATCCGTCTGCAGCAGCGTCAACCGAGCGCGCTCGACGCGGCGTACGTACCACTTGCGAGCATCGTGCGTGCCCTCGGCGCCGCGGTTACCTACGAGCCGCAGCATCTCGAGATACGCACGCGCTACATTCCGCTCAGTTCGCCGACACCGTTTGACGCCGCGCTTCCCTCGGCGTCGCCGCAGATACTCTTCACACCGATGCCCGTATCGACGCCACGCCCAGTGTGGACCGGGTCACCGCTTCCGCGACGAACGCCGCTTCCGATCACGGAGCCGACACCAGCATGATCGCAGCGTTCCTACTCGTGGCGGCGACGGTCTTTCCCGCCGGCGGTACATACACGTATGAAATCGAAACGCCGGCCGGCGCGCAGTACAGCACAACGGTTGTGATTACGCCGTCAGCCGACGGCGTGAGAACGCATGAAGCTTTCGGCGTGCCGGCGACTGCGACGACGGAGCAACGCTTCGATAGCGGGCTACATGAATTGACGTTTGCCGCACAGCAAAACGGCCGCGGTGCCTTGACGATAGCGTTCGCGCAGTCTGAAGCAACCTATAGTATCAACGGGAAGACGCTTCAACTGGACCTCGATGCCCCGGATTGCCTGCTCGTCTTTGACAACATTCTTACGTCGGTGGTGATGCTGCCGTCGGTCATTCTTTCGACCGGCGCGAGTGACTGCACGTATGTGCTCTCGACGGCGGTGCAAGCGGAAAAGGGCTACGTGCTCGACGTGCCGCCAAACGCGCATCCCGCGCAAGCCGCAGCCACAGATGCGTCGATCACGATGGACATCAATGGCGTCCACGAGACGGTCTGGTACGACCCCAAGACGCTTATCCCGGACTTTATCGACTTCGGCGAAGAGGTCGGTGACGCAGTTTTAGTTCGATGATTGTTGTGGAGCGGGCCGCCGTACGAGCAGATTGAGCGCGGTAAGCACCACCGCGGCAGCCATGAAAATCGATGCCCATTGCGGCGAGCTCAGGAACTGCAAACCGAGCGCGTTGTCGATCGAATACACGCCGTTCCCAACGTATGCAATCGCAACGGCTCCCGCGATGTACGCGGAGTTGAGTTCCCAGCCGCCGTTTGTGATGAAGAAGCCCTTGCTGATATGCACGGTAAAAATCGCGACGAGCATCACCAGGACGATCGCGGCCGGCCCGAGCGCGCCGCCCAAACCAAGTACCATAAGCAGGCCGCCGCCGACCTCGCCCGCGGCAGCGAAGAACGCGAAGACGCGGCCAGGACGAAAGCCGAGGTTTTCAAAGAAGCCGCCGGTAGCGGCGAGGCCGTAGCCGCCGAACCAGCCGAAGAGCTTCTGAGCGCCATGGGCCGCTAAACTCAAACCGACGACCAGCCGAACGAAAAGCAGAGCTGCATCCATGTGGGACCTCCAGCCTATATTGTCTTAGCTAGCTACTTATGGTAAGTTATAGCGAGACAGTATCACGGTCGAATAGCTATGTCAACGCACCCAGCACCCCAACAACACCTTGATAACACGGATCACGCACAGGCGCTATGTCCGCGGTTTCACCGCGCGGTGGAACTGATCGGGCGGCGCTGGACGGGCGCGATCATTCGCGTCCTGCTCGCTGGACCGCGGCGCTTCAATGAGTTACTCGCCGCGATTCCGGGCATCTCCGACCGGTTGCTGACCGAGCGCCTGCGCGAACTCGAACACGAAGAGTTGATCGTGCGTCGCGTCGAGCCGGGTTCGCCGGTCAAAGTTATTTACGAACTGACCTGCGCGGGCGCCGAATTGCAAGAGTCGCTCGATGCACTTGGCCGCTGGGCCGAGCGTTGGTTAGGTCTGCCTGCCGAAGTCTAGTGCGTTAGCGAACTCACCAGCACAAAGTTGATGCCCTGGGCTTGGAGCTGCGGAATCATTTCGCGCACAGCTTCGAGTGTGGTCGCGCGTGGATGTCCAATCGCAATCGCGCTGCCGGTACGCTGCGCAATCGCGGCCGCTTCACGCAGTTGGCCCTCACTGTAAGCAACATCTTCCTTGTTGTCGAGGAACACGTCGCGCGATGCGGTGGGAATGCCCGCCGCGCTCGCGGCTTGCGCTCCGACCGACGCCGCATTCGTACGCGAGTCGATGAAGAACAGATTGCCGCGCTGCACGAGTACCTGCATGACATCGCGCATCACGCGCGGATCGGCGCTCGCCTTACTGCCTTCATGGTTGTTGACGCCCGTTGCAAGCGGCACTTGCGCGAGGTCGTCTTGTACTTGCGATGCGATCTGCGCGTCGCTCATCGACGTTTTTATTTCACCCGGACCCGGATAGATGCCCGAGAGCGGCTCCATCGGCAAGTGCAGCATGACACCTTTTCCGGCATCATGCGCCTCCTGCGCGATTTGTGTTGCGGCATGCACGTGCGGCAAGACCGAGAGCGTGAGCGGCACGGGTAAAGCAATATAGCCGCGTTCGATATCAACCCATTGTCCGCAGTCGTCGACGATCAACGCGAGCTTTGCACCGCTTGGATTTGGAGACGGCGTGACGCTCGGCGAAATCGTTGGTGTTTGCGTTGGCGAAGGCGCGGCGGAGGACGCTTCGGGCGCCGGTGTCGCGGTCGCTTCGGCGACGGGCGATGACGGAGCCGACGGCCGATGCTGCAACGGACGGAGCAGGTACCAACCAGCTGCGCAGGCGATGATAAAGAGCAGAAGGAGCGGGAGCAAGCCGCCACTTCGGCGGCGCTGCGCACGGCGTTTCGACACGAAGGTGGCTGGTTCGCATCACGGTGCATTTGACCTGCGGAGGTTTATAGTTGCTGCGAGGAATTCGCGTCGTTGCGATAACGACCAACATCCCGGGGCCACTTGCGGCAGCGCGCCTGTTGGCGCTCGGTGCTCGCGTCACGAAGATCGAGCCGTTGCGCGGCGATCCGCTCGCTTCGGCTGCGCCGGAATGGTACGCTGAGATCGTCGCGGGGATGGAAATCGTGCAATTCGATCTGCGTGCGCCAGAAGCGAAGGCAATGCTCGACGAGCGCTTGCGCGATGCTGACCTGCTGCTGACCGCGATGCGCGCGCGCTCGCTCGTAAACGCGGGACTTGATTGGCCCGCGCTGCACGTGCGCTATCCGCGTCTGTGCGCGCTCACGCTCACCGGCGAAGCTCCACCCGACGACGATCGGGCGGGCCACGACCTCACCTATCAGGCACGCGCCGGAACGATCGCGCCGCCCGCGATGCCGCGCGTGCTGGTTGGTGACATGGCGGCGGCCGAGCGCGTCGTGAGTACGTCCCTTGCGCTACTGTTGCAGCGCGAACGCACGGGTGTTGCCGGTAACGCGAGCGTCGCCATCACCGACGCCGCTGCGGATTTTGCCAAGCCGTACGAAGCTGGACTTACCAAGCCGACCGGCGAGCTCGGCGGCGGCCTCGCTATCTATAACATCTACCCCGCACGTGAGGGCTGGATCGCGGTGGCCGCGCTCGAGCCCCACTTCATCGAACGGCTGCAAGCGATGCTCGGCATCGAGCAGCTCGACGGCGATGCGTTACGCGGCGCGTTCGCGCGCCGGAGCGCGCAGGAGTGGGAGGAACTCGCGCAGCACCACGACCTGCCGCTTGCGGCAGTTCGCTAGTTCAAAAGGAGACGCGCACGCGTGAACATTGCCGGAAAAACGATTCTCATCACCGGTGGAAGCTCGGGTCTGGGCGCCGCATGCGTCCGTGAATTCGCCGGTGGCGGCGCGAACGCCGTGATTCTCGACGTCGGTGAACACGGTGCGCAACTCGCTGCAGAGCTCGGCGCGCGCGTGCGATTCCTAAGAACAGACGTTACCGATGAAGCCCAAGTACGTGCGGCGATCGCTCTCGCGCTCAAGGAGTTCGGTGGCGTCCATGGCGCGATCAACTGCGCCGGTATTGCTACGGCGGAACGTGCGGTCGGCAAAGAGGGGCCGCAACCGATCGCGCACTTCACCAGGGTAATCTCCGTGAATTTAATCGGCACCTTCAATGTGATTCGACTTGTTGCCGCGCAGATGATGACGCAACCCGCCGATCCAGGTGAGGATCGCGGCGCGATTGTGTGCACCGCATCGGTCGCGGCGTTCGACGGACAGATCGGCCAAGTCGCGTATGCTGCGTCAAAGGGCGGCGTGGCCGCAATGACGTTGCCGCTCGCACGCGAGTTCGCGCAATCGCAGATTCGCGTCTGCAGCATCGCCCCCGGGCTCTTCGACACGCCGATGCTGGCCGGGCTGCCTGAAGCCGCGCGCGAATCGCTCGGGAAGCAGACGCCGTTCCCGGCGCGCTTGGGTCAGCCGCGCGAATACGCCGCGCTCGCCCGCCACATCTTCGAGAACCAGATGCTCAACGGCGAAGTCATCCGCCTTGATGGAGCAATACGATTGGCGCCGCGTTAGCGTTCACCAGTGCCGGAAACTTCGTGCGCAGCGCGCGGAGCTTCGGCAGGTCGTTGTAGACAATGTAGGGGCTATCCGGGTTGTGGACGAGATAGTCCTGATGGTAGCCCTCGGCCGCGTAAAAGCCCGAAAGCGGCGCAAGCTTGGTCACAATTGGCGCGGTGTACACCTTACGCTTTTCAAGCGAAGCTATATAGCGCTGCGCCTCATCGCGCTGTTGCGCGGTAGTGTAGAAAATCTCGGAGCGATACTGTGTGCCTTCGTCGGGGCCTTGATAGTTGAGTTCAGTCGGATCGTGCGCGACCAGAAAATAGACGTCGAGCAACTGCTCGAACGAGACTTTGCTCGGGTCGTAGGTGACGTCGACCGATTCGGCGTGACCGGTCGTGCCGGTGGAGACCAGCTCGTAGTGCGCAGTATAGGCTGCGCCGCCCGAGAAGCCGGCGACCGTGTGCGTCACGCCACGCACGGATTCAAACACGGCTTGCATGCCCCAAAAGCAGCCGCCCGCCAGCACGACGTGCTCGGTTGCGGCGCTGGCCGGCGTGGCGACCGTGGTTGCCGAAAGAATTGCCGCCAGTGCGGCCAGCGCGAAGGCGCGAAAACGGTTCATGCAAGAAGTACGTTTCGTCGAGAGCAATGGATGACTTCCCAGGGATCCCAAAGATCGCACCCGATACCATGATGAAGAAGATGACAAAGTCGAGCTTGGTTCCATTGCTTGCACTAGCGGCGCTTGCCTGTGCCGGCATTGCGCTTGCAGGCAACGCCCCCGCTGCGCCGCAACCCCGCAAGACGCCGGCTCCGACCGCGACGCCGCTGCCGTCGCCGGATGACCTGCTCTCGGAGGTCCGTCAGCAGTTTCGTTCGCACCGCCCGCCCCCGCCATTCGAGAGCTATACGATCGTTCGTAAACAGAAGACGAACTACGGCTATCCCGACTACGTCAATACCTACACCGACCACGTTTGGTATCGCTCTGACGATCATGGTGCGCTGCGCCGGCGCATCAGCGATCTGGGCGATATCGGTCAGATGACGTTCGACCGTCCGATTTTCAACGCAGCGACCGATCCGGGACCGCCAACCGCGGACGTCTTCGAGCCGGCGCCGCTGCACACGTATGCGCCGACCTTCGTGCCGACACCCGAGGCCTCACTACCGCCGATCATCGCGACGGTTCGCGTGCGCGCTGAATTCGATTATCGTGTGACGAGCGTTGTGCGCGAGGGCGATGAGTTGCACCTCACGCTCGTTCCGCGCCGCGATCCCAAACGCAATCGTCTGCGTGAAATGTGGGTCGATGCCAAGACGCTGGATCTGCGCAAGCTGGTGGCGACCGACACGCTCTTTATCGAAGGCGGTCCGGAATATCCCGTCCTCTTCACGCTCGATTTTGCGATGTATGAAGGCATCCCGGTCATCACGCATATTCACGGCGTGGTCTACGGTGATTACGACGGGGACGGAAAAATAGTCGACTACGATTACAAGAATCTCGTGTTTCCCGCATCACTCCCGGCGTGGTATTTCAACGCGCGCGACTACGCCCAACACCTCAACGAAGCGCCGGACCCACCTGAAGATTCGTCCACCGGTTCAAACCAACGATAGTTCCGCGGAAATTTGCGCGGCCAATCTCGCGTTGCTGCGTACCAGTGCAATGTTTGCCTCGAGACTGCGGCCCTGCGTGAGGTGAAAGATCCGGCCGAGCAACCAGGGCGTGAGCGCTTTCCCGGTGATCCCCTCGCTTCGCGCCACAGCGACCGCAGAATCGATGATCCTGGACATGAGCTCGCTCGGAATCGCCGCCTGCGCGGCGATCGGATTGGCGACCAACATGCCACTTTCCATCCCAAGTTCGCGCGCGCTGTTGAATGTTGCCGCAATGCTGGCGACGTCGTCGAGCCGGAGCGGCGCAGGCAGGCCGCTGGAACGGCTCCAAAACGCCGGAAATTCATCGCTGCCGTAGACGATCGTGGGCACGCCGAGTGTTTCGAGGACCTCGAGCGTCTTTGGCAGATCGAGAATCGCCTTGACGCCCGCGCACACGACGATGACCGGCGTTCGCGACAGTTCGGTAAGGTCTGCCGAGACGTCCATGCTCTCCTCGGCGCCGCGATGCACGCCGCCGATGCCGCCGGTCGCAAAGACCGCAATGCCGGCGCGATGGGCGCACAACATCGTGGCGGCGACGGTCGTCGCGCCGTTGCGCTTCGCTGCAATTGCGTAGGCGAGATCGGCGCGGCTGAGCTTGAGTACATCCTGCGCGGTCGCGACGCGTTCGAGTTGTGCGTCGTCGAGTCCGACGTGGATCGTTCCGTCGAGCACGGCGATCGTCGCGGGCACGGCCCCGGCGCTGCGCACGTCGGCCTCGAGGGCGCGCGCGGTCTCGAGATTGCGTGGATAGGGCATACCGTGTGCAAGTATCGTTGATTCGAGTGCGACGACGGGCCGGTGCTGCGCAAGCGCATCCGCGACCTCGGCCTTAATTTGCACGGCGTTCATCGAGTGCGCGCAGCGCTTCTTCGAGCAAATTGCGTACCATCTGCGGATCGTCGACGGCATCGACGTCGAGAAAGAACTCGAGGCCGCCGCCATGCTCGCTGAAGACCGTTTGCCCACCTGGTCCGTCGATGTAGCCGTCAATCACATACGGCACGACTGCGCGGGAGATGCCTTTGACATGGATCGGTTCGAGGGCGTGCGCGTGGACGGAGCTGCGCACGAGCGCGTAGGTTTCGTAGCTGACCACGACCGTGCCCGGTTCAGCGATCGACTCGAGGCGTGCAGCCAAGTTTGCCTCAGCGCCGATGATCGTATAGTCCATGCGTTGTTGCGACCCGAAGTTGCCCACGTTGCAATAGCCGGTGTTGATACCCATCCGGACTTGAAACGGGTGCTCGACACCCGTACTGCGCCAGCGCGCGTTGAGTTCCACCAACCGCGCTTGCATGGCTAGCGCCATAAAGACGCACGCAATCGCATCCTCGGATTCGCCGTTGCTCTCGGGGTCCCCGAAGAACACGAGAATCGCATCACCGACAAATTTGTCGACCGTACCGCCGTAACCGAGCGCAATTGCTGACATCTCCGTGAAGTATTCATTGAGCAGCGCGGTTAGCTGCTCGGCTTGGAGACGCTCGCTCGTCGACGTAAAGTCCTTGATGTCCGAGAAGAAGATCGTCAGCTTCTTGCGTTTTGTGGCAAGCTCGGCCGCGTCTTTACCACTGAAGATCGCGTGATAGATTTGCGGCGAGATGTAGCGCGAGATCTTCTCGGAGATCGCGGTGACCGAGGCGTAGGCTGCCTGCACGGCGTTCGACTGCCGGCGCAAGAGTACGAACGCGGCGAAACCCAAAATTGCCAAGAACACGAAGTAGAGAAGCAAATAACGGAAGTCGGCGATATTATAGGCAGCGGGCTCGGTAACGATCAGTTCTTGAATGCCGCGAACGTCGCCGACTTTCCAATCGTGCTTCGGACTGTCGGGGTTAGCGTTGTGGCACGCGACGCAGCCGGCTCGCATGACGATCGGCGTTACATAACTGACGTGCGCGCTCGGTCCGTCCCACACGACGTTGGTAAGCGCTTGATGCGGATTGCGCTCGAGTGATGTGAGTGCAGCATCTTCAAACGCGTTGAACGGATGCGCTGCCGTGCCGCGAAATGGAAACTTGGAGATGAAGCGATAGCGGTACGTCGCTTGCTCGTTGCCAACGACGCGGCCGAGTTCCATTGAGAACTTCGCTGGAATCGGAATGCCGCCGGGATGCTCGAGATAGTGAGCGGTGACAAAAGCATGTCCGTGCGCTGCGAGGACGCGATCGACGATGTCGGTCGCGTAGAACGTGCGAATCCCGGTTATGACGGTGGAGAGGTTAGTAGCTTGACGGGTCAAGCTGGCGTCGGTAATGTCGCGCAGATCGAGCCATGTGGCCAGCGGGAGTCCGAGTAAGACCATCGCTACCAGCAGGGCCATCAGCGGGGCCAGCAAGCGGGGGGTGCTTTGATGGTCCCTCAGAATTGTAAAGCTCCTGTAAGCAAGCCTCTGGTATATTGCTCCCAAGGCCAAAGAGACGAGGGAAACCTTCTTCGGTGGACGTGAACCTACACCCCGGAGGTGCACGGGTGCAGTCGTCACGGATTCTTCGCGTGGGCGGCACCGCAGCCGAAAACCAAACGCTCGAGGCGCTCCTTCGAGGAGCGGGATATCCCGACGTGCGGACGCAGGCGGTAACCGACGCGGTCGAGACTATTGTGTCTCGTGATGTCGATCTAGTGTTGCTGGATTTAATCCAGCCTAGCAACGATGTCTTCAATTTGCTTCGCGCCGCGCAACCGACGAACGGGAAGACCAGCCGCGTTCCGGTAATCGTGACCGCGCCGGTGAGCGCCAACGACCGCGTGCAGGCCTGTCTGCAGCGCGGCGCGGAAGACTACATCACAACGCCATTCGACGCCACGAACGCCTTGGTGCTGACGCGACGCGTCGAGTTGTGTCTGCAGCGCAAGCATTTGCGTGAATTCACAATCCGGTTGCGCGCCGCCAAGAACGACGATACGTCCGTCGTCGAGCTGTATTCGAGCGCCTCGAACAAATTTGTGCCACGGGAGTTCCTCGAACATCTGGGCCGCAAGACGATCGCCGACGTTCGCCTGGGCGACCACGTCCAGCGCGAGATGACCGTATTCTTCTCCGATATTCGGGAATTCACGCGAATGTCCGAGGGGATGACGCCGCAGCAGAACTTCGATTTCTTGAATTCATACCTCAAACGCGCCACGCCGATCGTGCGTGCCAATCACGGCTTCATCGACAAATACATCGGCGACGCGATCATGGCGCTCTTCCCGCGTGAGCCCGCCGACGCGCTACGGGCGGGGATCGAATTGCAACGTGAACTCGTGAAGTACAATCAAGGGCGGGTGAAAGCCGGGTACGAGCCCGTTCGGATCGGCATTGGGCTGCACTGCGGCGAGTTGATCCTCGGCACGATCGGCGAAGAGGAGCGCATGCAGACGACGGTTATCGCGGATGCGGTGAACGTCGCGGCTCGTATTGAAGGCTTGACCAAAGTGTTCAAGGTCTCGTTGTTGGTCGGCAAGCCGATTGTCGACAAGCTCGAGCCGGGACACGGATTCAAGCTGCGCCATCTTGGCGCCGTCAAGGCAAAAGGCAAGTCCCGCAACGTCGAGATCTACGAGTGTTTCGATAATGACCCGCGCGAGCTGATGGAGCACAAAATCAATAGCGCGGATCTTTTCGCCAGCGCGATCAATCAATATCGCGAGGCGCTCTTTTTGAGCGCGGGTACGACGTTCCGGCGCGTCGCAGACCTGAACGCAAACGACACGGTCGCGGCGCACTACCGCGACAGCTGCTCGCTTGCTGTGCTCAAAGGCGGCGGTGTCGCCTGGGATGGCGCCGAGCGCATCGAGACCAAGTAGTTCAAGCCGTTCTCAAAGTTAAGGATCAGATTAAAGGTCGCCGACGCCGGCGACTTCCCAAAGGTCCGCGACGTTGACGCGATGCAACAATACGCATACACCCATGGGAGTGCATTAATGCACATATCGACCGTTCGAGCTCCGTTCGCCTTCGTGCTCGCCGCTACGCTCGCGGCTTCTTATATTGGACTGGCCGCGCCGGCGCGCGCGCAGGACGATCCGCAGATGGCCGAGCCGGCACAGCAGATGGCCGCTCCCTCGGTCGCACGCCTCTCCGAAGTCGAAGGCACGGTTGCACTCAAACACGGCGATGCCGGCGATCAAGCCGCCGCTGTGGCAAACGCTCCGATTGTTGCCGGCGATTATATTACGACCGGGCCGGATGGTCGCGCTGAAATCCAACTCGACGCGAACACGCTCGTACGCGCAGGTGCCAACGCGCAGCTGCGCTTCACCCAGCTCGACGGAGCCAACGATGTCGCGCAGGTCGCCGAAGGCTCGGTCGAATTACGCATTTTTGCAACCGGCCAGGACAACGTGCAGCTGGAGACTCCCTCGGTTGATGTCCAGCCCTCCCAAGCGGGTGCGTATCTGGTCACGGTTACCGGGGATGGTAATACCGAGATCACGTCGCGCAGCGGGGTCGTTGCCGTTGTGACGCCGCAAGGGTCGCAGCAAGTTGAGCCCGGCCGCACGATGGTCGTGACTGGGCAAGCGAACGATCCGCAATATCAATATGTCGATGCGGTCGCGCAGACCGACGTGGAAGCGTGGGGAGATCAGCGCGATCAGATGATGATCGCCGCTAACAGCGCCCAGTCGCAATACGTACCGGGCGACATGACCGGTACCACCGATCTCAATCAGTATGGTAACTGGGTCGACATCCCAGGCTACGGTCAAGCGTGGGTGCCAAGTGACGTCGCCGCCGGGTGGTCGCCGTACAGCAACGGCACCTGGGTGTCGATGAACTATTACGGCCCGACATGGGTCGCTGCCGAGCCGTGGGGCTGGGCCCCGTATCACTATGGCCGCTGGTTCTACGCGCCGACCGTTGGCTGGGCATGGACGCCGGGTCCGCGCAACGTGCATCCGGTGTGGTCGCCGGCACTCGTGGCGTTCTTTGGATTCGGCGGGGTCGGCGTCGGTATCGGCTTTGGATCCGGCAACGTCGGCTGGGTACCGCTCGCTCCGGGTGAGGCATATCGTCCGTGGTCGGGTGCGGGCGCGTCACTCGCGTTCAACGGTTCGTATACGGGCTACCACAACTACGCGCACGGCTTCGTAGGCGTACCGTGGAACACGTGGCAGCACGGCTTCGTCAATGGTGCGCATCCGATGTCGGTCGCGCAGCTCCAAGCGACGCACTTTTACGCTGGGCGATATCCGGTGCAGCGGATGGGCCTCAACACGCAGTTCACCAATCGCAGTCTTGCGACGAACTTCCCAAGGCCGAACTATCAACGCTACAACGCAATGGGTCCGATCGGCAGCGTGAATCGTCCGACCTATCGCACCGCCAACGCCGGCGCGTGGCAGCGCTTCCAAGGACGTTCAGCGGACGGCTATGCTCGTCCGGCATATGCGCAACCGAGCTTCGCGCGCACGCAAAGCGCGAACGGCAACGCCGGTTGGCAGCGCTTCAACGGCGCGCAACAGTATGGCGCGAATCAACGTCAGTACGCGCAACCGCAACGCCAGTATTCGTCGTATCCGGCACAACGCCAGTATTCGTCGTATCCGGCACAACGCCGGTATTCGTCGTATCCGACGCAACGCCAGTATCAATCGTATCCGACGCAACGCCAGTATCAATCGTATCCGGGACAACGCCAGTATCCGTCGTATCCGGGACAACGCCAGTATCAATCGTATCCGGCTGCGCGCCAGTACTATCCGCAGCAGCGGCAGTATCAGCGCAGCCAAGCAGCCCCTCGGAGTGCGCCTTCTCACACATCATCTAGCGGCGGCGGTGGAGGCCGGCCGCGCGGACCTGGGAGACCATAGACAACACATAAGCGCACGGGGACGCCGCCTTTAAAGACGGCGTCTCTTCGACAATAGAGGGCACCCCAAATGCGAATGATGATCGGCCTATTGGCCGTCTTGATCTTTGCTAGCGTTCCTTTTAGCACGCTGGCTGCGACCTATTCCGGCCCGGCCCCGGCAGACGAATACTTCGGACCCCACCACCAGAGCATTTTAGAGATACGCAATCGACTCGACCGTATGGATACGAAGAGCGATCGCGAGTTGATGGACGCCAATGCGGTGGTGGAACTCGACGACATTGCGGTATCAGTGAGCGATTGGCACGCGCAATATCCGGAAGATCCATGGTTGCCGCGCACGTACGCGCGACTGCTTCGTACCTATCACCGCGCAGGAGCGTCTTCGACCGATCGCGCGGTGGCATCACTCAATGAGATGAAGACCGCATATCCCGATGCACCCGAGACAACGGCGGTCGTAGCGATGACGTTTGGCGGCGAAAGCGCGGCACCCGCGGAGCTCGCCGACGCAGCGCCCGTTGCTGCGCCAGTTTACCAACAGCCTGCATATCAACAACAGCCGGTGTATCAGCAGCCAGCGTATCAGCAGGTGCCGAGTTACGCGCAACCCGTGTACGCGCAACCCGTGTATGCACAACCCGTGTATGCACAACCCGTGTACGCGCAACCCATGCTCGTCCCGGTAGCGTCGGCGATGCCGCCGCTTTCGCCGAGCGGGGCATGGGCGCGGTTCGATTCGATGCGACCAGCAGTTCAGGCTCCAGCTCGAGCTCCGGCGACAAAGACGACCGTTACGACGACCGTCACGACAACGACAAGCTCAGGCGGTCCGCACTAGATCGATCCCGAAGCCACCGGGTGTGGGCAAGCTCTACAATGAGGTGGCCGGGAGAGACCTAACGCGCCTAGCCGCGCTTAGCGACGGCATCTTCGCATTTGCGATGACGCTGCTCGTGCTGAATATCCGCGTGCCCGATGTCGCCGGGATTCACTCCGAAAGGGATCTCGGGCACGCGTTACTTCAGCTTGGGCCGCACATTTTGACGTGCGTGATGACCTTTCTCACGCTCGGCATCTTTTGGGTCGGCCAACAAACCCAACTGGCCGCTTTGCGTGCCGCTGACCGCGACGTGTCTTGGCTCCAGATCGGCTTCATGTTTGCCGTGGTGCTTATGCCGTTCTCGACCGCGCTGCTGGCCGAGTTCATCACCTTTCGCCTGGCGATCTTGATCTATTGGGCCAACATCTTGTTCTTGGGGCTCATGCTCTACTTAAGCCAGCGGCATGCGTACAGTGCCGGCCTCATCAAAGAGCATCTACAGATCGGGTACGACGCGTTGATACGGCGGATCGTGAGCGCGCAGGCGCTCTATGCGGCCGCTGCGATGTTGTGCTTCGTCAACACGTGGCTCAGCATCGGGCTTACCTTCGCAATTCAGATCAATTATGTGTTTGCGCCACGCATCCCGTGGCTCTACCGTTACTGAGCTAGCGCAGCGCTCGTGGCGCGGATGCCGTCGCGTAACGCACGCCGCGCCTCGGGAACGATGCGCGGAAAATTCACAAATCCGTGGGCAAGCGTCGGGCGAAGATCGTAGACGGTCTTCACGCCCGCCGCGTGTAAACGGTCGGTGTAATAGCGCCCCTCGTCGACCAGCGCGTCATATCCAGCGGCCAGGAAATACGTTGGCGGGTGCAAGCCGGGATCCGGTGCATCGACCTGGCGCAGCCACGGGTTTGCCACGTCGTCCTTCGAGCGAAAGAAGTTCTGCGCGAACCACGTTCGCAGCGCCGGCGTGAGTGGGACGCCCTTGTTGAATTGACGGCGCGACGGGAAGCGTTCGGTTGCGTCCAGCGGCGGATAGATCAAGAATTGATACGCCGGGCGCTCGAGTCCGTTGACGACGGCGAACGCGCTCAGCGTTGCCGCAATGCTGCCGCCGGCTGAATCACCGCACACGGCGATGCGCGCTGCATCGAGTCCGAGCCCGGCCGCGGCGCTCTGCAACCAGCGCAACGCATCGAAACCGTCTTCAAACGCGACGGGAAAGCGATGCTCGGGACCCAGACGGTATTCCACCGAGAGCACGGCGAGCGCGCCCTCGTGCGCGAAATAGCGCGTGAGATGATCGTAACTGGGCACGTCGCCGATAACCCAGCCGCCGCCGTGAAAGAAGAGCAGCACCGGCAATGGCGCGGCGGCGCCTCGCGGGCGGTGGAGATGCGCGGCGATCGTGGCGCCATCGCGCGTTGGGATCGTGACCGTGCTCGTCTCGACATCATCGAGGGACGGCATGCCGAGTCGATGATTCAGCTCAACGTAACCGGCGCGCACCTGCGCAACGCTTGCTCCAGGGCGAAATTGCCGTCCCCGCGCAACCGTGAGCCAGTGCAGCAGCGTGATGCGGGGATCGAGCATTACCCTGGTGGACGCAGCGCCGCGTCCGCCTTCTGCGCGAGCGTCTCGAGGTGGGCGCGCGTCGTCTCGTCGCTCGTGTGCGCAGCTTGCGCGCGAGACGTCGATGCGATCCGCCCAAGCTCCAAGCGTGCAAACGACTGCGCATCGGGTGGCGCGCCGGGCTTCGGCTGCGTTGCCAGTGCGATCAACGTATCTTCGTACATCGCCTGCAGGTTGCGACGCAGCAACGAGATCGGTTGGCTGCCGTTACTTCCGTAGACGGCCTGTTGCATCCAGCCGAAGAATTGCGGGAGCGTGAGCGTTGGCCCAGTCGATTGGAGCGGGTTCTGTTCCAAACGCGCAAGCACCGCAGGCTGGAAAAGAAAGTCGAGTGTTTGTTTTTGCGAACGGCCGATGTTCGCGACGATCGGATAATCGTGACGATCCGGCGGATCGTATGCCCAAACCGGCAGATTGCCGTAGCCCTCCCAGCCGACGTACCCGTAGCCGGCCCACTCGGAGTAACCGAGCTTGTTCAACACCTGCGCCGAGAACTGCAAGTGCTTGTCGGAGAAGAGGTAGTCGTTTAAAATCCCGAACGCGCGCTGCTGCATCGCGAGCGGCACGGGCACGATCGGCGGCTGCGCTCCAGGATCGCCGCGATGCGCGCGAGAGACGTACTGTCCGCCTATCCAATGCGCGGTCTTGGAGACGAGCGAAATGTAGCGGAAATACGACGCGCGGAACGCGACCGTTGCTTGTTCGTACGCGTGGCCGGCATGCGGCAGCATCGCGGCGTCGCGATCCATCAGCGCCCGATTCATGTTGAGTTGCACGACCGTCCAGCTGAGCTGGTCGGTGGAGAGTTCGCCCTGCTCAACGCGCGGATCGGCGGCGTGCCCATTGGTCCACGATACATCCTCGTCAGACGCATAGCGATACATCGGATCGGACCACGCTGCGGCCCAGCGATCGAGCGTTGGCAACTCATCCTGCGGCGTCTTCGCGCCCGGGATTGTCGCATACGTGAACTTCATCGCGTAGTAGTCGTACGGTCCAAGCACGGTTTGATAATACGAACCCTGACCGTAGCCTTTGGGCCAGATGTTGAGCGGCGCGTACTCCATCACGCTGGTCGCGATGCCGTACTTTGCGGTAAATGCGGGGTCCTGAAGCTGCTTTGCCGAGTATGCGTCGTGACCGATGAAGTTGTGCTGCATGCCGAGGTTATGGCCGGTTTCGTGACTGATCTCGGACACAAAGCGATCGTGCAAGAATTGCTCGGGCACCGGGTCGGTGTTGCGCCCGTAGCGCACCGGATCGACGATGTCGCGCCAGGCGTTCGCCGCGCCGACCGCGCTGTCGGCTGAGATCAAGACGCCGGTGCGGAACTCTTCGCCGGTAAGCGGATTGTAGAGTGTCTGCGAGTCCGCGCCAAAGCTCGGCCGTTGCTCGGTGACCCAACGCAGCACGTTGTAACGGATATCATCCGGATCGAAATTGGGATCGCTCGGTTGCGGTATTACTTGAACCGCATCGAGGATCCCGACTTTCGCCAGGGCACCGTTCCAGATCAAGACGGCATCGGCGATGGGCTTGCGAAAGCGCTCCGGGATCGTATTGCTCATAACGAAGACCATCGGATGCGTTGCCTTCGACGGCTTGGTGGGATCGGCCGGAGCGAAGTTCCAACGGATGAGGTAACGCAAATAGCGATTCGGTCCCGTATCCGTGTTTGAACTGAAGTCGAGGTAGATGTCGTCGTAGATGCCAACGCGATCGTCGGCAAAGCGCGGCATGTAGTCGTCGTGCGGAAGCTGCGCAAAGTTGTAGACGACCTCCATCTGCACGCTGCGCGCATCGGGCGCCGTGTCGGGCGCGACGTGCGGGGCATTCGTCGCCCAGAGTTGCTCGACGTCGATGACGACGTTCTGCGGGAAGGCTTTCGTTTGCCCGAAATACGTGCGCGACGCATCGAGACGATAGGCCGTGGCCGGCGTTGTATGCAGCGAATCGTTGATGATGTGATCCATGTCGAGCGCGTCGCTAAAGAGTGGCGATGCATCGAAGACGATGTGCCCGCCGCCCTCGGCCGCGATCTTCCCGATGCCGATTACGGATTGCGGGAAGTTACTGCGCACGGCGAGCGTTCCGGAATCGCTTCGCGGAGCGACAAACGACGTGTTCGGCCACACGATCGCGATGCCGTCGCCGGCGCGCTCGAAGCGCACGAGCATCGCCGGAAGATGATCCGTATTGCCCCACACGATGAAGTCGCCGCCGATGCCGTTGCCCGGGACGATCGTCTCGAGAAAATCGGTGTCGAGCTGGTTCTCGGCGATGTCGATGTAGACGTGGCCGGCCTTGTGCCAGATCGTGAGGAGCCCGTGTTGGCCCGAAGCGGATGCCGTGAAGGCGCTATAGGGGTCGCTCGGCGTGTCGGCACGCGCGGTACCGTTGAGCGCGATGGCTGCAAGGCAGGCGAAAATACTTGAAAAAAGACGCTTCATCATTATCGGCGTCGTTTAGGTAAGCTGCGGAGCGGTCCTTCTGTGCCGATCGGCATCTAAAATTCGAAAGGGAGTCCCGCCGAGCGTCTGTCGAAGAAGGGACCGTACGCATGTTTCTTCTTGACACGCGGACGATGGTATTTACCTTTGCCACCGGCAGCCTGATAATGGCGGTCGGCTTGCTCATTGTCAATTTGCGCAGCGCGCACATGCGACTGATGACGCTTTGGGTCGCGGCCAACTTTGCGCTCTTTGGCGCCTGGACGCTCTACGCGCTACGCGACGTGATTCCGCCGCTCGCAAGCGCGGACGCCGCCTTCGTGCTTTTCTGTGCGGGGTACGCGCTCGAGTTCGCGGCCCTGGCAATGTTCTGTGGCCGGCGCATCCGGCCCGAAGCGTTCATCCTGCTGATCCTGGCGGGCATCGTGGTCAGTGCGTTCGTCCATGCGGCAGGTCCGCTCGTGCTCGCTGCCTGGCTCGCGGCTTCGGCACTCACCCTAATCATCGGAGCGAGCGCGGAGGAGCGTACCGCACGCTGGATGGCAGCGGGATTCTTTGCCGCCGTCGCCCTGGCTGATGCTGCGAGCGCGGCGTGGAGCAGCGGGCTTGCCCAGTCGATTGTCCTTGCCGTCAACTATGTGGGGCTGTTCGGCACGTCACTCGGCTTCGTACTGATCACCAAGGAGCGTGCCGACAACGAGCTGATTCGCACTGCGTCGTTCGACGGCCTCACGGGGCTCCTGAACCGGCGCAAATTCGTGGAGTCGGCGCGACGTGAGCTGCATCGCGCCGAGCGCCAGCATCTCCAAACCTCCGTGTTGATGCTCGACCTCGACCACTTCAAGAACGTAAACGACACCTACGGTCATCCGACCGGCGATCTGGTCCTGCAGAGTTTCGGCAGCGTACTCCACGAGGGCTTGCGCCCATTTGACGTCGCAGGACGCTATGGAGGTGAGGAGTTTTGCGTCTTGCTCCCGGGAACCGGAATCGGTGAGGCCACGCAGATCGCCGAGCGCCTCCGCGCGATTGCCAGCCAAACGCCCGTCGCCGCACGCGCGGGGAGGATCTCGTACACGGTTAGCACCGGTGTGGTTCAGGCACCGCCTCGTCCAATCTCGCTCGAAGAACTCGTCGATCGCGCCGACCGAGCGCTCTACGAGGCAAAAGCCGCTGGGCGGAATTGCGTCCGAGCAGTTTAAGTCGTGCATTACAGGGAAGAACCCACCTCAAAGAGCCATGGATAGACAGGACGGCACCGCGATGCGCGACCCATACCGCACGCTCGACGGTCATGCGGCGGTCCTCTACGGAGGCGACGAGTCACTGCTGGTGGATCACGTCGTACTTTTCGTATGCGAGAATGTCGCGGCCGGACTTCCCGTGCTCATCGTTGCGACGCAGGCGCATCGCAACGCATTCGTGGCTGCACTTCGCGAGGCCGGCGCGCAACCCGATGAAGCGATCGCCGCCGGAGCGCTCATCTGTCTTGACGCGATATCGACCTTGGAAGATATCCTCTCCGATGGTCACGTTGACTGGCGCCTGTTCGAACGCAAAGTCGGCGAGAACGTTCGCAACCTGCGGATGCGGGGGCCGCTCCGGGTCTACGGCGAGATGGTGGGAATTCTCTGGGCGCTCGGACGCCACGAGCTCGCGATCGAGCTGGAGACGCATTGGAATCGGTTACGCAAACGCGTGGATTGCGATCTGCTCTGCGGGTACGAAATCGATATTTACAGTCCTGAATTTCTGGTCGACGAGATCGCGGGGATCGTGCAGACGCATGGCCAGGTGTTGCCGTGCGGAGGGCCAACCGCAGCATAGACGCGAAGGGCTTTGAGGTGTTTGCGGACATCGTCGGAGCCGAGAACTGCATTACCGATCCCGCGGGGCTGTACGTCTACGAGTGTGACGGCCTGACCGGCACGCGCGTACGCCCAGCCGCGGTCGTCTTGCCCGCGAATACGGGCGAGGTCTCGCGGTGCGTTATTCGCGCACGCGAACTCGGCATGCCGATCGTACCGCGCGGATCGGGCACGGGGCTCTCGGGTGGTGCGCTTCCCATCGAAGGCGCCGTGGTTATCGGGACGTCGCGCATGCGCGCGATTCTCGGTGTCGATATCGCGAATCAACGGATGCGCGTGCAGCCCGGCGTAATCAACCTCGACATCAGCAAGCACCTCGCGCCACTGGGCTACTACTACGCACCCGATCCAAGCTCGCAGAGCGTCTGCTCTATCGGCGGAAACGTTGCCGAGAACTCGGGCGGCGCGCACTGCTTGAAGTATGGCTTCACGATCAACCACGTGGTTGCGCTCACAATCGTGCTCGCAAACGGCGACATCGTCGAGATCGGAAGCCCGGTTGCCGATCCGCTCGGCTACGATCTCACCAGCGCCGTGATCGGCAGCGAGGGACTCCTCGGCATCGTCACCGAGGTTGTCGTGCGCTTCTTGCGCAAACCGCAGGCGACGCGCACGGTCTTTGCCACGTTCCCGTCGACCGATGAAGCCGGCGAAGCCGTCTCGAAGATCATTGCCGCGGGCATTGTGCCGGCAGCAATCGAGATGATGGATGCATTGGCGATCGAAGCGATCGTGGCGGCCACCCATGTCGATTGGCCGCTCGACGTCGGCGCCGCGTTACTGATGGACGTCGATGGCATCACTGCGGAGGTCGATGAAACGGCTGAAGCGGCCATCGCGATCCTGCGGCGTGCTGGCGCGGTTGAGATTCGTAGTCCGCGCGACGAAAACGAGCGGCAGCTGATGTGGAAGGGACGCAAGGGCGCGTTCGCGGCGATGGGCCGCATCAGTCCAAATTACTACGTGCAGGATGGGGTGATCCCGCGTTCCGATATTGCCCGCGTGCTGCGCGAGATTGCCGATCTTTCAACTCGTTCGGGGTTTCGTATTGCCAACGTCTTTCACGCAGGTGACGGGAACTTGCATCCACTCGTGCTTTATGATGCTCGCGCGGGCGACGAATCCGAACGCGCCGAGCACGTCGCCTCGGAGATCTTGCACATTTGTCTCAAGTACGGTGGCTCGATCACCGGCGAGCACGGTGTGGGCGCCGACAAAGCCAAGTACCTGGGCGAGATGTTCGGCGACGATGATTTGGAGACGATGCAGTACGTGCGTTGTGCATTCGACGGCTCGCAGAGTTTCAACCCAACCAAGGTCTTTCCAACGCCGCGCATGTGCGGCGACCGTGCGGGAGCGCGCTAAACGTGCACGCACCGGCAACGCTCGATGAGGCTGCGGCGCTGTTACATACGTTCGCCGCGACGCAAAGAACCGTCGGCATCACCGGCGCGGCTGCGCCATCGGGTCCCGCCGCGGTTACGGTGGACGAAACGGTATCGACACGTGCGCTCGACGCGATCGTCGAGTACGTTCCGGCAGATCAGATCGTTACCGTGCAGGCGGGCATGACGATGGAGCGATTGCAAGCAGCGCTTCGCAAAGAACAGCAGCGCCTCGCGCTCGATCCGCCCGATCCGGCGCGCACGACGGTTGGCGGGGCGGTGGCGAGCGCGAGCTATGGTCCACTGCGCACGCGCTATGGGACGGCGAAGGACACGATCGTGGGCATGACGATCGTACGTGCCGACGGGACGATTGCGCGCGGCGGCGGCAAAGTCGTCAAGAACGTTGCGGGCTTCGACATTCCAAAGTTGATGATCGGCACGTACGGTACGCTCGCAATGATCGGCACGGTGACGTTCCGCCTGCACCCGTTGCCGCAAGCGACCAGCGATGTACTCTTCCGCGCCTGCGGTGCGCCTGCGCTAGCCGGGCTCTGCGCCGCGATGACGCAGGCGCAACTCGAACCTGCCGCCGTATACGCAGTGTACGACGGTCAAACGTACGCGTGCTGCGTACGTTTCGAGGGCTTTCCGGCGGGTGTCGCAGCGCAGCGTCAGGCATTGCTTGCGCTCGCCGGCCGCGAGGCCGATATTTCCACCGCGCCCGCAGCCGGCCACGACGCAGCACGTACGCGGGGAGCCTTACGCGTCGCGATGACTGCACCCGCATCGCTGATCGGCGAACTCCACGACCACGGTGTCGCCCCGCTTTACGCCGTGCTCGACGATGCACGTGCGCTCGCATACCCGGTTGTCGGGGCGGCTTTTGTCAGTGGCGAGGTCACTGAACCGGCACGGGTGCTCGCCGCCTTGCAGTCCGCACGAACATGGGCGGAGAGCGTGGGCGGCACCCTCGTGACGATGCAAGCACCGCCGCACGTGCGCAGCGCATTCGATCCGTGGGGCACGCCGCCGCCAGCATTCGCGCTGATGCGTGCGCTCAAAGAGCGGTTCGATCCACAAAGGCGGCTGAGTCCCGGCGGATTCGTGGGCGGATTGTGACGACGCACGCCCGCAGCACCATCGACCTTATCTCCGATTGCGTACATTGCGGTTTTTGCTTGCCGGCGTGTCCGACGTATCGCTCGTGGGGCCTCGAAGCTGATTCGCCGCGTGGCCGCATCGACTTGATGAAGGGGCTGCACGAAGGCACCCTGACGTTCGATGGCTCGGTGGTCGAGCACTTCGATCGATGCTTGGGATGCATGGCCTGCGTGACGGCATGTCCGTCGGGTGTGCGCTACGATCTGCTGATCGAATCCACGCGCGCGCAAGTCGAGCAAAAGGCGACGCGCTCGCCGTTCGAGCGCGTGTTCCGCGCGATGATCTTTGCGATCTTTCCCTATCCGCAGCGGCTCCTACGTTTGGCGCCGCTTATGAACCTGGCAGCCCAACTCGGCCTTCAGCGCCTGGTACGTGGCGGCGCGTTGCTGCCGCCGATCGACATCGCGGCGGCCAAGGCGCCGTTGCCTGAACGCACTGCAGCGCAGGGTGCGCGACGTGCGCGGGTCGGGTTGCTCGCGGGATGCGTCAATCGCGTGATGTTTCCAAATGTCAACGCCGCGACCGTGCGCGTACTGAGTGCGGAAGGCTGCGACGTCGTCGCGCCCGCAAAGGCCGGCTGCTGCGGCGCACTCTCGTTGCACAGCGGGCGGTTAGCGGAGGCAAAAGCGCTCGCGCAGGCATTGATCGCCGCCTTCGAAAGCGAGCCGCTCGATGCGATCGTCGTCAATGTGGCCGGTTGCGGATCGGCGATGAAGAGCTACGGCGAGATTTTCGCCGGCGACCCGGACTGGGCCGAGCGCGCGAGCGCGTTCAGCGCCAAGGTACGCGACATCACGGAGTTTCTCGCCGACCTTGAGCCGCGCGCACCGCGGCGCCGCGTCGAGCAGACGGTTGCGTACCACGATGCATGTCACCTCGCGCACGCGCAACGCGTGCGGCAAGAACCGCGCGATCTGCTCTGCGGTATTCCGGGATTGACGCTGGTCGAGATTCCCAACGGCGATCAATGCTGTGGCAGCGCGGGGACCTACAACCTCTTCGAGCCGGAGAGCGCACGCGAGATCGGCGAGCGCAAAGTTGACAATGTGCTCGCTGCCGGGGCACCGATTCTCGCAAGCGGCAATCCGGGATGCTCGTTACAGATCGGTGCGCTGCTGCGCGAGCGCGGCATCGAGCTCACGATCTTACACCCGATCGAGATTCTGGACGCGGCAATTAGCGGCTAGTCTACCGGCCCGCTGTCGGGGACCTGGCGCATGATCTCGTGCGCCATCGTATTGGGATCCTTACCTGCGGGTAACTGCACGGCGATCAGTGGGAAACGTTCGCCGCGCGTCGCGAGCACGAGGCAATCCCCGGCCCCAACGTCGACAAAGATCAGCCCCTGCGGATTCGCGAAGACGCCCACCGATTTGAGCATACCGAAGTTCGTGGCTTCGATTGCATATTGGAGCTGGAGTTCTTCGAGGTTGCTGACGTACGCGTTGGTTACGTGCGACAGCGGAATTTCGAACGAACTGTGAAATGCAAGCGCCCGATCGAGCAGGGAAAGCTTGATCTTTAAGGTACCGTTTTCGATTGTAACGTCTGCCACGTGGGGGTACTTCCATGTTTCATCTCGAGTTCCTCACCGATTACGGCCTGCTGTTTCTGCGCATCATGGTGGGCGCGATCTTCCTCGATAGCGGGTACCTCGATGTCAAAGATCCCGATGCGCGAAGTAAGAGCATTGGGCTGCCAAGGAGCGTCACGGTGTTCCTCGCTCTCGCGGAGCTCGCCGGCGGTGCAGCCGTCATTTTGGGAGTCTTGCAGCAGCTGGCGGCGCTCGGCTGCATCCTGATCATGCTCGGCGCGGTGCAGAAGAAGATCTTCGTCTGGAAGACCGGCTTTTGGGGCAAGGATAGCCCCGGCTGGTACTACGAGTTGACGATCATGTCGATGCTGTTCGTGGTGCTCGTCACCGACGGCGGCCGCTTCGTCATCTACCGCTAGAATACGATGCAGCAACGCTTTGAGGAGATCCGCACGGGCTTCGAGCGTCCGTTTTGGATCGCGAATTTCACCGAGATCTTCGAACGGCTCTCGTACTATGCGGTGTTTGCGGTCCTTGCACTCTATCTGAACAAGACGCTCGCCTTCCCGAGTGCACAGGCCGCGGGCCTGAGCGGCCTCTTCGGCGGTGCGGTCTGGGTGATGGCGATCTTCGGCGGCGCGCTCGCCGACCGGATCGGGTTTCGACGTGCGCTCTCGAGCGCGTACCTTATCCTGACGATTGCTTATTTTCTCGTCGGTTCGATCGGCGCGTCGTGGATGGCTCCGGTGCGCAGCGTTGTACCGCTCGGCCTTTTAGCCGGTGTGATTCTCTTTCTGCCGGCGCTCGGCGTTGCGCTGGTCAAGCCGTCGGTCGTCGGGACGATCGCACGTGGCTCTAAAGAAGGCGTTCGCTCCATCGGGTACGCGATCTACTACACGATGGTGAACATCGGAAGCTTCTGCGGGCCGTTCCTTGCCGGATGGTTGAGCACGCGGCTTCGCCCCGAAGGCATCTTCATGGTCGCGGCATTGAGCGTGTTTGCGATGTTCTTCGTGGTGCTGGTGTTTTTCAAGGAGCCGCGACTGGGCGGGACGGAATCGGCCGCATCATTCGGGCAGCTGCTCCGCAACCTCGTAACCGTGCTCAGCAATGGCCGCTTTCTTCTTTTCTTGCTGATCTTCTCGGGGTATTGGATCGTCTTTTGGCAGCAGTATTTGATTTTGCCGATCTACATTCACGATTACATCGATCCAAACGCCAACACCGCAATGATCTTGATCACCGATCCGCTGATCGTCATTACCCTTACGGTCGCTGTGAACGCATTGACGCGACGGATTCCCGCGTTTCGTGCGATCACGCTCGGCACCTTACTCACGTCCGTTGGCTGGCTTGTCATCGCCGCGAACGCGAGCGTGCTCGCAGCGGTATTGAGCTTGGCGCTAGTTGCCCTTGGTGAGATCACGCAGTCGCCGCGTTATTACGAGTATATCTCTCGCCTCGCACCAACGGGGCAGCAGGGAACCTATCTCGGCTTTGCCTTTTTGCCGATCGGCATCGGTTCACTCGTGGGCGGTATAATCGGCGGTGGCTTGCTGCATCGCTACGGCGAAGTCGCGCACCAACCGGCAACGATATGGTTCTTCGTCACTGGTATTGGCGTGCTGACGTCGCTGTTGCTCTGGATCTACGATCGCTTCGTAATCAGCGCTACTGTTCGATAACCAATTGCGCGAGCGCAGCGCGATCGGCGACGAGGTCGATCTCCGTGATGCGATCGTCCGTGATCTTAAAGCGGAAGGCGACGAGCACCTCGCGTTCGTGCATCCAGACCGCTCCGGGCTCGCCGTCGATGAATACCGGTTGCGCCGCACGCGCACGCCCGACGAACATCTGTGCAACGGCATCCGCGCCGTCGATGCCCGCTTGGAGACGATCGGTCTCCCAGTACGCTGCGCCGCCCATTGACACCACGGTCGCATCGGCGCGCAGCGTTGCTCCCGGATCGAGCAGCGCAAGTAGCGCAGAGAAATTTCCCGACCGGGAGGCTTGCAGAAATGCGCGTACGAGTTCGTCGTGACGCTGCCGCACGGCGTCAGTGCGAGCAGATGCGCCGCGCACGCGACGGCGCGCGCGGCTTGCGAGTTGTCGCGCCGCCTCCGGCGTCCTTCCGACGATCGTGGCTACGTCATCGAAAGGCACGTCGAACATGTCGTGCAGCACGAAGGCCACGCGCTCTGCCGGCGGTAGCGCGTCGAGGAGGATCAGCAGAGCCATGCCGATCGAATCGGCGAGCATCGCCTCTTCCTCAGGACGTTCGCCCGGAGCGCTGGCTGCAACGTCGCGGCGTGGATCATCCGGCGTCAACTCTTCGCGACGGCTCGTCCGCCGTTTTAACGCATCGAGGCACGCGCGCGCAACAACGGTTGTAAGCCAGCCTTCGAGATTGGCAACGCCCGCGATGTCCGCGCGACTGATGCGCAGCCAGCTTTCTTGCAGTGCATCTTCGGATTCTGTAGCCGATCCCAGGATTCGCTGCGCGATCCGCTGCAGACGTGGTCGAGCCGTTTGAAAGCGCTCCGCAAGCCACGCCGAATCGCTCATGCATCACCTCCTCTAGAAAACCCGTCACGTTTCATCGCGCTCGATCCGTCATAGAGATGGAAGGAGTACAAAACCTTGAAGGACGTCACCCTAATCACCTATCCGGCGGCAGATATGGCCAAAGCCAAGCAGTTCTTTCGCGAGCTTATTGGCGCCGATCCTTACGCCGATAGCCCGTACTACGTCGGCTACAAGAGCGGCAACACGGAAATTGGGCTCGTTCCGCAACAGGCAGGAGGCGCGATTGCGTTCTGGACGGTCGACGACATCGCGGCGAGCGTGAAGGCGCTTGTGGATGCTGGCGGCACGGTCGTGCAGGAGCCGCGAGATGTCGCTAACGGGCTGCTGGTCGCGAGCATCAAAGCGCCCAACGATACGATCGTGGGACTACGCCAATTCCCGAAAGGCTGAGAAATTTAGCAGCGCTTCGTTCCGGTCGCCGGCTTGAGATACGCGATGTTCCTTGTCTCAAGTCCGGCGAGTTCGGCAAGCAGTTTGCTTCCCTGCGGTTTCCCGAATGGATGATCGCCTGACTCGATCTCCGCCGGCGTAAGCGCGCGATCGAAACTCACATGCCCAACGTTCCAGTGATCGCATGCAAGATAAAACGAGACCTGCCCCTTTTGGGATCGGTCCGGCGAGCGCCAGTCGGCGAGAGCGTTGTAGCCGTCGACGACGGCCGCCCCGACTTCCGCGGCTTTGAGGCGATGAAACGCGGCGGGATTGGAATGGATCTCGTCGGCAACGGCTTGTGCAAGCTCGTGGCGCTGCGATGACGTTGCTTGCGCAGCGTAGGCCGCCAGCGTCGTCGAGAAGACCAGCAACAGAAGAAGCACAAGCGGGTTTTTCATAGCTTTTTCGTTCCTTGTGTTAGCATGAGAGCGATGCCACTCGAGCACGATGCCGCCTACATCTGTCCCTACTGCGGCCGGGAAAACCACGTCGGCGTCGACCCAACAGCCGGTGCGCGTCAACGCTTCGTCGAGGACTGCCCGATTTGCTGCAGTCCGATCTCTTTTGCCGTCCGCATAGAAGAAGGCGGCGATCCTGTCGTCGAGTCGGCCGAACGTGACGATTGACGCTAGGTGTTCCGGGTGTCGCCGCTCGCGGCGAGTTGCCGCAGCCATATTTCGGTGCCCTCATCAACGCCGCTTGCCCAGCCTACCCGTTTATAATGCCGGAGGCCGGAGATCTTCGCGCGCTGCGCGGTGAGCGCGCGGTCTGCCCACTTCGCGGCAGCGTTCGTGTCGCCGAGACCGGCAAGAAGTCGCGTAAACATCAGTGCGTACCGGAACTCGAGAAACGGCCCAAATGACTCGGGTTGGGCGACTTCCTCGCGCAGAAGTTCGAGGAGCTCCACGCGGTACGCCCCATCGTCAACGTCGTGAAACGCTTCCGCAAATGCCAGCGCGACATTGCAGAGAATGTTGCGTTGCTCGCGCTGCGCTTGGAACGCGGCGCGGTATGCCCCCAATGACTGTTCACGTTCGCCCAAGGCCCAAAGGCACTCCGCCCGAAGCTTGCGAACCTGCGTCGTCTCTCGATTGGGAAATTTCTCGATCGCAATATCGACCAACTCGAGCGCGGCGTGGTACTGCTCGGCATCCTTGAGCGTGAGCGCTTGCGTTTTTAGGTACTGCACGCGATGGATGTCGGTCCGCGAGCGAGCTAGCTCCGCAAAAAAGTCCTCAGCGTCGTCGCTCGTCCACGTGGTCTTCCGGTACCAGTCGTTCTTGGGCACCCGGGGATATTCTGCTGCCCATATCGCAACACCCTGGCATGTTCGCGTCCTTCGTGATCCTCGTATTGCTCGCACCGGCCCTGCCGCCGATGCAGCACATGGCGTTCCTCGAGGGAACCTGGAGCTGCACCATTAGCAGTTCCGGCGGTAGGCAGATGGAGACCGATCACAACACCGCCACTATGGGCGGGAAGTGGATACACATTTCTGGGAGGGTTGCCGCCGGGATGGGTCGACCCGCGCGCACGTACGATGGATTTCTTGGACCTGATCCTAACGCGCATGGCTGGGTGTACGATTTCGTTGATAGTTTTGGCGACTACGGAACCTTTAAAAGCAAGGACGCGCCGGATGCAAAGACGCAGACCTGGATCGGTTTGGATGCGATGGGTCCAAACGATAGGTTCACGCTGCGTACGCTTTCCGCCGCAAAATACACGATCGACTTCGTCTTGGTACTACGCGGCCACGCGGCTCACACCCATCAAGTGTGCAACAAGACCTGATCGCTCAATGCCCCAAATGCCACCCGTGCAACGGGCATGCGTAGGGCCGCAGACCGATGCTCGTGCGCGGGATGGCGCGCTCCGCCGCTTTTCGCGTTTTGAACGCGGCCTTTGGCGCTCCGCTTTTCTTATAACACGAACGCGGGCCGCCGCTCTTTCGGACACTCATCAATATGCGCAATTCTGGGCGACGGAGGAGGTTAAGGCCTGTAGGAGTACGGTCTGACGATGCTCTTTCCAACGACGATTGCCGGCAGTCTCCCCAAACCATCTTGGCTCGCTGAGACCGAACGCCTCTGGCCGGAATGGCACCAAAGCGGCGATGCCCTAGCCGAAGCGATGCGCGATGCGACAAGGATTGCGCTCTTCGAAGAGGAGCACGCCGGGATCGACGTCGTGACCGACGGCGAACAGTCGCGTCAACACTTCGTGCATGGATTTGTCGCCGGCGTCGAAGGCGTCGACTTTGAGAAGAAGGTGCGGCGCGGTATTCGCGGCGACCGCTACGAAGCCGATTGCCCGAGCGTCGTTGCGCCGATTCGCCGCCCCAGCAGCGTGCATGCGGCAGAGGTTCGGTTCGCGCGCAGCGTGACCGATCGAACGCTAAAGATCACGATTCCCGGGCCAATGACGATCGTGGATACCCTGTTTGACGGCCACTACGGCTCGCGGCGCGATCTCGCGTTCGCTTTCGCCGACGTAATCCACGACGAGATCCTCGACCTTTGCGCGCTCGGTCTCGATGTCGTGCAGCTCGATGAACCAGCCTTCAACGTGTTCTTCGAAGAGGTTGACGAGTGGGGTATCGACGCCCTCAACGCGTGTATTCGCGACGTGCCGTGCAAGACGGCCGTCCACGTTTGCTATGGCTACGGGATTCAAGCGAACAACGATTGGAAGCGTTCGCTCGGCGAGCATTGGGATCAATACGACATCGTGCTTCCGATGCTGGCGCGCAGTAACATCGACCAGGTTGCGATCGAGCTCGCCGGGTCGCGCGTCCCGCCGCGCGTCCTTGCGCATCTCAAAACGAAATCGGTCGCGATTGGCTGCATCGACGTCGCCTCCGATGAAATCGAGCGGCCGGAGGACGTCGTACGAACGATCGAAACAGCGCTCGAATATTTGCCTGCAGAATCGATCAGCCCAACAACCAACTGCGGCATGGCCCCGATGTCACGCGACGTCGCGTATGCGAAGCTTCGCGCCCTCGGCGAGGGTGCGCGCTCCATGAGAACGCGCTACGTCCCCGCTACCGCGAAGCGCTAATCGCCGAGACGTCGGCGAAAGAGCGCAAATAGCCGTTCCCAGTGGCGTTCGGCGGCGGCTTTGTTGTATGCCGGGCGTTTGGGAAACGCGAATCCATGCTCGGTTCCGGGATAGCGTTCGACCTCGAATACCGTGCTCGTCGCAGCCAGGGTGCGTTCGAGTGCGACAACGACCTCGGGCGGAGCATAGCTGTCTGTTTCGGCGCAACCGAAATACATTTCCGCCGCGACGCGGTCTGCGCGCAAATGCGGACTATCGGGCCGATCGGTAACGAGGCCTACGCCGTACAGCGAGGCCATCGCCGCAATGCGATCCGGAAACTCTGCCGCAGCACTGAAGACGTATTGGCCGCTCATGCAATAACCGACGCAGCCGATGCGGTCCGCGCGCGCGTAGGGCTGTGCGTCGATAAAGGCGAGCAGCGCGCGCGTATCGTCCATAACAAGCGCGTGATTGAGGCTGTACATGAGCTGCCACATCCGCTCGCGTTCGGCTTCTCCTTCGCGCATCTGGGACTGCTCTAGCGTCGTCCCGGTTCCAGCGCGATAGTAAAGGTTCGGCAGCACCACTGCGTAGCCGACCGACGCGAGGCGGCGGACCATATCGCGCAGCTCCTCGCGAATACCGGGCGCGTCCATGTAAAAGAAGATCACGGGAAACGGCCCGTCGCGCTCGGGGTGAGCGACGAACGTGTCCATAACCCCCGCAGGCGTAACGACCTCGATTTGGTGCTCAATCATTGGTAGAAATCCCAGCGCAGCGCGACGAATAGCAGGAGGTGAATTCAGCGTGGGGTCCGTTTCGGTTTAAGGCTTTCGCGGTCATTTGGACTGCTACGGTCGTCTCGAATATCGGCGGCTGGATGTACTCGGCAGCCGCCGGCTGGCTCATGACCGATCTCACCACCGATCCGCTCCTCGTCTCGCTAGTACAGGTCGCCAACACGCTACCGCTGCTCATGTTCGCACTTCCGGCCGGCGCGCTCACCGATATCGTCGATCGGCGTAAATTGCTCATCGTGGGCGAAGCCGCCAACACGATTGTCGCTGCGATTTTTGCCGTGATGGTCTGGACGAATCACGTTTCGCCGACGTCGCTCTTGTTGTTCATGTTTCTCATTGGCGTGTTCGGTACACTGACCTCGCCGGGATGGCAAGCCGTCACGCCCGAGCTCGTTCCGAAGAGTGTGTTGTCTGCCGCCATTTCCTGGAATAGCGTGGGCGTGAACGTCAGTCGCGCGATCGGGCCCGCGGTCGCGGGCGCCATTATCGGACCGCTGGGAATTGCCGCGCCGTTCGTTATCGATGCGGTAAGCAACCTCGGCGTGAATGCCGCTATCGTCTGGTGGCGCGAGCCGAAGAGGCCGCCGAGCACCTTGCCGGTCGAACGTTTCGGCAGCGCCCTTCGGCTCGGCTTTCGCTACGCGCGCAACAACCCAGCCTTGCGTAGTACCCTTGCGCGCAGCGTCGCGTTTTTTCTCTTCGCGAGTAGCTATTGGGCGCTGTTGCCGCTCGTCGCGCGCAGCCAGATTCACGGTGGTCCGCAGATCTACGGGATTTTACTCGGCGCGATCGGTCTCGGTGCGGTGTGCGGCTCGTTCGCAATGCCGAAGTTGAAGGAGCGGATTGGACCAGACCGGCTCGTCGCCTTCGCAAGTATCGGCACGGCGGTCGCGCTCGTGCTCTTCGGCCTTGCACGCGAACCGTTCGTTGCGTTAGCGGCGTGCCTGATCGCGGGCGTCTGCTGGATCGTCGCGATCGCGATGCTCAACGTGTCGGCGCAAGTCGCGCTCCCGGATTGGGTACGCGGACGCGGACTTTCGATCTACATCACCGTCATGTTCGGAGCGCTGACGCTTGGCAGCGCGGTGTGGGGTGAAGTCGCTGCGGTCGCAGGCTTGCCCTTGGCGCACTTTGCCTCTGCCGCAGGGATACTGCTCGCGGTTCCCTTGTCGTGGCACTGGAAGTTGCAGCGGGGCGCGCAGTTCGATCTCACGCCCTCGATGAGCTGGCCACAGCCGATCGTTTCCGATGATATTGACGTCGATGCAAGCGACGGCCCTGTTCTGGTAACCGTCGAGTACCGGCTCGCCAGTGAGAGCAATCGTGAAGCTTTTTTTGCAAACCTTACGTGGCTTCGGCGCGAGCGCTTGCGCGACGGCGCCTTCGTGTGGGGCATTTTTGAGGATACCGCGCAACGCGGGCGATTCTTAGAAACCTTCGAAGTTGATTCGTGGGCGGAGCACTTGCGCCAGCATGAACGGGTTACGCGCGCCGACGACGCCGTGCAGCAAAACATTCGGGCGCTGCTGTCGGCGGATGCGATCGTCACGCACTTCATCAGTCCAAGTTAGCCGGGAAAACGCGCTTCTCGTCGTAATTGGCAGCGTATGAATCGTCTTGCTGCTGCTATTGTCATGCTTGCCCTGCTGGCTATTCCGTCGGGGCCCGCGCCGAGCGCGACCAACCCGTTCTTCACTCCGAGTACCCTGCCGTTTGGTGCACCGCCCTTCGATCGGATCAAGGACAGTGACTACCTCCCGGCATTCCGGGCGGGCATTGCCCAGCAAGAGCGCGAGATCGAGGCGATTGCCAACAATCCGGCACCGCCGACGTTTACGAACACGTTCGTCGCGATGGAGAAGGCGGGTGCGCTGCTTTACCGCGTCTCGCAGGCGTTCGCTGCGGCTTCTCAAGCGAATACGGACGACACCCTCCAGAGCGTGCAGGACACGATCTCGCCCGAGCTGGCCGAAGCGCAAGACGCGAGCTATCTCAATACGAAGCTTTTTGCCCGCGTGAAGCGCGTCTACAAGCAGCTTCCAACGCTAAAGCTCGATCCCGAGTCGCAGCAACTCGTGCGCGTAGACTATCAAAACTTTGTGCTCGCGGGAGCGAACTTGAGCCCGGCGGCCAAATCGAAGATGCGCGACATCGATAAACAGCTCGCAGTCCTGCAAGCGGCGTTCGACCGGAAATTGCTTGCCGCGACCGCGGCGGGCGCGGTTGTCGTCGACAGTAACGCGGAGCTGGCAGGGATGAGCGACGTGGCCATTGCTTCCGCCGCACAGGCGGCCGCAGCGCACCACCAGACAGGCAAATGGATGCTCTCCCTGCAAAATACGACGCAGCAGCCGGCGCTCCAATCACTCGACAACCGCGACGTGCGCGAGAAATTGTTCATGGCGTCGTGGAATCGCGCCGAAAAGGGCGATAAGAACGACACGCGCGATACGATTGCGTCGATCGCGCAACTGCGGGCGCAACGTGCGGCATTGCTCGGCTACCCGAATTACGCGGCAAATGCCCTCGTCAACCAGATGGCCAAGACGCCGCAGGCGGTGCAGCAATTCCTCGGACAGTTGATTCCGCCGACTCGCACCAAGGTGGAAGAAGACTCGAAGGAGATCCAAGCGCAGATCGATGCGTCGGGGCAGAAGTTCGCCGTGCAACCGTGGGATTGGAATCACTACGCCGAGGCCGTGCGAAAAGCCAAGTTCGACCTCGACGATGCGCAAGTGCGGCCGTACTTCGAGATCAATAACGTGCTCACGAACGGGCTCTTCTACGCGGCGAACCAGCTCTACGGGATTACGCTCAAAGAGCGGCACGATATTCCGGTCTATAATCCGGACGTGCGCGTCTTCACCGTGTACGACAAGGACGGCTCGCCGCTGGCACTGATGTACTTCGATTTCTTCAAGCGCGACAACAAATCCGGTGGCGCATGGATGAGCACGTTCGTCGATCAGTCGAAGCTGTGGGGCACGAAGCCGGTGGTGTATAACGTGGAGAACTTCACGAAGGGTGCACCGGGGCAACCCACGCTCCTCAGCGCCGGCGACGTGACGGGGATGTTCCACGAGTTCGGCCACGCGCTCAATGCGTTCTTCGCCGACCAGGAATATGCGTCGCTTTCCGGTGCGAATACCGCTCGCGATTTCGTGGAGTATCCGTCGCAATTCAACGAACATTGGGCGATGTATCCGGCGTTCCTCAAGCACTATGCGGTGGACTATCGCACAGGCGCCCCGATGCCGCAGGCCTTAATGGACAAGATTCTACTCGCTAGAAAGTTCAATCAAGGCTACGGATCGGCGGAGGCGCTGGCAGCCGACGAGCTGGATATGGCGTGGCACACGCTTCCGGCTAGCGCGCCGAAGCAAAATGTGGATGCGTTTCAAACGAAAGCGCTCGCGGATTCGGGCACCGATTTCTCGTCGGTCCCGCCCCGGTATCGCTCCACGTACTTCGCGCACATCTGGTCCGGCGGCTATGCAGCGGGCTACTACGCCTATGCGTGGAGCGAGATGCTCGATGATGACACGTACCAATGGTTTGTCGATCACGGCGGCCCGACGCGTGCTAACGGCCAGCGTTTCCGCGACCTAATCCTTTCGCGCGGGCATTCACTGGATTACGGCCCGATGTTCAGGGCATTCTATGGAGCGGATCCCAACGTTGAACCGTTGCTGAAATATCGAGGGCTAACGCCGGGGAATAATCCGTAAGGGGATACTTCTGACCGCTGCCGTCGAAGCCAGCATGCTCTCGCTGGAGGGGATTCTCTAATCTTTTCCCCGGAAAGCTCTCCGCCGGTTGTCCGAGACCGCTCCTATACTAAGCGTGAAAGTGAGGTAAGCGGAGATGAACGGCTTGATGGTCTTTGATAGTTTGAGCGAGGCAATCCGCAACGGATTTCAGGTCTACGACAAGTGCCCGGACGGCTACCTCGTGCGGACGCGCACCGAGCGCGGCTGGGCGATGGCAATCGCGCGTGTCCTGAATTAACGGTGCGGGCAACCGGGCCAGCAGCAAGGCCTGCGCATGCCTTTGCGCATTTTATCCAGGCCGACGGTAATGCGGCGTCTCCGGGTATCGTCTTTCTTGGCAGAGGTAACCCAGCAGATCCACTCGTTGCGGGCTAACGGTGTAATGTCTTCCCACACACCCTTTGCAACGGCGTCAGCTTCAATGGCCTTCCGGAAGTCCGACGGAAGTTTATGAACCGGGCCAAGCTTTTGTTTGGGCACACCTGATTATTCAGGTGCCCGCAACGGCCGTCCTCCGGGTCGTGTTGGAGATGTCAATGGATACAAAAGCGGAACTGAGCTCGATCGGCCCTCCGGTTCCGGAGCTGCCGGTAATCGATGTGGAACTCGCACAACAACATTACAGAGATGCACTTGGCTTTGAGATCGGTTGGCTTTACCCAGGCAAAGAGATCGGCGCCGTGTCACGCGGTCGTGCGGTGATATTCTTTCGGAAAAGGCAGCTACCGTTCGAACCTGCGATTCACTGGGTGTTTGCCGAAGACATCGATGCGTCGTACGGCGAATTACAAGCGTTAGGTGCCAACATCGTGGAGCCACTAGAAATGAAGCCTTGGGGATTACGGCAATTCACCGTAAAAGATCTGGACGGGAACATCTTCTATTTCCACCACGGCTAACACGGATCAGTGAGAGGTACGGAGTGAAAGTAAAACTTGGCGCGGTCTGGCATTTCAGCCTTGCCGTCAGAGATCCGGAGAAGAGCGCGCAGTTTTGGACCAAGAACTTCGATCTGCAGGAAATGTTCCGCTCGAATGAGGCCATCGCGCTGACGAACGGCGCGATTATCATCGGATTCTACAAGGGCACACCACATCCGGACACGATCGACCACTTGTCGTTTCACCTCGACAGTATGCGCGCGCTGCGCGAAGCGCTCGAGACGATGAAGAAAAACGGCGTAGAACTGGAAGATCCGGGCGACGAGATCGGCCCCACATCGCCGGGCTCGCCGCATATGGGCCTGTGGTTTCACGATCCGGACGGGTATCGCTGGGAGCTCTCGGTTCAGAACGGTGCGGTCGAGCGCTAACCGGCCTCTTACTGGTAAGGTACGACCATTCCGACCGGGTGTATTTATGTGAAGCGCAACTGGCAAAGCTGCGGCTCGGTTAGACGAAGAGCGCTTTCTTCATACGTAGTTCAGCGAGTGATTTCTGGGCCTCTTCGCTGAGGTTTGACTTTCCGACCTGGACGGTCACCTTGTGAATCTTGCCGTTGAATTTGTTCGCGCCTATTTTGTAGTCGTCGCTGACGCACGTGTAGAGGTTCTCACCCACGTCGGTCGTTTCCGCACCAAACGCAAACGGCTGCGTGTGCTCGACTCGTCCCGCGCCGACCTCTTTGTCGTTAACGAAGATCGTACCGTCACCGCCCGCACCGAGACCGCCATCATACGCAAACTCGAAGCGGAGTTCGACGCGGCCTGCCGGCAAACGGTCGCGGCCCGCAATCTTGTACGTCTCGCGGCCGAGATAGTTCCACGCAAACCGCGGTGCGCCGTCCTTGACGTAGAGACTCCAGCCGCCCATTTCCCCGCCTTGGGCAATGATCACACCTTGTGCGCCGGTCTTGGGAACTTCGATGTCAGCCCGAATTACAAAAGAGTGGTTCTTCACGTTGATGAAGGCGTTTTCAGGAATGCCTTTCATTCCCTCATAGACCGTGATTTCCGGAGCGACCTTCCATCAGATCCGGCCGCCCCGCCAGAACGGCATTGAAACGTTCCCAAGCCCGATCGTCGAGCGGAAGGACGTTGTACTTGACGGCCTCTTCTAAGAAGAGTCCTTTTAGCTTCTCAAGTTTGTCGGGAAATTTCGCGGCAAGGTCGTGCGCGCAACTGAAATCTTCCTCGACGTTGTAGAGTTCCCACTTATCGTTCTCAAATGTAGCGCGTGGCTTGGGCTCCCATGGCGGCCGGTGCACCGTAGTAGCGAACCAGCCATCGTGGTAGATGCCGCGGTTGCCCGCCATCTCGAAGTACTGCGTGGTATGGCGCGACTTCGCCTCGGGGTTATTCAAGGTATCGAACACGCTCACGCCTTCGAACGGTTTTTGCTCGACGCCGTAGACGATGCCAGGCTCGGGCACACCAACTGCCTCTAACACCGTCGGCGCAATATCGATCATGTGCATCCACTGCGTGCGCAGGCCGCCCTTCTCTGCGATGTTCTTCGGCCAGTGGACCACCATCGATTGGCAGACGCCGCCGTATGAGGCTACCTGGTGGCCCCAGCCAAACGGCGTGGCGCCGGAAAAAGCCCAGCCATTGTTATACAAGATGTGGGACTTCGGTCCACCGATCTCGTCGAAGTTTTTTAGTGCAACGTCCAACGGCTCTGGAAGACCGTTGAACACGGACAACTCATTGAATGCGCCATTCGGGCCGCCTTGGAAAACCGAACCGTTGTCGCCGGTAATGTAGAAGATCAGTGTGTTGTCCATTTGGCCGAGCGCCTCGATCTCGTCGAGAAACCGCCCGATTTCGTAGTCGGTGACCTCGGCAAACGCAGCATAGATCTCCATATATCGCGCAAAAACTTTTTTCTCGTCGGCCGTTAGCTTGTCCCATTCCTGGATTCCGGGTGGCTTAGGCGCAAGATCGGTGCCCGGCGGCACGACCCCTAGCTCGATTTGCCGCGCCAACGTTTCTTTGCGCACCTGATCCCAGCCCTGATCAAACTTGCCTTTGTACCGGTCGCGCCACGCATCGGGCACTTGGAACGGACCATGCGTACCAATCGCCGCGTAGTAGACGAAGAACGGCTTGTCGGGAGCCAGTGAACGCTGTGAACGCAGCCAGAGAATACTTTTGTCTGTGATATCGGTACTGGCATAGTAGTCGGCGTCGGGATGCATATCTAACCGGGTCATGTTGTCGTAAATAACCGGGTGAAAGAGGTCGGCCTCGCCGGACATGAAGCCGTAGAACCGCTCAAACCCACTATGCACCGGCCAGCGATCGAAGGGGCCGACGTCGCTCGCTTCCCACGGCCCTAGTTCATGACACTTTCCGAACATTGCCGTGTTATAGCCGTTGAGCCGCAAGATCTGCGGTAACATCGTGATGCTGCTCGGACGCATCGCCGTGTACCCGGGAAAGCCACTGGCAATTTCCGAGATCACGCCGAAGTTCGCACTGTGACTATTGCGGCCGGTTAGCAGCGCCACGCGCGCAGGCGAACACAGCGGTGGGACTTTGAGATTGTTGTACCGCAGCCCGGTCTTCGCTAGACGATCCAGGGTCGGCATTTGGATCGGCCCTCCGAAGGTCGATATGTCGCCGAACCCCATGTTGTCGAGAAGAATAACGACCACGTTAGGCGCATCTTTCGGCGCCTTCACTTCAAATCGCGGTGGAGCTTTTGCATTGTGCGCATCGAGCTCGGTAATCGGCGAATACTGAGGCGGCGGGACTGGCAGCACCGTGCGGTCTGAGAGATCTGACATGGTCGTATCGCTTTCGTTCGGTAGCGAGTGTGCAGGCACGTTCAGTGCCCGATTTGGCTGAGGGCGTGCTCGATCGGTGCGCTAGAAACTCGAATCGTCCCGGAGAACGGTGCACTCATCTCGGCAATGAGGTAAATCGCGGACGCAACAGTGACTGCGGTAAGTGCAAGTACCGTTATTGCAGCTCGGTTGCTCGGCGCAAGCAATCCGAAGAGGATAAAGATCCCAGTGGCCCACGCCATCTCTACGATCAACAACGCAACTGTCGCTGAACTGGCGTTTTGCGCCGAAAGCATCTGCAGCGTCTTTCCGACCCCGAGAGCGGCATCTAGCGCTTCGGACTTTGCGAACTGCTGACTTCTGTTTGCCGGCGAGATTTCGTTGATTTGCTCGTAGAGGAGATCGGCTCCCGGTGGAGTCTCGATGCGGGTTCCCCGATGCGCGTTGGGCCAAGTGTGCTCGTACATTTCCTCAACAAGCTGGTGCAGCGTTGCTCGCGCGGCTACGGAACCGCGACCGCTGTGCGCGAGCGCAGTATCGACAAAAATTACTTGCGCAGCAACTTCGGTTACCTGGTGTTCTTGATCATCAAAGGCCGTCTTCGCCGATGAAAGCTGGAGACTGAGCAAAAGCGCAACCATCGATGTCATGAGCCCAGCCTCGATTCTGACGAAGCCTCTTGTATCGTTTCCTATGCCTTCGGGCGATCGGCGCATGATGAGGCGCCCGAGAATCACTCCGCAGAAGGCGAGTACCATCGTGATCAGCGCCATCGCGATGGGAATCGGATTCGGGTGCCAAACCATACCAGACGAAGGGTATCGCATCCAGGGCGCACCGTGCTGTCCCATTCTTGCAAAAGAAAACCGCCGATGCAATGATCGGCGGTTTTCCCCAGGAACCTGTGGATACGTGGAAGGTTTTAACTACATCCGGAGGTTGCGCCACAGTTGTCGCACTTTTCACAGGCGCCGTTTCGGACCATCGTAAGTTGTCCGCATTCGCCGCAGGCGTTGCCGGTGTAGCCCTTGGCCTTTGATGCGTTGACCGCTTCGACTTTCGACATCAGCGCGGTCGCGGTTGCCGCGTGGGGCATGGGTTTGGGCGTGTCGTGCATCGCCGGCGCGTGCATACCACCGCCCTCGCCGTGATCGCCTTCGTCCTTGCCGGGACGCAGATGCGTTGAGACTGGATGGAATTTTTCGGCGACGCCGGCGGGACGCACGTGCGTCGGTCCGGCTTCCTCGGCGACGTACTCCTCGGGTGATTCCACGCCCATCGCATCCATCTCCATCGATGGCTGCACGTGCGCGAGATCGTAGCGGCCGAGATAGCTCACCGCGAGCTCGCGGAAGATGTAGTCGAGGATCGAGGTCGCCATCTTGATGTTCTCGTGACCGACGACCGGACCGTTGGGCTCGAAGCGCGTGAAGGTAAACGCCTCCACGTACTCTTCGAGCGGCACGCCGTGCTGCAGACCCAGGCACACGGCGATCGCGAAGTTGTTCATCAGCGAACGGAACGCCGCGCCTTCCTTGTGCATGTCGATGAAGATCTCGCCGAGTTGTGCCGTTCGTCGTATTCGCCGGTGCGCAGGTAGACTTTGTGTCCGCCGATCGACGGCTTTCTGCGTGTAACCGCCGCGACGCGGTCGGCATGCTGCGGCGCTTGGCGATATAGCGGTACACGATCTTCTCGGCGACTTGCAGCGGTTGCTGGAACGGTACCGGCGCTGCGACTTCTTCGTCGATTGACGCATCGCCGCCAAGATCGTAGCTTCCGGCCAGCGGCTGCGAGAGCTTCGAGCCGTCGCGATAGAGCGCGACCGCTTTGATCATCCGCTCCCAGCTATAACGGTAGGCTTCCTTGACGTCGCCGATCGTCGCGGTTTGCGGCAGGTTGATCGTCTTCGAGATCGCGCCGGTAACGAACGGCTGCGCCGCGGCCATCATGTCGATGTGCGCGAGCGGGCGGATGTAGCGCGTCCCGTACTTGCCGCACGGCGTCGCGCAATCGAAGACCGGCAGATGCTCGTCCTTGAGCTGAACGGCGCCCCTTCGAGCGTCATGCGCCCGCAGATGTGCGCCGAGGCCTCCTCGATCTGCTGCGTGCTAAAACCGAGGCCGTCGCGCAGGATCGAGCAGTTCCAGTCGTTGAGTTGCGCATCGGTGATGCCGAGCTTGTCTTTGCAGAACTCCTCACCGAGCACGAACTTGTTGAAGACAAACGGCAGCTCGAATGCGCCGTGTAACGACTCTTCGACGCGCGTGATGGCGTCGTCGTCGAAGCCCTTGGCCTTGAGCGTCGCGCGATTGATGTGCGGCGCTTCGAGCAGCGTGCCGGTGCCTTTGGCGAACGTCTCGATCGCGTCGATCTGCTCTTGCGAGTAGCCAAGACGATGCAACGCGGCCTCGACCGACTGATTGACGATCTTGAAGTACCCGCCGCCGGCGAGCTTCTTGAACTTCACCAGCGCGAAGTCCGGTTCGATGCCGGTCGTGTCGCAATCCATCACGAGACCAATTGTCCCGGTCGGGGCGATCACCACGGTTTGCGCGTTGCGGAAGCCGGCGACCTCGCCGATCGAGAGCGCGTCGTCCCACATCTTGCGGGCGAGCGCCCATGTCTCTTGCGTGAAGAGCGACGGGGTATGCGTCACCGGGACGACGCTCAAGCCTTCGTACTCGTGGCGTGGCGCATCATAGGCGGCGCGGCGGTGGTTGCGAATCACGCGCAACATCGGCTCGCGATTCGCCTCGTATCGCGCAAATGCGCCGAGCTGCTGCGCCATCTCGGCCGACGTGCGATAGGCCGTGCCGGTCATCAGCGCGTTGATCGCCGCGCACCAGCCGAATGCTTCATCCGAATCGTAGGGCAGGCCCATGCGCATGAGCAGCGAGCCGAGGTTCGCATACCCAAGGCCAAGCGTGCGATACTTGTGATTCTTCTCAGCGATGGTCTTTGAGGGCATTTGGCCCATCGTCACCGAGATTTCGAGCGTCGTCGTCCAGATACGCGTCGCTTCAGCGAAGCGCTGCGCGTCAAATCCACCGCGCGCATCTTCAAACTTGACGAGATTCATGCTCGCGAGATTGCACGCCGTGTCGTCGATGAACACATATTCGCTGCACGGATTCGTAGCATTTATGCGCTCGTCGTTCGAACACGTGTGCCACTCTTGAATCGTATCGTCGAATTGCAGACCGGGATCGGCGCACTGCCAGGCAGCAAGCCCGATTTGTTCCCACAGATCCGCAGCCTTGATCGTTTTGACCGTCGTGCCTTTGGTGCGCGAGGTTAGCTCCCAATCGCCGTTCTGATCGAGCGTCTTGAAGAACGCGTTGGTCAAGCGCACCGAATTGTTCGAGTTCTGGCCCGACACGGTGTTGTAGGCTTCCGAATCCCACGCCGTATCGTATTGCTCGATTTCGAGACTCTTGTAGCCCTGGCGCGCATAGTCGAGCGCTTGTTGCGTCGCGCCGCTGGGCACGCCCAGCGCAAGCGCCTTACGGAGGGCCTCGCGCAAATGGGAATTAAACGCCACGTCCAGACGCGAGCCCTCCGGCACGCGGGTATCGTGCGCTGCCGACATGATCGCATTGAGCTGCTCTTGCAGCATGCGGGACCCGATCACCAGGTCAGCGACTTTGCGTTCTTCCGTGACCTTCCAGTTCACGAACTCTTCGATGTCGGGATGGTCCGCGTTGAGCACAACCATCTTGGCGGCGCGGCGCGTGGTACCACCCGATTTGATCGCACCGGCGGCGCGATCAAAGACTTTAAGGAACGACATCAAACCGCTCGACGTACCGCCGCCGGTGAGCTTCTCGTTCTTCGCGCGGATCCGCGAGAAGTTCGCACCCGAACCCGAGCCGCCTTTGAAAATGCGCGCTTCGCGCAGCACGCCGTCGAAGATGCCGCCTTCGTTGACGAGATCATCGTCGATAGAAAGTATGAAGCAATTGTGAACAACGACGTTTCGCGTGAGGAAACTGCCGCTCGTAGTTTGGATATCGTAGACGGGCATCACGCCAACCGGATTGATCGAAAGGACGGTAAGCAAGCGTTCCTTCCGCGAGTACTTTCCCGGCCGTAGAAACGTTTGCATCAGCTTGTGGGATTTTTCGTCATCGACGAAACCAATGTGCTCAGCGAACCGCAGGCGATCGCTTTCACGGGCGATCTGTACTTTGGTGAACGGCTTGCGGATGTCGTCATATGGGCCATACGTCCGCACGATGTTGCCAATGCCGAGATTGCGTAAGAGCGCGGAGACGTCATCTGCGAACTCTCGCGAGACCGTTCCAAATTCAATCTTGCCCTGGCTGGTCACGCATCCGTCGGCTTGGAAAAGGGAACGTAAGTATTCGCAAATGGCGTCGCGGCCGAGGCGCATTATAGCTTTGGGCACGCGCAGTTCTTCACTTCGCCGCTCGAGTTCATATTGTTCGACGTACGAGCGTAGCACTTCACCGTAGTAGCGCCTACGCGTCACCTCCACGCCGCCGATCGGCGTCGGTCGCGTCCACTCGTTGTAATGCAAGCCTGCAAGCGCAATCTCTGAAATAGCGGTCACATGGGCGCGCTCGTCACCATTTACAGCCATAGCTTCGAGCGTCAGGCTCGTGTTCGTGCCGGTGCGATATTTCCCGACGAAGCCGTCGCCTTGGACCCAACCTGCAAGCGAAGCCTCGGCAATATCCGCTAATGAACCCGAACGCTTGAGGATAGCCGTATTCGTTTTCTCGATAAGACGATCGCCGGGCTGCAATTCATCGATGCGCTTCCATGCAGCTGTCCGCGACTTAGTTGTTCTCACGCGAACGCGATGATCGGCGGTAGCTTCGATGAAATTACCGTTCGAGAGGTCGACGCGCACGACCGGTTTGCTTCCGTTTGGCATCACGGCAACTACTTTAGTGAGGCCATGTTCGTCGTAAACCCATTGACCGATCATCTTGCCATCGACGATGTCGCCGATTGGAATGGGACCATCAGGAGTCGAGACAAGCGCATGATGCGGCAAACACGCACTGACCTGCGGCCGTTCGAAGGTCGACGTCGAGCGCACGGCTTCGCTCGTCTTGGGATCGACGTAGTAGTGGCCTTGCGCCGGACCCGAAATGCCGTACGCCCAGTGCAGACCGGTGTTGAACCATTGCGGCGAATTCGGCGCGCCGACTTGGCGCGCGAGCATTGCCGACATCTCGTCGAAGTAGACGCGCGCGTCGTCGTCGGAATCGAAGTAGCCGTACTTCCAACCCCAATAGGCCCAGCACCCCGCCAAACGATTGAAGACCTGGCGCGCATCGCGCTCCGCACCGAACGTCGCGTCGGACGCGGCTTCGGAACGCCACAGCCACTCGGGCACGTCGGTTTCTTGGACGCGCACGGTCGCGGTAGGGACGCCCGCCTTGCGGCAATACTTCTGGGCGAGCACGTCGACGGCGACCTGGCTCCAACCGGCCGGCACCATGACATCCTTGGCTTCGAAAATGACCGAACCGTCGGGGTTCACGATCCGCGAGGTGCGCGGCTCGAACTCCAGGCCCGCGTACGGATCGCCGGGGGCCGAATAGAGGCGGCGGAACTTCATGGGGTGGTGCTCCTTAGCGCTGCTGACGGGGGATCGGGGAGATCCGAAGACCAGCGGGACACCTATTGTGCCACACTGATCTTATTGCCACAAGATATTGGGGTCTGTAGGCTCAACTCCTTGTGGTCCGGCTGTGGAAAACGACAAAAATCGGAGGACGGACCGGGGATGAAGGGGCCTCCCGCGAGGAGAGCCTGTGGAGCCTTCCGAGGATACCGGGGATAAGCCGTCGGAACCGCTGCCCTAATGTTGGGTCCAGACCGGTTTGTCTCGCGCCTCGCCGCCGTCTCGCTGGGAGAACTCCACGACCAGGGCTTCCGGGGCCTTATCATCGACCTCGACAACACCCTGATGGGTTTCCGCCAGACGGAGCTTGAGGCCGACCACCTGGAATGGGTCGCGCAAGCGCACGAACGCGGCTTCCGTCTGGTGATGGTCTCGAACAACTTTACCGAGCGCGTGACCGGCGTCGCGGCGCAGTTGCAGATCGCGTGTGTGCCCAACGCGCTCAAACCGCTGCCATTCGGGATGTTACGTGCGGTCCGGCTCCTAGGATTGCCGCGCCGGCAGATTGCGGTTGTCGGCGATCAGCTCTTTACCGACGTACTCTCGGGCAAACTCTGCGGACTCTATACGATCCTGACCGAGCCGATCGAAGCCAAGGATTTTCCCGTTACGAAGATCTTCCGGTTCTTCGAACGCCTGATGTTGCCGGAGCGGCGCAGCTCATGAAGCTCGCGGTCATCGGCGATCCCGTTTTGCATAGCCGCAGCCCCGAGATTCATCGGCAGTTCTTGTACGAGGCCGAGATCGAGGACGGCAGCTACGTCGCAATTCGCGTGCCGAAAATCAACACGGTTTCGGTGATTCGGCGCATGCGTTTGGACGGCTATACGGGCGCCAACGTCACGACGCCGCTGAAAGAAGAAGCGCTCGCTGCGTGCGATACGCTCAGCGAAGAAGCGCAGCGCGCGCAGGCGGTCAACACGATTTTCTTCGGGGCGCAGATTCTCGGTCACAACACCGACGGGATCGGCGCGCGCAGCGCGCTCGAGATGCTCCTGGACGAATCGATTGCGCTCAAACGCATCGGCGTGCTCGGGTACGGCGCAACCGCGCGCGCGATTTTGGGGCACTTTTCCGAGAATGACGCATATCTGTTCGTGTGGGGACGCGATCCGCAGAAAGTGCAGGCGGCGTGCGAACGCTACGACGCCCAGCCGTGGCCGAGCGAAAACCCGCCCGAGATCGTCATTAGCACGTTACCGCCTAAAGTGCGATTCGAACCGGAGATGCTCGATGCGCTGATGCGCGCGGATCTGGTGATGGATACAAACTATGGGACGCGGTCGACGCTGCATCACCAACTCGAGCGCGAGATCGTGCCCGGCGACGCGATGCTGGAAGAACAAGCCCGCGCGTCATTTGATTTCTGGTTGGCGCACGTAGAGGGTCTCGCTCCCGAACGCGGCTAATGTTGCCGAATGCCTACTGCTGGACAGCAGTGTATTCGGTTCGGCGCGCTGGCGTTTATGCTCTGCGCCGGGTTTCTTGCTGCCTGCTCAGGCGGCGGAACAACCAACATCTACCAGCTCCCGAGCGCGACCCCAAGCGGCGTCCCGACGAGTTCATCGAGCGCCGTGCCGACGGCAACGCCGACTGCGCCACCGCCCGGCGTCCTCAGCATCAATCCGACGGCGCTAACGCTCAACGGGACTGGCGCGGCGTCCGCGCAAAGCGTCGACGTCCAGGAAATCGGATATACCGGTGGATTCGGTGAGAGCGACACGTGCGCCGGCATCGCGACCGTTGCACCTTCGTCGGGTAGCGGTCCATCCGCGGCCTTTTCGGTCACTCCCATCGCAGCCGGAACCTGCAGCGCAACGTTCACCGATGCGCAGAGCCAGCACGTAGCGGTCGCGATTACCGTCACAACGACAGGCTTCACGGTGAACACGCGATGAACGCGCGCGCTGTGCTTGCAAGTATCTGCGTGCTCGTGCTATGCGCATGCGGCGGAGGATCGCGATCGATCCTAACGCCGGCGACGATCGCCGCAAGTCCGACGGCGCAACCGACGCAGCCGACAAGTTCGTCGTTGGTGCGGCCGCAGTTCACCTTCTTGCCGCCGTCGGCATCGTCGAGTGCGACGCGGCATCCGCACTATATTACCGCAAACGTTGCCTCGGTCGAAATTACGCTGAACAGCATCAACGGCGCCGCGCCGTCGACGGGCGCGCCGCTCAGCGTGACGACGAATATCACCATGCCGAGTTGCCCCTGCGTCGTGTACGGCCCCGATGTGCCGGCCGGTGCCGCAAATTTCACGCTCGCTGCCTACGATCAACCGAATGCGGGCGGCAATCTGATTGCAACGGCCTCGCCAACGTACGCGATCGTCGCAGGGCAAGCGAATAACGAAAACGTCACGTTAAACGGCATGCCGGCGGCGCTCTCGCTCGCAGTTCCGAATGCGACAGCGGGCACGCCGTTTGCGTCGCCACAAAATATTTCGGTGACGGCGAAAGACGCTGACGGCAATACGATTCTCGGCACGTACGCCGTCCCAATATCGATCGGCGATTCCGACACGAGTGGCGCAACATCGATCGCCACCAGCCAGTTGTTGAGCTCCAGTGATACCGCCGCGATTGCCTACACCGGTCTCGCAATTGTGCCAGCAACCATTACCGTACGCGCCAACGCTGCGAACGCGAGCGCGTCGTTTGCACCAACGCTGCAGCCGATTGTCGCTACAACGAATTACGGACTCCAGCCGCAGCCGAATCCCAATTTCGGCGGAATCGATTTTCAGGGCGGGTTAACAACGGCGACGATCACGGCGAGTGAAGTTGGTTGGACGAATGCACCGTACAATAAATTGCTTACAATCACCGTTCCGAGCAGCTGCGCGTCGATCGGCACTGTTGCGCCCGCCAGCGGCACATCGTTTACCGCAACCGTGAGCGCGTTACCGGTTGTCGGAACGTGCGCCGCAACCCTCAGCGACGGTAGCGGACAGAGTCAGGCAGTGACGCTTGCGTATGGCGGATATGTCTACACCGGCGCACCGCAATCGATTACCGTGCCGGCAGGCGTCACGAATATTGAAGTCGTCGCGTATGGCTCGGCGGGCGGCTCGTTCGGTGGCTTCACGGGCGGCCAGGGTGGTGAAGTCGACGCGATTGTGCCCGTAGTCGGCGGAGAGACGCTTTGGATCTATGTTGGCGGCAACGTTAGTGTCACCGGTGCAGCCCCGGCTGGCGGATTTAACGGCGGCGGTGTATCTTTTGCGGGACTTGGCGGTGGTGCGTCGGACGTTCGCACGAGCTTCAATAGTCTAGCTTCGCGCCTGATCGTTGCGTCCGGTGGGGGCGGCGCCGGCGACGCCGGTCCAGTTGGCGGCGGCGGCGGGCTCAACGGCTTTAATGGTGCCGGGCCTAACCCCGGCATCGGAGCAACGACGTCGGGTCCGGGTGCAGGCGGGACAAATGCCTTCCCCGGCACGCTTGGCGCCGGCGGAAACGGCAGCTTCACGAACGGTGCGACCGGTGGCGGCGGCGGTGGCGGCTACTACGGCGGTGGCGGCGGCGGCGATAGCAGTGGTGCCGGCGGCGGTTCGTCGTACATCGACCCCTCGTGTGTCACCGTCAACGTCTTCCTCAATCCGGTCAACTTTGGGAGCGGCTCGATAACGCTGATCTTCTAGCGGGTCTTGACAGGGATGGCGTGCTAATGTACTAATTAAGTAGTACATCGATATGCCACTCTACCTTCACGTCGACCCGGGCAACGGGCTCCCGGTTTACCAGCAGATCGCCGATCAGGTGCGGCGCGCGGTCGCGATTGGCGTCCTGAAGGCCGGCGAGCAGCTCCCGACGGTTAAGCACCTCGCGAGCACGCTGGTGATCAACCCTGCGACCGTAACGCGCGCCATGCGCGAGCTGGAGCATCTCGGCATCATCGAGACCACGCCCGGCCGCGGCGCGTACGTGCGCGGCGATGCCGCGGTTGGCGTCGCCGCAACCGGTGCGCGTGACGTGGTGCGCATGGCGATCGACAGTGCGCTGCGCGAGGCGCGCTCGCTCGGCGTAGAAGAAGACGCCGTCGAGCGGCTCTTCAGTGAGGCATTAGCAACTTGGTATCGCAACGGCACACGCGAGGACGTATGAAGCCACTGCAGATTTCGCGTTTCTCGAAACGCTACGGCGACCGATATGCGGTCGAAGATCTCTCCCTCGAAATCGACGCGGGTACCGTCTTTGGCTTGATCGGCCGTAACGGAGCCGGTAAGAGTACGACGATTGCGTGCACACTCGGCCTCATTCGGTCGAGCGCCGGAAGCATTAAACTCTTCGGGCAAGCGCTTACGCCGCAACTTTTCGAACGCATCGCGTATGTGCCGGAGATCAACGAACTCGACGGGTGGATGACGCCGCTGCAACACGCGGAATTTCGCCGTCGTTGCTTTGCGCGCTTCGACGTCGCGGCGATGCACGCAGCGATGGAACGCTTCGAGATCGAGCCGCGCCGCGCGGTTCGCAAACTCTCAAAAGGACAACGCCAAGCCGTGGCCCTCGTGCTCGCCTTTGCGCAGCGTCCAGATCTGATGATTCTCGACGAGCCGTCTTCCGGGCTCGATCCAGTGTTGCAGCGCCGGCTGCTCGACCAGATCGTAAGCGCTGCGGCCGACGGTGTGACCATTGTTTTCTCGTCGCATCAAATCGGTCAGGTTGAACAGGCTGCCGAACGGGTCGGTATTATCGATCGCGGCAGGCTCGTGCTTGAGGCCGATGTCGACGACCTTCGCGCGCGGCGTGTCCTGATCGAAGCATATTTCGAGCAATTGCCCAATCTCACGGCGCTGCGCGTCCCCTTCGACGTTGACGGCACACGCGTTCGCGCCTACGCAAACGGTGACGCATCCGATGTTGAATCGGCGCTGCGTGCCCTCAATCCGATCAGCGTTGCGCAGCGCGAGATGACGCTCGAGCAAGTGTTTTTCGCGACGATCGGCGCAGGAAAGGAGTATCGCTCGTGATCTACCGTGAGTTCTTGGTGATGCGTAAAGCGGTGTTGTGGTTCGTCGGCATCACGATCGCCGCGATGTTGATTATGGTTATCGTTCAACTCGCGCAATCTCACGGCGGCACACTATCCACCGACCTTGACGAGCTGCAAGTCCCGGTTGCATGGGTGGTTACGGTCTTTGCGGCGATCTTCGGTGTCGCTCTCGGTAACGCGTCGCGCGGGCCCGCCCGCGTTCTCTGGGTACTCCCGGTCGAGCGTTGGAAGCAGGCACTGCAAATGTTCGCGGTCGATGCTCTAGGAATCATCGCGGCGTACGCGGGCGTGTTTGCAGGCTCGATACTCTTCTTTCTTATCATGGGTCTCTTTGAGCCCGTCCGAATCCGTGGATCGATTGACTGGGCGGGTGTCGGGCAGAGTCTTCTGTTCGTTTATGCCGTGTATGGGTGGAGCGTGATGGTCGGCACGATCGGGCGTCGCGTCGCATACTGCGGTCTCGCGAGTCTTCCGCTGCTGCTGTTTTGGCTGATGTTTGCGCAGGCCGGCGGTACATTTGGAAGGCTGTTGCGGGCGCCAATTGCCGCGAATCCGTATGCGGTTTACCAGGTCTCCCTTTCGCTGGAACACGCAAGAATTTTCGTAGGGCTACAGTCGAACCACGACGTGCTTTCGCAATCTCTATTCTGGATGGGGACCACTTGGGAAGTGCCTTTACTTGTCATGACCGCGCTGCTGACGTGCGGGATTGCGATGTTGCTGTGGCAACGCGCTGAAGCGATCAACTAAGCGTGCGTTATATCATCGCGCTATTGACTCTCGCGCTGCTCGCCGCGGCTGCGCCGTCGCCCGATCTCAGCGGCACCTGGCAAGGAACGATGGTCGCGCCCACTGCCGGCAAGCTCCCTCGGGTCATGCGCATCACCAAGGCCGGCAGCGGCTACGATGTGAAGATTTACAGCGCCCAGGAGAGCGACGTTCCCATCGCGACGCGCAACGTCAAAATCGACGGATCGAAAATCACGATGACGTTCGACATGAATAGCGATCCTTGGCTCAACTACCACCGCATCTATCACGCTACGCTGTCCAGCGACGGCAAATCACTGAGTGGTAGATGGGGACTGCCCGGCCTGATCGATGTGGCGATGGTGTATCACCGAACGCCGCCGGTGACGCTGCACATGCTTCAGCCGAGGCGCGATCTCTACATCGACGTTGGGGACGGCGTCGAAGACGAAGTCCTCGACTGGGGCGGCAGCGGCCGGCCGATGGTGTTACTCGCCGGTCAAGGAGTCACCGCTCGCTTTTGGCGGCCGATCATTCCCGAATTCGTCACGAAATATCACGTGTACTCGATCACACGTCGCGGCTACGGCAATTCAAGCAGACCACCCGCAACCGCGCAGAACTACAGCGCCGCGCGGCTCGGCCAAGACGTCCTCGTGATCCTCGACAAGCTGCACATTGATAAGCCGATTCTGGTCGGACACTCACTCGCCGGCGAAGAACTCAGCTATATTGGAACGCAGGCACCGCAGAAAGCCGCCGCGCTGATCTACCTGGAAGCGGCATACAGCGAGGCATACGACGCCGGCATTCCCACGCCGATACCGCCCAGTCCACCGCCTGGTTTTCCGAAAGAGTCGCCGATTGACGTTACGATTGATAACAACCCAGGACAGTTCACGACGGCAATCGACCTGCCGATCCTTGCGATTTTCGCGAATCCCCATGATGACCAGCCCGGCCCTGGAGAATCGGCCGCGGACATCGCGGCAATGAATGCGTTTACGACAAAGCAGATCGCGGCGTTCAAGAAGGGCCAACCCAAGGCCCAAGTCATCGTCATACCCCATGCCAACCACTTCGTTTACGTGTCGAACACCGCCGAGGTAATCCGCGACATGAACACGTTCTTGGATGGATTGCCGTAACTCGTGTTGCTCCTTGCAATAGTCTTGGCAGCGACCGCGTTGTCGCAGGCGGCGAATGCCGGCCAACCGCCGTCGGCAGAACAGTATTACGTGCAAGCGCTTGAAGCGATGCGCAATGTTCCGCAGCCCAGCTTCGCGACGTACGACGTGCAACTGCACATCACGGGCATGGGCTTCAGCCTCATGCGCGAGCCAAACGATAAGGCTTCGATTAGTCTCGGGTGGGGCCGAGGCTTGAAGCCGGATGCGACGTTTTCGGCGGCCTATCGAAATCGCGACGATCTGACCTCGGTACAAACGCCGCAGGGCTGGGGCACGATCCGATCTCCGATCTTCGATCCTACGTGGAACGGTGTCGCCGACTGGATCCGGTACGGATTCGACGGGCGTCCAGAAACGGCGACCACGCCGTCGTTGCCGACACCCGACGCAAACGGCTTGCCGGTGATTGCGGCGGTCAGGGTAATGGGCGTTGCGTTCTACGACGTGAGCGACGCGGGAGCGGCAATGTGTGCAAACGGCGACCCCGCACATCGCGTGCATCTGATCGCGCGAAGGGATCCGCTCGACCACCCACTCACCGATGCAGTGATCGACGAGCGCACGAACCACTTCTGCCTCGTTCGCTTCGAGATGCGCCAGAGTGTCGTCGCGGCCGGCTACACGTTCACGACCGAATTGAATATTGGCGACATCGATGGCGAGTCAGTAGTTCGCAGGGGAACGATGGAGCTTATGGCCCGTGCAGTGGGCATCGGGGTAAAACACGTCACTATGATCTTCGCCTACGATCACTTTTCGTTTCCGCCGACCCTTGCCGGCGACATGTTTCCGGCGCCCCGGTGACGTAGTTACCCACATGCCTGTTTCTGCTGACGTCCAATCTTCGATTTCGCAGCGTTATGCACAGCTCGGTTCCGCGGTCACGCACGATCCGACGCAAGAAAAAACGGTGCTCGCACCGCATTTCAAGGACCACGCCAAGATGAAGCTTTCGAGCTTCGAATACGATCCGCTGACGGTGGTCGTGCAGAAGATCGTCATGCGCGGCAATACGCTCGAAGTACACGCAGAATACGTGGGCGTCCACGGCCACAATGCAAATACCGTCGACCATTGGATTCTGATCGACGGCACTTGGTATCTCGTAGATCGAACGTAGGAATCTGGCGGAGAGGGAGGGATTCGAACCCTCGAGACGCTTTCACGTCTGCTCGCTTTCCAAGCGAGTGCCTTCGACCGCTCGACCACCTCTCCAAGGAGCACAAACCCCGCGTGCGGTTAACGCAGCGGGGTTTGGTTTGAGGTGGTCGGCGTTTTTCCTGGGTTAGATCGAGACCGTCGGCGGTGAGCCCGTGCCCGTGTACGCGGCCACGAAGAACGCGTAGACGTGGTATTTCTGGATTATGAAGCTGCTTTCGTCCGGACCGAAGAGGAACGTTGCACCGGTGCCGAGTGCGGGCCCCGCGACCGGCGTCGTCGTCAGCGAGATCAGACCAACATCGACTTCAACGATGTAGATGTTGCCGTTTCCGCTTGGCACAATCGCGTCAGGGTGGAACGCGCCTGCAACAGCTTCGCTCGTGAGCGATGCCGGAAGCGTACACGACGGAATCGTTACTGCCTGAAGCGGCACGGTGAAGTTGCTCAGCGAGAGGTACCAAAGGCCGCCAAAGATCGGATCGATCGATGCGCACTTCGTAACCCACGGCGGGACGCTAACCGCCGCTGTATCGGTGACCGCGAGCGGTTCGAGAAACACCCAGTTCGCGAACGGATTCGGGGGAGGCGTTCGCTTGACGGAAGCTGCGTGCGCCTGGATGTTGCGTATCTGCTGATCCGGAGCACTAGTTGCCATCAAGCGCGACGTGCTTTGCGGGGCCGTACCGCCCGGCTGGAGGCTCGGGGTTACGCTCGATGTTCCTCCGCCGCTACAAGCCGCCAGTGCGATCACCGCGACTGCGCATGCGATGCCAACGAGACGAGGACGCCACATAGCCAAAAAGCTCCCCTAGAAGAAGAAGTGAACGACCACGCCCGTAGGGACTCCCTTTATGGGCATGTAGGTGTGGTTGCCTGTTGATCATAGTGCCGCAGCAACAAGGCTTTGTAAAGGTTCGGTTATCTGGGCTAGGAACCGAGCAGCGTTGCGAACTCGTCCGACGGAAGTGGCCGCCCGAACAGGTAGCCCTGGGCGTACTCGCAGCCGCAGTCGGCAAGAAAGTCGGCTTGATCCTGGGTCTCGACACCCTCGGCCTGGACCGAAAGTCCCAGCGCATGGGCCATCGCGATGATCGCGGAGACGATCGCAACGTCGTTCGCATCGTCGGGAATGTCCGTCACAAACGACTTGTCGATTTTGAGCTTGTCGATTGGAAAGCGCTTGAGGTAGGAAAGCGAGGAGTAGCCCGTGCCGAAATCGTCGAGCGCGAGCTGCATGCCCAGACTCTTGAGCTGACGCATGATCCCGATCGAGTCCTCGGCATTGTGCATTGCGACACTCTCGGTGATTTCGAATTCCAGCGTGCCCTTACGCAGCTTTGATGCCTTTACGTACTCTTCGATCGATTTCGTTAAGTTGTGATGGAGAAATTGACGGCTCGAGAGATTGACCGCAATGGTCAGATCGATGTTGTGCAAGCCTTGCCACTGGCTGACCTGATCGATCGCCGTGCGCATTACCCACTCGCCGAGCTGCACGATGAAGCCCGACGTTTCAGCCTGCGTGATGAAGGTTTCCGGCGAAGTAAAGGTTTCGTCGCGTTGCGGCCAACGGCACAGCGCTTCCATGCCCACGATCGCGCCGCTTTGCAGCGAGACGACCGGCTGATAGAAGATCTTGAACTCGCCATAACTGAGCGCATTCGATAAACGCTGATGCGCCGGCAGACGATAGCTCAATGGACCACACCCTCCAGGAGGGACCAATAGCACGCGATACGGGCCGCTTCCTCGGCAAGATCGGTCTGAAGAAACGCGTCGTCAAGGTCGCTCGAGACGACGCTGAGCCCGTGGCGCTCCATTAAGACCACATCAATGCCTGCAGCGAACTGCTCGGCGCAGACGTTGGCGAGCTCCGCGCTCCCATTGCGGACGTAGGGCGTCCAGGCGCAGGGTCGCAGCGTTTCGCTTGCGCCAACCGTATCCCGCGGGAAAATTGCTCCGGTTTTTGACCACACCACGCACATTGTCGGGTGGGTGTGTACCACGCACGCAATGTCGCTGCGCACGCGGTAGGCGGCGAGATGCAGCGGCAATTCGCTCGTCGGTGTCCCACCATCGCGCGGTGAGCCTTCTGCGTTGAGTGCGACGATGTCGTCAGGGTGCAAATCGCCGATCGACCGCGCCGAGGGCGTGACGAGCACCGTGCCGTCCTGCATCTTGATACTGAGGTTCCCACTCGATCCGGTGACCAAGCGGCGCTTCCAAAGCCGGCGACCGCAACGCACGAGGGCGGCACGGGCGCGCGCTTCGGTCAGACGCCCGCCGGATGCCAAATCGTCTTAATTTCGCAGAACTGCGCGATCTCGTCGAGACTCTGCGCGCTCGGCATGAACCATTCTTCACGCGAGCGCATCGGATAGAGCCGCACGCGTTTGACGTTCTCGGCCGATTCGCGCTCGACTAATTCGCGCATTTGTGGATCGCCGCGTGTGACAACGATGGCGTTGACGTCCATATGCTTGGCCATCACCGGTGCGATCTCGCCACGATACCCGGTCAACACGTTGATCACGCCGGCCGGGATATCGCTGGTCGCGAGTGCCTCGGCGAATACGACGGCGGTTCGCGGGTCGAACTCTGAAGCGAGCACGACCACGGCATTCCCGGCGACGACCGGCGGCAAAAGCACGGAGACCAGGCCCAGCAACGCCGGGCGATCCGGGGCGCAGATAACCACGACACCCATCGGTTCCGCAGCCGAGAAATTGAAGTGCGGACCGCCGACCGGGTTGCGGGTCGAAAGCAGCGCGGAATACTTGTCGCACCATCCCGCGTACCATACAGTGCGATCGATTGCAGCGGTGACTTCGCGTTCGGCCTCGGTCTCCGAACACTCCGCGCCTTCGCGAATGCGCTCGGTCAACTCGTTGCGGCGTGCTTCCATCATTTCGGCCAAACGATAAAGGATGAGTCCTCGCGTGCCGGGTGCGGTTTTCCACCAACCCGGTTGCGCGCCACGCGCTGCAACGACAGCATCGCGCGCATCCTTGCGCGAAGCGCGCGCAATGTTTGCGCCGAACTCTTTGCCGTCCCACAGTGGGTCGCTGCGTCCTGATTCAGAACGCACAAAAGCTCCGTTGATAAAGAGCTTGTACATCTTGCGGACTGCGAGCCGCACATCGCCGTTCTTGGACATGGGAAGGAACGGGTACTCCCCCGCCCTCGGGCGAACCTGCGGCCATCATGGTTTCCCCGTCTACCCTTGGTCGCGTCGTCGTCGCCGAGCCGTTTGACGAACGCGGTGTTGCCGTTTTGCGCGACGCGGGCGCAGAGGTCGTCTCAATGGTCGGCAGGCCTCTGGAGGCGTTGCACGAGGCGCTACGGGACGCCCGTGGCTTGATCGTGCGCTCCGAGACGCGCGTTGACGCGCAGCTGCTCGCCGCCGCTCCCCACCTCGAGGTGGTCGCGCGTGCCGGCGTCGGCGTTGATGCAATCGACGTAGAGGCTGCGACCGCCGCCGGGATCGTCGTGGTCAATACACCGGGCGCTAACACGCTCGCCGCCACCGAACAGACCTTCGCACTGCTCCTCGCCGCAATGCGCAACGTTCCGCAGGCCAACGCGAGCGTCCATGCCGGTCGCTGGGAGCGCAAACCGTTCATCGGGCACGAACTGCACGGCAAGCTGCTCGGCATTGTTGGTCTGGGCCGCATTGGGAGCAACATTGCGTCTCGTGCCGCTGCGTTCGGCATGCACGTCATCGCGCACGATCCCTATCTTGCCGCCTCGCGCGCGCGCGCGCTCGGCGTCGAGCTGGTGAGCTTCGATGAATTGCTCGGACGCGCGCAGATCGTCACGCTTCACGTCCCGCTCACGGCGCAAACGCGCGGCATGATCGATGCGCGCGCCCTGGCAATTATGCGCGACGACGCCGTGCTCGTTAACTGCGCGCGCGGTGCCGTGCTCGATGGCGATGCATTGCTCGCGGCACTCGAAGCTGGGCGTTTGCGAGCGGTAGCGATTGACGTCGTGCCGCAAGAACCGCCGCCGCCGGGCTCTGCCTCGGCGCGCATTCTCCTACACGAGCGCGTCATCGCGACGCCGCACCTCGGCGGCTCGACGTATGAAGCGTTGGAGCGCATCGCGCTCGAACTCGCAGGCGACGTCGTGCGCGTGTTAGGCGGCCGCCCCGCGAGCGGCGCGGTGAACGCGCCGATGCTGCACGGTGCCGACGCGGAGCGCGCGAACACATTTATCGACCTCGCGCATCGCCTCGGCACGCTCGTGCCCCAACTCTTCGACGAAGCATTGCGTGAAGAACTTGCGCTGGTACTGCAAGGCGAACTCGAAGGCGTCGACGCCGAGCCGTTCGTCGCGGCATTGCTCGCCGGTGCCTTGCCGCTCGTGACCGACCGGCGTGTGACGCTGGTCAATGCGGGCGCGATCGCGCGCGAGCTCGGCGTGCGGACGGCAGTCTCGCGCGAGCCGGATGCCTCACCATTTCGCGCCGCGCTCGTGGTCGCTGCGGGCGGCCATCGCGTGGTGGGCACCGTGCTGCCGCATGGACCGCGCATTGTGGAGATCGACGGCTTCGAGATCGACGCGGTCGCGGCGGGCACGATGCTCGTGACCCATCACCGCGACGTGCCGGGCATGGTCGGACGCATTGGGACAATTTTGGGCGAGGCGAACGTGAACATTTCGACGATGCAAGTCGCGCGCAGTGCGAGCGGCGGTGAAGCGATGATGGTGCTCGAAGTCGACCGTGAGATCAGCCGCGAGGTCGTCGGTGCGATCGCGCGCGTCGATGGTATGGACGCGGTGCGGCTGGTGCGCGTGTGATTTATGTCGCCCGTCACGGCGAGACCGATTGGAATCGCGAGGGACGATATCAGGGACAGCGCGAGTCGCAACTCACACCGACGGGATGGGCACAGGCCGAAGCATTAGCGACGGCGCTGGCGCGCGAACCGATCACCCGCGTCATCGCAAGTCCCTTGGCGCGCTGTGTCGATTCGGCACGGTCGCTCGCGCACGCACTCGTCGTTCCACTCGAGATCGAACCGGATCTGCTCGAGATCGCGCACGGCACGTGGGAAGAGCGCTTGCGCAGCGACATCGAGCGCGACGATGCACAGACGATGCGCCTGTGGCGAGAACATCCGCAACTGGTGCAGTTCGAAGATGGCGAATCGCTGCGCGATGTAGAGCATCGCTGGCGTGCGTTCGTCCGGCGACTCGATGACGCCGACGGTGTTGCGATCGTTACGCACGACGTGATCGTACGTTTAGCGATTCTCACCGCATCGCAGCGTCCACTCGCGCAGCTCTGGGAACCGCGCGTCGTCAACGGCGGATACGCACGTTTTACCGGCGGCGGCTCGTGGCAATTGGTCGATGCGTGCGTCGACGCGCATCTCGGCGGCCTGGCCGTCGATACGACCGCACAAGCCCTGTAGTGGAGCTCTTCCTCGTCCGGCACGGTGAGACCGCATGGAATGTCGGGCGTCGTTTTCAAGGGCAAAGCGATGTGCCGCTCTCCGAACGTGGGCGCGCGCAAGCCGCTGCGATTGCCACCGCGCTCTCGAGCATTCCCTTTAGCCACGCGTACGCGAGTGATTTGCAACGTGCAGTTCAAACGGCGCAAGCGATCCTCGCGAGCCGCGACCTCGCCCTCGCTACCGATGTGCGACTGCGCGAGTTTAATTTCGGTGCGTGGGAGGGTCTGACGTGGCCGGAGATCATCGCGCGTTGGCCCGAATTCGATCGGCGCGTGCCGACGCAAGCGCGGCAGTACGAGCCGGTTGGAGGCGAACGCTTCGAGGACGTTGTCGCGCGTGTTCGCGCCTTTCTCAATGATTTGCGCGCGCGCGTCGCGACGGGCCACGCGCTCGTGGTGACGCACGCCGGCGCGCTGCACGCGGTGATGGAGGTGCTTGCTCCCAAGGGCTTCGACCCGCTTGGAATGGTGTTTTCGACCGCTAGCGTCACGCGGCTTGCCATGGAACGCGGACGGGCGCGGATAATCACCCTGAACGATGTCAGCCATCTCGATTCCATCGCTTGACGCCGCCGCCGCTCGGGCGGCGCGGGAGCGTATCGATCACCTCACCAAACCCGTTGGCAGCCTCGGACGCATCGAGGAGCTCGCCGAGCGCCTTGCCGCTATCCACGGCAGCCTTCCGCCCGTCTACGATCGGCGGGCGATTCTGGTCGGCGCGGGCGATCACGGCGTGACGGCCGAGGGTGTGAGCGCCTATCCGAGCGAGGTGACGCCGCAGATGGTCGGCGCGTTTCTCGGCGGCTTTGCTGCGATCAATGCGTTTGCGCGCGTTGCCAAAGCCGAAGTGTTCGTCGCAAATTTTGGCGTGGCGGGCGAACTACCCGCGCACGAACGATTGCTCGGAAGCGCGGTCGGCCGTGGAACGCGCAACTTTGCGCGTGAAGCTGCGATGGATCCGTCCGATGTCGATCGCGCACTGCAGGCGGGAGCGGACGCCTTCGAAACGATCGTCGAACGTGTCGATCCGCAACTCGTCGCGCTCGGCGAGATGGGTATCGGCAATACAACCAGTGCGGCAGCGGTGATCTGCGCGATGACCGGCGCGCCGCCCGATGAAGTGGTTGGGCGGGGCACCGGTATCGATGAAGAAGGTCTTCGACGCAAGATCGGTGTGGTGTCAGGTGCGCTCTCGCGCTTGCGCGCAAACGATTGGCGCACGGTTGCAAGTGAAGTCGGCGGTTTCGAGATCGTCGGACTCGCCGGCGCCTTGATCGCGGCTGCGCAGCGGCGCATTCCGATTCTGCTCGATGGCTACATCGTCGCGGCTGCGGCGTTGCTCGCATATGGAATGGCGCCGCAGGCACTGGGATATTGCATCGCCGCGCACCGCTCGCGCGAGCTTGGGCATGCGGTCGCGCTGCGTCATCTCGGTCTCGTTCCGTTGCTTGATCTCGATCTGCGCTTGGGCGAGGGCAGCGGCGCCGCGCTCGCGATGCCGCTCTGCGAGGCGGCTTCGCGCATGGTGCGCGAGATGAAGACGTTTGCGGAGGCAGGCGTCTCGACTGCAACCGAACCGGTCCACGTTTGAGCGTTCTGCGCGGACTCGCCGCAGCATTTTCGTATTTCTCGATACTGCCAATCCGTTCGTCGGAGGGCGCGCCCGACGATTCCGCGATTGCACTCTTGCCAATCGTTGGCGTCGTCATTGGCGCGCTTGCCGGCTACGGCGCGTACGGCGTCGCGCTGCTTACGCATTCGCAACTCGCGGCGGCGATCGCTGCGTGGGTGCTCTCGATCGCGCTCAGCGGCGCGATTCACGTGGACGGGTTCCTGGATTGCTGCGACGGGCTCTTCGCTATGGCGCCGCCGGAGAAGCGGCTGGAGATCATGCGCGATCCGCATCACGGAACCTACGCGATCGTCGGCATGGCGATCATCAGCGTGCTGTGGCTCTACGCGCTCGCGCAGATTCCGCCGCCGATGATGCCAGCCGTGCTCGCCATCGCGGGATTCCTTGCGCGTGCGTTGACACTCACGCTACGTCCATCAAGCCGCGTCCCGGCCTTATTCTACCTCACACTCAGCCTTGCCGTGATCGCCTCGGTGCACGGGCGCGTGCTAGGTATTTCGCCGGCGGTGGCCCTTGCCGCAGCCATCATGGCGCTTGTTGCCGTGTTCGCACGCCGGCGCCTGGGTGGTGTACTCAACGGTGACTGCTATGGCGCAACGATCGTGGTTAGCGAAGTGGCGCTGTTACTGAGCTATCCCCTTGTAACGCTGCGCTAACGCGCGCCGAGAAAGGCGAGCTCGTCGTCCTTGGAAAGAAAGTCGATCAGCGGGGTCTCGGGTGGCATACTCACGCCGTGCGGATACTTCTTGCGCCAGCCCTCGTCATCGAGACGGTCCTTGATGCGCCGCGCTTGGATCTTTTCGTTGAAGGCGGCGCGCTTCTCGGGCGTCGTCTGCCCGCGGAGCCACGCCGCGATTTCTTCATCGCTCGACGCGCGCGCGACTTCGTCGCGGAAGGCATCCTCGCTGATGCCGATCGCTTCGAGCATCTGCAAGCTAAAGCCGGGAATATTATATGATCCGAGATTTCCGCCAGGCAGCGATGCGCGCATCTTGTCGACGGTGCGGGCCGCCATGATCAGATCGAGGCCGGCCAGCGGCGCGCGCGGTCCGCGCGGCGGTGCCTTTGTGAGATCGAGAGCTTCCATGACGCTAGCTCTTCGGCTTAGCGGCCAACCAACCTCGCGATGCCGTAGGCGCTAGCGCACCGCCGGTCGCGGCTATCGTGGGCACGCGCGTACACGCGGATCAGCCGGTTCGCAAAACCGGGAAGCCATGGATCGCGGGGATATTTACGGTACCAGTCCTCGATTGCGAGTTCGAGATTGTTGATTCCGCGAACATTGCGTTGGAGATGCCAGTCCGCGTCGCGCTCAAAGCTCATGAGACGATTGCGGATCTCAAGCACGCTCTCTTTGAACGGGCCGAAGTATTCGTCAGCAGGCGCGGGGCCGCTTGCCCGGCATGCAAGCGGCGCGAGTGCGGTTGCACACGCGAATGCCAACGCCAAAATGCGAGGCAGCATGCTGATATATTAGTCGCATGCAGGCAGACGCCTCGCGTTTGTACCCGTTCTAATCTAATTTACACGTTGCGCTTGGCTGCTCCGGTGCGACGCGGCCAGATAGAAGAGGACCTTGCCTTCCTATACATCGGCGCGTGAGCCATGGCGTAGGTCGCCGCTGTAAACGCTGCTGAAGCTTCACGCCTGCGAGCGCTGCTTGCCGTCAACGTTGTTGCGGTTACGTACTGCCAAATCGTTTGAGCCACCGTTTTATATCCGGGACTATAGGACGAGTTGCTGGCCACATTAAAATATGCGTCCAAGACGTCGTTGAAGAAATCGACCTCGTAGTACGTATTTTCATTGCATATCTCGCCGACGCCGTCGAGATAGTAATGCGCGATCAGTTGCGAGGTATAGTAGCCGAAGTTTGCGCCAAGCATAGGATCCGCCATCGGATCGGCGACAACGATGGTTTCATCGGCCTCCCGCAGCGTCGGGCTCGGGCCAAGTATCGTTGGCGGAATGGCGCATTCCGGCGGAAGTGAAGTGATTACGCCTTTCAACGTAAAGGTGTCACTCTCGGGCGGACTTGGCATGGTACCGTTCGGAATTCCGGCTGCAATCCAAGGGTTCGGAACACTCGTCGGAACGGGCGAAGGCGTCGTCGTCGATCCCGGCGTGGGGATGCCGTTAGGGAAATCTGTACTACTGAAATCGATGATGTTGACGGCGATCGTCGCTGTACCGGGACGGGGTGATGGCACGGCAATAATCGCTGAGTCGCCGCAGCCGCATGCGGCGTTGAACGTCACCACGCTGCTGCCGTCGGCATTAACATTGAGTTGCAAAAACTCGCCGCTGAGATTGTAGTTATTGCCGTAGGTGCCGTCGGCGTTTCGTACGAGATTTTCTAGGTAAAGCGGCGGAAGGACGGCATTGGCTGTACAAGGTCCGCTGCCGGTGCGCACGTTCCAATTGCTCGGCATTGGCACAACGATCATCTGATTGTAAGGCGCGGCGCACGTGACTGAGAGGCCGTCGCTTGTCGCGACGCCGACCAGTCCGAGCGACATACCGGCGCCATTTTGCGTCCATGCGTAGTAGGCTGCGATGTCCGAGAACGACATGCCGTTGAACGACGTTGGGAGTCCGGGATCCGGGAACTGCGACCCGCTTACTTGCACGAGATTTGTGGCAGTGCCGAAGGTCTGACCGGTCGCAACAGTAAGGGTGTAGGTGCCGGTGAACGTACCTTGCGGATTGGTCGGTGGCGCATTTGTACCGGTGGTGACCGTTTGCGAATATGCAAACGTCGTGCTCGCGCCGTTGACCGTGGGATCGGTTTGACTAGGTGAGAACGATGCCGGCGTCACGTTTGCCGGACTGACATGTACGGCAGACGCACCGATCGCTGCGGGTGCGCTCATGGCTCCGCCTGCATAGGCGAGCGTGATTGTCGCCGCACCAGTGGTGATGTTGCGCGCGGATGCCGAGAGCGTTGTTTGACCGGAGGCATCGGTGTCGGTGAGCGTGATCGGGTTCGTATAGGTCCCAAGCACGGTGTTGCCATTGACGTCTTCGGCCTGCACCGTAACTGGCACGGTTGCGCTTACGCCGAGCGGAGCGCTACCGACAGATACAACGATCTTCTCGATGGTACCGCTCAGCGTTGCCGGTGCGACCACGATAGATCCCGCGGTCGTCGTCACCGCAAGGTTGCCCGCGCCGAGTGAGGATCCAGCGCCATTCGCAGCGTTGTAGACGGTGAGCGTGTAGATCAACGCGCCGACCGGAGCGGTGAGATTGATCACACAGCTCAATTGTGTCGAGCTTTGTTGGCAACCGGCGGTCGATGCGGTCAGGTTCACGAAGAGCGGTGGCGTCGGCGTGGTTGGCGTAGTCCCGTCAACGGAGTCGAGTTGAATCGCAACGGAGAGCGACGCCGCCGGTACGACGACGTGCGGGCGCATACGCGCATTGCCGCTGATGTTCGGCACGATGACGTTGAACGAGACCGTGCTCGTCGGCGTCAGCGTGGGTTGGCCGGTGGGTTGATTCGTCGGCTGCAGCGTCGGCGTCGGCGTGGGAAAGTTCGGCTGCGGCGTTTCGTAGATAACGGTCTTCCCACCGCACGCGGCAAGCGCGAACGCCGCGAAAACGAACAACGCAAACGCTAGCGATCGCACGATGGTGCCCTCCCTGGGTGGAAAGAGAAGCTCGCTACTGGCCTTGTGCGAGCGAGTAGCCACGCTCACCGTTGAACGTGAAGAGCCCCTCGGTCTTGATCACATCGAAGCCCGCGCCTTCGCAGGATTTAATCAATTCGGCCATCTGCGCGGCGCTGAAACCGCCGCCGGCCTTTTCAAAACGGCACGACCAATGATCGCTCCAGAACGTATCGGGATTGCCGTCGGGCCACACTTTTGTGCCGCGGTTGCTAATCACCGTGAGGTTGATGCCGTTGCCGCCCAGCGCCGTCAGCTTGCCCGCGATCTCGTCGGGGTTGCCGTTGCGCTTATCGATGAAGATGTCGACGCCGACGCGTTCTTTGATCGGCGGCGTGCCGGCCGCGCGAACGGAGAGATCCATGTGCGACTCGGCCTGATACTCGATCGGCTTGAGCACCTTTGGTTTTGTTCCGACGCGCGCGATCACCGCGTCGGCGAACTCTTTGGTGCCGACCTTTTGCTTCGAGACGCCCTCTTTGAAGATGTCGTAGGTGTGGATGCCGTCTTCGATCGTGGCGAGCCAGGCGTTATGAACGGATTCGGCGACGTTCCCTTGCCCGATGTGCACGAGCATCAAGATTGCGCCTTGCAAGAGCCCCGACGGGTTGGCCAAATTCTGTCCAGCGCGCCGCGGTGCCGAGCCGTGAATTGCTTCAAACATCGAACAGTGATCGCCGATATTCGCCGAACCGGCAAGCCCGACCGATCCGGTGAGTTGCGCCGCAACGTCGGAGAGTACGTCGCCGTACAGATTCGGCATCACGATCACGTCAAACACTTCGGGCGTGTCGGCCAACTTAGCAGCACCGATATCGACGATCCAGTGCTCGTTCTCGAGATCCGGATATTCCTTCGCAATCTCATCGAACGTGCGGTGGAAGAGCCCGTCCGTGATCTTCATGATGTTGTCTTTGGTAAAGCAGGTGACCTTCTTACGCTTGTTCGCGCGCGCGTACTCGAACGCGTAACGAACGATGCGCTCGGAGCCGGGGCGTGAGATCAACTTCAGGCACTGCGTTACCTGAGCCGTCTGCTGGTGCTCGATCCCACCATAGACGTCTTCCTCATTCTCGCGCACGATGACGAGATTCATATTCGGGTGTTTGGTCGCGACGAACGGATTTAGCGACGCGCACGGCCGAACGTTGGCATACATACCGAGCGTCTTGCGTACCGTGACGTTGAGACTCTTGAAACCGCCGCCCTGTGGCGTCGTGATCGGTGCTTTCAGAAACACCTTCGTGCGCCGTAGCGATTCCCACGACTCCGGCTCGATGCCGGAATCGAGGCCCCGCTTATAAACCGATTCACCGATCTCAATGCGCTCGATGGCGAGCCGAGCGCCTGCTGCTTCTATGATGCGCAGCGTCGCGTCCATAATTTCGGGCCCAATCCCATCGCCGTAGGCAACGGTTATTGGGACCATGTTCGCTCCAGGTGTCGTATCTTTGGTTGCCGGCGTTTTTTGGGTGCTGGTCACGGGGGCTCCTTAATGCGTTACTGTGCGGCGAACGTCCGGTTTGCCGCGTTCCAGGCCTCGGCCACTCCGTTCGGGGTGAAATTCTGTAGCGCCTTTGCATGCGCGCAGCGCAGAAACGACGGCTAGGATTCGATGCAGCGGAACTTTGCGTACATGTAGGGATAGTCGCCGTAAAACCAGTTGCGAAACGACGGACGTATCAATTCGCGCGCGGTCACGGGCGATGCGCCCTTCATGACGTAGTGTTTGCCGTCGAAGAAGTCGGCGGAGTACTGCGGGTAGGACGCCATCGGCTCAAAGCCCGGAAACGGCCCAAAAACGCTCGAGGTCCATTCCCATCCGTTTCCAACCAGGTCCTCGATTTCCCATGCGCTTGCACCCGCGGGATGCGCGTTGACGGGCTCCGGGTCGAAGCGTTCGAAATCGAAGTTGCCATGCATTGCGTCGGGCGCCGCATCGCCCCACGGATACGCGCGGTAGGGACCATTCGGCGCCGCGTAGGCCGCGCGATGGAACTGCGCTTCCGTCGGGAGCTTCATGCCTGCCCAGTCGGCATAGGCCTGCGCGAGATCGTGCGATACGTAGACCGGCCACGAGCGTGGCAGCGGCAACTCTTCGAAAACACCGCGCAAGACGAATTCGCCGTCGCGCTCGACCCAAAATACTGGCACAGGACCACCGGCCTGCACGAAACGCAGCCAATCGCCATTGGTGACCGGATAGCGCATCATTGCAAAGCGTGGAACCTCGACCGCGCTCGGGCCAAATTCATTGTCCCATCCAAACGTGAGCGAATCCGGATCGGCGCCCAAGTGCGCGACGCCGGCCTGCACCTCTTGCATCGGGTTCGGCACGATTGCGTGATCGTGGTGCTCCTGTGCGATGCGACCTTTCTGTGTATAGTCAAGCTGATGAATGATGTAGGTCAACGTTTCGTGATGCATCGGTTCGTGCTCGAGGATCGTATACGCGGACTGACCGCGGCGCAGCCGCGGCACATCGGGATTGATGAGCATCGCATGCGAAAGTGCGTCGACTACGCGCTCGTCGCAGATGCGCGCAAACGCTTCGATTTGAGCACGTGATGGCCAATCCGCGCGTTCATGTGCGCGCGCCGCGTCCGAAGAGCCCGGGTCGATGCCGCGTTCGAAGAGTTTCTCGTAGACGGGATCGATCGGCGCTTGTTCGAGTGCGCGTTCGTTGAGGGTTAGAAAGCTAAACGCCGGCAGATGTCCTTCGTAAAAGATAAAGGGGTGACGCAGCGGAATCGGACGCGTGAAAAAAGCGTCATCGTCGATCAACGCGAAAAGCTGCGCCGAGCGCTCGCGATTGCGATGATACCAGTCGATGAGCACGCGACGATCTAAGCCTGGCGTCGTTGAAATCATGGCCGTCACCCCTTACCCCGATGCGGCAGAAGCTTCGCGCCTGCGGCGTAAAAAGTCCTCGAACTCCGCCGCCGGTAACGGCGGTGCAATCGCGTAGCCCTGTACCATATCGCAGCTATGCTCGCTCAGGAATGCAAGCTGCGCGAGCGTCTCGACGCCCTCGGCGACGACCTCGAGGCCGAGGCTGTGCGCCATGCCGATGACCGTCTTGACGATCGTCTCGTCGAACACTTCGTGGCCGACGCCAACGACGAACGAGCCGTCGATCTTGAGCACGTCGAGTGCGAAGCGGCGCAGATATGCAAGCGACGAATACCCGGTGCCAAAGTCGTCAACGGCAATGCGGATGCCGGCCGCTTTGAGATCCCGGACGATGCCTACCGTCTGCGCGGCGTCGGACATCGCAACGGTCTCGGTGATCTCGACCTCTAGGAAGGTAGGATCGAGTTTGGTATTTTCGAGTGCCTGCAGCACCCGTTTGCGCAGATCGCGCTGGTGAAATTGGCGCGCCGAAAGGTTGACGGCCAAACGTACGGGAGCGAGCTCCCGATGCCAGCGCTCCACTTGTTTAGCCGCGGTTTCCAGGACCCAATCGCCGAGTGGCACGATCAAGCCCGACATTTCGGCACTCGGAATGAAGTGTGAGGGTTCGATCAATCCGCTTTTTGGATGATTCCAGCGCACCAAGGCCTCGACGCTCACCACGTCTCCCGTGCGTACGTCGAGTTGCGGCTGGTAGTAGACCACGAATTGATCGTACTCGAGGGCGCGACGCAACAGCTTCTCTTGCGAGAGCCGCATGTGAATCGGCGCCTCGAGCGTGGGGTTGTAGAAGTAGTAGCCGTTACGTCCGCGATCCTTCGCGCGGTACATCGCGATATCGGCGTTTTTGATCAGCGTCTGATCGTCACGGCCGTCCTCGGGATACACGGCGATGCCGATGCTGGTCGAAATATACTGCTCGTACTCGTCCAGCAGAAACGGCTCGCTAACGATTCCCAAGATGCGCTCGCCGACGTCGCGCACGTGATCGGCATCGCGACAGTCGGTGAGGAGTACGACGAACTCGTCGCCGCCCATACGGGCGATCGTCGCGTCGTCACCAAGCTCTTTGACCAGGCGTTGCGCAACCATCTGCAAGAGACGATCGCCGCGTGCATGGCCGAGCGTATCATTGACGTCCTTGAAGCGATCGAGGTCGAGAAAGAGCGTGGCGACGCGTCCCAAGCGCGACTGCGCGACTTCGATCGCATCGCGCAACTTCTCGGCCAGAAACACGCGATTGGGTAGGCCCGTCAGCGCGTCGAAGTACGCCATCGCGCGCAGGCGCGCACGTTGACGGCTGCGGTCGATCGTGCCGGCAATGAGCGTGGCGATCAAACCCAAGAGATCGGCGTCGGTGGGAGAGAATTCGCGTGTCGTGCCGCTTGGGTCGGCAAATACCAGCGCGCCGTACGGGTCGCCGGCCACGTCGAGGCGCATCGCGATGCCGTTGCGGAACGGCACCGGGATCGCCGCGCCGGGAAGTGAGGCGACGTTCTTAGCCATCGCGATGATCTCGGCATCGGCGATCGTATCGGCGCTGGGTTCCCGATAGACGGCTTCGATACGCGGCGTGCCATTGGTCATCTCGACGACGGCGCCGAGCGTGAGATCGCAGGCGTGACAGCCCATCTCGAGCGAGGCGCGCATGCGCACGTCGGGATAGTCGCCGCTCGCCGCGATGAAGTAGAGGTTACGGATACGTAGGCTCTGCATCTCGGCGCGGCGCTCGGCCGTGCGGCGCTCGGTGATGTCTTGCAACACGCCGTAGACGCCGACGCGATCGCCGCCTTTATACTGTGGGATAAACGTGATCTCGAGCACGAGGGTCGCGCCCTCGGCGTCAGGGGCTTCGAGGTTGAACGAAACGGGAGAGCCGCCCAGTGCACGCGTGAACGCGGCGTTCGCGCGCTCGCGGTCGTGTTCAGGGATGAACTCGCGAAAGTGCATCCCGACCACGTTCTCGTGTTTGTAGCCGGTGATGCGCGTCGCGGCCTCATTGATCTCAACGATCGTCCCGTCGCGATTCATTGAAACCACACCATCGGGATTGTGCTCGAAGAGCGAGCGCAGTGCGCTTGCGGCAGCCAGCTGCTCGGTCTCGTCTCGCGTGATCGTGTAAATGCCTTCTATTTTGCCATCGCGATACATCGGGAACGAGGTAACCGAAACATCGAGCGGTGCACCGTCGAGCGTCCGGACGCGCGAGTTGTAGAAGTGCGTTTCACCGGCGAGCGAGCGCTGAAGGTATTCTTCGTGCTTGGGCACGTCTTTCGGATCGAGGAACGCCGCATAATGCAGGCCGATGAGCGCCTCGGGTGGCGCAAAGCGACTTACCGAGTCGTTGACATCGATGAAATACCCATTGCGATCGATTATCGAGACGATGTCGGGGTTGTAGTCGAAAAGCGAGCGGTAGCGCTCCTCGCTCTCGGCGAGCGCGCTTTGTGCGGCTAAAGAATCAGTGATGTCTTCTGCATACGAGAGCGCGTGGTACGTGCTGCTGTCTTGTACCGCGAATGTTGTCCAACGGCAGGTTCGCACCTCGCCGTTCGAGCGTTGGTTGCGGTTGACGCTCACGAGCGTGCGAATCCCATCGAGTCCGTCGAGGCGCTGCTGAACTTCGCGCACGATCGGCTTGTCGTCGGGTTGGACGAAGTCGAACTCGTCGATCGTCTTCCCAAGTACGTCGTCGGCGATAAAACCGAACATGTCGGTTGCGCGCGCCGACCAATAGGTTACGCGGTAGTCGGCATCCCAGGCGATGATCGCGAGCGGTGAGCGTGAGAGCAGTTCGTCGAGAAGACGGAGGTCGCGTTCACCGAGCATCTAGCGTCCCGTTCAGTGGGCCAGATATTCGAAGAGCCCGTGAACGCCGCCCTCGCGACCGAATCCGGACTCTCGAAATCCGCCAAATGGTGAACTGGGGTCGAATTGATTGAACGTGTTGCACCACACAACACCTGCGCGCAGGCGCTGCGCTACCCACATGTTCTTGCTGCCTTTATCCGTCCACACGCCGGCTGAAAGACCGTAGGGCGTGTTATTGGCCTTCTCGACCGCTTCGTCGGGTGTGCGGAACGTCAAGATCGAGAGCACCGGGCCGAAGATCTCTTCGCGCGCTATGCGATGCGACTGATGCACGTTGGAAAAGAAGGAGGCCGGAAAGAAGAAGCCGCGCGCCGGCAGATCGCATTGTTGCTGCACGAGCGTCGCGCCTTGCTCGACACCGCTGCGCACGAGCTCCTCGATCTTCTCGAGTTGGGCGCGTGAATTGATCGCACCGATGTCGGTGTTCTTGTCGAGCGGATCGCCCAGGCGTAACGTCTGCAGGCGTTCGGTAAGGCGCACGACGATCTCGTCGTGTACCCGCTCCTCGACGAGCAAGCGCGATCCCGCGCAGCAGACGTGACCCTGATTGAAGTAGATGCCGTTGACGACGCCTTCGATCGCTTGATCCATCGGCGCATCGGCGAACACGATGTGTGCGGCTTTGCCGCCAAGCTCGAGCGTGAGGCGCTTGTCGCTCCCACCGAGGCGGCGCGCGATCATCTTGCCGACCTCGGTCGAACCGGTAAACGCAATCTTGTCGACGTCGGGATGCTCGACTAGCGCCGCACCGGTCGTGCCGTCGCCGGTCACGACGTTGACGACGCCGGGCGGAAGATCGGCCTCTTCAATAATTTGTGCAAGCGCAAGCGCCGTGAGGGGCGTTGTCTCAGCGGGTTTGAGGACAACCGTGTTCCCGCAGGCCAGAGCCGGCGCGACCTTCCACGCAGCCATGAGCAGCGGGAAGTTCCAGGGTACGATCTGCCCGCAGACGCCGAGCGACTGTGGCTCACGCCCGGCACGCATCACCCATTCGAGCTTGTCGGCCCACCCGGCATTATAGAAGAAGTGCGCTGCCGACAACGGGATGTCGAAGTCGCGCGATTCCTTGATCGGCTTGCCGCCGTCCATCGTCTCGAGCACGGCGAGTTCGCGCGAGCGCTCGGTGATCGCACGCGCGATGCGATAGATGTACTTGGCGCGATCGGCCGGCTTGAGTTTGCGCCAGTACTTGTCGTAGGCTTTGCGCGCCGCGCGGACAGCGCGGTCGACATCGGCGGCGTTCGCATACGCGATACGAGCCAGCGTGGTTTCGTTCGCCGGATTTATGGTCTCAAAATATGTGCCGTTCTGGGGCGCCGACCACCGGCCGTCGATAAACAGCCCATAGTCTTCGCGAATCTGCGGGCGCACGCTCTCCGGCGCCGGAGCGTAATCGAAGATCGCCATCATCAATCCTTTGGAATGTAATCGGTTCCCGCGTAGTGGCCCGTTTCTTCCTTTTCGAGCTGCATGAGCAGATCGTCGAGAAGCGAGCTCGCGCCTATGCGGAAGCGGTCGGGAGTGAGCCAAGCGTCGCCAAGCGTTTCCTTCACGATCACGAGATAGGTCAACGCCTGCTTGGTCGTCCGCACACCGCCGGCGACCTTCAGTCCGCGCCGTTCCCCGGTGCGCCGCGCGAAGTCGCGAATTGCTTCGCACATCACGAGCGCCGTAGGAAACGTTGCATTGGTACCTACTTTGCCGGTCGACGTTTTGATGACGTCGGCGCCGGCTTCCAGCGCGAGATCGCTCGCGCGCCGAATGTTGTCGTACGTTCCGAGTTCCCCGGTTTCGAGAATGACTTTGAGGTGCACGCTCGGAGCACACAGTTGCTTGACCGCGACGATTTCGTCGAAGACCGAGCCTTCGTCACCGGAGAGAAAGGCACCGCGATCGATTACCATATCAATCTCATCGGCACCAGATGCTAAAGCTGCAGCCGTATCGGCGAGTTTGACCTCGAGGCTCGAGAGGCCACTCGGAAAGGCCGTGGCAACGGATGCGACCTTGACGCTCGTGCCGCGCAGCGCCTCTTTGGCGACGGGCACGAGGTTGGGATAGACGCAGACCGCGGCGACGCTCGGGACGTTGGGCCAACCTGGCCGCGGATTACGTGCCTTCGCGCAAAGCGAGCGCACGCGCCCGCGCGAATCTTTGCCTTCGAGCGTCGTGAGATCGATGCAACGGATCGCCAGCGTGATGCCTTCGAGCTTGGCCGACGTCTTGATCGAACGTTTCGCGAGCGCAGCCGCACGCGATTCGAGCATGACCGCGTCGACGCTGACAGGGGGGCCGACAAGCGTTGGCATGATGCGCGTTAAAGCGTTCCGCGCTTTTCTTGTTCTTTTTCGATCGAAACGAAGAGCGCCTTGAAGTTGCCCTTCCCGAACGAAAGGCTGCCCTTACGCTGAATGATCTCGAAAAATACCGTCGGGCGGTCCTGGAGCGGCTTGGTGAAAATCTGGAGCATGTAGCCGAGATCGTCGCGGTCGACCAGGATGCGCCGCTCGCGTAACACGTCGAGTGCCTCATCGATCTTGCCGACGCGCTCGGCCAGCATCTCGTAGTAGCTGTCCGGCGTATCGAGAAATTCGACGCCGTTGTAGCGTAGCGCATCGATCGTTGCGACGATGTCCTCGGTGCGAATCGCGATGTGTTGGACACCCGAGCCGCGGTAGAAGTCGAGAAACTCCTCGATTTGCGACTTCTTCTTGCCCTGCGCCGGCTCGTTGATCGGAAACTTCACTTGATGGCGCGGGTCGGACATCACTTTCGACTTGAGCGCAGTGTACTCGGTCGAGATGTCCTTGTCATCGAACGATACGAGCTGCGAAAAGCCGAAGACGCGCGCGTAGAAATCGCCCCACGCGTCCATCTCGCCCCAGCCGACGTTGCCGACACAGTGGTCGATGAACTGCAGCCCGGGTTTCTTGCTGCCCGGAAGCGTTCGATGCGCCTCGACGTAGCCCGGCATGAAGGGTCCGGTGTAGCCGGTGCGCTGGACGAAGGTGTGGACCGTGTCACCGTATGTGGCGATCGTGGCCCGAACGATGCGGCCCGTGTCGTCGGAGATCTCGACGGGGGCGCTCACCGATTTTGCGCCGCCCGCAATAGCGCGCTCGTACGCTGCACGTGCATCGTCGACAATGATCGCAATATCTTTCACGCCGTCGCCGTGTAAGGATACATGACGCGAAATCTCGCTTTGCGGATCGAAACTTGCGGTGATGACAAAGCGCAGATTATTCTGCTCGAGCACGTAGCTGGCGCGATCCTTGATGCCGGTCTCCGGTCCCGCATAGGCGACTTGATCGAAGCCGAAGGCCGACATGTAAAAATGCGCAGCCTGTTTTGCGTTTCCGACGTAGAACTCGACGTAGTCCCAGTCGATGCGCGCCAGCGGATTGCTGCGCGCCTCGATGCTCGTGCTCATGCTGACAGGCTTGGCGAAGCGTCAGGAGGGGCCCTGTCGAACAACAGCCGGCGTGAGGACTCTTGCCCCAACCCGCGCCGTACGCGCCGCCCTCGAGCGCTTGATCGACTATGCTGGGCTGTTTCCGCCCGCCATCCTGCCGATGGATCGGGCGCTTACCGAATACGCGGAGGCACAAGAAGGCGCAGCCTCCTGGATGCTCTCACGATTCATTGTGAAAGCTGCGGACCTTGATACATTGCGCGCACGCGTTGCCGGACGAAAGCGCATCGAGCTTTCGGTGATTGCGACGCCTGAACTGTTCGAAATCGTCGCGCGCGCACGCCGCGACGATTGGGCGGCGATCGCAAGTCTCGAAGTTCCGCTCGACGACGAAGCGATCGACACGTGCGCACGGGTGGTGCGGGCGACGCACCTCGACGATCTGCCGACCTACGTTGAATTGCGTCGCGATCGATTAGCAATGGACGAACTCGCGCGCTACGGGCTCGGTGCGAAATTGCGCTGTGGCGGTACGCAAGCGTCGGCGTTTCCATCGGTTCAAGAGGTCGCGGCCTTTATCGCCGCGGCGACCGCCGCCGGCGTGCCGTTCAAAGCGACCGCCGGCCTGCACCACCCGGTCCGCCACTTTAATGAAGGCGAGGGCGTGATGATGCACGGCTTCCTTAATATCCTTATTGCCGCGGCTCGCGCGACCGAGATCGACCGGAAAAGCCTCGAGGCCATCCTCGCGCAAGAAGACCCTGCCGCCCTCGCCCTGACCGACGAAGCGCTGATGCGACGGGGCCGCGCACGTTTTGTCGCCTATGGAAGCTGCAGCTTCGAAGAGCCGGTCGCTGATTTGCGCGCGCTCGGCCTCCTGCCCGCGGAATAGCCGGCATGCCGCACATCGACTCGTGGGTACCGGTCCCGCCCGGCAGCGATTTCACGATCTATAATTTGCCCTACGGAGCGTTTACCTCGGGCGGCCGTACACGACTCGGTGTGGCGATCGGCACGCGGATCCTCGACCTCTATGCACTCGCTGAGTCGGGATTGCTCGACGGGGTCTGTGACCGTGCGCTCTTGCAAGCGCAATCGCTCAATCCGTTCCTGGCCATGGGACCCGCGGTATGGAAAAAGGTGCGGCTGCACATCGCGGCGCTTCTGCGCGCCGACGCTCGGGGCGACGCGCGATTGCGCGAGCGCAACAGCGATGCATTCTTTGTCGAGCAATCGAGCGCGGCGATGGTCGTGCCGATGGAGATCGGCGACTACGTTGACTTCTATTCGTCACTCGAGCATGCAACCAACCTCGGAAAGATACTCCGCCCAAATACGGAGCCGCTGCTTCCTAATTGGCGCCATATGCCGATCGCGTATCACGGCCGCGCGAGCACGGTTGTGATCGATGGTACACCGGTCATGCGTCCGAGCGGTCAGCGCAAGCCGCCGGGTGCCGATGCGCCGCTCTTTGGACCGACGCAGCGCCTCGACATCGAGCTTGAAGTCGGCTTCATTACCGGTCCCGGCAATCGGCTCGGGCAGCCGATTCCAGCCGGCGTTGCACGCGAGCACATCTTTGGGCTCGTGCTCGTCAACGATTGGAGCGCGCGCGACATTCAAGCGTGGGAATATCAGCCATTGGGACCGTTCCTCGGCAAGTCGTTTGCCACGACGATCTCACCGTGGGTGGTTACCTTGGATGCGCTCGAGCCGTTTCGCACCAGCGGCCCGGCGCAAGAACCACAACCGCTTCCCTACCTGCTCGGCCCCGAGCGCGCCGCGTACGATATCAAGCTTGAAGTCGATCTCTCAACCGCTGCGATGCGCGCAGCAGGTGTCCCGCCGGCTACGATTGCCCGCACGAACTTCAAAGAGCTCTACTGGAGCATGGCACAGCAACTTGCGCACGTGACCATCAACGGCACGCAGGTGCGGCCGGGCGATCTCTACGCGTCGGGAACGATCAGTGGCAGTGCACCGGACTCTCTTGGCAGCTTGATCGAACTCACGTGGAACGCCACAAAGCCGATCGCGCTACCGCGCGGCGAAGTGCGGGGGTTTTTGCAAGACGGCGACGAGATCACGTTGCGGGGATGGTGCGAGCAAGGCGAATTTCGGATCGGCTTCGGCAGCGCTCGCGGAAAGGTCGTCGGCTAGGTCACCGTCCCTCGACTACGCTTCGCTACGCTCGGGATGACACGGCTTCGATCCAGGAGCGGTAATACTGTTCGTCTTCGACTTCGAGCGCCGACGGCGCGAGGCGCAATGGTTTGAAGGTGTCCACCATCACCGCGATTTCGTCGGTCGACTTTGCCCCGAGGCTCGCCTCAACAGCGCCGGGTTGCGGTCCATGCGGCGCGCCTGCGGCGTGCAACGTGACCGAGCCCTCCTCGACCCCACGGCGACTCATAAAGTTGCCGCTTGCGTAGAAGATCACTTCGTCGCAGTCGACGCTCGAGTGATTGTACGGCACCGGAATAGCGAGCGGATGGTAGTCGAAGAGCCGCGGCACAAAGGCGCAAAACGCAGCACCGGGTGCTTCGAAGGTCGCGTGCGCAGGCGGCGGTTGATGGAGCTTGCCGGTAATTGGCGCGAATTCTTCGAGGTTGAAGGCATAGGGATAACAATAGCCGTCCCAGCCGACAACGTCGCACGGATGATTTTGGACGATATAGATCGCCGAGCGTCCGGCGTTGCTCACGCGTATTTCGTGTTCGCCGCGTGCGTCAACCGGGCTCTTGAGCACCGGGGCACGGAAGTCGCGCTCGTAATACGGCGCGTGCTCTTCGAGTTGCCCGAATTCGTTGCGGTAGCGACGCGGAATCGTGACCATCCCACGTGACTCGTGTACGAGCATGCGCGTCGGCGAGGCGGGCAGCACGCGGTATGTCGTTCCGGTCGGAATGATTACGTAGTCGTTCGCACGGTAGGCGAGCTCGCCGAAGGGCGTTTCTAGAACGCCCGCGCCATGGTGGATGAAGAGCAGCTCGTCGCCACCCGTGTTGCGATACCAGTACTCCATCGGCGCATCGGCCTGGGCAATCGAGACAACGAGGTCTTCGTTGCCGAGCAGGGTGTGCCGTGACTCGATGGCGTCGCCACCGGTGTGAATGCGCGCGGTTTTGAAATGGCGATTGCGCAATGGATCGTTTGGCACGAAGGCGGCGGATGGGCGATCCCACGCACGCACCTCGAGCGTAGCTGTCGGCGGGCGTAGGTGATAGAGCAGCGAGTACACGCTTTCGAAGCCCTTGGTTGAGAAGAGCTCCTCCGCGTAGAGGCCGCCGTCGGGCCGGCGAAACTGAATGTGGCGCTTATGCGGAAGCGAACCGGCGCGAACGTACGAGGGCATCAGCTACTCCTGTAGTGTGGCGCGCTGCGTTGCGCAGAAGCCGTTTGTCCGATGACTGCCGTCGCAGAACGGTTTGGTGGTTGACTCTCCACAACGGCAAAGCACAAAGTTCTCAGTCACCGTGTATGGATTGCCGTCCGCATCGATCAGGCGTACTGTTCCCGTTACGAGGTACGGGCCATTCTCGCGAACCTTGATAACTACGTCTTCCATCACTTGGCCAGGCCTTCGCCGAGCGTTCGGCGCACTCCGTCAGTATGAGGATCGTGCCGTGGCTCCTGGTCGCGGCGGTTGCGGCCACGCCGACGCCCGCTCCGGTTGCGCTGCAATACGACGAGATCTCACGCATCATCGTTGCGCCGGCCACGCCACCCGCACCGGGCACATTCGCTGACGACTACAAGCTTGCGATGAGCGCGCGACCCGCGCAAGCTTCGGAATCATCGAGCATCGAGACGCCGACGCTCAAGACGCGCGGAATCGTGGGTGGCGGCGCGGGGGTCACCGCGGGCGAACCCGGTGGCAGCAATACAGGCGATTCCCTGGGCGAAGCGGACTCGGGCCCGTCGGCATCGGGAGGCCCGGCATCGCGCGCGAACCTCATGCGCAACGGCCGTCTCATTCGCTACACGTTCTACTTCACGAAGGGATGGATTCGCGAAGACGACCCGATAGCGCAGAGCGCCGCGATCTCCAAGTGCGACGAACACGTATTTATCACGCTGAATCTCGCAAAGAAAACGTACGTGCGGACCGATGGCGGCTCGCGCGGAAGCGACTGCTTTCAGATGCCGGGCACGGCGCGTAACTCCAAGCCGGGAAGCGCGGACTTAACGATCGATGCAACCTCGCAACCGCTCGGGTCGAAGACGATCGACGGTATCGCAACGACGGGAACAAGCGCCAACCTCACAGTGACCGCCGCGAACGCCACCGGCTCGTGTCAAAACGGGCAGCTCAGCCTCTCGCGGGTCACGTACGTGTCCGACATTCAAAAACAGCGTGCGTACTGTCCGCTCGCGTACGCACCGGCCGTCGCAACCGACGCAGCGCAGTTCGCATCGCAAGGAGGTTGCGCGCCGATGCTGCACGGCAACGCGGCGTCGACGGACGGCACGAAACTGGAGATGTATCTGCTGATGAACACCTTGCCGCCGCCGGGAGGTCGCGCAATTGGGATGCTGACGGAGCGCGGACACGTCACGGTACTCGATGCGACGGCGGCCGATCCGCTCTTTGAGGTGCCGGCGGGATTCACCGCAGCGCGGTAGTTAGCGTTCGAGCGTTCCGGTCAGCGTTGCTTGCGCGAGGATGTGGCCGCGCATACGGTCGAGCAATTCCGCGGCGCTCAACGCTTGCGGCGGGTTGAGGTTCGCGATGTCCAGCGCGTAGAGCGTGAAGTTGTAATGGTGTAGTTTGCCTGGTGGCGGACACGGACCGAAATATCCGAGCGCTGCCGTGTCATTGCGTCCCCTCTGATTGACGGCAAATTCCGCGTTGCGTGCAATGCTGCGCGTGTCAGGCGTGAGATCGTAAAGCACCCAGTGATAGAAGCCGCCGGCGTGCGGCGCGTCGGGGTCGTGCAGGATCAGCGCGAGGCTGCGTGTTCCCGCCGGCACACCCGAGAACTGGAGTTGCGGTGAATGGTTCTCGCCACCACAGGGCGTTGCGATCATTGATTTTGGAAGCGTCGCGCCGGCGACAAACGTCGTGGTCGTCAGCACGAGCCCGAGTAGCAGGTGCACCTTGTGACCTCCTTGGCAACCCCGCAGATGAGCCTGTGGTATTATGTCGTGGCCATGACGGGGGCTGGGCTTCACGCGGCGTAACCTTGTGAACCCCGCCAGGACCGGAAGGTAGCAACGGTAAGCGAGTTTTTACGGGTGCCGTGAAATACCTCAGTCCTCGTCGTGGTTCCTTATTGCTATGCCAATTGAGTCAATGTACGCTGCGCTCGCAGCCTTCGCCGCGACCTTGGTCGCGCTCATCATTTATCACGTCGCGGTGGTGCGCCCAGCGCTCGCGCGCGTGCGGAGCCTCCTTGCGATCCACGACGGACTGATCGGCGGCGGCGCGGGTGCCTCGGGGCGCTTGGCCTCAATTGAAGCCGCTCTGTCTGCCGAGCAAGCCGGCCTCAAGAGGGTCGCTCAGCAGGTAAGCGAACTCGAAGCCCTGGCTCGCACGGATGTTTCCCGCGTGGGATTTGTTCGTTACGACGCCTTCGAGGATACCGGTTCGGAACTGTCCTATGCGCTGGCGCTCCTCAACCGTGAGGGAGACGGCGTTGTGATCTCGAGTATCTACTCGCGCACCGATACGCGGACGTACGGCAAAGCGATCAACCGCTACAAGCCGGCCGTCAACGCATCGGATGAAGAACTCCGAGCGATCGAACGGGCCCGATCGTCACAGGCATGATAAACGACCGATATTACGTGAAAATCGTCCCTGAGAAGGGCGAGACAGTCCATCGCTTCCAAGTTCGCCGTCGCCATATGGCTGCGGCATTGGGTACGCTCGCGCTCTTGATCTTGGGCACGATCGGTTTTGCATTTGCCGAGGTCATCCGCGCGCGCATGGAAGTTACGCATCTCGCGGCGCAAGCTGCAGCGCAACAAGCCTCGCTGCGCCAGATCGACAGCCAGACCGAGAAGCTGCGCAAGCAACTGCAGCATGTCCAGAAGCAAAACACCGAGATCCGCCAACTCATCGGCGCGCCGCCATCCCGCCCGGCCGTGCGGCAGAAGACGTCGTGGGTGCGCGGCGGATCGTTGCCCGCGGTTGCGGCTCGCGTCCGGGTGCTCAGCGATGAGAGCGCTATGGTCAGCGATGAATCCGATACGATGCGCCAAGTCGCCATGCACGTACTCAACATACGTCACCTGCGCGATTTCGCGCGCGGGCAGATGATCGCCGCGATCCCATCGATCGATCCGGTCGACGGTGCACCGGTGATCGGCTGCTACTGCTATCGCACGTATCCCGACGTGGAGTTTCATCCGGGCGTCGATCTCGAAGCCGACTACGGTGAGACGGTGCGTGCGTCGGCGGCGGGAGTTGTCGTTGCGAATTCATATGACGGCGGTTACGGCATCAAGATCGTCATCGATCACGGCAACGGCTACCACACCTGGTATGCGCACCTGTCGCGCGTGCTGGTCGCTGATGGTACGCACGTGTACAAGGGCGAGCCAATTGGCCGCGTCGGCGCGACCGGCTTTGCAACCGGGCCGCATCTGCACTATCAGATCATGTATAATGGCTCGCCGGTCAATCCGACGCCGTTTTTAAGCGGCGTGCCGGCAAATGTCTTAGCCGCGCTGCCGTAGAACGTAGGCTCCCTCATTATGTGTGAAATCGATCAGCTGATCGTTTGGATCTTCCGTGCCTACTCGGTCATCCTATTCGTGTATGCGTTGATCTCGTGGCTTCCCGACCTGCGGGGTCCGTGGGTGCGCTACTTGGCGATGTTGGTCGAGCCCGTGCTCGCGCCGGTCCGCCGGATCGTCCCGCCGATCGGCGGCTTGGACATGGCGTTTCTGATCGTCATCGTGTTGATCAACTTCGTGATCATTCCGATTTTGAACCGGGCCGTCTTCAGCGCGTGTTACTTCTAGTGGTGACGTGAGCATCAAGGCCGGCAATCCGCACCGAACCGAAATTGCGGCCAACGTCCGCAATTTTTGCATTATTGCCCACATCGATCATGGGAAGACGACGCTCTCGGATCGTTTACTCGAGCTAACCAAGACCGTCGCTATGCGCGATATGGAAGACCAGGCGCTCGACGCTATGGATCTCGAGCGCGAGCGCGGCATCACCATTCGCATGCATCCGGTGACGCTGAACTATAAAGCAGCCAACGGAGAAACGTACCAGCTCAACCTTATAGATACGCCCGGACACGTCGACTTCTCGTATGAGGTGTCGCGTTCGCTGGCAGCCTGCGAAGGCGCGCTGCTGATTATCGACGCGGCGCAAGGCATCGAGGCGCAGACCCTCGCGAACTATCATCTGGCCGTGGAACACGACCTGACCATCATCCCAGTGATCAATAAGATCGATCTGCCCGCCGCCGATCCCGATCGCGTGATGGGTGAAGTCGAAGAGCTCTTGATCATCGAGCGCAGCGAGTGTATCCTCGCGAGCGCCAAGAACGGCATCGGCATCGACGAGATTCTGGAAGCGATTGTGAGTCGCATTCCGCCGCCTAAGGGTCACAGCGATCATCTGCGCGGGCTCGTGTTCAACGCGCAGTTCGATCCGTATCGGGGCGTGGTGTCCTACGTGCGCGTGGTCGACGGCGAGCTCAAAGCCGGAAGCCGCTTCATGTCGATGGCGCACGAGAAAGTGTACGAGTGTACCGAGGTCGGGGTCTTTAGCCCGCAGATGCTCCCCACGAAGACGCTGGGACTGGGCAGTGTAGGCTACGTCATCGCGAACATCAAGTCGCTCGGCGATATCGACGTCGGCGACACCCTGACCGAGGCGACCAATCCCGCGCACGTGCCGCTGGCGGGCTACCGCAAAGCCGTGCCGATGGTGTACTGCGGCCTCTATCCGAACGAAGGCGACGAGTACGGAGATCTGCGCGATGCGCTCGAAAAGATGAAGCTCAACGACGCGGCGCTTTCGTACGAGCCCGAGACGTCGGTCGCGCTCGGCTTTGGATTCCGCTGCGGGTTCCTGGGTCTGTTGCACATGGAGATCGTGCAAGAGCGGCTCGAGCGCGATTTCGATCTCGATCTGATCGCGACGTCCCCGTCGGTCGTGTTTCGCGTGACGCGGACGGATGGCACGGTCGAAATGATCGACAACCCTTCGAAGCTGCCGGCGAACAACGTGATCGATACGATCGAGGAGCCGTTCGTTAAAGCCACGATCATCACGCCGCCCGACTACGTCGGTCCGATCATGGATACGACGATCGCTCGGCGCGGAACGCTGCTCAACATGGAGTATCTGCACGACGGGCGCGTGATCCTAACGTTTGAGATGCCGCTCATCGAAGTGATCGTCGACTACTTCGACCAACTCAAGTCGCGCACGAAGGGGTATGCCTCCCTCGACTACGAGGTGATCGGCTACCGCGAAGGCGATCTGGTCAAGCTCGAGATCCTCCTCAACAACGAATCCGTTGACGCGCTGTCGTTTATCGTCGCACGTGAAAAGGCCGCCGCGCGCGGCCGCGCGCTTGCGGAGAAATTGAAAGAGTTGATTCCGCGCCAGATGTTCGAGGTGCCGATCCAAGCGGCGATCGGCGGGAAGATTGTCGCGCGCGAAACCGTGAGCGCGATACGCAAGAACGTGCTCGCGAAGTGCTATGGCGGCGACATTACGCGTAAGCGCAAGCTGCTCGAGAAGCAGAAGGTCGGCAAGGAGCGCATGAAGCGCGTCGGTCGTGTCGAGCTGCCGCAAGAAGCCTTTATGGCTGTTTTGAAACTCGAGGACTAGTCATGATCACCTATCTCGCCACGAAGAATGAGGGAAGTTCGCGGAGATTCGCACGATGCTCGGCGATTCACCGCTCGAGTTGCGAACCTACGCGGCGTATCGCGATCCGGAAGAAGGCCACGACAGTTACATCGGTAACGCGCTGCTCAAAGCACGGGCGTTGCGTTCACAGTTGCTCGCGGCGGGCATTCTCGATGGGGCTGTTCTTGCGGATGATTCAGGGATAGAGCTCGATGCGCTCGGTGGCGGACCTGGCGTCGATTCGGCGGTCTATGCGGGTGCTGCGACTGCATGGCCGGAGCGTTTGGCGACGATGATGCGCGAAGTTGCCGGGCATGAGAACGGCGGGCGCGGCGCGCGGTTCATCTGCGTGATGGCGTTGATTCTTCCGGATGGTCGCGAGATCGTGGTGCAGGGCGATGTGCGCGGAGAGATCGCTACCCAACTTCGCGGTGACAATGGGTTTGGCTACGATCCGTTGTTCTATTATCCGCCGATCGGCAAGACGTTCGGCGAGATTCCCGAGCATGAGAAGAACCAGTTGAGCCATCGTGGGCGCGCCGCGCGCGCGTTGCTGGAAGCACTGCCCTCGTGAACGAGCCGCAGATTGGCGCCGCTAAAGAAGCCGATGTGCGGGAAATGGCCGCACGCCGCTGGCCCGACGAGAGTAGCCGGCAGCTCTATGTCAACCTCGCCGAGCGTGCGCCGCGCGGCGCGCACGTCGCACTGGATGAAGGCACGCCGATCGGGATTGCCTTTACGCACGAACTCGAGAACGAATGGTTCGTCAGCGAGCTCTACGTCGAGCCATCGTTTCGTGGCGCGGGTCTGGGCTGGAGGTTGCTGCGCGCGGCCACGGATGATTCGGGCGACGCGTCGCTGGCCGGCGTCGTGGATGCCGGCGACACTGGATCGCTCGCGTTTTTTCTACGTCGCGGCATGGGATTGCACGTGCCGCTGCTACGCATCGCCGGCGAGATTCCAAAGGAAGACGAGCTGCTCGCGATGGCGGCGGGCGACTATCGCTTCGCGACCTTACCGATCGATCCGCGCGCGCACGAGACGATCCTCTCGGCGCTCGATCGCGAAGCGCGCGGCACGGCGCGGCCAAATGACCACGCGAGCTTTGCACAGATCGCGCTCGGGCACGCTGTTGCTTATCAACGATGAGTGCGTCGGCTACGTGTACGTGTGGCCGGATGGGCGCATCGGTCCGATGGTTGCAGCGTCATCGGCATATCTCACGCAGTTCTTCAGCTTTGCGTTGGTGGCATTGCGGCGCACCTATGGTGCATCGTGGTGTCAGGCCCTTGTGCCGGGAAGTAACGTACGCGTGATGCGCGCCGCCGTGCGGATCGGGTTGCAGCTCGATCAAGTTCGCATCTTTGCAACGGACGTTCCGCAAATCGATCTCTCACGTTACATCGGATTTCACGCACTCGCATTTTAAAACGCCATACAGGTGGCACAAATTCGTGCGACGCTAGTCGCATGATGAAACGTTGCCCGATGTGCAAGCAGATTTGCCGCTCTCCGCGTTCAACAAAACTCGAAGAAGAGGCAGCAGTTATTGCAGCGAGTGTCAAAGGCAGTACTGTCGCGCACACTATCGCCGAAACATCGTGACACACAACTGACGCCGGTTTATGAACTCGCGAAGGTATCGCGCGAGAGACCGCGAGTTGATGGTCGCCTATTTCCTCGAGCATCAGTGTGTCGACTGCGGTGAAGGCGATTTCCGTGTATTGGACTTCGATCACGCGATGGGAACGAAGACCGCAAACGTGAGCAACCTCGTATGCCGCGGAGGCGAGCTGGGAGAGGATCGAGAGGGAGATCGCAAAGTGCGTTGTACGATGCGCAAACTGCCATCGGCGAAAGACAGCAGTTGACTTCGGATGGTATAAAAGCAATGGCGGCGGGACGTAGCTCAGCCTGGTAGAGTGTTTGCTTTGGGAGCAAAAAGTCGCTGGTTCGAATCCAGTCGTCCCGACCATTTGCAAGGGCGTGGTATCCTAGCGCAGGGTACCCGCCCTTCCGTCTATGCGCCCGTGGTCTAACAGGATAAGGCACGAGTCTTCTAAACTCGAAGATGGGGGTTCGAGTCCCTCCGGGCGCGAAGCATCGGCCCCTGTAAAATCGCGGTGATTGTAGCTCAGTTGGTTAGAGCGCCGGCCTGTGAAGCCGGAGGCCGGGGGTTCGAACCCCGTCAGTCACCCCAATTTGATACGAGAGCCCGCCGCAAATCGCAGGCGGGCTCTTGCCTGTCCGAACGGCGGTGGGAGTAGGCCCCTCCTTCGAGAACGTAGTTTGTCCAATGCATCGCGATGGTGGGGATGGACCTCGCGGCAACGACACGATAGGCATCATTATCACGGTCCTGTCCGCGGTCTTGCTCGGGTTCGTGTTGGTGCAGATCTACCGGCTTGGCAACGAGGCCGGGCTCAGTCGCGATTCGCTCATGCGCGAACAAGTGGCCGTCACCGAGACGGGGCGCATTCTGAGCGCAATCAGCGCGATCGACGATTATCGTTACAACTTGATGTTGCGCACACCGCAGATCGAAAGCGCGCGTGCGAACGTGCAGGCCCACCTCGATGGGCTGCGACGCGACTTCTCCACGGGCTCAGCAGCGATGTTCTCGATGCACCCGCAGTGGGATAACGTCGAGCGCAACTGGGAAATCGGCCAGCATGCTGCCCGGCGGACCCGACACGATCGCGCGCATGAATCCGCTATGGGCGCGGTCGCGGGATTGCTCGATGCGCTCGAAGACCGCTCGGGCCTCACCTACGATCCAAGTCCCCTCGCACAAGACCTCGCCGACGCCTACATGCAGATGTCGATCGCCAACATCTCGGCGACGCGACGCTTGCAAACCGTCGCCAGTTCGGCCGTGCAAACGCAGGGCATGACGCTGGCCCAGCGACTCGACGGTGCCGGCAACCTTATGAACCTGCGCGAATCGTACGATTTGACGCACGATCATATTCCTACCAACGTTGAACGGCTCGATGCATTGGTTCCCGACCAGCGGGCGCAGTGGTCACAGCTTCCGGCGCTCGTCGACCGCATGCGCATCCGCGGCAATGCGTTTGTCGACATGGTCGTGAACAAGGTCATGCTGCAGCCGAAGCCGATGGTTTCGCTGGCCTACATTCGTCAAGGCGCGCGACGCTGCGACGGCGGCGGCGGCACAAGTCAATGCGCTCACCGGCACTGCACTCAATGCGAGCCTAGCAGCGCGCGGCCGTATCGAGGCATTACGCAACCGGTACCTCTACCTCGCGTTCGTGCTCGCCGCAATCCTGGTCGTTGGCATCGCGATGACGATTGCCGCGTTCATTGCGCGACGCGATCGCGTCTTGCTACGCGATGCGCTGCGTGAGGCAGCACGCTTGCAGGCCGAACTCGCCCGCCAAGAAGCCGAGGACGCGCTGCGTTTGACGGAGGCGCAGTTCCGCGCCGTCTTCGACGGGGCTGCGGTCGGCATTGCAGTCGTCGACCGTGCTGGCACGCTGTTGGAATCGAACGACGTCTATCGCACGATGTTCGGCGATACGATCGCCGCGGCGATGGAAGGACATACAGAGGAGCTCGACTCGATCTGGGCCGGCGAGCGCGAGACCTTTGAATTCGAAGCGCACGTGCGTTCCGCTTCCGGTCAAGAGATCTGGACCGACGCGACCGTCTCGATCGTCAACGATGAGAACAAGCACCCGCGCTTTGCCATCTGCATGTTTCGCGACAAGACGGAGCTCAAGCACAGCGAACGCCGCATCGCACACAGCAAGACGCACGACAGCCTCACCGGCTTGCCCAACCGCGCGCTCTTCGACGACCATTTGCGTCGACGGTTCGAGGAGGCTGGAGCGCTGCTCGACTCGTTCTTCGCGGTCCTTTTCATCGACCTCGAACACTTTAAAGAAGTCAACGAATCGCTCGGACACGCCGCCGGCGACCTCGTGCTCGTGCAAATGGCGGGTCGCCTCCGTTCCTCGGTGGACGCACGCGACATCGTCGCGCGCCTGGGCAGCGACGAGTTTGCGATCCTCTTGCAATCGCTCGGCGACATCATCCATGTCGAATCCGTGGCGCGCCGCATCCTAAACAATCTCTCGAAATCGATCACGATCGGCTCGCGCTCGGTCTTCGTCGGCGCGAGCGTCGGCATTGCGATCGCCTCGTCGAGCTACGAGCGCGCTGAAGACGTTGTGCGCGATGCCGAAATCGCGATGCAACACGCAAAGACGAGCGGCGGCGCGCGCTTTGCCGTCTTCGATTCAACCATGCACGAGCGTGCGCAGAAACGGCTCCAGCTGATCAGCGACCTGCGGCTTGCCGTCGAACGCCGAGAGTTCCGCATGGTCTACCAGCCGATTTGCGTCCTCGCGGATGGCAGCGAGTACCGGGTGCGAAGCGCTCATCCGCTGGGATCATCCAACGCTCGGCTTGCTCAACCCGGGCGAGTTCATTCCTTTGGCCGAGCAAACCGGGCTGATCCAAGCGATTGGAAAGTTCGTCCTGCAGAGCGCATCGGAGCAGTATGCGACGTGGCGGCGCAACCGCGGCGGCACGCTCAACTACTGCATGCAGGTCAACGTCTCGGCCGCCGAGCTGAGCGACCCGGATTTCGAACGCACGCTCGTCCAGATCATCGAGCATCACGGCCTCGACCCGTCGGACTTCACCCTCGAGATTACCGAAAGTGTTGTGCTCGATGCGGGCACGCGCGCGAATCAGACGATCGAACGCGTGCGCGGCCGCGGTTTCAAAATCTGTATCGATGACTTTGGCACCGGGTACTCGTCGCTGCGTTATTTGCAGCAGTTCGAAGTCGATTCGATCAAGATCGATCGCTCTTTCGTCTGCGGTAGCGACGGGCGGCTGGCGAGTGAGCCGATCGTACGCACGTGATCGCGCTCGCGGAAGCCTACAACGTGCGCATTGTGGCCGAAGGCGTGGAAACCGTTGGGCAGCGCGAGATGCTGCGCAACGCCGGCTGTCAATTCGCGCAAGGGTTCCTGTTCGCGCGTCCGCTGGCCGCGGCGGAGCTCACAGAGCGCTACCCCGACGTGCTCGGTCGCATCGTCCGTTCGGCCTCGGCCTAAGGGGTTGCCAAGGGCACCGGGTCTCGCTACAATGCGTTAGTCCTCATGGGCTCAACGCGCCTTTAGCTCAGTCGGTAGAGCAGCGGACTTTTAATCCGTTGGTCCCGGGTTCGAGTCCCGGAGGGCGCATATCTATGCACCGCTAGCTCAATGGTAGAGCAGTTGACTCTTAATCAATTGGTTGGGGGTTCGAGTCCTTCGCGGTGCACCAAACGTACAAGCCCGCGGTTGTTGAGAAATCTCAGCTGCGGGCTTTTTGTATAATTACGGAACGAGGTAGCGTGTGATGACGATTCAAGCTATTGCTGTTCTAGGTACTGGGACGATGGGTTCCGCGTTCGCACGGAGACTGCTCGGCGCGGGCATGCGCGTACGCGTGTGGGATATTTCCTCGGCCTCGGCTGCTCGCCTCGCGGATGCGGGTGCGACGGTTGCGGCGACGCCGGAGGACGCGGTGCGTGACGCTGACGTCGTCCTAACGTTGGTGCCGACGATCGCTTCGATCGAGGAAACGATGCCGCGAGCCCTCGGAGCGATGCGCCCCGGGTCGATATGGCTGCAGATGAGCACGATCGGTGTCGACGGCACCGAGCGCGGTTTCGCGCTCGCCAAGGAACGGCGGCCCGATATCGTCTTCGTCGACGCGCCGGTGTCGGGCTCGAAAGTGCCCGCAGAACAAGGGAAGTTATTGATCCTAGCGTCAGGGCCCGCCGCGGCGCTCGATGCGCTCGCGCCGGTGTTCTCGGCGCTGGGTCAAAAGACGATGCGTTGGGACGCCGTCGGAAGCGGCTCGCGCATGAAGGTCGTGCTTAACACGTGGCTCGCGGTACTTGGCGAAGGGATCGCCGAAACCGCGCTGCTCGCGCAGTCGCTCGGCGTTTCGCTCGACGACGTCTCAAGTTGCCTCGGATCAACCGCGCTCAACGCGCCGTGGGCGCTGGCCAAACTCGAGAAGATCGAGCGCAAGAATTTCGATCCCGACTTTGCGCTCGCATTGGCGTCGAAGGATCTGCACCTGGCGCTCGATGCGGCGAACGGCGCGCACCAAAGGCTGCCGATGGTACAAGCGATTGGAACGCAATGGGACGCCGCGCTGCAGGCGGGTCTGGGCGATCGTGACGTGGTCGGCGCATATCTCGCGTTGACCGCAACCAATCAGTCCGCGATCACGTAGCGAGCAGCGACTTCACCCGTTCGGTATCAGCCGGTGTCGCAGGCGTGAAGATCACCAGTGCGAGATCGGGGCGGCCGCCGACGGCGAAGCTCGAGTATTCAAAGCTGATGAGCCCGGCGATCGGATTGCGCATGAGTTTCGTGCCCTCGCCGAAATTGCGGACATCGTGATCGCGCCACATCGCCGCGAACTCGTCGCTCGAGCGGCTCAACTCTTCGACGAGCCCCGCAATTCGCTCTGACGCGCCGGCGCGCACTGCATCAGCGCGGAACGCAGCGACCGAGTTGCGCGCCTCTTTCTCCCAATCAACCAGCCGCGTCTTTGCACCGGGGTCGGTAAACATCAGGTGCAAAATATTACGTTCGTGTGGCGAAAGTGCGCTATAGTCACCCATGAGCGTGGCGGATGCGCGATTCCACGCAATCACATCCCAGGCGGCGTTTCGCACTAAGGCAGGACTGTATTCGAGCGAATCAAGCACGTGCTGCAACTGCGGTGTGATCCGCTCCGCTTCGCGAAACTGCACTTGGGGCGGACGTTGCTGCGCCAACAAAAAGAGATGCTCGCGTTCGACTTCGGTGAGGGTGAGCGCGTAGGCAAGCCGGTCGAGCACCTCGGCCGAGGGCGTACCGCCGCGACCTTGCTCGAGCCAGGTGTACCAGGTCGCGCTCACATTCGCGCGCCCCGCGACCTCTTCGCGCCGGAGCCCGGGCGTACGGCGTCGATTCGATGGGAAACCGAACGCCGCGGGGTCGAGTTTGGCTCGGCGATCCTTCAAATACGTGCCCAGCGGATTGTCCTCGATGCTCGCCATGCTGTTAGTCCTTATACCAGTATAATGCCACGGCTTTAATAGGATAGCTTTCCGTCCTATCATACGCGGTGTCAGCTTCAATAGAAAGGTTTTATCGTGCGAGTTTTTGTTACGGGTGCATCGGGATTCGTGGGTTCGGCCGTCGTGCGCGAGCTGCTCGACGCGGGCCACAGAGTGCTCGGACTTGCCCGCTCCGATGCTGCCGCCGCGTCGGTTGCAGCGGCGGGCGCCGAGGTGCAACGCGGATCGCTCGACGATCTCGAGAGTCTTCGCAGCGGCGCGAACGCTTGCGATGGCGTGATCCACACCGCGTTTGTTCACGACTGGGCGAATTTCGCGAAAAGTTGCGAGACCGAGGACCGCGCGATCGAGACGCTCGGCGCCGCGCTGCGCGGATCGAAGCGGCCGTTGCTCGTCACGTCCGGCGTCGCTGTCGTCAGACCGGGCGTATTGGCAACCGAAGATATGCCGGCACCGTTCATCCCCGATTTTCCGCGCGCCTCGGAGCGAACGGCTGCGAAAGTTGCCGAGCATGGCGTTCACACCGGCATCGTGCGCCTTGCGCCGACGACGCACGGTGACGGCGATCACGGCTTCATTCCAATCCTCATTGGCATCGCCCGCGAGAAGGGCGTCTCGGCCTATGTCGGCGACGGTATGAATCGTTGGCCCGCCGTGCATCGCTTTGACGCCGCACGCGTCTACCGGTTGGCTTTGGAAAAGGGCGAAGCCGGAGCGCGCTTTCATGCGATCGCCGAGGAAGGCATTCCGTTCCGCGAGATCGCCGAAGCGATTGGTCGCGGATTAGGTGTACCGATCGTCAGCAAAACGATGGAAGAAGCTGCGGACCACTTCGGCTGGTTTGCGCGGTTCGCTGCGATCGACTGCCCCGCGTCGAGTGCGAAGACGCGCGCGGCGCTTGGATGGAATCCTGTACAGCGCGGACTCATCGAAGATCTCGATCGCGGAACCTACTTCAGTGTCGCATCGCACGCATGAGCGCAGTCATCTGCCCGCCTGACGGATCCGCTAAGTCGTCACACATCGCAAAGTGCGTGCGCCCCGGAACCTCGAGATAGGCAACACCGCTGTCAACGGCGGCGCAGGCTTGCGCATACTCGCGCGATTGGCGTACGAGTTCGGGCAGCTCCGCGCCGCCGACGCTCACCGTCATCGGCGTTCCTGGCGTAACGTGGAGTTGCGGGCTGTAGACATCGCGCTCGTGCGGCGTCAGTTGTAGCTTCTCGTTGAGGTTCGTAAATGCAATCGGATTGAGATCGTAGAGGCCGCTGATCGGCAATGCGTAGGCGACCGACGGATGGTTGCGATGCATCGCGGTGAGATGGCCACCCGCGGAATGGCCGCTCAAAACGACCGCCCGGTCTCGCATGGTGTAACGCTCGTTACTCGCGGCGAGAAAATCCAACAACATGCCGATCTCGCCGACGATCTGCGTCATCGTTGCTTGCGGTGCAAGGGTGTACTCCGCGAGCGCGACGTCGAATCCGCGTTCGAGCGGGCCCCGCGCGGAGATCGCAAAATCCCCCTTCGAACACTTCTGCCAATAGCCGCCGTGAATAAAGATGAAGAGCGGCGCGTTCGCGGCTCCGCACAGGAGGTAATCGAAGCGCTCGCGCGGCTTTGGTCCGTACGCGACGTCACGTATGCAACCAAACTCGTGATACAGTGCGGCGCTCTCTGCTTGCAGTCGTGCGTAGGTGGCGCCCCAGTCCGGATCGGCTTGGGTATTGCTGTAGGCGTCATCCAGAGTCTTTTGGTCCATTCTCAGGAACCTCGCGCGGCCTTGATGGTATAGACTAAAGAGAGATGAAGACCTGGCCGGGTGCTCTTCTGACCCTTGTGACGCTGGTCGCGGTTGCAATGCCGCGCGCACATGCTGCGCCCGATCCCTACCAGATCTTCGGGAATGCGCGCGCATTTTGGCATCAGCAGAAGTATCCGTCGCTGCTCGCCTACAATGTGGCGGTCGACGTCGTTGAAGGCGGCAAAGAACGCGTCGAGCGCTACGCCTCAGAATATAACGCCGTCACCAACGTGGTGCAGATCGATCCCGTAAGCGATTACGAGCGCGCACATCCCGTACATCCCAAGGGGATGAACTTTTTTTTCAATGGCGCGATCCCGCTGGGCAAGCCGCAACCGCAAGTTGATTTTCTCGGCGTGCCGTATCTCGCACCGACATATTCGTTCGGCATGGCGCCGTTCGTGCCGGCGCCCGCGCCGACGCCGTTCAACTCGGCGGCGCTTGTCGACGAGATTCGCAAAGAACTTCACGACCCGAATCCGCGCGCAACGCCGAGCGTTACCGTGACTCCGCATGGACTTGAAGAGATTGCGACCGTCTATGCGCACAATCGTGATTACACGATCACGCTTCTCGGCATCGACACGGTCGACGGCCACGCGTGCTACCACCTTGGATTGACACCGACGCGCGATCCCGGACACTTCCGCATTCGCCAGGCCTGGATCGATGAGCAGACGTTTGCGACGTGGCAGCTGCAAGACGCGCTCAATTTCGCGGTCGGTCCCGGTACAAATGTAGGGTGGACCATACACTTCGCGCAGATCGACGGCGCGCAGTATATCCGTGAAGAAGACACGCTCGGATCAATGAAAGCCGGCGGCGAAATCTATACCAGCGCGAGCGTCCGGTTCGAAAACCTCGTTGCCGTAAATGGCTCGTCGCTGCAAGGCGAGATCATGGATAGCGTGGGGACCCCGCTAGAGGAGCCGCCTCCACCGCCTTAAGTCGGGAGGAAATGGGTGGGGCGCGTTCTATACTAAGCGGTCGCCGCATGGGCGGGACGGCTGCTCGGGCAAGTGGCGGAACTGGCAGACGCGCTGGATTTAGGTTCCAGTGGGGCAACCCGTCAGAGTTCGAGTCTCTGCTTGCCCAGGTCGCCGTAAACAAAAAAGGTCCCGTGCCGAATCGGGACCACGAACGACTGCGGAAGTAGCTCAGTGGTAGAGCATCGCCTTGCCAAGGCGAGGGTCGCGAGTTCGAATCTCGTCTTCCGCTCCACGTATTTTTAAGGGGCGCGGGCGCGCAAGCGCCGAAGCGCCCCTTCCTATTGTCCCAAAAGGAACGTTGCTACCCGTGAGCACCTCGACGCTGACCCGGCTGGCTCCCACGCAAGTGGAGCTGGAGATACCCATCACCGCGGAAGAACTCGCCGCGGCGCAGGAGCGCGCGTTTCGCCGGCTAGCTAAGAACGTCAAACTTCCGGGCTTCCGCGCAGGCAAAGTTCCGCGCAAGGTCTTCGAGCAGACTTATGGGTCCGAGTCGATTGCCAGTGAGGCGCTCGAGGATGTCGTTCCCGAGGTGTATGCGCGCGCCGTACGCGAGCATGAGCTCGTTCCCGTCGACCGCCCGAAGATGGAGATTCTTCCAGCGGAAGAGGGCAAGCCGTCGCGCTTGAAAGCGACCGTTGACGTTCGACCGGCGATTGAATTGCGTGAATACAAAGGTATCGAAGTCGAGCGTGATACGCCGGCGATAGACGACGAAGATGTCGAGCGCAGTCTGCAGGCACTCGCGAAAGAGCGCGCGACGCTGGTGCCGGTCGAGCGGCCGGCACAGCTTGGTGACGTCGTAACGCTCGATTACGAAGGTAAAATCGACGGCGTCCCGTTCGACGGCGGAACGGCCAAGGGTCAGATGACCGAGCTTGACGAGAATCGCTTCATTCCGGGCTTTGCCTCGGGCATCGCCGGAATGACCGCGGGCGAGACCAAGGACGTCGAGGCCGTCTTTCCGAGCGACTATCCAAAAGAAGATCTCGCCGGCAAAACGGCAGTCTTCACGGTAACCGTGCACGATGTAAAGGCGCTCGAACTGCCCGCTGTCGACGACGAGTTCGCGAAAACGATCTCCGAGAACGAAACGATCGATGCGCTGCGGGTCGACGTGCGCAAGCGCCTGGAGGTGATTGCACAATCGCGCGCGCGTCGCGCTATCGGCAACGCCTTGATGGAAAAGCTGGTCGATGCGCACGAGTTTCCGCTTCCGCAGGTGCTGGTCGATCGCGAGATCGACAATATGATCAACGATCTCGCGGCGCAAACTGCGCAAAGCGGGGTGAGCTTCGACGACTACCTCAAGGAGCAGGGCAAGACCGAAGATGAGCTTCGGGAAAGCTACCGAAACGACGCTGAGCAGCGCGTAAAAGGAACGCTCGTTATCGAGGAAATCGCACGCACCGAGGGCATCAACGCAACGCCGGCCGATGTGGCGGAGGAGCTTTCCGCCCTCTCGCGTCAGTACGGACAGCCGGTCGACCGTATCCGGAAGGCACTTGGCAATAGTGTCATCCCGTTGATGGAAGGCATCGTCCGCAACAAGACGCTCGAGTTCCTCGTCGACAACGCCAAGGTCATCGAGAAAACAGGCGGCAACCCTTGAGGAAACCGCGCGGTTACTAGCCGCGTAACGTCGTTGAAGCACATTCAAAGAAAATTTGGGGTAAAGTATGGGGCACTTGGTACCGATGGTCGTCGAGCAGAGCGCACGCGGAGAACGCGCGTACGACATCTACTCGCGCCTACTCAAGGATCGCATCGTCTTTGTCGGCGGCGCGATCGACGATCACTTGGCCAACCTGGTGATCGCGCAGTTGCTCTTCCTAGAAAAGGAAGATCCGGACAAAGACATCGATATGTATGTGAACTCGCCGGGTGGCAGCGTGACTGCGGGTCTCGCAATCTATGATGCCATGCAGTTTATAAAGCCCGACGTCGCGACAATCTGCATGGGTATGGCGGCCTCAATGGGCTCGGTTCTATTGACCGGGGGGGCGGCCACCAAGCGCTATTCCCTGCCGCACTCGAAGATTCTGATCCATCAGCCCTGGGTCTCCCAGATCGGGGGCCAGGCGACCGACGTAGAAATCGCCGCCCGTGACCTGATCGCTACCCGGCAGACCATCGCCCGCATTTACGAACGGACCACCCGCAAGCCGGTCGAGCAAATCCTTAAGGATATCGACCGCGACTACTACATGACCAGCGACGAAGCCAAGGACTACGGGATTATCGATCACGTTATCGAAGATCGTTCAGCCTTGTCGCAGCCGGCTTAACGCCCAGGAGGACGCCCGCCCCCGATATGTTCCGCTTCGGAGACGAGAAGGGTCAGCTCAAATGTAGTTTCTGCGGCAAGTCGCAGGAACAGGTGCGTAAATTGATCGCCGGTCCCGGCGTGTATATTTGCGACGAGTGTATTGAGCTTTGCAACGAGATCATCGAAGAAGAGCTCTACAAGAATGTCGATGAGAACCTGCGCCTTCGCAACATCCCCAAGCCCAAAGAGATCAATCACATCCTCAATCAGTATGTGATCGGTCAAGAGCGGGCCAAGAAGTCGCTGGCGGTCGCAGTCTACAACCACTACAAGCGCATCAACGCCGGCGGCGCCGCTGACGACGTTGAGCTGCAGAAGTCGAACATTCTGCTCGTCGGCCCGACCGGCTCGGGCAAGACGTATCTCGCGCAGACGCTTGCAAAGATTCTCGATGTGCCGCTGGCAATGGCCGACGCGACCTCGCTGACCGAAGCGGGCTATGTCGGTGAAGACGTCGAGAACATTCTGCTCAAGCTCATTCAAGCAGCCGACTACGACGTCAAGCGCGCCGAAAAGGGCATCGTCTACATCGACGAGATCGACAAGATCGCGCGCAAGAGCGAGAACCCGTCGATAACGCGCGATGTGTCCGGCGAAGGCGTGCAGCAAGCGCTGCTCAAGATCCTCGAGGGCACGACTGCGAACGTGCCTCCGCAGGGCGGGCGCAAACATCCGCATCAAGAGTTCATCCAAATCGACACGACCAACGTGTTGTTTATCTGCGGTGGCGCCTTCGACGGTTTGGAGCGCATCATTGAATCGCGTGTCAGCGCCAACAACATGGGCTTCCGCGCGACGCCCGAGGGCAAGAAGGATGCGCGCACCGGGAAGCTGCTGCAACAGTTGATGCCCGAGGATCTGCTCAAGTTCGGCTTGATCCCGGAATTCATTGGCCGCCTGCCGATCGTGGTGACGCTCGACGCGCTCGATGAACTGGCGCTGCGCCGGATCCTCACCGAGCCGCGCAACGCACTCGTCCGTCAGTTCCAGAAGATTCTCAACATGGACGGCGTCGATCTGCAGTTCACGAAAGATGCTCTCGTCGCGATTGCGACCAAAGCGCAAGGCCGGAAAACCGGCGCGCGCGGATTGCGCTCGATTCTCGAAGAGACGATGCTCGACGTAATGTACGACCTTCCGTCGCTGCAAGGCGTGAAAAAGTGCATTATCAATAAAGACGTCATCGAGAAGAAAGAGTCGCCGACGTTGATTTATCAAGAGCAGAAGAAAGATATGCCTGCGTAATAGCTTTCAAGCGCTCACCTGTTTTTAATCGGGTCCTTACACAGGACCCGATTTTATTTGGTTTCGCTACATCGCTACTTGTGGGAAGATGAACCGTCCAGATTTCCGGACCCGAAACTACCCAGGCTAAGAAAGCGGGTGATTCAAACGAGCCAGCCAGTGGAGAAAGAACCGCCCCAATGCGACGCCGAGCACGTCTGTGCGCCGAGCGCCTTGATCCCCGCGTGGTGGAGCGGCTTCCTGTTTCATGTCCTCAACCCGCGCCAGATCAGTATGTATCTGTATTTAACTATGCTTAGCGACCCACACGGTGAGTGCAGCCCAACGATCGATCAGATCCGCGAGGACCTTGGCCTGTACAGTTCGTCGATGGTGTTCGAGGCGTTGGCTGCGCTCGATGACCTTGGATTCATCATACGCATTCGCGCGGCATTCCCCGGCACACGTGCGCGACGTAATCTCTATCGACGTCCGTCGTGCGAGAGCACGCTGATCCGTTTGCTCGAGCGCGGGCGAATCGACGGGCATCTGCGCTCGACCAACCCGACGCGCGCACCAGCGTCGGCCGAATCGCAAGCCTTGACCTACGAAGGCCTCGCGGAGATTCTCGGCGACGACTACGAACGCTACCACGGCGCGCCAAGCGAGCCGGAAAAGCGCGACGTGTTGCTCAAATTGCTCGGCGAAAGCGCTACTTCGTAGCCACGCCGCAGCCACTAGGGCTGGACGTAGGGGGCGCGGAACTACCTGCGCTCGCATGACCAGCCCCGAAAACGCAACTCAGCTCCCGAAAAACTACGATCCCAAGGCGGTTGAACCGCGGCTCTACGAGTTCTGGGAGCGCGGCGGATTCTTTCACGAGGATCCCGATCCCGCGCGCCCGCCCTTCATCATCCCGATGCCCCCACCCAACGTCACCGGCCGCGCGCACCTTGGCCACGGTTCGACGTACACGCCGCAAGATGTCCTCACACGCTACCACCGTATGCTCGGCGACAACGCCGACTGGTTGCCCGGGCTCGATCACGCCGCGATCGCCACCGAGGCCGTGTTGGTACGCGAACTTGCCGCGCAGGGTATCGCGCGCGATAGTCTGGGGCGCGAAGGTTTCGTCGAGCGTGCCTGGGAGTGGTCGCGCACGACGGGCGGCACGATCGAGCAGCAGTTTCGCACGCTCGGCTTCGGGCCCGATTGGCAGCGCTCGCGCTTCACGATGGACGATGGACTCTCCGCGGCGGTGCGTAAGGTCTTCGTCGCGCTCTATCGCGAGGGGCTGATCTACCGCGGCAAGCGATTGATCAATTGGGACCCCAAAGGAAAAACCACGGTCTCGGACGCGGAGATCGAGCACGTTGAATGCGACGCGACACTTTGGCATATTCGTTATCGTGCAAAAGATGGATCCTTTGCTATCGAGATCGCCACGACGCGGCCCGAGACGATGCTTGGCGACGTGGCCGTCGCTGTGCATCCCGATGACGATCGCTATGCAGCGCTCATCGGCAAAACAGTCGTGCTGCCACTCGTCGAGCGAGAGATTCCGATCATCGCCGACGAGGCGGTGGAGCGCGGCTTCGGAACCGGTGCGGTCAAGGTCACGCCTGCGCACGACCCCACCGACTACGAGATCGGCCTGCGCCACCAGCTGGCGATGCCCACGATCCTGGACACCGAAGCGCGGATTAGCGATGCCGAGATCGGGGTTGGCGCATACGCCGGCCTCGACCGCTACGACGCACGCGCGCGGATCGTTGCCGACCTGCGCCAAAATGGCGCGCTTATAAAAGAAGAACCGTACCGTCATTCGGTCGCAACCAGCGAGCGTTCGGGCGATGTGATCGAGCCCTTGCTCTCGCTCCAGTGGTTCGTCAAGATGAAGCCGCTCGCCGAGCCCGCATTGCAAGTCTATCGCGACGGCCGCTTGCGCTTCGTGCCCGAACGCTATGGGCGCACCTACGAAACGTGGCTCGAGAACATCCGCGATTGGAACATCTCGCGCCAGATCTGGTGGGGCCATCAGCTTCCCGTCTGGTACACGCCCGCGGGCGACATCGTCGTTGCGGAAACCGAAGAGGAAGCGCTTGAAATCGCGCGGACGCGCTACAGCGGCGTACAACTTACACGCGATCCCGATACGCTCGACACCTGGTTCTCGAGCGGCTTGTGGCCGTTTTCGATCCTAGGTTGGCCCGAGAAAACCCTCGAGTTGCAGTGCTGGTATCCAGCCCAAGTGTTGATCACCGGGTGGGAGATCATCTTCTTGTGGGTTGCGCGCATGGTGATGCTGGGTATGCATTTTGCCGGCGGCATTCCGTTCTCAACGGTCTTCATCGCGCCGCTCGTCTTTGACGCACAGGGACGCAAGATGTCGAAGTCGCTCGGCAACGCGATCGATCCCATGGATCTGGTCGAGCGTTATGGCGCCGACGCGTTCCGGATGGGCATGCTGCGCCAGATGCGTCTGGAAGGCCAAGAGATTCGCTTTCAGGAGTCGCGCTGCGAAGAAGCCCGCAACTTCAACAACAAGATCTGGAACGCGACGCGGTACATGCTCGCACTGCCCGAAGGTTTGCCGCGCGCGATGACGCTTCCCAAGGTCGCAGACCTCACGGCCGCCGATAAGTGGATCCTGACGCGCTTGCACGATACGATCGTCGCGGTCAGTCAATGCTTCGATGCATTCGATTTTGGTAACGCTGCCGACGCAATCTGGCGCTTCGTGTGGTACGAGTTCTGCGACTGGTATCTCGAAGCAACGAAGGTGGCGGAGAATCACGCGACCCGCGCTGCAGTGCTCTCGTTCGTATGGAACAATGCGATGCGTGTACTGCACCCGATCGCACCCTTCGTCAGCGAGGAGGTTTGGCTCGCGCTGCCGCACGACGGCGTGACGATCATGACCGCGACCTGGCCCGACCGTTTGGAAGTGCCGGTCGATCGCGATGCCGCTGCCGCATTCGAGTTGCACATGGCGGCGACCGAGCAGATTCGCCGTCGCAAATCGGAACTCGAGTTGCCGCTGCATTCGAAACCCGTCACGACGCTGCCCGGCGACCTCGCGCAGATCGCCGCGCTGACGCACTACACCGAGGCTGCCGCGGGCGCGACGATCGCCGTGGACCCCAAACTTGAGGGCGGGGTCAACGCGATTGTGGTAGAAGCGCCGGCATCTTTGCTGCTCGAACGCTACCGCAAGGACGCCGTGCGACTGCGCAGCGAGGTCGAGCGCGGCGAGAGCAAACTGGGCAATGCGGCCTTCATCGCCAAGGCCGCGCCTGAGGTGGTTACGAAGGAGCGAGAGAAGTTGGAAAGCTACCGAAGCGAACTGGCCCGCGTGGAAGCAGCGCTGGCGTCTATGGGAGAGACGGCTTGACGACCGCTATGCAAAAATCGCGCGTTCTGCTCGAGAGTGAAGAGATCGCACGTGTCATTTCGCGTCTCGCCCACCAGATTCTCGAACCCGAGGACGCGCAACGCGGCGTCGTGCTGATCGGCATCCGGCGCGGCGGCGAGGCACTTGCTGCGCGCTTGGCAAGTGAGATCGAGCGCATCAGCGGGAAAGCGCCCGCGCTCGGCTTTCTCAATATCAATCTCTACCGCGACGACCGTGTGACCCACGAGATGCCGGAGTCCCAGATTCCCGTCGACATCAACGATCGTCTCGTCGTCGTTGCTGACGACGTGCTCTTCACCGGTCGTACGATCCGCGCGGCGCTCGATGCCGTCACCGACCTTGGGCGTCCCTCCGCGATTCGGCTTTGCGTCATGGTTGACCGCGGCTTGCGAGAACTGCCCATACAACCCGACTACGTCGGCCGCGTTATTCCCACCAGCCATCGCGAGCACGTCAAGGTCGCGTTGGCTGCCACAGCCACGCCGAGCGACGAGATCGCAATCCATGCGCACGCGACGTAGCCTCATCGACCTTGACGATCTCTCCGCAGAAGAGATCGAATCGATCTTCGATCAGACCAGAGATTTTGAGTCGCGCGCTCCTGGACGATTGCTCGAAGGAATTGATGTCGTCAACCTCTTTTTTGAGCAGAGCACGCGCACGTTCACGTCGTTCAATCTCGCGCAAATGCGCCTTGGCGCAAACGTGGTGAATCTTTCGCCGAAAGATCTGAGCCTCGCCACAAAAGGCGAAACGGTCGAAGATACGATGCTCACGCTCTCGGCGATGGGGATCGGCGTCGTCGTCATCCGCCATCCCGAGGCGGGATTTCCGGCGCGTGTTGCCGCCGCGTTCGATGGGCATGTCGTCAACGCGGGCGACGGCGCGCATGCTCATCCCACGCAAGCACTGCTCGATCTCTTCACGCTGCGCGACGAGTTCGGCTCGCTTGAAGGTCGTGTCGTTGCTATCGTGGGCGACGTCGCGCATTCACGTGTCGCGCATTCGACGATTCGCGGTCTTGCGCGCCTGGGCGCAACATCGGTACTCGTCGGGCCGCCTGCGTTTCTCGGCGCCGACGAGGCGGTCGCCGGCGCATCGATTGAACGCGACTTTGACAAGGCTCTCGCCGTGGCTGATGCAGTGATCTTGTTGCGCATCCAACGCGAGCGTTTTGCCGAGATGCCGATAGCCGACCGCGAATACATCGCCGGATACCAATTGAACGCGCAGCGGCTCGAGCGGCTGCGCAAGCACGCAATCGTTATGCATCCCGGTCCGTACAATCGCGGGATGGAGCTCGATGACACCGTGCTCGAGTTCACGGGCTGGCGTTACGCGCGGCAAGTACACCATGGCGTCTACATTCGCATGGCGGTGCTCGACCTGTTGGTAAACGGCGCGCGCGAGCCCGTGCGCTAGAGCGAGGTTTCCTCGTGCTTATTCGTGGTGGCCGGGTCGTCGATCCGTCGCAGGGCATTGACTCGCTGCGGGACGTGCGCATTCGCGACGGTCTCGTGGCAGAGATCGGCGAGCGCCTTCAACCCGAACCTGGCGAAACGACGTTCGGTGCGGAGGGCTGCGTCGTCGCGCCCGGCTTCATCGATATGCACGTGCATCTGCGCGAGCCTGGGTTCACGCAAAAGGAGACGATTGCGACCGGTACGCAGGCCGCCGTGCAGGGTGGATTCACCGCGGTCGCGGCAATGCCGAATACGCAGCCTGCACTGGATACGCCCGACGTGCTCGCGCAGCTGGCAACGATCGTTGCGCGCGATGCGCGCTGCCGCGTCTACCCGGTCGCGGCGATCACGCGCGAGCGCACGGGCACATTCCCAGTTGATTTCGCCGCGCTTGCCGCCGCCGGTGCGGTCGCCTTTTCCGATGACGGCAACACGGTTGCAAGCGCGCGCGTGTTGCGCGATGCGGCGCTGCTTGCACGCAACGTGGCGGGCGTGTTCATTTCGCATGCGGAGGACGAGGGGCTTAAAGGCGACGCCGTCATGAGCGCGGGTGCCGTGGCCAACGCGCTCGGCGTTCCGGGCGCACCCGGCATCGCCGAAGAGGTCATCGTGGCCCGCGATCTTCTTATTGGGATTGATACTGGGAAGCCGTTTCATATCGCACATCTCTCGACGGCGCGCGCGCTCGACCTCGTGCGTTGGGCACGTGCACGCGGCGGCAACGCAACCGCTGAAGTGACGCCGCACCATCTGCTGCTCACGGATGAAACGGTGCGCGAACGGGGTGCTGGCGGCAAAGTCAACCCGCCGCTGCGAACGGAAGAAGATGTGGCGGCGTTGCGCGCTGGCATACGCGACGGAACGATCGACGTTTTCGCGACCGACCATGCGCCGCATACGCTGGAAGACAAATCGAGTGACCTGCATACCGCGGCCGTGGGCTTCACCGGTCTCGAGATAGCGCTCGGCGCGTACGCGCTGGCCGTACCCGATCTCGCACTCGACCGATTCGTGGCAATGCTCTCAACGAATCCGGCGCGCATTCTCGGTGTCGAAGGTGGAACGCTGCGCAAAGGCGCGCGCGCCGACGTTACGATCTTTGCCGACCGCCCGTGGGTCGTCGATCCCGCAACCTTCGCATCAAAGGGAAAGAGCACACCCTTCGCCGGCCGCACGCTGCCGCGTCGCGCGATTGCGACCATCGTGGGCGGTGAACTCCGCTGGCAAGCGCGCTAAGCTTTTCTAAGGATCTAAGTCTTCCAAGTCGCCTTTAACGTCGGGCTCGCTGCCATAGCGGCTCTTGCCGCCGTCGCGATGCCATTTGCGCAGCAACTCCGCGCGCTGATCCGAATCGACGTCCAGCGCGGGGTCGGTGTCTAAGTCGTGAATCATGTTTTCAGCGGGCGATGGATCTTTGTCTTCCACGGGGTCCCCCTATCGATGAAAGAGCGGCGTTTGCACGAGGCCGTTGATGATGAACTGTACGGCGAGCGCCGCAAGTATGATACCCAAAACACGGGTGACGACGTGGATGCCGGTCGTGCCGAGTTTGGAAAGGTAGTGCGCCGCGCCGCGCATGCACAACCACGCGATCGCGAGCGCCGCGGTATAGGCAAGCACGAGAAGTACATCGCGTCCCGGATTGCCGCGCGCGAGATTGACCAGCAGCAACACGGTGGCAAGCGTGCCCGGCCCGGCGAGCATCGGGATTGCGAGCGGAAATACGGCCGGATTCTCGCCCTCGCTCGCCGCGCGCTCCTCCTCGGTGGTCGCACGTGCGCCGGTCGGGCGCGCGAAGAGCATGTCGATCGCGATCAGGAGAAGTAAAATGCCACCGGCGATCCCAAAGGCCGGTAGCGTGATGCCCAAATAGTCAAACAGATACCGGCCGACTAGGCCCATGACGAGCATCACGATGCCCGCAACAATGACCGCCGTGTCGACAATGCGATTGCGCTTGCCGCCGTCGAAGTGCGCCGTCGTCGCCGCAGTGATAGGAATCATCCCGATCGGATCGACGATCGTAAAAGCCGTCGCGAACGCCTGCGCGCCAAAGTGCCAATCCAATTGCCAGTCCATTCTCAACCGGCCTTACTCTCCAGGTTTGCGCGAGCCTTCCGTGTAACCGGCAAACCTTTAGAATGACCATCCCCGCCTCGCTCTTCCTCGCCGACGGCTCACGCTTCGATGGCTATGGCTTGGCGCACCAGGGACTTGCCTTGGGCGAAGCCGTTTTTTACACCGGCATGACCGGCTATGAAGAAGCGCTGACCGACCCGTCGTACGCGGGTCAAATTTTGACCTTCACCTATCCGTTGATCGGCAACTACGGCATCTCGGGGAGCGCCGCACAGTATCCGCGCGCGTGTGTGCGGGGCACGATCATCAAAGAGATTGCACGCCATCCTTCGCACTACCTAAGCAAGACGAGCCTACCCGAGTGGCTCGAGGCGCAGCAGGTTCCAACGATGATCGGCGCCGATACGCGTGCGATCACAATCAGTCTGCGCGAACACGGCACGATTTGGGCGGCGCTCGCGGTTGGTGAAGCCGCGCTTGCCCGCGCCGAGGCTGAACTGACGCAATTCGTGCGTACCGCAACGACGGCGGGACTCGTGCCGAGTGTGGCAACACGCGAACGCCACGTCGAAGGAACGCGCGGCGGCGCGCGCGTGACGCTGATCGACTGCGGCGTGAAGCGCGCGATCTTGCGTGAGCTCACCGCGCTTGGCAGCGAGGTCACCGTCGTACCGTACGATGCCAGCGAAGAAGAGCTGCTCGAGGGCGATCCCGACGCGATCTTCATTTCCCCCGGTCCGGGTGACCCGACCGATTTACAGGGCACGATCGAAACGCTGCGCAGACTCGTCGGGCGCAAACCGCTCTTCGGCGTCTGCCTCGGTCATCAGCTGCTCGCCCTCGCATGCGGTGCGACGACGTACAAGTTGCCGTACGGGCACCGCGGTGGAAACCAGCCCGTGAAAGATCACACGCGCAACGAAGTGCTCATCACCGCACACAACCACGGCTACGCGGTCGACGCGCGTTCGATGCCCGAGACGCTCGAACCGACGATGACCAACCTCAACGATGGTACGAACGAAGGATTTCGTCACCGGCGATTGCCAATCGCCGCGGTGCAGTTCCATCCCGAGGCATCGCCGGGTCCGTACGACGCTCGCGGACTCTTCGCACAATGGCTTTCTACAATCTCAGCCGTTCGCTAGCACTGCTCCTCGCCGTGGCTGCGACACTCGCGCCGGCCAGTGCGCAGAGTTTGCAGCGCCTGACGGTAACGCAGTTGACGCTCGCGGCCGATACCACCACGCCGCACATCGAAGTGCCGTTTCATTTGATCGTTACCGCGCACGTGCGCCAACGTATCAGTGAACTCGACAATCTCGATCTGCCGATTCTCGCCGAAGTCGAACTGCTCGGGAGCGAGCGTTTGGTGGTTGCATCCCACGGCGGTTCGACCTACCGCGAAACCATCACGGTCGTGGCCCACCATTCCGGCACGATTACGATAGCCCCGGTCACGCTCGACGCGATCGACGCGCGAAATGGCAAGCCGACGCGCTTCTCTTCGAATACGTTGATCCTCCACGTCGGGGGTCCATCCGCTGCAATCGTCGCTTCGGTTAGTCTATGGCAGAGTTTGCAAGCGGCTCTTGGCGTGCTCTTGCGGTTGCTCTTGTGGATCGCGGGTATCGGTCTCGTGCTCTTCGTTTTCGCTGCGCTTATCCGGCGTAGGCCGGCGCCGGCTGCAACGCCGGTCGTCACGCTTGCACCGCCCAAGCCCGTAATCGTCGATCCCAAAGCGCAGCTGCGCGAAGCGCTGCAAGCGTTGCGCGGCACGCGCACCCGCGCGGGCGCCATGCGTGCCCGCAGCATCGTGCGCCGCATGGTTGGCGCGACCGACGCCGAAACGCTCGCAGACGTGCTGCGCCGGCCGCTCGCAAGCGATCGCGATCTGCGCGATTTGCTCCGCGCGCTCGAACGCGCCGGATTTACTCACGATGCTGACCTCGGCGTCGCAATTGCGGCCGCCATTGCACAGCTGGAGCGTATGACCGCATGACCGATGGACCCGCCGTCGTCACCAAAGCACTCGAACGCGCGATCGTCGGTCAGGCAGGCGTGATCGAAGGGCTGTTGCTCGGCCTTATCTGCGGTGGGCACGTGCTGCTCGAAGGTCCGCCCGGGCTCGCGAAGACGCTCGCGTGCCGCAGTCTGGCCGATGCGCTGCACGGCGAGTTCAAGCGGATTCAGTTCACACCAGACCTCTTACCGAGCGATATCGTCGGTACGCGTATTTTCGACCAGCGCGAAAGCGCATTTACGACTGTGCGTGGACCGATCTTTGCCAACGTCGTCCTCGCCGACGAGATCAATCGTGCGCCGGCCAAAGTCCAGTCCGCGCTGCTCGAAGCGATGCAGGAACGGCAAGTGACGATCGGTCCACAGACGCATCCGCTGCCCGACCCGTTCATCGTTATGGCGACGATGAATCCGCTCGACTCCGAGGGAACCTATGCGCTCCCGGTCGCGCAGATGGATCGTTTTCTGATCAAGATCGATGTGGGCTATCCCTCGCGCGCCGAGGAACTCGCCATCATGGACCGCTTTGCGATCGCGCAGGCGCCCGTTGTCACGCCGGTTGCGACGCTCGAAGCATGTGCGTACTTGGCGCGATCGGGCGCATGCGGTGCATATCGACGAGGCGCTCAAGCGCTATATCGTCGAGCTCGTCGTGATCACACGCGAGGCGCAACATCCCGCGATCGACCATGGCGCTTCACCGCGCGCGACGCTCGCGATCGCCAATCTTGCGCGAGCCAAAGCGTTGCTCGATGCAGCGCGACTACGCGGTTCCCGACGACGTACGGGCGGTCGCGCCGCTTGCGCTACGCCATCGGATCGGTTTCAATTTTCGGGTTTCGAGCGACGGCGGCCCGACGCGCGTGCTCAGCGACTGATCGCGCGCGTTCCGGTACCCTAAGAGTGACGTAGTGGCAAGGCTTACGCTACGCGATGCGCTATTGAGCGGGAAACGCCGTCCGCGTCGTTTCGGCGCGGGCTCGCCGACGATGTATCGCGGTGACGGGTATGAGTTCGTCGAACTCCGCGCGTACGTTCCCGGCGATGACGTGCGCCGTATCGATTGGGCGGCGACCGCGCGTGCCGGCGAGTTGCAGACGCGGGTCGTGCTCGAAGATGTCGCGTTGACGCTTGCGGCGGTAGTCGACGATTCGCCCTCGATGCAGGTCGGACGCGAGCGTTCGCTGCTCGCCGCGGCGGAAGAAGCCGCGAGCGCATGGTTCGGTACCGCGCGCGGCGGCGATCGTCTGCTGCGCATCGGCAGCGACCACGTCGCACCGCCGCACGCGCCCATCCTCGCGCCGTTCACGCTTCGCGGAGCGCTCGAGACGGCGCGAGCAGCACTGCGGCGCGGCACCGCGCTCCTAGCGATCAGCGATTGGTACGAACTCGACGACCGTGATGACGATCTGCTTGGCAATCTCGGCTCGTGGTGTGACTGCACCGCACTGATCGCGCGGGATCCGTGGTATGACGGCCTCACGGTGGGAGGCATCGTGCGTTTCGCCGGTGCGGAGGGCGGTACGCTGCGCGCCTACGTCGGAAAGCGCGAACGCGCGGCATTTATGGCAGCGGTTCGGGCGCGCGAGGACGCGCTCGAGCAGCGCCTCGCACGTGCAGGCTGGCGTAGCGGTATCTTAGTTGAAAGCGACGGCGCCGCATCACTACGCGCCGCGTTTGGTGTTCCCGCATGACCTTCGACGCACCATGGCTCTTGATTGCCGGTGCGATTGTCGCAATCGTGCTGACCTTGTTCTATGTGCGCGCGGAGCGTCGCGTCGATGCACAAGCCTTGCGCTATTCGAACCTTGCGTTCTTGCAGCGCGCGCTGCAGCCGCGGCCCTGGCTTTCGCTACTGCTTCGCGCCGGATGGATCGTCGCGCTTTGCACGTTGGTCATTGGCCTTGCCGGCCCGCATTTAAAGCTCCCGGTGCCGGTCGCGAACGGAAACGTCTTCATCTGTATCGATACGTCGGGATCGATGGCATCGACTGACGTCTCGCCGACGCGGGCAGCTGCTTCGCAAAGCGCCGCGCGCGCATTTGTTGAAGAAGCGCCTGCCGGCATCAAAATTGGGCTCATCACGTTCTCGGGAAACGCCGAGCTGATTGCGCCGCTGAACGCAAGTAAAGAGGCGACGATCGCCGCGCTCGAACAGATCCCCGCGCCCAATGGCGCGACCGCGATCGGCGATGCTTTGCGTTTGGCAGCGACGCAGTTCCCACCGGCTGGTCACAATGCGGTGGTGCTCATCACCGACGGCGTCAACAATGCGGGCGTCGATCCGCAAGAGATGGCGCAGTATTTCGGTGCGCATCACGTTCCGATCTACACGATCGGGATCGGCACGCCCAACGGTGACGTCATCGGCGGCGAGGCATCGACCATAGACGAGAATGCGCTGCAATCCTATGCAGAGGTAAGCGGGGGTGCCTATGCGCGTGCCGAGAACGCAACGCAATTGCGCGACGCCCTCGCGCGGCTCGGTCGCGAAACGACGATCGAGCGCCGGCCGGTTGCTGCAGGATTCGGCTTCGTCGTGGCGGGGGCTGGGCTGCTGGTCGTGACCATGTTGTCGGGCTTATATATTGGGAGACTTCCGTGAACATCGAAACGAGTCGCAACGCCTACGAGAATCTGCCGTTGCTCGAAGGCGATGTGAGCGCCGATCCGATCGAGCAGTTGCACCGCTGGCTCGATGCCGCTTACGCGCATCCGGACGTGCGCGAAGCCAACGCAATGACCCTTGCGACGTCGACGAAAGACGGGAGACCGAGCGCGCGCCTCGTGCTCTTACGCGGACTCGACGAGCGCGGCTTGCAATTCTACACGTCGTATTTCAGCCGCAAGGCCGAGCAGATGACCGAGAATCCGCAGGTGGCGGCGACGTTCTTCTGGGCGCCGCTTCACCGTCAGGTGCGCATCGAAGGCACGGCGAGGCAACTTTCAGAGGATGAGTCCGACGCCTACTTTGCGTCACGGCCACGCGGCCACCAACTCGCAGCCTGGGCTTCCGAACAGAGCGCGCCGCTCGAGGATCGTGCATCGCTCGGCGAGCGCATGGCGCACTTCGACGAACGTTTCCAGGGCGAGGATGTCCCCCGCCCGCACTCGTGGGGCGGCTACCTGATCGCGCCCCACTACGTGGAATTTTGGCAAGGCCAAGCTGACCGCTTGCACGACCGGCTCGTCTATGAGCGTGTCGTGGGCGGATGGACGTTACACCGACTCCAACCGTGAGACTTTGATCGTCGAGGACTCGCCCGCCCAGCCGCCAATCCACTGACCCCAGCATGCCCCGCCGCAATGTTCTGGTGATAGGCTCCGGGCCGATCGTTATCGGTCAGGCCGCAGAGTTTGACTATGCCGGCGTGCAGGCGTGTCGCGCGCTGCGTGAGGAAGGCCATCGCGTCGTCCTCGTCAACTCGAACCCCGCGACGATTATGACCGATCCCGAAGTGGCTGACGCGGTCTATCTCGAGCCGCTCACCGTCGCCTCGGTCGAAGCGATCATCGCGCGCGAGCGTCCCGATGCGTTGCTTCCGACGCTCGGCGGACAGACCGGATTGAATCTCGCCGTCGAACTCGATGAAGCCGGTGTTCTCGAGCGCTATAATGTCGAGTTGCTGGGTACGCCGGTTGCAACGATCAAACTTGCGGAAGACCGCGAGCGCTTTAAAGCCAAGATGCTCGAGATCGGTGAGCCTGTCCCTGAGTCGGTCGTTGTCACCGAAGTCGAGAAGGGCGTGGCATTTGCGGCGCTGACCGGCTATCCCCTCGTCGTGCGACCCGCCTACACGCTCGGCGGCACGGGCGGCGGCGTCGTGTACAACGAGAGCGAGCTGCGCGAACGGCTCGACGCAGGTCTCAATGCGTCGCTGATCCACCAGGCGCTCCTCGAAACGTCGCTGCTCGGCTGGAAAGAAGTCGAATACGAAGTGCTGCGCGATGGTGCCGACAACTGCATCATCGTCTGCAACATGGAGAACATCGATCCGGTCGGCGTACACACCGGCGATTCGATCGTCGTTGCACCCTCGCAGACGCTCTCCGATCTCGACTACCAGATGCTGCGCAGCGCGTCGCTCAACGTGATTCGCTCGCTCAACGTGCAGGGCGGATGTAACATTCAGTTTGCCCTGCATCCAACCAGTAGCGAGTACGCGATCATCGAGGTCAATCCGCGCGTTTCGCGCAGCTCCGCGCTCGCTTCGAAAGCGACGGGCTATCCCATCGCCAAGATCTCGACGCGCATTGCGCTCGGCCAAACGTTGGATGAAATTCCCAATCCCGTTACCGGCGTGACCAAAGCTGCGTACGAACCGACGCTGGACTACTGCGTGGTCAAGATTCCGCGCTGGCCGTTCGACAAGTTCCCGCTCGCCGATACGCTGCTGGGAACACAGATGAAGTCGACCGGCGAAGCCATGGGGATCGGCCGCACGTTCCGTGCGGCGCTCATGAAAGCCGTGCGCGGGCTCGATCTCAAGCGCGAGACGCTCACCGGTGGCGAGTACGAGGCGTGGAGCGAGACCGAACTCGAGGCGATCGTCGCACGTCCGACCCACGAGCGCCTCTTCGCGGTGGCCGAACTCTTGCGTCGCGCGGGCCCCTCCGGTCGCGATGCCGCCATCGAACGGATCCACGCGAACTCGGCGATCGATCGCTTCTGGCTGTATCAGTTTGCCGACATTATAGACGAAGAGTCGGGTGCCGATCCCTCGACTACGCTTCGCTACGCTCGGGATGACAAGGTGGCCTTCCGTATGGTGGATACGGCGGCTGCGGAATTTCCCGCGCAGTCGCCTTACTACTATCTCTCCAACGGCGAGATGAACGAGATGCGCGCGACGCCGAACGAGGCGGTCGTGGTGGTCGGCAGCGGCCCGATTCGCATCGGACAGGGCATCGAGTTCGACTACAGTTGCGTGCACGCGGCATGGGCGCTGCGCGCCGCCGGGAAGTCGGCGGTGATCGTCAACAACAATCCCGAAACCGTTTCGACCGATTTCGACGTTTCCGATGCGCTCGTCTTTGAGCCCCCCGGCGCAAACGAGGTCGAAGCGGCGTATCGTGCCACCAATGCCAGCGGCGTGATGCTCGCCTTTGGTGGGCAAACCGCGATCAATCTGGCCAACGCGCTCGAATCGCGCGGCGTGCGTATCATCGGGAGCGACCGCGCGAGCCTTGATATGGCGGAAGATCGCGCGCAGTTCGAGGCGGCACTCGCGCGCCTGGGCGTGGCACGTCCTGAGGGCAAAGCCGCGACGAGCTTCCGCGAAGCACGTGCCTTTGCCCGCGAACTCGGCTTTCCGGTCCTCGTGCGCCCGAGCTTCGTACTCGGCGGCCGCGCGATGGAGATCATCTATAACGAAGGACAACTCGCATCGTACGCGGAGTCGGCGCCGCCGATTCTGCCGGGTGCGCCGCTGCTCGTCGATAAGTATCTTCGCGGTCTCGAAGTCGAGGTCGACGCCGTCTTTGACGGCGAGGACATCCTTATTCCGGGCATCTTCGAACACATTGAGCGCGCCGGTATCCACTCGGGCGATTCGATCAGCGTGTATCCGACCCAGACGATCGACACCGCGATGGAGCAGCGCATCGTCGACGTGACGACAGCGATCGCGCGCGAGCTAAAGATTCGTGGATTGATCAATATTCAGTTTGTCATCCACGATGGTGGCCTGTTCATCATCGAAGCGAATCCCCGCGCGAGCCGCACGGTGCCGATCATTCAAAAGGCCACGGGCGTGAACATCGTCGCGGCGGCAACCCGGATTGCGCTGGGCGAACGGTTGCGCGATATGGAATACGGCGTTGGATTGCACCCGCGCACGCCCTACGTCGTCGTCAAAGTTCCGGTGTTCTCGTTCTCGAAGATGCGTGGCGTCGAAACGATCCTGGGACCCGAGATGAAATCGACCGGCGAGGTGCTCGGCATCGACGATACGTTCGCGGGAGCGCTGCGCAAGGGGTTCATCGGCGCCGGCGTACGTTTGCCGGGTTCGGGCGGCCGCATTCTCGTATCGATTGCGGATGAGGAGAAAGAAGAAGCCATGCCGGTGCTGCGCCGCTACGCCGACCTTGGGCACACGCTGGTAGCGACGCCCGGAACACGCGCGGTTTTGGAAGCGGCCGGGATACCGTGCGAACCGATCAACAAAATCTCCGACGGATCGCCGCACGTGCTCGACATGATTCACGAGCGCAAAGTCGATCTCGTTATCAATGATGCCACCGGCCCACGCGAGATCTCAGACGCCTATCGTATCCGGCGCGCAGCTGTCGAAAGCGGCATTGCATCGCTTACCTCGCTCGATACTGCGCGTGCGCTCGTGACGGCGCTCGAAACAAGCCCCGGGCCTCCCCGAAGCCTGCAGGAATACCGCGCCGGCGCGCACGCAACACCGTAACAATGCCCGAATCGACACGATCCTCCCATCGCTCTGCCGCTGCGACGCTCGACCTTTCCGAGGGCCCGCATGTTTTTGTGCTCGGTGGCAGCGGCAGCACCCTCGGCTTGATCAATAGCTTTCGCACCGACAACGGTGCGATTACGGCGCGGCTCGTTCCACTGGCTTGGACGCCGATCGGTGTCGTGGTGGGTGAAACCTGGCAGAGCGTTGGGATCACACTGACCAGCTTGCTCGACTGGGTCGACCGCACGTTCCCGCCCGAGGATGAGCGCGCGTTTGTTGCGCCCATGCGCGACATCGAACTGCTCGCGCGCGTGCAGTGGCACGCCGATCTGCCCGAAACGCTCTCCGACCAAACGGTGCTTAATATCGAGGACGTGCCCGAAGAGATTGCCGATGGGCTCGCGCATCCGCCGGCGCCGATCGTGCAGTGCGCAGTCTGCCGGCGCCTGTGCGTCCGCGACGACTTCGTCTGGAAAGAGAAGCAGCTATGTGCATGGGACTATCATGCGCAGGTCTTCGGCAAGCGCGGGCCTTGGCACGACGGCCCCTACGAAACGCGGCACTTCGAGACGCTTCCTACGTGCGCGTATGTAGCTCCGCCGATTCTCGCCGAAATGGCTGTCGACGTCATCGTCGCAACCGGTGAGATTTCCGACGAAAGCGCCCAAGCGATGATCAATCTGCTGCTCGATGCCGAGCGCGGCCGAGCGCATATGGCGGTGCGATCGGCGGGCGGCTACAGCGTTTTGCGCGAGCGGTGACCAACCGCGCAATCGGCCGGCTAGGGGCGCTCTTCGTCCTCCTCTTTGTCATACTTGCACTGCGCGCGGCATGGGTGATGCTCGTCGAGGGACCGCAGATCGCGGCCAAGCCGTACAATCCGCGCCATGCGCTACTCGATGCGCGCCGCGGACGCATCCTTGCAACCGACGGCACGGTGCTCGCGCAGACGCAAGGCAACCGGCGCGTGTACCCATTCGGGAATGCGCTGGCGCAAACCGTCGGCTACGTCTCGGCGCGCTACGGCACGAGCGGCATCGAAGATGCCTACGATCGCGCGCTGACACCGCCTGATACGACCGGCGATCCGGTTGCGCAGTTCGACGAGATTCTCGACGCATTCGCCGGGAAGAGTTCGCAGGCGCATGGCGCCGACGTGGTCACGACCGTCGTGCCCTCGATCGAAAAGACGCTGTGGGGACAACTCTCGCAGCATGCGCGCGGCGCCGGTGTCGTGCTCGATCCGTCGACCGGAGCGGTCCTCGCCATAGCCAGCGTACCGAGCTACGATCCGGCACATTATGACAGCGAGTTTCCGTCGCTCGTCGCCGATGCGCAGAGTCCACTCATCAACCGCGCCACGAGCGGCCTCTACCCGCCGGGTTCGTCATTCAAGATATTCGTCGCGAGCGCCGCACTCGAGGACGGTACCGTGCAGATGGACTCGCGCTTTGACGATCCGGGGTACTTTCAACTCGGGAACTTCACATTCCACAACAACGAAAGTGAAGCGACCGGCAACCAAGACCTCACCGGCGCATTTGCGCTCTCCAGCAACGTCGACTTTGCGCAGATCGCGCTGAAGATGGGAACCGATCAGTTTTACGATGCGATGGGAAAGTGGGGAATCGGCGCATCACTCGATTTTCAGCTGCCCGCCGAGACCGATCGTATCCCGCCAAAGGATTCGGTCGTACCGGGGGAACTCGCGCAGATGGGCTTCGGACAAGGTGCGCTCCTGATGACACCCCTGCAAATGGCACTGATCGGCGCCACCGTTGCGAACGGCGGCTCGATGCCGCGACCGTACATCGTGCGGCAGATCGTGCGCAGCGGTAAGGTAGCGAGCGTTACACCGCCAGGAACGCTGACTACACCGATCTCACAACAAACCGCGCAAGAAGTGACGAAGATGATGATCGCGGTCGTGCAACGCGGAACCGGTACGGTCGCGCAGATTCACGGCGTGCAGGTTGCGGGTAAGACCGGAACAGCAACCAATCCGCATGGAGCGTCACACTCGTGGTTCGTCTGTTTTGCGCCCGCCGATCATCCGCGCTTCGTCGTTGCGATCATCGTCGAGAACGTGGGTTATGGCGCCGAGTATGCTGCGCCGATTGCGCGCGACGTGCTCGAAGCGGCGCTCGCGACGCCGCAAGCGGGGCGGGAGTGAGGCAGGAAACACCTGCGGCGCGCGTAACGAGTACGCGAACGTGATCGAGCAACAGACCTTCAACAACCGGTACCGACTCGATCGCAAACTGGGCGAAGGCGGGATGGCGACGGTCTACGGCGGTACCGATACGGTCCTGCGCCGCCGCGTTGCGATTAAGGTTCTGCGCGCGCAATACGCCGCCGACGAAGAGTTTGTGCGCCGCTTTTACCAGGAAGCCGAATCGGCAGCGCGTCTCTCGCACCCCAATATCGTCAACACGTATGACGTCGGCCGTGAAGGCGACACGTACTACATCGTGATGGAATTGGTCGATGGCCCGACGCTTGGCGAGATCATCGCGGACGGCGCCCTGCCCGAACCCGTCGCAATCGACTATGCGGCGCAGATCTGCAACGGGCTTGCTTTTGCACATCGGTCGGGGCTCTTGCATCGCGATATTAAACCGGCCAATATCCTGGTGACGAAAGACGATGTCGTCAAGCTTTCCGACTTCGGCATCGCGCGCGCCGTCTCGCAGCAGACGATGGCGCTGACCAAGCCGGGCTTAGTGATGGGAAGTGTCTACTACATATCGCCCGAACAGGCGCAAGGTCACGAGCTTCACGAGAGTTCGGATCTCTACAGTGTCGGTATCGTGCTCTATCAGATGCTAACCGGTAAGCTGCCCTATACCGGTGAGTCGCCGGTGACCGTAGCGCTCAAACATATCGGCGACCCCGTGCCGGTGATCGACGCGAATACCGGCGGCATTTCGCCGGCGGTTGGCGCGATCGTCAACAAGCTCTTACAGAAGCGCCCGGAGAATCGCTTTCACTCCGCGAGCGAGGTCGCGACGGCGTTGCGCGAGGCGCGCGAGCGTCCGAGCGTTGCAGCCTACCAAATCGCCGACGACGCACCGACGCAGATGATGCATAACGTGCTTCCACCGCGCCGCTCACCGCTGCCGGATCGGCAGTACACATCGATTAGCGAAGAAGAAGAACGCCGCTCGCGCTGGGGCGCCGGCCTCATCGCAACGCTTATCGTCGTGGCGCTGCTTGCAACCGCAGCCGGGTACGTGCTCTTCGGCCGGGCGCTCTCGTTGCCGAGTACCGCATCCCAAGTTAGCGTAGGCGACTACACGAGCATGACCGATACGCAGGCCGAGGCTGCCGTCGTCAATGCGGGACTCGTTGCGCGCTTCATCAAGAGCGCAAGCGACAGCGTACCGGCAAACCACGTCATTCGGCAAAATCCGCCGGTCGGCACACGCGTCGATCGCAATTCGTTGGTCGAACTTGTACTCAGCAACGGTTTGCCGCTCATCGGCCTTCCCGACGTACGCGCCTATAATGTGAGCGACGCGCAGCGCACGCTGCAGGACGACGGCTTTAAAGTCAAGACGACCGCCCGCTTCGACAACGCCGTTAAGGACAGCGTCATCGACCAGCTACCCAAAGCACACGCGCAGGTTCATAAAGGCGCCATCATCTCGCTGGTCGTCTCGAAGGGGCCGCAGTCGTTCCCTGCACCCAACCTGGTCAACATGAGCGTTACCGACGCGCAAGCGGAAGCGCAGAAGCTCGGCATCACGCTAGATACCTCGCAGCAAGTTTCGTATCCCAACCTCGCAAGCGGTACGATCGCCGCCCAAGATATCGTGCCTGGACAGGCCGTCACTCGCGGGCAGACCATTCATGCGACCGTCAGCACGGGGCCCGCGGTCGTCACGCAGACGACCGCTGTGCCGTCGCTCGTTGGGCTGAAATACAAAGATGCGGTGACGCAGTTGCAGTCACTCGGATTTCAACCGGCAATCACGTTCTCGACCCAAGCCGATAAGAACGGCACGATCGTCGGACAAGATCCGCCGGTGGGCGCACAGCTTTCGAGCGGAAAGCGGGTGACGCTCACGCTCTCGGTCAGCGGTGAGGTCCCTGATACCGAAGGCGACTCGTTGCCGCTAGCGCAGGAAATGCTCGCGAGCTACGGCTACCAGGTCGCGAAGATTACCTACACGACGACGGAAGGCGCGAGTGGGAACGTCGTGCGCACCGAGCCGATGGCCGGCACGAACCTGCCGCCGGGCGCCGCGGTGACGATCGTCGTCAACGGAACTGGGCCGTAACGCGGCGTGCGCATCCTCGGCATAGACCCGGCATTGCGCGTAACCGGTTACGGCGTAATTGAGAAACGCGCGCGTGGTCTGGCACTGATCGAAGCCGGTGTGGTAAGTCCCAAGGTGAACGCAACGCTTGAGTCACGTCTGGCGGAGTTGCACGCCGGTATCAGTACCCTCTTGGCACAAACGACACCCGACGTCGTCGTAATCGAAGAGCTCTACACGACCTACAAGAACCCGATGACCGCGATTCTCATGGGACACGCGCGCGGCGTCATGTGTCTGGCCAGTGCGCAGGCCGGGATCCCGGTGCACACGCTGGGACATGCTCGCGTCAAACGCGCGCTCGTCGGGTCGGGTAGTGCGAGCAAAGATCAAGTCAATGCGATGGTGACCCGGCTGCTCAAGTTACGTGTCGCACCGAAGCCAAACGATGTTTCCGATGCGCTCGCCATCGCGATCGCCTATTTGAACGTGACCGAGCATGTTCTCGCGCATTAGCGGCAAGCTCGTCGAGCGCGACGGCGAGTACGTGCTCCTCGATGCCGGCGGCCTCGGCTACGAGATCATGCTGCCGCCGTGCGTGGCCGAGAAGGTTACGGCGGCCCCCGGCGAGAGCGTTGCGCTCGAAATCTATGCCGCGCTCAGCATCGACGGCAACAGCGCGCGAGCCGCCTACTACGGTTTCACGAACGCAATCGAACGCGCATTTTTCGAAGCCTTGATCAGCGTCGCGTCGATTGGTCCCAAAACGGCGGCGCGCGCTTTTTCCGAGCCGATGTCCTCGATTGCAAGCGCAATCGATCGTGGTGACCACGCATACTTGCGCAAGCTCCCCGGCATCGGGCAGCAGAAGGCACGCGACATTGTGGCGAAGCTGCAGGGTAAAGTGGCGCGCTTTCTTCTGATTCAGGACGCCGTGGCGTCTTTGCCCGCGACGATGCCGGGCTTTGCCGACGAGGCGCTTGCGGTGCTCTTGCAGCTCGAGTACAAGCAAGGTGAAGCCGAGGCGATGATCCGCGAGACGCTCGAGGCCGCGCCCTCGATCGACGACGCCGAGACGCTGCTTGCGCAGATATACCGGCGCCGGGCGGGCAAAGCATGAGCGACGATGCGCGGCGCCCGCTCTACTCGGGCGAAGACCAGGCCGACCGCGTGCTTTCGCCCGAAGAGTCGCTTGAAGACGAAGTCTATGGCGCGTCGCTGCGGCCGCGAACGTTTGAGGATTACGTCGGCCAGCAGCGCGTCGTCGAAAATCTGCGCATTGCGATCGAGGCGGCGCAGGGCCGCGGCGAGCCGCTCGAACACGTGTTGCTCTACGGCCCACCGGGCTTAGGAAAAACGACCCTCGCAGCTCTGGTCGCGCGTGCCATGGGCGCAAACTTTCGCCCGACGTCGGGACCGACGTTAGAGAAACCGAAAGATCTCGTCGGCATCCTCACCTCGTTAGAAGAAGGTGACGTGCTCTTCATCGATGAGATCCACCGGTTGGGTCGCGTGATCGAAGAGTTTCTCTACCCGGCGCTGGAGGATTTCCAGATCGACTTCGTCGTCGATCGCGGCGCGTACGCGAAAACACTCAAGTTGCCGCTCAAGCGTTTTACCCTCATCGGCGCAACGACGCGTGCCGGCATGTTGAGCGCACCGCTGCGCGATCGGTTCGGCATCGTGCATCATCTCGACTACTACGAGCCGCCCGAACTCGAACGCATCGTGCGCCGTTCTGCGCAATTGTTGGGAGCCCAGATCGACGAAGCGGGCGCGCACATGATCGCCGCGCGCAGTCGTGGGACGCCGCGCGTGGCTAACCGGCTCTTGCGGCGCGTGCGCGATTACGCCGAGGTGCGCGCGCAAGGTGCGATTACGAATGACGTCGCAGCGCAAGCGCTCGAGCGCGAGGGGGTCGACAATCTCGGACTCGACCGGATGGATCGCGCATTTTTGAAAGCGCTCATCGAAACGTATCGCGGCGGTCCTGCCGGCATCGCCGCGATCGCCGCATCGCTGAACGAGGATGCCCAGACGCTCGAAGATGTCGTCGAGCCGTATCTGCTCAAGGCCGGCTTTGTCGTGCGCACTGCGAGCGGCCGTAAGGCGACCGAGGCTGCGTATCGCCACCTCGGTGCAATTCCGCCCGCCCAAGCGGAGCGGCTCTTATGATCGCACGGCGCACGTTCGTCGCGCTTTCTCTTACCGCCGCCGCGGCGCACGTGATGCACGGACGTGCATGGGCACAAGAATACGATCCAGCGATGACCGCGCGCTCGGCCGAACTACGCGTCCTTTTGGGGCCCGGCAAGCTGCAGACCCAAGCCGGCGACGGCTTTACACTTGATGGACGAGCGTATCGCGGGCGGGCATCGCAGCTGCGCGACGGCAGCGTCGTCAACACGATTTCGCTCGAAGAGTATCTCTATAGCGTCGTGCCGCGCGAAATGTCGCCGTCGTGGCCAGCCGCGGCGCTCCAGGCGCAGGCCGTATGCGCACGCACCTACGTGCTGCAGCGCAGCAATCCGCAACGCGCGTACGATGTCGTTCCGTCGGATCTCGATCAAGTCTACACCGGCGTCGCGAGTGAGGCCACAGCCGCGACTGCGGCGGTTAGCGCCACCGCCGGCACCGTGCTGCGTTTCGGCGATCAGTACGCCCGCGTGATGTATAGCTCGTGTTGCGGCGGCCATACCGAAGCTGCGAACGAAGCGTGGGGCGGTGTGCCGATTCCGTATCTCGGCGGCGTGGTTTGCACAACGTGCACGGGCTCGCCGTACTATCGGTGGAATCACGACCTCGATCGCGCCGCCGTCGCAACCGCGTTCTCGGCCGAATTGCAACCGGTCGGCTCCTTGCAAGCGCTGCAGGAAGGTGACCGGGACCAGAGCGGCCGTGCGCGCACCATCGTGTTGCAAGGCGAGCATGGCGCCGTTCCGATCAAAGGTGCGACGTTTCGGCTTCGCGTGGGGACGCGCGTGCTTCCAAGCCTGCTCATTTCGAGATTCGAACCCGCAACGGAGGCGCCGCAGCGTATCGTCATCGAAGGGGGTGGCTTAGGCCACGGCGTCGGACTGTGCCAGTGGGGTGCGCGCGGATTGGCGCTCGCAGGCGCTTCGTTTAGCGATATTCTGCATTTCTATTTTCCTGGAACAGAGAGCCAGCATGAGTAACGGACCGGCGGATAAGCCCGCCGGAGACGCAGAGTCCGGCAGTAACAAGCGCGATGCGCTGCGTCTACGCAAATACATCGACGTCGTCGTCGAAGATCCACTCTCCTCGATGCTGTTTCGCGGAGCCGTCGCGGATATTTCGCCGACCGGCATGCGGGTGATCGCCGACCAATATCTTCCGGTAGGAACGAAGTACACGTTTACCATGAAGCGCAATCCGTATTTGCGTCTGCGCGGGCAGGTCCGTTGGATCCGCGCCTTCCAAGGCGAGACCTATCAGGTCGGGATTCTTATCGTCGACGCTTCAGAAGAAGAGCAGAAACGCCTCACCAACTTCCTTGAGCTCGAGCGCCAGCGCCTTAGCACCGGCCCGTAACGCCCAAGGGTGAGTTCCGACGAGGAGTTAACCTCCGCGTACCACTTCGATCTCCCTGACGACTTGATCGCCCAGGAGCCTGCGCCAGTGCGCGATGCAAGTCGCTTGATGGTGCTGGGACCCGGCGGCATCGAGCACCACGTCTTCGCGCAGCTTCCGTCGCTCCTGCGACCGGAGGACGTACTCGTGCTCAACCGCACCCGTGTGATCGCGGCGCGTTTGCGCGGTGCACGCGAACCAACCGGCGGCGCGGTTGAGGTGCTGTTGCTGCATCCCGCGGAATCGATGCGCTACAACCCCGAGGCCACGCGTTGGATGGCGCTCGTGCGACCGGGGCGACGCCTACACGCAGGCGCAACAATTCGGTTCGATGCGCACGCGCATGCACGCGTCATCGCTGAGTCGGCAGAAGGCCTGCGTGAGCTCGAGTTTACCCTCGACGAACCGTTCGAGCAGTTCTTAGCGCGCGCCGGACGCTTACCGCTTCCACCCTACATTCACAACGAGTCGGATGCGGCGCAAGAACGCTACCAGACGGTTTTCGCGCGCGAACTTGGTAGTGTCGCGGCCCCGACCGCCTCGCTGCATTTCACCAACGAGCTGTTGCGCCGCATTGCCGAAGACGGCGTTACGATCGCTGAACTGACGCTCGATGTCGGCCTGGGTACCTTTCGGCCGATGAGCGGATCGCGACTCGATGAACATACGATGCACGCCGAGCGCTATACCATCGAGCAGCAAACCGTCGACGCAATCGAGCGCGCTCGCGAGCAGGGCGGTCGCGTTATTGCAGCCGGGACCACGGTCGTACGCGCGCTCGAAGGTAACGTCGCCACGCATGGCCGATTGACCGCTGGAGAGGACACGACGTCGCTTTTTGTCAAGCCCGGCTTCGCATTTAGGGTCGTGGATGCAATGATCACAAATTTCCATTTGCCCCAATCCACACTGCTCGTGCTGGTAAGCGCCTTCGCAGGCCGCGAGCGTGTATTGGCCGCCTATCAGGAAGCCGTAGCCCGGCGCTATCGCTTTTTCTCTTTCGGCGACGCAATGTTTCTCGAAAGGATGCCCGAGCGCTTGGCCCGCACAGTATAGCCGGTGAGATACGTCACGTTCGATCAGCCCGGCGACCCCCCGGTGCTTTACGTCGCGCAGTCGCCATCCCCCATGCCAGGCCCGGGCGAGGTCCTCATCGAGGTTGAAGCGTCGGGCGTTTCGCATGCGGACTCGATGCAGCGCCGCGGTTTGTACCCGCCGCCTCGCGGCGCATCGCCGATCCTCGGCCTCGAGTGCTGCGGAACGATCGCGCAACTCGGCCGGGACGTCATGGGCTGGAACGTGGGAGATCGCGTCGTCGCGCTGCTTACCGGCGGCGGCTACAGCGAATACGTTAACGTGCCTGCTGCTCAGGTCTTGCCGCTACCCTCGCAGTGGTCGTTCGTCGAAGGCGCGACGCTTCCCGAAAATGCGTTCACGGTGTACGACAGTCTCCTCGTTCGTGCACGATTGCGTAAGGGCGAGACCGCGCTGATCCACGGCGGGACGAGCGGGATCGGCAGCATGGCCATCATGTTCGCCCGCGCCGCCGGCGCGCGTGTCATTACCACCGCCGGTTCCGACGAGAAGTGCCGCGCCGCGCTCGAGTTCGGTGCCGAGGCCGCGATCAATTACAAGACGGCCGACTTTGTCGAGCAGGTTGCCGAGTTCACGAACAAGCGTGGGGTCGACGTCGTACTCGACATCATTGGAGGCGACTATCTCAATCGCAATCTGCGCGCACTCGCGACCGACGGTCGGATTGCGTGCCTTGCGCATGCCGGCGGATCCGAGTCCACCATCGATCTGCGCTATCTTTTCCAGCGCCGCGCGACGATCTGCGGGTCGAGCCTCCGCCCGCGCACGATAGAAGAAAAGGGCGCCATCGCGCAAGCGCTCCTGACCAACATTTGGCCACTCCTGGGCGCGCGAGACCCGATCAAGCCAATCGTCGATTCCGTATATACGTTTTCCCAAGCCCCGGAAGCGCACACCCGTCTCGAATCCTCAGCTCACATCGGAAAGATTGTTTTAGTCCCAGACGCATAGACTGCGCAAACGCATCCCGCACTTCGGAAAAGGAGCGCGACATCGTGTCGCGCGCGCTGTTACGCGAAGCGCCTCTCGCCTTCCAGGCTCCGGCGCATCGCGAACTTTTCCTCGGCTGCAGGACGCGATTGCTTCGTCTATACGTCCGGGTTAGTGATAGATGGACTGGTGCGGGCCGGTGACCATGAACCAGAGCATCGGGATCGAGAGCATCGTGTTGACGCGTGATGCCAAGAACGCCACGCGACGCGACTTGGCTTTCTCTTCGTCGGTTGCGGGTTTCATGCCGAGAATCTTTTGCTGATTCGGCCAGATGATTCCCCAGACGTTGAAGAGCATGATTGTGCCAAGCCACGCGCCGATGCCGATCGGTGCGAATTCGCCTTGCAGGCCGAACGCCGCGAGGAACCCGTTGAGACCGCTCGATGCGGTCATAGTGGAGAGCAATCCCGCGCCCACGAGCCACGTAAGGATCGCAGCCCAGCGGAAGTAGAACAGCGCGCGCGGCACGATGTACTTACCGATCGGGGCGCCTTCGCCCGCGGCGTTGGCCGCTTTGGACGCGTCAACGTTGACGAAATTGAAGTAGTAGAGCAGGCCGATCCACATGATGCCGACCAGGACGTGAACCCAGCGCAACAGCGCGCCTTCAAGTGCTTCCATGGTTTACGCTCCTGCCGCGTGGCCGACCAGCCACTGCGCTACGTAGAAGAAGATGACGGTAAGGACGACACCGCTGATGACGGTGCCCCACAGCGAGTCGAGGGGATTCTTCATGTTGCCGCTACCTCATTAAGCCGAGTTACTTTGACCTTTATGTCAAGCAAGCGCCTTGACCCTTCGGCTGCAGCCAATCTTGTAGCGAGCACGTTTGAAAGGGGTACACTAGAAGTGCACATCACGCTAGGAATGGGGTTTTGAATCTGCTATGACCGCGCAAACGCTGATCAAGAGTTATTCACCCAAGAAATGGGATCTTTCGGGACTGCAAGGCATCTCCGATGACACGCTGCAGATCCACTTTGGCCTCTACGAAGGCTACGTAAAGAATACCAATTTGCTCAACGAGCGCATCGCCGAGCTACGAACCGCGGGCAAAGGTTCCGGCGCGGATCCGTCTTACGCGGAGCTCGTACGCCGGCTCGGTTGGGAATTCAACGGGATGCGGCTGCATGAGTTCTACTTTGATAATCTGACCAAGAATCCCAAACAGATGCCCACAAGCGGAAGCCTGTACGAGTGCGCTGCTGCGTGCTTTGGCTCGGTCGAGGCATGGCAAAAGGACTTTGCCGCTATCGGCGGCATGCGTGGAGTTGGTTGGGCAATCGCCTTTTACGATGCACCGTCCAATCAGCTCGTCAACGTATGGATCGGCGACCACAACATCAACGAGCTGGCCGGATGCGAGCCGATCCTCGTGATGGATCTGTGGGAACACGCGTACCTACGTGACTACAAGCCGGCCGACAAAGGCAAATACATCGAAGCCTTCATGGCCCACGTCGACTACGGCGTGTGCGAATCGCGCTTCTAATACCCTACGGCGGCGCAGGTTCGACGGTAACCGTTTTCGGGTTGGTGTACCACACCAGCCCGGGCGGCGCGTCGCGCCGTGCCCGCACGTACTTGCGCAAGGTGTAGTCGATCGTTACTTTGCCGCTCGCGCGACCCTTCGAAAAATAGGCTGCGAGCGCCGCCGCCCGCTCGAGATCCTCCTCGGGTGCGTCTGCACGATCGTCTCGCTGCAGAATCACGTGCGCGCCCGGAGCGTTCTGCGCGTGAAACCACAGATCGTTCGGGCGCGCGACCCGAAAGGTGAGGTCGGCATTCTCGGTCGGGGAGCGGCCCACAAGAATGCGCGATCCACTCGGCGTGCGTACTTCCAGGGGCGCGCGTTTGCGGCGCGACAGCGGCGCGCGTGCGCGTTTGGCGCGCGGGTCGAGTTGGGCAACCGCGTGCTCCAAATCGGCGAGGTCGCTGTCGTCGACCCGCTCCGCTTCCCAGACGAGCTGCTCCACCGCGTCGAGCGTCGCACGTAACGTGCGCTCGCGCGCTGCCAAGTGCGATGAAGAGGTCCCGAGCTTTTTGTAGCGCGCAAAGACCGTGCGCGCCTCTGCTTTTGCTGTCTCTCGTGCGCTTTCGTCGAGCGTGTGCAGATCCGCGTAGAGCGCATCGCCGCGCTCGCGTAGCGTTTGGCGATCGGATGCGGCACGCTGCTTTGCGGCCACGGCTTCGAGTTCGCTACGCACCTTGCGTTCGCGCTCCGTGAGACGTTTCTGTATCACCTTGCGGCGGTCGTCGCTCCTTCGCACCGCGCCCGCATCGGTGGTCTCTGCACGAAACGCGCGCATCGTCTCGAGCACGCTCGCATCCGTCGCCACGTCGGCGCTCTCTGCGGCCGCACTACGCAAGGGGATCGGCGGCAGCGCGTATGGTTGTCCGGCTTGGACCGAACGCGCGGGATTTTCGGCAAGCGAAAATTCTTTTGCCGCCGAGACGATGCGCTCTTTACGCACGAGCACGATATTGCCGAAGCGGGGGACGAGCTCGATGTAGAGATCACTCTCGTCACCGACCCCGAAGCGCGAACGCGTCCCGAAGGTCAAGCGCAGGAGACGATCGCCTTTGCGCGCTTTGGCGGAAAGGAGCGTGCTCCCGCGCAGCGCCGCCCCCGTGGCGCGGATAAAGCCCGGCTCGCTCTCGATCGGCAGCTCGGCGTCTTCGATCGTGACGAGCGGCGGCGTCGAGAACACATCGATGCACAAGGTCGATTCCGTACCGCGCGACCATAGGATAATCGCCGTTCGCCGATCGGCGAGGCGTCCGACGTCGCGCACGCGAGCGCCGCGGAAGCGCGCGTCGATCTCCGCCGCGAGCCGAGCGATCAGCTCCGGATCGGTGCGCAAACTCGCCACGCGATGCTGCGCTACACGCGCGTTTCGAGCTGAACCTCGACGCCGCCGATCCAGCCCGCGACGAGATTGTACAGCGCCCCGCCGATCAAGCCGTATAAGAAGCCGCCGATGAACAGAAAGATCGCAAGGATGATCGGAAAGAGTACGATGCTCAACGGGCCAAAGCTCGGCATTCCATAGCCTTGGAAAGCTGAGCCCGCCGTCATCATGGCAAGACCTTCGATGAACCCGACAACAATGCCGAGTAGAGCGTACAGTACACCGGCCATCAGTGCGAGCTGAACGACGTTGAAGGAACGAACGCGAGTAGTCGTACCGATCATGATACCGTCCTTTGATGCAAGCGATCGCGGAGTTCACGTTTGAGCACCTTACCGCTGGGACCGAGCGGCATAGCGTCGATGAAGTGCACGTGTCGCGGATACTTGTAGCGCGCAAGGTACTCTTGGGACCAGGCGATGATCGCTTCATCGGTGACACCGCTTCCGTCGTCGGAGCGTACGATCACGGCGACCACCTCCTCGCCATGCGTGTCGTGCGGCACGCCTACCACGGCCACCTGTTTGACCGCCGGATGGCGCATCAGTACTTCCTCGACCTCGCGCGGGTAGACGTTGTAGCCACCGCGCAAGATCATGTCTTTCTTGCGATCGACGATGGTGATGAAACCGTCGGCATCTTTCGTACCGAGATCGCCCGAGCGGAACCAGCCTTCGACGATCGCCGCGCGCGTGGCCTCGGGATTGTTCAGATACCCTTTGAAGACGCAATGTCCGCGGATCACGATCTCGCCCAACTCACCGATCGGCAGCGGTACGATCCGCTCTTCGATCTCGGCATCGATCACATCAACCTCGACGCCCCAGATGCCGCTCCCCACAGTTCCGGGCTTGCGTCCAAAATCGCGTTGATTGAAACTCGCGACCGGCGACGTTTCGGAAAGCCCGTAGCCTTCGTAGATCGGGACCTTAAAGCGCGCTTCGAACGCTTCGAGCACGACAAGCGGCAGCGAGGAACCGCCGGCAACGGCAACGCGCAATTCCGGCAAATTCGTACGGCCTTTCGCCGCTTCAAGCAGCGCGATGTACATCGTCGGAACGCCGGCGAAAATGGTGACACCGTGTTCGAGCATCAGGTCAAGCGCGGCGGTCCCGTCAAAACGGGACATCAAGACGACCGATGCGCCGGCGCGAAAGGCTGCGTTCATGACAACGGTTTGACCGAACGCGTGGAAGAGCGGAAGAGCGGCGAGAAATACGTCTTCTTGCGCGACGTAAAAGAGGTCGCTCACGCAGACCGAGGCGTTGAGCACGATGTTGCTTTGCGTCAACACCGCGCCTTTGGGCCGTCCGGTCGTTCCGCTCGTGTAGAGCACGACCGCGTCGTCGCCGGCGTCGCGTGCAACGATATCCTCGACGGGCGCGTCTTGGGGCTGCGCAGCTTCAAATACCTCGACGCCTGCCTCGGCTGCACCGGCCCGCGCGTTAGCCAGCAGCGGCCCACCGCTGATCAGTACCCGCACGCCCGCGTCGCGCAGGATGTAGCTGATCTCGCCCGGGGTGAGCAGGGCGTGGATCGGCACGACCACCGCGCCGAGCGCCAAGACCCCATAATACGCCCCTGGGAAATCCGGCGTGTTCAGTAACAGGATGCCGACCCGGTCCCCGGCGCGGACGCCGAGCGCGCGGAGGCGCGCAGCATACTGCCGCGCTTGCTCCCACAGCTGGGCGTAGGAAACGCGTTCCGGACCGGCGATCAGCGCGGTGCGGCCGGGATGCCGGAGTGCGCTCTCAGCGAGGATCGATGCAAGTGACAGCGACATGGACCAGGTATCCTCCCCATCGGCTAGGAACCTACCGGCTTTGCGTCCAGAGGAGTTCGCGTGATCACCGGCCCGGGGCTCTTGTTCGTGGTGTCAGGCCCATCCGGGGCCGGCAAAGATACCCTGGTCGATGCGCTCCTCACGCGGATGCCACGCGTGCGTTACTCGGTTTCCGCAACGACGCGCGCTCCACGACCGGACGAGCGTGAAGGCGAGCATTATTTCTTCCTAGACCGCTCGGCCTTCGAGGCGCGCCAAGCGGCGGGTGGATTCCTTGAGTGGTTCGAGTACAACGGGCAACTCTACGGCACGCCACTCGACTTCATCGAGGCAAACTTGAAAGCGGGCTATGACGTGATCATGAAGCCCGAGGTCAATGGCGCGATGCGAATCAAGGCCGCCTTCCCGGACGCGGTGCTGATCTTCCTCGTGCCGGATCGCTTCTCGCAACTGCGCCAGCGGCTGCTGGCACGGCGAACCGAAACGAACGACGAGATTGCGCGACGCCTCGAGATCGCGCATCTGGAAATGCGATGTATTCGTGAGTTCGACTACATCGTGATTAATGAAGAAGGAAAACCGGAGCAAGCGACCTCTGACCTGCAAGCGATTTTGCAGGCTGAACGGTTCCGGATCCATCGCTACAGCGACGATTCGCTCGGTGATCTGGAACAATCGTAACTAGCAACTGAAGGGACAATGACACACCATCGTGAGTAAAACTGTTTTCGGAGACCTCGACGCGCTGCTCAAGCACGCCGATTCCAAGTTCAGCCTGGTCAACATCGTGACCAAACGCGCGCGCCAACTTAACAATTGGGTTCGCATTCAGCAATTGCCATTCGCAGATCGCCGCGAGTTTTTCGCGAGCGAGCCTCTGGTCGATCAAGCGGACATCAATCCCAACAAGCCGGTCTCAATTGCCCTCGACGAGATCGCTGAAGGCAAAATCGAATACCATCGTACGAAGGAAGGCATAAAGTAAACCAACCGTGTGCGGGATAGTCGGTTACATCGGGGAGCGCGATAGCGTTCCGATCATTCTCGATTCGCTGGCGCGTCTGGAGTATCGCGGATACGATAGCGCCGGCATCGCGGTAATCGACGCGTCCGGTGCGCTGACCGGGAGTAAGGCCGAGGGTAAGCTCTCAGTTTTGGCCGAGCGGCTCACCAACGGCCATGCACTCCATGGCAAGGTCGGCTTGGGCCATACGCGCTGGGCGACCCACGGGCGGCCCAACGATGCCAACGCCCATCCGCACATGGACTGCACCGGCCGCATCGCGGTCGTGCACAACGGCATCATCGAAAACTACGCACCGCTGCGCGCAAAGCTGATCGAAGCGGGCCACGTCTTCAAGAGCGAGACCGATACCGAAGTGCTCGCACACCTCATCGAGATGCACGACGACGGTGACCTCGTGGACGCGCTACGTAAAACGCTCGCCGAGGTCCGGGGCGCGTACGCACTTGGCGTGATCTCGAGCGAAGACCCGACACAGCTGATCTTTGCACGCAATGGTGCAAGCCCGCTCGTGATTGGGATTGGCGAGGGCGAGATGTACGTCGCCTCCGACACGCCCGCCATTCTGCCCTACACGCGCCGCGAGATCATCCTGCAAGAGGGTGAGATGGCCGTTGTCGATCGCAACGGATACCGCTTGACGAGCTACGACGGCACGCCGATCGCACGCGACATCATCAACGTGACGTGGGATGCGGCCTCGGCGGAGAAGAGCGGCTACAAGCACTTCATGCTCAAGGAGATCTTCGAGGAACCCAACGTCATCAAGGAGACGCTCTCCGGCCGGATCGACGACGATGCGCAAGTAGACTTGAGCGAAGAGCTGGGCACCATCGCCGAAGATCGCCTGCGCGAGATCTCCAAGATCGCGATTACCGGCTGCGGTACCGCGTACCACGCCGGCATGGTCGGCATGTACTTGCTGCGCTCGCTGGTCAAGTTACCAGTCGAGATGGAGCTCGCCAGCGAGTTCCGTTACGGCGACCCGGTGATCGATCCGACGACGCTCGTGATTGCGATGTCGCAATCCGGCGAGACAGCCGACACAATCGAAGCCGTGAAGATCGCCAAGGAAGCCGGCAGCTCGCTTCTGGGGATCTGCAACGTCCTCGGCTCGCACCTCACCCGGCTTGCGGACGGAACGCTCTACACGCGCGGCGGTCCGGAGATCGGCGTTGCCGCCACCAAGACCTACGTTTCGCAAGTGACCGCGATGACGCTCTTCGCGCTTTACCTCGCGAGCGTGCGCGGAACCGTCGAGCCGCGCCGCTTAGCAGAAATCGCCGAGAACACGAAGCTTTTGCCCGCGGCCGTCGACGTCGTACTCAATACGTCCGACTATATTCGCGACGTCGCACGCAAGATTCGCAAGATGCACAGCTGCCTCTTCATCGGTCGCTACATCAATTACCCGACCGCACTCGAAGGGGCGCTCAAGCTGAAAGAGATCAGCTACATCCACGCCGAGGGCTATGCAGCAGGCGAAATGAAGCATGGGCCGATCGCGCTGCTCGACACCGAGACGCCCGTGATAGGCATCATGACCGACGGGCGCGTGCGCGAGAAGATCCTCTCCAACATCATGGAGTCGAAGGCGCGCGAGGCCCCGATCATCCTCGTTGCTAATCACGGTGATGAAGATGCAGCGGCCGTCGCCGATCACGTCTTTTGGGTACCAAAGGTCGACGAATTGCTATCGCCGATCGTGAACGTCATACCGCTGCAGTTACTTGCCTATCACATCGCCGACATCGAAGGCAAGGACGTCGATCAACCGCGCAACCTCGCCAAGACGGTGACCGTAGAATAGCGGTATACTACCGCTATGCAAGTTGATCTAGGCAACGATCCCGTCGTGCGGCTTGCCGATCTGCTCCGCGACGCGGAGCATGCGCACGGGATCTACGAAAAATCGCTCGGGCATCCCGATGCGGACTGGCCCGACTGGTACGCGCGCCACATCTACGACCGGCTCACCGAGAACGAAGAAGCCCGCTCGGAATAGCGGTCAGGGCTTTTCTTCCTCGACTATCACGTGAACGGTCGCGCTGTCCATGTGGCTTGTGAAGGTGATCGTGCACTTTCCGGCGTGTTGCGCGCGCAGGTCCATCGTGATCTTCGATTCCTTCGCCCCGCTTTGCGAGCTGATACCGGTGACTTTCAAGATGTCTTTGGGTGAACCGGCGGTGGTGTAACAGGTAGACTGCACGTTAATCCTTGCGCTCGCCGCACTGGCAGTCACCTTTGCGAAGACGCGTCCCCCGATCTCGAGTGCGATCGTTTTGGGCGCCACCGTGACCGGCTCGGCCGCAGCAACGATCGGAACGAGTGCAAGCGCCGCGGCGAATGCGGCGGTGGTAACTGCTTTCATGGGCGCCTCCTGCCAAGGGAGCGCTTCCAGGGCGTGGGGGCGGAATGCCTGCGCGGCGCGCCAAAGAGAGCGAGGATATGATGCGTTCGGACGGGCGTAGGCCCGATGAACTCCGCCCGGTCTCTATCGAGCCGGGCTTTTTGAAGTACGCGGAAGGCAGCGCGCTGATCAGCATTGGGAATACGCGGGTCATCTGCGCAGCAACGCTCGAAGAGCGCGTGCCGCAATGGCTCAAAGGACGCGGGCTGGGCTGGGTGAGCGCCGAGTACGCGATGCTGCCGCGGGCGACCCAAGAGCGCACGCAGCGTGAATCCGCCAAGGGCCGTATCGGAGGACGGACGCACGAGATTCAGCGCATCATCGGGCGTGCTTTGCGCGCGGTCACCGACACGGCGAAGCTCGGCGAACGCACGGTTTGGATCGACTGCGACGTGCTGCAAGCCGATGGCGGCACACGCACGGCATCCGTGACCGGCGCCTTCGTTGCGCTCGCGCTCGCATTGCGTGGCGTTCCCGCGCTTGCGGGCGCAAAGTGGCCGCTCACCGGCATGGTCGCCGCGGTCAGCGTCGGCATCGTCAACGGCGTACCGATGCTCGACCTTGCCTACGACGAGGATTCGAGCGCCCATACCGATATGAATGTCTTTATGACCGATGCCGGCAAGTACGTGGAGTTGCAAGGAACGGCCGAGGCGGCACCCTTCGATCGCAAGCAACTCGACCAATTGCTGGCCCTCGCTGAGGGCGGCATCCGCACGCTCTTCGAAAAGCAACATGCAGTGCTGGGCGAAGCCGGAATTACCGCACGATCTTGATGTGCGCGGAGCCCTTGGCCAAGTCGGATCGGAAATCGATCGTGCAGACGCCGGCATGCTGACCGCGAACCGTGAGGGCAACGCGGGTCTCCGTTTGACTCGGGACCATCTCGCTCTGGCTCAGGAGGGCGAGCGCGCCGCCGTTGCGACACTGCATCGGCCCAGCTGCGAGGCTCTGATTGATGTAGCTCGCGACGACCTGCAGCGTGTCACCGACGCGGATGGTTTTTGCCGCCGGCGTCACCGTGATTTTCGCCTGAATGGCTGCGACGAGGGTAAAGAGTGCGGCCAATACAAGGATCTGTCTCATGCGAGCGACCGATTCGTCATGACGAGAGAGGCCTCCCATGACGCCTGATCGCGTCGCGGCACTGGTTGCGCAGGTCGGAGCGTTTCACATCACCGACCGTGCAATGCGTAAGGCGCAAGACGCCGCTGCGCAGGCACTCGCAAACGGTTCGCTCGACCCGCGGCAACGTGACGAGTACGTCGCCGCCGTGCGGCGCTATTTCGCAGCGTTCGAGCGTGAAGCTCGCGGCCATCTGCGCGACGTCGACCGGCGTCTCGAGCACACCAACCAAGTCCACTTCAACCTGGCAGCCGAACGCGGCGTGGCCGTCAAACGCATCGAAGCAACGCAAGCCGTACTTACCGAACTCGATGCGATTGGAGCCGAGCGCGCATGAAGGTCCTCGATCGCGTCGGCCAGGCAACGATCGAATTCTTCGAGTATGCCGGCGGCGTCGTAATCCTGGCCGCCGAGTCGGGCAGCTTCGCTGCGAAGCTGCGCATTCGGTTTGTCGAGACGATCAATCAGTGCTACTTCTTGGGCTTTCAGTCGCTCACGATCGTGCTCCTGACCTCACTCTTCACCGGCATGGTGATCTCGCTCGAATCCGCAGTTCAGGCCGCGCAATATGGCTTTGGCAGTTTCGTGGGCAGTGCCGTCGCCTTCGGTTCGGTACGCGAGCTTGGCCCGATGCTCACCGCCGTCGTCGTCGCGGGCCGCGCCGGCGCGGCGATCGCCGCGGAGATCGGCTCGATGGTCGTCACCGAGCAGATCGAGGCGCTCACGTCGATGGGCCTGGAGATTCCGCGTTTCTTAGTACTCCCAAAGTTGCTCGCGATGATCGTGATGCTGCCGCTGCTGACGATCTTCGCCGACGTGATTTCGATCGTCGGCGGCATGTGGATCGCGCAGACGTACGCGCACATCTCGTACGACACGTTCCTCTCCTCGGCACGGCAGGCCGTCGGTTTTGAAGACGTCCTCAAGGGACTGCTCAAGTCGGTCGTCTTCGCCGCGATCATCGCGCTCGTCGGTGCCTATCAAGGACTCTCGACACGCGGTGGCGCGGCCGGTGTCGGCGCTTCAACGACCGGCGCGGTCGTGATCTCGATCATTCTGATCTTTGTCTCGAACTTTGTGCTCTCGTTTGTGCTCTTCGGCGGTCATTGAGCATGCCCAACGTCATCGCGAGCCTCGACGATGTGACACTCGCATACAGCGATCGCGTCATTCTGAAGAACTGTTCGCTCGATATCGTCGAAGGCGCGATCACGTGCATCATCGGGCTCTCGGGCGCCGGTAAGTCGACGATCCTGCGTCTGCTCGACGGCTTGCGCAAACCCGACGCCGGACACGTCTACATCCGCAACGTGGACATCTGCCACATTCCAGAGACGCAATTGAACGACGTGCGTAAATCGATCAGCCTTTCGTTCCAGTTCGCGGCGCTGCTCGACAGCATGACCGTCGGTGAGAACGTCGCGCTTCCGTTACGCGAGCACACCCACGAACCCGACGCTGCGATTCACAAAACCGCCGAGGATGCTCTGGTCTCGGTCGGCCTCGAGCACACGTATGACAGCATGCCGAGCGAACTCTCCGGCGGCATGCTCAAACGCGCGGGCTTCGCACGCGCAATCGTCACCCGGCCGGATTTGATTCTGTATGATGAGCCGACCACCGGTCTCGATCCGATCGTGACGCATCTGATCACCGATACGATCATCAATCTGCGCAAGAAGCTCAACGGCACGGCGGTCGTGATCTCGCACGATCTGCAATCGATCTACATGATGGCCGACTACGTCGCGATGCTCTTCGAAGGTGCAATCATTGCCTTCGGCACGGTGGATGAGATCAAGAAATCGATGAATCCGATCGTGCAGCAATTTATCGCGGGCAGTGAAGTCGGCCCGATCCCGATTTAAAAGGCGCTTCGCCCGAGGCTCCGCGCCCCCCACTTCGTGGGGCCCCCCGGACCACGGCGCGCGACACATATTGGCATGCTTGACACTTCCCCAGGGCGCGCCCAACGAACGTTTCCTCGTCGCCAAGGTCCATCGGGACCACGCCGGGCACGAGGCTATCTCAGCCGTCGCAGAGTAAGAACCTGGCAATGAGTCGACAAGCACAGGTCGGAGCGTTCGCGCTGCTCGCGCTGCTGTTGCTGTTCAGCGTTTTTTACGTTATCACCGATTTTGGGACGCGCCATACCGGATATCGCGTCGGGATCCATTTTGTATCGGCCGCCGGCCTGCACTCTGGCGCACTCGTCTACTTCAGCGGCGTGACCGTGGGCACGGTCGACACGATCACACTGCTGCCCGACAACACCGTCGATGTGATTCTGGCGGTCAATCGCGACGTCGACATACCGCTCGCCTCGCGCTTCCTTATTCAAGCGCCGTTGACCGGCGACCCGAACCTGATCATCGTGCCGCCGCGCCCCACGCCGGGATCCCCACCGTTGCCGATGCTCGCGCGCGAAGTGCTGCCTATTTCGGATCAACCTCAGGGCACCAACACCGCGACGATCGCCGATCTGCTCGAACAGGGCCAGGGCGAGATCGTCAAGCTCGACGCGATGGTCAGCGAACTCGCGCGCCGCGAGCCAAAACTGCTCGACACCCTGCAATCGGCGCTGACCAACGCGAATGACGTCACGATCTCGCTCAAGGGCTCGATCGGCTCGATTACCGCGCAGCTGCAGAGCAGTCTCGCACAAGCCAGTTCGAACCTGGTCGCGCTGACCGGCACGCTCAACGGTACGGTGCAGATGAACTCGGGGCGGATCAACGATATCCTCGCGAATTTCCAACAGACCTCACACGCGCTCAATGCGTCGATGGTATCGCTGCAGTCGCTTGCAACCGATCCCAATCTCAAGAGCAACGTCTTGGCGACGACCAAGAACATCGCCCAGACGACGGAGAACATCGCCGGTATCACCCACGATCTGCGCAACGTGACCAGCGATCCGCAAACGCAAGCGCAGCTAAAGAACACCGTAGCGAATCTCGATGCGACGTTACAGCGTGCGAACTCACTCCTCGCCCAATTCGGCGGGACGAGCAGCGTCTACGGCGTCGACGCGAACGCAACGCCATACCCGCTCGCCAGTTTCTCGCCGGCGCCGGCTGGAACCAACGCACCAAATGCACCCGGGACCGGCGAAACCGCGCCGGACGGTTCGGCCGAGGGACATCATCACGCGACGGCCGAGTCGCTGCATCTGCAGAGCCGTCTTGCCGGCATTGCAAGCAGCTTGATCTCGATTCAGTTGCGCATCAGCGAGCTCTCGACGCAGACGGTGTGCTGCCCGAATCCGCTCTACAGCGAGAGCAGAGGCCCCGAGGGCGATCTCAATGCGGTCCTCTTGCCGCACAATAAGACGAGCTTCTTGGTTGGAGCGAACAACATCGGCTACACACCGACCACCGCGAACGTGGCGCTCATTCAGAAACTGAGTCCGAACTTCAAGATCGGTGGTGGGGTGCTCTATTCGCAGCTCGGGTTCTTGGCCTCTTACGACGAACGCCTCTTCGGCTTCGACACGAAGATCTACAACATCCAGCGGCCGGATATCGATCTCTACGGCAATCTCAACGTCGCCAAAAATTGGCAGCTCTTCGTCGGCGAGCGCGCGCTCAACCACGCCGAACGCCGCTTTACGTTCGGCTTCCAAACCAAGATCCCGTAAGCTTGAGCGCATGAGCACCGAACGATTGAAGATCGGCATCATCGGCGCGGGTTCGATGGGCACGCTCTTCGGCTATCACCTGGCCCAAACGTGCGACGTTACCGTGCTCGACGCCAACAGCGAGACCAGCGCGTCGATTGCCAACGACGGGCTGCAAATAAATGAGGAGCCGGCGCGGCGCGTGCGCGTTGCGTCGAACGCTCGCGACCTCTTTGGCTCGCAGATGCTTTTTCTCTTCGTCAAAGCGGTCGACACGCTGCGCGCCTTGCGGCCCTTTGCCGGCGAGCTGAATCCGGCCGCACCGGTCATCTCGCTGCAGAACGGGGTCGGCAACGAAGATGCGATCAAGACCGCACTCGGCGGCGCCGTGCCGGTCGTGCTCGGCGTAACGACCGAGTCCTCCCTCACCGTTGGCCCGGGACACGTGCGCAGTTCGATCAACGGTACCACGCTGATCGGCTCGGCCTCGGCGGCGCCCGCAACGTCGCGTACGATCGCCGATGTGTTGACGCACTCGGGATTGCGCGCGTCGGTCGTCTACGACATCCGTCCACACTTGTGGGGGAAGCTTGTCGCAAACGCCGCGATCAACGCGATCTCGGCACTGCTCGATTGTGAAGCCGGCGAGATCATTAGGAACGCCAACGCCGCGCACTTGGCCGAATCGTTGTCAGAAGAAGCTGCAGCGGTAGCGGCTGCGCTCAAGGTCAACCTCCCGTTCGTGAGCCCGTGGCAATATGTCACACAGGTCATCGAGATCGGAGCGGATTCGAAGAGTTCGATGGCCTTCGATTTGGAATCGGGACACCCGAGTGAGATCGATCACATCAACGGCGCGGTCGTTGCATTCGGGCGTCGCACGGGAGTGCCCACGCCTTACAACGACGCGATGGTCCGGCTGGTCAAAGCCAAGGAAGCGCAGCGCGCGCTGCAGGCGTGAGCCAAGCCCTGCTCGAGCAGCTCGCCGCGATCTGCGGCCCGGGCGGTCTACTTTCCGAAAAGCGCGACATCGAACCCTATGTGACGGATTGGCGCGGGGTCTTTAAAGGCGACGCACTCGGCGTCACGCGCCCCGCCGACACGGCTGCGGTAGCTGCATGCGTTCGTGTATGTGCCGGCGCTGGGGTCGCAATCGTACCGCAAGGCGGCAACACCGGTCTCGCAGCCGGCGCGACGCCGCTCGGGCTCGAACGTGCGATCGTGCTCAGTCTCGCACGGATGCGACGGATTCGCGCAATTGACGCGGCAGGCTTCACGATGAGCGTCGACGCCGGCTGCGTCCTTGCCGATGTCCAGGTGGCGGCGCAACGCGCCGAACGACTCTTTCCACTTTCGCTTGCCGCGGAGGGCTCGGCGCAGATCGGCGGCCTGATCGCAACCAATGCAGGCGGTACGGCGGTGTTGCGCTATGGGTCGATGCGTGCGCTCGTGCTCGGCCTCGAGGTCGTGCTTGCCGATGGCTCGGTCGCCGATGGCATGCGCGCGCTGCGCAAAGATAACGCCGGCTACGATTGGAAGCAACTCTTCATCGGCAGTGAAGGCACGCTCGGCGTGATCACCGGTGCGGTGCTGCGACTCTTCGCTCGACCAGCGCACCGCGCGACCGCACTGCTCGGTGTCGCAACTGCGGACGATGCCATCGCGGCATTCGGCGATTTGCAAGAAGCGCTCGGAGAAGCGCTCGTCGGCTGCGAACTCTTCAGCGAGCGCGCGGTGTTACTGCGCCTTGCACATGAACCGCAGCTGACCCGTCCCGTGGCCGAACATGCGTGGTACGTGCTGGTCGAGGCGGCGTCGAGTCTTCCGGGTTTGCGCGACGGCCTCGAGGCGGCGCTCGCGCTTGCAAACGAACGCGGCCACCTTGGCGACGGCGTCATCGCTGAAAGCGGCGCGCAAGCCAGCTCGCTGTGGTCGTGGCGTGAGACGATCACCGAGAACGAACGGCGCGCCGGACGCAGCGCGAAGCACGACGTCTCGGTAGCGATCTCCGACATCCCGGCCTTTCTCGCGCGCGCAACGGACGCGGTCGAACGCGAGTATCCGGGGACGCGCGTGCTGGCCTTCGGACACGCGGGCGACGGCAACATCCACTTCAACGTGCTGCTCGGGGCGAGCGCGTCGGCGCACGAAGTGAACCGTACCGTCCACGCTATCGTGCGCGAATTCAACGGTAGCATCACCGCCGAGCACGGGATCGGGCGCTACCGCCGCGACGAACTCGCGGCGCATCGCGGGCTGGCCGAGCTTGCGTTGATGCGTGCGATCAAAGACGCGGTCGATCCGCGCGGCACGATGAACCCGGGCGCGGTGTTGCCGGTTATGCCTGGGGAGTAAGCCGCAGCAATCGTACGGTTCCGCGCTGGCTCTCAAGATCTACTCCGAACCCGGTCCCGCCGTTAACCGGCGCATCGATCGTCTCGTTTGACCCGTGTGACGATCCCGTGAGCCCGAAATCGGTGAAGAGCGTGCCGTTATCGGTGTGCAGCCGCGCGCGAAACGCCGCCGTCTCCGGCACGTAGACCGTCACATCACCGTTGGTTGCGCTATCGCGCAAGGTGCCGGGCCACGAGGTCGCTCCCATCGTTAGATCGATGTTGCCGTTCTGCGTTGTCGCTTGCGCGTACCCGCTAATCATAATCTTCACGTTGCCGCTGATCGCAGTCACGTCGACGTTGCCACTGATATCGGTGGCGTTGACATTGCCGTTCTTCGAATGAACCACCAGATCGACGCCCTGGGGCACGCGCACGAGGAGATACGCAAGCGTCCCGGTTGCATTCACGATGATGCCGTTGCCGTTCGGGCGGATGGACGGCGCGGGTGGCTGTGCGGCATCGCCTTGCGCAGTGGCCGAGATCGTGAAGCGATCGGCAGGATCGCCTTGCATCGGCTTAAATGCATTGACGACGCCGCTTTCGATATTCACGGTTATAACCGCGCCGGGTTTTAGCACGCCTGTCGTCGTCGCGTAAGGTTGTGGTGATGAGGAGCATGCGACAAAAGCCAGAGCGAGCAGGAGTGAGTAGCGTTTCACGCTAGCGTTCTTCGCTGCGGTCGCGCGGGTGCGCCTCCTCGTAACTGCGGCGCATATGCTCGAGTGAGACATTTGTATAGATCTGTGTGGTGGAGAGGCTCTCGTGACCGAGCAACTCCTTGATCGTCATCAAGTCGGCACCATTCTCCAGCAGATGCGTTGCAAACGAATGGCGCATCACGTGCGGCGTAACGTGCTTGGTCAATCCCGAGAGCTCGGCAAACTGGCGAAATATTACCCAGGCCTGACGGTGCGACATGCGTGTCTTACGTTTTGAGATGAAGAGCGCTTCATCAGGAGTTCGCGGGCGCACAGCGAGGTAGGTGCGGATCGACTCAGCCGAGGCTTGATTGATAAAAACCGTGCGCTGCTTGTTCCCCTTGCCGATCACGCGCATCACGCGCCGTTCGAGGTCGACGTCGCTGATGTTCAAGCCGACCAGTTCCGCCCGGCGGATGCCGCTCGCGTAGAGCAGCTCCATCATCGCAATGTCCCGTCGGCGCATGAAGTCGGACTTGCCGGCGATGCGCGTGCGCAGCAATTTGTCGACCTCGCGTTCGGTCATGACCTGCGGTAAGCGTTTGGGAGCTTTCGGCGGCGGCACATCCTGCGCTGGGTTGTCGACGCGACGGCCTTCACGCTTTTGCAATGAGAAGAACGAACGTAGGGCGGCTATCTTGCGACGCACCGAACTCGCCGAGTACTTGCGCGGCCCCATCAGCTCCATGACGAACCGGCGCACGTCGGAGGTCGTGGTCGCGGAGATTTTCGAGAACGGCGCCGTCTTGTCGTGGTGCGGCTCCAGAAACCCACAGAAGAGCTCCACGTCGCGTGCGTACTCTTCGGAGGTGCGCGGCGACTGGCCACGCTCTAAACGCAGGTAGGCGGCGAATTCGGCTATTGTGGGGTCGGCCGGGATGTATGAGCTCACGGCTCTATTCTACGGCCGCGCGGGGCGACGGGGAAATGGCGCTATCGAGCAGCCGCACGAGCGCTTCGATCTCGATCGCCGGCGAGAAGAAGAAGCCCTGTGCGTGATCGACGCCGAGGCTTGCCAACAACTCGCACTGCTCACGCGTTTCGACGCCCTCGGCCGTCGTCGAGAGCCCGAAGGAGCGCGCAAGCGCGACGATACTGCGCACGATCTCAACGGCCTTGGAATCGTCGACCAGCGACTGCACGAACGACCGGTCGATCTTGATACCGCCAATAGGAAGACGCTGGAGGTACGCAAGCGATGAATAGCCGGTTCCAAAATCGTCCAGAACGAATTCTAAGCCCAGCTCACGGAGACGTTCGATTGCGCGTGAGGCCACCTCGGAGCTCGTCATCATCGCGGTCTCGGTGATCTCGAGCTTCAGTCGCGAGGGATGCAGTTCGTGTTGCTCCATCAGCAGTTCCATGGTTTGCGCGAGCGCCGGCGTTGTAAGTTCCGACGGCGAGATGTTGATAGAGATCACTGCCGCAGGGAAAAGCGAGAAGATCGCCTTAGCGTGCCCGCACACAGATCGAAAGACGAGGCCGTCGATCGCTTCGACGAACCCCCGCGACTCGGCAAAATCCATGAACTCAGAAGCAGTGACGATGGTACCGTCGTGACGATGCCACCGCACCAACGCTTCGAAGGCGACGATCCGTCGCGTAGCCATACTCACAATTGGCTGATAGTACGGGAGGAGCTCGCCGCGCTCGATTGCGCGTCGCAGATCGTCTTCGAGTTGTGACTCCTGCGCAACACGCTGCCGCATCGCAGCGTCGAACACCGCAAACCGTGCACGCCCGCGATCCTTGGCTGCGTACATCGCAATGTCCGCGTCGCGCAGCAGGTCTTCGGGCGTGCTGTAGCTGCCTTCGAGTGCGACCACGCCGATTGAAGCCTCGGGGTAGATCGTACGACCGCGCACCAAGATCGGCTCGCTCAAGTGCGCGAGCAGCAATGAAGCGGCCTCGGCGAAGGAACGCGACTCGACCGCCGCGACCAGAACGAATTCGTCCCCGCCCAACCGTGCGACGAGATCCGTGCTCTCGATGATCGACTCGAGTCGCTTGCCGACCGCGCGTAGTAGATCGTCGCCGGCCGTATGCCCGAGCGTCTCGTTGATGATGTTAAAACGATCCAGATCGATGAAGAAGATCGCATAGCGATCGCGATTGGGCGAACCCAGTATCGCTTCGACAAACTCCAAAAATGCCGAACGGTTGGGCAACTTGGTGAGCGGATCGGTGTATGCCGCTTTGCGAAGCTCGGCTTCTACGGTCTTCGAGAACGCGATCTCGTCTTCGAGACGCTCCTGCTCGGCCTCAAGGCGTTGTTGCCCCTCTCGCGCGACCCACCGTTGCATCATTCCGATCGCGATGAGCCCGGCGACCAGCCAGATCGCGGCGAGCAGCCCGATCGCTGATGAGAGCTCGTCCCGCGCAGCCGTTTGCAACGGGGCTGCATCGGTGGAGAGATGCAAAAATGCGCCGGTGTAACGCAGCGGAATCCGCCGATCGACTCGCACTCCCGGCGGAATGGGCGCTGTGGCGACTAAATTGTGGTGCGGACGTAGCGGACTCGATTCGATCCACGCGACGTCACCCGGCGCAACGGCCGAAGCCATCAGTACTCTAAATTCGCCGGTGAGCGTGTCTACCGTAACCACTCCGACGAACGCCCCGTCCGAATCGAGTGCGCGCAGCGTGCTGATGAAGCTACGCCCGGCCTCGCTATACGGACCCGCAAAGATGGCCGCGTTGCGCGCTCCCGGGGCGCGCTGGAACCATCGGTAGCGTGTGTAATCCTCCTCGCGACGCGGCGCGTTGAGCACGCCGACCACCTCATCGATGCCGCCCGGCAGCATGTGCTCTAAACTCGAACCCGCACCGCGACCCACATGATCGTAGACGCCTACCAGCCGATTGCGGCCGTCGAAGGCGTACGGCGCATAGTACACCCCAACCCCGTAGACATATCCGCTTTGTCTGGCGCGGAGCAGGGCCAGCGTAAGCGATCTCGTCAGCGCAAGGTTTCCGCGGGATGAGGCGAGTGAATGCGCCCCAACGTTAGCGAGTTCAATAGCACCCGAAAAGTACTCATCGATCCGCTGCTCGATCCGCTGGGCGCGTAGATCTCGCCCCTGCTCAAAAGCGCGCTTATCCTGCGAAAAACGGTATTCCGCGTTCACGATGACGAGCACCGTTGCGCCAATTGCGACAAGCACTAACACGACGAGCCAGTACCAGGGACGTCGGAAATATCGAACATCAGCATTGTTCGAATGCGCCATTTCCTGAAGTATTCGGGCCCTTGTCAGCTGGTCATCCACAATCCACTCACATCACCAAATCACTGTTTGTGGATATTAGCTAGGGCGTGGATAACTTCCCGCGACGGCCGGGGAACGGCCGGTCGCCGCTAGCGTTCAAACGGTATTTCTTCGACCCAATGGCGGGTCACGTACAGCCAGAATGCCAGTCCGGCGTAGGGACCGTACCGCTTGAAGTCACGCACGATCGTCTTGTCCGACGCGCGCTTCTTACCGCTAATCTCGAGATATCGGGGCCGCGTTGCCGAGTCGAGGACCAGTTGATGGTGAAAGCCCAGCAGTTGCATGATGTGCGCCGCTGCGTAGGGGCCGACGCCGGGCAGCTCGCGTAGCGTCTCCTCGACGGCCTCTTCTCTGGCTTCTTCTTCGCGTTCGGTGTTCGGCAGCAGCGCCTCGAGATCGAGCTTGCCGCCATGTACGTCGCGCGCGATTGCACGCACGTATGGGCCGCGATAGCCCATCCGTGCGACGTCCGCGAACCAGCGTTCCGGCGTCTTGGCGAGCAGCGCGGCATCGGGAAACGCGCCGCTGGCGCGTTCGACGAGCGCGCCGATCATACGTCGCGTGCCGGCCCACGTCGTGTTCGTGGTGCAGATCGTTTTGATCGCGTCTTCAAAGACGGTTGGGCTTGCGATCAGCCGCCCCGCTCCGACGGCCCACGACATGCGCGGGTCGTTTTCGATCATTGCATAGAACGGGGCAAGGTTTTGGTCGAGGCGGAACACGCGCCGTGTGATCCGCTCGGCCTCCCGCTGCGCCGCCTGGCTCGCGCGTCCGTCGAGCTCTATCTGGAGGTTGCCATCGTGCGAGGTGTAGCGCAGACGCCGCACCTCCGCGCCGATGCGCACGTTGAGGTCATAGATGTAATGCTCTTCGTCAATCTGCCCCGGCGGCAGAAACGGCAGCCCGTGCGAAAAGAGCGTGCGGACGAACGAGATGGGTTCGCCGCCGGCACCGACGAGCGGAATTACGAAACGTATGAGACGTTTACCGCGAAGCCGGCCGCTTCCGCGCGCATCAAAACCGCGTAGACGGATTCGAGTTCATCCTCGATCGCCGCAATTTCGCGTGCGCTTACGTGAAAGCGCGAGGCGTTGTTCCAGAGTAGAGAACGCGCCCGCTCGAGCGCGCTGCGCAGACGTTGCGGCGTCGCCTCGAGCACCGGCCAATCCAACTCGCCTTGCGCGGGCACGATGCGCCAGCCGGCACCCGAAAGCGCCGGCACATCCTCGTCCGGTTCGAACGCGTGGGGGATAGCCGCCAAGACGTTGACCGCTTCCTGATCGCCCCGAGAGAGCGGCAGTTCCAACTCCGCCAAGCGAATGATGTAGCGGAAAAACGAGGAATTGCCTACGGTGTAAGCACCGGCAGCGGAGGCAACGCTGACGTGAACGAGCTCGGGGTCGGGCTGGCCGTGGGGACCCATGGATGCCTTATGGGGCAATGCCGAACGGAATTCCTGGCAATGCAAAGAACCGGGGCAGAGCTTACGACGGTCTTTCGGAGGAATTGTGAAAAAACGTCTCAAGGTCGCGGTTACTGGCGCAGCGGGTCAGATCGGGTATCAGCTGATCTTCCGCATCGCCAATGGCGAAATGTTCGGTCCCCAGACCGAGCTCGAATTGCACCTGCTCGAGATCGAACAGGCACTGGGCTCGCTGCGCGGGACGCTGATGGAGCTCGAGGACTGCGCCTTCCCCCTCCTCAAGAACGTCCAATACGGCTCGAATGCCGATGCGATGATGCGCGACGTCGATTGGGCGATTCTCGTCGGCGCGGTGCCTCGTAAAGGCGACATGCAGCGCTCCGAGCTGCTGCAGATCAACGGCAAAATCTTTACCGAACAGGGCCGTGCGATCGAGAACAACGCTGCCGATGACGTGCGCGTTTTCGTCGTGGGCAACCCCTGCAATACGAACGCACTGATCGCGATGAACAACGCGCCCAGCGTACCCAAGGAGCGCTTCTTCGCGATGACAACGCTCGACGAGTTGCGCGCTCGCGCCCAGCTCGCGAAAAAAGCCGGCGTCGACGTCTCCGAGATCTCGCAGATGATCATCTGGGGAAATCACTCCGCAACGCAGTTCCCCGATTTCGCGCACGCGAAAATCGGCGGCCGCCCCGTTCCAGAGGTCATCGACGACAAGGAATGGCTCGAGCACAAGTTTATCTCGACGGTGCAGAACCGCGGGATGCAAGTCATTCAGGCTCGCTTGGCGTCCTCGGCGGCGTCGGCAGCACATGCGACCGTGACCGGCGTGTACCGGCTCACGCACGACACGCCGCCAGGCGAGCTCTACTCCGTTGCGCGATACTCCAACGGAGAGTACGGCATCGATACGGGCCTCATCTTTTCGTACCCGTCGCGCACCGAACACGGCGTCTCGCAGATCGTCAAAGGTTTCGAGTTCGATGACCTCGGGGCCAAGTTGCTCGCGAAGACGCAAGACGAGTTGCGTAAAGAGCGCGACGCCTGTATCGAGTTAGGACTGATTCCCAGTGATCAGGCGGCCGCCAAAGCCGTTTCGTAGACCGGCCCCTAGATAGTTTGGTCTTGGAGGGCGGCCTCGCCGGCGTCGACGCTGGGAAAGCGACGGAAGTGATTGAAGATTCCGGTAAACGTCCCCGTTCCAGTCATCACGAACGCGTGTCCCCGATACGTTTCGTCGATACGTACGACGTACCATAGACCCTGCAACGCCTGGCCGCCGATTTCCGTCACGGAGCCCGAGGACGCGTGCGGCGGCAGCGCATAGGGGGTGTAGGTCAACTGCACGACGTGCGCATTGCTTGTGTTGATATACATCACACCACTGCCGTGCTGGGCGTCGTGAATCGTACTCGCGAAGCTCACCGCCTGTGTTCCGGCTGGGCAGGCCGAGCACCCAGCCTGCGGCTGCTCGAATGAGTAGTCGCTCATGTAATGGTGGTCATAGGGCTCTTTGAAGAATACTTTGCCCGCGGCCCAGTCGTTGTTGGTCTCGGTATTGCGCTGCTGGATTTGCGAAGGCGAAAACGGACGGCCGTCGCGCGCGATACGATAGTACGCGATTTTCACGAATCGGCCGTCTTGCATCAGCTGGCCGCTATCACTCTGTTCCCCGTGCTTCACGATCCCGCCGTTCACCTCGGTGGCGAAGTGACGTTGCATGCCGACCACGCCGCGCATCGTTGTACCGAAGGTGGTCGAGGCGCGCAGAACGATCGACGGAACGCTTGGAGCACTGGCCTGGGTACGCTGCGCACCCGCCCCTGCGAGCAATAGGGCGGCTGTTGCAGCAAACAACCCGAGTGAACGGTGTGATATCTTCACACCACCCTTCTACCCCTATTTCGCGAGGTTGAAGTCGATGTTGAGCTCGTCCGCGAGGCGGGTGAGCCCGTCCCAGATGCGTCCGTGCACCGGAATACCATATTGGCGGTTATATATTGCTTTGAGAATCTCGGGTTCTCCGGCGACCATGATCCGTTGCGCACCGCGCGCCACTGCACTGTCTTTGTAATAGCGCAATTCCGCGTCCATGTCTTCTTTGAATGCCGCCACGTCGCGAAATCCATCGATGCGGAACGCGCCGAACCAATGCGAGATCGCGCCTTCTTTCGTTTCGTCGGCAAACGGCAGCGTCGGACCGAAGCAGCCGCCCGAAAGGACGCCGCAAAAAATATCGGCGAGCAAGCCCAGGCCGTAGCCCTTGTGGCCGCCGGTCTCCATGCCGAAACCGCCGAGCGGCAACAACGCGCCTTGTAACGCTTCTTCCGGATCCTCCGTCATATTGCCGTGCGAGTCAATCGCCCAACCCGGCTCCAACTCTTTGCGTTTGCGCTTATAGACTTCGATCTTGCCCTTCGGAACGGTCGTCGTCGCGAAGTCGAGCACAAACGCCGGCTCGTTACCGGCGGGCACCGCAAATGCAAACGGGTTGGTTCCCAGCGTGACCTCGCGCCCGAACGTCGCGGCCCCGTACTTGACCGAGTTCGTCGACGACATGCCGATCATATCGTGGGGGAGCGCCATCATCGCGTAGTACCCGGCGATGCCATAGTGGTTCGAGTTGCGCACGGCACCAAAGGCTGAACCGTATTCGTCCGCTTTGGCGATGACCGCTTCCATCGCCATCTTCGAAACCGGATGGCCCAGGCCGTTGTCGGCATCGTAGACGATCGACGTCTTGGTCTCGCGCACAACGCGATAGTTCGGCTGCGGGTTCAGATGGCCGCTGCGAATGCGGCTAATGTAATACGAATCCAAACGCGCGACGCCGTGCGACTCGATGCCGCGCAAGTCCGCCTCGACGAGGACGTCGGCAACGACTTCCGCGTGCGCGCGCGACACGCCCGATTGCTCGAGCACTTCGATGACGAAGCGCTTCAGTTTCTCTTCGGTCGAGAGAAAGTATTTCGTGGCGGTGTCAGGCAAGAAGGGCCTCCAGTGTAGCCGGGTGATTCGCGCAGGACAACATACGCCCATCCCTGCCTTGTAGTCTACCGGAAAGGTCGGAGCGGCCGCCGAAGCCGCTCATAGTGGAACTAGCATGAGGCGCTCGAAATTCTACTGCGTCGCCGATGACGGATCGATCCAGGTCTCGGCCCGCGGCTTTGACGTCTTGCGTACCCCGCAAATTAACAAAGGCACTGCCTTCACCGAGCCGGAGCGCGAGGCGCTCGGTCTGGTGGGGCTGCTGCCGCCTGCCGTGCTCACCTTGGAGCAGCAGGCCGAGCGTGCGTACGAGCTGTTCGTGAAACAGGCGGACGATCTGGCAAAAAACACCTTCCTCACCGCGCTGCGCGACCGTAACGAGACGCTCTTCTTCCACCTCTTAACGTCGCACGTCGTCGAAATGCTGCCGATCATTTACACCCCTACCGTCGGCCTTGTGATTCAGCAATACAGCCACCAGTTCCGCAGGCCTCGCGGCATCTTTCTCTCGATCGACCGGCCCGACGAGATCGAAAGCGCGCTGCGAAACAACGAAGCCGGCAACGGACCCGACGACGTCGATCTCATCGTTGCGACTGATGCAGAGGCGATTCTCGGCATCGGCGACTGGGGTGTCGGCGGTATCGACATCTGCGTCGGCAAACTCGCAGTGTATACTGCCGCAGCCGGCATCGATCCGTCGCGAACGATTCCGGTGATGCTCGACGTCGGCACCGATCGGCAAGCGCTGCTCGACGATCCGCTCTATCTCGGCTATCGTAATCCGCGCATTCGCGGAGATCGGTATCGCGCGTTCATTGACGCCTACGTGTCGACCGCCTTGCGCGTGTATCCCAACGCGCTACTGCACTGGGAAGACCTCGGAGCGAGCAATGCCCGCTACGTGCTCAACACCTACCGTTCGTCGGTCTGCACGTTCGACGACGACATCCAAGGCACGGCCTCGATGGTTCTCGGCGCGGTCGTGGGGGCCCTCAAGGTTACGCGCGGACGGTTACGCGACCAACGGTTCGTGATCTTCGGGGCGGGCACGGCCGGCATCGGCGTGGCCGATCTCATCGCAGAGGCGATGACGAGCGACGGACTCTCGCTCGAAGAAGCCGCTCGCCGCTTCTGGTGCATCGACCGGAACGGTCTACTCATCGAAGATATGCGCGAGCTGTACGACTTTCAGCGGCCGTATGCACGGCCGGCGAACGAAGTCGCGCAGTGGCATCGGGAGCCCGAACGCGGCATCACGTTGGCCGAAGTTGTGCGCCAAGTCGCTCCAACGGTGCTCATCGGCGCGTCGGGCGTAACCGGCGCCTTTGATGAAGCGATCGTTCGTCAGATGGCACATGGAACGCCACGCCCCATTATTCTGCCGCTTTCCAATCCAACCGCACTGGCCGAGGCCGAGCCGGCCAACCTGATCGCGTGGAGCGACGGAAAGGCACTCGTTGCCACCGGAAGCCCGTTCGCGCCCGTTGTATACGGCGGAACGACCTATTTCATTGCCCAAGCGAACAATGCGATGATCTTCCCCGGCCTCGGTTTAGGGACGATCGCAACGCGCGCACGATTGATCAGCGACGGAATGTTCGCCGCCGCAGCCGCCGCAATCGCCGACATGGTCGACCCCTCGCAGCTGGGCGCGCCGATTCTTCCGCCGATGGAACACATCCACGACGTTTCGATGCGCGTTGCCGTCGCCGTTGCATCGCAGGCGGTGCGCGAGGGACTTGCGCGCGACGTTCCCCAGGACGTCGGGGCCGCCGTTCGCAACGCGATGTGGCAGCCGCGCTATCGCAGCGTCGAAGCCATATAGGGAGTTACACCGTGGCGCACTCGTCCATTAGCTTCTCGCTCGTCATGCGTATCGAAACGCCCAACCATCCCGGCGTCTTCGGAATCCTGACTGGAGCGATCCACGACGCCGGCGGAACGATCAGCGCGCTCGACATGCACGCGGCCACGAAAGAGCGCGTCGTGCGCGACGTCACCATCAGCGTTCCGTCCGACGCCATCGCCGACGACGTGCGAGCAGCCATCGAAGCGATCGAGGGAACGCGCATTATCAGCGCTTCGGATGAGACGTTCCTGGCGCATTTGGGCGGTAAGATTCGCGTCGCGGCCAAGATCGCTGTGAAAAACCGGCAGGACCTATCGACGGTTTACACGCCGGGAGTTGCACGGGTTTCCATGGCGATAGCCGCCGATCCACGCAAGGCATTTCAGTTGACCATCAAGCGCAATACCGTCGCGGTGGTAACCGACGGTACCGCTGTCTTAGGCCTCGGGGACATCGGTCCCCTCGCGGCGCTTCCGGTGATGGAAGGCAAGGCGATGCTCTTTCGCCAGTTCGGAGATATCGACGCCTTTCCAATTTGTCTCGATACTAAAGACGTGGACGAGATCGTTGACACCGTCGTGCGCATCGCGCCGGCCTTCGGCGGAATCAATCTCGAAGATATTAGCGCGCCACGTTGCTTCGAGATCGAAGAGCGCCTGATCGAAGCGCTCGACATCCCCGTCATGCATGATGACCAGCACGGCACAGCAGTGGTCATTGTCGCAGCCCTCATCAACGCAGCCAAGGTGGTGGGCAAAGAGCTGGCGGATTTGCAAATCGTGATCTCGGGAAGCGGCGCCGCCGGCACGGCGACGATCAAGATGCTGCTCGACGCCGGCGTTCGCGACGTAATCCCGGTCGACCGAAGCGGCGCGCTCTCGCGCGAAGGTCGCTACGACAGCCCGTACAAGCACTGGCTCGCGGAACGGTGCAATCGAGAGAACCGACGGGGCTCGCTGCGCGATGTCCTGGTTGGCGCCGACGTCTTCATTGGCGTCTCGGCTCCGGGAATTCTTCGGCCCGAGGACGTGGCGCGCATGGGGCGCGATCCGATCATCTTTGCGATGGCGAATCCCATTCCCGAAATCATGCCGGACGTGGTCGCGCCCTTTGCCACCGTCGTTGCCACGGGACGTTCGGATTTTCCAAACCAGGTGAACAATTTGCTCGCTTTTCCCGGCATGTTCCGGGGCGCGCTCGACGTGCGCGCGAGCCGCATCACCGAGGGCATGAAGCGCGCCGCTGCCTTTGCCATCGCGGGAATCGTCGGCGACGACGAACGCAGCCCCGAGTACATCATTCCGAGCATCTTCGATCCGCGCGTGCGCGACGCCGTCGCTAAGGCCGTCGCCGCGGCGGCGATCGAAGAGGGCGTCGCCCGCAAAGCGTCAGTCAAGAACGAAGGATGACGGGTTACGAAGCGTGCGTTCGGTGCGGCCTTTGTCTGCCGGCGTGCCCAACATACTTGGAAACGTTGACAGAAACGTCGGGCCCACGCGGTCGGATCAGTCTCATCAAGGCCGTCGACGAAGGCGACCTCGATCTGCTCAGTCCCGGCTTTGTCGAGCAAATGTCGGAGTGCTTAGATTGTCGCGCCTGTCAGGCGATCTGCCCATCGGGCGTGCCGTACGGTGCAATGCTCGAAGAGATGCGCGCGCGGATCGAAAAGGCGAGCGCACCAGCGCGCGCGCCGCGCGATCGTTGGACGCGCAATCTTCTCCTTACGTGGCTCTTTGCCAAACCGGCGCGTCTGCGTACCGCCGCGTCGCTGCTGCGAATTGCACAGCACAGCGGGCTTACGGCGCTCGCCTCGATGTTCGGCTTGCGCGAGCTGGCGCGGCTTGCGCCGCAGATTCCCGACCACTTCTTCGTCCCCGACGATCAGAAGTTCGCTGTTTCGCGCGCGGCGGGGACGGCGTTCTTGCACGGCGGCTGCGTCATGCACGTGGCGTTTCCGCGCGTCCACGAGGCGACGATCCGCATGCTCAACCGCGCGCACCTCAACGTGGTTGTGCCGAGCGATCAAGGCTGTTGCGGCGCGATCGCGGTGCACGCAGGCAACGACGACTTCGCGCGCGACCTCGCGCGCATAAACATCGCGGCCTTTGAACGCAGCGGCGCCGACGTGTACGTCGTGAATGCTGCCGGATGCGGCAGCGCGCTCAAAGAGTATGGGCGCCTGCTCGCCGACGACCCGGCGTGGCGGACGCGCGCCGAAGCCTTCGCCTCGCGCGTACGCGACGTCACCGAAGTGCTCGACGCGATGGAGCTTCCCCAAGCGCTCGGCCGGCTCGATGCGCGGGTGACCTACCAAGAGCCGTGCCATCTCGTGCACGCGCAGCGCGTCAGCGCCGCGCCGCGCCGGCTGTTGCGCCAAGATCCCCGGTCTGGAACTCGTGGAGATGCACGAGAGCGCGGTGTGCTGCGGGAGCGCCGGCATCTACAATCTCACCGAACCCGAGATGGCGGCGCGTTTGCAAGCGCGCAAAGTCGGCAACATCGAAGCGACCGGCGCAACGATCGTTGCGACCGCCAATCCGGGCTGTGCGCTGCAAGTGACCGCGGGACTTCGTAACGCCGGCATTGCCGCCGAGGTCAAACACATCGTCGAATTGCTCGACGATGCCTACGCTCAGCCGTGATACTCGCGCCAGAGCGCGACTAAGCTGCCGGCACGCTGCACGATCGCGCAGCCGTCATTGCGGCGCCACGTACCGCTAACGTTGATCTCGAAACGGTAGGTTACCGCGGCGCGCTCATCCTCGACGATGATCTCGTCGATGTCGAAGCGCCAAGCGGGGCCGTCGCGAAAGAAGCGCGCGAAGTGGGCCAGGATCGCTTCACGCCCGACGATAGGCTCACGACCCGATTCGTGATAGACGCCGTCTGCGGCAAAGAATGCGGCGGCGCGATGCGCGTCGCCCGACTGCCATGCGCCGACCAGTTCGTCGATCAGCTCGTGCAAGGTCACGAAACGAATCGCGACGCATCGTCGTCCCAGCGATAGCAGTGTTCGGCGTCCAGGTGCACACCGCCGACCCAACGATCGAGCGGCTGCGTCTGGAGCCAATCCTCACCGCCCGCAAGTGTGGAACGGCCGAGCGCGGTCGCTTCGAGTGCGCCTTCTTCTCCTTCCACCAGCGGCGCCGGCGGCGTTTGCAGGTCGCGCACGATCGCCGCGAAGGCGAGATCGCCGAGAAACGGCGCCTCTTCCAGCGCTTGCGCGCGGCGGAAAACTTCTTCGGGAGGCGCAGGTCCCGACGCAACCGCTTGCAACGCGTGGCGCTGCGAGCGCGAGAGCCCGTCACCGGTCCACGGAAACTCCTGACATAAGCCGCCGAAGCGCCGCACGCAAGAACGGCAAGCCCTGTACATCGCGCTGCGTGTATGCAAGCAATGTTTCGGGATCATCCGCACGTAGCGCGTCCCAGGCGCCGCGCGCGGCTTCAAACGTTGCGGCGGTGACCGTCTTGCGCCGAGGATAGAGCGCGATCAGTTCGTCGGCGGTCATGCTGCCCAGATACGCGTCACTCTGTACCAGACTGACCTTACCGGGCTCGAGGCGCATCGCGTCGAGCTCCACGAGAATTTGCAGCAACTGGAGCTGATCGTAGAGATCGTGCTCGAACCACAGTACGACTTCGGCGAACTCGGGCGCCCGCCGCAGCGTCGCGTCGCGTGCTGCGAAATCGTGCAACAGTTTGATCGGCTTGCCGAAACCGCGCGATGCCAAATACTCGCCGCGCACGCGGCTGAGCTCCTCGAGCGTCGCGCCGGGGGGCACCGGGCCCTCGTGCAGCATGTCCCGCCACGGCAGGTGCGTACCGACGACGCCTGCCTTCTTAAAAAGGTAGACGACCGCGTCACCATTGGTGACATGCAACGTGGCGGCTTGCTTTCCACTCATCTCGAATGGGCGGTTCATGGCCACGCTGAATTTTCATCCCGGCGGCTACCGCGACGCCCACGATACGCGCGACCGGCGCTTCGCAGCGTCGATCAAGCACTTGCCTTCCAAGACCGACCTGTCGCGTTTCTGCGGCGCGGTCTACAATCAGTACCGCACGCAGACCTGCAGTGCGAACGCGCTTGCCTCGGCACTCACGCTCGATGCGAACCAGCGCGACGAGGAACTCGCGCCGCCTTCGCGGCTCTTTATGTACTACAACGCGCGGGTGCTGACCAACACGCAGGCGACCGATTCAGGGACGACGATCCGCAACGCTATTAAAGCCTTTGCGCACCGCGGCGCGTGTCCGGAGCGGCAATGGCCGTTTCTCAAACGCGAGATCACCAAGCGCCCCGCGCGCGCGTGCTATCGCGACGCGGTACTCTTGGCGATTCGGTATCATCGCATCCCGCAGCAACTCGATGACCTACGTGCAGCGCTCGCGCAAGGCCGCGCATTTATCTTCGGCATTCAAGCCTATGTCGAGCCGTTCACCGAGGCGGCGAAGAGCGGCAAGCTGCGCTTGCCTCGCAAGGCAAACACGCTCGCGGGCGGTCATGCCCTGATCGCGGTCGGGTACGATTCCACCAAGCGCTGCTTTCTCGCGCGCAATTCGCTTGGGCGCGACTACGCGCGCGACGGGTTCTTTTGGATTCCCGATGCGTATTTCACCGATCCGGACCTTACCTACGACTTCTGGACGGTCGGCGGTGCGTAGTGCGGCAGCGGATGTTCGCTGCGGCTACGGTGTTACGCCCTTGTACGTGGCCAACATCGCCTGCCAGAATGGATTGCCTACGAGCGTCGCATTAGCCGCATATCCACCCGTGTTATTCACCACGCAGTACATGCCGAACAACGAGGGGGGATTGCCGCTGTCTATGCCGCCGAGACCGCTATATGTTGGTGAGCCGGTCGTCGCGCAGGTACTTGACGTTCCGTTGCTACCGGGCGTAAAGCCTGCGCCGGAAACGCCGGAACCCGTATCCTCTATTGCGCCGAAAAGCAGCTCGTTGGCCTGCGCTGTCGTCGCTGTCGTTCCGCTCGACGCCGATGAGCCGGTGCCCGCAGCGAAGGCGGTCTGATCCAGCGGTGAACTGGCAAGACCCGTTACGGACCATGCAGACGCGAGATAGATCTGCCCGTTCGGCGCAGTGCCGGTCCAACTGACCGTGATCGTCCCGCCGGACGGAAGTTGGTTTGCGAGCGCAGGCGCGGAGCAAATTGCCGTCAGATCGTTAACGCCGAGGTTCTCAGAAACATCGGTGTGATACGTGTTGCCGGCGCTGTCCGCGCAGGTTACGCCAGTGGCCTGCGGGCCGAATAGCGCGCTGGCCGTCGATATGACGATGATCGCCGATCCAGCCGGGGCAGCTTGCGTCGTTGTGACGCCGATAGACGTAGGAGGGGCGCCGTTTGCTTGGTTCGAGCCGAGGGCAGCCGGTGTTCCGATCGCGGGCGTGGTCAGCGTCACTCCTAACGTCTGGCCGGCATTGTCGCCGAGCGTTACCGCGCAGTTCCCAATCGTCGGCGAGCCTGCGATCGTTGCTGTAAATGAGGTGCCGCTGCCGGGCGAGACGCTGCCGATGGTGCTGCAGTTGCTCGCAGCGGTCGCGGTGAGATTCTTGGTATAGGGAGCATTCGTCCAGCCGACTTCGCTGGCACTGAAGCTGCCGCTCGTGATACCGAATTGAATGTTCGGGTTAGAACCGTTGAGCGGCCCGGAGTAGACAATCGGCTGCAGCGTCGGCGTAAACGTCGTGCTGTTTGTCGTGATGCCGGTTGCCGACGCGCCGATCGACGCGGGCGCGATCGCGAGGCCGGTGTAACTCATGGTGATGCCGCTCGTCGGCTGCGTCGCCGTCGTTTGCGAGAGCATCGTTGCGCCGGTGGCGTCGCTATCACCCAACGTTACGGTAAGCGGCGTATCGCTTGCGTTCACGTACACGCCCGGACCTACGATCGTCTTGCCATCGGCATCGAACGCGTTTAGCGTAACCGGAATCGTCGCGGCGGTTCCGGCGGTGCCGCTTGCGCCGAGCGAAATTGCAAGCGACGCTACGACGCCATTAAACGTGACGTTCACGCTGTTAGCGGTGTTCGCAACGATCGTCTGCGTCAATGCTCCCGTCGAGAGCAGATTGCCCGTTCCGCCAGTCGCGTCGTACAGCTTCATCGTAAAGGTGTCGCTGCCGACCGGCGCGCTGACCGTGCCGCTACACGTCGTCGTGCAATTCACAATCGTCGGCGCGCCCGTGCCGACCACGATCGACGCCGACTTCGTAGAAGTTGAAACATAGTTAGGCACCCGCCGCGCATTTGCGCCACTCGCCATCGGAACGACGATATTGAATGAGACGCTGACGCTTTGCGGGTTTTGCTGCGAGGGCTGTGGTTGCTGCGGAACGACACTCGGCGCAGCGCCGCTACCGCCGCATCCGGCAAGCAACGCCGTGATAACGCCGAGCGCCAGCCGTTTCATCAGGAACCTCCGACCGTGGTTGTCGTGACGCTGATCGTGAGCGTCGCGGTCATATTGTTGCCGCCGGTAATCGTAAAGCTGCATGTTCCCGCGGCAACCGGCGTCGCCGAAAATGCTGCACTTCCGGTACTCGCGATAGTCGCAATCCCGCTACACGTCGTCGTCGATGTAGTGAACGTGCCTGCGTAGTTCGTTTGGCTCACGGTCACCGGCTGCGCGTTGGCCGCACCAGCCGCGGTGAAGAACAGACTCGAGGGTATGAGCATAACGGCGCCCGGCCCGGGCGTCGGAGTCGGCGATGGGGTCGGCGTCGCCTGGCTTGATGGCGTCGGCGTAGGCGGGTTCGGTGGCACGATATACGGCGTTGTGCAAGCTGAGAGCGCGGCGAACAGCAAGAATGTCGCTCTGGGAAGAAGCGAGCCCATACCCCATTATGGACACCGCGACCGAAAGTAATCAAGCCCAGCGCCGGTCACTCGTGCCTGATGCCGGCTCCAATTTTTCGGGGTATCATACCGTTACTATGCCGAAGATTTTGATGATCGTGACCGGACATTCCCAGATCGATGCCGAGCACCAGACCGGGTTGTGGCTCGAGGAGTACAGCATCCCATGGCACGCCTTTCGCGACGCAGGTTTTGAAGTCGTGACGGTCACGCCGCACGGCGGCAAAGCGCCGATCGACCCGCGCAGTCTCGAAGGCGCCGATCCGAGCGATCCCGCGCGCAAAGAACTCGAACACACCAAGACACTCTTCGAGGCCGGCGATGCGATGGAGTACGACGCCGTGTTTATCCCGGGCGGACACGGCACGATGTTCGACCTTGCGACCTTCGACCCGATCAAGACGATGCTGAGCGAGTTCGATGCACAAGGCAAGATCATCGGAGCGGTGTGTCACGGGCCGGCGGCTTTCGTCGACGCGATTCGCACCGGCGAAGCCGAAACGCTCGTCGCGGGGAAACGCATCACGTGCTTCACCGACGACGAAGAGCGCGCCGTGAAGCTCGACACGCTGATGCCGTTCTTACTCGAATCGAAATTGCGCGAACAGGGTGCAAACGTCGTAACCGCATCGAACTTCGCCGACCATATTGAAGTCGACGGCACGTGGATCACGGGTCAAAATCCGCAGTCTAGCGCGAGCACCGCGAAGGCCGTCATCGAGGCCCTCAAAACGCGTGCTCGCTGATCGCGTCCTGTCCACAAGGCCGCCACATCACAGCAACGAACGCTGCGTATGGTGGGGCGCATGGATGACGAGCAATTTACTCAATTGTCGGGCGCAATAGCGGATCTAGCTGGCGCCGTCGGCGCAGGGTTTGCCCGCGTTGAAGGCCGGCTCGATCGCGTCGAAGGTCGGCTAGACCGCGTCGAATTCCGGCTGGATCGCGTTGAAGATCGCTTAGCACGCGTTGAAGTGCGCGTTATCGACGGCTTCGCATCGCATTAGTGTGAGCGCTGCGCAGCAGCGCCACACGACTCTAGACGGCAAAGCTTCAGCTTTGACGGATAGAGTCTACTGGGGTGGCTGGATTCGAACCAACGCATGGCGGATTCAAAGCCCGCTGCCTTACCGCTTGGCGACACCCCATCGTGACGCCCCTGAATACTACTTCTCGACCGAGGTCCCTGTCAGGCGCGCGACCCATGGGACGTCGAACAGCTCGCCCCGGGCCGCCCGCTGACTATAGCTTACCGCTAAGACGACCCATACCACCAAAAGCGCAAGGTCGATGATCATGGCAACGCCATAGATCCAGAGGGTCGCGACCACGTTGGCGACGATCGCGCTCAGCACGAGCGGCCATAGCAAAGCGGCAAAGCCGATCGCGCTCGACAGGATACCGAACCCGAGGGCTTGCCGCATATGGAAACGGAACCAGCCCGACGCTTCCGGGCGCGGGGCAACCCGCTCGAGGAGCGCCATCGGCCAGAAGAGGTACGCGAGCGATGCGCTGCGCGACTCCGCCGCAACGCGGTCGGGTGGGCTGTTAATCTCCCGCGTGGCCTGCCTTTGCGCTAAGGATTCGCTTGGCACCAATATAGCGCGCGGCCCAGTACGAGTCATGCAGACTGGAGACCGTCACGCCGTGGCTCGAGCTCGCGTGCACGAACTTGTCGTGACCGAGGTAGATGCCGACGTGCGAAGCGCCCGGCGCATAGGTTTGGAAAAACACGAGATCGCCCGCACGCATGCCGCCGACCACCCGATGGCCCGCGTCATACTGCGCGTCGGCCGTGCGCGGAAGGCTAACGCCGAGCATCGCAAAGACGTGCTGGACGTAGCCCGAGCAGTCAAAACCGGTCGTGCTCGTGCCGCCGAAGACGTAGGGCACGCCCAAGAAACGCAGCGCGCTACGCGTCAATTGCGCAGCAAGCTTTGACGTTCGGGCGAGCACACCGCCGGCAAACGAGCGAAATTGCGCGTTTGATCCGTGCTCGGATCTGGTAACAATGAGGCGGGACGTCCACTGTGCGACGTCCGGGCTGGTTACCGCATCGTTCGTGGTCGTTGGGGAAACTTTGGCGCGACTCGTAGTAGTCGCGGCGTTCGCGTTGGCGAACGATCCGGCCAGCAACAGGGCAAATGCCCCAGCAGCTAACGCTTGACGCAAGACGGTTCCTCTTTCACGACACTTGCGAGGTTAGTTGACGGGTTCGGACGGGAAAGATCGCCCTAGAGCCGACCGGCTCATTCACCCCTATCCCCTGGGAAAGTCCCCCGCTCCGGCTGCCACCGGATTCAGTGTTCTTGTGCAGGCGTAGGTTGGTGCCGCAAGCACTAGGCTTGTCGGCTTGGGACTTTTGGTTTACCGCAGGGCGGACGTCTCCTGCCGCCTTTTTTCTCAGCCTTTACAAAAGGGCGGCTGCTTGCTCGATGTGCCGGGCCAAGTCCCCGGCGATCCGCTCGATCGCCGCCCGGTCGTCGCCTTCGGCCATAACCCTGATCAGCGGCTCGGTTCCCGAGGGCCGAATCAGCAGTCTGCCGGTACCGGCAAGCTCGGTTTCGGCTTGCAAAATCGCATCGCGCACGGCTTGCACGTTAAGCACATCTTTACGAGGCGTACGCACATTCACGAGCACTTGCGGCGCAACGACGACATCGCGCACGAGCTCGTGTAACGACGTGCCGGTCGCGTGCATGATGCCGAGAAGCGTCACCGCCGTCATCGGTCCATCGCCCGTGGTGTTACGACGCAGATCGATGATGTGTCCGGACTGCTCGCCGCCAAGATTGAATCCATCGCGTTGCATACGTTCGAGCACGTAGCGGTCGCCGACCGCGGTGCGCACGAGCGCAATGCCGTGCCGCGCAAGCGCGCGCTCGAAACCGATGTTGCTCATCACGGTACCGACGATGGTATCGCGCGCAAGTTCGCCGCGTCCGCGCAGAGCACGCCCGATCGCGAACATTACGTGATCGCCCGAGACGATCGCGCCGGTCTCGTCGACGAAGAGCGCGCGATCCGCGTCGCCGTCGAAAGCGACACCGATAACCGGGCGATCGCCGTTGCTGCTCGCGCGTTCTACTTCAGCTTGTAGCGGCCCGAGGTGCGTCGCACCGCACTCGACGTTGATGCGCGCGCCATCGTTCTCGCAGTTGATCTCGATCACGTCGGCGCCCAGCTTGCGCAACGCGTACGGCGCAATGGCGTAGGCTGCACCGAACGCCCCGTCGACCACGACGCGCAGGCCGCTCAGATCGGCGCCGGTGCCGTAGAGCTCGTCATAGTAGTGCTTGCCCAAATTCTGCGCGACGCGCGCGATGCCGACACCGGTGCCGGTTGGACGCGGAAGATCGTCGCGATCGATCAGCGCCTCGATCTCGTGCTCGAGATCGTCGGAGAGCTTGAAGCCGTCGGCGCCAAAGAATTTGATGCCGTTGTCGGCAATCGGATTGTGTGAGGCGCTGATCATCACGCCCGCCGCGGCTTCTTCCGCGACGGTGACGCGCGCGACCGCCGGCGTCGGCACGATGCCGATCGCTAACACGTCGCGCCCAACCGAGGTGATGCCCGCGACGATTGCGGCTTCGAGCATCGTGCCCGAGAGGCGCGTGTCGCGACCAACGATCACCGGCCGGTCGCGGTCGACCTCGTGCGCGAGCACGGTTGCCCCCGAGCGACCGATAGCAAAGGCAAGCTCGGGCGTCAGATCGTCGTTCGCGACGCCGCGCACTCCGTCGGTGCCGAAATAGGCCCTCACTCTTTGTCGATCGTCACGCTGACAGACGCGGGACTCAAGCTCTGCACCACAACATTCGGTGCGATCAGTTCGACCGGGACCGTATACGTACCCGGGCCCTTGCCCGAAAGATCGAGCTGCGCCTTGATCTCCGCCGGATTCACCGCGGGATCCCCGCGATGATTCGCCACCGTGATGACCGCTTCGCGTTGCGAAAAGTGCGCCATATAGCCGTCGAGCAGATTGCTCGTCGCGATCGGGATCGAGAACTGCTGCTCGAAACGCGCGGCCAAGACCGGATTGCTGGAGTAGCGGAAATACGCCCACCCAACGATCGCGAGGGCAAGCGCGATGACTTTAAGTCCGAAGTTCTTTCGGATGATCTGCACGGAGATTTTCCTTGTTCTTCTGTGGGGCGAGGCGCGCGCGCAATTGCGAGACGACGTCGTTGCGCGCGAAGCCACGCCGGTCGCGCGGCGGACGCGTGACCGCGAGCAAGACCTTGATCAGACGCGCTTCTTCTTCCACCGGTCGCGACAACTTGCCCTCACGCGCAATCGAGATCGCGCCCGTCTCTTCGGAGATCACGATCACGACGGCGTCGGTCTGCTCGCTGAGTCCGAGTGCGGCGCGATGGCGCGTCCCGAGGCGGCGTTCGGCCAAGCGCTGTTCGGCCAGCGGCAAGAAACAGCCCGCCGCTTCGATCGTGTCTTCACGCACGATCGCGGCGCCGTCGTGCAACGGCGAACGCGGCATGAAGATCGCAAGCAACAGCTCTTCGGAGAGTTCGGCATGCAGCGCCGTGCCGCTCTCCGCGAACTCCTTGAGTCCGCTGTGCTGCTCGAGCACGATCAAACCGCCGAGTTTGTTGCGCGAAAGCAGAAACGCCGCATGTGCGAGCGTCGAGATCGACTTATCTTCGGGGCGCATCCAGTCGGTCGTCTCGTCACCGATGTGCAAGAGCCCACCGCGCCCGATCTGTTCGAGGGCGCGGCGCAATTCGGGCTGAAAGATGATCGCGAGTGCGAAGGCCGATCCAAGCACGAGCCACTGCAGAATCGCACCAAGCAGATACAAGTGCAGCAGATTCGCCAAACCCAGCAACCCCGCCAGTATGAAGAGGCCGGTGATAATCTGCACCGCGCGCGTACCGCGGATCAAGAGCAGCACGTAATAGATCAAGACGCTCGTCACGACGATGTCGACGACGTCGGTGAGGCCGATGCCGCTGAAGAACGCGCTAATCCAGGACATGCTGCACCTCGAGCTGCTCTTCGAGCACCCGCTCGGGGGTGATCTCCGGGGCGCGCAAGCCGCTGGCGGCAATCGCTGTCCACCACTGCAGCGGCAGCGGCGTCAACAGCGTATTGACGCGACCGCCGCGAAAGCGATCGATCTCGATATCGATTACATTCATAATGACGTCGAGCGCACAGACGTCGAGATCCCACTCGACGATTATGCCGCCGTCGCACGGGTCGCAGGCGTGGATGCCGGCCGGGAGTCCCGGCCCGCCAAGCGCGCGCATCAGCGGCGGCAAGGCTTCGGGCACGGTAGGGACAACTGCAAGGGCGATGACCGGCCGATCGTACACCGTCGCCACGGTCGCCTCGCGCAGCGTGGATACGCATGCGGGTGAGGCGCCTTCAACCAACCCATACATGCGCTTGCATGCGATGGTGTGTTGCCACGTGACGCGCGCGCCCAAATCGTGCGCGGCGTGTTCGACCGCGCGTACCTCGGCGTCGCTGGGTTCGGGCTGGAAACGCAGTGTAAAGGCAGACATGGTGGAGAAAATCCCAAGCACTTCGTTAGGCGAAATGGCATAACAACCATTGTGACAAACGGCCCACGCCGCGCTTTAGTCGTTTCGACGGGGAAGAATTCCGCCTGGGTTAGCCTCGACGGCGAGGCGCAACCGCGGCTCGCTCAGCTCCGCCGTCAGACCGGAAAACGCTTCATGCCGGTCCCGGGTGACGTCGTCCACGTGCGCGTGCTCGAAGATGAGAAAACCGTTGTCGAGCGTATCGAACCGCGCACATTCCACCTCGAGCGCCGCAGTATCGGCGGCCGTACCAAAACGATTGCCGCCAACGTCGACGTGCTGGTCACCGTCACCGCGCTCGCCGACCCGCCGCCGCGGTTGGTGACGCTCGATCAACTCCTCGCGTTCGCGGAGTTCGAATCGATCGACGCGCTCGTCGTCTTCACCAAACCTGACTTGAGCGATCCCGTGTCCACCGATACGTTGCGCGAACTGTACGCGGGGCTGGGGTATCACACGCTCGTGATCAATCCGAAGCGCGGCGAAAACGTCGAGGCGCTGCGCGAAGCGTTGCGCGGACACCGTGCGCTGCTCGTCGGCAACTCGGGCGTGGGCAAGAGTTCGATCTTCAAGGCGCTGGGCGGCGAAGCGATCGTGGGCGAGGTCTCCCGCCACGGCCTCGGGCGTCAGACGACGACCGTCGCGCGCCTCTACCGCGTCGGCGACGGCTTCCTTATAGATAGCCCTGGGGTCAACGAGTTCGGCCTAGGCCCGGTCACACCGGCCGAACTGGTACAGGGCTTCCGCGAGCTGCGCAAAGCCGCCGTGGACTGCCGCTTCACCGACTGCACGCACCAGGCCGAGCCCGACTGCCGCGTCAAAGCCGCCGTCGAGGAGGGCCGGATCGCGCCCAGCCGCTATCTGAGCTACAAAAGTCTCCTATCGTCGCCCTGAGGGCGGGTTGCGCGCGGCTTCGCCCCTCTGGTATACTGCGAGCCGTTGCCCAAGAGCTAACGCAATCTAGGAGTTTTGCTTGCCGAATATCAAGGCCGCGGAAAAGTGGGTCCGCCAGACGAACAAGCGCACCGCGCAAAATAAAGATAAGACGACGCGCTTGAAGACTATCTTCAAGAAGGCGGTCGCTGCGCAGGATGCCGAGTTCGCAAAATCGGTCGAGAGCCAATACGACAAAGCCGCGAAGACGGGCGTGATTCATAAGAACAAGGCCGCGCGTAAGAAGTCGCGTTTGGCCAAGGCGATGGCGAAGGCCGCGACCGCGCCGGCGAAAGCCAAGTCGACCAAGTCGACGAAGTCGACTGCGGCGAAGGCCGCTGCGGCTAAGACCGCGCGCAAGACCGCAGCCAAGAAGTAACGCGCGTGCGTGAGATTCGAGGGCGCCTCGCTATATGCGGGGCGCTCTTTGCGTTCTTAGCGGCGGTCGTAGTTGCGACGACGGCGCTGCGAGCGGAGACGCCGAAGCCGAATATCCACGTGTTCTCCTGCACGTTATCGACCGAGCCGCACAACGCTTTATTGACCGTCCGTTTTCGCAACGACTCAACGACGACGCTTTCGTCAATTCTTTGGCGGGTAAAATACGGCTCGGGCTATATCGACTTCCCAGATCACGGAACGTTTGCACCGGGAGCAGTGACGGTCCGCGACCGGTCACTGTTCTGGTCACTTTTGCAAGGGAAGAACCCGATCAAGGCCAGGTACGCGGGACTGCCGTTTCCCGAAAACTGCGCGATCATCGAAACGAAAACGGCGGAGGGCGCGGAGTGGGGAACACCGAGTGCTCCGGATCAGGCATTTAGCGTACCGACGGCACTGCCGGACGATGCAACGCCGATCCCCGCGTCGTTCGATAATCCATTGCGCGATCCCATCGGAATCATCGGATGTCAATACGCGGTTGGCGTTGGGCGATTAACACCGGCCGGTACGGTACGAGGACGCGCCGAATTGTACGTGCGCTTTCGTAACCTTTCGCAGATTTCAATCACGCGTGTAGTCTTCCGCGTCCCCTATGCCTCAAGCGCTGTTGATTTCGTCGAAGGCGGGACGTTTGCGCCCGGTGTTTTTGTCGCTTCGGATCGGCGCCCCGATATCGAGCCCCACAAACTTTCGCGCGACGACCTTCCCATGACGTTACCGTGGCTGCTTACGAGCCTTGACGAGCCGCAGAATTGCACTACCGTCAACGTGCAGTATGCGGACGGCACGACGTGGCAGAATCCAACCGCGGGCCCGACCACACCTCCGTTGCCGTCAACGATACCGGGCGACGGATGAGCGAACAGCTCTCGGCGATCGCCGACGATCCAAAAGCCGTGTTCCTTGGAACGATGGCGCGCGAATTGCACCGCTCGGGCGTCGCGACCGACGGACTCGAAGAGACGCTCGGCGATATCGCCGAGACGATCGGCCTGACCGTACAGATCTTTGCGCTGCCGACGCAGATCACGATCGCGGTCGGCCCGATGTGGAATCAGCGCATCGTCTTGTTGCGCCTTCCGCCGGGGCGCGTGAACCTCCGCAAGCTTTCGTTGCTCAATTCGATCTATGACAAACTGCGCGCCGGCGAGATCGACTATCGCGAGGCAAGCGTGCTCGTGACCGACATCGATCGCCGCTGGCCCGGACGCAACGCGCTCTGGGAGATACCAGCGCTCACGCTGCTTGCAATCGGCGTCGCGATTCTGCTCGGTGGTGGCACGCGCGAACTGATCGTCGCAGGCTGCATTGGATTCTTCACCGGCATAATCTCGGCCGTTGCGGATCGCGTACCTATCGTCGCGCGGCTCTTCGAAGCGATTGCGGCGTTTGCAGCGACGCTGATCGTAGCCGCCTTCAGTAAGTTCTTCGGGCCGACGAACATCTACATCTCGATCGTGGCCGGCGTCGTCGTACTTCTGCCGGGTTACTCGCTCACGCTCGCGCTCCACGAATTGGCCAACAACGAACTCGTCGCCGGCGTCGCGCGACTCGGCCGCGTGCTCTCGGTGCTGCTCGAACTCGGCTGCGGCGCGTTCCTCGGCTTTGCCGTGATCGGTCCATCGCTGCTGCAAACCGGCGACATTATGCCGCACGCGGTTGCGGGGCGTTGGTGGATTCTCGCCGCCGTCTTGATGACGGCCGGCATCTCAATCGATCTCGACACGCCGCTGCGCGATGTGATCTGGGTCTTCGCGTCGAGCGTCGTTGCGCTACTCACCTCGCATCTGCTCACGGGCACGCCGGTGCACGCGATCTCTGCGTTCCTCTCGGCTTTCTTCTGCGGCGTGGTCGCCAACGTCGGCGCGCGGGTCTTGCGCGTCCCGCAAGCGCTGATGCTCGTACCCGCGCTGCTGGTGCTCGTGCCGGGAAGTTTGAGCTACGAAAGCGTGCTCTTCGCCTTCCAACACAACATCTCGAGCGCCGTGACGTTCGGTATCAACGCCACGTTTGCCGCAGTGCAACTCGTCGCGGGATTGTTGCTCTCGCAACTCGTCGTACCGGCGAAAGCCCTACAAGTTCACGGCGTCGGCCGCGAGCGCTAGCGCTTTCGGCGTATTGCGAATTCCAGCCGCGATTGCATACCAGAGGCCGGAACCGCCGTTGCGCACCGGATCGTCAACCGGCAGGCCCGTCTCTTTAGCCGTTTGTGCGATCGCCTTGCGGGCTTCCTCGGCGCTCAGTGCCGAGGTATCGAGCGCGATCGCAATGACCTTTGCGGGCTTGAGGCGCTCTACGAGCGCTTCGTGGTCGCGCACCAGCTGCGCGAGATCGGGAAGCTCGACGTTGTCGAATCCGGAGATGGTCGTCTTGCCGACGCGATGACAGAGCACGAGCGCATCGGGCGCCGAGCCGTAGAGTAGTCCGAACGTGACCGGTGCATAGGCGGGATGAAAGATGCTGCCTTGGCCTTCGACGAACACGACGTCGGCATTTGGCGCCGCGTCGAGCACGAGTTGCTCGGCGGCCCCGGTGACGAAATCCGAGATCACGCGATCGACCGCGATACCTTTGCCGGCGATAAGGATGCCCGTCTGGCCCGTCGCAACAAATTCGATCCGGGCGCCTTCTTCTTTTGCCGCGCGCTCGACCTCGAGCATCGCGGTCATCTTGCCGACCGCGCAATCACTGCCGATTGCCAACACGACTTGTGCGTTCACGTTATACGCCGCGCCGCTAAAGAGCGGAATATCGTCGGGTGGAATACGCACGTCCCACAAGCGCGCACCCGAACGTTGCGCGCGCGCGACGATCTCCGGATCGTCCTTCAAGCACTCGTGTAGGCCGTTGACGATCTCGAGTCCGGCATCGACGGCGGCCAATACGGTCGGGCGCAACGCCGGCGGCATCTTGCCACCGGTCGTCGCGACACCTACCAACAACGCAGTCGGCCCCAGCTTCATCGCGTCGTCCAGCGACGCGACGATCGGCGCACGCGAACCTAAGCCACGGCAACACTTCGTCGACGCGCTTGCCGGCGTACTGCGAATCGATGACGGCGACCACTGCGTCGCCGCGATAGCGCAACACCCCGTGAGCCGTCTTGCCGTGCGTCCCGACGAGCAATCCTTCGGTCAGGATTGCGTACCGGCGAGGGGTTACCGTTTCCATGAAGCCACCGATCTAAAGGGAGAGAGTAATGGGCGGGCATAGCCGCGCAAATCTGCAGGAATGACGTCGACTTCGCTGAGCTGACAGATGAACACCAGCGGGAGGTCGATTGCGAGCTGCTTCTGCACCTCGCGATACGCGGCAATGCGCTTAGCACGATCGAAGGTCGCCGCACCCTGGCGCAATAGCGCGTCGACCTTTGCGTTGCAGTAGCGCGTCAAATCGAAACCGCGCGGTGCAAGCTGATCGCAACTGAGGAACCAGGACGCATCGGGATCCTGGGTCGCCTGATAGTCGTAGAGCGACACCTGATAGTGCCCTTGAAGTAGGGGCCCCTCGGTCGAGATGAATTGCGTGCGGTCGTAGCGACGCATCGACATGTCGATACCGATCGCCCGTTCACTCGCGGCAATTGCCGTTGCAAAGCGTGTGGTCATATCCGATCCCGCCGGCAACGAGAGCTCCAGGCGCAACTTGTGGCCGGCTTTCACACGAACGCCGTCGGCGCCGGGAACCCAGCCGTCCTGCGTCAGCAATGCGGCCGCGCGCGGCGGATCGTAGGTGAGCGTATCGGCGTGCGGATCAAAGGCCCACGTAAAGAGGCCACGCGCGCCCGTGTCGGGATCGTAGGCGCCTTGTGTGATCTTGCGTGTCAGCGATTTGCGATCGATCGCCAGGCCAAGGGCCTCGCGCACGGCATGGTCGGCGAGAATCGGATCCTGAAGATTGAATGCGAGACCATAGAAATACGGCACAGGCGTGACGACAACCTGATGGTGCGGGATTGCGCGCAACTCAGCGATGCGTGACGCATCGAGCAGAAACGCCGCATCGAGCTCGCCGGTATGCAGCTCGTTGATCGTGGTCGAGCCGTCGGCGATGAAGGGCATAACAAGTTGCTCGATCGCCGGTTTGCCGGCGTAGTACGTTGCGTTCGCCTGAAGCGTGAGACGGTTGCCGCGGTCCCAGCGCTCCAACCGATACGGTCCCGAGCCGACCGGCGCCGCGTTGAAGCTCACACTGTTGAGGTTTTTGTACGATGCAAGCAAGTGCGCCGGCAGAATCGTGTAGTTGCTGTCGCCGCCGAAGAACCAACCGATGATCGGCGAGAACGGCACCTTGGTGCGCACGACGACCGTATACGCGTCGGTCGCGGTCACCGAGGCGACGCGGTCGTAGCCGTAGCGCTGCGGCAGGTTGTTCGCCGGATTCATGACCGCCTGATAGCTGAACACGACATCGCGCGACGTCAGCGGTACGCCGTCTTGCCACTTCACATCGTGTCGTAGATGGTAGGTTACCTGCTTGCTGTCGGGCGAGACCGTGTAGGTCGCAAGGTCGGGAACGATGTTTCCGCTTGCGTCGTAGTTGGTGAGGTAGGAATAAAAAAGCTCGCTCACCGTGTAGGCGGACGGTCCCTCGAGGATCAGCGGATTGAGTGAGACCGGCTCTTGCCGCAATGCGACGACGAGCGTCCCCGCGCCGTGCGATGCTTGGCCAACGCGCGTGCAGGCAGCCAGTACGACGAGTGCCAGCGCGATAAGCGTCCTTCTCATACCGTCGCCACCTCGACCCGCGGCCAATAGTTTGGATCGCGCTTCGTGTACGGAATCGATGCGAAGTCGAGCGAAAGCGCGCCGGGGGCACCGACGTGCAGCACGCGCGTCGCGAGCGGGGCGAATTTCCCGTAGAAGTGATGCGACGACTTCACGACGATCGCGCGTTTGTCGCTGAGCGTGATGCCCAAGCCGGTAAAGGCATTTGGCGAAAAGACTTGCGTGCGATGCGATGCCAGCACGACATCGATACCTTGCGTGCGAATCCACGCGCTGCGACCAAGAAGTACCGGAATCGTATCGTCCATGGCATCTTGCTGATGGTTCTCGAGCAGGCGCATTACGAGTACCCGCGCGTCGATCGGCTCACCCGACGCCGCGCCGAGCTTGCCGCCAAAGCGCAGATCGATCGTGGCGGCTTCCCCCGCCTCGAAGCACGTGTCTACCGCGATCGGATCGTAATACGTGCCGGTGACCACATTGTTGACGCCGCGTTCGAGCAGCGCCCGCAAAATGAACGTGCTGTCGCCCGGTGCACCGCCCCCTGCGTTGTCGGCGAAATCCGCGAGCACAATCGGGCCTTCCGCCGCAGTACTCACCGCGGTGAGCGCGTCGGCGAGTGCGGTGCCGGTAAGCGATGCATTGCTGCGCATTGCCCAAAACCGCTGCCCAAATTCTTCCGCGACCCGCGCAGCAAGCGCGGCGTCGCCGTCCGCGACCGCGAGCATCTTCACGCCAGCTTCCGGAACGTCGCCCCAAGGAAAGCCGTGAATCAAACTCAGGGAGAGAATCCCGTCGCGCTCGCGCGCGGTCATGTCGTCGACGAAGGCGCGCATCGGCTGCGCCGAGGTGGGAAAGATTCCCGTCATTTTGCAATCATAGGCAGCGGCGACCGGGCGCGTTTTACCTACCGCCGCATCGACGCAGATACCGTAGAGATCCTCCGCCCGCGCGACGATATCGGTGTGCGGATATTCCTTATATGCCACGATCGCGTTGGCAGCCGCGAGCATCCGCTGCGTGAGGTGCGCGTGGAGATCGAGCTCCGCACCGATGACGGCCTTTGGTCCAATAAGCGAGCGAACGCGCTCGAGCACGTCGGCCTCGCAATCGTCGTAGCCGTCGGCGACCATCGCGCCGTGCAGATACAAGAGCACGACGTCGACAGGGTGCGCCTTGCGCAAGTCGTCGAGCAACTCGTCACGCAGCGACTCGTATACCGCGCGCACCGTGGGTCCCGCGGGTTGGGCGATCGCGACGATGCTCTCGGTAACCGTATGCCCGTCGCGCTCGGCCAGCGCGCGCCAGCGCGCCATGGACGCAACGTCGGACTGCGCGCGGCTGCGATTGAAGCCTTGCCATCCGGTCGGAATCGGCGAGAACGTGTTGGTCTCGGTTACCAGCGTAGCGGTGAAGATGCGCAAGCGCCTAACCGCCGTAGAGCAGGCGGGCGATCTTGAGTGCAACGCTCTCCGGATCGGCGGTCGTGGCGTTGCTCAGAATCACGATCTCCAATCCGTCAGCGGGAAAGGTCGCGTTCATCGAGCGCGCCCCGATAGTGCCGCCATTATGCCAGATAATCTCGCGGCCTTCGTCGTTGCCGATCACCCAGCCGAAGCCATAGCCGCGCGCGATCTTCCCTTGCGTGCTTTTCGACGACATGCCCATCGTGATGCCGTGCGGCGGCGTCGTCGCGACCGTTACGTTCGCCGGGGTGATGACCTTGCCGCTGAAAAACGCGCCGTCCCACTTCACAAGGTCGGATGCATTTGACGCGAGCGCGCCTGCGGCGCCGCCCCAGCTCATGTCGTAACGTGGCACGAGCGTGTACGCGCCCTTCGCATAATTGTAACCACGCGACACGTCGTCACCCACCGGCACCGACCAGGTAAGATACTGCATCGACGCAAGATTTTGTGCTTTGAAGATGTTGTCGGTCACGAACGGTGCATACGATTCACCGCTGGCCTTGGCAACCAACATGCCGAGAATCTCGTAGTTCGTGTTGCTGTACTGCCACTTCGTGCCGGGCTTAAACGCGAGCGGATCGCCCTTGATCATCCCGACGTAGTACGAGGCCGGATGGTGCGCTGTCCACGTGCCCGCGAACAGCGCGGTGATCAACGCCTTGTTTTCAAGGTAGTCGTGCAAGCCCGAGGTTTGATTCAGCAACTCGCGGACCGTAATCTCGGATGCGTGCGGCACGCCTGGAAGATACTGCGCGACCTTGGCATCGAGTTGCACTTTGCCTTGCTGCACGAGCAGCATGACACATGCAGCAGTGAACTGCTTGCTGACCGAGCCGATCGGAAAGACGGTGCTCGCGGTGACTGGAAGGTTCTTTGCCTTGTCACGCAGCCCGTAGCCCTTGGCGAAGAGCGTCGTGCCGTTGCGACCGACGGCGACCTCAACACCGACCAGGTGCTGCTGCGCCATTCCGGCTTTCACGACCGCGTCGACCTTCGCGATCTGTGCCGGGGAGAGGGCGTCAGCGATTGCGGCGACCGGCAGGCCAAGGGCAAAGGCTAAGGCGCCCAAGGCGGCCGCTACGCGTGACAATATATTGTCCACTTCGACTAAATACCGCTGATGCCCGGGAGCCTCCTTCCTTCCGGCGCCTTTGCGCCCGGATCTGTCCAGGCTAGGCTACATTAATAGATCCGATTCGCGTGCGATCGCGGCGAGCTGGGCTCGCGACTGTGCGCCAAACCGCTGTAGAATTGCCGCGACGTGATTGCGCGCGGTATTTACCGAAATCTTTAACGCAGAGGCGATCTCTTTGTTCGACTTTCCGTGACAGATGAGCTCGAAGACGCGGCGCTGTGCGGGCGAAAGCGCGGCGAGCCGCGCGTCTTTTGCTCCATGCGCCCTGCGTCGAATCTCACGCGCAATCGCGCTCTCCGGAAACTCCGCCACGAGAGCCTCAGCCCTTTGCAGCCACGTGCGATCCGCGGTCAGCGCGTGAAGTCGCAGCGACACCGCCGCGGCCCGCCATGCGAAACCGAAGCTCGAAAATGCAGCGAACGCGTCCTGCAATACGCGGTTGGCCTCAGCCGTCTGTCCTTGCGCAGCAAGAACTGCCCCTCGCGCGTGGTTCTCGATTGCCTGCATACGGCTGCCGTGTGCCGAAGAGTAGTTGTTCCCGATCTTGACCGGGATGCGCTCGTAGATGTCGAGCAGCGCTTGCGCAGCCGTGAGGTCACGATCGGCAAGCAGTTCGATGAGGTTCAATAGGCCGATCCGTTCTTCGCCTCTCGACGCCCATGACGTCTGCAGAGCAACACTCGTCGCTTGCTCGATCAACGGGTCGGTAAGCTCGTCGTACCCAATTGAGGCAATGAGATAGGCGAGGTCAGCATAGACCATCGTGCGCCACTGCGAGCTCGGCGGCGCCTCTTCAAAGAGTTCGAACAGTATGCGATGCGCCGTGCGCTCGGACCCGTGGAGCGCATGGCTCCAGGCCAAGCAGCGGCGCACCGAAAACTGGTTCTCACGCAGGTCCGGCGTCCAAGGAATACGTTGCGCGACGGACACGACGAATTCGAAGCGTTGGCTGGAAAACATGTCGCGCGACAGCGATGCGAGGACCTGGGCGCTGCGTGCCAGGAACGCAACGTCCATTCGCTCGGGCGACGAAAGCATGAACTCTACCGTATTTTGAAATGCCTGGCTCGCTGCGCCGTACTCCTCCTTGTACAAAAACGACCAAGCCGTGTTGAATCGCGAAATGCTGCTATACCACGGATCTGCGTCTTCGGCGCCGATCTGCAGCGCGGCCGCATACATCTCGTCGCCGCGACCTCGATACGCCGCAGCCAACATTCGCGCGACCGCAATTTCCGCGCGCCCGATCTTCCCCACACCAATGGGCGGTTCGGCGGCCAGCCACGGTTCGACCCGATCCCACTCGCCCAACATTGTATGCGCCCGGCACCGAAGCGAGCCTACGATCGCGGCGATATCGCCGGTCGTTACGTTGATAGACGCGAGTTCGGCTAGCGCATCGCTGGGTCTCGAGAGGACTAAGCATGTACGCGCGCGCTCTATCCGTACTTCAACGCGGTCGTCTCCCTCCGTTGCGGCAAGATATTCGGAGAAGCGTGCTGCCCGAAAGAATTCGCCCGGCGCCAGAGAGCGCGACTCTCCAGTCATTGCACGAGAGCAGATTCTCGCGCGAGTGCGGCGAGATGCGCCCGCGAGTGCGCGCCAAATCGCACAAGAACCGCGGCGACGTGATTGCGCACCGTATTCACCGTGATGTCGAGTGCCGACGAAATCTCTTTGTTGGATTTTCCGTGACAAATGAGTTCGAATATGCGCCGCTGCGCTGGCGAGAGCGACGCCAGACGCGGATCCGCAGACCCGCGCGCCCGCCGGCGAATCTCGCGACCGATGGCGCTTTCCGGAAATTCAGCAGCGGCCGCCTCCGCCTTTCGCAACCAAGCGTTATCTTTGGTAAGCGCGTGCAACTGAAGCGCGATAAAGGCAGGACGCCACGAGAATCCGAAGCGCACGTTTGCGTCGTACGCTTCTTCCAAGAGGCGCCCGCCCTCACACTCGTTTCCTTCAGCCACGAGGAGCGTTCCGCGCGCATGGTCCTCGAATGCGCGCAAACGGTGATTGTGCGCGATGCTAAGGTTCGGCGCTATCTTGGCCGTAATCGAATCGTAGATCGTCATTAGCTTGTGCGCGGCCGCGACATTGCGCTCGGCGGCGACCACGATGAGGCTCAGCAATCCTACACGCTCTTCCCGCTCTGAGTCCCAACTGATTTCTTTCGAATATTCGATCGCGTGTTCGAGCAATGGCTCGAGAATCTCGTCACAGCCAGTCGCCTGCACGAAGTGCGCCTGATCGCTATAGAGCAGCGCACGCCAACCGGGCGACGGGGCTCGATCGACGAGTTCAAAGATTAGGCGGTGCGCGTTCCGCGCCGAGCCCTGAAGCGCGTGTGCCCACGCGAGCGCACGTTTGGTTTGAAAATGGAAGTCGCGCGTGTCTTCGCTCCACGGTATCCGTTCCTCCAGGTGAACGACAAATTCAAACCGAGGAATCGAAAACATCTCGCGTGCGGCCATTGCAAGGCCCTACCGCGCACCGAGCCAGCATCATGACGTCGGTCGCGGCCGGATTCTCGAGCAAGAAGCTGGCGAGCCGTTCGAGGCGGATAGCATGCTCCACGTAATCGTCTCATCAACGAAGGGGCCCACGCTTCGATGTGCAGCCTCCACGCTTGATACCAAGGACCGGCCTCGGCTTCTATCTCTGCTAGCCGCATCGAGCGAGTCAGCCGATCGACCGCGCTGATTCGCAACAACAGCCTCGTGCGACAGCGATTTCGGAACGACCGACGGCCGAAAGTGCTCCGTAGGACATGAGGGCGGTTTGCAACCATGCATCGACTGCGTCTCGTTTGCTCTGTCGACTCCATGCCCGACATCGGAGCGCTCCCGCCGTCGCGCCAACATCGCCCTCGAGTGCGCGTCACGGAACTCAGCTCATCGATCGCATCCTCGGCGCGGTCCATCTGCAGGTAGGCTCTCGCGCGCACGATGTGGGCCTCGTCGCTATCATCGCCCTCCGTTAACTGCAGCAGCTCTGTGTAGCGCGCCGCTCGGCATAGATCGAAGGCGGTGACTGTCCCGGCGATCACTGAAAGAGGCCCGATTCTCGCGCTACCGCTGCAAGATGTGCACGTGAATGTGCGCTCAAACCGCACTAGCACAGCTGCCACGTGATTGCGGGCTGTATTCACGGAAATCTTCAACGCAGAGGCGATCTCTTTGTTCGACTTTCCGTTACAGATGAGTTCGAAGACGCGGCGTTGCGCGGGCGAAAGCGCGGCAAGTCGCGAGTCCTTTGCCCCGTGCGCCCTGCGCCGGATCTCGCGACCGATCGCGCTCTCCGAAAATTCAGCGGCCGCATCCTCGGCCTTCCGCAGCCAAGCGTTATCTTTGGTAAGCGTGTGTAGCTGAAGCGCGATAAATGCACCACGCCATGAGTGCCCTAAGCGCTCGTACACGTCGTATGCTTTTGCCAACAGACGCTCGCCCGCGCTTTCGTTTCCTTCGGCTACGAGGAGTGTTCCGCGTGCATGGTCCTCCAGCGCCCGCAACCGACAGCTGTGCGCGGCTGTAAGGTTCGGCGCCATCCTGGTTGCGATCGAATCGTAGATAGTGAGCAGGGAATGCGCTGCCGCGACGTTGCGCTCGGCGGCGACCACGATGAGGCTCAGCAATCCTATCCGCTCTTCGCTCTCTGAGTCCCAATTAAGCTCCTTTGAATACTCGATCGCGCGTTCGAGCAGCGGCTCGAGAATCTCTTCACAGCCGGTTGCCTGCACGAAGTGCGCCTGATCGCTGTAGAGGAGTGGGCGCCATCCGGGAGATGGTACTTGATCGATCAGCTCAAAGATCAGGCGATGCGCGGTGCGCGGCGAGCCATGGAGCGCGTGCGCCCACGCAAGCGCACGCCTAACCCCAAAGCGGAATTCGGCTGTCTCTCGCTTCCAGGGTATCTGCTCTTCCAGGCGAACTGCGAATTCAAACCGGGGAATCGAAAATATCTCGCGCGCTGTAGTTGCAAGACCCACTGCGCATCGAGCCAACGACATGACATCGAGCGCAGCCGGATTCTGTAACATAAACGTCGCGAGGTGCTCCAACCGACGGCCATGTTCGATGTGGTCATCGACCAAGGCAGGTCCCCGTGCGTTCAAATGCAACCTCCACGACATGTACCACGGGCCCGCGTCCGCCTCGATCGCCTCTGCCGCTTCGTACATCGCGCCCGTTCGACCGCGATGCATTGCAACAATACCTCGCGCAATCGCGATTTCAGAACGGCCGACGACGGAAAGCGTTCCGTAACACGTGACGGCAGTTTGCAGCCATGCATCGACTGCGTCTCGTTTGCTCAGCCGGCTCCAGGCCCGACATCGAAGCGCTCCCGCCGTCGCAGGAAGATCTCCCTCGAGTGCGTGTACGGAACTCAGCTCAGCTATCGCATCCTCGGCGCGGTCCATGTGCAGGTAGGCTCTCGCGCGCACGAGGTGAGCTTCGTCGCTCTCGTCGCCTTCCGTTAGCTGCAGCAGCTCCGTGTAGCGCGCCGCGCGGTAGAGGTCGAAGGCGGAGACTGTCCCGGCAATCACTGCAATAGGCCCGATTCGCGCGCAAGCGCCGCGAGATGTGCGCGTGAATGCGCGCCAAATCGCACAAGAACCGCAGCGACGTGATTGCGCGCCGTGTTCACCGTGATGTCAAGCGCCGACGAAATCTCTTTGTTAGACTTTCCTTGGCAGAGCAGCTCGAATACACGGCGCTGTGCAGGCGAGAGGGTTGCGAGCCGTGGATTAGCGCAGCCGCTTATTTGACGCCGAACCTCACGCGCAATCGCACTCTCGGGAAACTCCGTCGTGGCGCCCTCAGCTTTTCGCAGCCACACTCGATCGCCTGTAAGTTTATACAAATCGAGCGCTACGCAGGCTGCACGCCACGTATACTCGAGGGACGAAAACGCGGCGTGCGCCTGTGTTAGCAAGTGCTCTGCCTGTTCTCGAGCACCCTCTGCCGCAAACAACGCGCCGCGCGCGTGGTCCTCCATCGCGCGCAAACGCCCATCGTGTAGAAAAGAGAGGCTGGAATCGATTTTGACGTCGATTCGCTCGTAGGCATCCATCAGGCCGCGCGCTGATGGATCGTCGTGGTCGGCCGCCAGGACTATTAAATTCAAAAGTCCGATGCGTTCTTCACCCGGAGACAACCACGGAGTTTCCTTAGCGAACTCTATCGCTCGGTCAAGGAGTGGTTGAGCGACACCTAAGCTTCCCGTAGCGAACATAAAATATGCCTGGTCTGCATACAATATTGGGCGCCAATCCAAGCTAGGCAATTCATCGATGAGCTCAAACATCATGCGGTGCGCGGCGCGGTCACGGCCTTGTAGCGCACGGCCCCAGGCAAGGCAGCGCTTCACCATAAAATGAAAGACATCGATGTCGGGCGTCCATGGAATTGCATCGAATGCGCCGAGCACGAAGTTGAAATCTCGCTCCGTAAAATTCTCGCGTGTAATTGTGGCAAGCGCGCGCGCGGAGCGCGCGAGAAGCATTACGTCGGTTGCGGCGGGCGTATCGAGGGCGTAACTGATGAGTCGCTGAAATCCCGGCGAACCCTCGGTGAATCGACCGCGATTGGCGGGGATCCATGCCAGAAGATAGAGTTGCCACGCCCGATACCACGGGCCCGCATCTTCCCATTCTATTTGTTCAGCAGCTCGCTGCATCTCGTCCGGTCGACCGCGTTGCTTCGAAATGATACTCCGAGCAATGGCTAGCTCCGAGCGGCCGATTGCAGTGATGTCCTCGTACAATGTTTCGACCTTCGATAACCACTCGTCAACAGCCGGCGAGTTTCGTAGTCTGCCATATGCTCGGTGTCGAAGCGCTCCAGCGGTCGCCGCGAGATCTCCGACCGTGCCGTCTATAGCCTTCAATTCCTCCAACACGGCTTCGCAACGATCAAGATGGAGATAGGCCCTTGCGCGCACGATGTGGGCTTCGTCGCTGTCATCGCCTTCCGTGATGTTCAGCAACCCGCTGAAGCACGCCGCACGGCAGAGGTCGAAGGCCGTGACCGATCCCGTCGTCATTGCGATAGACCCGATTCGCGTGCAAGCGCCGCGAGATGGGCGCGTGAATGTGCGCTAAATCGCACAAGAACCGCTGCCACGTGATTGCGCGCGGTATTTACGGTGATGTCCAGCGCTGACGAAATCTCCTTGTTCGACTTTCCGTAACAAATAAGTTCGAATACGCGGCGCTGCGCTGGCGAGAGCGACGCCAGACGCGGATCCGCAGACCCGCGCGCGCGCCTGCGAATCTCGCGACCGATGGCGCTCTCCGGAAATTCAGCAGCGGCCGCCTCCGCCTTTCGCAACCAAGCATCATCTTTGGTAAGCGCGTGCAACTGAAGCGCGATAAATGCGTTGCGCCACGAAAATCCTAAGCGCGAAAAAGTCTCGAACGTTTCTCTGAGCAGGCGTTCACCCTCTGGTTTGCACCCTTCAGCCGCAAGGAGCGTTCCACGTGCGTGGCTTGCCATTGCGCCAAGCCGCCTCTCATGCGCGATCGCAAGGCCAGGCGGAACCCTTGTGCTAATCGCATCGTAAGCATTCATGAGAGAACGCGCGGCCGCGACATATCGGTCCGAGGCGACTACAATAAGGTTAAGCAATCCGATTCGCTCTTCGCCGACCGCGTTCCAATCAATCTTTCGTGAAAACTCGATTGCCCGTTCGAGCAGTGGCTCGAGCATCTCGTCACAACCCGTCGCGTGGACGAAATGCGCCTGGTCACTATAGAGAAGCGCTCGCCACTGCTGTGACGGTACCTCGTCGATAAGCTCAAAAATCAAGTGATGAGCCGTTCGCGGGGAGCCGTGAAGCGCGTGCGCCCACGCGAGCGAGCGCTTGACGTGAAAATGGAACTCATGCGTGTCTTCTGTCCAGAGTATCTGCTGCTCCAAAGCAACCGCAAACTCAAATCTTGGAACCGAGAACATCTCGCGGGCAACCACAGCAAGTCCTATGGCACAGCGAGCGAGCAGCGTGACATCTCTCGCGCGTGTATTCTCGAGCATGAAATTGGCGAGGCGCTCGAGGCGGACAGCGTGCCCCACGTAATCTTCCATCATAGAGGCGCCCCATGCCTCAATGTGCAGCCTCCACGACGCGTACCAGGGGCCCGCATCCACCTCGATCGCTTCTGCCGCTTCGTACATCGCATTCGCTCAGCCGCGATAGACTGCCACAATACCTCGCGCAATCGCGATTTCAGATCAACCGACCGCGGAAAGCGTTCCGTATGATGACGTTGCCGTCAACAGCCACGCGTCTGCAACTCCCACCTGCGCAATAAGCTCCATGCGCAGCACCGAAGTGCACCGACTGTCGCCGCGAGATCGCCCTGTTCTACGTCAATCTTCGCGAGCTCGCTCAGAACGTCGTCACGCCGATCCATGTTCAAATAGACTCGCGCACGTAAGAGATGCGCCTCATGGCTCTCGTCGCCTTCGGTCGCTCGCAGACAATCCGTATACCGCGCCGCTCGATACAGCCGTCCGGAACTACCAACCGTTCAGTAATCATGGCTTTATGAAACCCTGGGAAGCTGACAAGCGGCCTTCTAATTCGCTGACAGAATCCCTCGACTAGCGATTATCTCCGTCCGTTGCGACAAGATATTCGGAGAATCGTGCTGCGCGAAAAAACTCGCCCGGCGCGAGGGACACGTCAACGGGCCTCATTCGAGCGCTGCGTAGACATCATGGTTATTTTTAGCATCAAAAGACTGATAGTGGTCTTCTGAACGGTTGAGAACTTGCCTCGTGACTACGGATCGACGTTGACTGCGAGGCGCGTCGCCGTCTCGGCGCGGGCGATCGGTAGGACTTTTGACCTAATCAGCGCCCGCAGGGGCTTGGGCGTGCGCGATTTGATCGCAATTCGAAAGCGCCACTCGTTGTTGACCCGGGCGATCGCATAGGGCGCCGGCCCCAAGACCTCTCCAACATTTTCCGTGCGCACGATCTCCGCGTAACGCTCGGCAGCGTCGAGCGCGGCTTTGCGGCTGCGGCCAATGACACCGAGGTAGACCAAACGCGAAAACGGTGGATACCGCACTTCCCGCCGCTCGGCCAGCTCCGCACGGGCGAACCCGTCGTAGTCGTGCTTCGCCGCAAAGACGATCGCCGGGTGCTTTGGCGAGTAGGTCTGCACGATTGCCTCGCCGGCGCTCGCACGGCCGCTGCGTCCGCAGACTTGCGCGACCAAATCGAACGTACGCTCCGCGGCGCGATAATCGGGGATGTGCAGGCCGACGTCGGCCGCCACAACGCCGACAAGCGTCACGGTCGGGAAGTCGAGCCCTTTCGCGACCATTTGTGTACCGACCAGCACGTCACCACGTTCGCCGAACTCCGTGAGCAGGCGCGCGTGATCGCCGACGCGCGTCGTCGTGTCCGAATCCATGCGCACGACGCGCGCTTCGGGAAAGAACTTTGCTACTTCTTCCACCACACGCTCCGTGCCGACGCCAAACTCGCGAATGGTCTCGAGCCCGCACTCCGGACACGCGCGCGGCAGCGGCATTTGAAAATCGCAATAGTGACAGCGCAGCAGCCCTTCGCTGCGGTGTGCCGTAAGCGCAACGTCGCAGCGCTGACACTGCGGCACGTGCCCGCAGGTGCGGCAGAGGATAAAGCCGCCGCTGCCCCGCCGGTTGACAAACAGCACGGTCTTCTCGCCGCGCGCGAGCCGCTCGCGCAGCGCCTCGGCGAGCAGTGTCGAGAAGATTCGCTTGTTGCCGCTCTCAAACTCCTTGGCAAGATCGACAATCTTCACGCTAGGCATCGGCTGCGCGGTCGCACGCTCGCGCAAGGTGATCAGCTCCACCTTCCCGCGTAGCGCGGCCTCGTAACTCTCGAGCGGCGGTGTCGCGCTGCCGAGCACCAACACGCCGTTTGCGTGGCGCATCCGCTCGCGCGCGACGCTCACCGCATGATAGCGCGGCACAGTGTCTTGTTTGTACGACGTCTCGTGCGCTTCATCAATAACACACAGCCGCACGTTTTCGAGCGGCGCGAAGATCGCGCTGCGCGCTCCGACGACGACATCGATCTCACCGCGCGCGCAGGCCTGCCACGCATCGAAGCGCTCGCGTTCGGAAAGCGCCGAGTGCAGCACGGCGACGCGCTCGCCGAAGCTCTCTTCGAAACGTCGCGCCGTCTGCGGCGTGAGCGAGATCTCGGGTACGAGCACGATCGCGCGGCCGCCTTCGCGCACGACGCGCTTGATCGCCTCCACGTAAACGTAGGTCTTGCCGCTGCCGGTGACGCCGAAGAGCAGCGCCTCGTGGAAGCTGCGCGCATCGAGCGCCGCATTGATGCGTTCGAGTGCCGCGGATTGCTCGGCCGTCGGCGGAAACGGCGCGTCACCGAGCGGCGCGTAGGAGTGCGCGTGCACCGGTTCGACCTCGCGTTCCTCAATTGCGCCCATCTTCACGGCACGTGCGATGACCGCATTCGAGAAGCCGGCGAGCAGCGCGTCCGCGCGCGGCACGCCCGGCTGCTCGCGCACGAACGTTACGAGCGCCTGCGCCTTGCTGCCGCGAATCGGCGCGTCGGCCGGATACAGCACGCGGACGCGATAGACGGTCGTTTTGGGTTCTACAAAGCGACGCTGGCGGCGCAATTCGCCACTGCGTACCAGCGTTTGCACGTAGCGCAGCAACGCACCGCGGTCGCCGGCGCGCCGCGCGTCGGGATGGCGCAGCAGCGTTTCGAGGGCGAAGCCATCTGCGAGCTCATCCCAGATCAACCGCACCAGGCGCGCAGGCACCGACGGGTAGCGCTGCGGATTTGGTTGTCCGACCGCGCGCACAAAGCTATCTACCGTACGCGGGAGCGCGCCTGCGAGCACCGCGGCCGAGAGTGCTTCGCCAAGAGTGCAGATGTAGTATTCGGCGACAAAGCGCGCGAGGTGTAAGCCTTCTTCGTTGAACGCGCGCGGGACGTCGAGCCGCTCGCGCACCGCTTTGCGCTTGGCGTCCGGGGGTGCGTCGTAGACGTCGCTCACGACGTAGGCGAGCACCTCGCGCGTGCCGAGCGGCACACGCACGATGTCGCCGATGCGCAGATCCGAGACTCCTACGTCATAGGTCAGCGGAAGATCAAAACGCGACGAACGAATCGTCGCGAGTGCATCGACGACGCGCGACATGGCTATCCGTCGGATTCGGGCGAGCGCCGCAGTTGCGCCAGGACGCCGCGCACCGTGCGTTCGGGTACCTCGACGCCATACTCCACATCGCCGATGGCGCGCGGCACGACAAAGCGTAATTTGCCCGCGCGCTTCTTCTTGTCGCTCTGCATCGCTGCAAGCGTCTCGTCGACGCCGATCGACGTGCGCAGCGGCATCCCGAGCAGTGCAGTCGTGCCAAGCACACGCAGATGTTCTTCTTCGGAAAAACGTCCCGTGCGCAGGGCAAGCAATCCCGCCGCGCGCAAGCCGAGCGCGACGCCGACGCCGTGCGAGATGCGATATCCACTCGCGGTTTCCAGTGCGTGTCCGAACGTGTGGCCGAGGTTGAGCAACTCACGGATGCCGGCTTCTTGCCGATCGTCCGCGACGATCATCGTCTTCACTTTGATCGCTTCGGCGACGATCTCGAGCCAAGGCCAGCGCCAGAATGCGTGCGGCGAGAGCGTCTCGATCGAATCGAAGAGCTCGTGCCCTTCGATGATCGCCGCTTTTACCACCTCGGCGAGGCCTTCGCGAATTTGCCGGTACGGGAGCGTCTGCAGCGCAGCCGTGTGCGCAAAAACCGCGACCGGATCGGCAAACGCGCCAACGATGTTCTTGCCGGCGCGCACGTCGACGCCGGTCTTGCCGCCAACGGCCGCGTCGACCATTGCGACCAGTGTCGTCGCGACGTGCACGTAGGGCACGCCGCGCATATAGGTTGCGGCGCAAAAACCAAAAAGGTCGCTTGCCACGCCGCCGCCGACGCCGACGATCAACGTGTCGCGCGCGGCGCCTGCTGCGAGCAGGGCATCGTGCACCTTCTCCACGGTTCCGAGGCGCTTGCGCGCTTCGCCAAGCGGAAAGGTTAGGACGCCGAGTGCACCGCGAATCTCGCCAAGTTCGCGCGCAAGCTTCGCCACTGTCGCATCTGCGTCGGCCAACACGATAAAGCGCTGCGCCCGATGTTCGATGAACGTGGTGATGGGCGCACGCGTATCGTCACCGATGCAGATGGGATAGCGCAAATCGGTGTTAACGATGAACTCGGAGTCGTTCATGCCTACGTCAACACCTTGTGATTCATGACGGCTTGGCAATACTTCACCATCCGCGATATAAGCTCGCGATCTTCGGTGCTCCCCAGGGGACGAACGTAGCGCACTTGTGACACGTAGCGGACTCGCTTGGCCTTGACGTCGCGACTGGCAAAGACCGCTTCGAAGGCGTCATGCACCTGCGCGTAACGCACCCATACGCCTCCCGGGCATCCATCTACACTCGCCGTGGTCAAGTCAGCGAACGGGTAGTTCGTCTTAGCCGCCTGCTCTAAGAATGTTCTGCGCGCGCCCTCCGGAGTAACCTCGCCGCTCTCGGCCATCATTAGCCGAAGTTCAACAATCCAGACGACAGTCGCCTTGCCAGATACCCATACACGCGCCACTGCAACTTCGGAGGGAAGCGTAGCGCGCCGCGACTCAGTCACGTCGTGCCACTGCGCAGGCGGGGCGAAAGCAAATTGATTGGTTCCCGCAAGCATGAGAGCCGTTAGGATGCCGATCAGCGGGCCGGCGTTCACAGTTCAATCTTCTTCTTGTGCATCCACTCGACGATCGCGTCGACGACTTGAGCCGTGCTCATGCCATCGGCTTCCACGACGAGATCCGCATGCGCGTATTGCGGCATCCGTTTGGTGTAGAGGGACTTAATACGCGCAAGGGCGGGCGTGGGACCGAGCAGCGGGCGCACGGTGCGGCTGTTACGCAGCCGCTCCAGCACGAGCTCGGGGGTGACCTTGATAAACACGCGGTACGCGCGCTTCTTGAGCAACTTTGCCGATGGCTCAAACGAGAGTGCGCCGCCGCCGCAAGCCACGACACCCGGATCACCATCGTTTACCACGTGCGCGAGCGCGTCATGTTCGTAGTTGCGAAACGCGGTTTCACCTTCGTTGTAAAAGATGTCGGAAATCGGGCCGTGTTGCTCGACGACCAAATCATCGGTGTCGAAAAACGCGCACTTCAGTTTGCGCGCGAGCCGCTTGCCGATCGTTGATTTCCCCGAGGCCATGAAACCGACAAGCGCGATGTGCTGCTTCACACGCGCTCCTTGGCGAAGAGCGCAGCGGCGGCTTCGTTTGCGCGTCGCAGGTTGTCGCGGGTCTCCTCGAGCGAATCGCCGCCGTATTTTTCCAAGACCGGCGCGACGAGCGCGAGGCGCACCATCGCTTCGCCAACGATGCCGGCCGCCGGAACCACGCACACGTCGCTGCGTACGATCGTCGCCGGTGCATCGGTCTGCTCGTGCAGATTCACTGACGGCAGCGCCTTCATCAGCGTCGGGATCGGTTTCACCGACACGCGCAAGACGATCGGCTGACCGTTGCTCATGCCGCCCTCGATGCCGCCGGCGCGATTGCTGCCGCGGACGACGTCTTTGCCGTCGAGCGCGAAGACATCGTGCGCCTCCGAACCGGGCCGCGCTGCGACGTCGGCGCCAAGCCCGACCTCGACCGCTTTGACGGTTTGCATGCCCATCAGCGCACCGGCAAGCACGCCATCGAGGCGCGTCTCGGGCTGCCGATTACTGCCAACGCCAACGGGTAGACCATCGACGCGCACCACGAAGACGCCGCCAAGCGTATCGCCCGCGGCTTTGGCCGCATCGATCGCGGCGATCATCTTGGCTTCGGTGGCTTTATCGGGATTGCGGACGTCGCTCGCCTCGACGTCGTCTTGCGAAAAATCTTCCAACTCGGGCGAGACCACCTCGCCGATGCGGTGCACGTAACTGCGCGTGCTGATACCTAGTGCCTCGAGAAATTGTGCGCAGATCGCGCCGAGCGCAACGCGCATTGCGGTTTCGCGAGCGCTCGCGCGTTCGAGCACATTGCGAAGATCGCGCTGACGGTACTTCAATGCACCGGCGTAATCGGCATGACCGGGACGTGGATTGGTCAGCGCCTTGCCCGCGCCGGTAATCGGATCCATCAGCGCGCGGTTGTTCTCGTAATCACGATTGCGAACGATCACCGCAATCGGAGAGCCAAGCGTCTCACTACCGCGGACGCCGGCTAAAAATTCGACTTCGTCGCGCTCGATTTTCATGCGCCCGCCGCGACCGTAACCACCCTGGCGTCGCGCCAGTGTTTGCGTTGATGCGCTCGACATCGAGGTGGAGATGCGCGGGCAGTCCGTCGAGGATACCGACGAGTGCCGGTCCGTGGGATTCGCCCGCCGTCAGATAGCGGAACACCCACGCTTTCTTAATGGAAGCGAGCCGCCAAACCTGGCGGCCCGCTCGTGGACTTTAGCGCTTCTTACGCGACGTCTTCTTGGCGACAGCCTTGCGAGCCGGTGCGGCCTTGCGGGCGGGAGCCTTTTTCGCCGTGGATTTCTTGGCCGTTTTCTTGGCCGAAGATTTCTTGGCGGCGCCGCGACGTGCGGTGCCGACGGCTTCCTTCAACGTGCGCCCGGCGATGAATTTGAGCACTTTTTTGGCCGGGACTTTGATCGGCTCGCCCGTCTTCGGGTTGCGCGCGATGCGGGCCGCGCGGTCCCGAACTTTGAACTGGCCGAAGGGGGTGAGCTGGATCTTATCGCCCGACTTGAGCACGTCGGTGATCTTCTCCAGCATCGCTTCGATCAGGTCGACGACCTGGCGACGCGGGATGTCCATCTCTTCGGCGAGCTCACGAGCTAACTCGTTCTTGGTCATACTGTCCTTTCGGAATGGGTCAGTTAATTGACCAGGCGCATTATCGAAAAACCCCCTGTTTCCTTGTGGAAAATCAGCTTTTTTCGAGGTTTCCGGCCTTGCCGAGGTACCACTCGTCAAAGAGGATTCGTTGTCGCTTGCGCGCCAGCTCGAGCGCAAAGAGCGCGAGTTCTTCTCCTCCGGAAAGCGCAGCAGAGCGTGCCGAAATTCCCACTGCACCGCGCTCGTGTGCGCGCGCACCGATCGGTTGACAGATGTCCCATCCGATATCGTCGGGATACGTGAGCGGCAAACCCAGATCGCGTAATCCGTCGTCCGTAACGGCATCGACCGGTTCGCACGGCGTCAGTTCGACAATTTGGAGATGCGGGCGCATCACCGGATTGAGATCGAACAGTCCGAACGCTTCACCTTCGTAGATGCGTCGCGCGTTCGCGCGCGCGGTTTCCATGTTGCGATTGAGGTAGAGCGTCGGAAAACTTTGCGGCGGATTCCAGCGGCCGCCCAATTCGGCTGCAAAGCGTCCGTCGCAGCAATCACTCCACGACGGATCGCAGACGCGATAGTAGCGTCCTTTGCGTGCGATCGTTTTCAAATAGTCGGGTAGGACGCGAGACGCGCCACGTAGTCGTAGATCGGTTCGACGCCCGAGGATGCAAGCACGTCGAGAATCGTGCGTCCGTCCAGCCCTTTGGCGGGGGTCCGGATGATCTGCGGAATCCGGGCCGGGACCAGTCGCCGCTGCAAGAATTGCGCAAGCTCGATAAGGCGATTAACCCGGGCCGTCCGGTCGGCGGGAATGCCGCGATCCCACTGATCGAGCGCCTGCCTGCGGACGCCTATTAGGCGCCCGAGCTCGGTTTTTGAGAGGCCGAGCGCCTCCCGGATGAACCCAAGCTGCTCCTGGGCCGAGATGCCGCCGAACTGGGGGTACGCCAGTGGGTTCCGCATAGGCCCATTATACCGCAAGTCGAGCGCAAGGTAAAATGAGGCGACGCCCTGTCCACAGGCGGGAAGTCTTTTGGCAATAGAACCATACTACGATCGAACGATGTCTGAAGAATTCACAACAAGCGACCTCATGACCGCGATACTCAGCCTTACTGAGGCCACCGATCACAACATTGGCACGCTTCGGCGAGAAATGCACGCGCGCATCGATGGAGTCGAAACGCGCATCGATGGAGTCGAAGCGCGTATCGATGGAGTAGAAACGCGCCTCACCTCGCTCCAAGGCGAAGTCCGCGGCATCGCAGGCGAAGTCCGCGGCATCAGGGATTGGACGCATCAGGTCGACCAGCGCTTCGAAGCTATCGCTCAAGCAGCGCGCGTCACGGGTCCTTAACTACTTCTTTGGCCCCGGATCGGCGTAGATGACGTGCGGTGTAATCAAGAAGACGATCTCGTTCTTCGTGCGCGCCGTCTGTTTGTTTTGAAAGAGTTTACCAAGGATCGGAATGTCCGCGAGCCCCGGCACTTTCGTGATCGTCTCGTTTGACGTATCCATCATCAAGCCACCCAACACAATCGTTTGTCCGTCGGCAACGCGGAGTACAGAGTCTATCTTCCTGTTTGTGATGATGGGATAGCCGGTTGACGTGATGCCCTCGATCTCGCTGTACTCCGGATGCAATTCCGCCGTGACAACACCATCATCGCCGATCGTCGGGATCATTCGCAGCTTCACACCGACATCCACGAATTGGACATTTTGTCCGCCCAGGACGCTCGTGTTGAACACAATCGGATACGTCTCGCCGACAAGGAGATCGGCCTCGGTGTTATTGAGCGCCACGAGCTTCGGCGTGGCTAGGATCTGCGCGCGGCCCTGCGTGATCAGCGCGTTCAGTGTCACGTTGACAGGTATCGATCCGCCTGTGAACGCGTACGACGTTGATCCGGGCGTGATTTGCCCCTGTAAATTCGTACCGCCAAATTCGAGCCCGAAGTTGCTCGTATCGTTTTGCGGCGTAACATCGGCAACCTTGACCTCAAACATCACCTGCGGTCCGGGTCGATCTATTGTCGCGAAGAGAGTTCGCGCCGCACTCTGCACGTTATCATTGCCGTCGACGACGACTTCGTTTTGCTCGTTGTTGGCGATGTAGGAACCTTCACTCGTGAGCGCTTTCAGTTCTTTGATCGCGTCCTCGGCCTTGACGTATTGTAGCCGGTACGCCTGCGTCTGGATGCCGCTGCCTCCACTCGAGCTGGGAGCATCGAGCGCGGCCACCAGATGCCGCGCTCTTTCGACGGTGTCGACATTGCCGGTTACGACCACAGCGCTCGTCCGCCGGTCGGCGAGTATAACGGTTCCGGCGGGAAGCGCTGGAATAATCTCTTTGACCACGTCGTCCGCGTTTGCGTGCGAAAGCGCTAAGACGACAGTCTGCGCTCCTACCGACGTTCCGTTCTCGACGTACCTTCGGTTCATCTCGTCGGCTGCGCCGACAATCAGTACGTTGCCTTGTCGGTGTACCTGCAGACCGTTTGCGCCGACGATGACCGCAAGGGCCCGGTCGAACGTCACGTCGTGCAGGCGAATGGTCACGCGCTCTGGCTTAATCGTGTCGTCGGTCACGATGTTCTGGCCGGACTGCGCCGCGAGGAGCGTGATGACGTCGCTTATATCCGCATCATGCACATCGATCGTGATGAGACCCGACGCTGCATTTGCTGCGGTCGCGACGAGGAGCGCGCAGAACACGAAGGTCAAAAGCGACTTCACTTGCGAGCACTATCCAATATCAGCGCCGAGCCATCCGAGAGTGTCACACGGCCGGCGGTAATCCCGACCACGGTAAGGTCGCCGAGGCGATCGCCAACGCCGAGCACACGCACCGTCCCACCCGCTTCAACGAGTGCGCGGGGCGGATCGCCCAGCACGATCGCGCGTACGACCGGCCCGATTGTCGGCCCCATCTGAGCCGATGCAGGTACACCACCTTGCGATGCACCAGCGTTGGGTGGCAACACGATGCCGATGTCGCTGCCCTGTCCTACATTCGTCGGCACGCCGACGCCACCAAGTTTTGTGCGCATCGATCCCTCAGGTACAAAGGGATCGCGGCTAACCTCGTAAGCGGGGAACGTCAGGCGCGCCGGTACGATCAGATTCGGGTCGTTCGAAATGTCGCGAACACCTGCTGCACCCGCTACAGTCGAGCTTTGCGTTGTGAGCGGGAGGACGCACAGCGCACATGCGACCAGCATCGTAGCAAGCCGCGCGAGCGCGCGTCGATCGTCGTCATAGAGAGCCGGAAGCATGCGTTTCCCTTTCAGGTGTGCCTTGGTACCGGAAAACCGTGGCGTGAATCGTTGCACCAAGCACCGGCTTGAGTGAGCGGTCGCCTCGGTCAGCGAGGTCGATATCGCTTACGTCAATGAGCACGTTGTGACGCGGCAGGTCCGAAACAAACGCTAAGAGGTCGCGGAAGCGGCCGCGCACGTCGATTTCCACGGCCGTTCCAACAAGCGTGCTCTCGACAAGCCGTGCTTGGGCCGGCGGCGGCGACGCGGACGCGACAGGTGCGGGCACGATCGAGCGTACGTCGATGCCGTGCGCGCGCGATTCCTGATTCAGCAATCTCAATGTCGTCGCTATGACGGCACTCTGTGATCGTTGCCCTGAGAGCTTTCGCACGTCGTCGGAAATGCGTTTAGCAATCGCGCGCAGTTGGACGGCGCGCTGAACGTCGGATTCATTCTGGTTTGCCTCATCGTAGAGACTCTTCGCTTGCGCCTTGATCGTCGCGATCGTCTGCGAGGTGGGCCACCAGATAACGCCGAGGCCAAGCCCGAAGAAAACCGCTGCCGTCACGATCCAAACGATGCGCACGGCAGACGCCACGGACATTGGCTCGGCGATCTTCATTTACGTCCGCCTACGCGCATGACGAAGGCGATAAGCGCGCCAGAACGATCTCGATCGGTTTTGCTGGCACGCACCAAGTCGGGCGACGCAGCCGCCGAACTCGACATGAGGTCGGCGACGGTTTCGCTCAAGCCGTCGAGCCCTTCTGCCTGTCCATCGATCTCAAGTCCGTCATTTACTCGCGCGATGCTGGTGAGCCACGCGCGCGCGGGAACATGATTGGCGATGTCCGCCAGCCCGCTCGAGAGGGTTGCACCCGACCGCCGAATCGCGCGGAGACGCGAATCCACCGCGAGTAGCGCTTCTATGTGCGTCTTACGAAGTTTCAGCTCGGTAAGTGCTGCCTTGCTCGCAGCAAGACGAAACGTTTGCGTTTGTAGTTCGTCGCGCGCTTGCGAGAGCAGCAACTGCTCGATCATCCACCACGCGCCGACGACGATGATGACCGTGAGGAGAGTAGCGAGCGGCGTCCGGAGCGGTTCGGGAATGCGGCTTGGGCGCAAATACTCGAACGCGTCGGGCGCACTATCGCGCAGATAGTTGAACCGCATCATGCAGCCACACTCCACGCAGCGAGGCTCGCGGCCAGCGTCCAATCCGGCGCAGCCGCACGGACGACGTCTTCTGGATAGGCGGCGGTATGCAGAATCTCCGGCACGGGCGCCTCGGTAATCGCGCTTGTCGCCTCTTCTAATTCATGCGCGAAGCTTGGCAAGCGTGCGCCGTTGCCGGTCAGTACGATGCGATTGACCGTTCCGCGCGCTCGTGCCCGATCGATGAGCGACGCGATCGAGTTCACGACCTCCTCACGCGCCGACACGCCCGCACCGGCGCAGCCGAGGATCCGCTTGCGGCGCTCGGCCGTTGGTACGTCGATCGACAGTTCTGTAGCGATCCCACGCGTAATCGCCGCACCTCCCGACAGCGTGGTCAGCGACATCGGACCCGTTCCGCTAAAGACGTGGACGCTCGATCGGTCGGCACCGACGTCGACAATCGCGTCGCACTGCGGAAACATGCGCCGCATCGCGAACGCATCGTGATCGACTGCAACGGCACGCAGACCTGCGAGGCGCATCGTTCTCACCCGCGAATCGATACTCGCGGTCCGCGTTACACCGACGGCATAGATTCCAGAAGGGCGATCGAGTGGATGCGTGCGCACAATCGATCCATCATCATCTAGGTCCCACCCCGCGAACCGCTGGGCTTCGAAGCGCGCCGCGCGCAATCGCTCAGCCCAACTCATCTTTGGAAACCGCACGGTACGCAGCACGCCTGCGGGCGCGCCTATCGCGAGCACGCACCGTCGTTCGCGCGATCCGATCTCGCTCAACATCTCCTCGAGCAGTGCTGCGACCAGACCCGGCTGCTCGACGCCTAGTGGGGAGACTGCCTCATCGGGTACGTCACGCGAAACAATTGCACGCATTCGCACCGATCCTTCGCGATTGGATTCGCCCACCGCGACGCGTACGCGCGTCGAGCCCAGATCGATGCCCAGCGGTAACACCTTCCAATCACCCATGGCTTTGTATCACCCGCGCAGCGACCAATGCAAACGTTCCGAGCGCCATGAAAGGCGCAAAGGGCACAGGCGTGCGGCGCCGCGCTCGTCGAGCGATCACCAGTGGTACGCAGCAGAGTGCGCCCGCAACAAAAGCCGCGCCGATCGCGCCGAGCGCTTCCACACCACCAACGCTCGGCCCCAATGATGCCGCCGAGCTTGACATCACCAAGGCCAATGCCTCGTCCACGCGTTAGCGCGTAGATCACGAGGAGCGGAGCAATGCACACGGCCGCGCCCAGCGTGGCGACCGGCGTGCTGCGATCGAGCAAGCTCAAAACGACGATGCCGCACCGCGGCGCTCGCCGTCACAGCATCGAAGACGAGCCCCGTAGCGAGGTCGCTCACCGCAGAGACGACCGAACACGCGAGTGCGATCGCCATCCAAACGCGATCGGAACTCCGCGTAACGCACCGAGCGCAATTACTCCCGCTCCAAGCGCTCCGAGTCCAAGTGCAGCGGGCCCGTTCCAGCGACCGACGCACTCTGACGATGCGCGACGAGATAAAATATTGCCAACGCGATATAATACATCGCCATGGCACTCCAGCGCTCATCGACGACTCCGTGCAAGCGCAATGCGAACTGGCACGTACTTCTCGTCGATTCGATGAGCCACGAGCAGCAGGCGGTGCGCGTCCGCCGCATCACCGACGCGCTTCGCATCGGCGGCAGCGAGTGCAAGTGCTTGGACATCGCCGCGCTGCTCGCCAACCCGCTCGAAGTCGATCCGCGCGGCCGCGTACCGTCGCAGGAGTTGCAGGCACAGCGCACGGTCCATCCGCAGCGTCGTGTCGCCTGGATAGCGAGCTAGCACCGCGGTCGCAAGGCGAATACCGTCCTCGACCTCGCCACGCCTGCGTGAGAGAAAAGCGACGAACACGTATCGGTCCGCTGCGGTCACATTCGTGGCGTCGATCGCAAGCGCGAGTTGATACTTCTCCTTGGCGCGACCATCGCGTGCATAAAGCAGCGCATCACCGCGCGTTACAAGGGCCGACGAGATCGCCGGGCGCAGGATCGGAGCCGCGAAGGCGAGCGCGAGGACTGCGATCACGAGCCGCCGCGTCGAGAGCCGCCAGTCGATCATGCCAGCAACCCGTAATAAGCGGCAAGCGCGATGGAGAGACCACCGCTAATCGTCGTCGCCGCTCCACTAAGCACACGAATCGGCGCGAACCGCTCGGCGGCACCCGCGCCGAGCCCGATCATCGTGAGCGGCGCGACATGTCCAGCTGCAAATGCAGCCGCATTTACAAGCGATGCCGCAAACGAGCCGGAAGTGACGCCAACGCTCGCGATCATTGCGACCACCGGCGTGCAGCATGGCGAAAGTACGAGTCCGAGGGTTCCGCCGCTAAGGAGCGACGCGCCGCTTGAGGGCTGCTCGTGCGTGCCGATGGACGCACGTCGTTCGCACGACGAGCGCACGCAAGCCCGAACGCAAGAAATCCCACTGCAAGGGTCGCATAAACCACGCGTGAGAAAGCCGTTACTGCTCCGATCAGCGAGGCCGTTGTAGCCAAGAGTACGTTGCACGCAAGTAGCCCCGCGACGAAAAGACCGATGTGCATCCAACGCGCGCGACCCGTTGTGCGCGCAGTGATCGCTGTCAACGCAAGGTAGCGCGGCGCCACGCATGGCCCCACGCTCGTCGTCAAACCGGCGGCGAAGGCTGCTGCAACCGCGACTGTGCTCATGGCTTACTGGCTCGCCACCGCCGTAAAGCCCGTCCCCGATGCATATTGGATGTGCTCGGCGGTCGAGCTTCCGCCAACTTGGCGTCAAGGTCGCCGGATCGTGTGATCCGGGACAGATGATCGTGTAGCTGGCATTGCCGGCGTTGTAGTTCGTGACTTGATACTGATAAAAGCCGGTTGGGGCGACGGGATCGATCGGCGTTTGGCGCAAATACTGGCCGAGATTCGTCTCGGAGTTCGTAACGTCGGTGAGCGACGTTACGTCAGGATAGGCCTCGTGGTCAGTCTCGTACTCCTCGAGCGCGGTTGCGATCTCTTTGAGGTTTGCCTCGCAAGCGGCGGTCTGCGCTTGCGCACGTGCACGCATAAAGTTGGGGACCAAGATGCCCACAAGTATGGCGATGATCGCCACGACGATCATCATCTCGATTAGCGTGAATCCACGCTCCCCTGTCCGTGACATCCGCACTCCGTTTCCGGCGCTTGCCTTCAACAGAGCATAGTGCCACGATTAGGCGCTTACGGGACGCGCGTGCGGTCTGAGCTTCTGCAACGCCGCCCGATGCAACCGCGTGATGTGGCGACGCGAATATCCTAGACGCTGCGCGATCTCGTTAACGGGCGTGTCGTTCTCGTAGATTTCACGCAGAATCTCACGCTCCACGGTGGAGAGCTGCTCGAGTCCGGACTCGATCAAGACGCGATCGAGATGGCTATCGATCGTGTACGAGAGCGACAAGCTGCTCGTAGGGACGAAGTGCATCGACCGAGAGCGGCAAACCCTCCTCGCGGTAGCGCATCATCTCGCGAAAATCGTCCTCGCCTACACCTAGGTGAGTGGCGAGTTCCGGCGGCTTCGGTTCGCGACCAAGCTTAGTCCAAAGCTCGCGCTCAGCGGCGCCGCAACGGCGCTCCAGTTCGCGCACCCGTCGCGGCGCGCGCACGACGCGTTCGCTATCCCGCACGTAATGCATGAGCTCGCCGAGAACGAGCATCCATGCATACGCTTCAAATGGCGTTCCGATTTTCGGATCGAAACGATCCGTTGCTTTGATGAGCCCGATCGCTGCGACCTGCTCGAGGTCCCGACGATCGACGCCGTCGCGCATGAACTTTCTCGCGCCGCGGACGCACAGATACCGGTACTGATGAATGGTTCGCTCACGGTCCGAATCAAACGGCAATCATTTGATGCTCCCAATCATTGAGTATAGAGGAACCAGAATCGAAGCAACGATGAGCCCGACGAGCGCGCCAAGCCCGATGATCAAGACTGGCTCGAGCACGCCTCCGAGCGCAGCGATCGCGGTTTCGACGTCGAGCTCGTAGTATTCAGCAACGCGCAACAGCATCGCGTCGAGCGTTCCGGTCTCTTCGCCAACGCGCACCAACTGCGTGAAGAGCGCATCGAAGAGAGAACCCCGTTCTAACGCGGCGGCGATCGGCGTGCCCTCGCGCAGTGACGTCGCAAGGTCTCGGGTGAAGCGCGCATAGACAGCATTCTCCATGACGTCGTGCGTGGCATCGAGCGCGACCAGGAGCGGGACTCCCGAACGGAGCAGCGACCCGAGCGTGCGCGAGAACCGCGCGATAACCGACTTCCGCAGGATTGCGCCGAATATCGGAACCGCAAGTACGGTTCGGTCGATACGCCGCGCAATACGCTCGGAGCGCCGCGCGGCTCGAATGAGTCCCAACGCCGCGAGCGGCACGATCGCCAGCACAAACCAGGACGCAGGCTCGCGCAATGCGTTGCCCGTTGCGATTAGCGCGCGCGTCGTCCAGGGAAGCGTGACGTGCATCTCCGCAAACATCGACGCAAAGGCCGGCACCGTGCTTCCGACCAAGAAGAGCACGAGCGCAAGCGCGGCCGTCGCGACAATTACTGGATACGCCATCGCCGACGTTAACGCGCTTGCGAATCGCCGAGTGACGTTCGAGAAGCGTGGCTATTCGTTCCAAAATATCGTCGAGTGCGCCACCAAGTTCGCCGGCACGGATCATCGCGACGAAGAGGCGCGGAAACTCCCGTGGCCGTCGCGCCATTGCAGTCGAAAGATCGCTGCCCGATTCGATGTCACTCGAGATCGAGCGCAATGCTTCGCGAAGGCGCGCGTCGCGGCAACTCGCGACGACGACGTCGAGCGCGCGGCGAATCGGGACGCCCGCGCGAATCAAGGTCGCAAACGACCGGAAGAACGCAGTGCGCGCCGCAGTCGAGACCGGCCACGCCGTGATGAGCGATCCAAACATGCTGGAGGTCGTACCGGGCTGGGACAACGATGTGACAAAAAGCGTGCGCGTTCGCAGATGCGCAAGGGCCGCTTCGCGGTTTTCTGCTTGCAGCGACCCGGCGACGAAACCACCGTCACCGTTGCGCGCGGTGTACGCGAACATCGAGGCCATGCGTTCAGCCACCGACCTGCCGCGCCACGATGAGATCCTCAAAGTGCTCGCTTACGCGACGGGCGGCTTCGCGGTCAATCTTCGCTGCCCAACACTAGCTCGCTAAGATGGTGCTCGAGCGTCTGCATCCCAGCCTGGCGCCCCGTGGTCATCGCGTTTCGGATGAGGTGCGTGCGCGATTCGCGGATCATCGTGCGGACTGCGTCGTTGACCAGCAAGACCTCGGCCGCAGCGCGTCGACCTGGTCCGTGCTTGCGCGGCAAGAGACGTTGCGCGACGACCGCAGCAAGGCTTGCCGCAAGTTGCGATCGGACCTGTGCTTGCTCCGAACCGGTGAACGCATCGATGATACGCTCGATCGTCTGCACTGCCGTGCCCGTGTGTAACGTCGTGAAAACGAGGTGGCCGGTCTCCGAAGCGGTCAAGGCCGCCTGCATCGTTGCAGCGTCGCGCATCTCCCCCAACATGATCACGTCGGGATCCGCACGAAGCGCACCGATCAAAGCAGCACTGAATGAAGGCGCGTCGCGGCCGATCTCACGTTGTGTAATCAGAGATCTAACACTCTCGTGCCGGTATTCAGTTGGATCTTCAATCGTGATGATGCGGCGAGCGCTAGTCGTGTTGATCTCGCGAATTAGCGCTGCAAGCGAAGTCGATTTGCCGCTTCCGGTCGGTCCCGAGAAGATCACCAGGCCGTGGTCGCGGTGCGCGAGGCCCGCGACGACGGGCGGGAGGTGCAGCGATTCGAGCGTCGGGATCTCCTTATTGAGGAGGCGGATCGCGATCGTCACGCCATGCGACGCCCTGAAACCGTGCACGCGCAGTACCAGACGGTCGTCGGCAACGCGGGTCGTCGAGACGTCGCTTCCGCTTTCGAGACGCGCAAATGCCTCCGGCGCGAAGATTGAACGCGCGATTTCGGTCGTATCGTCGCTCGAAAGTGGCGAGCCGGTCAGAAACTGCAATTCCCCGTCGACGCGCAGCGCTGCGGGCAGCCCCGGAACCAGATGAATATCCGAGGCGTCCTGCTGCCGGCCAATGTGCAACACATCGGCGAGACGTACGTGCGGAATTGTTGCGCTCATCCTGCGTCGCCCGATCCAAGCACGCGCTCGAGCTCTGCGCGACTGGTCTCACCCCGTGCGACAAGCTGCAAGCCCTCGGTCAACATCGGCACGTAACCTGCGCGCGCTGCGATTTCAGCGAGATCTAGCGCAGTCTCACCGCGCGCGACCGCCGAGCGTACTGCACTCGTCATTGGCAAGACTTCGAAGATCGCAACCCGACCGCGATATCCCACGCCGGCACATCGCGTGCAACCGGCCGCGCGGCAAGACCTGCAAAGGCGCCGTACGAGGCGTTGCGAAACGACCGCCGAGAGGCCGGCCGCAAGCGTGTGCCGATCGAGACCAAACTCTACCAGGCGCTCGATCGCGCGCGGCGCGTCGCTCGCGTGCAGCGTGGTCATCACGAGTTGGCCGGAGAGTGCGGCCGACATCGCCACACTGGCCGATTCGGGATCACGCATCTCTCCGAGCATGATAACGTTGGGATCTTGACGTAGAAACGCGCGCAAGGCGGAGGCGAAAGTCAAACCGGCGCGCGGATTGACCTGCACCTGGGCGACGCCGGCCATTTGCACTTCGACCGGATCTTCAACCGTGCAAAGGTGCTCGCTGTCTACGTTTCGCGCGGCCAGCGATGCATAGAGCGTCGTTGTTTTGCCGCTCCCAGTTGGCCCGCAGACAACGATGAAGCCGTGGGCAGCGTGGACGATGCGGTGGTAACGCTCGAGGACCCACGGCGTCATGCCGAGAGAGGCGAGACTTGGAATCTCTGCCTGCATGTCGAGCAGGCGAATCACGAGTTTCTCGCCGCTGATCGTCGGCATCGATGAAACTCGCGCGTCGAGCGTTCGCCCGCAACGCTCAAGCATGTACCGCCCGTCTTGGGGCAATCGCCGCTCAGCGATGTCCATAGCGGCGAGCAATTTTACCCGCGAAACCATCGGGTGAAAAAGTTCGTGTGGAAACTGGTCGCTCTCGCGCAAAATGCCGTCGACACGCAGCCGCACGCGGCCGCCGGATCGCGTCGGCTCCAAGTGAATATCGGAGGCCTTGAGTCGAACTGCGTTCTCGTGTAGGCGGTCGACCGCGCGAATCGCTGGCGGATCGTCGCCGCCGTCGGCGTTCTGCTCGTCGCTGGCGTAGTACGCTGCAATGCGATTGCGAATCAGATCGCGGGGCGCCTCGGCAGCCACGATGCGAAGTCCCGTCAGTCCTTGAATGCGGTCGATCGTTGATTCGTCGGCCGGCGCAGCAACGACTACGTGTAACTCGTTGTCGTCGATGCGCGTGGCCAGCACTGCGTAGCGGACCGCGGTCGCGTGGGGGATGAGCGCCAGTGCTTCCGGCGTGCTGTGGGGCAAATCGCCCTCGAGCAGAGATGCTCGAGGCTCAGCGAAGAGAGCCACACCCGTTACCTCAAGTGAGGGCTAATTTATTATGCCGGTGCCTGGCAACCGACGCTCCGGACTTCCGTTATCCCATATTGGTAACAACTTTTCAACATGGCGGAAACTTCGTGGCCCTTAATGTCCGGAAGAACTTATGCCTGGGTACTTTGCGCGACCGGCGGAAAGCCGCGCTAAGTACGGGGCGGACGCGGCTGGCGCGTTTCGCTATGTCGATCGTCAGACTGATACCTGACCGGCTCCGGGTTCGATTCCCGGGCGCTCCAGCAGCAACGCTTCCACCCAGAGCGTTGCCGAACGCGCTGCCGATGTGCTACGGTCGGGGTAGGGTATCATTCTGCCGAACGCACATCGAAATGCACGAGGCGTCGCAGCAATGCGGCGCCTCGTTCATTGTGTAGCTAGTTAAGTTCCTTGCGCATTTGCACCCAGCCGCGGAAGTTGGCGTGAAACTTGTCGATCCTCGCCGGCGTTGCAACGTGTTCGAACGGGCTCATATGGCGATCGCTCCAGAGCCGGTCGCACAGCTCGATGTCCTTTTCGATGTCGCGTTTGCCGTCGTGCGTGAGGTATGAGACGCGCGCACACCGTGCGGCGCTGACCTTCTTCAACGCGTCGATTGGTAACGTTCGTTCGTCGTCCTGCACGAGCGGCAAATGCCACTCGCCGAGCCCGACGGGGTCGGGTCCGAGAGCCCCTTTACATCGAACATCAGGCGCGCGGCAACTCGAAACTCCGGCTGCGCATTTTCTGCCAGCCGCAGGCTGAAAAAATTCTCCCATTCCGTTGCAGTGACGATCACGGTATGCCACATGTACGGCTCGAGAATGCGATTGATTACTTGCTTATGCACGTTGAATTCTTGCAGGGCGCGCACGTGCTGCACGGCGCTGTCGCGCGCGCGGAGCCACTCTTCTTTTGCGAGTTCGGCTTGCTCCTCGGTAAGAATCTCGCTGGCCGACATGCCGGCCTTGTTCACGCCCCACTCAACCGGCATCGCCGGATTATCGAGCGCGCGCTCGATCATTTTCTTGGTCGGCATGGCGCGCACTCGCGCTGTTCGCGAATTGTGGACTACGAATCCATTGGCGACAAAGTTGTGGTACGGGCCATCGACCTCGATATCATAAGTCTCCCGCTCGCCGACATACTCGATCCGCTCAAGCTTCACAAAATGACGCACCCTCGCACGCTTCTTCTTCGAGACGAACGGCTTTCGCAACCGCATCCCGCCCACATGCCCCCAGAAGCTTTCGAACGCCCCGCCTGCTCCGATAAATTCGAGCAGCACGACTCGATGTTACGTTGATGGACTTCTGATGCCACCGCGCCACAGATGATCCTCGACCGCGCCGCACGCGCGCCGTCCCGCGTCTCCCACGAGTGAGGATGTTGCAGTAACGTCGCCCCTTGTTCCAGGGCTGCTGCGCATATTGAGCGAACGCTTCCAGACCAGATCCAGATTCGAGAACGCGATCTTATGTTTCGGAAGCTGGTTTTTAATTTGATCGAGTGTTACGCCAGTCAGGTCCGCGATTGCCTTAGCTGAATAGCCCTCGGATCGTCGAGCGCGTAGCCACTCCGGATCGCGATACGCGTCGATGCCGTTCATCGCGAACTCGGCCGTCCTCGCCCATGTCGCGAGATTGCCCTTCGCGAGCTTCGAGACCAACGGCGTCCTCTAGACCGCAGCCAACCATCCCGCGTTAAGAATTGATGGTTCTTGGTCGTGAGAATTTCACGGCCGTCTTCCAGGACGACGCGTATAGACGTCTTTGCGCCCAGAATAGCACACGTCTTTGACGTGCGTGTGGTAGATCTCGCCTGTCACTCTCGTCACAGGAACGCAGGTTCATGGCTGCAAGGCGTTCGCGCATCGGCTGTCGGTTCTGATTTCGTGCGGGATCGTACAGCCAGTGGGCGACAGTCGAGGGCTCGCACGCGATACGGTTGACCACTTTATAGCGGCACGAGGAATGTTCGCGCGCCGGGTGAGCAGATCGACACGCTGTGTAACCGGCGAAGACCAAGCAGCGGGGCGAGTTCCCGCGCCGAGTACGTCGCGCTCAAGCAAAGCCTTTCGAGCAGTGATCGTCCGCGAGCGGTTCTTGCCGCGGCGCTGCGCCATTGTGCCACTTGTCGTGAAACTCACGCAGCGTCATCGTGAACCGCCTCGTGCCGCCATTCTTCTCGTAGCTCGGCATGTCGAAGTAGAGCTCGACCTCCCCGTCAAGCAAAACATTCTGTGCGTGTTAAATTCGCTCAGGATAAAGCGCGGAAAGCGCACCTCGAGCGTCGTTAAACGGATACCCGCGGGGCTGACCGAGTCGGCCAGCACCCGGGCGGCAAAGCCCTGGTCGTCCATGACGGTTCTGTTCTAGCCGCGATACCGCAGGAAGGCCGGCACTTCGATGTCGTCCATGTTCACCGGCGTCACGGTGTCGAGTTTGCCGGTTTCAAATGCATGACCGACCGACGGACGATACCCGCGCGGCGCACCGAAGCCCGCAGCCAGTACCGTCACGCGTACTTTCCCGGCCATCATCGGATCGATCGATGCACCGAAGATGATCTGCGCATCCGAATCCACCGAACGGCTGATCATTTCGGCCGCTTCGTTGACTTCATACATCGCCATGTCGGGGCCGCCGGTGATATTGAAGATCACCCCGCGCGCGCCTTCGATCGTCGTCTCGAGCAGTGGCGAGGCGATCGCCTTTTGCGCAGCATCGGCCGCGCGATGTTCGCCCGTGCCTTCGCCGATGCCCATCATCGCCGAGCCCGCATCGCTCATCACCGTCTTGACGTCAGCGAAGTCGAGATTGATCAACCCCGGCTGGGTGATCAGATCGCTGATGCCTTGAATGCCTTGGCGCAGCACGTCGTCGGCAAACGAGAAGGCTTCGTTCAGCGGCGTCTTCTTCTCGATCACTTGCAAAATGCGTTCGTTCGGAATCGTGATCAGCGTGTCGACCTTGGATTCAAGCTCGGCGATCGCGTGTTCCGCGGTTTGCATGCGCTTGCGGCCTTCGAATGCGAACGGCTTGGTCACGACCGCAATCGTCAACGCACCGGAGTCGCGCGCGAGTTCGGCGATGATCGGTGCGGCGCCGCTGCCGGTACCGCCGCCCATGCCGGCGGTGATGAACACGAGATCCGAGCCATCGAGGATCATCGCAAGATCTTCGCGCGAGGCTTCCGCGGCTTCGCGTCCCAGCGTCGGATTCGCGCCGGCGCCAAGCCCGCGCGTCTCGCCGCCGCCGATGTGTACCGTGTTCTCGGTTCGCGAGTTGCGCAGCGCTTGTACGTCGGAGTTCACCGCATAGAACTCCACGCCGGTCAGACCGGCTTCGATCATACGGTTGACGGCATTGCAGCCGCCGCCACCGACGCCGATCACTTTGATCGACGCGGCATGTTCGGGTTGAAAGCGCCGTGCATCTGCCATCTGAGCTTGCTCCTCGATGAACGTGAGTTGTTGTGGTTTCTTTTTCGGGGTCACGTCAATTCCAAAGATCCGAGAACCACTGTCGGACTTTGGTGAGCATCGATCCACCGCGGCGCACCCCGTTACTCTCTTCGGATTCACCGTTCGCACCGAAGAGCACGAGGCCGATCGCGGTTGCGTATTGCGGTTGTGTCATTGAATCGGTCAAGCCGCTGAGCGTCGTGGGTGAACCCACGCGCGTCGGCAAGCCGAACACATCTTCGGCGATCGGCACGAGACCGGGCAGCAGCGCACCGCCACCGGTGATCACGACTTCGCCGAGCACGAGATCGCGCGGCACGTTCTCGATAATCTTTTGCTTGGCCATGCGCAACGTTTCGAGCACGCGCGGCACGACGATTGCACGCAACTGCTGCGTGGTGAATTCTTTGTTCGTGCGGCCGTCGAGGCCGTGCACGCTAAACGTTTGCTCGCCATCTTCAGCAATGCCCGCGCCGTATTGCTTCTTCACCTCTTCGGCTTGCGCAAGCGAGGTCTTCAGCCCGAGCGAGACGTCGCTTGTGAGAATGTTGCCGCCAACCGGAACCGTCGAGGTGAAGATTGCACTGCCGAGTGAGTACACGGCGATGTCGGTCGTACCGCCGCCGATATCGAGCAGCACCACCCCAACTTGCTTCTCTTCAGGAAGCAACGTTGCGGCCGAGCTCGCGAGCGGCTCGAAGACCAAGCCCGCTGCCTCTAATCCGGCACGGTGCACGCACTTCAACACGTTCGTTATAAAGGTAGAGCCACCCGTAATAATATGTGTGTCAACTTCTAGGCGCCCTCCGGCCATGCCGACCGGATCTTCCACGCCGTCTTGTCCGTCGACCGTGAAATAGCGCGGCAACGCGTGAATGATCTGCCGGTCGGTCGGGATGTTGATAATCTTGCTCGCGTCGATCACGCGGCGCACATCCGCGAGTGATACTTCGCGATCGTCGCTCGTCGTTGCGACAACCGCGCGATTGTTCGTGCTGCGAATGTGTTCGCCGGTGATGCCGACGTAGACGTCGGCGATATGCACGCCGGCCATCCGTTCGGCGCGTTCGGTCGCGGCCTCGATAGACTTGATGGTCTCCTCGAGGTCGACAACGACGCCCTTACGCATGCCGAGCGAAGGCGCCTCACCCACGCCCACGATCTCCAAGCCGTTGGGGCCTTCGACGGCGACGACCGCGCAGGTTTTGGTCGTCCCGATATCGAGCCCGCAGACGGTCTCGTGCTTCATAACCACCATATATTGGGCCGGGGCCCGGCAATCCCTACTATTCCTGGTGCCCGAAACCGGGAATCGTGAGGGCTTGGCGCAGCATCGCCGGACTCCTTGAGGACAGGGTGGGGACGGGCTGCGAAAAGCGTGCGAACAGGCTGCGGATAACGTGAACCTTAAGAAGGGCGTAAATACCCACCAGCCGTAAGCCGATGTAGCTAATGATGGAAAAGCGCCGCACAAGTTTAGAACGCGGGCTCATGATGGCCTTTGGCCTCGTGATCCTTGTCATGTTGCTCATGGTCCCAGTGATGCTCTGGGCCCTCAACGGAGTCTCGTCTCAAGCCCAGGTTCTCAACGATCGCGTAATCGCCGGACAACTCGCGTACGCGAAGGTTGCAAACGACGCCGACAGTTTGCGCGCAGCCACGCTCGAAGCCGCGACCTCGAGCGACCCGGCCGCCGCCGCGAAACAACTCGACCTCGCCAAGACCCTGGTCAAGCAGTTCCCCGATGACTCGCGCAAGATGGTCGACATCTTCTGCCCGGTCAAGACCGCAAGTGCCGGCGGCTCCGACATGACCACGTCGGCCTGTCAGGGCAACAAAGATGAGATTGCCAAATCGATTGGTTCGCTGGTAGACACGTTTAGCTCGAGCGCCAGCGGCTACGACTTCCAAGCGCTCTCCGCCGTGAGCCTGCTGCAAAGCGGCAAAATGAAGGAAGCGCTGACACAAATCAACGGCCCATCGAGCGCGGCATACGAAAAGCAAAGCGCCGACGGCCAGGCGATGCTCAACGCGCTCAACGGGCTCGCGAGCGATCGCTACAACAAACTGCTCGCCGCGCGCAATAACGCGCTACTTTCACTGATCGTCGGTTTGCTCGTCGCGATCATCATCGTGGCGGCCAGCTACGGTTGGCTGCGCGGCATCATGACGAGCAGCATCGGCCGCTGCGTCCAAATGTTCGAAGCGATGGGTCAGGGCGACCTCACCGAGCGCATCAACTGGCAAGGCCGCGATCTGCTCGGGCGCTTAGGCCAGGCGATCGACGCGTTCGCCGATCGTTTCAGTGCGATCATTCGCCGCATTCAGAACGCGTCGCTTACCGTGCAGACACGCTCGGAGGAGAGCAGCCAGCTCGCGCTGCAAGTCGACGGCCGCATGAAAGAGGAGCTCGCTGCGCTCTCGCAGGCGCTGCAATACTCCAACGATCTTGCCGGCTCCGCCGGCACGGTTGCCGATAACGCCGAAGCCGTTGCGCGCCGCGTCTCCGATATCTCGAGCGCCGTCGCCGAAATGGCAGCGTCGATTCAGGAGATGGACCAGAACCTGCTCAATCTCGCGACCGTGGTCGAAGAAGCGGTCACGAACACGCAACAGATGTCGGCATCGATCGTCCAAGTCGCCGGCAATGCCGATCGCGTGCGTTCTGAATCGAACGTGACCGATCAACAGGTACGCGAAGGCCGCAACGAAGTGCTCGCGCTTTCCAAGGGCATGGGCTCGATCAGCGACACCGTGGCCGACGTCGTCACCGAAATGCAGAGCCTCGACGGCGCCTCGCGCCAGATTGGCGAGATTCTCGGCCTTATCGAAGAGATCGCCGATCAGACCAACCTGCTTGCACTCAACGCCGCGATCGAAGCGGCCCGTGCCGGCGAACACGGCCGCGGTTTCGCGGTCGTCGCCGACGAAGTGCGCAAGCTAGCCGAGAACTCGGCAAGCTCGACCAAGCAGATCGGTCAGCTCGTGGCCGACATCCAGCGCCGTACGTCGGCCGTGCTCGAGCGCACGGCGCGCGCGAATAATCTCGTGCAAAACAACGCCGAGTCGGCGCGCAACGTCACGACGATGATCGAAACGATCAGCACCCGCGTCACCGAGGTCGCGACATTGGTCAGCGAGATCAGCATCGCCACCACGCAGCAGGCCCGTGCCTCAGAAGAACTTGCCAAGGCAAGTGAACAGATGGGCGCGATGACGCACGAAGCGGCGGCGACGATGCGCGAGCAGGCGATTACCTCGAATCAGATCCTCGAGAGCGTCTCGGAGATCGAGAACCGCACGGCCCAGGTGGCGCGTTCCTCCACCGAGCAGCAAACCTCGATCAAGGCGCTGGGCACACGCATCGAGACCTCGAGCGACATCGGCGAAATGAATTCGACGGCTGTGGGTACAATGGCCACCAGCGCGGATGATGTGCAAACCCAGGCCAACGAGCTCCGTGAGATGGTCGGCCAGTTCCAGACTGGCCAAATGGCCTTCGAAGATGGCTCAAAGCCGGGTGGTCCGGCCCTGGAAGACCCAGGGGCACTTGCGCTATCATCTTAAGCTAGCACCGCTCTCGGGAGTAACCGTGTATAAGAAGTTCAGCCTCCTCGGCCTCGTGGCGGCCCTGGCGATCCCAGCGGTCGCTATGGCTGCAAATATGATCGACGCCTCGCTGATCCCCGACGGCACCTACACCGTCAAAGTCGAAAAGATCATCGACGGCAAGCATATCCAAGTTACGATGGACAACGGTGCCGAGACCACGCTCGCCGCCGGGCGCGACACCGTCGACTTCGGCAAAGTCAAGACGGGCGATTCGGTCAAGCTGTCACTGATCAAGGGTCAGGTGATGGTGTATCTCGATCTCAGTAACCACTAGCTCTCACGCTATTATTTTTTAAAACCGGATGAGAAAGCGACATCGGGCGCGCCGTGATTGAACGGCGCGCCCGATGTGCTTCGTTACCTCCGCAGAGATACCACCACCCGGAGGTACGAATGAAAAAGAAACTCGTTATCGCCCTCGCATCACTTGCGCTCATCGCCGGACTCTCGGCTTCGTTCGCACCGAGCGCCTCGGCCCAGCAAGTGTACGTCCCAACCTACACCAGATGGCAACCGCAGTGGGATCGCTTTGAATACGATCGCCGCCACGTGATTTTGGGAACCGTCGTCGGCTTCCACCCGTATCGCGTTAGCGTTGCGCGCCCCGACGGCAACGTTCAAACCATCGACCTCAAACCTGGAACTGTCATCCACCCGATCGATGCAACGCCCGTGCGCGGCGACCGCGTTGCCATCTACGGCTACTACAGCAACGGTACGTTTATCGCCAACGGTTTGGTCTTGCGCTAGCTGAGCCTGCGGCGTACCGATAGCGCCGCTGCATACGCAGCGGCGCTAATCGTTTGTCAGCGTACAGCCGATCTGCCGGACCTCATCGGCGGAAACGATGCGAATGCTATCCGTATGCACGCCTTTAACTAGGGCCGAACCCTCAGCGATCGTCTGGCCAACATGAAAGACGCCTCGCGGCGCACCGCGTACATAGACGGGTAGCAGCTGCTCCTGCGGTGTCGCACAGACGTCTACCTCGACGTAGAGCACTAGCCCCTCATCGCTAACGTTTATGTCCTGAACGCGCCATATCGCTTGCGGAGCGACGGGAAACGGCGTTGTGGTATAGGTTACATCAACCCGGTTTGTTGTGTAGACGCGGTGCTCAGCGCATGCTGCGAGCAGCAACGCGACAGCCAAGAACTGGATTCTCGTGTATCGCAAGAATGTTAGCGCTGCCCGCGTAGGTGCAGCGCAACAATCACCGCGACACCTACAAACGCGCCGCTTGCGATAGCCACGTTGCGCGTGAGCAACCACACCGTAATGCTGGTCACGAACGGCACGCCGAGCCATACTGGGGTCGTGTCCAGCCTGCCGCCCAGCGTGCGCATCCATCTAAGCATGTTAATTCCTAAGCATGTTAATTTGCGACCACCGTCACGGTCACGGTGTCGCTCGAGGAGTTGTAGTTACCTTGCACCTGATAGCCGTCGGTATCCAGCGAACTCGTCCCTGTGTCCCCGTCGGTCGAGGTAAAACTGCAACATTGCCCGAGGTCAATATAGTTCCAATACCCGGTGTTGGGGTTGTAAAAATTAAAGCGCGCATCCTGGCCGAGCCCCAACAACCACCCGAGCGCCGTCCCCCCCGCCGTCGATGCGACGAACACTGCCACGGGACCACCGGGCGCGCCAGCCGCCGCCCCACCGGCAGTACCTATCACCCCGCCGATGAACGACCAAAAGTTGCTGCCCGGCTGGGGTGGGGTGTACGGCGGCGGCGTGGGATTTGGAGGCCCCACTACCGGCATCGGCGGGGCCGTCGCCTGTGTCGCTGCCGCACGCATCAAGACCGCTTGCGCCTGTGCCCCGTGGAATGAATATGACTGTGCGATGTAGTCGAGTTGAACATTGGTAAATGTCCCGATCGACGCGCTCGCTAAAGCCGCGATCTGCGTTCCCGTGAGGGCAGCGACTTGCGCGTTAGTAAGCGATGACATACTACTACCAGGGCCAGGGCCGGTGACGCAATCCGTGTGGGGTCCGGTCCTGGTAGCCAGATACGGATTACTACAATCCGGACTAGTCGGCGATTTCGAAGCCAAGCTGCTTACAATAGGCACGGTGCCGCCGCCGGCACATGCTGTAACAAGCAATGTCCCCGCAGCTCCTAAGAATGCTTTGCGATTAGACATCGCCCTGGACTCCCCAAGAATAATGCGCCCACTCCCGTTGCTCATTTCTGTCCTCCAAGATTCGATATAAATGCGCTTGTCGAAAGCAAAGAATCTTGCAATCGCTCGCCCTTTATTTATAGCACAGGCGCATCACCCTCGTCGCGGCCAGCGTCTAGTTAAAAAGGACTAGGAACTCGCACAAATCCAACCGCGCTATTTCGCATAGACGACTACTGGGGTGGTCATCGCGCGCAAATCGATCGCGGTAACTCTCCGGTTGCCGCGTTCGACTTTTGCGAGGATCGGCTGCACGAGCGTGACCTTTTGTGCGACCGTGGAGGGATCACCGAAGTACACACGTACGCCGCCGCGCAGTGTCATCTCGACGTCGCCATACTTGTCGAAATCGAACGATGCCGGCTGCAGATGCGCGATCAACGCTGCCTCTTGAGCCAGCGCCAACGTCTGCACGTTTTGGTCGCTCGCGGCGATGAGCACAGGAAGCGTCGCGTCATCCGGACCTGCCGGTCGCAACACGCGCATCGTGCGATCGACCACTTCGCGTTTGCCGCCATCATCGAGCACGGCAAACGGCGCGCGTTCCGTTACGTCGATGCTGATGGCGCCGGGCAGATGCCGGTGAATCACCGCCGTATCGATGAACGGGATTGCTTCAATGCGCGTGGTCATCGCTGCGGTGTTCTGTAGCCAGATGTTGCGATTAAGCTCGATTTGTGCTGCCCCCATGATCGCGTTCTTCGAGACGACCCGGTTGCCCGTGACGTCGATCGTGTGCGGATAGAACGTGTGCGAAAGCGAAAAAATATAGCCGCCGGCCGCGAGCAACGCGAGGACGATCGCGATGAGAAACCAAAACGGCCGCAGCTTCCGCGTCGGTGAGGGCCGCCGCCGGCGCGCGGTCTCGCCCGTCTTCACGCGAGCACGTACTGCTCGATCGCCTCGGCGACGCCGTCGGACTGCACGTCGCCGACCACCGCCTTCGCAACCGCGCGCAATTCATCGGGCGCCGAGCCCATCGCGATACCGAAACCCGCCGTCTTGAGCAAGGGCGCATCATTCCACGAGTCGCCGATCGCCGCGACGTCGCTCATGGCGATCCCCAGGCGCTCGGCGACAAAGCGCAGCGCTTCGCCCTTATCGACGCGTGGATTGAGAATCTCGACGAACTCCGGATAGCTGCGCGTGACGTAGGCGTGCGAACCGAGCCGCTGCGTAAAAAGCGCCGCCATTTCGGCAGCGCGCGGCGGATCGTCGATCGCCACAGCTTTAGTCGCAGGACTAAACGCGAAGGCCTCGCGCAGTGACGGCACCACGATCGGCTCGACGCCGGCCAGCGACGCATAGAGTTCTGAGAACCGATTCTCTTGTTCGGCGTAATACTGGTCGTTGCGATAAAGCTGGAGGTGCACGCGGGCATCGCTCGCCACGGCGATGACCTCGGCAACCGTATCGGGATCGAGCGGCGTGTCGCGCAGCACCGCATCGGTCGTCGGATCGACGATCGCTGCGCCTTGATAGCAGATGATCGGCGTGTCAAACCCGAGCTCGCGCGCGTAGCCGACCGCGGCGCGATACATCCGGCCGGTCACGATGCAGCCCTGCACGCCTGTTTCGAGCATCCGCGCGATCGCCGCGCGCACGCGCGGCCGTATTTCGAGATCCCGACCGACCAGCGTCCCGTCGAGATCGAAGGCGACTAACTTCATGCGCCGCTGCGCATCCGCGCGGTCTGCGCGTGATGCGGCAAATCCTCGAACTCGCTCAGCGCCGCGAGCGGGTTCGCATCGCCCAACATCCGCTCGCGCGAATTCTCCACCACGCTGAACGTCCGCATGAAGTCTTCGAGACGCAGGCCCGAGGCAAAGCGCGCGGTCCCCGAGGCGGGCAGCACGTTGTTGGTGCCGGCCAAATAGTCGCCCGATGCGAGCGGCGTCATGTCGCCGACAAAGACCGTGCCGGCGCGGCGTACGCGCGCAAGGTACGGCTCGGGATCGCGCACCTGCAGCGCAAGGCGTTCGGGCGCGATCGCTTCGATCGTATCGAGCAACTCGTTGCGATTCTGCGCGTGCAACAAATAACACGAGCCTTCGATCACCTGGGCGAGCACATCGCCGTGCGGCAGCGTGCGTACGTCGAAGGTTTCGAGCAGTTGCGCGACCGCCTCGAGCAGTGGGCGCGATTCCGAAAGCACCCCGACGCGCGCAAACGGATCGCGCTCGGCTTGCGCCAGCAATTCTCCGGCAACATACTCGCTGCTCGCACCGTCGTCTGCCACGACGAGCACTTCGGGCGGCCCCGAGAGTCCGTCGATGCCGCATACGCCGTAGATCTGCCGCTTGGCCTCGGTGACGATCGCACCGCCCCAGCCGACGATTTTGTCGACGCGCGCGATCGATTCGGTGCCATAGGCAGCGGCCGCGATTGCGTGCGCACCGCCAACCGCATAGAGTTCATCGACTTCGCACAGGCTGCATGCATAGAGCACGGCTGGATGCACGCCGCCGTTGCCACGCGGCGGCGCAAGCACGATCGTGCGGCCGACGCCGGCAATCTTTGCCGGTACCGCCGTCATCAGCACCGCCGATGCGGTCGCTGCGCGTCCGCCGTGGACGTAGGCCGCCACCGCGTCGAGGGGACGATAGCGCAAGCTGTAGCGCGTGCCGTCCTCGTCGACGTAGCTTAAATCCGCCGGACGTTGGCGCTCGTGAAAGCGCGCAATACGTTCCTTGGCTAAGTGCAGCGCGTCACCAATCTCGGGTGGCACGAGCGCGCGCGCACCTTCTTGCATCGGAATCGGCACGCGCAGCTTGGCGAGGTCATAACTCGGGTCGTCGTAGCGCCGCGTGTATTCGATCAGAGCCGCATCGCCACGCGTGCGTACCGACAAGAGAATCTCCGCGACCGACGTGACGAGCTCGGGTGAGGGCGTCCAGCCGTCGCGCCGCTTGCCGAGCAGTTTACTCCGCTCCGCTGCGGGAGTGACGCTAAGCGTCGTGCCGGACATTGCCCCGCCCAAAGATGCGTTCGAGTTCGCCGCGCATGCGTTGATCGGCCGCCATCGTGCGCGTAAGGCGCTGCGATTTGCCGCGCGCGTGCATCGTCACCGGCGCCTGGCCGGGCCATTCGTCGACCAGCGCCGCCAAGCGATCGATCTGGTCGCGCGAATCGACGTGCACGTGCCACTCGCGCACCGGCGGCGCCGCAAAGTTGCGCGGAATCTCAAATGGCGCGACGTCGTTGACGCTCACCGAGAGATCGACCGGCCCCTCTTCGCCGGGCGACGCACCCGGCCGCTCGCGCAGACGGAGGCGCCCTTTGACCACGAGGATCGCGTCCTCGGTAAAGAGGCCTTGCACTTGCGCATACATCTTCGAGAAGACGACCACGTCGCACGCGCCGCTCGTATCTTCGAGCTGGGCGATCAGCATCTGCGCGCCCGCTTTGGTCAGCGTACGGCGAACCGACGTCACGATGCCTGCGATCTGGACGAACGCGTCGTCGTCGACGTTGTGCAGATCTTTGATCAACATCGCGCCGCTGCGCACGAGTAGCCCTTGCGCGTCGGAAAGTGGATGCCCCGAGACAAAGATGCCCAGCGTCTCCTTCTCCCATGCCAGCAGCTCGCGCGTGCTCGGCGCAGGGAGGTTCGGGAGCACGGGCGTGAGCGAAGGCGCGTGTTCGGCCGCATCGCCGAAGAGTGAGACCTGTCCGAGCTCTTTTTCACGCGTCGCATGCGCAGCCAGATCGAGCGCGACGTCGAGCGCGGCGAGGTTCTGCGCGCGGTTACCAGGCAGCTCGTCCAACGCCCCACACTTGATCAACGCTTCGAAGACACGGCGGTTCACTTGTTTCGAATCGACACGCTTGGCCAGATCGAAGAGATCGGTGAATTTACCGTCATTCTCGCGGGTCTCGATGATGCTGCGCACGGCTCCTTCGCCGACGCCCTTGATCGCCGCCAAGCCGAAACGGATGCGATCCCCAACCACCGCAAAATCGGTGAGCGATTCGTTGATGTCGGGCGGCAACACGGTAATGCCCGTGTGCTTGGCTTCATCGATATACTCAACGAGCTTGTCGGTTCGGTCTTTCACCGAGGTCATCAGCGCGGTGAGGTACTGCAGTGGATGATTTGACTTGAGATACGCCGTTTGGTAGGTGATCCAGCCGTACGCCGCAGCGTGCGACTTGTTGAATCCGTAGCCCGCGAACGGCTCGACGAAGGCAAAAATCTGCTCGGCGAGTTGCTCGGTAATGCCCGATGTCGCCATCGCACCGTCGACAAACTTTTTGCGATAGACGGGAATCAGCTCTTTCTGCTTCTTCCCCATGACCTTGCGCAGCTCGTCGGCTTGGGCCATCGTGAAACCGGCAACGTCGCGCGCGATTTGCATTATTTGTTCTTGATACACGGCGATCGAGTACGTCTCGGCGAGAATTGGCTCGAGCTTCGGATGCAAATACTTCGTTTTGGTGCGGCCGTGCTTGTTGTTGATGAACTGCGGAATCCACTCCATCGGGCCCGGGCGATAGAGCGCAACGAGCGCGATGATATCCTCGAATCGCGTTGGCTTCAGCTCGACGCAGACGCGCGTCATGCCTTCGGATTCGACTTGGAAGACGCCGCTTGTTTCGCCACGCGTAAGCATGTCGTAGGTCTTCTTGTCGTCGTCGCGGATCTTCGCCAGATCGAAGTTGCCGTCGACGGTGCGGCGGATCTCTTCGGCAGCGGCATTCATCACCGTGAGGTTGCGCAGACCCAAGAAGTCCATCTTGAGCAAACCGATCTTCTCAACCCAAATCATATCGAATTGCGTGTTGATGCCGCCGTCGTTGAACTTCACGAGCGGCGCATAGTCAATCAACGGTCCGGCCGAGATCACGACACCCGCCGCGTGCGTGCCGGCGTTCCGCGCCAGGCCTTCGATGTCTCTGGCGGTATCGAGCAGCTTGCGGATCTGTGGACTGCCCGCGGCAGCCATCTTGAGCTCGGGAATCTGTTTGAGCGCTTCTTCGATCGACAGGCCGCCCGGCCCCGAGGGAATCATCTTCGCGACTTTGTCGACGTCGGGCAGCGGCACGCCGAGCGCGCGGCCTGCATCGCGCACCGCTGCGCGCGCGGCCATCGTGCCGAACGTGACGATCTGCGCGACGCGATCCTTGCCGTATTTTTCGGTGACGTAGGCGATCACTTCGTCGCGCCGTTCCACGCAGAAATCGGTATCGATATCGGGCATCGAGATGCGGTCCGGATTGAGGAAACGCTCGAAAAACAGGTTGAATTTGATCGGGTCGAGATCGGTGATCTTCAGGCAGTACGACACGACCGAGCCGACCGCCGAGCCGCGCCCCGGGCCGACCGGAATGTCATGATCGCGCGCGTACTTGATGAAATCCCATACGATCAAAAAGTATGATGCGTAGCCCATCTTATTGATCACGTCGAGCTCGTAGTCGAGCCGTGCGCGCAATACGTCGTCATGTGCTGCGCGCTCGACACCATAGCGGTCGATCAAGCCCGCTTCACACAGCTCGCGCAGATACGATTCCGCCGTGCGCTCGGGCTGCGCGACCTCTTCCGGTACGGGATATTGTGGCAGATGGAAGATCTTTTCGGGAATCTTGATGTCGACGCGATTGGCGATCTTGACCGTGTTTTCGCACGCTTCGGGCAGGTCGCTCCACAGCGCGTACATCTCTTCGGCCGATTTGACGTAGAACTGGTCGGAATAAAACTTCATCCGGCTCGTGTCGGACACGGTCTTCCCGGTGCCGATGCAGAGCAGCACATCGTGCGCGGGTGCATCCCGCTGCTCGAGATAGTGCGAGTCGTTGGTTGCAACGATCGGAATGTTGAGCTGGCGCGCGACCTTCACCAGACCGGTGTTGATGGCTTCTTCCTCGGGCATCCCGTGGCGCATCACCTCGATGTAGAAGCGGTCGCCGAAGATATCCACGTAGGTCTTGGCCGCTTTCACGGCGGTCTCGTAGTCGTTCTTGAGCAGCGGGGCTGCCACCATACCCGACATGCAGCCTGAGAGCACGATCAGCCCGTCGTGGTGCTTGGCGAGCAAATCCAGGTCGATGCGTGGTTTGTAATAGTAACCTTCGAGGAAACCCTTAGAAATGAGCGCCGTCAGATTGCGGTAGCCGATGAGGTCGGCCGCCAGGAGCGTCACATGGGCCTCGTCGCGCACGCTTCGATCAAAACGGCCGCGAGGCGCTATGTAGGCCTCGCACCCGATAATCGGGGTCAGGCTGGTGTCTCGCGCGGCGTAGTAGAACTCCATCGCGCCGTACATGACGCCGTGGTCCGTCAGGGCGACGGCCGGGGCCCCGTTCTCGGCGGTCCGCCGGCAGAGCCGGTCGACCCGGCAGGCCCCATCCAGCAGCGAATACTCGGAATGCACGTGGAGATGAACGAACTGTTGCAACCTGAATTAGCCTGACCTAAAGATTCCCGAAAAGCTAGACGTTACTTTAAACGATGAGCGCCAACCTGTCCGCCGGCTCACCCGACGCCGACCTCCAAGAGGAGATCGAACGGCTTCGTGCGCGCATCGCGGCGCTGGAAGCCGAGCGGGACGAGTATGCACAGCAGAACGCGGAACTCTTCGTCCTGCAGCAGGTCTTCTCCACCATTAACTCCACCCTCGAAATCAATGACATCCTCTCGATGGTGCTGCGCGGCGTGGTCGAGGCGCTCAAGTTCAAGCGCGTCGTGCTCTTCGACCTCGGCCCCGAGGACACGATCATCCGGCGTCTGGAGTGTGACGAAAACGGTGTCGTGAACCACGCGACCGACGGGACAGACTTTCGCGCCAATTCAGCGCTGATCGACGTCGCGCATGGCAAACTCCAACTCGCCTATGGCGCCGCCGAGGACAACGATTCGCCGCTCGATGATGCTCGCGGTTCGTACTGCATCGCGCCGCTCGTTGCGCGCGATATCGTGCGCGGCATGCTCTATGCCGACGATCCGCCGGGTGTGGAGATCACCGAAAACCAACTGCGCGTGCTGCTCGACTTTGCATCGCAGGCCGCGATCGCGGTGGAAAACGCGCGACTCTACGAAGAGACGAAACGCCTGCTCGAGGAAACCCAACGTCTGGCCAACACCGATAGCCTCACCGGCATCCCCAACCGCCGGGCGCTCTCGGAGCTGTTGGAGCGCGAGCTACATACGTCGGAACGCTACGATACGCCGTTCGCCTTCGTGATCTTGGACCTAGACGACCTCAAGAAGATCAATGATTCGGGCGGGCACAGCCTGGGTGACTTGGCGCTCAAACGGTTTGCCCAGGTGCTCAAAAAGAACGCCCGCAAGGGCGATATCATCGCGCGCTATGCCGGCGACGAATTCGTCCTGATCATGGCCCAGAGCGACCGCGACCAGACCGCCCGGGGCGTCGAGCGCATTATGTCGGCCCTGCGCCGCAACGGCTTGGCCAGCTCGATCGGGGTCGCGATGTTCCCGGGCGATGGCATCGACGGGCAGACCCTCTTTTTCGCGGCAGACGAGGCCCTCTACCAGGCCAAACAGGCGGGCAAGAACCAGCACCGCTTCTATAGCCGGACCAAAGGCGGAGACGACGCCAAGGACCCCGAGTAATATAATGAGACAATGATCAAGCACGACGTCGTCGTCATCGGCGGCGGCCTAGCAGGCATGCGCGCGGCAGTGGAAGCTGCCGAGGGCGGCGCCGACGTGGCCATCGTCTCAAAAATGCACCCCGTGCGCAGTCACTCGGGCGCCGCGCAAGGCGGTATCAACGCCGCGCTTGGCAATCGCGAGGAAGACACCCCGCAAGCACACACCTTTGACACCGTCAAAGGCTCCGACTATCTTGGCGATCAAGACGCGGTCGCGGCGATGTGCGAAGACGCTCCAAAACAGATCATCTGGCTCGAGCATCGCGGCTGCATCTTCTCGCGCATGCCCGACGGACGCATCGCGCAACGCCCCTTCGGCGGCGCCGGTACTCCGCGCACGTGCTATTCGGCCGACGTTACCGGCCTCGTGATCCTGCACACGTTGTGGGAGCAGCTCGAGCGCTTCGGCGTCACCGTGTACGAAGAATATTTCTGTACCGCGCTTGCGATCGACAACGGTATCGGCACCGGCGTCGTCGCGTACAACATGCGCAACGGTGCCCTGGAAAAGATTACGGCGAAGGCCACGATCTTTGCCACCGGCGGCGCGGGACGTATGTATATGAAGACGACCAACGGCTACGCCTCGACCGCCGACGGTATGGGCATCGCCTATAAAGCCGGCGTCCCGCTGATGGACATGGAGTTCATGCAATTCCATCCCACCACGCTCAAAGAGAACGGCGTGCTGATGACCGAAGGTGCGCGCGGCGAAGGCGCGTACCTGCTCAACGCGCAGGGCGAACGTTTCATGTTCAAGTACGCGCCGAACAAGGGCGAACTTGCCTCGCGCGATGTGGTCTCGCGTGCGGAATGGACCGAGATCCTCGAGGGCCGCGGCGTCGACGGCTGCGTCCTGCTCGACATGCGCCATCTCGGCCGCGAAAAGATTCTCGAGCGCCTGCCGCAGATTCGCGAGCTCGCGCTGGATGCAACCGGCAAAGACGCGATCAACGAGCCGATTCCGATTCTCCCCGGCGCGCACTACACGATGGGCGGCATCGAGACCGACAAGTGGGGCGCGACGCGCGTACCCGGCGTCTATGCAGCCGGCGAATGTGCGTGTGTCTCCGTGCACGGTGCAAACCGTCTTGGCGGCAACTCGCTGCTCGAGACGATCGTCTTCGGCGCGCGCTCGGCCAAACACGCGGTCGACTACATCAAGACGGCCGGAAACGTGGAGCAGAGCGACAAGACGCTCAAGCAAGAACAGGATCGCGTTCGCAAGCTGCTGGCCAGCAGCGGCGGCACGCGCGCGCCGAAACTGCGCCACGCGATGAACGAGACGATGAGCGAGAACGCGTTCATCTTCCGCGACGCCAACGGTTTATCGAAGGCCGTGCAAGATCTCGATAAGGTGCGCAAGGAGTTCGACGCGGGTGTCTACGTGATGGACAAGTCCAAGACGTTCAACACCGATCTCGTCTCGACGTTCGAAACCGACTTCTTGATCGACGTCGCCTATGCGCTCGCGAAGGGCGCGCTCGAGCGCAAGGAATCGCGCGGAGCACAAGCGCGCACCGATTTCCCCGAGCGCGATGACGCAAACTGGCTCAAACACACGCTGGCATGGCGTCAGGCCGACGGTTCGCCGCGCCTTGACTACTCGCGCGGCGTGACGATCACCGAGTTCGCACCGGAAGTGAGAGCATACTAAACGTGGCCAAAATCAAACTCGATCTCTTCCGCTTCGACGAAGCTGTCGACACCGTACCGCACCGCGACCTCATCGAGGTCGAGGTGCCGGAAAACACGACCGTGCTCGACGCGCTCGAGACCGCGAAGGCCGAGATCGACGGATCGATCAGCTTCCGCCGTTCGTGCCGCTCCGCGATCTGCGGTTCGTGCTCGATGAACATCAACGGCATCACGGGCCTCGCCTGCAAGACCAACTGCAAGGACGTTATCAAGCAAGATGGCTCGATCTCGGTCGATCCGATGCCGAACTTCCAACCGATGAAAGACATGGTCGTGCACATGGACCCGTTCTGGGACAAGTATGCGCGTCTCAAGCCCTATTTGCAGCCGAAGGATGCGGATTCCGATCATCCGACCGAGCGCCGCGTTTCGCCCGAGGACATGAAAAAACTCGTCGACGTTGCGAACTGCATCATGTGCGCGACCTGCTACGCGCTCTGCCCGGTGGTGAGCGTCGATCCGGCGTTCGCCGGTCCGGCCGCGATTGCGTACGCCTATCGTTTCATCGAAGACGTCCGCGATGGCCAGCGTAGCGAGCGCATCGCGCAAATCTCGGAAGATTATCTGTGGTTGTGCGCGCACTGCTATGCGTGCTCGTACTGCCCCAAGCACGTCGATCCGAACGACCGCATCATCGATGTCAAGCGCGCGTCGATCAGCGACAAGGTACTGCTGAACGAGCGCGGTCCGCGCCACGCCCTCACCGTGTCGAAGACGATCAAGCAAACGGGCATGCTCGCCGAGACCGAGGTCGTGCTCGGCACGGTCGGACGCTTCAACGTCGTCGCGCAGATCAAAGTTCTGCCGCTCGCCCTTCGTTTGATGTCGCGCGGCAAGCTGACGCCCTTTGAGATGGCCGCTGGCGGGACCGCGCCGATGCTCGGGCTTCCCTCGATGAAGCCGATTCCGAAAGTCGACGAAGTCCGCACTATTTTCGAGTCGTTGGAGGTCCCGGTTTCATAATGTCTGCCACGATACTTCCCGAAGATCGTCCGCTCGACTCGCATAAGCACACGCGCTCGCGCGATAGCAAACGCTATGGCTTCTTCCCCGGCTGCGTGGCCAAAGAGTCGTGCAAAGAGCTTTTCAACTCGACGATGCTGCTGGCCGAGAAAATCGGCATCGAGCTGATCGAACTGACCGCGGCCTCGTGCTGCGGCGCATCGGTCGTCAACGACGTCAACCGCGACGTGGCGCGCGTGCTCAACGCGCGCACCTACGCGCAAGCCGAAGCGCTCGGGCTCGACGACGTGATCACGATCTGCTCGACCTGCACCGGCCACATGCGCGCGGCGAACAAAGAGCTGCTCGAGAGCGAAGAGCAGATGGATCAAGCCAACGCCATCCTGGGCAAGTTCGGCGCGAAGTATTCGGGCAATGTGACCGTGCGTCACTTGCTCTGGCTCCTGATCGACGACATCGGCTTGGACAAACTGCGTTCGATGGTCGTGCGTCCGCTCAACGGGTTGAAGGTCGCGCCGTTCTACGGCTGCCACATCATCCGGCCCGAGAACGTCAACGGATGGGAGTCGGCGCGCAATCCGCACTCACTCGAAGACGTGATCGCGGCAATCGGCGGCGAGCCGGTCGACTACGCCGGCAAGACGCGCTGCTGCGGCTTCCACATCCAACTCGAGAAAGAAAATGTCGCCACGGACATGGTCGGCCAGAACATGCGCATGGCCAAGGATCACGGGGCCGAAGCGGTGATCACGCCCTGCCCGCTCTGCCACCTCGCACTCGACGGCTATCAGCAAGATGCCGCCGTCGCGCTGGGGTCGCACCGACCTGCCGACCTTCCATCTGCCGCAGCTGGTGGCGTTCGCCTTAGGCGTGCCGGCCGATAAGCTCGGTCTTCAGAAACACCTGATCGACCCGCGCAACATCATGGTCGAGCGCGAGCTGATCAGCTAGCGAATCGAAGCGAATCAGTTTGAGGCGGCGATCCGCCGAGACGCGGATGTGCGATTCGAAATTGCGTTCCATACCGTTGATGGTATGGATGCGCGTGCGCACGACATAGTCGATGCTGCCGTCGGGGTGCCGCGTGCTTGCCAAGAAGTGCATGAGGTGACGTCCGGCGCGTTGGAGCAGCCGCCCGTGCTCGCACAGCAGATTCCCGATCGCGTGCTCGAGGTGGTGCGACGGATGCGCAGCTGGCGCCGGGCTCTTAGCCGCGGCGCTGGATTGATTTGAAAACCAAGTACTCACAAGAGCATTATTCCAGGCGGTCGCTCGCTTGTGGTGTCCGGACGGTTAAGATCGGCCTGGTTTGACCGCGACTTTACGCCCAAACCGGTCACCGAGGACGCTTTCTGGACGCTTTACCCCCATACTGGAAGCGAGGGAGGGACTGCTAGTCCACCATGTCATGGTTCAAGGGGAAGGCTGCTTCCAAGCCGGCCGGGACGAAGCCGGCCGATAAGCCGCACGCGCATCACGGACCACAGGTCTCGCGCGAGGTTCAAGCGACCATCGCCGACTTTTTGGTCTCGCACAAGCGCGTTGAGCTACGCCACGGGCATCCGCAACTGCACTTTATCGGAATGTCCCATAACCACATCGACGGCAGCGTCGACTATGCCATCCGCTCGCGCGTGCATGGCGTCGACGGCAAGATGAACCGCTTCGATTCGCACGTGCGCATCTACGCAAGCGGTCACCTCAAACTGCTCCGTTAGCCCCCGCTGTTCGCAACACCAGGTCACGTAGCGCGTTGTTCGCGGCGATCGTCGCACGCCGGCGCGCCTCGGCCTGTTCTTTCTCCAGCGGAATGACCGCACGCATCGTGGCGTTCGCTTCGAAGAAGAGCGCGTTGCCGTCTTGGTCGAGTGCGAAATCGATACCAAAATAGTCCAAACCGATACGCTGTGCTGCTTCTTCGATTGCGCGCATCGCGCGCGCGCCGATTGCGCTACGCATATCGGTGAGAAACGCTTCTTCTTCCGCGATCGCTTCGGGCGTGCGCACCTGATCCGCCGAGAAGTAGTGGACTTTCCAGTGCGTGGAACGTGCCAGATGGATCGGATAGAGCACGCCGCCGATCGAGAGCACACGGTATTTGCGATAGTGACCATCGGCGCCGCGTGCATCGAGCAGCTCGATCGCAAGGAGGCTCTCACCGGGAAGCGTCGCCGCGATGCTCGCGAGTTCGTCGCGATCGCGCACGAGCTCGAAGTATTCGCCGGTGTGGTAGCCGGGCGGCCGTAACAGCACCGGGAAACGATCGATGCGGCTGAGGTCCTCGCGCGCGACGAGTCTCGACGCGGGGCACGATCAAGCCGTCGATGCCGCGTAAGCGCTGCGCCATTGCCACACGGCCGGTGCCAAGCACGGCCGATGGTGGATTGATCGCGGTTGCATCGTTCGCTTGTAAGAGACGCACGGCGGCCTCGAGCGATGACGCACACAGATCCGCATCGCCGATGCTATTAAAAATGACGTCGTGCGGCGGGAGGGGCAAATCCGGTTCGTAGTAGTCGGTGAAAAGCTTGATCGTCATGAACGTGTTGTCATCGAGCGGCACGTCAACCGGCACGTTCCCGCGAAACGCCGACGAGAGCAGCAGCAGCGAAACCGGCATACCTTCGCCGCGAAATGCGCGCACCACGACCGGCATCGCCTTGAAGCCGAGCTGGCGATGTCGCTCTGCTTCTTCTTCCAGCCCCATCGCTCGAGCACGTGACTCAAGCCTTGGTGCGCTTGCGCCGAGTCCGCGTCGCGCGCGATCGCGCGCTCGTACGTCTGTCTCGCTGCGTCGAGTTCTTGTGCCTCGAGCAACGCGTTGCCGTAGTTGATCAGCGCCGGCACGTCGTCGGGATGATGCTTGAGCGCCTCTTGGTACGTCAGGCGCGCCGCGCTGCGATAGCCGGCGTTGAAGAGCAGCGTTCCGAGGTTCGTGAGCGCGCCGAGATGCTTGCCGTCGCGCTTGATGACTTCGATATAGGCATCCCGCGCCGAGTTGCTGCGCCCGAGCATATCGAGCACGCACGCCCGCGAGAACAGCAGCCCGACATCATCGGGCGCCTGCGCGAGCCGTTCTTCGATATCACGAAGATCCTGAGAGTTGCCAAACGCCGGAAGCACAGGCCCAAATACGCCGGTTACCTGGCGATTGGCCTTCCGTTAACCCTCCACTTGCCACCCACGTTTGGCGCAGCACGCCCAAGCCTGGCTCGACCCGAGCGTTAGGCATCTTACAAACTCACGCTCGTTGGCGAGTCACACCCTACCGTTCGCCGAATCTCCGGTTAAACCGCGCACTAGCGAACCAACTGCTGGAACAAGCCAATAGAAATGAGGCCGAAACCAGTAAGGATTCCGAGAATACAAAGGATACGGTTTAGCCTTAACATGCCTGGTGAGTTCAATGCATGATCATCCATGAAGAGGCTCACCCACCAATTCATTAGTGGATCTCTTCGCCTAATGGATTCCTTAAAGTTAGCGTTGCCGCGCCCAAATAAAAGGCCCACGATGGCCATGACGACGGTCACGGTACCAACCGCGATCAAGCCACCCGGCACGGTTCCAGCTTGCATAGCTAGCATCGCACAGGGTTTTCGGGTAGCTGCCATGTCCAGCCTACCGACGCACCGTATTGCGGTGATACTACTCCGGCGCCGTGACTACTTGGCGGACCCGGCGGCCACAGTGGCCCGGAGACCTGGGCACCCGCCCAAACGCCCGCAGTAATTTGATATCCCGGGCCGCTCAGCGCATTTTGTACTGCCTTTTCACTATGGTCGTTGCCATATAGCGAGTTCTGAGTGATTGCGACGCTAATAGGGTCGGCCCGACCGACTGTAGGCCCGATTCCGAAATAGGTATGACCGCATTTGTCGCCGGTAAATGATCCGCAAATACCAAACAGCCCACCGCCGCAGACCGTGTACTGCATAAAATCGACTGGTGGTGCTGGCGGTGAAATCGGGCGTGGCCTCGGTTTCGATTTTACAACTACTATGGTCCCCCGGATTTGTATCAAGTTGTTCGGGTTGTTTTGGTATTGCGGCAGGCCCTGAAGTGGGAATGCGTACGGATCTCCTTCTGGGCAGGAGACGGTAGTCGCGTTCGGGTCACGCGGGGGGTTGCAGAGACCTGACGGGTCCTGGTTAGTCATTGGATTTCCGCCGTTCCACTGATAGGCTTTTTGACTGCTCGGGTCGTCCGTGGACCCGGCGAGCGCGTCCGGCGATGTCCATTGCCCGCGAATTTCCGTCGTACGAGCGGACGCCTTGAATTGTATTTATTCCGTCCGTCATTCCGTCCGTGCGCGCCATACCGAGCAACATACCCTGGCCTATGCCAAGCCCACGGGCAGTCCATGCGAATTGAGCAACGCCCTTCCTAACGTCGGGGTTCGATTGCCACAAGAAACTGGAGGGCATATAGAACGTGTAGCCGTTCACGCTTTGTATCGTGCCGCCAACGCAGGGCGTCGCAGTGGAGTATGGGTCTACCGTGCCGATCCCGGTGACGCCGGTATAGTTGTGGCAATACATTACCGACCCATCAGGCCCACGGTCATAAAAGGTTAATCCAGTGAATCCGCTGTCCAGTGGGGTAATGTCCCCCTCGGTTCCTATCTTGATATCGTCGACGGTGCCCGAAGCGTTTGACGTGAACACCAGTTGGTCGCCGTCCCAGTGCAAAGTATCGTACTGCACAGCAGATGTTGCGGGTATTGTGCTCGTAGAGCTCGACGCCGATCCAATCAGTACGGGGTGACCGGTCGGCCCCCACTGGTACAACGCGAGGCCGCTCGCAGCGCCACCCTGCACGTTTGCATCTACAAAGCTACTCGAAATCGTATGGTTCTCATCGTCATAGGCTCGCGTAACAGAATCGCTGGTACCAGATGTCCCACCGTTGTTGACGAGTGACTGCTCGACATTCGAGCTCGAGCTTGACGTCAGCATACGCCCAATTTGGTCGTAGCTAACCTGTATGCCACTTGTCATGGAATCGCCGGTAGAATCCGACGCGTTCCACGAGGTCGAGAGCATCGCCCCGGCAAGTGGATCCCACGTGACCGAGTAGGGTCCGCTGAACCCCGCCGCAGTTGGCACACTCGGAAGCGAAACGCCATTGGCGAGCAGGTTCGTCCCAGTTGCGCCAGCGCATCTCCCCGGGTTGAATAGTTAAACGTCCCGTACGCGGTTTGCATCAACTGGCCTTGCGGATCCCAGACGAGGTTGCTCAGAGGCGGGTTGACCGTCTGAGCCCCACACTGCGAGCATGTGGGAAAAAGCTCTTGGCTCAGCCGACCATAGCTGTCGTAGGTCAATGTCGTGGGACTCGAGTTTGCCCCTTGTCCGCTCTCAGTGCGCCCGCTGAGTCGCCCCGCGGGCGTATAGGTGAATGCGACGCTCGTACTGCCAACGTTCGACTGCGCGGCGTCGCTAATCGTTTGCGTCTTTATCTTCCCGTCGGGGCGATAGGAATATGCTACCAATCCGGTTTGATTCAGATTACTCGACGTGACGTCAAGCTGCTGGAACATGTCGTCCGGATAATACTCGTGCTTGAAGATTGCGGGCGATGTCACGCCGCCACCTTGCGCCTCCTGGTCCATCGTCTTGAGACCATCGGCATTGTAGGCATAGTATTCGGTACCGAACACAGCCGAGGTGATCGACATCGTGTGGCCGTCAGGATCGTACGTTGCGGAACGGTCGGGAGACAGCGCATCGCCAAAATGAACTTGCGTCGATGCGCCGCGGGCGTCGTAGTTATACCATTGGCATTGCTGTGGTTGGGCGCTCTTGCAGACCGCAGTAAGGCGACCCGCGAATACCCAGTGAAATAGGACGACTGATCGTACGTGAGCGTTTCTTGAATCAGCGTCTCAGCGCTCGTGCCGCTTTGCGCGATGAAGGAGTATCGCGTGGTCGGGCGATCGAGGCCGTCAAACGCGTTTCCGTTTAGGTCCGCAAAGCTCGGATTCGATCCCGCGCCTGCCGTGAAAGTTGTCACGGTTGTCGGAGCGGCGGTCGGCAGCAATTCTTGCGTCTTGTATAGATTGCCGTATGCCTTGTAGGGAACGTTGCCTGGGTTTATCGCAACGCCGTTACCCTGGCTAATGTCGTAAAGATATCTGGTAGTCCAGGGGTTCTGATATGCATCGTTATTTGGATCGCGCGGCTGCTGTACCTCGACCAGCCGATCTTCTCCGTCATACCAATTGTTCGTCGGATACTGCGCAGCCGTGGAATTGTACGTCGTCATTCGGTAAGCCGAAGATTTCACGACGTTGCCGTCGGCATCGTACACGATAGTGCTGCCCGTACCCGTCGCGTGTTGGTAGGGCGTCTCCGTCTTCGATACGCTCCCATCGGGGTTGTAGTAACGGTAGCTTACGTAATTTGGGCTGTCAGGATCGGTAGTGGTTACTAACGAATTAGCCCATCGTAGGCAAGGGTCGTCGCACCGTTACCCTTGTTGACGCTTGTGACATCACCGTAGGTATCGTAGCCGAACGTCTGCGTCGGCTGGCGCGTGGTGCCGTCGAGCTGCGTTATTGTGTCGCCTTGCACCTCGATCGGTAGTCCATAGTCGTTGCTGTCGTAGGTGATGTGGTGGTGATACCCGAGCGGCGTATATGTGTCGGTCAGCTTTCCGAATGGCTCATATGTCGTATCCG
>CAWFYV010000005.1:0-264864 GCA_963820185.1 Vulcanimicrobiota bacterium | reverse complement strand
AGGAGGTGAGCCTGTGCGTCTTTTTCTTTCGGCATTGTTTTTCGCGTCGGTGACGGTTCTTGCGACGGCCCCGGCTCCGGCGGATCCCACCAGTGACATGGTGGCGATGGGGCAAGCCTTCGCGGCGGTGCACTCGTTCCACGCCGATATCACCACGTCCAGAGGCGTCATGAGCATGGACGTGATCGTGCCCGACAAGTTCCACATGACGATGAACGGCAAGATGCAAATGATCAAGATCGGCGGTGATATGTGGGTGAACCCGGGTAGCGGGTGGCAGCATATGCCGATGGCGGGCGCGATGACGCAGCGGCCGATGGATATGGCGCGCAATGCCGGCATGTCGGGCAAGGGCCCGAGCGACTACACGATCACCGACGCGGGTCCGGCGATGCTCGACGGGGTGCTCACGCACAAATACCACATGGTTAGCAAGAGCAACGGTAACGTCGTCGATATGTGGGTTGCCAAGAACCTTCCGATGCAGGTGCAGAACAACCGGCAGCGAAGGCACCTCAACGATCAAATATTCGCAATACAATAGCGTCCCGGACATCACGCCCCCGGCGTGAGCAGCTCAGGGTGACGGGTCGGTAAGCGAACGATCCGCGACTTTCGCGGCTTCGTCGAGCCGTCCGTGCGCAAGCAGAAACGACGCGAGCGGAAGCGCAGCGCGTTCCGGGTCGCACTCGAACGCGCGGCGTAGCGCCGCTTCTTGCTCGTCAATTGCATCGGCGCTCTCCATCACCGCAGCACGCGCGATCCACAGCGCAGGCAGATCGCCGCCGCGCGCAATCGCATCGTCGAGGACGGCCGCCGCGTCGCCGGTTCGTCCCGCATCGCGCAAGATGCCGGCGCGCAGCATCACCGCTGCCGACGCGACCTCGGAGCCGTCGTAGGCCATCGCTTCGAGCTGCGCTAGTGCTGCATCTGCGTCACCCAGACGCAGCTCGCAAAACGCGCGCGCATATTGCAGCCCGGGGTCGTCCGGATGGCTCGCGAGCCCGGCGCGCGCGATCGAGCGCGCGTGCTCGAAGTTGCCGCGTTCTGCAGCGTGTCGCCCTTGCTCCAGAAATAGCTCCACCGATTGCCGCGACTCGCTGCGTTTGAGCCGCTCGACCGCCCGCTCGCGATTGAAACGCACCGGCTCGGCGTCGGGCGCCGCGCGTAGTGCGAGGTCGAACCATCGCAACGCACGCACATCGTCACCCTGCAGCGCAAACGTCCGTCCAATCTCCGCCTGCGCCTTCCACAGATAGATCTGATCGTCGACGACGTATTGGCGATCGGCGAACGCTCCCGCCTCGATCGCGTGGCGGAACGCGTCGCGCGCCTCTTCGTAGCGCTCCTGCGCGGTGAGGGCTTTGCCGAGCAGAAAGTGGCCGTTCGCGTGGTGCGGTGCAACGCGCAAGCACTGGCGCGCGGCGTCCTCGGCACGCGCAGCGTCCCGATCGTGCTGTAGGTAGATATCCGAAAGAATCGCATACGCGCTCGGCACGAATCCGCGAGGGCGGCCCGCAAGAATCTCAAGCGAGCGCTCCAGCGCCTCACGCGCGGTTGTGTGATCGCCGGCGAGCTCGCTGGTCGTGCCCAAATTGAACCAGTGATACGGGTCGCCGGGCTCGCGCTCGACCGCCGTGCGCGCCATACGCAAGTTGCGCTCGCTCTTGTTGCGCCGCTCGACGACGGCGTCGGTGTAGCCGTGGTGCACGAGCACAATCGGCGAAGGGACCGCGGCAATTCCCGCATCGGATTCGTCAGTGGCAGCAAATTCATGGATCGACCCGCGATAACGAATCGCCGCGTCATTAGGGAAGATGCGAATCAACGCACTCGACATCGCGCCGGCGCCGCCGGCCTGGTCGATGCGCGAGTGTATCCGCACCCACAGCCCCGTCCGCCACGCCGGGACGCGCTTGAGCGCGGTGAGCGCATCGAGCGACTGCGGCAACACCTCTTCATCGGCGTCGAGATTGAGGATCCAGCGCTTGCTCGCGAGCGCGAGCGCTTCGTTACGCGCCCACGCAAAATCGTCGCGCCATGCGCGCTCGAACACCGATGCGCCGAAGCTGCGCGCAATCTCCATCGTGCGATCGGAGGAACCGGTATCGACGACAACGATCTCGTCAGCCACGCTCGCGACGCTGCGTAGCGCGGCCGCGAGAAAGTGCTCTTCGTTCTTGACGATCATGCAGACGCTCAGGCCTGCAGGCTTCTGCGGATGCTCGGGCGGCGGCTCGGGTAACCCGAAGGCTAGCGGAACAATGTCAAGACCGTCTGCGCGTTGCTGTTCGATTGTGAAAGCACCGAGGTGCCGACTTGCACGAGGAGTTGCAGCTTTGTGAACTCCGTCGTGGCTTGGCCGACGTTGAGGTCGGCGATGTTCGATTCCGACGCTTGCAGGTTGACGGCAGCAGTATCGTCGTTCTGCTGATCGATGCCGAGGCGCGTGACGATGGCTCCGAGGGTCGCCTGTTGCGTCGTGAGATCCTGCAGGGCGATATCGGCTTGCCCGATCGCATCCTCGGCCGCGAGCGACGGATTGAGCGAAGCCGCCACATTGATGTTCGAAATGCGCAGCGTATTGGAGTTGGTTGCAGCGATGCCGATCTGAATCACGTCGCCTTCGTCGGCGCCGGACTGGAAGTTGAAGGCCGGCGCGGTCGCGTAGTTCGTCGGCCCGACGTTCTGACTGACCTTGATGTACGCCGTCGTTCCGACATCCGCGGTCGTGATCGCGCCGAGCGTGATCGCGACGTTATCAAAGCCGGAAAAGCTGCTGGTAAATTTCGCCGTGATGTTTCGCGGATGCAAGCCGAACGCCGTCGTCGCGACCGCACTTGGCCCGAAGAGCGTCGCCGACGTGCAGACAAGGCCGGTCGCGCTCTCGTAAAAAGTTTCTTTCACGGCAATCGAAACGCCGGTATTGACGACTTGCAGTTCGATCGTACCGTCGACCGTCGCCTCGCCCTTGCCGGTGCCGTTGCCCAAGCCCTGAATGCCGGGGAACGCCGCGTTCGGCGTTGTGTTGAAGGCGTTCGGGAACGACGGAGCGGCGCTGACGATCAAGAAGCCCTTCGAGATTGCGCTGTTGGCCGTAATCGTGAGATACGCTGCGGCTCCCGGCTGGTACCCAGCGTGCGAGCCGTCGAGCAGCGCCTGCCCGTTGAAGTTCGTGTTCTGCGAAATGCGGTTGACTTCAAGGACCAACTGCGAGACCTCGGCTTGGAGGTTCACGCGATCGGCGGTACTGTTGATATCGGATGCGGCTTCAACGGCGAGCAAGCGAACGCGTTGCAGAATCGCGGTCTGCTGCGTGAGCGCGCCGAGCGCGACCAGCGTCGCGTTGTTGGCGTTCTGTACGTTCTGCGATGCCTGATTGAAGCCCTGATACTGCGAGGTGAGGTTCGTCGCGATGGCATTGCCGGAAGGATCGTCGGCTGCGCTGTTGATGCGTAAACCCGACGAGAGCTGCGATACAACGTTCTGCAGCTGCTTCTGATTTCGGTCGAGGTTCAATTGAACCGCGTTCGAAAGAAGGTTGGTAGCAATGCTAAGTGCCGACACGACCAGGACCTCCATGCGGCTCAATCCTGAGCCCCGTGCTAATCCGGGGATCCATCCCCTTCATTGTAATGTTCATCGGCGCGCGCTTGCTTCCGCTTAACTGGGCCATCCAAAAACGATGAGCTTGGAGGACCTCCTCGCGCGGGGCCGGGCGCTGGCCGAAGCCGGGCAGGCCGAGGATGCCCTGGACGTGGCACGGCAAGCGGTTGCGGCTCACCCCCTACGGTACGAACCGCATGCGCTCGCCGGTGCGGTGTTGGCGCTGGCCGGGCGGCCCGACGAGGCGCTAGCGCATCTCGAGCGCGCTCGGCAGCTCGATCCAACGCGCCCCGAACTCTACAATAATGCCGGCGCCGCCCTGCGTTCGATGGGCCGGCTCGACGAGGCGCTAGCACAATTCGAACGGGCGCTTGCGCTGCATCCGGGGTATGCCGATGCTGCGGCCAACGCGGCAGGCGTGTGGGGAGCGCGCGGCCTCGCGCGCGCCGAGGAGGGCGACATCGACGGCGCCGTGCGTGCGTTGACCGTTGCAATCGGGCTCGCACCAGCAAACGCCAAATACTATCGTCATCTTGCCGACATCGACGTCGATGCGATCGTCGCGGAACATGAAGCCGCGCTGGAACGGCTCGCGCATTTGCCGCAACACGACGATGTGCAAGCCGACGCGGATTTTGCGCTCGGCACGATACTCCGCGCACGCGATCCGCAGCGGTCCTTCGCGCACTTCGCGCGCGCGAACGCCGTCAAACGATCGCAGCAAACGTACGACGAAGTCGAAACGCTTGGCGCGTTTGAACGCATCGCTGGGACCTTCGATCGCGCATTTCTCGATCGGCACGCGCATCGCGGGTATCCCACCGAGCGCCCGATCTTCATCGTCGGCATGCCGCGTTCGGGAACCACGCTAATCGAGCAGATTCTCGCGAGCCACCCATTGGTCTTCGGCGCGGGCGAACTCGGGACGTTCGAAGAGATCGTGAACGCGGTGCTCGCTGATGGCGGCACGGTTTCACCGGCGGCGATGCGCGAGGTTCGCGGCGAGCAACTCTACGAGATCGGACGGCGCTACGACGCTGCCGTTGCAGCGATGGCCCCGGATGCTGCCACGCGAGTTACCGATAAGATGCCGTCGAATTTCCGTTACATCGGATTGATACGCCTTGCGCTTCCCAACGCGCGCGTCATCCACGCGCAGCGCGATATCATGGACGTCGCGCTCTCGTGTTTTACGACGTCGTTCACCGCCGAAGGCATGGCCTGGACCGGCGACCTGGCGGAGCTGGGTCGTTATGCACGCGGGTATTTGCGGCTCATGGCGCATTGGCACGCGTCGTTACGGCCCGGTGAGATGCTCGACGTACGCTACGAAGATCTCATCGACGATCTCGAGAGCGAGGCGCGTCGCATCGTTGCATACTGCGGGCTTGCGTGGGACGAGCGGGTCTTGCATTTCCATGAAACGAAGCGGCCGGTTCGCACGGCCAGCCTCGCGCAGGTGCGTCGTCCGCTCTATCGCAGCTCGATCGGCGGCTGGCGCGCGTTTTCATCGCAGCTGCAGCCGTTTATCGATGCGCTCGGATCTAGCGTGTGACGATGAGCGCGGCGAGGCCGATGGCGATCAGGTCTTCCGTGATTGCAGCCGGGTAGGCGCCGATGCGTTTCATTGCCGCGATGCGCGCAGCGTACCCAGCGTAGGTGCCGATCAGCGCGCCGATGACGCCCGCAAGCGCGCCGGCAAATCCCTGGCCGCCGTGCATCGTGGCGATCAACCAGCCTCCCACGGCCCCGCTGGCGATGCGGAAGGTCAGTCCGACGGCCCCCGTGCGCGCGGGCGTGTTTGGCAACAGATCCAGGACGTATTCCGCGACGGCGGCGACAGCAATCACGATGCCCCACACGCTCCCGCGCCGAATCAGCACCGCGGCCAGCGGCGTAAACGTGCGCAGCCCGGAAACAATTCCGAGGGCGAAGCCGAGCAACAGTGCCGTCACGGGGTATAGATTCGCTGTATATGAAGGACCTCATCGTTTTCGACTTGGACGGCACGTTGGCCAAGAGCAAATCTGCACTCGACGACGAGATGGCGTCGTTGCTCGCGCGCCTCTTGCAGGTGGAAAAAGTGGCGATCATCTCCGGCGGCGATCTGCCGCAATTCCAAACGCAAGTGATCGATCGCCTTTCGGCTGGGAGTGCGCTCGACAATCTGTCGCTCTTGCCGACGAGTGGAACAAAATTCTTCACCTATGACGGCCAATGGCGCAAGCTGTATTCCGAAGATTTGAGCGACGTCGAAAGGCACGCGATCGAGGATGCGCTCGAGCAAGCCGTAGCGCAGACCGGATTTCAGCCGGCGCAAACGTGGGGCGAGCGCATCGAAGATCGTGGAACGCAGGTCACGTACTCAGCGCTCGGGCAGCAAGCGCCGCTCGAAGCGAAAGAAACGTGGGATCCCGACTTTGCCAAGCGCAAAGCGATTCAGGCGATCCTCGCGGGTACGTTGTCCGAACTTTTCGGTTCGACTGGGCGGCACGACGTCGATCGACGTGACGCGCCCGGGCATCGACAAGGCGTACGGGATTCACAAGCTGCGCGATGTGCTGCACATCCCGCTCGACCGGATGCTCTACGTCGGCGATGCGATCTTCCCCGGCGGCAATGACTATGCGGCGCTACAAGCCGGCGTCGATTGCGTCGCCGTTCGCGACCCCGAGGATACCAAACGCGTGATCGAAACGGTTATTGCGATGGCGAAGGGCTGAATAGGCCAAAAGGCCCTGGCGGTCCCTCGTCCCTCGACTACGCTTCGCTACGCTCGGGATGACAAAATACGCTCGGGATGACAAAGGCAGCACGCGGAGAATGGCGCCGGGGAATGTTAGCACACATAGTATTCATGCTGGCCGAGATTGCGTTGGGTGGGCAAGTCCTATTTGGCAGTGAGGGCCACGTCGAGCCCGGCAACAACGCGAACGCGAACGATCCGATCCCCTTCGTCGTGCTCGATGCGCGTTTCAAACGCTTTGAGATCCAAGGCGAGCTGGTGCCGCTTCCATCTATCGCGATCGCCGATTCGAGCACGGGCATACACAGCATACAACTCAACTATTTCGATGGGACGGTGCGTTACTGGATGGGCAACCGGCAGCAGTGGTGCGTGGGCATCGGACAGACGCTCTGGAATCAACAGACCGAATATCTCTCCACGCCGGTCCAATACGACGCCTCGCGGGGCGCGGGTATGCGCTACGAAATTGGAAGCGCCATTCCAGTATTTGCGCACGACACGCTCCAGACGATTATAGGCGCGAGTCCGACGATACACGCGCGCCTTTCCTACACGTTCGGGTCGCCCGGCTTTGCCGCTCCGCCGGTTTCAGAAGTCGAGTCGCAGGTCGATGTGAAGGTTGCCCTCGTACAGCCCGCGGGGCGATGGAGATTCGAGTACGGCGTGCGCTACATGAACATGACGGCAAGATTCGACGACGGGAGCTTTGCCGATGCAAACCACGTCGCCGGCGTGTTTTTCACGGGGCTCTATAGGTTCTAGGGGAAGCAGGCAGGCGCCGTACCGATTGATCGGTGATTTCACTGTAGAAAAGCCCAGCCTCGCGTGGGACGATTAGCCCAGGCATGAAAAGTACAGTCCAGGACCGGCGCCATGGTGATCGCCGGCGTTCGATTGTCGTCGGGGAAGCTAATCCGCTCGAATTGACATCGGACACGGCTGCTCGCGTCCTCGTGGAGCACCTCTTCGAGCAACACTTCTTGGCGATTCCGGGCGTCGATATCGGCACGGCCTACGCGCTGGCCGATGACAAGGCGCGGGTTGGCGGCGATCTCATCGACGTCTACCGGTTCAACAACGGCTCCGCGGCCATTTCGATCGCCGACATCTCCGGCAAGGGGATGAAAGCGGCGGCGCAGGCTGCGCTCGTGAAATACGGCCTGCGCGCATATGTCTCGTCGGGGCTAACCCCGGCGCAGGCGCTGCGGTGCCTCAACGTCCTTTATATGGAGACGTCGGCGTTCGATAGTGCGGATCGCGAGTCGTTCGTCAGTGTCTTCCTCGGAATTATCGATCCCGAGCGAAAAATCATGACGTACGCATCCGCCGGGCACGATCCGGCGATTTTTATGAGTAACGATAAGGCGCCAATATCGTTGCCGCCGACGGCGCCCGTTATCGGCGTCTTCGAGGAATCGCAAAAGCTCTTTCACCAGCGCTCGGTCTATCTGCAGCCCGGCACCTCGACGCTTATCCTTGCAACGGACGGGCTCACGGAGGCGCGATCGCCGGCCGGCGATTTCATCGCGCGCGAAGACATCCTGACGAGAATCGAGGCGAATCGTCAGGAATCCGCCCAAGTGCAGGCCGACGACTTGCTTCAGGCGGCGTACGAGTTTTCCGAAAGAAAGCCACACGACGACATCGCGATCATCGTAGCAAACTTCAACTAGCGAAGGGGCAATAGTGCCTAGTGCGGTAACGCTAGCGCATGAATTACGCCCGCATTTTTTCTGGCGCACTTTGCGTCGTCTTGGTGGCTGCAGCGGCGCCGATGTTGACCGTCAGTTCGCCCACGGCCCTGGTCGGCTGGGCTGCTGGTCCAGCCGTGAGCACCGAGCTTGCGTACGAACGGCAATTGATGGGGGTGCCAAGTTCGGCCAACGCCATGGACATCGAACGCCACATTTCGTCGGTGCCGCACCGTGCCGGTTCTGAGGCCGACTACGCGACCGCGCTGTACGTGCAGAAGCGGCTTGCGGACGACGGATTTGTAACGCGCATTCAAAAGTATCAGGTCGAATTCACCGGTCCGCTCGAGCAGAGCTTGAGTTTGGTTTCGCCGCAGAAGCGCGACTTCGATCTGCTCGAAGGCACGCCGGGCCACCACACGCATTGGGAAGTGCTCGCGGGCCAACCGTTCCTCGAAGAGTCCGGCGACGGCACGGTGACGGGGCCGGTTGTGTACGTCAATGCCGCGTCGAAAGACGACATGACCGAGCTTGACGCGCAACACGTGAGCCTCAAAGGTGCGGTCGTGATCGTGCGCTTGAGCGCGCCGGGCGGCGGCGGCTTTCGCGCGCCGGACCCGAGCTACAACGGCTACAAGGAACTCAAAAAGCGTGGTGCCGTGGCGATCCTGGAATTTATGGATCCGGCAACGCAAGGCTACGGCGGCGGCGTGATGTGGCCGGGCGGCAACTTCAAGAATACCAACATGGCCGAACGCATGGGCGGCATGTCGCCGCGCAGCTTCATGCAGTTCCCGCCGGGCGATCCGACGATGGGCGGCCATGCGCCGGTGATGGGCGCACCGCACAAGGCGTGGAACGATATCCCGCATGCGACGATGCCGGAGCTGAGCATCACGCAAAGCACGGCGCGCGCGCTGCTGGCCGGCATGACCGGCAAAGCGGTTCCGCAATCGTGGCACCCGATGTTCGAATTCACGCAGCACTTCGGCGGAAACCAGATCGCGCGCGTACACACGAAGTACGAACGCAAGCTCAAGACGATTTGGCTCGTCTTCGGCGACATGAAGGGCACAACCAATCCCGATTCGATCGTGATGATCGGCAGCCACCGCGACGCGATGACGTACGGTGCGATCGATCCGGGCAGCGGCACGACGGTGCTACTGCAAGATGCCGATGCATTTGCAAAACTCGCCAAGGCCGGCTGGAAGCCCAATCGGACGATCGAGTTCGCATCGTGGGATGGGCACGAACTGGGGTTGTTTGGTTCGGCGGCGTACATCTACGAGAAGGGCGCAGACCTGCGCAAGAATGTCTTCCAATACATCAACACCGACCAGTTGACGACCGGCGATCCGTTCGTCGTGAGCGCATCACCCGGACTCTATGCGTTCATGAAACAGATCTGCGACGTCGTGCCGCAAGTCAATAGTTCGCAGATGCTGGGCAAGCGCGATACGCGCACGACGCCGCTGCTCAATCCGATAAGCGGTGGATCCGACCATCAGAACTTTGCCTACATGCTCGGTGTTCCGAGCACGACGAACGGCTACTATGGCGCCTTCGGGGCGCATCACACCGCCGAAGACAACCTCGATGGGCTGCGGACCTACGATCCGGGGATGAAGGAAGCGATCGTGACCGCACAGGTGACCGGCATTCAAGCGATGCGCGCGGCGAGCGCCGAGGTCTCGCCCCTGCGCATCGAAGAGATCCCGACGCAGTTGCTCAAGGATCTGATGCCGATCCAGCTCGCAGCGTTTGAAGCGAGCGATGGGAAGGTGACGATGAACGACCTGCGCGATGCGCTGGTCGCGTATCAAACCGCCGCGCACGCAACCGACGCCGCGATGCAGAAAGCCGAGGCGGCCGGTGACACTGCGACGATGACGCAACTTGCATCCAAGATCCAAGCATCACGCGACGCGTTCTACATGCCCGATGGACTGCTCCAACAGTCGGCGTATCATACGATCGACCGCGTCTTCGTGAGCTTCCCGGAGATCGTTTTCGCCGGCAAAGACAAGGACAAGAAGGCGAAGGCGGTGGAGCGCATGACGACGGCGGTCAAGAACGCGACAGCCGCGTTGCAGTGAGTAAGCGGCGCGCGTTCTTGATGGCGCTCGGTGCGGCGGGCGCCGCACCGGCCTTGCTTGGTGCCAACGGGATACCGCTGATACCGCTCGAGAGCGCGCTGGTCCTAAGTGGCGGCGGCGCGCATGGTGCGTACGAAGCGGGTGCAATCGGCTGTTGGGTCGCCGCTCGCGGCATCACCGACGGCGCTCCACTCACACCGCATCAAATGGTATTCGGGACGTCGATAGGAGCGCTCAACGGTTGGATGGTCGCGACCGGACAATACACCCGGCTACGCGAGCTGTGGTACGGCGTGAGCGCAGCCAAGCTCTTGCAACTCAAACCGCAATTCGCGGCATCCGCCGATCCGCACAGCGGCGCGCTCGATCAGCTCGCGGCGAAGGTGCGGATGGCTTCGCTAACGACCGATCAGACGGCGATGTACGACTCGCAACCGGTGTTCGAGTTTATCTCGCGTCAAATCGACCCGGAGCGGCCGTTAGTTATCCCCTTCGTGTGGGCGGTGACGAACCTGACCGAGCAGCGTACAGAATTTTTCTACCGGCGCGCGCAGGATACGCCGGCGCAATTTCATGACGGGATCGTTCGTGTGATTCAGGCGATCATGGGTCCACATACCGTCGTGCGTGAAGCGAGCCTCGACCTATTGCACAAACAACTCTTCGCATCGGCGGCGATTCCGATCGTTTGGGATCCCGTGCAGTTGCCCGGCCCTGACGGAAACACATGCGAGTACTGCGACGGTGGCGTGGCGAGCAATTCGTCGGTACGCATCTCCCATTCGGTCGCGCGTGCGATCGACGTTGTTTTGGTCGATCCCCCATTTGAGCCGGTGCGCACCTACCGCAATGCTATTGCCATCACGTTCGGTTTGGTCGCAACAATGCGGCGCAAGATTCTCGAAATCGATATGCGAACCGCGCATTTTCAATCACTGACCAAACGCGCATTCGCGCGCCTTCCAAACGCCGACGCGGCAATCGCTGCCGAGGGCGATCCGCAGTTTGCCGTATACATGCAATCCGTGCCGGCTACGAGGATCTCGTATCTTCGCCCCAAGGAAAAGCTGCCGATCAGCAGTGAAGATTTTGACGACGAGGAAGGCATCGGGAAAACCTATCGGTTAGGATGGAACGATGCGATCGCGGGCCTGACGCCCTACGACTGGAAGACGTTTGACTAGAGAGGCGGTATCGAAATGATTCTTGCGGCACTCACGCTTGCCGGAATGCACTATCTCGTCGGCACGTGGAACTGCACGTACCGCGCGGGAAAGGAACACTTGGCGTACCGTGCCACGTTCGCGTACGATAGCAACGGCCGCATCTTGCGGGAGATCACGTCCTCGTCGCTCGGAGGCGACGAAGAGTTAGTCGCGTATGATGCGCACCGCAAAGGCTGGACGGCGATCGTTATCGATGACCAAGGAAATGCCACGGCCATGCGCGGGACCGGCAGCGATCCGAACCACATCGCCTACCGCAGCGTTTACCCCGACGGGACCGTTTCCGTAACGTTCGCGCGGGTCTCCGCGAAGGAGTACACCCTGCACGGAACAGTGCGCATGGGTGGTAAAACGATCACGTCCGTCGATACCTGCACGCGCGCGCGTTAGGAGCTGCCACAACCGGGTTTGATTCGTCACTCGATTCTTAAGCGCGCCTTTTTGTCGCCATAGACGGGGCTCGTCACTGGTGACACCAACGCTTCATAGTTATGGCGGAGAGCGTTCGCCGCGACGAAAGCGCCCTTACCTCGTAGCTGCGCTTCGGTTTCAATATAGAGGGCAAGCGCTCGCTGATGCGCTTGTTCACATGTCGCTTCGCTCATTAATGCCAGGTCAATCTCGATATCGCAAGCCGCAAACTCTGCAGCGTAGTTCGGATCGATTTTAACGACCTTCTCGTAGCCAAAGAATGCAAGCGCTCCAAGCTGTACCAATCTCCTCCCCAAGCCGGGTCGATCCGTACTACCGCGACGCCCACACTCGCATGCGAAGAAGTGAAATATTTTTCCCTGAGCTTTTGCGGCTGTCACTTGAGCTGGTCCGGCGAAGGTAGTCAGTACGTCCTGGGGCCTATCGGGGGCTTCATTCCATCCGGTCAGCACATCAGCAAGGCCGTGCGCGTTTGCCGTTACATACGCATGATCGGAGGCTGTTAGCTGCCGCGTGACGTTCTGCAGCGTTGCATCGGCGGCGATGAGCTCGAATCGCACTTTATTAAACGGACTCGCAACTACGGCGGGATAAAGCTGCTTCTCGCGTTGCTCGTGCATAAGCGGCGTCGCGTCGTCTCCTGAATTGTAAGCATCCAAGATAAGGAACCTGTCGAGCGCCACGATGAAACCGCTCATGCCCGCAACATTCAGTGTTGCGCCGTTAATGCTGGCCGTATCTATGGCCCCAAGACCTCGCGCTGCTTCCGCATTCGTTATGGCTGAGAATACTTCGAGACCGAAGACAAGCGCCGGCACGGTGCCCGCACCGCCGGTTTCCACGATTGCTGCAACGACGATCGCGGCAACAGTTACTCCTACCGCAACCTTGACGACTGAATCCCAGAACCCGCTGACGGCGGTAAAGCGGGGTGATACGCTACCTTGATATTCGCCATAGAGTGGGTCAAGGGCACGCCTGGACGTTTCCACGACGTCGGATGGCGGAACAGTCTGCACAAAGAGTTGGAATGCCGTTGACGATGGCGCGGTAACCTCCACCCGCCATGATCCCGCAAGCGGTTGCTTCACGATGACGGCCCACGGTTGTCCAGCGTGGGTCGCCACAAACGCGAGCTCGGTATTCTGGCTTGCGTTGTAGCTTTTTCCTGTCGGATCCATAAGGCGCACGTGCGCACCCGCCGGGAATGCCGGGCTATCTTGAATGGCGAGAATGCCCATGGCGAGGACAGGCGCGTTTGGCGCTACGAATATATCTCTGGACAGCCTAACGTCGATCGGCGCGATGCGCGAATCCGCCATATTTGAGATGGAGCAGAACGTGTAGATCTCTCCGGATTGGGCCCACACGCAATCGAGACAGTATTCGAATCGTACAAAGCCGACGATGTTCAGGGGATTACGATTGGGCGACTCATCGTTGGTCGTGTTATCGAGCATCCAGTACGCTTGCAGATGCTCTTCACGTCCCTCGATTCGGGCGAAGGCGGATCGCACAAACTGATCTCCCGAGAGAGCCGCGCTCCACAGGCTAACGTTCATCGCGGCGCCGACGAATTGTTTATTCTCCCTGCGGAGCTGCTGCGAGATGCCAACCGTTACTGGTAGGGCGTTGTTCACATCGAGCGGTGGCGTCGCGTTCCCTGAGGACTCGCCGCCTATTTCTCGGCCGTCGAACAAAATCGAAAGCACAGCGCCGGTACGGACACCGGCGATCGTGTGACAATCGCCGTCTAACACGTGGGTCGGGTCCGAAACGACTTCGAAGAAGCCATCGCCGCTCTCCGTTCTAAAGGTTATCGAACCGTCCGTATTGACGATGAGCAGAAAGCCGCCATTGCCCGGACCGATCGCGTCGTTCTTGCGAGAGACGACGGTACCGCCGAATTCAGACGTCACCATCGCCATCACGGTGAAATCTCCGAGCCCAAAGTTGTATGCGTCGCTCGGCGCGGCTTGAAGATATCCGCGAACGGCTACATTTGCGCGGTACATTTATAGCGTGGCGGCGAGCGTAGGAACGCTGCCTATCGACTTTCGCCTCATAGTTCGGACCCCCGCACGAAAAAGAGCGCGTTGCAGAGCGGCATATTCGGGGCTAGCTGCGCGGTGCCTCGCACGTCTGCGAGGTCCCTCGACTACGCTTCGCTACGCTCGGGATGACAAAGAGGGCTTCGCTACGCTCGGGATGACAAGAAATCGTGGGTCCCTAGTGCTGCGTTGGGGGAGGCGTTCGCGCGGAGAGCATCACTGCTGCACCGGCGAACGCGGCGCCGACCGAAAGATAACGCAGCCAATCACGGTCGAAGAACGTGATGCCGAGTGTGCGATCGAGAGAGAAGTCTCCCGGTCCGCTCAGCGCAAGGAGCAGCGCGATCGACGCGTAGAGCATCTCATCCTCGTGATCGTCGGCGTTGAACTGCTTGTCTTTAGCCGTTACCGCACCGGCGGCAACGATCATGTCGGACAGCAGCAGCATCGGCCCGACCGGACCGAGCGCGCCGAGCGCGATGAGCGCGCCGGACAACGTTTCGACGGTACCCGCGCGCTGCGCAAAGACCTTGCCCGGCTGAAACCCGAGGTTCTCGAACTCCTTGGCAAATTTTCCGTCGTCATCGCGCAGCTTGGGGAATCCCCACCGCACGATAAATCCGCCGGCAACGAGACGTAGCATCAGCAGGCCGATTGCGTTCATGTCTTTATGCACCAACGGTCATGTTCAGGATTGCGGACGCGATGTCATCGACGTTGGTTTCAAGCGCGAAGTGCCCGGCGTCTAGAAATCGGACGTCCGCGTTGGGCACGTCACGCTTGAACGCCTCGGCGCCCGGTGGAATGAAAAAGGTGTCGTTCTTTCCCCAGATGGCGAGCAATGGAGGCCGATGCGTTCGCAGGTATTGCTGATATAGCGGATAGCGCTCGATATTCGCTTTATAATCGAGCTTGAGGTCGGTCTGAAGCTCCATCATCCCGGGGCGGGCAAGCAGCGCTGCATCGAGCCAATACGCTTCGGGCTCGATCGCGGCGGCATCACGCACCCCTTGAAAATAGGACGCACGGACGCCATCGAGCGACATACGTTGCTTAATTGTCTCACGGATGGCCGGTGAAGGCTGCTTCCAGTAGGCGCGCAATAGCGCCCAAGGAGCGGCACCCAAGCCTTCCTCGTATGCGTTGCCGTTCTGTGAGACGATTGCAGCGATGCTATCCGGATTTGCGACGGCCAGATTGAAGCCGACGGGTGCGCCGTAGTCGAACACGTACATCGCAAAGCGTCGTAGCGAAAGTGCGTTCACGAAGTCCGCAATCGTCTTTGTCAGACCGGCAAAAGTATATTGATAGCTCGCACCCTCATCGATCGTGGTAAATCCGAACGAGGGAAGATCTGGTGCGATCAGGTGAAATCGGCCTGCGAGCTTCGACATCAAGTGCCGGAAATAGTGCGACGAGTTTGCAAAGCCGTGGAGGAGCAAAAAAACGGGTTGCCCTTGTGTGCCGGCTTCACGGTAGAAGACGTTCGCGGGGCCCACTCGGACGGTCGAATGACGGACGTCGAGCATCGATTGGGTCCTGTCCCTCGTCCCTCGACTACGCTTCGCTACGCTCGGGATGACAAAACGCTACGCTCGGGATGACAAAGTCGACCGTTGGTGTCGTTGCGTTGTTCATGAAGCCGCCGTTCTGAGCGATCGAAAGCCCGCGCGGACTTCTTGGGAAAACACTTGCGGTTGTTCCCAGGCCGCAAAGTGACCGCCGGCGCTGGCGCGGCTGTAGTAGATCAGTTTGCTAAACGCCTGTTCCGTCCAACTGCGCGGCGCGAGATAGATCTCGCCGGGGAAGACGATTGCAGCCGTCGGGAGCGAGACGTTGGCGGCGTTGAATGGGCTGGTCTTATTCAACCAATATGAGCGCGCCGCGGAGACCCCGGTATTCGTTAGCCAGTACAGCGTGATGTTGTCGAGGACGTCATCGCGCGTCAGCGCACCGGCGCTATGTCCGTCAACCGTGTGCCCCACCACCGCGGAGATAACGGCTGCTGCCGGTTGGTTCCAACCGTCGCCATGGTCCAGCAGCCAGGCCGCGAGCCCCACCGGCGAATCCGCTATGCCGTAGAGCGTTTGTGGACGTGTATGCTGGATCGCGGCATACGCGAATTGCTTTCCGTACAGCAGTTGTAGCTGCGCGTACGCGTGCGCTTCGTCGGCGGAAAGACCGGCCGGCGCGGGGTCGCCGCAGGAGAGCGACTTTGCAATCGCCGGTGGAACCGTTGCCGGCAAGCTGGTATTGATCGCCAGTAATCCGGGCGGAGCTTGTTTGCCCATCAACGTCGTCACCACCGAACCAAGGTCGCCGCCCTGCGCAACGTAGTGCGTGTAGCCGAGGCGTTGCATCAGCACCGCCCAGGCGCGCGCGGTCGCGGCGGTGTCCCACTCGGGTGAGCGTGGCCTTCCCGAGAAGCCGTAGCCCGGTATCGACGGAATCACAACGTGGAATGCATCCGACGCGCTTCCGCCGTGCGCGGTCGGATCGGTCAGCGGCGCGATGATCTTGAGCTGTTCGATGATCGAACCGGGCCAGCCGTGTGTGACGATGAGCGGCAGCGCGTTTGCGTGCTTCGACTTGACGTGAATGAATTGAATGGTTAGCCCATCGATCGTGGTGGTGAACATCGGGAGCGCGTTAAGTTTCGCCTGACACTTGTGCCAGTCGTAATCGGTCGCCCAATACGTCGCAAGTCCCTGAATCATTGCCAGCGGTACGCCTTGCGTGTCGTCATTGACGGTTTCGCGGTCGGGCCAGCGTGTCGCCTTGATGCGCTTGCGCATATCGTCGAGCGCCGAATCGGGAAAGTTCACGTGAAAGGGACGAATCGTGGCGTCGCTCGTGGGCGCCTGCGCGAGCGCCGCGAGTGGGCCGGCGGCGACGGTTGCCGCTGCCGCCGTACTCAAGAAGCCGCGGCGATTAAAGACGGGATTTTCTGACATAAGCGTCACCTCCGGAGTCAAAAATGTACCATCGGCGACTGGGCAAAAGAAGCCGAAAGCGGCAAAAATTCAGAGCCTGTTATTGACAGCTATATGTCGCTATGTCATGATGTCACTATGGTAAAAAAGATGGTCTATCTCGAAGAAGAGCAAGATCGGATCGTGAAGCGGCTGGCACGTGAAGGCAAAACTTCGGAAACCGAGGTGATCCGGCGTGCTATTACGGCATACGGCGACTCGAGCGCCGCACAAATTGCGTCCGACACGCGCCGCGTCATGGAGCACTTGAAAAAGTATCCGGCGTGGAATGACGAACCGGCGGAGTTCTTTCGCGAGTGACGGCGGGGAATATTGTCGTCGTTGATTGGCGGGATGCGCTGCCGGAGTCGGGTGAGCCCACCAAACAACGTCCAGCCGTTGTCATTGGGCGTAACGACCTCTTTCATCAAGAGTTCGGGTATCTTTTGGTCGTACCGTTGACGAGCGATGCCGCGATGTGCATCTCCGAGGCATCGATCGAGATCGCTCCTACGAAGGAAAACCATTGTAAGAAGCGCTGCTATGCCCTCTCGTGGAATGTGCAGACGATTCCAAAGCGTCGAGCGCGGGCGACTGAGGCGCACGTGACGAGCGCACAGGTCGATGAAATACGCGACCAAATTGCTCGACTGGTCGAACGATGACGGTAGTTGAACGGGTCCATGCGCCGGACGACGAGGTGCATGCTTTGATCGGTGAACTCGACGCGGAACTCGCGGGAAGCTATGCGCCCGAACAGCGCCACGGACTCACGATCGACGCGATCTTCAAGCCACCGGTGCGGTTTTTCGTCGCGCGTCTCGATGGGCAAGCCGTGGGATGCGGCGGCGTCGCATGTTTCGACGACTTCGCGGAGATCAAGCGCATGTACGTGCGCGCCGACGCGCGCGGCGCCGGCGTCGCTGACGCGATTATCGAACGGCTAGAAGAAGAGGCACACAAAGCCGGCTTGCGCCTTGTGCGACTCGAGACCGGCGTGCATCAACCCGCCGCGATTGGCTTCTACCGTCGCCGCGGCTTCCTGCCGTGCCGCGCGTTTGAACCCTACGCCTCGTTACCCCCGAGCGCAATTAAGACCAGCTACTTCATGGAGAAGCAGTTGGCACCACAGTAGAATTCAAAGGAGACGGTATATGGTGAATATCTCTCGAGCGTTCGTAGCGTTGCTCGTCCTGGCGGTCGCACCGCAGCCCGCATCGGCAAAGATGGGGAGCTTCGTATTCATCAACAACTCGAAGCTCTGCGCGTACGTAACCATCTCCCACCGCGGCGGCGAGAATCCGACCTGGCAGGTCGCCGGCGGTACGCTCCAGCCCCGTTACGTGAAGGCGGGCGCGAACTTCGCCGGCTCGGTCGATTGGAGCGACGTCAAAGTACGCGCCGAAGTGACCCGCAATACCTACTGCACCGGCGGGCACATCGTGGACGTCGAGGCCACCTATCACGACGCAAGCACGATCCCGCACGTGCAGCGTACGGCGACCTTGCAAGGCGATAACCGTTTCTACATCACCATCCGATAAGTATCCGACAGCGCGACGACGACTTTTCCTTTAGCGTGGCCGCGTTCCAGATAATTGAATGCATCGGAAATGTGTGCGAACGGAAATATCTTGTCGAGGGTGATCCTTAGCACTACGCTTTCAGGTTGACGCCGCGGCGGCGAAGATGGCATCGACCGTTGCTTGCGGGTGCATAATCATGCTCGGATGGCTACCGCCTGGTACGTGCGTAATGTGCGACTTCGCTCGCGTTGCCATCATCAGCTGCAGCGCAGGCGGAATCATGTTATCGGCATCGCCCAGAACGTACCACGAAGGGAGGGTTCTCCAGCCTTCGCTCTGCGGCGCCTTTTCACTGAACACGGCGGCGGCAAGTGGACGTTGCGTGACGGCCATGACTGCTGACACTGCAGGCGGTACATCCGTTGCGAAAACAGGACCATAGTATTTCTGAGCAATGTAGAGATCAGCGCCGTCGCCCGTCGCAAATGGGATCGAAACAAGAAAGTCACTCGGCGGCGGCGGATATTTGCTCAGCAAGCTTTGCGGACTCTCGCCGGCTTCCGGTACAAAGGCATCCACATAAACAAGGGCTTTGACGTTGGGACTTGTCGCGGAAGCGACACTGATTACCGCTCCGCCATACGAATGACCGACAAGCACGACTGGTCCTGGAATCGATTTAAGGAACGTAGCGATGACCGCAGCGTCAGACGACAGACCGCGCAATGTATTCGGCGGCGCATAAACGGTAAAGCCGGCCTTCTGCAGCAGTGGGATCACGCTATTCCAACTGGAAGCGTCAGCCCAGGCCCCATGGACGAGCACGATCGTAGGTTTGGGTGTTGTCTGCGCAAGAACCGCTTGCGAAAAAAACGAGAGTGCGAAGACGGCAATCCCAGCAATTGCCGACCCCAGGGCTGCAAACGAGTATGGGCGTCTGAAAAACATATGACGTTCTTACCCTCGTTATCAAGTGGAAGTACGATACGTTGTTAAGAACATGAAAATCTGAAAAATGTCTGAACGAACTGAGTTAGCGCTCGAGACGACACCAATAGACTGGAATGCGACGCACCACGTAGGCTGCCGGCCGTCCCGAAGACGTACGGCAGCCTGCCGCGGAGCCACCATGTCGCTTTGGATCCATATGGACGTAGATGTCGACACTTCCAAAGCCCTTGGTAACCCATTCGGGTAGCCCGACAAGCAGGTTGGCCGTTTGATTCGGGCTCAGTTCTCGCCCGCCTATACCAAACGAAGCATTGTTTTTCACTCTGACCATGCCGGACACGGTGATCGGCTCATCCATGCCGTTTTTCACGGTGATATCGTCGTTGGCTGAAACGGCATAGCTGGTCGACGCGAGGAGCAAACACAGTGACAGAAGCAGCGTACGTTTCATGGCGCAACTTCCTACTGCCAACCGGAACTTAGGCTGAAGCCGCTGCCGGAATTTCTCAACACGACGCCCATGCCGCCGACATTTCCGAAGCTGCGTTCGAAGTCGGACGCTAATGGGTGATTGCATCCTGATTTGTAGACTTCCGCACGAACTTTGATCTCGGGTCGCGCGCCGAATTTGAACTGGAACCGCTCCCCGGGCTTTACGTTTCTCGGGCGGTCGCCGCTGACGATCGACCACGGGCCAATGGCGCTCGCCCTTCCGTATATCGTGATCCAGGCGCAGTTTGTCGACGCGTTCGTGAAGTTGATCGATGCTTGGGCTGCATCTGCGCTGACCGTCAGCGCCGCAACGGCAAAGAATGCAAAAAAGATACCGAATAAAGATCTAGGCATCAAAAGCCCCCTTCTACCAGCGAAACTACTACCGAAAGAACGGTTCGGCACGCCTTCGAAGTTCCCCGGACCGGTGGGCCTTTTGTCCCTCGACTACGCTTCGCTACGCTCGGGATGACAAGCGGGTTAAGACCCGGTTGTGGTTATGGTGATCGAGCCGTCGTCGGAATGGACGCGCATCGCTGCGGCGCCGTTGCCGACGCGAATGGTTTGCTGTTTGCGATCGCCATCGCTGTGCTGGCGAACGCCGTCGACGCGCATGCTGCCGTCATTGGTCGACGCGTCGACCGTAACGTCGGAACCGCGCCCGAGCGCGACCATGATGTGCCCGTCGTTGGTCGTAAAATTGTACTTGCCACCAGCTACTGCCGTAAAATTGCGGACTTCGATCCAGCCATCGTTGCTGCTCAGATCGAGCGACGGCGACGTGACCCCGTCTGCCAAAACATGGCCGTCGTTGGTGTGCGCGACGACTGCACCTTCGACATGTGCTAGTTCGATGCGGCCATCGAGCGCTTTGATCGTTGCACCGTTCTTTAGATCCGAGACTTCGGCGTTGGCGCACTCATCGACGATGACGGTAGCGCTGGCCGGCACCTGCACTTCAAAATGCTGGCGCGAGAACGAGACGCCGATGAACATACCCCAGCCTTCGTGATAGCTGGGGCGCACAATGTGTACGCCGATGGAATCTTGCGTCACGGCCAGCTGCGGATAGTCATGTGCGTTGCGCAGCGTCACCCCGGAGAAGGTCGTGTCGTCTTTTACGTGCACGCGGCCATCGTCCGACACGCCGATCGTGACACCGGAATTCGGATCGTCGATCGTAACGCGCGGCGTGGTCCCGGCCGCGATCGGCGCGAAGGTCTTCGCCGCGAACTCTGCACCGGTGCCGCCGGCGCCGAAGACATTGCCGCTGACGGCTCCGCGGATGCTGTATGCCGCCAGCCCGAGGATGGCGATCATTAGGGCGGCAAGCATCACCAACGAGGTGCGGGCTGGGCCGTTCATCGTGTTACGCATTCTACGGGCACCTACGGCGGGGCGCCTCCCGGTGTTTCAGCCCTTCGGCATACCGAATCGCAGGTGGTGAACGTGGCAAGCAAGTAGGCCACGTGCATGAAAAACATTACAGGCAAACTCATGCACGCCGGAATTCTGGCTATTGTCGCAGCGGCGGCGGCGACTGTCGGAGCGCTGGCTGACTCGCATCTCCGTATCGCAGGCGGCATCTACGGCGTGACGTCGGGATATGGAAACGCTTCGCTCGTCTGTGTCGACAAGAATAAGGACATTGCCCAGGGCGTCACGATCAAGACGACGATGGTTCCGCTCAGCGACGGCGCAGGCCACAAAGGCACGGGCGTTACGGTGACCTGCCCGTAGGACTACTAGCAGCCGCGGGCGGCGAGAATTGCGCTCAGATCGTGGATGGCGCGGTCGTTGTTGACGTGCTGTTGGTAGTCGATGTTGGTCGTGTTTTGATTTTGCAGATACGAGATCAAGCCGTGATCGGCGTCGCACGTGCCATAGATGGGGACGGCGAGATTCGGTTGGCCGTTCGTATTGATCCGTGTCTCGATCGCCGTGATCTGCGTTTCAAGTTGCGTTTGGCGTGCGGGCGGGACGCCGGGTTGATTGAGTTGATACTCCAGCTCCATAATCGCTTGACGCTCGTTCGCGTTTTGCGTCAGAGCGTCCTGAGCCATTGCCGGCGCCGCGGTCAGCAAGAGTGCCAGCGCGAGAAGATACAGCTGTTTCATGGATTTAGTGTACCCCATGCGGTGGCCGGGTATGCGGGCGGCGTCGGGCGCCGCAGTTGAACGAGCTCCCCATCGCCGTGATCGTGGGCGTCTGCGTGCGCCCGTTCGCGTCCGTCACCGTTGCCTGGAACGTGCCCGTGCCGCTCGTGAGACTGAGCAAGAAGTCATGATCGGCGTCGGGGAACACGATTGCGGTGCCATTCGCCGATGGGATCGTGACCGTGAACGGGCCGGAGTCGCCGCGCTCGAGGATGGTGAGCAGCGCGAGGGTGCCGCCGCAGCCGGTGTTGAGGCTCAGGTTCGCGACCGACCAGGTCTTGGTGGGGAGTGCGCGCGTCAGATTGAGATTGCCGCTGCCGTCAGTATTGAGAATGTATTCGCCGCCGTTGTTGTTGTAAGCCGTCGCAAGCGCGAAGGCCGTGTTGGGCAGGCTGACCAGTATCGGCATCGGTGAAGACGCGATCGATTCGACGAGCCCAAGTGCAGCGTAATTGCTGTCGGCGTACATCGCGCGATCGGCTGCGCCGCCGCTGGGCGAGAAGACGTTGAGTCCGCCGGTGGGCGACGGTTGCGGGTACGGCGCCGAGGGTGAGGGCGGGAGCATCAGGAGTGTGGTGAGCGGCGGCGCGCCCGCGGTGAGCTTTTCAATGTCGGTCGTCCCTCCACCGTACAGCTGGTATCCGACGTAGACGTTATTCGCGCCGTCAGCTGCAACACCGTAGCTAAACGGTTGCGGGCTCGCCACCGCCGGAATAATCGCAATCGGCGATGTGCTACTCGTCGTCATGAGATACAGACCGGCCGCATAGTACGTTCCAGTGCCCATCGCGACACCGCCGCTGCTGACCGGAGTGAGCGTCGGGTTGTAGTCAGCCGTGTCGCCGCTCAAGGTGAATTGCGCGACGATCGGACTTGGAATCGTCGAACTGCAGCCCGATGACACGTTGAAGTAGCCGGCGTACATCTGCGGTGTGCTGACGTCGTCGTAGCCGGCGTACCACAGGTTTCCCGCGGTGTCGATCGTGATTGCCGTTGGATAGATCGCGTCACCGCCGGGCGGCGAGCTGCCCTGCACTTCCGGATAGAGGCCGCTCGGACTGGGTGTGCCGCCGGTTTGCGGATAGCAGTCGAGCGGGCCGTTATCATCGACCCAGATGTCGCCGTTGGGCGCAATCGCGGCGCTGATAATACCCGAGGCGCTTGTCATTTGGAGTGGCGCAGTTGACGTGTTCGTCGAGGGATCGAATGTCCCGATTTGCCACCCGCTTATTGCATTGACGATGTACACGAACTTGCCGGTTGCGGTGCGCAGCATATAACCAGGTCCGGAAACGTCGAGTGCGGTCGCAAGCGGATAATTGACGATGTTGCTCGCCAGCACGTAGTTTGCCGGTGACGGCGTCGGGTTCGGCGCGTCGGTCGAATAGATCGCATATGCATCGATCAGATGATCGCTTGCATCGGGGCGTGGCGTACCGTCGTAGGTGACTTGCACGTTGCCCAGATCGCCGGCACAATCGATCGTTGCGATTGCGCCTGATGCGCTGCTGCCGCACGCGGACGTCGTCACGAGGGAAAGCGTGAGGCCGTCGGCCGCAGGCGACGCTTGAATCACGATCGGATTGAAAAACGGCTGCGTGGCGGGACTCATGACCTGATTACCGCTGCTATCTAAAGCGGTGATGGCTATCGGCGCCCCAGTGGGCACGCCAACCGTGAAGACTTGCGTGTTGGGTGTGTTGCTCGGGTCGGGACTCGCGACCGTGACCGCGACGCTATTCACCACGCCGTTCAGTGTGAAAGCGAGCGGCGATGCCCCGGGCGATGGACTCAGGCTGACCGTCACGGGTCCGGAGATGAATGCGGAGAGCGGCGCCGTGCTCGGACCTGGACTCGGGCCGTCGAGCGCGGCGACGATGAAGAGATCCGTGCCGACCGGCGCGGTAACCGTGAGCGTGCACGTGTAGCCACCGCCGGTTGCAACAACGCACGGGCTTGGCGTCGCGACCGGAAAGATCTGTAGACCCGAGGGAGCCGGCGACGGCAGGCCGGTCGGCGCAACCGACGGATAGGCCTCGACGTAGACCGCGAACGCTTGCGTATTCGGTGAAATATAGAACGGTTTGCCGCGCGTATTCTGTTTATTTGCCGGCGGCACGTAGAGCGAAATGCTCGCGTGGGTTGTTTTCGCGGTGGCGGGTTGGTTCGGAGCGGAACCGCCGCCGGTCGACGGGCACGATCCGCGAACCGCCACCGCCGCCGCAGCCCGCGGCCACGACCCCGAGAACAAAAAGCACCCACGCTAGCCGTAATTGCATTCGGCACTCTTCGCCTAGGAAGCGAGCCTTGGCCTGCGGGTCAGGCGAGACTGGCGCGGCGTCGCAGCGCACGTTCGCGCTGCTTGTACACCTTAATGGTCAGCTCGAGCCGCGACGATGTGCCGGTTTTGCGCAATATGTGTGAAATATGATTCTTCACGGTTTTATCGGAAAGCCGCAACCTATTTGCGATCTCCTGGTTGCGCAAGCCATCAAGAAGTTTTTGCAAAACGCCACGTTCGGCGGGGCTGAGCGTAGCTTCGATGTTCGTCATGAAAACGTTCATTCGCGAACGAACCTGCGTCATCATACCGACTGGGCAAAAGTAATCAGAGGTCTTTAGGCCTAGCGGGCAGACAAGCGCATATTAATTTCACTACCTGTTTTATCAACGTGCCAAAAATGCGGCAAGGTGCGCTTTTACATTGGGCCACTCGTTTGCAATTATGGAATAACGCGCCGAGTCACGAGATGAGAAATCGGTTGCCAAACGGTGCGCGCGCAAGATGCCTTCGAACCGCGCACCGATGCGCTCGATCGCCGCGCGCGACCGCGCGTTGCGTGCGTCGGTATGAAAGCTCACGGAGCGCATGCCCCACGTTTCGAAGGCCTGCGTGAGCATCAACAGCTTTGCTTCGGTATTGGCCGCGCTGCGCATCGCCGCCGCGCTCAACCAGGTGTAGCCGATCTCGCCCGTATCAAAGGCGTTGGTCTGCGGATGGTCCGCCGGCCACGCCCAACGTTGGAGGTCGAAGAAGCGGGTCGAGCCGAGCACCGCGCCGTCACGTTGGCGTACGGTTACAAAAGGGACCGCGTGCCCGGCTTGCGCCCAGGCGAGCGCCGTCTCCACGTACGCACGCATCGCCGCGTCGCCCTGTGGTACAAAGCTCATCGCGTAGAGACCCGAATCGTCGCGGCTCGCATCCGCGAGCGCGGTAATATGGCTGCGATCTAACGGTTCGAGACGCACGTGTTTGCCGGAGAGGATGAGGGACAATAGCGTCAGACGCTAACGGCGTAGCCGTATCGAGTGGGTCGAGGCGTTTCTCGCTGCGTGCAGGTGACCGGTAGCGTCACGATCACGTGGCTCCCGAGGCCGGGCACGCGTTCGACCTCGACGTCGTGCGCGAGTTCCGAAATGAGATAGAGCCCGCGTCCCGACTCGGCCCAAATATTCGCCGGAAGTTCGGGCCGAAACGCAAAGCCGGGGCCTTTGTCGATCACGTGCAAGAGCAGCGATTTCTCGCGAAGCTCGAGGGACACGCTCAGCGGGCCAGGCGCATGGCGTACGGCGTTGCCGATCAGTTCAGAGAAGATGACCCCGCATGTCGCAAGCTCTGCGTCGTCGACTTCGCACAGGGTCAAGATGCTGCGAAAGAATTCCTCGCGCATCGCGTAGGCCGATCGCGCATCGTCCGCCTCGAACTGCCAACGCAGCGCGTTGGTTGCGAAGTTCACCGCCAGGATCGCGATATCGTCGTGCGGTGCTTGATAGGCGATCGCGCGTTCGATGAATTCCGCCGCATTTGCCGCGTGCAATACCGCGTCGCTGGCAAGGACGGCCTCAAGCATCTTTTCGCCGGCGACGACGTCGCGCGATGCTTCGAGCACGCCGTCGGTGTAGAGCACGAGCATGCTGCGATCCGGGCAGGGCTGCTCGTGCAGTTCGAAGTCTACGCCCCAGAATGCGCCAAGCGGCGCGCCCGGCGCTTTGAGTTGCAGCACCGTTTTGTCCGGCAGGCGAAGCAGCGGCGGCGCGTGGCCGGCGGAGACATAGCGCAAGACTTGCGTGTCGGGATCGATCACGCCGATAAAAGCGCTGCATAAGCGCTCCTCGCCTTCGGTGAGCAGCAGCCGGTTGCAGACATCGGCGATTCGCCGCGGATCCGCGAAGTCGAGCGCCGCAACGCGGATCGCTTGTCGCATCAGCACCATCACGCGTGCGGCGTCGACGCCCTTGCCGGTGACGTCGCCGATGCTGACCACGATCTCGCCGCTCCAGTTCTCGAACGCGTCATACCAGTCACCGCCGATGTCGGACTCGGTCGAGCCGGGGCGGTAATGCGCGCTGAGCTCGAGGCCCTCGCGCGAGGGGAAGCGCCGCGGCAAAAGCGAGCGTTGCAACGTTTCGGCGACATACTGTTCGCGATGGTACTGTTTGGCGTTGGCGACGGCCAGGCCCGCGCGGCGGCCAAGCTCGATTGCGAACGACAGATCGCGCTCGTCGAATTCGTTGTCTTCCTTGGTGCGGACAAAGGTGAGCGCGCCGAAGATGCGACCTTGCGCGACGACCGGCACCACGATCTTCGAACGATACCCCAAGCGCCGCATGTACAGCTCGTGCTCCCGCGACGCGGCGTGTTGCATCAAAGTCTGCTCGTCGATGTGCGGGAGAAAGAAGGGCTCGCCGGTCTGCGTTACCCGCACGACCGGATGCACGCCGAACTCTTCGATGTAGAGCGCGCTTCCGATCCCGGCGAGGGTTTCTTCGCGGCGCGGATCGCGGTGGGCGGCGGCGGTGACGAAGAGGCGGTCGGAGCGCTCGTCGAGCAGATCGAAAAGGCACAGGTCGGCAAATGAGTCAACGGCGAGCCGGGCGACGTTGTTGAGCGTCTCCGTGACATCCAGCGACAGATGAAAGATATCTCCGGCTCGCACAAGCAGTGTGAGCCGCTCCTGGTCGCGGTTAGCGACGGTCCTCGACAAACGCACGTCCCCCAGCGAATGGGTGTTCTCTCCTCAGTATGCGCATTTATGTGGCGCGCCAATCAGCTTGGTGGCCCAAGCGATTCCTATTGGCCGGTCACGGCAATCGTGGCGGCCGGCGCGGCGCTCTGGGCCAGGTTGCGCAGGACGCGGTGGTTCGAGAGCACGATGCCGGTGGGGCCGATCGCGACGACGCGCAGTTTGCCGATGTGCGCGCCAACCGTGACGCAGTAGGTATTGTGATTGCGCATCGAACTGTCGCGGACGAGTGCGTAGGTGAAATCACCGTTCCCGCCGGTGTTGAGCACGGCGATCGCATCGGCCGGCGTCTGCCACACGGGGGTAGTTTGCGCAAAGCTTTCGGTGGTCGAAACCGCGCAAAGAACAGCGAATAGCACGAGTGCTCTAAACAGAGCCACCTGGATCACCTCGCTCCACTTATATTATCGGTATCTTTCCCAGTTGCGATGCAGCGAAAACAAGGGATGTGCGGTAAAGCTTATGTAACCGGTCGCTGGTAAGGAGAAAACGATGCTAAAGGTTGGGGATCGCGTCTTTATAGACGGGACGAAAGAAGAAGGCACCGTCAAGGAAGTGCATCCGCACGAGATTGTGGTGCGCGTGAAGGTGCCGGGTGGGCACGAAGAGCGCAAGTATGCGCTCGAAGCGTTACGCCTCGATCCGACGCTCGACGAAGCGTCGAAGTTCGTCGACCACTAAGCGGGCGTTAGCCGCCGGACATCGCGCCGATGATGATGCAGCGGCTCGGCACCGCGCGCAACGGCATCGGGCAGCGGCGCGTCGGGCGAATCGTGCGAAAGATCTTGTTCGCAGGCGAAGTAGCGGATGTACGGGCGGCGTTTGTGGGTCGTGCGATCGCGAATGGTTCCGAGCAGCATCGGATAGCGTGCTTCTATCGCGCTGAGCACGCCGCTCACCGTGACGTTTCCATCGAGTTCGATTTGCACTTCATCGCCAACGCGGGCGAGCGACTTCAAGTGCCCCGGGAGCACCACGCGAATCACGGCAGCGTTTGCACTTCGACCGAGAGCACGGCGGGCAGATCGTGCACGATCGCGTTCCACGAATCGCCGCCGTCAGGCGAGCAATACACTTGGCCGCCGGTCGTGCCGAAGTAGATGCCGCACGAATCGAGCGTATCGACGGCCATCGCGTCGCGCAGCACGTCAACGTAGCAGTCGCGCTGCGGCAAACCCTTGGTCAGCGCTTCCCACTCGTCGCCGCCGCTGCGACTGCGGTAGACGCGTAACTTTCCCTCGGGCGGGAAGTGTTCCTGATCGCTCTTGATCGGCACGACATAGACCGTCTCGGGCTCGTGCGCGTGCACGTCGATCGCAAACCCGAAATCGGTTGGCAGATTCCCGCTCACCTCGCGCCACGAGTCGCCGGCGTCGTCGCTGCGCATCACGTCCCAGTGCTTCTGCATGAAGAGTACGTTTGGTCGCGAGGGATGAAACGCGATGCGATGCACGCAGTGGCCGACCTCGGCGTCGGGATCGGGGAGCTGTTCGGACTTGAGTCCGCGGTTGATCGGTTTCCACGTCGCGCCGGCATCGTCGCTGCGGAATGCGCCGGCCGCCGAGATCGCGGTGAAGATGCGCTGCGGATTCTTTGGATCGAGCAGAATCGTGTGCAGACACATGCCGCCGGCGCCGGGTTGCCACGACGAGCCCGACGTGTGCGTGCGCAGCCCGGAGAGTTCGCTCCAATTCTGTCCGCCGTCGGTCGAGCGAAAGAGCGCGGCGTCTTCGACGCCGGCGTAGACCGTGTCGCGATCGGTCAGCGAGGGTTCGAGGTGCCACACGCGCGCGAATTCCCACGGATGCGGCGTGCCGTCGTACCATTGATGCGTGCCGGGCACGCCGTCGTAGGTGAAATTGTTGCCGACCGTTTCCCACGTTGCGCCGCCGTCGTCGGAGCGCTGCATCACTTGACCCGACCAACTGCTGCTCTGCGAGGCATAGATGCGATTGGGATCGAGCGGCGACCCCTTGACGTGATAGATCTCCCAGCCGGCGAAGTGCGGGCCGTTCACGCGCCAGGCGTTGCGCTTCCCATCGGAGTTGAGGATGAACGCGCCCTTGCGCGTGCCGACCAAGACGCGAATGCTGCTCATGCCGGATTCATTGTATAATGGGGTGCGTGTACTCCTTTGACGAGGTGTGTAGCAGCGATGGATCCGAAGCGGGGAAAAATAATCTATTGGGCGATACTGGCGATCGCCGTGATCTTGCTCGCCGTCCAGGTGGTATTTTTAACGACGCGTGCCTCGATCGGCCACACAAGCTACATACGCGTGTCGGCTATCTTTGGTATAGTCGCGAATCTGCTCGTGATCGTCGCGTCGCTCCTCTCGATCCGCTGGATGCTCCAGAAGTCCAACCAGTAGTGGTCTTTAATTCTTCGAGGATCTCGTAGGCGGCTGCCACGCGCGCTTCGATCGGGTAACTCTTGTTGGCGAGTACCACGACGCCGAGCTTCTTTTCGGGAACGAACGCGACGTAGGCCGAGAACCCGTTCGTCGATCCGGTCTTGTTGAGCCAGGTGTCGTCGTTCGGCGGCTGCGGCGGCTCGAGTGCGCGCGCCGGATTCGCTTGCAAGAGCATCTTTGCGGAGTTGCCCGCCTGCAGCTGCTCGAGCGTAACCGGATACGCATACTGCTCCCAAATCAGATCCTGCGTCATCGGCGCGGTCCGGTAGTATCCGGTGTGCGTGTCGGTTATTGCGCGCTGCAGCGTCGGGTCGAGATCGAGCATTTCCATGTTCGCTTGGAGCCAGCGCAGCAGATCGCCGGCGGTCGTTCGCACGCCATACGCTTCAGGCCCGAGCACACCGAGCTTCATCCGAATCGGCTGATCCTTTGACGTGTAGCCCTGCGCGTAGTTGCGCATCTGCGCGCCGGGAACATCGAGATAGGTATGCTGCAAACCCAGTTTCCGGAAGATCGTGGTTTGCATCAGCGTGTCGAAGTCTTCGTGCATACGTTTTGCGACGATCAGACCGAGAAGGCCGATGCTCACGTTGGAATAGACACGATAGGTTCCCGGTGCGTAGGCTGGTTTCCAATGCGCGAGATAGGTCATGAGCTGCGCGTCATTCGTGATGTCGTCGGGAACTTGCAGCGGAAGACCGCCCGCCGTGTGCGTTCCGAGGTTGAGCAGGCTCACGCGATCGAAGCTGCTGCCGCGAAGCGACGGAAGATCCGCACTCACCATGTCGGAGAGCGAGATGTTTGCCGGTGGCTTGCGCGTACGAGGCGAGCGTCGCGGTGAACGTTTTCGACACCGAGCCGACTTCGAAGAGCGTCGCAGCATTGACGCGGCTGTCGCGTCGCCCGCGAGGCCACGCCGAAGTTGTAGATGGAGGTACGTCCGTTCACCACGATGCCGACGGCCATCCCCGGAATATCGTAGCGCTGCATAACCGGCTCGACCGCCTGCCTGACGATGCTTGCGATGTCGGGCGGCGGCAAATCCGCCGCAACGTGCTGCGGGCGCGAGAAACGCAAAGACGCATAGCAGCGCCGGCAATCAAGGTGCGTAAACGGATCATTCCGCGCCCTTCGAGGCCCCCGAAGCGGTCCCTCGGGATGACAAACCGGTTATAACCAGCCAAGCTGGGTACATCTGCCCGGTGGAAAGCAAACAGGCAAAGAGCGGCGACGAAGCGCCGATCGAGCAGACCGTGCGTTCGCTCGCTGGGGTGCATGCCGAACACCAGCGCGACGTGCACCCAACGCAAAAGAACATCGAATGGCTCACGGCGCGGATCGGCCGGCCCTGGTTTGCCTACGCAATCATTGCGTTCATCGTACTTTGGATTGCGGTCGATCGGTTCGTCGGGCCGCCGCACCGCTTCGACGCCACGACATTTCCGCTGCTGCAGCTGATCTTGACGATCTTGTCGCTGCTGGTGGTGGTCTTCATTCTGATCACGGAAAACCGTCAAGGCGAGCATGCGGATCAGCGCGCGAAGATAACGCTGCAGATCGCATTGATCAACGAGCAAAAGACCGCGAAGATCATCGAGCTGCTCGAGCAGCAGCGCAAGGACGATCCCCACTTACCAAACCGCGAAGATAAGCAAGCCGACCACATGGCCCAAGCGACCGACTTGCGCGTGGCGATCGAAAAGTTGGAAGAGGCTGAAGGCGCGGAACGCTAGATCAGTGGTGTAAGATGACCGCGAGTATCGTGGTGATCCACGTGCCGACGATGAGCGACGTCATGCGCCACTGCAAACCGTCGATCTTACGATCCACGCCGCTGAAACGCGCATCAAGCTGCGCGAAGCGTGAATCGACCTGCGCGAAGCGTGAATCGACCTGCGCGAAGCGTGAATCGACCTGCGCGAAGCGCCCATTGATCATTGTCGTCAAATCGCCAATACGCTTGTCGATTTGCTCGTAGGTGCCCTCGAGGTGGGCCATGCGGATTTCGAGAGGCTGCGCGCTCATTGCGGATAGCATATCACGCGAGCGGCGGCTTTCGACAAGTGCCGCTCCGGCTACGCGTAGCCCTGGGAAATAGCCGATTGGACATCCATGGAAACAGGCATCTGACCGCGACCTCCGTACGATTCGGGTATGGCACGGATACTGTTGCAGACCACGATTCCCTACGCCGAGGATGACTGGCACGTCGGTCGCTTCGCCCTACTTCGCGACGAGCTCGTCGCTGCGGGTCACACGGTCACGGCCCGCAATCGCGAACCCGACGCCGCCGGAAACGATCCCGTTCTCTCCAGTCTCGGCACGAGCGCATTCGATCAGCTTTGGCTGATGGGCGTCGACACCGGCGACGGGTTGTGCGGTGCGGATATCGAGGGCATCAATGCGTTCCGCGCGCGCGGCGGCGGGGTCTTAACGGCGCGCGATCATGCCGATCTTGGGGCGTGCATTCGCAATCTGGGAACCCTCGGCGCCATCAATCATTTTCACAATTACAATCCGGAAGACGAACCGGAACGCCGCCAGCAAGACGATCAAGACGATCCCGACATTCCCTGGCCAAACTATCACTCCGGCGCAAACGGCGATTACCAGCACATCGAGGTGAGCGAGCCGGTCCACGAGATCTTTCGCTCGGATCGCGCGCCGAACGGCGTGATCGAGTTCTTTCCTGCGCATCCGCACGAAGGCGCGGTCGGCGCGCCGGCTGGCGATACACATGCGCGCGTGATCGCGCGCGGACGCAGCTCGCAAAGCGGACGCGCGTTCAATATCGCCGTGGTCATCGAAGGTGAACCGGGCCGCGCCGTAGCGGAGTCAACGTTCCATCACTTCTGTGATTTGAATTGGGACACCGACCGTGGCGCGCCGTCGTTTGTAACCGACAAGCCCGGAACGGAGATGAAACGCGATCCGCAGCGCCTGACAATCTTCAAAAACTACGTGCGCAATATCGCACGCTGGCTTAGTAACTAAGTTCTTGCGATCAGTGCGGGGGATTTTTCTGCGGTTATTTTGGCGCGACGTTAATCGTGACGGTCGCGCGTGTGCCGCGATTGTCCTGGTACGTGTACGTACACGAGCCGGGATAGCTGCCTTCGTAAACGTATTTGTTGATGACCTGAATGTCGCCGTTGCCGCCCATCGACGTGCTGATCGGATGAACGCGCGAGTATTCGAAACACGTAGAGGCTTCCTTTACGATCTTGATCTCCACCCATTCGCCTTTCGAGGCGCCGGGTTTGCGCGTGACGGTTACCGTCGCGCGTTGCCCAACCCGAAGGTTCAACGTCGAAGGCGAGGCGGTGAGTGTTGGATTGGCTACGGCGGCGGCTAGCGTCGACGCAGCAACGAGGCTGAAGGCGGCGACGTGAAAGAGTGCGCGCGCGATGAACATTGCAGGGTCCCCCGGTCTTATGGTGGCGGCAGTACGGAGAAATAACGCAGGTCCTTGAAGTTCTTCGCGATCGTTGGGTCTTTTTCGTTGAAGCCCGGCGTTTTTTGAATCAAGGATCCATCGGCTGCATAGTACGCTCGTTGCGCTGTTTCACGCGAGAGCTCCGGGACGGTTTTCGCTTGACGTGCGCGTTCGAGCGTCCCGTCGCTGCGGTAGCAGAGCCCCACCGCGTGCTGCTGGCTATACTTATCAATCGATACTTCGCGCACGTACCTGTAACGCGAGCCTTGCTTATAAACCCCCGCATAGTGCGGAATGAGCGACCCCGTCAAACTTTGAAGTTGCGCGTCGGTGAGAACGATCCACTGCTTCCCGTGGAGTATGACACTCACGGGCGAGGTTTGCGAAACCGCGGACAGCACCGCATCGCACTCCGCATCGATTTGCGCAACGGCGCTTGGCCCCGAAGGTTGCGCCATGATTGTTGTCGGCATCGTGCCGATGAGGAGGCCGAGAAAGAGGACAACTGATTTCGACATGGCCAGATTATACGCGCGGTGCGATGTCCCCACTATCCGAAAAGCGCGTAATCATCCCCCGCCGTTGCGGGTGCACGTGAGCGTGTCGCCCACGACGTAGTGCGTGCCGTCCTTTGTGGTTTGCCAATCGACGCGCATCGATGTGCTGGAGAGCCGCGTGTACACGAACTCCTGGATCGGCGTGACGGCCGCAGCGCTGCTCCAGGTCAGCACGTCGCCATTCCAGCCGTCGGAATGAAAGATGCGTACGCCACCGAGATTGTCGGCCAGCGTAGCGTTGAAAAGTCCCGAACTCGCGGAGTAGTTCCACACTTCAACGGCATGATACACGTTGGGCGCCGCGTCGTCGTGATGTTTGAGGATTGCGGCGCCGCCGAGATCGCGTTCGAAGCGCATGGTGGACGCAATCGTTTTTCCGGTCGACGGAAAGGAACCGTTGCACTGCCAGGTGCCGAGAAAGTAGTCGAGGCTGGGCGTACCCGTAGCATTTTGAGCGAGCAGCGCAGCGGCAAGGATGAGATGGTGCATGGTACCTATTATGACAACGTCGCAACGACAGCGGCGAGCTTATCGAGAGTTTGCTGATTGCCTTCGAGCTGGCCGCTGGCTCGTGCGCTTTCCATGCTCTCGTTGCCGATAAGCGTGATCTTCGTTCGGCCATCACCGAGATCTTCGAATCGTACTTCGTCGTACACCCCATCGATGGCCTCGTGCTCGACGCCGATTTCTTCCGGCTCCACTCGGTTGCCGTCGGAATCAGCGAAGTACAACGAATACACGATCTTTTCATGGGGAATGATCTCGTGAAATTGTCCGCCCGTCCACCCTTCCTGGCCATCCGGCGAGCGCATGCAGTACAGGAACATGCCTCCAACGCGGAAGTCGCTCCGACACGACGGCGACGTGAAGCCCTTCGGCCCCCACCATTGCTGTACGTACTCCGGCTGCGTAAATGCTTTCCAAACGATTTCGCGGGGCGCATCAATGACTCTCGTCACGACCATGCGCTCGATATTACCGACGGCGTCTTTTGCCACGTTGAGCCTCCACTTCTTTCATCCGATGTACGACGGCTTCGAGCTTATCGAACCGCTCTTCCCACAACTGGCGATAGCGCAGCGTCCACTCGCTGACCGTTTTGAGCGACTGCGGCCGCAGCATGCAAACGCTCTCACGTCCGCGCTTGACTTTTTCGACGACCTTCGCGCGAACGAGATAAGCGATATGCTTGGAAATCATCTGCTGCGAGAGGTCGAACGGCTCGGAGAGCTCATGAACGGTCGCCGGACCACGGGCGAGCCGGTGAATCATCGCCCGTCGCGTTTCATCCGACAAAGCGGTGAAGGTAACGTTTAACGGATCCACAACCATATGGTAGTTGATTTTTTGGGTGACGTCAAGACTTGCGCGTGGCGATCGAAAAGTTGGAAGAGGCTGAGGGCGCGGAACGCTAGATCAGTGGTGTAAGATGACCGCGAGTATCGTGGTGATCCACGTGCCGACGATGAGCGACGTCATGCGCCACTGCAAGCCGTCGATCTTACGATCCACGCCGTTGAAGCGCGCATCGACCTGCGCGAAGCGTGAATCGACCTGGGCGAAACGTGAATCGACCTGCTCGAAGCGCCCATTGATCATCGTCGTCAAATCGCCAATACGCTTCTCGATCTGTGCGCTCATTGCGGATAGCATATCACGCGGGCGGCGGCTTTCGACAAGGGCCGCTCCGTGGCCAAAAAGGTCTGCTTTGGCGCTTAGCTGTGGGTGAACCACCTATAGCCCGATGCGCGCGAGCCGAGAAGTTGCAAGTTGTAGCTGGGGCGCTCAGGAAATTGTTTGAAGTCTCGCTGCGTCTGGACCCTCGTGCCCCCACTGCCGCTACACTGGGCGCTCGGCCGGACTTCCGCTAAGATTCTCACTTGGGGACCGTTCTCTGCAAAGTTGAAGGTCACGCTTCCGCCCATGGCGCGGTGCGGAGCAACCCACTGAGGACGGCCGACACCGCCGTTGATCCTCCAGTGCGCTTCGCTCTTGTAGGACCAATAGGCGGTGACCCACGCGCAAGCGTCGGAGTAATTAACGACGTTGTAATAAGCGATAATTTGGTGCGCAATGGCGACAACACGTTCCGTCGGTTGACTTTGCACGCTCGACGGCGAAATCAGCGCGAAGACCGCTGCCATAATGACGATCTTGACGATACCGAAAGGATGGAACTGCATAGGCCCTCCGATCGAGGAAGCGGTTCCGCACCGTCGCGCGCGTCCCTTCAGGAGCCGAGGAAAGGATTATAGAGACTGGCGAACGGTAACGGACAGGAAAACGCTAAAAGGAGTATCGTTGATGATGAACCGCGCGGTAATGAGCGCAGTTGCTTTTGCACTGGCGCTGGCTCCGCTGCCGGCCCCGGCGGCGGACGTATTGATTAAGGTTCTTGGATACAACATTTCTTTTACACCAGGTTTGCCAAACGGTTGCGTTCACGTGTCATACCAGAACGTACGCTGCTCAAACAGTGGCCATGTCGACATAGTTTTGAAAAACGGCGGCAGCAGCATGAATGGGAACTGCTGGATTCGCTTCGGCCGAGGGTCTGCCGCGGGCAAACCGCCCTGGTACATAGTTGGCGTCAGTCAGCAGTGTAACGCACGCATGCCGAGTGCAAATGTCATAGAAGTGACGCGAAAGTAACTTTAACTGGCGAACTGGGAAGCACGATTCCGGTCAAATGCAGCGGGTCGTACGCGCTGACTTCGGTCAGAGCGCTGTCGTCGTTGCTGCGGCGCGATGCGCGTAGCGCGTCGATAGCCTCGGGAAGCGCAAATTGTTCGCCGACGAATCCATGCACGAAACGGCCACCGCGAATTTCGCCGCGCGCCTCCATCCGGCGCAGCGCGACGAGCATGTCGCGCCAGCGCGGCGCGAGCGATTCACGCGCGACCATGTCGCGGAAAAGAACGCCCCAGCGGTCGAGCAGTCGTCGCGCGAACCACTCCGGATCGATGCCTTGCGCCGCCGAATCGAGCAACGTCCAGCGTCCGCTCGAGGAGCGGGGCCGCGCGCGCAGGCCTTTTTCACCCAGGCGACGCTTGGCGTCGATCAGCGAGCGCAGCGCGTCGAAGCCATCCGCTGTCACGAGTCCCGCCGCGATCAGTTGCCAGAGTGCGTCCTCGACTTCGCTTGCAAGGCGTTTCGAGCCGCGAACGATATCGCTGAAAAACGGTGCGCCGCGTCGACGGATCTCTTCCAACACGTCGCACGCGGCGGAGGAAAGCCCGGACGTTCCTTCATCGTTGCGAACGATCAGGGCTTCGGCATTTTCGCGCGAGAACAGCGAGATCGGCGCGAGTTTGGTCGGACGTATGCGGCGATTGGGTTCTTCGGTTCGGGCGAGTGCGGGGTGTGCGCAGAGTCGCCCCCACATGACTTCACCCGAATAGCACAGCTGGTCGAGATATTCGCGCCGGTATCCGGTAATGCGCGAAGGAAGAATCGCGGTCTCCCACGCAGCGGCGGGGATTTCGTAGCCTTCGAGTTGCCGAATGACGTGCAGCGTGCCGTCGATGCCATGCAGACGCGTGCCCGCTGCGACGTGTTGCCAGCGGTGCAAAAAGCGAACGTACTCGATCGAGGAGACGGGTTCGATCTCGCGCCGCAGCGTGCCGAGCGTGCGGCGATGGATGCGCGCGAGTACGCGTCGATTGCACCACTCCTCGGTTTCGCCGCCGCGAAAACGGCCGCGCAAGAGCTGGCCTTGCGTCTCCAAGCGAATCAGCGCTGCGTCGATGGTTTGTTGATCGACACCGAAGCGCTGCGAAAGTTCGAGACTGGTGACGGGTCCGGTGGACTCGAGCCAGCCGCGCAAGATTTCCGCGACGGCAGCCTCGTGCTCTTCCGGAACGGTGTCGTGCGTGACCGCATCGATATGCGGATCGAGCGTCGCATCCGGATACGCGGCTTGCGCAAGTGTCAGTCGCTCGGCGCTGGTCCAGAACGTTCCGGCCGGCGAGCGAAGCGTGGTCGCGCGGCGAGCGGCCACGAGTTCTTCGTACCATGCCGCCCACTGCGCAACCGGAGGCAAGACCACCAGCGTCGCCAAGGCGTCGTGCAGTTCGTCGGCGTCGCGCACGACCGGCCAGGACTCTTCGGCAACTTCGGCAATCGCGTCGGCGCTCAAGATCCCGGCGCCGTCGGCGTCGCTGCGAATCGTGCGTCGCAGCTGCACGGCGCGCGCACGCCGCTCTTCGAGCGGAGCATCGTCCAGATACGCGTAGGGATTTGCGTTTAAGATCTCGTGGCAGAAGGGCGACGGCTCCGGTGTATCGACCGCGACCGTGCGGATTTCACCGGCTTCGAGGCTGTGCAGCACGCCGAGCAGGCCGTCCAGATCCATTGCTTCATGCAAGCAGTTGTCGATCGTTTCGCGTACCAGCACGTGATCGGGGATGCGAATCGGTCCGGTGAGATTCTCTGGGCAAGCGGCTTGGTCGGGAAAGACCGACGCGATCAAGTCATCCGCGCGCATGCGCAGCAATTGCGGCGGGACTTTGCGGCCGCCGCGCATCCGCAAGATCGCAAGCGCGCGGATGGCGTTCCAGCGCCAACGCGCCGCAAACATCGGCGCGGGCAAGAGCGCTTGGGTCAGCACGTACTCGACACTGGCCGACTTGACGTATTCGAAGACGATCTCGAGCGGAAACGCGTGCTGGTCGGTCAGCGAGAGCACGATGCCGTTGTCGGTTGCCGCCGCCTGCAGTTCCAAATTGAACGAACGGCAAAAGCGCTTGCGCAGCGCGAGGCCCCACGCCCGATTGATACGCGCGCCGAACGGCGTATGCAGGATGAGCTGCATCCCGCCGGCTTCATCGAAGAATCGCTCGGCCACGAGCGTTCGATCGGTCGGCACGACACCGAGAATCGCTTTGCCGGCGCGCACGTACGCGACGGCCTGGTCGGCTCCCGGGTCGTCGAGCCCGCAGTGCTCGATCAGGAACGCGCGTGCCGACGCATCGTCGCGCTCGTCGATTGCTGCGCGCACGGCCGCAACTTCACGTGAGAGCTCGATCGTGCGGCCCAAGCCCTCCCCGTTCCAAAACGGCACGGTCGGCGGTGCACCCTGCGCATCTTCGACGCGCACGACGCCGGGTTCGACGCGGCGAATGCGCCACGAGGTGGTCCCGAGCATAAAGATATCGCCCGCGAGGCTTTCGATCGCGAAATCCTCATCCAGCGTTCCGACGACATGGCCGTCGGGCTCGACCACGACGTTGTAGAGCGCCGTATCGGGAATCGCGCCGCCCGACGTGATCGCCGCCATGCGCGCGCCGCGCCGTCCGCGCAGCCGGCCGTTGACACGATCGAAGTGCAGGTACGCGCCGCTGCGTCCGCGCGACGTCGTCACGCCGTCGGCGAGCATGTCGACGACGTCGTCAAAATCCTTGCGCGCGAGCGCGCGATACGAGTATGCGCTTTGGACGGTCGCGTATAACTCCTCGACGTCCCACTCTTCGCTCGCGCATGCCGCAACGATCTGCTGCGCGAGAATGTCGAGCGGCGATGCGGGAATCGTGATTGCGTCCATCGCGCCGGTGCGGATGGCGCGTACCAGCGCCGCGCACTCGAGCAACTCGTCGCGCGTGGTGGGGAACAGCCGGCCGTGCGGGCGCGCGCCAATCCAGTGACCAGAGCGGCCGATGCGCTGAAGCGCAACCGAAATCGAGCGGGGCGAGCCGAGTTGCACGACCAGATCGATCGATCCGATGTCGATGCCCAGTTCCAGCGAGGCGGTCGCGACGACCGCGCGAAGCTCGCCCGCCTTGAGCCGATGCTCGGCCTCAAAGCGCTTCTCGCGTGAAAGACTGCCGTGATGCGGCAGCACCAGGCCGTCGCCCAGGCGCTCGGTCAATGCAAATGCGACACGCTCGCTCATGCGCCGCGTGCCGACAAACACCAGCGTGGTCCGGTTGGCGCGGATCAACTCCGCGAGGCGATCGTAGGTCTCCCCCCACATCTCGCCGCTTGCGACCGGACCAAGTTCGTCGTTGGGTACTTCGACCGCGATGGTCATCGCGCGACGGCTGCCGACATCGATCACCTGCGCGCTCGGGCTCAAAAACTGGGCAACGTCTTCGAGCGGGCGTATCGTCGCCGAGAGCCCGATTCGCTGCGGCTTTGTGCCGCCGGCGCTTTGCGCGATACGGTCGAGGCGCGCGAGCGAGAGTGCGAGATGCGATCCGCGCTTGTCGCGCGCCATCGCATGAATCTCATCGACGATAACCGTCGTCACGTTGGTGAAAAGCGCGCGCGACTTTTCGGCGGTGAGCAAGATGAAGAGCGACTCGGGCGTCGTGACCAGCACGTGCGGCGGGTGCTTGAGCATACGCGCGCGTTCGGCCGGCGTCGTGTCGCCGGTGCGCACCGCGGTGCGGATCTCGTCGAGCGACAAGCCTTGCTCTTGCGCTAAGGCGCGCAGTTCGGCCAGCGGCAGTTCGAGATTCTTGCGAACGTCGTTGGTCAGCGCTTTGAGCGGCGACACGTAGACGACGCGGGTGTGATCGCCCAGTTCATTGGCGGCAGCGCGTCGCACGAGGTCATCCAGGCAAATCGAAAACGCGGCCAGCGTCTTCCCCGAGCCGGTGGGCGCCGAGATCAATACGTCGCTGCCGGCCGCAATGGCCGGCCAGCCGCAAACCTGCGGCTCGGTTGGCTCGCCATACCGGCTGCCGAACCACTGTCGTACCAGCGGATGGAATCGGTCGATCACACGTCCTCAAACACCGCCGATGACCGTAGCGTTGCCGGCGAGAACATCCGCGAGCGGTTGCGGGCTGCAGATATATGACGCCGATGCGCCGGCTTCGACGGCGGCGATCGCGGCTTGCATCTTCGGGCGCATGCCGCCTTCGCAGGCCGGCGTTTCTACGAAAGCGCGCGCTTGACCGAGCGACATGCGGCTGATGCCGCTTTCCGGATCGCTCGGGTCGCGGCGCACGCGCGAGACGTTGGTGATCATAATGAAGGCGTGCGCGTGCAGAGCGCCGGCGATTGCGGCGGCCGCAAGGTCTGCGTTGACGTTGAACGCGTGGGCGTCGTCGGGCGCGACCGCGAGCGGCGCGACGACCGGCAGATAGCGCGCACCGAGAAGCAGGTTGATCAACGAGGGATCGCAGGCGGTCACGTCGCCGACGTAGCCGAGATCTTCGCCGTGCGATCCGTGCGCGGTTTGCGCGACCAGCGTATCGGCGTCTTCGCCGCTGATGCCGACGGCTTTTGCGCCGAGCGCGGCGCAGGCGCGCACGAGCCGCTTGTTGATCGTCGCGCAGAGCACCGCTTCGGTCACTTCGAGCGTGGCCTCGTCGGTGACGCGCAGGCCGTCGACGCGCCGGGTCGGCACGTTCCGCGCGGCCAGCCAGCGATCGATCTCGGGACCGCCGCCGTGGACGAGCACGACCGGGGTGCCCCCAAGATGGAGCGCGACCACGCTTTCAAGCAGAGGATCGGCCCCTCGACTACGCTCCGCTACGCTCGGGATGACAACCGAGCCGCCGTATTTGACGACGATGGGGCTTGAATATTTATGCTCCATATGTATAAATATACAGGAAATGTCTTCCGTCGCGCCAGCCCAGAGCAACACCCTCCGTGGGCGTAACATCCTCGAGGTCACGGACTTCTCGCCCGGCGAGTTGGCCGCGCTGATCGGTCTTGCCCGCTACCTCAAAGCGGTGCCGAAGACCGAGGTACGCACGTTGCTGCGTGGACGCACGATGATGCTCCTGTTCGAAAAGCCCAGCCTGCGCACGCGCGTTTCCTTTGAAGTAGCGATGCAGCAGCTCGGCGGCGAGTCGCTTTTTGCCGCCGGCAACGAGTTCATGATCGGCAGCCGCGAGACGCCCGAGGATGCGGCGCGCGTCCTGTCGCGCTACGTCGATGCGATCGTGATCCGGACGCACGAACATGCGCCGCTGGTGCGCTTTGCGCATTCCGCGACGGTGCCGGTGATCAACGGGCTCTCGGCGGCGGCGCATCCGTGCCAAGCACTGGCCGACATTCTTACCATTGAAGAGCGCTTCGGCACGCTCGAAGGCTTGCACATCGCCTACGTGGGCGACGGCAAGAACAACGTCGCGATGTCGCTCGCGCAGGCCGCCGTGATGCTCGGCGCGGTGGTGCACTTCGGTTCGCCGCCGACGCATCGTCCCAACGAAGCGACGCTCGGCTTTTTGAATAAGCTCGGTGCGCCGGCCGGCGGGAGCGCGCGCGCGTTCACCAATCCGATTCGGGCCGTGCGCGGTGCCGACGTGATCTACACCGACGTGTGGACCTCGATGGGCGAAGAGCGCTATCGCGAGCGTAACGATGCGATGTTGCGCCCCTATGCGGTTACCGACGAGTTGTTATCGTATGCGGAGCCGCACGCGATCTTCATGCACTGCCTGCCCGCGCACCGCGGCGAGGAGGTCGCGGAAAGCGTGATCGACGGCATGCGCAGCGCCGTGCTCGATCAGGCCGAGAACCGTATGCACGCGCAAAAAGCTTTGCTCGTTGCGCTTTTAACCGACGCCAAGGGGATGTTCTGATGAATCACACGATCAATGGGGCCGCCCCAGGGGAATCATGGCCGGTGAAAATGTTTATGCGGCCCCTGGTTTGGGGGCCCCACGCAGTGGGGGGCGCGCAGCCTCGGGCGGAGCGCCTTTAAGATGAAAGACAGAAGGCAGCGGGCGATTCTTACGCTGGTCGCAACGCGACCGGTACACTCGCAAGACGAGTTGGTGGCGCTGCTCGAGGGCCAAGGCTATGCGGCGACGCAGGCCACGGTTTCGCGCGACATCAAGGAGCTGGGGCTCGTCAAAGTGCCGATCAAGGTAAACGGCGACGATGAAGCGCTCTTCAAGTACGTCGTGCCCAACGCGACCGTCAACTACGTGAGCCGCTTGCACCGCGTGGTGGCCGAGCTTGCGCAGACGATTACCGGCAGCGTGAACATGATCGTGATCAAGACGCCGCCGGGAAGTGCGATGATGATTGCCTCGGCAGTCGACGAGGCGGCGTGGCCCGAAATCATCGGAACCCTGGGTGGCGACGACACGGTGATGATCGTGGTGCGCAGTGCCGAGGAGATGCCCGTTATCAAACAACGTTTCTTAGATCTGAAGGGAAGTAGCGCAGCGTGAGCCGCATCGTTCTTGCATATTCCGGTGGTCTCGATACCTCGGTGATGTTGAAAAAATTGATTCTCGCCGGAAACGAGGTCGTCGCAATGACCGCGGACCTCGGCGAGTCCGATGGCGTTGCGGGCGAGGGCGCGGCGGCCGAACTCGAAAAGGTCAAAGCCAAGGCGATTGCGCTCGGCGCCTACGATGCGGTCGTGATCGATGCGCGCGAGCGTTTTGTTGCCGACTACGTGCAGCCCGCGCTTGCGGCCAACGCACTCTACGAAGGTGTCTATCCGCTTTCGGCGGCGCTCTCGCGTCCGCTGATCGGCGCCTTGCTGGTCGAAGTCGCGCGCAAGTTCAATGCCGACACGGTTGCGCATGGCTGCACCGGCAAGGGCAACGATCAGGTGCGCATCGAGCTGGCCGTGCGCGCGCTCGACCCTTCATTAAAAGTGCGGGCACCGCTGCGCGAGGCGCCGCTCTCGCGTCCCGACGCAATTGCCTTTGCCGCCGAGCACGGTATTCCAGTCTCGCATTCCGCCGCGAAGCCGTATTCGATCGATGCCAATCTGTGGGGACGTTCGATCGAAGCCGGCGTGCTCGAAGATCCGTGGACCGCGCCGCCCGAGGACGCATTCGCCTGGACCAAAGGTGCGGATGCGCAGCCTAACGCGCCGGATGAGGTGGTCATTCACTTTGAAAATGGTGTGGCGTTTATCGATGACGGCGGTCCCTCGACTACGCTTCGCTACGCTCGGGATGACAAAATGGTTGCCAAGCTCAATGCGCTGGCGGGGAAGCACGGCATCGGGCGGATCGATTTGATTGAAGACCGCGTCATCGGCGTGAAGTCGCGTGAAGTCTACGAGGCGCCGGGCGCAACCGTGCTGATCGAGGCGCACAAAGCGCTCGAACGGCTCGTGCTCACGCGCGACGAGTTGCGCTTCAAAGCGCAGTGCGACCAGAAGTATGCGGAGCTTGCCTACGACGGACTCTGGATGTCACCGCTGCGCGATGCGCTCGACGCGTTCAACGCGTCGTTTGCGTCGCGGCTCACCGGCGACGTGCGGGTCAAGCTTTTTCATGGAAGCGTGGTGACGGCGGGTGTGCGCTCGCCGTTTGCCCTCTATAACGAATCGCTTGCGACCTACAGCAATGCGGACACGTTCGATCATACCGCCGCAGATGGCTTCATCAAGCTATACGGTCTTCCCACTGACCAACTTGCTAGGCAATCCCTCGACTACGCGGCTTCGCCGCTACGCTCGGGATGACAAAATCGTTGCAGTGGGGTGGGCGCTTCGGCGCCCCACCCGATCCTGCATTGCTTGCCTTCGGCTCGTCGCTCGAAGACGATCTCGTGCTCGCACCGTTCGACGTGCGCACGTCGCAGGCGCACGTCGATGCGCTCGCCGGCGGCAAGATCATCGACGCGCCCTCCGCCGCGGCGTTGCACGCCGCGCTCGAGACGGTAGCCCGCGAAATCGAGAACGGCACGTTTGCAGCCTATGCGCGCGCGAGCGGCGCCGAAGACGTGCACGGTGCAATCGACGCACGCGTGCGCGAACTCGCGCCGGAGGCGGGTACGCGTTTACACGCCGGGCGCAGCCGCAACGATCAGGTTGCGACGACGCTTGCGCTCTACGCGCACGACCGCGCGCTACGCGGCGCTGAGCGCGCGCGTTCGATCGCGCGGCATTTGCTGGCGCGTGCCTCGGAAGAACTCAACGCCGGAACGCTGCTCGCGGCGACGACGCACATGCAGCCGGCCCAGCCGATACTGCTCGCCTTTTGGTTGCAGGCGGCAGCGGAACCGTTCGTGCGCGCCGCGCATCGCTTTTCAAGCGCGGCTGCTGCGGCGCTGCAGGCGTGTCCGCTCGGCTCGGCTGCGGTTTCGGGTTCCACGTTACCGCTCGATCGCGACGCGGCATGCCAACGCCTTGGGTTCGCGCGTCCTTCGCGCAATGCGATGGACGCGATCGGCACGCGCGACGCGCTACTCGACGTGGCACAAGCCTGCGTACGCGCGCTCGTCGACGCCTCGCGCGTCAGTGCTGAACTCGTGCTCTGGGCGACACCCGCGTTCGGGTACGTCCGTCTCGGCGACGCGAGCTCGACCGGCTCGAGCTTGATGCCGCAGAAGCGCAATCCCGACATCTTTGAACTGGTGCGCGGCTACGCGAGCGAAGCGGCAGGCGCATATTTCGGTGCGCTAACCTCGACGGTCGGGATGCCGCTCTCGTATCACCGCGATCTGCAAGAGACCAAACGCATGGGGATCGTCGCGTGCGAACGCGCGCTCGCGGCGCTCGATGCGTTCGAGCGCGCGCTGCGCGACACGACCTTTGCGCGCGACGCGATGGCGGCGCGTGCGGGAACCGGGTACACGGTCGCGACCGATCTGGCCGATGCGCTAATTGCAGCCGGCGTGAGCGCGCGCGAGGCGCATGCGCTCGTCGGTGCGGTCGTGCGCGCGGCGGAAGAAGCGGGGCGCGCGCTCGACGAGCGCGATCTCGCGACGCTTGCACACGAAGCCGGTCTTAAGGAGTTTAAGGCGCCGCTCGATCCGGCCGCGAGTGTTGCGGCGAAAATGACCGGCGGCTCGACGTCACCGCAAGCCGTGCGCGCGGGCCTTGCGTCGCTCGCTGCCGAACTGGACACACTATGACGCGCGTGCATGTCTGGGGTGCAAGCGGCTACGGCGCAGCCGAAGCGATTCGTTTGCTCGATGCGCATCCGTTCTTCGAACTCGGTATGCTCGAGAGCCGCAGTCACGCGGGCGCGTTTCTGGCCGATCATTTTCCACTCTTGCGTACGACCGACTACGTCTTCACGCCTGAAGGCTCGGTGCTCGAAACGCTGCGGCCCGGCGATTTCGTGATCGCGGCCGGTGCGCACGGTGAAGCGCACGCGCATGTGCCGAAATTCATCGATGCCGGGGCGCGGGTCATCGATCTCTCGGCGGACTATCGTTTTGACGAGAGCGCGGCGTATGGGCTGTGCGAATGGAATCGCGATGCAATCGGCGGCGCGTCACTGGTCGCGAATCCCGGCTGTTATCCGACCGCGTCGTTGCTGGCGCTGCTACCGCTGCTCGAGATTGCGACACCCGTGCAGTTGATCGTCGATGCCAAGAGCGGCATCACCGGCGCCGGCCGCAAACCGGCGACGGGTTCGCTCTACGCCGAAGTCGCGGGCGACATTCGCGCCTATGGCATCGGCGGCCATCGGCATCAGCCGGAGATCGAACGAATCTTGCGCATGCACGGCAACGCTACGCCGCTGGTCTTTACCCCGCACGTCGTACCGCTCGCGCGTGGGATGCTGGCCGACGCCTACGCGATTTTCGATCGCTCGCTCGATCGTGAGGCCGTACGCGAAGCGTATGCCGCAGCCTACGGCGCAAGTCCGTTCGTGCGCATGGTGGAGGGCGAGCGTGTGCCCAGCGTCGCGGCGGTCACAGGAACCAACGATGCGGAAGTGCGGATCGACGTGCTCGGCAACGCCGTGCGCGCGATCTGCGCGATCGATAACCTCGGCAAAGGCGCGGCGGGTCAGGCCGTGCAAAACCTCAACATCATGCTCGGCTATCCCGAGGAGACTGGTCTGCATGCTCGCGCAATTGTTGCAGGATGACGGTATTCGTCTCGTCGCGGTGCGCGGCGGGATCGGCGCCGTGCCCGGTGTTCGCTGTGCCGGCGTGCACGCGGGCATCAAGCCGCGCAAGCGCGACCTTGCACTCGTCGTGTTCGACGCGCCGCAGGTCTGTGCGTCGGTCATTACCGTCAACGAGATCAAGGCCGCGCCGGTCGTCGTCAGCGAGGAATACCTTGCGCGCGAGGGCACGATGCGTGCCATCGTCTGTAACTCCGGCTGCGCGAATGCGTGCACGGGCGAGCGTGGAGACCGTGATGCGCGCGCAACCGCGCGTCAAACCGCTGCCCTGCTAAAGATTCCCGCGACGAGCGTCATCATCGCGTCGACCGGGGTGATCGGCGTGCCGCTGCCGATGGATCGCGTGCAGCGCGGGGTCGAGCGTGCAGTCGAGCAGCTCGAGAACGGATTGAAGTCGAGCAACGATGCGGCTGAAGCAATCATGACGACCGATCGCGTACCGAAGCTCGCCGCGTACGAGTTTTACATCGGCGACAAGAAATACACGGTCGGCGGGATCGCAAAAGGCTCGGGCATGATCGCGCCCAACATGGCGACGATGCTGGCCTTTGTTGCAACCGATCTCCCGATGGCAGCCGACGCGCTCAAGCACGAACTGCGCGAGGCAGCAGATGGGAGCTTCAACATGATCTCGGTCGACGGATGCATGTCGACCAACGACGCGTGCTATGCCTTTGCACCGTCCGGTGAGGGCGCGCCGCCCGCGGCATTTTCAAAGGCGCTGCGTCAAGTCTGCACGGATCTTGCGCTCGCGATGGTCTCCGATGGCGAAGGCGCAACGAAGACGCTCACCGTGCACGTGACCGGTGCAAAAGATCTCGCGCAGGCGCGCACGATCGGACGCGCCGCGATCAACAGCAACCTCGTGCGCACCGCGCTCTATGGCGAGGATCCGAACTGGGGGCGCATCATCGCGGCCGCGGGCTCAGTGCAAGCCGGACTCGATCCCAACACCTGGTCGCTGTTGCTCAACGGCAAGACGTGGGTAGAACCCGGCGCGATCGAAGTGCTCAGCGAAGCCGAAGCGCATCGCGAGTTGGAGCTGACCGATATCGTCGTTGAGTTAAGGTTGGGCCTCGGTGACGGGCGCGCGACGGCCTGGGGCTGCGACCTTTCAAAGGATTATGTGAGAATTAACGCGAGCTACCGTACGTGATAGAAGACGACGCGCTGCTCGCGAACTATAATCGCGCGCCGATTACGATTGTCCGCGGCGACGGCTGCTATCTCTATGACGACGAGGATCGCCGCTACCTCGACTTCATCGCGGGCATAGCGGTCGTTGCGTTGGGCCACGGTCATCCGTGGATTTCGCAGGCGATCGCCGAACAGGCGCGTACGCTCGTGCACGCGAGCAATCTTTACAATCATGAGCCGGCGGGCACGCTCGCACGCGAGCTCGTAGCGCGCAGCGGATTGGCGCGTGCATTCTTCTGCAATTCCGGCACCGAGGCCAACGAGGCTGCGATCAAACTCGCGCGCAAGCGCGCATTCCGCAACGGCGAGCCGAATCGGATTAAAATCCTGGCGTGTACGGGATCGTTTCACGGACGCACGTACGGGTCGCTCGCCGCAACCGCAAACGAGAAATATAAGGAAGGCTTCGGGCCGATGCTCGAGGGCTTTGCCTTCACGCCCTTCGACGACTATATCGCGCTCGACAAGAACCTCGACGACACCGTTGCGGCGTTCATCGTCGAGCCGGTGCAGGGCGAGAGCGGCGTGCATCCGGCCAGCGTCGAGTTTCTGGCGATGGCGCGGCACCTGTGCGACAAGCGCGGCGCGCTGTTGATTTTTGACGAGATTCAGTGCGGCATGGGTCGCTTGGGCCCGCTCTTTGCGTTTCAACGGTTTGGCGTAACGCCCGACGTCGTTACCATGGCCAAGGCGCTCGCCAACGGTTTACCGATCGGCGCGATGCTGGTGGCGGCAAAAGCGATCGATGCGCTGCAACCCGGCGATCATGGGACGACCTTCGGCGGTTCGCCGGTTCCGTGCGCAGCCGCGCTTGCGCATCTGCGCGTGCGTGACGCAATCGATCTGGAGTCGTACGTCAAAGTTCGCGAAGTGCAGTTTATGGCGCGTCTTACCGATCTGCTGATGACGTTCCCCAACGCGATCTCCGGTATGCGCGGGATGGGCCTACTCTGCGCGCTCGTGCTCAAGGAGAAATATCCGGTTGCCGACGTCGTGGCGAAGTTGCGCGAGCATGGGCTGCTGGTCGGAAGTGCCGGCGGTAACACGTTGCGCTTTGCGCCGCCGCTCGTGCTCGGCGAAGAGCAAGTCGACGAAGCCTACGAAGTGCTCTACGACGTCTTTTCGCACATCGACGACCCCTCGAAAGTTACAGCCGCCGCTACGTAGCGAAACAAGCGGGCGGTAGGGGGCGTACCCCTGCTAGGGGGAGCGTGACATGCACTCAACCGTTAAAGCTGCGCGCGTTGCGGGAGCGATCTATCTCTTAGAGGTCGTCTCCGGGCCGTTTGGGTTGATCTACGTCCCGAACGCGATAATGGTAAGCGGCAACGCGGCGGCTACGGCCGCCAACATCCTCGCGCACGAGACGATGTTCCGTCTGGCAATTCTTTCCGACCTGTACAGCGGCGTCGTCAGCATCTTTCTCGTGCTCGCGCTGTATCGTTTGTTCAAGGATGTGGACCAATACCAGGCGGTGTTGATGGTCATCTTGGGCGGCGTTGCAGTCGCGCCGATTTTCTTCATGAACTCGCTAAATTGGATCGCTGCGCTGATGTTGGTGCACGGGGCCGGCGCGCCGGCGTTTACCATAGCGCAGCAAGACGCGCTCGCGATGCTCTTCGTGCGTTTGCACGGCCAAGGAAATCTCGTGAACGGACTCTTTTGGGGTCTTTGGCTGCTTGCCGTTCGGCCTGCTGGTGATAAAGTCGGGCTTCATCCCGCGGCTCTTGGGCTATTGGCTGCTGCTCGACGGGCTCGCCTATGTCGTGCTCACGGTCATCGGTATAATGGCGCCACAATACCATGAGATCGGATTTCTGATCGCGCAGCCTGCGCTCTTCGGCGAACTCGCGATCGTGCTCTTCCTGCTCATCCGCGGCGCGAACGTCCCACAACGTTTGACCGGCGCACATTAAAGGAAATAGCAAGCATGGCACCACGCAAGAAAACGACACGTAAGAAGACGACGGCGCGCAAGAAGACGACGACGCGCAAGAAGACCACGTCGACCCGGAAGTACAGCAAGAAGGCCGGGAGAAAAGTCAAGAAGGTCATGGAAGAGTTCAAGAGCGGCAAGCTGCGCTCGGGACGTTCCGGCAAGAAGGTTACAAGCCGCAAGCAAGCGATTGCGATCGGCATCAGCGAAGCGCGGCACGAGGGCGACAAGGTGCCGCCCAACCGGGGCTCAGACTAGCCTACGAATTCGTGGGTACGAGCCACGCATGAAGTCGGTAATGCAAGCGCTCGAGCCGGGATCTTCATTTAAGGTGCTCGAGACGCAAGATGGCGTGCAGACCGCCGTGATGCGGCTGCGCCACGAGCAAGAGAGCGGTCCGTTCGGGAACGAGCATCCGGAAAGCGTGCAGACGCTCATCGTTCTTCGCGGCGAGATCGATGCGCAGATCGGGCACGAGCGCTTTTGGATGCGTGAAGGCGACTGCGCGATCGTGCGCCGCGGTGTGGCACACCGTTTTATCGGCGGCTCCCCGGACGACGCGATCATGCTCAACGTGTATTCGCCGCCGGCCTATGACGATCGCTCAGCCCGCGACCGCAGCGGCGAGGTGTTTGCGGACGCGTTTTCGGAGAACGGCGGCGCCCAGCGGGTCAAGATCGAGAACGCGCAACATGATCTCGAGCCCGAAGGCTAAGAGGACTTTCCGCGCGCAGTTTTTTGTTGGGCTTTTGACGGGGCGCCGACGATACCGGTATGGACGGCGACCGCGAGCGCAGCACCGGAAATCGGCCCGATGATATAGATCCACGCTGTTGCAAGAGTGCCGGCCAACGCTTGTGGTGCGAGCGTACGCGCGGGATTCATCGAGGCGCCGCTTACCGGCCCGGCTGCGAATCCGCACACCGCGACAATGAAGCCGACGGCGAGCGCGGATTGGCGTCCGATCGCGGCCTCTTCCTGCGCCGTCATCAAGATGACGAGCATGAATGCGAAGGTCGCGACGATTTCGGTGAGGACCGCTGCGAGGGCGCCGATGTGCGGACCGGGATGGCTCGCGCCGAATCCGAGCGTCGCGGGTCCAACCAGCGCGCGCCAGAGGGCGGCTGCCATGAATGCTCCCGCGAATTGCGCGACGATGTATCCCGCGGCGAGCGAACTGGGAAAGACCCGGCGCAGCCAAAAGCCGATCGTTACGGCAGGATCGGTGTGCGCGCCCGAAATTTCGCTAAATGCATAGATCACGGCTGACGTTACAAATCCGCGCGCAAGCCAGCGCGACGCGTAATCTACCGTCCCTTGCTGGGTGTAGTAGAATACGTCGACGCCGACGGCGGCAGCCGTGATGAAGAACGTCCCGCACCCCTCCGCGGCTAACCGCCGCCAAACGTTGGCCTTATCGGCGTGACTTGGCACGCGCCGAAGAGGTCGAGCCCCGCACCGTTGTCTTGCGTGCTTTGGCTTTTTCCCACGCCTCGCCGATTGCGTCGAGCTCGTCGGCGTCGAGATATGCCCGCGCCAGAGCAAAAACTTTTGATTCTTCCTCTTTGACGTGGTGCTTGACGTTCTCGCCGAGCACTTGGAGCTCGGCCTTGAATTTCTCGTCGGGCTGACGCTTTAGCGTTCAACATCTCCATCAGCGACTTCGCCGCCGCATGCTCGGTGTAGGCCTCGAAAACCTCAACCCGTTCGTCTTGCTCCTCGGCGCGTTCGCGCAGCTTCGCATAGAACAGACGCTCCTCGATCGCGAGGTGCGCGGTGAGCTTTGTTTGGATCTGCTCGGCGAGCTCGTAGAGATGCTCGTCCCCCGGCTCAATCTTGTCCGTGGCATCGATCAGGGCGCCTACGTCGCGATGCTCTTGTTTTATGATCTCCAGAACGTTCACTCTATCTCCTTATGGGGAATGGTTGCTTTATGAGCAAGTCGATCAACGCGACCCACTATGACCGTATACCCACATTTCCGAGCAGCGAGAAGAAACGCGAACTGGTCGTCAATACGATCGTCGAAACACCGAAGGGTAGCGATCACAAATTTCGCCTCATGCCCGAATACGGCATCATCGCCTACCACCACGTGCTACCGGAAAAACTCACGTGGCCATACGACTACGGCTTCGTACCGCAAACGCTTGCGCCCGACGGCGACGCGGTAGACATCCTGGTCATCACGGACGACGGGCTATTCCCCGGCTGCTTCGTCGAAGCGCGCCTTATCGGTGCATTGCTACAAACGGAGGACGGGGTTGAGAACGATCGCTTGATTGCGGTGCCGGTGCCCAGCCCGGGTGCGCCGCTGCGAACCGACGCATACTTCGATATTGCCGACATGCCGAAGCGCGAGCTCGAGCAGATTCGCGAGTTTCTCGAACGCTACTCGAGCGAAGAAGGCCACACGATCGAAGCGCGAGGCGAGGCGGGCGCCGAGGGCGCGATGACGCTCGTCAAGCAGTTCATGAAGCAGTACCGCAAGAAGGCCGCCTAGACGCGCGCACTCTCGGCACCCATCCGCCACAGCGCAAGAATCACGACAACGAATCCAACAATAGCGAGTAAGGGAGACCACGGCAGTCCGCACAAACCGAGAGCTGCACCGGCTGCAATGAGGATCGGCCAAGCGCTACTCGTCGTGAACACGCCAAGATCTTCACCCACAGTTTGTTCGTTGGTTATTGTGGGGTTGTCGCCGTCGAGATGTGCGTCGCGTTCGGCGGCCATCGCATATGTTGCGGCGAAGGCGAGCGCTGCGGTCATGACGCCGAGCAAGAGGGTGCCCGTTATTTCGTGCGCGACCCACCAGTAGGCAACGCCGATCGACAGTCCGAAGAGCGCCGAGCAAATAAACAAGACCACGAACGTTTTCATGACGGCGGCGCGTCCCAGACGGGCCGACGGCTGCGAATCGGCGGCAGGGCGTCGAAGTTGAATTCAGGCGGTGGTGACGATGTGGCCCATTCCAGGCTGTAGCCGAGCCACGGATTCGCCGACGCCGGCGCGCGACGCGCGACTGCCACCGCGACATCGATGAAGAAGAGCGTGACTCCGACCGCGAGCACGATCGAGCCCGCGGTCGCGACGGCGTTGAGGATCGCGAGGTGCCCGATGTTCGGATAGGTGTAGACGCGTCGCGCCATGCCTTCCAAGCCCATGAATGCCATCGGGATAAACGTGACGTTGAAACCGACGAACATCAGTGCGAAGCACCACGCGCCCAAGCGCTCGTTGAGCTGCACGCCGAAGATCTTCGGGAACCAAAAGTAGAGCGCGGCGAAGAGGGCAAACATGCTACCGCCTGCGAGCGTATAGTGGAAATGGTTCACGATGAAGTAGGTGTCGTGGACGCCGTAATCGATCGGTGGCGAGGCAATCATAACGCCGGTAATGCCGCCGATCAAGAAGTTGAGCATGAAGCCGATTGCAAAGAGCATCGGCGTCGCAAACGCGATCGAGCCTTTCCACATCGTGCCGATCCAGTTGACAAACTTCACCCCGGTCGGCACGGCGATAAGAAAGGATACCGCCGAAAAGAACGGGTTGCTGACCGCGCCGGTGGTGAACATGTGGTGCGCCCAGACCCCGATCGAGAGCCCGGCGATCGCGAACGCCGCGATCACCAGGCCGACATAGCCGAAGACCGGCTTGCGCGAGAAGGTCGCGACGATCTCGGTGATGATGCCAAAATACGGCAGGATCATCACGTAGACTTCGGGATGGCCGAAAAACCAAAAAAGATGCTGGTAGAGAATCGGATTGCCACCGTAGGCAGGGTCGAAGAAGTGACCGCCGAGGTGACTGTCGATCAACAGCATGGCGAGCACGGCGGTGAGCGACGGGAACGCCATCAGAATCAATACCGCGGTCGCAACGATCTCCCATACGAAGATCGGCAGGCGCCACATTGTCATCCCCGGCGCGCGAAATAAGAAGATCGTGACCATCAAATTGAGCGCGGTGAGAATCGTCGAGACGCTAGCGAGCAGCAACCCGATCAACCAAAGGTCCTGGCCTGCGCCCGTGCCTTCAGCGATCTCAGAGAGCGGTGCATAGGCGGTCCACCCCGTCGCCGCCGCACCGCCGTAGCCGGCTAGGCCGCTGAACACGATGATGCCGGCACACGCGAACATCCAAAACGCCGTTGCGTTCAAGCGCGGAAAAGCGACGTCGGGCGCGCCGATCTGCAGCGGTACGAGAAAGTTCGCAAGCCCCAGACCGAACGGCGCAATCACAAGGAAGATCATCGCCGTGCCATGCAGCGTGAAGATTTGATTGTACGTATGCGCAGCGAGCAGCGTACTCTCGGGCCGGGCGAGCTGAGCGCGGATCAGCATCGCGAGGATGCCGCCGATCACGAAAAAGCCCATCGTCGTGAAGATGTACATGATCCCGATCTTCTTGTGATCGGTAGTGGTCATCCACTCAATCATGGGACGACCGTGCCCCCGGAGCCGACGTAGCGGTCGTATGCTACGTCGGGGACGACTTTGACGACGAAGGTCATCAATGCATGGTCGATGCCGCAGAATTGCGCGCAGCGAGCGAGAAACGTACCCGTGCGATTCGGGGTGAGGTCGAAGACATTGCGCATGCCCGGGATCGCATCGCGTTTGAACAAAAACGCCGGAATCCAAAAGGAATGCGTCACGTCGGACGAGAGCAGATCGATCTCGGTCGCTCTCCCCACCGGCAGATAGAGCGTCGGCGGATCGACCGGCGTACCCGTCGTTGTGAACCCGCCGGGATAGCTGAACTGCCAGGACCAGCGAAACGCCGTGACGGTGATGCGATCGGCCGGATGCGCGAGCACCTTGTCGATCGGGATCTCGTTCCAGATCGTCACGATGAACAGCATGATGACCAGCAACAACGGCACGACGACGTAGAGAATCTCGAGCGGCGGGTTGCCGCTAAACTGCGCGGGGTCGCGGTTCGCGCGGCGCCGGTACGCGACGATGCACCAGAAGATGCACGCATAGACGTAGAGACCGACGCAGATCGCGGCAATCAGGAAAATGTACCAGTCTTCCCGCAACGTCACGCCTTGCGTGGACGCGGGATCGAGCAGCCATCGCATCGCAAAGAAACGATACCCACTTACGCATGAAACTTTGCCGCCCCGGGTAACCGTTGAACGTGGCAGCTCTCGCGGGTGACTCGGTTCAACGGCGAACGCAGTTACAGGTTCGAGCCCATCCCCTGGTGCTCGGGACCGTGTTGTTCCTTGCTTCCGAGATGATGTTTTTCGCGGCGCTGTTTGCCTCGTATTTTGCCTTGCGGGCACGTAGCGGCACATGGCCGCCCTCCGGCGTGCATCTCGATGTTGCCGAGGCCTCGGTTGGCACCGCGCTGCTGTTTGTCTCGAGCCTCGTCATGGTGCTGGCCACGCGTGCCATGGATCGCAACCGCTACGTTGCCGCGCGCTGGTGGACCGGCTGCGCGATCATCGCGGCGGCGACGTTCATTGCGCTCTCACTGCATGGCTACTCGCAAAATCCGTTCACGATCGCAACCAACGCCTACGGCTCGATCTACTACACACTTACCGGCTTCCATCTCTTACACGTCACGGCAGGCGTCGGCATTCTGCTCGCGCTGCTCATCGGCATGCGCAATCCCGCCTTACGCGCGTACCATCGCCAAGGCGCGGAAGCGATGACGTACTACTGGCATTTCGTCTTTATCGTGTGGGTCGGCATCTACGGCTCGGTATACCTCATCCAATGAAGCAGGCAGAACGCGTTGCGATCGTCGCGTTAGCAATGTCCGTGCTCGGCAGCATCGGCTTCATCGCCGCGTATGCAGCGGGCGGTAGCCGGCTGTACGAAGGCGTTTCGCTCGCGTGCGCAACCGCAGGCTTTGCCGCTGCGGCGTTGGCGTGGGCATTCGGCATACTTCCGCACGAACAGATGGTCGACGCGCGCGACGAGTATCCGTCGTCGCCGGGCGCGCTCGCCGGCGAGGATGCGCAGGTCGAGCGTGCACGCCGCGATCTCTCACGCGGCGGCGCGCTGTTGGGCTTTAGTGGCGCAGCGCTCGGCGTCTTCGCGGTCGCGCTGCTCGTGCCGTTACGATCGTTTGGTCCGGCACTCGGTGACGCATTATTTCATACGAAATGGCGCCGAGGGTCGCGGTTGGTACGCGAGGACGGAACGCCGGTGCGCGCGGGCGATCTCGAGGTGGACGCCGTACTCACCGTGTTCCCGCAAGGCGCGGTCGGCGACGCGATGTCGCAAACGGTGCTCATTCGCTTGCCGGGCGAGGTCGCCGGCACTGCGCAGGGCTATATCGCGTATTCGAAAGTTTGCACACACGCCGGTTGCCCGGTTGCGCTTTATCGCCGTACCGCCAAAGAGCTAATGTGCCCATGCCATCAGTCGGTGTTCGATGTCGTTGACGACGGTGCGGTCGTGTCGGGACCGGCCGACCACGCGCTGCCGCGACTGCCGATCGAGGTTACCGGCGACGGGTATTTGATCGCAACCGGCGACTATCCCGAACCGGTTGGCCCGGGATTTTGGGAGCGCGCGTGATCGAGCGACTGCTGCGCTGGACCGACGAGCGTGTGGGAAGCGCGCACTTCATCAGCCACACGCTGCGCAAGGCGTTTCCCGACCACTGGTCGTTCATGCTCGGCGAGATCAACGCGTATGCATTCGTGATTCTCGTCGTCACGGGGACCTTTCTCGCGTTTTTTTTCGATCCGAGCCCGAACCCGGTCGTATATCGCGGTCCCTACGCGCTACTCGACGGGACAACCGTTTCGAAAGCCTACGCGTCGGCGCTGGATTTGAGCTTCACCGTCAACGGTGGATTGCTGATTCGCCAGATCCATCATTGGACGGCGTTGCTCTTTCTCGCGGGCATCATCGTGCACATGGGCCGCATCTTTTTTACCGGCGCGTTTCGCAAGCCGCGCGAGATCAACTGGGTGCTCGGCGTGCTGCTGTTTCTGCTGGCGCTGTTGGCCGGATTCACGGGCTACTCGCTACCCGACGATTTGCTCAGTGGCACCGGCTTGCGCATCTTCGATTCGGTCGTGCTCTCGGTGCCATTCGTCGGGGCGTGGATCTCGCAGCTGTGGCTGGGCGGACCGTATCCCGGTGAGGCGATGCTGCCGCGGCTCTTCGTCACGCACGTCTACCTTATTCCGGCAACGATTGCCGCGTTGCTTATACTCCACCTGGCGCTGGTGTGGCGGCAGAAGCACACGCAGTTCCCGGGACCCGGACGCACCGAGCATAATGTCGTGGGCTCGCCGCTCTTTCCGCAGTACACCGCAAAGTCGCTTGCGCTGTTTTGTGCGGTCAGCGCCGTTGCGATTGCGCTCGGCGCACTGGTGCAGATCAACCCGGTGTGGATCTGGGGCCCCTATCACGTGTGGCAGATCGCGAGCCCGGCGCAACCGGACTGGTACATCGGCTGGGTTGAGGGCGCGCTGCGCCTCGGGCCGGCGTTTGCGCTGCATCTGTGGGGACACACGGTGCCGTCACCGTTTTGGCCCGCGGTCCTTCTTCCCGGCGCGCTCTTCACGCTGCTGTTGTTGTGGCCGTGGATCGACGCCGCATTGCGGCACGATCACGCGGCGCATCACCTGCTCGATTTGCCGCGCGACGTGCCGGCGCGCACGGCTTTCGGTGTCGCGGTGTTCCTTTTTGCGCTGGGGTTGACGCTGGCGGGAAGTGGCGACGTGCAAGCACGCTACGTGCGTCAATCGATCGTCGCGATCACCGGGTTCTACCGCTGGTTCTGCCTGCTTGCGCCGATCGCCGGGTTCGTCGTGACCTATCTGCTCGCACGCGAACTGCGCGAAAGCGGTGGTGTGCAGAAGTCGCCGCGCGTGCGACTGCGCAAGAACGAACGCGGGGGCTTTGAAGAGGAGCCGCTCGCATGAGGATCGCAGCGCTGGGTGCGGCGGTCGTGGCGAGCGTAGCCGTGCTGTCGCCCATATTCGACCATTTGGCGGACGACTCGTTTGCGTGGCATATGGCGCAACATCTGGTGTTGCTTTTCGTCGTGCCGTTCTTTGTCTTGACCGCGAAGCCGTTCGATGCATTTCGAGCCGTCGCGGGCAAGCGAAAGACGGCAGCATTCGTCACCGCCACGCGGCCACTGCACGTGCTGGCTAACCCGGTCGTTGTCCTCGCACTCTTTACCGGGTACTTGTGGTTCATGCACTTCTCACCACTGTACGAAGCTGCACTCGAGCATCCGCTGGTTCACGTCGCCGAGCACATCATGCTCGTGCTCGCAGGCACGCTGTTCTGGTTGCCCGTCCTCGCGCCTTCGCCGCTGCGACCGCTGGCGTTTCCGGCGCGTTTACTCTACTTGATGCTCGTGTTGCCGCAGGGAGCGCTGTTGGGGTTTGCGCTCGGCGCAGCGCGTGCGCCACTCTACGATCATTACGCGGCGTTGATGCCGGCAGGCATGGTGCTCGCGGATCAAAGCAATGGCGCGGCGGTGATGTGGATCGGCGGTGGACTGATCGTCTTTTCGGCGTTTCTCGTGACCTTCGGCATGTGGGCGCGGCGCGAGAGTGTCGCCGATGGGCTGCACGGAGAACTCGCGTGAGGCTGGCGATCGTGCTCGCCCTACCGATCGTCCTGGCGTGCGGATGTGTGCCTGCGACGTCGGCAAAGAGCAGCACCAGCGCGGGTACAGTCACGACGCTCGGCGGCGATGCAACAACCGGCGCGCAAATCTTTGCTACGAATTGTGCGGTGTGCCACGGCGCGACGGGCGCAGAAGGCGGTTCGATCGGCCCATCGCTGCGAAACGAAAGCCAGCGCATGAATTTCGACACCACCGTGTCATGGATCGAAGATCCGCAACCACCGATGCCGGGACTCTACCCCAAGGTTCTGAGCGAGCAACAAGTACGCGACGTCGCTGCGTACGTGCAGTCGTTATGAACGCACTCGTACTTGCCGTGGTGTTGAGCGGCCGGGCGTTGTACATGACAACCTGTGCCTCGTGTCACGGCGCGGCCGGGCTGGGTTCCGCGCTTGCGCCGTCGCTGGTCGGAAAATCGGCGGTCGACATTCACTTGATGCTCGACACCGGGCGCATGCCCGCCTCGGTGCCCTATGTTGACGAGATCCACGAGCAACCGCGCTTCACGTTTCCGCAAATGACTGCGGTCACCGATTATGTGCTTTCGTTTACGCCGAATCCGGTGCGTGCATTGCCGCAGGTCAGCGGTGGTAATGCGGTTCACGGGCGCGCGCTTTTTATGGAAAACTGCGCGGCTTGTCACGGAACGACCGGCAGCGGCGCGTCGGTCGGCTCAAACGACGTCGCACCTTCTTTGCGCAGCGCGACGGTCTTTCAAGTCGCCGAAGCAATTCGCGCCGGACCGGGAATCATGCCGCATTTCGGCCCCGATGTCCTGAGCGATAGCGATGTCGACGACATCGCACGCTACGTCAACGCAGTGCAAACGCAGACAGCACCGGCGCAAAATGAAGATGCAGGCGGGGCGACGCTTGCGCACATGGGCCCAGTTGCCGAGGGTTTCGTCGCCTGGTTCTTCGGCCTTGGTGCGTTGCTCATTTTCGTGCGGAGTATTGGAACAACGCGCTGACGGGTAAAGCAGAGATGTGAACACCAGCGATTTCCTCATGCGACGCCTTATCGAATGGGGCGTGACGCGCATCTACGGCTATCCCGGCGACGGCATCAACGGCATCATGGGTGCGTTCGGACGGATCGACGGAAAAATCGACTTCGTTCAAGTGCGCCACGAAGAGATGGCCGCATTCATGGCGTGCGCGCACGCAAAATTCACCGGCGAGATCGGCGTCTGCATGGCTACCTCCGGCCCGGGTGCGATTCATTTGCTCAACGGACTCTACGACGCGAAGGCGGACCACGTTCCGGTGCTCGCGATCGTCGGTCAGGCTGCGACGACGGCCCTGGGTGGTGCGTATCAGCAGGAAGTCGATCTGCAACAACTTTTTGAAGACGTGTCAGATTACGTCGATACGGTCTCGAGCCCAATGGCGCTGCGTCACGTCATCGATCGCGCGTTTCGCATCGCGATGGGCTATCGCGGCGTGGCGACGATTGTTTTACCCAAGGATGTCCAAGAAGCGAAATTCACCGAACCGCCCCACAAACACAACACGCTGCACTCGAGCGTGGGTTACTCGCCGCCGGTCGTGACGCCGCATCACAGCGATCTGCGCGCGGCCGCGGAGATTCTCAATGCGGGCGAGCGCGTTGCGATCCTGGTCGGTGCCGGGGCGCTCAATGCGCGCGACGAGGTCATAGCGGTTGCCGAACGCTTGGGAGCCGGCGTCGCCAAGGCGCTGCTCGGCAAAGCCGCACTGCCCGACGATCTTCCGTACGTGACCGGCACCATCGGCCTGCTCGGGACGGCGCCGAGTTTCGAAATGATGGAACACTGCGATACGCTGCTGATGGTCGGCACGTCGTTTCCGTATGCGGAGTTTTTGCCGAAGGAAGGGCACGCGCGCGGCATTCAAATCGACATCGATCCGGCCAACCTCGGGCTGCGCTACCCAACCGAGCTCAATCTGGTCGGCGACGCGGCGGCGACGCTGTTCGAACTCTTACCGTTGCTCGAGCAAAAGAGCGACCGCAGTTGGGTCGATCGCCTCTCGAAAGCCAAAGAGCAATGGAACGCCCAGGAACTCGCTCGCGCGAACGTCAGCGCGGACCCGATCAATCCGCAACTGCTTTTCGTTAGTTTGAACGAGCGGCTGCCGAACGACGCGATCGTGACCGGCGATGCAGGGACAGCGACCAACTGGTACGCGCGCAACATCATGATGCGCGGACGGATGAAGGGGTCACTCTCCGGTGGGCTAGCGACGATGGGATCGGCGGTTCCGTACGCGATTGCGGCAAAGTTCGCGTTTCCCGATCGGGTTGCGGTAGCATGCACGGGCGACGGCGCGATGCAGATGAACGGCAACGCCGAGCTGCTGACCGTTGCGAAGTACTGGAAACGGTGGGGCGATCCCCGCATTATCTTTTTGGTGCTCGACAATAGCGACTTGAATCAAGTCACCTGGGAAATGCGCATTATGAGCGGCGATCCGAAGTTCGAGCCTTCGCAAGATCTGCCGCCCTTCGACTATGCGCGGTATGCCGAACAACTCGGCTTCGTCGGCATTCGGGTCGAGCGTCCCGAAGACGTCGACGCCGCGTGGGAGCGTGCATTTGCTGCGGACCGCCCGGTAATCGTCGACGCCAAAGTCTCGGCCGACGTCGCGCAGCTCCCGCCCCACATCACGTTCGAAGAGGCGCACAACTATTTCTCGGCGATGGTCAAGGGTGACCCGAACGAAGCAAATGTCATCAAGGAGTCGATCAAAGGCGTGCTTGCGGGTGTGCTTCCGCGGCGGAGCAGCAAAAAGTGACCGTAGCCGTCGCATGGCCTCGTACCGGCTGCGCAATCACGGGTCTCGACGTGTCGGTGTTTCGTATTCCGACCGACGGTGGCGCGGAGACGGACGGCACGGCGTGCTGGGACGCGACGACGATGGTGCTGGTCGAAATTCACGGTGCCGGCAAAACGGGCATCGGCTATACCTACGCCGACGAAGCTACGGCGCTCGTTATCGAGCGCGAGCTTCGTGACGTGCTCCAGGGCGCCGACGCGCTCGAGACTGCGCGGCGCTACCAAGAACTGCTGGCGGCCGTTCGCAACATGGGGCGCGAGGGGATCGCCGCGATGGCAATTTCGGCGGTCGATATCGCGCTGTGGGATCTGCGCGGTAAACTCTTCGATGTTCCGGTGTACGCGTTGATCGGCGCGGCGCGCGCCTGCGCTCCGGTCTATGGTAGTGGCGGTTTCACGTCATACGACGTGGATCGTTTGTGCGCGCAACTGTGCTCCTGGGTCGATGCGGGCATTCCCCGGGTAAAGATGAAGATCGGCAGCGATCCGGGTGCGGACATCCCGCGCGTCACGCAAGCGCGCCGCGCGATCGGCGAGCGTGTCGAACTTTTTGTTGACGCCAACGGTGCCTACTCGCGCAAGCAGGCGATGCAGTTCGCGAACGAACTTGCGCAGCTGCACGTCACCTGGTTTGAAGAACCGGTCTATCATCAGGATTTTGAAGGTTTGTGCCAGGTGCGCGAACGCGCACCGGCCGGAATGGACGTGGCCGCGGGCGAGTACGGTTATCAGCCGGCGCATTTCTGGCGCATGCTCGAGGCCAAGACCGTCGACTGTTTGCAAGCCGATGCAACGCGCTGCGGCGGGTTCAGCGGCTTGCTCGCCGTCGACGGGTTGTGCCAGAGTGCGATGCTGCCGCTCTCAACGCACTGCGCACCGCACGTGCAGCTGCACGCGGCGCTCGGATGCAAAATGCTGCGTCATATGGAGTATTTCTACGACCATGCACGGATCGAGCGCATGCTTTTCGAAGGCGTCAGCGAGCCGATCGATGGTGCACTGTATCCCGATCCGTCGCGCCCCGGTATCGGTTTGCAGTTGCGTAGGGCTGACGCGCGGCGCTATCAGTTGTAAGGGCAGATCGTGATCAAGGTACTCAACGACAGCGCGGAGCGAGAGCTTCGCTCAGCCATTACGGGCGAAGTGCGGTTCGACCTCGGCTCGCGTGCGCTCTATTCCACTGACGCCTCGAACTATCGTCAGATACCGCTGGGCGTCGTCCTTCCCAAAGACGCGAGCGACGTCGAGCAGACGCTTGCGATCGCGCGCAAGCGCGGGATGGCGGTGGTGAGCCGCGGCGGCGGAACGAGCCTCGCGGGAGAGGCGACCAATGCCGCCGTCGTCATCGATTTCAGTAAGTACATGCATGACGTTCTCGAGATCGACTACGAGAACAAGTTTGCGCGCGTGCAGCCGGGCTGCGTGCTCGATGACCTGCGCGATCTGGCTGAGCGCCGTCATCTTACCTTCGCGCCCGATCCCGCGACGCACAACCACAACACGATCGGCGGGATGATCGGTAACAATTCGTGCGGGATGCACGCGCAGATGGGCGGCAAAACCGAGGCCAACATCGAGGAGATGGAGATCATCACCTACGACGGCGTGCGGATGCGCGTTGGCCCAACGCCGGAAGCGGAGTTGGAAGCGATCATCGCCGCGGGCGGCCGGCGCGGCGAAATCTACGCGAAGTTACGCGAGATCCGCGATCGCTACGCCGACCGCATCCGCGCGCGCTTTCCCAAGATTCCGCGGCGCGTCTCCGGCTATCCGCTCGATCAGCTCTTGCCCGAGAACGGATTCAACGTCGCGCGGGCGCTGGTCGGCACCGAAGGCACCTGCGTCACCGTACTCGAGGCGAAGTGCCGTTTGATTCATAGTCCGCCGCAGCGCGTGTTGTGCATCTTGGGCTTCGATGACATCGCGACCGCCGCGGATTGGGTGCCGTTCTGCAACACATTCGGTCCGATCGCGCTCGAAGGCATGGACGAGAGCATGTTCCGTCATTTGCAGCTCAAACACAAGTCGACGGCCGCGCGTGCAGACTTCCCCGACGGGAAGGCGTGGCTGATCGTCGAGTTCGGCGCGGACGAGCACGACGAAGCCGTGGCCAAAGCGGACGAGCTTTGCGCCGCGATCGCCGCGCGGGATCCCCAAGTTGCCCATGCGGTCGTGAGCGATCCCGGGAAGATGAAGGCCATCTGGAACGTGCGCGAAGCGGGTCTGGGGATCACCGCGAAGATTCCCGATGAAGCCGACACGTATCCGGGCTGGGAAGATTCGGCTGTGGAACCGGCGCGGCTCGGCGACTACCTGCGCGCGCTCCAACAGCTCTTCGAACGATACGATTACCACGCGTCGCTCTATGGCCACTTCGGTCAAGCCTGCGTGCACTGCCGCATCAACTTCGACCTTTTCACTCAAGAAGGTATTGAGAAGTACAAGCGGTTCGTGCACGAGGCCGCGCGACTCTGCGTGCACTTCGGCGGCTCGCTCTCGGGTGAGCACGGCGACGGACAATCGCGCGGCGAGCTGCTGCCGATTATGTACGGCGACGAACTCGTCCAGGCGTTCTGGGAATTCAAGAGCGCGTGGGATCCGGACGACAAGATGAATCCCGGTAAGGTCGTGCACCCGTACCATATCGACCAAAATCTGCGCTGGGGCACGAAATACGAGCCGTGGGATCCGCGCACGCAGTTTTATTTCAAAGAGGACCATAGCAGCTTTGCCTACGCGGCCAACCGGTGCGTTGGGGCGGGCGTATGCCGCAAGCACGACAGCGGAACGATGTGCCCGAGCTACATGGCGACGCGGGAAGAACGGCACTCGACGCGTGGCCGCGCGCGCTTGCTCTTTGAAATGTTGCAAGGCGACCCCGCGGGGAAGACGTGGCGCGATCACGCAGTCAAAGAGGCGCTCGACCTGTGTCTGGCGTGCAAGGGCTGCAAAGGCGAGTGTCCGGTCAACGTCGACATGGCAACCTACAAAGCCGAATTTCTCTCGCACTATTATGCTGGCCGCGTGCGTCCGCGCACGGCCTATACCTTTGGGCTGATGATGGTTTGGGCGCGGCTTGCCGCGGTCGCGCCGAAGTTTGTGAACGCGCTGGCAGGCGCGCCGCTCGTTGGTCCGGCGCTGAAGCTGGCGGCGGGCATGGATCGGCGCCGGAACATTCCGGCATTCGCGACTACGACGTTCCGGAAATGGTTCAAGGAACGTCCGCCGCGCAACGCGGGCAAGAGCAAGGTCATCCTGTGGCCCGATACATGGAACAATCACTTTCATCCGTCGACGGCGATCGCGGCGGTCGAGGTGCTCGAAGACGCGGGCTTCGAGGTAACGATTCCGCGAGCGATGCTCTGCTGCGGCCGGCCACTCTATGACTACGGCATGTTGACCCTCGCCCGTTCGATGCTGAAGCGCATCCTCAATTCGCTGCGCGACGAAATCCGTGCGGGAACACCGCTAATCGGGCTCGAGCCCAGTTGCGTCTCGGTCTTCCGCGACGAGATGGTCGATCTGCTCGGGAACGACAAGGATGCGGAGCGGCTCGCAAAACAGACGTACCTTTTCTCGGAGTTTCTCGAGAAATTTGCGCCCGCGTATCGCGTGCCCAAACTCGATGGCACGGCAATCGTCCACCAACACTGTCATCACAAAGCGATCCTGGATCCAACCGCCGAGAGCAAGCTGCTCGAACGAACCGGTCTCGACTGTGAAGTTCTCGATGACGGGTGCTGCGGTATGGCCGGAGCCTTCGGTTTCGAGCAAGGCCACTACGAGGTCTCAATGGCCGTCGGCGAACGCGTGCTGCTTCCAAAAGTGCGCGATGCATCGGAGCAAACGATCATCGTGGCCGACGGCTTCAGTTGCCGAGAACAAATCGCGCAATCCACGAATCGCCTCGCGCTGCATCCGGCACAGCTGCTCAAGCTCGCACTCGATCAGCGTGGCGTAGCGTCTACCCGCGCGTATCCTGAGCGGAGGTACATGCGGTAATGCCACGCGTTGTGATCTTAGGGGGAGGCTTCGCCGGTCTTGCAGCCGCGCGCGAACTCTCGCGGCGGCGGCGAAGTGTGCGCGATCTCGAGATCGTGTTGGTCGATCGCAATAACTTCATGCTATTTACGCCGATGTTGCCCGAAGCGGCGACGGGCGCGGTTGAGACGCGTCACATCATGCAGCCTTTCCGCGCCCAGCTGCGGCACGTACGCTTTACGCTTGGTGAGGTGCAGGACGTCGACGAAGCGGCGCGCCGGGTGACGATCGCGCATCCCCTGACCAACGAGACCTCGGAGATTGCCTACGACGAGTTGATCCTGGCGCTTGGATCGACGCCCTCGACACGCGGCATCGAAGGCGTCGAACGCTGCACGCTTCCGTTGCGCACGGTCGATGATGCGCTGCGTCTGCGCAACACCGTGATCGCGGCACTCGAAGTCGCCGCGCAGAGCAACGATCTCGTGGAGCGCGGCCGGCTCCTGCAGTTCATCGTCGTCGGCGGCGGATTTACTGGCGTGGAAGCCGCCGGCGAGCTGGCGGCATACATCCGCTCGCTCCTGCGATTCTATCCGGGTATCGATCCCGCGCTGCTCGGCATCACGCTCGTCCAATCGGAAGCGCGACTGTTGCCCGAATTGCCCGAACGCTTCGGCAAGCAGGCCGCGCGCGTGCTGCGCGAGCGCGGCATCACCATACGGATCGGTGTGGAGGTCGAAAGCGTCGACCCGGGCGGCCTCGTACTCAAAGGCGGCCAGAGGCACGAAGCGCGCACGATCGTCTGGTGTGCCGGCTCCAAACCTGCGCCGCTCGTCGAGCGGCTCGGGCTGCGACTCTCGGGGCACAGTGCGATCGTCACTGAACGCGATTGTTCGGTGCCCGAGCATGCGCATCTGTGGGCAATCGGCGATTGCGCGGCGATACCAAAGCGTGGCGGCGGCACGTATGCACCGCTGGCGCAAAATGCGACGCGCGAAGGACCACTGGTCGCGCGCAACGTGCTCGCCCGCATACGCGGAAAGCGTACGACGCCGATGCGCTACCAGAAGGTCGGTCAGATGGCGTCACTGGGCGATCGTCACGCGATCGTAGCACTCCCCGGCAATCGCATGCTCAGCGGAACCGCCGGCTGGTTGGTGTGGCGCACCTATTACCTCGGGCGTCTGCGCGGCCCAAAAAGCAAGACGCGCGTCGCACTGGACTGGGCGCTCGGGCTACTTTTCGGACCTTCGCTTGCACGCTTGCCTATGACGGAGAACGCCTATGCGGCTTCCCGATAAGGTCGCGATCGTCACCGGGGGCGATTCCGGAATCGGCAAAGCAATCGCGACACGGATGGCGCAAGAGGGCGCGCGCGTCGTGATCGATTACCACGGGGACGCCGAACCGGCCAACGCGCTGGTCGAAGAAATCGAGAATTTCGGCGGACGCGCGTGCGCGGTTGCCGCGGATATCTCCAAACCGGACGAGGTCGACGAACTGGTCAAGGCAGCGGTGGTCCATTTCGGGCAACTCGACGTGCTGATCAACAACGCCGGCGTCGAAGAGAAACACCCGTTTCTCGAGATGCCGCTCGACGTGTGGGAGAAAGTCATCGCCGTCGATCTGACCGGACCGTGGCTGTGTTCGCAGCGCGCGGCCCAGCAGATGGTGCATCAAGGAGCCGGCGGCCGCATTATCAACATCAGCTCCGTCCACGAAGAGCTGACGATGCCGACGAATGCGCCATATTGCGCCGCCAAAGGCGGCTTGCGGATGCTGATGCGTACGATCGCCGTCGAACTTGCGCCCCACCGCATTACCGTGAACAACGTCTGTCCCGGCGCGGTCGATACACCGATGGACGCGCAGCTCAAGCGCAACCCGAAAAAATACGATGCGCTGCTGGGCGAGATTCCGCTGCACCGCATGGCCAAGCCGGACGAAGTCGCGTCGATGTGTGTGTATTTGGCTTCGGAGGAAGCCTCGTACGTGACCGGTGCGTCATTCATCATCGACGGTGGAATGACCAAACACTCGGGTAGTCTGTGATCGCGAAATTTACCGGCTCGGGCGAGTCGATTTCGACGTACAAAGTCGATGACACCGAGGTGGCCGCGGGTAGCACGATAGGCGCTCCCAAAGGCACGGTCATCGTCAAAGCCAACGGCGCTATCGAGCGATTCTTTTCGAGCGATGCCGGGGAGATCGCGATCGGTGGAATGCAGATTCGCTACTGGGATGCCGCCAGCGGCGTGACGCTGGGCCTCGTTCCGGGCGAGTTCATCATTCATCCCGATCGCCAAGAGCACGTGTACGAGCTGGCCAACGGCATCGTCGTTCGCGAAAACGTCTTTATGCTCAACGGAGCGCCGGAGCTTGACCGCGCCGATCCGGCGATCGCGTACTTTCACGTCAGGCTCGAAAATCTGCACCGCAGCGACGTGCGGCTGCGGTCGATTGCCGCCGCCGACATGCGTGGAACGCGGGCCGACGACGTGCACGTCCGATACGATCGACGTCGCCGCGCGTTCGTTGCGATCAACCCTGGCCGCCCGGAGTTTGCGCGAGCGTTTGTCTCCTCGCACGAGCCGACACACTGGGAGGCCACGGCCGACCACGGAAAATGCAGCCGCCTCGAATTTCCCGGCCCGCTTTCGGATCGTGCAATAAACGGTAGCCGGGGACACATCGCCCTCTTCGAACATCACCATCGGATCCCGGCCCGAGGCACGATCGAGATCACGTACACGCTGGTCGCGACGGTGGACGGCGTGCGCGCTTTGCGTCGCATCGTGGATCGTGCACCCAGTGCATCCGACGCCGCTGCCCGTACCCGCGCGCGCTACGACACGATCTTGCGCCGCGCGGTCGTGATGACGCCGGATTCGGACGTAAACCGTGGCGTGCTTTGGGCCAAGGCGAATATGCTGCGGGTTGAAACACTGGCGCCAACCGGGTGGTGCTTCGTCAACGATCCTACGCGAACGAACAACAGTGTGGCGCGGGATACCGCCTGGTTTGCGTTCGGTGCCAACTACGTGACGCCGGATTTTGCGCGCGAAGCGTTGCTTGCGTACATCTCGAACCTGGAGCGTAAAGGGATGGTTGTAGAGTACTACGACATCCGAACGGGGAAGACGGCCGACTACAAGCTAAACATCAACGACGACACGCCGCTGATGCTGCTAGCGCTCTGGCATCACTACGCCGCCACCGGAAACCGCACGTTTCTGCGCCGCATCTATAAAGGCGCTAAGCGTGCGGCCGACTACATCCTCTCGCAGCGCAATGGTGAGGGATTGGTCTTTTGCACGGCTACGGGTACGAGCGATTGGGGCATCTGCGGCTGGCGCAACGTCATCGAAGGCTATCGGCTCAGCGGCGCGACGACCGAGTTGAATTCGGAGTGCTATGCGGCGCTCGGCGCGGCGTCGAAGATGGCGGCGGCGCTAGGAAAAATGGAGGATCGCGATCGCTTTGCGCGTGAAGCGCAAGCGCTTCGTGCGGCCATCAACGCGCATCTGGTCGATCCGCAAACCGGTCTGTACTATCTGACGATCGGCGTCGACGGCGCTAGGCGAACGGATGTGACCTCGGATCTGGTCTTTCCGGTGATGTTCGGCGTCGCCGACCGGGAGCGTGCAGCACGCATCATCAGCCGGCTGAGCGTCGAAGCGTTTTGGACCGACGCGGGCATGCGGACCGTGCCGCGCGACGACATCAACTACGGCCCCACGCACGGATATGGCCTCCTCGGCGGTGTGTGGGAAGGCGCAACATTTTGGTATGCTTTTGCGGCCGCGCGCTTCAATCCGGACTCCATGGCGTCGGCACTGCGCGATAGCTTTCGGCACTATTCGAGCGATCCGCGACGCAACAACACGGTTCCCGGACAGTTTTCCGAATGGCTGCATGGCGAAACGCTCGCCAATCGAGGCATGATGCTCTCGCCCTGGTTTCCACCGCGCTACCTGTGGGCCGCGATTGCCGGCGCGGGCGGCCTGGATCTTTCCGGCGATCAGCCAACCTGTAATCCGCGCCTCGCAACGGATTGGCGATGGCTCGGCGTGCGGCGCGTGCGCCTTCGCGGCACGTTCGTAACGTGGTTCGTGGTTCGGACACCCGAACTCGCGATGTATGCAAACTTTCCGTTCCATAGCGATCTCGAATACCACGCCTACGATCGCGACGTGACCGACGAACTGCTCGACGCCGCCAGCGACGACGTGTCGGCGATTCTTCTCGCGCGTGAGGACGAGTTCGTCTTGTTCGTCGGCAACACCGCTGACCGGACCGTGAGCACGTCGATCGTGTTCAGGCGGCGGCTAAAGACCCACTTCAGTATTCGCGTCTTCAACAGTATGCGCGGCCAGTGGATCGATGCGAAGGACATCACGGGTGACGGCCTCCACCATGGCATCCCGGTGCAGTTGGAGCGACGGGGTTTTTGCGTGGTCGAGATGCGGACGCGCGCGGCATGATCGTCAATGGCTACCAGCTCGGTGTAAGCGAGTTTACTACCACGCCTTGGTCGTTCGAGCGTGACGTCGAGCGTTATGCGGCGCTCGGACTGGACGCGATCGAGGTGTGTGAGTTCAAACTCGAGCAGGACCGCGCCTTCGTGAGGCAATTGCAGCGAATCGAACGCGCCGGCCTGCGCGTGTCGTCGGTGCAAACGACGGTCCACGCGTTATTTCCCGACTCGCTCGCACCGCAGCCGGCCGATCCACGTTTGCGCTTGCGTGCAATGTTCGCGTCGATCGGACGGCTCGCGCCGCACGTTCCCAAGGGCACGCCGTTCGTCGTGATTACCGGCGCGGCGCCCGGCGGCGACTGCAGCTATGTCTACGACTATGCACGTGCGGCGCTTCCGCGTTTGGCCGAATTTGCGGCGGAATCAGGCATGCGTATTGCCTTCGAACCGCTCAATCCCGTACTGTTTCACACCGACACGGCATTGTGGGGATTGCATACCGCGCTCGAGTTAGTCGAGGAGATCGACCATCCCGCGCTTGGCATTTGCTGCGACACCTGGAACATCTTCGAAACGCCGAACGTCGAATCGGTCATCCGCGCCTGCGCCGAGCGGATCTTTCTCGTACAGGTCAGCGATTGGCGCCGCCCGCACAACAACGCGGACCGGCGCACCTTGGGCGATGGCAGCATTCCGACCGCGAATCTACTTGCCGCACTCCGTGCGAGCGGCTACGAGCGGCCCTACGTGATCGAAATCTTTTCCGCGCAATCTCTGCCCGACTCGCTTTGGAACGGTGACATGAACGCCATGCTGGAGCGCAATATCGTGGCGTTCGAGCGGCTCTGGCAGGAAAGCGAAGCATTGGTATGATTCCGGCACGCATCATCGACCTGAGCCAACCGGTCTTTTCCAATTGTCCGCAGTATCCCGATGAGAATCCGCGTCCTGCCGTTGTGCGTTGGATGTACGTGCACGGCGTCGCGCCGGTCAACAAGGAGATTGTGGAAATTAGTACGCACACCGGAACGCATTGCGACGCGCCTTTTCACTTCTTTGCCGACGGAACGACGATCGATCGCGTTCCGCTCGAGCACTATATCGGTTGGACAACGATTATCGACCTGCGCGGCAAAGCACCGGGGTCGGCAATCCACGCGCATGACATCGAGCCATATCTCGATCGCATCGCGCCGGGCGACGTCGTGTTGCTCAATACCGGCTGGGGCCACAAACGTACGAACACGCCCGAATTCCTCACGCAGTACGTCTACTGCGGCGGCGAAGCGGCCGAACTGATCGTGCGGAGCGGGGCGAAGGGCGCGGGCATCGATGCGGTCAGTTTTGGCGGGTACGACGACGCGAGCAAAGCCGGACCGGCGCACCGCGCGTTACTCGGTGCCGGTCGCTTCATCGTCGAGGAGCTATGCTTCCCGGATGAGATCATGGACGGGAAGCGCAGGCTTTTTGTTTGCGCTCCGGTGAAACTGCGCGACTGCAGCGGCGCGTGGACGCGCGCGGCACTCTGGGAATTCGACTAGGCGCGTGTCTTCGCGCGACTGAAGAGTTCGATTATCGCTTGGTTGAACGCAGGGATGTCGTCGGGCTTGCGGCTGGTCACGAGATTGCCGCTACGTACCACCGCTTCGTCGACCCATTCGGTGCCTGCGTTGCGAAGATCGCTCTTCAGCGGATGCCATGAGGTCACGCGTTCGCCGTCGACCACGCCGGCCTCTACTAGCATCCACGGTGCGTGGCAGATTGCCGCGACGGGCTTGCTTTCTTCGAAAAACGATTGCACGAACGCGACGGCGGTGGGATTTTGCCGCAAATAATCAGGATTCTGCACGCCGCCCGGAAGCAACAGCGCGTCAAAGTCGCTTGGATCTGCATCGTCGAGCGGCCGCCCAACGGGAAGGCGCTCGCCGCGCTCGTCGTGATTCCACCCTTGTACGACGTCGCGGTTTGGTGCAACCAGCATGGTTGTTGCACCTAAATCGGTCAACGCTTGACGGGGCTTGGTAAGTTCGACGAGCTCTACGCCATCCGTGCAGAGTATCGCAACGTTGAGTCCCTCGAGTTGTTTAGCATTTTGCATGCCCAATTGATGCCCACGCGCATTCGCCGGTAAAAGCGGCTAGCGTCCGAACGCGGCGCGCAATTCTTCTTTCGCTTGCTCTAAGATGCGGAGTTGCTTCTTTGGCAAATTCTTGCCGGCACGATTGATGTAGAACGTCAGCATCGACATCGCCGAACGATACGGGCTGCTCTTGCGCCGCGTGCTGTGCTCTGCCGAGCGTTTGAGCGAGCGTGCGATTTCTTTGGGGTCGTCTTTATCGAACACCCCGGGCTCGAGGTCGAGCGCGTCGCTGTGTTCGGTGACCTCGGCCGACCATCTGTTCGTTGCCATGTTCCGTTATACCCTACGCTACGCTCGGGATGACAAGAGCGGTTCGAACGGAAGATTCGGATCGGCCGAGAGTGTGAGCGGGTCGACCAGGGCGATTGCGCGCTGCTGGTAGGCGGCTGCGGCGATCATCGCCGCGTTGTCGGTGCAATATTTCGGTGGCGGAATGAACGCCGGCACGTTGCGCGCGGCGCTCCAGGCCGCGACGCGCGCTTGCAGTTCGGAGTTCGCTGCGACGCCGCCCGAGACCACGAGCGCGCGATAGGCGCCGTTGGAAAACGCCGCATCCACGCGCGCCATGAGCACGTCGATCACCGCAGCTTGAAACGATGCGGCAACATCGGCCGGCTTTGCGTCGCGTCCCGCGTCAGATTCGAGAAAATACCGTACCGAGGTCTTCAATCCCGAGAACGAGAGATCGAGCGTCCCGGGATCGGGGCGATGACGTGGAAACGCGTGCGCTTTGGGATTTCCGGTGCGCGCGAGCGCGTCGAGCTGCGGGCCGCCGGGATACGGTAATCCGAGCAGTCGCGCCGTTTTGTCGTAGGCTTCGCCTGCGGCGTCGTCGCGCGTACGTCCGATGACATGCATCTGTGTCGCCGATTGCACGTCGACCAGTTGCGAATGGCCGCCCGAGACGAGCAACGCGAGAAACGGATAGGGCGGTTCATCGTCGCGATCGAGAAACGCAGCGAAGATGTGTCCGTGCAAGTGATTGACGGCGTAGAGTGGTTTGTTCGATGCAAATGCAAGCGCTTTTGCGGCGGCGACGCCGACGACCAGACTGCCGATAAGCCCGGGTCCACGCGTCACGGCAATGGCGTCAACGTCGCGCAAGTGCATACTTGCGCGGCCGAGGGCGTCTTCGACGGCGGCGGAAAGCAACGCGACGTGTTGCCGGCTCGCGATCTCGGGGACGATCCCGCCGTACTTCGCATGAAAGGCATCTTGGTTGGTAGACACGCTGGACAGGACGTCGCGGCCGTCGCGTACCAGCGCGGTCGCGGTATCATCACATGAGGTCTCGATCCCGAGGAATAGCATTGCTAAAACGATTCGACAGCAGCTCGGAAACATTCTCTATGGTAGAATGGATCAATGAGCGCCCAGCCCCTCGACGTTCGCCTATCGGCTCTCGAAATGCGTCTTGAGCAGCTCAATGGTGCCTTCGAGCAAATCGGCAAGCGGCTCGATGACCTCCGATCTGAAATGAATATCGGCTTCGCGCGTATCGAGCAGCGCTTCGGGGCAAACGATGGCCGCTTCGAGTCGCTCGACCGGCGTTTCGATACGATCGATCGGAAGATCGATGGTAATTTGAAAACGATCATCGGCTGGATGCTCGGGCAGACCGCGGTCATCATCGGCGCGCTCGCAGCCGTCGCCTTCGCGCTAGTGAAAGCGTCCTGGTTGGTCGAGACGCTGGATAGGACGTTTCGCCCATCGCCCACGAGCGCGGTAGCCGTGTCATCGCACGAGGTTTCGATGCCTAGGATCACCATTATCAGGCCCTTCGACAACCTGAGAATGAACCATGGGGGCGACGGCGAACCGCCCGGGTCCGGGAGAGTAAACGCATGGTCGTCCGCTGGGCCATATCCGTTACTCACTTCGTCGCGTTGGCGACCCTGTTTGCGCTGTGCCCTTTGCACGCGAGTGCGGCGACGCCCCTCCCCAACGCCTCGCCGATTTCCATTACGAATACCGGAACTGCCGGAACGGCGGGTACGAACGGCGGCAACGGCGGCTCGGGCGGGAACGGCGGAGCGAGCGGCACGATCACCATTAGCGACGGTTCGGCGATTGCCGGCATCTCGGGCCCGGCAATTTCGTTGCAAACATTCGGTGGTGCAGGCGGTGCCGGCGGCGCTGCGTCGTCGTTTGCCTTGGGTTCGCTTTTCGGCGGCGCGGGGGGCAACGGCGCCGACGCCGGTGCGATCACGCTTACTGCAAACGGCGCTTACACTGCGTCGGGTTTTGCAGCGTTGCTCGGCGCGAGCATGGGTGGTAACGGTGCAAACGGCGGCAGTGCAGCAAATTTCGGCGCCGGCGGCGCGTATGGCGGTAGCGGCGGTTTCGGCGGGAATGCAAGTGCTGTAACACTCACGCTCGGCAACGGTGCATCGATTGCGACAACCGGCATAAACGCGTTCGGAATGTTTGCAACAAGTCTCGGTGGTGTCGGCGGTTCGGGTGGCAGCTCGGGAGCGATCGCCGGTTTAGGCGGTGGTGCGGGACTGGTGGAAACGGCGGCAACATCTTCGTTACCAATAACGGCACGATCACGACAACGGGAACGACAGCGTCGGGCATCGTTGCGCAGAGCGGCGGCGGCGCTGGCGGCGGAGGCGGATTCACCGGTTCAACCGATGCATTCGGCAACGGCGGCGCAAACGGCGGTAACGCCGGCAATGTGACGGTAACATCGACCGGTACGATCGCGACCAGCGGCGATTTTGCGAGCGGCATCGCTGCGACGAGTCAGGGCGGTACCGGTGGTGCCGGTGGCGATGGCGAGGGCGCAGGCGGTCACGGCGGCGGCGGCGGCAACGGCGGTGACAGCGGCAGCGTAACGTCACTGCAGGCGGTTCGATTGCGACCGGCGGTATGCAAGCGTACGGTATTGTGGCGTCCAGCATCGGCGGTGCGGGCGGCGCGGGCGGTACCGGAAAAGGCATCAACGCAAGCGGCGGTTCCGGCGGCGCCGGTATTGCATCGGGAACCGTTAGCGTTACCGAAACCGGAACGATCGCAACAAGCGGTGCGCAATCCGATGCGATTCTCGCGCAATCAATCGGCGGCGGTGGTGGATCGGGCGGCAGCTTCGGCAGTTTGTTCGGCGGCGGCGGTGCGGGACTCGCTGGCGGTGCCGCGTCCACGGTCGACGTTACAACGTCTGGTTCAATTACCACGTCGGGACTCGGCGGCATCGGCATTCTCGCGCAGTCGATCGGCGGCGGTGGCGGCACCGGCGGCTCGGGCTTCGCCGCAGTGGCGCTCGGTGGATGGGGCGGCGGATCGTCGCCGGGCGGAACCGTTTCCGTAACCAACACCGGATCGATTGCAACAACCGGTGACGGCGGCATCGCAATTTTTGCGCAAAGCGTCGGCGGCGGCGGTGGATCGGGCGGATTTGCAACCGGGTTCGTCGGCGTCGGCGGTGGCGCAAGCTCCGGTGGTGCCGGCGGCGACGTGAGCCTTACCAACGGCGGAACGATCACGACGCAAGGGTTGAATGCGTATGGTCTCTTCGCGCAATCGGTTGGCGGCGGCGGCGGTAACGGCGGTGGCAGCACCGGATTGTTTTCGGTTGGCGGCGATGGCGCGGGCGGTGGTACCGGTGGAAACGTGACCGTTGCTAACACCGGTTCGATTACGACCAACGGCGCGGGTGCAACAGTGCTTTTTGTCGAGAGCGTCGGCGGCGGCGGCGGCAACGGCGGTTACGCGCAGAGTGCTTCACCGAACTTTTCATTCTCGATCGGCGGAAGCGGTGGCGGCGGCGGCAACGCCGGCGCGGTAAGCGTAACAAATTCCGGTGCGCTGGCATCGAGCGGCGCAATGGCGAGCGGCATCTTCGCGCAATCGGTTGGTGGCGGCGGCGGCAACGGTGGCAATGCAGATACGACAGCCGGCGGACCCGTTGCGATTTCGTTTGCGCTCGGCGGCTCCGGTGGCAGCGGCGGCAACGGAGCCAACGTCACCGTGAATAACACCGGTTCGATTTCGGTGAGCGGCGAAAATGCGCAGGGCATCTTCGCGCAAAGCGTCGGCGGCGGCGGCGGCAACGGCGGCGCTGCAACCGCAACGAGTATATCCGGTGCGGTCGAGATTCCGTCGGTTTCCATAACATTTACGCTCGGCGGTAGCGCCGGCAGCGGCGGCAACGGCGCAAACGTCAGCACGACCAATAGCGGTACGATTCAAACCGCCGGTGATAACGGGATCGGTATTCTCGCGCAATCAGTCGGCGGCGGCGGCGGCAATGGCGGCGATGCGAGTTCAACGTCGCAAGCGTACGGTTCCGACGGCGCGGCAAGTATCGGAGTCGCACTCGGCGGTACCGGCGGCGGCGGTGGTACATCGGGTACGGTAAACGTTACCAACAACGGAACGATTGCCACCGGCGGACAAGATGCCTACGGCATTCTCGCGCAATCGATCGGCGGCGGCGGCGGCAACGGCGGTTCCGGTTCCGCGTCGAGTACGGCGTCGAGTCCGGAAGGATCGATCTCGCTCACCGCGGGCGTCGGCGGCACTGGCGGCGGCGGTGGCAGCGCGAGCAGCGTCACCGTGCAAAATCACAAGCGGCACGATTACGACGACCGGTGGTGGTGCAATCGGCATCATCGCTGAGTCGATCGGCGGTGGTGGCGGCAACGGCGGTTTGGGTGAAGGCGAGTCGAGCGGACAATTCTCGCTTACCGTAACGGTCGGCGGTCAAGGCGGCAGCGGCGGCAACGGCGCGCAAGTAACGGTCACTAACGCTGCATCGATTATTACCGGTGGGCAAGGTGCGCAAGGTATCGATGCGCAGTCGATCGGCGGTGGCGGCGGTGACGGCGGCGCGGTGTCGGGAAGTTCGTCATCCGATTCGACCTCGCAAGGCAAGAGTTTCAGCGTTACCGTTGGTGTCGGCGGATTCGGTGGCGCGTCGGGCAACGGTGCGAACGTCAGCGTAACCAATAGCGGTTCGATTGCAACCAGCGGCTCGAACGCGGATGCAATCTTCGTGCAATCGGTCGGCGGTGGCGGCGGCTACGGCGGTGGCGGTAACACGCAAGCCGCGGGTGGTGCGGTCAGCGTCGACATGACGCTCGGCGGTTTCGGCGGTGCTGCCGGAACCGGCGGCAATGTAACCGTAAGTAATACTGGAACGATTGCGACGCAAGGCTACGAATCGATCGGCGATCTTCGCGCAATCGATCGGCGGCGGCGGCGGCAACGGCGGCACGATCGAAGGCTCGAGCGGCGCATCGCAAGGCTTAGACAAATCGGCGGGCGTCACGCTCGGTGTCGGCGGCTTTGGTGCCGCCGGCGGCGCGGCCGGTACCGTGAGCGTCACCAACAGCGGCTCGATTGTGACCAGCGGCGATCAAGCCGTCGGCAATCGTCGCGCAATCGATCGGCGGCGGCGGCGGCAACGGCGGCGGCTCGAGCGGTGCATCGAGCGGCGTCGTCGTCGGTCACGCTCGGCGTCGGTGGTTTCGGCGGCGCAGCCGGCAACGGCAACACGGTCAACGTCAGCAACGGCGGCAACATCGCAACCAGCGGCGCGATTTCAGACGGTATTTTCGCGCAATCGGTCGGCGGCGGCGGCGGCAACCGGCGGATTTTAGCGTCCGAGCAACTGCGTCGGGATCGAGTGACACCGGCAATAGTTTCGGCGTTGCTCTGAATCTCGGCGGTTTCGGTGGCGGCGGGCGGCACCGGTGCGCAAGTGACGCGTGAGCAACACCGGCACAGATCGTCACGCACCGGTTTCGATGCGGCCGGTATCTTCGCGCAATCGATCGGTGGCGGCGGCGGCGATGGCGGCTTCAGCGTCGACGGCGAGCGCGAACGGCACGATCGGCGTCGGTCGGTGGCGTCGGCGGCATTCGGCTGGCAGGCGGCGGCGCCGGCGGCAACGTGCAAGTGTACGAGCAGTGCGATCGATTGCAACCAGCGGCGATTTCGTCCAACGGTATCTTCGCGCAATCGATCGGCGGCGGCGGCGGCGACGGTGCGGAAGCGTCGGCAACCGCGAGCGCATCGTCGACGACGGGCGGCAAGAGTGCCGGCATCGCGGTCGGCGTCGGCGGTTTCGGCGGTTCGTCGGGAAGCGGCGGAACCGTACCGTGACAAACACCGGCGGCGTCATCATGACCAGCGGCGCGAGTGCATCGGCGATCTTCGCGCAGTCCATCGGCGGCGGTGGCGGCAATGGCGGTTTAGCCGAAGGCGATTCGAGCGGACAGTTTGCATTCACCGGTACGGTCGGTGGCTTTGGCGGTACGTCGGGCAACGGCGGAGCAGTTGACGGTCAGCAACTCCGCGATGATCGTTACGAGCGGCGAAGGTTCAGCGGGCATCGACGCGCAGTCGATCGGCGGCGGCGGCGGCAACGGCGGCTGCGACGTCGGGCAGTTCGTCGGCATCGACGCGCAAGGGCAGAGTTTTAGCGTCACGGTCGGCGTCGGCGGATTCGGCGGCGCGTCGGGCAACGGCGGCACGGTCACTGTGAGCAACACGGGATCGATTGCGACCAGCGGTTCCAATGCCGATGCAATCTTCGTGCAGTCGATCGGCGGCGGCGGCGGCAACGGCGGTGGCGGCAACACGCAATCGCTAGGCGGAGCGGTGAGTGTCGGCATGACGCTCGGCGGATTCGGCGGTTCTGCGGCACCGGCGGCAACGTGAGCGCGACTAACAGCGGACGATTGCGACACTTGGCTATCAATCAGTCGGCATTTTCGCGCAATCGATCGGCGGCGGTGGCGGAAACGGCGGAACGGTCGAGGGCTCGAGCAGCGCATCGTCGGGTTTCGACAAGTCGGCTGGCGTGACGCTCGGTGTCGGCGGATTCGGCGGCGCCGGCGGAGATGCGGGAACCGTAACCGTGAGTAACGGCGGCTCGATTTCAACCGGCGGCGATCAAGCATCAGCAATCGTCGCGCAATCGATCGGCGGCGGCGGTGGCAACGGAGGCGGCTCGAGCGGTGCATCGCAAGGCGTCGTCGCGGTGACGCTCGGTGTCGGTGTTTTCGGCGGCGCAGCCGGCAACGGCAACACGGTCGAGCGTCGGCAACACCGGCAGCATTGCGACAAGCGGTGCCATGTCGGATGGTATCTTCGCGCAATCCGTTGGCGGTGGCGGCGGCACCTGCGGCTTTTCATCCAGCACGGCATCGGGTTCGAATGACTACGGCAAGAGTTTTGGTGTCGCTCTGACACTCGGCGGTTTCGGCGGCGCCGGCGGTACCGTCGCGCAAGTGACGGTGAGCAACAGCGGTCAGATAGTCACGAGCGGCTTTGCTGCCAGCGGCATCTTTGCGCAATCTGTCGGTGGTGGCGGCGGAAGCGGTGGTTCGTCAACGGCCAGTGCCGACGGCACGATCGGTGTTGGCGGTGGTGTCGGCGGATTCGGCGCCGGTGCTGGTGCCGGCGGCAACGTGCAGTGACCAACGGCGGTTCCATTGCACAGCGGCGATTCTGCGAACGGCATCTTCGCGCAATCGATCGGTGGCGGCGGCGGCGACGGTGCAGAAGCTCGGCGAGCGCAGCGGTTCCGGTGAAAAGAGCGCGGGCGTTGCATCGGCGTCGGCGGTTTCGGTGGCTCGTCGGTAACGGGGCAGCGTCACCATTGCAAATACCCGGCACTGATGAATCAGCGCTGACAACGCCGCGCGATCTTTGCGCAGTCAATCGGTGGCGGTGGTGGTAACGGCGGCGGCGGTTCGACCGACGCGAGCGAGGCACGATCAACGTTGGGTTGACGTCGGTGGCTTCGGCAGTGGCGGCGGCACCGGCGGCGCCGTCTCGGTTACGACATCCGGGAACGTGCAGACGACGGGGTTCAATTCGCAAGGCATCTTCGCGCAATCGGTTGGCGGCGGCGGTGGCAACGGCGGCACGGCCACGTCGACAGCGAGCGGTTCGAGCGAAGCAACTGCACAGAACGGTAACGTGAATTTCTCGCTTGGCGGGTTTGGCGGCGCGGCGGAAGCGGCGGCACGGTGAGCGTGCAGATTACGTCGGGAAGCGTCAGCACGCAAGGCGACGCAGCGAGTGCGATCGTCGCGCAGTCGATCGGCGGCGGTGGCGGTGACGGCAACGCTGCTCGGGATCGTCGCAAGGAACGTACACACTGTCGATCGGCGTCGGCGGTCAGGGTGGAACCGGCGGCGCGGGCGGCACGGTAACTGTTACCAATGACGCGTCGATCGGCACGAATGGCGCGAACGCGTATGGCGTCTTTGCGCAATCGATCGGTGGTGGCGGCGGCGAAGCCGGCCTGTCCGCCGGGCAATCGCAAGGCGGCACGTTCGGCGCAACGGTAAGTGTCGGCGGCGGCGGTGGTGGTTCGGGCGGGGGCGGCGCGGTGAACGTTACCAACAACGCGTCCATTCTGACCAGCGGCTTCGGCAGCGATGCCATCGTCGCGCAGTCGGTCGGTGGCGGCGGCGGAATCGCTAACGACGCGAACGGCACCTCGAACACGCAAGGCGTCACACTCAACATCGGTGGAAGCGGCGGCGAGTCCGGAGACGGCGGCACGGTCAACGTCGCGCAGCGGGCGGCATCAAGACCTTCGGCGATTACGCCTACGGTATTCTCGCGCAGTCGATCGGCGGCGGTGGCGGTGTCGGTGGTGTCGGTGCGGGTTCGTCGGATCTCACGCTCTCGGTTGGCGGCAGCGGCGGTGCAGCCGGCAACGGCGGCAACGTTGTCGTCAATGTCACTGGCGGGATCGCAACCGAAGGTAACGGCGCTTCCGCAATCGTTGCGCAATCGATCGGCGGCGGCGGCGGCATCGGCGGCGATACGACCGGTGCGACAATTTCAATCGGTGTGAGCGGCAGCGGCGGCGGCGCGGCAACGCGGCAACGTCAGCGTGAATACGGTGGGACGATTTACACGCTGGTTCTAACGCTGACGGCATCTTCGCGCAATCGATTGGCGGCGGCGGCGGCGTTGCCGGCGCAGGCAGCAACGGTCTCGCGTTCATCGGTTCGGAGGCGCACGGGAAGCGGCGGCGCGATTACGATTACGCAGCTCGGTCGTATCCTCACGCTCGGATATAACTCGGTCGGCATCTTTGCGCAAAGCGAAGGCGGCAGCGGTGGCGGTCCGATCACGATCGACGTCACCGGCAGCGTGTTCGGCGGCGCAGGACCGAGCGCGCTGGTATTGTTACCGACACCAGCGCACGAGTTCGATCGTCAACAACGCTCGTCGCCGCGTATTCTGGTATTGCGATCGAGAGCGTCGCACGGCGCTGCGTCAATTCAGAATTACGCACGTCACCGGCAACGTGCTGTCAGCGGCGCGAATAGCACGTTCACGAATGAAGCGAACGGCATTTTCTATCCGCAGCACGGTGTCGCTCGTGCAAGCGGCTTGCTGACCAATGCCGAACGATTCTACCCGGTGGCCCCGCAAGATCGCGACGACGAATCTCACCGGCAGCTTCTTGCAGACGTCAACCGGCACATACGACGTAAATATCGCGCCGGCACAGCGCGTCGGATATCAACGTGAGCGGTTTCGCGGACCTCAAGCACGATCGTGCCGAATATCGTGTCGCTTTCGCCAGCTCAGCGCCGATGACTATCATGACCGCAGGCGTGGTGTTATCAATAACGGCGTGACGCTCGCGCCCTCGCCGTTCTTCAAATACCAGCTCGGCATCACTACCAACGCGTAACGATCACGATTGCCCGTGAACTTTACCTTCCCGATGCTTGGCGGCAATGAAAATGCGATCGCGCGCACTTGTCAATGCATGGAATTCTGGATCGCTCGGGGCCTTGGCCCGTTGATGATCTACTTGAGCACGCTGAATCCGGCACGAGCTACGCGCAAGCGCTCGATCGATTGAGCCCAGGTCGTATCTTGCATCAGCGACGCCGCTCTTGCTCAACAACATGAGCTTCACCAACAGTTTGTTCAGCTGCTATAAACCGCCGCTGCAGCTTCGTCGGTACGGAACAACCGTGTACCTGGCGCAAGCGTTGGCCAGAGCGCGCAACAAGCCTATTCGTCGACGACATTGGATTCACCGGAAGCTCGCAGGTCTGCAGGCGGATCGCAACGTGCGCTCGGCAGCGGAAGTTCGTCAACTATGCACTCGCTATTTGCACTCGTCGTTTGCAGTCGGCGGCGATTCGTCGACGCAATCCAACGGCATCAATGCAGGCATCGCGTGGAAGCAGCAACATGGCAACTCGACGACGATGCTGAGGGACTCGCCGCATCGTACGATTGCTAAGCACGCTGCGTACGCCGCTGCCGGGCGTTTTGGCGTCGTCGCAAAGTGGCGTTGACGCTCGATGCGCGCGCGGAGATCTCGAACTACGCGCCGCGCTCGTCCTACATAAAACCGTACGCGAGCGCAGATGTGCTCTACGTCCAGCTCCCGCGTAGCGAGACAACGCGGCGCCGTCGGCTCAACATGCAGTCGATGAGCAAGGTGCTCGGCGTCCTCACGCCCGTGTGAGTTTGCGCACGTAGCGCGCCCGCGCGTGATTTGCCCGTACCTCAACGCCGGCATCAGCGCGTTCACGAGTAATCATGGACCGTCACGTCGACGTTCGTCGTTCACCGCGCGCACACCTTCTATCAACAGCCGATGCCGAGCGTGCTCTTCACGCGCTCGCGCTTGCAGCTGAGCACCCCCTGATCTGACCTTCAACACCTGTCATCCATGCTACTCGAGCCAACTCGCAACGTCAAGTTCGACACGATGGATGCGGTCCCTCGACTACGCTCGGGATGACAAATCGCTACGCTCGGGATGACAAAGACGGCGATGACGTCGGCGATGGTGATGCGCTCGGCGAGCTGCTGGGTGACGCGCTTGCGCTCGCCGATGCGCTCGGCGACGCGCTTGCGCCAGCACTTCCAGATGCAGCCGGCGACGCACTTGCCGACGGCAGTTCATCGCCGTAGAGCACGAGCAACCACACTTCGTCTTTTTTCACTTGCAGCGCGGGCGCATTGAGCTCGAAGTGCAACGTTGTGCCGGTGAGCTTCGACTCCGCATACGAGCCGAAAAACGTCTGGGTGGTCTTTTTCTTCTTGACGCCTTCGTGATAGAGCTGCACGGCGAAGCCGCGGCCGCCGGTCTGTTCTTTGGGCAACGTGAAATCGACGATCATCTTGCCGGCAAGCGTGATATCGGCGTCGGTGTGCAGACGCAACGTGACAAGTGCGACCGTCGATACCGCTTTCGGATCGGGGTTCACCATCTTCGGCGCATCCTTGGGCAAGCCGGCGATGTGCAGCGTAACGTGGGTGACGTTTGCCGGCGTCGGGCTCGGCGATGCGCTCGCGGATGCTGAGCCACTCGGTGTCGGCGATGGTGTGGGCGTCGGTGTCGGGGTTGGCGTTGGTGAAGGCGACCCGGATCCCGCTGCGCTCGCCGAGGGCGACGGCGACGGTGACGGCGAGAGGCCGACAACCGCGAATTGCACCGTGCACGAGAAGCCTTGATCTTGCGGACACTTCAACCCGGCTGCTGCGTCCTTGATCGGATAGGTGACGTCATTTCCGGGCGGCGTTGTGGCCGCGCCGGATGGCTTCGGCGTCGGCGTTTGCGGAAGCGCGTTTGGTCCGGGAGATCCGACCGGCGGGTTGACCCCACCCGGCGCAGACGTGCCGCCGCTGCCAAAACCTCCCTGACATCCAGAGAGAAGAAGGGCGGCAAGGATGATAAAGTTCCGGTTCATGCGCGCGCGTCGACCTTTCGTTTCAACTCTTCGGCGAATTCGCTTATCGAGATCGTGCGTTTCTCCTCGACGCCGCGTTCGTTGACGTTAACTGTGTTATCGGCAGCTTCTTGCTTGCCCACCACGAGAATGTAGGGAACTTTCTGCGTTTTCCAGTGACGAATCTTGTAGCCGAGCTTCTCGTTGCTCTCGTCGATCGTGATACGGAATCCCATTCCCTCGAGGCGCGCCGCAACCTCGCGCGCGTATCCAATCTGATTCTCAGAAATCGGCGCGATCACGGCTTGCACGGGTGCAAGCCAGGCGGGGAAGGCGCCGCCGAAGTGCTCGATGAGAATACCGAAGAAGCGTTCGAGCGAGCCGGCAAGCGCACGATGGATCATTACCGGTTGATGATCGAAGCCGTCGCTGCCGCGATACTTCAGTTCGAAACGTTTGGGCAACACGAAATCGACTTGTACGGTGCCGAGCTGCCACTTGCGACCGATCGCGTCGCGCACGTTGATGTCGAGTTTCGGCCCGTAGAACGCGCCGCCGCCTTCGTCGACTTGGTACGGTAACTCGTAGCGCTCGAGCGCGCGGCGAATCGCCTCCTCGGCGAGCGCATCGGTATCTTCACGCACTGCTTCTTCGCGCGTCGAGAGAAAATACTCGAAGTCCGAAAAACCGAATGCCTTCATCAAGCGCAGCGCTTCGTCGAGCGTCTGCTCGAATTCACCCTGCAGTTGCTCGGGCGTGCAGAAGAGATGTGCGTCATCTTGCGTGAAGCCGCGCACGCGCGTGAGCCCGTGCAAGACGCCGGACCGTTCGAAGCGGTATACGGTACCGAATTCCGAGTAGCGGATCGGCAGTTCGCGATAGCTATGCGGTTGCCCGCGATAGATCAGAATGTGGCCTGGGCAGTTCATCGGCTTGAGGCGGAAGCGTTGGTCCTCGACCTCGAGCGCGCCGAACATGCCGTGCGCGTAGTTTTCGAGATGCCCGGAGATCTCGTAGAGCTTCTCGCTGACGATGTGCGGCGTGACGACCGGCAGATAGCCGCGTTCGCGCAGACCGGTGCGGATGAACTCCTCGATGATTCCGCGGACGATCGCTCCCTTGGGGTGCCAGAAGACCAAACCGCCGCCCGCGTCTTCCTCTATAGAAAAGAGATCGAGCTCAACGCCGAGCTTGCGATGGTCGCGCTTTTGCGCCTCTTCGATCTGCGTGAGGTACGCGTCGAGCTCGGCCGTGCTGTGCCACGCCGTGCCGTAGATGCGCTGCAGCATCGGGTTATGCTCGTCGCCGCGCCAATATGCGCCGGCGACGCTGGTCAATTTGACGGCGCCGATCTCGCCGGTCCGGTGGGCGTGGCCGCCACGGCACAGATCGGTGAAGTTGCCGATCGTGTAGAGCGTGATCGGCTCGCCCTCGGGAATGTCACGCGCGAGCTCTTCCTTATACGGGTTGCCGGCGAAACGCGCGATCGCTTCGTCGCGCGTGACCGTTTGGCCGGTCATCTCGTAATCCGCATCGACAATCGCCTGCATGCGCGCTTCGAGTTTCGCGAGATCGTCGGGCGTGAACGGCTCGCTGCGATCAAAGTCGTAATAGAAGCCGTTCTCGATCGCCGGGCCGATGGTTGGTTTGGCCTCGGGGAAGAGCTCCTGGACGGCGTAGGCGAGCACGTGCGCCGCGGTGTGTCGAAGCGCGGGCAGCGGCGTGCCGTTGGAATGGGGTTCGGACATGACTGGGGCCGTTTCGGCAAGTTCCCCCGGTGCTCCCCGAGCCGGGAAGCTTAAGGACCCGATAAGGCGCCTTTAAGCGCACTTTAGTTTGCACGCCGCACCATACCAAGTGTCAGAGCGGCTTGATCCTGCTTGACTTCTCCCACGTGCTTTCGAGGAGTTTTTCTTGATGCGTAAGACCTTGGCGCTGACACTTGCGGCGCTATTGCTCGTGTCCGCGGGCGGCCGCGCGCTCGCAGCGACGAACTTGCTGGAGACGGGTTCATCACTGCTCTTCCCGCTGATGAATCTGTGGGTCGCCTCCTATACCCAGGCCCACTCCGACGTGCAGATCACCACGGCCAGCACCGGTTCGGGCACCGGCATTTCGCAAGCAATGGCCGGCGTTGCGCAAATCGGAGCGTCTGATGCGTACATGTCCGAGGGACAGATGGCGGGCACTCCGATGCTCAACATCCCACTCGCGATTTCTGCCCAGCAAATCAACTACAATCTTCCAGGCTTGAACGACGTGCATCTCAATCTTTCCGGTCCCGTGCTCGCCGCTATCTATTCAGGCGAGATTCAGAACTGGGACGACGCGAAGATCAAGGCGATAAACAAGCAGTACGCAGGAAAGCTTCCGCACAAATTGATCGTGCCGGTTCGTCGCTCCGACGGGTCAGGCGACACGTTCATTTTCACGCAGTACCTCTCGAAGTCGACGCCCTCGTGGTCGAGCGGCCCGGGATACGGCACGACCGTGAGTTGGCCGGCGGTTGCGAGCAGCGTCGGTGCAAACGGTAACCCGGGCATGGTGCAGACCTGCCAAAACACGGCGTATTCCATCGCGTACATCGGTGTGAGCTTCCTCAATCAAACCAACAAGGCCGGTCTCGGGTACGCCGCCCTGCAGAATCAGGCCGGCAAGTTCGTGCTGCCGACCGAAGAGAACATTGCAGCGGCAGCAACGGCGACCGATAAATCGACGCCGGCCGACGAGCGCATCTCGTTGATCTACGGCGCGGGTGAGAACTCGTATCCGATCATCAACTACGAATATGCGATCGTGAATCCGAAGCAAAGTGATCCGGCGAAAGCTGCGGAGCTGAAGAAGTTCCTGGATTGGGCGCTGAGCGACGGTCAATCGAGCAAGTTCCTGGGCTCGGTGCACTTCCTTCCGCTGCCCGGCTCGGTGCAGAAGATGAGCCGAGCACAAGTCGCAAAGATCCAATAGGAACCCTATGGCTGCCATCGTTCACGCAGGGGATACCGCTCGCGCGGTGTCCCCCGCCACCCTCCAGCGTACGGGCGCGCAAGCATTCTTACGCGTGATCACGGGAGCTGCCGCATTGGTCAGCTTCTTGATCATCTTTTTGATGCTGTTCTTTTTGGTCGCCTATGCATATCCGGCGATCCGCTTTAACGGCCTCGCTTTTTTGAGCAGCCCGATTTGGAACATCGGCAACCAATACGGTAGTGGAGTCGTCACGCGAAACGGCTTTACGGGACCGCCGGGCGCGTCGTTCGGCGCGCTCGTCTTCATTTTTGGCTCGGTAATTACGGCCGTGCTAACTATGGTCGTCGCAGTGCCGCTTTCGATGATGGTCGCACTCTCCTTGGTCTATCGCGTACCGCGTCAAATCCGTCCGCTTGCCAATGCCTTGGTTGAACTGATGGCCGGCGTGCCGTCGGTTGTGTACGGGCTGTGGGGTCTCGTCGTACTGGTTCCGTGGATCGGTCAAGCGTTTGCGCCGTGGGTGACATCGCATCTGGGGTTTATCCCGTTCCTCGGCGGCGCTGCCGGAAGCGGCAACGGCCTCGCAGCGTCGGTGTTCATCCTCTCGCTGATGGTGATTCCGATCATGGTCGCGACGACGCGCGACGTTATTCTCGCGCAATCGAACTCGCTTTTCGAGGCGAGCATGGCGCTCGGAAGTACGAGTTGGCAAGCGATGACGTGGGCCGTCCTTCCGAGCGTGCGCAGCGGCATCGTGGCCTCGATTCTGCTCTCCTTTGGCCGGGCGCTTGGCGAGACGATGGCGGTGCTGATGGTTTGCGGCGCAGCGATTAACACGTTCCCCCAAAACCTTTTCTCGCCGGTAAATACGATTGCCGCGGTGATCGTCTCACAACTCGAATCGGCTTTGACCGACTCGACCGGCATGGCGCAACGTTCGCTGGCCGAACTCGCCTGCGTGTTGTTTATTATCACGCTGCTCGTGAACATCGTCGCGCGCGGGATCATGCGCGACGCCGATCGCAAGGAAGGCCAGCACGCATAGATGGCAACCGCACTGGCCGGCACTTCACCGAAGACTTGGGCATCGCGTACGTGGTGGGCCCTTTCGGTCGCGTGCCTCGTAGCAGTGATCGGCATTCTGTTCGCGATTTTCGCCTTTGTTATTGCGCGCGGAGTGCCGGCACTTAAACCGGAGCTTTTCTTTACCCCCACGCACGGCATTGCGGGGGGTCTCTCGAACGCGATCGTCGGTACGTTCATGCTCGTACTCGTGGGGCTCGTACTGGTTGTCGTCGTCGGGCTTGGGACCGCAGTTTGGACCGTAGAATTTGCGCCGCCGTGGGCCAAGAAGGTCATTCGCTTCATGGTCGATGTGCTCGCGGGCATTCCGTCGATCGTCGTCGGCTACTTTCTCTATGTCGCGCTGGTTGAACTCGCAGGGTGGGGCTTCTCGCTAATCGCGGGCTCGCTGGCGCTTGCGATCTTCATGTTGCCGTACGTTGTGCGCGCAGCCGACGTTTCGCTCACCAACGTGCCGCGTGCGCTCAAAGAAGGGGCGGTTGCCCTCGGCGCGCGTCCGGCGATGGTCGTTGCGTCGATCAACTTCCCATACGCGTTGCCCGGTATTCTTACCGGCGTGCTCGTTGCTACCGGCATCGGTCTGGGCGAAACCGCGCCGCTGATCTACACCGCAGGCTGGTCGAACTACATGCCGACGCTCGCGCCGACGCACTCGCCGGTCGGCTATCTGACCTACGTCGTGTGGACGTACATCAGCCAGCCGTTTGAAGAATCACATCAACTCGCATACGCTGCCGCGGCGTTGCTGATGATCTTCGTCTTCCTAACGAACCTGCTCGCGCGCAGCTTCGTGGAATACAAACTGGGCGGCAACAGACAGCAGTAGGTCGCGCGTCGCGTCAGTGCTCCATTGTGAGTGGAGCGAAGCCGGCGGGTGGTTTGTCTGCGCCGGGAATCACGTCGGGTTTGATGCCGAGGGTTGCGCACGACATGTTCGGCGGGACGCCGATGTTGTCGATGATTGCGGCACTCGCCGGGATCGGCTGCTTCGTGCCGGAGAGCCGTTCGGGATCGAGCGCGGAGAGCAGATCGGAGAGCGCGGGATTCGTGTCGCGCGGACCTTCGGGCATATACGGTGCTTCGTCGGGCAGCGTCGCAAGCGGCTTCGTATCGAAGATCTTGCTGATCATCTTCGCAAACGACGTGTGGTCGGAGAGATCGTGGTCGATCGCACGATCGCGCGCATAAGGTGAGATGACGATCGCCGGCACGCGCGGGCCGTCGCCGCAGGGATGGCCGTCGGGGCAGCGTTCGAAGTTCGGCGGGGGCGCGTGATCGTAGAAGCCTTCGGAATCGTCCCAGGTGATGAGGATCAACGAGTCGTTCCAGTATTTGCTCTTGGCGACGGCATTGACGAACTCGGCAACGAACGCCTCGGAGATCTGCGAATCGGCGTAGCCGGGGTGGTCGTCGTCGCCCATGAAGTTCGTTTGCACGTACGGATTGGCGTCGGCTGGTTTGAAGCCGAACGGATTGATGTAGCCGCCCTTGACGAAGACGACGCCGTCGTCACCGAGCGTACCGTTCTCGATGCGCGGGATCAATTCTTTGACGTCGTGGACGCCGTTCCAGTAGTACGGGTTGTTGCGCAAGTAACCGAAGTATTGCACGGCGTTGTGGTGCGTGACGTAGGCGAAGTTGGTGCTCGAACCTTTCTTGAACGCAAAACCTTCTTGATACCAGCCCCACGGAATCGCGGCGTGCCCCTGCTGCACGAGATCGCCGACGTCTTCCTTGATGTCGTCGTCGTCTTTCTTGGCGTTACTCGCCTCCTTGCCGGACATCGTGAGCATCACGGTCGCGAAGCCCAGATCGTATTGCGCGGTGCCGGGAACCGGGTTCGATCCATTGCCATAGGGGCCGAAGCTCGGCGCGGTATCGTTGACGACCGGGACGCCGGGACCGACGGAGTTAGCGGCGATCTGTTCGTCGGCGTGGCGCGCCCACTGTGTCTGCCCGGTCTGCGCAGCGATCAAATCGATATTGCCGGGCGTCGACGGGCCGTACATCGCTTGGAAGAAGTGATCGAAAAGCGTAAAGTTGTGTGCATACATCCACAAATATGGAATCGTGTCGCAGTCCTCGAACGCCATCGTGAGCAGCCCCACGCGTTGCGCGTCGCCTCGCGAGTAGCCGCGCGCCAGGAGCCCGAACTCCTCGGTCGGGACGAACAGATCCATGCGGCCGCCGTCGCTCTTCGTGATCAACGAGGGCCGCGAGTGGTCGGCGTCAGCGGTGTCGGCGGTGATGATGCGAAAGGGCGTAACCCACTGGTTGCCCAGCGGGTCGTATTGGCGAAAGCCCTGCGTCTGCGCGAAGGTCGTCGCTAGATTCTCGGACCCGGGAAACGAGCCGAAGTAGGAGTCGTAGGAGCGGTTTTCTTGGTAGATGACAAAGACGTGCTTGATTTTAGAACGCACGAGCGCCAGCAGCGCGGGATCGATCTGCGGAGCAGCGGGTAGCTGCTGTGCGGGGGCCGGCACAGATGACGCTAAGAGTGAAAGTACGGCGCAGCATGCGACGAAGAAGCGTTTCACGAACGACCCTCCCGGCGAAAGCAGTGTGAAGCGACCTTCGCAGCAACAACGTACATGCCATGCTGGAGATTAACAAAGATGAAGAGACGCGAGTTTCTAGCAACGAGCGGTGCGGTGACACTCATTGCCGCAACCGATCCGTTCGCGCCGTCGCCCGGACCGTGGCGAACGTACACCGTGACAACGACGTGCACGTTTACGGGCGATGCGCCGACCCAGGCCTGGATCCCGGTCCCGAACTTCAGCGAGGCAAGTTGGATCATTGCAAGCCCATCGATGGTGCACGACGGCAATGCCGCAACCACGCAGGTTGTATCTGCTAAAAACGGCGCGGCGGACTTCGTTCACGCCGTGTGGCCCGCGAACTCGACGAAGGGCGCTCCGCGCACGCTCGTTCTTCAAAACAGCGTTCGTACGCGCGACCTCAGTGTCGACCTTGCGCGACCCGGCCGGCCGGCGCCCCTTTCGCCAAGCGATCGCGCTCGCTATCTCGCGCCCTCGACGAACATTCCGACCGACGGCATCGTCAAACAAACTGCCGACAAGATCACGGCCGGTGCTTCGACCGACCTCGAAAAAGCGCATCGTATTTACGCGTGGATCATTGAGAACACGTATCGCAAGCCGACGACGCGTGGGTGCGGGTTGGGTGACATCAGCTTCCTTTTGCAAACGGGGGATCTCGGCGGCAAGTGTGCCGACCTCAACGGTCTTGCAGCCGGACTTTCGCGCGCGAGCGGGATCCCGGCACGAGATATCTACGGCATTCGCGTTGCACCGTCGCGTTTTGGCTACAAGAGTCTCGGCGCAAATTCGACTACGATTACCAAAGCCCAGCACTGTCGCGCGGAAGTCTATCTCGCCGACTACGGATGGGTGCCGATGGATCCGGCCGACGTGCGCAAAGTGATTCTCGAAGAGCCGCCCGGCAATCTCCCGGCTGACGATGCCAAAGTCGTCGATGCGCGTAAGACGCTCTTTGGTGCGTGGGAAGGCAACTACATGGCGTACAATGACGCCGCCGACATTGCCTTGCCCGGTTCGAGCGGCAAACCGGTGCCGTTCTTGATGTATCCGCAAGCGGAAGTGAACGGGCAGCGGTTAGACAGCCTCGACGCGCCGACGTTCGTGTACACCATCGAGGTTGCTGCCGGCTAAGCCACGTGATGCGGACGTTGCTTGCATGTGTGTTGCTCTTTGCGTGCGCGAGCTCGACGCTGCCCGCGCAGACCGAGCAAGGGACCGCTATTTTTGCGGTCGTCATGACGCGCCATGGGGTGCGCAGTTTTACCAAGCCGCCACCGTCGTACACGTGGCGTGATTGGTCGCCTGTAGCGCCGGGCTTTTTGACGGCGCACGGCTACAAGCTCATCACGTTTCTCGGAAACTATTACCGGGACTATTTCGCGTCGATCGGACTGCCGGTCGATTGCGCGTCACGCGGAATGTACGTGTACGCCGATGTCGATCAACGCACGCTTGAAACAGGCCGTGCGCTGATCGAGGGAGCGTGTGGTTCGGCAACAGCGCTGCCGCTGTATCATGATGCGGAGATCGGGCCGAAGGTGAACGATCCGCTGTTCGATGGCGCGGATTGGCTCATTCCAGCTAGGAAAGTCGATACGGCTGCATCGATCGCGTCGGTCACGGCTGTGGCACCAAAGCCGCCATCGGGGATCGTTTCGGAAAACGCCGCAGCATTTACGGCGCTCCAATCCCTGCTCGATGCGCAGTGCAGCGGCACCTGTCCGCGCGCGGATGGTGGAACGAGCTTCATCGGGGGGAAGCCGGGCGCGTTGGCGGCGTTGCGTGGGCCGCTTGACGTGGGCGAGAGCTACGTTGAGTCGTTGTTCTTAGAGCAAGCGCAGTGCGCACCGCCGGTCGATGCTACGACGTTCGAACGCACGCTTCCACTACGATTGGCGGAGTATCGGATCAACGCATATAACGCCTACAACGCCTCGGTCAGGGGCGGCAACGTGTTCGCGCACATTGTTGGAACGCTGCTTGCCAAGGCTGGCATGCCGCATCCCGACGTGAGCATCCCCGACATCACGCACGACAACGTCGTGGTGCTTTCGGGTCACGATACGCAGCTCGGCGCGCTCGGTGGGATTCTCGGTACGCAGGTGAACGACGCGCCCCCAGGTGGCGCGCTTGTGTTCGAGCTCTATCGGCGGTCAACGGCTCAATACCGCGTCAGCGTACACTTCGTTCACGAAACGATGGCGCAGTTACGCAGCAATTCGGCCGTTCAGAACGGTATACAGATGGATAGTGTCGGTGAGTATGACTTGGGCGATCTCGCTGCACGCGCGCATGACCTGGCGCTGCGCGGCTTCGTGCTGCATGATTGGACGAAGGCGAGCGATGCGCCGGTCGATCTCGCGCCGCTCGGCGATCCGAGCTGGACGAAGTGCAACTAGGGCTACGGTAAGCGCATCGACGCGCGCAAAAAGCGGTCGTGCAGTGACGACGGCAGCAGCGCGAGCATCGCGCCCACGCGCGCGGGCGCGCCCACGATGTACTGTGCCTTCGGTCGGCGGGCGGTCAGCGCGCGAACCACGCTATTCGCTACGCGCGCGACCGGCATGCCGCTGCGCTCTTCGCCCGCAAGGGCGCGCATCACCGCTTCGATCGCCGTGCGATAGTACTCCGGCGCGGATGGCGGAAGTTGCGCCAGCAATTTATCGCGCATCGCGAGGCATTTGCTCCAAATTGGTGTCGCGACCGAACCCGGCTCGATGAGGCTCACGTCGATCTGCCACGGCGCAAGTTCGAGGCGCAGCGCATCGCTGAGCGCACGCAGCGCAGACTTTGATGCGCAATAGGGTGCAAGGTACGGCATCGCGATGCGGCCGGCAATCGACCCGATGAATACGATGCGTCCAGCGGCCTCGCGCAGCAACGGAAGAAACGCCTGTGTGACGGCGATCGCACCGACAACGTTGACCTCGAGTTGCATGCGCAGTTCCTCGAGGGGCAAAGTCTCGAGTGGGCCGCCGAAGGCAACGCCCGCATTGTTGACTAGCCCCACGAGCGCCGTGCAATCCGCACGGACCGCGCGCGCGGCGGATTCGATCGCCTCGGCGTTCGTGACGTCGAGCAGCAGCGGGCGCACGTTCGGATGTGAGGCTTTTGCGCGCGCAGCATCCGCGTCGCGGCGAACGCCGGCGTAGACGATAAAGCCACGCTGAGCGAGCGCCGAGACTGCACCTGCGCCGATGCCGCTCGATGCGCCGGTAACGAGGACTGCGCGCTCGCTCACGAGAGGGTCTCGGCGTGAAAGTTCGCCTGGTAGGCGATGACATCGTCGGTTTTCGGAAACTGCGAATGACGGCGCCGGTCGGTAAGCGTATACCGCACGCCGAAGCGATCGAGCATCCCCAACTTTGTCATCCCGGCGAGCGCCGCACGGGTCATGCGCGCCGGATCGCGCACGAGATCGGGGTCGACGAATAGGTGTTCGGGCAGTTCCGCGAGTTGCGTGCGTACCGCGGCAATTGCCTCGTCTTCGCTGAACGCCGTCTTGCAGGTGTGCAGCCACGTCCCGAGGACGGCGCTGACCGTGACGGGTCGCGTGCGCTTGATCGACGTTTCAAGCGGAGTGTCCGGATCGGCTTCGCGCACACGATAGAGCATAGTGAAGCGCCCTTCGATAAGCGGGTCGTAGCTGATCCCGACGGCGTAGATACGCGCCATCGGTGCTAAGCGAGAAAGAATACCGCGGAAGCGCTGCATCTTCCCGTCGGTCGTGTAGAAGCCTTCCGGCGTCAAGAAGACGGTCGCGCCGCGCCGCATCAGCTGCTCGAAGTTGGCGATGTCAGCTTCCAGTTGCGTGCGCGTCTGGGCAAGGATTTCGGCGCGATAGGGATCGTTGAGTTCGTTGATCTTTACGACCCCGCGTGCGACGTCGAAATTGGCCGCGCCGAGCAACTCGCGCAGCGTTGCAACCCCGGGGATGCGCTCGATGGCCCGTTCACTGAAGACGCGAGCGACGGGCAGATCGCCGTGGGTTTGTGTGAGTGCGTATGCGATGCTGACGAAGGGACGCGCGTGCAATTCGTTCTCGATCGGTTGCAAGCCGAGTCCGGCAAAGAACCAGCCGAGATTGGCGGTGCGGAAGAATGGTCGCAGCCATGGAATGCGCTCGGCAAAGAAGCCCGGCTCCCACATGCGTCGCGACGAAATGGTGTTAATCGGATTGCGCCAGGTGAGCGAGCGAAGCGTCTGGTCGGCGACGATGATCGCCGATTCCATTTCGTGTTGGTGATTGGCGACGAGCAGCGAGGGCGGGCGTTTGCGCGGCAGTGCGCCCCATCCGCGCGTACGATAGGCGATGCGGTAGTAGCTCGAGATGCAGATCCCCCCGAGCCAGCGCACGGGCTGGATGAGGAAACCACTAACGCGTTCTTGCGCGTGCATCTCGATTCAAGCGTTGTTGGATTCGAGCGTTGCCGAAGATCAGGTCGAACAGTCCCGGGAAGGCGCGCGCGAACAGAACGGGCAGTACGTAGCGCTTCGGTACGATGCGCACGCGACGCGGCCGGCGAATCGCATCGACGACTGCATCAGCCACGACCTCGGGACCCGGTAGGCCGCGCATCGCGGCATTCATCTGCGTGCGAACAAAGCCGGGCTCGATCAATGTGACGCGGACACCGTCCGCGCGTACTTCGCGGCGCACCGAGTCGCTGAGCCCGCGCACTCCGAACTTCGAGGCCGAATAGACACCCATTACACCCGCTTCGCCGGCGATGGAACCGATGTTGACGATCGCGCCGCTGCGTTGCGCCTTCATGACCGGAAGCACTGCGTGCATCGCACGCGCGCATCCGACGAGGTTGACGTCGAGTACACGTGCGATCTCCTCGTCGCTACTATCGCAGAGCGATGGGCTCGAACCGATCCCCGCGATGTATGCAAGGGCGTCGATGTGTTCGAATGTGGCAAGCGTGGCTTTGACGAGGTTGTCGATCTCTGCGCGCACCGTGACGTCGGTTGGAACGACAAGGGTTCGCACGCCCTGCTGTTCGATAAGCCTCGCCAGCGTTTCGAGTGCAGCGCGTTCGCTCTCGGGCGCCGCCAGCACGACGTTCGCTCCGGCGCGAGCAAGTGCGAGCGCAGTTGCCGAGCCGATGCCGCCGGATGCGCCGACGACGATCGCGGTGGCGCCGTTCAGCCGCACGATCGCTTATGTACGCGCAAACGAACGCATGGTTCGCTTTGCCCCATCGATCGCGTCAGCAATATTGAGCGCGAAGCGCGCAAGCGTCGGCACAACGCGTGGGCGCAAGAGTCGCGGATCAAAACTCGCCATGTGCATCTCGTTCTCTTCGAGACAGGCTTGAATGAATTTCTGCAACGTGAGGTCGGCGAACACGTCGCCCGCTGCAGCCATTCCCTTATCTGAGGTGTTAGCTGCGCCCGCACGCCCAACGGTTTTCTTCAACGCGCGCAGATAGCCGATCGCTGTTGGGAGCACTTGCAGTGGCTGGGCGCCATAGCCGCGCACGCAACGATCATAGGTAATCCAATTGACGAAGAAGACGATGTGACGTGCTTCTTCGTAGAGTACGCGTGCGAACAACGAGGTCAAGGCCTCTGGAAGCAATCGTACCTGGCGCGCGATGCGGAAGATACCGAATCCCGCGAATGAATCCAAGCATTCGTTGTAGCCGAAGTCGATGAAGGCTTGGCGGCCGCCGTACGGGGCGGCAGGTCCCGCCTCGCCGTCGAGGCCATACCGGTCGACGAGCGTGGCGAGCATGCGCCCGTGCCGGTTTTCCTCATAGCCTTGCAAACGGAGCGCTTGAACGATCAACGGATCGGATTGTGACCGCGCAAAGTGCTCGAGCGTTGCACCGGCGTTGACCTCGACCTGAAGTGCGATGCTCCAAATCGGGATAGAACGGAGCAGTTCGAGCGAGGCAGCGTCGAGCTGCGGCCACGGCAGGTCGGACGGCTCATATGCTTCATGTGTCGCAATGAAGGACCCACAGAAGAGGTCGCGGTGCTCTGTGCTCCCGATTTGCATGGCGTGGTCCTTTCGACTCCACGGTGGAATGCCTTTTCGCGGGAGGATTGGCGTGCCGGGGTATGATAAGAGAGGCTCGTCCAACGATATGAATCGCTTCCTCACACGCACCGCGGCATTCGCGTTCATGGCCATGCTGGCGCTCGCGCCAACGCTCATCGAAGCCCAGGCTGTCAACGCGCCAGTGACCTTCAACCTCAATGGCCCGCCGACACTGACCCCCGCAGAAACCGGCGCAACGGTCGAGGACATCAGCTTTGAGATTTACGGGAAGCTTAAGCTGGTCACGGTCAAGCGTTACCTTACGATCAAGCGGGGCAGCCGATTAGATCAATCCGCCGTGGACCAGGATTACGCCAACCTCTTACGGTTGGGCGATTATCGCTATCGTCCGCGTCTCGTGGTCGAGCCCGGTTCGAGTGCGGGTCTGGTGCGTCTGCATTGGATCATTACGTCGCGATGGCTGTTGCCAACCGAGCATCCGTTCTACGCGAACGCTCCGCTCTCGGCCGCGATCCAAGGCGTTGGATTCATCATAAATGGGCCGCCGATGGATTCGCACGGTTCGTATTTTTCGGCCTATACGCAGTTGAGCAAGCGTGCGAATCTCGGCCGCTTCCTCTACACGTCACCGCTGCACGTGAACCCGGATAGCGGCACCGAATCATCGGTAGTCCTCGATGCGTTCGGAGGCAGGGGCGTCTTTCGCACGAGCGTTCCGACAGCGGTCAACGTGTATAGCTGGAACGCCGGCGAAGAAGCGCTGTTCCTTTCCCAACGCACGAACGGCGACCAATTCGAAGGTGGTCTGCGCGTGCTGCATTCGACAAACGAGGCGTGGTCCGGCTTGCAGGCGCCGTCGATCTACCGGACGGACTTAGCTCCCGCTCGCGCTACGCAACTCGCCGCGGGACTTTCGCACGCGTGTCCGGTACCCGCCGTGCGGTGGTACCCGCCGTTCTGCAACGTGCAATATCGCTTCATTGTTACCGATGCGATTGGCGGACTTGGTGCGACCTCAACGTACCGTTCGTATTTCGGCGATGTCGCGCGTTACTGGGCGGTTGGCCCGTCGACGCTTGTCGTGCACGCAAATGCGACACGGACCGGCGGCGTCATTCCCGACAGCTTTGTCAACTGCGCGGTTGTGCGCGGCTACCCGAAGGGTTTCTGCGGCACCGACTCCGAGGGGTTTACCGCGGAGTATCGCATCAACGAGGCGCATTTCAAGAACTTCGAGTTCGTGTTGTTCACTGAAGATGCCGCAAGCCGCGTACGCCAGAGTGCGAACTCTAACGCACTGCCATATTTCACATGGCACCCGGATAGCGGCGTCGGCGTCATCTTCCATTTGTTGCGCGTCGACTACGCATACGGCAAAGCCGGCGGCCGCCTCACCTTCGAGTTGCGCGGCCAGACGTTCTAGGTAACGGAGGGCGTATGAGCGGAGCACACGACGTTGGTGGACGAACCGATTTTGGTACAATCGACGTCGACGACGATGGAGCGTCCTTTCATCACGAGTGGGAAGCGCGAGTCTTTGCCATCAATCGCATGTTGCTGGCAAAGGGCGTCTACACGCTCGACGAGTTCCGCTATGCAGTCGAGCAGATGGAGCCTTCAGAGTACTCTGCGGCATCGTACTACGAGCGCTGGCTGTTCGGGATCGAAAAACTTCTCGCGCAGAAGGGAGTGCGCGATGTTTGAGGTTGAAGCGAGGGTGCGCACGCGCGCGCAGCGCCAGGGCGGCCATACGCGTCTACCGGGCTATTTACAACGAAAGCCCGGCGTGGTTGCTCGCGTGCTCGGTGCGTTTGCGTTCTCGGACGAGCGCGCCGCGAGCGCAGGCATCGCGCGCAATGAAGTCGTGTATACGGTCGTGTTCAACGGTCGCGACGTATGGGGTCCGCAGGCCGCCGCCGGCGACACCATTGCTGCCGACCTTTTTGAAGCGTACCTGGAGCCGGATTGATGACGGCCCATTCGCACGATCACGAACGAAGCGCCGCCGTCTCGAATCGCGTGAAAGGACTCGTCGCGCGCCTCGAGCGCGCAGGGGTCACCACCGAGGCGCAACTCGATGGAGTCGTTGAAGAGTTTCTGCGGCTCTCGCGCAAAGAGAACGCCTATCGCGTGGTCGCGCGTGCGTGGGTCGATCCGAGCTATAGAGCGCGCCTGCTCTCCGACGGGTCGGCGGCGCTGCACGAACTCGGCATCGACCTGAGCCACTGGGCACCGATTAAGCTGCGGGTCGTCGAAAACACCCCGCAGGTACACAACGTCATCGTTTGCACGCTTTGCTCGTGTTATCCAATCGCACTTCTGGGGCCGTCTCCAACGTGGTATAAGAGCGAAGCGTATCGTTCCCGCGTCGTTCGCGACCCGCGCGGCGTGCTCGCCGAGTTCGGCGTTGCGCTTGCGCCCGAGCAATCGGTCACCGTATGGGACAGCACATCCGAGGCGCGCTACATGGTGTTACCGCGGCGTCCCACCGGCACCGAACAACTGAGCGAACTGGAACTCGCCGCGCTCGTCACCCGCGACGGCTTAATCGGCACCGCTCTCGTTTAAGAGAAATGGTGTGCGTGGTAGGGATTGAATCTCTGCGGCTTGGTTTTGGGTCGCCGAGTGTCGGCGCGTCTCACCGCGCTTCGTGCGTAGACGACGCTATCGTACGCCGGACTCGGGACGTATCGGAGCGACTCATTGCGATCGATTGTTCCGAGTTGTTCCGAGTAGCTTAATCCACGATTGCCGACCAGTGCCGGGCCCGGCAACCCCCACTGCCGGGGAGGCCACTACGACGCCAAGAAGCAACTGCCTCAAGGGGCGCGTAGCGGTCGAAAAAGCGAAAAAAATAACGAAATGTTCTTAGGTTTGGATGGCGGCCTAGCAGCCTAATCGTCGTCGCACTCGATCTCTTTTGTGGCTGTCCACACGTACGGGTCCGAGCAGATCGTATCGCCGCCCTTAACAACGTCCCATCCCATGAGGTAGCCAGTCGAACCGACGAGCTTTGCAGCCATCGCAGTAATACCGAGGCCCAAAATCAAGCCGAGCGCTAGACCAGCAAGGAATCGTCCCATATTGTTAACCCTCCCTGCGCGATAGACTTCGAGCGGAGCCTAGCTCTGGCTGCTTGCCGCGCCAAGCGGCCTTAGAGCCAAGGTCCCCGATTAATTCGCTACCCGATTCCACGTGCCGACCACGCTAGGTAAACAACTCTCCATAAGGCGCGACCGCACGGGCCGGGAATCAAACCGCAGCCGAAGCCGGGCAGCGCAAAAAAACTGCAACCTAGGCCAATAAGGCGCGGCTCTGGAACCTCACGACGGTCGCATAATGGAGGCATTTCATGGCGCGTTTCGCCGCGATGGTCATCAGCCTTGTGCTTTCTCTGTTTCTAACACGCGGGCAAGTAGCCGCGGCCACCTGCCGCGATATGGGCCAGTCGGTGCTAGACCTATCGCAGGCGGTTGGCGATCTCTCCATCAGCGCTCTAAAAGCGGGCTCTGCGGCGTTATCCCTAACGGGCACGCGCAGCCGCTATGGCCCGGCTTTCAAAACTGTCGAAGACGAGGCCGCCAAAGGTGACCAAGCGTTCGTAGCGGCTCTGCGCGCTCTCGGCCAGCTTCAGTCGATGCAGCCCGATGACCCCGGCGTGGCATCTGCGACCGAGCAGCTACTGGCAGATGCGACGGACGCGCTACAGTTCTCTGCCGCCTATAAGGGCTTCGCGCTAGCATATGAGAGAGCGATAAACTCGAGGAACCGTACGCTCGCGAGAGCCGCGATCGCAGCAGCGATGGGGAGCGCGCCGCCCTACGCGACCTCATACAGCACGACGACCGGCTCGATTTACGGGAACGATTTTTGGGCCACAACAACGACAACTACCCGCATCTCCGACCCCGGCGCGGGATGGCGAGCCGCAGCCCAACGCTACGAGTCGGACGTTCAGTCTGGCGAGGTATCACGCGATGAGATGCAATCGTACCTCACGCAATATGCCCCGGCTGTAGAGATGCTTCCGTACAAGTACTATCCAATCGTAAACAACTTGTGGATACCAGCTTGCCGTGCTGCTCGGTAACTTCTGTAAGGACTTCGCGCCCAATCGCCCATGTTTCGGCAAATAGGAGGGGCCATCGCCGAGGCAGGGCGACTGCGACAGGCGCTTCTTCTTGGCGCCGCTGCCCTTACGATTCTCAACATATGGTCGGCCTTCGACGGTGTTGCCCGCACTCGTGCCTCCTTCGTGTATGTGTACGACGGCTCGACCGGCGATGTGTCTAGTCAACCTCCAAACCCGCCTCAGTCGGAAGTTCGAGAAGCGGACAAGAAACGCGTTGAACTAAACGAAGACGCTACCGGCGCAGCGAACGCAAGAGACGCGGCAACGCGACCATGCGCCGCAAAAGAGCCCTTTGTCACGGTTGCAGATGCGCAAATGCTGGCCTGTTTACAGGCGGACTCCCGCTATCAAAAGGCGCTGCGCACGTTCGCGGCTGCAGAACAGGCTGCCGATAGTTTCACGGAAGCCGACACCGACGACGCTCTCGCGGCAAAATACACCGAATGGCGCGTGAAGCACTCGGCTTACACAGATGCAATCTGGCAGATTTCGGACCACGCTGCACGGGCGGAGTTCGTCATGCTGGCTGTAGCGGCAATTTTGTGGCTCCTGTTCACCCGCCGTTCCCTCCTTGATTGATTGCGCACCTTCGGGCGTGGAAGCGGCGCGTGATAGAACCACCCGCCGTTATGGGCTTCAGCCTGTGGGCTCTTGACGGTTTTCCCTGCGACCCTCCTGGTTGCATCGCCATACGCTCGAATGGCTGACGCCTCTCGTTGCAAAGCGCGCACAAATGTGCATCAAAATGCGCGATGGTATGTCTGGGCTCGGAGCCATAATACGCACATTCCGCGAACAACCACTTGCAACGAAGGCGGCTCGATGAATCCGGGGTCACGGCTGCGTAGTCGAGTCACAATTCCAGAATGGGAAAATCCTCGCTCGGAATAGAGAGGCGCGGGTGCTCGAATATGTCGAACACCGCGAGACGCAGCCGCTCGCGTTGAATTTTCGATTTCATCTTCTGCAACATTCGCTGCTTCTTCGACGGCCTTCGCTGGGCGCTTGGATAGACTGGCGTCGTTCCCAAGAGCTGAAACCCATATGTGGTCACCGACCACTTGCGCTTTGTCATCGCGGCGCAGCTTTGTTGGCGCAAGGCGCAAAGATCGCGCCAGGTTGTCCAACGAGAGCCGTACTCCACGTATGCCGCAAGCTCGGGCGCCGAAGGCAGCCAACCTTTTTTAGCGACGAAGTCGCGCAGCTTCCCGAGCATCCAAAGCCCGCGCATTCGCGGTTTTCGAGGCTTACGCGGGCGGTGCTCTCTCACGCTTCACTGCTAGCGGCGTAGTGCTCAAGCCACGAAGCCCCGCAACGCTTGCAGGCTTCGCCAGGATGGCCTATGAGGAATTGGCATATCCGAGGCGTAGCGATCCAATGGCATTCCCGCAGTAGGCGCTGTGCGCACGCGATGGCCTCAGCTTCAACTATGGCGCGCGAGCGCAGGACCTCCATGATCTGTGGCTTGAGTCTGCCGATCGCGTCGCAGATTTGTTCGTCCAGGACGCGGGCTGGCGAGGCTTCCAAACGCTCGCCGATCATGCGGAAATGCGCGCCTCGGCGCTCGGCCTCGATGACCAGTTCGTGCGCCGTCACCACGCCGCCACATCCCTGACAGTAAACGGGTCCCCGGCGCCTTCGCCAACCGTTTCAACCGTTTCACCTTCGGAACACTGAAACGCTTGGGACAGTTGGGGGCAGACCGGAGGGCTCCAGTATGATTGACCGCCGAAACCCGTCTTACGGTCGGTGACCCCGAGGCGTCTCTTTGATTCGTAAAGCGAGCGTCGCGAAAAGCCGACGCGCTTCCCAGCCGCGAGCACCTCTTGTGAAGGCGTCTCTCTCACAAGGAAGGTGCGCAGCCAATCATCGCTCGCTGCTCTGTCGGTCGCATCCTCCGCGGGAGTTGTTAAGCGATTTGCTAGGTCGTTAGCCGAAATGGGTTCTTGCTCGCGCCATTCCACTCGTGCGACGTCCATAACGAATCCATCCTCGCTGGCTGAAGCGGACTCAAGCGAATAGGTGAGAGCATGACAGGGGCGCCCGAGGTTCGTTTTTGTCACTGCGATCGCGAATCTATTGTCGTCGTCGGGGTGCTCGGCCACTGCCAGCACGGAGCGCACGATGTTGCCGATGTCGCCGCTTCCAAGACCCCGATACTTGGCGCTTGCTGATGCCTTAGTCCAATGGCGGATGGCGATAATGGCGGCACCGCTGTCGTGCGCCACGTCTACCAGTGGGCGTAAGGCCCTTCGCACGTGCTGTGCCTTATATGATTCGACGTCGTCCGCAAAGTGAGAGAAGACCGAATCAATGAGAACGAAACCGGCACCCATTTCTTCGATCGCCTCGCGCAAGACTTGCACGTGATTCGGTAAGGTGAAAAATGCCGCATCGGATCCCACGCTTGCAACGAGCCGCACACGCGTAAAATCGGCCCCCGCCACCAGAAGCCTCGCCTTGAGAGTCGATTGACGGTCCTCCTCAGCGATGATCAATGCCAATCGTGGCGCGGGAATGGTCCCGTCAGGCATCTCGCGGCCGCACGAAAGGCGCGCGACTATATCCAGCATGGCTGTAGTTTTGCCGATACCCCCGTCGCCTTCAACGATTGTCAACTCCGCAAAAGGAATGCGATCACGTATGAGCCACGTCGTTGGCTCGATTTTTACGACCCGAAGGTCCACCAGGTTCAGCTTTAGATTTTTCGCGGATTCGTGCAAATGCGAATCGCCCGTTGGAGGCCGGCCCGTGAATATAGGATGCAGCGGCTTGTATCGGTTCGCTATGTCCGCAGCTAGGCTGCGCACCTCGTCTTCGGGGAGCGGCGGCACGCAACGACTCTCGCTCATTTTCAGCAAGGCAGCAAGAATCTCGTCGTGCGCGAACCCTTTGTCGCGCATGGCACAGGCCGCACGCATCAACGTATCGCGTCTCGAACCTTCCGGTATGGTTTCGTCGGCCAGCGCGAACGGAACGCGATTTGTTGGCGCTCGTAGCGCGGTAAGCCACTTGGCAGGCAACTCCGCAATGTCTTCGGTTCCGGCATCCCACTGATATTTGCCGCCTTGCCCTAATGAGGGTGGGACAAGAACGTAGCCGCCTTTCGACTTCACGTCTACGCCAGGCGCTCCGAATGCGGCACTGCGCGATGCGACTTCGGCGCCCTCGGGTAGCGAAAACCATCGGTGCTCCCCACCAGAGGGCGTCAGTACTGTAGCAGTGGCGGGCAGTGGCCCAAATTGTTTTTCGAGTTCATGCAACAAAGTAAAACCGTCAGTCCGCACATCCACATCTACCACCGCGAACCTTGGGCCGGGAACTGTTGCGATAGCCGTAACATTATGCGAACGCCAACCCTCGATAATCTCGGCGTCGGAGGTCGCATCTTTATGGCCGTGAGGCGCCAGCTTCGCGTGCGGAACTTTCCTCCCGCTCGCAATAGGGAAGACCGCGTGCCCGAGCTTCGCATATGCGAGGGCAGAGTTGATAATATCAGTCATGCCGCACCGCGCCATCGGTGTCTCGAAGCGCGCACTCACGGCGCCTCGCTATCGTTTGGTAGCAAGTCGAACGGCGCGTCGAGTCCAAGTGCCCGCAGCGCGGGCACGGTGAGAATCTTCAACAAGCCGCGCTTGCCTGCCCGAATATGCGGGATTTTATTGGCGCGCAAATCCTCGCGCACCGCTGTTTCCCCGATGCCAGAGAGGCGGCAATAATGCTCTACGCTCATAGTGAGCCCCCTCGTTACGACAGCCTTGCTTTGTTCTTGGTCATCCATGTTCGCATTGTATCGGCAGGAATCGCTAGGCGTCTAGCGTATATCATAGCGATATGATGATCGACGATGCCGGGAGCGGCCTCGGTTGGTACGCTGCCAATGCCCCTTCAGAGGTAATGCGGGAGCTTGCATCGATCGCGCATCGCCGGAACCTGACGCTCGGAAAGCTCGCGAAGCTCTATGGCGACAAAACGGAAGCTGGAAACGTTCGGCAGCATCTGCGCGCGACGAATCCGCGCGCTGATACGGTTATGCGGTACGCGAGTATCCTCGGTGTTCCTCATCCCGACGAGTATGCCGAACTGTTCTCGACAAGTTCGATGCCCGCAGCCCGCGCCGAATCGATTCTCGCGGATGTCGCCAGTATTCTCCGCAATGAAGAAGCCGAATACCCCGAGGGCGCGGCGAACGACATCATCAAGCACCTGCAATATGCGGACGCAGCAACACGCGCGCTTTACGCGCGGAGCTTCGAGAGGGCACGCGTTAGAGCGATGCTTGATCCGTTTGGCACGACTGATCCGCTCGATGCTCTTTTCGAGAAGCTTCCCGATGAGTACGACCTCCGCTCAGTGCGTCGCCCACTTGGTTCGGCGCCGGACGCACTCTGGCACGTATGGCTCGCAGCATCGAATTACTTCGGACGCGAAATTGCGAACAATGTTGCCGCCCTCATCGTAGGCAAACTGCGCGCCACAGACCACGCTACTGAAGAGATGGAGAGCGAGCTGTCGCGTCGTCGCGAGAGTCTAATCGAAAACATGCGACGCAATGGCGAACGCGATTTCCCCTTGTTTGAATTTGAAAAGGAGTCGATTCAATGAAACGGCACCGACTTGGAGCATGGATCGGGCAAGAGCGCTACGTTGACAAGAAAACTTGCCAACGCAAGACCGTCGCGACGTGGACGGTCAAGTACCAAGCGTTCGGCCGTGAGCCGGGCAACTATAACCAACGCACGGAGCGCGGCTTCGCTACCCATGACGACGCGCTTGCGTGGTGGCTGGCGCAGAAGAACAATCAGCATCGCCCGGTCGCCAAGGCAGAGGTCATCAAGGCCGCACCGCTCACGCTCGCGCAGTTCTCGAAACGATGGCTTGCATCAATCGCGAACACCATCACGCCCGGCGCGCACGCCACCTACGGAATGCACGTTGAGCATTGGATTGTGCCGTCACTTGGTGACGCGCTGCTCGTCGATCTGGAGCGTGAGCCGGAACGCATTGAAGCCGCGCAGGCTAAATGGCTGACGGCACCGCGGCGCGACGGGCGCAAAGGTTGCGTGTCACCCGGTTACGTTCGCAGCGTGAGAACGACGCTCGCGACTATCTTGAACCGCGCCAAGAAACTCCGGCTCATCGTTGTAAACCCCTGCGAGTTCGTACGATCAGGTGCGCGCGCCGCGTAACGAAATGCGTTCGCTTGCGCCCGCCGACGTGCAAGCCTACCTCGAAGCCTTCGATGCGACCGAACTCGGCTGCGCCGTTGCCGTCGCTATCGGCAGTGGATGCCGTCGTGGCGAGTTGTTGGCGTTACGTTGGAGCGACGTGGACTTGGATGCCGCGACCTTGCGCGTGGCGCGGTCGCTCGAAAGAGTGACGATCAAGACGGGAAAGAGCGTCCGGCACGAACTGCGATTCAAGGAACCAAAGACAAAGCAATCGCGTCGCACCGTCATGCTCCCGGCCTTTGCGCTGGAACGCTTGCGGCGCTATCGCGTCGAACAGGCTCAGCGATTTCTTGCGGCTGGCGTACGCTGGGGCGCGGACACGCTCATCTTCGATAAGGATGGCCAGCCGTGGAGCCCCAGCCCCTTTGGGTTGCGTTTCACACGGCTACGCGACGCGGCTAAGCTCCCCAAGGTGCGCTTGCACGATCTGCGACACTCTTTCGCAAGCCTGTTGCTCGCTGGCGGTGCCGATCTCAAGACGGTATCGACGGCGCTCGGGCACGCCACCATCAGCGTCACCGCCGATGTGTACGCGCACGTCAGCCCGGCTATGCTTAAGGGCGCAGCCGATTTGCTGGAGCGTGTTGTTGAAACCGGCAGAAGCAAGGCGAACTGATCGCTGATTCTTCCGAGTTGTTGCGAGTCAACAGGGACGCATGGTGTGCGTGGTAGGGATTGAACCTACGACCCCCACCGTGTCAAGGTGGTGCTCTCCCACTGAGCTACACGCACATATTTTCACCGCGCCTCGGCGAGGGACCGACCGAATATAGCAGAGGCCCTGGGCGGCGTCAAACGATTATTCTCGGGGTCGCAACGCACCTGCGGGGGTCGCTTGCCTTCGGTCGAAGCGGCGCTCATGGACCAAATCACCACGATCGAAGAGATCTTACGCATGCCCTCCCCGGCGCCGCGCCCGCAAGCACTCGCGTGCGCGGGCGAGCAGCTGTGGATGGGCTCGTGGGAGACGGAGCGCATCTATGGCATCGACCGCGCGCACTTCACCGTTTTTGAAGAACGGCCGGCGCCGGGCAAGCCGGTGAGCCTGTGTTCCGTCGGAGAAGAGTTGCGCGGCATCGTGAGTGAGGGTGGCGACGAGGATCACCGCTTTATCCGCCGTTACATTCCGGGCCACGGCTTTAAGGAACACGATAAAATTCCGTGTCCCGATGACACCGGATCGTTTCTTGCCTATGACGGCATGTCGCTGTGGCTCAGCCAGCGTTACAACAAGCGCATTTTGCTCATCGATGCAAATGCGAACATCAAGCGCGAAATCGTGGCCGACGGACAGATTCTCGGCATGTGCTACGCTAACGGCGAGCTCTATACGTCGTTGTGGTTCGGCAAAGATGGTGGACCGAAGATCGGTCGCGTCAACGGCGATCGCGTCGACGTGGTCGCGTCGCTGCCGTACGCAGCAGTATCGCTTGCGTACGACGGCCATCGGTTCTGGTGCAACGAGCCAAAGAGCACGTCGATCATCGCATTCACGTTCTAGAGGGCGGCTAGGTGTACTCGATCTGCGGGCCGGCCTCGAACGCTTCGATCGCTTTGCGCCACTCGTGCGGAATCTCGATCGTGTGTTGGGCAGGGAAATCGTAGGCCACGACGGTCGTCATCCCGTGGGCAGCACGATGCTTGTTCGTCTCACTCCAGATCTCGTAGCCGAAGTCAAACGATTTCGTGCCGACTCGCGAAACGCGGACACCGACTGCGATGACTTCGCGGAAGCGCAGCTGCCGCTCGTACGTAAAGTTGATGTTCGCTTGAATGATGCCCCTATTTCCGGCGATATCGGCGTGCATCACGCGCGCAAAGTACTCGGTGCGCGCCGTTTCGCACCAGCGAATGTACGCGACGTTGTTCACGTGTTGGAGCATGTCGATATCGGAAAACGGGATCGTGAAACGCGTCACGAGCTTGAAGTCTGCGAGCATGGCCTGGCCGATTCGACCGAGGTCGCTGGACAACATCCCCTCGGATAGGATAAACTCTCGGCTTGTCCAATGCATGCGAGCCGGTCGCGGGACCTGGCGGCTTTGGGCGCGTAGCTCAGTGGGAGAGCATCCGCTTCACACGCGGGGGGTCGTTGGTTCAATCCCAACCGTGCCCATGTCTTAGACTTCGGAGCGCCGGTATGGCGCTGTAGCTCAGTTGGTTAGAGCGCCGCCCTGTCACGGCGGAGGTCGTGGGTTCGAGCCCCATCAGCGTCGCCATTTTGAGAAGCCCCAGCGCCTAGGCGCCGGGGCTTTTTTCGTCTTGAACGGAGCAGACTAAAAGTTCCGCCAGGTATATTTGCCGTCTTTGCCCTCGAGAAGACCGTTGATTTGTATCGATCCTCTTCGAGGCCCGATGGTGCGATCGAGCATGACCGGATGCGCGCAGTTCTTGTGCGTCACTTCCACGCGTAGATCCGTGATTCTAAGATTGAACGAATGGGTGGCGTCCGTCTTTCCAGGTGGAACGCACCAGGCGCCCTGGATGTACCCGCTGCTATAGGCGGTTATCCAAGCCCAGGCGTCCGACGTTTTGTTCCAAGCGACGGGGGTGGATTTTGGCGCCGCCGGAGCGGGCTGCGTCCCGAACGCGAGGATCGTCGAGAGGACGACGAAACCAAAGAGCAGTCGTTTCATACCTAACCTCCGAGAGAGAAACGTCTCGCTCGCTTGCTGGGTTCCAATTTTGAGAGGAAAGGCCTAGTCGCCATTTCCGGAGGACCCGCACCCCCCACGAAGAACCAAGCGCGGTCCCCCGGGCAGCTATCTGCCAAGGTAGCTCAGTTGGTAGAGCACGCGCCTGAAAAGTGCGGTGTCGCGAGTTCGATTCTCGCCCTTGGCACCAATATTTACTCGGCCCGCCCAGGTGGCGGGCCGCCGTCTATCCGATAACTTCGGCATGAGTCTTTTTGCCCGTGCGGCTGCCGGTATGTTGGCGGCGGTGTTCTCGGCGTGCGTCGCCGCCGGCGCGGCGACCGCGCAACTGAAGGTCGGATCCGACGTCTCCTACGCGCCGCTCGAGTTTTACGGGCCGAACCACCGCATGCTCGGCTTCGACGTCGATTTGGCGCAAGCGCTCGCGAAACAACTCGGCGAACCGGTTGTGCTGACCAACCACACCTTCGACGATCTGCTCAAATCCGTACGCAACGGTACGTTCGATATCAGCATCTCCGCGATCTCCGATACGCGGGCGCGCGAAGGGCAAGTGGACTTTGTCGACTACCTGCTCGCAGGAAGCGGCATGCTCGTGCCGGCCGGCAATCCCAAGCATATCTTCGATCTCGGCGGCTTGTGCGGCTTGCGCGTCGACGTGCAGCGCGGCACCTCGCAAGAGACGGCACTCAACGAGCAGTCGAAGCACTGCGCAGCCGTCGGCCTCGCGCCGATCAAATTGATCGAATTCGCAACCGACGATCAAGCCTTCGGGGCATTCGCCGCAGGTAAGTCCGATGTACACGTCACCGACTTTCCGGTCGTTGTCTACCTCGCGGCGACGCACGATCATCAATACGAGATCGCCGGCCGCCAATTCGACCTCGTACCCTATGGCATCGCCGTGCCGAAAGACAATCCGGAGTTGCGGGCACGTATCGTCGCCGCGCTGCACGCGGTAATAAACGACGGCACCTACGATGCACTACTGAAGAAGTGGGGACTCGAACAGGGCGCACTTCGCAGCGCGCCCGTCAATGCCGGCACCTTATTTAGTAAATAGCTACGCTAGATTTGATTTGAGGAAATCGACGGCGCGGCGCCACGCCGTCGTCTGCCGATTCCTTGTGGTAATGTCCGAGGCCGGCTTTGCCGACTTCATTGGGATTGTGGAAGCCGTGCTCGGCGTCGTAGGTGTGAAACTCGTGTGCGACCTTCGCCTCTTGAAGTCGTGCGGCAATTTTATTGACGCCTTCGATGTTGAAGAAGGCGTCGCGCAGCCCCCAGTGGCCTTGGATCGGAATCTTGATCGTGCCGACGTCGCCGGCTTCAGGCGGCGGGTACCCATAGAATGACACGGCCGCGCTGAATTCGGGATCGTACATTGCGGCTAGGAATGTCAGTGCGCCGCCCATGCAAAAGCCGATCACGCCGACCTTCTTAGAACCGGTCGAGAGCAGATATAGCGCAGCGCCGCGCGTGTCTTGCGTCGCGGCGTCGCCGAAATCGAGCCCTTCCATCAAATGGTTGGCTTCATCCCCAACGGCGGCGGTGCGACCGCGATAGAGATCGGGCACGAGCACGCGAAAGCCCGCAGCGGCAAGCTCGTCGGCAGTTTTTTTGATGTGGTCGGTAACGCCCCACCATTCTTCGAGCATCACGACACCGGGCGCACTCGCACCGCCGCCGCGCGGCGGCGCATAATATCCCGGCGCCTTCTTGCCGTCGGGCCGCGTGTATTCGATCATCTCACCCAACGACAGCTCCCTCCTCGGCGTCTTGCCGATCCAAGTTCTCGATCTTTTCGGTGACCAACCACCTGTTCGCGCGCTGGATGTTCTCAGATGGAACACGCTCGCGCAGCCAGGCAAGTAGCGCCTCGTCGGTCTGATACCCAGCGAGCGCGGCGTCGAACTGATCGGGCGTAATACCCCAGCGTTCCATTACGCCTTTGTCCATCGGGCAGGGATAGATGTAGTCGTGTATGGTTCCGGCGGCCGCGGCGCGGCCCTTGTCTGCAACGCGCTTGAGCCACATGATGCCGTCGATCTCATCGCGGCCCCTGCGCGGAAAGGTTTTGCCATCTCGAAAGTCAGTAGCCATGTCTCCCAAGAACGCATCATGGTCGAAGGCGGTTGCCGGATGCGAGCGAACGAGCGCCCCGTGAACGATCGCTTCCAGGCCCGCATTGCCGTGTTCGCCGCCGTGGCGCTCTACATCGTCCTGCCGGCCAGGTTGACGATTGGCCCGGTGTGGGTGGTACCGGCGCTCGTCGCCGTGATCCTGATTCCGCTGGTCGCACTTGCGCCGACGAAGCTGAGTCAGGGTCGCCTGGTGCGTACGCTCTCGATCCTGTTGTGCGCAGTGCTGAACTTCTTCAACGTCGTCTCGGTCGTATTGCTGATCGACGATTTGGTAAACTCGCACGCGCGCGGGCATGGCCTCACCGCGCAGGAATTGCTGGAGTACGGCGGTGCGATCTGGCTGACGAACATCATCGTCTTCGCGTTGTGGTTTTGGGAACTCGATGGGGAGGGACCGTTCGATCGCGACCAATATGCGTCGGCCTGCGTCACGCCGTCGATCGATTTTCTGTTTCCGCAGATGACGATCGATCCCAAGCGCGTCACCGGCGTCGATCCTGCTCACTGGCGACCGCAGTTTCTCGACTATCTCTATCTGTCGTTTACCAACGCACTTGCAATCAGTCCAACCGACGTCATGCCGCTCACGCGCACGGCTAAGATGCTAATGCTCGGCGAATCGCTGATCTCATTCGTAACGGTCGCGCTGATCCTCGCGCGCTCGGTCAATATCTTGAGTTAGGGCTTCACGCTTGGCGTGGGCGTCGGCACGGGATCGTCGAGGAACGTCTTATAGTCGTGCGCGAACGCGCTCGGCGGAATCTGCAGATCGCCCCGAAAGGGCAGATCGAGCTCGGCGATCACCACGAAGATCGCGCCGATCACTGCGCCGACGCAGGCGGTCATCAGGAGGTGGGCGCGCGCGTCGGGCACGTAAAAGAAGTATGACGAGCTAAGCGTCACGATGGCGACGAAGATCATCATCACCCAGAGCAGCGGCGGCACCGTTTGCTGATTTTGAAACAGGCGGTCACCGCGCGCGTTTAACATCGCGTGGGCATGTCCGAGTGCATCGGCCTGCGCGGTCTGCTGTCCCATCGTTTTCGGATCGTACGTCTCAATCAGCGAGACGACGCGTAATGCGGCCTTATGCGCGTCCGCACTCTCGCCCCCATTGCGCATCAGGGGCCACTCTTTGTCGACGACGATGTCGACGTAGCGTTCGATCGCGGCGTGCGTCTGGTCGCGCAGGGGTTGCGGAAAGACGGTGACCTCATGATAAAGATTGGAGATTTCGTCGGCTTCGGTTTGCACGATCTGTGCCGAAACGTCGTACTGTTGCCAGACGCCTGCGACCATAAACGAGAGCATGACCGCAAGGACCGTACCGAGGGTCGCCATGATCGGGCCGGCGACATCGTTTGACGCTAGGCGCAGCTTGGACGTACTTGGGCTACGGGCCAACAGCAGGCCGGCCGATGCGAGCGCGCTCATGCCACCGATAAAGAGGATGCAGACGATCCAGACCGGGATCGCGTAGACCCACGTCATTTGGCCTGCACTTCCGCCAGGACGCTTCGCCGCCTGCAACGAATCGGCCGCTGCCGTGGTCTGCGGGTATGATGTAATGGTAGCCTGTGACCTTCCCAAGGTCGACGCGTGGGTTCGATTCCCACTACCCGCTCCATGAAACGGCGACGTAGCCAAGTGGTAAGGCAGGGCTCTGCAAAAGCCCCATTCGGCAGTTCAAATCTGCCCGTCGCCTCCAAAGTTTTTTCTGCATGCGTATAGTTGTTATAGGCGCGGGAGCGATCGGCGGATATATCGCCGCGGTGCTCGCTCGCGCCGGAATGCACGTCGCCGTCATCGCGCGTGGAGCGCACCTCGAGGCAATGCGCCGCGATGGAATCACGGTACTCTCGAGCGACCTCGGTCAATTTACTGCGCCGGTCGAAGCGAGCGACGATTTGTGCACGCTCGGCGCCTTTGACCTCGCGCTCCTTACTTTTAAAGCACATCAGTGGCCGGCGTTTTTGCCGCAGCTCGAGGCAGCCGCCGCCGCGGGCACTACCGTTGTGACGTTGCAGAACGGCATTCCGTTTTGGTTTCGCCGTGAGCCGCCGTTGCAAACGATCGATTCCGGGGGAGCAGTTGGCAAGCTCTTCGCAGACAATCGCACCATTGGCGGTGTCGTGCATGTCTCGGGCCACATTACAGAACCAGGGAAGATCCGCCAGAGCGGGGGTGGCCGCTACATCCTCCATGCGCTCGATCCCGATGCGGACGATCTGGTTGTCGAGCTCGCGAGGCACATGCGCGATGCGGGCTTGCAGCCCGAGATCGAAGAGAACATCCGGCACTTCGTCTGGCTCAAGCTGATCAATAACGCGGGGTTAAATCCCGTGAGCGCGCTCCATCGGTTGACGATCCATCAGATGCTTGCCGATCCCGTTACGCGTGAGGAAGTACGCGCCCTGATGTGCGAGACCGTCACAGTCGGTGAGGCGCTGGGTGTCGTCGGTGATGTCGACGTCGATGCGCGCATAGCGTATGCGATGCATGTTGCCGACGTGCAGACCTCAATGCTGCAAGATTCGCTCGCGCATCGACCGCTCGAGCTCGACCCAATAGTCGGCGGAGTGATCGAGTTGGCACAGGGCGTCGGCGTCGCCGTCCCGCATCTACGAACCGTGTATAACGAGCTGCGTTCGCAGATGGCCGCCTCTTCGTGAAGGTCGGCGAGCTCGAGGGTGTCGGGCCGAAGAGCGTGCCGCTCTTTCGTGAACTCGGTATCGAAAGCTCGCACGACTTATTGGACTATCTCCCGTTCCGCTATGACGATCTGCGCTTTCCCACGCCTTCGAGCGCGCTCGGCACAACCGGTGGCGAGGAAAACGCCGTCGGCGTCATCGGCACGTGAAGGAGCGTCGCGTACGCGGTCTCGAGATCGTCGACGTGCGGCTGCGCGACGAGGCTGGGGAGTTCAGCGCGAAGTGGATCGGCCGCAATCGCTACGTGTACGGGCGCTTCAAGGAAGGTATGCGGCTCTTCGTGCGTGGGCGGGTCGAACGCACGCTCGCGGGAGCGGTGGTCAACGTCGCGCACTACGCGCAGTTGCGGGACGGCGAAGAGTACCACGGTGAGATGGCGCCGATCTATCGCGCGAGCAAGGACTTGACCACGCGAAAGATCGCATCGGTCGTGCATAAGAACCTCGCGCGCCTGCTGGATGAAACGGGCGACGACCCGTTACCTGACGATGTACGCGCGAAGGCTGCGTATCCAGCGCTGCGCGACGCATATCGCGCCGTGCACGCGCCCAAGACGCCGGAAGAAGCGCAGCGTGCACGGGAGCGCTTCATCTTCACGGAGTTTCTCGTGCTTGCCGCAGGCGCGCAACTCCGCCGCGCCGAGCGCGAACGCTCGCACGATGCAAGCGCGCTGGCGATCCCGCACGATCTGCTCGAACAATTTCAGCACTCGCTCAGTTTCGCGTTGACCGGCGCGCAGCGCACGTCGATCGTGCAGATCTGGGACGACATGACGCGCGACGTGCCGATGAACCGGCTTCTGCAGGGCGATGTCGGCAGCGGCAAGACACTTGTGGCCGCCGCAGCGATCGTGCTTGCAGCACGCAACGGCATGCAGTCGGCGCTGATGGCGCCGACCGAAATTCTCGCCGCACAGCATGCGAGCAAACTCGCACCGCTACTCTTGCCGTTTGGCGTCACGGTCGAAGCGATCTTCGGCAGTCAGGCTGCGAAGGCGCGTAACGCCGCCGAAGGGCGACTCGCCACAGGCGAAGCGTTGCTCGCGGTCGGCACGCACGCACTCTTGACCGGCAGCGTGGATTTCGCACGGCTTGGGTTCGTGATCATCGACGAGCAACATCGCTTCGGCGTCGAGCAACGCGCGAGGTTGCGCGCAAAAGGCACGGCTCCGCACACACTGCACATGACCGCGACACCGATTCCGCGCACGCTGGCGCAATCGGTCTACGCCGATCTCGATCTTTCGGTCATCGATGAACTGCCGCCGGGGCGCACGCCAATCGAAACGTACGCAGTTCGCACCAGCCGCCTCGAACGTGCGTACGAGTTCGTCGAAGCCAACGTGGCGCGCGGTCATCAAGCGTACATCGTCGCGCCCGCAATCGATGAAGAGAGCCAGCTCACGAGTGTCGTTGCGGAAGCGGAGCGGCTTAAGAACGATGTGTTCCCGGAGCGGCGCATCGGGCTTTTGCACGGTCGCCTGACGAGTCGCGAGAAGGAGGACGTCATGGGACGCTTCACGCGCGGCGAGATCGACATTCTGCTCGCGACAACTGTCGTCGAAGTTGGGGTGGACGTAGCCAACGCGAGCGTGATGGTGATACTCGACGCGCATCGCTACGGGCTCGCGCAGTTGCACCAGCTGCGCGGCCGCGTCGGACGTGGTGCCGCAAAGTCGTTCTGTCTGCTCGTCTATCCCGATGATGCGGGTGAAACCGAACGGCTCGGCATTCTGACCGAATCGACCGATGGGTTCAAAATCGCCGAAGCCGATTTACACATGCGTGGTGCAGGCGAATTTGCCGGAACGGCACAGTCAGGTGCGGCCGATCTCTGGATCGGCGATCTCGTGCGCGATATCGACATCTATCGTGCGGCTAAGGCGCAGGCCGAGCAGATCATTGCCGCCGATCCGGCACTGCGCCGCCCGGAGCACGCGGCGCTGCGCGCGGCGCTCGAGCGCGCGCCCTCGACCCGCGCACTGGTTCTTTCCTCGTAGGGGCCTGTCGCTCGGGCGGCCAAACCGGACGCCATGAAGATTCGGATCGCCATCCTTGCAGCTGTCGTAGCCGCCGCACTCGCCTTTGCGGCGCCGGCCGGTGCATCGTCGCTCACCGTCACACGCGCGACGCTCCCCAACGGTTTGAAGGTCATCGTGGTGCGCGATCCGCTTGCACCAGTTGTGAGCACCGTGCTCAACTACGAGGCGGGCTCTGACGAGCAGACGATCGACGGCGAGGCACATGCGCTCGAACACATGATGTTTCGCGGCAGCGCATCGCTCTCATCGTCGCAGCTAATGGATACGGTGAGCTTGACCGGCGGCGATTTCGATGCCGACACGGAAGATCAGATCACGCAATATTTCTTCACCGTGCCTGCGCAGTACCTCGACATCGCGCTGCGCCTCGAACGCTCGCGAGCGAGCGGGCTTGTGCTCGCGCCCGACCAATGGGCGCAAGAACGCGGTGCGATCACCCAAGAGGTGACGCAAGACAACAGCAACGCGATCTACCGGCTTTTTACAAAGATGCAGCAACGCATGCTGGCGGGAACACCGTATGCTAAGAATGGGCTCGGGACGGTTTACGGCTTCGCGCACCAGGTGAACACGAATGCGCTGCGGACGTTCTATGGCACGTGGTACCATCCGAACAACGCGGTATACATCATCGTCGGCGACATCGATGGTCCGTCGACAATTGCCAAAGTGAAGGCATTGTGGAACGATTTGCCCGCGGCAAAACTTCCTGCGAAGCCTGCGGTAAAACTTGCCCCGCTAACCGCGAATGTCTTCCGCGATCTCTCGGACCAGCCGTACACGATCGTCTTTGCCGGGTATCGCCTGCCGGGCTACGATAGTCCCGATTACGCGGCCTCGCAGATTCTGCAAGACGTGCTCTCCAGCCAACGCGGCGATCTCTACGGGCTCACAGCTTCGGGCAAGGCACTCTACACGGGGTTCGAAGCCGCGACGTATCGCAAAGCCGCAATCGGTGTCGCGATCGGCATCGTGCCGGTCAGCGTGAAGCCTGAAGTTATCGATCAAGAGATGCGCGCGGTGATCGACAACTATCGGAAGAGCGGCGTACCCGACGACTTAGTCCAGGCCGCGAAGCAGCGCGAGATCGCGCAACTCGCTTTTGCCGGAAATTCGATTGAAGAGCTCGCGTTTGGCTGGAGCCAGGCCGTCGCCGTGCAGGGACTGTCTTCGCCCGACGATATGAGCGCTGCGTTTGATCGCGTGAAGACCGAAGACGTCAATCGCGTGCTGCGCACCTATCTCGACAACTCAAAGGTTGTCGCGGCATACGCGGTGCCCAAGAACAGCGGCGCGATGAGCGCCGGTGGCGGTGGTCCGGGCAAAGAAGACAACATGGTGCCGCCCAAGACGCACGAGCCGCTTCCGTCATGGGCGCAAGACATCTTAAAAAACCTCAAAGTGCCAAGCGAGACGCTCAATCCTACCTCGATGACGCTCGCGAACGGCATTCGCCTCATCGTGCAGCCCGAGTCGATCACACCCACCGTTGTTGTGTCAGGCCGCATTGAGAACAATCCGTTCGTGCAAGAGCCGGCTGACGAGCGCGGCATCAACGGGCTCGCAACGGCGCTCTTCCCGTTCGGCACAACGACGTACAATCGCGTGCAATATCAGGCCGAGCTCGATAAGATCTCGGCGACGGTCAGCGCGGGCACAGAGTTCGGCGTGCAAGTGCTTTCGAAGGACTTCGATCGCGGTGTGCAGTTGCTTGCAGATCAAGAACTGCATCCGGCTTTCGATGCGAAGGCTTTTACGATTGTGAAAAGCCAAGCCGTAGGCCAGATGCAAGGCGAGGTGACGTCGCCGGACTACCTCGCGGGCGTTGCCTTGGCCAACGCCCTCTACCCCGTCGGCGATCCCTATCGCAACTTCGCAACCGTCAAGACGACGAGTTCGGCGACGCTCGATGCGGTTAAGGCGTGGTACGCCACAGCCTATCGCCCCGATCTCACCACAATCGTCGTTATCGGCGACATCACGCCCGACGCGGCGCGGGCGTCGATTGAGAAGTACTTCGGCGGGTGGACCGCAACCGGGCCCAAGCCGCAGACCGAAGCGCCCACTGTCCCGCTGAACGCCGCTTCGCAGGTCGTGGTACCGGCTCAAGGACGCGTGCAGTCTTCGGTGCAGTTGGTGCAACTCAACGACGTGCGCCGCACCGATCCGGACTGGGCGCCGCTGCAACTCGCGAACGCCGCGCTCACCGGCGGCTTCTACTCATCGATCCTGTATCACGATCTGCGCGAAGTGCACGGCTACGCGTACTCGGTGCAAAGTGCGCTGCACACCGGCAAAACGCGCTCGACGTTTAGCGTGCAGTACGCCTGCGATCCGCAGAACATCGTGCCCGCCCAACAAGCCGTCATCGCCGATCTGCAGCACGTCCAGACGACGCCGTTGGCCGACAACGATCTGCTCCGCGCCAAAGCGTTACTGCTCGGCGAGGTGCCGATCCAGCAGGCGAGCTACAGCGGCGTCACCGGAATCTTCTTGCGATATTCAGGCCTTGGATTGCCGCTCGATCAATACTCGCTCGATGCGCAGAACTACTTAAATACGACCGCGCCGCAGCTGCAAGCGGCCTTCGCCAAGTGGATTCGTCCAAGCGCCTTCGTCCGCGTCGTGACGGGGCCAGGACCAAAATAGTGCAGCCGGCGTGCGCTGTCGGGTTCGATATCGACCACACGCTCTGCATCGACAACAAGCTCGAGCGCGTCGCGTTTCTGCATCTGCTCGACCGCGTGATCGACCAGGGCGGCGTCGCGCTCGGCAGTCTCGCGCAAGAGAGCGATCGCATCGACGAGCTCCTTGTCTTTGCGCGCGGTGGTGGCGGTTCGATCGAAGAAGCCGTGCGGCGCTTTGTACGTGAGCGCGGTATCGAGCCGGCCGACGAGCACATCGCGGGTTTCAAGCGCACGGCGCTTGCGATGGCCGATAGTTTTATTGTTCCCGACCCGCACGCGCGCAAGACGATCGAGGCGCTAGAGCGCCTTGGCATTCCCCTTGCCGTGCTTTCGAACGGCTGGAACCCGCTCCAAGTCGCCAAAGCGCGGCTTGCCGGCTTTGGCGGGGCCGTGCTTGCCAGCGCCGACCTTGGTGTGCAGAAGCCGCATCCGAAGGCCTTTGCGGCACTAGCAGGCGAGCTGCGGACCGATCCGGCGCGTTGCTTCTACGTAGGCGACGACCCCCGCGCTGACGTGGGCGGAGCCCTTAATGCCGGATTCCAGGCGGTTTGGCTCGACCACGAAGGGAAGAAGTACCCAACCGACCTCCCGCCGCCGACCTATACGGTCCGCTCGCTCGAGGAGGTCTTCGCATTGGTCGCTGCGGAGGCAGGCGTTTGAGTCCAAAGATCACCGGCGGTGAACTGGGAAGCCGCAAATTGAAGTCGCCCAAAGGGATGCACGTACGGCCCACGCCGGGACGCGTGAAAGAATCGCTGTTCTCGATCCTGATGGAGCGGATCGAGGGCGCAAACGTGCTCGATCTGTACGCGGGTACGGGTGCGATCGGCTTTGAAGCCGCGTCTCGTGGCGCCGCGCGCGTCGTCAGCGTCGAAGGTCACCGTGAGACCGCGCAGGCGATTGAAGAGTCCGCGACCGCGCTCGAGGTCAGCGATCGCGTGAGCGTCGTCGCAGCGCCGGCCGAGCGCGCGCTCTACCGCATCGAGGGGCCGTTTGATATTGTCTACCTCGATCCACCCTACGCAAACGATGTGCCGTTGCAGGTCTTCCGCCTGCTCCTCGAGCGATCGCTCTTGGCGCCCGACGCGCTCGTGATCTACGAACATGCGGCAAAACGGATTCTTCCCGACATACCGGGGTATCGCTCGACTCGCGAAGAAGTGTACGGCGATGTCGCTCTGGCGTTTTTCACCGTAGGTTGACTCAGAGAGTCACGCGGGCCATCTACCCGGGATCGTTCGATCCACCTACGAACGGTCACCTCGACGTCATCGAACGCGCTGCCGGTGCGTTCGGCGAAGTGATCGTCGCCGTCGTCGTCAATCCGCAAAAACGCAATACAATGTTCACGCTCGACGAGCGTGAACATATGCTTCGCGAGTGTGTCGCGCATCTGCCTAACGTGCGTGTCGATCACTTCCGAGGGTTGCTCGCGGATTACCTCAGAGCACAGGATGCCGACGTGATCGTCAAAGGCCTTCGCGTCGTCTCTGACTTCGAGACCGAGATGTCGACCGCGCTGATGAACCGGTCGCTCTCTAACGTGGATACGCTCTTTCTGATGTCGGATGCAAAGTATTCGTTCGTCAGCTCGAGCCTGGTCAAAGAAGTCTTCTTCCTCGGTGGCGACGTCGCACCGTTCGTACCGGTCCCGGTACTGAACGTCATGTCGACGAAGCGCACCAAACTCAAACAAGCATAAACGGAGGTTCGTAAATGTCGGTCTATCGCGTGTTGGACAAGCTCGAGAGCTACGTGCACGAGGGAACCTGGCTTCCCGCGGGCTATCGCATTCTCTCCGAGGAGCGGCTTCTGGAATTCGTAGAGAAAATTCGCTCTACGCTCCCCAAAGAAGTCGGACGCGCGCAGATCATTGCCAAGGACCAAGAACGCGTCATGCGTGCAGCGCAAGAGAAAGCGGATGAACTGATCGACGATCATGAAATCTTGCAGCGCGCGCGCACGACCGCCGAGGTCGTCCTGCGTGAAGCCGAAGAGCGTGCACGGAAGATCCGCGAGGGCGCGGATACCTATGCTACGCAAGTGCTAGCCGAAATGGAAGTGCGACTTGCTGCCGCGATCGGCTCGGTGCAAAAGGGGCGCGCAGCGCTCGCTAATGCGCCAAAATCCGCCGCTGCACCACAACAGCAACCGCTTGCGGAAGCTGCTGCAAAGAGTAAGCGTGCGGCCTTCGATTTGCAAGACCCGCATGAAGAAACGAGCGAGCTCGAATCGGTCGAAGCAGTTAAAGCATAACGAGAGCTAACATAGGTTAGCTCGTCCGCCGGTACGGGTACAGGAAAGCTATGAAAACGATCATAGGCTTCTTGGCTGTTCTCGCGCTCAGCGCGTTACCAGCATTTGCTATCACGGGCGACGCCGGTGTTGCAGGACACGTCGTGGCCCCGGATGGACGACCGATTGCCAACGCACAAGTGGCGATTTTTCGCTTGCCGCTTCACCAAGTCGACAAGGCAGTTGCTACCGTTTCAACCGACAGTAACGGTTACTTTGCGAAATTGCCGCTCCAACCAGGACGCTACATGCTTGACGTCGCCGTTCCCGGCAATACGTCGGCGTGTGGCGTGCACGAGCTCATCGACGAATCGGTGACGCACGTAACGATGCGCTTGCAGGCCCACAGTGGCTGTGCACCGGTGCGCATGCACTCGGCGATGGTCAACGGCGCGCTTACCAGCGACGTCTATATCATCCACTAGACCGCTGTTCGAGCTGAAGTAAGCGCTCTTTGCGTTGCGGGCCCCAGCGGTAGCCACCGACGCCGCCGCTCGCGGGAACGATGCGATGGCAAGGGATGAGCAGCGCGATCGGATTCGTCGCGACCGCGCGGGCAACCGCGCGCGCGGCCGAGGGCGAACCAATCGCACGCGCGAGCTCTCCGTATTCCATCGTTCGGCCGGGCGCGATGTCGCGCAGCGCGTCCCACACGCGCATCTGAAATGCCGTTGCACGGACGTCGATCGGCAAGAGCGGCCATGGCCCTTCGTTTGCGAGGTACGCGACGATGCGCGAAGTCGCGCTCTCCAGCCGATCCTCGCTACGTTCCAGATGTGCCGAGGAAAACGCGTCACGCAAGCGCTGCTCGAGCGCGCCGTCGCGCTCACCGATGTCGACGCGCGCGATACCGCGCTGCGTCGCAGCAACGAGCACACGCCCAAGCTGCGAGTCGACGATCGCGTAGAAGACTGATAATCCCTTGCCGCCCTTGCGCGGCACGTTGTACCGCTCTTGGGCGGCCAGTTTGGCATAGCGGTGCGGCGACATACCGATCACGGCGGTGAAGCGGCGCTGCAAGTGCCCTGGGCTCATGCCGACGCGCTCGCCGAGTTCGGCGAGTGTCAACGTTTCGCCGCTCGAGTCAAGAATACGGCAGGCATGCGTGATACGTTCGTCGATCGTTGCTGCATCGTCGGGGCGACAGCGCTTGCACGCGCGGAAGCCGGCGGTGCGAGCGTCCGCGGTGGTTGCGAAGTAGCGCACGTTATGAGGCAACGCAGGACGACTCTTGCACCCCGTGCGGCAATACACGCCGGTCGTGCGTACGCCATAGAACGGTGCGTCGCTCACGTGCGTTCGACCTTGAAGAGGAAGCACGTGTAAGAACGGCTGCGCACGTGGACTTCGGCTACGCGATCATCGGCGAGAAATGCTGCACTGGCGGCTTGCGCCTCGCCCGGCGCGGCGACGGTCGCGTCACTGATGCGCCCGTCTGCGTCGTACGCACGAACCACGAGTTCGCGGTCGAGGAAATCCGGCGGGAACGCATCAGCCCGGTACGGGGTGCAAGGATACGGATGGATGAAAACCGGGCCGATCTCCGCGTACGGATTTGTATCGACCAACGGTCGATAGGAGAGCAATATCAGATCTTCGGGCTCCTTCGAGAAACCTAAACAGAGGCGGCACGGACCGTGGTTCCGCTCGACCCGAAGTTGGTGGCCAAAATCATCACGGAGCGTCTGCCGAGCTTGCTCGGCGATCGCTTGTGGGATGGGCGTGTATTTCATGCTTTTAGCGTACCGAGTGCAAAGGGCCGCGGCCATCGCAATCGTGCCGTCTCATTCGTTATAGTAGGGAAGGAGGGACGGCCATGCTCCTGATCGCCCTGATTACCGCGGGCCTCGTCAGCACGGCGCACACCGGGTCCGCGCCGGCCGTAAGCGCGGCCGGCCCGAACGCGCCCTCGATTGTCTTCGACCGGCCCGCACCCGCGCCGGCCAAGTCGGAACCAATCAAGGCGGCCCCGCGGCCGCTGCCCCCGGACGTACGCAAAGCCAAGCCCGCAGCCGCGGCGCCGCTGGCACATGGGGTTCCGCTCGTCGTGGCGCCGTTTGCGTGCTACGAATATATCGTGAATCCGGCGCTCGATCCGAAGGACCAGGCGATTGTGAACCCTGTAATGCTGCAACCGGCGTGTATCAAGACATCGCCGGGTGCGCCCATCCAGCCGTAGCTCGAGGCTCTCAGCCGCCTCTCAGGCTGGCGTCAATTACCCCGCGTAGGATCGCGGTAGGCAGGGCAACTCAATGCTACTCATCGCCGTGGTCGCAAGTGCCGCAATCAGCGCCGCGCCCTGACTACGCCGCCGCTGCACAACAACTGCCACACGCTCCAAAAAGCGCAGCTGATGGAACCTCGCATCCTTGACTGCTTTACCGGATTGCATGCCGTCCAGGGGGGCTGCGCGAGACTGTTGATCGTAGTGCCCTAAATCGGCGTAATACGGATCACGGCGGCGCTGCCGCCGGTTCGTACGTCGATTGCTTCCGCCTCTTGTAACCAAATCGTATCGCCGGCTTGGCATGGCGTATTTTCCACTGCCGCAGCACCGTCGATCGCGTAGACAAACGCGATTTCGTCGTCGTCGAGTACAAACCGTTGCGCCGAGGTCACGATCTCGACATCATGTACGAACGCGTCGCGTAGCGTCATTGCATTGAGGTCGCGCGTCGCGCTGCCGCGCAGGCGGCACGCAACGCGCGCCTCGCCGCGAAACTCATGCGGCCGTCCGCGCTCGAGCATAACCAGCTTTCCGTCGACGTCGAGTTCGGCCGTATCCGCGTCGAGCGCGACAATCGTACGATCGTAGCCACGGTATTCTGAGAAGGGACCATCGCGATCGATCGTTGCGAGCGAGACGCGCCACAGGACACTTGTCGCTTCGTCGTCGGAAAAAGCAACGGCGATCTCACGTGTGAGACCGCCGCCGTTTTTCCAAGGCTGCTCGCGATAGTCGCTTGCGCGGATGACTTCGATCAAACCGGCGGCGCTTGCACGTTGTGCGCGAAGGCTTCCAGCCGCTGGCGATCGATCGCTTTGACGCGTCCGCGGTCGAGTTCGAGCGCATGTGCGTTCTTCAAACGCAGCAGCGCACGGGCCGCCATGTCGCGAACCGTGCCCGCCGCCGCCGCGATCTGCGCCTGCGAGAGGCTCTCGACGCCGGGTAGACCGCGCGTCATACCCACCGATGTGCGCGCATAGCCGAGTAAGAACTTGGCCACGCGCTGCAGCACGTGCGCAAAGGCGAGGTCGGCGATTGTGTCGATCGAGCGCCGGCGCGCCTGCGAGCTGGCGATCAGGAAGCCGAGCGCGAGTTCCGCGTCGTTGCGAATCGCATGCATCACCGCTTCGCTCGGTAGGGTAACGATCGTCGCGTCGCTCAACGCTTCAGCGCGTGTGGTCGCGCCGCCGCCGTCGAACGTGCCGCTTTCGTTCAATGTGTCGTGTGTGAGGCGCTCGCCGATCGTATGCGTTTTGCCATCAGGAGAGAGCAGCGTGTAGATGATCTTGCCGCTCTTGACGATGCCGAGGTACGGCCACATCTCGCCTTCGTCGAAGATCGTGTCGCCCGATTTATAGGTGCGCTCGCTCATCTGTCCGGCGAGCTCTTTGATCGTCGAGGCTTTGGCCTGCGTGAACTGCGGCGCGTGCGCGAGAAACGTCTCACCATCGGCGTGCTCATCGATCCGTTCGAGACGAATCGCCCATCGGTTGCCGCCCAAGTTGCGCGCATCCCACGAAAAGCGGCCGGGACGCCTCTCGGTCATCTCGTTACGTAGCGCGCGCGGGTCGCTCTCCTCGTTGATTTCGAGGGCGCCGCCGATCTGCAGCTTGTCGAACGCGTCGAGAATGTGCTCGGTCTTACTGGCAGGCGAGAGCGACCGAGCATCCAGCATGATCGCGGCGGTACGTGTGATTGGCATGACCCGCGAAGGTTAGGAGGCTGGACGCGGAATACCTCCGGCCCATGACTAGCAGACCTTCCGACGACGATGTCGTCATCCTCGCGGGCGCCCGCACGCCCTTTGGTACCCTGAGCGGCGCCTTCGCCGACGTCTCCGCGACGGATCTCGGCGTCGCCGCCGCGACCGCGGCCATCGCGCGCAGCGGCCTCGACCCCGCAAAAATCGATGATGTCGTCTTCGGCAACGTCGTCCAGAGCAGCCCCGATGCGATCTATCTCGCGCGCCATGTCGGCCTGCGCGCCGGCGTTCCGGTCGACGTACCGGCGGTGACCGTGAACCGCCTGTGCGGGTCGGGATTGGAGGCGATTCTACAAGCCGCGCGCTCGCTGCGTTTGGGCGAGGCGCGCTACGCGCTCGCCGGCGGTACCGAAAACATGACGCAAGCGCCGCACGTGGTGCGCGGCGCGCGCCGCGGCTTCCCGTTTGGCGCGAACGTGCAATTCGAGGACTCGCTTTGGACCGCGCTCGTCGATTCGTATTCGAACACGCCGATGGCGGTCACCGCCGAGAACCTGGCCAAGAAATATGGCATTGCACGTGAGGCCTGCGACGAATTCGCGCTTGCGTCGCAGTCGAAAGCGCTCGAATCGCAAAGCAGCGGCTATTTCTCGGAAGAGATTGCGCCGGTCACGGTACCAGGACCCAAAGGCACGCAAACCGTCGTCGATAAGGATGAAGGCCCGCGCGCCGGACTTTCGATGGAGAAGCTCGGCAAATTGCCGGCGCGCTTTGTTAAAGACGGCGTCGTGACGCCGGGCAACGCGAGCGGTTTGACCGATGGCGCGGCCGCCGTGGTACTAACCACGGTGCGGCAAGCGAAAGCCGACGGCCGTAGGTGGATTGGAAGACTGGTGAGCTCGAGCGTCGTGGGCGTCGACCCGACGATCATGGGCATCGGTCCCGCACACGCGATTCCGAAAGCGCTTGCGCGCGCGGGTATTGCCGAGAAAGACCTGGGCGTGATGGAGATCAATGAAGCGTTTGCTCCGCAAGTGCTGGCGTGTCTGAAGGAGATGGGCACCAATGGCGTGCGGTTAAATCCACACGGCGGTGCGATCTCACTCGGCCATCCGCTCGGCGCGTCGGGGGCGCGCATTGCGCTGACGACGCTGAACGATCTGCGCGCGCGCGGCGGCGGGTATGGCGTTGCGTCGGCGTGCATCGGTGGAGGACAGGGCATCGCAGCGGTTCTTTTGGTCGAATAAGTGGGGACGCGTCTTCGACGTTCTCGCATTGTGCGTCGTAGCGCTCGTGGCGTGGAAGATTCTTCTCGCGCCGCGAGCGCTCAACGCAAGGCCGTACCCAGCGCCGCGCATCGCCTATCCGAAGCTTGACGGCGGCACGTTCCGCATTAGCGACGTGCAGGGTCGCGTCGTGTTCTTGGATTTCTATGCGTCATGGTGCGAGCCGTGTCAGTTGGAGACGCCGCTGATCGAGCGGTATGCGCGGGCAAATCCGCAAAGCGCGGTGGTGCCGATCGACGTCGGCGAGCCTGCAATTGTAGCTGCGCACTTCGCAAAGCGTTATAAATTGAAGGGTGTCGTGCTCGACCCGGACAGCAGCTCGCAAGGATTCTTTCAAGTCGACGGCTTCCCGACAATCGTGGTGATCGATCCGCAAGGGCGCATCCGCGCAACGTGGTCGGGCTTTAACCCCGCGATCGAACTCGCCATGTCCAACGCACAGAAGACGCACTTAACCCGTATCCGAACTCAGCTTCGCCCTCGATTTCGCCCATCAGTTCGGACAGCACGGGCGGTGCAGTGAACGCCGGCAAGACGAAATGCAGTGTGTTGTCTTTGAGCGCTCCCTGAACAGGTCCGAGAGACATCGCATGCGGTGCCGCGATCGTTAAGCTGTAACTCAACGACGGATCGAGTACGAACGGAAACCACACATCGACCGTCATGCCCGCTTGCACGTGTACCGGCTGCGCCGATTCGACGGTGCCGGAGAAATAAAAGTAACTATTGCCGGACGGCTGATTTGCCCAACTCTCGGCCTCGGTCGGCGCGCGACCCTGAATGTGCGCGATCTTGGAATCCTGGGAGCCGTCGTTTTTGGCAACGCGCATTCTCACGCCGTAGTCGCCAGCTGCAATCGCGCGTCGATACGTGCTCTGGAACGGTAGCTCGAAAGGCGAGTATGCTGGATCGCTAGTTGAGGACTCGCCGCAGTGAAGGTTGGGGTTCTTTTCCTTGAACTGTCGAACCGCGACGATCGCCTCTTGAACCACGGGCATGTGTTGTCCAGCCGACGTCGCGAGCGCCGGCGGGACGCCCTTGCCCAAGAGAAACTGCGGCGTCGGCGCCCAAGCCGTTGGACACGCGCCCGCGAAATCATGGCCCAAAAACAATCTGCCGGGCTCTAGCCACCAACGGCTGTAACGATACCGCATTGTTACAATTTCGGTGTAGCCCGCGTTTGTGTCGCGCCACTGCACGAGCGCCTCTTCACCATCGACCACTGCCGACTCGACTACGAGCGACTGGACGACAGAATTCTCCAGCATCGCAAGCCCGCTTTGAAGGAGCGGCAGATCGTGTCGTATCGCGGCGACATCGCGGCGTGGGCCGTAGTCGTCGGCGCGCGCGGCCAGTGGCCACACTGCTAGCGCCAACATGAGCACGCACAGTGCGGCCCGCAATCAGACGCCTTTCCAAACGGGTTTGCGCTTTTCGAGAAACGCGCTCGTGCCTTCCTTAAAGTCCTGGGTGTCGATCAGCGTGCCGAACTCGAGCGCCTCCAGTTCAAGCGCATCGTCGATGGCAAGGTGCGCGCCGTTGTTGATCGCGCGCTTCGTCGCGGCAATGGAAAGCGGCGCCTTCGCGGCGATCGCGTTGCCGATCCGCTTCGCCTCGTTGAGCAGTTCCGCGAGCGGCACGACCTTCTCGACCAAGCCGATGCGGTGCGCCTCCTGCGCATCGATCATCTCGCCGGTCAGGCACAGATACATCGCCATACCCTTACCAACGAGCCGCGTCGTCCGTTGTGATCCGCCGTAGCCGGGCATGATTCCGAGGTTGACTTCGGGCTGGCCAAACTTGGCGTTTTCGCTCGCGATGCGGATGTCGCCCGACATGGCAAGTTCACAGCCCCCGCCGAGTGCAAAGCCGTTGATCGCCATGATCACCGGCGTACGCAGCCGCTCGATCTGTCGCGTGATCGATTGTCCGATGCGCGCTTGATCGGCGCCGGCGCCCGCGCTGCCGAGCGCGTTGAGCTCGCCGATGTCCGCGCCGGCCGCAAAGGCTTTCTCGCCCGCGCCGGTGATGACGATCGCGCGCACGTCTGCGTTACGCTCGAGCTCCAGGAGCGCGAACGACAGCTCGCCGAGCAACTTGACGTTCAACGCATTGAGGGCACTGGGCCGGTTGAGCGTGATGATGCCGATTACGCCGTCTTTATCGACCAAGATGTTCTCGAAGATCGACTCACTCATAGTCGTAGAAACCCTTTCCATTCTTGCGGCCGTAGCGTCCGGCAAGGACCATGCGCTTGAGCAGCGGCGGCGCCGCCATCATCGGATCTTTGAACTCGTCGTACATGATCTGCGCGATGTAATACGTGGTATCTAGCCCCACGAAATCGAGCAATTCGAACGGCCCCATCGGATAGCCGCAACCGAGCTTCATGCCCTTATCGATATCTTCTTTGGTCGCGAGACCGCCCTCGTAGCAGCGAATGGCATAGAGAAGATACGGAATGAGCAAACGGTTGACGACGAATCCCGGTGTGTCTTGCGCGAGAATCGGCTCTTTGCCGAGTTTCTTTGCAAACGCGAAGAGCGAATCGATCACATCCTGCGAGGTGGCGATCGTCTTGACGACCTCGACCAGCTTCATGATCGGCACCGGGTTGAAGAAGTGCAGGCCGGCGACGCGGTTGGGGCGTTTGGTTTTGGCGGCAAGCTCGATGATGCATAAACTGGAGGTATTACTGCAGATAAGAGCGCTGGGTGCAAGCAGCTCGTCGAGCTGGGCGAAGAGCTTGGCCTTGACCTCGACGTTCTCGACGATCGCCTCGATGATCAGGTCGCATCCGGCCAAATCGTTGACCTTGGTGGTCGGCTTGATCCTGGCAACGGCGGCATCACGATCGGCTTGCGCCATTTTGCCCTTCTCGACGAATTTATCCAGCGATTTCGTGATGCTCGCGACGCCGCGTTTGAGCGGCTCGTCAGCGACTTCCATTAGCACCACATCGAAGCCGGCAGACGCGCAGGTTTGCGCGATGCCGTTGCCCATCAGGCCGGCCCCGCAGACGCCGACCGCTCGAATTTCATCCACCGTTCATGCTCCATTTAAAGCGCGCCGCACTTCGCGCGGCGCTTTGGCATTCCGCTTCGCTTTCGGCACTTTCGCGCCGAAAACTCGCTACACGCCCCCGCCGCGACTTCGCGCGTCGGGACCCCATATCTTATGATTTCATAAAGAGCGCAGGGGCTTTCGGTGCCCCGCGGTAGACTTACTCCCGCTACACTCGTCGCCGAGAGGGAGGAAGCGCAGAGGTGCGGACCGCTTATCACGAGGCACTTGAATCCACACGACTTGATGTCGTGCGGTTAGGCGCCCTATGTGGCGATGCGATACGCGTCGCTGTTGAAGCGTTGGAGCGCCGCGACGCGAGTGCGGGCGCGCGCGTCGTTGCCGGAGACGATGCTATCGATGATCTTCGGCGACGTATCGAGTCGCATTGCATCGAATTGATTTGGCGCCAGCAGCCGGTTGCCGGCGAGTTGCGAGAGATCGCGGCGATGCTTGAAATCGCAACCGACCTCGAGCGCGTTGGCGACTACGCCGTCGACATCGCGAAGAATGCAATCAAGCTCTCCGATCAGTCGCTGCGGCCTTCCAAGGTCGAGATCGACCGCATCGCGAGCGTTGCGCACGGCATGCTGCTCGATGCGATGCGCGCCTATACCGAGCGCGACGCACGTCTGGCGAGTGAAGTGATCGATCGTGACGACGAAGTGGACAAGCTCTACAAGCGCAGCATCAAGCTGCTGCAAGAAGAGATGCAGCAGGATCCCGAGCTCGTACGTTCGGGTACGCGCTACCTCTTCGTGCTGGCGTCGCTCGAACGCGTCGGCGACCGCGCCGGTAACATCGCCTGGCACACGAAGGATATGATCGGCGCGGAGGTCTAACGCCGCGGGATGACCCCGCTTCCCCGCTCGCAGTTTGCCGTTACCAACCGTTACGTCTACCTGAACCACGCCGCGACCGGAATCTTACCCCAGCTCACGCGTGATGCACTGGGCGCGTTTGTCGCTGCACAAGCGGAAGAAGGGGTCGTGGGGGTGGCCCGTTACGAGATGAAGATGCCGGCGTATCGCGCGCGTGTCGGGCAGTTCATCGGCGCCACCGGCGCGGAGATTGGGATTCTTCGCAACACGACCGACGGCGCGAACGTCGTTGCGTTAGGTCTCGATTGGCAGCCGGGCGATCGCGTCATCCTTCCGAACAACGAATTTCCCGCAAATGCGATTCCCTGGCTTGCGTTGCGGCGCCTCGGCGTTGAGATCGACTTCATCGACACAGCGCGCGAACGCATGACGCCCGACGTACTGCGCGCAAGAATGACCGATCGCACGCGCGTCGTCACCGTCTCGTGGGTGTCGTTTGAAGACGGCTACCGCCACGATCTCGCGCCGCTCGCGCAGATTGCGCACGAACATAACGCGCTCTTCTGTGTCGATGCGATTCAAGGCCTTGGAGCGTTTCCGCTCGACGTGCGCGCACTCGACATCGACGTGCTGTATTCCGGTGGACAGAAGTGGTTGCTCGCACTCCAAGGCGTCAGTTTTGTCTACGTCCGTGCGGAGTTACTCGACCAGATAGCGACGGGAGCGCCGGGCTGGCGCTCGATGAGCGACATCTGGGCTTTTCTGGACTACGAACAGCCCTTTGCGGCGAATGCATCGCGCTTCGAGGGCGGCACGCCCAACTTTATCGGCGCGCTTTCACTTGACTCGTCGCTTGCCCTCATTGAGACGGCGGGTACGCAAGCGATCGGCGCGCACATCCTCGAGCTGACCGACCACCTCGTAGAGGGGCTTGCGGCATGCGGGGCCAACGTTCGGTCGCTGCGAGGCCCGGGAATCTCCTCGGGCATCGTCACGTTCACGTTCCCCGGGATCGATTCGGTCGCGCTCGGGCGTGCGCTACAATCGGAAGGCGTGATCACCACCTGGCGCGCGAGCGGCATTCGCGTTGCGCCGCATGGCTACAACACGCACGAAGAAATCGACAAGCTACTGGTAGGAGTCTCTCGTGCTCGCACTGCTGTTGGCGACGGCGATCGCCCCCGGAACGTACACATATAACGCAACGCTTGCGGGCGCAAACGTCGGCACGTCAACTCTCGTGGTCAAGAGTGTCGGAACGACAACGGTGATCGACGAGAAAGTCACCGGTACGATAAGCGGATCGGGTGCGAGCGCAAACGATACGCTCGTACTTGGCGCCGACTTCGGCCCATTGACCTATCAGATGAACGCGACAGAAGATGGCTCGCCGCTCAAAGATTCCGCCACGATCGTCAACACGACCGCCAATATCGTCGACGTGCACGGCAAGAGCGGGTCGTTCGATTTACTGTCCAATACCAAGCACTTTGTCGTCGCCGATTTCGGCGCGTTCGCGGGACTCTTGCCGCTGCCCGCGCAGATGCGCGCTTGGAACAACGCGCCAGTGCTCGTCGTCGTGCCGATGCTCGGACGCTCTGTTGCGCTTGCGCCCGACGCAACGGCAACTGCCCAGCGGCCCGCAAGCGTTCCGGCAACCGACGTCGTGCTCGTCTTTAGCGGCGAAGCGCCGTTCACCATCTGGTACGATCCCGCAACCTACGTCCCCGACGAAATCGACGTCACCGCCCAAGGCTTGACGGTAACGCGGCAGAGGTAGCGCGAGCGAAGCCGCGCTAGTAGCCGTTCTCTTTCACGAACGATGGCGCCATGACGGCGTCGACCATGCCGTGAATCAAACGTTTGTCCGCCGGTGCGATGGTTGCAAGGATGCCGCCAAGTTCGACGGTCGTTTCGCTGGTCACGAAGTAGTACGGGCACAGTCGTGCGCGACCATCGAACATTTTGATGTCGTCGGTGGTGCGATCGAGGTAGGGCATGCGGATGCGTTTGCCCTTGTGGAAACGTTGCAAAATGTGCGGCGTCCGCTCGAAGGCGTTTAGGCCGCCTTCGAGTGCAGCCGTCCACTCTTCTTTGGTCAGATCGTTAGCGATCTTGACGCCGCGCGAGCCCCACGCGAGTTCCGAAAAACCCGACGGCTTGACGACGTAGTCGCGTTCGCCTTTTCCCAGATCGAGCAGTGTACGCCAATCATTGACCGGCAAACCGCGTACCTCGAGGCCGGCGATCACTGCTTGCGGTGGAAGTGGGCGCGGGTCGAGGACCCACGTGCGCGGGAAGAGCGCCGTGAGCCGCTCGTAAATCGCTGCACCGTCTTTGCCAAGTTCGGAGCGCCATAGCGCCGCGAGCGCCGGATGCTGGAACAGCGCAAAGGACAGCTTCTCTTCGAGCTGTGCCTTGGGCGGCGGCACCATCAACACGCGATTGTGCCGCGCCGCGTACAGCATCAGCTCTTGTTTAGGCACGTTGAGCAGATCGAAGAGTTCGAAGTTGCGATAGATCGCGTCGAGCTTCTCTTCGCGCCCACCTTCGAGACGCACGAAGAGCGCCTGCTCCGTGAAGATCACGTCTTGCGGTGCGCAGACAAAGGCTTTCACTTCGCCGAAGCGATTAGTCGCTTCGGCAAGCCAACTAAGCTCCTTGCGATAATCTTTCGACTCTTCCGAGACGACGATTGCTACCGTAGGATTTGTCGTGCGGCTTGCGTAGGCCAGCATCTTGCCGAAGCTGCGCGGCATGCCATCGGCGCCACCGATCGAGTCAATGCCGGCTTTGCAATACGCCTCGGTCATCGCGCCGGTAAATCCCATGCCACCCGGTACGCTGTCGAGTTCCGAGGCGGTGAAGCCCTCATCGGTTAAGAGTAGGTCGGGTCGAATGACGCCAGGGATATCTTGGCGGAAACGATTCTGACGCGAAAGCCGTACGATGTTTTCGGGCTTGCCCTGATCGAGGTACTCCGCGATAAATGCCGGCGCGGTTCCGCGCGCGCTACGGTTGTAGAGGCTGTTGAGCGCACGATAGAAAGCGAGCAAGTCGCGGCCGATTTGTTCGATCTGCACGACCGTCTTTGGTGACAATGCAAACGGCTCGGGACTTACGCGCCACGGGATGCGTTGACTGTCGTCGTCGGTCCGGAAGAGTCCGGCCGGGATCGCATCGTGGATGAACTGCGCTTGTTCGCGAGCCGTGAGATTCGGTACTTGGGCCGTACATGCCATAGTTAAACGTGCTCCGAGCGTCGACAGCCGTCGGGGATCTTTGACCGGTTAAACGCGATATATCTGCGTCGCATACGTACGTTCCTAACGCTTGGGCGGGCCGGCTGGTTGCACTGCCCGGTCCCTTCCCCAGGAGTGCTATTGACGCCTCGGGGTATGCTGGGGGTGGTGCCAATCCAACTCATCGCCCTCGATCTCGACGGCACGCTCCTGGATTCTTCGGAACGAATTACCCGCTCGAACCGCGCCGCTATCAAGCGGGCGCTGGCGCTCAACGTCCACATCGTCCTGATTACCGGTCGTGGCGCCGATGCGCCGCTCGCCTTCGGGCGCGACTTAGGTCTGCGCGATCCGATCATCTGCGCGCACGGCGCGCTGACCAAGGAGTGTCCGAGCGGCCGCGAGCTGCGCCACATTGCGATTCCGCGCGAGCACGCGACGGCGTTGATCGAATTTGCCCACGAACACGGCCTCGACACCGCGGTCTACACCGGCGAGCGCTTCCATCGCCTCGCCGGCGCACCGCGTCATATGGATGACATGCGCGGCCCGCTCTGGGTGGATGTGCCGAATTTGATCGATCTTGCCGAGCACGATTCAACCTTCATCCGGTTTTTCGGCCGCAAGGCGGTCGACGCGATCACGCAACGGTTCGCCGGGATGCCCGTGCATTTCAAATTTGAGACGTGGGGCGAGTTCGAAGAGCTCGCGATCACGAGCGAAGATGCGACCAAAGAACGCGCGCTGGCCGAACTCGCTCGCGATCTCAAGATCGACGCGAGCGACGTGCTCGCCATAGGCGATTCACGCAATGACGTACCGATGCTGCGCTGGGCCGGTGTCGGCGTCGCAATGGGAAACGCGTTGACCGAGGTCATCGAGGCTGCGCCGTTCGTGACCGCCAGCAACGACGAGGATGGGGTCGCACGCGCGATCGAGCGCTTCGTGGTTGGGCCACCGGAACGTCGCGAGCGCAGCGCGTGATCCAGGGCGCACCCTCACCCGAGTATGAGGCACGGCTGCGCAAGATTTTGAGCGAGCGGGATTGGCAGGGCCTGCGCGAGTTCGCGCGTACCGAGAATCAGGTTCCCGATGAGATCTACGCGAAGGATCAAGACTTCTGGGAAGTGATGGTGTACAAGCTCATCTGCAATCGCATTGACATGCGCAACGAGCACACGCAAGCGCGGGCCTGGCTTACCGAGCGCGGCTATACCACCGACCTCGGCGGCTTTTGACGTCGCAATGAAAGTTCGCGTGCGCGCCTTCGCGCGGATGCGCGAGCTGCTCGGCGAGAGCGAATTCGAACTCGAGGTCCCCGACGGCGCGACACTTGTCGACTGTTGGGAGGCCCTACGCGCACGGAATCGGAAGGTCGATACGCTGGCCGCGGTGACGCGCATTGCACGCAATGGACGCGTTGCCGCGCTGTTGGACGAGCGCGTAAGCGATGGCGACGAGATCGCGCTGCTACCACCGGTCGGCGGAGGATGAGTGACCTGCTCCATGGTCTCGATGCACAAAGCCAACCGTTTGGCAATTGCGAGCGAGGAACGATGAGCGACAAAAGCAGCGCTTTGCGAGCGAAGAGTGACGATGCTTGCAGCCGCCAAACGATTGGCCGAAGCGGTAGCGGCGGCGAAAGCGCGACGGCATCGTTACTCGTCGGTCACAGAGCTACGGCTATGCTCCTTCCTCGTGCCTCGCTGTCGCGCTTCGCCGCTCGCGACTTTGCGCACCGCGACCACGGAGCAGGTCACTAAGATGCCGCTTTTCGCGATTGTGCGCGATCCGATCGATCCGCGCGCGCTCGAGGCAGCCGTGTGGTCGCAGCGTTGCGGCGGCGTTTCGATGTTTTTGGGCGTCGTCCGTGAGGTCGCACACGATGGACGCGCCGTCAACGGGCTTTCGTATGAAGCGCACGAGGCCATGGCACTGGCAGAGTTTGCGACGATTGCGCACGAGGTGGGCGAACGGTATCCCGGCGTCCGCTTGGGCATCGTCCATCGCATCGGTGACCTACGTATCGGCGAGATCGCGGTTGCCGTCTGCGCCGCTGCTCCGCATCGCGCGCAGGCCTTCGATGGTTGCCGCTACGCGATCGACGAACTCAAAGCGCGCGCACCGATCTGGAAGAAAGAGCACTATGCCGACGGCACCGGCGACTGGGTCGCCAACGAATGTTGACGTGCCCCTCGATCTAATCCGCGTTAGCGCGCGGAACAACGACGTCGCGGTGCTCGTCTACGAACCACGCCGCCCGCGCAATGTCACCATCGTCGCGGCTCACGGATATTCCTCGAGCAAGCAAAACCTCGATTTGCTTTGCGCCTTTTTGCAGAGCCACGGGTTTCGCGTGTTCAGTCTCGACTTTCCCGGACACAAGCTCGGTGCAAGTGGCGGCGAGCTGCGTGGCATGAATGACTGCGTCGACGCGATGTCGGCCGTGGTCGATGCGGCGCGCGCGGCGGGCGAAGCGCCGTTGTACACGCTCGGGCATAGCATGGGCGCGATTACCGCGCTCTTCGTCGCCGCGAACGACCCGGCGATTGCCGGATCCGTCGCGATCGCGACCGGGTACGGCCGCCCGACAGCCTTCTCGGCGCTGCGCGGTGCGATTGATTTTCGTTCCTCATACGTTGTCGGCGTCGACCTCCCGACGCTCTTCGAAGGCGTTGACGCATCGTTCGATCGCATGCTGCCAAAGTTGGAGGGCCGGCCGGTCCTCTACGTCGGCGCGTCGCGCGACGCGATGGTCTCCTCGGCGAGTGTCCGCGAGCTCTACAGCCGAGCGCCCGAACCCAAGACCTTTGCGATGATCGAAAGCGATCATACCGGCGCAGGCGAACATGCCCGAGGTGACGTGCTGCAATGGCTAAATCACCGGCATCCCCGCGCCTGAGTCTCGCCGGGAACCCCGCACTCCGACGGTATAGCCGCCATCTCCTTATCCCCGAGGTTGGGCTGGCCGGTCAGGAGCGGCTGAGCGCTGCGCGCGTGTTGGTGATTGGTGCGGGCGGCCTCGGCTCGCCCGTGCTCCAATATCTCGCAGCTGCCGGCGTTGGACGTATCGGTATCGTCGACGATGACGTCGTAGATGAGACGAATCTGCAACGCCAGACGATCTTCACCACGCGCGACATTGGCAGCGGCAAGGCGATGGTCGCGGCGGGACACTTGCGCGCCCTCAACCCGCAAATTGCCGTCGACGCGATTCCGCGGCGATTCGAAACGAGCAACGCACGCGACCTCGTGCGTCTCTACGATGTGGTCGTCGATTGCACCGATCGCTTCTCGACACGTTATCTGATCAACGATGCGTGCGTCCTCGAAGGCAAGCCCGACGTGTATGCGTCGATTTTCCGGTTCGACGGACAAGTCAGTGTCTTTGGTGCCGCTGGGGGGCCGTGTTACCGGTGCCTCTATCCCGACGCGCCGCCGCCGGGCTCCGTGCCGACGTGTGCCGAAGGCGGCGTCCTCGGTGTGCTCGCGGGCCTCGTCGGGACGTGGCAGGCAAATGAAGTGCTCAAGCTGCTGCTCGACATCGGCGAACCGCTTGTCGGCCGTTTGCTGCTGATCGAGAGTTTGAGCGCACGCACGCGTGAGGTGCATTTCGAGCGCGATCCGCGTTGCGCGGTGTGCGGCACACCTCCCACGATTACCGAGGCAATCGAACGCGATCTCGACGACGAACGTGACGAGAGCGATCTCGTTCCGAGCGAATTGGACGAGGCCCTCATGCACGCCGTGCTGCTCGACGTGCGCGAACCGCACGAAGCCGCGCTTGGCCTTGTCGAGGGCGCGGTGCACATTCCGGCTTCGCAGCTCGAGGCACGTCTCCACGAATTGGACAGCGCACGCACCTATGTCGTTGCCTGTCGCGTCGGCGCGAAATCGCTCTGGGCGGTGCGCCGTTTACGCGACGCGGGCTTCACGCGCGTGCGCCATTTGCACGGCGGCCTTCTTGGGTACGCTGCGTTACACGATGCGTTCGCGTTCTTTTAACCATACCGGCATCAGTCTGCCGGTCGTCGGCCAGGGTACCTGGGACATGCCCGAGCATGGTGCGCGGCGTGCGGAGGCGATTCGCGCCATACGTCGTGGCGTCGAACTTGGCATGACCCATCTCGACACCGCAGAAATGTACGGCGCCGGGGAAGTCGAGCGCTTGCTGGGCGAAGCGATAACCGGGATTGCGCGCCCGTCGATCTTTGTGGCAAGCAAAGTGCTGCCGAGCAACGCTACATATAAAGGAACGATTGAAGCGTGCGAGCGCAGCTTGCGCAATCTCGGCCTCGACTATCTCGATCTCTATATGCTGCACTGGCCAAGCAGCGTGCCGTTGCGCGAGACGATGCGCGCCCTCGGCGACTTGGTGCACGCCGGGAAGACGCGCTTTGTCGGCGTCAGCAATTTTGATCTCGACGAGATGCTTGAAGCGCGCGAATTACTCAACGACATTCCGCTTGCATGTAACCAGGTGCTCTATCATTTGCGCGAACGTGGGATCGAACATCGGCTCGTTCCGGCGGCGCGCGCAGCCGGCATCGCCATCGTCGCCTACACGCCGTTTGGCCGCGGCAAGTTTCCCGACCCGACGAGCAATGGCGGCGCGGTGCTCGTGCGCATCGCGCAAAAGCACGGCGCGACGCCGCGTCAGGTGATTTTGGCCTTTCTCACCCGCGAAACACATGTGTTCACGATTCCGAAGGCCTCGACCGTTGCGCACGTCGAGGAGAATGCCGCCGCCGGCGAACTCCAACTCGACGCGAGCGACATCGCGGCGATCGATGCGGCCTTTCCGCTCGGTCCCGCCGGGGCGCTGGCGACGCTATGAACGCGCTGGCTTCTACGATCAAGACGCTCGCGGTCGAGCGCGCGCGCGCGCTCGGCGCCGGCGACGTGCGCGTCGTCGATGCCCGTGTGGACGTGGAATCGCGCGAGCGGATGCGCGCCGCGTTCGAACGCGGCGATTTTACCACCTGGGGTTATGACGAGAGCTACGCGCGCGCCGCGGCGGATCCACGTGCGGTGCTCGCCGGCGCGCGCAGCATCGTCTGCATCGCTGTGCCGTACGCTACGCCGCCGCCACGTCGCTCGCCACTGCAGGGGCGTGTCTCGAACTATGCGTGGTCGCTCGACTACCACCAGCGCATGCGCGAGCTGCTCGCTGGCGTGGCGCGCGCAATCGATGAAGCCGCGGGCGCAGCCGTAAGCGCGATTGCCTGCGATACCAAGCCGATAGCGGAGCGTGCGTTCGCTGCGCGTGCCGGCTTGGGCTGGATCGGCAAGCATACGAATCTGATCTCGCCGTCGCTGGGCTCGTTTGTGTTCTTGGGCGAGGTCATCACCACGCTCGAGCTCGAGCCCGACGAGCCGTTGCGCAAGACCTGTGGTGCCTGCACGCGTTGCATCGACGGCTGCCCGACGGGAGCCTTGCGCGGGGACTATACGATCGACGCAAACCGATGCATCGCCGACCTCACCCAGCGCACCGACCCCATTCCCCGCGCGATGCGTCCGTTGATCGGCGATTGGATCTGGGGCTGCGACATCTGCCAGGTAGTTTGCCCGCCAACGCGCAACGCCGGCAACGTGGGCGGTGTCGCGTTCGTTCCGTATGATGCGACGGTAGGCGCTCCCTCGCTCACAGAGCTTCTTCAACTTCGCAGTGGAGAATTCAAGCGGCGTTATGCGCGCACCGCGATGGGCTGGCGCGGCGCTGCGGTCCTACGTCGCAACGCGGCGATCGGACTCGGCAACGCGCTGGACCGATCGGCGATACCAGCACTCATTGCGACGCTCGCCGACGATCCGCACCCGATGGTCCGCGGCGCGGCGGCTTGGGCGCTCGGACGCATCGGAGCGCCGGCCGCAATCGACGCGTTGCGCAAGCGCGCAACCGCTGAGACCGATCGCATCGTACAAGAGGAGATTGCCACCGCGCTGGTATGAAAACATTCGTGAAATTCGTCGGTCTGCTTATCGCATTGGGATGCACGTTGCCGCTGCGCACGGCGGCTGCGGATGACCTGCTCGCGCGCATGGCGACGATCAATCCCGCGTTGCACAGTTACACGGCGACGCTGCGCGCGCACGTCGCGCTCTCGACGTTTCCCTTTCTTGCAACCGATATTGTAGCGACCTACTACCACAAGGATCCCGACCTCGATAAGCTTCAGGTCACGAGCGGCCTGCCGCTCATCGCGCAGAATTTTTCGAAGCTCTTTGCCCACGTGGAGCCGCCTTCGCGCTGGAACCAGCTCTACACGATCACCAAGGGCGGCGACGACGGAAAGACCACGAACCTGACCCTGGTCCCACGCGCGCCCGGCAACGTGAAAAGGATCGAGGTCCTGGTGGATGACGCCTCGGCTACGATCGCGTCGATGCGCTGGGAGTACCTCAACGGCGGCTGGGTCGCGATGAACGAGCACTACAGCGTGGTGCAAGGGAATACGATGGTTACGTCGCAGACGGGCCATGTAGAGGAACCGGGGTACATCGGCGACGTTACGACGACCCTATCGGGGTACCACATGAATCCAGAGCTACCCGATTCTATGTTCGATCAATAGCATGATCACGACGGTTGACCTGACGCGCGAACCCATGGCCGATGCTTTCAACCGGCCTATTACCTATTTACGCGTCTCGGTGACCGACAAGTGTAACCTGCGCTGTGTCTACTGCATGCCGGAATCCGGGCTGCCGTGGCTGCAGCGCAACGAGTTGCTCAGCTATGAAGAGATCATCGAGATCGTGCGCGCAGCTGCAACGGTCGGCGTACGGACGATCCGCCTGACCGGCGGCGAACCCTTGGTACGGCGCGATCTGCACCGCCTAATTGCCGGCATCAACGCGATCGAGGGCATCGACGACATTGCCCTCTCGACCAACGCGGTACTGCTTGAAGAGCAACTCCCGCAATTGCTCGCCGCGGGACTACGCCGCGTGAACATCTCGCTCGATACGCTGCACGAAGATCGCTTCGAACGCATCGCGCGCCGGCCCGGACTCGACGGTGTGCTGCGCGGCATCGATGCCGCGATTGCCGCGGACCTCGGACCGGTGAAGCTCAACTGTGTGGTCATGCGCGGCCAGAATGACGATGAGATCGCCGACTTCGCGCGCCTCACGCGCGAGCGTGCGGTCTACGTGCGTTTCATCGAAGTGATGCCGGTCCATGAGAATCTCGACGTGCAGCGCGAGACCTATGTCTCGTCCGACGAGATCTTGGAGCGTGTTGCGGCCGTGGAACGCATCGAGCCGGTGCCCGGGCCGCCGGGCAATGGCCCGGCGCGGTACTACGCTTTTCCGGGAGCGCCCGGCGCGGTCGGGGTGATTAGCCCGCTCTCGCACGACTACTGCGAACGCTGCAACCGCGTGCGCCTCACCGCGGACGGCCGGCTGCGCCTGTGTCTGTTCGGCGATCAGCACGTCGATCTGCGTACGCCGCTCCGCGGCGGCGCCTCGACCGAGGAGCTTGCCGGCCTGCTGCGCGGGAGCATGGCAATCAAGCCGGAGCGCCACCACCTGCGCTTGGGCGAGGCCTCCTCGCGTATGCGGGCTTTTTCCGAAATCGGCGGCTGAGCTCATCAGCCGCCCTCATTGCTACGCAACTCGGGCTCGCTTCCTCGATCTGACCGACATCCCCCAGTCCCTGTTGACTGGCGGGGAAAGGGGGACCAAAACGCATGGAGGAGGTCTACCTCACCACGCAATCGGCGGCGGGCGTGCAAGTGCGCATCGAGGCATTGGTGCGCGAGTACCAATCGAAGCTGGCGCGCTACTTGCGGCGCATGGTCGGTGACAGCGAACTTGCGCTCGATTTGACGCAGGACGTGTTTCTGGCGGCGTTTCGAACGCTTCAGCGCGATCCGGATCGGCCGTTGACGGCGGGGTGGCTCTACAAGACGGCGACCAATGGTGCGATCTCGCACTTGCGGCGCCGCAAGATCATCCGCATGCTGCCGCTCGACCGCGAAGGCGACGACCGGTCGTGGCGGATCGACGAGCGCAGCGCCGCGTCGGTTGACTTGCAGGCGGCGATTTCGAAACTGCCGCCCGAGCAAGCGGCAGCGGTCTTGCTGACGAGCTATGCGGGCTACTCCTCCAACGAGGCTGCAACGATTCTCGGAACCTCACCGGACGCCGTTCGCCAACGCGTCTGTCGAGCGATGAAAGTGTTGCGGTCGGTAATGACGGAGCAATTGTGACCAACGGGTGTTCGCGGGTGGAAGTCCTGGCCGGAGCGATCGCGCTCGGCGAAGCGACCGAAGCGGAACGCGAGGAATATCGGAATCATATCGCGAGCTGCGCCTCGTGCCTCGCCGCACTCGGCGGCGAGCGCGAGATCGAGCGTGTTATGGCAACGGTCGCGCAAGCGCGCGATGCCGAAACGTGGGAGCCACTCCCGCGCCGGCTCGGCGAGCGCTCGCGCGCGCGCGCCTGGCGCACCGGTGCTGCGATACTCGCGGCGGCGGTTGTCATTTCGCTTGGGGCGCACGCGCTGCTCGCGACCGTGGTGAGCGCACCCTCGATCGAACCAAAACCGCTCGCTGTCGAGCACGTCGTGCCGTTTCATGTCGCGCTCGAGCATCGCGCGCGTGTCGCGGCGACACCGGTGCCGATTACCAAAGCGACAGCAGCGTCCACCGAGCATGATGGTCATCCACAATGTGATCGAACGTCACGGCAATGCGGTAACGCAGACAACGACGACGACGCAAACGACAACGGCGCAAGCCGAAGTCGCGCAGGCTCCGATTACGCAGGCGACTGCGCCCGCGTCGAATGTGCCGATTTGGCGTCGCGATGAGGCCATGCCGGGACAACGCGGTAGCGCCGCGTCGGCAACCACGGCTCCCGTTCTCGGTGGTCGAGCTGAGTCAATGGCCGTAACGCCGGTAACCATCGTGCGCGATGTCTTGCCGCTGGGCGGTGATGCGGCGATTAAACCGCAGCCGGCGCCGATAGCGTACGCCGAAGGCGCGCAGGGCACGACCGCCTTCGAAGTGCAAGTCGACGAGCGGGGCCTTCCGACGAAGTGTACGATTACCAAGACCTCGGGATATCGCGCGCTCGACGTTGCGGTGTGCAAAGCCGCGATGGCCGCGCGTTACTCGCCGCGTCTCGTAAACGGCAAAGCCGTGCCAGGGCTGTATCGCGACGCGTTCACCTTCCGCCCCTCCACCGACGAAGAAGCCACGACCCAGCCCTAAGAGGTTACTAGTCGACGCTCTTGCGGAAGAAGGCGAGCATCTTGTCGGCTTCGGGCATGATGCGAAATTCCTCGAAGCCCCAACTCTTGGCCTGATTGATCGCACGCGTGTTGTGCATTGAGATCAAGAACGTCAACGTCTTGACCTTACGTTTTATCGCGAGCCGTTGCACTTCGGCGACGAGTTCGTTCCCGATCTCAGCCGGTACGTTCGGTTTGAGGCGCAGACTCTCCATCATCGCGACGTCCATGCCGTTTGCGGCTTCGGGATCGTCGTAGCCCGGCGGCAGCTTGAAGACGAGCTGCACCATCCCGAGGAGGCCACCCTGGTCTTCGGCAATGAGGATCGCACGGCGACCAGCCCGCTGTTCGGCCAGGCACATCGTCATGCGCGTGGTCCAGCTCTCGCGGGATGACGGAGCGCCGCTAAGCACACCTTCGTTGGTAAGGCGTTCCACATCGTTCGTTTGCGCAAAGCGCAGGAAGATCTTCCGGGCCACGCTGCCTTTCGATACTTAGGTGGAGAACGCGCCCCTTCAGACGAAGGTGGCCGCCCAGCAATGCAAACCCGCCGTCAACCCGTATTCGCTGCGGCCCTGCTAATTCTTACGGGACTTATGAACGTGGGCTGTTCGCATCAGCGCGCGGCCGTCGTCGAGTCCGATGGAGGCCGAGGCGTCGAGCTCTTCGCAAAAAATTGCCGGGTCTGTCACAATTCCTCGCCCGACGCTACACGCATTGGACCGTCGCTTGTGAACGAGGGGCACAAGCGAACGCTCGCGCAGATCATCCGGGCGATCGAAGAGCCCGACCCGCCGATGCCCAAGCTTTACCCAGGCACACTCTCCGACCGGGACGTTTCCGACATTGCTGCTTACGTAAAGACCCTTTAGTGGCCCGTAACGCCAAGGTGTATAGTGACGCTGCTGGTTTTTTGAGATGATGAGCGAGGAACAATGAGCGACAAAAGCAGTGCTTTGCGAGCGAAGAGCGACGAAGTTCATCGCTCAAAAACCAACAGCCCTTCGGGTCACGGGCAGCACGGGAGTGCCGGCGTCGTTGCTCGTCGGTCACAGAACTACGGCTATGCTCCCTCCTCGCGCCTCGCCGATCATTCCCGTGGTGCCCGTGACGGCACCAAACACCTTGGCGTTGCGGGCCACTAGTATCGACAGGTAATGGCGGCACCATTTATCTATCGCTTCGCGCACGATCTGCGCGTCGAAGACCACGCAGGTTTGGTACAAGCCTCCGCGGTCGGTGATGTACTGCCGGTGCTCGTCATCGACCGTGCGATGGAAGCGCGTCTTGCGCGCTCGCCGCGGCGTGCGGCGTTCTTTTGCGCGGCCGTTGCAGCGCTCGATGCCGCGTTGCGCGAACGTGGTGCGCGCCTCTTGGTGCGGCGTGGTGCGGCCGGCGCAACCCTGAAGAACATCGCGCGCGCGTGCGCAGCGACGGGTGTTGCGTGGAGTGCGAGCTACGATGGAGCCGGTGTCGCCGGTGATGCGCGCGTGCAGTCTGAACTCGAGGAGGCCGGTCTGCGCGCAATCGCCGTCCACGATGCGCCGGCGATTGATCCCGAAGATACGGCGCTTGCGCGCCCGAGTGGTGGCGACGGGTATCGCGCGTTCGCACCCTACTACGACGTGTGGCGCGCATTGCGTCCGGCTTCCCACGACGCGCCGTTGCTCGTGCGCTTCGCGCCAAGCGAGTTGCAGAGCGAGCCGCTTCCCGTACCACACGAGTTCGGCGCGGGGGAACGCGCGATCGAAGCCGGGCCTGCAGCCGCCGCTGCGCTCCTCGAGCGATTCTTGAGCGGTGACGCGGTGCAATACGCGATCGCAATGAACGTGCCAAGCGACGACCGCACTTCGCGTTTGGCGGCACATCTCTCCTTTGGCACGATCGCTGCCCGTACGGTCGTGCGCGCGACGCTCGCACGTCTGGAAGATCCGTTTCTCCTCAGCGAAGAGCGCGTGTCGCTGCGGCTGTTCTTGCGCTCGCTCGCAATGCGCGATTTCTTCTTGCAACTCGGCTACTTCTATGGGCCGATTGACGATGAGGCGCTGCAAGTCAAGATGCGCGGCTTTCCGTTTACGCGTTCGCATCCGGCGCTCGACAAGTGGATCGGCGGTAAGACCGGATTTCCGCTGGTCGATGCGGGCGTGCGGCAGCTTCACGAGACCGGTTGGATGCACCCGCATGTGCGTTCCGTGGTGGCTTCGTTTCTGTGTTTCGATCTCGGCGTCGATTGGCGCATCGGTCGCGACGAATGGGACCGCTGGCTGATCGAAGACGATCCGGTGCTGGCAAGCGGCAATTGGCAATGGATCGCCGGCGTCGGTGCCGACATGGCGCAGTATCCGCGCATCTATAATCCGGAAAAACAGCGGCGCCGCTTCGATCCGAGCGGCGCCTATGTGAGACGTTGGATTCCTCAGCTTGCGCAGTTACCGATGAGCGCCTGGAGTGGCGGGCGCAATGAGGATCAGCTCACCTTACCATTATTCGACAGCGGAGACGGCTACGCGCGCCCGGTCGTCGATCATGAGCACGAAGCTCGCAAGTTCCTAGAACGCTATCGTGCCTACGTTGCTATGCCGGCATCCGTTCGTCAAGCCAATCGCTAATCACCGGCACGCGGACGGGTTCGCCGTGCCACGCCTTGATGCCGAAGATCACGCTCGAGACGATGAAGAGCGGAACCATTGCAGCGAGTACCACGTACGATGACACGTTGAGAATCGGCACGAACGTCGTCAGTTCGAGCAATCCGTAAAATCCCGCGAAGCCCACGTTGAATCCGAGCGCTTGCAGCGCTTGGCGTTTGATGTAGCTGGACTTTTTGGAGTCGAGCAGCGCGAGCAGCGCGAGCGGCCACAGCGGATAGCCGAGCGCAGCGAGTGCACGCGTTTCGACCGGATCGTCAGAGATCGTGGTCACCGTTGCGCGCGGTTGCGCGGCCGGCGCCGCGCTCGGGCGCGGCGGAACCTGGCCGTAAATTTGTTTGCGTTCGCCGACGGTAGCTTCGATTTTTTGGCCCAAGCGGCAGCTCGGACATCCACCCTGCTCATCGCGGCAGGTCGCGCAAATCGCCTTGCCACACTGCGCGCACGGCGCTATCGACGGAACGTTCGAGTGAAAATAACAGTCCATAGTTGTTGCGTCTGGCTCCCATCCTACACCCTTCGACTACCGCCGGGGATGGGTGCAGGTTTCACCAGCGACGGGCGGCAAGGGCACCTTCGATGACGCAAGGGGCACCGCCACTGACACAAGATTCCACGGTCGCGAGGTTGGCGCGGGAAGGGCGCCCCTACTATCCCCGGCTGTTCCTGGCGATCGCGCTCGGGGCCGTCAACAGTTTGCTCTTGCTTGTCGGACCGTGGGCGTTTGGCGTCATCATCAACACGGTCGTCGAACCTGCGACCCACCACCAGCAGCCCGACCTGCGGGCGTTCTATCTTTTGCTCGGCGCGACGTTCGCGTCGCTGGTGCTCTCCAATCTCGCCACCTACGGGATCAACTACCTCACCACGCTCTCCGGACAACGCTTCCTCGCTAAGCTGCGTCAGGGACTGTACGAGCGGCTCCTGCGCGTGCCGCTGCAGATTTTCGACCGCTGGCGTCCGGGCGAGCTGATCGCGCGCTTCAATAGCGACTTGCAAGTGATGAGTGATGCGGTCAGCGTTTCGCTGCCGCAGTTGATCAACGCGCTCTTGATCTTCCTTGGCTCGTTCATCGCGATGATCTATATCGACTGGCTGCTCACGCTAGTGCTCGTCGTGATAGCGCCGCTGATGTCGCTTGCGGTCTCCCGGTTTCAGAAATTGATCTCGTCGAGCATGCAACGCTCGCAATCGCGCATCGCGAACCTCTCGTCTACCTTGACCGAGATCCTCTCGGCGCAACGTATCGTCAAGTCGTTCGGTCGCGAGGAATTTGAATCGAAGCGGTTTCGCAACCATAACGACGATTATTTCGGCGCGTTCATGAAGGTCAACCAATTCGTGTATATGCAGCCGCTCGTTATTTCGTCGATCCTGGCCTGTGGCGTGATCGTGATCATCTGGCTTTCGGTACGCGAGGTGCTCGTCGGCCGTCTCAACAGTGGTATACTCCTCAACTACTGGCTGCTCATCGTCAATCTGGTTAACCCGATGAATCGCATGGCGGCATTTTTTGGCGATTTGAGCAAAGCGCTAGTCTCGACCGGCCGCGCGTACGAGCTGCTGGACTTGCCGGTGGAAGAAGAGGCGGTGGCCAATCCCGCGCCGATGCCGCGCATCGCCGGGCGGATCGCGTTCGATCGCGTGTCGTTCGCGTACGACGGCGAAGAAGTGCCGGCTCTCGCCGATGTGACGGCGACGATCGAGGCGGGCGAGATCGTTGCGCTGGTCGGACCGTCCGGCGCCGGAAAGACGACGCTCGTCAATCTGATCCCACGCTTCTACCGTCCGCAACGTGGAGCGGTGTTGATCGATGGTATCGACATCGCGCAGGTTCGTCTGGCCGATCTGCGCGCGCAGATTGCGATCGTGCCGCAGGATCCGCAGCTTTTTCGCGCCTCGGTTGCCGACAACATCCGCTACGGCCGGCTCGATGCTACCGATGCAGAAGTGCACGCCGCGGCCATGGAGGCCAATGCCGACGAGTTTATCCAAACCTTACCGGAAGGTTACGCAACCGAAGTGGGGGAGCGCGGGCATCGTCTTTCCGGTGGACAGCGCCAGCGGATCGCGATCGCGCGCGCAATCGTCCGTGACCCGCGCATCCTCATCCTCGACGAGGCGACGAGCGCGCTCGATCGTCATTCGGAAGCGCTGATCGAATCGGCCCTGGACCGGTTGCTTCCCGGCCGGACGACGCTGATCATCGCGCACCGGCTCTCGACGATCCGTCGTGCGAGCACGATCCTCTATATAGAGGGTGGCCGTGTCGTGGAAGCAGGCAGCCATGATGCGCTCCTCGCGCGCAACGGCGCCTACGCCCGCCTGCATGCGGCGCAGTTCACGGCTTAAATCCACCAGCCGAAGGCCGATATTGTCAGGGATGGCTGATTTCAGCATTCTTCCCTTTGGGGAAACGACGTCGCTGCTTAGCAACGCGATCAAGGGCGCCGGGCTCGAACACGATCAACTTGCGAACAACATCGCGAACGTCAATACCCCGGGCTTCAAGACCTCGTCGGTGGATTTTCGCTCGGCGCTCCAGGCGAGTCTGGGTGAGCCCGAAGATCCCGATCAGCTCGCGATGAGCGCGGATAACGATCGGCAATTTGCAATCGGCGACGCGGTCCCGCCCGTGCCGTACGATGCCAAGCCGACGGTCGATGACACCACGACCATGCGCGTGGACCAATCGAACGTCGACATCGATCAGCAGATGGCGCAACTCTCCGAAAACACGGGCTACCAGCAGACGGTCTCGCAGCTCTTGCAAGAGCAGTACAAATTCTTCCGCGAAGCCGCGACGGAGCAGCCGAACTAATGAGCTATTACGATTCAGTCGAGATCAGCGCGTCGGGCCTTTCGGCCGAACGGCTGGCAATGGACGTGATCGCGAACAACATCGCGAACGCGAACACCACGCGCACGCCGCAGGGTGGTGCGTTCAAGCGTCAGCTCGTGATTTTTGCGCAGAAGCCGGCTGCTCCCGGGGGGTCCGATCAGGTCGGCGCCTCAGGCCAGAGCGACCCATTTGCGCCGCCGAATCCGCTCGATCCGCAAGCTTCCAATCCGGCGCAAGTCGAGGGCGTGCAAGTGCTCGGCATTCAGGACGACCAGAGCCCGGATCGCTTGCAATTTGACCCGAGCAACCCCGAGGCTGACCCGCGCGGGTACGTACATTACCCCAACGTCGAGATCGTCAAGGAGATGGTCGACATGATGGCCGCCTCGCGCGCCTATCAGGCGAACGTCGCGGCGATCACGGCCTCGAATAACATGGGCAGCTCGACGCTTTCGATCCTCAAGAGCTAACGAAAGAAAAGATGGACATCAACAGCAGCTACGGCGACGCGATGAGCAAGGTTACGCCGGGAACGTTCGCTCCTGATATCAGCCCGCAGGGCCCGCAGGCACAACCGCTGCCCGACGACGCCACCGGAGCTGCCGGCGGCGCGTCCTTTAAGGATACCCTCTCGGGCATACTCAACAACGTCAACGACCAGATGACCGACGCGCAACACAAGTCCCAAGATTACGCGCTCGGCAAGAGCAACGACCTCGAGGGCACGGTCAAGGCGGTCGAAGAGGCCGGCCTCGCGATGCAGATGACCCTCTCGGTCCGCAATAAGATCATGTCGGCCTACACCGAGATAGCTGCGATGCAGTTCTGACCCTTCGAGGCTTGCGTTGGGCGCGAGCACCTCAGGGCGGCTCGAGGGCCTCTGCGGAAAGCAGGGGCCCTTAAATTTTCCCCCGGCTTAGCCGACACTGTGAGTAAGAACCAGTGGATTCGCTGGTGCTTGCGGCCTGGACTACCTCGCACGAAGGGTGGAAGGCCGAGTGAGACCCGAGTGATTGACGGTCTCGCGTAACCGGGAAACCGGAACCCGTTCGTGCGGAGGTTTTTTCTTTGGTACGTGGTCTCTACACGTCTGCGAGCGGAGCGCTCGTAGCGCAAAGTATGGCGGACAACGTGGCGAGTAATCTCGCCAACGTGAACACGAGCGGCTTCAAACAAACGCTGCTCCAGATTCAGTCCACGCCCTCGCTCGACGTCTACCGCATTCAAACGGATCCGGGCAAAACGCGCGGCAATCCACTTCCCGGTCGTCCCGTCGCGCAAGAAGTCGGGCTGCTCGGGACGGGCGTGCAAGTGTACGATACGCCGACGAGCTTCGATCAAGGCGGCCTCCAAAACACCGGCAATCCGCTCGACGTTGCAATCTCGAACAACGCGAACGCGTTCTTCACGATCCAAACCCAGAACGGCGTGCGCTATACGCGCGACGGCGAATTCGCTGAAGATGGCCAGGGCTTCTTGCGCACGCACGACGGCAACTTCGTGTTGAACACGCAGGGGCAGCCGATTCAGTTGGCGCCGACCGGCGGCACGGTGACGATCCAGTCCGACGGCACGATCTATCAGAATTCGACCAGCGCAACCGCGGGCAATCAAGCGACCACGGTCGGCCAGCTGGCGATGACGCAGTTCAACAGCCTTCTGAATCTCCGTCCCGAGGGCACGAACAACTTTAACCCCAGCGGCAACGCGGCGCCGGCCCCGGCGACAACTGCGACGACCGTGCAACAAGGCTACATCGAAACCAGCAGTGCCAACGTCGTGAAGTCGATGGTCGATCTGATCACCGCCGAGCGTTGGTTCGACGCAAACGAAAAGTCCGTTAAGACCCAAGACGACGCAACCAACACGGCCATCGCGATGGTCGGCAAGACGCAGCAATAGCGAGGAGCTGAGTAAACCCTTATGATGCGAGCACTTTTCACTGCAGCAACCGGCATGGTGGCCCAACAGTACAACATGGACACGATCTCCAACAACCTCGCGAACGTCGACACGTCGGGCTTCAAGAGCAATCAGGCGCGTTTTCAAGACCTGGTGTATCAGAGCTTGTCGGTTCCGGGTGCGCCGATCGGCGCGTCGGTCGTGCCGGTTGGCCAGCAGGTCGGCTTGGGCGTTAACGTCTCGGACTCGGAGAAGGTCTTCACGCAAGGCTCGCTCGTGCAGACGGGCAACAACCTCGACGTCGCGGTCGAAGGAGACGGTTTCTTCCAGGTTACGCTTCCCGACGGCACGACCGCCTACACGCGCGACGGCTCGTTCAAAGAAGATGCGAATGGCTCGATCGTGACGGCTGAAGGTTACTTCGTTCAACCGCAGATCACGATTCCGCAAAATGCGCTCTCGGTGAATATCGCAAGCGATGGCTCGGTCACCGCGCAAGTGCCGGGCAGCGTACAGCCGCAAACGCTCGGCCAACTGCAGCTCGCGCGCTTCGTCAACAACGCCGGCCTCTCACCGACGGGTCAGAACTTGCTGCTCGAAACGGGCGCGAGCGGTCCGCCGATCGTGACCACGCCGGGTCTCAACGGTGCCGGCATTCTGGAAGGCGGCTACCTCGAGAATTCCAACGTCTCGGTCGTCAACGAGATGGTGAACATGATCGTGTCGCAGCGCGCGTACGAGGCCAACTCGAAGGCAATCGGCGCGGCCGACAACATGCTGCAAACCGCCATTGCGATGTCGCCGTTCCAATAGGAAGCTGATGAAGCGTCTAAACGTCGTCGCCGTGATCCTCGCGCTCGCACTCATGTGCGTGCCGGGGATGGCGCGCGCCGCCGCGACGCAAGTGGTCAAGGGCCGCAGCTTCGAAGCGCTCGCGACGCCCATCAGCAAAGGCATTCGCCTCGCCGGCGACGCGCAACTCGTGCAGGCGTACCCCATTCCGGATCAAATCGTGCCCGCCGGAAACGTCGAGCTCATCGCGCAGAGCGCGATCGTCAACGCGACGTTCGTCAACGTGCCGATTCAAGTCGATCTGGACGGCAAGTTCCTGCGCCAAATCTTCGTGGGCTACCGCGTGCAGCGGTACGTGCAGACCGCGGTTGCGACGCACGATCTGGTTCCCGGCGCCGTGCTCGCCGCAAGCGACATCAAATTGGCGCGGATCGTGTTTACGGGCCAGCGTACGAATGGCACCGACGTGCTCGTCGGCCGCCGGATCATCGCGGCGTTGCGCGCCGGTGCGCCAGTCACGATCGAGAGCACGCGCACCGACCAAATCGTCAAAGCCGGAAACACCGTCACGCTGATCGTCGATAACAACGGCGTGCGCATTGCCGCCGACGTCGTCGCGCGGACCAGTGGCGGGCTCGGCGACGAAGTCAATGTTTACAATCCGCAGACCAACAAGGTGCTCAGCGGCACCGTCGTCGGTCCGGACCGTGTCGAACTGAACCTGTCGGGGGGAACACAATGATGCGCAGTCTGCTTGCCGCACTCGCGCTTGTCGCGCTCGTAGCGCCGCTGGCCGCTTCGGCCGACACGCTCTATCAGGCGGCGCCGCCGCCGGCCGCACCGGGTCATCCGCTGCGCTTGATGGCCGATCATCGTGCCGGGCAGATCGGCGATCTCGTCTACGTGCAGTTTGACCTCCAAGATGCGAATTCGCACACCAACAACTACTCGAGCCAGAAGTCGGCATCGGCAAGCGGCGGTAACGGCTCCGGTATCTTCAACCTGCCGCTGGTGCGTTTGAATAACAGCGTTTCGGGGCAGACCGCCGCCAGCGTTGCGCAATCCGCCGGCGGCGTGGATTCGTTCACGTCGACGATGATGGCCACGGTAACCGGCGTGCTGCCCAGCGGCGCGCTGCAGATCACGGGCGACCAAGGCATGTCGGTGAACGGCCGTCAGCAGACGCTGCACATCACCGGTACGATTCGCGCGGAAGACATCGACTTCACCGATACGGTGCTCGCCTCGCGTGTCGCGAACGTCCAAGCCTCGTTCAAGGGCGACGACCAGAAGAACAAAGGGCTGTTAGCGAGGATCGTCAGTTGGCTATTCTAGCTCGTTCCCTCACCGCGCTCATCCTCGCGTTTGCCTGCGCAAGCTCGAGCGCGCTCGCGCAGCAATACTACGGTCAGAGCTTTGGTAAGCCGGTCCTGGTCAAGGACATTGCGCACGTGCAAGGTGTTACCGGCAACCAGCTGGTGGGTTACGGTGTCGTCGTCGGTTTGCAAGGCACCGGCGATTCGACCTCGGTCATCTTCACCAGTCAGACGATCCAGAACATTTTGCAGACGTTTGGTTTGACGGTTTCGCAGCAGGCGGTGCGCACGCGCGACGTTGCCGCGGTGATGGTCACCGCGACGCTCCCGCCCTTTGCGCACTCGGGCGACAACGCCGACGTCCTCGTGTCGGCAATGGGCGACGCCACGAGCCTGCAAGGCGGCACGCTAGTCATGACCGAGATGCGCGGTGCGAACAACCTCGTCTACGCCACGGCGCAGGGCCCCGTTTCGGTGGGCGGTTTCGTCGCCGGCTTCGGCGGCTCGACGGTCAACAAGAACTTCACCGGCGCGGGACGCATCCCCAACGGCGCAGTGATTGCGCGCGACATGATCACGCCGCTGCAGAACTCGCCGGACGGCTTCAACTACGTCCTCACCACACCCGACTTTAAGACCGCCGCGAGTCTCGCCGCATTGCTCAACGCGCACTTCGGCGCACGCACGGCGACAGCGCTCGACGCGGAGACGGTGCATATTTCGCTGCCCTCGCAGTACACGAACAGCACGGTCCAGTTTCTGGCCGACGCGTCGGATCTGAGCTTCAACCAAGACGAGCTTGCAAAGGTCGTGATGAACGAACGCACGGGCACGGTCGTCATGGGCGGGGATATTCGTCTTGCGCCTTGCGCGATCGCGTCAGGCGATCTCACGATCGAGATCACGACGACCAACCAGGTCGTGCAGCCGAACGCGCTCGCAACCGGCCGCACTGCGCTGCAACAGAACACGACGGTAAACACGGCAGAGAAGGGGCACCAGCTCACCTTCATTGCCGGTGCAACGACCCTCGCTTCGGTCGTGCGGGCGCTCAACGCCCTCGGTGTCTCGCCGCGCGACTTGATCGCTATCGTGCAGGCACTGCGCAACGCCGGGTCGCTCCAGGCGGAGTTGGAGATCATCTAATGGCTTCGCCGATCGATCCCGTTGGAAGCAATCCGCAAGCGCAGTCCGCACAGAATCTGAATGCCGATCAGAAAGCCGCGCTCGCGAAGTTGCACAACGTGGCGACGCAGTTCGAAGGCGTCTTCCTCGAGATGCTCATGAACTCGATGCAAGATACCGTGCCGCAGCAGTCGCTCTTTGGGGGCGACAACTCGGCGGAGCAAACGTGGCAGAGCATGCTCAACGACGAGCGCTCGCAGGCGATCGCCAAGGACGGGTCATTCGGCCTGGCCTCGCAACTCGAGAACCAACTGCGCAATCAAGTGCTCGGCGATGCAAGCCATGAGGCGCACGTCGACGTCGATAAGAGGATGGAACCGTGAGCGATTCATGGGACGCTTTTGGCGCGGCATTACGCGAGGAGGCGCAACTGCTCAAGCGCACGCACGAGGCTGCTCTGCTGTTGACGCAGGCACTGGTCAAGAACGATGCGACGGAGATCCTCGAGTGCGAGCGCGTGCTCGACTCGGCGCGCCGCGCCTATCACTCGGCGTCGGGTAAGCGTCGCGGCATGCAGATCCGCGGGTTCGGTTCCTTGACGCTGCGTCAGGTTTGCCTTTACGCGCCACGCCAGTTGTGGCCTACGTTCAATCAGCGTCTGGTCGAGCTCACGACGACCTCGATCGGGTTGAAGATCACGAACAACAATAACAAAGCGCTGATTCAGGCAGGGATGCAACGACTGGTGAAGATCACCGCAGCACTTCAAAAAGCGGCGCAAGATACGCCGGGCACGTACAAGCGACGCGGTTTCGTGCCGCCGCCAACGAATAGCGTGCTCGTGAGTAGCAACGCATGAGCAGCTTCTTCCCGCAAAGCACGTTCTTCGGGCTCGACCTCATGTCGACGTCGCTGCAATCGTTCTCCGTGGCGGAGAACGTGACCGGCGACAACATCTCGAACGTCAATACGCCGGGCGCGACGCAACAGCAAGCGGTTCTTTCAGAGGCACCGCCGATCGTTGGTTCGCCGTTCACGTCGACCCACGTCCCGGGAACCGCGGGAGAAGGCGTGATCGTCTCGTCGATCCAGCGCGTGAACGTCCAGTCCTACGACCAATTGTTCCGCGGGGCGAGTTCGTCTCAGAATTTCTACTCGACGCAACAGCAGATCCTCAACAGCGTGCAGTCGCAGCTGGGCGATCCCAATGCCGGCGTGAGCACGGCCTATAACAACTTTCAGACCGCGGTTACGCAGCTCGGCAACGCCTCGGCCACCGGCAGCACGGCATCGGCAGCTGCCGGCGTGCTTACAACGGCGCAATCGCTCGCCCAGGCGCTCGGCAACTCGGCGCAGGCGATCCAGGGCGCGGAGGGCCAGACGGTCGCGCAGGGCGCGACGATCGTGCAGACGGTCAACGGCCTGCTCGATCAGATCGCGTCGCTCAACGGACAGATTCGTTCTTCGACGGCGATCGGCGACAACCCGAATACGTTCGAGGACGAGCGCGACTACGACGTCGACCAGCTCTCGCAGTACCTATCGACGCAAACCTCAATTCAGCCCGATGGTTCGGCGTTGATCATGGTCAACGGCCAGGCACTTGTCAACGATACGGTCGCCTATCATCTCGCGGCTCCGGTGGTCGGCACGTCGTCGAACGGTGCGCAGAGCTTCAACGTCTATTTCGCGACGAATCCGCCGCAGGCGCCATCGTCGCCGAGCATTCCGCTCGGCAGCGGACAACTCGCCGCGCTGCAAGATCTCTACAACAACAAACTCAGCAACTACGGCGCGCAGCTCGACCAGTTTGCATCGACGCTGGCCAACGAAACTAATCGCGTGACGCAGTCGGGCTACGACTCGAACGAACAGCCCGGAACGGCGTTGTTCCAGCCGATCAATGCAAATCTGCCGATCTCGGCAGGCAACATCAAGTGCGGCATCTCGAACCCATCGCAGTTGCCGGTCGTGCTGGCGAATACCGAGGCGAACACGAGCGGCACCGGCATCGTGCCGATGAACTCGGCCAACAACACGATTGACACGGCGCAAGCATTGATCAACAATGGCGCGCTCGCGAATCCGCCGACCGTTGCGTTCCCGGCCAACCCGGCGCTTCCGGCTCCGCAGGTCACCTTCCTGACGATCGCGGTCGACGGCGTCGCGCAGCAGTTCGACTACACCTCGGCAGCGCCGGCCGTACCGCCAGTTGCCGGATTGATATATGCCGACAATGTCGGGGACTTCGTGTCCAGCTTCAATGCGCTGCAAGCCGGCGTTACGGCATCCTATGATTCCGCGTCGCAGGAAATCGTCTTTGCGCGCGATCCGGCTAACGAGAGCCTCGCACTGCGCGGTGCGCAACAGGGTAACCCGCAGACGGCCGCCTTTACGATCACCGATAGCCAGTTCGCTGCCGCAACGCCCAACACGTCGATTCTCGGCGTGCTCGGCGCGGGCAATATCAACGGCGTGACGCAAAACGCGAGCAATGCGTACGGTGCAAATGACAACGGCGTCGCAAATGCGATGACGAACCTCTTCCAGAGCAACGTCGGCTTCCCGGCGCTCGAAACCACGAGCGCAGCGGCCGTGGCGGCGGGTGCGACCGTGACGGTGGCGCTGCCGCCCGGCGTGACGAATGTGCAGGCCGGTCAGCAGCTCACGCTCGACGCCCAAGTCGGCGGCGGTGTGCCGCAAGAAAATGTGACCGTTTCGGCGGTTAGCTTCTCGCCGAGCGGACAAGAGTCGGTGACGTTCACGGTCGCGCAACCACACGCGGCGAACTACACGATAACGTCGACGCAATCACAGACGCTCGTCCAGCAGTACGGAAACCTCACGACGCAGGTCGGCCTCGACACGCAGACCGCTATTACCGGAACGACGACGCAAACGAATCTTGCGTCATCGATCGATCAGCAACGGCAGAGCCTCGCCGGTATCAATATCGACGAGCAGACGCAGGATCTGATCAAGTATCAAACGGCCTATCAAGCGGCCGCGAAGACCATCTCGACGCTCAGTCAACTGCTTGACACCATCATCAACGGTTTGGGCGTCGGATCCTAAGGAGGGGCAGGAAACTAACTATGATGCGTATCGCAACCTCGACGATCTACTCGGATCAGACGCTCGCAATCGACAATCTGAAGTCGCAATATCAGCAACAGGGTCTGGAACTTTCGACCGGGTTTTCGCTGAACGTGCCTTCGGATAACCCGACCGTCATCGCGCAGGATCTTTCGGTGCGCAACGATTCCGCCGTGACGACACAGGTCGGCAAGAATCTGACTGGGCTGAACAACATGCTTTCCACGACGGATAGCACGCTCGGGAGCTTGACCACCATCCTGCAGAGCGCGCGCAGCCTGGCAATCGAGGGCGCGAGCGACGCGATTACGTCAGCGCAGCGCGGCCAAATTGGGCAGCAGGTCAATCAGCTGCTCCAACAGACGATTGGTCTCGCGAACACGCAGTACGACGGCAAGTACATCTTCTCGGGTACTGCAGCACCGCCGGGATCGAGCTTGGTCAAGGCGGTTGGCAATCCGCCGACCGCGGTGACCGCTGCGAACAACATCGTGCAGCAAAATGAAGCGCTTCCCGACGGGCAACTCGTGCCGACCAATGTCACGCTGCAGCAAGCGTTCAATCTCAACGCTTCGAACGGTTCGCCGAGCGTTTTCAACATGCTGATTCGGCTTCGCGACACGCTCGATAAGGGCCAGACCACCGACGAAAGTGCGACGCAGGTCAATATCCCCGATCAGGCGATCACGCCCACGACTACGATAGGCCAACTCGAAGCCACTGCCCCGCCGGTCCTCACCATACCATTGGCTTCGACCGGAAACGGCAACGTCGCGTTTACGCTCTTTTCGTCGCTCACACCGGCGCTTGGAACGACCTTCGTCTTCAGCGTCGGCACGTCGATGCAGAACGTCATCGCGTCGATCAATGGCTCGGTCAACACGACCGGAATCGTCGCGAGCTTCAACTATCAATCGCAGCGCCTGCAGCTCAACGACGTAGCAGACCAGTCATTCTATGTCAGCGACGCAAAGACGCCGAATATGCTTGCAACCACCAACTTCACCAGCGCCTTCCTCTTGGCATCGACCGGGGACGTGGTCAACAACCTCTCGACCCAGCTCGGCGATATCGACAACAGCCTCTCCGTCACGCTCACGGCGGCGGGCCAGATCGGGGCCACGGTCCAGACAGTAGCCTCGCTCTCCTCAATGGAATCTTCACGCGGGGAAACCGACACCCAAGTGCAATCGAACCTGGAAGATACCGATATTGCAAAGGTAACCAGTGAATTCACCTTGAGCCAGACCGCCCTGCAGGCGGCGTATCAGACGACCACCCGGCTCGAGCAGAACGATCTCTTCACCTATCTACAGTGATGCGTAACCGGGCAATGCAGCCTTAAGCGGAGTCATAAATGGAAGAAACTGCGACTACTCTCGAACTCCCCCGATTTGGCTCGTGTGCGTACACCGCGAACGAGGTCATTGAGTTCCCCTGGGGCTTGCCAGGGTTCCCCTTGTTGCGTAACTGGCTTCCGCTCAATCTCGAGAGCCACCCCAGCTTTGTCTGGCTGCAGAGCCTCGACGATCACTCCGTGGCCCTTCCGTCGATCGATCCTTGGCTGGTCTTCGAGGACTACGATCCCAAGCTGCCGGCCTACGCGTTCACCTCCCTCGAGATCCGCGAGGCCAGCGATTTTGCCACGCTCTGCGTCGTCGTCGTGACCTCGAACGCCGAGGAAATGACGATCAACCTGATGGCTCCCGTCATTGTCAACCTACGGACCCGCAAGGGACGGCAGATCATGCTTGACGGTTCGAGCTATTCACCGCGAGAGCCGATGCCGCGCAAAGGCCCAGTGAAAATTCCCGCGAGCAGTAAGAGCGCATAACCCTGCCGAAGGTCATGGCTTAATCGCCAAGGAGGGCCTTCGCGCATGCTGGTTCTAAGCCGTAAAATCAATCAATCCATTATGATTGGTGACGACGTTCGCATTGTGATCGTCGCTGTCGATCGCGATCAAGTGAAGCTGGGGATCGAGGCGCCGCGAGCGGTACCCGTCCACCGCTCCGAGGTCTATGAGGAGATCCGTCGCGCCAACCAGGAAGCGCTAGGGGCGGCCCCGGCCGGCAGCGGCAAAGCCGAAAAGGCCACGCTGCGCCCACGAAAGTAAGTGCTACGCCCCGGCTCCTGCTAAAGTCCGGTAAATCAAGGCCGATACCACCCTTTAGGGGAGAAAGGAAACTCCCCGTAGGCTAGCTTATCGGGCGCCCTCGCGCGCCACATCATGGAGGAAAAATGGCTACAGGTCTGAGCATTGCCACGAATTTGCTCTCGAATTCGGTTCAACTGAATCTCGACAACAATCAAAAGCAACTTCAAAACGTCGTTACCCAACTTTCGTCCGGGCTGCGCATTAACACCGCAGCGGATGATCCCTCTGGTAACGCGATCGCAACCAACCTTACCTCGCAGTACGAAGCGTTCAATCAAGCGTCGCAAAACGTGCAGAACGCTAATAATGCTGCGCAGGTCGCGCTCGGCGCGTTGACCCAGCAAACCGACATTCTGCAGCGCATCCGCGTTCTCGCGGTTGAAGCGGCATCGGACGTCAACAGCTCGAGTGACCGCACCAATCTGCAAGCGGAAGTCGGGCAGCTCTTGCTCGAAGTCAACCGCATCGCGCAGAACACGAACTTCAACGGTCAGGCGCTCCTCAACGGCAGCCATCAAGGCAACCAGGCGGGCGCGCAAGCCTACTTTACGATCACGGCGAACGCAGCGCTCCTCGCGAGCGGTGCACAGCCCATCGGCAACTCGACCGGCTTCCTGATCTCGAGCATCGGCGTCGCGAACGCGGCGTTCTACACCTCGGGCAACACGACCGACGAAACGGTCGAAGTCCAGGTCATCGCCAACACAACCAACCCGACGACGGCGACCCCCGAACTGAAGATCACCCAGTTCATCAGCTCGTCGGCAGCGGTTACCTCGACGTTCCTGTCGATCGGTCTCACCAGCAAGTTCCAGCTCGGTTCATTCGGCGTCGGACCGAACAGCGGCCTGACGTTGTTCTTCAGCACGCCGACGCTTGGCGACATCGGTCAGACGGCTTACGTCAAGGTCTCGGAGTTCGTCCAGGCGTCGAACCTTGCGACTGCTCCGGCGTTCAACTTCCAATCGGGCGCCGATGAAGGCGACGTGATTCAGCTCGGCATCGCTGCGACGAACACCAACACGCTGCGTATCTCGAACATCAATCTCGCCGTCAGCTCGTCGTCGAATCCGTCGCTTGCGGCGGAAGACGCGATCGGCGAGATCGACATCGCGCTGCAAACGCTCAACACGCAGCAAGCACAGCTCGGCGCCGTTGTGGTTCGACTGGGCATCGACCAGCAGAACGACGATACGGCGGCGGTCAACCTGCAAGCCTCGGCATCGAACATCGCCGACCTCAACGTGGGTCAAGCGACGACGCAATTCACGAAGCTGCAGCTGCTTGTCCAAGTCGGTACGTCCGTCTTGGCGCAGTCGAACGCGAACGCGCAGTCGGTTCTCACACTGTTCCGTTAATCGATCCAGCGGGCAACCGCGCGATCGTTTCCTCGAGGGCCCGCTCCGGCGGGTCCTCGTTGCTTTTCTGCCGATAACTCTTTCGATGCCCATCCACGTTCGATCCAGGCGCGCAGCCCCGTCGCCGACGCGGTCCGCCGCGACGAGGCCGGCCGCGACGCGGCCGGCCGACGCCCGTTTGCCCGATTTAAAAGCGCCGCCCCCGGGATTCCCGCAGAAGCCCGCCGGCGTCACCCTGTGCATGATCGTCAAGAACGAGGAGAAGTTCTTGCCGCAGTGCTTAGCAAGCGTGCGCGACTACGTCGACGAGTTCATTCTCTGCGACACCGGTTCGACCGATCGCACGATCGAGATCGCACGCTCTTACGGCGCGACCGTGATCGAAGACCCGTGGCGCAACGATTTTTCCTGGTCGCGGAACAAGTCGATCGAGTTGGCAACCAAGCGTTGGATCCTCTTTATGGACGCCGACGAAGAACTGACCGAGGATTCGCGCTCCGCGCTGCTTGCGCTCAAGAACGTTCCCGCGCATATCGACGCGCTCTACACGCGCATCATCAACCGCACCGACGACTACCGTGGATCGGGCGATGTCTCGCATCACGTGATTCGTATCTTCCCCAATAGCGATCGCATCCGCTTTTTCGGACCGATTCACGAGTACCCGGCCCTCGACGGTACGGCGGTAAGCGTCGAGGCCGTGGGCAGCAGCATCTCGCTCATTCACCACGGGTACATGAATGCCGTCGTTGCCGAACGGGACAAGGGACAACGCAATTTGGAGATCCTGCTCGCGGCAACGCAGAGCGACCCGGAGAACGCATACCACTGGTACAATCTCGGCACGACCGCCTACCTCAACAAAGATTACGAACTCGCCCTTAGCTCGCTGCAAAAGATGTATGAGCTCGTGGGCGAAACGCCGCGAGCATTCATGCCCAACGGACTCGCGCTGATGGGCGACCTCTACTGCGATCATTTTCAGGATCCCGTCAAAGGCGAAGAATTCTCTCGCCAGTCACTCCGGCGCAGCCCGCATTACGCCAATGCACACATGATGCTGGGCAAAGCGCTGGTCGCGCAGAAGCGCCTAGAAGAAGCGCGCGAGGCGTTCGCCGCAGCGATTGACGATGGTGCGTTCGCGGCCCAGCAGTTCATCGTCGATGATCAAGTGTACGTCTGGAAGGCGCAATCCGAGATGGGATCGAGTTACGCCATCGACGGCGATGATGCGAAGGCGCTCGAGTGGTTCGAGAAGGGCTTGGCCAACGCTCCTTCGGTTGAACCGCTGATGATCAATCGCGCCAAGGCATACGAAAGACTTAAGCGTTTCGCCGAGGCCGGCGACGCTTACAAGCTCGCGTTGGACACGCACGACAGCGCGCACTCGATGTTGCATTTCGTGAATTTTCTCTTGCGTATGAAACGTGGTGCGGAAGCGATTGAGATGGTGGAGCAATGGTATCCGCGGCTCAAGCCCAGCGAGGCATCGGAGCTGCTCCTAAGCGCCGCCGGTGTTTCGGAACGTTACGCATTTGGCAAAGAAGAGCACTTCTTGCGTCTTGCGATCGAACTCGATCCGGACCGCGAAGATGCCATCGAGCAGTTGGAGCGCGTGCTTGCGGCGCAGGGTCGCGGCGAGGAGGCGACCAACCTTCGCGAGCGCTGCGCTCCGGCGACGTTCGGTGAGTGGAAGGAGCGCGCGCGACGCGCGCTCGACGAAAGACGTGCGGAGGCGGCATTTGCCGCGACCGAGGCAGCATTGGCGCTCAACGCGAACGACTTCGACATGTTGATGACGCGCGCCGGCGCGCTCGAGTTGCTGGCATCGCCGGCCGGCGTCGAAGCCTCCCTTCTGAGGGCGCGCGAGATCGAGCCGGTGCGCTCGTCCGTCGCGCTTGCGCTGTACTACCTGCGGAACGAACGTTATGCCGATGCGGCCGCCATCGCTGATGTTGCATTGAAATAAGATAAGAAGAGCCGGTGGACTACTCAATCATCATTCCCGTCTTTAACAAGGCGGAGCTAACGCGGAATTGCCTGCACAAGCTGCGGCCGTCACTCGACGGGGCCGGCGACGGCGAAGTGATCGTTATCGACAACGCCTCGACCGACCACACGCAGAACGTCCTGGCCGAATTTCCGTGGATTCGCATGATCCGCAACGAGAAAAACCTAGGCTTCGCCGCGGCGAACAACCAAGGCGCGCGTGAATCGCGCGGGCGCATTTTAGTGCTTCTCAACAACGACACCGAACCGATCACGAAGTGGCTTGCGCCCATCATGCGACTGTTCGACGATCCGACCGTGGGCGGCGTCGGCGCGAAATTGCTCTTTCCTAATCGTACTGTGCAGCACGCCGGCGTTGTGGTGCGGTGGTGGCCGTACAATGCGGTTGGCATGCAGCCATTTCACTATCTCTACGGACACCCCGCGGAGAATAACGAAGAAATCCAGATCCGCCGCGATTACCAAGCCGTGACCGGCGCCTGCCTCTCCACCCCGCGCGCGCTCTACCTGGAGCTGGGCGGGCTGGACGAAGGCTATTGGAACGGGAACGAGGACGTCGACTACTGTTTGAAGGTCCGGGCGCGCGGTTTGCGCATCGTGTATGAGCCCGAAGCGGCGCTCGTTCATTTCGAATCGCAATCCGGAACGCAGCGTTTCCGCCGCATGCAGCCGAACATGCAGCGCCTCGGCGACCATTGGCACGATACGATCGAGTTCGACGCCGAGCGCACCTTTGTCAACTCGGGGGTCTACGACCGCGTCCGTCGCTTCAAGAACGGTGGCGAGCTGTGGGAAAACCCCATCGCGCCGGAGCCGGTCGACGTCCTCGTGCACGGTATGCCTGAAAGCTTCGATCGCAAGGCCTTCGAGTGCGACCTGCGGCAAAATCGAACGGCCATTGGCAACGTCGAGTGGTCTCCGGACGAGGAGGCCGTCGATCGTGCGCGTGAGATGATCGACGTGCGCGGCGAACGCTACGTCGCGTTTGTGCGCGCGGATACTAAGCTGGAAGCGGGCTGGCTCGACGAACTGCTCGCGCGCGTCGTGACGCCGACGAACGGTACGGCGGCGACGTTTCTGGAGGGTGTGCGACATGGTACGCACGCGCCCGTGGTTGCAAGTGACGCCCGATGCGTGCTGCTGCGATTGCGCATGCTACCGCAAGATCTGACGCTCGGCGAGTTTCCATCGCTCGACGCGGCGACGGTCGATCTGCTCGTGCGCGCATTGCAACTGGGGCGCGGTACGGTCGCGGCCTACCCATTCGCGCGAATGGGGACCAGCGCGCACGCCGAAGCGTCGGATCGTTCGCCGGCGTCGATCGAGGGCGTGCTGCGCTCGCGCCCGCCGTTTCAGCGCGGACTAATTTCTATCGTGACGTTGAGCTGGAATGCACCGCAATTCACGATCAAGGCGCTCGAATCGATTCGGGCGCACACGGCTGAACCGTACGAAGTGATCGTTGTCGACAACGGCTCGGGACAGGAGACTCTGGACGCGCTTGGTTCGATCGACGATCCTCACGTAAAGGTCGTCTACAATAAGAGCAATCGCGGCTTTGCGGGAGGATGTAACGACGGCATTGCGCACGCTGCGGGCGACTACGTGATTCTTCTGAACAACGACGTGATCGTGACACCTGGCTGGGCGGACGGATTGGTCGATGCGTTCAGGCGGATTCCGGGCCTGGGAATCTCGGCACCCCGCAGCAATCTCGTTACCGGCGATCAGCAGCTCGCCGACGCGCAGTATCGCGATGAATCGGAATTGCAAGCCTTCGCCCTCGATCGGCGCCGCGTTTTCGCAGAGAAGGGCTACATCACCGATCGCGCGATCGGATTCTGCTGGTGCATCAGCCGCGTTGCCCTCGAGCAAATCGGCGGACTCGATGAGCGCTTCGCCGTCGGGAATTTCGAGGACGACGACTACTGCATGCGGGTGCGCGCAGCCGGATATTGGATTTACGTTTGCGACGATGTCTTCATCCACCATTTCGGGAGCCGCTCGTTCGCGGCGAACAACGTCGACTATACCGCGACGATGAACGCGAACTGGGACCGGTTTGCCAAGAAGTGGGGAATGAGTGGGCCGTTGCCGGCGACCGGTTACGACGGCGCGCCGCCTATGCGCGCGGGTTTCGGCGCTCCGAGCACTATCTGCCGTTTCCTCCGCAGGGGCTCGAACGCCGAACTGAGCCCGCGCCCGAAACGTTGGCGCCGTTGCAGAACGCCAGAACGATTTTCGGCGTAGCGGTGCGCAGCGAAGCGGATTGGACCGAGGCGGCACAGTTCGTCCGGCGTTTTGCGCTCGCGTTTAAATTGGAGGACGGCGTTGCGCTCGCGATCGGCGCCCTCGGCGAACCGGACGCGAGCGACGATCGCGGCACGCGTGGAACGCATTCTGGATAAGGCCGGTGTTTCCGCGGACTCGTGCGGCGACATCGATATCGCAGATTATGTCGAAGACATGCGGAATGGCCGCAACGTGCGAAGGACGCGCGCTGGATCGACTTGCATTCGCTGCGCGATCGCAGTCCAAGCGCCTTGCGGCGCGGCTTTAAGCGCGGCGGCGAGATGAGGCGTCATTCACAGATGGCGCGCTACGCGCCCTTCATTGAGCCCGCGCGCTTCGCGCGTCGTGGGAACCCCATTTCTGATCGCGGCGCGTCTGCAGCCTTCGTACAGCAACTGGCCGAAGCGTGGCTGGATCTCGTTTTTGCGCGACGGTGAAGTTGCACTCGTGCCTTTTGTGCAGATCGATCCTCCGATGATCAGCGTTCGCGAGTCGAGCCCGCTGATCTGGCCCTCGTGGCTTCCGCTCGAGAGCCCGGTCGCGGCGGCCCTCGAGGTGTTGATCGAGCCGTGGCTCCTCTCGCATGCGCTCCTCGGCGGTATCTCAAGCGAGCACATCGGGTATTTTTCTGAGGATGGGAAGCTCGCGAGCTCTTCGATGCGGCCCGCGAGGCGCGCTTTCTTTGTGCTGCACCGGTCGACGGGTGTTGACCGACGCTGCGCCCTACGTCTATGCGCAGCGCTTCGTGAAGAGCCGGCGCGTTGGCATCTATCGGCTGATGGCGCCCTCGGTGCTTCGTTGCTGGCGGGCATCGCCGCGACCGTTCAAGCTGATCTCGGTGATTCGCGGCTCAACGAACTCGCCCGATCGTGGTATGGTTTGAGTATCTACGGTGAGTTCCTCGGCGGCTTTCGACGTTTCGATCTCTTCTAGCGGCAGCGCCGATGCGGCGGTTTCGCTCAGCCTTGCGGCCGAGGCCGGAGCGCCGCTGGTCAAGGTCGCGCATCCGCTGTTTGCATCGCTTCCGTGTTCATTCGATCTGCAGGATGGGCCTGAGACTCGCCGCTTTACCGTTCGCGCTCGCGACCCGATCTCGTGCGAGTCGGTTGCGCCGGCACCGGTCATCGGCGGTTCCACCGGGCGCATCCTGTTCGTCATTCGTGATAACGGACTGACCGTGCCCGATGCCGACGCCGATCAAGCGCGGGCGCTGGTCGACGCGCTGACGGTTCAAGGCTTCGATGCAAGATTGACGTCGCTCGGCGGCGCGGGCCGAAGGCGTCGACTTGGTCCATCTTTTCGGACACCGCCACGTGCATCAGTTCGGGCCCGTTCTCGACGAAGCCGAACGTCTGAATTTGCCCGTGGTGGCGACGCCGCTTTTCGACGACTTCGCGAACGAAGCGTTGTGGGGGTCGTCGGCAATTCGCACGATGCTCACCGGCGTTCGCGACGACCGAGCACAGCAATCGATCGAGAACGGACTGGCGCGGCGCCGGCTGTTCGTGAGCGACGGGATTCGAGCGCGGGAAGCCCGCTACGATCCTGCGCTCGGTCGCGGATGCTCGCACGAGGCGCGCGCGCGTTTTTTGCAACCGGGGAGGAGGAAACGGAGTGCGCTCGCTTTTGGCTTTCGGGGGCTCGCGCGTGGTCCCGTGCGTTCCCGGCAGGGCGCCCGAGCCGGACGATCGGCGCCTGTGCGGAATGGATGAATATGTCTTGGTGCACGGCAGATCGAACCCGCGGGAATCAGTTTCTCGCCATCCGTGCCGCCTCCGCGCGGGTATTCCGTGCGTCCTCGTGGGACGGTCGCCGAGGTCGACTACTACTACGCCCTTCTCGCGGTCGGCGGCGACCAGCTGTTCTGCCCGAGGAAGCGCTCTCGGCCGGCCAGATCGAGGCGCTTTACGCCGGCGCTCGCGTCTATGCCGACCTGCGTGGGCAGGGCACGGGGCCGCACGCCTCGTGCGCGCCGCCGCGCACGGGGCGCTGCCGGTCCTCTCAACCGCGCTGCCCTCAGCAGCTCTGGCCGGACTGACCGGAGGCGTCGACCCCGCCTCGCTCGAGAGTGCGACGACCGTGCTCCGCCAGGCCTGGATGCGGGCGCCGGCGTAGGCACCAGGTCGCCGAACGGACCGCCCAACTGTGCGACCCGCTGCTGTCGCTCCAGACGGTTTTGGGGGCCTACGCGGAGGCCGCGGCGGTCAAGGCGGGTAACAGGTCCCTCCGCGGCTAATGTCCCTATGGTCGAAGACGTATAGTAGCGGGAAAAGGATTGTAAAACATGGACGTTCCGACCGTCGCCCCGGCCACGAGCGGCCCGGCGAAGGGGTGCCACAAACTCACACGGTGTTGCTGCTGCGCCACAGGCGCCGGCGACCTCTTCTGGTTCGTCCAATGGCGCGCCGGCCCGCATCAAGCCGGTCGAAATCGACGATTGCATCCGCAGTCGCAAAGCTCTACGACGTTGGATCACCCCGGCTCGTCAGCGTCGCCGCAGCTCGCGATCTCGTATAAGTACGTTAGCGAGCTTCAATTGGTCGTGACCGTCTTTACCAATGCGCAGACGGGTGAAGAGGTCGCACAGTTTCCGCCGCAAGAGCTGATCGGACTCGCCGAGTTCTTCGATCAAATCGACGGCGTCACTCTCGACCGGAAAGTCTAAGGATACTGTGTCAACGATAGCCCCGTCTCTCGGCACCACCGCTCCGATCTCGTTTCCCGGGATCGTTTCGGGCATCGACTACAACGCGATCATCTCCAAACTGACGCAGTTGAGCCTTGCGCCGACGACTCTGCTCAACGCGCAGATCGCGACGCTCAATAATGCGAACGCCGAGCTGATCAAGATCAGTAACCTGTCTCGTCGGTGCAGAACGCTCTCGGGAATCTTTCGGACCCGAACCTGTTCTCGACCTATCAAGCGAGCTCGGGCGAGCTGCGGCGCTTTCGGCCACCGGCATTCCGGGCGTGACCGCGACGCCGGGACTCTACACGATCGACAGCGTCAAAGCAGCGACGAATACGTCGATACTTTCGAGCGCAAGCGCCGGACACTCGATTACCGACACATTACCAGCGGCACCTATGCCGGCCAGGCGTCCGAACGGTGCCGCTCGCCTATTCATACGCAAGAGTCGCGCCTCGAACGGACCAACGGCAACGGATCGGTCACGGTCGACGGCGTGTCAGATTTCTTACAACGTCGATTCGCAGTCGCTCGACGCGATTTTGAACAATATCACGTCGCAGGTCGACTCGAAGGCGGATGCTGGTTTCCTCGCGACGCTCGTCAACGGCGTCGTCGAGTTCACCTCGAGCGATCAGCAGATTTCGCTCGGCAGTAGTCAGGATCAAGGGAATCTGCTTAGCGTCTTCAGTTGAGCAATGCGCAGCTGATCAATAGCGGCAGCACGGCCTCATTACGGTACGGCGAACGTCGGTGGGATCGATCCGGACGCGGACTTCAATTCGGGCGAACGCCGGTTTTGTGACGCCGGTGACGTCCGGGACGTTCACGATCAACGGCGTCAAGATCAGCGTGTCGGCGAACCGAGAACCTCCGACGATATCCTCGGCGCAATCAACAGCAGTACCGCCGGCGTGACCGCAGTCTTCAACTCGATAACCGGTCAGATCCACTTGACCAACGCCAAGTCGGGCCGCAGAGCATCGTGCTCGGGGCATCCGGCGACACCAGCAATTTCCTGACTGCACGGGCTTGACGGCGGCGAGCGGCGCGAAGACGACCGTGGTCAGCAATCGGCGATCACGGTCGAGAATCCCGACGGGACGTCGAGTACGTATTACAACAACTCGAACACGGTCACAAACGCGCTTCCGGGGCTCTCGCTTTCGATCTACCGGCAACACGACTTCCGCGTTCACGCTCGATGTCACGCAGAATACGACGTTACTGGTCTCGACGCTCCAAGCATTCGTTTCTACTACAATGCAGCGGTCAACGAGATCAATACGGCGACCGCGCCGCCGATCGTGCTGGCGATTCAGCCCGGCACGAACGCGACCGCGCAATCCGTGCCGGGAGGCGTCCTCTGGGGCAATTCCGATGTGGGTTCTATCATTTCGGAATTCGAAAACATTGTTGGCGGCTTCCTTGGCACCGATAAGAGTATAACTCGCTCGCGCAGGCGGGTCTGTTGCTCGCCAGCTCCTTTACGACGGTCCAGGCGACGAGTATCGACCAGCAGGGCGTCCGAACAGCACGCCCGTCCAGACACCGACCGTCGACGGAGCGACGGAACGCTCGCGCCGCTCAACGTTTGCGTTCTTGCTGCGTACGCGAGCAATCCCAATGCCGTGCAGAACCTGCTCGTCGGCGCGAGCAGCTTGACCCAAAGCTCGGATCGTATCTTGCATCGGTGACCGGCAGCCCCGACGCTCCTCAACAGCGGGCCGGTGGGCAATGTACCGGCGGTATCGCTGATTCAGAACTTCGAAAACGGCAACACCGACACGATTACGACCCTGCAGCAGCAGGTTTCGCAGATTACCGACGAGGCCAACGCGCAAGCCACCTCCCTGCGCGACGGGTTTGTGGCAAGTGAAACGGCAATCGCTGGACTGCAGGCCGAACAACAGGAGTTGGCGTCGGTCTTTGGGTTCTCAACCACCAGCAGCAGCAGTTCTTCGAGTTCGGGCGCCTAGCGGACCATCATGAAAAAGAACAACGAGCAGACCTATCTCGAGACGTCGATCCTCACGGCCGCACCCGAGGATCTGATCGTCAAAATCTTCGACGTATTGATCATCGCTTCACAGCAAGCTCACGACAAGCTGGTGAACGAGCGCGATGACATCGAGGGGATTCACAAAGCGCTTTTGCGCGCCCAACGCGCGTGTACGGTGCTGATGAGTTCGCTGAATATGGAGATCGGCGGCGAACTTTCAGAGAATCTCCTGCGCGTCTACGGCTTTTGGCACAAGGAACTCGTCATGGCCAATATGCGTAAGGATCCCGAACGTGTCGAACGCATTCTGGGCTACGCCCGGGAATATCGCGAGACGTGGAACACCGCGGTGACGCAATTCAAAGCGCAAGCGCCGCGCGCAAAAGAATCTTTCGGGGGGCGACGGCGTGACGTCGACGTTCGCTGCAGTTGGCTAGCAAGTTGCTCGATGAAGTTCGCTCCGGCGTCGCGATGCTCGAGGGGCAATGTAAAGAGCTCGGGCCGCTGATCGATCGCTGCGATTGGGCGGGATTCGAAGCGCTGCTTTCCGCAATGGGCCATGCGCGCCACGTCGTTATGAACGCCTGGGTGGAGGCGCAGCCCGAGCGTACGCCCGAGTTCGACGAAGAAATCGCGGGGCGCGTTCGCCGAGTCCTAGAGTACCGGGAGTGGCAACTCAAGCGACTCCAGCGATTCAACGATGAGGTCGGCGGGCGCTTGCAACTTATTTCGCGTTGGAAGTCCTACGCGCGTTCGGTTGCCGGAAAACGCCGCAATCAGGCGGCGCTTTTCAGCTGAAATCCGCTAGGGAACAATCACGTAGTCTACGTTCGCGCGAACGTGCGATTCGGTCGTGCTGGTGGGCGCGGGCCTTGCTCTCGACCAGCACCGGGTGGCCGTCAACCAGCGCGGCCATGCGTTCCCGTCGCGTAATTTCCGGCGGCTCCCAGGCCTTGGGCGCAATGGCGCTCGACTGGCGATCGTAGTGACCGCAGCGCACGCCGGGGTGGAGAAACACGCGATGCCCAGCTTGCCGAAGGCGCGCGCAGAAGAGATAGTCCTCGTCGCATATGCGCACCCGGCCGGCGCTGCGTTCGATGAAGTATGTGGGCCGCGAAAGAAGGCGGCATCAGCTCGAGCAGGGCGGCTCACTCGGAGCGCGACACAGCCGAAGCCGACGCCGTCGACGGGAACCGGCTCACGATCGAACGCGGGAATCACAGCCGTGGGCGTGTCGTTTTCGTCCCAACGGTCAACGACCATCGGACGAAAACCGTCCCGCGAGTAATAGAGGGCACCGGCGAGAGCGGCATTGCGCGATCCGCTTCGAGCAGGGCGCAGAATTTGACGTAACGCGTTTGGCGAGAGCACCATGTCGTCGTCGCACATGACGAGCACGTCGGCTTTCCATGCGAGCGCGCGCTCGAGGAGGACGTCGCGCTGCGCGGGGATGAAGTTTCCGGTAATGATGCACGCGTTCGAAGCACGGTGACGGACGGCGGCAGTCGAAGCTGGTCGACGCTCTCGACGAAGGCGCGGCCGGCGACCCGGCGATCGGGATTCCGAGAACAGCCTCAATTCGCGAGCGCGCAGTCCGAATGCGGCGAGCAGTGCGCGAGCGGCGGCGTCGAGAGCGGTATCGGTTTGGAAGAGAACGCCCGTGGTCCGATCGATCCGCATGCGCACGAAGAGTTTTTGCAAGCCGTCATCGAGTGTTGCGCGTAGGAGCGCAGTGCGTTTTCGATTGCGGCGGCGCGCGCATCGTCGTCGACGGCGACGCGCTGAGCCTGCAGGGCGAGCGTGAGCTGGCGCGCTTTGACGAAGTCCCAGCGGTCGCGGTCTTCGGCGATCTTGCGACCACGGCGAGCGCGGGTTCGTGCAGTTCGTTGGCCAGCAGTAACCGCCGTTGCTTCGGCGTTCGACCGGCCGCACGGTGACGAGGCGCGATCGCGTCGATGCGGCGAGCAGCTAGCCCGCATATTCGGCGATCGGTTCCTTCTTACCGAGTTTTTCGTGCAAGAGACGCGATGAAGAATCTGCGATTGCGCGGCGAGGTGCCCTTGAGCCCGCGGTCGTCGCCGTCGGCGTCGAGCGCGCAAGCGAAGCGCTCCCGAAGATGCAGTGCTGTAGGATCGTGGGCCCTTTCGACCGTGGAAGACGCGCTCGAAGAAGCGATCGTGGGACGATCGAACCTGCCGTAGAGCACGACGGCTTCGCGGACGCGGCTCAGGCAACGGCGCGGGAGGCTCCGGTTCCGGCGCGGGTTCCGGCTCGGCGACGAGTCTCCGGCGTCGCGGTTCAGGCGCGGGAGCAGGCGCGCGCGGCGGCTCGGAGAGGGCGGCGTCGGCGGCTTCGTGGACGATCTGCTCTTCGGCGTCGAGTTCGTAGATCGGCAGCTCCTAGGCGGGAATCTCGACGGGGATCAGCGGTCTTGGTTCGAAGAGCGCGCGGTCGGCCGCGCCGAGCTCGCCGGCAAGGCGGTCGCGGGTGCCTCTGCGCTCGACGGAGAGCGGGCCGCGCCCAGCACGGCGGCTCGCGCGCGCGACTTGGGGGATCGCGAGCAGCGGCTTGTGCCCAGCCGTACGCCGACTTCCACTGAAGGGCGCCGGCTGTCCGGCGGCATGGTGCCGAAGCCAACCCGCCCCGAAGAACGCTCGGCAACGTTATCGTCGGCCGAGCGGCCGTTACCGCACGAGCCGAGGCGGTACGTCGCGCCGCCGGGCAGCGGCACGCCGGCGACGACCCCGTCTGCGGCTGCGGCGCCTTCGTTGACGACGCTGAGGGCATAGGTGACGACCGCCCCAGGGATGACTGCCGGGTGGCGTGGCGTCTGACGGCGAGGACCGCCCCTCGGCCGTCGGGGCTATCCGACGGCTCATCCGACGCCGCGGCGTCGGGCGACGGCGGCGGCTCTCCCAGGAGCGCGCTCGCGGAGCCGGCAAGCCGAGCGCGTGCGCTGGAGTTCGAGCAGCCGCATATCCGCGCTTGAGTCGAAGTCGGGCTCGCGATTCATGGCGAGGAGCGGCGTGCGAAGAGCCGGCTGAACAGAACGCCGAGCTGCGGCGATCGGATTCGGGGCGTGCCCCGTTCTCCGCCGTACGCCACGACGGTAGTCTCGGCGCGAGGCGATGCCGCGTGCGAGCATCGCCGCGCGCACGTGGTCTTCGTTGACCAGCGGCTCGCGCGATCGCTGGCCTCTTGCATCGCCACGTGCGCCACCATCGTGAGCCTGCGCGGAAGGCCGGCGGCCGCGTCGATCAGCAGCGCGCGCGCGTCGGGCGTGAAGAGTTGCTGGCCGGGCAGCAGCCCGGCTCGCGAACCGGAAATCGAGCATCGCCGAGGCCATCGCGTCGTCGAGCGCGACGAGCCGGATCCAGCCGTCCACGCGGTCGGCGAGGTTACCCTTGCGCGGATGCGCGTCGCAGTTCGCTGCCCGAAGAGCAAGATGTTGAGCAGTTTGCGCTGCGGGACGTGGTAGTTCAGCAGCAGGCGCAGCGCTTCGAGATTTTCGTCGCTGAGGTTCTGCGCTTCGTCGATCGTCAGCACGAGCTTGCGCTTTTCGAGGATCGCTGTCTCGAAGAAGAAGTTCTTGAGCGCGTTCTTCAGCGCCGCGCTCGAGCGCGGCGGCAGCGCGAGGCCGAAGACGCGGCCGACGGCGATCAGGAACTCGACGTCGCTGGCGAAGGTCGGGTCGAGAATCTTGCCGAGCACGACGCGGTCGTCGGCCAGCAGGTCCTGCTCGAGCGCGCCGCTCAGACTGGTCTTCCCGGTCCCGGGCTCGCCCAGAACGACCGTCAGCCCGCGCGACGCGTCGACCGACGCGTCGAGCCGCTCCTTTGCCTTGCGCAGCGCGCCGAGCTCGCAATAGAAATACGGGTCGGCCGTATCCAAGAACGGGTCGCGTTCGAGGCCGAAAAATTCGATATACCGTGACATAACGCCACCGATAGGTTAGACCCGCAAGCGCAAAGTCATTGTGTGCTCGCTTTAACAAACGAGGACCTTACAAAGTTGAGGTCGAGAGTTAGGACGGATGTCCCGCCTTGACTACCTCGACGAGCTCGAAGCGCGCACGATCTTCATCTTGCGCGAAGCCTTCTCGTGCGTCGCGCCGCTCGCGATGCTGTGGTCGATCGGGAAAGATTCCACCGCGCTGCTCGTGGATGGTCCGCAAGGCCTTCCTGGGCGACGTGCCCTTTCCGGTGGTGTTGCTCGACACCGGTATGGAGTTCGAGGAGGTCTACGCATTTCGCGATCGCTTGGTTGCGGAGTGGAACCTTCCGGTGGCAAACGAACTCTGCCCGCCCGAGAGCAGCGTCGACCAAACGTTGCCGCCCGCAGCGCGTCATGCGGCGCGCAAAACCGCGGGCCTGCGTGCGTTGCTCGCGCGCGAGGGATATCGCGGCGATTCTCTTGGGCATCCGCCGCGACGAGCAAGCGATCCGCGCGAAAGAGCGGATCTTCAGCCCGCGCAACGCCGACGGATCCTGGGATCCACGCGGGCAGCCGCCGGAGTTGTGGGACTACTATGCCTACGACGTGCCCGACGGCGCGCACGTGCGCATTCATCCGCTGCTGCATTGGACCGAACTCGACATCTGGCGCTACACGCTGCGCGAGCAGATTCCGTACGTCCCACTCTACCTTGCGAAGAACGGGAAGCGCTTTCGCTCGCTCGGCGAGAGCAACATTACGTTCCCGATCGCGAGCGACGCCGATACGCTCGAGAAGATCATCGCGGAACTCGAAGTGACGCGCGAGCCGGAACGCGCCGGACGGGCGATGGATAACGAGAGCGAGGACGCGTTCGAACGTCTGCGCACGACGGGGTACATGTGAAGAACGTTCGCATCGTGATGGTCGGTGACGTCGATGCGGGCAAGTCCACGATTCTTGGCCGTCTGCTCGTCGATCTCGGACCTCGTCACCCCGGCAAAGCTCGAAGAGCTCGAAACATCCAGCTCGAAAGCGCGGCGTGCCGATCGAGTACTCGTTTTTGCTCGACGCTTTTCAGCTCGAGCGGGATCAGGCAATTACGCTCGATCTCTCGCGCATTTGGGTGCGCACGCCCGACGCTGAATTTGTCTTTGTCGACGCTCCCGGCCACCGCGAACTGATCCGGAATTTGTTGAGCGGTGCCTCCGAAGTCGACGCCGCGGTTATGGTCGTGGCCGCTGATGAAGGCATCACGTTACAGACGCGACGTCAAGCGCTCTTCTTGCGGTGGTTTGGTTTCGCGAACGTACTCGTGGCGATCAACAAGCTCGATTTGGCGAGCGATGCGCAAGCGGCCTACGAGCAGCGAGCCGGCGAAGTGCGCGCGTTTCTCGAGCAGCTCGGCATGCAGGCGCGCGCGATCGTGCCGATCGCCGCCCGCAGCGGCGACGGCATCGTCAAACCCGGACCGCTTACGGCGTGGTGGAAGGGTCCGACGCTGCTCGAGGCGCTCGGAACGCTCGAGCGCACGGAGGTGCGGCAAGACGGCCCGCTGCGCTTCGTCGTGCAAGACGTCTATCGCCGTGAGAACAAACGCTTGATCGCCGGCCGCGTTGAATCCGGCACGTTGGAGCGCGGCGAGTTTCTCACGTTTTGGCCGCTGCAGACCGGGGCGCGCGTGGTCGCCGTGCACCAGTGGCCGCGCGAAGTCGAGCGCGCCGGCGCTGGATCCTCGGTTGCGCTCGAACTCGACGCCCGTGTGTTCGTCGATCGCGGCGCGGTCGGCAGCCGCGCAACCGATGCCCCCAGCTCGGTCACGTCGCGCAGACCACGGTCGTATGGCTTGGCGCCGACCCGTGCGCGCCGGGCGAGGCACTGCGCGTTCGTTTAGGCACGCGCGAGATTCCGGTGACGCTGGCGAAGATCGAAGAGACGATCGATCCCGACACGCTCGAGCCGCGTGAGTCCGAAGAACTGCGAAGCGGCGACGTCGGTGTCGTCTCGCTCGTATCGCGTGAATTGATCGCCGCGGATACGAACGTGGCCGAATCGTCTATTGGCCGCTTCGTGCTGCTGCGCTCCGGAACGATCGTCGCAGGCGGTCGCATCGATGCGGTCGTCGGTCATGCGCGCAGCGAAGGCGCGACCAACGTCGTCGCTATGACCTCGTCGGTTGAGCGCGTCGAGCGCGCGGTTCGCAACGGTCACGCCGGCGCCGTGTTTTGGCTTACCGGCTTGCCCAGTTCGGGCAAGTCGACGGTCGCGATGGCGGCGCAACGGATGCTCTTCGAGCGCGGCCGTCACGTGTACGTGCTCGACGGCGATACGCTGCGCACCTCGCTCAACGTCGACCTCGGCTTTTCTGACGAAGATCGCTCCGAAAACGTGCGCCGGACGGCGGCCGTCGCCGGTGTCTTTGCCGACGCCGGGTTCGTCGTGATCTGCGCGTTGATCTCGCCGTTTGCCGCCGATCGTGAGCTGGCACGTTCGGCATATCCGAACGCCTTCCACGAAATCTACGTTGCGTGCGATTTGCTCACGGCGGAAGGTCGCGACGTCAAAGGCCACTATGGGCGCGCGCGGCGCGGTGAACTCGCCCACTTCACCGGCGTGTCGTCGCCGTACGAAGTGCCCGAGCGTCCCGAGCTCGTTGTCGATACCGCAACCCATCGCATCGAAGAGTCGGCGTCGGTACTGCTGGAGTACATCGAGGCGCACGTGAAGATCCGATGATCCAAATCGTACTGATCGGCTTCATCGTCGGCTTGTGCATCTCGTATTCCGGCGTCGGCGCCGGTTCGCTCACCACACCGCTCATCGTGCTCTTTCTCGGTTATGACGCAAGCACGGCCATCGGCTCCGACCTGCTTTTCAGTCTGGGCACGAAGATCGTTGCCTTCCTTACGCACATCCGCGCGCAGACGGTCAACTACGGCGCATTGCTCTTTCTCTCGCTCGGTGGTGTACCCGGTGCAATCGTCGGTGTGCTCATCACCGGCTGGCTGCACGCGCATCTGCCGCTCGATACGGTCAACCACGTGCTGAAGATTGCGCTGGGCGTCGCGCTGCTTGTCGCAGCCGCCGCGGTCGCGTTTACTAAATCGATTCCGGCCGACAAGCGACCGCCGGCCGAAGCGCTTCCCCATCTGCCGCTAGCGCTGACCGGTTTCGTCGTGGGAACGTTGGTCAGTATCACCTCGATCGGCAGCGGCTCTTTGACGCTGCCACTACTCTTGCTCGTGCTTTCGCAAGCGCAGCTGCGCACGCTCGTCGGAACCGACGTCGCGTTCGCCGTGGTGTTGTTGGTGCCGGCGATCATCGGGCACTTCAAACTCGGCGACGTAAACGTACGGCTCGCGGGGCTGCTGCTTGCAGGTTCGATTCCAGGCGTGCTGATCGGCACGCCGCTTGCAAAACGGCTGCCCGAGCGAGCGTTTCGCGTGGGGCTCGCGGCGATTCTCGTGATCGTCGGCGTGCGTCTATTTTTCTGAGGTCAATCGTCGCGCGGCGTCGAGCCAAACCGTTAAGAGTCGATCGAAGATCGCTCGTTCGATAGCGGCCTTTTGCCAAACGGGATCGCTTGCTGCCGGGACATCGCCTTCAGTTTGGAATGGAATGTGCACGCCGAACTCTCGCTCGATCGCTGCGTTATCGGGTCCAAAGGACGCAAGAAATGCCAGCGTTTCTTCGCGCGTGACGAGCGCATAGCGTTGATCGAGCAACGCCGCCGGAAAATCGGGCACTTGTGACCGCAGGAGCGTCCGTGGCGCGGCCTGCGGCGGCTTCGTGGGCAAGAGCCTCGCATACGTCGTGTCCAAGAGGCTGCCGAAGCTCAGGCTCTCGTTCGCGCGCGGCTGGGCCACTGAGAACTCGAGCGGCGCCTGCCCGAAACTTGGCGCGATTCGAGTGATCGTTTGAAGAAAGTCCTCGAAGATAAACGCCGTTCCTCGCGCCGGCTCGTAGGGCCGAACGACGATGTTTTCTTTGCCAAAAGCCTCGACCCAGGGCGCAAGTAATCGGGTGTAACGAAACTCCAGATTTACGGGTGCGGAATCCGGGCGGTATGCGCCCGTCTCGAGGATCTGTTGGATGAAGGACGACATCGGGAAAAACTCGCCCTGTTTGACCCGCTCGACGTACATCGATTCGGCATACGGCGCCTGTGGCCGCAGATACACGAGAATTTTTGGAGTGTACCCGGCGGTGCGGATTGCCGATGCGAGTACCCCTAGCGCATCGGGCTGTGTGTAGAGGAGCGACAGATCCTCGGACGTGATAAGCGACGCGTCGACCGGCTTTTCTTGCAACTCCTGGGCCAGGGACGCATGTGTCTCCGACGCTTGGTCGGAAAGCTTGGAGGCCAGCAGATAGTTGAGGTAGGGGAAATTCGCCGTTCTTCCCGTCATGACGAGCGCGAGGCCGGCGCTCTCGAGCGCTGCCCGGTTCTGCGCTGTGAACAGCTGGAGCGATGTTGTTCCGGTTTTGTGGGTGCCGATGTGGACGATGCAGGTGCGCACGTTGCGCGACGGCTTCGGAAGCGCTCCCGACGGGTCCCCCCTAAACGCCGTCTGAGACCATGCCGATACCTAGAAGCGTGACTTTAGACCATTCCGGCGGCATTGGCGTGGGGCAGGCAAGACCTGACCAGCCACTCGTTACCATCGTTATCACTTCGTATAATTACGGTAAGTACGTCGCCGATGCGATCAGCAGCGCGCTGTCGCAGACGTATCGCAACATTGAAGTCCTCGTTTGCGACAACGCCTCGACGGACAATTCGCTCGAGGTAATCCGATCGTTCAGCGACGAGCGCCTCCGCGTGATCGCCCGCCCCGAGAACGTCGGCATCCAACGAAATCACAACGACGCCATTCTGGAAGCCCGTGGCGACTACGTCGTCTTTCTCTCGGCTGATGATATGCTGCTGCCGACGCTGGTCGAGGACGTCCTTGACTACCGGCGCCGCCATCGCGACATCGATATCGTCTACGCGTCTGTTTGCATCGTCAACAAGGATCTCACGGTGGCGGAGTACTTCGACCATCAGCAATTCGACGCTGCCGATTCGTACACGGGACGCAATGAGTTCGCGAATCTCCTGACGCGCGACAGTTGCATGTACCTCCCGACGGTGCTCTTTCCGCGGGAGATCTTCACCGAGCTGGGTTTGCTCGATGAATCGCTCACCGTCATTCTCGATTACGAATACGACATCAGAATGGCGTCGGCCGGGAAGAGATTCGGCTTCATCGCCAAGCCGGAGGCGTTGATCAGGTTTCACGGCGAGAACCGCAGCGGCGTGACGGCCTTCGTGAAATCTGGCGCGCAACTGCGGGAGTTCTGTACACTGCTCGATCGCTACACGCAACCGAAGTACCATCAGCAGCTCGCAGGCTATCGGACCGAACTCCAGGCGATGGTCGAACGAAAGATCACCGAGATCGGAGCTCCGTATCCCGAACAGCTAGAAGCGATGAAGGAAGAGCTCGGGCCGTACGTGATGCGTGCGCGAGCCAGCGTCGCGGCCGTTCCGCAGATCGGCGACGATGTGCTCGCGGGCAACGGACTCATCAGTACGGTTGTACCGTTTAGCGGAAGAATGGGCGCGCTGATTCGAGCGCTCTCGAGCCTCAAGGCGCAGACCTACGAGCGCTGGGAAGCCGTTGTGGTATGCGACGGAACGCCCGACCCGCAGGCGATCGTCGCGCACTTGGGCCTGCAGGATCGCGTGCGTGTCACGCGCATGCGTCGTAACGGACAGGGACCGGGAGCCGCGCGTAATGCCGGGCTGGGCGAAATCAACGGAGAGATCATCACGTATCTCGATGACGATGACAAATTCGATCCGGGTTACTTTGCGCAACTGGCGCGCGTTTTTGCCGATCCGTCGATTGAGGCGACAATCGGAAGAGCCGGCTACGAGGTTATCGGCGCAAACGGGACGGTCGTTGCCGAGGGAAACGACGGATCCTCCGGTTCTGGCGCGATATCGTTGATCGCAAACCGCGTTCCCCTTGGAGCCGTTGCGCATCGCCGGTATTGTTTGGCGCAAATTGGGCTGTTTCGCGCCGACGCGCCGGCGTTGGAAGACTGGGAGTTCTTGCTGCGCTTAGCCAAGGCGTTCCGGCCACATCAGCTCGACGTCAACGCGTATACGGTGTGTCTCGATCACAGGCTCGATCGTCAGCACATTTTCGGACGACGTACGTCCGAGGGATGGTCGCAGTATTCGTCGGTGCTCCAAGGAATTTACAACGCATATCCCGTGTCCGACGAAAGCGAGCGTCAGCAGCGCGCAGCCTTCCAGCAGCGCCTGCAAGAGATCGTGCAGCAGGGCGTCAACGCGATCGGAAAGCCGACCGAGATTCTGCGTTTTGCCGCCGAGCTTTCTGGTCGCATCTTGCCCGTTCGCGCATGATTGAGGGCCTCAAGCCTCTGCGAGGAACGCGTGTCCTTGTCACCGGACACACCGGGTTCAAAGGCGCGTGGGCGATCGCGTTATTGCGGGCGCTCGGAGCACGCGTGTACGGATTTAGCTTGCCACCGCCGACGCAGCCGAGCTTGTTCGAAGAATCGGGCGCAAGCGCGCGAATCGAGCATCGCCTTGGTGATATTCGGGACGCCGATGCATTGCGGGACGCAATCGCGCAGTGGCAGCCCGAATGCGTACTCCATCTGGCCGCGCAGTCGCTGGTCCTCGAAGGGCTGAGCGATCCGGTCGGCACGTATGCGACCAACGTGCAAGGTACCGTCAACGTGGTCGAGGCGGTTCGCAATGCGCCGTCCGTTCGGGTGCTCGTCGTGGCAACGAGCGACAAATGTTATCGGCCATCGCTTGCAGCGCTGCGCGAAGACGATCCCTTGGGTGGACACGATCCGTACAGCGCAAGCAAGGCGTGTGCCGAACTCGTCGTCGAGGGGTATCGCGCGCTGCTCAAGCGCGGGCACGGGCCGATCGTCGCGACCGTCCGGGCGGGAAACGTGATCGGTGGCAGCGATTGGGCTGCGTACCGGCTCTTCCCGGACCTGGCGCGCGCGATGCTCGGTGAGCGCCGACTCGTCGTTCGGCATCCGCAAGCGATCCGACCCTGGCAACACGTGCTGGACGCGCTCTTGGGCTATTGCATCCTTTTGTCTCGCGGGCTGCGCGGCGACGCGACGGTAGCGCGGGCCTGGAACTTCGGGCCCGATGATGGCAGGCCCCTAAGCGTCCGTGAAGGCATAGCGCTCTTCGTACAAGGATACGGGAGCGAAGTGGAGGTCGTGTTGGACAAAGCTGCGGTACCGGAGAATCCGGTGCTCTTGCTGGACTCGGCTTCGAGTCGCGAACTTCTCGCGTGGCATCCAGTGTTTAGCGCGGAGCGCGCGATCGCCGAAACCGCGACATTCTATCGGCGTCGCGCGGCGGGCGAAAAGGTGAGCGAGCTATTGGACGAGGCCGTCGCATCGTTTGTGCATGCCGCTGGGAACGGGGCCACGCAATGAAGGTCGTCATTCTCGCCGGCGGTCTGGGCACGCGTTTAATGGAAGAGACGGTCGCGCGCCCGAAGCCGATGGTCGAGATCGGCGGCTACCCAATCCTCTGGCACATCATGAAGATCTACGCCGCTGCCGGCTTCAATGAGTTCGTGGTTGCGCTCGGATACAAAGGCGAAGTCATCAAAGATTACTTCCTCAACTTCAGGTTCCGGCAAGCCGACTTCGCAATTCGCCTGCGTCACGGAGACATCGAGGTGTCGCGCGCGGATGGGCCCGATTGGCACGTGCATTTGGTCGACACTGGATCCGAGACGATGACCGGCGGCCGATTGCTGCGGCTGCGTAGTATTATCGGGAACGCGCCGTTTATGGCGACGTATGGTGACGGCGTTGCGAGAATCGACGTGGCGGACCTCGTCCGCTTCCATCAGGCCCATGGGCGCATTGCAACGCTGACCGCAGTTCGACCGCCTTCGCGCTTTGGAAGTCTCGTCGTCGCGGAAGACGGCGGCGTCGACGAGTTCATCGAGAAACCGCAGGTCGTTAGCGGCTGGATCAATGGCGGATTCTTCGTGCTTCAGCCACAGATCTTCGATTACATCGATGGCGACGCCAGCATCCTCGAGCGCGAGCCTCTCGAGCGTTTGGTCGCACAACACCAGCTCGGCGCCTATCGGCTCGAGGAGTTTTGGCAGCCGATGGACACGCTGCGCGAGAAGCGCCAGCTCGACGAGCTTTGGTACAGCGGCAACGCCCCATGGAAGGTGTGGGACGATTGAGGCTGTCGTTGCCGAAAGAGCAGCTTCGCGCCTACGTCGATCACCTCGTCGCGAATAACTTTCCCGATGCAGTGCGAAGCGATCTAAATGGTACGTTCGACGCGGCACTCGAGCGGCTCGAGCACTGCTTCAGCCACGTCGCGCTCCGTGGATATAGAGACGAGCATGGTGCGACGTTCAATCATCTGCACGGCGACCAGTTCGCAACGTTTCTATATTTCCTCTCCAACGCGCTTTGGCGTTCGGGAGATTCCCCGACAGCGAACAAGATTTCGCTGCTGAATCGGATGCGCCATGGGATCGTTATCATGCCCGATACGATCTTGCCGGATGTATTTTGTATCCCGCATACCGTCGGAACGGTGATCGGCAAAGGCACGTACGGCGACTACCTCGTAGTGTGTCAAAACGTCACGATCGCGAATGACATTACGACGGTGCTCACCTTTGGGAAGGGCATCATCCTCTTTCCCGGCGTGTTTATCGTAGGCACGGGCACCATCGGGAGCGGGTCGATAGTAACCGCGAATAGTACCGTCGCGTATGCCGAGGTCCCGCCGAATTCGATGGTGCGTGGGATGTCGCCGAATCTGGAGATCTGGCCGCGAAAACGTGATCTTCTCAGCCGATTTTTTGTCAATGCATCTGAATTGGATTTGAACTGATGGCAAACCGCGATCCCCACGACCCGATAGACTTCGCCGCAATTGCAGCGATGAATCAGGACCCGGTCATGACCCAAGCCGTGAAGACCTTCCTTGGAAAAACATTTACGTACGGCTACTACCGAAATTTCAAATGGCTCGGGCGTCCGATCATCCAGTACCCGCAGGATATTATCGCGCTGCAAGAGCTCATTTGGAACTATCGGCCGACCCTCGTCCTGGAAACGGGCGTCGCACACGGCGGCGCACTCATCTTCTATGCTTCGATCTTGGAGCTTATCGGTGGACGCGGAGATGTCGTCGGCATCGAAGTCGAGTTTCGCGAGCACAATAAAAAGGCGACCGCCGAACACCAACTTGCCAAGCGGATATCGGTTATCGAGGGGTCGTCCACGGATGCCGATGTCGTCGATCGCGTCAAGAAACTCGCAGCGGAGCACGAGCGTGTGATGGTTATCCTGGATTCGCTGCACACGCACGAGCACGTACTTGCGGAGCTGCGCGCCTATTCGCCGCTCGTGAAGAAAGGCGGACCGCTGATCGTCTACGGAACCTCGACCGGGGAGATCGATCCCTCAATCGATCTCAAGCGCGAGTGGACGACGACGCGTAATCCAAAATCCGCGCTCCAGGAGTTCTTGGGTGAGAACGACCGTTTCGTCGTCGATCACGAAATCAACGACAAGTTGATGATCACGGATGCTCCCGGCGGCTACCTTCGCTGCATGAAAGACTAAAGCATGGATGTGGCCGAACTCTTTTCGATGTTGCCGCCCTAGCGCTTGCCGGGAGTGAAATTCGTTCGTGCGACGTCGCACACGCCGACGAGCGCGGATCATTCCGGCGTATGTTTTCGGAGGCGGAATATCGGCAGTCGGCCTCCATCGATCTCTTCGTCGAGGATAACGCTTCCAGTTTCGAAACGCGGAGTGCTACGTGGGATGCATTTCGATTTTCGACTGGCGAAATTGGTCCAGGTGCTCAAGGGAGAGTCTTCGACGTGTCGTCGATGTGCGCCGCGGATCGCCGACGTTCGGAAAGTGGCAGGGTTTTCGCCTCACTGCGATGCGGCTGCGAGCAATTGTACGTACCGCGGGGCTTTGCGCACGGCTTCTACGTGCTCTCAGACGAAGCGATCATCTCGTACAAGCAGACGGACTTCTACGATCCGGCCAGTGAAGCAGGTGCTCTGGAACGACGCCGAGTCGGGATCGCGTGGCCGCTTCGGATGCACCGATCGTATCGGCGAAAGATGCCGCGGCGCCGCCGCTCTCGGCCGTTCCCGCTACGGCTTGAAGAGTATTCCTTGCCCGGTCGGCATGGAGAAGACGCGCAACCCCTTCGTCGCCGCGAACGCATCCATAGCGAGCTTCTGATTGATGCACTCCGTCCAGCCGTAGTCATCGAGCAGAACCCAAGCGCCGGGCACGAGGCGATCCCAGAGATATTCGATGGCGGCGCGTTCGGGCGTCGACGCATTGAGATCGAGGTGGAGATATGCGACGCGTTCGGCCGTGATTTCGCGCAACGTATCCGGAATCAAGACCCGGAACGATTCGGACGTTCGGAAAATCGGCAAACGTGCGGGTGATCGAATCAACGGAATTGTGATAGTGTTCCCCGAGGCGAGTCAGTCCGGCTGCGCGCTCCGCGTCGGTCAGTTGCTCGACGGGATAGCGATCGAAGGTGTCGAGGAGCCAAAGCGTACGATCGGGATGATTCTCCCACGAGATATAGTGCGCCACAGCGCGCGAAATGATGCCGCTAGCCACGCCGCATTCAACAAAGTCGCCGGGTCGATGGATAGCGTTTGAGGCGATCCAGCACGCCGTGTACACGCGCCACTCGATGTGCATGTTCGGTCCATACGGATGCTCAGTGGACGCGCCGAGACGATAGGCTTCCGCGAAGAGCGGATCGACGAGGAAATCCGCATTGTGGGCTGTCGCAAGGCGATCCGTCTTATATCGAAAATTCATCTTTATGAAGTATCGGCTGGGCCGTGTGGCGGTCATAGGCGGGCGCGGGTTCATCGGAAGCGCCGTCGTCAGGCAAGCTGAAGAGGCTCGGTTGTAGCGTCGCCGTTCGGTCGCACGACGCGTCCTTCGATGGGGAAGAATTCGATGTAGTCGTCTATTGTTCCGGCGTTGCGTGGGGAGCCCAAGAGCGTCCGCTTGACGCGTTTGCGTTGCACGTGAGCGCGGTCGAGCGGCTGCTGCGCACGACGCGCAGCCGTCGTTTTCTTTACATCTCCTCGACCCGCGTATATGACGGGACGTCATCAACCGGCGAAGCGCAGGGGCTGGTCTTGGACGCCCCCGATCGCGTCGACGTGTATCGTGCCTCGAAAATTGCCGGCGAGGCACTCGTGCTTTCCGGACACGAGGACGCCTGCGTGCTGCGCCTTTCAAACGTGTACGGGACGAGTTTCGATTCGGGATTGTTCCTTTCCGATATCTTGCGTCAAGCCGCGACGTCGGGAAGGGTCCAAGTGCGAACCTCAGAGACCTCGGCAAAGGATTACGTTAGCGTCGACGATGTGGCGGAAGCAGCGCTGGCTCTCTGCGCCCTCGATCGGACCGAGCGCATCTACAACGTCGCTCGCGGTGGAAACACGCGCCATGGCGAGATCTTCTCGGTGCTTCGAGCCTGCGGAATAACCGTTGAGGTCCCGGCAGACGCGCCGGCGTCGGTCGCGGCTCCGATCGCCGTCGAGCGGCTTGCGCAGGACATCGCCTGGCAACCGCGCGATGTGCTGGCGGACCTATCCGACCTGCTGCGGAGCTTTCAACTTCGATTCGGCGACTAACTGCGTAGCGCGGTACAGCGATTCGAATTGCCCGGCATCGGTCCACCAACCGTCGAGCACGTCGTAGAAGAGGTCGCCTTCTTTGATGTAGGCGTTGTTGACGTCGGTGATCTCGAGCTCACCGCGCGCCGAGGGCTTGAGACGCTTGCAAAAATCAAAGACGCGACGGTCGTACATGTAGATGCCCGTCACGGCGAAGCGGCTCTTCGGTGTTGCGGGCTTCTCCTCGATTCGGACGATGCGCTCGCCGTCGAGCTCAGGGCAGCCGAAGCGTTCGGGGTCGTCGACTTCCTTTAGGAGAATGCGCGCGCCCGAGTCCTGCTCTTCGAACTTACGCACGAAGGGCGCGATATTCTCCTGAATGATGTTGTCGCCGAGGATCACAGCGATGCGCTGGCCTTCGGCGAAGTGCTCGCACAATTTGAGCGCATCGGCGATCCCGCCCTCGCCTTCCTGATACGTATAGTAGATGTCTTTAAGGCCGAACTCTCTGCCGTTACCGAGTAGACGCAAAAAGTCGCCGGCCGAGTTGCCGCCGGTGACGATCATGATGTCTTTGATGCCGGCCTTACACAGCGTCTCGATCGGATAGTAAATCATCGGCTTGTCGTAGATCGGCAGCAGATGCTTGTTCGTAACTTTGGTTAGCGGCCGAAGGCGTGAGCCCAAACCGCCTGCTAGTATAACGCCTTTCATGCCCTACCTATGCGCGTACTGGCGCTTATAATAAGCTAGAAATTCGCCGGACTTGAGCGGCCGCCACCACTCTTCATGTTGCTGGTACCAGGCGACCGTATCGCGCAGCCCCGCTTCGAATGCAACGCTCGGCTTCCAACCGATTGCGCGCGCCTTTTCGCACGACACTGCATAACGGCGATCGTGGCCCTCGCGATCGGCGACGTGACGCACGTGCGTTTCCATGGCGCGGCCGCAGCCGTCGACGAGCCGCTGCGTGATTTCGAGATTGGTATGTGGGTTGCCGCCACCGAGGTTGTAGACGTTGCCCGGCTCGCCGTGCTCGAGCACGTGCATGATTCCGCGCGCGTGATCCTCGACGTGCAGCCAATCGCGCACTTGCAATCCGTCGCCATACACGGGAACGTGCTGATCGTCGATCAGATTGGTGATGAAAAGCGGAATCAGTTTCTCGGGATATTGGTACGGGCCATAGGTGTTGCTCCCGCGCGTAATCACCACGGGCGCGCCGAACGTCGCATAGTAGGCCAGCACCTGCATGTCGCCTCCGGCCTTGGATGCCGAATAGGGACTGCGCGGTTGTAACGCGTCGGTCTCCGACGACTCGCCCTCGGCCACGTCGCCGTAGACTTCGTCGGTCGACACTTGCAGGTAGCGCGGAATCTTGTGTTCGCGCAGGGCCTCCAATAAGACGTGCGTGCCGAGAATGTCGGTACGCAAGAATTGCTCCGGATCGAGGATCGACCGGTCGACGTGCGTCTCGGCGGCAAAGTTCACGATCGCGTCGACCCCGGCGCCGATCGCGGCGCGCACCGCCCTGGGATCGCAAATGTCACCGTGGACGAAGCGGTAGTGGGCACCGACCTCGATGTCACGCAGGTTGGCGGGGTTCCCCGCATAGGTCATCGCGTCGAGATTGACGATCTCGAGGGCGGGCCGCTCACGCAGTGCGAGGCGAACAAAATTCGACCCGATAAACCCCAAGCCGCCGGTAACTAACCACCGCATCGTTTTTGACATTCGGTATCTTGGGCTAGGAGCCTTAGTGGCAGAGCCCCTTCGGTCGCTGGACCGGCCCAGGGGCCCATGGTATACTCGGACGGCTGTCCATATGGGCGGCGCCACTTTACTACGCCCGCCACGGACGGCAGGCGCTATATGGCCTCTCGACACGGATCGCACCGCCATGACGGCACGCGGACCGAGGCCAGAAGGAGATACCTTGTGTCCGTAGTTTCCATGCGCGAACTCCTCGAGGCAGGCGTCCACTTCGGGCATCAGACCCGTCGCTGGAACCCCAAGATGAAGCCATTCATCTTTCAGGAGCGCAACGGCATTTACATCATCGATCTCGCGCTCACCGTACAGAAGCTGCGCGAGACCTACGAGGCCGTCAAGCAGATGGCCCGTGAAAAGAAAGTCATCCTGTTCGTCGGCACCAAGAAGCAAGCGCAAGACGTCGTGCGTGAAGAGGCCGAACGCGCGGGTACGTATTTCATCAACCAACGCTGGCTCGGTGGCACCTTGACCAACTTCTCGACGATCCAGAAGCGCATCGCGCGCCTGCGTGAGCTCGAGGGCATGAAGATGCAAGGCGACTTCGATCGTCTGCCCAAGAAAGAAGTTGCGCAGCTCCAAGATGAGATGGCCAAGCTCGAACGCTTCCTCGGCGGCATCAAAGACATGCATCGTCTTCCCGACGCGGTCTTCATCGTCGACCCGAAGAAGGAGCGCATCGCGGTCCTCGAGGCGCGTAAGTTGAAGATCCCGATCATCGCCGTCATCGATACGAACTGCGATCCGGACGAAATCGATTACCCGATCCCCGGCAACGACGATGCGATTCGCGCGGTCAAGCTGATGGTCAGCAAGATCGCCGACGCGATCATCGAGGGCAAGACGGAAAGCGAGAGCGCCTACGACGCGGAAGGTGCGTACGCGCAACCGTACGAGGAAAGCGTGGAGGACGAAGCCCCGCTGACCATGGCACAAGTCGAAGCAGCGCTGTAAGGAGAACTGGTGTCTACCTCAATGTCCTATCAACCGAAAGCCGAAGAGATCAAGGCACTGCGCGAAGAGACCAGCGCGCCGATGATGGATTGCCGCAAGGCGCTCATCGAGGCCAACGGCGATTTTGCGAAGGCGAAGGCACTCTTGTTGGAGCGCGGGGCGGCGCAGGCTGAAAAGAAGGCCGAGCGTTCGGCCAACGAAGGGCTCGTGACCAGCTACATTCACGCCGGCGGCAAGATCGGCGTGCTCGTCGAGGTCAATAGCGAGACCGACTTCGTTGCACGCAACCCGAAATTCTCGGAACTGACTCGCGACATCGCAATGCACATCGCAGCGATGTCGCCGCAGTACCTCGACCGTGCGAGCGTTCCCGAGGATGTCGTCGCCAAGGCGCGCGACGAGTTCAAGGCCGCGGTGCCGGCGGGCAAACCGCCCGAGGTTGCGGAGAAGATCGTCGAAGGCAAGTTGAACAAGTGGTACGAGGAGCACGTGCTGCTCGACCAGCCGTTCGTCAAGGATGACTCGCTCTCGGTCAATGACCTGATCAACGCGGCGGTCGGGTCGCTCGGAGAAAAAATCAAGGTTCGCCGCTTCACGAAGTACGCACTCGGAGAAAACTAACGCTCTTGGACTCAGGCAATAGTGGACCCAAGTACAACCGCGTTCTCCTAAAAATCTCCGGCGAAGCGTTCGCCGGGACCGATACCGGCGTCGACGTGAATACGACTCGCGTCATGGCCGATGAAATCGCCGACGTCGCTCGCGCCGGTGTCTCGGTAGCCGTTGTCGTCGGCGGCGGAAATATCTGGCGCGGCAAAGTCCATGAAGAGGCCGGCATGGATCGTGCCACCGCCGATTACATGGGTATGCTCGCGACCGTGATCAACGCGCTCGCACTGCAGGATGCGCTCGAGCGCATGGGCGTGCCGTCGCGCGTGCAGACGGCGATTGCGATGCACCAGATCGCCGAACCGTACATCCGTCGACGAGCGATGCGCCACTTGGAAAAAGGCCGGGTCGTGATTTTTGCCGCGGGTACGGGCAATCCGTACTTCACGACCGACACGACCGCCGCGCTGCGCGCGGTCGAGATCGGCGCGGATGCGATCCTCAAGGCCACCAAGGTCGACGGCATCTACAGCGCAGATCCAAAGAAGGATCCGACCGCGACGCGTTTCGAGCGCCTCGACTATATGGAGGTGCTGCAACGCGGGCTCGAGGTCATGGATTCGACCGCGATGGCGCTCTGTATGGACAACAAGCTTCCAATCATCGTGTTTGACATGTCCGTTCCCGGGAATATCCGCCGCGTGATCTTCGGCGATCCGATCGGCACGATCGTCGAACGCGAGAAGGGTCTGAGCGTGGGAGGCGTGAGATAGTGTCCGACTTCTTCAAAGATCTCGAATCGAAGATGAACAAGTGCGTGGAGGCCACGCGTTCCGATTTTGCGTCGATTCGTACGGGCCGGGCGAGCCCGGCGCTGCTCGATCGCCTGCATGTCGAAGCCTACGGCTCCGCGGTGCCACTCAAGCAGGTTGCGTCGATCGGCACGCCCGATGCGCGCACGCTCGTGATTCAGGCCTTCGACAAGAACGTCGTCGGCGACATTCGCAAGGCGATCGAGAAGAGTGACCTCGGCATCACGCCTAACATCGATGGATCGACGATTCGCTTAACGATTCCGCCGCTCAACGAAGAGCGCCGCAAAGACCTGGTCAAGGTCGTCAAAAAGAAAGCTGAAGACGGCAAGATCGCCGTGCGCAACGTGCGCCACAAGGCTCACGACGATCTCAAGGACCAGCTGAAGAAGCACGACATCACCGAAGACGACAATAAACGTATGCAGGATCAGTTACAGAAAATGACCGACAAGTTCGTCAAAGAGATCGACGCGCTCGTCGCGGCCAAAGAAAAAGACATCATGGAAGTCTAGGCGTGGATCTCACGCTGATGTCTGAAGTTGCGGCGCGTGCGGCCTTGGCCGGACGCCGCTTGCGTCTCTCGGTGCTTGCGCCGGTCGGTCCGGCGCTTGGAGTTGGAACGCTGCGCGTGCTGCGTGCTATCGAACGTGACGACATGATCGACCTCGTCTGCGGATACGAATCGTATGATCGACCCGATTGAAGAGCGCGTGCCGCGGCACGTCGCAATCATTATGGATGGCAATCGCCGCTGGGCGCGCGAGCACGGCTTGCCTGCACTCGAAGGGCATCGTCGCGGAATAGTCGCGCTACGGCGCGTGACCCACGCTGCCAGCGATATGGGAATCGAGATCGTGACGGTCTACGGCTTTTCGACGGAGAACTGGCGGCGTGATTCCCAAGAAATCGCATTTCTCTTCGACCTGTGCGTCTATTTCGCCAAGAGCGAACTCGCCGAGTTGCAGCGCAACAACGTACGCGTGCGCGTGATCGGCGATTGGCAAGCGCTCCCCGAGCGCTCGCGCAACGCGCTCGACGATCTGCAAAAGGGCACGGCAAAGAATACCGGCCTGATTCTCAACCTTGCGGTGAACTACAGTTCGCGCAGCGAGCTCGAGCGCGCGGTCCGCGCGATCGCCGCTGACGTACAACGGGGCGCACTTGTGGCCGAGCGCATCGATGATGCGCTCATCTCGTCATATCTCTACACGGCCGGCGATCCGGACCCCGATCTCTTGATCCGGCCGGGTGGCGAGCAGCGTCTTTCGAACTTTCTGCTCTACCAGGCAGCCTATTCAGAACTCGTGATGAGCGAGGTCTATTGGCCCGACTTCTCGGGCGAACATCTTGCGCAGGCCGTCCGTGACTTTGCACTCCGTCAGCGACGTTACGGCGAATAACGCCGTTATGCGACGCGTACTCGTCGGCTTGCTCCTGGCGGTCGTCGGGTTAACGCTGGTCGCAAATCAATGGGCCTTTGATGCGCTCGTGCTCGTGCTCGGCCTCATCATGCTCTACGAACTGAACGCCTTGTGCGAAATCAAAGGCCAGCCGCTTGAGTATCCGGTCGCCATAGTCGGCGTCGTCGCCTACATCGTGCTCGCGTGGTTCGACCTCTTGCACAAGTGGGAAGGCGTATTGCTTGCGTGTATCACGATCGCGAGTTTCTCGATCGGTATGTACAGCGCGGACGAGAAGGGCTACTTCGCGCGCACGGCCTACACGCTGCTCTCCGTGCTCTACATCGGCAAGCTGCTGACGTACTTCGTCTTCTTGCGCAGCATCCCGGAGCTCGGCATCTGGTGGACCTACGACGTCGTCGTTCTGATCGCGCTAACCGACATCTCTGCGATGGTCGTCGGCTCGCTGATTGGCCGTCATCAGCTCACCAGGATCTCGCCGAAGAAAACCGTCGAAGGCGCAGCCGGTGCATTCCTGATCGTGAGCGTTGTCGGAGCCGCGGCCGCGGCGTACGTGCCGCAGCTGCATCTGCTGTGGTGGCAGGGCCTTGTGCTCGGTGCGACCACGTCGATCGCCGCGCAGGCGGGCGATCTCGCTGAATCAGCGCTCAAGCGGGACGCCGGAGTCAAAGATACCGGGCAGATCATCCAAGGCCATGGCGGCGTGCTCGACCGATTTGATTCGTACTTGTTCGGCGGGATGGCGTACTTCGCGACCCTGCACGTCATCGGCGTGCTAACGGTGACGCAATGAACCGCAAGCGTGTCGCAATTCTTGGCTCCACCGGTTCGATCGGTACGCAAGCGCTCGAGGTGATCGCCGCGCATCCGGATCGTTTCGCGGTGGTCGGTCTCGCCGCCGGGCGCAATCTCGAGCTGCTGCGCGAACAGTACGCGCGCTTCACGCCGGAGGTTGCGACCAGCGCCGCCGACGGACCGAATGGTTTGCTGCGCGTCGCGATCGAGTCGCGACCGGACATCGTCTTAGCCGCAACCGATGGCGCGGTCGCATTCGATGCGGTGCTGGCCGCGATCGAACGCGGCACCGACATCGCTGTTGCCAACAAAGAGTTGATCGTCGCCGCCGGCGAGGTGATGCTTGCCGCGGCCGCGCGCAGCGGCAGCCAACTGCTTCCGGTCGATTCCGAGCACAGTGCGCTCTTTCAGTGTCTCGTCGGAGAAGATCCGACGCGCGTCGCGGCGCTCGTGCTGACCGCGTCGGGCGGCCCATTCCGTGCCGCGAGCGCCGACGAAATGCGCGAGGCGACGCTCGAGCGGGCGCTCGCGCACCCGACCTGGCGCATGGGCACCAAAAACACCATCGATTCGGCCACGATGATGAACAAGGGGCTCGAGGTCATCGAGGCAAGCCGGCTCTTCAACCAACCCGGCGAGCGCGTCTTGATCGCGGTCCATCCGCAGTCGATCGCGCACGGCTTCGTGCTCTTCGCCGACGGAAGCGTCAAGGGCCAGCTCTGCGCCCCGGACATGAAGATCCCCATCGGCTACGCCTTGGCCTATCCCGACCGGCTCGCCCCTTGTCATCCCGAGCGTAGCGAAGCGGAGTCGAGGGACGGGGTCCTAGCCATGCTCGGGGGCAAACCCCAGACCGATTCCCTGCGTTATGACTTTGAGCGCCCCGATTTCGAGCGGTTCCCCTGTTTAGAGCTGGCCTACCAGGCGCTTGCCCAGGGTGGGACCGCGCCGGCGGTCCTTTCGGCCGCCAACGAAGTCGCAGTGCGGTCGTTTGTCGAAGGGAAGGTCCGGTTCGGTGAGATCGCGCGCATCATCGCAACCACGCTCGAACGGGTGGCACACCGGGATGCAACCCTCGCGCACATTCGAGAAGCGGATTCGGATGCGCGACTTGCGGCCGCGGAGTATGTAGAGGACATCAGGTGTTGTTAGCAGCCATTACGCTCGTCTCGATCGATAAGGTCATCACGTTCCTCGTGATGCTCTCGGTTTGATCGTGCTGCACGAGCTCGGTCATTACGTCGTCGCACGGCGTAACGGCGTGCACGTGATGGAGTTCGCAGTCGGTATGGGCCCAAGCTCTTGCGGCTGGGTGAGCCCGCGCACCGGCACGCAGTACTCGCTGCGCCTGTTGCCTATCGGCGGCTATTGCGCGATGGAGGGCGAGGACGGCCAGACGCAGTCCGGTCCTGGTTTGAGTTTCATGGCCATACCGCCGTTATCTCGACTGGTCATCATACTTGCGGGCCCGCTGACGAATTTCTTGATTGCCTTCCTCGTGTTGTTCGCGGAGTGCGCACTGATCGGTATGCCGACCGTCTCGAACGAAATAGGCGCTATAGAGAAGGGATTCCCAGCCTACGACCTGGGGCTGCGCCCCGGAGACATTCTCGTAGGTGTCGGGAACGCGCCAAACCAGGCCCCGGCTGATATCACGAGCAATATTCACGCTAGCCTGGGCCGCGCGGTTGTCATTACTTACAAACGCGGCAACTCGGTACGTTCGTTTACCGCAACACCCGTCCCATGCCCGGGTTCGCCTTCGCAAGGCTGCGTTGGGTTCGAGCTCAAAGCTTCCTATACACGCCTCTCACTCGTGAAATCCGCGAATCAGTCGATTGAAATGCTCGGCAGCTTCGCGAGCGGTTCCGTCGCCGGTTTAGTGGGGCTGGTGCATAACCCTCAAGGCCTTCGCCAGTTCTCGGGGCCCATCGGCATTGCTAGAGCGTCAATGATGGTTCAAAGCCTTGGCATCGCGCCCTACCTCGATTTCGTCGCTCTTATCTCGTTCGCGTTGGGCTTTTTCAACGTGTTACCGATACCCGCGCTCGACGGAGGAAGAGCGCTGTTCATTCTGATTGAACTCATTCGCGGAAAGCCGGTCGATACAACGAAGGAGGCTTGGGTTCATTTTGGGGGGATGGCGTTCCTGATGTGCCTCGTTGTGCTATTGTCGTACAACGACATCTTGAAGGCTATTGCACATAGTTCACCGTGATGAGCGATCAGGCGGATTTGCTAAGCTCTTCACCCGGAACGGCTGTGCAGGACCGTGGAGGCAGGGAGCCGCAGGCGCGTTCAAGCCGTTTCCAACCTTTTTGGCCTCATGGCGACCAACCCCTCAAATACGGCTGTCGATTCGCGTAGAATCTCAATTTCCTCCGAACGAGATAGCCCGAGGCGATTGCAGTGCATATGAATCAGACTGCTTAATACTCTTGGACGGTCCGTTACCGCGAGGGTACAGCTTGTTATTATTTCGGATTTTCTAGCGTCCAGCTTTGGTTCGTCGAAGAGAGCCCTCTTCACAACTGCGATGCGCGCCCATGAATCTTTATCCAGTTTTTCGCGACGGCCGTGCGAGCTTTGCATGTGCCTAAGTGCTTCATCAAAAGAGCCGATTAGCTCTGCGATGAATCTACATGCCGAAAGCAAATTGCCATGTTCCAAGTCGCTTTGAGCGATGATCTTGTCATACGTCTCGAAACTGTCAATCGTAAATAGGCGCTCGATTCGCTCGATATTCTTGGCGCCTCCATATCGCTGGCTTTCGCGGACATATGTCGCGTACTCGACCCGTTCTACGATGCCTTTGCTGCATAACATCGACATGCGCTCGAACAGTTCAGGTAACATTTTGGAGCCAACTGCGCCTCTGAAACGCATTCGAAGATGTCGGTCAGGATCGGCGTAGTGCAAAAAATGAAAGTCATCGCATCGTCGCGATAAGTCGATCACGGCGGACAATACCTGACGAGCGAAGCCTCGCCCCGAACCTATGGACTCCCTATAGGCTTTAACGTATGTCCATTCTGAACCCAGTATAAATGTATCCTGTTGGCTCTGAAGCTCTGGGGCTGAAAGCTCGGAATGTTCATTGTCTGTTTGCGCGACACCAAGTACGAGCTCGCAGGGAAAAGCAATAGATTGCTCGGCGGCGATCCCTTCCGAAAAAGGCAGTGCCTCAAGCTTTACTGTACTCGTCGCACGCAGAGACGCTCTCACGACCTCGGCGCTTCCGATTCGGTTGTTTAAATCGAGAAGTAGCCGGCGATCACCATCCGCAAGGTAGACAAATCGAGGAACGCTCCATTGCTCGATCCAGCTTCTGCCCTCCATTGTGTCGAACATGGCGGCTATTGCGACCGGAACGTTCCATTGCGGCTCCAGCATAGCGACGTCGCAATCTTCTAGACGTGCTCCGGGGACAAAGGGAAGGAGAGACGCACACTTGCCCCAGGAGAAATATAGAGCTCTGTCCGCTTCGCTGATTTCCGCGATGATCCGTGCGATTCTTGATCGCCTAACGTTTAGCATGTTGGACTGATTTACCCGAATGAAACATGACAAACGCTCCGACCAAAATCTCAGTTCGCCGTCTACGTCCACGATGTGGACCTCTTCAGGGCGAACAAATGATGCACCTGAAGGGTAGACGCCGAATATCAGCTCGAAGCCGCCGCGCGGTTCAGCTGTGGAGACATTGCCCGTCCGCCCCGATACGTCACTATATCGTAGCTCGGCATCGATGGTCGCTCGGCCATTATCATTTCTACCCTCCGGCGTATTGCCGTGCTGTATGAGACCGAAACGACCGGCGAAACGGCCTGTACCCGGCACAAATTGGCGCAAAGACGTTGGAATGATGCGGCCACTGCCTTCCATAGCAATGCAATGGAGATGCGCATCATACGTGCCACGCGGTTCACCTCTAGCAAGTAGTTCGCTCGCCTGCTCTCGCGAAAGGTATACGTACGTTTCACGCTCTCGGATAGCTGAGGCCACAAGGGCAAGCGTTTTTTCCTCGTCCGCATGCTGAGCGTGGCTGTCACCGGGCGAGTATTGCGTAACGACGTCTAACAATCTCGCGGAGCCGCTCGAATTGTAACGAGACGTAAACCAGTTATAAAAACGGTCGCCGTTTCTGCCGGCTGCGCGTTTGCGTGAGAAGCACGAAAAGAGTCGATCGACGGCGCTTGTGATGTCTTTGCCGATCGTTACCGATCCGCTCATATAAGTGTCAACCGCGAGGATGTCTTTAACGTCGAGATCGTTCGCTTTTAGAGAACTTTCGATTTCTTTCGCTGCTCCGAGAACGTCGGCTAGACCTTGTCGCGACACGGGCTCGCAATTCGCTGACTCCAACACTGTCAAGCTGGCCGTGTTGCGTGTACCTTTTTCGGCCAGCGCGTAAAACGAACGGATCGTCGCTAGCTGCACCGAAAGATCTTGTTGAAGCCCATCTAGCTCAACGACCAGCAGGCGTTCCTCGACAAGCAACCGCAGATATGCTAGGGCACCGGATGCTGCTTGCGGCCTTGCCTCGCTAATCTTATTTTCGAGTTCTGCTAAAGACACTGGATGCTCTGCGCACCGAAGGACCATATCGAGCAAATCCGAGCGCCTTACCGATCCAACGCTCACAACGTCGTGCGAAGTATTGTCCATTTTAGCTGGATTATAGACTTCAAGCCGATCACCGCGCCCAACGGCCATACCAGCGCGCACAGCCTTCAGCCGACGAAAGTTCGCGTCAGACTTCGCTAAGTAGTTCCCGATAGCTTTCGCCGTCGCATGATCGATTCGCACGTTGATTAATGGTCAACCATCTTTGAGAATCTAGCGAGCTCGACTCGACCTCCTCCCGGACATCGCCGGTGCAAACCCCCGCAAAGAGACCAAAGGGTGTCGCCCGCGCGCAATAGCGCATCAAATAGCGGTAGATAGCCGACCTCATCCTCGGATTCGGTCTCAGATCGTCAAACCAGGCGTGGAGCTTTTCGGGCAACTCACGCGCGGACAGTTGGATCGCGGAGAGCAGCAATTCATCTTCCCGCAAGATTGCGCGCAAAGCGTCTTCGCTATATTCAGCACGAATGGCTTTTCGCAGAACTCGTAGCGAGCCCAACGGCCGCCGAAGGATCGGATTAGAAAAGAGTACCGGCACGCACCCTCTTTCGCCTAATTGCTTCAATGGTCGGCGAAACCGCGTTCCGTTCTAGACAATATTGCTTGCGCACATGGCCCTTGAACTCAACGTCCGCAACATACCTAAACCCGAGGCGACCCATAGCACGCAGGGCTCTGTGATTCGTAGCGGCTGCACGTGCATATATTCTGTCCTTCTTCAACGTGTCGAAAACGTGGTAGAAGAGGCGTTCGGCCGCGTGAGCGAATACCAGCGTACTCCACGCCGTTTCGTACAGGAAGATGCCACACGTCACCGCGGAATCCTCGGTGGGGATAGCTTGCAATGTAACGAAGCCCAACATCGCACCGCTATGCCGGGAGTACAAACAAAAGACCCCAAGGCCCGATGCGTTCCACTGTGAGTCGGAGGAGACCAGCTGAGCAGCCGCAATGCGCTCGGCCCCGGCCGCCTTTATCCCCTCCGCGGCAAACGAATGCTCAAACAGCGTCTCCGTCGCGAGCACGTCTGCGAGTTGAGCAAGCGAGGACGAGTCGAGCCGCGATATGGTAACGATTTCCGTAGACAGATTCTCGATGGACTCTATACCCAACGCTAACGTTCCCTCGCGAAACCTAGGGCCAATACGCGCCTATCTTTTGCACGCTCTAAGTGGACTGTCTGTTTCTAAGGCTGGCAAACGCGCGAAAGCGGTTCATACGGGAACATTCATTCGGTGCTCTCGGGAACGAGTGAAGCTACCGAAGCGCGTGCGCGGGATCCTGTGCTAGCGCACCAAGGTCCCGCGCAGCCATCCATGCTTTACGCTTCCGGGGGAGCTCCCTCGGTGTAGAAGGAAAGCGTGACATCGAACGTTTCGAACTCCATGCGAGTGTCGGCGGTGCGGCGAGGAGCACGATCGATGACAAGGTTCAGCTCTTCGATAAGTGAATCAAGCTGTTCGGCTTTTTCCAGAACTTGAGGCATTATTCACTCCCTTATAAGGTGCAAAATGGGTGTTGTTGTGGTCTTCGGACGATCCGCTTCTAGCCGTATAAGTCGCGTACCTGCTCCTGCACCTAGTCCGAATGTACTAGGCGAACCGACACGGGAAGTCCCAAGTGCGTTTATGAAACTTCGATTTACGTCATGAAACTCCGATCCGACGGAGACCCTAGTCACCAGACAAATCTGCACGGCGTTAGTATTGACCATGGTCGCGAAGCGCGCACAGGCTTCCCCGAAGTCGTTTACGGCGCCACAAAAACCGCGCTACAAATCGAGACGATCCTGCGCGAAATGATCGAGCAGGGCGGATTTGCGTTGGCCTCCCGGGTCCCACCCGAGACGGCAGGGATCATTTTGGAAAGAATCGGCGGATGCTCTTACGACGCGACCTCCTCGTGCCTGGGTTTCGGCCGAAGAAAATCTACCGGATCCACGGCGGCGCTCGTATGCGCCGGTACTAGCGACATCCCTATAGCAGCCGAAGCATCGTTCGTTCTGGAAGCGCTAGGTCATTCGGTCAGGGAATTTAACGACGTCGGCGTCGCCGGCGTTCATCGGCTCCTCTCACAGATCGAAAGCATTAACGCGTGTGACGTCGTCATTGTTATTGCCGGCATGGAAGGCGCTCTGCCAAGTGTCGTGGCTGGGATCACCAGCAAGCCTGTGATAGCTGTGCCGACCAGCGTTGGATATGGCGTCTCCTCAGGCGGGTTCGCCGCGTTGATTACGATGCTGTCGTCATGTGCCCCGGGAATTGGGGTTGTGAACATAGACAATGGTGTCGGAGCCGCAGCGCTTGCTCATAAAATCATGAACGTAGCTAGAAGATGAAGGTCGCATATTTCGACCTGATAGGCGGAGCCGCAGGCAACATGATCCTGGGCGCTTTACTCGATGCGGGCGCGGACCTCAACGTGATAGAGGCCTCGCTCAGGGGAATCCAAGTCTCAGAGTGGTCTCTACACGCGGAGAAAATCACCCGGCAAGGCATTGCGGCAACGCATTTGAGCGTGCGTGTCTCAGGTGAGGATGACACCTTTCGTCTGCACGGCGACCAGCAGCGACATCCTCACCGCCGACTGCATGAAGTTCTCAGTCTGATCGAAAGGTCGCATCTCACTGCGAACCAAGTAGCATTGGCTCAGAAAGTGTACGAGCGACTGGGTGCAGCCGAAGCGAAGGTACACGGCATGAGTATCGACGATATTCATTTTCACGAAGTCGGTCAAATCGACGCGATAATAGACATTGCCGGTGTCGCGATCGCGCTGGATCTTCTCGGAATCGAGAGGGTATTCTGCTCGGCATATCCGGTAGGCCATGGTTCTATCGTGTCACAGCACGGTAGGTATCCCAATCCACCACCAGCTACGGCAGAAATGATGCGAGGAGCGCCGACGGTTTCAATCGACATCGAGGCCGAGCTCGTGACGCCGACTGGCGCAGCGCTCCTCTCCACACTAGTCGAAGACGTGGGAGCAAGACCGAATATTCGATACGACGCGATCGGTTACGGAGCTGGGTCTCGCGAGCTTCCGTTTCCAAACGTCACTCGTGTCATCGTGGGCGAAGTGGAGTCAGATGAACGCTCCAATTTGGAATACGTGGTCGTGATGGAAACGGGTATCGACGACATGAGTCCACAAGGTTACGAGGTTGCGATAGAGCGCATCTTTGCAAAAGGGGCGCTCGACGTCTGGCGTACACCTATCTTTATGAAGAAAAACCGCATCGGCACACTCCTTTCCGTTTCAGCTCACCAGAAGGATGCGGACGCCGTTGCTAACGCTATTATGCGGGAGACTACTACGATAGGTGTTCGCGCGCGGCGCGAGTGGAAATACAGGTTACCGCGATCGTTTTCGGAGCATGCTGCTCCTGAGGGCGATGTGCGCGTCAAGTCCGTACGCCTCGACGACGGGAGCACTAGATGGTCTTTGGAATATGAGGACGTTGCGGCCATCGCACGATCAACCGGACAGCCTTTTAATGAACTCCTGAAGCGCATCCAATCCGAAATCAGCGCACGCGATATTGGATGAACCGAGCGTGATCATCGTGCTGGCGAGGGATCGCGGTAGCCCTCAAGATCAATCGTGACATGACGAAACCCGGCCAACTTAAGTGCGCTAACGATCTCAGCTCGGTCTCTGCTGATTGCATCAGCGATGTCAGATTGGAGAAATTCGATGCGCGCCAGATCGTGGTGATATCGGACGCGAAAATTCGAAAATCCAATATTCCTTAAGGCCGCCTCAGCTACGTCAACCTGCCTGAGAACCTCAGGGGTGATCCGTGTGCCATGCGGAACGCGCGAGGAGAGGCACGGGGAGGCTGGTTTCTCCCAGAAAGAAATGCCCAGCTGTCTCGCGAGTTGGCGCACATCCGCCTTTGAAACGAAGGCGGCACGCAGAGGGCTCACTATCGAGTGCTCGAGGGCTGCCTTCATGCCCGGACGCGTCGCGGGGTCATCATCGTAATTCGAGCCGTCGAAGATCGTGTCGAACTGAAGATCATCTGCGAGGGTTGCGAGCATGTCGTACAAGTGCGACTTACAAAAAAAGCATCTATTTGGGGGATTGCTAGCGTATCTTTCGTCATCGAGTTCCGTTGTTCTTAAGACGCGGTGTTCAACGGCGAGTTCGGTCGTAAAAGCCTGTATGTGCGCGAGCTCATCTGAAGGTAGGCTTGGAGAAACGCCCGTAACTGCCACAACGCGGTCGCCAAGCTCCTCGGCAGCAAACCTCAAGACTAGAGAGGAATCGATCCCTCCCGAATAAGCGACTAGGGCACGGCCCGTAGATCGGATCCCTTTTCGGACCGCCGTCTCTTTTTGTTTCAAGGACAAGGTTCTCATGGGCGAAGGCCCCGTGACTAGGACGTATGGAAGGCGTAGCGGAGAGATGTTTTGAGTGCTCGTGGATTTCCCTCGCCGGACTTCCTGGTGGGGGGTCCCGGCAGGCTTGAGCTCGCCTCGCGCCATCTCATGTGTTTCCTAAGGAAAATAGCTAAAGAGCGGATTGGTAATGAAGCTTGTCAAGCTTGGAAGATCGGACTTCAACGTATGCCGGATAGGGATAGGCTGCGGCAATGGACTCAGTGGCGACGATCTGGAATACGCGGTGTCGTTGGGAATCAATTACATATTTCAATCGTCTGACCTACACGCTGTTACGTACAGCAGGACCTGGCCGACGATCAGACGACTTTGGGGGGGCGATTCCTCACGGCGTGGCGAGATCGTGTTCGTCGCTTGCACCTACATTTGCGATCCTGAAAAAGTAGCGGCCGTTCTGGCCGACCAACTTGTTTCGTGGCGTATGGATCACGTGGATGTGTTTCAGTGGGGATGGGTGACGGCAAGCGCGCCGGTCGATCGCCTGCTCGATCGCGCTCGCGGGCTTGTGGACGACGACGATGTGGGGACCGTGCGAAAATTTGTGGACAATATGCTGCGGGTTAATTCAGAGGTCGAGCACGACCTCAGGAACCGCGGTTATGCCAGGAGCGTTGGGGTTTCTACACATGACCGAAAACTCGCCGCTACCATTTCGGCGGACCCGCGCCTTGACGTGCTGATGCTTCGTTACAACGTTGCTCATCGCGGCGCCGAGGACGACGTGTTTCCGCACCTGAAAAGTTCCCGCCCCGGAATCGTCGTTTTCAACGTAGCTCACGATGGGGTAAAAAGGATTATCTCTCGAGGCGCGGGCGGCTCGGCGCCGGGAGTCCTGACATTCCAGAACCTCTATCGCTGGGCTCTGAGTAACCCATCAGTAGATGTCGTTCTGACCGGCCCACGTAGCCGCGACGAGGTCGAACGCGGCAATGCAAGCGCTGGAGGCCGGGCCGTTGTCGGTCGAAGAAACTGAGAGCCTCCTTGCGGTGGGCAATGAGATACGAGCTGCCGGCGGCTGAGGATTCGGAACCCCGGGTGCGTAATACGGAAAAGGTGAACGCTGGCAGTTATTTTTCTTTGAGGCCCTAACCGTGATTCGCCTCCGGCGCAAATCGAATCCGATCTTCCTGCAGAACAAGACCGGCAAATCCGACGCGAAGAGCGTGTGGATCGGTGGCGATCATCCCGTCGTCGTGCAGTCGATGACGACGACCGATACGGCTGACGCCGATGCCACGCTGACGCAGATCTACGCACTCGCAATGGAAGGCTGCGAGGTCGTGCGTGTGACGGTCAAAGACCCGCCCGACGCTGCAGGTCTCCCGTCGATCGTCTACCGTTCGCCGGTACCGATCGTTGCCGACATCCACTTCGATCATAAGATGGCGCTGGCCGCAATCGAAGCCGGCGTGGCGAAGCTGCGTTTGAATCCGGGGAACATTCGCGATCCCAAAAAGGTCGCCGAGGTCGTGACGGCCGCAAAAGCGCGTGAGATTCCGATTCGCGTGGGCGTCAACATGGGTTCGCTTGCGCCCGATCTCGAGAAGACGCTCGGCCACACGGCAGAAGCGATGGTGCTCTCGGCGTTGCGTCATGTTGAAATGCTCGAAGAGCACGGCCACACCGATATTGCAATTTCGCTCAAGGCGCACGACGTCAACACGACCGTTGACGCATACCGCCTCGCCGACAAGACACTCCGCGAGCGCAATACACCGTACGCACTGCACCTCGGCATCACCGAAGCCGGCATGCTGCGCGACGGCACGATCAAGTCGTCGATTGGCCTCGGCATTCTGCTCTACGAAGGCATCGGCGATACGATCCGTGTTTCTCTTGCCGACGACCCGATCGAAGAAGTACCGGTGTGCTGGTCGATCCTCAAATCGCTTGGGCTGCGTGAAAAAGGCTTTGAGATAACCGCGTGTCCGTCGTGTGGGCGCGCCGAGATCTCGGTGCTCGAATTGGGCCGCGCGGTCGAAGCGATCGCCAAAGAGTACAGCGCCCCGGTGAAAGTCGCAGTGATGGGCTGCGTGGTCAACGGGCCCGGCGAATCGAAGATGGCAGATGTCGGCGTCGCGGGCGGCAAGGGGAAGGGCGCGATCTATCGCGCCGGCGAGTTGGTCGGCACCTATCCCGAAAGTGAACTGTTGGGCATGTTACGCTTAGAGATAGAGAAGGTAATCGCCGAGAAATACCCCGCCTACGCAAATGAGATCACAAGCGTGTCATGACCTATCGCCGGCCCTCGCTCCGCCTGTTCGTCCTTACTGCCGTCGTCGCTATGACGGCATCGACGTTCGTTGCATTTTCGCGGCCGATCGACATGGTGGTTGACGGCGAATTCGTCGCAAGCGACGTTCCGCCGGTTGCGGGAGCGGGCAATCATGTCTACGTGCCCGTGCGCACGCTCGCCGATGCGCTCGGCGCGCAGACGAACGTTGACGGTACGAATGTCTATATCGTACGCGGCGGGCAATCCGTTCGTCTGCACGTCGGTGACGTGCACGCAACCGTCAACGGGATGCCGCTGACGCTGGAGCACGCACCGTTTCGCGTGCGGGGCCGCGTGATGATCGGATTGCGCGCAATTGCGCGCGCATTCGGCGTACATGCCTCCTACGATGCGCGCATGGCGCGGATTGCGGTAATGACACCCGGTATCGGCGAAGCGTCACCCGCGCAACCCGCGCAAGCACAATAGCCGCTACTTAATCACGCCCTGAAGCGCAATGCCGGCACCGGAGAGCGCACGTGTTGCGAGCGTTTCCAGTTCGCTTGCGATCTTAAGAACGAGATTCGCCTCGGAACTAATCCCGGCGGGCTTGGGAATCATCCGCGACTCGATATTCGCATCGCGGAGCGTTTTGCCGGCAATCATCGTATCGGCATTGGTTCCGAAGTAAAGAACCACGCCGGTAATCGCTGCGCTCATCCGGCGCGGCGTGCCGTCTGTGTGAGAAGGGCGTCGAGCTGGGCTTGGAGCGCAGCCTTCTCTTCGAGTTCCATGCTGATCGCCTCAGCCGTCGCTTTTGTTGTGAAGTCCATCACTTCGTCAACCCGCTTGAACAGCGCGGCGAGCGTGTTGGTGATCCAGATCAGCACGCTGCACTCGGCAACGACGCAGAGCGCGTGCAGAGCGACGCGGTCGAGGCCCTCTTGCGGAAAGACGCCCGCAGGAAGAATGAAGTCGAGCGCCAGGTGGTGGACGGCCGTGAGTCCGGCCGAGATGACGATCGGGCGCCAATCGACGTAGGCCACGAGAATGGCGAACATCGCGAAGAAGTACATATGATAGTCGATTTGCCAGTCGCCGTGTCCGGAGATGCCGCTCAGCGCGCCGCGCCCAGCGTAGACGAAGGCGATCGGTGCGAGCGTGAGCGCTACCGCCATGATCGAACGCAGCGGCAATCCATTCTTCATCGTAGCGGCGCAGATCGTCGCGAGGGTCGCCACGATCGCAAGAAAGGCCGTGGGCGCAAGCCACGCATTATGCGCATTGAGCGCGATCAGCGCCACTGCTGGCACGTGCAGCCACGCAATCAGCGTGTAGAGCCGTGTCGCGCGCGCGCGAATACTCGCGAGCGAGAGCGAACGATTCGCGGGGCGGGCAAAGAGTACGGACACGAAAAGTCTCTCCTTAGATAACAGATAAAAGCGAGATAACAGATAAAAGCGCGGGATTCAACCGGCCCGGAGGCCATGTTGAATCCCGACGAGTTGGGTGGTGGTACGATTTATGCGGTCGCGCGGAGTTTGTGGAGTTCGGCTTGCAGACGCGCTTTCTCGTGCATCTCGCCGGCGAGGGCCTCAGCTGTTTCTTTCATGGTGAACTCCATGAAGTCGTCGACGTTCGAGAAGAGCCGTTGCAGCGCGTTCGTGATGCTGATGAGCACGATCAGTTCGGCGAGCAGGCAGATGCCCTGGATCACGAAGCTGTTCATGCCTTCAGCCGGGAAGACGATATCCGAGGCGGCGAGGGAGAGCAGCACCGCGTTGAACGCGGCCGCACTCGCCGAGATGATGATCGGGCGCCAGTCGACGTAGCCGACCAGCATCGCAATCACCGCGAAGAAGTAGAGCGACGTATCAACCGTCGCGAAGCCGGCCCAGCCGAACGCAATCGGGCCGAGCGTCAGTGCGAGCGCCATGATCGAGCGCTGCGCGATGCCGTCTTTCATGTAGCGGGCACAAGCGGTGGCGACAAGGGCGACCGCCGCTAATGTCGCAGTGGGTGTGACCCAAGCGCTGTGCGCGACGAGCGCGATGGCCGCAACCGCGGGAACGTGGAGCCATGCGAGGATCGCATAGAGCTCGGTAGCGCGGGCACGAAGGTGTTCTAGCGAGAGCCAGCGCTGTGCAGGACGTGCAGAAACCAGGGCCATCATATACAGCCTCATTTCGTGAATTTAAACAAATTCACACCCGATTTGAGTGATCGGATAATCTACGCGCGTCTTGCGTGGCTATTGCGTCAAAAGTGGGATGCTTACGGAAGGTTTACAGCGGTCAGGCGAGCCCTAAACAAACTGCTCTGCGATCCCCTCGGGCTCGACGACCGGCTCGATTTCGTCGGGCTTCGATTTGCGGAAGCCGTAGCTGAAAAAGAAGACCAAACCCACGACCAACGCGATCGCAAACCAGGTCCAGGTGCGGGCCGAGAGGCCGAAGACCGCGAGGAACAGGGACATTACGATTCCCAGAATCGGGAAAAGCGGGACAAACGGTACCTTGAACGTCCGCGGAAGGTCCGGTTTGCGCTTGCGCAGATAGAGCACTCCGGCGCAGACCACGGTGAATGCAATGAGTGTCCCAATGTTGACCAGGTTGAGCAGGTCGGTGAGCGGGACGATGAGGGTGAGAACGGCGACGGCAACGCCGGTGATCATCGTCGTGCGTACCGGCGTCTTGAATCGCGGGGAGATCACCGCGACGACGGGGGGCAGCATCTTGTCACGCGCCATGACGTAGAAGATGCGTGTTTGCCCGAGAAGCGAGCTCAGCGCGACGCTGGTCGTACCGGCCAGGACGCCGATCGTGATAATCGCGCTGACCCACGGCATATGCAGCGGAGCCAGAGCGTAGACCAGCGGATCCTTGGCCGGAACCTTATTCCAGGGGACGGCGCCGATCAGCGTGATGGCCGTCGCGCAGTACAGGACCGTGCCAATACCGAGCGCGCCCATCACCCCGAGCGGAATGTCGCGCTGCGGCACCTTGCACTCTTCGGCGGTCGTCGTCGCCGTATCGAAACCGATGTAGCTAAAGAACACGAACGCGCTGACGGCGATGATTCCGTACGGCTGAGCCGAGGACGAGTAGTCGGCCATGCCGCCGAACGGGCGCAACGCGCCGAGCCCATATGGCGAGAAATTCAAGAAGTGTTCCGGATGAAACAGGAAGAGCGCGGCGGCGATAAAGACCAGGAGCGCCCCGATCTTGAGGACGACGAAGATGTTGTTGGTTGTGGCCGTCTCGCGAATGCCGATCGAGAGTAAGACCGAAAGGCCGATCACAAAGAGCGCACCCACGACGTCGCACTGCGAGTGTGCTAAGTCCCAGCTCCCCGGCATCCACCACGGGCCGGTGAAGTGCAGGCTCGACGTTTGCGCCCAGGCCGGTAACACGAGGCCGATGCTCTTGAGCACATCTTGGATCGCGGCGGAGAATTGCTGAGCGACCGGTGCGGCGCTAATCCCGTATTCGAAGATCAGCGCGAAGCCGATGATCCAGGCAAAGAGTTTGCCCATCGTCGCGTACGCGTAGGTGTACGCGCTACCCGCAACGGGTACCATCGCGCCCAGTTCGGCATAACAAAGTGCGGCGAAGAACGATGTAAGACCGGCGAGCAGGTACGAAACGATCACGGCTGGTCCAGCGCCGATGACACCGGTGCCGATGGTGGTGAATATCCCGCCGCCGATCATCGTTCCGAGCCCAATTGCGACGAGATCTTTTGCGGTCAGCGCTCGCTTGAGAATCTTTTGTTGCGAGAGCGCGCGAAGTTTATCGACGTTGGTCGTCGCAAAGAGCTGGGAGACAAAGGACATTTCGCGCAGGTTCGCAAGGAGGGCCCATGCGTCCCCCCAGTCCATATCGGCGCCTCGCGCAGCGTGAGATCTACCGTAACCCGTGGGTCGCGGTGCACGTCCACGAGATCATCCATCCTACCGGTGCCGCGGGCGAGCATATCGCGATTGAGGTCGGTACCCCCTCGGGCGTACTCGTCGTCGACGGCGACGCCTTCATCATGGCGCGTCAGGCGCGTTTCGCCGCGGATGCGCAGGTTCTGGAGATCGTCAAGGGCGGCGCCGACGAAGGCGAGAGCGCACTTGCGTGCGCGCAGCGCGAACTGCGCGAGGAACTGGGCCTGCGCGCAGAAGATTGGACGCCGCTCGGTATCGTCTACGAGATCCCGTCGATTGTCGAGGCTCCGCTCACGCTCTTTGTCGCGCGCGACCTGCGCACGGTCCCAAGCGCGCCCGAGCATGTCGAAGCCATTGAAGCCGTGCGTATTCCGTTTGATGAGGCCTATCGTGCGGCGCGCGACGGGCGAATCGACGACGCCGTCACGCTTGCCGCCTTGTTACGGTACCTCATCATCTCCGAAAAGCGAAGCTAAAGTAGATCGAACGGTACGGCAAGCCGAACTGTTCGGTCGCCGCTGTTCCGATCAACGGCGCGTACGCGCTTGCCGGCGCGTAACTATTGAGGGGCGCTGCCACGCCTTCGCCGATCAATCCCGCAATGTTCGCCCATTGGTTGAACGCGTTGAACACCGCGACGGTGAACGTACCTAAGCGCGCGACCGGGAGAGTCACTTGCAGGTTACTGTAGTTGTAGGCCGGGAGATTCTTCGTGTTGTTCGTCGAGACGCTGTAGAGCGTGTATCGCGTGTCGACCACGCCGACCGTGCCGTCGAGCGCAATGCTTGCCGTGTGCAACGGCACGCCTTTTATCTGGCTGTCGATGATGTCGGTGAGATTGGACTGGAGCAACTGCTGCGGCGCATTCTTGAGAACGCTGGACGTCAGGGCCCAGTCGTAGTCGATGTAGAAGCGACGGTTCGCACGCCAGCGGCCGGAGAGATCGGCGCCGCGCGCCTGCAATGTGCCGACGTTGACCGTGCCCGATACGCCGAGCGTGTAGTTCCCGGCGCCGCAGACCGAGGCGAGCAGCGCATTTGCGGTCGCGATATAGCTCGGATCGATGCCGGCCGTTCCGGTTTGCGATAGGGGCGCGATCGTCGAGTAGAGCTTGTTGTAGACGTTAACGTTGTAGAGCTGCAGTTGCGTGATCGAATCTCCCGACCAGGTGTGGCCATAGGCAAGTTCCTCATCGACGCCACGTTCGGGTTTGAGATCCGCCGAAGGCGTCGTGCCGATCGAATTGAGGCCACCGCAGACGTAGCTCGTGCCGCCACCCGCGCCTTGGAGGGTGCCGAGTGCGAGCGCGCTCGGCGTGAACGGTACGTCGATCTCGTCGGAGGTTGGCTCGGTCGTCGTCGCGCCGACGGCCGCGCGCAGAACATCGCGCGAATTCAATCGATCGAGCAGCGAGAGGCGCGGGTCGAGGTATGACGAGTCGGTGGCGCTCGCGTGCTTGGCCCAGAGATTGAAGAATGCCGTGAGCGTCGAGTGCTGCGGCTGGTAGACGTCGCGGATGAAGTAGGCTGTCTCGTTGTCGAAGGGCCACGCATAGCTTGGCGCGCTCGAGATCGTGCGATAGACGTACGCGTTGTTGAGATAGGAGTAGCCGAGCGTGAAGTCGTGGTTCGTAGCCGCGAAGTCGTCGTCGAGAATCGCGCCGCTCGACTGCACGCGCATATACGTCGTCTTTGCCTTTGCCGGGGTCGGGAGATTCAAGCGGTACTGCGTGTCGTCGTAGAGCGTGGTGTAGCCGTCGAGCGCAATGGTTCCCGCACCCGCACGGTGCTTGATATCGAGATCTTGATAGCCGAAGTTGAAGGCTTGCCACGCGGCGCCGCTGCCCTGCCATCCGGTTGTCGATGCTGCGCATTGCTGCGGATTCGGATTCGTCTGCGCCTCGCAGCGCGCAAGTGCGGTCGAATAGGGCAGATAGTCGCCGTCGCCGTTGCCGGTCTTATTTTCCCAATAGGAACTATTGACGTCGGTGAACGTTGCGTTCGTCTTGGTATCGAACGTGTAGTTGAATTTGATCAGACCTGCGCGTGAGGTGACCGACGAGTCGTCGATATAGCTCGCCTGCGCTCCCGCTTGATAGAAGTATGCGTTGCGAAACGGGCCGTCGAGTCCGGCGACGCCGTAGGCAAGCGCATAGCCGAGCTTGCCGTCGGTGTTCGTTGTCGCGAGGCTGCTCGCGAGGCGCTGGAACGTCCCGTAGCCCTGGGTGAACGTCGCGAGCGCATTCGGCGTAGCATCGAGCGTTTGAAAGTTCACCACACCGCCGATCGCGTTGACGCCGAGAATGTTACTGCCGCCTGAGCCGTAGAGCACTTGGATGTTGCGAAAGGGGAAGATCGGTGAGAGTTGATAGTTATAGCCGCCCTTGATGCCGTACCCGATCGGATGGCCGTCGATCGCCGCGACGGTCTCGGGCTGACCGATTCCGCGAACGTTAAGGTTGATGTCATCGCCGAGTGCTGCGGTATCGCCGTTGATACCGTTGTTGACTCCTGGAAGCGCGCGCAGCGCGTCGCCCGCGCGGAGGACGCCGATCGCTTCGAGCGTCTCGGTATTTAGGGTGGCTGTGATGACGCTGGACTGTTGCAGACTCGAACTCGGCTTCGTAGACGTCACCGCGATGACGTGCAGGTTGCCGGTCGCGCGCTGGATTGCGAGAGTCGTGAGCGCCGAAGCATTTACGCCGACTGTAAGCGGCGTTGAAAGCGCCGGCTGATAGCCCGCTGCCTGGACCTCGAGCCGGTACGTTCCCGGCGCAATGTCGCCAAAGCGAAATGCACCGCGTACATCGGTCGACGTGCGACGCATGCTTTCAGCAATGCGCACAGTTGCACCGGCGAGCGCGAGCCCGGATGCCGCATCGACGACCTGGCCGGCAATGCTCGAACTCGCAACGGCACGAGCGGGGAGCGTGCACGCCAGAAACGTGCACGCTAGCGTTGCGCACATCGTGCGCAGGCCAAAGAGATGCATCGTGTACCCTATGGCAAAGGTGGTGGCGGGGCGGAGCCTGCGTTCCAAAGATACTCCGGCTCGTTTACTTCCGCATTAATCCAACGCGCCCACACGAAGAGTGCATCGGAGAGCCGATTCAAGTACCGCTGGGTTTCGATCGAGACGCCTTCGTCGGTTTCACGCAGCGTGATCAGCAGGCGTTCGGCACGGCGACAGATCGTGCGCGCGAGGTTTAAGTATGCACCCGCGAGCGATCCGCCCGGGTGAATGAAATTATTGAGCGGCTCGAGATCCTGTTGTGCTTCGTCGATTGCACGTTCGAGCGCGAGGGCATCGTCGGGCGTAACCAGCGGCATGCCCTCCCAGCGATCCTTCGGCAGCGTGGCGAGATCGCTGCCTAGGTTAAAGAGCACGTCTTGCGTCCACGCAAGCCACGCGTCCAGCCGCGCCGCGCGTGCGTCCCTCGCGAGCAACGGCCGCAGCGCACTGCGTGCAATGCCGATCGCACTCGAACACTCGTCGACCGTACCGTACGTTTCTATGCGTAGCGCATTCTTTTTCACACGTTGTCCGCCGACCAGGCCGGTCGTGCCGTCGTCGCCGGTGCGTGTGTAGATGCGAGTGAGCTTGGGCATGGTCCCGGGGGGTTCGTGGCGAACCCGCCCCGGTCATGTCCCAGACTCCCGAACAACAACCCGTCATTAAGGAGATCCCTCCGAAGGCGGCCGATCTCTCTGCGTGGTACACGGCCGTCTGCCTGAAGGCCGAGCTCGTGTCGTACTCACCGGTGCGCGGCTGCGTCGTCTTGCGTCCCTATGGATACGGCCTGTGGGAGAATTTGCAAAAGCATCTCGATGCCGCGTTTAAAGCCACCGGTCACGAGAATGCCTATTTTCCGTTGTTGATTCCGGAGAGTCTCTTGCTCAAAGAGGCCGAGCACGTTGAGGGCTTTGCCCCCGAGGTAGCGTGGGTCACGCAGGGCGGTCAGGAAGTATTGACCGAGCGACTTGCAATCCGGCCCACGTCGGAAGTGATCGTCGGCGTGATGTATGCGCAATGGGTCGAATCGTATCGAGATCTGCCGATCCTCATCAATCAGTGGGCCAACGTGCTGCGTTGGGAGAAGGCCACGCGCCCATTTCTGCGCACGATGGAATTCTTGTGGCAAGAGGGCCACACCGCGCACGCGACCGCGCAGGAAGCACGCGAGGAAACGGAACGGATGCTCGGCGTGTACCAGGACTTCGCGCAGAATGTTGCTGCCGTACCGGTCTATGCCGGGATCAAGAGCGCGAGCGAGCGTTTCCCCGGCGCGGTCGAAACATATTCGATCGAAGCGCTTATGCCGGACGGCAAAGCGTTGCAGTCCGGCACGTCGCACGACTTAGGGCAAAACTTTTCGAAGGCCTACGACATCAAATTCCTGGACGCAGATCAGCAGATCAAACACGCATATACGACCTCGTGGGGCATGTCGTGGCGCATGCTCGGCGCGATGATCATGGTGCACGGCGACGATCGCGGCTTGCGCGTGCCGCCGAAGATGGCACCGATCGAAGCGGTCTTTGTCCCGATCGTGCGTAAGGGCGACGAGCGCGCAACCGCCGCGTGTCAGGAGGCAGCGAAGACGCTGCGCGAAGCGGGTTTTCGCGTCAAGGTTGACGCGCGCGATCAACAGCCCGGGTGGAAGTACGCGGAGTGGGACGTGCGCGGCGTGCCGGTGCGCATCGAGATCGGGCCGAAGGATATTGATGCGGGCTCGGCCATGCTCGTGCGCCGCGATCGCGAAAAGGGCCACCCGGAACAGAAGCAGAGCGTGCCGATGGCGGAGCTTGCGCCGGCGCTGCGTGCCTTGCTCGACGCAATTCAGCTCTCACTCTTTGATGAAGCGAAGGCGTTTCTCACTTCGCACACGTTCCGCGTGACCGATCGCGTCGAGTTTTTCGAGAAGTGCAAGTCGCGCGCAGGCATGATCGACATCCCGTGGTGCGGGCGTGCGGAGTGCGAAGCGCAAGTCAAAGAGTCCACGGGTGCAACGACGCGCAACACGTATCCGCTGCCCGCGGACGATCGCGGGGCGCGTTGCGTCGCGTGTGGTGAGCCCGCGGCCGTACGAGCGTACTTTGCGCAGTCGTACTAGTCTATTTCTCGCGGTCCTACTGGTCGCAGCTACACCAAGTGTGGCCGATCTGAATGCGCACTCGCGGGCTGGCGGCAACCGTCTAGATATCGCAACCTCGGTCGGCGAGCAGCTCTTCAACACGACGTGGCCGGCGCAAGTCTTGCAAGTGCTCGCCAATCAAGACGGCACGAACATCGTGCTTGGGCTGCGGATTTCGGGCGTGAAATTCCACGGAACGCTCACGCGAGATGCCTTCGACCGCGAAGTGCTGGACTTGATCGCGCGGGCCTTCGCTGCGGCTCCGGCTGCCGAGGAGGTGGACCTTTGGGTGACGGTACCCATCGACGTGGGTAAAGGCATCGTAGTGAGTGGCGACCTTGCGAAGCCGACCACGCGCACGGTTTTCACGCTGAGCGTGCGCCGCGGCGAGAGCGCGGACTCGCTTGCCGCACGATTGCACAGCGGTGCCAATGTCTTCCTCGATCAGGAGTGGGCGAGCACAGCCTTCACGAAGAGTTGAGTAATGTATAAGAAGACCACGCTGGCCGGCGGCTTACGTGTGCTCACTGAGAGCATGCCCGCCGTGCGTTCGGCCAGTATCGGGATCTGGGCCGACGTCGGCTCGTCGATGGAACGGCGCGAGCAGCGAGGCATTTCGCACGTGGTCGAGCACATGCTTTTCAAGGGGACGCAGCGCCGCAGCTCCCGCGAGATCGCTGAGACGATGGACGGCGTGGGCGGAAGCCTCAACGCATTTACGGATAAAGAGGCGACCTGCTACTACGCCAAGGTGATCGATCGGCATGTGCCACTGGCTATGGATGTGCTCTCGGACATGTTCCTGCACTCGGTCTTCGATCCGCAAGAGTTGGCCAAAGAACAAAAGGTCATCCTCGAAGAGATCAAGATGTACGACGACTCGCCCGACGAGCTGGTGCACGATCTGTTCTTGCAGACGATGTGGAGCGGGTCACATCTTGGCGAGCCGACGATAGGCTTCGTCGATACGGTCAACCGGATTACGCCTTCTGATCTGCGCGAACACATGAAGCGTCACTACGCGCCGAACTCTGTGATCGTCGCTGCAGCCGGCAACGTCGAGCACGAACATTTTGTGGAACTGGTAGCCGAATGTTTTGCCCAGTTCAAGGGATCGAGCCCGCAGCTCGAACCGGATGCGCCGTCCACCACGCCGTCGGCGCTCGTACGGCAGAAAGATAGCGAACAAGCCTACGTCGTGCTCGGTTCGCGCGGCCTCAGCGTTCGCGACGATCGTCGCTTCGCGCTCTCGGTGCTCGACACGGTGCTCGGTGGCGGCATGTCGAGCCGTCTCTTCCAAGAGATTCGTGAAAAGCGTGGCCTCGTGTACACGGTGTACTCTTTTCAAGCCGCATATCGCGCAGCGGGCCTGTTCGGCATCTACGCCGGCACGTCGCCCGAGAACGTCCAGCCGTGCATCGACGTCGTTGCCGAGCAGCTTGGCGCGTTGCGCGATATAGCTATCGGCGAGAACGAGTTGCACCTTGCGAAAGAACACATCAAGGGAAACCTGACGCTCTCACTCGAGTCAACGTCAAGTCGTATGATTCGTCTGGGCCGCAATGAGTACGCACTCGGTCGCCAGGTTACGCCTGAAGAGATCGAAGAGCGCATCGACGCGGTAACGGCCGACGAAATCGTAGGCCTTGCGCGTGAGCTCTTCGCCGAGGATCAACTCGGCTTGTGCATTCTCGGCCCGGTGGACGAAGAAAAGATCGATTGGGCGGCCGCGTGAGCGCGGCCTAATGGTCCACGACCCCACACTCTGGTCCGGCAAACTCGTTGGCGCGATGGTCATCACGTTCATCGTGCAAGGCGTGACGATCGGTGCGTATGCCGCGCGACTCGCCGGCGTGCAAACCAAACGGATCGCGACTTCGATCTCGCTGTTCAATCTTTTCATGACCGCGGGTAGACTCGCCAACTTGTTCATGGTGTTTTTTGTTGGCCCGCTTTCGGACGGGGCGGGCCGCGCCGTCATCAAGTTCAAAGACGATCCGGCGATCGTTGCCGCGTGGCAGCACAGCTTTGAAGTGCAATTGCGACTCATTATCCTGGCCGGTACGGCCGGCATGGTCTTCTTTGCGCTCCTCTTGCCGATGTTTACCTATCTCTTCCGGCGTGGCGTCCACTCGTTCGAAGCGCGCGGCTCGATTCCGCACGCGCTCGCCCAGCTTCTCAAACCTCGCAATCTGCGCGACGTCTTGCGCTCCCAGCGCCTTCCAAGCTGGTCCGAGATCCGCGCTTTCGATTGGCGTGCGTTACCGCGCCGGCTCCTCATCTTCAATCTGCTCGTCACCGCGGTCTATGCGATCGGCGTGCAGGCCTCGTTTCTGGCTTCGGTGCTCGACGTGAACGTCGCACGCACGGCGATCAGCCTTTCCGGCGTGATCAACGGCATCGGCACGATCGCGTTCACGCTCTTCGTCGACCCGACCTCGGCGATAATTACGGACCAGGCCATCCACGGGAAGCGCACGATCGAGGAAGTGCGTTCGATGGTGTTCTATCTTACCCTTACGGCGATCGTCGGCTCGCTGCTCGCGCAGCTGATCTTCTACCCGGCCGCCGTTGTGATTGAATATGTGGCACGTTTTGCGAATCAATTCCATTTCTAAACTGGTATGCGCCGTGTCCGTGGCGATGCTGCTCGGCGGGTGCGCCGGCCCGGTCGAACACTGGATCGTCGATACGCGCATCCATCAGGGCGATGTTGCGCTCCAGCGCGGCAACGTCAAAGATGCCCAGCTCTCCTATAGCCTTGCGCTGCGTATCGACCCGGCCAACGAACGTGCGCGCGCGGGATTCGTCGAAAGCTCGGCTGACTTCGCGCAGGAGCAGTACAGTAAGGGCGCATTCGACGACGCGCTGGCAACGATTGCGAGAGGTTTGAAGTACGATCCCTCGAGCGTGCGGCTCGCCGCGCTGCACGGCCAGATCGAGGACGCCAAGCTCAAGCGTGAGATCGTGATCTCGAATTACCCCACCTACAAAGATGCCGGGGTGCAGATCCAGCATGCCTATCAGCAACTCGACACCGTAAATAAGACGATCCTCGCGAGCCTCAAACGCTTTTCGTATACCTACGACACGGATGAGTTGACCGCCGCGATCAAGAGTAGCTACGATCTCGAACTCGACGTGGCGCGCAACACGAACCGCCTCATCGCGTATCGGCAGGTGGTCAGTTCCGGCGTGCCCGAGACGACCCACACGACCAACGTGAACACGTCGTCGCTCTTGCCGCTGCCCTGATATGCCGGTTATCAGTTGGTTCGAGAACCTCGCGCTCGTCCCGGGAGCAATTCTCGTTATCGGCGGCTTCGTGCTGCTCTCGCTGCTGTTTGCGCGCGTCGTAAGTGCGCTTTTTCCCAAAGAGCTGCTGCGGGAGCACAATGAGTTGGCCGGATTCATCTTTGCCGTCATCGGCGTCATCTACGCAGTGGTTTTGGGCTTCGTGGCCGTCGGCGTGTGGGAGCGCTTTACGGCTGCCGACGATCGCACGTACGATGAGGCGAGCGCTATAACCGCGGTCTATCGCGACGCGGGATCGTTCGGCAACTGGCAGCTGTTGCGGCATGATATACGGAGCTACGTCCACTATACGATTACCATCGGTTGGCCCGCGCTCGAATCGGGCAAGGCGTCGTCAGATTCGACGAGCTCCGAAATTCTCTCGCGCGACGTCCATCACACGCCGGTGCGTGATCTGCGTGAAGCGCAGGTGTTCGGCCACATGCTCGAACGCATGAGCGAGGCGCTGCTTGACCGAGACGCGCGATTGACGGAAGACGCGAGTGGGCTCAACGGCGTGATGTGGATGGTCGTGTTCGTCGGCGGGTTCATCACTATCGCCTTCAGCTATCTGTTCGGATTCCTGCGCACATCGATGCAGCTGGTGATGATCGGCACGCTCGCGTTCCTGATCGGCCTCGTGATTTTCCTTACGATGAGTCTCGATTTCCCGTTCCGCGGCGAGATCCGCGTCGGCCCCGACGCCTTCGAGCGCGCGCTCACGAATTTCGATCAGATCGACGCGGTCAGCGTGCACAAACCTTCATCCGAGCTTAGCGGGTCGCTGCCGCCTTGCACAGTCGCGCCTGGTGTATGCGATGTGTCTTCTCGCGTGCCTTTTTCGCAAGCGGGCGACGTTTGCTGCGGAGACGGTGTACGACCCTTGCCCAAGCGATGTCCTCGCTGGATCACCCATCACTAGGTTCGACATGGCGTGCACGCGGGAGCGTTTCGAGCGCCTACCTGCACGGGGAAGCCTTCGGACCACGTGCGGACTAGACGTTCTTACGCACTTCAAGTGTTCCCAACGGATACATCTATCCGTGGCACACAAACGGCGAACCGGGAATATACACGGTGCTCAAGGGCCCACCCTCGTCATTGGTCGCTTCGATAAACGATCACCTGGCGTCGGGGGAGAAAGCCTTCCCAGCCGGATCGCTCATACAAGGGCTTGCCACTGAGCCGCACTACGGCCGCGCCGTTGGCGACAACGATTTTCGACGTCTACTTGATCTGCACGGGCACCGGTGATGCGCGTCGAGGAAGGCGCGGCCTTGACCGCGTGCCTCAGCGCTGCGGAAGGCGCGCCAAAATTTATCGGCGCTCGGGAGTTCTTTGGCCGGATCGGTTTCGTACACGAGCCACGCGGCTTGCGGATTGAGGACGGGAAAGCGTTGCAGCCACGCGCACAGCTCGAGGTTGCGGCGTAACCGGTTCTCTTCGATCGAGATGTAGTAGCGCGCGCCTTTGCGGATCGCGCTCTCCTCGTCGAACGGCGTCCAGAGCGCAGGGTCCTCTTCCCAGCCGTAGCGGTTGATGTAATAGAGTACGTCGGGTCCGTAGTGCCCGATGACCACGAGCGCTTTCGGGTCGAGCGTGTGATTCAAGAAGAAGGCGTTGCGATAGGTCTGCTTGCTGTAGCTATAGTATGGCTCGACGGCCGCGCGGGCTTGGACGACCGTCGCGATCGCGACGATCGGGATGATCGCAAGAATTGCATACCGTGCGGCCGGCGCGGCGTCGACGCGTACCAACCCACGTAACGAACCGCGCGACGAGCGCACCGATCACGAGCGCGCACAGGGGCAGCAGCAGATACATGTAGTAGTCGACGCGCTCGACCGTGACGACGACGTAGGTGTAGGCGAGCCCACCGAGGAGCCAACCCCACAGCAGCGCCTTGCTGCGCGCGTCGGTCCAGATCAGCGTGATGAAGCCAAGGATCGTCAGCACGAAGGCGATCGAGCCGAGCATCGTCTGCGCGCAACATCCCGAGCACCTCGCGAAATTGCGTGAGCTTGAGTACGAATCCGTTCCAACTGGTGAACGCGTCTTTGAGCGCGGGAATCACGTGCAAGGACGTGATGCCACTCGCCCAATGCCATTCGGCGATCTGGCTCACGCGCGTGTCGTAGAGCCACAAGATCAAGAGCGGCACGACTAAGAGCACCAGCATTGCGGTGGGGCGCATCGTACGGCCGCTGCGCACGCGCTCCCACAGCATGCCGATGACCGGAACGATTCCGGCGACGGCGACGGGCTTGGCGAGATAGGCGAGCGTGAGCAGCGCCGTTGCGCGTGCGAGCGTACGCTGTCCGAACACTTCGTCCTCGACGACCAGGCGCGTGACCATGTAGAGCGCCGCCGTCAGGAAGAAGACCATCGCGGTGTCGGGCGTAAACGTGCGGCCGTAGTAGATGCTTCCCGGGAAGCTCGCGAAGAAAAACGCAGCACGCGAGACCGGCGCTCGCACTGGTGAACAACCAGCGCCCGAAGAGGCCGATGACCGCGACGGTGCCGACCGAAAAGCCCAGCGTAATCAGCCGGCCGAAGATCTCGTGCACGCCGAAGACCTTATAGAGCGATGCCGCCAGAAACGGCACGATCTGCAGCTCGAGCTCGACGTAGTTCGGCGGCGGCCCGTCGTAGTTGGTCTGCGGGTACATGATGTTGTACTGCAGCGTTGCAAAGTTGCGCGCGATGCTCGCCGTGTCGCCTTGCCGCCATGCCGGATGATCCAGCAGCGGATTGTGAATGTGATATAAGCGCAATAAGACGGCAAATACTACGATAGCAAAAGCAGCAAAGTTGAAAATGCTTGTCGAAGTCCCGCGGAATGAACGCTCTCGGTGGTGCGTCTGTTGGGCGCGCCCCGGGGAATCTTCGCTTACCGACATGATGAGCGCGCCCTGTTTGGGGGGCCCCAGCGCAGCTGGGGGGCGCGGAGCCTCGGGCGAAGCGCCTTGAGGGTGAATCGCCGGTCGAGCATTACGCGCTTTTAAACGTCCAGTACTTGTTGACGAAAAAGTTCACGAAGATGCCGGCGAGCGTGGCGAGGAACCACGTACGATGGCCATGGCCGAACCACGGTGCCACCGCGTATGACACGGCGAGGCCGACGATCAGCGCGATCACCGAGACGGTGAGGAATTGCGCACCCTGCCGCACCGCGTGACCCGTCGAGCGGAACGTCCAAATGCGGTTGAGCCAGTAGTTCGAGACGCCGCCCGCGAGAAACGCGATCGAATAGAGCACGTCGTAGTGCAGCGCCTCGGCATGATCGGGGTCGAGCTTCTGGAGCGCCGTGAAGACCACCAGATTGACGAGTAGTCCGGAAACACCGACGATACCGAATTTCACGAACTGCCGGACGCCGCGGCGCCCGGCTAGTGCGGTCATGCTGTCAAGCAACCCAATACCAATCTGCATAGAGCACGGTGAAGAGTCCCAAGAGCGGGAGGAACGATGCGACGATCAGGTTGTTGACCCACGGTTTCTCGCCGTCGCGCGCGAGGATCGCATACATTGGGAAGAGCACGAGCGCGAAGCGTGGCATGCTCATAAGACTTGACGTCGACATGGGCACCAAGATCGAGAGCGCCATGTAGGCGATATACGATGGGCGCAACAGCTTCCAGCCGCCGATGAGCACGCCGATCATCAACGCCGTAAATGCGAGCTCGATCGCCTGTCCGGCGATCGCCTGACCCGACGTGGCCGTTGCGATCCCGTGGATGGAGTTGATGATGCTCACCCAGGGCGGCGCGAAGTGGCGATCCCAGTGGATCTGCACGTGCGAAAAGTACAGCGGATCGCCGACGAGCACCCAGAGGTACGCCATATAGATGAAGAGGCCCAGCGGAATCAGTCCGCCCGGAATCAGCTGGCGAATGTGCGCGGAGAGTCGCGGCTTGTATTGCGAGTACCACTCCATGACGAAGGGCACAACGAGCAGCACGCCCTCGACGCGTGTCATGGCCGCAAGCAATCCAATTGCCCCGGCCAACCACCACCGGTGCGCGCGCATGTAATAGAACGACGCAACGGTCAGCATAAAGAAGAGCGATTCGGTGTAGACGGCCGAGAAGAAGACCGCCGAGGGAAAAATCGAAACGTAGAAGATTGCGCGCCGCGCAACCGACCGGTCGTACTCGTGCTCGAGCAGCTTGTAGAGATAGAGTAGACCGAAGAAGAACGACGCGTTCGAGATCAGGATTCCCGCGACCAGGTGATTGCCCACCAGCCGTCCGAGGATATTAATCAGCAGCGGGAAGAGCGGAAAGAACGCCATGTCGGTGCCCTGATAACCTTGCGAAGCAATCGTAAGGTAGTGCACCGCATCCCAGCGGCCCCACACATTGAGCAGCAGGTTCGACGATTCTTGCACGTGTGACCCAGCACGCTGACCGATGATGACCGACGCAAGCTCCGCGATCACAATGATCGCGGTGCGCGTAACCAAAAAGTCGAGTGAGACCTCGCGCACGGTTTGATTGAAACGTGCGGCGATCAGCACTTTGCCGACACAGAAGATCGCAGCGCACGCGACAAAGAGCCGCGACTCGCCGTGCGTCAGCGCGAGCGGCAGCACGAACGTCAGCCAGAGCAGAACGAACGGCGCCCACGTAAAGGCGTCGTAGCGTAGCGAGCGTGCAAATGTCGCGCCGGTGCGCCGAGAAAAGTACCGCGCATAGCCCTGCCACAGCCACAATGCCCCGCCGGTACCACCGGCGAGTGCAACGAGCAGCCCGAGATCGTTGAGGTACGCGTTGTGACGCGGCACGACGAGTGCAAGCCACGCGAAGAATCCGATTGTAAACCCGGCAACCGCGACGAGCGTAAACGGCGCGGGACCGGCAGCGAGGAGATCGCTTGTAATCGGCGCGCGAGTGGCGGGATGTGGGGCATGAGCGCGGGTAGACACGGCGACATTTCTTAAAGGAATCACGGGGGTTCCCTTGTAGAGCGGGGGGCATGGTCAACTCCCTCGATTTCGTGAAGGTTACCGAGAGCGCGGCGCTCGCTGCGTCCCGTTGGATGGGGCGTGGTGAACGCGATGCCGCCGACGGCGCAGCCGTCGAGAAAATGCGCGAGGCGCTCGGTGAGATGGAGATCGCGGGGCGCATCGTGATCGGCGAGGGCGAACGCGACGAAGCGCCGATGCTCTACATCGGTGAGGAGGTCGGGCGGGGCGGATTCGAGGTCGACATCGCGGTCGACCCGGTTGAGGGTACGAACCTCGTTGCCAACGGCTTACCCAATTCGATCGCGGTGATGGCGATCTCTGAGCGCGGCGGCCTTTTGCACGCGCCGGACACATATATGAAGAAACTCGCCGTCGGTCCGAAAGCGGCGCCCTACGTGCACATCGACGCACCTGTGCGCGAGAATCTAGAAGCGGTCGCGAATGCGCTCGAGAAGCCGCTCGGCGATGTCTGCGTCGTGATCTTGGACCGCCCGCGCCACGCCGATCTTATCAAGGAAGTTCGCGACGCCGGCGCCCGCATCAAGTTGATCTCCGACGGCGACGTGGATGCTTGCATTGCAACCGCGATTGACGGCACCGGCATTCACGTCGCGATGGGCACGGGCGGTGCTCCCGAAGGCGTCCTCGCGGCCGCAGCGATCAAATGTCTGGGCGGAAACTTCATGGGCCGCCTGCAACCGCGCAATCAAGAGGAGGCAGAGCGAGCCATCGCCATGGGCTTCGGCAACCTCGAACGGGTTTTGGCGATTGAAGATCTTGTGAAGAGTGACAGCGTGATCTTTTGCGCCACCGGTATCACCGATGGCGATTTGGTGCGGGGCGTGCGGTTCTTTGGCAATCACGCGCGCACGCACTCGATTCTCGTGCACGCTAACGGCACGGTTCGCTTCATCGAATCGGTGCATCGCCTAGGAGCGCGCCCGCACAAATAACTATGGAAACAATAGAGTACGACCTCGTCGTCCTCGGTGCAGGTTCGGGCGGCTACGCGGCCGCGCGAACTGCGCGCGATCTCGGTGCGAAAGTTGCGCTCGTTGACCATGGACCGCTCGGCGGCCTGTGCATCTTGCGCGGCTGCATGCCGAGCAAAGCGTTTCTTGCGTCGAGCGATGCGTTGCAAGCGGTACGTGACGCAGACGCGCTCGGGATTCGCATCGACGGCAAGGTGAGCTATGACATGCCGTTCATCCAGCGGCGCAAGCGCGCTTTGGTAAAGATTTTGCCGATTACCGCGTCGAGGGTCTCGAGACGTTTCCGTTGCACCGTGGGCACGTGCACTTCGTCTCCGACGGCGCGGTGGAAGTCGGCGACAACGTGCGCCTGCATGCCAAGTCGTTTGTGATCGCCACCGGCAGCGTTGTAGCACCCGTGCAGATTCCGGGTCTGCAAGAAGCGGGTTACCTCGATAGCGACAGCGTGCTCGAACTCGAGTCGATTCCCGGGTCGGTCGCGGTGTTTGGCGGTGGCTACACGGCCTGTGAGCTCGGACAGTTTCTCGCTCGGATGGGTGCGAAAACGACGATCTTTATTCGGAGCGGTCATTTGCTCACGTCGGCGGATGACGACGTCGGCGAGGCGCTCACACGATATTTCCGCGAAGATGGGATCCGTGTCATCGAGCAGACGCATATCACACGCGTCGAGAAACGCGGAACACGCAAGGTCGTGCACTACACCGTGGCCGGCGAACGGCTCGAACTGGTTGTCGACGAGGTCTTCTTCGCGCAAGGACGCGTGCCGAATGTTGAAGGCCTTGGTCTGGGGACTGCGGGCGTCGATTTCGATCCGCCGGCGGGATTCACGTCGACAAGACGCTCCGCACGAACCGCTCGCACATCTTTGCGATCGGCGACGTGACTGGGGACTATGCTCTGGTACACGTGGCGATCTATCAAGGCGAAATCGCGGCCCGCAATGCGGTTACCGGCGCGAACGAAGAGGCGGACTATCGCTTGATGAGCGCGCATACGATCTTCAGCGAGCCGCAGATCGCACACGTCGGGATGACCGAGAAGGATTTAAAGCGCGCGGGCATTCAGTACTGTGTTGGGAAGTATGACTTTGTCGAGCACGGCAAAGCGATGGTCCTTGGCACCACGCGAGGCTTTGTCAAGATGATGTCGCGGATTGTAACCGGAGAGATTCTCGGGGCAACCGTAATCGGACCGCAGGCGTCGGAATTGATTCACGAAGTCATCGTCGCGATGACCTTCAATGCAACGGTCGAGCAATTCATGCGTATTCCACACCTGCATCCCACGCTCAGCGAGATATGGACGTATCCCGCCGAGGAATGCGCGATACAGTGCGGTCTGCGCGAACCCGTCGATCAAATGATGGAGCTTGCAACCAGTGGCGGCGCAGAGTAACGGCGAGCGTACTGCTACGCAATACGACGTTCGCCTGGTGCAGGTGAAGCCGTCGAAAGGACGCTACGCCGAAAACCTCGCACAGGCCGGCGCAATTTTTTCGCAGATCGTCGCCGAAAAGACCCCCGACCTGATCGTCTTTCCCGAAGGCGCGATGACCGGCTACTTTCTCGAAGGCGCGGTCTACGATCTCGCGCGCTCCGCAACGGCCTTTGCCGACGATCTCGTGCAGGCATGGCGCGATGGCGCGGGCGATCGTGAGGTCGAGTTAGCCTCGGGGTTCTACGAGAACGACGACGGCACGTATTATAATAGCGCGATCTACATACGCGTCGGGCGCACGGACCACAAGATCCTGCACGTGCACCGCAAGATGTTCTTGCCGACCTACGGCGTGTTCGATGAGGCACGGTTCCTTTCGCGTGGGCGGCGTTTGCAGACCTTCGAAACGCGCATGGGACGTGTCGCAATGCTGATCTGCGAAGATATCTGGCATGCGATCATGCCTACGATCGCGGCGATCAAAGGCGCGCGCATCTTGCTCGTGCCCTCGGCAGCACCGGGTCGCGGCATCGAGGGCGAGACCGAGCTGACGTCGATCACGCGCTGGCGCGAAATCTTGCGCGCGAGCGCAAGCGAGCACGGCGTCTACGTGCTCTACGCGGGCCTTACCGGATTCGAAGGTGGCAAAGGCATGACGGGATCGTCGTCGATCATCGACCCGCGCGGCGTCGTGACCGTCGAGGGCCCGGAGTTCGGCGAGTGCGTGATCAACGGCACGATCGATCTGCGTGAAGCCGATCTGGCGCGCGCAAGCCTGCCGTTGCTCGGCGATCTCAATGCCGTGCTCCCCGATCTGTTGCTCGACGAAGAGCTGCCGTTGCCGAAGGGGCGGCCCTCGTGATCGCCGTTGTTCGCGAATCACACGACGCGCTGCTCGCGCCGCCGGGGATCAATCCCGAGGTCGCCACGCGTTGGCTCGTAGCGTTTCTGCAGGACGAGTTGATCGAGCGCCGCGGTATCAGACGTGCGGTCATTGGGCTCTCCGGCGGCGTCGATTCCGCGGTCACCGCCTATTTGTGCGCGCGCGCACTTGGGCCCGAGAACGTCTACGCGATTCGGATGCCCTACAAGACGTCGAGCCCGGCGAGTCTCGCGGATGCGCAGCTCGTGATCGATGCGCTCGGCGTACACGCGCGCACGATTGAGATCACCGCGCCTGTCGACGGGTATTTGCAATTTGAGCCGGACGCTGACGCGCGGCGGCGCGGCAACGTGATGGCGCGCACGCGCATGGTCGTGCTCTTCGATCAATCGGCGAAGCTCGACGCGCTGCCGATCGGCACCGGCAATAAGACGGAACGGCTCTTGGGCTACTTCACCTGGCACGCCGACGACACGCCGCCGGTCAACCCGATCGGCGATCTCTTCAAGACACAAGTGTGGGCCCTCGCGCGCTATCTCGGCGTACCGACAGCCTTGATCGACAAAGCGCCGAGTGCGGACCTCGAAGCCGATCAAACCGACGAAGGCGATCTCGGCATCACGTATGCGCGCGCCGACGCGATCCTCGCACAGCTCTTGCTCGGCTATTCCGACCGACAGTTGATCGAGCGCGGATTCGATGCTGCCGACGTGGCGCTCGTACGACGGCGCGTGGATTCGACGCACTGGAAGCGCCATCTGCCGACGACGGCGATGCTCACCAACACGGCGATCAACGAGTTCTATCTGCGCCCGGTCGATTACTGATGGCATTCTTCCCGGTCGGGTTGAATCTGATCGGACGGCGCTGCGTCGTCATCGGTGCCGCCGGCGATCGCGAGGCGATTGCGAAGGATGCGGCGCTGCGCGAATCGGGTGCGGACGTGCGCTGGGTCAAAGATCCGGCGGCGTTACGCGACGAGGACGTGATCGACGCGTACTTCGTGATCTCGACGCCGCAAGACGAAGCACTCTCCGCGCGTCTGCGCGCGCTTGCCGACACACACAAGTTTCTGCTGTGCTGCATCGATCAGCCGAAATACGGATTCGTCGCCATGGCTGCGATTGCAAAAGCCGGCCCGGTGCGCGTTGCGATCTCGACCAGCGGCCTTGCACCGCGTGTCGGCAAGATTCTCAAAGAGCGCTTGCAGGCGGCGATGGACGCGCGTTTTGCGCGCTTCGTCGAGCGGCTCGGCGCGATGAAGCTTGCGATGCAACGCGAGCGTCCCGGTCCCGAACATAGCGATGACCGTCGCGCGGCGATGATCGATGCGGCCGATGGCTTCGACGCCGAAGTGCACTTTACGTATCCATCCTGGCTCGATGGCCCTCGCGGTTGAGCTGATTGCGGTCGGCACCGAGCTGTTGCTCGGGCAGTTGACCGACACCAACACTGTGTTTGTGGCACAGTCGCTCGCCGATGCGGGCGTCGACGTGTATGGTACGCATGCAGTCGGCGATAACCGTGGTCGCATTGCGAGTGCCATGCGTGCTGCACTCGAACGTGTTGACGGTGTCATTACAACGGGCGGACTCGGCCCGACGGTCGACGATCTCACCAAAGAAGCGGTCTGCGATGCGCTCGGCCTCGACGTGGAATTACACGAGCCCTCTCTTAAGCAGATGCAAGATTTCTTTGCACAGATGGGGCGGGAGATGCGCGAGAACAATCGCAAACAGGCGTACGTGCCGCGCGGGAGTCTCGTGCTGGAGAACCCCCGTGGCACAGCTCCAGGTTTTGTCGCATTTGCGCCGAGTGGCAAGTTCATTGCGTGTATGCCCGGCGTGCCGCGCGAGATGCGGCCGATGCTCACCGACCTCTTAATTCCATTCTTACGCGAACGTTACGGTATCACCGACGCGATCTTCACGCGCGTGCTGCACACGGTGAATATGGGGGAGTCCGAGATCGATCATCGCATCGACGACCTCTTTCGCGCGGGCGAGAATCCGAAAATCGCGGTGCTCGCGCACGAAGGGCTCTGCGATGTAAAAATCATGGCCAAGGCGCATTCGGAAGAGGAAGCGGCTGCAATGCTCGCGCCGGTCGAGGTGGCGTTGCGCGAGCGTTTGGCCGGCTTCGTCTTTGGGAGCGACCACACGAGCCTTGCGGCGGCGGTCCACGCCTTGTTGCAGGCGCACAGTGCGACGATCGCCGTAGCGGAGTCGTGCACGGGCGGGCGTATTGCCGCGGCGCTTACCGCGGTGCCGGGTTCGTCGCGTAGTTTTCTCGGCGGCGTCGTTTCGTATGACAATGCGGTAAAGATCGCCGAACTCGGCGTTCGCGAGGCCACGCTGGAAGAATATGGCGCAGTTAGCGAGGAGACCGCGCGCGAGATGGCGCGCGGCGCACGCGAGCGGCTGCACGCTAGCGTTGCCGTCTCGACAACCGGGATCGCGGGACCCGATGGTGGGACCACCGAGAAGCCCGTGGGGCTCGTCTGGTTTGCGGTCGACACAGGTGAAGAGGTATCCACGCATCGCTTCCACTTTCGCGGCGACCGCGATGCGGTGCAGCGGCGTGCGACGGTGATGGCGCTGGGACTTGTTTGGCGCCTGTTAAGCCGCCAATTCTCATGAAACGCTCCCAGCGCGGGTTCACGTTCTTGCGGTAGACTGCAAGTCTCAGGGAGATTCAATTTGGCTTTGCTTGCTCGCTTACGCGCGTTGCTCGCTGCGACGCTGATTGTTCCGCTTGCCGCGTGCGGCGGTGGTGGCGGCGGTGGCGGTAGCACGCCGCCGGTGCAGCCTACACCGACCCCAACGTCTCCGTCGAACAACGCCTTCAGCTGCCCGACATCGGACACGCAGCTCGCGGTATCGCGCGGCGGTTCGAGCAGTATTGCCTCCGAAACGCGGCAAGGCTTGCGCAAGGGTGGCGCGACGGCGTCGACGTCGCTCCTCGCGGTGTCGTATCGCACGTCGACGATCGTCAATCCGGCGACCACGCTCGACGCACGCGTCGCTTCGCTCGGTGCGACGAAGTTCACCGAATTGGAGTATCCGAAGCTCGGCCTGGCAACGCGCGTATTGCACGTCACGCCATCGACGTTGACGCAAGTCGCGTCAACGCTGCGGGCGACGCCGGGCGTGGTCGCAGTGAGCCCAACGCAGCGCATCTCGGCACTTACGGTCAACGGACCGTATCTCGGCAACGATCCGTACTTCGTCGGCGCGAGCGGAACGACGGGGCCGCTGTACCAAAATGCTTCGGTCGGCGGACAGTGGGACATGCATATCGTCAAGCTCGACTATGCACTCGACTACTCGCAACCAGGCAACGGCAGCAGTGTGCCGGTTACCGCCAATGCGCTCGGCTCGACGAACGTGAAGCTCGCAATCATCGACACCGGCGAAGACGTGACCCATCCCGAGCTCGCGAAAGCCTCGATCGTGCGCACGCAGTGCTTTATCACGAATGAAGCCGGCACTGCACAGAGCACCGGCACGTTTGTGACCGACCCGCAGGGACACGGCACCGACGTAAGCGGCATCGCGGTTGCGAACGCGCAGAATGGCTATGGCTTCGTTGGCGACGGTGGAAATGTCTCGTTGATGCTCTATCGCGTCTTTCCGACGCCAGATGATAATTGCGCGAATCCGGATTCAAATGCGGCGCTAAATGACCCGCAATGCAGCGGGCAGGATACCGACATCGCAAGCGCAATCGACGATGCCGTCGCCAATGGCGCGAATGTGATCAGTATGAGCATAGGCAGCTCGATCTCCAATACGAACAACAACGGCTGCACCTCGCCCGGCGTCGACGCGGATCCGGTCGAGGGCAATGCCATTGCGAATGCGATCGCCCACAACGTGATCGTGGTCGCCGCATCGGGCAATGCCGGCGGTCAGGGCATCGACGCTCCCGCCTGCGATGCCGGTGTGATTGCTGCGGGCGCGAGCGGCTACGAAGACGGCCAGGCCAACGGCACGAACAGCGGCGCCAGCGTCGGATCGGAGTACGTCACCGGCTATACGCAGTTCGGCACCGGGCAGTGGGGTATCGTGGCACCGGGCGGAGATCCGTCAACCGCAGACGCATCAGCGACGGCTACCACCACCGACTATCTGCACTGGATCGAGAACATCTGGACCACGACACCGTTCGATTCGAACTTCGCCGGGGGATGCACCGCCAGCACACTATTCGGCGAGGCCGGCAACTGCCGCGTACTTATTGAGGGTACGTCGATGGCGACGCCGCACATTGCGGGCGCAGCAGCGCTGATCCTTTCGGTGAAGTCCAGCTATCAGTCACCGTCGGCGATGTTCCATTTGCTTTGCAACACCGCCGACAATATCGCTGATACGCATCAAGGCTGCGGCCGGCTCAACGTGTATCGGGCGATGGCGACAGCACTGGGGGACTCGCCGCTTCCCTGATCGTCGCGAGCGTGACGATCGTCGCAATCGCGCCGACGATCGACGCGGCGAGCAGCGCGGGTTGGTACGAGCCGAAGCGCAGCGCAAGTTGCGTCGCGACGATGGGACCGACGATCTGCCCGACGCTGTAGAGTGCGGTTAAGCGGCTCACCGCGGCGCTGGTCTCGCGCGGAAAGATGTCGCGCCCGAGCCCGGCGGCAAACAAGCGTGATCGCGATGAACGTGCCGCCGAGCGCCACGCCCGCGAGAATCACCGCGAATGCGCTGTGCGAAAAGACCGGTGCGGCGATGCCGACGGTCTGTATGGCAAGTGCCAATGCGAGCGCACGCGCTTTGCCCAGGCGCGCGGCAGCTCGGAATCCAACCAAACGTCGCAAACGCTGCCGCGAGGCCCACGAACACCCACGTGAGCGCCGCATAGCGCGAGAGCTCGGGAATCTTCGCGATGATCGCGACGAGAAACGTCGCCGGAATGATGTAGACGAACGCTTCGGCAACGTACACGGCGCAAAGCCAGACGAACGTCGTACGATGTTGCGGCAACGGTGCGTCGATCTCGGCTTCGGCGATGCTCGCCGCTGGAGCGCTCTCGGTAAACCACCAACCGGTAAGGAGTAACGCAACGGCGCTCGTTGCGGCGATGCCGATCCACGCGGCGTTCGACCCATGTGCCGCGAGTGCGGGAACGGCAACGCCGGAGAACGCGATCCCGAGGCCAACGCCGGAGAAGAAGATGGGCGGCCACGTGGGCTGCCCTTCCTGCGCTGCACGTTCGAGCACGATGCTCGACGCAAACACGAGCACGAACCCACTGCAGATGCCGGTCACAAAGCGCAGCGCAAGCCAGGTCTGTTCGGGGCCGGCCATCAGTGCCGTCGTAACCACCACGCCGAGGAGGCTGCAGCGCACGATCGCCAAACGCATGCCGTGCGTGATCGGGTGCATCGCAAACGACGCACCGACAAGATAGCCGAACAGATTTGCGGTCGCGAGGGCGCCGGCCATGGTGACGCTCAGGCCTACGTCGTGTTCCATCACGGGGATCAGCGGCGTGTAAGCAAAACGGCCGACACCCATCGCCACGGCCAGCATGACGATGCCGCTCGCAACGAATTTGTTCATCGACTAAATGGGAGGGCCGGTAACCGCGTGACGTTGCTGCGCGAGCTTACGAATCCCGTTGATGACGAGACGGTCAAAATGGTGCTCTTTGCGTGCGCGGCAATCGCCGCCTCGTCCGTGTACTCTTCGTAGAGTGCGAACTCGTTGGGTTTGTCGGTGCCGCGCGCAATCTCGAAGGTGATAACGCCGGCTTCGGTGCGCGAAGCCTCGCGCAGCTCCCGCAGAATCGCAGCCGCTCGCTCGGCGTCCTCTGGGGCAACGGTATAATGAACTGACTGAACGATCATGACGTCTCCACAACTACCCAAACGTGAAATCGTATACGGCGATACCCAGATCGAGAAACTCGATCTCGACGGTATGCTCGACGATCGGCTTGCGCTGCCGGATCAACTGGTACGTACCCTGCTCGGTTGCGGTCCCGTAGCCCTCTGCGTTTGTGTCGCCGCCGTGCGCATCGCCGGGCGGTTTGCCGTCGAGCAACACGCGAAACCGCACCGAGGTGCCGCGCGCGGGCGGGCTCATGATGAGATTGACGTCGCGGGCATGAAAGCGATACGTGATCCGTCCACCGGCCTTGTTGAGTACAACCGCATCCTTGCGATGTTCCCAGTCGCCGGCGAGCGTCCATTCATTCAGACGCAGCGCGCTCGCGTTTGGTACGAAACCCATCGTGCGCTCCGCGCCGAGATAGTTTTCCGGCGACTGGACGTCGGGCCAATCGGCGGCAACCTCGAGCCCGCGCGGCTCGACCGAGACGAGACCCGCAGGTACATGCTTGTGCCCCGCGTCGGCGAGCAGCGCTTGGATGACGTGTTCCGACTCGGCGTACCCGGCCTCACCGTAATGATGGTGACGGATGCGCCCCTGCGCATCGATGAAGTACATCGCCGGCCAATAGCTGTTGTCGAAGGCATTCCAGATCGCGTAATCGCTGTCGACCGCGACGGGATACGTGATGTCCATCGCGCGCATGGCGCGCTGGATGTTATCGAGATCTTTTTCGAACGAAAACTCCGGCGTGTGCACGCCGACGACCACGAAGCCTTCGCCCTTGTATTTCTCGGCCCACGCGCGCACGTAGGGAAGCGTCCGTAGCCAGTTGACGCACGTGTAGGTCCAGAATTCGACCAGCACGACCTTGCCGCGCAGCTCGGCGGGCGTAAGCGGCTTCGAATTGAACCACGTTACGGCGCCGCCGAGTGAGGGAAACGTGCCTTCAACCGGAAGTGTCAGCATGGCGCTCAATACCATTCCAAGCACTAGGTTGGGTAGGAGTAGCCGATAGCAGCGAGGACGCGTTGGGTCTCGAGACCGTCTTGGAACGTCGGCAACGCGCTCTCGCCCGTTTCGATCTGCTTGACGAACTCGTCGTAGAGCTCCATCAGATACGGCACGTTGGCCAGGACGCTGCCGAATTTCGCGTATGGCGACGGCTTACATTGTAACTCGTTGGTCTCGTCGGCATCGATACTGTAGAGCGTGGTGTCCATCGCACCCGGGCCGCTCGCAACCGCCGTGCGATTCTCGGCGTGCACGGCAAAGGTAAACGACTCGACGATCTCCGTCGCGTCCGTGGTCAGGCGCGCGACGAGTCCGTCGCCGTAATCGAGCAGCGCAAAGCAACCGTCGTCAACCGTGCTCGTGAATTCGCCTTGATCGTCGTGGCGTGTCTTGTTTGCCGTGCGCAAAAAGCCGTACGTCTTATGTGGCGGCCGCCCGACCGCCCAATTTGCGCCATCGATCAAGTGCGAGAAGATTGCGTTGGCCATGCCGCCGCCCTTCTCGCGTTCGAACCACCAGCCGCGTCCTCTCGCGGTACTGTCCGCGCGCAAGAAGGTCGTGAGGTGTGTCATCTCAATCTCGCGTAGCGGGTTGAGATGCCCGTTGGCGATCAGTTCTTTGATCGCTTGGCGCTGCGGCACGAAGCGGAACTCGTGCGCAATGCCGCATGCCGTCCCGGCGTCGCGTGACGCCGCAACCATTTCTTCGGCCTCCTCGACGTTGAGCGCAAACGGTTTCTCGCACATCACGTGCAACCCCGCATCGAGCGCGGCGAGCACCGCATCGCGATGCGTAAACGGCGGCGATGCGATCGTAATCGCATCCAGCTCGCACCCGTCGATCATCGCTTGCGCGCTCGCAAATGCGTGCGGAATCTTACGTTCGGCCGCAATCGCCTTCGCACTCGACGGTGAGGCGAGTGCGACGACCTCGAAGCGCGGATGCGCGAGCAGCGCCGGAAGGTGCGCTTTGACGCCGAAGCCGGCGCCGCTAATGCCGATGCGGTATGTTTTCACAGCACCTCCTTGATCAATTCGAGTGCGCGATGCAGTTGCAAGGGCGAGATCACGAGCGGCGGCGTGATCGAGAGCACGTCACCGTTGACCCCCGCTTGCAAGAGGATGACGCCGCGGGCGAGTGCGGCTTTCACCACGCGATCGGCTTCGGCGGCGCTACGCAACTGCAATCCCCACATTGCGCCGCGCCCGCGTACCGCCACGACTGCCGGATGGTCGAGCAAGGCCCGCAGGCGTTTTTCGATGAGTTCGCCGAGCTCGCGCGCCTGCGCGGGAAGCGCGAGCCGTTCGAGTTCGCCGATCGTCGCGAGCGCTGCCGCGCAACCCATCGGATTCCCAAGGTACGTCGAGGTGTGCAGCGCCTCGCCGGTCGAGCGCGGCCACGCGTCCATCACCGACGGACGCGCCGCGGCTGCGCTGATCGGGAATCCGCCACCCATCGCCTTGCCGATGCAGATGATGTCGGGGATCGTGTGGTCGTGCTCGCACGCAAACCAGTTGCCGGTGCGGCCAAAGCCGGTATAGATCTCGTCGAAGATCAGCAAGATGCCGTGCTCGTCGCAGTACGCGCGCAGTCCCGCGAGATAGCCGTTGGGCGGCACGATGCAGCCGCCGCGACCTTGAATCGGTTCGATCACGATCGCGGCGATATCGTCGTGCACATCGAGAGCGTCGCGCAGGTGCGCGAGCGCTTGTTGCGCCTTGGTGTGTAGCGCATCGGGATACGGAAGTCGCAGCGCAACCTCGGGTACGAGCGCGGCGAAAGGCTCGACGAATTTCGGAATGCCGCTGATGGCCAGCGTGCCGAGTGAGAGCCCATGATAGGCGCCGTCATAGCACACGAAACGATGTTTGCCGGTTGCGAGCATCGCCGTCTTGAGTGCCGCCTCGACCGCTTCGGATCCGGTGGTCGCGAGAAACGTCTTGTCGAGGCCACTTGGCAGCACGCGCGAGAGACGCTCGAGCAGTTGCGTGCGCACCGAGGTCGGATGGACGTCGCCCATGCCGTGCATCAACGCCGCGGCTTGATCGGCGACCGCGCTTACGACGGTCGGGTTACTGTGTCCAACGTTTGCGACGCCGAAGGCGGCGGTCAGGTCGATGTAGCGGTTGTCATCCACGTCGACCACGGTCGCGCCGCTCGCCGATTTCCAGAAGACCGGAAAATCCTCGCCCACGTAGGTGATGCCGCGCGACTCGTGCGCAAGTAACGGCGCGGTGAGCGCGCGCGTGCGCGGGCCAGGGACATCCCCGAGGATGCGTTCGAGGTCCTCGTTCACCGTTCGTCCGTGATCCAGGTGATGAAGTCGGCGATGCGTGCACGTCCGCCGTGATTACCGCCAAGCGGCGGCCGCTGGAGATCGCCGAAGCGCGCGATACGGTGCGCACCGATCTCGATCGCAAACGTGCGTAGGTCGGCGCGTTTGCCCGCGACCGCGACGGCTTCGACGGGCACGTCGTGTCGCGCGAGGTAGGTGATCGCTTCGCCCGGCTCGTCGACCGCATGCACCGCGAGCGCGCGCGGGAGAAACGCGGGCGGTTCGCTGACCGGCGGATCGAGCACCGCGAGATACGAGCCACGCGCATCGGAGAAGACGCTGCCGCTGCCGGCGGCGGAACGGAACGCGGCCAGATTGCGCGCGCTTGCGATGCGGGCGCTCGCGCGCGCGTCGCGCAGTCCCGGCGGAAACTCGACCGAGGCGCGTTCGACCTCTTGCGCAACGATCTTGGTAAACGATGCCGGATCGATAACGCCGCCGCGCTCGACGAAGAGCGCATGGAGCGAAAGACATCCTTCGGTCTCGTAGAGCACGAGATCGCGCGCGGCCCCGGCCGCAATTGCCGTTGCCTGCCCGATGTCGCGCAGCTCTTCGCGCGCTACGTAGCCGATGGAGGCGCGCGAGCCGAATCCGATGAACCGTGCACCGCCCTGCATCGATGCCGCGATCCGCGCCAGCGTTGCGTCGCTGCCGAAGGCGACGACGACGTCAAAGGCCCCGATGCTCACCGTATCGCTCTCGCCTTCCCATGTCTGCGCGCGCGCCGCTTCCGTGAATTCATCGCGCTCTTCGGCCAGCGTGCCGAAGAAAGCGCGCACCAAACCGTCTTCGCGATCCTTCACGAGCACATCGCACTTGGCGCAGAGCGCAAAGATGGCGGGTACGATTGCGACACCGATCGTCGTGCGGCTCGAAATGACGCAGACGCTTCCGGCCGACAGCGCGCGGGCGCGCGGGCGCCCGGCGCGCAGCGCGAAGTCGTCGAGCACATCGAGCGAACCAAGTTCAGCGGCGATCGTTGCTTCGATGGCATCGGCGGTGAGCGAACCGAAAAGTTGATCCAACGCGTGCTCGACAACCGGCTCGGTGTAGCCGGTGCGCTCGACGACATGCTGGAGTAAACGAACCCGGGGCGGAAAGTCGGCGTCAGCCCATCGCGTCGCGGCATCGGCAACCGCGCGCACGATCGCACGTGCCGGCACGGCGCGAAGCGCGTTCATCGCACGACGAGTTCCTCGGCGGCGAGCGAACAGCCGCGCAATGCCGCGCCCGACTCGCGCCCGATCAGTACCAAACCATCGTCGAACTGCGCGCCAAGATCTTCGGTCTGAATCGCGATGCACGACGAGCGGTTCCCAAGGTCGACATGCACGAGCGCGCCGACGGTTCCGTTGGGGACGGTCTTGCCTTCGACGTCGACCACTCGCGGCCGTAGCCACGGCGGCGAAAGTTTGTAGCGTGTCGGCTCGTGCGTGTGATCGTGCCCGAGCAGCATCACGTCGTCGTAATACTGTGACGTTAATTCGGTCATGCCGTACTCGGCGACGATCGCGCAGTTGATCATGCCGAAGCGTTCGGCCGTGCGCGCGTAGAGGTCGTCGCGATCGACGACGCGCGAACGTCCTTTGAAGCCACCGGTTTCCATCACGCGCGATCCGGTGGGCAGTGCAAAGTAGCGATGCCGTTCGTACAGCGCATCGAGCACGTGTACGAGTGCGAACGCCGTGGTGGCGATACAAACCGGGCGATCGTGCTCGACCGCGGCTTCTAAATCGCCGATCAGGGCGTCGATGTTGATGCTATCGCCGTCGAGGTACCACGCGGTCGCGCCGTCGCCGCGCGCATCGCTGACGCGCGCCATCATATAGCCGAGCGACGAGTGCGGATGCTGCGCCGGACTTGGCACGAGGTTCAGGAAGCGCAGCTGGCAGTGGTCGGGCAACATGAACCGGTCGAACCCGGCGAGGAGCGCCGCGTCGTAGAGCCGCGCGCTTTCCATATAATGGTAGCCGCTGGCGGTGCCGGTCGTACCGCTGGTCGCAAACGTAAGTTCAGCCTGCGTCGGGGGAAATGTGGCGAGCGCGGCTTCTTTGAACGCCGCGCTCGGAACCGGAGGAATCGCTTCCCAACTCTCGGGCATGCGTTCGAGCGTGACGCCTTGCGTCGCGCAATACTTCGCGTAGGGCTCGTTGTAACGCAACTGGTGCGCAAAGATCCGCAGCGCCAACTCGCTGAAGGCATCGTCGGGAATCTCTTCCCCGAACTTGTGCCAACGTTCGATGCGGGTGAAGATTTCGGCGTCGAGTTCCCAGGCTTCGTTTGAGTAATTCACGCGTGGCTCTCGCTTCGGCGGCTGGTAATGATTCCCGAGTTGAGTCCGGACGTCGAGAGCCCTCCGTTGAACCGGGCGCTCTCGACCTTCATACAGCGGTCTACGACGACGTCGAGCCCTGCCTTATCGGCCAATGCGATGGCTTCCTCGTTGACGACGCCGTACTGAAACCAAATCGCCTTGGCGCCGACCGCGATTGCCTCTTGGACCAAGGGGACGACCTCGCTCGGCTTGCGGAAGACGTCGATGATGTCGGGGGCACCGTGCGCCTGTGCGTAGGCAGTAAGCGATGGGTAGGCCGGCACGCCGTCGATCGCGGCGATCGTCGGGTTGATCGCGGCGATCTCGAAGCGATGCTGCGTGCGCAGGTAGGAGAAAACCGTGTAACTCGGCCGCAGCGGGTTATTGGATGCGCCAACCACGGCGACAGATTTGGAGCGTTCGAGCAGCGCGCGACGCTGCACCGGCGTTTCCAGGATCATCGCGTCGCTCCCGCGAGCGATTCGCGCTGTGACGCGACGAGCGCGTTCCCGAGGTCCCAGATGAGGTCGCCCGCATCTTCGAGCCCAACGGAGAGGCGCACCGCCTCGGGCGCCACGCCCGCTTTGCGCATCTCGTCATCATTTAACTGCGAGTGCGTCGTTGAGGCTGGGTGGATGACCAGCGACTTGGCGTCGCCGACGTTGGCCAAGTGACTCCACAACTCGAGCGCATCGATGAAGCGTCGCCCGGCTTCGCGGCCGCCGCGAATGCCGAAGGTAAAGATCGAGCCCATCTCCGGCGCGCGCACCCATTCCACTTCGGGACGCGATTGCAGGAACGTTACGATCGCCTTGGTGTTGCGCACGTGCGCCTCCATGCGCAAGGGCAACGTCTCCAAACCGAGCAGCAAAATCCACGCGTCCATCGGCGACATCTGCGCGCCTACGTCGCGCAAGACTTCGGCGCGCGAGCGCATCAGGAAAGCATACTCACCGAAGGTTTCGGTAAACACTTTGTTGTGATAGCCGGGACTCGGCTCCGAGAGCAACGGAAACTTGCCGCTTGCAAAATCGAATTTGCCGGACTCGATCATGATGCCGCCCATCGTCGTGCCGTGGCCGCTGATGAACTTGGTCGCCGAGTGCACCACGATGTCGGCGCCATGCTCGATCGGCCGGCACAGGTACGGAGAGGCGAACGTGTTGTCGACGACAAGCGGGATCCCATGCTTGTGCGCCAGCTTTGCAAGCGCAGACAAATCGGCGAGCGTTCCCGACGGGTTGCCGATCGTCTCGGCAAAAAGCAGTTTGGTGTTTGGCTGAATCGCAGCTTCGAGCGCAGCGTAGTCGTCGACCGGTGCAAAGCTGGTCGTGATACCCATGCGTTTGATCGTGACGGTGAACTGCGTCACCGTGCCGCCGTAGATGTTTTGCGAGCTCACGATGTGATCGCCGGCTTGCGCGAGTGCGAGCACCGTGCAAAGCTGCGCGGCTAGACCGCTCGAGAACGCAACTGCGCCGAGTCCGCCTTCGAGCGACGCCATCCGTTCCTCGAACGCCGCAACGGTCGGATTGCTAATGCGACTATAGATGTGGCCATAACTGCGCAGCTGGAATAGCTCGGCGGCCTGTTCTGTCGTACCGAAGACATAGGCGGCGGTCTGATAGATGGGCATCGTGCGCGAGCCGGTCGTGGGGTCGGGCGGCGTGCCCGCGTGAATTGCGCGCGTGGAAAATCCGAAGCTGCGGTCCTGCATCGTTGCAGGGTTCGTCGTCTTAGAGCGGTGGTCCGCCGGGCGGCCCGCCGCCACCACCGATGCCGCCGGGCTGCGCGTTGATATTCTCGAGCCAGTTCTCTTTCGGACGATAGGCTGCGGTGAACGGTACGCGCTCTGCCGCGTCGGTGAACATGCCGAGCATATCGGTCGTGCCGTCGACGCGCGCTTCGAGTAGAATCGTCGTACCGTCGGGTAGCGATACCACAAGACGCACGTTGTTCTGTTCGTCGAGCGATCCGGTAATCGGATACTTTTTATTATCTTTGGTGAGAAACGTGCCGCTAAGGCCCTGTCCTACCTGCAACAGATTCATGTGCACGTAATCCGTCTTTGGACCGCGTTGAATCTCGATCTCCCACACGCCGTCGAGACCTTTGCGCACGGCCGGTGGCGCAGGCGGCGCGCCTTTCGTTGCAGCTTTCTTGCCCTTCGGATTCGGTGACGCACCACCGAAAATCGTATCGAGAGTCGGCGATGGCGTTGCCGTCGGCACCGCATCGGGCGCCGACGACGTTGTCGTCACCGGCGTCGCTGTCGGCATCGTGTTTGTGAGCGGCGGCGGAGACGGCGGAGGCGTCGGCTGCGACTGCTGGGTGGGCGTCGCGGCGATGCATGCCGCGGCGGCGAGGATCAGGACCGGGTATTTCACGTCGGCGACACTTCGGGGATCGTGGGCGGATTCTTGCGGATACTGGGCGGAATGCCGATCCGGCGCAGCGCGGCGGGGTCTACGCCTGCTGCCGCCTCGATGGACTGGACATCGTTGGCGAGCGCTCCCATGCTCGCTGGTAAGGGCGGGCATTGGAGGTCGGGTGAGCGCCAAGTCTGCCATGCGACCGATGTGGTGGTCCCGAATGAGGCGCTTTTCATGCAATGCGACGGCGGCGCACTCTCTGCTTTTGCCGCGCGCAGATCGGCGAAAAAGCGTGTTGTGAGATCGTGAGCTATCGCGATCGCGCGCGGTTTGCCATTCGGCATGGTGACGGTACCGGTTCCATCGGCCCATAGCGTTATCGTAAATCCGGAGGTATTGGTGGAACCCGAATTATGAATCGTCGCGCCGTCTGGCTGTGCGCCATCGCCGCGCTGCGTCGGCAGTGCGGCGATCATTAGCAATGTGATAACTGTGAAAAGTAATCCGTTTCTCATCTTTACTCCGCAGGGATGCTACCTGAGTAACGGTAAGAGGGGCTCACTCGTCTCGCGTCCTTCTTTTAGGAGAGCCTGCGTGTACGCTCGCTTTGGATTTCTGGGTGCCTTCGTACTAGCCGCGGCCCTTGCTGCGTGCGGCGGGGGTGGCAGTAGTCCTAACCCCCCGACGCCACCACCAACCACGCCAACGCCGATAAGCACAGCTACGCCCACGCCCTCGGGTACGTCCGGGCCCACCCAGAATGTGACGCTTGGTTCGAGCGCGCAAAATGTTGCGCTTCCTGTCGTCGCCGGTGCCGGTTACACCGGCACGATTTCCGCGCCGGCCGGATCGGGAACGATGATCTTCACCGCGTCGACGACCGCACCGGGCAGTGTACCGGTGCTCGATGTTGCACATTGGCGTAAGCCAACGTCGACGGCGCGCAGAGTCGCAACGTCAGCGCCATATGCGACGGCTGCCTACATCACGCTTACTGCGAGTACCGCCGTGACGTTGAGCGGAAACCTGACATTTACGGTGTCGCCGTCGGCGACGTACTCGATCGCGCAATATAACACCCAAGGGTACTGGGTGACGCTCGCGACGATCAACGGCCAGTACACGGCAATGGTTCCGGGGGGCCTCGGCGCCAACGCGACGGAGTATTTTGCGGTGTACAGCGGCGGCCCGCTGCCCTCGCCCAATCCCAATGGCTGTGTCGGCGTGCAACCGGATCTCACCTCACGCGGCGGTACGGCCCAGACGCAAGCGGTCGGCGTGCAGCCGACGGCCGGCACATATATGTACACCGGCACGTACAGCGAAACGATCTCGCGCGCGACGCCGTGCGCGATTCCGACCGCGAGCTCGAGCGCGACCGTTGCAATCAGCGTGACGATGGCACCGGGGCCCGGGGGTAACATCTACGAGAACAGTACCGAGACCGACACGTCGAGCCTGGAGACGGTAACGACCAAGACGAGTGCGCTGGTTGAAGCGACGTCGGCGCCTGCCGCACAAAGCTTCGCTGAACTCAGCGAAACGACAACCGACGAATCCCAGAATTCGGTCGTGACGAGCTATTCGCCGGCGCTGACCTATGCAATCGCCGCACCGCTCCCGTATATGACGGCGATCACCAACGGGCCGCCCGCGACCGTCATTGCGACGCTCGCCGACGGCACGACCACAAACCGTGCCTATTCGGGAACCAGCGGAAACTACACCGAGAACGACACGATTGCCGGACTGCCGAGCGGATCGAATCAGAACGTCATCGTTAACAACGGAAGCTCCGGCTACTACTTCGTCGAGACGCCGAATACCGCGCCGGCCGGCATCAACTCGATTCGCTTTGCGTTAAGCGCACCGTCGAGCGGGATCGTCACCCTCACTGAGTATCAGAACGGCACCGCAACGAGCAGCAGCGACGGAACGGCTGTGGCTAGCCTCGCGTTCCCACAGTGGTGGACGCAAACGTCGCTCTACTCCGATGTGACGACCGGCGGAAACTCAACAGCGCTACCGACGGGGTGTAATGCGCAAGGATCCGGCACGTTCTATCCGTTCGCCCGCACGACCACCGTGGTCGACACGGTGCTCGGATACGTCGATACGCGCACCGTCACGTCGTATGTCGCACAGAATTACGCCAATTCGGGAACCGTGGTGGGACCGGTCTGCGTCACGATCAGCGACGTCGAACAGCTCTATTACGATTACTTCCTCGACACGCCGTACTCGATCTACATAACGCTCACCGCGCAGCCGTTACAGACCGACACGATCAGCGAGTCATATTGGTTCGCGAGCCCGCCGACCGGCTACGCGCGCGTGCGCGCACAGAGCACGGATGCAAACGCGATTCCCGGACTCGCGGCCAGCATCGCTGCGCGCGAAGCAGCGATCGACTTTAGGCGCTCGGTGCAGCGAACGCAGCGGATCGAGAACTTCGCGCGCAACATTGCCGGACATACGCTGGGAGGTTTGAAGTGATTCGCAAGGGAGCTTTCACGGCAGGCGCCGTGCTGCTTGCGCTTACGCTCGCGGCCTGCGGCGGCGGCGGCAACGGAGCCGCGGTTCCTTCCACGCCATCGGGCGGCTTAAGCAATAGCTCGATCCCGCCCCAATTGCTCGTGCAATCCTATGGTCAGAGTGCAATGACAGGTGCAACCTACGTCGGTCGGGTGACCAATGCGCACCTCGACGTCTCGGTGCTCGTGCATCAGCAAAACGCGCAAGGGCTGCTTGCCTACGCGCAAGCAGTCGCTGACCCAACCTCGCCGAACTTCCGGCACTTCCTGACACCCGATCAAATCGCGACGCAATTCGGCGCGAAGTTGAGCGACTATCAAGCGGTGGCACAATACTTCATCAGCAACGGTCTTGCCGTCGCAGGTTGGAAGCAGCACATGCTGCTCACCGTTGCCGGCACCCAGGCGGCGATGGAGAAAGCCTTCGGTACGACCTTCGGCATGTATCAACGCAACGGCCAACAGTTCATTGCGCCCAACTCGCAGCCGCACTTCCAGCAGCAGCTGGCCGTCGATGCGGTCGGCAATATCGTGCGCTATCGCGCGGATCATACCTATCTAATCGTGCCGCCGCACGCGGGCCAAGGTTATTCGACCGGATTCTCACCCTCGACCGTGCGCGCGGCGTTCGACTACATCGGCGCGATCAATGCGGGCTATAGCGGCACCGGCATTAAGCTCGGGATCATCGCGACCGGACCGATCGATACGACGGATGCGCCGGGTGGAACGCACGGCGACTACGACCTCGACACACTTCTTGCTGCTACAAATACTGGACTTGCGGCGCACGTCACGCAGATCAATGTGACAACCAGTGGTGTCACGTCCGGACTTTCGACGGCCAACTGCACGGGTTCGTGCCAATTCCCGTATTCCGGCGGCTTCCAACCGCCGCCGCCGGTAAGCTCGGCGCCGTGTACTGGCTCGTTGCCGGCGTGTAATCCGGAGGACGGCGAGGCGCAACTCGACACGCAGCAGGCGGCCACGCTTGCGCCCAACGCGAACGTCTATTTTTACCTTGCCTACAACGCCGCGGATTGCAATATCCAATTCCCCGGTTCATGTCCGACCAGCGGCACGAATGCCGGTGCGCCGTACATCGGCATCGTCGAAGCCGATCCGGAGATCATGCAAGCGATCAGCGATAATGTCGCCGATGTGATTTCGATCAGCTACGGTGGCGGCGAACCGCAGCAAGGCTGGAGCGGATATAGCGGCAGCGGCGGTTACACGACGTCGTATTCGGCGCTGGAATTTGCCGCGCTCGCGACCGAAGGCATTGCCGTCTTTGTCTCGTCCGGCGACAACGGTTCAGCCGAGTGTTTTACCGGCGCGAGTTATCTCGACCAACAGTGCGTTTCATATCCCTCGGGCGATCCGAACGTTACGTCGGTTGGCGGCATCACCGCGAATATCGACAACTACGGTCAGCAAACGGCGCCGTGGCTCGCGTGGGGTATCTCGACCTTCGAAACTGGCTACGGTGCAGTCGGGGGCTCAGGCGGCGGCAACTCGGCGACGGGTGGGATCAACATTCCCGCAGCCCTCGTGGCAAGCCGCTGCACTTGGAAGTAGCGCCACGTCGCGCATGCAGCCGGACGTTTCGTTGGTCGGCGATCCCAGCACGGGCGTCGCATTCGTGACGAACGCGCAGTGGGGCGGCACGATTTCGGGCGTCGGCGGGACGTCGGTTTCCGCGCCGGAGATGGCGGCAATGTGGGCCGACGTGCTCAGCGCGTGCAAAATTGCGACATGGATTCGGGCTATGTGTCCGGCGAGCGCCGTATCGTCTTGGCAATGCCGCACCCTACTTCTATGCGATCTACAAGAGGCAGACGCCCGCAGCGCGGTCGGCGAATTACGCCGTCACCTCGCCTACAACCAAGTGTTCTACGATATCGTGTACGGCGACAATCAGATGCAGAACCCCGTCTATACGCCGGCGTCGCCGATCCCGGGATTCTCGGCAGGGCCTGGTTACGATCAAGTCACGGGCGTGGGCGTGCCGTTCGCCGGCCACCTGATTCAAGCGATCACCGGCCAAACCGTCCAGTAGGTAGCAGTAGGTGGGGAGGTCGCCCCTCTTGCGCCCCCTGCTATAATCATGGGGTTGTGAAAGAGAAGATTCACCCCAACTGGTACCCCGAAGCCAAGGTCCACTGCGCTTGCGGTGCGGCCTTTACCACCGGTTCGACGATGAAAGAGATCGCCGTCGAGATCTGTTCCGCGTGCCATCCGTTGTTCACGGGCACGCAGAAGCTGGTCGACACTGCCGGCCGCGTTGATAAGTTCAACCAACGCGCCGCTGCCGCCGCAAAGAAGAAAGACGAAGCCGCGCAACGCCAGGCCGCCAAGGACGCAAAGAAGGCCGTCGAAGCGTAGCTACCCCGTCCAAGGTTCGAAGACGAGCTGCAGCGCAGCTCGTCTTTTCATTACCCCGGGCACCGTGAATTATGGCCGAACTGAACGCAAGCGTGATCGCACGCCTCGATACGATGGTCCGGCGCTTCGACGAGATCGAGGCGGAGCTGGCTAATCCCTCGGGCGGCTTCGATCAGGCGCGCTACACCGCGCTCGTGAAAGAGCGCGCTGCGCTCGAAGAGACGGTCGCGACCTATCGGCAGTACCGCAAGGTGCACGACGAGATCGGCGGCAGCGAAGCGCTGCTCGGTGAGGGTGGCGATGCAGAACTGCGCGAGCTTGCCGAAGAAGAACTCAAAACGTTGCGTGCGCGCAAGGCGCAGCTTGAAGACCAGCTTGCGTTGCTAATGGTTCCCAAAGATCCCGACGACGGCAAAGACGTTTTCATCGAGGTTCGCGCGGGCGCGGGCGGCGACGAGGCCGCGATCTTCGCCGGCGATCTCGCGCGCATGTACATGCGCTTTGCCGAATCGCGCGGCATGCGCGTCGAGCTGGTCTCCGAAAACGAGAGCGAAGCCGGCGGCTACAAAGAGATCGTCTTTGGCGTGAAAGGCGATTCGCCGTATCGCTACTTCAAGTACGAATCGGGCGTGCACCGCGTGCAACGTGTGCCCGCGACCGAAGCACAGGGCCGCATTCATACTTCAACCGCGACGGTCGCGGTGCTGCCCGAAGTCGACGCCGACGTGCCGATCGACATCAAGGCAACGGATCTGCAGATCGACACCTACAAAGCCTCGGGCGCGGGTGGTCAGTACGTCAACAAGACCGAATCGGCGATTCGCATCACGCACGTGCCAACCGGCCTGATCGTTGCGTCGCAGCAAGAGCGCTCGCAGATGCAGAACCGCGAAAAGGCGATGACCATGTTACGGGCGATGCTCTACGAGCGTCAGCAGCGCGAAAAAGAGGAAGCGATGGGGTCGCTGCGGCGCAGCCAAGTCGGCACCGGCGACCGCTCGGAGAAGATTCGCACGTACAACTTCCCGCAAGACCGCGTGACCGATCACCGCATCAATGAAAGCTACGGCAATATCCGCGGCATCATGGACGGCGCGCTCACCCCGATCGTCGACGACCTGCTCGCCGACGAACAAGCCAAGCTCCTTGCCGGCGAAGCGCAACCGGCGTAACCCCTTTGTCATCCTGAGCCTAGCGAACGGAGGGTCCAAATGAATACGCGTCTGATGTCACTCTGCTTGATGGCGATCGCGCTCTGGGCAATTCCAGCCATCGCGCTCCTGCGGATGCCTATGTCTACGGCAAGGGTGGTCTCGCGCCGATAAGCGTGAACCCGTCGAGTGATTGCAGTTTTCACACGCCTGCGTACGTGCATTGCATAACGTCAAGGGGCAAACAGACACTGATTCGGTTCAGACTCCACAGTGGGCCCGATGAATGCACGATGCGCCTCGAGAATCGCGGCAATCCGATGCGTGGCGACGAGTGGTATCTCGATCCCAACTCCAGGCCCGATCGCGACCTCTGCGCGCCGCGCCGGATGGGCTCGAACACGTTTGAAATCAATCCGACGAAGTAGCGTCTGATCCGTGCACGAGCAATTGCTGGAGTTCGTTACCGGCAAATCGCCGGCATATTTGCGCGCGCATGCCGGTGAACCGCTAAGCCCGGAACTCGAAAGCAGATACCGCGAACTCAAAGCGCGCCTCGAACAGGGCGAGCCGCTCGCCTATATCGTCGGCGCCGCCGGATTTTACCGGCGCGAGTTTGCTGTCGATAATCGCGTCTTGATTCCGCGGCCCGAGACCGAGCATCTCGTTGAAGCCGCGATCGTATTTCTGCGTGCGCGCGGGAGGTCGCGCGTGCTCGATGTGGGCACCGGCAGCGGCGCGATTGCGCTCACGATCGCAGCTGAAGTTCCGCGTGCGCACGTGGATGCAGTCGACGCCTCACCAGAAGCACTCGTCGTTGCCATCGAAAACCGTCAGCGCCTGGGTCTGCTCGATCGGCAAGTCGCGTTCTATCTCGGCGATCTGCTCGAGCCGGTGAAGGCCCGCCGTTACGATGCGATCGTGGCAAATCTGCCCTACGTTCCCGAGGGCGAGGGCGATGCCGCGTTGCGCTTCGAGCCCGCGATCGCGCTTTACGGTGGGGCTGATGGCCTCGACTTTTACCGTCGCTTCTTCGCGGACGTGCCGCCGCTGCTCGAGCCGGGCGGGCTGCTGCTCGCCGAAGGGGCGCCGCCCATCGCGGCCGGGCTGCTCGCGCTCGCGCAGGCGGCGTTTCCGCAGGCAACCGTCGCCCTGGAGCGCGACTACGGCGGTCGCGAGCGCTTTATCAAGGTGGAGCCCCCGGGCTAGCGCGAATAAACACATCCCGAGATGGCGAAGTACATTTTCTTCACCGGCGGCGTGGTGAGTTCGCTCGGCAAGGGCATCACCGCAGCATCCCTCGGACGACTCCTCAAAGCTCGCGGCATCAGCGTCTCGATCCAGAAATTGGATCCCTACATTAACGTTGACGCCGGCACGATGAACCCGTATCAGCACGGCGAGGTCTTCGTAACCGAAGACGGCGCCGAGACCGACCTTGACCTCGGACACTACGAGCGGTTCATCGACGAGAATCTAGTTCGCGCGAACAACGTGACGACCGGCCAAGTTTACAATTCCGTCATCGAAAAAGAACGCCGTGGCGAGTATTTAGGCGCGACCGTTCAGGTGATTCCGCATATCACCAACGAGATCAAGGCGCACATCAAACGTGTGGCCGAAGCCAGCCACGCCGACGTGTGTATCGTCGAAGTCGGCGGCACGGTCGGCGACATCGAGTCGCTGCCGTTCCTCGAGGCGATTCGTCAGATGCGCTACGACGTCGGCGACGAAAACGTCATGTACTGCCACCTCACGCTCGTACCGCACCTCGGCGCCGCCGATGAACTGAAGACCAAGCCGACCCAGCACTCCGTGCGCGAACTGCGCGGCATCGGGATCTCACCCGATGCCATCGTGTGCCGGACGCAATCGGCGATTGCGATGCCGATCGAACTGAAGGAGAAGATCGCGCTCTTCTGCGACGTGCCCCCGGGCTCGGTCGTGCAAAACATCGATGCGAAAACGATCTATCAGGTGCCGCTGAACCTCGAAGCTGAAGGCCTGGCGAGTGCGGCCGTGCGCAAGTTGGGATTGCCGACGAACGCCCCTAAGCTCGACGAGTGGACGAAGATCGTCGATCGCATCATGGAGCCCAAGCACCGTATCCGCATTGCGCTGGTCGGCAAGTACGTCGAGCTCAAAGACGCCTATATCTCTATCGTCGAAGCGCTCCATCACGCCGGCATCTATCACAATGCCGAGGTCGAGATCAAGCGCATCGATTCGGTGACGGTCGAAACGCAGGGTGTCGGCGTGCTCGAAGGCGCGCATGGCATTCTGGTTGCACCGGGCTTTGGCGCGCGCGGCGTTAACGGCAAGCTGCAGGCGATTCGCTATGCGCGCGAGCGCAAGATTCCATTCTTAGGCATCTGCTTCGGGATGCAGCTCGCCTGTGTCGAATTTGCGCAGAACGTCTGCGGCATTCCCAACGCGAACTCGATTGAAGTCGATGAAACCACGCCGGATCCGGTGATCGATTTCATGCCCGATCAGCGCGATCTCGAGATCTACGGCGGTACGATGCGTCTCGGCTCCTATAGTTGCAACCTCGATGCGGATTCGCTTGCGCTGCGCGCGTACGGTGTGCCCGAGATAAGCGAGCGGCATCGGCATCGCTACGAATTCGGCAACCGCTATCGTCCCGTCTTCGAAGAACACGGCATGCGATTCTCGGGTCACCACAACGTCGGCAAGACGACGCTCGTGGAGATCATCGAGTTGCCGGGCGACATGCATCCGTGGTTCGTCGGCACACAGGCGCACCCCGAATTCAAATCACGCCCGAACAATCCGTCGCCGCTTTATCGCGACTTCATCGGTGCCGCACTCAAGCACGGCGGTTCCGCGATCGAGGTACGCGCGGTCGGCGAACGCGTTGAATCCTAGCGACATCACCGCGTTCATCCTCACGCGTGACGAAGAGCGCGATCTCCCACGTGCGGTCAGCAGTCTGCCGCACGGCGTTTCGATCTTAGTGCTCGACGCGCTCTCGAACGATCGCACGGTCAGTTATGCGATTGCATCGGGCGCGCGCGTCATCGAACGGCGTTGGACCGACTTTGTCGACGCTCGGCGCTACGGCCTCGGGCAGATCACGACGCCGTGGGTGCTGATGCTTGACGCCGACGAGGAGCTCGACGATCGTCTGCGTGACGCGATTCTCGCCGCGCCCGATGATGTTGACGGCTACATCGTCCGCCGCACGACGTACTTTCATGGCAAGCCGATGCGGATATGGAGCGGCGAGCCGTTACTGCGGCTGGTACGCACGGCCGCAGCGCGTATCGACGACGCGCTCGTGCACGAGCGGCTGGTCTGCGATGGGACTGTGCGCGAGCTAGCCGGCGCGCTCTTGCACTACTCGTATCCCGATGCGCGCAGCTACCGTGAAAAATTTGCACGCTACACCGCAATCGAAGCGCTCGCACAGCGCGCGAACCCCGTGCGCTGGCTCGGCGAGTCCGCGCTCGTTGCGCCGCGCTTCGTCAACCACCTCGTGCGGCGCGGCGCACTACTCGACGGACCGCGTGGCTGGTACGTCGCTTGGTACTCGGCGCTCTATCCTGCGGTCGTTGCGGGCAAAGCGCTACGGCAAACCTGGAGCGATCGCAAGCGTTCATGACCCGGATCGGCATCGACGCGCGCGAAGGGCGACATATCTCGGTCGGGATGCGCACCTACATGCAAGAGGTCGTTACGCGCCTGCCGCGCGTTGCGCCCGATCTCGAGTATCGCATCTACGCAGACGGCGAGAACGTGGCAGCGCTGGAACAACTGACGCTGCCATTTCAGATGTGGCGTGACCGTATAGCCGTTTCGCATTATATGTCGCAGTATATCCCGCTCCTGGCGGGAGGTCGCTTCACGTTTACCATTCACGACCTGATTCATCTGCGCTATCGCGAACTGCACAAGCCGACGATCGGTCCCTACTACGAATTCGTCGTCAAGCCGGCGGCGCGCCGTGCTGCGCGCATCATTACCTCCGACAGTCGCACAGTTGTCGACTTAGTGGAGCTCCTTGGCGTCGACTGCGCGAAGATTCGCGTGATTCCGCTTGCGCCGCGCGAGCGGTTCTTCGTGCAAGCGCAGCCGTACCGCGGCCCGCGTCCCTATCTGCTCTACGTCGGAAATCATCGGGCGCACAAGGACGTCCCGACCTTGCTCCAGGCGTGGTCGGCGCTGCCCGCCCGCTACGAGGTCGATCTCTACCTGACCGGGTCCGACGATTTCAACGGCGAGTTGCAGCGGCTCTCGAGCGATCGCCGCGCCGCAATCGTGCTCGGCGATGTGGACGACGATGCGCTTGCGGCATATTACGCCGGTGCAACCGCGCTCGTGCATCCGTCGTTGCTCGAGGGATTCGGGTTGCCGTTCGTCGAGGCGATGGCACAAGGCTGCCCGGTTATTGCGACGACGACCTCGATTCCGGACCCGGCTACGGCCTCCGCGCTGACGTTCGAGCCGCGCGACGTCGAGGCTGCGCGCGTGCATATCGAGCGTGTGCTCGACGACCAGGCTTTGCGCGCCACGCTCGTGGAACGTGGACGCGAAGCCGCCGGGGCGCTAAGCTGGGATCGTACCGCGCGCGAGACGGCGGCGGTCTACCGTGAAATCGTAGAGGAGCAACGATGATTCACGTTCTGGTCGCGACGATTGCGATCGTCATCAACGGTGTGAAGTTGCCGTTGCAGCCGCCGCCGATGATGGTGCGCGGCCAACTCTACGTGCCGGTACGGCGCACGATCGAGGCGTTGGGATTGCCCTTCGCGGTGGCCGGCAATCAAGTCGAGACCCAAGTCGGTGCGAAGATGATTAGCCTGAGGATCGGTGGTACCGGCGCAGTCGAGGTTAAAGACGTGCTCTATGCGCCGTTGCGCTTTTTCACCGACGTGCTCGGTGCGCAGGCAACCTACGACCGGCGCGCGCAGACGGTCGAGATCGTCGCGCAACTCGTCGGCCGCTCGGCAAGCGGCTTGGTGCTTACGCACACCTCGGCCGAGCGTTTCGGTACGGTTACCGCGGTCGACGTCAATTCCGATCCGCCAACCGTCACGCTGGAATATAATGCGACGATTCATACCGTGCCGATCGGTATGAATGCGATCGTCGAGATGCACGACGTCGCGGCGAACGTGACCGTTCCGGGCGAGCTTGGCGACGTGCGCCCCGGCGATTTCGCGCGCATCCATATGGATCGAGCGGGGCACGTGGAGCGCGTCGAGGACGCGTTCGGCTCGTATACCGGACACATCGCGGCGACGACGGCAAGCGAGTTTGTGATCGGCGACGGACACGTGATCGTACCGAACCGCACGACGCAGGTCGTACTCAACGGCGCGAGTGCTGCCGTCTCCGACCTGCGCATTGGCGATGTCGTCACCGTTCGCTTCAACGTCGAAACGAACGAAATTCGCACGGTGCTCGCGAGTCGACCGGTCGCGGCTAGTTCGCCGCAACCCGGGCAGCCGCAGATCACCAGCGTGACGCTCAACACCGATCGGCCGCAGCGCGCGGGCGATAGCATTACCGTCGGGTTACAGGGCACGCCCGGCGGGTCGGCGACGTTCGATATCGGCTCATATGTAACCAACATCGCGATGTCCGAACGCACGCCTGGCGTGTACGTCGGCAGCTACGCGATTCCCAACCGGGCGAATTTCAGCGACGTGTTGATTACCGGACATCTGCGCGTCGGGCAAAACAGCGCGCCCGATGTGCAAGCAGCGCAGACGCTCTCCGCGTCGAGCTCGCCGCCGGGCATCTCTGACTTCGCTCCGGGTGAAGGCGCGGCAGTGAATACGCGCTCGCCCGCAATCTACGCTACCTTCGTTGCCGACGCCGTACGGGTCAATCCCTCGAGCATCGTGATGTGGGTCGATGGACGCGACGTGACCTCGGAATCGCTGCGCACACCGACGTTCATTCAGTATATGCCGTCGTATGAGTATCATCGCGGTGAGGTGCACGTCACCGTGCGCGTTGCCGATCTCGCTGGGAACACCACGACCAAGTCGTGGACGTTCGTTATTCGCTGATGGCCTGTTTGTTCTGTAAGATCGCGGCGGGCGAGATTCCGTCGAAACCCGTCTACCGCGACGACGCTGTACTCGCGATTGAGGACATCAATCCGCAGGCGCCGGTGCATCTGCTCGTGATGCCGGTCAAGCACCACGCGAACATCGGGGAACTCTCCGACGCCGCCGAAGGGGCGTTGCTGGCAAAGCTCATCGAGGTCGCAACCAAGCTCGGGCGCGAGCGCGGGGGCGATGGCTACCGGCTCGTGTTAAATACGGGCCCCGACGGTGGACAGACCGTCGACCACTTGCACGTGCACGTCCTGGCGGGCCGGCACATGACTTGGCCGCCCGGATAGTCCGACAACGCCGGTCGAGATCGTAACGGTCACGCTCACCTGCGCGCTACGGCCGCTCTGATCTGTGAACGTAATTGTCGCGCTGCCGGCGCCAACCGCGGTCACGGTGAACGACGTTCCCGACGCAGGTCCCACGGTTGCAACGGCCGTCCCATTTGATTGCGCCGTGAAGGTTCCGGTGTAGCCGCTTTCACTTACCGTGACGCTCGCGGTCTGATTTGCGGCATCGAACGAAAGCGACGTGGCGCCGCCGGGCAGGGCTACTGCGGGTGTGGGTCCCGGGCTCGGACTCGAACTCGGACTGGAGCTCGGGCTTGAACTCGGGCTTGAACTCGGGCTCGAACTCGGGCTCGAACTCGGACTCGAGCTCGGCATGACCGTCGGACCGGGGAATTGCGCGACGTACGCCGGGGTGCAGCTGGTTGCAAGCCATGCAACCGCAAGAGCGCTCAAAATCACGTGAACCCGCCGCATACGGCTAGCGATTAGGCGGTCTTATGCCGGCTCCTGTTGAAGGAAATCGCCGTTCACGGAGGGGCGCAATGCGTTGGGTAGCGGTCGCACTGGGGCTTACGATGGCGCTGAATCTCGCTGCATGCAGCGGCGGTGGTTCCCACATGTCCCCACTTCCCGTGACATCGGGCGGGGCAGCGCCGGCAACGAGGGGGACCGCGAAGTTCACCATTCTCGTGCCGAATCCGGCACCTGGCGGATCCGCGAAGCACCGCGCGTTCATTTCACCGAGTGCAAACGGCGCGCTCGTTACGACCTACGCGCACACCGACACGAATCACACAACACCGCTAGGTTCTTCGGTAACGGACATTTCGGCAGCCAGCACTGCCTGCACGACGGTGTCCACCGGCCGCAATTGCGTGATCACCGTCGCAGCGCCGGCCGGGAACGACGACTTCGTGTTTGGACTCTACGATGCGGCGCCGGTGAACGGTGCGATTCCGGCGAGCGCGCATGAACTCGGCGTCGCGGGCGTCACGCAAAACATTACGGCCGGCACGGTCAACGTCATCTTTGCGTCGGTCGGCGGCATCATCGCCGGCTTCGGCGGCAGTACGACGAATCTGAACGAAGCCGCCGACGGGCGCACGAGAACGATCGGGCTGGTGATTGCGCCGACCGATTTCGGCAACAACCCGATCACCGCCGGCACGACGAACGCGCCATTTGCAAATCCGATTACCGCGACGGTGAGCGAAAGTGGTGGTAGCGGACACGTGCTCTTGGCGTTGAACGGTGGCGCGGCGGCCGCGTCAGTGACGATCGCGAAGGCAACCGACACGGTGCAAGCGGTCTACGATGGTGGCGGCACGAGCGGCTACCTGGCAACGGTGTCGCTCACCGCGACGCCGGTGAATGGCGCAGCCGGCGCAACGCAGGAGAATTTGGCGATTGCGCCCGTACTTTTTGTCAGTAATCCGACGGTGTTCTACTCACCCTCGCCGGCACAACTCAATACCTATCCGGAAGGTCAGCACGTGCTCGCGATCTCCGAGCCGAGTGCGTCGTTGGGAACGACCTACACCGCAACGCCGAGCGGATGTTCGAACGTGCTCAGCGTCGGCACGATCGTCGGCAAAGGCACGAGCGCAACGCTGCTCGTCGTCGGCGGGACTCAGGCATCTGCAAGTGGGTGTAGTCTTGCAATCAGCGACGGCACAACCGCTTTCACGATCGCTGTTGCCAATACGACTCGGGCGGGGCCGTCTGGAACGCCGACGATCAACGAATACACGACAACCGCGGATACGCCGGAGGGAGTCGTGACCGGCGCCGACGGCAACCTGTGGTTCGTGCAGAAAGGCAGCGGTGGCGCCTACGGCTCGATCAACGCGATCAAGACGGCGCAAGAACCCAATGGCAGCGCCGCCGTTGTTGGACTTGCGATAGAGGCTATTGCTGGATTTATCGAACCGCTTCGTATCGCGCTCGGACCCGACGGAAACGTCTGGTTCGGTGACTGCGCGAGCGCAAACGTTGCGAAGATAACGACGTCAGGAGCGCCGACGACATATACAGCAAGTTATGCCGGAACGCAGGGTGTCACCGCGGGTCTCGACGGGAACGTCTGGTTTGATGAGTACTGTGCGAGCGCGCACACCGTCAGCACCGATGGTGTCGTCGGGAACATCAATGCCACGACCGGCGCACTGAGCGAAATTTCGGTGCCAAATGTGAATAGCCCAGGCTTGATACTCATGGAGAACATCGCACTCGGTCCGGACGGCAACATCTGGTACGACGACTTCAATCATTCGGTCGTGGGGAAAATACAGGGCGGCCTCGCGACGAACTTCATGACGCCCGCATTCTCCGTGGCGAGTCCGATGACGGCAGGTTCCGACGGCAACATGTGGATCGGCAGCACGGTCGGGCCCGGCTTCATCTCCGTCTACAACACCACCGGTGCGCAGGTGACGTCCGTTCAAACTACGACCTTGTATCCCGGCGGGAATCAGGCATTTATGGTCGCGGGTCCCGATGGGGCAATCTGGTACACCGATAGCAACAACGACGCGATCGGGCGCATGACGACCACGCCCTTAATAACCTACGCTGAATATCCGGTGACGCCCGGATCGGCCCCGTCGGGGATTACCGTTGGTCCCGACGGCAACATCTGGTTCATGGAGAGCGGCAGTAATAAGATCGGCGTGGTGATTCTCTAACTTCCGGTCACATACGCATAGCCATGACGCGCTTGCAGATACGCGATCGCCGCAACACCGGATGGCACCAGCATGGCGCCGGGCACGAGATGACTGCGTAACGCGTTCGCGACCGCATCAACGGTTTGTTTACTCGCACCGGCACTGACGATGACTTCGGCCTGTTCGACCAAGGCGGTGTTGCAGACGAAGAAGTGGACGCCGCGCCGTTGTAGCGTCGAAATCGATGCGTCTTGGTAGAAGCCGTGTGGATCACCCGGATCTTTGCTCGATCCGGTTGCATGGCTCGGAAAGAAGATGTTCCTGGGCACGATTGCACCGGTCGGGTCCTTGATCCCGAAGAGTTGGCCGAGCAGATACGTCGACCACGCGCTATCGTCGTAGAGCATCAGGTTGGAGGTGTTATGCGAAACAAAAGCCACGGCGATGTTCGAGGGCGCGATGTCGAAGCCGAACTCCAGGCCGTTCAGGCCGTTCTTGACCCCGCCTAAGATACGTGGCTGGATCGCGCCCGCGTCCCAGACCTGACGGAATTGGGCCCCGGTTGCCACCGTCCGGTCGAAGGCCTTCCGGTCGAACTGCGCCGCGGTCTCGACCAGGCCGATGGTCTCGCCGGGCTTGCCGGCGCAGGCGGCGGTCGCGCACGCGGCAAGCGGCACCGCCGAAATGAGAAAACTCGATCGCTGCATGGCGGCGAGGTTCGCTTTTCCGTTTGACGGGCCCTGATGGCTGTGCTACAGTACCCGCTGGGCCTCGGGGACCGAGGTCCAAATTTTTGCGTGCCTGCTTCGGCGCGTCACGAAAGGGGGGTCAATCAATAATGGAAGTTCGCGTATCTCCGGGTGAATCGATCGAGAGCGCGCTGCGCCGTTTCAAGAAGGCCACCCAGAAGGCGGGTATACTCGCCGAGGCGCGCAAGCACGAGCACTACGAAAAGCCGAGCGTTCGCCGCAAGAAGAAGTCGGCTGCCGCGCGTAAGCGCCGGGCGTAAACCCCTTGGGAAGTTTGAAAGACCGCATCGCCTCCGATCTTAAGGAGGCGATGAAGGCGCGCGACCAGCTGCGTCTCGATACGCTGCGTTCAGTGCTCTCGGGCTTTACCTATAAGCGTACCGAAGCCGGCACGGACCTCTCCGACGCCGACGAGCTCGCCGTTGTCCAAAAGCAGGTCAAACAGCGCAACGACTCCCTCGCCGAGTTTGAGAAGGCCGGTCGTCAAGATCTGGCCGACAAAGAGCGCGCCGAGCGCGACATTCTGACCGGCTATCTGCCGGCGCAGAAATCGGCCGATGAGATTCGCGCGATCGTGAAGGCTGCGCTCGCCGGACTGCCTGCCGACGGGCGCAATCAGGGTGCCGCCATGAAAGCCGTGATGCCGCAGCTCAAGGGCCTTGCCGACGGCAACCTGATCCGCCAGATCGTTACCGAAGAACTCGCGTAACCGTTCTACTGCCGAATTAAACGGAAACTATTTCCGTTTTTCACCACGCGGACCGTATACGCGAGGCTACCTTGCACGGTGGTGCGGATGTCGGCCGCCAGCGGATGCTGCGCGTTCTGCGCCTGGCAGTTCTTCGTGCTGAGGATCTCCGTGCGCACATCAAACTGCTGGCCGATGCCTTTCCAAGTAACGCTGTAGACGCCCTTATTGTTCGCCGCGAACCAACCGGGACGGCCGACGATTTTGCCGGCTGAATAGACGGTAGCCCATAGACAATTCGGGGTCTCGTTGACGATCCAGATGCCGCTCTGTTGCGAATTTGCCGACGCCATGAATGGCGACGCAACCAGCGCGAGTGTCGCGATAAAGCCAAAAGCGAACCAATGTTTTTTCACGATGCCTCCTTTACGGTCGCGTCAGTTGAATGCTGGGGCTAAGTGAGACCTGCAGCACGTCGACATTGCGAATCTCCTCGGTGCGGCTGAGGTCGGGGCTGCCGCCGCTGCCGCTGCACGCCGCTGTCGGCCGGACCTCAGCGCGAACTTTGACGCGTGGCGTATTGATGTTGAAGTGTTTCGACTGGCCTGGGGCGACCCAGGTGGGACGCGCCGCGCCGCCGATGATGTGCCAGGCGTTGGCGGTGCCGCCCATAGTGCTCGCGTTATAACCGTATAACGTGATCCATGCGCAGCGTCCCGAGGCGTTGCGGAAGGTCAGCGTCTTGTTGCTTTGGGCTACGGCTGGTCCCGAGAAGACCAGCGCGGTAAGGATCGCCGCAGCGCAGAGGGCGCCGGCGAATCGGGTAAAGGTATGCATGAAAAACTCCGTTCCTCTCAAGTGCGAATCAAAAGAAATCCAGGGGAGCCCTTACCCTGCCTTGGCTTCGCCGAGTGCGGGGGAGGTCCCGGGGCCAACCGGCCTATTGAAGAAGAAACCTTGCGATATTGCGTAAGTAGCATCCAGCATGGTTGCTCTTCGCTTGGTCCGCGTCGCGTTCGCGCTCGCGTTTGCAGCGGCCGGTCTGGCCGGGCTGGCGCGCGCGGCAACCCCTTCGGGGGCGGTTATGGTCGTCCCAATCTCCGGGATGGTCGACGACGGCATGGCGCACTTGGTGCAGCGTGCGATCGCGCAGGCCGACGAGGAACATGTTTCCGCCGTTATTCTCGACGTCGATAGCGACGGCGGTTTGGTCGAAGCAGCGCAAGATATTCGCGGCGCGATTTTCGGCGCGCACGAACCCGTCTATGCCTTTGTCGAACGTCGCGCGTTTTCAGCTGCGTCGCTGATCACGTTGTCAACCTCGCGCATCTTCATGGCGCCCGGTTCTGCGCTCGGGTCGGCCCTGCCGCATCCGGACAATTCCGAAACGATATCGGCGGTCAAAGCGCTGTTCACCGCGACCGCCCAGCGCAATCATCGTCCGGAAAAGCTGGCGGCGGCCTTCGTCGACAAGAACATCGACGTGCCCGGCTATAAGACGCCGGGGACGATCTTGACGCTTTCTGCGCAAGACGCGGTAAAGCTCGGAATGGCCGACGCGATCGAGCCAACCCTTACGGCAGCGCTCGGCACGGTGCATCTCGCCGACGCACCGCGCGTGAAGCCCGACTACACCTGGGGCGAAGAGCTGGCGCGCTTCATCAATCAGCCGATCATTACGTCGCTGCTGCTCACGGTCGCTGGACTGGGGTTGATTATTGAGATGCAGACACTGCACGGGATCGCCGGTACGATCGGCATCCTCGCCCTCGGGCTTTTCTTCGGTACGCATATCTACGCCGGGTTCTCGAATGGACTCGTGATCGCACTCGCGGTGATCGGACTGCTCGGCATTCTTTGGGAGTTACATGTCGTGCCCGGTCATGGCTTCCCCGGCGTCTTGGGCGGCCTCGCGTTGCTCGCGTCGGTCTTTCTCGCCTTTGGTATCCCGTTCACGTTCCTTGCGATCCAGTCGATTGCTTCAGCAATTGTCCTGACCGCGATCTTGTTTGCGGTCTTTACACGCTACTACCCGCAAAGCGCGTGGATGCGCCGTTTGGCCCTGGTGGAATCGCAGGGTCCCGACTACGTCGCGAGCAGCGACTTCTCGTCGCTGCGCGGCATGACCGGCGTTGCGGCCTCGTATCTTCGCCCGGCGGGGGTCGCCCAAATCGACGGAAAGCGCGTTGATGTGCTGACCGAGGGAGAATTCATCGCGGCGGGAACGCCCGTCCGCGTCATGCGCGTCGAGGGTGCGCGCATCTTTGTCGAGCCGGTTACACTTCCGAGCTATAAGTAAGGAGCCTTATTTCCGTGGAACTCGCAACGATCGGCGTAGTGATCGTCGTCATTATCGCGATCATTCTCTTCTTCGTGTTCCTCTATTATTTTCCGATTGGGACGTGGATCCGCACGCTCGCAGCGGGTGTGCCGCTGAGCATTATTACGCTGGTTCGCATGCGCCTGATCGGCATTCCGCCCAGCGTCATCGTGGCGAACTACGTGCGCGCGCGGAAAGCCGGCTTGAATCTCACCGTCGATCAAATGCAGTCGCACTTCCTCGCCGGTGGTAACGTCGAGAACGTGACCTTTGCCATGATCGCCGCGCAGCGCGCGCAGATCCCGCTCGACTGGCAGCGTGCCGCGGCAATCGACCTGGCTGGACGCAATGTGGTCGAAGCGCTACAGACCTCGGTCACGCCCAAGGTCATCGAGACGCCGACCTTCCAAGGCGTCGCGCAGAACGGCATTCAGCTCAACGTCAAAGCGCGTGTCACCGTGCGCAGCAACCTCGATCGCTACGTTGGCGGAGCCGGCGAGCAGACGGTCATTGCGCGTGTTGGCGAAGGCGTCGTCGCTGCGGTCGGCGCAGCGATCGACCACAAAGAAGTGCTCGAGTATCCCGACCGCATTTCGAAGACCGTGCTCGCAAAAGGCTTAGACGCGGGAACGGCGTTCGAGATCGTCTCGATCGATATCGCCGACGTCGACGTCGGCAAGAACATCGGTGCCGAATTGCAGACCTCGCAAGCCGACGCCGATCGCAAGATCGCGCAAGCCAAGGCCGCGGAGCGCCAATACGCCGCGCAAGCGGCCGAACAGGAGCAGAAGGCCGAGACGCAAGCGATGCGTGTGAAAGTCGTAGAAGCTGAAGCCTCGATCCCGCTGGCCATCGCGGAAGCGTTCAGGAGCGGGAACCTCGGTGTGATGGATTACTATAAGCTGAGAAATCTGCAGGCTGATACCGGCATGCGCGATTCCATAGGTAACAGCGTCGAAGGCACGCCCCCGGATGCGACGCAGCCGCCGCAACCGCCGAGGTAATCGATGCACGGTTTCGGTGGCCTGATTTGGATCATCATCGTGGCGATCGCGGTGTTCTCGAGCATCCGGCGCAACGTGATGCGCGCGCGCAACGCGCAGCGCGTGCAGGAGGCGCCACCTCAGGCTCAGGCATACGCGATGCCGCCGGTTCTGGCACCGAGTGCTCCGGTCGCGCCGGTTCTCGATTGCGCCGCCGAAGGTCGTCATCGCGCCCCGGGCGGCCGACGCGACCCCCGCGCCACGGCCGATGCCGTTCCCGACGCCGGCGCACGTTGGAACCTCACCGATTCGTGGTATGTTCGGAGGTAGCGCGACGCTCGTGCGGGCAATCGTTGCCGCCGAAGTGTTGGGGCCGCCGAAATCGATGCAGGAGAAGACAATCTGGAGTCCACGTCACAGCGAACCGTCGATCTAAGCGATCTGGCAGATCGCGTCCGCCTCTTCGGACAATTCGATCAGAATCTCTCGGCGCTGGAAGAGCGCCTTCGAGTGAGCGTTCGCGCCGACGGCGACCGGTTGTTCCTTGCGGGGTCAGCCGTCAACGTTGAACGCGCCGAGCATGCCGTGCGGCGGATGCTCGATGCCGCGGTCGGTGGCGCGCAGATCACGCCCGACGACGTGGCGCTTGCGATCACCGAAACCGTGCCCGGCACGCTGCTGCGATCGCAGCGCGGCAAAGAGATTCGGCCCAAGACCGCAGGCCAACGCGCATTTGTCGAATCGATCGCACGCAACACGCTGACGTTCGGTATCGGTCCGGCCGGAACCGGAAAGACCTTTCTTGCCGTTGTGATGGCGGTGCGTGCACTCAAGAACCACGACGTGACGCGCGTGATCCTTTCGCGACCAGCGGTTGAAGCCGGCGAGAAGCTGGGCTTTCTCCCCGGCGATCTGCGCGAAAAGGTCGATCCGTATCTGCGTCCACTCTACGATTCGCTCGAAGAGTTGCTGGACGGTGCGGTGGTTGCGCGGTATCTCGAGCGCGGCACGATCGAGGTGGCACCGCTCGCGTACATGCGCGGCCGTACGCTGAACGACGCATTCGTGATTCTCGACGAGGCGCAAAACGCGAGCTCGGATCAACTGAAGATGTTTCTCACGCGTTTGGGCGCGGGCTCGAAGATGGTCGTTAACGGCGACGTGACGCAAATCGATCTGCCGTCGGGATCGCGCAGCGGCTTGCGTGACGCTGCACGCCGGCTTGGCACGCTCGATGATGTCGGCGCGGTCGAGCTCACCGATACCGATGTCGTGCGCCATCCGCTGGTCGCGAAGATCATTCGTGCCTATCAGCATGACAATCCACTATCGTAACGACGTGCGCAACAGCGGCGTCGACGCGCGCGCGCTCAAGAGCGCGATGCGCAAGCTGTTGGCGAGCGTCGATCGGTGGCGATGCCGCGATCTCGCTGTCGTTGGTCGATGACGGTGCGATCCGCGAGCTCAACCGCGCGCACCGCGGCAAAGACAAACCGACCGATGTGCTCAGCTTTCCGACTTCGGATTTGGGGACCCGATAGTCAAAGGCGCTGCGCCTTCGGCTGCGCGCCCCACACGCAAAGCGCGTGGGCCCAGAGCTGCTATGGGCGATATCGTCATTTCGATCGAGACCGCGCGGCGGCAGGCCGCCGGCTACGATGCGCCGCTGCAGCGCGAGCTCGAGCGTTTGATGATCCACGGGTTGCTGCACGTGCTCGGCCACGATCATATGGAAGCCGGCGAACGCGCGCTGATGGAAGCCGAAGAGCGGCGCCTGGCTGCGGCGATCGGCATGCCCTGGCCGTACGAAGCGTGAGTGACCTGTGGCCCGGAGATGCGCGGTGCCGCTGCCTCATTTTCTAAATGAGCGACAAGGAGCGATGAGCGACAAAAGTGGTGCTTTGCGAGCGAAGAGCGACGACGTCGGTCGTCTGAAAATGGGCAGCCCAACGGGTCGCAGGCAGCACCGGCGCGCTCGCATCGTTGCTCGTCGGTCACAGAGCAACGACTATGCTCCCTCCTCGCGCCTCGCGAATCGCGCCGGTGGTGCCTACGATGGCACTGCACATCTCCGGGTCGCAGGTCACTAGTGCGTTTCTGGCGATCGTTCAACCACGCGTTTGCCGGCATCATGTACGCTGCGCGCACGCAGCCCAACATGCGCGCGCACCTGATCATCGCGCTGCTCGTGATTCTCGCCGCGATGCTCCTGCGGCTCGAGCGCGACTACGTGATCGATCTCGTGATCATCATCGCGATGGTGCTTGCGCTGGAACTGCTCAACACCGCCGTCGAATCGATCGTCGATCTGCTGACCGTGACCCATCATCCCCTCGCCAAGACCGCCAAGGACGCCGCCGCCGGCGCGGTGCTGATCAGCTCGATCGCGGCGGTGCGTCGTCGGCTACCTCGTGTTCTACCAAGGGATCATCAACGGTGGGCAGCGCGTCTTCGAGGCGGTTGCGAGCGTTCCGAGCAACATCGCCTTCGTCGTCCTGGCGGTGGTCGCCATCGTGACGATCTTCGCCAAGGCGTGGGTGGGACGGGGTTCGGCGCTCCAAGGCGGCGCCATCTCGGGCCACGCGGCACTCGCCTTCGCGGCTGCGACACTCTTGGCGTTCGTCACCCAGCGGCCACTGGCGGCCATCCTGGCCTACTTCATCGCTTTCCTCGTGGCGCAGAGCCGGGTAGAGGCCAAAATCCACAGCACTGCCGAAGTGCTGGCGGGATCGGTTCTCGGTACCGTGGTCGCCCTGGCCGTGTACCTGCTAGCCCGCTCGCACCTTATGCTATAATGGCGCCGTTTTGAATATCGACCCTGACCGAAGTCCCAGCCTATGACGGCGAGCCCGAACGCGCTCGAAATCATCGCCCTCGTCGTCCTGGTCCTGTGCTCGGCCTTTTTCTCGGCCTCGGAGACCGCGCTGGTCGCCGTCTCTCGGATTCGTGCCCGCGCCCTGTACGAAAGCAAGCTGCGTGGCTCCAGCAACGTCCTACGCGTCGTCGAAGATAAGAGCCACGTTCTTACCTCGATCCTGATCGGCAACACGATTGCGTTGCTTGCAGCCGACTCGTTTGCCACGGTGATTGCCGTCGACATGGGCCTTCCCCATCCGGCGATCTGGTCGACTGCGGTGATGTCGATCATCCTGTTGCTCTTCGGTGAGATCATTCCCAAGACGCTCGCCGCGGGCGACAGCGATCGCTGGCTGATCGCGCTCTCGCGCGTGCTGCGCTATGTCGCGATCGTGATCGGACCGATCAGCAACGCCTTCACCTTCGTCGCCAACATCATCCTACGGATCTTCGGTATCAAAGTGACGCACCAGATGTATGTAACCGAAGACGACATTCGCGCGCTGGTCAACGTCGGCGCCGAACAGCGGGTGATCGAAGAAGAAGAGCGCGAGATGATCCACTCGGTCATCGAGTTCGGCGATACGATCGTGCGCGAGGTTATGACGCCGCGTCCGGAGATGGTCGCGGTCTCGATCGATGACCCGCCGCGACGCGCGCTCGAAATGGTGATTGCTGAAGGCTACTCAAAGCTGCCCGTCTACCTGGAATCCAAAGATGACATCGTCGGCGTCGTGCACGATCGCGAACTGCTGATCGCGCTCGCCAACGGCTCGCTCGTGCAGACGAGCCTGCGCAACCTCATGCGTCCGGCACCGCACATCCCGGAGACCAAGAAGAGCGCCGAGCTGTTGCGCGAGATGCAACGCGACAAGTTCTCGCTCGCGATCGTCGTCGACGAATATGGCGGCACGGCGGGCTTGGTCACGATGGAAGACTTGCTCGAGGAGATCGTCGGCGAGATTCGCGACGAGCACGATGAAGACGAGCAAGAGCCGATCCACATCATCTCCCAAGAAGAGGCGGTTGTGGAAGCCGGCACCAACATCGAGGACGTGAACGCAAAGCTCGGCACCCACATGCCGACCGAAGATTTTGAAACGATCGGCGGCTATCTCGTCGGCCTGTTCGGACGGTTGCCGCGCGAAGGCGAAGAGATTGAAGCCGACCGTCGCACGCGCCTCAAAGTGGAGCGTACGCGCGGCCGGCGCATCCTGTCGGTACGCGTCTTTACGCATCCAAACGGTGCCGTAGATAGGGATGAAGAAGCCGAGTTCAGTGAACACGACGTTGCGCAGTGAACACGAGGCGCTGCTCTCGGCGGCGCACAGCGTTCGCGAGCAGGCCTATGCGCCGTACTCAAAATTCAAGGTCGGCGCCGCGCTGGACACCGGCGACGGCCAGGTGTTCTTGGGCGCCAACGTCGAGAACGCAAGCTATGGCCTCGCGATCTGCGCCGAGCGCTCCGCGGTGAGCGCAGCGGTGGCAGCGGGGTATCGGAACTTCGAGGCGATCGCGATTGCGGGCCCCGAGGGCGCAGTCACGAGTCCCTGCGGCGCGTGCCGGCAGGTACTCATAGAATTCAATCCCGCGATGACGGTGATCTTTACCACGCCGCACGGCCCAGTCGTGACGACCGCAGCGGAGCTGCTTCCCCATTCCTTCGGCCCGCTCGTATAAGACTCGCGGCATCGTGCTGCGTGCGCGTCCGCTCGGTGAGGCCGACCGCATTATCAGGCTGTTCACAAGCGAACGCGGAAAACTCGACGCGGTGGCGAAAGGCGTGCGCCGTGCCAAGAGTCACTTTGCGGGACGGCTCGAGTTCGGCAACGAGTGCGATTTGCAGATGCATCACGGTCGTTCGCTCGACGTAATCGTGCACGCCGACATCGTGCGTGCACCGTGGGAACGGCTGGTGGAACCCGAACGCTTTGCCACCGCACAGTTGGTCGCGGAACTGGTTGACGCATTTTGCGAGCCCGATCTCGCGGTTCCTGAAATCTACGATCTGCTCGTCGGCATGCTCGGTGCCATTGCCGCAAGCGATGCACCGCGCGCGCTCGTGCCGCGCTTCTCGCTGCGCCTCCTCTCCTCGCTGGGCATTGAACCGCCGGTGGCTGCCTGCATTCGTTGCGGCAAGCCGTTCGAGGTCGCGCAGGCGTGGGTCGATCCGCAGGTGGGCGGCTTCATTTGCACGTCGTGCCGAGAGGGTTGGCGCGATCTGATCGAACTCGACGCCGAGGACCTGCGCAACTTGGCGGATCTCTGCGCTCCGCGCGGCGCGGCGCGCGCAGCATTGCTTGCTCGTCCGCGTGTAAGCTCGGCGGTCGAGGAGATCGTCGTGCACCATTTGGGCAGAAAGCCGAAGGCCGCGTCATAGCCATTCTTGGACTCGATGTCGGCAGCAAACGGATCGGCCTTGCACTCTCCGATCCGACTGAAACCTTCGCGCTGCCGCTCGGTACGATCGAACGAAGCAACCTGCGCACCGATCTCGCGCAGATTCAGGAATACGTGGATTCGTATCGAGTGAACGAACTCGTCGTCGGTGATCCCGTCACGCTCTCGGGCGAGCGTGGCATCGCCGCGCAGAAGATGGACGCCTTCGTCGAAGCGTTGCAGGGTGTTTTCCCGGGCAAGATCTATCGCGTCGACGAGCGCATGACCACGGCGCAGGCGACCAAGACGTTAATCGCTGCCGACGTGTCGCGCAAAGACCGCAAAAAGGTCGTCGACAAGATGGCGGCGGCGCTGATCCTCGAGACGTTTCTTACGCGGCGGCGTCTGGGCCATTCGTGATCTCTCGAGCGCGCATTTTCGCGACCGTCGCTGCACTGGTCGCGTTGCTTCTCGGCGTCGCGATTGCGGTGTGGTACTCGATGGTCTTTCTCGACCGGTCATTGCCCACGGGCAGCGTGCAGGTCGTCATCGCGCGCGGTTCGAGCTTCGGCGATATTGCCTCACTTTTGCAAGAGCGGGGCGTAATCTCGAACGCCATCGCGTTTCGCCTGCTCGCGCGGGTGCAGCGCGATGATACGGATGTGCGAGCGGGCGCGTACGCATTTGCACCGCACGCGACCGCCGCCGAAATCCTCAATCAGTTGCTTACCGGCGGCGCGCAGGTAGCGACGTGGGTCACCATCCCCGAGGGATTCACCGCGAAACAGATCGCGCAGCGCTTGCAAGACGAAGGCATCGGCAAGGCCGACGCATTCGATCGCGCCTTCCATGGGCATGAGGGGTTCCTCTTTCCAAGTACCTACTTGGTGCCACTCGCGGCGACGCCCGCGCAGGTGACGCGCATGTTCACCGATCAGTTCGCTAAGGAGCTGCCCCCCGATGCAGCGCTGCGCGCTCGCGCGCTACACGTAACGGTGCCGCAAGCCGTTACCGTGGCGTCGCTGGTAGAACGCGAAGCGAAGATCGAGGCGGATCGCCCGATGATTGCGGGCGTTATCTACAACCGGTTGCGCCAGGGCATACCGCTGCAGGTCGATGCCACGATTGAATATGCGTTGCCCGCCCATAAAACCGAGCTGTCGCTCCGCGATTTGCAGGTAAATTCGCCGTATAATACCTATCAGCACGCAGGGTTGCCCCCGACCCCGATTGCCAACCCAGGCCTACCCTCGCTGGAAGCGGCGCTCCATCCGGCGAAGACGGATGACCTTTATTACGTGTATTGCGGGAACGGACACCACGTGTTTGCGAAGACGCTTGCGGAGCATCAAGCCAACGTCGAGCGCTGTCTCCACTGATCAGCTTTAAGGAGCCAACATGTCGTCCAACAACGGTGAAACCAGGAGCGGACCGCTCGAGCTGAGCGAAGTGCTCTACATCGAAACCAAGGACGGCGGAGAGCTGCCGTTCGAGGTGGTCGGAATTCTAGAAGATCCCGATGACGGAACTTCGTATGCGGTGCTCATGCACGAGCCGCAAGACGATGACGCGGACAGCGAGTTCATCGTCACCGATCTCGAAGGCAATCTGCTCGAAGATGACGCCCTCGCGCAAGAGATTCTCGATGAGTTTCTCGTGTTTGCCGAGGAGGCCGGAGACGAAGGCGGAGACAGCTAATCCGCGTCCTCTTTCTTTCAGCGAGTGTCGGTGTCGGCCACGTCGCCGCAGCCAACGCGGTGTGTGTGGCGTTGCGCGAAACCGATCCGAGCGTGCGCACGCACGTGGTCGATTCGTATAAATATGCGGCGCTGGTCGTCTCGCGCGTCGTATCGGACGGCTACCTGCAGATGGTCAAGACGATTCCGCAGATGTACCGGTATATCTACGACCGGGCGGAGCGCGCGACTGAGGTAGGTCCGTTTCGCACCTGGGCATCGCAATTTACCGCCGGTAATCTTCGCTCGTTGATCGAGCGCGAACGGCCCGATGCGATTGTTTGCACGCACGCGTTTCCGAGCGGCGCGATGGCGGAATATAAGCGCCTATATGACGATGCGCCGCCGGTCGTCGGGATCGTGACCGACTTTGCCGTTCACGGGTTTTGGATTCACGATAATATCGAGGGATATTGCGTGGCCACCGATGCGATGCGCAATATCATGATCGCACGCGGCGTCTGCCCCGAACGTGTCGCGGTGACCGGAATTCCCGTCGACCCGCGCTTTGCGCGGGCGAGCGAATCGCGCAATGCGATTCGCGAACGTTTGGGTTTGCCGCTGGATCGCCCCATGGCACTGGTGATGGGCGGCGGACTCGGCATAGGACCGCTCTCGCGCACGCTGCGTGCAATGGAAGGCGCAAGCGTCCCGATCTCGGCGGTTGTGATCGCCGGCCGCGATGCTCGTGTCGAACAGCGCGTGCTCGCCACCGCTGAAAGCGTCAGTTATCCGGTCCGCGTCGTGCGCTTCGTGGACAATGTGTTCGATTACATGCACGCAGCGGACGTATTCGTCACGAAGCCGGGTGGCCTAAGTACCGCCGAGGCGCTTGCTGCGCGCAAGCCGATCGTGCTCCTCAAGCCGCTGCCCGGTCAAGAAGAGCGCAACGTGCGCGTGCTAACCGAGTGGGGTGTCGCGATTCGGGCACGTAAGACAGCGGAGCTGCCGCATGCGCTAAGCGCAATACTAACGGATTCCTTGCGCCGCGAGCGAATGATTCAGGCCGCAGGGCAACATGGGCGCCCGGATGCAGCGCGCGATGCCGCGTCATTGATCTTTCGACTCGCGCGCGCACCGAAGGAGGTTCCGGCGTGAAACTTCCATCTTCGTCGACATACGCATTTTGGCTCGCACTGCTGCGCATCTATACCGGCGCATTTTGGCTGATGCACGGCATCCCAAAATTTCTGCACGGCGATGAGTTCATGCCGCCAAACGGGGCGATGACGCAATTTCTCAACGGACAAATCACACACAACAGCGGTCCGTACCAGGCATTCTTGGTGCACGTTGTCTTACCGAACGCCGGATTCTTTGCCGAACTCGTGCGCTTGGGCGAAGTCGTCACGGGATGTTTGTTGTTTCTCGGGTTCTACACGCGCCTAGGCGGATTGATCGGCGTATTGCTCGCGCTCAACTACATCTCGGCAAAAGGCGGCCTCATGCACTTGAGCGTGTGGTCGGGGCTCGATTCGGTCGCGCTGGTGCTTTCGGCGCTCAACGTCGTGTTGCCGACGGGTCGCGTGCTCGGCATCGATGGTCTGCTGTGGCGGATGAAACGCAAGCCCGAAGTGGTTGCCGCCGGCGCCGTCTTCGTAGACGAGCCGCCGATGACGGGACCCACCGCGCCCGGCGCATAGTGAGGCAATAGGTCCCTACGCCCGGGGTGTGGTATAGTGCTGGCTGCTGCGCCGGGAGAGATGGCCGAGCGGCTGAAGGCGGCGGTTTGCTAAACCGTTATACGATGTAAAGTCGTATCGAGGGTTCGAATCCCTCTCTCTCCGCCAGCGACTTTCGTCACAGATACGGGCAGGAAAGCAAAACGCGACCCCGTATGTTCGGTGGTCGCATCCGCGGCGACACGTGCGGTCGTAGCTCAATTGGATAGAGCAACAGGCTACGAACTTGTAGGTTGGGGGTTCGAGTCCCTCCGACCGCAGATGTAGCGAACGAGCCTCGGTTTTTTCACCGAGGCTCGTTTGCATTTACGTTAGTCTTTGTGCGGAATCATGTACATTACGCCGTGCGGATAGTCGAAGACGAAGTCGAAGTGCTTGAGGAAATCGAAGCCGATGAGGCCGTCGTGTAACGCTAAGTCGTGACTTTCGCAGGCTTGAATTTGGCTATAAATGAACGGTCCGACCGCGACTTTCGCGAGCGGTCCGCAGCGCACGATTTCCGTACCCCCGCCAACGCCCGCGACCATCGTGTTTCCGCCAAGAAACGTGTTCTCCGAATTGACCACGAGATTGACGCCATGATTCTCGACGTCGCTTGAGAGCTCTACGAAATCCATCCCGCCCGTATCAAGCAACGCCTGGATCTGGAGCTTACCGTCGATCGTCGCTGGTACCACGGGTACGCCCCGGGTGAGGTCGGGCGAAATCGGGAAGCCGCCGCGTCCATCCGCGGGCGTCGCCGTCGGATCGAGAATGCGGATAGCGTGGTTGCTGAGATTGAGATCGACGATTGCCCCGGCGAAGAGGTCGAAGCCGATAAATCCGTCGGGCTGCTCGTTGTTCTGCGTGTCGTTGAACTTCTGATTCACCGTGTCGATGATGACGTTCGAAAGCGTATTGCCGCCGATTTCGATCGTATCGGCTTTGCGGACGAGCGTCTTGGCCTCGCCGGCGATGCCAATGCCGGTCGATTTGTCGACCGTCTTGATGTGCGCGCGATTGGCGAAGTCGTCGGTGAGCACAATGCTCGAGGCACCGGTGTCGATTGCGAAGCGTCCTGGGACGCCGTTGACCTTCGCGTCAATGTACAAGCGCGAATCCGTAACCTTGATCGGTGACGGCTGGTTGTTTGCGAACGTCCAGGCCGCGGCGGCTGCGGGTGGATGCAGTGCGGCCGCACTCATCGCGGGGTTCAGCACAACCTTCGTGTAGGCGT
>CAWFYV010000004.1:50000-463223 GCA_963820185.1 Vulcanimicrobiota bacterium | reverse complement strand
TTGCCGGCCCGACCGATCCGGCTCAGGTCTATGAGTTTGCGGACTTTCGAGAGTTCTTGCTGATCTTCGCAGCGGTAAGCCGGGCGCTTGCCTCGCCGGACGACTACGCGCGCCTGGCCCGCGAGTTCGTTGCCGATGCACTCGCACAGAACGTCGTTTACGGCGAGCTCTTCATCTCGCCGTCAGTATGGTCGTTCTTTCATCGCGAGCTCGATCTGCGCGCGACGATGCGCGCAATCATTGCCGAACTGCGCGCCGCGCGAGCCGAGGGTGTCGAGTTTTCGCTTATCGTCGACGTGACGCGTAATTTTGGTGCCGACTCGGCGATGCGTACGGCGCAGCTTGCCGCTTCAATGGCGGGCGAGGGCGTCATCGGCATCGGCCTTGGCGGCGATGAAGCGAACTTTCCGGCCGAGCTCTTTGGCGACGTCTTCGCGTTTGCGCGTGCAAACGGCTTGCATACTGTCGCCCACGCTGGCGAAGGTGCCGGTGCCCAGAGCGTTCGCGCCGCGATCGAAATCGGTGCGGAACGCATCGGGCATGGCGTGCGCGCGATCGAAGATCCCGCAGTCGTCGCGCTCCTACGCGAAGGGGCGATCGCGCTCGAAATCTCGCCAACGTCGAACGCGCGCACGGCCGTCGTGCCGCTCGACGTCGAGCACCCGCTGCATGCTCTGGACGCGGGCGGCGTGCGGATCACGATCGACGCCGACGATCCGGCGATCTTCGGCACCTCGATCTCGCACGAGTACGCGTTGGTCGAACGGCGCGCGGGAATGGCGACGCTGCAGCGCTTCATCGCACAGGCTGCCGACGCGTCGTTTTTGGCATCCACGGCCAAAGCGACGCTGCGCGAGCGGCTCCGCATGGAACCCCACGACCCGGCCGCGAAGTTCTAGGCAAGGATGTCCGGACACAGTCACTTTGCCGAATCGGTCGAGGAGTATCTCGAAGCGGTCTACCGTCTCGAGCGCGAGGGTCCCGGGGTCACGACCTCGGGGCTTGCCTCTGCGCTCGGCGTTGCGCCCGCGTCGGTTTCCGGGATGCTCAAGAAGCTCGCGAAGGACGGCTACGTCGACCAGGTCTCGCGTGGCGAAGTAAAGCTGACCGAAAAAGGCCTCGAGGTTGGGGTGCGCGTGCTGCGGCGACACCGTCTCGCGGAGCGCTTGCTCACCGACGTCCTCGGCATGCCGTGGGATCAGGTACACGATGAAGCGTGCATGCTCGAGCACGCGATCTCGTCCAACGTCGAAGCGCGACTGCTCACGTTGCTCAAGGATCCGACGACGTGCCCGCACGGGCAACCGATTCCGCCAAGCGATTTGAGCGATCCGGTTCGCACCGGCGAGCCGCTCGCCCAAGTTCCCGAAGGCACGCGTGGACGCGTCGAAAGCGTCACCGAAGAGTTTCCCGAGATCTTGCGCTATCTTGCCGAGATTGGCTTGCGTCCCGGCGTCGAAATTACGCTCGTGCAGAAAGCGCCGCTCGGCGGTCCGTTGACCATCGCGATCAACGGCGCACGTCATGCAATTTCGCTCGAGCTCGCTGGTCTGGTAACGGTTCTCGCAGCATGATCACGCGCGTGCTCGTCCTCGTGAACGTGCTCGCGTTCGTGTGGGAAGTTATCGCAAGCGGCGGCGGCATGCTCAGTTTGATGGGCAGCAATACGCAAGGCGTCGCCTACGTGCTCGACGCCGGTGCACTGCGGCCCAACGACGTGCTGCTGCATCATGAGTGGTGGCGGATCGTTACGTCGGCATTCTTACACGGCGGCTTGGCGCACATCGCCATAAACATGATCTCGCTGTGGGTGCTGGGACGTTTCATTGAGGCGGTTGCCGGTTCGGCTCGCATGGCATTGATCTACGCAGTGTCGCTCGTGGCTTCCGGCATCGCTGTTGTGTATCTAAGTCCGCCTGCATACGCGGACGTTGCAACGCTTGGCGCTAGCGGGGCGATCTTTGGCCTTTTCGGCGCGCTTTTCGCAATCGGTTTCAAACTTGGGAAGCCGGGCATGCAACTGGTTCGCGCAAACCTCGGTATCCTGATCCTGAATCTTGTGATCACGTTCTGGCCCGGAAGCGGCATCTCGTGGGAAGCGCACGTTGGTGGGCTCATCGCCGGGTTCTTGTTGACGTTGCTGATCTACACGCCGCCGCGCCGGGTCGCCCCGGTCGTGGTGGATGCGAGCACCGGCGACCGTTACGACGCCGAATACCAAACGCCCGAACCACCGCGCTAGTGCATAGCCTCACGACCGAAGAGCTTTTCGCCCCGGGCGGTCCGCTCGCGCGTGCGTTGCCCGGCTTTGAAGCACGACCCGGTCAGGTGCAGATGGCGCAATCGATCGAGCGCGGCATCCTCGAGGGAATGCATACGATCGTCGAGGCCGGCACCGGGGTCGGCAAGTCGCTCGCGTATCTCATCCCCGCCGTGCGCAGCGGCAAAAAGATCGTGCTCTCGACCGGTACGATCGCGTTGCAAGAGCAACTCGTGCGCAAAGACATTCCGCTGGTCGAGAAGGCGCTCGGCATTCTGCTACGCGTGACGTTGCTCAAAGGTCGCAACCACTATCTCTGCAAGCAAAAGTACGAGCGGATGCGCGCGGAGCGTCTGATCGCGTCGTCGCGCACGATGGAAGAGATCTGGGCGTGGGCGGCAAGCACCAAGACCGGCGACCGCGCCGAGCTGCCGTTCGTTCCGCCGGGCGACGAATGGGAAACGCTCGATGCCGACGCGGACGACTGCACCGGCGAGTTTTGCGAACACTTCCGCGACTGTTGGTTCTTTAAGAAGCGTGACGAAACGAAATACGCCGACCTCGTCGTCGTGAACCACGCACTCTTCTTTCTCGATCTGGCGGTCGGCGGTGGGCTCTTGCCGCCCTACGACGTTGCTATTCTCGACGAGGCGCACCAGTGCGAGCGCTGGGCAACCGACGCGCTGACCGCGACGATCTCGCGCGGCACGCTCAACCGCATGATGCGCAAGCTCCACCGCACCTACACGCTCCCGGCGTCGTTCGACGGCGAGTTCGATGACGGAATGCGTTCGCTCGAATCCGCGCTCGCGCGCGTGCCGGGCGATCGTTATCCCCTTGGCGCGAACGAAGACGCATGGCCCGCCCTGGAAACGGTGCGTGGCACGCTCTACAAACTCGAGAACTGGCTCTACGCCAACTGGCATTCCGCGCTGAAGAAGCGCGTCGAAAACGACGCCGAGGCCGAACGGCGCCGCGATCTGGCGATGCGCTCGATTCTTGCGCACCAGGGCGCGATCGACCGCGCGCAGTTGCCGACCGATGAAGCGATTGCCTGGGTGGAACGCGGCGAACGCGACGGACGCTACGAAGTCAATAGCGCGCCGTTCGACGTCGCCGAGTTCTTGCGCGCTGCCCTCTTCGCGCGCACGGGAAGCGTCGTGCTCACGAGTGCGACGATTTCCATCGACGGCAGCTTTGAATTCCTCAAGCAGTCGCTCGGCGTGCAAGACGCCCAGGAGTTGATCGCGCCGTCGCCGTTCGACTATGCGCGGCAAGCGCGACTCTACATCGCACCGCCCGAACTCAACCCCAAGTCCACCGATTTTGCTCGCAAGGCAGCGCCGATCGTCGAGGAGTGTCTCGATCGTTGCCGTGGTCGCGCCTTCGTGCTGTTCACCTCGTACGCGCGATTGCGTGAGGTCTATGCGCTCGTGCGCGAGCGTTTGCCGTTCCCCGTTAAATTGCAAGGCGAGTTGCCGCGAGCGCACTTGTTGCAGTGGTTCCGCAGCACGCCCAACGCCGTGCTCTTCGCGACCGGCACATTCTGGGAGGGCATCGACGTCGTCGGCGACGCGCTCTCGTGCGTGATCATCGATCGCTTGCCGTTTCCGTCGCCGTCGGATCCGCTGGTCGCGGCACGTGTGCGCGCGCTGGAAGCGCGCGGCCTCGACGGCTTCGAGCGCTACATGATCCCCGCGGCGATCGTGCGGCTGCGGCAGGGGTTCGGACGTTTGATTCGCAGTACTACCGACATCGGTGCACTGGCATTGCTCGACGGACGGGCGACGTCTACGCGTTACGGTGAAACGATTCTGCGCGCGCTCCCGCCTGCGCGCCGCATTACCCATCTCGACGAGCTCACGGAGTTCTTTGCTTGAAAAATCGTTCGGTTGTTGCAGCGCTCGCGTTTGCACTTGTAATCACGCTGCTTCCGCGGATGGCGTTCGCCTGGGGCTACGTGGGCCACACGATCATCAATCGCCTCGCTGCGCAAACCTTGCCCGAGAACCTGCCGGCATTCGTACGCGCGCCCGATGCGGTCGCCGAGATTGCCGCGCTCGGGCCGGAAGAAGATCGGATCAAAGGCGCGGGCCGGTCGTGGGATGACGACTACGATTCCGGTCACTACCTCGACATTGGCGACGACGGCACCGTGGCGGGCGTCGTCCGGCTCGATGCGCTGCCGAAGGATATGCAAGCCTACGAAGATGCGCTTGCAAAAGCGGGGACCAATCCGTATCGCATGGGCTTCGTGCCCTATACGATCATGGATGGTTTCGAACGCGTGCGTCAGGACTTTGCGATCTGGCGCGTCGACGACTATCTCGCAACGCACGCAACGACGCAAGCGGCGCGCGATGAGTTTGCCAAGGACCGTGCGCTGCGCGAAGTCCTCACGCTACGCGACGTCGGCGTTTGGGGACACTTCGTCGGCGACGGCAGTCAGCCGCTGCACATCACCATCCACTTCAACGGATGGGGCAACTATCCCAATCCGAACAACTATACGACCGAGCACATCCATTCGCCGTTTGAAACAGCGTTTGTCAACAAGTACGCGAAGATCGCCGACGTGCACGCAGCAATGCCGATGACGAAGCTTGGCATCCCCGATCATCTCCTGTCGCAAGAAGAGATTGGTGCGCTTGTTGGTGGTTACTTGCTGGAAACATCCAAGCAAGTCGATCCGCTCTACAAACTGTGGGCATCGGGCGACTTCGCAAACGGATCGCCCAAGGCGATCGCGTTCACCGATGCGCAGCTCGCGCGCGGCGCGTCGATGTTTCGCCAGCTGATCTTCCTCGCGTGGGAGAATAGCCTCTACGCAAACTTCGGCTACCCCGAAATCCCGGTTCGCGACATCCTTTCCGGCAAAGTCGTCCCGACGCAGGCAAGTCTGACGCCGTAGTAATCCGACCGCAACTGCGGGGCGTAGTATCGACATGCTTAGCCTAATTCTGGCCGCTACCATGGCAGCGGCGTCACCCTCAGCCAGTCCGACCGCCCATGCCATGATGAGCGGTCATTCGATGAAGAGCAGCACCCACATGACGGCGTCGCCCAAGCCGAGTCCAAATCACATGAGCGGCAACCACATGATGATGGGCTCGCCTAAAGCAAGCCCATCACCAAAGCCAAAGACGACGATGAAGCCCTAGTCTTCTCGGACTTCGATTTTCGCGCGTTCCTGCAGCTCGTGCACGATCACTGAATCGGCAAGCGTCGTGGTATCGCCGAGGGTGCGTCCTTCGGCGATATCGCGCAGCAGGCGGCGCATGATCTTGCCGCTGCGTGTCTTGGGCAGTTCTTGCGTGAACGTGATGTACTTCGGGCGCGTGAACTTGCCGAGTTTGTTCGCGACATGGTCGCGTAACTCGTCGGCGAATTCGGGCGTGCCGCTCGTCCCCGGTTTGAGCGAGACGAAGGCGTAGATCGCCTGTCCCGTCATCTCGTCGAGTTTGCCGCAGACCGCCGCTTCGGCGACCTTCGGATGATCGACGAGCGCGCTCTCGATCTCGGTCGTTGAGATGCGGTGTCCGCTGACGTTCATTACGTCGTCGATGCGACCCATGAACCAGAAGTTGCCGTCCTTGTCGCGTTTGCAGCCGTCGCCGGCCAAGAACTTGCCGGGGAACTTCGACCAGTACGTCTGCTTGTAGCGTTCGTCGTCGCCCCAGATGCCGCGCAGCATTCCGGGCCACGGCCGCGTGATGACGGCATACCCGCCGCCGCCGAGCGGAACGGAGTTGCCTTTTTCGTCGACGACGTCCGCCGCGATGCCGGGGAACGGGCGCGTCGCCGATCCTGGCAGTAGCGTCGTGATGCCGGGCAGCGGCGTGATCATGATCCCGCCGGTTTCGGTCATCCACCACGTATCGCAGACCGGCACCTTATTGCTGCCGATCCATTCGCGATACCACATCCACGCTTCGGGATTGATCGGCTCACCGACCGAACCCAACAGGCGTAGCGAGCTGAGATCGCGTCCCGCCGGAAACTCCGTGCCCCACTTCATGAACGTGCGGATCGCCGTCGGCGCGGTGTAGAAAATCGAGACTTTATAACGCTCGATGATCTGCCACAGCCGATCCTTTTCGGGGAAGTCCGGCGTGCCTTCGTAGATGACGCTCGTCGCGCCGTTCGCCAGCGGACCGTACACGATGTAGGTGTGGCCGGTCACCCAGCCGATGTCGGCGCCGCACCAGAAGACGTCTTTGTCTTCCTTGAGATCGAAGATCAGTTTGTGCGTCGCGGTCGCCTGCGTGAGATACCCGCCGGTCGTGTGCTTGATGCCTTTGGGCTTGGCGGTCGTGCCGCTCGTATAAAGTAGGAAGAGAAGATCTTCGGCGTTCATGCGTTCGGGCTCGCAGGTGGTCGACTGCCCGGCGGTGACCTCATCGAACCAATAGTCGCGGCCTTCGTGCATGAACACCTCATCGCCCACGCGTTTGGCGACGAGACAGTGCTTCACCGACGGCGTCTTTTCCATCGCGATGTCGCAGTTGCGTTTGAGCGGAATTTTCTGGCCGCGTCGCCAGCCGTAGTCGGCGGTAATGATCGCGACGCACTCCGAGTCGTTGACGCGGTCGATGATCGAATCGGGCGAGAATCCGCCGAAGATCACCGAGTGTGCGGCACCGATGCGCGCACACGCGAGCATGGCGACGGGCAGTTCAGGAATCATCGGCATGTAGATGGCGACGCGATCGCCTTTCTTGATACCGAGCTTGCGCATCCCGTTCGCGAACTTGCAAACGTCGTCAAGCAATTGTTTGTAGGTGATCGTCCAGCGGTCGCCGGGTTCACCTTCGTAGTAGTAGGCGATCTTGTCGCCTTTACCGGCTTTGACGTGGCGATCGAGACAGTTCACCGATACGTTGAGCTCGCCGTCGTAGAACCACTTGGCAAACGGCTCTTTCCATTCAAGGGTCTTGGTGAACGGCTTCATCCATTCGAGCTTCCGGGCCCAGCCCGCCCAGAACGCGAGGTAATCTTTTTCTGCTTCTTCGTAGATACCCGGTTGCGCGTTAGCTTGCGCCGTAAAGGCCGGCGGCGGCGGGAACTTGCGGCTCTCTTCAAAGAGCGCTTCGATTGCTTGCGTGCTCATGGCGCCGAGTTCACCGGGGGTCCTCGTAAATGCCTGCCGAAAAAGTCATGCAAATGCTTGCCGCGTTCGTGCTCGCCGCCGCAACCGCCGTTAAACATGTGCCCGAGCACGCGCCACCTCCAAATTTCACCATCCCAAGTGCTAAGGGGACGAAGCACTTATCCGACCTGCGCGGCAAAGTTGTGGTGCTGAACTTTTGGGCATCATGGTGTCCGCCGTGCACCGACGAATTGAAGCACTTCGTGCACGCGCTTGGAACGTATGGCGATAAGATCGTGCTCCTGACGATCTCAAACGAACCGCCCGACGTCGCCGCGAGCTATCTGCGGCTCTGGAATATCGCGTTGCCCGTGATCGAAGACACCGATGGCTCGATCTCCAAGGCCTACCACGCGCCGCCCATCCCATTGACGATCGTGGTCGATCCGGCCGGGAACGTGTCCTACATCTCTATTGGCGAGCTTTCGTGGACCGAGCTCCAAGGCGCCATAGACAAAGCCCTTACGATCCCGCCTGTTGGCACTCCGGGGTCCGGAGTGCTAAGATAGCGGGCAATGAGAAGCGAGGGCGGACTCGATAAGCGCAAAGCCTATATCCTGGCAACGGTCGTCTACGAATACATCGCGACGGCGGAGCCGGTCGGCTCGAACACGCTTACTCAGAAGTACAATCTCGGCGTGAGCTCGGCTACTGTTCGCAACGAGATGGCGGAACTCGAAGCCGAAGGCTACTTGGTGCAGCCGCATACGTCAGCGGGACGCGTGCCCTCCGATGCGGGCTATCGCACCTACGTCGACGACCTCATGCAGCCCGAGTCGCTGGCGCCTGACGACCGGCGCCGCATTCGCGACGACTTGCGCGAAGCCAGCCGTGAACTCGACGATCTGATCGAAGGCGCGACACGTCTGGTAGGCCGGCTCTCGAACAATCTTGCGTTCGTGACCAAGCCGCAGCCCGACACGCAAAGCTTCAAGCATATCCAGTTGATTTGGCTTTCGCCGCGCACCGGTGTCGCGATCGTCGTCACGTCGCTTGGCGTCGCCGCGCAGTCAGTCTTCGAAGTTTCAAGCGATCTTGACGCCGATGCGCTCACGCGACTCTCGAACGCGCTCAACGCACGTTTGAGCAATTGCCTGATGCGCGACATCGCCGAATCCGATGTGCAGGCCGCAATTGAAGAGTTGGGGCTCTCCGATGAATTGCGCGGCGCGGTACTGGCCGCGATGCGCGCGGCGCGCAGCGCGCAAGCACCGTCGATTACCGCCGCGGGCGCGCAGAATCTGCTCGACCAGCCGGAGTTTCAGGACTTGCGCAAACTGCGCTCGATCCTGCGCATCGTCGAAGAGCAGAAGACGCTCTACGACATGGTCGCGGACGCGATTGGCAACGAAACGCCGGTCGTGAAGATCGGCGGCGAACTCGGGATCGAAGAATTCGCAGACCTCTCGATCGTTACGGTGCCGTACCGGTTCGGGAAGAGCGCGATAGGGATGCTCTCGATCCTCGGTCCGCGCCGGATGCCCTACGGACGTCTCGTCGCGCTTGCGTCGGGAACAGCCGATACTCTTTCTGAACGCCTATCGGACGTCGAAATCAAGTAAGGTTCAAGTACACAACGGAATGCCCACCAAGGACTACTACGGAATGCTCGGTATTGCGCGCGACGCATCTCCGGACGAAATCAAACGCGCGTATCGCTCGCTCGCCCGCCGGCATCATCCCGATGTCGCCGAAGATAAGGCGACCGCCGAACATCATTTCAAAGAGATCAACGAGGCCTACGAGATCCTCTCCGATCCGCAGAAGCGCGCGCAATACGACCGCTTCGGCACGGTGAGCGGCCCGGCGGGGGGCGCAGACTTCGGGTTCTCGGGCTTTGGCCCCAACGGCTTCGGCGACATCTTCGATATGTTCTTCGGCGACGCGCGTGCACAGGCGGCGCCGCGCCGCAGCGGACCGCAGCGCGGATCCGATCTGCGCTACGACCTCGAGATTACCCTCGACGAAGCATTCAGCGGCACGACCAAAGAGATTCAATTCTCGCACCTTTCGCAATGCGAAACGTGTAAGGGTTCGGGCGCGCAGCCGGGATCGCTCGTCGCCGGATGCGAGCGCTGTCAGGGCAGCGGCATCATGCGCACCGTGCGGCAAACGCCGCTCGGACAATTTGTTACGCAGACGACGTGTACGACGTGCGGCGGCGAGGGCCACGTGGTCACGCACCCGTGTGCAACGTGTAACGGGCGCGGACGGCACGAAGTCGAGCGCAAGCTAACGGTAAAAGTACCGGCGGGCGTCGACGATGGCTCGCGAATCCGAATTGGAAGCAACGGCGAAGCCGGCATACGCGGTGGTCCCGCCGGAGATCTCTACGTGTATCTGGGGGTGGTTCCGCACCCAATCTTCAAACGCGACGGTCTTGAGACGTTCGTCGACGTGCCGATCAGCTTTCCGCTCGCTGCGCTCGGGACCACGCTCGAAGTTCCGTCGCTCGAAGGGCCGTTACCGCTCACGATTCCGCCCGGTATGCAAAGCGGCACGACGCTGCGCTTGCGCGGTCACGGCATGCCGTCGGTGCGCGGGTCGCAGCGCGGCGACCATCACGTCACCGTCCACGTGATGGTGCCGACGAAATTGAGCAAGCGCCAACGCGAATTGCTTGAGGAGTACGCGCGCGCCGGTGGCGATGCGATTGAAGAGAAGAGCTTCTTCGATCGGGTGAAGGACGCGTTCCGCCCGGAGTGAATTCAGCCAGCCTATGGCTGGTTTGCGCCTTGGGGTCGCGATCGTTGCCGTCGTCGTCGCGCTGATCTGCATGCGGCGGTGGTTCGTTTGTGTCCGTCTCAAGCAGTGCATGCTCGGCAACCGGCACCGCAACAATTACGCCGGGCGCTGGAAGCGTGACGTTCCCGACCCTTTCGCAAGCGTCCGCAACGCTCGCGTACGATGCTGACTCCTCGATACCCGCGACGGCCTCGGCGTTGCTGAGCACGACGACCTGTTTTGCTAGTCTCGCAACCCCCCAGCCGGACGAAACACTTGCGCTGGCATTCACGATGAACGTGAGCCAACGGGTCGATCTGCTCTCACGAATCACCGCGACGCTGCCGACAGCCGCGTCGCCTGTTGGTTACTACGAACTTCGGATCTACAGCCCCGCACCGGGCGCACTCGAAGAGGATATCTTCGGCGGCGACGTGAGCGGCACGACGATTACTTTTTTGCCGGGCGGCGCGTTCGGAATCATCATGAATGCGAACCAAACCTACGTCATAGAAGTACTTCAAACGACCGCTCCGCCGCCACCGCCGCCGTAATGCCGGCGCGACGGTTTTTCGTTCAAAATGCGCACCAGACCGGCGAGGTCGTTGCGATCCATGGCAGCGACGCGCACAAGATCACGAACGTGCTGCGTCTGCGCGACGGTGACGTCATCGAAGTTGTAGATTCACGCGGACTCGTCTTCGCGGCAATGCTCGAATCGAAAGGTGGTGTCTTGCAGGCACGCTTGTCGGACGTGTGCGAGGCGTCGGCAGCGGTGATCCCAATCGACGTTGCACAAGGCATCCCCAAGGGGCAGAAGATGGATTTCGTCGTCGAGAAGTTGAGCGAGCTGGGTGTGCGCACGCTGATCCCACTTGAAACCGAACGTACAATCGTCCAGACCGTGGGTCCCTCGAAGCTCGAACGCTGGCAGCGGCTGGCGCGCAGTGCGGCGCAACAGAGCGGCCGCACTGAGATCCTTGTCGTCGAAGACCCCGCGCCGCTCATGCAGCTCTACGGCCGCTTCGAAGAATACGACGCGGTGCTCTTTCTCTGGGAAGTCGCCGCACGTCAGCCACTCCGCGAACAGTTGCCGGCGATCGTCGACGGAGCAAAATCGGTGCTCGTGGTCGTGGGGCCGGAAGGTGGCTTCTCGCATGCCGAGGGTGAGGCCGCACGGGCCGCGGGGGCGCACCTGCTCTCGCTCGGCGAGCGCATTTTGCGGACCGAGACGGCGGCGCTGGCCGCGGTCGCAATTCTTGACTACTTGATCCGATAACCTAGGTAGATGACCGAGCGCAATGCCGTTCGCCGGCTGCGCAAACTCAGTGCGGTCGGCGCTGCAGCCATGATTGGCGTCCTGATTATTCAGGTCGTCATTCTCATCACGCTCTCGCTGACCACGCTACCGGCATCACGGTCGATTAACGCCAGTGGGCTGCGCCGCGGCCAGGTCTTGCGCATCCTCTACGACGGAACCGTGCACGATGATGTGGATCTCCATCGCGCGCTGGTTTCGCTAAGCGAAAATCAAGAGAACTTCGATGACCTTTCGCCGAGCGAACAAGCGACGTTCGATCGATTCGTGGTTCATCCAACGCGCAAGGATGGCTTCGCGCTCTTCTACCTGTTTAATGCGAAGACGAACGCCTACGAAGCCGCGTCGCGCGTTTCGCGTGCGCGCTTTCGCATCGGTGCAGTCGTCACGAGCTTGCTTGCGATCGGCATTGCCCTGCTGCTATATTTTCGCCTGACGCGACCCTCGGAGGCGGTCTGGGCAGCGATGGTCGAGCGGCTCGACGAGAGCCGCGAGCGTTTTCGCTCGATATTCGAGTTCCATCCTGATGCAATCGCGCTCATCGACGAAGATGGCCGCATCGTGCAAGCGAATCCAGCGCTCGAACGCCTCTCGCTCTATCGCGCCGACGACCTCGTCGGCGCACCGCTCGACACGCTCGCGCCCGCGCCCGACGCAATCGAGCATGCAGGCCTCGCGCAACAACTGTTCTCCAACACCTCGCGCGGCTTTGAGGCGGCGATGCGTACGCGAACGGGTTCGGCGCTGATGGTGCACGTCGATACCGTGCCGATGCGTGTCGGCGACGCACTCGAAGGTGTCTACGTGATCGCGCGCGATGTCACCCACCAGCGCGACCTCGAATTTCGCGAGCGTTCGCAGCGCGAACGCCTGCGTGCGCTCGCGCGCATCTCTTCGGTCAACGCGGGCTCGGTCGATCGCCAGATCAGTGAGACCTTACAGTTCGCCATGCTCGCACTCGATTTGAAGGGCGCGGTGGTCACGCGCGTTTACGACGACGAAGTCAAGGTCGTGCACTCCGTTGGCGAGACGCTGCAAGTCGGGGCGACGTATCCGTTTGCCGAGTCCTACACGCGGCACATCTTCGGTGGGAACAAGGTGATCGCGTTTTGGGATCGGGAGAGCAACGAGTATCTCAATGACGCAGCGCAAGCGCGCTTTGGTTGGGGTGCGCTGATTACGACGACAGCTTTTGCCGATGGCGTCCCGGTCGGTGCGGTCAGCTTCATGGCGCGTCCCGCACGGCGACATCCCTTTGAGGACGCGGATCTCGATTTTGTGCGCGTCGTCGCGGCGATGATCGGTGCCTCGCTCGCCCGCGAGCGGCGCGAAGACGAATTGGAGGCGATTGCGTACGTTGATGCCGTTACGCGTCTGCCCAACCGCCGCTACGGTATGGAACAGCTGCGCTTGGCTGTCGCGCGTGCCGAGCGCAGTGGCGAAGCTGTCGTCGTGTACTTCATCGATCTGGACGGCTTCAAGGGCGTCAACGACGCGTTCGGGCATGCAATAGGTGACGAGTTCCTAGCGATCACGGCGGCGCGCCTCCGCGCCGTGTTACGTGAAGGCGATGTGCTCGCGCGTGTCGGCGGCGATGAGTTTCTCGCGATACAAGTGGCGCCACAAGACGACGCCGGCGCACTGCGTCTGGGTGAACGCCTGATTGAAGCCGCTTCGGAACGCACGATCTTCGATGGACGATCGGTGAGGGTCGGGGCGAGTGTCGGCATTGCGATGTCTCCGCGGGACGCGGCTACTGCGGACGCGTTACTCGAACGGGCCGACCAGGCGATGTACGCATCGAAGCGCGCCGGAAAAGGCGTCGCGACCCTGTCCTCGTAAACGGAGACGCGTGCTGCCCCGTCGTATAGGCTCGGGCTAGACTATGCCCAAGCTCCCTTTTTCAATCGTCGTTCCTACCTATAATGAAGCCGGCGGCATCGAGCGATTGCTGCGTGCGGTCACCGACGTATTCAAGCAGCACGATCTCGATGGCGAGATCATCGTCGTCGACGACAATTCGCCCGATGGGACCGGCGCGATCGTCGATCGGCTCTCCACGGAACTTCCCGTTCGTTGCCTGCATCGTCCGGGCAAACTTGGACTTTCGAGCGGCGTCATCGACGGGTGGGCGTTCGCACGCCCGCAGTCGCAGGCGCTCGGCGCAATGGATGCCGATTTCAGTCACGACATCAACATCTTACCGATGATGGTTGCAGCACTCGAATCGGGTGAGTACGGCCTAGCGATTGGTAGCCGGTACGTCAAGGGAGGCGGCATCGTAAACTGGCCGCGGCGACGCATCATCACATCGCGCGTCGCTTGCGCGCTCGCGCGTCCGCTAACGAACGTCAAAGACATCACGAGCGGCTACTTTCTTGTGAAACGCGACGCGCTCGCCGGCGTCAAGCTCGATCCGATCGGCTTCAAGATCGGCCTCGAGGTCGTTGCGAAGGCGCACTACGGACGCGCGATCGAGATTCCGTATGTTTTCACGGACCGTGTCGTTGGTGAATCGAAGTTGAATCAAAGCGAGATCTTCAACTATCTCAAACAGCTGCGCAAGCTCTATGCGGCGCGGTTGTTCCCGGGAAGTAACACATGATGCCGATTCCGGATTGGCTGCGCAGCCGCCGCGGCAAGGACGACGGGCGGGATGCCGCGCTGTGGACGAAGTGCCCTGTTTGCGGTGAGGTGCTGTACCGGCGCGATCTCGCGCAGAACTACGACGTCTGCACGAAGTGTGGTCACCATTTCCGCATGAACGCCTACGATCGCATCAGCACGCTGATCGACGGCGACTTCACCGAGATCGGCAACGAGATTCTTCCGGGCGATCCACTCGGATGGGTCGATAAGAAAACCTATCCCGTCAAACTCGCGGGCGATCGTGAGAAGAGCGGTATCTCGGAGGGCATCGTGTGCGGTATCGGCGCGATCGATGGATTCGAGATTGCGCTCGGCGTGATGGACTTCCACTTCCGCGGCGGCACGATGGGGACGGTCGTGGGAGAGCGCGTCACGCTGCTGTTGGAAGAAGCGCGCAAGCGCCATCTCCCCTGCATTATCTTTACGGCGTCGGGTGGCGCGCGGATGGAAGAGGGGATGTTTGCGCTGATGCAGATGGCAAAAACGACGGCCGCGGTCGCGCGCTTCAAGGACGACGGCAACTTCTTCGTGACGGTACTTACCGACCCGACGACCGGCGGCGTGTCTGCGTCCTTTGCGTTCGAGTCGGATGTCATTCTCGCAGAGCCCAAGGCGATGATCGGCTTCGCCGGGCGTCGCGTGATCGAGCAGACGATCCGCCAGAAGCTCCCCGATCAATTCCAAACCGCCGAGTTCTTGTTGGAGAAGGGCCATATCGACATGGTCGTTGACCGGCATGACCTCAAGAGCACGCTCGTGCGGTTGCTGCAGTACGCCTCGGGCGGCATTGGAGCCAAGATTGAACGGCGGTAATGTCATCGTCGAGCGCGAGCGCGGGCTGCTCGAAGTCGAAAAACGCATCGCCGATCTGCGTAGCGCGAACGTCAACCAGCCGGTGGACTTCTCTGCCGAGATCGCAGCGCTCGAGCAAAAGTACGAGACGCTGCAGCACGAGCTCTTTGGCTCGCTCACGCCCTGGGAGAAGGTCAACATGGCCCGCCATCCCAGCCGCCCGACGACGCTCGATTTTATCGCCCAGCTCGATCGCTTCGATGAATTGCACGGCGATCGCGAATTCCGCGACGATCCCGCGGTGGTCGCGGGCTTTGCGCTCTTACGCGGCCGCGCGGTAATGGCGATCGGGCAGCAACGCGGACGCGATACGAAGGAGAACCTGCGCCGAAACTTTGGTATGGTCACCCCCGAGGGGTACCGCAAGGTGCAGCGCCTAGCACGCACAGCCTCGCGTTTGGGTCTTCCGATCGTCACGTTCATCGATACCAAGGGTGCCGATCCGGGCATCGCGTCAGAGGAGCACGCGCAATCTGAGGCGATTGCGATGTGCCTCTACGAATTCACCGAGGCGCGCGTCCCGATCGTCGCAACGATCATCGGTGAGGGGGGTTCGGGGGGTGCGCTCGCCCTGGGTATCGCCGATCAGGTGATCATGTTGGAGAACTCCGTCTACTCGGTCGCATCGCCCGAAGGCTGTGCCGCGATCCTCTGGGGCGATGCGACCAAGGCCGAGGAAGCCGCGGCCCGCTTGAAGCTGACCTCGGCAGATTTGCAGCGGTTTGGTATCATCGATGAGATCGTGGACGAGCCGCTGGGTGGGGCACATCGCGATCCCACGACGATTATTGCGACCGTCCTTGGGACGGTATCGTCGGCGGTGGAACGGCTCGCGCGGATGACGCCGCAGGATTTAAAAGAGGCTCGCTATCGGAAGTATCGCCGGATAGGCGCATGGGAAACGGAGCGTCAGGGAGACATCGGGCTACCAAGACGGTGAAGCGTCGCACGCGCGCTTCGCTGATCGTGCGTTTTCTCGGCCGCGTTGGAGCCACCACCCTCGCACTGCTCGTCTTCACGCTGGTCGCGATTCAGTTCGCGCGCGTGATTCATCAGAACGTTGCGCTCTCTCGCGAACTCGCTGTGACGCAGAACGATATTTCGCAACTCCAGGCGCACCGCGACTGGCAGCTGCGTCAACTGCGACGTCTGCAAGATCCGCAAGGCGCGATCCCTGAGATCCACGATCGCTTGCGCCTGGTGCGCTCGAACGAAGCGATCGTGTTCGTTAGCCCGCTTCCCGCGCCGCAATCTTCCGCCACTCCGTGAACGAACGCGTCTACGGCTTTGTACTCAACGTGAATGCGTACGGTGCAACCGTGCGCCTGGAGAGCGGCGAACTCGCAAGCGCACCAGCCGGCGATGTGGAGGCGCACCGCAATGACTACGAACGCGGCATGTCGTCGCGCGAGTCGCTCGCATTCGTCATGCATCCGAGTGCGCGGCGGCCAATGGTTACAATCGTTCCTCGCATCGACGAACCCGAACTCGATGCGCAGATCGCGCGTTACCTCGAGAGCACGCAGGAATGGGAAAACGACGCCGACGGCGTACCGGCGCACGAGCGGCACTTCTTAAGTAAGAAGAAGCGCGCCGCGCAATTTGAGTAAACATTACGCAATAATTTCCGTCGGAACAAACTCCACCCGCGTGCTGCTCGCCGATATGGCCCCCGAGCGTCCGCACGTCGATCTCGCACGCTCGGTTGGGACGCGCATCGGTGAAGGCGTACGCGAGCGTGGCAAACTCGGCGATGAACCAATGCAGCGTACGCTAGACGCGATCACCGCACATTTGCGCGCTGTGCGCGGACACTACGTGCGGCTCTTTGCGATCGCAACGAGCGCGTTGCGTCGCGCCGAGAATGGCGACGCGTTCACCGCGCGCATGGAGACGATGCTCGGTGTGCCGGTGCATATCCTTAGCGGTGATGAAGAGGCCGAAGCATCGTATCGCGGCGCGATCACGGCGTTTGGTCCATTGCACGGCGAAGAGCTCGGTGTGCTGGATCTTGGTGGCGGCAGCACGGAGTACGCCGTCGGCGACTCGCCGGCGCCATCGAAGACGGTGTCGTGCGAGATCGGGGCGGTGCGCTTGACCGAAACCCTGCCGCTCTTGACCGGGCGCGAAGGTGTCGTCGACCTCGATACGATCGAACAAGCGCGCAAGCTTGCGCGCGAGGCACTTGCGCCGATCGCGAAGTTTCCGAAAGTCGCAAACCTTGCGTTCGTCGGCGGTACGGCGACGACGACCGCAGCGCTGATTCGCGGCAAGCGTACGCTCTTCGAATCGTACGAGCTTTCGCGCACGGACCTCCAGCGCGCGCTTGTGCGCTTATGCGGCCTGTCACTCGAGGAGCGCAAGAAGCTCGACGGCATGAAGCCGCAGCGCGCCGACATACTTCCGGCCGGGATCATCGTGCTGGAAACCGTGCTTGACCTGGTCGGTCACGACCGCGCGACCGCGACGACCGCCGATTTGCTGCTCGGGTACCTGCTCCAGCAGCGCGACCGGGCAGGACGGCCGGGGCATGATCCCGGATGGTTCCGGCATGGACGACAAGTCGATTCACCAGCACATCGAGGACCTGGTAGCTGAAGAGCACAAGTTGCTCGAGCACGGTGACGCCGGGAAACTGACGCCGCAAGACCGCTTGCGCTTGGAAGACGTCCAGGTGCAGCTCGATCTGTACTACGACCTGTTACGCCAGCGCCGCGCGCGTCGTGACGCCGGACAAGATCCCGATGTCGCACACATGCGCACGGCCGACACGGTCGAACACTACCAGCAGTAACAACAACCATCGGGGATGATGGTGGAATTGGCAGACACAGCAGACTTGGGATAAAACCCCTGAGCCGCAGGATGGGAAACTGCCTGCGGGATGCGCTCAAAGTCGGCGAACTCGTCGCGTCAGCACGACAACGCCGAGCCAAACAGGATTCGCGCTCCGGCGCGAATCTCCGAAGGTGTAGAGACTGGACGGGCGCGGCCTAAACACGTTCGAGATTTCGAACATGCACGGTCAAGGCACAGTCCGGACCACAAACGCGAAGCGGTAACGAAAGTTATAGTGGTGCGAAAATCTGCAGCCGAGAAATCGGCGTCCGGGTTCGACCCCCGGTCATCCCAAAATTTTTTGTCATCCCGAGCGCAGGCGCGCAGCGCCGTAGTCGAGGGAGCGCATACGTCTGTGCCAACCATGTGCCTCAGCGCGACGATATTATCGCTAAATGGCGCGGCGTATTCAACGACGCTCTGCGGATCAATATGAAAAAGCCGTATCGTCGGCAACCTCTGCGGCTGGGGCGCTGCGATTACTTGGCTTGCGACCCACTGGTGGCAACTATGCGGTGCTGCGCGGCCGGATACGCGAGCACGGAATCTCAACCGCGCATTGGCTTGGGCAAGGCTATCTCAAAGGGAAGACCAATCCGCACGTGCCCACGATTCCGCTCGAAATAATTCTCGTACGGAACAGCAGATATCGAGGCTCGAGCATGCGTTTGTGCTCCAAAAGATGGAACGCACATTCATTTCCACCGGAGAACGGATACACAACTACTTGGGGATTTGTTTATTACTATCGCTCATGCTCAATGCGTTTGTCACTCCGCTCTACCCCAATTTAGCATCGCCGAACACGTACGTGAAACCGGATATTTTCTCGATCATACATGCCGCGCGCATAAGCACCCCGCCGCCGAAGCCGACCCCACCGCCCTCGCACAAGACGACGCCGCGTTCGATTGCAGCGAAATCGTTGGCCATAGCCCCGCCGATAACACAGGGCACGTCCGGACCCGCGGCGCCGCCGTATGTCCCGGCGAAAAACGGCGGACCCGATGGCATACCTGGTTCACAAGGACCCGGGGCAACGACAGATGCGACGGCAGATCCCGCAACAACGGGGCCGACGTGCTCGAACCCCAATCAAGATGCGTCCGTACTCAACCCAATCTCGCCCGACTATCCGGACCCAGCCCGCGATCTCGGTTTAGGAGCGATGACTGTGCTCGTACAGGTGACGATCGACGATAAAGGCCGGCTTGTCGACTCAAAGATCTTTCGATCGTCGAACAACACTGCGATCGATCAGGCAGCTCTGCGTGCAGCGCGGCAAACGACTTATACTCCGCAAATCGCGAACTGTCTTCCAGTCGAGGGAACGTACATTTTCCATGCGGACTTCTCGCCGAATTGATGCGACTGCTACCCTACGCGCTCGACGGATGAGGGCGGCCAACACATCACGGGTTCAGCATCGTTTCTGAACCATTCGCCCCAATCGACGCCTGGGCCGACAAAGTGCAGGATAATTTCGATCGGCATTCCATCCGGGTCGGTCGCCTGCGCGTCGACGGTTTCGCATGACAGCGGCGGCCCCGAGGTCGATGCCTCGAACCAGAAATGCCCGCCCGCACGATTGCTGTCCCACTCCTCCTTGAACACCCTTATGCTCTCAAGGTGCACGCGGACGTCGGCGTCGTCGGCATAGAGCGCGGCAATTAGGTTTATGAGTGGCTTGTAGCGCGCGCTAACCTCGTCGGCGTCCGGCACGGTAGCGTTGCCTTACTGAACAGAGACCTTGCAGCCGTTCGTGACGTTGACGGTCACGTGCTCGCGTGTCGGGAGCACGACGTTCGTCGAGCCGTGGCAGGCCTTCGAGCGTACCACGATCTTGGTCTCAACGGCGATGACCGTGAAGGTCTGGCTCTTGTTGGGGTTCACCGTGCCGTAGGCCTTGAGTACTGTTGAGCCCGGCGGCTGTACGAAGCCGGCATCAATTGTCGCATCGCTCGTGTTATTGACCACGATGTAACGCTTGCTGGCCGCGGCGACCGCTGGCACACTGAAGACGGCGACGAGCAGAAGCGCGAGGCCGAGACGCAGGAATGTAGTCATGATCTTACCTCCGAGATCGCTGCGCATGAGCGCGGCGATGGCCGTTGCATCGGCGGTGCCGAGTTTTTCGAGATCCGGCGATCACGCCCGCAACGTTCTCGGCCGGGTGATGACGATTCACTTTGAGGAGGCCGGTCAAGGCATCGACACGCATTTGCACGCCGACAATCGCCTTGAGCTGCGACTCCATATAATCTTCCGGCGCGTCCTCGAGTCGTCCAGTTCGCGCCGACCTTCGTTTCCTCGGCGTGGGTCAGGCGCGCAACGAACTCGCGCAGCCATACGGCGTCATCGATGAAATGTACGGCACCACGCGCCTCGACCGCAATGTAGTCGAAGGTCGGCACCACGCGTCCGTTGATGTGTTTGGTCGCATACCACGTTGGCGAGACGTAGTGTTCAGCCACGCGAAAGAGCGCGGCTGCCGTGCCGTCGCCCCCGCGCCATTGATTGTTGGCGCGCGCGAGATGGCCCTCGAGAATTACTGCGCCATTCTCCTCGCGCGCCAGCATCGGCAGATAGGTCACGACCGGCGCGCCGTCCGCGACCGTGATGAACGTGGCGAGCGGATGGGCGGCGATCAAGTCCAGCAACGGCGCCCGGTCGTCAGCGCGGACGTGCGGAGGGCGATAGGTCATGCGGGCGCAACCTCAGGGGAATTCATTGTGTACGAGGGTTTCGTGAGCAAGCTTTTCTCTCCCATCACACTGCGCGGCCTGACACTCGAGAACCGGATCGTCGTCTCGCCGATGTGCCAGTACTCGTCGACCGACGGCAACGCGAACGATTGGCATCTCGTCAATCTCGGCCACTTCGCGCTCTGTGGACCAGGCCTGGCCTTCTTTGAAGCCACGCACGTGAGTCCGGAAGGCCGCATCACCGATGCGGATCTCGGTCTCTATTCCGACGAGAACGAGGATGCGATGGCGCGCGTCGTCGCCTTCGTACGGAAATGGACGCGCAGCAAGATCGGTGTGCAGCTTGCGCATGCGGGGCGCAAAGGCTCGACCGTACCGCCGTGGGAAGGCGGCGGCGCAGCAAGCGGCGCGCACGCCTATCAGACGGTCTCAGCGTCGGCGCTGCCGTATGGCGACTGGCCCGCGCCAAAAGCACTCGACGCTGGCGGTCTGCAAAAAGTGCGCAACGATTTTATTGTGGCGGCCGAGCGCGCGCAGCGCCTGGACGTCGACGTCATCGAACTGCACTTTGCGCACGGCTATCTCGCCCACCAGTTTCTCTCGCCGCTCTCGAACGTGCGCACCGACGCATACGGCGGTTCGCTCGAAAACCGGATGCGCTTTCCGCTCGAGCTCTTCGACGCAGCGCGCAGCGTCTGGCCGAAGGAGAAACCGCTTGGCGTACGCCTCTCCGCGAGCGATTGGGTTCCCGGTGGATGGGATCTCGAGCAGACGATCGTGTTCGTGCGTGCGCTGCAAGAGCGTGGCTGCGACTTCATTGACGTCTCGAGCGGCGGACTCTCGCCCGCGCAGCAGATCGAGATCGGCCCAGGCTACCAAGTGCCGTTCTCTGAAGCGATCAAGAAGGCGACGGGCATGACGACGATTGCGGTCGGCATGATCACCCAACCGGCCCAGGCCGAAGAGATCATTGGGACCGGACAGGCCGACGCGGTTGCGCTCGCGCGCGGCTTCATCCGCAACCCGAATTGGGTCTGGGATGCCGCCGATGCGCTCGGGGCTGAGTCGTTTGTCCCACCAGAGTATCAGCGCGGCCGGAAAACCAAGACGTAAGCCTTACATCCCCGTAATTTCCACGGTGCGTGCCGGCCGATATATATAGCAGAATATATTTAACAGAGGAGGCTACGTGCGATGAAAGCACTGCTGGCATTCATTTGCGGCGCCAAGCCCGCAACGCCCCACGACGACCGGCTGCGCGCCGGCCAATTCGAAACGAACACGCGATTCAGCCCATGGCTCGCGATGCTGCCGCACCGTTAAATCAGGCGTAACTAGAGGCTCCCACTCGCTCTAGCTCGCACTGTCTATACAGATGCGAGTTTTGACGTTTGCTCTCGCGGTTGGGCTTCTCGCTGCAACCCCGACGCCTTCGCCTTCACCCACGCCGGGCTTCTCGTTGCACGCGCAAGGCGCAAACGTGTTCGTGTCGCAAGGTGCGACCGGGCCCGGGCTTGCACCGCCCGAAGCCGCGTCGTTCGAAAACGGTCTCCCACTCTCACCGATGTCGCCCTACAACTGGTTTACCAGCACCGTGCAAACGCCGGGAAATGCGGGCGTGCTCCAATATCTCGTCGATGCAAAGGATCGCACGCGCTCGGTGACGCTCGACGCGCAAGTGCTCCTCGGCGGCTACGCCGGCGATCTGAACAACCTCATGTATTGGAGCGAGCCCTGGCAAGGGCCGCTCGATCCGCACCAAGGCCATTCACCGATCAACTACGCGATCAACTTTCCGCAAAGCGGCGGTCAGGGAATCGAAGGCGGTGCTGCGCAATTCGTACTTCCCTACGCAGCATCGCTCGCGAGCAACGACGGCGCGTGGAAACTCAGCGGCGGCTATGTCAATCTCACGCAGACCGACCGTTTCGTCTTTGCGCCCGCAGCCGTAACAAATGCAAATCCGTCGATCGGCGTCACGAGTGCAGAAACACTCGGCCCAGGTATGCCCAACGTTGACGCATGGTCTGCCTCGCCGGCGTCGTTGCCGTTGCTCGGTGCCGACGCGGTGGTTGCGCGCGGACAATCGACGGTCGAGCTGACCGACGCGTTGCTGCCGGTTTTGCAGGGCACTGGCGCGCGTCTTGCGATGGGCTCCTATGTGCTCGATCGCGGCGACTACGGCCGCTTCTCCGCGCAAGTTGCAAACATCACGACCTCCGGCGATCCGATCAACACGACGACCTTCTTCGGCACCGATCAAACGTTGTATCCAGGTCCGCAGGGGCGGCTCTTCTCGAGCGTGCTTGCCAATCAGGCGCAGACGATCGCGGGCGTGCGCGGCTTCGTGCACCCATTCCACGGCGACGACGTACTCGTTGAGCTGGGCGAAGCGTGGTATCACGACGGCCTTGCGACCCTCCCGGGTACGCAGCAGCCCGGAACCTACCAACACTATGCGTTCACGCGGCACTTCAATACGATCGTCGATCTCGGCGTCGAGTACTATCGTTTCGATCCGCGCTACGCGACGGTGATCTTGCCGTACGGCGTCCCCGAGAACGTGTGGAGCGTTGCGTGGTCGTGGCCCGGGCAGTGGTTGAAATCAACCTATCAAGCTATCGACAATTCGATCATCGGCATCAATCGCCAAGGCTATCGCGCGCATGCCGACTACGTACGCGGTCGGTTTGAAGCGCATGCTGACGCTTACGTCTGGCGCCAAATCGAGCCGATCACGTTGTCGAGCGCGTCGCAGGAAGGCTGGGTCGACGGATTTTTCTTGCCGCAGCTCGATCAGTTCGCAACGCTCGGGTGGCAGCGGCAAGTCGCGCTCTATGCAGCCTGGCATTGGAAGGACAACGACCTCGCATTCGACACGGTGTGGGACCGGTCGTATCGCCCAGCACTCGACCCCGTCGACTTGGTGAGCATGAACTACCCGCAAGTCATCGGCAGCATCCAGCATCATTGGAATAAGCGGATCGTTGCGAGCATCGGCTACGGCCGTTACAGCGCCAACGGCAGCTGGTCGACCACGCCGGTCCAGGGCATCTACGGCGTTGCCTTTGCCGGCGGCGAGTGGGACTTTACCAACGGCCAGCAGCTGCTCGTGCAGCTCCAGCGCTATGGCCTGACCGGCTTGCCCTCCGTACCGGGCGGCCCTCCGCCGACCGTGCGCGGCACCGCTTTGGTCGTGGACCAAAGGATTACGCTTTAGCCAGCCGTAATGGCCCCGGGTTCTCCCCCGCGCCTTGAGGAGGTCAAGTTCTCCACGTGAAGATCGTGGTTACGGTCAAGCTTGTGCCGGATCCGAACGCTGATAAGCGTATCGACGACGGGACGAAGCGTTTGGTTCGCACCGGCGTCGAAACGGTGCTCAATCCCTACGACGAGTACGCACTCGAAGCTGCGCTGCAAATCAAAGAGAAGGTTGGCGGAGATACGACCGTGACCGTCTTTAGCATGGCGCCCGAGTCGTTGAAAGAGACGTTGCGCAAGGCGCTCGCGATGGGAGCTGACGACGCCGTGCTGCTTTCCGATGCAGGCCTCGAGGGCAGCGACGTGTGGGCGAGCGCATACGCGATTTCGCATGCGCTCAAGAAGATCGGCTTCGATTTGCTGCTCGTTGGCGGACTCTCCGACGACGGATCGACCGGTGCAACGCCGGGCGCACTTGCTGAGTACCTGCAAACGCCGCTTGTGACCAATGCGCGCAAGGCCGAGGTCGCGGATGGGAAATTAAAGATCGAACGCGAGACCGACACCGGCTATCAAGACGTTATCGCGCCGCTGCCGTGCGTCATGACAACCGCGCTCACGTTCGGCGAGCCGCGCTATGCGTCGCTCAAAGGCATCATGGGCGCGAAGAAAAAGACGATCGCGACGCTCGGCATTGGAGATGTCGGACTCGCCGAAAAGGTCGGGCAAGCCGGATCGAAAACGCAGTTGCTCGCGTACGCACCGCCACCCGCTCGCGGTAAAGGGCAAGTAATCGAAGCGGCCGATGCGTCGGCCGGCGCCCAGGCGATCTTCGCCTTCCTCAAAGAGCGGAAGCTGATATAAATGAAAAACGTGCTCGTCTACGTTCAACACAAGAACGGCGTCACGCCCAAGGTCACGTTCGAGATGGCAAGCGAAGCACGCAAGCTTGCCGATCAACTTGGCGGCAAGGCCCATGCGTTGGTCGTCGGCGCGGGATCGAAGCAGCTCGCGGAGACGCTCAAGGCCTATCCGCTCGACACGGTATTCGTCAACGATGACAGCGATGTCGACACATACTTGCTCGACCCGATCGTCGACTATCTCGAAACAGCCGCGAAAGCCGTTGGTTCGGCGCTTATTCTAGTCGCCAATACGTTGACCGGGAAGGACGTTGCGGGCCGATTGGTTGGTCGCCTCGGTGCGGGTATCTGCGCCGACGCAACCGACTTCAAGTTCGACGGCGGTAAGGTCGTCGCCGTGATGCCGAAATTCGGCGGGGCGGCGATCACCAATTGCGAGCTGCTTGCCGGTGAGTTCGGCATCGTGACCATTCGTCCGAATGCGTTCGCGGCGCAAGCGGGCGGAAACGGCGCGGCGGTGCAAGCAATCGACAAGCCGTCCGGCAAGAACTACGGCGTCGTCATCGAGAAAGACGTCGAAGAGGGATCGGGCGAACTTGCACTCGAGGAAGCGCCCGTGGTCGTGGCTGGCGGTCGCGGCCTCGGCGGTCCCGAGCCGTTCGACACGCTGCTCAAACCCCTAGCGCACGCACTCGGCGGCGCGGTCGGCGCATCGCGCGCAGCCGCAGACGCTGGATGGGTGCCATACAGCCTGCAAATCGGGCAGACCGGCAAAACGGTTAGCCCAAATCTCTACATCGCGGTCGGGATCTCGGGCGCGATACAGCACAAGGTCGGCATGCGTTCTTCAGGTACGATCGTCGCAATCAATAAAGATGGACAATCACCAATCGCCGAATTTTCGGATCTGATGGTTGTCGGCGATGCGTTCGCCATCGTCCCGGAACTTACCAAGCTCGTCCAAGCCTCCAAGTCTTAAATAGGATTTCGAACACGTTGAAACGCTTTACACTTCTGCTCACGATGTTCGTCGCGCTCGGCGCGGCGCTGTTCGTTACGCAGCCCAATGCGCAAGCTTCGCTCTTTGGCAAGAGCGCCGCATCGCCGTCGCCTTCGCCGTCACCGTCGGCACTGCCGACGGCATCGCCCGAGCCGCCCGGTGTCGCGATCCCTAAACTGCAAGCGAAGCTCAAGAAGAATCCCAACGACCAGGATTCGATGACGCTGCTCGCCGGGCAGTTCCTGGCCATCGGCCGGCCCGACCTCGCCGTGCAACTCACGCAGCATCTCTTGCAGATGGGCGATAAGAACGCGCAGGTCTACTATCTCGACGGCTACGCGATGGATGCGCTCGGCCACGACGACGTTGCGGTCACCGACCTCGAGCAAGCCGAAAACCTCGATCCGAGCAACCTCGGCGTGCTCCAGCAGCTCGAGTCGCTCTACCTCAAGGCCAATCGCTTCACCGATGCGGAGCGCATCGCCAATCGTGCGGTCGTGCTGAATAAGGGCGACGCGCAATCGTACGCTATGCTCGGTGCCGTATATGCCGCCGAGCAGAAGTTCGACGAGGCGCGCACGCAATTTGAGATTGCCGCCAGCAAGGACCCGAAGGCGCCCGATCCGATCATTCAGATCGCGCAAACCTACGCGCAGCAAAACAACATCCCGATCGCCTTGCAGCAGATCTCACGCGCGCTCGCGCTCGATCCCAAGAACGTGCAGGCGTTGGTTTTCAAGGCCGATCTCTATGCGAAGCAGCACGCCGACGAGCAGGCCTCTGCCGCCTACGACGATGCGATCGTCGCGGCGCCGGACGACGCGCAGAAGGTACAGATCGTTATCCGCAAAGCCGCGTACTTCGTGCAAGAGAAGAAGAACTCGCAAGCCGAGAGCGTCTTTTTGCAAGGCATTGCGCAGTACCCGAAGGTTCCGCAGATCTATGTGGCCTACGGCGATTTCCTCGCGAGTCAGAAGAATCTCGACAAAGCCAAGACCGAGTGGCAGGCCGCGCTTGCGATCGACAATACCAACACCGATGCGCTCAACCGGTTGGCGCAGCTCTCGATGCAGCAGCAGAAGTATCAAGACGCGGTCGGCTATCTCAAGCGTGTGACGGCGGCAGCGCCGGACCCGACCGCGTTTGCGTTGCTCGGCCAAGCCTATTCGTTTCTACACGACTACCCCGCTGCCAAGGACGCGTGCAGCGCGAGTTTCAAGCTGCAGCGCACGCCGGAGATGCTCGGATGCATTGCCGGTGCCGACTACGAGCTGAAGAACTATAAAGAAGCTTCGCAGATCATCGACGTGCTCGACAACAACGCGAAAGGCTTCCTGGATCAAAACCCTCAGCTGCTCTACGTCGCCGGCAAATGCTACACGCAGACCCACCAACGCACCAAAGCAGCCAGCGCCTATAAGCGCCTACTGCCGATGATGAAGAAGGGCACGAAAGAGTACACGGAGATCCAGGGCTACATTGCGGATCTGAGCAAGCCGGCCAAGAAGCCGTGATGTAAGTGATCTAGTCGTTGAAACTCGTTTACGACGCGCTCTACGGCGACCATCTCCGCGACCTCGGGCATCCTGAATCGCCCGATCGCGTGGAGGTGGTCGCTGCGCGTTTACACGAGCGCGGGTTGGCGGGTGACGTTGCTCGCCCACGCGACGCCGACGATCGCGAGATCGAGCGCGTGCACACGCAAGGCTACGTTGAGCTCGTCAAACGCGAAATCGGCGATCTATCCGGCCCGCGCTACCTCTCGACGGGCGATGTCGTCGTCGATGCGCGAACGCTCGATGTTGCGCGTCGTGCCGCCGGCGGCGCAATCTATGCGATGGAATCCGCGGTACAAGGCAAAGCGCCGGTTTTTGCGCTGGTGCGTCCGCCTGGGCACCACGCCGAGGCTGCACGCGGCATGGGTTTTTGCGTCTTCAACAATGCCGCCATTGCTGCGCGCGCCTATCAAGCCCAGGCGGGTGGGCGCGTGCTCTTGATCGACTTCGACTATCATCACGGAAATGGTTCGGAGAATGTCGTTGGCGAGGGCTTGAGCTACGTCTCCACACACGCCGCACCAGCCTATCCAGGCACTGGCTACGAGAGCGCCGTGCTCGGCGACGACGTGCTGGTCAACGTGCCGCTTCCCGCATCCGGCATCGCGACCGAAGCGTTCGTGGCGATTTGGGAGCATCTGCTCGCTCGGGTGGCGGACTACGTGCGTCCCGATCTCATCGTCGCGAGCGCGGGCTTCGATTACGTTGCCGGCGATCCGGTTGGCGATCTGGGTGTCGACGTGCGTGCGGCTTCGGCGCTCGCGCGCGCGATCAACGCCACGGCACAACGCTATTGCAACGGCCGCGTCGCATATATTTTGGAGGGCGGGTACGACATCGACGCGCTCACCGAGTCGATCGCGCAAGTGATCGACGTTACCGATCGTGCGGATATGGCGCCGAGCAGCGCGCAATTGGACGCGGTACCGAAAGCGCAGCGCGAGTTGCTTACAGCACTCGACGCGCGCTTTGCGCGCTGAGCTCCTCGAGCACGCGTAGCGCTTCTTCGCCGCGGTCGATCGGCACAAAGATGTGGTCGTGATAGAAGGCACTGACCACGTTGGCAGCGATCGTGTGCCTCGCCAGCGCAGCAGTTACTGCGGCCGTCAAACCGACCGATTCCAAATCCGACTCCACGCGCAGCGTGATGCGCCGCGACGGGAACGCGTACTCGAGATCGTGCTCTTCGGCGACCACGCGCTCGACCACGATCGTGACGCCCTCGGTCTCGCGGAACGTTAGGAGCGGGCGCGCCTGCGCAAGCGGAAAGGAGCGATCCACGCAGCAAAAGACCCACTCTCGTGGGTCAAGGGCCGGTTTCATTGTGACGAGGAGCGTCGCTAAGTCGCGTTCCGGCACGCGCTTAGGGTATCACACTCGCGCCGATTTTTTCCAGTTCGGTCAAGCTCAAATCGCCGACGAGCGCGAAATGGCGATTGCCGTCGGCCCACGCGAGCAACGTCGTCGGACCCTCTTGGACATAATGCGCCGGACGATTGCCAACACTGGCCGGAAGTGCGTGATAATGTGAAAGGTCGACCGCAGCATCTTTCTCGTTCTGGAAGAGCGAGACGGTGCGGATGCCATCCGAGTAGAGCAGGTGCAGCGTGGGCACGTTCTTGATCGAGGCGACGTCGCCCGCGATCGGACTGAAGCCTTCGGGCAGATACTTGGGCTCGAGGGCGTTGAATCCGGCACTCGAGATGACGTGCTCGACGTCGCTCGACTCCGTTCCGCGCGCCGTGCCCTCGACTCGATGCAAGCCCGGTGGAATTGCGAAGATTGCTTCGGGAATCGCCCCGGTGAAACGAATCTGCTCCACCCGCTTTTGCGCGATCAGCGAACCGTTGCTCGCGAACTGTTGGCGCTCCAAAATGATGTGTGTCGCCTTATCGATCACGACGCGCATCGTGGTCTGGCCCGTGTACTTGTTGTTGAGGAGCACGACGTCGGTTGTGCGCCCGTCGAACATCTCGTTCGGGCCATAGACCGCCGTATAGTTGGCCATCAGCACGCGGAAATTACCTAGCTCGGTGATCTGCTCGTCGACCGCCTCGCCGGTGGCCACGACCACTTCCTCGCGCTTGACGTCGATCGAGTAGGTCGTCGGGCCGCGTCTGATGATGGAGTCGCCGTAAAGTGCCTGTGGTGCCATGTACCAGCGGCGCGTCATATCGGGTGCACGATGTTCGACGCGGTAGACTTCCGCATCGGAGTGTTCTTGGCCGATGCGCAACACCGCGACCTCGCCGACATACGAAATGCGTCGCGGGGCGCTCATGGCGTCGCGCAGTAGATCGGAGGGTGCGGGTGATGGTGTGGGGCCGGCGAGCAGCGCCGCGAGGAGCGCTAGCGCGCTACTGGGCGCCATCCGCGTTCTCAGGTGTGTAGAGCGCGGCAGGCACGGTGTTCCCCTCGCTAAACGGCACGGCGCTGGTGATGGCCGCGTGGTCGTCGAGGTAGTAGGCGGCATCGATCGTGGTGTCGTTGTGATGCGCAGTCGAGCTGAAGCCGATAAACGCGGCCACCACGAGCGCTGCGGCGACCGGAACTGCCACGGCAGGGCGCATCCATGCGGCAATCTGTTGCGACCACGATGGGGCGCGCTCAGTGGACTCGATCGCTGCCCAGACGGCGTTGCGTACGCCGGCGGGAAGCTCTTGTTCGCTCACGCGGGCGTATGTGCGTAGCGACTCGGAAAGTTCAATCTCGTCTTGGTAGCGCGCGCGGCAGGCAGCGCAGCTATCGAGGTGCAGCAAAAGCGCGGCATCCTCGCCCGGCGCGAGTTCGCCGTGCAAGTAGTCGATTAGCAGTTCTTGATTTGGATGGGCGTTCATGATGATTTTGGTGACGATTCGATGTAACGACGAAGCTGGTGCCGAGCGCGGTGAAGGCGCGAGCGCACCGTTCCGATCGAGCAGCCGACGACGTCGGCAATCTCCTGGTAGCTGTATTCCTCTACGTCCGCGAGGATCAAGACTTGCCGCTGCTCGAGGGAGAGGGCGCCGAGCGCTTTTGACATACGCTCGCTGAGCTGCCGCTCCACCAGATCTTCAATCGGCTCGGTGGCGAGCGGTCGCGCGCCCCCGAATCGTTGCGGGGCATTGTCCTCGGGGATCTCTTCCTGATAACGTCCTTTGCGCCGCCGAAGTTCATCCCGGTGGAGATTCGTGACGATCCGGTAGATCCACGAAAGGAAGGAGGTGCCGGGCTGGAAGCTGCGCCAGGCGCGGTAGACGCGGATAAAGGCCTCCTGGGCCAAATCGCGGGCATCGGCCTCGTTGCGCGTCAGCCGCAGGGCGTAGTTATAGGTCGCCTTGCCATACTCGGCGATCGCACGCTCGAGGAATGCGGACTGCTCCGGGGAGGGCGGGTCGAACGGCTTACGCGGCGCGGCCATCCTCGGCCCTTTACGCAGGCCGGTGCCACAACACCCGCCCGACGATGATCAAGGCGACGGTGACGATGATCGTGATTAGCACGAACAGCCCGATCTCGAGCGTTACGATGCCCGCGAATTGACTGCCGCCGCACAATGCGACCACGCTTGCGATCAGCGAGAGCTTGAAGCGCTCGAACGGGTCACTGGCCATGCCGGCGACCGCGCGCGCTTCCGCGGCAACGCCGCGTGGATCCCATCCTGCGGTATCGACGATGTACGCGACGCGGCCTTGCGGCGTAACGATAAAAAGCTTGTCGCTGTGGATGTAACGCGCGCTGTCGGTTTGCAGCGACGAGATGCCGAATTCGTCGAGCACTTGCTCGATCGTCGAGCCGGTACCCGTGAGCAACGTCCAACTTGCCGGATTTTGGTCGAACTGCTTTCCATACGCGCGGAGCACCGCGGGCGAGTCGTACGGTGGATCCAGCGTGATCTCGACCAACGCGAAGTGTGCCGGATCGAGTTCGCGCTGCAGTTGCGTGTACTTCGAGCTGATCGCAATGCAGACGTCGGTGTCGGGGCAGCGCGTGAAGATGAACGAGAGTAGCATCGTTTTGCCGTGAAAGGCGTCGGCGAGCTGCACGCGGTGCTCGTCTTGATCGATCAACGTCGCGTGGGGAAGTGGCTTTCCAACGTCGACCGGAATGACACGGCCCGGATTGGGCAAGCCGGCAACGAACGAAGCGGCAACGACCGGGTCGCGCAGCGTCCACGGCTGCGTCGAACGATCCAGCAACGCATCGACACCGGTGCCCGTTCGTAGCCTTAGACCGGGCTCAAGCGCATACCGGTGCGTCTGTGCGGAGAGTGTGTGGGTGATCGGCGCGTTGCGCAACACCGCAGCGTTTTTGCCGATGGGCGCAACGACGACGCCGTGAAACGGCAACAGGCCCGCAAGCAAGAACGCGGCGATCATCGCAGCAACGTCGCCAGATCGGCGGCAAAGTCGCGCTGCGGATCGTCGTCATTGTGAATCATGCGCTCATTGCCATTGCGGTCGATGAGAAAGGTAAACGCGCTGTGGGCTTCATCGTAGTCATCCCGACTATGCACAGCCGGCATCTTCTTCGACCACACGTGGTAGGCATTCTCCACGGCTGCAATCTGCGCCGGTGTTCCGGTGAGCCCCACGATCGGCGCGCCCGGAAATCGTTGGATATAGGCGCGCATCACGGCCGGCGTGTCGCGCTCGGGGTCGATCGTTACGAACGCGATCGTTGCGTTCTGCGCATTCGCGCCGTCGGCACGCAGCGAGGCTGCAAGCTTCGCGAGCGTATCCGGGCACGTGTCGGTGCAATGCGTAAAGCCGAAGAAGAGGGCAACGGTTTTTCCATGTTGCGCCGAGAGTTCCCATGGCGTGCCGCTATCGCTTGTGAGTGTAAAGTCCGGTGCGGTTGGGTGCGCGCAGCCCGCGAACAGCGCGGCCGCAAGCGCGAGCGCGACGGGAAATTTCATGGTTTAGCTTCCAGGGTGGAGGATCGTCTGAAAGGTCATCCACACACCGAGAACAACGATGACCGCCGAGAGCGAGAACGCGATCGCATTCCCGAGCAGTGTGTTGCGCCGGTCGCCGATCACGCGTTTGTCGTTGACCAGTACGAGCAAGAAGCCGAGCACGATCGGAAGCACGAAGCCGTTGAAGGCCTCCACGTTGAGCGTGAGCTGAATGAGCGGCAGATTCGGAATCAACACGACGCCGGCAGCGACGACCACACACGCGATATAGAGCGCGCTAAAGCGCTTGGCACGCAGGCCATCGTTGAGCGAGCAACGCCAGCCGAAGGCCTCGCCAAACGCCCACGCGGTCGCGAGCGAGACGACGAACGCGCCAAGCATTGACGCGCCGATCAAACCGATGCCGAAGGTGAGGCCGGCAAAACGCCCGACGAGCGGCTGGAACGCGAGCGCGGCATGCGCGGCGTCGGTGACTTGGATGTGATGGACAAAGAGCGTTGCGGCGGTCGTGATGATGATCGCGCACATGATGCCCTGCGTGAGCACCGCGCCGAGTCCGGTATCGAACCGCGCGAAACCGAGATCCTTGGTCGTCAAACCCTTATCGACGACGGCACTCTGTTGATAGAAGATCATCCACGGCATGATCACCGCGCCGATGTTCGATGCGATCAGCATCAGATAGCCATAGTCGGCCAGCGGCTGCTTCCCAAAGATGCCTTGCATGATGACGTCGTGCACCGGCGGATGCGCGGCGAAGGCTGCCGGAATAAAGAGTAGCTCGACGGTACACAGCGCAAATGCGAACATCTCCGCGCGTTTATACGACGCAGTGAAGATCACGACGACGAGCAGGACTGCGGCAAGGATCACGAGCGGTGCCGCGGGGAGACCAAAGATCAGCGCGGCACCAGCGATACCCGCAAACTCGGTCACGAGTGCAGCGATGTTGGTGACCAACATCGTGCCGAGCGAGACCCATGCCCAGCCGAGTCCGTAGTGCTCGCGAATCAGACGTGCGTGTCCCTTGCCCGTCACCGTCCCCAAGCGCACGGTCATCTCTTGCACGACGAAGAGCGGCACGATCAAGAGCAGCTGCAACAGAATCAGCTTGTAGCCGAACTGCGCACCCGAGACCGACGCCGTGGTCACGCTGCCCGCTTCGGTATCGGCAAATGCCACGATGAGGCCCGGACCGGTAACGGCCAAGAAGCGCAGAATCAACTGCCAGAGCGAACGGCGGGGCGCAGCGGTCGCGGCGGGTGTCTCGAGGGTGGCCATGGTTTTGTTGTTAGGTTAGCCTAATTTGGATGACGCCCTCTGCATGAAAGGTCTGTATCGATGGCGGTTGCACTCGCGCGCTGGCTGCTTGGCGCCCTCTTACTCGCGACGGGCGCGCTCAAGGTCGGCTCCCCTGCGGCGCTGGCCTCGGCGATCGCCGGCTTCCGGCTACTGCCGCCGGGGGTGGTAGCGCCGCTGGCGGTGATCCTGCCGTACTTCGAGATCCTGCTCGGCCTGTATCTGATCGCCGGTCTCTTCACGCGAATCGCCGGGTGGGTGGCGACCGTCCAGTTCGTCCTGTATGCCGCCGCGATCGCATCAGCGGTGCTGCGCGGCATTCCCGCGAACTGCGGCTGCTTTGGACCGGGTGATGCGGCGGTCGCGGATTGGCCCCACGTCGCCTTCGATCTTGCCTTAGCGGGCATTGCTCTTTTCATCGCTCTGCGCGCGCCCGGCGCATTCGCTCTGGATCGGAGGTTTCGCCCACGATGAACCAACGCGCGCTCGCCATTGTCTCCGCACTCGTGCTCGTCGTGCTCGTTGCCGGCGGCATCCTCTACGTGAAATTGCATCCGTCGCAATTGCAGAACGCTTCGAGCGCGCCCGTCAATGCGCCGCTCGCAATCGGACAAAAAGCGCCGGAGTTTACCCTTCCGAGTACCGGTGGGCTCTTCGACCTCGCGACCGTGAAGCAACCGGTGCTGATCGAAATCTTTGCGACGTGGTGCCCGCATTGCCAGCGTGAGACCGCCGTAATGAACAAACTCTACGCAGCGTACGGCAAGCGTGTTACCTTTCTTGCGATTCCGGGCAGCGACACCGGCATGGACGAGACCTCGCCCGAATCACCGTTTGACGTGTTGAACTTTTCGATCAAGTTCAACGTCAAGTACCCGATCGCCGCGTACGATCCCAATCTTACCGTGGCGAAACTGTATCTGCGGGGCGGCTATCCGACGATCGCGATCGTCGGGCGTGACAAAAACATCGCCTACATCAACAGCGGCGAGGTCCCGTATCAGGAACTCGCCGCCGCACTCGACAAAGTTCTGCGTTAATCTAGTGGCGGGAACGCATAGTTTGGCGGTGGTACGGTCGGTGTGCCGACTTCGAGCACAACCTGCTGGTGCGAGAGCAGCGGAATCATTCGCAGATCGCCGTCGTAGCGCGTGCCGTTCACGTACGCGATGACCGGCCCTTTGAGCCCGGCGATGTTATCGCGCGCAAGCGGTTGACCCCAGATGTCGAAGAACATCCCAAGGTTGAAGCTGGCGCTCCCTTCAGGTTGCAATACGGGCGATTCGACGTGGATGATGCCGTCCATCGAGTGCGTGTGGATCCAGTACAGACAGCCTTGCGGCGGCACATTCGCGCCACCGACGAGTCGCGGTATCGCGACCTGCGTGCCGTTGTAAAAGATTGCCAAGTGCGTGTGGATGTGCAGCGTGCTGTACTCCATCCCGCCGCAGCTGATGTTGTCGACGGGTTGCCCTAAGCCGCCTTTCGGCGTATCGGCGACGCCGTTTTTCGCGACGGCAATCAGCGGTTTGCCGAGTGTTTCACCGTCGGTCAATTGAATCGGCTTCATCGTCGGTGCGGTCGATGGCGCGGGCGTCGGCGTGGCGTAGGCCGCCGTGACGCGGCGCTGCTGCATCCAATTCATCGTGGCGAAGATCGCGATGACGGCGACGATCAGCGCGGCTGCGCTGATGTACACGATCATCATTGGATCGCGTTTGGGCGGTGGCGCTGAGCCACCGCGCGTTTGACGGCGGCGCTCGGAACGGGAATTTGACATCGGGCCTCGTTATCGGACGGAGAGGGCTTCTTCTTGCACGGGATCGAGGACGCGCGCGGGAACGAGATAATTCGACACGTAGTCGCTCACCGCATCCGCAAGCGGCGTGACCGGTGCGGTGTAGCCGCTCGCACGCAGACGGTCGATCCGCGCTTGCGTAGAATACTGATATTTCGGGCGCAAAGGTTCCGGCATCTCGATGAATTCAATGCGCTCGGGCAATCCAAGTGCCTTGAAGATCGGCCGCACCAGGTCGAGCCAGGTCTGTGCCTGGCCCGAGCCGATGTTCACCAATCCGCGGGCATCGTTTTGCGCGACTGCAAGTGTCATTTCAACGGCATCCTTGACGTAGATGAAATCACGGCGCTGCTCGCCGTCGCGGAACTCGGGGCGGTAACTCTTAAAGAGTTTGACGCCACCGCCGGCACGGATCTGTTCGTAGGCTTTACAGACAACGCTGCGCATGTCGCCCTTATGGTCTTCGTTGGGACCAAAGACGTTGAAATACTTGAGGCCCACGATGCCGTCGCAGATGCCGGTTCGCTGCGCGTAAAGATCGAAGAGGTGTTTCGAATATGCGTACATGTTGAGCGGACGCAACGTGCGCAAGTCGATCTCGTCGGAGAGATTGTCTTCGAGCGCGCCGTAGGTCGCCGCCGACGATGCGTATACGAAGCGGACGTCGCGTTCGATCGCCCACTGCGCGAGCGCCTTGGTGTATTCGTAGTTGTTGCGCATGAGGTAGTCGGAATCGCGCTCGGTGGTCGAGGAGCACGCACCGAGATGGAAGATGGTGCCGATCGCGCCGAACGCGTCGGGTCGCTCGTCGAGCACCGACAAGAAATCGTCAGCGTCGACGTAATCGGCAAAACGTAGCGGCACGAGATGCCGCCACTTCTCGGATTCGTCGAGGCGGTCGACCGCGATGATGTCGTCGATGCCGCGGCGGTTGAGGGCCCAAATGAGGGCGCTGCCGATGAGCCCGGCGGCACCGGTTACAACAATCGAACGTGCTGAGAAGTCGTGCATATTGGCGACCCGGCTATTCACCCTTAGAAAACTTCGAGCCTCCGAGCACTCCAGAAGGGGAGCGACCCCGAAATGCGAATCATTTGCAAATCATGCGAATCATTCCCAAATTGGCGATGCCCTTTGCAGCGCTCCTCAGCGTCCTGGTTGCCTCGCCGGTCCTCGCAGCGAATGCGAGCGCCTACTTGTCCGGCACGGCGACCCAGGACGGCCGGCCGGTCGCGCACCTGCAGGTGACCGCAACCGGAAACAACGTGACGGTCAAGACGACGACCGACGATCGTGGGCACTTTGCGTTCCCGCCGCTCTTGCTCGGCACGTATACGGTGGAGGCGAAGTCCGGCGACCGGCAGGCGATCGTCCGCGTCGATCTGAGCATCGGCGGCGCGGCGATTGCGCTCGCGCTCGTGCCGCTCAAGGAGATCACCGCGGTTGCGGTTACGGCCGGAGCGGCCGGCGTGCTGCGCGGCAGCGGCAGCGACGTGGCACTCAATCACACGCAGATTACGGAGATGCCCTACAACAACAGCTTCTCGGAGATGGAAATCCAGATGCCGGGCGCGGTTCGCGGAGCCAACGGCGTGGTGCACATCAACGGCGATCACGGCGTGATCAACTACATGCTCGACGGCGTGCCGTTGCCGCAAGAACTCAATCGTGATATCGGCGGTGAGATCAATCTCAATGACATCTCGTTCGTCGACCTGACCGAGGGCGCGTACCCCGCGCAGTACGGATTGCGCTTTGGATCGGTCTTCAACATGGCGACGCGCGCCGGAACCGGGCCGGCCGGCTTTGACGGGAATGTCACGTACGGTTCGTACGCCACGGTAGACTCGACGATCGGCTATCATGCGCCGATCGCCGGTGGCGGCGGTTACGATATTTCGCTCAGCGGTGAAAACACGAACCGCGGACTCGATCCGCCGAATTTCGACTCGCCGCACAACGCCGCGAGCAATTTCAACCAGTTCGCGCGCTTTACGCTGCCAAGCGGCAAGAACAACTACACCAACGTCACCGTGATTCATAGCAATAGCACGTTCCAGATTCCCAACGACGTCCAGTACGGCGAACCGGCTACGACCGACGACAACGAGAATCAGGAAGATACGTTTCTCGCGGTGCAGTTTCGCCACGCGATCGGCGACACTGGCGTGCTGACCTTCGGGCCGGCGTTCAAATCCGGGAAGATCCAGGACTTCGGCGATCCGAACAACGACTGGATCTACGGTGAGGCGCTCAATGTCACGCCGCCGCCATTCGGGAACGGCGGCACGCCGACCGATTGCGCCGACGCGTTGGCGTCGGGTTCGTATGGGCCGACCACGTGCGCTTTTTCGCTGGCCGATCAGCGCACGGCGATCGACTACATCATGCAGGCCGACTACACGCAAAACTTCGGGAGGCATACGATTGCGGCCGGCGGTTCCTACGATCTCGCGCGCATTCTGAAGTACTACGAGATCACGCTCCAACCCAATAACTTCCTCGCGCCGATTGTGACCCCGGGTACGCCCGACGCGCCGACCCCCGTCATCGACAACGCGCCAAATCTCGGCAATACCTATCAATCGTACGTCCAAGATAGCTGGCGGATGAGCAACCTGTGGGAAGCCGATTACGGCTTGCGCTACGATTTCTTCAGCATCAAGTCGACTGACTTCGCGCAAGGGTTTGGCGCGTTCAGCCCGCGCTTCAAGTTGACGCGCTTCTGGGGCCCGCGCACCAACGTGTATGCCTACATCGGACGATTCTTCGAGCCGTTCTCGCTCGAAAACGTCAGTCCGGACGCTGCGTATTTGCTCAACCTTCCGCTCCAGCCGACGCCGGCGCAGTTCGACCTCAAGCCCGAGCGCGACACGCAACTCGAACTCGGCGGGCACATCCCGCTCGGCTCGGGCGATCTGGGCTTTCGCGTGTGGCAGAAGAACGCCAACGACTTGATCGACGACACCCAGGTCGGCGTGACGCTGCTGCACCAGGACATCAACTACGTGCTCGGCCGGCTCTCGCAGGAGGCGATCAATTACGTGCAGCCTCTGCAGCGGGGAGGCCGATTCTACTTCTCGTTCGCGCACGTCGTCTCGCTCAACAGCGGTTGCGAAACACAATTGCTGGCACCGTGCTTTGGAGCGCCGGACGGCTACACGCCGGCCGACCACGAGCAACGCTACAGCATCGCAAGCGGCGTGCTGCTGCGCGACAAACGCGGCGGCTGGCTCTCGCTTGACGGCGAGTACGGCAGCGGACTCTCGTCGGATATCTGCCCGGATGGCACGCCAGGGTACTGCAAGCAGACGCCGCATACGATCTTTTCGGTCGAGAAGGGCATATCGATTGGCCCCAAAACGGCGCTCACGGTCAATATCCAAAACCTGCTCAACGATCACTACTACGTGACGCTGATCAATGCGCAGGGGAACCATTACGCTCCCCCGCGCACCATCAGCATGGGCGTCCGCTTCACGCCGTAAGCGAAGAATTTCAACCGGATCATCCAAAAGGAAAAACCATGTCAAGACGTCTCTTTGTCGGAAATCTGCCGTTCTCGATGACCGAAGACGGCCTCAAAGACCTCTTCGAAGTTGCCGGGCAAGTCGTGTCGGTTCGAATCATCGTCGATCGCGAGACGCAAAGACCCAAGGGATTCGGCTTTGTCGAATTTGAGAACGTAGAAGCCGCCAGCGCAGCGATCGCGCAGTTCTGCGGACGAAGTATCGCCGGCCGCGCACTCGTCGTGACCGAGGCGCGCCCGCGCGAAGCAGTCGGTCCCGCACAGCGCTAACATGAAGCCTTCGACAACGTTTACGATAAGCCGAACAAGCGAGGCGATTCAGGAGTTTGCACTGCACGAACAGTGCTGCTACCACTACGGTCGGATCGACTCAGTGCGCTCGTGCCTGCGGGAGCATCTCGCCGCCTTGCGGCAGCGCGCCGATGCGCTTGCAGCCATTCTTGCGACTAACGATCCCGAAAAAGCCGAGCAGCTCTTGCTTGATCCCTTGAGCGTGCTCGTTACCGAAGTTGCCCTTAGACCTCAGAGCGAGCATGCCGCATTTGAGATGTTAATGAACAGGGCATTTCGTCGGGACGAGTCCAGCGAGGGAGACTAGGCTGCTTACGCGTGCTTCAGGTCACCATGGTGGTCGCAGTGCGCATCATGGCTATGATGGAGATGACCCTTAACGAGGTGATCGGTATGGTCGCCGTGTGGGACCGCGTCATGCCCGCAGCCAGCCCCGTGTTTATGCCCCGCATCGTGTCCGCCGCAGGCATGCGTCTTGGTGCAGGCAGCCGGATTCGCCCCCGAAACTTCCACAGCGTGCTCGTCGATGTGGTCGTCGTGGACGTGGTGCAGATGTCCATCGTGCAGGTAGTCTACGTGCCCCGCGTGTTGCACCTTCGGGTGCTCGCAGCTCGCGCTGTGATCGTGTGCGTGCTTTTCATGTAAGGTATGCGCCATGAGGTCAGTCTAGCGTTATCGCGGAGGCGCTGCAAAAATTCGCCAGCTGCTGTCAAATTCGCCGTGACGTTCACGTAGATGAACAAAGCGACCTGACCTCTGGACTCGGTCTGGTCGCTTTGTCCGGATTGACGTTTGCGGCCGCTAACCTACATCTTCATCGAGCCCGACATCGCCATGACATTGAACGTAGCGGTGTTGCCGTTTGCGGTGACGGTAATCGTGTAGGTTCCATCGGGAAGAGTGAGGTTGTTGCCGTAGTGCGTTGACTGCGGCCCTTTTCCGATAGCTTGCATCTCGACGATCGGGAGGCTGTGCGCGGGGCCGGAGCCCTGCGCATAGCTGATGGTAACGGTCGCACCCGTGATCGCTTTGTCGCTCGCCTTGTCGTAGACGTGCACGATCAAGTGGTGATTGGGATGTGAAGAGGCGTTCGGCGCAAGAGGCGTCGCGCCGCCGACGACGAGCATCCCATCCTTGGGATGCTCCTTTTCGTATTGTGCTTGCGTATAGAACGGCTCCGCCGGTAACAGTTGCAACTCGATACGATACGGTCCGGTGACCTTGGTCATCGTCACGCCTGAGCCCATATTCATTGCACCTGCCGGGACGGCGCTCGCGGCGATTGCCGCAAGCGCAAGTACCGATGCAAGACGTGTGAGTCGTTGAATCATGTGCAAATCCTCCTGCTAAAACGGTGCCGTCAAGCGGAGTAGGAACGAGCGCTCGTTGGCGATTTGTGTCGTGTTGAACCCGTTCGCAATCTTGATCACGTACTGGTCGTTAAATATATTCAGCACGTCGAGCGTGACGCCCAGCCCCTGTGAGCCCGGGCCCTTGCCCGGTAATACGATGCGGCCTCCGCTGAGGTCGAACGTAGTGTGCGCCGGAAGCGTTCCGCTGAGGCTTGCGCCGTTGGCGTTTTGGAATTGCACCGGAAATCCGCTCCCGTAGTTGGCCTGCAACGTCGCATACCACGCGCGCCCCGGGCCGAAATGCGCGGTGTAGCCGGCGGTGGAGTCGACGGTTTGCGAGTGGTCTTCGAGACTGAGTTGTGCCGGTGACGTCAGCGGCAAGCCTTGGTTGATATCCGGCGGGAACAAGAACGTCGATCCGGAGATGCCGCCGGCGTATGAGCCGGAGATCGTCGCGCTGAAGAACCAATCGCTGCCGGCGCTCGAACGGTCTTGCAGCCGGATCTCCACGCCCTGGTTATGTCCGATCGCGTTATTGTAGACGGCGAAGATCGGCGTGTTTAGGAGCTGCGTCGTGTCGAGAATGTTCACGACGTTCTTCTCGAAGATATTGACCCAACCGACGAGATTGCCGTTGAACGTGTGCTGCAGCCCGGTCTCGTAGTAGCTGTCCATCTCGGGTTGCAGATCGTACGGAGGTGTGGTTGTAGCGCATCCGCCTTGCGCCGCGAAGATCACGCATGCCTGGCGCACGTCCTCCAATAGCGGCGCGGCGTAATAGCGGCCGTAGAACATCGTGAAGATGTTCTTGCCGCCATCGGAGACGTTGACGCCGAGGCGCGGCTCGATCATGTACCCGCTGGTGTAGCCGGTCGAATGATCGTAGCGCATGCCGAGGTTGAAGACGACGTTTTGCGCGGCCTGCCACTTGTCTTGGGCGTAGAGTCCGACTTGCGATCCCGCCTGCGCCTGCGCCGACGAGGCCGCATAATAGCCCAGCGGGTAGCCGTTCGCCGGGGTTGCGGGAATGGCCGGCGTCGTGTTGCCCGGCAGGTTGCAGTCCACATAGGCGCACGCGTAGGTTTGCGAACCGGTCACGTTCTCGCGATTGACATCCATGCCGATCTTCCAGGTGTGCCGGTTGCTCGAATGCAGCTCCGAGACGCGCAGGCCCAGGTAGTTCGCATAGGTTGACGACTGCAAGCCGACGTTGTTAATGAAGTTCGGCGTGATGCCGTCGGCATTGCAGTCGGGATAATTGTCGGGATCGCCTTGGGGCGAACAGCCGAAATTCGGGCCCATGCCCTGGACGTCGGCCCCAAGATCGCCGTTATAATCCACCCGCGTCGAACGGTACCACGGAATCACCTGGAAGATGCTGTTGCCGTCCCGGGAGATCTGTGTGAAGTTGAGGTTGGCGAAGCGGTTGTATTCGAGCTGCGTATCGTCGGTGCTGGGGATGGCGTAGATCGGATCATTGGGGTTGTTGGGATCGGTGTTTATCGGAATTTGGAACTGCGCGAATTGGTTAGAGAAGTCTGCCGCCAGAATCGTGCGGTCGCTCAGTTTTGAGATCCAGCGCAGGAACTGGTCGCTGGACGAGCTTTCATCGTGGATCGGCACGTTCGTCGGGGCGTCCAGCCCGCGGGCGGTGCTGGAATTGTTGACGCTCACGAAGAACTCGTTGTTGCCGAAGCGCGAGACGGTGTCGAACTCACCGAGCGCCTGCGCCTGATTGCCCGCACCGCCGGTGATCGTTCCGTACGTGCCCTCGGGGAGATTCTCGAACCGGTCGGTGACGATGTTGACGACCGCGCCCATACGATCGCCGCCATATTCGGCCGGGATCGCCCCGGTCAAGACCTCGAGCGAGTTCACGTACCTCGGGTCGACGATCTCGGCGAAGTTCGACGTGGTCGCCAGCGGCAGCGGTGCGCCGTCGATCTGGTAGGTGATGCCGTGGAACCCGTTGGCTACGGGTTCGTTGTAGGAGAACTGCACGATGCCGGGCACCGTCTCGATCAAGCGGTTGAGACTGTCGCGATTCGGTGAGTTCTGAATCTGCGCGTTGTCGATGGTCGTCGCCGCGACCGGCGTTCCACCCACGCCCCCGTTTGCCGTGGTCGCAGTGACGACGATGGTCTTGAGCACGTCCAGATTGACGGTCGCGACCGTGTCGGTGTGGACGTCGACGTCGACCGTACGATCCGTCGCGCCGTTCACGTGAACGGTCAAGCGATAATGGCCGAACGGCACGACCGGGAACGAATACTCGCCGCGTGCGTTCGTTGTGGCGGTGAAGCTCGTGCGTCCGCCGCTCAGGGTAAGGGTAAGCGACGCGCCGGCGGCCGGCGTACCCGACCGGGTGATGACGCCGCGCACGATACCGGCTTCGGCAGCGAGCGCAGGTGCAGTGGAAAGAAGCATACACGCGGCAATCGCAGCCGCGATCCATCGGAACATGGGGACTCCTCTGAAGTGAGATGTGTAGTGATGCTAGACGGAGAGCATCACGCCCGGAGGAGGACGGGCGAAGCGCCGGTAGACAAAAGCGGCCCGGCGCGCAGAAGAGACGTGTTCGAAGCGGCGGCGGAAGGTAACCGGCCGTCGCGCAAAGGTGAGGGTTGCAATCGCGATCGCGATCGTTGCGATCGCGTGCACGAACCATTTCGCGGCAAGTGCGATGACCGCGGCCGCGAGTCCGAGGCAGAGTGCGATCACAAGGAGGGGGGCGCGCGTCGCGTGCTCCGGTTCGATGCTTTCGATGGCCGCGAACCAGAGGGTCGCGCTGACGAGTAGGCTGCCGAGCCCGGGTATAAGAGGGCGTAGGGCGGCTGCCAGGACCGATCCATTGGCCTGGCGGCCGGCACCGAGCCAAGCGAGGACCGTGATGACCGCGACAAAGCCTCCGCCGCCCGCGAGGGCGAGGAGTTCGAGCGCCACGTGGTGCGCGCCGCCGGCGACGTGGGTGTTGCCGTAGCTGGCCGTGTGGGCCAGGAGTGCGGCAAGCAATCCAAGCGAGGCAGCTGGCAGCAACTGCCGGAGTCTCACGTTGGTTACCATTCTACGCGGGCCGCAGGGTGTGCCTGGAGGCCGCGTCGTATCAGGTGGGCCCGATCATGATTAACCGTCAACCCTTGGAAAACGCTGACACCGTCAGCCTGGTGTGCGCGCTCCTCGTGCGCTTCCCCGAACTGGCATCGATTCGCTCGATGCCGGCCGAGGGCAGCGTACGGTTGACGTTCGCGCTGCGCACGCGGCTGAACAAGCGCGAGCAAGCGGCGATCGCCGAGACGATCGATGACCACGTCAACGGGTTTCTCGCATTAGCCAAGGATGAAGCTCACGTCCTGCGGATCGAGTTCGACGGCGATCGTGCCACCACGTTCGTGCACGTCACGCGCGACAGCGACAGCTTCTCTAAGGAAGAGCTTGAGCTGCTGGTTGCGGTTTTGCGCGATCGTTACGCCGATGCGCTCGTCCACAATCCGCAGCCTGAGGACCACCTCGACGCCGATCCGGCTGCACAGGACGAAGCCGCGGTCTATGCGATCGAGACGCTACGCGATCCCGCGCAGTCCAAGAGTCTGGTCGGCTTTCGAGAAGAAGCACGCGTATTGGTCTACTTCTTAAAATCGCAACGGAAAGCGAAGGCGTCGTCTCGCCGCTAACTCCTCTTAACTTACTATTGATCGGCGACGTGGTCGGCTCGCCCGGCCGCGACACGCTCAAGCGCTGTCTTGCGGGGGTGCGCGAGCAGCATCAAATCCACGCCTGCATCGTCAACGGTGAGAATGTTGCTGGTGGCTTTGGCCTGACCGCGCAGACGGCCGAAGAGTTGTTCGAAACCGGCGTCGATTTCATCACGAGCGGTAACCACATTTTTGACAAGCGCGACTTCAAGACATATTTAGAATCGACCGATCGCGTGTTGCGTCCGGCGAATTATCCGCCGGGGACGCCGGGCCGCGGTCACGGCACGTTCGTTGCCGACGGCACGACTGTGGGTGTGCTCAACGTGATGGGCCGCACCTTCATGCCGACGGTCGACGATCCGTTCCGGTGCGCCGATGCGCTCGTCGAGGCGTTGCTCGCACAGACACCGATCGTGATCGTCGACGTGCACGCCGAGGCGACCTCGGAAAAGGTCGCGCTCGCGCGCTATCTGGATGGGCGCGCGTCGGCGATCTACGGCACGCACACGCACGTCCAAACCGCCGACGAACAGATCCTTCCCGGTGGGACTGCATACATTACCGACGTCGGCATGACCGGGCCGACCGATGGCGTGATCGGGATGGAGCAAGAAGCCGTGCTCGATCGCTTCCTCACCGGCATTTCCGAACGCTTTAACGTGCAGAAGACAGGAATGAAGCAGTTCTGTGCGGCTGTCGTGCGCATCGACCGATCGACCGGACGAGCGACCGAGATCAAACGTGTCTTCTTGCGAGGAATCGCGTGATCGTCGATTTCCACAGCCATACCCGTGAGAGTGACGGTACGCTGACGCCGCAGGCGCTGGCGGACGTCATGGGCGAGCGCGGCGTCGAAATCTTCTCGATCAGCGACCACGACACGATGAGCGCATACGGCAAGTTCACGCCGCCCTCCAACGCGCGCGTGGTTACCGGGGTCGAGATCAACACGACCTATCGCGGGAACGAAGTCCACCTTTTGGGTTACGGCATGCCGGCGGATGCGCCCGAGCTGCTCGCGACGATCGAGCGCAACCGCGACGCGCGCCGCGTACGCGCACAACGAATGGTCGATCAATTACAGCGCGCCGGCTATGGCATCACCTACGAGGAGGTGCTCAAACAAGCACCCGACGCAAAGGCGATTGGGCGCCCGCACGTCGCCAAAGCGCTAATAGCCAAGGGCCTCGTCCCGGATATCGATTCGGCGTTTCGCAATCTGTTGCGCACGGGAATGCCGGGCTACGTCCCATCGCTTCACATCACGCCGCAGGAAGCGATCGAGCGCATTACCGCGGCGGGCGGTGTGCCAGTGTTAGCGCACCCGGGGCGCCTGAAGGATCGCGCGCTGATTGACGAACTCGCGTCAAAAGGCCTGCGCGGGCTCGAAGTTTTTTATCCGCTCCACGATGCAGAAGACGTGCGGATCTTTCGCGACCTCGCGAAGCGCTACGGCTTGGTGATGACCGCAGGCATGGATTTTCACGACATCCGCTACCACACGCGCGGTGTCGGCATTGAGGTCGAACGCGATGACATCAGTCCATTTCTCGACCTAATTATGTAGTAGAGGCGCTACCACGCGCACGTCAAAACTGCGCTGCATGTGGAGATATAAGCGCCTCGCCCTGATCGCCGCATCGCTGGCGATCGTTGCTGTTCCGGCCGCCGCGCAAACTGCTGCGCCTACCGCGCAAACCGTCATGCGTGCGCTGCACTGGCGCAACGTCGGTCCGGGAATCGGCGGACGCTCCGTTGCGGTCGATGCCGTGCCTGGGAATCCGTTCACGTTCTATTTCGGCGGCGTCGATGGCGGCGTATGGCGCTCGGTGAACTACGGCCTAACCTGGACGAACATTACGGACGGCCAGCTCAACACGTCCAACAGCATCGGTGCGCTCGCTGTCGCGCCCTCGAATCCAAACGTTATTTATGCCGGCACGGGCGAGGCCGACATCCGCAACACGTTCATTACCGGCGACGGTGTCTACAAGACGACCGATGCGGGCAAAACGTGGCGCTACACCGGGCTGAAAGACACGCATACGATCGGAAAGATCGTCGTCGATCCGCGCAATGCGAACGTCGTCTACGCAGCCTCGATGGGCCACGTCTATGCAAATAACCCGGACCGTGGCATCTTCAAATCGATCGACGGTGGCGCGAGTTGGAGCAAAGTGCTCTTCGTCGACGACGCGACCGGCGCGATCGACCTGGTGATGGACGCGTCGCACCCGAACACGCTGTACGCGGCGATGTGGCAAGTCTACCGCCGGGCCTACGGCCTCAATTCCGGCGGCCCCGGCAGCGGTCTCTACAAGACGACCGACGGCGGTGCGCACTGGACGAAGATCTCCACCAATCCCGGTTTTCCGGCCGGCGTGCTCGGGCGCATCGGCGTAAGCGTTGCGCAGAGCAACCCGAAGGTCGTCTACGCGATCGTGCAGGCAAAAGAGGGTGGTGTCTTCCGCTCAAACGACGGCGGCGCCCACTGGAAGCGCGTCAACGACAGCATGGAGATGCGGCAGCGCGCCTTCTATTATATGGCGATCTACGCCGACCCGACCGACCCGAACACGATCTACGTACCGAACGCGCGGTTCTTCGTCTCGCACGACGGCGGCAAGAACTTCAGCCTGCTACGCCCGCCACACGGGGACAATCACATCGTCTGGATCGATCCAAAGAATCCGAAGATTATCCTCGAGGGCAACGATGGCGGCGCGACCGTTTCGGTCGATCGTGGAGAAACCTGGAGCAGCGAGCATAATCAGTTGACCGCGCAGTTCTACCACGTCGCGCTCGACGAGGCGTTTCCGTTTAACATCTATGGTGCGCAGCAGGACGAAGGCTCGTTCGAAGGGCCGAGCGCATCGTCGAGTGGCGTGATTCTCACGACCGATTGGAAGCGCACGGCGCTCGGTGAGAGCACGTTTATCGCGCCGCAGCCCGGCAATACGAACATCGACTACGGCAGCGGCTATTTCAGCATCATGATGCGGCACAATGCCGTGACCGACGAGTACAACAGCGTGAGCCCCTATCCGCTCTATCGGGAAGGCGCGAGCTCCGGCGAGCTGGAGGACCGTCTCGCCTGGACGCATCCGATTATCTTCTCACCGGTCAATCCGAAAGAGTTGTTGGTCGGTGCGCAATTTGTGCTGAGCAGCACCGACTACGGCCAAACGTGGAAGACGATCAGCCCCGATCTCACGCGCAACGATAAGAAGAGCGAAGCGGCGAGCGGCGGCCCGATTGACAACGACGCATCGAGTGCCGAGGTCTATCCCTACGTCTCGGCGCTCGCAGTCTCGCCGCTCGACGGCGACGAAATGTGGGCGGGATCGGTCGAAGGGCTCGTGCATCTCACGACGGATCACGGCGCGACGTGGAGCACGATTACGCCGCCGGCACTGCCGCAGTGGGCGGAGATCACCTCGATCGAGGCGTCGCACACCGACAAAGGCACCGCCTATTTGACGGCCTCGCGCTATCAATATGACGACTTCCATCCCTACATCTATAAGACGACGGATTTCGGCAAAACGTGGACGTCGCTGAGCGGCGGTCTTCCCGCCGACCAGTACCTCTACACCGTGCGACAAGATCCCAATGCACCGAATCTTTTCTTCCTCACGACGAAGAGCACGGTCTACGTCAGCCTCGATGGCGCCGCGCACTGGCAACCGTTGACGCTCAATCTGCCCAACGTGCAGGTGCGCGACGTTGCAATCAACACGCGCGAAGGCAAAGTCGTCATCGCGACGCACGGACGCTCGATGTGGGTACTCGACAATCTCGCACTGCTCGAGCAGCTCACAAGCGCGCCGCCGGCCAATGCGAACGGCGCGGCGGTCTATGCACCGCAGCGCGCGTGGCTCACGCACGCATACGGCGCCCCGGCGTTCGGCGGCGCGGCGAACATCGCGGGTAACGGCGAGAATCCCCCGTTTGGTGCGACCGTGATCTTCTACGTGCCGCGCTCGTACGACGGGAAAACGCCGGTCTCGCTCACGTTCAAAGACAGCGCCGGCAAGGTCGTGCGCTCGTTTTCGCTGCATCTGATGCGGCATCGTGGAAAGCCGGAACCGCCGAGCGAGCGCTATCATCCGACGGAAGACCGCGAGCACGCCTACGCGCGCCTCACCGGCATTGCGCCCGGCATGAACGTCTTCCAGTGGGATCTGCGCTACCCCAATGCTACCGAGATCACCGGCTTCGAACCGTCGGGTTCGGGCGGCGGCCTCGAGGATTCGCTTCTCGGGCCGCAGATCGTCCCAGGTACCTACACCGTCACGCTCGATTACGGTGGCGCTACGACGTCGCAACCGCTCGTATTGGCGCTCGATCCGCGTAGTACCGCAACGGCAGACGATCTTATCGCAAGGCGCGATCTCGGGTTGAAGATCCACGCAGTGCAAGACGAGCTCGATCGCACGGTCAACGCGGCGGTCGCGGCGCGCGCAAAGGTTGCAGCAGGCAGCGCGGCTGCAGCGCAGCTCGACGCCGCAATCGGCGCGGTCGTCGACCTCGTGCACCCGCAGGCCGACGAAGGGTCCCTCCTGTACGAATCCCGGTTGCGCAACTTCATCGCGTACCTCAATGCCGAGGTCGACACCGGGTACGTGCGCCCGACGGCCGCGGAGTATGCGGTCTTCGACAAACTCAGCGCCGATGCCGCAAGCGCGGAGACGAAACTTAAAGCGGCGATCGGAGGCGCGCCATGAAAATGGTCTCTTTTTCCGTGATCGCCCTGCTTGTGGGGCTCGCCGAACTCGTCACATCCCTGCCGGCTCTCGCCGCCAAAACCGACATCCAGACGGTCAACCATTCGAATTATCGTGCGTGGATCACCATTCAGGATTTGGGGAAGACTCGCAACTTGGATTACGGTTTCGTCGATCCGAATAGATCGCGCGCATGGCGGTCAGGGAATTATGTCATGGGAAGCCTCTACTACGTGCGTTTTCAGTTTCAGGACCGCAACGGCAAAGACGTGTGCGATACGCGAGGACAGGTCTATGTGCGCAACTCGATCGGCATAACGGTAGATGGTTATTACGATCCGGGGACCCGCCGTTGCTACGTCAATCAACCCAGGCCCTAGACGGATATGGGTACTTTGCACTAGGGCGAAGGCATCGTTGTAATCCGGGAGGAACGAGCGGGGACCCGTCTTCCAATCGGAGGTGTCACTCGTGAAGGCCGTTCTAGCGCTCGTTGTTGCGTGGGCACTTCTTGGTGTGGCGCCGAGTGCATCCCCCGTATCGCCCGTATTGGACACCACGCTGGCGAACGGCTTGCACGTTATCATCGTGCCCAACCATCTCGCGCCGGTCGTAACCACGTCGCTAGTCTATAATGTCGGCTCGAACGACGATACAATTCCCGGCATCGCCCACGCAACCGAGCACATGATGTTCCGCGGAACTCCCGGCGTGTCGTCGGATCAATTTGCGAACATCGCGACGCGTATCGGCGCCGAATACGACGCCACAACCACAAGCACGATCACGCGCTATTACTTCACGATACCCTCGAACTACCTTGACGTGGTGCTACGCGTCGAGGCCGACCGCATGCAGCACGCCTCGATGCGCGACACCGATTGGAGCAACGAGCGCGGCGCGATCGAGCAAGAAGTGAAGTCGCATCTCAGCAATCCGATGCTCGGCGCGATGAAGCAAGTCAACGCGCTTTTTTTCGGCGACTCCCCGTGGGCAGCGGATCCGGTCGGAACCCTGGCTGGGTTTGACAAAATGCGCGCATCGGACATTGCCGCGTTTTACCACACCTGGTATCACCCGAACAATGCGCTGCTTGTAATTGCGGGCGAGGTCGATCCCGCAGCCGCGCTCGAATTGGTCAAGAGCCGGTTCGGCGATATTGCGCCGGCAACGGTTCCCGCACATCCGCCGCTCCCGCTCAAGCCGCTCGAAGGTGCGGCACTCACGCAGAAGATCGACTTTCCAATTCCGATCACGATGATCACGATGCGTATGCCCGGAACGAGCGATGCCGACTATGCTGCGACGCAGGTGCTGTTCCAGGCGCTGCAGAGTGGACGCGGGTCGCTTGCCGATCTGATGCTCCAGGGGAAGGCGCTCTTTGCCGTGGCGCAAGATTCCGCATTCGCCCAAGGCGGCTTCGGCGTCTTCGCTGCCGCGACGCTACCGGGCACCGATCCGAAAGTCGCGGTCGCCAATCTGCAAGGCGTGATCGACGGGTACGCCAAGACCGGCATCCCACTCGAGCTGATCACCGACGCAAAAAACGGGTTGCTGGCCTCACGCGCGTACGAAGGCACGAGTATCCCAGGCTCAGCCGAGGAATGGTCGACCGCGCAGTCCATCGAGAACCGTACGCCCGATCAACTCTACGCTGCGCTCGAAGCCGTCACGCCTGCGGATGTGAATCGCGTGTTCACGACGTATGTCGTGCAAGGCCACAGCGTTACGCTGTCGCTTCTCGCGAATCCGAGTGCGGCAATGCCCAGCGCCGACTCGATGAATACCAAAGAGAACGTGCAGGTCACCGCCAGCGACGCGGTGAGGTTGCCGCAATGGACCGATCAATACTTCTCCGCGCAACTGCGCGCTCCGGACGTTGATGCGCCGGCGACGACCCTGCATCTGAAGAATGGCATGACGATCGTCGTTCGACCGGAGACGTCGTCGCCGACGTTCGTGGTGCACGGTGCGATCCGCAACAATACCGATCTTTACGAGGCGAAAGGCCGCGAGGGTGTCTCCGCGATTACAAGCCAGCTGCTGGCGTACGGCACCACGACCTACGATTTCAAGTCCTACCGTGCGCAGGTCGAAGCGATCGCCGCGTACGTCGAGCTAGGCACGTCTTTTTACGCCCAGGCGCGCTTGGAGGATTTCGATCGTACGATCGCACTTCTCGCCGATGCACAATTGCATCCCGCCTTCGCGACGGACCAATTTGCGCTTGTGTCGAGCAACACCGTGAAGTCGACGCGCGCGCTCGAAGGCCGCCCCGAGTACCGCGCGAGCATCGCGCGCCTCTATGCGATGTATCCGCCAAATGATCCCCATCGCCGGCATTCGACGTCCGCGAGCCTTGCTGCCGTAACGCGTAGCGATGTCCTGAAGTGGTACGCGTTCGCCTATCGGCCGGACCTTACGACGATCTCGGTCGTCGGCGACGTGACGCCGGATCAAGTCAGGGTGAGTTTCGAGAAATATTTCGGTGGGTGGCAAAGCCACGGTCCAACGCCGTCGATGGCGTATCCGCCCGTCCGCCACACGCAGCGCACCGGCACATCGACGACGATTCGCTCGTCAACCAACAAGCAGGCCGACGTAACGCTCACGCAAGCATTTGGGTTGCGCCGCGGCAACCGCGACGTCGTGGCGCTCGATCTCGCCAATACGATGCTCTCCGGCGAGGGGACTGGCTCGATGCTGTTCCACGATGTTCGCAAGCAGCACGGCTATGCATACTCGATCGATTCGTCGCTCAACGTGAGCGAGAGCGGATCGACGTTCGTCCTGACATTTGCTTCCGACCCGAAGAACGTCAACGCGGCGCAAAACGCTGCCAGCGCGTCGCTCGAACGGCTGCGCAAGTATCCGCCCAGCGCAGCCGACCTGGCGCTCGCGAAGGCGATGCTGCTGTCGAGCTATACCGTCTCGCTGGATAGCTACAATGGGGTCGCGCGGAACTTGCTCACGTCTGCGCAAGATGGCTTAGACGCAAACGACGTGACCCGCTTCTATGCACGGGTGATCGCGACCACACCGCAAGACGTGCAGCGCGCAATGGACCACTGGATCGATCCAAAAAAATTTACGCGTGTTATCGTGGCCCCGGAGTCACCCTAACGCTTCGTTGACTGCCCGGCGCACTTTCGTAAGCAGTGCGAGCGCGTCGCGCTCGTAGCGTTCGAGCGCGTGCTGCTGTGCTTCGACCGCCGCGCTGTCGCGCATGAACTTATGGTTGATGCGCACGTTATAGGCGGATGACGTCAGCGCAGCAGCGGCAAACTCCGCTGCGCACCCGATGTCGCTGACGAGATTGCCGTTGTTGAACGCGAGCGCGTTTTCGGCAAGGCGAAGGACCTCGAGCGCGTTCTGCATGGCGGCGAGCGGCTCGGCCGCCGCGTGTGCAAGCGCGATCTCGAGTGCGGCGCGACGCGCATGCTTCTCCGATTCCGTCGCCTTGGGCATGGCGGTTGCCGCCACTACCCGATCGAAGGCGGCCTCGTCGCGCTCGCGTGCGCGCAAAAACTCCTCGCGCAGCGAGTCTGCCTGTCCAACCAGTTCGAGGGCAAGATCCTTGTGCGTTGCGTACTTGGGGTTGGCCGAGCAGATCCGCGCGACCATAGCGACCAGCCCCGCGCCAGCGGCTGCGACCATGGTCGCAGCGCTGCCCCCGCCGGGGGTTGGCCATTCACTGGCGAGCTGTGCTAAGTAATCGGAGAGCGTTTCCACGCCGGGGGCTTTCCGCGTCGGGCTCGAAAGCCTCCCGCTAATCCCCACATATTCCTTGCCTTCGAATATAGGAGTCTCATCGTGCCCGTCACGGAAAAGCTTGCTGGTGATGTCAAAGACCGCAGCTTGGCAGAAGCCGGCCGCTCGCGCATTGCGTGGGCCGGCGCGTACATGCCGGTGCTTGCGCAAATTCGCGATCGGTTCGAGATCGAGAAGCCGCTCAAAGGTGTGCGCATCGGCGCATGCTTGCACGTAACGACCGAAACGGCGAACTTGATGCTGGCGCTTCAGGCCGGCGGTGCGGAGATCGCGCTGTGCGCGAGCAATCCGCTCTCGACGCAGGACGACGTCGCTGCCGCGCTCTGCGAATACGGCATTCCGACGTACGCGATCAAGGGCGAAGACAACGCTACCTACTACTCGCACATCGAATCGGTGATTGCGACCAAGCCGCATATGTCGATGGATGACGGCTGCGACCTCGTGACAACGATCTTTACCAAGCACAATCATCTGCTCAAAGACATGATCGGTGGCTGCGAAGAAACCACGACTGGCGTCATCCGCCTGAAGGCGATGGAAAAGGACGGCGTGTTGCCCTACCCGGTTGTCGCCGTGAACAACGCGCTGACCAAGCACATGTTCGACAATCGCTATGGCACGGGCCAGTCGACGCTCGACGGGATCATCCGCGCGACCAACGTCTTGCTCGCCGGACGCACGCTCGTCGTGGTGGGCTACGGCTGGTGCGGACGCGGCATCGCCCAGCGCGCGGCCGGCATGGGCGCGCACGTCGTTGTGACCGAAGTCGATCCGCGTAAAGCGATCGAAGCAGTGATGGACGGCTATGGCGTGATGCCGATGACCGACGCCGCGAAGGCCGGTGACATCTTCGTCACCGTTACCGGCAACTATCATGTGATCCGAGAAGAGCACTTCAAGTTGATGAAGGACGGCGCGATCGTCTGCAATTCGGGCCATTTCAACGATGAGCTCGACTTGGACGGCATCAAGCGTCTTGCCAAGGGCATGACGGTGCCGCGTACCTTCGTTGAACAATACGAGTTCCATGACGGCCGCAAGGTCTGCATCCTTGCCGACGGGCGCCTGGTGAACTTGGCGGCTGGCGAGGGCCATCCGGCGGCAGTGATGGATATGTCGTTTGCCAATCAGGCGATGGCCGCGGGCTACCTGGCCAAGAACCATAATACGTTGAAGAAGCACGTGTACGACGTGCCGCTCGAGATCGATGAAGAAGTGGCAACGCTCAAACTCTCGTCGATGAACGTTGAAATCGACACCCTGACGCCCGAGCAAGTCAAGTACATGGCGTCATGGTCGGAGGGCACCTAAGATGAGCGACTACCGCAGACTGTTTACGTCCGAGTCGGTGACCGAAGGGCACCCCGACAAGGTCGCCGATCAAATCTCCGACGCAGTGCTTGATGCGCTGCTCAAAGAGGATCCATATTCGCGCGTTGCGGTCGAGACGTTTGCTATCACCGGACAGATTCACATCGCCGGCGAGGTGACAACCAAGACCTACATCGATATCCCCAGCATCGTGCGCAACACGATCGCGGAGATCGGCTACACGAAGTCGGCCGTCGGGTTTGACGCCGAAACGTGCGGCGTCAGCGTCTCGATCGACGAGCAGTCGCCCGACATCGCGATGGGCGTTGACAAGTCGCTCGAAGCCAAAGGCGGTAACGACGAGGAATTCGAAAAGACCGGTGCCGGTGACCAGGGCATGATGTTCGGCTACGCGTCGCGTGAAACGGCCGAGCTGATGCCGCTGCCGATCGTGCTCGCACACAATCTCACCCGGCACCTCGCCGCACTGCGCAAGAACGGCGACATTCCGTATCTCCGCCCGGACGGCAAGTCGCAGGTGACGGTCGAGTACGACGGCGATCGGCCGGTTCGCGTGGATGCGGTCGTGATCTCGACGCAACACGATCCGGACATCGCCCTTGAAGTGATTCGGAACGAAGTCACCGACAAGGTGATTAAACATGTCATTCCCGGTGCAATGTTCGATAGAAATACGCGCGTGTACGTCAATCCGACCGGGCGCTTCGTGATCGGCGGACCGAAGGGTGACGCCGGCCTCACCGGACGGAAGATCATCGCTGACACGTACGGCGGTATGGCGCGTCACGGCGGCGGTGCGTTCTCCGGCAAGGATCCAACCAAGGTCGATCGTTCGGCCGCCTATGCTGCACGCTGGGTCGCCAAGAACGTCGTCGCAGCTGGGCTCGCGGATCGGTGTGAATTGCAAGTCGCCTATGCGATCGGCGTCGCCGAGCCGATGAGCGTACTCGTCGAGACGTTCGGTACGTCGAAGATCGCCGAGGAGCAAATCGCCAAAGCTGTGAAGCAAGTGTTCGATTTGCGTCCAGCCGCGATCATCCACTACCTCAACCTGCGCCGGCCGATCTATAAGCAAACCGCGGCATATGGTCACTTCGGGCGCCCCGATCTCGATCTTCCTTGGGAACGGCTCGACAGAGTCGATGCGCTTCGCGCCGCAACCGGCTTTACCGGCGAAGCGCTGCGCGTGCCGAACTTCGCGCAATGAGCGCGCTCGCGATGCTGATCGCGGTGGTGCTTGGGGTGACGACGCTCACGCAACCCGTCACCCTCAAGGCCGGCACGAAGATTGCATGTATCATGCAGACGCCCGTCGATTCGCGCACCGCGCAAGCGGGCGACACCTTTACGTTGCACGTGAACGATCCGTCGGAGCCGGTGCTCGCCGGCGCGCGGATCAATGGGCACATAACGCGCGTGAACGGGCCATTTGGCATGCAGCCCGCAGAGATCGCGTTCTTGTTCGATAGCATCACGTTTGCAAGTGGCGCAAAGGAACCGATCCGTGCCTTCGTCGTCTCGCGCAACGTTGTGCAGCGCAATGCCACGGGGCCAGGCGCACCGGTTCCTCCTCCGGGACCGGTACGAATGCCGAACACGGTCGGTCCACCGAATCAATCGACGATGGCGTGGTCGACACAGCTTGGGCCGAAGACGCAGCAGACAGCGCAGACCGGAGGGTTTGCGTACGCTACCTCGACAAAAAAGCCGCTCGTCGTGCAAGCAGGCACGCCGGTGACGATAGATCTGGCGAGCGACTTACAAGTTCCTTAGAAAATCAGATGAAAATGAGAACCCCGCGGAACCAGCCCGCGGGGTTCTTGCGTTGCGTGGAGTAATTTAGGAAGCAAAAGGAGAGGGTATGAACCTTCGAAATGCACTGACGGCGTTCGCGATGCTGGCCGCGTTCTCCGCAAGCACACTCCTTGCGTCGGCGCAAGAGCAGCTGACGCTCTACCAGGGAGCACAACTCTACGCGCGGATGCGCACCCCGATCGACACCAGCAAAGCACATGTCGGCGACCGCTTCGTCATGGATGTGGTGCCGCCGTATCCAAGCGGCAATCCCGCCTTTCAAGGCGGGATCATCGCGGGTGAAGTCACCAGCGTGACAAGCGCAGGACAAGGCCGCAAACCTTCGCTCGGATTACAATTCGACTATTTGCGTTTGGCTGACGGCAGCACCGTCGACATTTCGGCGACGATGACCGAAGACCAGCGCAAGTCGGACAAGAAGAACGAGGTTAAGACCGCGCTGACGACCGTCGGCGGCGCGCTGCTTGGCAGTTGGATCTTCCATGGAACTGGTGGGGCCATCGTGGGTGGGGCTGGCGGCTTGCTGTACGGACTGAACGGCAAGGCGAACTTCTCCATTCCTCAGGGCTCCAACGTGCTGCTCACGTTGAGCCAGACGGTGACGATCCGTCGTCAAGCGCCGGGCCAGACGAACACGCACACTCCATAAATGCTGCTCGACGCGCTGCTGGCGTGGCTGCACTTTCTTTGCATCTTCACGCTGGTCGGCGCGTTGGTGGCGGAACTCGTGCTGTACCGTCGCGAGATGAGCCTTGCGCGCTTGACGCAGCTACAACGGATCGACAACTTATACGGCATTAGCGCGGCGCTCGTCGTCGTCAGTGGGGTGCTGCGCATGACGCTCGGCCTGCGAGGCGCGAGCTTTTATCTGCACAACCCCATTTTCTGGACGAAGATGGGGTTCTTCGTGGCGGTCGCGCTGCTCTCGATTCCGCCGACGGTCCACTACCTGCGGCTGAAGCGGCGTGTGGATCCGGCGGGTCTGGTCGCGGTGCCCGACGGCTCGTACCGGAATATGTGGGCGCTGCTCGCGGGCGAGACGGTGCTGCTTGCTTGCATCCCGTTCTTTGCGACCTTGCTAACCCACGGGTACGTTCGCTTCTAATTAATTCTTTAGTTGACAGAAGGAATTAGGTGGAGTAGGCTATCGGTATCAACTAAATCGTTAGGAGATACCGAGATGTTCCGCCGCTTCGTGGTCAGTCTGGTCGCCGCAGCAGCCCTTGTCTACGCCGGAACCGAGGCGCTCGGCGTCGCGATCTATCCGGCTCCGCTCAAGATCATCGCTACCGTCTACGCCCACGCGCACGCCGACGCACGGAACGTCGCGGGCTACTAAGAATCGTTACAACCGGGAGAGGGAAGACCGCTTGCGCCTGGATACCAGTATCCAGTAGAATCCCGCAGTACCCCAATCCCGGTTAGCTCAGTTGGTAGAGCAATTGACTGTTAATCAATGGGTCGCTGGTTCGAGTCCAGCACCGGGAGCCATATTGACGAAACGCCTCCGCCGACGCGGGGGCGTTTTGCATTCTTGCTCGCGGCCGAGTTCATAGGCAGGGGCGATGGAAAGTATTGCTTCCATTGGCTGTGACTAGTCGGTCTGATGGATTAGCATGAGTGTCTGGAGCGCGAGCGGCTCGGCCGGCACGCGCCCTTTGCTCGAGTTGAAGGAGATGCCATCTTGTCTCAAACTGCGTGTCCGGTGCACCCCAAGGCCAGTGTTGGCCGTCATAACCGCGACTGGTGGCCCGAGCAGCTTCGCCTGACCGTCTTGCGCCAGAATTCTCCGCAATCCGATCCGATGGGCGAGGCCTTCAACTACGCTAAGGAATTCGCAAAGCTTGATCTCGCGGCCGTAAAGAACGACCTGCGCGCGCTTATGACGGATTCGCAGCCGTGGTGGCCCGCGGATTTCGGTAATTATGGGCCACTCTTCATTCGCATGGCGTGGCATAGCGCCGGCACCTATCGCATCGCTGACGGACGCGGCGGCGCCGGCGGCGGCCAACAGCGCTTCGCTCCGCTCAACAGCTGGCCGGACAACGTCAACCTCGATAAAGCCCGCCGGCTGCTCTGGCCGATCAAGCAGAAATACGGCCAGAAGATTTCGTGGGCGGATCTGCTGATTCTCACCGGCAACGTTGCACTTGAATCGATGGGCTTCAAAACGTTCGGTTTTGCCGGGGGCCGCCCCGACGTGTGGGAGCCCGACGAGTCGGTCTACTGGGGCGCGGAAGACACGTGGCTCGCCGACGAGCGCTACGCGGGCGAGCGCGTGCTCGAGAATCCGTTAGCTGCCGTGCAGATGGGCTTGATCTACGTAAATCCCGAAGGGCCGAACGGCAATCCGGATCCGCTCGCGGCAGCGATCGATATTCGTGAGACGTTCCGCCGCATGGCGATGAACGACGAAGAGACGGTCGCGCTCATCGCGGGCGGTCATACGTTTGGCAAGACGCATGGTGCGGGCGATCCTTCGCACGTTGGTGCCGACCCCGAAGGCGCGGACATCACGCAGCAAGGCCTGGGATGGAAGAACGCATTCGGAAAAGGCCACAGCGAGCACACGATCGGCGGCGGTCCCGAGGTGACCTGGACGACCACGCCGACCAAATGGAGCAACAACTTCTTCCAATCGTTATTCACCAACGAGTGGGAGCTGACGAAGAGTCCGGCCGGTGCCAAACAGTGGATCGCCAAGAACGGTGCTGCCCCCGTGCCCGACGCACACGATCCTAAAAAGCACCATAAGCCGACGATGCTCACGACCGATCTTGCATTGCGCTTCGATCCGGTCTACGAAAAAATCTCACGCCGCTTCTACGAACATCCCGACCAGTTTGCCGATGCATTCGCGCGTGCGTGGTACAAGTTGACGCACCGCGACATGGGGCCGCGTGCGCGCTACCTCGGCCCGGAAGTACCGAAGGAAGTGCTCATTTGGCAAGATCCGGTTCCAGCCGTCGATCATCCACTCGTCGATGCAAAAGACCTCGACGCACTCAAGAAGCAAATCGCTGATTCCGGACTTTCGGTTTCGCAACTCGTCTCGACCGCGTGGGCATCGGCGTCCACATTCCGTGGTTCCGACAAACGCGGTGGCGCCAACGGTGCGCGCATTCGGCTCGAGCCGCAAAAACGCTGGAAAGTCAATCGTCCCGAGCAATTGGCAATCGTACTAAAAGCGCTCGAAAGCATTGCAAGTAAATTCAATGGCGCGCAATCCGGCGGCAAAAAGGTCTCGCTCGCCGATCTGATCGTGCTTGCGGGTAACGTGGGCGTCGAGCAAGCCGCAAAGAAGGGCGGCTTCGATGTGACCGTTCCGTTCAAACCGGGACGCACCGACGCAACACAAGACCAAACCGATGTGGAATCGTTCGCCATATTGGAACCAGCGGCAGACGGTTTCCGGAACTACGTCAGCGGCAACCTCGGCATCCCGACCGAGATGATGCTCGTGGACAAGGCGCAGCTCTTGACGCTGACCGCACCCGAGATGACCGTGCTCGTCGGCGGCATGCGCGTGCTCGATACAAATGCCGACGGTTCCAAGCACGGCGTCTTTACCAAAGCGCCGGGCGCGCTCACCAACGACTTCTTCGTGAATCTGCTCGACATGAGCGGCGACTGGGAAGCGCCCTCATCGAATCAAACGGACCAAACGGTGTACGCACGGCATAACCGCAAGACGGGCGCCGTCGACTGGACGGGAACGCGCGTAGATCTGATCTTCGGTGCAAACTCCGAATTGCGCGCGCTCGCCGAAGTCTACGGAAGCACGGATGCGAGACGCAAGTTCGTCGACGACTTCGTCGTCGCGTGGACGAAGGTCATGAATGCGGACCGCTTCGATGGATAAGAACGACGAAATCCGCGAGGCGGTCGAGGCCGCAGATGCAACGGGGATAGTCGCCAACCAAGAGCTGTTGGCGACATTCCCGGCTGAAACGCTGCATGAAGCACTGCCGCCTGCGCACCGTGCGCACGCATCAATCGACCAAATGCAGGCCGAACTCGGCAAAGCGGCTCCGAGTCCGGCGACGCTCCAAGCGCACGTGAGCGCGTTACGTTCGGTGCGCGAGCTGGAAGCGGTGGTAGCCAACTGGTGGGACAGCCCGATCACGCAGCGGATCGTGTTGGACCTCACGCAGATCGGGCTGTAACGTACCACTCACGATTGCAGTATTCGGATAGTCGCGAGGACCCTTCGTCGTTAGGATGGGCCTAACGACGAAGGAGTGGACATGAGAGCACCTCGAGCCTGGGTTGGCATCGTTGCCCTATCCGTACTACTTAGCGCGGCACCCGCGCTGGCGCAAACCGCCGGCCAGGCGGCCGTTCCAAACACGCAGCCCACGGGGGCGAGCGAACAAGATATCCAAATGTTGCGTGAGAACATCCGCGCCTCGCGCAAGAAGATCATTGCGGCCAACATGAACCTCACGGCCGACGAGTCGACGAAGTTCTGGCCCATCTTCGACCAATATCAGCAAGAGCTCAACAAAATTGGTAACGCGCGGTGGGGGATGATGAAGGAGTACGCTGCGAGTTATCCCAACGTGTCAGCGGCCCAAGCCCAAGACTTCATGCAGCGCACCACCGCAGTCGATCAACAACTGATCGCGCTGCGCGAGAAATACGTGCCGATCTTCGAGAAAGTCATCCCGCCGAAAAAGGCTGCGCTGTGGTATCAGATCGATCGCCAAATCGATCTGGTGGTAAATATGCAACTCGCGTCGATGTTGCCGCTAGTCGATCCGACGAAGTAGTTACTCTTCGTTCTTCTTGATGTCGGCGACGAGTGCTGTCGCCTGCGCTGCCGGAACGCCCAAAGTTTCCAACACGGTTGGATCTTTGGGGATGGCCGGGAGTACTTTGAGCACTTTCCAGTTCCCGCCGGCCTTTTTGACCAGCGCTGCGCCGGCGCTGTGCGTACTCGTCGTCTTCCAAAACGCTACGGCGTAGACATCTTCACCGACCAGACTTGCATTGAGATCGTCGTTGTGCCCGACTTTCGCGTGCACCGCGTCCATGACCGACATCGCATCCATCATCGGCAGCGGTTTCGCCATCGCTCCGGCCGGCCAGAGCAGTATGAAGAAGAAGGCTATTGAGCGCGCGTGTATCAGTGTGTTCCTGCCTCAATGTCGAGTTCGATGTCGACGGAATTCGCGACGAACGGATTGCCGTAGGTCATGCCCCACTGCGTTCGGTCGATCGTCGTCTTGGCCTCATAGGCGATACGCTGTTTCCCGTTCATGGTCGCGCGCCCGAGATACTGTGCGTCGAGCGTAATCGGATGCGTTTGACCGTGCAGCGTGAGATCGCCGGTCATCCTGAAGTGGGTCGCATCGGTCGCGGTGATCTTCGTGCTCTTGAAGCCCATCACCGGATAGGTGGCTACTTCAAAGAAATGGGGCGATCGCAGGTCCGCATCGCGATCGGTATTGCGCGTGTCGACGCCGCTTGGATCGAAGACTGCCTCGGCGCTGGTCGGGATGTTGCTGCCGTCAGGCACCTCAAAGCTCGAACTCTTGATCGGGATGATGCCGTTGACGTGCGAGATTCCTAGGTGCGTCACCGTGAAGTTCGCCGACGAATGAACCGGATCGGCGCTCCAGATGACGGCCAGGAGCATGACGAGTGCGTGCATGGGCAGCTACTCCAGGTGCGGCTTGGGGATGTAGGTCAGCTCGTCGGGCTGGAAACGGTGCTCGATGAGCTCACCGTCCTTTTCTTTGTAGCGCACGACGACCGTGCGCGTATCGGCCTCGATGACTTGGCCGGTAATTCCCAACTGCTCGATCTTCACGTGATCGCCGTATCGTAGTTTCGACATCGTCGGCTGCCCCTATTTGCGCTGAGCGAGCCTCACTACTTGATCTTCACTCATACGGGCACCTTCATTGACAAACGCTGCGATCTCGGCGGGGCTTAGCGCATCGTTGAGCGCGGACACCAGGATGTCATAGGTGCGTCCTTCCGTATGCTCTCGCTTGTAATCGGTCGTCGCAAAGAAGCGATCCACGTAGCCAAGTATTCGCGCCGCGCGTTTCGGTTCGTCGCGTGTGATCACCGCCGCAATGTGCTGCACGGCGACTGTCACGAGGCCGGGATCGCCGGCGCGGTGCGCATCGCGCAACGCTTCGAGGGCCACAGCATGGGCCACATCGTGGGCGTCGAGCGCCAGCAGGTACACTGCCAGATTGTTGGCCTGATTCGCGCGCAACCGCACGTTACCACGCAACCCCGGAGCGCCGAGGTTCTCGTACGCGCGGACGACAGCGCCCGCTGCGTCACCTAGCTGGAATTCCAACTCGGCCAGATTGAGCGACGTGATCCATTGGACGCGGTCGTCGCCGGCTTTGCGCGCCATGTCGAGCGCCTCGAGGTGCGTCTCGCGCGCTTCTTCGATTTCGCCGCGCAACTGATGGTACATGGCGAGCGTTCCAACGGCGCGCAAGTCTTCAACGACTGATCCGTACTCGCGGCTCATGGTGCGAGCTTCTTCGAGATCGCGCTTCGCGCCGTCGAAATCGCCAAGGCGCAAGCGCGCGATACCTTCGTCGCGCAACGCCCGCGCAACACCTACATTGTCGCCGAGTGAGCTGAAGAGCGTACGCGCTCGCATCGCTGCATCGAGTGCTGCCGCCGGTACGAAGAGCAGATCCCCTTGCATCTGCGCTACCTCGAGCCACAGCGCGGCCTGGAGAGGCGTCGGCAACGTCGACGCGGACGCAAGCGCACGCTCTGCCCACTGTACGGCTTCCGCCGGACCGCGCTCAAGCCAAAACTTGTGCATCGCGATCAGCAATGCAGCACCGAGAGCAAGGTCATTGTCTCCGTCGAGCGACCACGCTAGGACCGCGCGAATATCTTCGAGTTCGGGTTCGAGCCGGCCAACCCACACGGCACTGGGTGCAAGTGCTCCGATGTGCGCCGCCGCGCTTTCGGCAAGCCGCAGCAAGTACTCGCCACGCCGGCGCTCGAGTGTTTCCCTTTCATGCGGGTGTATGCGCTCGAGCGCGTACACCCGCATGCTCTCGAGCAAGCGATACCGTTGCACGTCGCCATGCAGATTGCTCGTCACGAGTGATTTATCGACGAGCGACGTGAGCAATTCGAGCACGCCCCATTCGTCGACGCCTGTGTCAGCGGCAACTGCTCGAGCTCCTTCAACCGAGAAAGTTGCGGCGAAAACGCCGAGGCGCGCGAAAAACGTTTGCTCTTGCGAACGCAGCAGATCGAAGCTCCAATCGATCAGCGCGCGCATGGTCTTGTGTCGCGGGAGCGAGCCGTGCACGTCTCCACTGAGCAAGTGAAAACGTTCATCGAGCCGTTCCTCGAGTTGCTGCGGGCTGAGCACCCGCAGGCGTGCAGCGGCAAGCTCGATCGCAAGTGCTATGCCATCGAGACGTCGACAGATGCGCGCGACGATCGCTTCATTTTCGTCCGTGAGTGCAAACGTTTGTGTAGCACGTCGCGCCCGATCGTCGAAGAGCGCAATAGCCGCGTCACGGGCGAGCGAGGCGACGCGGTAGGGCTGTTCACTCGGAATCCCGATCGGCTGACGACTCGTAGCGAGGATGCGCAGATGCGCGCTGTGCCGGCCGAGAGCCGCGATAACGGCCGCCGATGCGGCGACGACGTGCTCGCAGTTATCGAGAATGAGCAGCAGGCGCTTTGCGCGCGTTGCTTCAGCTAGCGTCTCGAGAAGGGGACGATCAAACGATTCGGTGACGGCGAGCGCCGTTGCGACAGCGCGCGGAACAAGTGCCGGATCGCGCAACGTGGCGAGATCCACGAACCAAACACCGTCGTGGAATTGCTCTAAGAGCAGATGTCCAACTTCGATTGCGAGGCTGGTCTTACCGACGCCGCCTGCGCCGACGAGTGTGATCGGCTCTGCCTTGGTTATCAGCGAGATAATTGCTTCTACTTCACGCTCGCGCCCAAAGAGCTGCGGGCGCTGCGCCGGAAGATTGTGTCTCGTTACGGTACCGCGCGTACGTGGGCGCGAGGGTCGCTTGCTCGCAGCTTCGATCGCGCGCTGCCGATCCGGATCGAGATGGAGCGCACGAACGATGCGCTCGAGCGTTTCACGCTGTGGCGCGCGATTCACGCCGCGCTCGAGGGCGCTTATTCCGTCGGTGCTGAGCAATGCGAGTTCGGCGAGTACTTCTTGTGATAGTCCCGCTTCGAGCCGGTATCGTCGCAGCAGCGTTCCAAACTGCTCTACACTCATGCGCTTAACTTATACGGGTATCCGTGGTCCGCACGCAACGCTTCCGGCATGATCTCCGAGGCCCTTGTGGCCAGATAACGCTAACGTTTGAGAAAGTAGGAAGCGGTTGCTTACTCGGTATCAGAATCCACTCTTCGCCCTCGCGCAGCGCGTCGGGGGACGCATCTTCGACGGATGGGGGCCGCGAGTCCGTTGATTGCCATTACCCTGGCCTTCCGCGTTCGCGCATTTCCCGCGGCGGTGATCGTTGGGGCCGCCTTCATGGTCGCATGTCTCGCCGGTACGGTCTTGGTGCAGGCGACGCGGCCGAACCTGATCGAGGAGCTGCCCGCGCCCTTTATCCTCGCCATTGCCGGAACCTTCGCCGTGACGTTCGCCTGTGTGGGGCAGTGGTACGTGCACCATCGCTTTCACGAGAGCGGCTTCGTGCGACACAACGAGGTGGGCGGCTATATCATCGCGGTCGCGGGCGCAATCTACGCCGTCGTTTTGGGCTTTCTCACGGTCGCGGCGTGGCAACATTTTGCGACCGCGCGAGACCTGGTCGCAATGGAAGCGGCGGCGAACGTCGACGCGTGGCACATGGCGGTCGACCTGCCGTCGGATCGGCGCGAGCGCGTGCGTACCGATGCGCTTGCCTATGCCGAGTTGATGGCTGTGCAAGAATGGCCCGCGATGCGCACCGGTGCATACGATACGCGGGGCGACGTCATCGTTATGGATGCGATGAGCGCGGCCGGCGGTTTCACGCCGGCAAACCTCGGAGAATCCAATTCGCAAAGTGCAACGCTGGCGCAGCTTGGGACCCTCCATGACGTGCGCCAACGCCGCCTTTCAATGAATGTCAGCGGCATCGTGCCGTTCGAATGGCTCGTGCTGATGATCGGAGCGTTGTGCATCGTCTGTTTCTGCTGGCTCTTCGGCTTGGAGAACCAACGCGTGCACATGATGATGACAGCGTGCGTTGCGATCTTGATGACCTCGCTGCTGGTGTTGCTTTTTGAGCTGCAATATCCGTTCCGTACCGATCTCGGCATCGGACCGGATTCGTGGAACGTCGCGATCGAGCACATCCACGTCATGCAGACCGGGGCCCAAATGGACATGCGCATGTAGGAGGTCGCCCTGGAGCGGGAAATGGCCGATTCGCGCTAAATGAAGCTGGCGCGTGAACGATCAGCAAATTGCCGTGGCCGCGTTTGCAGGCGACATTGATTTCACGGCTCGTGAGGACTTCCGCACCAGGCTTGCGGTCCTCTCCGATGCCGATGGAGCGGTCGTGGATCTCGCCCAGGTCTCCTACATGGACTCGAGCGCCCTAGCCGAGCTGTTGCTTCTGCAACGCGGTCGTAAGCACGTGGGAAAAGGCGCGATGAGCGTCGTCGTGAACCCGCGGATTCGCCGGCTGTTCGAGATTGCCGGTCTGCAGAATGTGTTGCTGTTGGCGGCCACGCTGGACGAGGCCAAGGCCTTGCTGTGACCAGAGCCGGACGGCTCAGCTCGCTTTTCGGGTTTTTGTCGGCCGCCGCCGTATTTTTTGCCTTTGTTGTCGCGGCCTTTGCCGTGCGCGCGGCGATCGATCGAAATTCGGCCTTTCAAACCGACCTGCGGCTCGCTCACATCGATCGCGCTCGCCTACTGCGCCTGCAACTTGACGAAGAGACGAGCGTACGCGGATACGCCGCGACACGGATGCGGATATTCTTGCAGCCTTACCCGGTGGCGGTGCGCGCGTTTCCAACCGTTGCATCGTCGCTTACCAGCCGTCTGGGGGACCTTTCCCTCGATTCGTCTGCGGTGCAGCTGGAAGCGCGGTTGAATCGCCAGTGGCTGCGCACCGTCGCCCAACCGCTGCTTCGCGATCCCTCGAGCGCCAACAGCGCGGCAATTCAGTTGCTTGGCAAACGACTGGTCGATCGATTTCGCGAGGTCGATTCGACGCTGATGGCCGAGCTCGATACGGCGGCGCAACGTTCCGAAGCGTCGACTGGACGAGGCGTGACCGAAACGCTTGTCATCGCGATCCTTGTCGGAGCCGCGCTCGCGTTACTGCTCGCATGGCTTTCGGCATCGCAGCGGCGGCTCGCGACCGACCTGGAGCTTGCGCAACAGGCGTATCTCGAGGAGAAACGCGTCGCGGACGCACTGCAGGAGGCGTTTTTGCAAAAGCGGCTTCCGCATGTCGCGGACGCAGATTTGCACGCCGTCTATGTGCCGGCCGGCCGCGAATCGCGCGTCGGCGGTGACTGGTACGATGCGTTCGAACTCAGCGACGATCGTATTCTCTTTTCGATTGGCGACGTTGCGGGCCATGGCATCGATGCGGCCGTCGTCATGAGCCGCGTTCGTCAGGCGATTCTCTCGGTCGGCATCGACGAGAGCGATCCGGCCAACGTGCTTGCGCGCGCGAACGAGATCTTATTGATGCAAGATGCGACGATCGTGACCGCAATCTGTGGCGTGATCGATCTTGCGCAGGGCGCCATTCGCGTTGCTAACGCGGGGCATCCGCCCGCGATCATGCTCTTCGACGGGCAACGTATCGAGAAGATTGGTGCCACCGGGCCGCCGCTCGGCGCGGTAGATCGCGCGGAGTACACGGTAACGTCGATTCTGGCGGCACCCGGATCGCTCTTAACGCTCTATACCGACGGGCTCATCGAATATGACCGTGACCCCGACGCGGGCGAGGTCCGTGTCCTTGAAGTGTTGCGTGCGATTCATGGCCAGGCCGCCGATCCGGCTGCGGCATTGCTGCAGAAGATTTTCAACGGGGAAGCGCCGGCGGACGACGTAGCAATTCTGACGATCAGCTTCCGCGAAGACGTGGCACGTGAGCGCAGTGCGGCGGAGGCGCTCGCAGCGCATCGCGCTCGCCCGATCCTGCGTCACGACATCAGGGTGCTGCTCACATCCGGAACGGTTTAGCCAAGATTGGGGTTGTTGAAGGTGTGTCCCAGCAGCTCGGCTTCTTCGAAGCGGATTCGCGGGTCGTACTCGATGACGCGACCGGCTCGATCGTCTACTATCCGCACGTCATAGCTGCCGAGGATGCCGCGCGTGTCTTCGAGCAGTTGCTGGCGATCGTTCCGTGGCGCAGCGAGCGGCGCATGATGTACGAGCGCGAGGTCGACGTGCCACGACTCGTCGCGTCAACAAGCATTGACGGCGAGCTCTCGGCGCCGCTGGCGGAGGTCGTGCCCGTCATCGAGCAAACGGTTGGCACACGCTTTACGAGCGTTGGTCTCAACCTTTATCGCGATGGCCGCGACAGCGTGGCTCCGCACAACGACCGTTTGCCGGAGCTGATCGCTGGCCAACCGATAGGGTTGCTCTCACTCGGCGCGACGCGGCGCATGACGATTCGCAGCAAGGCGACGCCGCGCCGTATCTTGGACCTCGACCTGGAGCCGGGAAGCCTGCTCGTGATGTCGTATGAGACGCAACACCACTACGATCACGGCATTCCAAAGACTAATGCCGAGGTCGGGCCGCGTATTAGCGTGGCATTTCGGGTGCGGTCGAAGGCGAAGAGCTAGGCATCGGCGTCGGCAGAGCGTGACGCTGCCACTTTGGCTTGAACCTGGCGAGTACGAGCGCATTCGGTACGGGCGTTGGCAAGGCGCCCGGCGTTGCGGGAATCGCGTCGTTATTCCACGATGTGCCGTCGCTGTAGTGCACGCTGACGACGGCGCAGTTACTCGGATCGTCAAAGCCAGCGTACGTCCGCGTCTTGAGCGCGTCCGGTAACGAAAGCTTGAGCAGGTGCGTGACGAGCGTGTCGTGTGAAAATGTACCGCGGTCGCTGAAATCCAGGCCGGTCCCTTCGTAGTTTGCGCGAAATGCGATCGCATCTGCCGGGCGGTCGCCTTCGCTGCGGAAGGCGACCTTTAGAAATCCCCGTGAAATTGGACCGTCGACGGCCACTTGGCAATGCACGAGCTGGATGGGACCGCGCGTAATGGACGATTCTCCTGACGGCTTTGGCGCGGGCGTTGGAATATTCGGGACCGATTGCGGTACGGCGGGATTTTGCCAGACGTCGCCGTTTGCGGCGATCACGCGAACGATCGAGCAGTTCTGCGGATCTTCCGTGCCAAGCCAAGGAACGAGTGCCATGTTCGACTTCCACATATCTGCGCTTGGGGCAGCTCGAAACGCGAGTTCGGCAAGGTCCAAGGCGGCCGCGCTCGCATTGAAATACGTGGTCCCTCGCTCGAAAGCGATGAAGTTGTCGATTTGTACTTTGGGGGCGAACGTACCATCGTCAATGAAGTCGACGGGGTACATGCCATAATCTGCTCGCAATACGATCGACGAGAGTTCAGCTTGCGAATCGTTCTCGAAGCGTACGATGAGCCCGACTTCATCGCGCTGTGGAAGGAGCGGCCCCGCGACGACTTGACAGGAAAAGACGTGGATCTGCGGTGCCTCGACGGCGGCGGGCACCGGGGCGCACCACGGCGTTGCGAGCACAAATGAAAGCGCGGCGTAACGTAGAACGCGAAACGTCATTCTGGGAGGTGCCTCCAATGCCCGACCAAACTTCGTTGAGTTTTGCCAAAAACATTCGGCCGATGTTTACCGACCTCGACGTGGCGCACATGAAAAACGCCGGTATGGATCTTTCGGCCTACGAGGATGTCAAGAAGCACGCCGTCGCCATCTATGCGACGGTGAGCGCAGGGACGATGCCGCCACCGGGCACTGGAGAGAAGTGGTCAGCACAAATGTGCGCGACCTTCAAGCAGTGGCAAGATAAGGGCTGCCCGCCCTAAAACTATCGTTCCTATGAGCGAGGAGAAAATCATCTCCAAGGGCTTTGTGGGACATCGCCAAGCCGAGACCGCAAAGTTACCCCCGGGGCAATACGTTACGCACGATTTCCCGGTGCTCTCGGCAACGCCGACGCCGAAGATTCCGCTCGAGCAGTGGGAGTTCACGCTGACGACGGAGAGCGGTGAAACGCGCACATGGAATTGGCAGCAGTTTCGTGCGCTTCCGAGCGTGCAGATCACCACCGACATTCACTGCGTGACGCGTTGGTCGAAGTTCGATACGGCGTGGGAAGGCGTGTCGCTCGATACGCTCCTTGATGGAGTGCAGAGCAGCGCGATGTACGCGATGGCGCACTCCTACGGCGGATACAGTACAAACGTTCCGCTCGCCGATCTGCGCGACGGCAAGGCGTGGGTTGCATTTCGCTTTGGTGGCAAGGACCTCGAGCCGGAGCACGGCGGACCCGCGCGACTCCTCGTACCGCATCTGTACTTTTGGAAGAGTGCGAAGTGGGTCAACGCTCTGACGCTGATGCCCAAAGATGAGCCGGGCTTTTGGGAGCGTCTCGGCTATAACATGTACGGCGACCCGTGGCGGGAGCAGCGATACTGGGGGGACTAGAGTGGCGCGCCGGTACGGTACTCGAGCGTCGCAAGGAAACCGCCAGCGCATACACGCTCGTGTTAGACGTGCCGCAGTGGCCGGGCCACGACGCGGGGCAGCACCTCGACGTGCGCCTCACCGCGCCGGATGGATACAGCGCATCGCGTTCGTATTCAATCGCAAACGCCTCGAACGGAGATCGGGTCGAGTTGACGATTGAGGAACTCCACGACGGTGAAGTCTCTCCGTACCTCGCGGAGGGCGTGTCGGTCGGTGACCCGCTCGAAGTGCGTGGACCGATCGGCGGCTGGTTCGTGTGGCGTCCCGCGCAAACCGAGCCGGTGCAACTCATCGCCGGCGGTTCGGGAGTCGTGCCGTTGATGGCGATGGTTCGCACGCGCGCGCTGACCGGGAATCACGCGCCGTTTCGTTTGCTCTATTCCGTGCGCGCGCCGGAGTCGATCATCTACAACGACGAACTGCTCAAGCGTGCCCAGGATGGCACGGGCCTCGACGTTGCGTTTGCATACACGCGGACGATTCCCGACGGTTGGCCGCGCGCGCCGAAACGCATCGACGCCGAGATCCTCATGGAAACCACTTTTGCGCCGGCGCAAAAACCGTCGTGTTACGTGTGCGGGCCGACGCCCTTTGTTGAAACGGCGGCGAACCTGCTGATCGCTGCCGGGCACGATGCGGACCACATCAAGACTGAGCGTTTCGGGCCCACCGGCCAATAGTATACCCCGGTAGGGTATATGCCTCGAGCGCCGCGAAGAAGGCGCCCATGAGTCACACCATTCGAAACAAGGCCAAGCTGTTGGCGCGCACGCGGCGTGTAGCGGGCCAGGTGGAATCGGTCGTGCGCGCGCTCGAGGAAGAGTCGGCCTGCGGCGAGGTGTTGCAGCGCATCGCTGCCGCGCGCGGGGCGATGAACGGCCTAATGTCTGAAGTGCTCGAAGATTATCTGCGCGAGCACGTACTCGCGCCGCGCGCACTCAAACCCGCCGAGCGCGAGCGCTTCGCTGAAGATCTCACCAACCTTGTGCGTGCGTATCTGAAATAGTGTCACATGAGGCGTGGTTGCTCGTCGCCGCGGTTATCGCGGTTGGCGTCCTGCACACGCTCGTTCCCGATCATTGGGTACCGATCACGCTGATCGCGCGGCAACGCGGCTGGACGCGAATGCAAACCGCCCGCGCGGCGTTCGGGGCCGGACTTGGTCACACGCTTTCGACGCTTGCTATCGGCCTCGTGGTGTGGGTTGCGGGTGTGGTTGTAGCGGAACGATTCGGTACGATCGTGTCGCTGGTGTCGAGCCTCGCGTTGATCGGCTTTGGCGGCTGGATTGCGTTCGGTGCGTGGCGCGAATTGCGCGACCACGAACATCGGCACGAGCACGCGCATTCGCACGACAATCGCGGGTCGAGGACCGCGCTCGTGCTGATCTTGGGGTCCTCACCGATGGTCGAGGGTATCCCGGCATTCTTTGCCGCCGCGAAGTTCGGGCCGGGGCTCATCACCGTCATGTCGATCTGCTTTGCCGTGAGCACGATCGTGACGTATGTGGCGCTATGTACGCTCTCGAGCGCCGTGCTCGAGCGCTTGCACCTCGGGCCGCTCGAGCGCTACGGCGAGATTCTTAGCGGACTCTTTATCGTCGTGGTGGGGATCGTCTTTTTGCTGCCGAATCTTTAAGGCAATGGCCTTAAACGCGGCTTCGATTTCGGTTGCCTGGGCAATCGATCAATACCGGCAAGTCCTGCGCGCAGTGACCTCGGGCAAGGGCGCTAGTCCCGTGCGTCTGCCACAAGATCCGCCCGACGTCGTGCGCTACTTTCGCGCTATTGGCGTCGGCCGAAATATCGACGTCTACGCTTAGCATTCAGCTTTCTCCGGATCCTTCGTTGCCAAGAGCCTCATGGTCCATAGACCACTTCGGCTCTTGTCGCCTCGGCCCGAACAAAGCTGAACGCTAAGCTACGCGTAGTCCGCTACGCTGGTTGCATCGATTGCGCGTGCGCTTCCCGCCATATTGAAGAGCGGTGTCGCGATGACCGACACGATAAGATTGAGCAGCAGCGCGTAGAACGGTCCGTAGCCGACGAGCGCGCTGCCGCCGAGATGGAGCGGAAACGCCGCCGTGTAGCCGGTTTGCACGGCCATGTACGTGCCGGCCGCGATCCCCGCGATCCAACCAAGGAGCAGCGCTTTCGGATTGAACCAGTTCGTGTACAGACCGATCACGAATGCGGGAAACGTTTGCAGTATCCAGGCGCCGCCCAGGAACTGGAAACCAATTGCAAACTGCGGTCTAATAAAGAGCACGAACAACAATGCGACGGCGCAGATCACGAGCGTCAACATCTTCGCCATGCCGGTTTGTCCCGGATGGCGCGTCGACGAGAACTGCTGGAAGATGTTGCTTGCAAAGAGGTTCGCGCCGCCGATCGCCATGATTGCCGCGGGCACGAGCGCGCCGATCACAATCGCTGAATAGCCGACGCCCGCAAACCAATCGGGAAAGATCCGTGCGAAGAGCACCGGCACGACCAGCTGCGGGTTGGCGACTTTAATGCCGGCCGCAAGTCCTGCATAACCCAGGAGGGCAAGAAATCCCAGCAGGAGCGAGTAGATCGGCAAGAGCGCCATGTTACGCTCGACGACGACGCGGCTCTTGGCTGAAAGCATCGATGTGATCGAGTGCGGGTAGATAAAGAGCGCGAGCGCCGATCCGAACGCGAGCGTGCCGTAGACGAAGTACTGCGACGGCGCGAGCAGCAGCGTCGCGGGCTTGGGCTTTGCCGCCAGTGCGCTTTGTGCCGCATTGAAAATCCCGGACCACCCGCCGAACATGTGTGTGATTGCAACGACCGCGCAGATGATCGTGATGTAGATCAGCGTGTCTTTGACAAGCGCGATCAGCGCGGGTGCGCGCAGGCCGCTGGTATACGTGTAGGCGGCGAGCAACACGAAGGCGATTGCTAGTGCGAGTTTGCCGTCGCCGAGCGCAAAGAAGCCGCCTAAATGCTGGAAGACGACCTGCATGCCGACGAGCTGCAACGCGATGTACGGAAGAACGGCGATGATGCCGGTGAGGGCGATCGTTATTTCGAGCCAGCGGTCGCCGAACCGGTCGCGCACGAAGTCGGCTGCGGTGATGTAGCCCCGATTGCGCGCCACACTCCAAAAGCGCGTCAGCACCAGGATACCGAACGGATACGCAACGATCGTGTAGGGCACGGCGAAGAACGCGGTCGGGCCGGCGCCGTACGCGAGTGCGGGCACGGCGATGAACGTGTAGGCGGTGTAGAGGTCGCCGCCGATCAGAAACCATGAGATGACCGTGCCGAAATTGCGTCCGCCAAGTGCCCACTCGTGCATGTGATCGAGCGTGCCGGTCCGGCGCCAATTCGCGGCAAAGAAGCCGAGCACGGTTACGCCGATCACGAGCAGGATGACGATGATAGAACTAGCCGGCATTTGACGTATCCCCGCGCCGCAGCACGATGTAAATCGCCAAAATCACGCCCGAGCCGATCGTCCACGCCAACTGATACCAGTAGAAGAACGGCATGCCGAAGAGCCGAGGCTCCAAGGAATTATACAGCGCGGGAAAGAGCGTCGCGATGAACGGAATGACCAGCAGGATGTTCGCCCAGGAATTGCGTCTCATACGAGTATGATTGGACGCTGTGGACGTAACTCCTGAAACCCTCGCGCGTGAAATCGAGCGCCTGCATCGCGACGGCCGATCGGATGACGCCTTTGCGCTCGCGCTCGAAGCTGCTGCGCGCTTTCCTCGCAGTTCGCTCGCATTAACGAACGCGGGTTACTTTTATATCCAGCGCCGCGAGCCCGGGCGAGCGCTCGACGCCTACGAAGCTGCGCTGCGAGCGAATCCGCAAAACGCCGAAGCCCGGCGCGGCCTCGCCGTGGCCCAGACGCAATGCGGGATTGCGGCCCAGGGCGATTCGATCGCCGTTGTGCCATATCGTGGTACTGGGAAACCGCTGCGCGTACTGGTGCCGATTACGCTGGGAAGCGGCAACGTGGTGACCGATCTCCTCTTTGACGATCGTGTGTTTGAAGTAACGAAACTTGCAGTCGAGCTGCATCCGCTCGACGCTGCGTTGCCCGAGCACGACGTAGTCTTCAATGCGGTCGGCGATGCGGACAGTTCACGCGATGCGCTTGCGAAGGTGCGACTGCTGTTTGCGCACCCGCGCAAGACGGTGCTCAACGCGCCCGATTATGTCGCGATTACCGGTCGCGTTGCGCAGTCGATGCGGCTGCGCAATCTCGAAGACGTTGTGGTGCCGACGATCACGCTATGCTCGCGCGAGGCGGCGCGTACGGTCGCGACACCCGTGCTCCTACGCGCACCTGGATTTCACGCCGGCGAGTATTTCGTTCGTGCCGACGAGGCCGACGGTCTCGACGCCGCACTCGCACAATTGCCGGGCGACGAGATCTTGGCGATCGAGTTTCTCGAAACGCGCGCGCGCGACGGGACCTATGCAAAGTACCGCGTCATGTTGGTTGACGGCGTGCTCTTTCCGCTGCATTTGGCGATCTCGCGGGACTGGAAGGTGCATTACTTTAGCGCACAAATGGCGGCAGACGCTGTCTATCGCGACCGCGAAGCGCGGTTCTTGGCGGAGCCGCGGCGTGCGCTCGGCGAACGCGCATGGGCGGCGCTCGAGCGCGTGGCGCAGACGCTCTTTCTAAAGTATGCGGGAATCGATTTCGGTATCGATGCGCAAGGTCGCATCGTCGTGTTCGAAACGAACGCAACGATGGCGGTCCGCTACCCGCCGGAGGATCCTATTTGGGACTATCGCCGGCCGGCGGTCGCCGCCGTGCTTGGCGCGGTGCGCGAGATGCTCTCGCGCTACTCATCCATCTGAACGTTGTTGCCCTGATCGTCGAAAAAGAAACGCGTGTCATACGCTTTGACTTCATTGGAAAGCGGGTCGCGCACGCGCGAGTGAATCGAGAGGCGGTGCAGTGCTTTGCCGCTGCGCTTAACGACGCCGCCGTAGGAGTACTGCACGAGCGGCGTCTTATCGTCGATCGGCGCAAGCCGGCCTTTTTGCACCAGCATTAGCAGCATCGCGTCTTGGAGTTTCTTCGGAATCAAACGCGCAACGTCGTCGGCCTTCAACCGCACGAGTTCGAGTTCTTTTTGCGCCTTGTTATCGACGACGACCTGATCGTTGTTCGAGAAGCGAATAACCGCGTCCCAATCGTCCGCGCTGATGCCGGTAAACGTCAAACCATAGCGCCATGCGGGCTTCCCTTGCGCCATGCCGGGCTGCTGCCACACGCGCTTGGCTCGAATGACGATGTTCCGGCCCTCGAGCTGGACCCGAAAGTTGGCTTCTTCAGGGAGTGCCGAAGGGGAAACCACCCCCATGCCGCTGCCCGAAATATCGAGGCAGGCACAGTTGGTCCATTGCGATCCGACCGCGACCCATGCCGGAAAAGGACCAGCGCGGCGCGCATATTTGCGCCGGTTCTGAGGAGCCCCGGTGAAAAAGGTGATCAGATCGTTCAGCATCTACCTATCTATTCAATCGGCGCCCGATGGCCCAAAATTGCGTGCCTGGTGGCCAAGTTCCCTTTACCGCTTCCTGCTCGGGCGCGGGGGGCGCCCTTTGGGGAGCAGTAGAAGCTCGGCCCATGGCCGATGCCTCCGCCCTGCGACCGGACCTGTCGCTGGTGCTCGAACGCATCACCGACGGGTTCTTTGCTCTCGACGCGCAGTGGAATATCGCCTACATCAACGCTCACGCGCGCAGGCTGCTGCATGCGCCACAAGATTGCGTGGGCCGGCATTGGCTCGACGTCTTTCCCAAAGCGCGCGGGCGGCTCTTCGAGCGCGAGTACCATCGCGCGATGCGCGATCAAAAGCCGGTGCAGTTCGTGGAGTTCTCCGCCACCGCGGAACTTTGGCTCGAAGTCAAAGCCTATCCGTCGGTTGAGGGGCTGTCGGTCTATTTTCGAGATATCACCTTGCGCATCGAGGCGCAGCGTGAAGTCGAGCGCACGACGCGGCGTCAACAAGCGCTCATCGACTTCGGCCGAGCAGCCCTCGCCGGGGCAACCTACGACGAAACGCTTGCCGATGCTATCGACCTCCTGCGAGAAACGCTTGACGCAAACGTCGTCGACCTCTACCACTACGACCGTCTGACCAAGACCTTCTCGATCGTGCGCAGCGTCGGGTGGGAGGACGGCACTGTACTCGATCGCGCGCGCCCGCCACTCGAACATGTCGAAGCGGCTCTAAGCACGGGCGAGCCTTTCGTGTGCTCGGACGTCCGCATCGATCCGCGCGCGCGCACGCTGGCGCAGCTGGAGCAGTCCGGCGTGCTCTCCTGCGTTGCCTCGCCGATCGGCACGATAAACGCGCCGGTTGGTGCCATCGTAGCGTATAGCCGCCAGACGCGTACGTTTTCGATTGCCGACGTGCGTTTTATCCAGTCGCTCTCCCAGTCGATCGCCGAGTTCGCCACGGCACTCGAATCAAATCGCCTGATGTTCGAAGTGCTGGAGACGATCGCCGACGCATTTGTCGCGGTCGATCGGGATCTGCGTATCACCTTTGTCAATGGGCGCATGGCGCGCTTCTGGGACGAACTCCCCGCGCGGATCATCGGACTACCATTGCAGAACTACACCGCGCGACTCGACACGCCAGATGGAAGCGTGCTGCAGCATTTCCGCGATGCGCTCCACGAGCGCCGCCCATCTACCTTCGAGTACTATTGGCGCGACCGTTGGTTCGAAGCGCGTCTCTACCCCTTCGGCCTGGGCGTCGCTGCCTACGTTCGCGATATCACCGGCCGCAAGGGCGAACAGGAGCGCGTACTCGAGCTCAATGCCGAGCTCGAAGCGCGTGTTGCGGAGCGCACGACGCAGCTTGAACTCGCCAACAAGGAGCTCGAGTCGTTTTCCTATTCGGTATCGCACGATCTGCGCGCGCCGCTACGCGCGATCGATGGGTTTTCGGCCGCCCTCGTCGAGGATTACGGCGAAGGTCTCGATGCGCGCGCGCGCGGCCACCTCGATCGGGTGCGCCGCGCCGCGCAGCGCATGGCTGACCTCATCGATTCACTGCTAAAACTCGCGAAGGTGGCGCGGACGCCGATAACGTTTGCCACCGTCGATCTCAGCGCGCTTGCCGAAGCGGTCGCCGGTGAGCTTCAGGAGAGCGATCCGGGGCGCCAGGTTGCTGTGACGATCGAACCTGGTCTGGTGGCACAGGGCGAACCGCACCTGCTTCAAATCGTGTTAGCGAATCTGCTAGGTAACGCGTGGAAATTTACACGACAATTACAGCACGCGCAGGTGCACGTCGGCAAAAACAGCGAAGGCGAGTTCTACGTTCGCGACAATGGTGCCGGGTTCGAGATGTCCTATGCGAACAAGCTCTTTGGGGCTTTCGCGCGGCTGCATTCGAGCGACGAATACGAAGGGACCGGCATTGGGCTGGCCACGGTGGCCCGCATCGTACATCGTCATGGGGGCAGCATTCGTGCCGAAGGGGCTGTGGGCGAGGGTGCAACGTTCTACTTCACGCTTCCGGCGCACGAGCCGTAGCGGGCGCGCGCGATGAGCAAGCCGTACATTCTCCTGGTCGAGGATAACGCCGACGACATCGACCTCACGCAGCGCGCGTTCGCGAAGAACCACATCGCAAATGAGGTTGTGGTGATGCGTGACGGCGCGGCCGCGCGCGAGTTTCTCTTTGACGGAGAAAAGCACATGCATGGGATGCCGGCGTTGGTTCTGCTCGATTTGAGCCTGCCGAAAGTCAGCGGCCTCGAATTGCTCGAGCAAATTCGCGCCAACGATGCGACGCGACTCTTGCCGACCGTCATTCTCACTTCAAGCAAACAAGAAGAAGATTTAATCGAAGGGTACCGCCGCGGCGTGAACAGCTACGTGCGCAAGCCCGTCGACTTCAACGAGTTCGTCGAGGCCGTCCGGCAAGTCGGCTTGTACTGGCTCGTGCTCAATGAGCCTCCTCCCACTCCGGGAGGCGGAGGTATGTAGTGAAGCTGAGGGTCCTGTGCGTCGACGATTCACCTGACGACGCCGAACTCGAGATGCTCGCGCTCGAGCGGCACGGCTTCACGGTTGAATGCGTGCGCGTGGACGAACGAGAGGCGGCAATCGCCGCGCTCGAAGACCGTTCGTGGGACCTCGTCTTGTGCGACTACTCGATGCCCCGTTTTAGCGCGCCCGCGATGCTCGAGCTCCTGCGCGCCTATGAAGCCGACATTCCATGCCTGATCGTGTCGGGCGCGATCGGCGAAGAGGCTGCGGTCGAAACGATCCGCCTCGGCGCGTACGACTACATCTTCAAGAACAATCTCAAACGGCTGGCCACAGCCGCCGAGCGAGCGTTGCGCGATGCCGAATTGCGCCGTGCACGCGGATTGATGGAAATCCAGCTACGCGAACGCGAGACACGTCTGCGCTTGCTCTTCGAGCAGCTCCCGGCGCTGGTGATTTCATGTGATACGACGTTGACCGTGACGAGCGTAGAAGGGGCGCAGCTCGCGCAAGTGCCCGATGATCCGGAGGCGTTGATCGGAGCGCACGTCGCGAGCTCGGCCTTGCTCGCCGACGAATCGCGTTTCCCGATTCGGCACGCGCACCTCCAGGCGCTCCAAGGCGGCTCCGCGGAATACGAGATGATCTGGGGTGGCAAGACCTTTCGCGGCCATGTCGAGCCGTTGCGCGACGTCGACGGGCGCATCGTTGGCACGATTGCAGTGGCATTCGACATCACCGAGCGCAAGATCGCCGAGCAGCGTGTCGCGTACTTCGCGCAGTACGATCCGCTGACCGATCTTCCCAATCGCGCGCTCTTGGAGGATCGCCTGACGCAGGCCCTCGCGGTTGCGCAACGTCATCGCACGCCGGTGAGCGTGGTCACAACCGACATCGATGCCTTCAAGGAGGTCAACGAGCTCTACGGGTCGGGCCACGGCGACGTGGTGTTACGCATGATCGCCGCGCGAATGCGCCGCTTAGTCGATTCGAGCGCAACGGTGTCGCGCGTCGGCGAGGATCAGTTCGTCATCTTGCTCGTGGATAGTGCGGGAGCCGAGTCCGGGCGCGCTTTCCTCGAACGGCTCCACGCAACGTTTGACGCGCCATTCGTCGTCGGCGACATGGACGTGTATATCAATGCGAGCTCGGGCCTTGCATCGTATCCCGACGACGGCGTCGATACGCAGACGCTGCTACGCTCGTCAGAGGCCGCGATGCAAGCTGCGAAGGCGGCGGGCGGCCACGGCTTTAGAATCTTCGTTCCGACGATGATCGCGTCGTCGGCGGAGCGCCTTTCGCTCAAGCGCGATCTTCGCAGTGCTTCGAACGCGGGCCAGTTCGTGCTCCACTATCAGCCGATCTTCCGCTCGATCGATCTTTCGTTTGCGGGTTTCGAGGCACTGGTGCGCTGGCAGCATCCTGAACTCGGCCTGTTGCCGCCGGAACACTTCATTCACCTCGCGGAGGAGTCCGGAGCAATCGACGACCTTGGGCTCTACGTGCTTCGCGAAGTTTGCAGACAACTGGTTGAGTGGGACGCACGCGGCGTCGACGTGCCGCGCGTTTCGGTCAACATCTCGGCCCGCCAATTTGAACGCGCGAGCTTGCGCGAAGCGATCACGACGACGCTACGCGAATCCCGTATTGCGCCCTCGCGGCTGGAGCTCGAGCTCACCGAGAGTTCGGTGATGCGTGATATCACGAGCGGCATCGCGATGCTGCACGAGCTTAAGGCGCTCGGGGTTCGCCTCTCGGTCGATGACTTCGGCACAGGGTATACGTCGCTCAGCTATCTGCGGCGTTTCCCAATCGACGTACTCAAGATCGACAAGACGTTCTTGCGCGATATGTTGCCGGGTTCGCAAGACGAAGCGATCGTTAAAGCGATCGTCATACTCGCGGAAAATCTCGGCCTGCGATCGATTGCCGAGGGCATTGAATCGCGCCTAACACTCGAGCACATTCGCGCGATCGGGGCGCACGAAGTCCAAGGCTTCTTTCTGGGCGAGCCCGCGCCGCCGGAAGAAGCGGTCAGGGATTTGGCGACGCTGTAGTAAGCGGAACGAAGTGGAGCAACCCCGCCGCGTAGTCGATCGTCACGTTGAAACGTGCGAGCAGGCCGGCGCCGAGATGGCCAAACTCGGCGGTATCAGGCAGATTGCGCGTCGTACCGATCTTAGGGGACTCGATTGAGTATCCACCGATCTGCACCAGCGGGATTGTTCCCTGCAGCTCGACGCTCGAGCCGCCAACGCCGTCGACGATCTCCTCGCCCGTCGGCTGAAAGACCTTATGGGCCTGATAGAAACCGTACGCGAGATTGATGCTCGATTCGTCGCCGGTGTCAAGGGTCAGTTGCGCAGGCAGCTCGCCGAGCAGCACATCGACAAACGGCACAAAATTATCGAACGCAAGCGGAACAGTATATCCGCTTTCCGGTACGGGCCCTCCGAAGGCGACGCGATGCGCGGCGTTGTCGAGTTGCACGGTCGTCGCGGCGAAGAGATCGGCGCCGACCACGACTTGATAGCCGAACCGGTCGATGTCGTGCAGCACGACATAGTTGGCCGGCGGGACGGTCATACTGCTGATTTGTAGCGCGCCGATGTGCACGACTTCGGTCGCATAGTCGCCCAAGCCGCGCACGCGAAACGAGCCGATCGTCGGCGCCTTGAGCGCTTCGGCGAGTTCCAGGCTGACCGAGAGGCCGGAGTTTCCGCTATCGAGCAGGCACGTGGTTGCGATACCGCCGAGGGTGCACGCGAAGACCGGCGTCGCCTGCGACGGATCGGTCGGCACGATTGCCGGGCGCGCAGTAAATACCGGTACCGGTCCGTGCGGCGTTTCGAACCGCGTGGAGACGGCATCGCGGCGATCGTAGCGCTCGAGCGGCGTGCCGTTGCGCAGCACCCGCATCGGCAGCGTGTAGCGCCCTGCAACTTGCTCGTAGTCTCGGTACTCCAAGGTTACGTCACCGTTGACGTCGCGCATGTACTTCACTGAGAGCGTTTTGGGATCCACGTAGATCAGCATCGGTACCGCATCGCCATTCGAGACGAGCAGCGTACGATACGCGACACCGGAGATCGCGGTAGTTCCGTCGTCGACGATCCGCCCACCTTGTGCGGTGAAATCGGGTGCGAGGAAGGTAAAGGACGCAATCGTACGCTCGGCGCGCAGCATCGGATCGCCGCTGTTGACTTCGGGAAGCGTTGTGCCGTTGATGTTGATCGAATAGACGCGCTCGCCGTCGAAGTAGGTGCCGGCGCACAGTGCGCCATTGCACTCATAGCTCGCAAAACGAAGCCCTTGCGTTTCGCTCTTAAGGTCGACCGTCTCGCCGCTGCGCATGACGTGCGAAACCGACGTCAGGTGCGCGCTCCAAACCGGACCGCTCGCCTCGCGCATGCGGGCGAGCAGGTGGGTGAGCGACTCGGGCGGCGTCGCTCCGAGCGCGGGTGGCGCTGCCGCCACCGCTAGGCTGGTCGCAAGAAGCAAAGCGAACCGCTTGGCGAAGGGCACGCCTATGCACTTCGAGTTGATCGATGAGTATCTTCTCACCGGCGCCCCGCCGAAAGAGCGCGTTGTCAAAGCTTTACTCGCGAACCCCAGCGCGCTTGCGGAGGCGGCACCGTTCTATGAAGGGATGCGGATGCTCGGAGCGCGTACGCCCGATCTCGCCTTGGTTGCCTTGCGCTTGGTGTTGGCCGGCAAGCGCGCCGACGACGCAAGCGTCGTCGCGTTGCGCGAACACGCCGACCGAGCCCGGAAAGGCGGGGCAGAGTCGGCCGCGGCGCGGGATGCGTACACGCGCGCACTCGCAGCGATACTCCTATGCATCGGAGCGCTATTCGCGGCCGGACCGGTTGCTGCGCAGACGCCGACGCCCAACGTGTACCGGGCGCTCGAATCGGGCCGCGCCGCGCATCCGGCTGCGGAGATTCGCGGACGTATCGACGGGATCGACTATCCCGGCGGAACGTTTGCGGTGCGCACGAACGGGAGCACGCGCATCATCGCGGTTACGCCCTCGACCACGATCTACCAGCATGGCGGATACGCGACATTCGCTGACCTGCGTCGCGGCCAGAGCGTTGTCGTCGCCGTGTACGAAGTCGGCGGACGCCTCGTCGCCCAGTCCATCCGTTTGTGACGATTCGCCACTAGTGGAGCAAACTACACTCGATCTCGCCTGCGGTGTCATCGTCACCGGATTTTCGAAGCGACCGGACCGGTCGTTTGCCGGATACATTCTCTTTGCGCGCAACCTTGAAAACGTCGAGCAAGCGCGGGCGTTGGCCGATGCGCTTCGTGCGGAGGCGGTGCCGCCGCCGATCGTGGCGATCGATCAAGAGGGTGGCCGGATCATGCGCTTGCGCAACGGCGTGGAGCCGATGCCTGCAATGATGGCGCTTGGCGCGGTAGGCAACACGCAATTGGCGGTGGAGGCCGGCGCAACGCTTGCGCACGACCTGCGCCGTATTGGCTGCACGCTTGATTTCGCGCCCGTGCTCGATCTCGCGCTCGATGCGCGAAACACCGTCATTGGTACGCGTGCATTTGGAACCTCGACCGAACTCGTCTCGCGCATCGGCGCCGCGTTTGCCCGCGGACTCGAGGCCGGAGGCATCGCGCCGACGTTCAAACACTTTCCGGGGCACGGTGCAACCGCGTTCGACACGCACCTCGGGGCGGCACGCCTCGATGCGGATGAAGCGACGCTTCGCGGACGCGACCTCGTGCCGTTTCGAGCGTGTGCGCGCGACGACGTGGCGATCATGGCGTCGCATGTGGCGGTGCCTGCAATCGATGGCGACCGGCCCGCGTCGCTCTCCCCACGTTTTTTAACCGGCATCCTGCGCGACGAATGGCATTTTGACGGCGTCTGCTTTACTGACTGCATGCAGATGGACGCGATCGCGAAAGGCGTCGGTACGGTACGAGGCGTGACCGAAGCGATCTCGGCGGGCGCGGATTGTGCGCTCGTGAGTCACGATCCACAGCTCGCGTTCGAGGCCGCAGAGCATCTCGCGCAGGCGGTTGAACGCGGCGATCTTCCTTTGCAACGCTTGCAAGAAGCACACGGGCGCGTCATGCGTCTGCGCGCGCGTACACCGGAACCGCTCGGGTTCGACGCACTCGCGCCGCATCCCGGGATCGGCAGGCGGATTGCGCGCGACGCGGTGACGCTCGTGCGCGGTGAACCGCGCGGCGATGCATTGGCAGATTTCGCAATCGTCTTCGGCGACGCGTCGCTCGCCGCGCATGCTCCCGCGCTCGAGGAGCAACGGCTCGACCTCGATCCAAGCGATGATGCGGTAAGCGCGATGTTCGAAGCCTTGCGCCAGAAAACGCGCCGTGCGCTCGTGCTTTCCTATCGTGCGCATCTGCATCCACGTCAAGCGAGCGCCATCGATGCAATCCTCGCACACGCGCCGGATGCACTGGTCGTTTCGACCGGCGAACCGTACGATGTCCCGCTCTTTACGCGGGCGCGCCACGTCCTAGCATGCTATGGCAATGATGACGTCAGCCTTGCGGGCCTCGCCGATATCGTGTTCCTCGGTGCGCCGTGTACTGGAGTGTTGCCCGTTGCGCTCGCTTGAAGCCGCACTGGACCGCTCTTTTACCGCGGCCGTGGCCCGCGTCGAACGCGGCGGAGAACTCGTCTACGAACGCGCCTTCGGAACGACGCGTACCGATGCGAAAGGTGCGCCGGTCTATGTCGATACCCGGTTCGATCTCGCCTCGCTTACGAAGATCTTCATCTCGACGGTAGCGCTCGATCTTGTCGCACGCGGCCTCGTCGAACTCGATGCACCGCTGCGTCGATTTCTGCCGGAGTGGAATGACGACGAACATGCGCCGATTACGATGCGCATGCTACTCGCGCACAATTCGGGGATGCACTCCGGGGCCGATTACCGCGAGCTGCTCGATCTCGACGTCGCCGATTTTGCATTGCGGCGCCCGCTCGTAGCGGCGCCGGGCGGACGCGTGATCTACAGCGACCTCGGCTTTATCGCGCTCGGCGCCGCAACCGAACGCATCGGCGGACGTGCCCTGGGCAGCGCGGTTGCGCAGTTGTTTGGAGCCGACGTGACGTTCAATCCGCCGCTCGCCGATCGTTCGGCGATCCCCGCGACGGAAGAAGATGCGTGGCGCGGACGGGTACAGGGCAGCGTGCACGACGAGAAGGCGCATCTCATGGGCGGTGTGGCCGGACACGCCGGGCTCTTTGGGACTGCCGCCGCGGTTGCCCGCATGACTGACGACTACCTCGCCGCCGCGAATGGTCGCGCACAGACCGTGCTGCCCGCGGACTTGGCGCGCCGCGCAATCGTGTGCACCGCGGACGATCCGGTGTTGCGTCGCGGTTTGGGCTGGGCGCTCAAGACCACCGACGAGAACTCGTGCGGCGCGCTCTTCGGCCCGCGCACCTTCGGACATACCGGGTTCACCGGAACGAGCGTGTGGGCCGACCCGGATCGCGACCTGCAAGCCGTGCTGCTCACCAACGCCGTCTACTTCGGGCGTGAAGATTCCCGCCCGTTACGAGTGGCGTTTTACGACGCTGTGATCGAAGCGTTCGGACGATGATTGCCGTTGGATTGATGAGCGGGACGTCGCTGGATGGGATCGACGCGGCGCTCGTGCGTATTGTTCCGCGTGACGCGAGCTATGCGATCGACTTGCTGAATTTCGTGACCGTTCCTTTTGAGGACACCTTAGATCGGCAATTGCGCGCGGCGCTGCCGCCGCACACTGCGACCGCGCCAACGATCGCCGATCTCCATCGCCGCCTCGGCGCAGCCTTCGCGCGCGCAGCGCGTACGGCCGCAGGGGCGCTCGGTGTCGATTATGTCGCGTCGCATGGGCAGACGATCTATCACGACGGCACGGCGCATTGCACGATGCAGCTGGGCGATCCTTTTGTGATTCGCGAGGCACTGCGCGCAACGGTGTGCTACGATTTTCGTTCGGCGGATTGTGTCGTTGGCGGGAGCGGTGCGCCGCTCGTACCCTATGTCGACATGCTGCTACTCGCCGATCCGATTGAAGAGCGCGTCGCGCTCAATATCGGCGGCATCGCCAACGTCACCTCGCTCCCGCGTGGCGCATCTCCGAACGACGTGATGGCCTTCGATACCGGACCAGGCATGATGTTGATCGATGCCTTCGTGCAGATGCGCACCGGGCTCGCGCGCGGCTACGACGAGGATGGCGTGCTGGCCGCAGCGGGAAGGGTAGATGAGGCGGCGCTTGTACGGATGCTGGCCGATCCGTACTTTGCAGAAGTGCCACCGAAGTCGACCGGGCGCGAGCGCTTCGGCGCCCAGTTTTTGTTGGCGCATCGCGCCGTGCTCGAGGGCCTTTCGACCGAGGATGGCTGCGCGACGCTTACCGAGCTCACGGCGGTGTCGGTTGCAGACGCTATTACCTCACTTGGTATGGCGCAGGCGCGCATCCTCTGCAGCGGCGGAGGTGCAAGAAATCTTGCACTGCTGCGCCGGATTGCGGCACGGCTTCCGTACGCGCGCGTCGAACCCAGCGAGGTCGTTGGTGTGAACGGCGATGCAAAGGAGGCGATGGCGTTTGCGGTCTTGGGATACGAAACGCTGCGCGAACGGGCAGCCAACGTGCCACGCGTTACGGGCGCATCGCGTGCAGTTCCGCTCGGCGCACTTGCGCCCTTTGCGTTGCGTCGATTGATTGCCGAGGTGGAGTCAGAGTGCCGATCTTCGTAGGCGTTGACGTGGGCGGAAGTTCGCTGGATTGTACAGTCGAGCGCGATGGCGTCACGAGCGACGCGCAGGGCGATGCGGCCAACGTGCGCACCGAAGGCGTCGAACTCGCCGCCGGGCGGATCGCGGCTACGGTCCGCGGGGCCTTGCGCGGCGATGCGTTTGACGCGCTCGTTGTTGGTTCGGCGGGCGCGGGAGATACGGTGATCGCACGCGCCCTCGAAGCGGCGCTGCGCGCGTTTTTTCCGCACGGAGCGATCGGTGTGCACGACGATGCCGAGATTGCGCTACGCGCCGCGGTTCCGCTGGGTGACGGCGCAGTGTTGATCGCCGGAACGGGCTCGATTGCCTACGCGCGCGTAGGTGAGGCAGCACATCGCGCGGGTGGTTACGGGTACTTGCTCGGTGATGACGGGTCGGGATTCGCGATCGGGCGTGCCGCACTTGCGCAGATGTTGCGATGGTACGACGGGCGCACGCCGCATAGCGAACTCTTCGACGCAATCGCTTCGCGGTTGCAAGTCGCCGATGCACAAGCGCTCCTCGGGCGTGTGTACGGGGAGCCGAATGTGGTCGCAAGCGTCGCCGCACTCGCGCCGCTCGTGCTCGATCGTGCCGGCACCGGCGAACGCGTGGCGGCAAAGATCGTGCAAGGCGCAGCGCACGAGCTGGTGGAGCTGGTCAAATCACTCGTGCATCGCGCGGAGCTTGGCAAACGCGAACTCCCGCTCGTTTTTGCCGGTGGACTTTTTGCCGAGAATTCATTGCTCTCGTATTTGGTAGAGACGCGCCTGCTCGCCGATATGCCGCTGCTGCAGCCGGTGAAATCGGCACCGTTACCGGTCTACGGTGCGCTCGAGCTTGCGCGCAGGATCGCACGATGAAACAGCCGCTGCCGCCGACCGAGGAGCGTAATCCGCAGAGTACCGGGCTCGACCTCCTCGAGACGCGCGAGCTGGTCGATCTGCTCGTGCGGGATCAGAGCGAAGCCGTCGCGGTTGTTCGTGCACAGGCCGCGACGTTGGCGCGGGTCGTTGAGGCGACTGTCGAACGCGTCAAGCGTGGTGGACGCGTACACTACGTCGGCGCCGGCTCGAGCGGACGCCTGGGCGTCTTGGATGCATCGGAGATGCCCCCGACCTTCGGAACGCCGGCGGCGCTTGTGTGCGCGCATATCGCGGGCGGCGATCGCGCCTTGCGCGAAGCCGTTGAAGGCGCGGAAGATGATGCTGCTGCCGGCGAGCACGCGATGGACGAGCACGTCACGCCCGATGACGTCGTGGTCGGCATCTCGGCGAGCGGCGGTGCGCGATTCGTGGTCGCCGCGCTCGAACGTGCGCGGGAGATCGGTGCACTCACCGTTGCCATAACCAGCAGCGACGCATCGGCGCTGGTCGCCGCGGCTTCGCTTGCGATCGTGCTGCCGACCGGACCCGAAGTCCTCAGCGGCTCAACGCGCCTCAAGGCGGGAACCGCGCAGAAGATCACGCTCAACACGCTCTCGACCGCGGTCATGGTCCGACTCGGCAGAGTGCACGACAATCTTATGGTCGACGTGGTCGCAACCAACGAGAAACTGCGCGGCCGCGCGGAGCGTTTGGTGCGGGAGCTCACCGGCGCGGATGACCTTCGCGTGCACGCGGCACTCGACGCTGCGAGCGGCAGCGTCAAAGTCGCGGTTGTTATGATCGCGCGAAGCGTCGATGCCGAAGGCGCGCGCACACTCTTGCAAACGGAGTCGCTGCGATCGTTGCTCTAAAGGTGCTGCTCGCCGCGGCGATCGTCTTCGTGCCGATGGACAACCGGCAGGTCACCTGGCATCTTCCGGTCATGCTTGGCGCGATCGCCGGACGTTCCGTTGTGGCACCGCCGCAAACGCTGCTTGGCAACAACTTGCAGCCCGGCGATGCCGACGGGATCATCGCGTGGTTGAACAGGAGCGCGCAGAGCACCCACACCTATGTGCTCTCGAGCGACATGCTCGCGTACGGCGGCTTGATCGCATCGCGTGTTCCCGGCCCCAGCTACGGCGACGCCTATACGCGCCTGCGCGAGCTCGACCGCTTGCATATGCGGTACGGCACTGCGTGGATCGGTGTCTTCGGCACGATTATGCGCCTGGCGCCGACCGGCATTCCAGCGAACACGCCGTACTTCGCGCCCTACCCAATATGGTCGTACCTGCAACAATATGCGAACCTGCACGATCCGCTCGAGCCGTCGGAACTCGATGAGGCACAGCGTCTGCGCGGGCTGATCGGCGAGAGCGTGCTCGATCAATACCTGCAAACGCGTGCACGCAACTACGCCGTGGATCGCGTGCTGCTGGATAAGGCGCGTGCGGGATCGATCGACCGGCTGGTGCTTGGACAAGACGACGCGAAGCCGTATGGGCTGCACGTTCCAGAAGTGCAGGCGCTCCAGGTGTATCTCGACGCGAACGATCTGGCCAACCGCGTGTCGATCGAGCCGGGCGCCGATGAACTCGGCATGGCGCTCGTCGCACATGCGCTCACGCGCGATGCGCACTGGATGCCGCGCGTTGCGGTTCACTACTCGACGCCGCAGGGTGCATCGTACCAAGATCCGCTCGAGTATACGCCGATTGGGATGACAATCGATCGGCTCATCACGTTGTGCGGCGGCGCGAACGACGATACTAGGCCTGATATCGCACTCTACGTGCGGGTTCCCGATACGGGCGAGGCGCTCGACGATGCCTTTCGTGGGGCAATTCGCGCCGATCTGGATTCCGGCACGTCCGTTGCCGTGGTCGATCTCTCGTTCGAGAAGAGCTACGACGACCAGAAAGCCTTCGCAAATACGCTGCTCTCATCCGGACTGGCGAGTCGCCTCGACGCGTATGCGGCCTGGAACACCAATGCAAATACCGTCGGTACGGCGCTTGCCGAAGCGATTGCCGCCGGCGCGGGCCGCAGGCTGCACAGCTACAACGCGCTCGCGCACCAGACGTTTACCTACCTGCGCTTTATCGACGATGTGGATTTTCACGACGACGTGCGTCCGGCGCTCAACGCGTGGCTGGCGGCGCAGGGCCTAACCGATCACACGCTGCTGTCCCCTGACGTTGCGGCAGCGACGGCGCAGCGCAATCGCGAACTACTGTGGTACGAGGCGCAGGCGACGCTTGCGCTGCTCTACCCGCGGCTCCACATTGCGGCGATGTCGATCACGTTACCGTGGGACCGCACGTTCGATACGCAGATCGACGTGCGCTTGGCGCCAAACCTTTAGTGGTCGCGCTGACAGAGTTCGATCAGTACGCCGCCGGTGGACTTGGGGTGCAGAAAGGCGATGAGGTTGCCGTGCGCGCCTTTGCGCGGCCGTTCGTCGATTAAGCGCACGCCCTTCGATTTGTAGTCTGCGAGGGCCGTCTCGATGTCATCGACGCGATAGGCGGTGTGATGCAATTTCGTCACGGCGTCGCCGCGGAACCGCGCGATCGGCGATTCGGGATCGAGCGGGCGCAAGAGCTCGATGATCGAATCGCCCGCCTCCAAGCCGACCGCTTCGACGCCCTGGTCGACGATCGTCTCGCGATAGATCGGCTTAAAGCCCAGCGTTTGCGTGTAGAGGTCGATCGTCGCATCCAGATCCTTGACGACGATCGCGATGTGATCGATCTTCATGCCACGACCTCTTTGGCCCGGTAGACGCCGAAGACGTCCCGCAACACATTGCAGATTTCGCCGAGTGTCGCGCCGGCATCGACCGCTTCGATAAAGTGCGGCATGAGGTTGTCCTTACTCGCGGCGGCGGTACGCACGTCGGCAAGCCGTGTCTCGACACGCTCGGCGTCTCGCGCTGCTCGGAATTGCCGTAAACGCGCGACCTGTTCTCGCTCGATCGCCTCGTCGACTCGCAGGAGTGGGATCGATGCGTTGCTGGCGTCTTTTTCTGCAAACTTGTTGACGCCGACGACGACGCTTTCGCCGCGCTCGATCGCTCGTTGTGCTTCGTATGCGGAGTCGGCGATCCGCGTCTGCATCCACCCGCTCTCGATCGCGGCAATACTGCCGCCCAACTCGTCAACCTCGCCGATCAACGTCCGCGCGCGCTCGATCAATTGATTCGTCAGTGACTCGACGTAGTACGAGCCGGCGAGCGGATCAACCACGTCGGCGACGCCCGACTCGTAGCCAATGATCTGCTGCGTACGCAGGGCAACTTTCGCGCTCTCGGCGGTCGGAAGCGCGAGCGCTTCGTCCTTACCGTTGGTGTGCAGCGATTGCGTCCCGCCCAACACTGCCGCGAGCGCTTGCAGCGTCACGCGAACCACGTTGTTGTCGGGCTCCTGCGCAGTTAGCGTTGAGCCGCCCGTTTGCGTGTGGAAGCGCAGCATCTGCGAGCGTGGATCTTTGCAGCCAAACTCCTCACGCGTGATGTGTGCCCAGAGGTAACGTGCGGCGCGAAACTTCGCAACCTCTTCGAAGAAATCGTTGTGCGCGTTCCAGAAGAACGAGAGGCGCGGCGCGACCACGTCGAGATCGATCCCTGTGTCGCGGGCGGCGCGCAGGTACGCCTTCGCGTTGGAGAGAGTGAACGCGATCTCTTCAACAGCGGTCGAACCGGCTTCCCGAATGTGATAGCCCGAGATCGAGATAGTGTTCCACTGTGGCACGTCGCGCGCACAATAACTCATCACGTCAGTGACGAGACGCATCGATTGGTTCGGTGGATAGATATAGGTCCCACGCGCGGCATACTCTTTGAGCACGTCGTTTTGAATCGTCCCGCCAAGCTTCTCGAATGGAATGCCGCGACGGCGTGCAACCGCAAGCAGCATCGCGAGCAGGATCGAAGCCGGCGCATTGATCGTCATCGAGACCGTGACTTCATCGAGCGGGATGCCGTCGAGGAGGGTCTCCATGTCCGCAATCGAGTCGATCGCGACGCCGACCTTTCCGACTTCGCCGCGCGCGAGCGGTGCGTCAGAATCGTGGCCGAGTTGCGTCGGGAGATCGAACGCTACGGAGAGGCCGGTCGTGCCGCGCTCGAGCAGATAGCGATAGCGAGCGTTCGATTCCGCGGCGGTTGCAAAACCTGCGTATTGCCGCATCGTCCACAGACGTCCACGGTACATGTCGGCACGAATACCGCGCCCATATGGAAATGCACCCGGCTCGCCTAGGTCGTGCGAAGCGTCTTCGGTTCGATCGTAGTGGGCTTCGAGCGGGATGCCGCTCGCGTTGAATTCCCGTGCCATTGAACCAGCCTATTCGGCGTGAGGGGAAGGCAGGCTTCCCTTCCCAAGCGCCGCCATCCACGCTAGGATCACGAATACTATGCGCGCGATACAGATCACGCAGTTCGGCGATCCTAGCGACGTGCGCGTGCGCGACGTCGCAACGCCCACCCCGGCGCCGGGCGAGGTACTCGTCAAGATCGAGGCGGCGGGTGTGAACCCAAGCGACGCGGTCAATATTCGGGGTGGATTTCACCAGACGACGTTACCGCGCATCATCGGTCGTGATTTCGCGGGAACGGTCGTCGAGGGGCCGGATACGTTGGCAGGCGCAAAAGTGTGGGGCTCCGGCGGTGAGTTGGGATTCACGCGCGATGGATCGCACGCCGAGTATCTCGCCGTCCCTGCGCAAGACGTAACGTTACGTCCCAACAACTTGACGCCGGCGCAGACGGCGGCCGCCGGGCTGCCGCTTATTACGGCGTATCTGACGTTGGTCGATCGCGGCGGGTTGAAATCCGGCGAATGGGTCCTGATCTCGGGCGCGCATGGCGCGGTCGGCGGTGCCGCCGTGCAAGTTGCAACGTGGCTCGGTGCCCACGTTGTGGCGTTCGATCGCCCGGAGTTCGACGCGGGCACGGTCAACGATGCGGTAAAGACCGCGACGCAGGGACGTGGTGTCGATCTTGCGCTCAACGTTGTCGGAGCCTCGATCTTTGGGCAGCTGTTGCAGTCGCTCGCAATCCGCGGGCGGATGGTGATTATTTCAAAAATTGGCGGGAAAGACGTGAACCTCGATCTCTTCGATCTCTATCGCCGGCAATTGACGATCATCGGTGTCGACTCTGCGCAGGCACCCGCAGATCAGTGCGCGCGCATCCTCGACCACTTGCGTCCGGGTTTTGAATCCGGTGCGCTGCAACCGCCGCGCGTCGACGAACAGATTCCGTTGGATCGCGCCGCTGAGGCCTACATGCGCGCCGAAAAAGTCGGCGGTGAGAAGTCGGTACTCGTTCCGTAAAGGAGAGCATTTGTGAAAGCCGTCAGTCATTCATCAATACGGTGGCCCTGAGCAACTGAAGTACGAGGACGTGCCTGATCCTGCGCCCGGTCCCGGCGAAGTGCTCGTGAAGGTCGCAGCCACGAGCATCAACCCGATCGACATCTCACAGCGCAGCGGCGCCGCGAAGGATCGGTTCCCACTGCAGTTTCCGGCAATTCTCGGGCGTGACGTCTCGGGTACGATCGTCAAGCTCGGCGAGGGTGTGGAGGGTCTCGCGGTTGGTGAGAAGGTGGCAGCAAATGTCGGTCGCACCTATGCCGAGCTTGTCGTCGGCAAAGCGGAGTGGTTTGCGCGGGTTCCCGAAGGACTCGACGTGATCGACGCGGCGGCCGTGCCGCTCGTCGGGACCACCGGGAGCGAATTGATCTCGATGGCGAGTGGCGCAAAAGCGGGCGATGCGGTGCTGGTTTCCGGCGCTGCCGGCGGCGTCGGGCGGTCCGCAGTGTACACGGCGAAGAACCTTGGCGCGCATGTTATCGCCGGCGTGCGCAAAGACCAGCTCCATCAAGCCAAGAGTATCGGCGCCGACGAAACCATTGCACTCGATGATGACGCAGCGTTCGCGGCATTGGCGCAAGTGGACATCGTTGCCAACGCGGTGCGCGGCGCGACTGCCGCCGCGCTCATGAGCAAAGTCAAGTCGGGGGGAACATTCGCGTCGGTTACGGGTCCGCCCGACAACGCCAAAGATTATCCCTCGGTCAAGGTCGTTCCATTCGTCTCGAAACCCGATGGCGAGTTGCTGTTCTTACTGATGGAAGCGGTCCGCGATAAGAGACTCACGATTCCGATCGCCCGTAAGATGCCGCTGCGCGAAGCAGCCGCCGGTCAAGCCGCCGTCGAAAAAGGCGGCCTGCACGGCAAAGTGCTGCTAATTCCCTAATCACGCGAATCACCGCCAAATTACGTTAGGAAGGGTAGGCCGTATGCACGCTGAGAGCGATGCAGTGCTGGCAAGAGAGATCGCGCGACAAGCCGGCGATTACACCCAAATCTCGCTCGTGACCGAGGCCGTAAGGGACGCGCAGGGGACGATCCGCGCGATCGATACGAAGGTCGGCATTCTACTCGCCGTGCTCGCGATTCCGCTGCCATACGTCGTTACGGCGGTGTCGGCGGCAATGCGCAGCGGGTTACGCCTCACATTCGGAACCGTATGCGGATCGGTTGCCGCCACGTTCTACGTCGTTGCCGCCTTCGTCGCGATTCGCGCATTGATCGGCATCGGAAACGCGGCGGCCCATGTCAAGCGGTCGGAACGGCTTCCCGACGTCTTTTATCTCGGCGGGCTCTACAAGCTCGGCTGGATCGATGCGATGATAAACCGGCGCGGAATCGTCTCACGGCGCGAATTGGAGGAGATCGCCGGTGCGGTACCGCGCGACGCGGAGAAAGCCTTGAAAATCCTTGTCAACGAGCTGATGACGTTAGCTTACGTCCGAGACGTCAAGCTGCACCGGCAGAAGACGGCCTTCGAACTCGCCGCCTTGGCATTCGTTTTGGGCCTATTTGCTCTCATGCTCTAGCTACGGTCATCCCGCAAGGCGTAGAATCTTCAGAGAGCTCTTGGTTGGCTCCCCAGCGGGGAAGGGAGGCATTCATGCGGACTCAGCCGCCGCCGGCGCCGTTTTCGGGACCGGGTTTCAGGGTGCCCAACGAGGGCATGACCGAAGGTTGGTTTCTCGGCCCGCACGCGGAAAACGCCGATACGCTGAAAGAACTCGTCGCTTACGCGATCGATCAGCACTGCGAGTACCGACGAGAATTTCATCCCGAAGATCCAGCGATCGTTACAGACGCCATTCGCAGCTTGCCGATCTTCCAGCGGCAGCTCGAAACGCTCAAACTGGAGACGAGCGAGCTCTGTAAGAAACTGCAGTTCTCCGCGCCGATCTTCAGCCTCCGTCACCAGGGGCATATGCTGTGGGATCAAGCGATGCCCGCGATCATCGGTTATGTGGCGGCCATGCTCTACGACCAGAACAACGTCGCCGCTGAAGCTTCCCCGGTCACGACGAGACTTGAAATCGAAGTGGGCGATGAGCTTTGTAGAATGCTCGGCTTCGATACGTCGGGAAAATCCGTGACCCCCTGGGGACACATTACGTGCGACGGTTCGGTCGCGAACATCGAGTCGCTGTGGACCGCGCGCAACATCAAGTTCTTTCCGATTGCGCTCGCCGCGGCGTTGCGTGAAGAGCCTGTGATGAGCGCAGCAAGCGCGCTGCAGGTAACCAAACTCGACGGATCGTCCGCGACCCTGATCTCCTTAGATGCTTGGGCGCTGCTGAACTTGAAAATCGACGACGTCGTCACGCTGCCCGAGACAATCGAGGCGAACTTCGGGATTAAGGTCGGCGTGACAGCGCAGGCGCTGCAGAAGTACGCGCTTCCCAATATCGGATGGATCGCGTTTTACAACCAAATCATGTCGGCTGGAGCGAAGGCTCCGGTCGTGATTGCGCCCGCGACGGCGCACTACTCGTGGCCGAAAGCCGGCACGTTGCTGGGTCTCGGACAGAATGCGATTGTGAGGGTACCCGTCGACCTAGACGCGCGAATGCGCGTTGACGAACTCGATAAAGAGCTCGCGCGCGCGCTGGTAGATCGCGTTCCGGTCGTTTCGGTTATCGCCGTCATCGGCAGCACGGAGGAGAGCGCGGTCGATCCGCTGCGTCCTATCCTCGATTTGCGCGAAAAATATCGCACGCAAGGCCTCGATTTCGCGGTGCACGCCGACGCTGCTTGGGGCGGCTACTTCGCTTCGATGCTGCGCGATCCTCAAGACCACACGTTCTCGTGGGTACCCTCCGCGCCGATGAGCGTATACGTGCGGGATCAATACAAAGCCCTCGGCTTGGTCGATTCGATTACCGTCGACCCGCACAAAGCGGGCTACGTTCCATATCCCGCCGGTGGTCTGTGCTATCGCAACTCCGCGATGCGGAACTTCGTGTCGCTCAAAGCGCCGGTCGTTTTTCACGGACAATCCGATCCGACGGTCGGCGTGTACGGCGTCGAGGGATCGAAGCCCGGCGCCGCCGCGGCCGCGGTCTATCTTGCACACCGCGTTATCCCGCTGACCAGGGATGGCTACGGTAAGATATTGAGCCAGTGCTTTTGGACGTCGAAACGGCTCTACTGCCGGCTCGTCACGATGAAAGACGACCGCTTCACCCTAACTCTTGTCCAGCGCCTTCCCGCAGAGCGCGACGGGGAAAGTGCGGCCGATATTCAGCGGCAGCGCGATCATATCCGCGATGTGTTCGTGCCGAAATCAAACAGGGAACTCGACGCGTATTTCAGGGCTAACACCGCCGAGCGCGATCTCTTCTACGAACTCGGCTCCGATCAAGTCATTCTTACCTACGCGTTCAACTTCATTAAAGACGGAACGCTCAACACCGATATCGACGCGATGAACGAGCTCAACGACGCCGTCTTCGATATATGCAGCATGCTCAATCCGCCTGCGAGCTGGCCGGAATTGAATAAGAAAGAACTGATTCTGACAAGCTCTTCCTTCGATCCCGCCGTGTACGGACAAGCGTTCGTCGACGAGTTCGCGCTGCGCGCGGGCTGCGCACCCGTGGCGGGTAAGACGATCGATACGCTGATCTCAACGACGATGAATCCGTGGACGACCGATACGCCTCAGGGCGACTTTCTCGCGGTTATCGAGCAGGCGTTTCGCGACGTCGTTCATCAGGCGCTCGACGGGTTGGAATAGATAAGGAGTGTTATGAGTACGTGGTACAGACCTAAGGCCATGACAATGGCGATGGGCAATGGTGCAAACACGGTCGTTGCAAACGATCCGTCGCAACACGCTTTCATCATGCTCGGTGAGAAGGCACTATTTTTGGCACACATGACGATGTTCCATATGGAGGAGCACATGTTTCAAATGGTGCTCCGTGCATCGCTTCAGCAAGGCGCGATGGACGCATATATCGAGGATCGTCACGCTCATCCAACGGATCCGTATTTTCTCGGCAATGTCATTCACGAGCTTTTCACCGTGCCGAGCGTTGCTTGCGGACGGGTTCGCGCCTTTACAGCAGACATCTGGCGCGGGATTCCGTACAAAAAGCACTATGAAGAGTGGCCGTGGGACGGCGTTGAGCCGTTTCTCTCCAATGTCTCCGTGCTGGTTGAACGCGTCGTCTATTTCCGGCACTTCGATTTCCGCCTCGGCTACCCGGAGGCGCTAACGTACATCCTCTTCGGTGAAGGCGGCGAGGCGCATATGAACCACTATCAGGTCAAGGAGCCGGATTTCGACCAGGTGGTGAGCTTGAAAGGTGCCCCAGCGTGGATTCCAGCCGACAATCTTGCGGCGGGCGTCGATATCAACTTTCCCACCCTGCCGTCAAAAGCATATTGCGAGAATCCGATTCCACCCGACACGTATACCGTTCAATATGCAGGCCAGAATAATACGACGGGGCCGATCGAGGTTGGAACGTCATGGTGGTGTTCGACCAAGGTCGTGAATATGGACGATCCATGCCCTGAGGCGACGGCGAACATGACGATACCACGGCCGGAGGCAGCTACGTCATGAGTAGCGATAGCAGTAGGATTCCGTCCGAGCTGGCGAACCGTGATCTGTGGTACACGATCTTCGCGGTGGGGCATCCGGCGCTGAAAAAATTTCAAAACGTGCATCGCTGGATGCCGTCACCCCCACGTTGTCGCATGTGCTTCGCGCCGTTTCACGGCGTCGGCGGCGCCATCATGAAGGCGATGCATAAAGATCCGTCGCGGCGAAATCCGAACTTCTGCAACGCCTGCGACAAGTTTTTGCAGATGTTCCCGGGCGGCGCGGAAGTCGAGGTGTCTATCGTCTTCGTCGACGTCCGTGATTCAACCGAACTGGCAGAGAAATTCGGTCCGACCGCGTGGAGTCACGTCATGAACGGCTTTTACAATGCCGTGACGCGCGTGTTTTACGACACCGATGGGTTCGTGATGGACATCATCGGCGACGAAGTCGTCGCGTTCTATCCTCCCGGCTTCTGCGGGTCGCATCACGCAGAGAAAGCGATCGAAGCCGCGCGGCGGATCCTTGCGGCGAAGATGCCGGAGTTGCCCGACACAACACGCGTCAACGTAGGCGTGGGCGTAAACACCGGAATTTCATATATCGGTTCGGCGGTCGGGGTGCCGTACGGGCCGGATGACGTCCATATTTTCGGTGACAGTATGAACACGGCGTCACGTCTTGCGACGGCCGCGGGCGCCGGTGAGGCGCTCATAGCAGAGGCCACGTGGAAGGCTGCATGCGTCGACCCTGGTACGGCCGAAGCGCGCGACGTCGTGGCCAAAGGTAAACATGATCCAATTCCAGCGCACGTCTTGCGCGCTTAAAGCGTCCGCTCCTAGCCGATCGTTACGAGTGCCGCGCGCGCCTCAACCGTATCGCCCGCCTTCGCGTGCACGTTGACCGCAGTTCCGGCCCGATGCGCGCGGATCTCGTTCATCATCTTCATCGCCTCGACGATCGCTACGACCTGACCTTCGGCGATCGCATCGCCCGCCGCAACTTTCATCTCGACGACGACGCCATGCATCGGCGAAACGACATCATTGCCGCCCGAACCCGCCGATTGTTTCTTCCCCGCGGTTCTTGGCGCGGCGCGTTGCACCCCATTTTTCGTCGGGGCTGCCGCTCGTTGCGGCAAATCGAAGACGCGAACGTTATACAACTTGTCGTTGACTTCGACACGAATCGTTTGCGGCGGAGCGGGTTGCGTGTCTCCCCCGGAGCCGACCGTAACCATACTAAGGGAGGCGGAGGGGGAGACCGCAAACCCCGACGCCGCAAATGATTCCAACGTGGCAGTTCCATACGATGCATTCGTGAACGCTGGGTTCATCGCACAACGCGCGCAAGAGCGGCAGCGTCGTCGGTACGCCCTCGATCTGATATTCGTCGATTGCCCGCGCCAAACGCGCGAATGGCTTGCGCCCGCGTCGGCGCCCAGACGATCAACTTCGCAATCATCGAATCGTAGTCGGGCGAGATCGTGTATCCCGGATACGCAGCCGAGTCGACGCGTACGCCGAGACCGCCCGGCTCCTTGTATGCGGTGATCGTCCCGGGCGCGGGGCGGAAGTTGTCGGCCGGATCTTCGGCGTTGACGCGACCTTCGATCGCAAAGCCGTTGAACGTAATGTCGTCTTGGCCGAATCCGAGCGGTTCGCCCGCCGCGACGCGAATCTGTTCGCGAATCAGATCGAGGCCCGAGATCATTTCGGACACGGTGTGCTCGACTTGGATGCGTGTGTTCATCTCGAGGAAGAAGAACTCATCGCCTTGGACGAGGCACTCGATCGTGCCGACCGAGTCGTAGCCGATGGCTTGCGCGGCGCGCACGCCGGCCTCGCGCATCGCGCGGCGCGTCTTGAGCGGAATCTGCGCGGGCGTCTCTTCCCAGAGCTTTTGATGACGGCGCTGCAGCGAACAGTCGCGTTCGCCGACGTGCACCACGTTGCCGTGCTTATCGGCGAGAATCTGCAATTCGACGTGTTTGGGATTTTCCAGATACCGTTCGGCGTAGATCGTGCCGTTCTTGAAGTACGCCTCGGCTTCGCGCTTGGCGGTCGTAAAGGCCGATTCAACTTCGTCGATCGTACGTGCGACTTTGAGACCCTTGCCGCCGCCGCCGCCCGAGGCTTTGAGCGCGAGCGGCAATCCGTACGCCTTTGCGGCCGCGTGAGCGCCTTTGACGTCCTCGATCGCGTCCATGCCACCCGGCACGAACGGTACTTCGGCTTTCGCGACGGCTTGACGCGCACGCAACTTGTCGCCCATCGCGTCGATCGCATCGGGATGCGGGCCGATCCAGGCGATGCCGGCCGCGATTGCGCGCCGCGCGAAGGCGGCGTTCTCGGCGAGGAACCCATAGCCCGGGTGCACGGCGTCGGCGCCCGAACGTTTTGCGACCTCGAGGAGCGCGTCGATATTAAGGTAGCTTTGCGCCGGCGCGGCTGGGCCGATGAGGTACGCCTCGTCAGCCATGCGGACGTGGATGCCATCGCGATCGATTTCGGAATAGACGGCAACGGTTGCGATCGACATCTCGCGCGCGGTGCGGATCACGCGGACCGCAATCTCGCCGCGATTGGCAATGAGAATCTTCTTAAACACTACGGTAGTCTTCGATCTCCAAGTCGGGGTTGCGCGCGGCGAATTTCCAGCGTGCGCGCGGTGCCGGTGGAAGTGCTGGTTCGCCGGGTTCGGCCACGATTGCGAGTGCGGCGGCGATCGCCGCGAGTTCGTCGTCGCTAATCACATGTGAAAATCGGGCGGATACATCCCGACCGTATGGTAACCGGCATCCACGAAATGCACGTCCGCCGTGATCGCCGATGCAAGGTCTGAGGCAAGGTAGACCGCGGTGTTGCCCACGTCTTCGGATGTGACGTTGCGGCGCAGCGGGGCGACCTGCGGCACGACGTCGAGCATCTTGGTTGCGCCGGCCACTTGGCGCATGCTCGCGGTCTTGATCGGGCCGGCCGAGATTGCGTTGACGCGGATGCCGCGACCGCCCAAATCGTAGGCAAGATAACGCACCGACGATTCGAGTGCAGCCTTCGCGATGCCCATTAAATTGTAATTCGGAACGATCTGCGTCGCGCCGAGGTAGGTCATCGCCATGATCGACGCATTGTCGTTGAAGTTGTCGCGCAGCGCCGAGACTAGCGCAATGAGCGAATACGCCGAGACGTCGAGCGAAAGCGCGAAGCCCTTGCGCGAGGTGTCATAGACCGTGCCACGCAGGTCGTCTTTGTCGGCAAAGGCGATCGAGTGCACGAGCGTGTCGAGTGGGCCGAACCCCGAGGCGAGCGCGTCGCGCATCGCCGTGAGCGATGCGTCGCTTGCAACGTCGCATTCGATCACCGGACCGCCCCCGAGCTCCGCCGCAAGCTTTTCGACCTCGTCCTTGACCCGTTCGCCCTGATAGGTAAAGGCGAGCGTCGCACCGTGCTCGTGCATCTTGTGTGCGATGCCGGTCGCGATCGACCAGCGATTGGCAACGCCCGTTATCAGGGCACGTTTTCCGTCCAGCAGCTTCACGTCAGGGTAGATACCAGCGCAAGGGCCCTCGTCCTCTCGCGCGAACGGGTAGCGGCATGTTTGTGCTGATCTCGCGCTATCTCAAGCCGCTCGACGTGGTCGATGCCTGGCTCGCCGAGCACCGCGCCTTCCTCGAACGCCACTATGCAGCGCACCATCTGCTGACGTCGGGACCACAGAGTCCGCGCATCGGGGGTGTGATCGTCACGCACGACATCACGCGCGACCAGGTTGACGAGATCCTCGCCGAGGACCCGTTTGTGCGCGAGGGTGTCGCCGAGTACCAGGTTATCGAGTTCAAACCTACGCGGCCGATCAATCCGTAGCCATGCAGCGCAACGCGTGGTGGGCAGCTGGGGTCGTAGCGGCCGTCGTCGCAGTCGTGCATCTTGCAACGGCCGGCCAATACGACATCTTCCGTAACGAACTGTACTTCATTGTCTGCGGGTGGCATCCGTCGTTCGGCTACATCGATCAGCCGCCGCTGGTACCGCTGCTTGCTGCATTGACGCAATTCGGCGGCACCCACGTGTGGCTGTTGCGTCTGCCCGGGATCCTAGCCGCAATTGCGACCGTGCCGGTCGTTGTTGCGTTTACGCAATTGCTCGGCGGCAATGGTCGTGCCGCGTGGCTGGCGGCCGTCGCTTATGCGAGCGCAACGCTCGTCACCGCGATGTCCGCGACGCTCAACACCTCGAGCTTTGAGCCGCTCGATTTCACGCTGCTCGCCTATCTGATCACGCGCGGGATCGTGCGCAACGAGCCGCGCATGTATTGGTGGGCGGGCCTCGTTGCCGGCTGCGCGTTTGAAACGCGCTACGGCATCTTGATGTGGGCCGCGGGATTGGCGATCGGCCTTGCGCTCTTCGGGCCGCGCTCGATCTTTCGCTCGCGCGATCTATGGATCGGTGTCGCAATTGCCGCAGTCATCGCGCTGCCGAACGTCATCTGGCAAGCGGTGCACGGCTTCCCGTTCCTCGAGCTCGTGCGCAACGACAACTCGGGCAACTTCCTCGGCGGCCCGATCGGCTTCACGATTGGACAAGTATTTCTCGTGAACATCGTGCTTGCGCCGCTGTGGATCACCGGCATCATCGCGCCGTTCGTGCAAGCGCGGCTTGCGCAGTTCCGTTTTCTAGCCGTAACGTTCGTGGCGATGGGCGTGCTCATCGTGCTCACCAACGGCAAAGCCTACTACATGGCTGCGGCCTATCCCACGATCTTTGCGCTCGGCGCCGTTTCGGTAACCATGCTCTGGCGCTGGGTGATCGGCATCTGGGCTGTGCTTGCGGCGGCCAACGCTGCGTTCGCGCTACCGTACGTGCTCCCGGTGATGCCGGTCGCGCAATTCAAGGCGATGCTGGATCGCAGCTCATTCAAGATGCCGGCGATGGAACGCGCCGGCATTGGCGCGCCGATCATGCAGGTCTACGCCGACGAATTCGGCTGGCGCGATCTGGCGCGCACCGTCGAAGGCGTCTACAACGGGTTATCCGCGAGCGATCGCGCCAAAGCGACGATCTACGCTTCGAACTACGGTGACGCAAGCGCGATCAACGTGTATGGCACGAATCTGCCTTTCGCAGTGAGCGGCAACAACCAATATTACTTATGGGGACCCGGCAACGGCGATGGCTCGGTCGTGATCGCCGTTAACGTCGACCCCGCGCAGTGGTCGCAGATGTGCGCGTCAGCCGGCGTCGTCGCTAACACGGGAGCATCGCCGTACAAGATGCCCTACGAAGTGAATCAGCCGATCGTGCTTTGCCGCAGCATGCATCCGCCATTCGCGCAACAGTGGGCGACCTTCAAACACATCGGGATCGAGAATCTCGGCGTAGGCAAACCGCGATAGCGGTCACGGAAACAAGAAGAGCTCCGCAATCTTACCGTCGTGCGTGCGATACAGGATGGCCTGTAGCGTCTTCGTTGGATAGGTTACCGTGAGCGTGTTGACCACCAATCCACCGCGCAGGGCGGCGCGCGCATTTCGGACCTGCGGCGTTCCGAGCGGAGCGAGCGTGGACGCTGCTTGCGCAACGCGCGCAGGCGTCATGAGTGCATTGAAGTCCGCTGTGATTGCCGATCGATCGATCCGCCCCTGCGCGAGGTCGAGCAGCCAGCTTCGCGCGAGCACCGCGGCATCGGGTAGGCCGGCGTCCGCGGCGGCGTTGCCATAGATCTCCTCGGCGATCGCTCTTCCGATCGTCGAGCTGGACGCGCTTGGCGTGGCGTTGGAGAACACGACAATCGACGTGTCATCGTCCGGAAAAAGCGCCTCGAACGACTGGTATCCCACGACTTCGCCGCCGTGACTGATGAGCCGGTGTCCATTGAGCGCGCCGATGGAGAAACCGAGACCGTACCCGGGGTTCTCGCCGTCGGCAAGCAACCGCGGTTGCCATAAGATCGCGGTGTCTGCAGCCGGGACGACAGTATGTTCCATCAGCGCAATCGTCCAACGCGCGAGATCGTGCGCGGTCATCGAAAGACTTCCGGCAGCATTGAGCCACGCCGCAGCCGCGACCGGCGCAACTTCATACGGTGCAAAGAAATATGACTGGTAGCCGAGTGCATCGGTCGGACCAAAGCCGCCGTCGATCCAATGCGCCGACGTCAAGCCGAGCGGCGTGAAGAATCGACGCTGGTAGACATCAAAAAGCGTCGCGCCAGCCACGCGCTGGGCGATCACGCCCGCGATCGTATAGCCGCTGTTGCTGTACTGCCAGCGCGTGCCCGGCGCGAAGTCGAGGGGTAGGTGGCCGTAGCGATCCGCGAGCGCCTGCATCGCGATCGGTTGATACGATTCGAGCGTCGGGTAATCGAGCGGGTAGTAGTCCCGAATTCCGGCTTCGTGCGCGAGCAGTTGGGCGATCGTGATTTGCGACGCGTCGGAGTACGTCGGTTCGTACTTCGCGAGAGGATCGTTGAGCGAGAGCTTGCCTTCGCGCGCCATCGCGACCATCGTTGCTGCCAAGAACTGCTTGCTGACCGAACCGATCGGAAACGTCGTGTCAGTGGTAGCCGGCAGCTTCTGCTCGAGCGATCGCAGTCCATACGCTTTTTCGTAGACGATCGCTCCGTGTCGCACGATTGCAAGCGACACGGCCGGTGTGCCCGTACTCGCCATCGTTTTCTGCACCAAGGCGTCGACGAAGGCCGGAGTCGGCTCCGCGGCTAGTGTCGTCGCGAGCAGAGCAATGAGGAGCATGTCTCGCATGGGTGGCGCCTTTCGCGGAGTAGTTACGCGTTGGTAGCGAGCGACGTCTGCAGCAGCGTGAAGCGCTGCTCTTGGATCGCATGTATCGCCCAGACGCCCGCGGGAACCATGAGCGCGTTCGGCACGAGATGGTGCGCGAAATCGGCGTAAACGGTGTCAAACGGCTTGCCCAGCGCCTTTGCCACCATCGAGGCCGTGCCCAGCGCCGCATTGTTACAGACGAAGAAGCGCGCACCGGCATCGGCCACCAGCGAACGAATCGAGATATCCCCGTCGCCGCCTTGCTCGCGCAGGCACGGGTTGCCGCTCGCGCCGAATTCGCGAACCGATGCGATCTGCGCGGCGCCGTTTCCGTGCTTGAGTTTTCCGGCGAACGGGTAGACGTAGCGGTTCCATACGAGATCGTCGAAGGCCAAGAAAATCGAGAGGCCGTGATAGAGCACGGCGACCGGAAGCACGTCGCTCCAATCGACACCCACGTCGCGGTAACCGTTGAGCGTGTTGCGCATCGCTAATAAGACCTCGCCGCCTTCGATTTGCACGGCGGTGAAGAGCGTTTTATGCGATTGCGCTCCGTCGAGCAGCGCGTTAAACGACTCGAGATCGAAGTCGAGCTTGGGGGCCTTGGGATGCTTGGCCGGCGGAGCATCGGCGAGTGCCGTTGCCGGAATTGTGGCGGCGAGCGCCCCCGCCGCGAGAAAGTCCTTACGTGTGGTCATCCGTGCTCCTTGGCGTTAAAAAGCTGCGATGTGGTGTAGCACGTCCGCATACGCATTGTCGAATACCGTTTCGTCGACGGGGTGTGTTGAGTCATTCAGTGTTGCGGAGAAACAGACCGCCGTCCCGCGTCTGGTCGTCACCATGGTCGTAAGGTTGATGACCCCAACATCGGAACCACCTTTGAAGGCCACCTGGCGAAAGTCGGCCGGATTGGCGACGCCGGGGTTGATCGACATGAACGGAAGTGCCCAGACGCGGCGCATCAGCTCGCACAGCTCCCGCACGCTGTACTGCCATTCCACCGCCAAATCGGGAGAGGTCGGCAATTGCTCGAGCGTTGGCAGTGCCTGGGCATCGACGAAGACTAAGACGGCGGCCCGCTCTCTCGCTGTTGCGGCGCGAAGATACGCCGTGCGCAGGTCGGTATGTACGGTCGATTTGAGAACGAACATCTCGCGCGTTGTAAGGAAGGGATCGTTGCCAAACGTATACGGTCTCAATGCGCTTGGTCCGACGATTCGCACGAGTGCATCGGCCGCCGTGTTGTCGCTGATCGAGATCATTTCGGCCGCATAGGTCGCAAGCGTCAACGGGGTGTCGTCGGGCCACGTGCGCAGCACGCTGGTCGGCAGGCTCTTCCAGTCTTTCGCAAGGGGCACGGCGTCGCTCCAGCGTCGCGAACCCCGCGTTATCTCATCGCTAAGCGCGCTGAGCACGGCAAGCTTGAAGGCTGAGCCCACAGCCAGTGGCGCGGACGCATTAAGGGCCGCGCGTTCCGTGCGGCCCTCTTCGACGATGACGTACGACGCGGTTCCGGTCATTCGCGCAAGCACCTTGAGGCCATCGTCGATCGACGCTGTGGCCAGCACCGGTTGCTTAAAGAGCAGTTGGTCGATTTTGTTGTCGGCATCGAGATGAATAAGGATGTCATCCGTGCCGTTGGCAAAGCGCGCTATGAACTTCGCCGGCGTGAACTCAACGAGCTGATAGGCTCCCTCTGTTTTGAGAAGGCTTGCGATGACTGCATCGATCTGGCTGGCTGGAACCTGCGCGAGAAATGTTGCACTAAACCAGGCGGGGTCGGCGTGCCCCGTCCGCAGCATGGTATCGATCCGGTCGCGAGCGATGTCGATCGCGGACGGTGTGGGCGTGGCGGTTGGTACGGCCGCGGTAGTACAAAGCAGCGCGATAGCGAGTGCAAAGACGGTTAGCATACGCATGGCGTACCTCGCTTGCCCATCAGAGCGGGATGTTGCCGTGTTTGCGCTTCGGGCGTTCGACGCGTTTGTTCTCGAGCATCTCGAGTGCGGTCGCGATTGCGCCACGTGTACGGTGCGCTTCGATCACGTCGTCGACATAGCCGTACTGCGCCGCGATATACGGATTAGCGAAGCGCTCCGTGTACTCATCGATCAGCTCTTTGGCTTTGGCGTCTTTGTCCTTCGCTGCGGCGATCTCGCGCCGGTTGATGACCCTGACCGCGCCTTCTGCGCCCATCACCGCGATCTCGGCAGTTGGCCAGGCAAGGTTGACATCCGCGCGGATGTGCTTGGAGGACATGACGTCGTACGCACCGCCGTAAGCCTTGCGCGTGATCACCGTGATCTTCGGCACCGTTGCCTCGGCAAAAGCGTAAAGCAGCTTCGCGCCGTGCAGGATGATGCCGCCATACTCTTGCGTGGTGCCTGGTAAGAAACCCGGCACGTCGACGAAGGTCAGGAGCGGAATGTTGAACGCATCGCAAAAGCGCACGAAGCGTGCGGCTTTGATCGACGAGGCGATGTCGAGCACACCGGCGAGGACGTTTGGCTGATTGCCTACGATGCCGACGCTGCGTCCGGCGATGCGGCCGAAGCCACAGATGATGTTCTGCGCGTAGAGCGGTTGAATCTCGAAGAAGTCGCCGTAGTCGAGGATGCCCCCGATTACGTCGTGCATGTCGTAGGGCTTGTTGGGCGAGTCGGGCACGATTTCATCGAGCGCGGGGTTTTCGCGCTGCGGATCGTCGTCGCACGCGTAGCGCGGCGGATCGTCGAGATTGTTCTGCGGAATATACGAGAAGAGCGCGCGCGTTTGCGCCGCAAGGTCGTCTTCGTCACTGGCTACGACGTGCGCGACGCCGCTGCGCGTGGCATGGGTCATCGCGCCGCCAAGTTCTTCGAAGCTCACGTCTTCGCCGGTGACCGTCTTGATGATCTCGGGGCCGGTGATGAACATCTGCGAGATCTTCTCGGTCATGATGATGAAATCGGTGATCGCGGGCGAATAGACCGCGCCGCCGGCGCACGGACCCGCGATCAAACTCAGTTGCGGAATCACGCCGCTCGCCTGGACGTTGCGCCAGAATATCTCGGCGTAGCCGCCGAGCGAAACGACGCCTTCCTGAATGCGCGCGCCGCCCGAGTCGTTGATCCCGATCAGCGGCGATCCGGTGCGCAGCGCGAGGTCCATCACCTTACAGATCTTCTCGGCGAATGCTTCGCCGAGCGAGCCGCCGAGCACGGTGAAGTCTTGCGAGAAGAGAAAGATTTGGCGGCCGTCGATCGTAGCGCGTCCGGTCACGACACCGTCGCCGAGAAACTCTTTCTCGTCGAGACCGAACGCATTGGTGCGGTGAATGACAAACTGATCGAGTTCGGTGAACGAACCTTCATCGACGAGGGCATCGATGCGTTCGCGCGCGGTTCGTTTGCCACGCGCGTGCTGCTTTTCGATCGCTTCGGCCCCGGCAGGTGCCTGTGCAAGCTCGCGCTTCGCCGCGAGTTCCCGGTACTTGTCCTCGTGCGTCCTCACGGGGTCCGCATTGTACGGCTCGCTCGGGTGCCCCTGGCAGTCGTGATCAGCCACGTCCCGGTCTGCGCGTCAACGATCGTCATCTGCGAGCCGGAGGCGTAGCGGTCTGGGCCAACCGTAAACGGGCGCGTGTGGACAGTGGTGATCGCGTATTGTCAGCAACACAAGCCACCTCATTCGGCGGCGATCGCGTGCGCCGTCGCGACGTGCGCTGCGGTTCGTGGTGGTCGCAAGAACAGCACGAGCGGTGTCAAGACGAGCGTGATCACGCCCAAGAAGTAGAACGCGTCGGCAAATGCCATGGTCGCCGCCTGTTGCGAGACCTGCGCGGCGACGCCGCTGAGCGGGGCGTGCGCCGCAAGCGCGCGCTGCACCGCCGGGCTTGCCAGCGTGATCGATGCCGCAAGATGGTCTTGGTGAAAGGCGCCGCGGCGATCGAGCAGCGTTACCAATACCGCGGTCGAGATCGAACCGCCGAGCTGCTGGAACAGACTCAAAAGCGACGTGGCCTTCTGCGTCTCGGGACCCTGCACCGAACTGAGTACGCTCACGGTAAGCGGCACGAAGAGCATGCCGAAGCCGATCCCGCCGAGGACGAGCGGGAAAATGAACGTGCCGAAGACGCTGTCGGTGGTGAGCACCGCGGTCGTCATGAAGTTGGCGATCGCAACGATGATGAAGCCGATTGCGAGGAGTATCTGCGGCCGTACCTTGAACCGATTCATGATCCCGAGCGTCACAAACGTCATCACCATGATGCCGAGCGCGCGGCTGAGGATCGAGAGGCCCGAGAGCGTCGCGGTGAAGTTCAGCAAGAGCTGCTGGAACTGTGGAGCGAGGATCACGCCGCCAAAGAGCGAGAACGCGAGCAACATCGCGAGCGCACATCCCGCCGCGACCGTGGGTTTTCGCACCAGGATGCCGATATCGACGATCGGGTTCTTGACGACGCGCAACTCCCAATAGATGAAGATGCCAAGGGATGCGATCGCGATCACGGCACCGAGTAAGATGTTGCGGTCGTTGAACCAGTCGTAGCGCTCGCCCTCGTCGAGCACGTATTGCAGGCAGCCCAACCCCATCGCCAACAGTGCAAGGCCGACACCGTCGAAACCGCTCACCTTGCGCCGGCCCGGGTCGCGCAGCAACATCGCACACAAGATCGCCGAGAGAATACCCGGAACGATGTTGACGTAGAAGATCCAGTTCCACGAGAGCGAGTCGGTCAGCACGCCGCCGAGTGTAGGGCCGATCGATGGGCCAACCACGGCGCCGAGCGATGTGAGCGCTTGGCTCAGACCGAGCTGTTTGGCGGGAAACGTGTCACGCATGATCGCCTGGCCGGTTGCAATCAGGCCACCTCCGAACAGGCCCTGCAACACGCGATAAAAGATCAACGCGCCCAGCGACGTCGCCGAGCCGCACAAAATCGAGGTGATCGTGAACCCGACGATCGCGCCGACGTAGTAGTTGCGCCGGCCCAGCATCTGTTGCAGCCAGGGCGTGAGCGGAATAACGATGACCGCGGCAATGATATAGCCGGTCACAATCCATGCGCCGTCATCGAAGTTTGCACCGAGGTTACCCTGAATCGTGGGCAGCGCGACGTTGACGATCGTCGCGTCGAGGACTTGAAGCAGCGTCGCGGACATGACGCCGAGCACGATCAACCAGCGGCGCGAGCCGTACTCGACGAGGTCCTCGTTGGTCTGCATTGCCTGTGTAAACGCCCCCAAGGAGCAGCATGGTTACAGACCGAACGGTCTGTTTTATGAAGGGTTCGAAACGGCGCATGGCGATCCTGGCATCGGCGGCGCCGATCTTCAACCGGCGCGGGTTTGCGGGTACCTCGATCGCCGACATCCTCGAAGCAACGGCGCTCGAAAAGGGCGGGCTCTACAACCATTTCGCGAGCAAGGAAGAGCTTGCAGTTGAAGCCTTCGATTACGCGTACGCCCAAGTCGAAGCGTACTTCACCAAGGCGCTCCTCGCCGCCGCGCCGGGTCTTGCGCGGGTGCGCGCGCACATCGATGCCTTCGAGCGTTACGGCGAGCATCCGGTGATTGACGGCGGATGCATGGTGATGAATGCCTGCGTTGAAGCCGATGACGCGCTGCCGTTTTTGCGCGAGCGCGTCTCGAACGCATTTCGCGCGATGCGCGGCGTCGTGCGCCGCAATTTGGAGCGGGCGCGCAACGCCGGCGACCTGCGCTCCGACACCGACCTCGAGCAGGCGACTGATTTTATCGTCGCCACACTCGAGGGTGCCGTCCTTCTCGCGCGTGGATTGCGTTCGCGCACGCACTCGCGCAACGCCTACGCCGCTTTACGCGCGTGGCTGGATGAGCGATGCGCGACGTAGCGATTCCCGCACTCGACGGGCTGCCTCTGCGCGCAACGCTCTTCGAACCGGACCAGGAGCCGCGCGCCGCGGTGATCGTCAGCGGCGCAACGGCCGTACCGCGCGGGTACTACGCCGGCATCGCAACGTATCTGGCGGGTCGCGGTGCTACCGTCGTCACCTATGATTATCGTGGCAGTGGCGAGCCGCCGGAGCAACTACGGCGCAGCGACGCGCGCATGCGCGACTGGGGTGAGCGCGACGCGCCCGGCGTAATCGCCTGGTTACGTGCGCGCTACCCCGATCTACCGATCGGACTGGTCGGACATTCCTATGGCGGGCACGCGCTGCTGCTCGCGCCGAACAATCACGAGATCTCGCGCGCGGTCACGATCGCATCGGGTCTGGGCTATTGGGGCACGTGCGCGCCCAGCCAGCGCTATCGCGTCTACACCTTGATGAAGTTCATCGTGCCGTTCGGCATCGCGGTCTTCGGCTATTCGCCCGGCTCACGCATGGGGTTCGGTGAGGATCTCGCCGCGGGCATCGCGCGCGAATGGCGCAAGTGGGTTCTTCGGCCGCGCTATTTTCTCGACGATCCCACGCTCGCATCGCTGCGTAACGGCGCGAATTACCGCGGCGAACTGCTGATGCTGGCGCCGCACGACGATCTGTGGATAACGCCGGGAGATGTCGAGGGACTCGCGGCCGCCTTTAGTGGTACCCGACCGGAAGTACGCGTACTCGATCCGCCCGCATGCGGTGTGCGCGCAATTGCACACATGGGATTTTTCCGTTCGGCCAACAGCGCGCTGTGGCAAATTGTCAGCGATGCACTCGAGCTACAAGGAGAACGCCATGGAGACTCTGCGCAACTACACGTTCACGTGGACTGATCCGCGCGAACTGCAGCGCGCAATGAGCGGCAAAGCGCATCTGGAGTGGATGCGTTGCATCATCGCCGGTGAGGCGCCGCCGCCGCCCCTTGCAAGCGCGTTTGGGTTCGTCTTTGAAGAAGCCGAGCCGGGACGCATCACGTTCTCCGCGCCGGCGCACGAATGGACGGCGAATCCCGCCGGCATGGTCCACGGCGGATTTACCTCGACGCTGCTCGACACGGTCTTAACGCTCGCGGTCCAAAGCAAGTTGCCCGAAGGACGCATGGCAACGACCACCGATCTGCACGTGCACATGGTGCGGCCCGCACTTCCGAACGGGCAGCTTCTTCGCGCCGAAGCCACCGTTGTCCACGTCGGCACAACGCTGGGCACGGCCGAGGGGCGCGTCATCGACGCCGCCGGCAAGCTGATCGCCCACGGCACCGGCAGCTTCGCGATTATCGCCTTGCCGGGGTAGTCACCATATCCCCAGAGCGGCTTTGACGTCCTCGGAGGCCATCGTCACCGGGTCCCAGGGCGGCGAGAACGTGATATCGACCGTGGCTGACTTGACCCCATCGACCCCCAACACGTGGTCTTGGACCGACTTTTTGAACATGGGCCCAACCGGGCACATAGGTGAGGTGAGGGTCATCACGACGGTTACGTGCTCCCCGGCGTCCCCTTCGACGCTTACGTCGTAGACCAAGCCAAGCTCAAGTATCCCAAGGTTGAGTTCGGGGTCCTTGACGTCGGCCAGGGCGGTTCGGATTTCATCGGTCGTTGGCATGACTCTCATCTTAATACACACCCGAGGCCTCGCGCGATGCGGTGGCGTACCGGCCGATACAAGACCTTGCCGATACAAGACCTTAAAGAGCGTCACGAAACCCAGCCGCGGCGGGTAGCGTTACAGTAAGATACTTGCGCGGGGCGCAGGCAGCATCTCCGGAGGGAAGAGCCAAGCAATGTCAATGTGGGAACCGTTCACCGAGCGCGCGAGACGCAGCATTGTGCTCGCTCAAGAAGAAGCGCAGCGTTTGGGGAACAACTACATCGGTACCGAGCACATCCTGCTCGGTATCATCTCGGAAGGCGAGAGCCTTGCCGCGAAAGTTCTCGAGTCGCTTGGCGTCAATCTTGCAAAAGTACGCCAAGAGGTCGAGGCGATCGTCGGCCGAGGCGGCCAAACCGTACAGCAAGAGATGGTGTTCACGCCGCGGGCGAAGCGCGTAATCGAGCTCGCCTTCGAAGAGGCGCGCCAGCTCAATCACAATTATATCGGCACGGAGCATCTACTGCTCGGCCTCATCCGCGAGGGTGAGGGCGTAGCGGCGCGCGTGCTGACCAACCTCGGCGTCGATCCGGCGAAGGTGCGCGTGCAAACCACCTCGCTGCTCGGCGCGGAAGGTCAACCGCCTGCGCCTAAAGGTAAGAGCAAGACGCCGACACTCGACGCGTACGGTCGCGACCTCACGCAACTCGCGCGCGAGAACAAACTCGATCCCGTCATCGGCCGCAGCAACGAGATCGAGCGCGTCATTCAAATTCTCTCGCGTCGTACGAAAAACAACCCGGCGCTCATCGGCGAACCCGGCGTGGGTAAGACGGCGATCGCCGAAGGCCTCGCGCAACGCGTCATCAAGGGCGACATTCCCGATCCCCTGCGCGATCGTCGCGTGATCACGCTCGATCTTGCAGGCTTGGTCGCGGGCACAAAGTATCGCGGTGAGTTTGAAGAGCGCATGAAGCGCGTGATGGACGAAATCCGCGGCGCAGCCGGTGAGATCATCCTGTTCATCGACGAGCTGCATACGCTAGTCGGGGCGGGCGCCGCCGAAGGCGCAATCGACGCAAGCAACATCATCAAGCCGGCGCTGGCGCGCGGTGAGCTCCAGTGCATCGGCGCGACGACGCTCAATGAGTTCCGCAAGCACATCGAAAAGGACTCGGCGCTCGAACGGCGCTTCCAACCGGTGATGGTCGGCGAGCCGTCGGTCGACGAAACCGTCGAGATCCTCATGGGCTTGCGCGATCGCTACGAAGCGCACCACAAAGTGCAAATCACCGACGGTGCGCTCGCGGCTGCCGCGAAGCTCTCAGACCGGTACATCACCGATCGCTTCTTGCCGGATAAAGCCGTCGACCTGATCGACGAGGCGAGTTCGCGCGTGCGTCTGCAAGCCACGCTGCCGCCGCCGGAGATTCGCGAAGTCGATGCGCAACTGCGTCGCGTGATCGCTGAAAAAGAGTCAGTCGTCAAGAACCAAGAGTTCGAGAAGGCTGCCGGCATTCGCGATCGCGAGGAGAAGCTGCGTCTGGAGAAGTCGCGCCTCGAAACCGAGTGGCAAGAGAAGAAGGCGCGCAACGCCGATAAGCCGCTCAAGGTCACGGAAGAAAATGTCGCCGAGATCGTCTCGTCGTGGACGCGGATCCCGGTGAGCCGTCTTGCGCAAGCCGAGACCGAGAAGCTGCTCAACATGGGCGACAAGCTCCACGAGCGCATCGTCGGCCAAGACGAAGGTATTAATGTCATCACGCGCGCCATTCGGCGCTCGCGCGCCGGCTTGAAGAACCCGAGCCGTCCGATCGGTTCGTTCCTCTTCCTCGGTCCGACCGGCGTCGGCAAGACCGAAGTCGCGCGTTCGCTAGCCGAGTTCATGTTTGACGACGAAGAGTCAATGATTCGCATCGACATGTCGGAGTATATGGAGAAGTACTCGGTCTCGCGTCTGGTCGGCGCGCCTCCGGGATATGTCGGGTATGAAGAAGGCGGACAGCTTACCGAAGCGGTTCGTCGCCGTCCGTACTCGGTCGTGCTCCTCGACGAGATCGAGAAGGCACACCCCGACGTCTTCAACTTGCTCCTGCAAGTGCTCGATGACGGGCGCCTGACCGATTCGCAAGGCCGCCAAGTCGACTTCAAAAACACGGTCATCATCATGACCTCGAATGTCGGCGCGGCCGGCATGCAGACGACGACCGACATTGGTTTCCGTCCGCAAAAAGGCACCGAAGAGGATGAAGGCAAGAGCTACGAGCGGATGAAGAACAAGGTGCTCGAGGAAGTCAAGCATACGTTCCGTCCTGAGTTCCTCAACCGCGTCGATGAAGTCGTGGTCTTCCACCAGCTGACCAAAGTACAGATCGAGCAGATCGTCGGACTGGAACTCGAGAAAGTCTTACGCGAAGTCAGAGCGCAAGACATGAATCTCAAGGTCACCGACGCGGCGAAGACGTTGCTCGCGAAGAAGGGCTGGGATCCGCAATTCGGTGCACGGCCGCTGCGTCGCGCGATTCAGCGCAACGTCGAGGACGAGCTAGCCGAAGAGATGCTGCGGGGAACGTTCGTTGCCGGCGACCACGTACTGGCGGATGTCGATCCCGACGACGTCGAGAAGTTAAAGTTCTCGAAGATTCCGTCGATCGAACTTCCGTCGGAACCGAGCGAACCAGCCCACGCATGAGCACCGGCCTGGTGGCCGGAAAATTCGACCCGCCGCACCGCGGGCACGCCTTGCTGATCGATAGCGCGCGCATCAAAACTGCGCGCGTTATCATTTTGGTCTTCGACTATGCGGAGCAGACGGTGCCCGTGGAACAGCGCGTCGCGTGGTTGCGCGAGATCCATCCGGGTGTCGACGTGCGTGCGATTCCGATGCCGCACTATTCTCGGATCGACGCACTGACCGCCGAACGTGAAGCGGCGAACATCCTGAACTTCCTCGGCGAGCCCGTCGACTTGCTCTTCACCTCGGAGGACTACGGGGATCTCTTCGCCGCCGCACTCGGCACGCAGCACTACATCGTCGATCGCGAACGCGCGCTCGTGCCGATCACCGGAACGATGGTGCGCCGATCCCCGGCCAGCGTACTGGCCTATCTCGAACCGTGCGTGCGCGCGTATTTCGTTCCGCGCGTGTGCGTCGTCGGCGCCGAATCCACCGGCAAGTCGACCTTATGCCGGCGCCTTGCCGCGCACTATGATACGGAGTGGGTGCCCGAGTACGGACGCGAGTACGCGACCGAGAAGGAACGGGCCGGCCGGCTCGGGCGATGGTCCGAGAACGAGTTCGCCCACATCGCTTTTGAGCAGCAGCGGCGCGAAGACGACCTCGCGCGGCAAGCCAACGGTGTCTTGATCTGTGATACCGACGCGCTCGCCCCCCGCGTGTGGTGCGAACGCTATCTCGATCGCGAGCCGGTTGATTGGCCGCTGCCGCCCTCGCGTATCGCGCTCTACCTGGTGCCCTACCCCGATGTACCTTTCGTGGCCGACGCGATTCGCGATGGCCAGCACAAGCGTTTTTGGATGCACGAGCGGCTCGTGGACCTCCTCGGAAAAACCGGCCGCCCGATAATTGTGCTCCAAGGAACTTTCGACGAACGTGATGCACAAGCAATCATCGCAATCGACGCCCTGCTCGCACAGGAGGTCAGCAACCAGCGATGAGTAACGCCTGGCAAGAACTCGCTCAACAGATCGTCGGCGGCTTAGCGACGGGCTCGATTTTTGCAAGCTTGGCTCTTGCCCTCGTCTTGATCTATCGATCCATGAACGTTGTCAATTTCGCGCAAGGCGAGATGGCGATGCTCTCGACCTTCGTCGCGTGGCAGCTGGTATCGATGGGTGTTCCGATGTGGATCGCCTTCGGCATCACGCTCGTGCTCGCGTTTGTCGCCGCGTTTGCAATCGAGCGCGTCGTCATTCGTCCGGTCGAGCGCGCACCGCAGTTAACGATCGTCATAGTCTGCCTCGGACTGCTGATCGTGTGCAACGGGATCGCCGGATGGATCTGGGGCTACACGGAAAGAAACTTCCCGAGCCCGTTTCCGCCGACATCGATAACGCTCGGCGGCGTGAGTTTGAGCCTTCAAGATGTCGGCGTCATCGGCGTTTCGCTGGTCACGCTGCTCGCGATCTATTTGCTCTTTCAAAAGACGAAATTGGGACTTGCGTTACGCTCGGCGGCGCTCTATCCCGAGCAGAGCCGGCTGATGGGGATTCGCGTGAGCTGGATGCTTGCAATCGGTTGGGGGCTCGCAGCCGTGGTCGGCGCCGTCTCCGGCATCATGATCGCGCCCGTGGTGTTTCTCGATCCCAACATGATGCAGGGGATCCTCGTGTATGCGTTTGCGGCGGCGGTTCTCGGCGGAATAGAAAGTCCAATTGGTGCGGTGATCGGGGGACTGCTGCTCGGCGTCATTCTGGCGCTGGTCGGAACCTACGTCGACTTCATCGGCACCAATCTGCGCTTGCCGGCGGCGTTCGCGATCATCGTGCTGGTGCTCTTGATTCGTCCCGCCGGACTATTCGGCCGCCTTCACGTGAAACGAGTCTAAACGATAATCGGGTCGAGGCCGAGATAGAGTCGCCGCACGCGATCGTCGCGTGCAAGTTCCTGTGCAGCACCGGTTGCGGCCACGCGGCCGGTTTCGAGCACGTACGCGTGCGACGCTGTCGCGAGTGCAGAGACCGCGTTCTGCTCGACGAGGAGCAGCGCAACGCCGTCGTCGCGATTGATCCTCTGCAAGAGGGCGAAGATGTCGCGTGCTACAAGCGGCGCAAGACCCATCGATGGCTCATCGAGGAGGATTACTTTCGGCCGCATCATCAGCGCGCGCGCGATCGCGAGCATCTGCTGCTCGCCGCCGCTCAGCGTGCCGGCATGCTGCTTCTTGCGCGTCTCCATCCACGGAAAATAGTCGGTCACGCGGGCATATTGCTCGCGCAGCTGGGCTGAGCGCAGGAGATAGCCACCGAGCATAAGGTTTTCCCAAACGGTGAGGTCGGCGAGCGTGCCGCGCCCTTCCGGTACGTGCGCGATGCCGAGACGCGCTACATCCTCCGGGCCGTAATCGGTGAGCGAAACACCGTCGAAGGTGATCGATCCGCTGTGTTTGATCAGCCCGCTGATCGCGCGCAGCGTGGTCGTCTTACCAGCGCCATTGGCACCGAGCAGCGCGACGATGGCACCGCTCTCGACTTGGAACGACACATCGTGCAAGGCTTCAATCTCGCCGTATGAAGCGCGAAGGTCCTTGATCTCGAGCATAACCTATCCGCTTCCCAGGTAGGCTTCGATGACGGCGGGATTCGCGGCGATCGCCGCCGGATCTCCCTGCGCAAGTATTTGTCCACTTTGCAACACGATGATGCGGTTACAGACGCGCATCACGAGTTGCATCGAGTGCTCGACCATCAGAATCGTCGTTTTGAAATCGCGGCGAATCCGTTCGATCGTGTCGCCGATCTGCCCGATCGCGTCGTGCCCGAAGCCGGAAGCCGGCTCGTCGAGCAACAGCAACTCAGGCCCCATCGCAAGCGCGCGTGCGATCTCGATCATTTTGCGGGCACCGAACGGCAACCCGTGGACAATTCGCACGGCATTGTCACCCTGGCCCACGTAGTCGAGCAATTCGCGCGCTCGCGCGCGATTGGTGCCGCCGACCATCACGTTCTCGAGCGCGGTCATGCTCGGAAAGAGTTCGAGGTTTTGAAAGGTGCGCGCGATCCCGCGACCTGCGATGCGATGCGGTGCAAGGCGCGTCAAGTTCTCGCCTTTGAAGACCACAGTGCCGGCGCTGGGCCGATAGAGACCGGTAATGCAGTTGAAACAGGTCGTCTTTCCGGCGCCGTTGGGTCCGATGAGGCCGGTGATCTGTCCCTCACCGACCTCAAACGTAACATTGGACAGCGCAGCGACACCCCCGAAGTGAATCGAGAGATCGTCGACGGAAATCATCGCCGCGCTGCCGTTCATTAGTAGCGGTTCGTGATGAGCGCGCTTATCGGCTTCCACGCGCCGGCGTTATATTTGATCAGTACCTCTTCCCGAATCGGGAACCGATCGGTCGGCGTAGTGGATACGATTACGCCGGGGAAGACGAACGGATTGTCCTTTTCGTTCAGGTTGTTCGCCGCGTGCATGACCCCGTCACGCGTGAGAGATTTCCCCGCCATCTTGAGTGTGTCGACCATCGTAAACGCAACCCCCATGCCATAGACGCAATTGGCATCCTGCGGGTTCACGCCGGCTGGAGGGTACTTCGAGAGGATCTGGTTGTAGAGCACGATCCCCTTATCGGAAGCGTTTGCCGGATCGCTCGGATCTTTGAGGTAGTTAGCCGAGATCACGCCGTCGGTCGCGGCGGCGGTGCCGGCGCCCGTCGCCGCGTGCATGAAGGCTTGCGAGGCCGAGACGCTGGTCAGGTAAACCTGTGGCTTCCATCCCATCTTGGCGATCGTGACCATCGCTTGGATGGCAGCTTTCGGCGTGGCAAAGATGAACACGGTGTCCGCGCCGCTGGCTTTGAGGCTGGCGATCGGAGACGTGACATCGGGATCGGTGACTTCATAGCTCGCGGCCTTGACGATCTGGCTCGCCTTGGGGCCGAGCGTGGCCTTCAAACTGTTGAGAAGGTCCTGGCCGAAGTCGTCGTTTTGGTAGAGCACGCCGATCTTGGCGTTGGGCGCGTTTTTGAGAAGATATTTTCCGAAGATCGCGGCTTCGTCGTGGTAGTTCGCCTGCCAGCCGATCGTCCAGGGATACTTGGCGTAATCCGCGCCGAACTGCGTCGCACCCGTGGCGACGTAGAGCTGCGGGACCTTGTTGTCATTCAAATACGGGCGAAGTACCATGTTCGGCCCGGTGCCGAGCGAGTCGAAGACCGCGAAGACGTGATCTTGTTCGACCTGCTGCCGAACGAGTTGGAGCGCTTGCGGTGGATTGTAGCCGTCGTCTTTGTCTTCGTACGCGATCTTGCGCCCGTAGACGCCGCCTTGATCGTTGACGTAAGAGAAGTACGCAAGAGCGCATTTCCCGATGGTTGCATAGCCCGCTGCAGGGCCGCTATACGGATGCGTTCCACCGAGCAAGATCTGCGTCGGCGTGACGCCCGGCGCGGTCTGCGCGCCGGATGGGATGCCGAGGGTTAGCGTCAACGCGATGACGGTTATGATGGCGGTAACGAACCAGGTGTTTCGTTTACTCATGACCCCTCCTTACAAAAGACATCCGGCGACCCAATGCGCCGGCGATTCCTCCGGGCACGAACATCATGATGAGAATGAGCGCAATGCCGTAGACGATCGATGCGATCGCCGGACTAATGGCTTGCGACCAGAGCGGGAAGAATTCGATGACGACGCCGCCGAGTAACGCGCCCCACAGCAGCTGCAAGCCGCCGATGACCGCGCCAACCAAAAGGTTGAGCGAGAGCGCGACGCTGTAGACGTCGGGACTGACGTACGCGGTCGCGAGCGCAAGCAGCGCGCCGGCGACACCGGCGTACGCGGCACTCCAGCCGAAGGCGAGCGTCTTATAGAAGACGGGATTGATGCCGAACGAAACGGCGGCAAGTTCGCTGTCACGTAACGCGCGCAACGCGAGTCCGACACGGCCGCGCAGCACGAAGTATGCGAGCGCAAATAGCAGTGCGGCGACCCCCCAGGTGAGGTAGTACAATTCGGTTTCCGAATGCGAGGGAATTGAGAGGCCCTGTGCTCCGCCGGTCACGTCCTTGAAGCGCTTGAGGATAGGTGCAACCGAGTTCGCGAGTGCAAACGTCGCGAGCGCGAGATAGACGCCGGCGAGCCGCAGCGCGACGCAGCCGAGTACGACGCCGAGCAGGCCTGCCGTCACCGCAGCCGCCACGATTCCTATGCCGTAGGGCACGCCATGCGTCACGAGGATGGCGAGCGTATAGCCGCCTACGGCTAAGAATGCGCCGTGTCCGAGCGAGATCTGTCCGGTTCGCCCGATCAGAATCACGAGGCCGACGATCGCGATCGCGTATGCCGCCACGTAGGTCAATTCGAAAGCGATGTATTGCGGAATGACCGCTGGCAACGCTGCCACGACGACGGCAAATGCCGCAGTGCCGAGCAATCTCACCACGCGACGGCGCCGGCCTCCCGCGAAGCCGTCGCCGCTAGGTCGACGTAACGCCGCAGGTGGTAGTCGCGATCGCCCAAGAGCCGTTCCACGATTGTCATCCGCTTGAAATAGTGTCCAATCTTGTATTCCTCGCTCATGCCGATAGCGCCGTGAAGCTGAATCGCTTGTTGTCCGATGAATCGACCGGATTTTGCAACCTGTGCCTTTGCCGCCGAGATTGCGTGCTTGCGCGTGCGCGGATCGCGCTCGTCTAGCGCACCAGCCGCAAAATACGCCATCGAGCGCATAAGTTCGAGTTCGATGTACATCTCCGCCATGCGGTGCTGCAACGCCTGGAATGAACTGAGCGGAACGCCGAATTGATAGCGGGCTTTGGTATACTCGACGGTTGTTTCAAGCATCACTTCGCATAGACCAAGCGCTTCGGCGCAGAGTGCGGCGATCGCATGGTCGATGCCGAGCTCGAGAACGTCGAGGCCCTGCGTTTCAGCGGCGAGCAGTGCGTCGGGCTCGAGGCGCGTGCCGGAGAAATGGACATCCGCGACGTCGGAGCCGTCCTCGGCAGGGAATGGGTTATGAATGACGTTCGAGGCGCGGGCCGGCACGGCGAAGAGCGCTATCCCGGCTTCGGTGCGCGCGGAAACGACCAATGTATCGGCGGTCGACGGGTCGAGCACGCGTACTTTCGATCCGTGCAATATCCACCCGTTGCCATCACGGCTGACCCATGTCTCGACGCGCGACGGATCGTAGTGCGCGTGCGGCTCTTCGTACGCGACCGTAAACCGGCACCGACCTTCGATCAGGTCGGCGACGAGATCGGCGCGCTCGGCTGCGCGCAGGGTCGTTCCCGCGAGCACGGCTTGCGCAACGTAGGCGGAGCGCACCAGACCGCGCCCCAACTGCTCCATGAGCAAGAGCACTTCGACCGGGCCGCCGAAACCGCCGGCGTCCTCGGGCGCGCCGATTGCGAGCCATCCAAGTTGGGCGAAGGTCTTCCACGTGTCGCCGCGGGCGCCGTCGCTCGAAAAGCGCGCGACGCTGTCGCGCAAGAGCAGTTGTTCGGGAGCAAGCGCAAAGTCCATTACGCCTCTTTACACCTTCAAGATGCGTTTAGCGATGATGTTCTTTTGGATCTCGTTGGAACCCGCGTATATCGATGCTTTGCGCAAGTTGTAATAGTGGCGGCCCAAACTCACGTCGTTGTACGGGCCGCCCGCATCGAGTGCGAGTTCGGTCAGCGCTTGCTGGATCTCAGTCCCGCGCAGCTTGAGTATCGATGATTCGGGTCCGGGACGTCCGCCCGCCGATTCCGCAGCGAGCACGCGCAGCTCGGTGAAGGCGAGCGCGGTCAACTCGATGTCGACCTCGGCGATGCGCTCCTGGAGGCGCCGGTCGTTGATGCCTTCGCGTTCGCACAACTCGTTGAGCGTTGCGAGGAATTGCCGGCAGACAGCGATCGCGGCGGTTCCGGTGCGCTCGTGTTCGAGCAGGAACTTTGCGTAGGTCCAGCCTTCGCCTTCGTTGCCGACGCGATTTGCAACCGGCACCATGACGTTGTCAAAGTGCACTTCGTTGATTTCTTTGCCCCCGTCGATCGTCGTGATCGGACGCACGGTCACGCCGGGTGAACGCATATCGACCAGAATGAACGAGATGCCTTCCTGTTTCTTGGCGCTTGGATCGGTGCGCGCGAGCACGAAGATCCAGTCGGCCCACTGCGCGGCGGTGATCCACGTCTTGGTGCCGTTGATCGCGTAGGTATCGCCCGAGCGTTCGGCTTTGGTCGAGAGTGAGGCGAGATCGGAACCCGAACCCGGTTCGGAATACCCCTGGCACCAGAACTCGTCCCCGGCGAGAATCGGCGGAAGAAAGCGTGAGCGCTGCGCGTCACTGCCGAAGCGAATAATAACCGGCGCAACCATCGAGAGACCGAATGGCAGCATGCGCGGTGCCCAACCGAAGGCGATCTCTTCTGAGAAGATGTGGCGGCGGATCGCGTCCCAGCCCGTGCCGCCGTGTTCGACGGGCCAGTTGGGCGCGGCCCATCCACGCTCGTATAAGATGCGGTGCCAGTCCGCATAATCATCGCGCTCGAGCGAGCTTCCGGCTTGAACCTTGGCGCGAATATGCTGCGGCAGATGCGTTTCGATAAATCCACGCACGTCTTCGCGGAAGGCGCGCTGCTGCGCGTTATAGGTCAAATCCATGCGGCTCTCCACGCAAGAAGATGCGACAAACGGTTTTGTCGAATACGGCATTTCACCTGTGCTGTCGGGAAGGAAGTATGGCGAACCGGCTCTACGGCGGTCTCTCGGTCAATCAGCGCCGCGCCGAGCGCCGCGAGCGGCTGCTCGCCGCCGGCTTCGATCTCTTCGGAACGGCCGGGTATCTGAAGACGACGATCCCGATGATCTGCAGCGACGCCGGGGTCACCGCGCGCCACTTCTACGACGAATTCGATTCGCGCGAAGCGCTGTTGCGCGCGATCTTCGACGATTTGGCCGAGCGATCGTATGACATCGTGCGCCAAGCGCTGCGCCACACCGACAAGCCCGTCTACGAACGCGTCCTCTCCGCGAACCGCGCCTACTACAGGTTCTTCACGGAGGATCCGCGCCGCGCGCAGATCTACGCGCTCGAGTGCTTGGGGATCAGTCCGGAGCTCGAAGCGCATCGTCGCGACATGCGCGAGCGCTCGGTGCGTCAGCTCACGCGCGCAACCGAGTGGCTCGAGTCTTCGCGGCTGCTGCGCGATGTAGATAGCAGGCTCGTGGCAATCGGTCTCGCCAGTGCCGCCGTCGCGATGCTAGCCGAATGGGTGCTGGCCACGAAGAAGCCGAGCCTCGAGAAGATGGCCGAGATGCTCACCCTTTTTTGGATGCGCACGCTGCAGCTTTAGACCGCTCAAAGGGGTACATATCAACACGGAGGTTGACATCATGACCGTGACCACGGAGCTCTTCGATGGGATCGCGTTCGGGCTTGGCGGCGTTCCGTTCGGCAACGAGTTCGCCTACGTGACCGACGATGTAGCCTACGACACGATCCGGGCTGCCTGGAATGCCGGCGTGCGCTACTACGATACGTCGCCGTGGTACGGCCTAGGTCTTGCGGAACGGCGGCTCGGCGGCTTCTTGCGCAACCAGACGCGCAGCGAGTTCGTCCTCTCGTCGAAGGTCGGCAAGCTGCTCACCGCTTCGCGAACCAACGACGCGAAGATGTACTTTCCATTCACGCCGTCGCCGAATAACCTGCGCTACGACTACACGGCCGACGGCGTCAAGCGCTCGATCGAAGATACGTTGCAGCGCATCGGCGTCGACGCACTCGACATCGTTTACGTCCACGATCTCTCACCGGACAACCCGTGGTTGCCGGGGCCGTGGGAAGAGCAGTTCGAGATCGCGCGTAAAGGCGCGTTCCCAGCGCTCAGTAAGTTGCGCGATGAAGGAACGATCAAAGCCTGGGGGCTCGGCGTAAATTCCCCCGAGCCGATCCTCAAGCTGCTTGACGTAGCCGATGCGAACCTTTGTCTACTTGCGCGCCAATATTCGCTGATCGATCACGAGTACGCGCTACATCACGTCTTCCCCAAAGCGCGCGAAGCGGGCATGGCGTTCGTCGTCGGCTCGACCCTCAATGCGGGCTTTATCAGCGGGAGCGCGCGCTTCAACTACGGCAAAGACAACTATATGATTCCGGCGCTAGCGTTGGCCAAGCGCGAGCAGTTGCGCGCGGTCGCGGCGCGCTACGGTGTCGATCTGCGCACAGCGGCGCTACAATTCTCGAAGGCACCCGACCTCGCGGCTGCGGTGGTCGTGGGCTGTAGCAATGCGCAACAGGTCCTCGATGACTACACGTCGATGCAGACGAAGATTCCGGATGCGTTTTGGTCGGATCTACGGTCCGAGCGCCTGATCGAAGCGGACGCGCCGCTGCCGAACATGGTGCCGGTCGCGCGCTAGGCGCGTTTGGGCACGATCGCATTTGCGATGTGCGTCATCACGACAAGGTCGTCTTGATTGATGGTCTCGTTGCGAAAGCGTACGATTCCGCGCGGCTTACCGCCCGGCCACGGCTTCACGTCGATGACCTCGCTGCGCACGTGCAACTCGTCGCCGGGCGCAACCGGCGCCGTCCAGCGCAATTCGTCGACGCCCATCCCGATCAGCTCGCCGCCTTCGGCCTTGCGCAGGTCGACGAGCAGGCGCATCGTGATCGCCGCAGTTTGCCAGCCGCTGATCACGAGCCGTTTGAAGAAACTCGATGCGGCGGCGGCCGCGTCGAGATGAAAGCTTTGCGGATCGTAGGCCGCGGCGAACGCGAGTGCCTCTTGCATTGTGATGCGATACCGTCCGGTTTCGCTCGTATCGCCGATGGCGAAGTCCTCATAGTACAGCTTGCTCACGGCGTGACCTCAATGGTTACGAACGACTCGACGCTTGCGTGGCGCGTCGTCGGAACGGTGAGATCTTGCGGACGCGCCAACTGCACGGTTTGAATGCCGGCCTCTTGGGCCGCGTCGAGTTCGGCCTCGTTATCGGAGAAAAAGATTGCTTCGTTGGGCGGCACGCCGATGTCCTCGAGAATGCGCTCGTAGGATGTGCTCTCGCGTTTGCCGCCGATCTTCGTGTCAAAGAAGCCGGCGAAAAGTGGTAAAAGATCGCCTGCGACGCTATTGCCGAAGAGCAGCTTCTGCGCGGCGACCGAGCCCGACGAATAGATGTACAGCGCAACGCCCGCGTCATGAAATCGGCGCAGCGCGTCGATGGCGTCGGGAAAAAGATGGCCGCGTAAGCCGCTCGACTTGTAGCCGTCGAGCCAAATCAACCCCTGCAGCGACTTGAGCGGCGTTACCTTGACGTCGCGATCCGACCAATCGTGCAGTGCCGCGAGCAGAGCCGCGTCGTTGTCGCGCAACGCGCCGGATTCGGCTGCCGCTTGATCGAGGATTTCGCGCACTGCCGGATCGTCGCGATGCGCAAGCACGTACGCGTCCATGCGCTCGGACGCGTACGGAAAGAGCACGTCGCGTACGAACGCGATCGACCCGACCGTGCCCTCGATGTCGATGAGCGCGACGCGCGCACGAAAGTGCACGCTGTTGCTAAGCTAGCTTTGGAAAGGCGCTGGCGATCGCGTCACCGGTGAAGTTCGCGACCCAGCCTTCTTGGTTATTGAAGAGCCGAACCGCGGTGAACTCGGGATCGGCGCCCATGTCGAACCAGTGCTTGGTGCCGGCCGGCACGCTAATCAGATCGCCCTTCACGCAAATCGCTTGGTACACGCGGCCGTTCAAATGGAGGTAGAACGCGCCACGGCCTTCGACGAAGAAGCGCACTTCGTCTTCGGCGTGCTGATGCTCGTCGAGGAACTTTTTGCGCATCGGCTCGGTGTTCGGTGCTCCACGCTCGAGACGGATCACGTCCATCGTTTGATAGCCACACTCGGCGACCAGCTTATCGATCGAGCTCTTGTAGGCATCGAGCACCGTCTGCTGATCGGCGCCTTTGGGCAACTCAACATCGGCCGCCCAACGCTCGAAGCGCACGCCGACGGCGCCCAGCTCGCGTGTAATGCGGCTGGCGTCGCTCGTGTCGACGAGCAACGCGTCCGGATCGTTGTCGTTCCAGACGCGAAGCGTGCTGGTGAGGGTCGTGGTCATCGGCGTAGTCTCCGTTCCTCTAATGAACACTGGAGTAAGAACTCTAGGCCTTCCAGGTGACGTTGCGCATCGACCATGGTGGCACCCCAAGCATAGAGCCCGTGCCCGGCCAAGAGGTAGCCCGGCACCTGCGGATCGGGGGCCAACGCAGCTTCGATGTGCTCGGCGAGCCGTGTGGTGTCCTGATCGTTCTTGAAGACCGGCAGGCGAATCGTGCTTTCGTGGGTCGTCTGGCCACGCAGGCTCTTGTGCATCTCAAAGCCCTGGAGTTCCACGAAGCCGACCGTGGCGTCGGCGCGCGAAAGCACGGTCGCGGCGACGGTGTGGACGTGTGCGATCGCACCGATTCCCGGGTTGCGGCGGTAGCGCGCGACGTGTAGCGGCGTCTCGGCCGAGACGCCCGCCGGCAAGTCACCCAGGAGCGGAACAGCGACGAGGTCTTGCGGGCGGATGTTGCCCTTGTCGATCCCCGAGCGGGTCACCGCGGCGTAATCGGCGTCGATGCGGCACGAGAAGTTGCCCGCGGTCGCCGGTACCCAGCCGCGCGCGGCGACGAATCGCCCGATGGCGGCGAGGTCGTCGGCGACTGATGAAGGGACGGCCACGTCGAGCATGGCGATTATTCTAGCATACCGGGAGGGTCGACGAATTGATGGAAATTTGAGTACTAGGCCGGGCTGGTGGCACACCACACAGCCATGATCTGCGCTAGAGTGAAATCGATGGAACGCACAACCGAACCCAAAATCGTGCTCCTGGTGCGGCTCCTCTCCGCGATCGACGAGGGACGCCACTCCTTTGAGAGCCTCAAAGACCGGATCGCTGAGGGCGCGAAACGCCCGAGCACCCGCAGCCTGCGCCGCTACCTGGCGGTGCTCGCCGATGCCGGCTTCCCATGGTTCTTTGACCGTGCCCTTAACGCATATCGATTTGCCGACGGGTACAGCTTGCGCCGTCTCGACCTCTCGAGCGGCGAGCTCTTCGGTCTGGTCGCGTTACGATCGTTCGGCGCTTCGATCGGCGGCGCGATCGGCGCCTCGATCGACGAGATCACCGACAAGCTTCTGGGCTCGACGCGTAGCGGCGTGCGAGCGCGTGTCGATGCGCCGTCGCCGGTAGCGTTCCGTCTTTCGGAGACCCAACTCGACGAGAACGGCGAGCGCGCATTTAGCCTCTTCGCTGCGGCCGAACGCTCCTCGCGCAGTGTGCAATTCGTCTATCAGGACAAGGAAGGCAATCGCAGCACGCGTGAAGCGGATCCGTACGGCTTTGTCGTCAGCTCGGGACGCATCTATTGCGTGGCCTTCGATCACGCGCGCCACGATAAGCGTGTCTTCGCGATCGACAACGTCAGTGACGTGCACGTTAGCACGCACACGTTCGTCAAACCGACCGACTTCGACGTCGAAACCTTTGCGTCGGATTCGATCAGCGGCGTCATGCACGGTCGTGCGGCAAGTCCCGTGCGCGTGCGTTTTGCACCTCGGGTTGCAAAGGCAGCCATCGCAGCGCGCGTGGTTGCTGAACGGCAAATCGATCGTCTCGACGATGGAAGTGTTGAGATCGAATATCGCGTTGCTGACGCGGACGAGCTCTCGCGCTGGGTGCTGGGGTGGGGCGCACAAGCCGAGATCATCGGACCACCGGAGATTCGCAATCGCGTCGCCATACTCGCCAAAGAAGTTTCGGAAAAATATACCAGGTATACCGAGGCACTAGCTTGACCTGAATTGAGGAACCGAACTCCGAAGTGTACTACGGTACACGAGGGGTGAGGTGACGAAGAGTCAGGTCAAGCTGAACAAAAGACGCTGGCGTAAAGCCAGCGTCTTTCGACGTATTCGCTCACCGTGGTCGCCTGTCGAACTCCCGGGTGGGAGAGCTCGACTGACGCCGTCGGCGGTTCGATCGTCGCCGCGGATGGCTACCAGCGCAGCCACCACGCGTAGTGCTTTCGATCGCGACCGATACGTGCGTCGCCCTTCGATGAATTCGAAGTGAGGTGATGGTAGCACCGTGCCTGCGGCGCATCAAGTCGGCGCGCGCGCTCGCCCACACGCTATCCACAAGTTTTTTGCGGTTATGCACGGCAGGCGTGGAGTTATCCACTTGGAACTAGTTGGTGTCCATGTCCAAGACGCTTTCCAACGAGGTCGTCGAACTCGACGGCCGTCATTTAAGCCTCGAGGCGATTGAAGCTGTCGCCAACGGCGCGCCCGTGCGCATCACCCCGGCGGCACGCGAGCGCGTCGTACAAGCGCGCACATTCGTCGACGAGCGCTTTGCGAGCGGGCACGCGATCTACGGGGTCACGACGGGGTTCGGACGCTTAGCAAACGTGCAGATCGATCCGGCAGATGCGGCAACATTGCAGCTAAATTTGGTGCGCTCGCATGCAGCGGGAACGGGCGCGCCGCTCGATCCGCGCTTGGTTCGCGCGGCGGGCGTGCTGCGCGTCAATTCGCTTGCCGCGGGTCATTCGGGAATCAAGCTCGACACGCTCGATCTTTTGGCCGAGTTGCTCAACCGCGGCATCACGCCAGTCGTACCCGCTGCGGGTTCGGTTGGCGCGAGTGGTGATCTCGCACCGCTAGCGCACATGACGCTCACGCTGATCGGCGAAGGTGAAGCATTTGCCGGCGGCGAGCGGCTTCCAAGTGCGGTCGCGCTCAAACGCGCCGGCCTCAAACCCGTCACGCTCGGTCCTAAAGAGGGCCTCGCGCTGATCAACGGTACGCAGGTGATGACGGGCATTGCTGCTCTGGGCGTCTTGCGCGCGCAACGTTTAGCCGCGGCGGCCGACGTCATCGGCGCGATGTCGCTCGAAGCATACTTGGGTACGGATCGCGTCTTCGACCGGCGCTTGAACGATCTGCGTCCGCATCCCGGCCAAGGGCGTGTTGCCGCGAATCTGCGCGTGCTACTGGCGGGCTCCGAGATCATGCTCTCGCATCGCGAGTGCGGCCGCGTGCAAGATCCGTATTCGTTTCGCTGCATTCCGGTTGTGCACGGTGCGGTGCGCGACGCGATCGGGTACGCGCGCGCCGTCACGCAGACCGAAGCGAACTCCGTCACCGATAATCCGCTTGTCTTTCCCGAGGATGGCGAGTTTCTCTCGGGCGGAAACTTTCACGGCGAACCGATTGCCCTCGCGATTGACTTCCTCAAATTCGCGATCGGCGAGTTGGCGTCGATCGGTGAGCGGCGGCTCTATCTGTTGCTGAATGCCGAAGATCGCGGTTTGCCTCTGTTCTTGACGGGCCGTTCGGGGCTGCAATCGGGATTGATGATCGTGCAATACACCGCGGCGGCGCTGGTCAACGACAACAAGGGCTTGGCTTGGCCCTCGAGCGTCGACTCGATTCCGACCTCGGCCGGACAAGAGGACCACGTGAGCATGGGCATGACGTCGGCGAATAATCTCGAGCGCGTACTGGACAACGTCGAGGGCGCGCTCGCATGCGAACTCCTCGGCGCGCTCGCAGCAACCGATTTTCGGCGTCCGCTCACGTCGGGCGCCGGCACGAACGCGGCATACGCGTGCGCGCGTGAACGCATCGCACCGTGGACAACGGACCGCGTGCCGTCGCCGGATATCGAGGCGGCGCGCACGTTGCTTCGCACGAACGCGCTCGTGCACGCCGCAGAATCGGCGATCGGCGAGCAGCTGTAGCGCGCTGTGCTCACCGTGGTCATACTGGCCGCCGGCGAGTCAAAGCGATTCGGTTCGCAAAAGTTGCTGCATGCACTTCCGTCGGGCGATACGCTGCTCGCGCGGGCAATTCGCGCGGGTGGCGCATATAAAACGTTTGTCGTAACGAGCTCAGCGCTGGCCGAGTTCGCAAGAGCGCCCGGCGCGCGTGTGGTCACCAACGACGAACCCGAGCGTGGGATGGCGCACTCGCTTCGCCTAGCGAACGATGCGATCGACCCGGGGCGACCGATCTTGGTCCTGCCCGCCGACCTCTTGCTCATCGAGCCGCAGCACGCTGCCGGCATCGCGGCGGCCGCCGGCGACAACGACGTGGTCTATCCCGTGCGCGCCGACGGGACCCCCGGCCACCCGGTCTACTTCTCTGCGCGGGCGCGCGCCTTGATCGGTCACTTGCGCGACAACGAGCCGATTGCTCGCTTGCGCGATCACGCCGGCCTACGGCGCCGTGCGGTGCCCATCGACGACGCGTGGCCGTACCGCGACGTCGATCACCCGACGGATTTGCCGTGATGGTTGGCTCGATTTCCGGGAAAGAACCTCGCAATGGGTGATGAACGTTTGGACCGCGTCAGTCGCCGCTCGTTTATCATCGCTACCGGCGCCTCGGCGGTGAGCGTTCCACTCGCGCGTGCCACCGCCGACGCGCAAGGCGTCGCAACGAAGGGACCGCAAGCAACGGGCCTCACACTCACGGTCAACGGTTCGCCGCATGCAATGACGGTCGAGCCGCGCGTAACGCTGCTGGATGCGATTCGCGATCATGTGGGGCTTACCGGAACGAAAAAAGGCTGCGACCAGGGCACCTGCGGCGCATGCACGGTGATGGTCAACGGACGGCGCATCAATTCGTGCTTGACGCTTGCAATGATGCACGAGCACGATCGCATCACGACGATCGAAGGGATCGCAAACGGCGAAACGCTGCATCCCGTGCAGGCGGCCTTCATCGAACACGACGGATTTCAATGCGGTTTCTGCACGCCGGGGCAGATTGTCTCGGCGGTCGCGATGCTGGCCGAGGGCCACGCCCTGGATCGCGATACCGTGCGCACGCAGATGAGCGGCAATATCTGCCGCTGCGGCTGCTACCCGCACATCGTAGACGCGGTGCTCGAAGCGGGGAAGTCGTCATGAACCCATTCGCTTTCGCTCGTGCGGACACGGTTGGCGCGGCGATTGCGGCAGGCGGCCGCAGTGGCGCGCGCTTCATCGCCGGCGGTACCAACATCCTCGACCTCATGAAGGACGACGTCGAGCGCCCCGACGTCCTGATCGATATCAACGCGCTGCCCCTTGGGGCAATCGAAATTCGTAACGGCGAGCTGTATCTTGGGGCGCTCGCGCGGATGAGCGACGTTGCGACAAACGCCGCCGTGCAGAAGGCGTTTCCGGCGATCACGATCGCGCTGCAGGAGAGTGCGTCGCCGCAACTGCGTAACATGGCGTCAATGGGCGGGAATTTGCTGCAGCGCACGCGTTGCCCGTACTTCCGCGATACGGCCACACCGTGCAACAAACGCAAGCCCGGCAGCGGGTGTGGGGCAATCGGTGGCGTCAACCGGATGCAGGCCGTGCTCGGCACTAGTTCACACTGTATCGCGACCCACGCGTCCGACGTTGCCGTCGCGCTGGTCGCACTGGATGCGACCCTGCACATCGCGCACGCAGGCGGCACGCGCGACGTGGCGCTCGAGCGGTTCTACCGGCTACCGGATGCGACGCCGCAGGTTGAAAATGTGTTGCGGCCCGGCGAATTGATCGTCGGGATAACCGTACCCGCGCTTCCATTTGCTGCGCGCTCGACCTACGTGAAGGCGCGCGATCGCGCGCAGTACGAATTTGCGCTTGCGTCGGCCGCGGTCGCGCTCAACGTGGAGCACGGCACGATTTCGAACGCTCGTATCGCGCTTGGCGGCGTCGGAACGATTCCGTGGCGCGCGCACGAGGGGGAGCGCGAACTACTCGGCGCACCTGCGACGCATGCGAGCTACCAGCATGCCGCCGACATTGCGCTGCGCGACGCACGTGGCCAGGGACAAAACGACTTCAAGATTGCGCTTGCCAAGCGCGTGCTCGTTCGCGCGCTGGAAACGGCGAACGCATGAGCCAGCCGGTTATCGGCGCACCGCGCAGCCGCGTGGACGGCCCCGACAAAGTGCAAGGCGCCGCAAAGTACACGTGCGATCGTGTGCTCGACGGAATGCTTCACGCGGTCGTCGTGCCCAGCGCGGTCGCGTCGGGGCGCGTCGTGGCGATCGACACCGAGGCCGCGCGCAAGGCGACGGGCGTCGTCCTCGTGATGACGCACGAGAACGCGCCAAAGGTCAACGAGAAGAAGGTTGGACCGCAAGATTCGGTCTTGTATCTGCTGCAGAGCGACGTCGTGGAATTCGACCGGCAGCCGGTCGCGGTCGTCGTCGCGCGGACGTTTGAGCAAGCGGTCTACGCGGCGGATCTCGTGCGCGTGCGTTATGACGTGCGTGCGCCGCAGATGAATCTCGATACCGGCGAGGTCTTTACGCCGAAATCATTGCTCGGCGATCAGCCGGCCGCGCACACGCGCGGCGCCGCGGAACCGGCGCTCGCGGGTGCGCACACCAAGGTTTCGAACATCTACCGCACGCCGACCGAACATCACAACCCGATGGAAACGCACGGCACGGTTGCGACGTGGGATGGCGACAAGCTCACACTCTACGACTCGACGCAGTGGGCGTTCGGGGTGCGCAACCGTCTGGGCCATGTCTTTAGCATTGATCCGAAGCAGATTCGGGTGATCGCGCCCTTCGTCGGCGGTGCGTTCGGCAGCAAAGGCACGGCGTGGTCGCACGTGCCGCTCGCGGCCATGGCGGCGAAGTCGACCGGCAAGCCGGTGAAGTTGCTGGTCACGCGGCCACAGATGTTTGGCTGGGTCGGGCATCGTCCGCAGACCGAGCAGAACTTTTCGGCCGGCGCGAACGCCGACGGAACGCTTGTCGCGATGTTACACAACGTGCGCAACGAGACGAGTATGTCGGATGAGTTCGTCGAGCCGTGCGCGGTCTTTAGCCGCGATCTCTACGCGTCGCCGCACTATACGATGCATCAAGAATTGATCCGGCTTTCGATCAGCAAGCCAACGTTCCAGCGCGCACCCGGCGAGTCGACCGGGAGTTTCGCATGCGAATCGGCGATGGACGAGCTCGCCTACGAACTGGGGATCGACCCGCTCGAACTGCGCGTGCGCAACTACTCCGAGGTGGACCCCAACAACGGCAAGGAATACACGAGCAAGAAGTTACGCGAATGCTATGCGCAAGCGGCCGAAAAATTCGGTTGGTCCAAGCGCATGATGCCGCCGCGTTCGATGCAACGCAAGGGCGTGCTCGTGGGCTGGGGCATGGCGACGGCGTCGCGCGCGACGCATCGTAGCGCGGCCGCGGTACGTCTGCACATGAACCCGGACGGCACCACGGTGCTAACGACCGGCACGATCGAGCAAGGCACAGGTTCGCCCACGGTCTATGCGCAGCTTGCGGCAGAGGTGCTCGGCATTCCGCACGACCGCGTGCGTTTGGAATGGGGCGATACCGAGATGCCCGAAGTGCCGATTGCCGCGGGATCGCAAACCGCATCGAGCATCGGCTCCGCGACGGTGCTTGCGGCGCAGCAGTTACAACAGAAGCTCGCAGCGGCCGGCGGCAAAGTGCCGGCCGAAGGTCTCACCGTCGATCTGCACGCGACGGTTAACGAAGAAGAAGAGAACAAATATGCGCAGCAAGCCTTTGGTGCACATTTTGCCGAGGTCGAGGTCGATCCTGATCTGCTCAGCATCCGCGTGACGCGGTTCGTTGGCGCATATGACGTCGGACGGATCCTCAACGAGAAGACGGCGAACAGCCAACTCGTTGGCGCGGTCGTGTGGGGCATCGGGATGGCGCTCTTCGAGAAAACCCGGTACGACTTGCGCACCGGTCGCATCATGAATGCGACGCTCGAGAATTACCTCGTGCCGACCAACGCCGATATTCCCAATCCCGAGCTGATCATGGTTCTCGACGACGACACCCGCGTCAATCCGGCAGGTGTGCGCGGGATGGGTGAGGTCGCAATGTGCGGTTCGGGCGCCGCCGTAGCAAATGCGATCTACCACGCGACGGGTGTGCGCGTGCGCGAATTACCGATTACGGTCGAAGCGCTGCTATAATCTCCGGCATGGAGTATCGATATCTCGGCAGGTCGGGATTACAAGTCCCGGTCTTGACGCTTGGCACAGGGACGTTCGGTGGACGCGGGTTCTACGGGGCGTGGGGTACCACCGACTCCGCCGAGGCGAAGCGGCTCGTGGATATCTGCCTCGATGCGGGTCTCACGATGTTCGATTCGGCCGACATCTATTCGCGCGGCATGGCGGAAGAGATCCTGGGTGAGGCGATCAAAGGGCGTCGCGAAGCGGTCTTGATCTCGACCAAGGCGACGTCGCCGATGAGCGATAAACCCAATGACGCCGGCTCGTCGCGCCAGCACTTGACAGCTTCGATCAATGCATCGCTGCGCCGGCTGCAAACCGACTACATCGACCTCTTTCAGTTGCACAACTTCGATGCGTATACGCCGATTGAGGAATCGCTGTCCACGCTCGATGATTTTGTGCGCGCGGGCAAGATTCGCTACGTCGGTGTCTCCAATTATTCGGGCTGGCACCTGATGAAGGCACTCGCGATTGCGGAGCGCTACAATCTGCCGCGTTATGTCGCGCATCAGGCGCTCTATTCGCTGATCGCGCGCGACTACGAGTGGGAATTGATGCCGCTCGGACTCGATCAGCGCGTAGGCTGCGTCGCGTGGAGCCCGCTCGGATGGGGACGGCTGACCGGTAAAATACGGCGCGGCACGCCGTTACCCGCAACGAGCCGCTTGCACGAAACGGTCGACGCCGCCCCGCCGGTCGACAACGAGTATCTCTATCGCGTAGTTGACGCGTTAGACGCCGTTGCGAAAGAAACCGGAAAAACGATTCCGCAAATCGCGATCAACTGGCTCTTGCAGCGTCCCACCGTCGATTCCGTGATCATCGGCGCTCGTAACGAAGAACAGCTACGTGCAAATCTCGGCGCGGTCGGGTGGTCGCTCGGCAAAGAGCAGATGGCAAGGCTCGATGCCGCGAGCGCACGCCAAGAGCCGTACCCGTACTGGCATCAACACACCAAGACGAACCTCAACCCGCCGCCGGTCTAAAATACGCCGGGGAAGAGACGCCAGCGGGTTTGCGTGCGGTATGCTGCGTAGCCGGGCAGGTTGTTTACGAGAAACTGCTCTTCGTCGAGCAGCCGCCACACCACGACGGGAATCTCGGCCGCAAAGATCGTGAGCGCCCAGTACGAGGCCATCGCGAGCGGGACGCCGAGCGCGATGAGCAGCAACCCGATGTACATCGGGTGGCGAACGATGCTGTAGGGCCCGGTGGAAACCACGTGCTGGCCGGCGTTGAGTTCGACCACGCCGGAGGCAAAACTGTTCTCGCGCATCACGACAGAATACACGTAAAAGGCGAAGACCACGATTGCGTCGCCGAGAATCGCGACGAGCGGCGGCATAACCGACCATCCAAACCGATGGTCGAGTGCCGCGAGCACGAATTCACCGATCAGGCCGGCGTAAAGCAACGTAACGATGACGCGCTGCGCGGGCAATTTCTCTGCTTGCGGCCCCTGTTTCATGCGCAGCTCGAAGAGCGCACGATTGTGTTTCCAGGTCGAGATCGCGAGCCACGTACCGCAAACCGCGTACACGCCGATCAGCACCCACGCCTGCCAGTAGTTGAAGGTGCCGGCGGGAATAAAGATCACGGCCAACGTCGCCAGCGTGAATGCTGCCGACCGAACCGCAATCTTTATCCCCTTTCGGCTCATCTTTAGATGTGATCCGCGAGGATTTCGAAGAGCTCGCGACGTGCCTTGTCGAGCACCTCGATTGCCTTCTTGTAGAGTTCGATGTTGCCGCTCTTGGCGATTTGCTTGGCGGCGTCTTTGATGCCGTGTACCTGTCGCATCGCTTCGGCAACCGTCGCGTAAAACGCCGGGTTTCCCCACGGAGCTTCTTCGCTCTCGGGCTCGCGCTGATTGTAGAGTTCGCGGCCTTTGTCGGTGATTTCGTAAGTGCGCTTGCCGTCGCGTTCGGAGCTGCGCACGTAGTCGCCGTCCTCGAGCATTTGCAGTGCCGGATAAATCGAACCTGGGCTCGGGCGTAGTCCGCGCTTCTGCTCGATCGTCAACATGATGTCGTAGCCGTGACGCGGTCCTTCGAGTAGCGCTTCGAGGATCTCGTACTTGAGATCGCCGCGTCCGCGTCCGCCGCCCCAACCGCCGCCCCAGCCTCCGCGTCCGCGATGGCGCCCGCGTACAAAGCCGGGACCGAAGTGGGCCTCAAAGCCCTCATGTCCGTGTCTGAAATGAAAACCCATGATTGTGTATGTCCTATGCGGTTGCGGCGTAGGCAAGGTAGACCGAGCCGCGCTCCGCGAGTTTGTAAGGTGATTCGTTACCGTCGCGTTCGATGAATCCGCAGCGCTCGAATAGCCGTAGATAGCTATCGACGAGGGTCGAGCTCACCGGGCGTCCGGTGCGGTCGCAAACAGCAGCAGCGAGTTCGGGAAGAGTTGCCGGCCCATTCCAGAGCGTCGCCAAGATGGCGTAGTCCATGGGAGAGGTCCTTTCGAATGGTCGTCGTGCTTACTAGTAACTTACTCGATATATCGGCAGCGCGTCAATAGGCTGAGTACCTCCGAGGGCGAAGCTCGGCCCATGGCATCGACGATCTCGGGACCTCGTGTGGTTCGAGCTGCACGTGGTACACAGCTGACCGCACAAGGCTGGCCGCAAGAAGCGGCACTGCGCATGCTTTGCAACAACCTCGATCCTGAGGTGGCCGAACGGCCGAACGATCTTGTGGTCTACGGTGGCAATGGGAAAGCGGCGCGTTCGTGGTCCGCGTTCGATGCACTCGTTCGAACGCTCACGCGTTTGAAGAACGACGAGACGATGATCGTGCAGAGCGGCAAGCCGGTGGCGGTGTGGAAGACGCACGAGCGCGCGCCGCGCGTCTTGATCGCGAATTCGAATCTTGTGCCGAAGTGGGCGGATTGGAAGATCTTTCGCGAGCTCGAGGCGCAAGGGCTCACGATGTACGGCCAGATGACCGCGGGTTCGTGGATCTACATCGGCACGCAAGGCATCGTGCAAGGCACCTACGAGACATTTGCGGAGCTCGCCCGGCAGCACTTCGGCGGTACGCTCAAAGGACGGGTCGCTTTGAGTGCCGGTGTCGGCGGTATGGGCGGCGCGCAACCGCTCGCTATCACGATGAACGAGGGCATCGCGCTGTTGGTCGACGTCGATCGCGCGCGTTTGGAGCGACGGCGCGAGCTGCGCTACCTCGACAAAGTGGCCGATTCGCGCGAGGACGCGCTGCGGGAAGTTGAACGCGCACGTGCGGCCGGCGAAGCGATGTCGATCGGCTACGAGGGCAATGCCGCAACCGAATTTTGGGAGCTCTACAGTGCCGGTTTTCGTCCCGACGCGGTGACCGATCAAACTTCCGCGCACGATTTGATCAACGGCTACGTCCCTGAAGGGCTTTCGCTCGATGAAGCTGCCGCGCTGCGTGCAAGCGCGCCGGATGAATACGAGCGGCGCGCGCTCGAGAGCTGCGGTAAACATGTCGAAGCGATGGTAAAGTTCCTGGATGCGGGCGCGGTCGTCTTCGACTACGGCAACAATTTGCGTGCGCAGGCGCAGCGCGCTGGGTATGCGCGCGCTTTCGATTTCCCGGGTTTTGTACCGGCGTTCATTCGGCCGCTCTTCTGTAAGGGCTCAGGGCCGTTCCGGTTTGTCGCACTCTCCGGCGATCCGGCCGACATCCATCGGCTCGATCGCGAGTTGCTCGCGCTCTTCCCAAACGACGCTGGTCTGCAACGTTGGATTACGCTTGCAAGAGCGCGTATCGCGTTTCAAGGGTTGCCCGCGCGTATCTGTTGGCTTGGCTACGGTGATCGCGCGAAAGCCGGTGTGCGCTTCAACGAACTCGTCCGTGCCGGCGAGATCAAGGCACCGATCGTGATCGGACGCGATCACCTCGACACGGGCAGCGTCGCCTCGCCGTATCGCGAGACCGAGGCCATGAAAGACGGCAGCGATGCCATCGCGGACTGGCCGATTCTCAACGCCCTGCTCAACACCGCTGCCGGTGCGCACTGGGTGAGTTTTCACCACGGCGGCGGTGTCGGCATCGGCTACAGTCTGCACGCAGGCATGGTTGTCGTCGCCGACGGCTCGCAAGATGCGCAAGAGCGTTTGCAATGCGTCCTCACCACGGACTGCGGCATGGGCGTCGTGCGTCATGCCGATGCGGGGTACGACCTCGCGATCGAGACGGCCGACGCGGCGCACATCGACTGGCGTCTATAGTTGCTAACCCTCGTACGCGCCAAGACGATCATTCCGTGTACGGGTGACGCCGTCCAAAACGGCGTCACTTTTGCCGATTTGGGACGCGTCGACGACGCCGCGATCGTCATCGACGGCGAGCGCATCGCGGCGATCGGCTCGTGCAAGGAAATCGAGCGTGGACTGCGCGGCAGTCTCGAGGAGCTCGATCTGCGCGACTGCGTGATCGTGCCGGGGTTCATCGACGCTCACGCGCATCCACTCTTTGCCGGCGACCGCGAACCTGACTTCGCCGCACGGCTGCGCGGCGAGCGACCGGCGCTTGGGATGCTTTATACGGTCGAGCGCACGCGCGAGGCGCTGCTCGATACGCGGCGATTCTTCGATGAGATTGTGGGCCCACGGCTCTGCACGATTCTCCAGCACGGGACGACGACACTCGAAACCAAGACGGGCTATGCATTGCACAAGCCGGGCGAGGACGCGCTGCTGGATTTGATCGCGCAGCACCGCGACGATCGAAGCGTCCCAGCGCTCGTGGCGACATTTCTGGGCGCGCATGCGCTTCCTCCTGAGTTTACGCGCGAAGCGGCGTATATCGACTATCTGATCGATCAAGTGATTCCAACTGCCGCTGCACACGGCGCGGTGTATGCCGATGCTTTTTGCGAGCCCGGATTCTTCTCGCCCGCACAGACGCGACGCTATTTGGATGCGTGCGCGGCCGCAGGTATGCGCCTGCGCTGTCACTGCGACGAAATGGGGTTCGGCGCGGCTGCGGAGATGGCGGTACGCGCCGGCGTCGACGCGGTCGATCACTGCAACTACATTCGCGACGAGGACGTCCGCGCGATCGCCGCTGCGAAAGTGGTTACCGTCGCATGCCCCGCGACGATCGCGTATCTGGGCATCGCACAGAAGGCGCCGGTGCGCGCGCTACTCGAACGCGGCGCTGACGTTGCGCTCGCGAGTGACTACAATCCGGGTACGTCGCCGTGCTTCAATCTGCAGACGGTCGCCTACTTCGGGCGTGCGCTCTTCGGTCTGTCGGCAGCCGAAGCGCTTTATGGTGTAACACGCGCAGCGCGACGGTCGCTGCGCGCCGATGCCGGCGTGCTGCAGCCTGGCGCGGTCGCCGACTTTGTAGCCCTGCAAATTGCTGCTCCGGACGAGTTCGGCTGGCAGTTTGGTGGCAACCTCGCCCAAGCCGTTGTGCACCGCGGGGCACTCGTCGAATGAAGACGGCGGCATCAGAGGTCGTGCGTTGTGCGCGAGCGCTCGTTGGAGGTGAGACGCGTCGCGACTACGCCTTCGTCGTGCGCGACGGCACGATTACGTACGCCGGCGATTATTCGATCGTGCGCGAGCACGCCGCAGACCTACTGACGCGCTCCTTCCCCGACGATCGGTTGATCGTGCCCGGCTTCATCAATGGCCACAGCCATGCCTATCAGATTCTTCTTCGCGGCTGGGCGGATGATTGGCCGTTTGCACGCTGGCGCAGCGATGGACTGTATAAGGTCGTGCCGCGGCTAACCCCCGACGACATCTACTGGATTTTTACCGCCGCCTTTGCCGAGATGCTCGCGGCCGGTATTACCAGCGTCGCCGAATTTTTCTATCTCAATGGCGACGGTAACGCGCATGCCGAGGCGGCGATAGCCGCGGCGGACGAGAGCGGCATTCGCCTCGTGTTTGCGCGAACGTGGATGGACGCCGAGTACGCGCCACCGCAATTCCGTGAGAACATCGAGGTCGCACAATCGCGCACACTCGAGCTGATGGAGCGCTATCCATGGGCCAACGTCTGCGTTGCGCCGCATTCGCTTCATGCAGCGTCGCAGCCGATGATTCGCGCCGCCGCGGATTTCGCGCGCTCATACGACTGCAAGATGCACGTCCACGTGGCGGAAGCGTCGTATGAAGGAAAGGAGACATTCGAGCGTTTCGGCGCGACGCCGATCGCGCTGCTCGATGAACTGGGTGCGCTCGATCAACGGACCATCGCAATTCATGCGATTCACATCACAGAAGAAGAGAAGCGTCTGCTTGCCCAACGCGGTGCGCGCATCATCCACAACCCGATGACCAACCAATATTTAGGCGACGGCATCTGCGATGCAAGCGAGCTGCAAGCGCTCGGCGTTACGATGGGCTTGGGTACAGACGCCGACGTAAAACCTTCGCTGATCGACGAGATGCGCGCCGCCACCCTGTTGCAGAAGATCGCGCGACAAGACGGCAGTGCGTTTGGCGCACGTCTTGCTTTCGATCTGGGCACGGCGCAGGGCGCTCGCGCCCTTGGGCTTGCAGCCGGCGATCTGACGCCGGGAAACGTAGCCGATTATCTCGTGCTCGATGCATCGCGCATCGATCCGTGGACGCCCGAAGTGCAAGCCGTCGTGTATCGTGGCGAAGATGGTTGGGTGCAGGCGGCGTTCGTCAACGGAGCTCGCGTGTACACCGGTGAACCCTCAACTACAGCGCAGAACGCGCGCACGAAACTAAAGGAGATTGCGAACCGTGTTATTCCGTAAGAGTCTTGCCTGCGCGCTCCTCATGGCGATGTTGGCTGCGTGCAGCGGCGGCAATCAAAGCTCGAGCGCCAGCAGCGAAGCGTCGGCGAGCGCGGGCCCGATGATGACCTCCGGTGCGATGAACGCCGCGTCGCCGGGGGCGATGCAGGGCGGCAATATGCAGGCGATCGAGTCCCGGCCGCAAGCCCCAATCCCCGCGACCCTGAACTGCGGCGCCGTGCAGCCGGTCTGGACGAACCCGCACTCGCACACCTACTTTGAGCCGTCGGCGCCGTTCTACGGCAGGACAAAGACCGGGACCTATATGTGTCCCAAGGACGCGGCGGCCGCCGGATACCATAAAGCCTCGGGCCATCGCCGTCACGGCGGGGGGAGCATGGAGGGCGCCGCGCCCACCCCAGCCGCGACGTAAAAATAGCCCTCGCGGGTTAAATATAGTGCAAGTGGGTACTTGCACGCGCAAAATCGGTATGGTACCATTTGCGTGCAAGTACCCACTTGCACTAAGGATTTGAAGCGCTCGCACCATGCTTACCCCGCACACACCGCCGACTTTTGACTATCGCCCCGATGCGCTGGAGCGCATCACGCGTGACACCTTGGCCGCCTTCGAAGAGGGCGCGCCCCGGGTCGTCCTCGACCTCGATGTGCTCAACCGCCTCGATACCGACAGCGTCCGCGGGCTGATCACCATCCTGCGCCGCTCGCGCGAAGTCGGCGGCGAAGTCGCATTGAAGGTCACGCGCCCGGAGTTGCTGCGTTCCCTCTCGGTTATGGCCCTCGACCGGCTCTTTCCAATGGTGAAAGGAATTGCAGCATGACACTGCGCCGTTTCGCGGTCGCTGCGATCGTCGCGCTCGTGTGGATCGGCGCTGCCGCCGCACAGAGCGTGGTCCCGTCGCCGCCGACCTTCAATGCGACCGGGTTGCCGGCGCCGACCGGTGCGCAAGAGGTGATGACGCGCATGCTCGCACGCAACGCGGGACTCGAATCGTACACGGTACGCGTCCACGTGAACATGCATACGTCGATTCCGTTTTACTCGCCGAAACTGGAAGGCACGGCGTATTACAAGCGGCCGGACAACTTCGCGCTTGTGTTTGACCGCGTGCCAAGCTACGGCAAAGGCTTCCAAAGGCTCTTCGACGACGTGGGCGATCCGACGAGTTGGCAAAAGGACTCGAACATCGCGTTTACGGGCACGCACGCGCTCAACGGTAAGCCGGTGCTCGTGCTCGTGCTCACCAAGAAGATTTATAGCGATCAGCTCAAGGACACGACCGTCTACGTCGACCCTGCCAACTACGAACTCGTCGAGATGGATTGGCACTACACCAACGGTGACGTCATCGTCATGAAGCAGTCCTATCGCGAAGAAAACGGCTTCAGCGTCGTCGCATCACAGCACGTCGACATTCGCCGTCGCGTTCACGCGACCGGCGACTCCCAATACGAACCCTATCAAACGAACGTCGCCGTAAGCGACACGGTATTCAGCCAAACAAAATGATTGAAGCACAAAAGCAAGCCGACACCAAAGTCACACCTGAGGAGACACGCGACCGCATCGTCCTCGCGGCCCGTGATGTCATCAAGCGCAAGGGCAAGAAGGGCGCAACCACGCGAGAGATCGCCGAAGTTGCCGGCGTGAACGAAGCAACGCTCTTCCGCCACTTCGGCAACAAGGATGCGTTGATTATCGCCGTCGCCAAGCGCTCGTGTCCCGACGGGCAGTTACGCGAGATGATCGGTACGCTGGAAGGGCCGATCGAAGCGCAACTGCTCGCGATTGCCAAATCGATGAACGAGCATCTCTCGTCGATGAGCGATATGATCCGCTGGTCGCTAGTGGAGGCCGACTACGAAGAGAGCATTTTCGCGCGCGAGACCTGGCGGCCACAGACTGCCGTGCGGGCCGCGGTGAGCGAATTTATGAGCGCGAAGATCGCCGAAGGGACCTTGCGCGGCAACCCGACAGAACTGGCCGAGTTCTTTATGGGTATGATCTTTGCCCGGGTTATGACGGGCAAAAAGTTTCCGGACAGCCGGATCTTCTCGGACACCGAGTACGCACTTTCAACGATGATCGACCTTTTTCTCAACGGCGTAAGGAGCAAGTAAATGGATACGCGCGAAGCAGCACAAGGCGTTGCCGGCCAACCCCGCCCCAATGGGTCGACCGACACCGTCCCCGCAATCGAAGAACGAACCGGACCGCGCAAGCGCGTGATCTTTATTGCGATCGGTGCGATCGTTGCCATTATTCTGCTTGTGTACGGCGTGAAGTGGTTTATGTACGCGCGCGTCCATGAGGGAACCGATGATGCACGGGTCGATGCGGATCCTGTGGCCGTTACGAGCAAGATCAACGAACGCATCGATCAGATTCTCGTCAACACAAATGATGAAGTGAAGAAGGGGCAGCTGCTGATCGTGCTCGACAATGCCGTCGAGCAAGATCAGGTTCGTAACGCACAGGCGCAGTATGCACTGGCGCAGGCGAACCAGCGCACCAGCACGGTGGAAAGTCAGGGCGGTGTCGCGCAGGCGGTAGCCGATACGACGAGCGCCGCGGCTCAGGTTCCGGTCGCGCAGGCCGGCGTCGATCAAGCCGTCGCGCAACTGCGTTCGGCGCAGGCGCAGGTCCCAGCCGCGCAGGCCGCCTACGACCGCGCAAACGCGGACTATCAGCGTACTGCATCGCTCGTGAAAACCGGCGACGTGCCGAGCCAGCAACTCGACGCGCAGCGCGCGACGCTTGCAGCGGCCGCTGCGCAACTACATAATGCGCGAGATCAAGTCAATATCGCGCAGGCAAACGTCGAAGCTGCGCAGCAAAAGGTCGCGGCTGCGAGTGCCACGGTTGCAGCCGAGCAAGGTACCGTCACGACGGCGCAAGGGAAGCTTTCGCAATCGTCGGATCCGAGCCAGGTCGCCGCAGCGCTCGCGCAACTCGCGATCGTCAAGAAAAATCTTGGCTATACGCGGATCTATTCATCGATCGACGGCTACGTCGGCGAGAAGAGCGCCGAGGTTGGTCAGACCGTGTCTGCCGGCGCGACGATCCTGACGCTGATTCCCGATGGCCCGGGGCAGATTTACATCACGGCCAACTATAAAGAAACGCAGATGGGCTCGATGAAAGTTGGCCAGCCGGTCGACATTCACGTGGACGCGTATCCCGGCACGACCTTCCAGGGTAAGGTGGCCTCGATCAACCCAGCATCGCAAAATACTTATGCGCTGGTGCCGGCGCAGAACGCAACCGGTAACTTCGTGAAGGTGACGCAGCGCATTCCCGTCCGTATTTCAATCGATAACATGCCGCCGGACAAGCCGCTGCGCCCGGGTATGAGCGTCGAAACCTACGTGCAAGTCCGCTAGGCGGAGTAAAACATCGTGATGGAACCGAGAAACGTAGTCGAACACGGCCTACGTAGGGCCATCGTGAGCGTCGCGGTCATTGCTGCGACCCTGCTCGAGATCATCGACACGACGATCGTCAACGTGGCACTGCCGAACATTCAAGGGAACTTCGGTGTGCCGATCGATCAGGGCGCGTGGATCGTGACCGGATACATCATCGCGAACGTCGTGGTGATCCCGATCACACCCTGGCTCGCCGCACGCTTCGGCCGGCGCCAGTACTTCTTCGCGTCGATCATCATCTTCACGGTCGCGTCGCTGATGTGCGGCCTCGCGCCATCCTTCGGATCGCTCGTCTTCTGGCGCATCATCCAGGGTTTGGGCGGAGGCGGTTTGATCTCGACCTCGCAAGCAATCTTGCGCGACACCTACACGCTCAAGGAGCAAGGGCTAGCGCAGGGGATTTTCGCGATGGGCGTGATCGTCGGACCGGCGCTTGGGCCAGTACTCGGCGGTTGGATCACCGACAACCTCACGTGGCGTTGGGCGTTCTTCATCAATCTGCCCGTCGGCATCGCCGCGGCGACGCTGATTTGGAACTACCTGCGCAATCCGATCAAACCGCGGGCCCTCAAGCTCGATTGGATCGGTCTCGCGCTGCTGGCAATCGGTCTCGGCGCCATGCAGTACGTGCTCGATCAGGGGCAGCAGTACGATTGGTTCGACGATCCCAATATACGGCTGTTCACTGCGGTTGCGGTGTTCGGCATCGGCAGCTTCGTGTGGTGGACGCTGCGCTCGGGGATACCGGTCGTCGACCTGCACGTACTCAAGTTGCGGCAGGTCGCGGCGGGCAGCATTCTCGGCGCGGTTTTGGGCGTCAGCCTGTACGGTTCGATTCTCGTGCTGCCGCAGTATCTGCAGAACTCGCTCGGTTTCACGGCCACGCTCTCGGGCCTCACAATCCTCGTGCGCGCGCTCGCCGTGATGGCCTTTACACCGATTACCGCGGTCCTCGCCGGCCGGGGCATTATCGACGTGCGCATCAACGTGGCGCTCGGGTTCATTTTGCTCGGCGTTTCAAACTGGATCCTCGCGGGGGTCACCACGCCGCAGTCGCAGTTTGGCACGTTCATCGTCTGCCTGATCGTGAGCGGTATCGGTCTCTCACAAATCTTTGTGCCGCTCTCCATCGCGGTCATCGGCGGGGTTCCCGACAAGGAAGTGGCCTCGACATCGGCCTTCTTCAATCTCTCGCGCCAAGTCGGCGGAAGCATCGCAACCGCAATTCTGGTCACGATTCTGGTTCGCGGGACGACCGCGCATCAAACCGATCTCGCGGCCAGCATCAACTTACACAGCGCGCCGACTGCGATCTACTTGCAGCAAAACGGCGGCCAACATTCCGTGCCAGCATTGAACAATCTCCAGGCATTGGTCGAAGGCCAAGCCGCGGTGCTGTCCTACGCGGATACTTCGCGTTGGACCGCGATCATCACGATCGCACTCGCCCCGCTCGTCTTACTACTTAACAAGCCGCGGCTCGACGGACACGTCGCCGTCGAATAGGAGCGCTCTGTGAAGACACGCACACTTACTACTCTGGCTCTCAGCGCGATCATCGCGGCGACGCCGTTCGCGGTGTCGGCGCAGACGGCGCTGCAAGGAACCACGGTAATTCCAACGCCGGTGCCCACACCGGTGACGCCGCCCGTGCCCACGGTTGCGCCTGGCTATAAGGCGCCCGACAACCGTCCGACCTCGGCGGAAATCGTCGGCGTCACGCAGCAGCCCTTCGTCGGCATCTCGCTCGCTAACGCAATCGGCATGGCGCTGCTCAAGAACCCCGATCTTGCGGTCGACGCTTCGAACACGCGCGTCGCGAGCTATCAGGTGCAGCAAGCAAAAGGCGCCAACGACGTGCGCTTCTTTGTCGAGCCTTCGGTCAAGCACGATACGAACCCGGCATTGAACCCGTTCTTCTCGGGTGGTACCGACTTCGAGCCGTACGTCCAGAACTATCAGACGCAACAAGCCGGCGTCGAGGGGCAACTCGAGACCGGAACCCAGTACAACATCAACGTTTCGCAGACCAAGGTCAACGACAACACCTTCATCAACTCGTTCAACCCCTACTACTACGGTTCGTTCAACGTCTCGATCACGCAGCCGTTGCTCAAGGGCTTCTTGATGAACGACGACAAGCGCCAGATCCAACTTTCGGTCGTCAACGCGGATGCCACGCAGGCATCGACCTTGGCCTCGGTTTCGACGACGATCGCAAGCGTCGAAGACGCGTACTGGGATCTGGTCGCCGCGTGGCGCAACGTTGCGATTCAAGAGGACGCGTTACGCGCCAGCGTTCTGCAACAGCAGAGTAACGTTCGCCAAGCCCAACATGGTGCGGCAGCGCCAATCGATGCGGTTGAGTCGTCCACGCAGGTTGCCGTCTATCAACAAAACGTCTTCTCGGCACTGCAGACGGTTTCAGCGCTGCAGAATCAGCTCAAGAGCCTGGTCGTCTCCGATCCCGGCGATCCGATTTGGGGGGCAAATCTCGTGCCGACCTCGTCGGTGCCGGAGCTTCCGCCTGCGCCGTCGCTGAGTGCAGTGCTGTCAACTGCGCTGCAAAACCGGCCCGAAGTGCGTCAAGCGCTCGATGCGCGCAAGCAGGCCGACGTCAATCTCGCCTACGCGAAAAATCAAAAACTGCCGCAAGCCGACCTGCAGCTTTCGTACAACGGAAACGGCTTTGCCGGGCAGGCGCTTCCGCCGCTCGGCGGTGTGTTTGGCGACGCAACGCCGCCACCGTACATGGTGGGTACCTATGGCCAGGCCTTCGCGAACTCCGGCAAATTCGCGACGTATTCGGCCGGCGTACAAGTCTCGCTGCCGATCGGCAACAACACCGCCAAGGGCGCCGTCGGTGTCGCGGACGAGCAAGAGCACATCGCCGCAGTTCAGCAACTGAACACCGATCAACGCATTCAGTACGAAGTGCGCAACGCGATCCAGAACTACGAGGCTGCACTCGCCCGACTCTTTGCGGCGCGGCAAGCGCGCGAAGCGTCAGCGCAAGTTCTTGCCAGCGAGGAACGCAAGTTCCGCAACGGCGAGTCCACGACGTTCCTCGTCAACCAACGCCAGATCGAGTTCGTCCAAAATCAAGGTCTCGAACTCCAGGCGCAAACCGACCTCAACAAAGCCGTCGTCGAACTCCAACGTGTCGACGGTTCAATCCTCAGCCAAAACGGGGTTTCGCTCACTACGCTAGGTACGGGAGCCCTCAAACGATGACAACGCGACGCACGCTCAAGGTTACGCGCCGCCTCTCGCCGCTCACAGAGCGCAAACTCTGGGAGCGTACGGCGGTGCTCTATGGCCGAGAGCTCGATAAGCTCAATTCTCGCCCGCGCTAACCCGCGGCCGCCTTGTCGACTAGCCAGACGAAGGTCGATTCGTTCGGCGGGCTGATGATTTGCGCCGGAAATTTGATCGGATCTCGAGGACCCTCGCGCACCGCTGCGAGGGTCTTTGCTTTGTCGGCACCGGTGACGGCGAACGCGACAGCGAGGGTTGCGTTGAGCAGCGACGGCGTCAGTGTGAGTCGCCATTGATTGTGCGATGTCGCATAGACCGCACGCACGCGCTCCTCGTCTTCAGTGAGCGGGTCTTGACCTGGGAAGAGCGAGGCGGTGTGACCGTCAGGCCCCATGCCGAGCATCACGAGATCGAACCACGGTTCGTTGCCGAGCGTCTCGGCGAGCTCACGACGGTAGGCGAGTGCGGCCTGTTGCGGATCGTCCTCGCCGTGCATCCGGTGCACTTGCTCGTCGGCAATGCGCATCGGGCCCAAGAACGTGTCGTGCGCCATTTTGTAGTTCGACTGATCGTCGTCGGGCGGCACGCAGCGCTCATCGCCGAAGTAGAACTCGACCGCGTCCCAGTCGATCGCATCGCAATAGGGCGGTTGTGTAAATAGTGCATAGGTGGCCTTGGGTGTACTGCCGCCGGCAAGCATCACGAAAAAGGTTCCGCGAGCTTCGATCGCGGTCTTGGCGTGCTCGATGAAGAAATCGGCGAGGGCTTTGGCTACGTCCGACGGTGTGTCGTAGATGAATAGCGTGCCGGTATTTCGGATCATGCCACGTGCCTCTCGATAATTTGTTTGGCCATGTTGAGCGATTCGATGAATACCGGATCGCGCGTGCGAGCGAGAATCGCGCGCTCGACCAGCGACGCGAGATCGACCGTATGCATCGGTGCGCAGCGTGACGGGCAGGCGGTCGAGCCGGTCACTTCAAGGCAGATTGCCGTTTGATCCTCGGGATGCACGCTCGCGCTGAACGATGCGTTTTCTGAGGAGAGCACAATCTTCGTGAGACGCCGGGGCGGCCCGTCGCGAACGATCGAGTAGCGCACGTTGCCGCCGGGAGCGCGGAATGTCTGCGCATCGAGCGGCGTCCAAGCTAGGCGGCTCGCCAGCCACCCGAGGAGATAGTACATCTCCGCGTCCGATCCGGCCGTGACCTCGACGCTGCGTAGCGCGAGCAGCTCTTGGCGGCAATCCGGCTCATCGAAGAACTCGGCGACCAGCTCCTGCCACGCGACCAACCGTAGATATGCGACATCCTGAATCAAGATCTCGGGATGCGCTTGGACAAACGCCGCGAGATCGCGCAGCGGACGCTCGTCGGTACGCGCAACCGAGGTGCTGCAAATTGTCGTGTCGGCGTACGGCGCCAGCGTTAGGAAACGCCGGTCGGCCGAGAGTGCCTCGGCGATCCACAACAGCACGACCGGCGCATCGCGGACTTCGAGCAGCGTGAGCGCGCCCTCGAGTTCTTGCGGCGTAGCGCCACGTACGCCGATCTCGATCCATTCGCCGCGTTTGTTCGATGGCTCGATCGTGCGGTCGTTCTCCTCCTTGCTCGCGTCGAAGACGATTACGCGCGATGGATGTTTTTCGGCGAGTGCGCGTGCACGGCCACGCACCCAGTCTGCGCCCTCGCCCTCGGCGAAGAAGATCGCGAAGGTCATGGTCGACGTTTTCATCGAGTCCGAGCCCTGCCGGGCTTTGGCGAGCGCGTCGATGACCGGATGTACGTCGAGACTCACAAGTCGCGCCAACCCGGAAAGAGCTTGAACGCGGATTCCGGTCCCTGCGAGCCCGATGCATAATTGGGAAACGTGAAGTCTTTCGTGTTTTGCCATACCTCGAGCACCGGCATGACGATCTCCCAGGCTCGCTCGACCGCGTCCCAGCGCGTGAAGAGCGTCTGGTCGCCGCGCATCGCGTCGCCGATAAGACGTTCGTACGCCGGCGGCGACTGCACACCGAAGCCGGTTCCATAGTTGAAGTCCATGAAGACGCTACGAATGTGTGCTTTCATGCCCGGCACCTTGGCCGAGAAGCGCATCGCAACGCCCTCTTCCGGCTGAATCTTCATGACCAACACATCGGGCTCGATCGTGTCGGTACGCTCGCCGTAAATGCGATGGGGAATCGGCTTGAACGTGACCGCGATTTCGGAGTTCTTCTTGGCCAGGCGTTTGCCCGAACGCAAGTAGAACGGGACGCCGGCCCAGCGCCAGTTCTCGACTTCCAAACGCACCGACGCGAAGGTTTCGGTATTTGAGTTCGGATTGACGTCAGGCTCTTGCCGGTAGCCGACGACGGGTTTGCCGTTGATCGCGCCCGGACCGTACTGCCCGCGTGCCGACATCTCGGGCACCTTGGTGTGCTCGGGCGGCGTGATCGATTCGAGCACCTTGTACTTCTCGTTGCGAATCGCATCGGCATCGGAACTCGAGGGCGGCTCCATCGCGACGAGCGCGAGCAGGTTCATCACGTGATTCTGGATCATGTCGCGCAACGCGCCCGCGTTATCGTAATAGCCGCCTCGCATCTCCACGCCAAGCTGCTCGGCGGCGGTGATTTGAACCGAATCCACGTAGTTGCGATTCCATACCGGCTCGAAGATCGTATTGGCAAAGCGCAGCGCCATAATATCCTGCACCGGCTCTTTGCCAAGGTAGTGATCGATGCGGTAAACCTTGCTTTCGGGAAAGACTTGATCGACCGCCGACTGCAGGGCGCGCGCCGAGACCAAATCGGTGCCGAAGGGCTTCTCGACGATGATGCGCGCCCATCCGTCGTGTTGCTGATTGAGGTCGGCCTCTTTGATGAATTCTATGATCGTCGGGAAGACCGACGGCGGCGTAGAGAGATAGAAGAGCCGATTCCCCTTCGTTCCGAGGTGCTCGTCGTTTTCGCTCAGGCGCTTGGAAAGCAGCCCATAGCACTTGTGGTCGTCGAATTCGGCACAGACATAGCTCAGGCGTTTTGCAAAGTCTTCCCAAATCGCACCCTGCGGCTTTTGATCCGCCGGCGCGAAAAGGTCGAGCTGCTCCTTACAGTATGCGCGAAACTCGTCATCGGTATATTCGGTGCGCGAGACCCCGATGATGCCGAAGTCGTTGGGCAAGACGCCGTGCACCCGCAACGAGTACACCGCCGGAAGAAGCATGCGCTTGAAGAGATCGCCGCTCGCACCGAAAAAAACGATCGAGCACGGATCGGCGATCCGCTCCGTGTGCAAACCCGCACGCAGCGGGTTTTCGGACTGACCGTCGGCCGAGGCCGTCGCTAGCCCTTCAAGCATGCGTCTCCGTCTTTACCGCGTGACCGCCGAATTGATTGCGCAACGCAGCGAGCACCTTCGCGCTAAACGATTCGTCCTGACGCGAATAGAAGCGTGCCATCAGCGCGAGCGTGATGACCGGCGCCGGCACGTCTTCGTCGATCGCGGCCTGCACGGTCCAACGTCCTTCGCCGGTGTCCTCGACGTAGCCGCGAATGTTCGCCAGGCCCGGATCATCCTTGAACGCGAGCACCAAGAGCTCGAGCAGCCACGAGCGCACGACGCTGCCGTGACACCACAACTCTGCAACCTGTTCGAGGTCGAAGCTGAACTGGGACTTTTCGAGGATCTCGAAGCCTTCGCCGTAGGCTTGCATCAAGCCGTATTCAACGCCGTTATGCACCATTTTGGAGAAGTGCCCAGCACCGGCTTTCCCAACGTGCGCGTAGCCCTGCGGCGGCGCAAGCGTGAGAAAGATCGGTTCGCACTTTTTCACGGCAACGTCGTCACCACCGACCATCAAGCAATAACCTTCTTTGAGTCCCCAGACGCCGCCGCTCGTCCCCGCGTCGACGAGATAGACACCTTTCGTCTTACAGCGTTCGTAGGCAGCAAGGCCGTCTTTCCAATTCGTGTTGCCACCGTCGATGATGATGTCGCCGCTGCCGAGGATGCCGCAGAGTTCATCGATCGTGTCGTCGGTCGGTTTTCCGGAAGGAACCATTATCCACACGATCTTCGGCGAGCCGCCGAGCTTACCACAAAGATCGCGCAAACCATTCGATGCTGTTGCGCCGCCGGCCGCGGCTTGCGTAACCGCGTCGGCGCTGCGATCGTACACGACAACATCATGCCCGCCTTGGACCAGACGCGTCGTCATATTGGCACCCATCTTGCCCAGACCAACCATCCCTAGTTGCATGCGTTACTCCTAATCAAGCTCGAGCAGAGAGTGCGTCGTCGACGGCAGCGATCAGTGCGCGCAGTGCGGAATCGATGTCGCCTTTGAGGTGGACACGCAAGCCGCGACGCTTGCGGCTATCGAGGGATTGCCAATCGCCGAGTGCTTGTGCGGCGAGCAGCGTACGGAACCCGACGTTCATGCCGGGAATCGGCGGGTCGGTGGGCTCATCGCCGACGATTTGCAGCATTACCGCCGAGTTGGGACCGCCTTTGTGGAGCTGCCCCGTCGAATGCAGAAAACGCGGACCAAATCCGACCGTCGTCGCAACGTCGTTGGCGTCGCGAATCTTTAAGCGCAACTCGTCGAGGGTCGCGATGTGTGCCGGATTGCGCGCGATGTATGCGCAGATCGCTACGTAGTCGCCCGGCGCGAGCTGCTTGAAGACCGCCCCGAGCGCCTTGGTCGCATCGCGCGCACCGGCCACGGCCTTGCTGCCGGAAAGATAGATGATGTCGAACGCCGTGCCTTCGACGTCGGGCTTCGGTTCCGGGATCGAGCCCGTCGCCTCGTACTGCGCGAGCAACGCCTTCGTGTTGTCTTTGGACTCTTGCACGTTGGGCTGATCGAAGGCGTTGATGCCGAGCACGCTTCCGGCCGCGGCCGTTGCGATCTCCCAGAGATAGAACTGCTCTCCGAGATCGTACTCGTCGTTCATCGCCAGACGGATTACCGGGTGGCCTGCATCCTCCAGTGCCTGCAGTTTCTCGGCAACGCCGCGCGTCGGGTCGGGCAAGTTTGCGCCGACATAGACGAAGACGCGATCGTCAGCGTAGTCGCTGGGGCTTCCCAGTGCCTCCCCCTCGATCGGGATGATGCCCTTGCCCGCTTTGCCGGTCGATTCGGCGATGAGCTGTTCACACCAGGCGCCGAACGACGCAATGTCGGGATGCGTGACGATCGTGAGTTTGTCGCGCCGTTCCTCGACGGCGAGCCCGCCGATCGCCGCACCGAAGCGAACGCCGGTCGCAACGCGAGGGTCAACGGTCTTATCGTTGGCGTGCACTGCACCGAGCGCGCGATCGAGCAGCATGCGAACGTCATACCCGGCGAGCGCCGCCGGCACCATGCCGAAGTACGAGAGCGCTGAATAGCGGCCGCCGATGTTCGGATCGTTTTCAAAGATGCGGCGGAAGTTATGCCCTTTGGCGACGTCGACCATCAGCGTGCCTGGATCGGTGATTGCAATGAACTGTCGTCCGGCGTGCACGGTTCCGACCGATTTCGCCACTTTCTCGTAATAGTAGGCGAAAAAGGCATTTGGCTCGGTCGTCGTGCCGCTCTTGCTCGAAACGATGAAGAGCGTGCGATCGATCGCGATCTTTTCGTCGAGTTCGGCGATCTGGGTCGGATCGGTCGAATCGAGCACGTGTAATTCCGGCCAATCGACGTCGTTCATCGGACCACCGCCGACTTGCCCGAACGTGTCGGCGAGAATATCGGGTGCGAGCGAACTGCCGCCCATGCCGAGCACAACCACGTAGTCGAACTCGGCGCGAATCTCCTTCGCGAACGCGAGCATATCTGGGACGTGTTCCATGAGGTGTTGCGGGATATCGAGCCAGCCCAGTGCGTGTTTGATGATGTCGGCAGCCGCCGGGTCGCTCGTCCACGGCGACGGATCTTTCGCCCACAGTTTCTTGAGGAAATCGGCTTTGGCGAGCTTCTCGAGCGTGTCGCCCGGCGCGCGCGAAATCGCGACGCGTTCGCTCTTGTCGGCAAGCTGCTTCTGCTTGTAGACGATCGCGCCCATCAGCGCCGCGAACGAATCGGAGAAGAGCGAGACACCTTCGACTTGCAGGTCATAGGTCACATCGAAGAGCGAGATTTGCGCGTCCTGCAATCCGCGCAGCGTGGCGCGTGCCTCATCGAGTCCCGTCTCGACCGTGTCGGGCACGACCGTGCCGTGATCGAGCAGCCCATCGAGCGTAGCCGGCGGCATCGTGTTCACGGTGTTTTTGCCGACGACGGTCTCGACGTACATCAGATCCGGATAGTTGGGATTCTTGGTTGAGGTACTGGCCCATAACGGCCGTTGCACCGCGCCGCCCGCTTTCAGCACGCTTGCGAATGCTTCGCCCTCAAAAAGCTCCTTGAACTTCTGATAGGTGAGCTTGAGGTTTGCGACACCGGTTTTACCAAGCAGCGACTCGAGCTTCGTCTCGCCTTTGGCGATCTTGGCCTGCAACAAGCGATCGATCGCAGAATCGATGCGGCTCACAAAAACCGAGTTGACCGAACGAATCCGCTCGATCGGCTTGCCTTCCAGCAAGCGGCGCTTGAGGCCGTCGATATACGCGGTCGCCGTCTTCTCGTACATCTCGATCGAAAAGATCAGCGTCACGTTGATGTTGAGCCCGGAGTAGATGCACTCTTCGATCGCCGCAACGCCTTCGTTCGTTCCGGGAATCTTTACCATGAGGTTCGGGCGGTTCACGCGTTGCCAGAGCGCCTTGGCGTTGGCAATCGTGCTCTCGGTGTCGTGCGCCAGGAGCGGCGAGACCTCGAGGCTTACGAAGCCGTCGTTGCCGCCGCTTGAATCGTACACGACGCGGAACGCATCGCAAGCATGCTGGATGTCTTGCACCGCGAGGTCCCAGAAGATCGCATCGGGACTGGTCTCGGTACCGATCAGCTTGCCGATCTGTTCGTCATAGTCGTCGCCCGTGCCGATCGCCTTCTCGAAGATCGTGGGGTTGCTCGTCATACCGCGTAGGCCTTGATCGATCAGGCGCCGCAGTTCGCCCGAGGCGAACATGCTGCGCCGCAGATTATCGAGCCACACACTTTGACCGGCTTCGAGCAGTTGTTGCAGTTGGTTGCTCACGAGATGCTCCTCAAGAAAGTAAGGACGACATTAGCGTTTTGCAAGTGCGAACGCATCGAGCGCGGTCTGCGCCACACGTTCGGGTGTGAAGCCGAGGCTCTTGGCGATATCCGCCATCGGTGCCGATTCGCCGAATCGATCGATGCCGTACGTAATGCCGCGATCGCCGACCCAGCGTGCCCAGCCAAGCGTGGCTGCGGCTTCGATCGACATGCGTGCGGTAACGCTGGGCGGGAGGATTTCGTCGCGATAGGACTGCGGTTGCGCTTCGAAGAGTTCCCAACACGGCATGGAAACGACACGCGTTTGCAGGCCCTTCTCGTCGAGAATCTTCTTGGCGGCAACGGCCAGCGCGACTTCGGACCCGGTTGCGATCAAGATGAGATCGGGTGTGCCGCTTGCTGCATCGGCGAGGACGTAGGCGCCGCGCCCGACGTGTGCGTCGCGCGCGCCGAGGAATGGCAACTTTTGACGCGTGAGCACGAGCACGTACGGGCAACCGCTGTGCGGATCGATCGCGAGCTTCCACGCTTCGCACGTTTCAAGCGAGTCGGCCGGACGGATCACGCGTACGTTGGGCGTCGCTCGCAACATCGCAAGCTGCTCGATCGGCTGGTGCGTCGGGCCGTCTTCGCCGAGGAAGACCGAGTCGTGCGTGAAGACGAAGATCGCGTGCAGCTTCGTCAGCGCCGCGAGACGCAGTGACGGCTTGAGGTAGTCGACGAAGTTGAAGAAGGTTGCGCAGAACGGCATCAGTCCACCGTGCAGCGCGATCCCGTTGGTCGCGGCGGCCATGCCGTGTTCGCGAACGCCGTAGTGAATGTTGCGCCCGGCGTAGTTGTTGGGCTGAAAATCGCCGCAATCTTTGAGATACGTCTTGGTCGAGGGATCGAGGTCGGCCGACCCGCCGACGAGTTCGGGCAACGCTTTCGCGATTGCGTTCATCACCGTGCCGCCTGCGTCGCGCGTGGCCACGGATCCGTTCTCCGCGTTGAACGTTGGCCACGGCAGGTTCGCCGGCAACTCGCCGGCCAGCGCGCGTTCGAGCTGAGCGGCGTCATTGGGATTTGCCGTTTTCCATTGCTCGTAGCGCGTCTTCCACGCGGCTTCGGCTTGTGCGCCCTTCGCTCCGCATTCGCGGAAGAATGCAAGCACGTCGTCGGGCACGTAAAAGTCCGGCTCGAGCGGCCACCCAAGCTCTTCCTTCGTTTTCTTGACGTTGTCGGCGCCGAGCGGCTCACCGTGCGCTTTGAACGTGTCTTGCAGCGGCGAGCCGTAGCCGATGTGCGTGCGTACCGCGATGAACGACGGGCGATCGGTGACGCCCTTGGCGACCCCGATCGCTTGATCGATCGTTGCGACGTCGTTGCCATGATCGACGTCGATGCGCTGCGTGTGCCAGCCCGATCCTTCGAAACGTTCGCACGCGTCGTCGCCGTAGGCGACGTCGGTGGGACCGGCGAGCGAGACGCGATTGTCGTCGTAGAGTACGATCAACTTGCCGAGTTGCAAATGCCCCGCGAGCGAAAGCGCTTCTTGACTCACGCCTTCCATCAAGTCGCCGTCTCCGACGATCACGTAGGTGTAGTGGTCGACGATCTTCGTATCGGTGCGATTGTAGACCGCACCGAGGTGCGCTTCGGCGATCGCGAATCCGACCGAATTGCCGATGCCTTGGCCGAGCGGACCAGTGGTTGCTTCGACGCCCGGCGTGTGCCCGGCTTCGGGATGGCCCGGCGTTTTGCTGCCGAGCTGCCGGAAGGACTTGAGGTCGTCGACCGTCACGTCGTAGCCGGTCAAGTAGAGGAGAGCGTAGAGCAGCATCGAGCCATGACCGGCCGAGAGAATGAAGCGGTCCCGGTCGAACCAGTGCGGGTCCTTGGGATTGAATTTCAGATGACGGGTCCACAGCGTGTAGGCCATCGCTGCGGCTCCCAGCGGCATGCCGGGGTGACCCGAGTTGGCCTTTTGGACCCCATCGACCGCGAGAAAGCGAATGGCATTGATGCGTTGCTCATCGGCGGGCGCGTTCGGCACGACAGGCTCCTTCTGCTCGAGTGGAGAGGCGGGAGCGCTCTAATTCGCGCTTCCGCCCGCTAATCTTACCCCGTGGGAAGTGTGGCCTAGCGGCCTTAAGGGCAGATTACGGCCCGCCCCTCGACCTGTCCATCGTGCAATGCTTGATAGGCTTGCGCGGCATCTTTGAGCGCGTAGCGGGTGACGTGCGCGTGAACGCCGCCGCGCGCTGCGAGTGCGATCAATTCGCGCATCTCGCCGATGCCGCCAAAGTATGGCGTGAAGACGCGCACGCCGGGCGCGGTCCGTCCTTGCCCGTAGGTCATCGTGCCGCCGCCGAGGCCGACGATCGTGAAATCGCCGCCGGGACGAACCAGCTTGCGGCCGAGGTCGATCGTCGATTGTATTCCGACAAAATCCAGCACGACGTCGGCTTGCTCGCCGTGCAACAACTCCATTGCTTCGCGCAGCGCGTTCTCGCCCGCGCGTACGGTTGCATCCGCACCGAGTTCTTTCGCCAGCGCCAGTTTCTGGTCGGAGATATCGATCGCGATCACGCGCACGGCGCTCGTCGAGCGCAGAATCTGCAGCGCAAGATGGCCCAGCCCACCGATGCCGATGACGACGACCGTTGCGTCGGGCGTCAGGAGCGCGCGCGAGCGATTGATCGCATGGTACGGCGTCATGCCCGCGTCGGTGAGCGGCGCTGCTTCAATCGGATCCAGATCGCCGAGCGGAATAAGATAGCGCTCCGCCGGCACGAGCATGTATTCCGCCATGCCGCCGTCGACGCCGAGTCCACACGCGTTCACCGTGCGTTGGCGCATGCAGTAACTTTCGAAGCCGGCCAGACACGTGCGGCACTTTCCGCAACCGAGCGCGCAATACACCGCGACCTTGTCGCCGGGTGCGACCCGTTGCACGCCGGCGCCGATCGCTGCGACCCAGCCGGTACTCTCGTGCCCGAGTGTGTACGGTGGCTTGAAGAAGCAGTTGCCTGCAGCCGTTGCGGCGATCACGTGGAGGTCGGAGTGACAGGCGCCGGCGCCCGCGACTTTGATCAAGACTTCGCCTTCGCGTGGCTCGGGGATCGGCGCGTCATCGATCAGGCGGGGTCCGTCGTCAAAGAGGCGGTATGCGAGCATGAAAGCCCCTTCGCCGAGGCGTAACGGTACGCCCGGCATGAAGATTGAGAAACTCCGCGAGCGCATCGAAGCGCTTGCGAACGGCAATGGCGATGTGCGCGGTCGTGAGGGAGACGCCATCGATGCGGTCATCGAGGCGCTCGATGAAGGCCGGTTGCGTGTCGCGCAGCCCGAAGGCGACGACTGGGTTGTCAACGTCTGGATCAAGCAAGCGATTCTCCTGTATTTTGCACGGCGCGAGGTTGGGCCGATCGGCGATGGGCACGCTCTAGAGTTCTTCGACAAGCTGCCGCTCAAGCGCAATTATAAGAAGCTCGGCGTGCGCTGTGTGCCGCCGGGCGTGGCGCGCTACGGAAGCTTCCTCGGGCGTGGGGCGATCTTGATGCCGGGCTTCGTCAACATCGGTGCGTACGTCGATGAGGGCACGATGGTCGATACGTGGGCGACCGTCGGCTCGTGTGCACAGATCGGTAAAGGCGTGCACCTCTCGGGCGGCGTCGGAATCGGCGGCGTGCTCGAACCACCGCAAGCCACCCCGGTTATTATTGAAGATGGCGCGTTCATCGGCTCGCGCTGCATCGTGGTCGAGGGCGTGCGCGTCGAGCGCGAAGCGGTGCTGGGCGCGGGCGTCGTGCTCACCGCCAGTACGCCGATCGTCGACGTACGCGGAGCGATGCCGGCAACGACCAAAGGCCGCGTGCCTCCCCGCGCGGTCGTGATCCCCGGTACAATCCCCAAAACGTTTCCGGCTGGTGTGTACGGCGTGCCGTGCGCGCTGATCATCGGTACGCGCAGCGAGTCGACCGATCAAAAGACCTCGCTCAACGCGGCATTACGCGACCTCGAGGTGCCGGTGTGAACCCTCGGGTCCTCGAGATCGAAAGCTCGATGATTCGCCGCGTCGCATCGCACCGGCGTGCAAGTTCGATCGACCTTGGCCTGGGCGAACCGTCGCTAATGCCGAATCCGGAACACTTCGCGTACGCAATGCGGTATGTTGAGGCGCACGGCATTCGCTACACGCCCAACGCCGGCGATCCGGCGTTGCGCGAAGCGATCGCGCGTCACTACGATTATCCCGGCATGCACGATGCGGCGAATGTTTGCGTTACGACGGGCTCGCAAGAAGCGATGTACGTGACGATCAAGACGCTGCTCGATCCGGTGCGCGACGAGCTGTTGGTCGTGGAACCGACGTTCCCGTCCTATGTAAAGATGGCACGGCTGGAAGGCATTCCGGTGCGCGGGGTCGCGATGGATGAAGCCGACGACTTTGCGATCGACGCCGGTCGCATCTTGGAGGCAATCGGCGAGCGCACGCGCGCAATTGTGATCTGTTCGCCGAACAACCCGACCGGCCGTGTGCTGCGCAATGCGCAGGCGCAGATCTTGGTCGATGCGCTCGAAGCGCGCAGCGGCGAGCCGATCTGGCTGATCCACGACGAGATCTATCGCGAACAGAGCTTCGTCGATGATGAGGCGTTTCTCGGCGAACGCTATCCGCACACGGTCGTCACGAATTCGGTGAGCAAGAGCAATGCGCTCACCGGCCTGCGATTGGGGTGGATCATCGGCCCGGAAGCATTTGTTGAGAATGCGATCAAGACGCACGCGTGGATCACGTCGTGCGCGGATGCATTCGCGCAACAGGTGGCGATGCATATCTTCACCGAGCTCACCGGCGTCCACGAACACGTTTCGTGGTATCGCGCGCAATGGGCCGGCGTCACCGAAGCGCTCAAGGCGAGCAAACTGCACTTCATCCCGGTGGACGGAAGTTTTTACGCGTGCGTCAAGCTTCCGCAGGGTGTAACCTCGTACGACGCGGCGATGCAGTTGATCGACGAGTGCGACGTGTTGGCGATTCCTGGGATTGCCTTCGGTGACGCCTTCGAAGGCTGGCTGCGCTTGAGCTGGGTCGCGCCGCTGGAAAAGGTGCGCGAGGGCATCAAGCGTGTCACAGCCTACGTCAAGGACTACGTTTAAGGTACGATGATGCAATAGGAGGCTTTGTGCTTCACCTTGTGCTTCTTGCCGTAACCGTCGCTCAGGCTGCGCCGGCCCCGAGCGCAACGCCCCCGCTCAAGACCATTACGACCGTCAAGTCAGGGCCGATATGCTCGACGCTGACGACTACGGTTTTGCACACGGTCCAAGGTTTGCAGATCGACGACAGGATCGTCGAATCTTCGAAACCGATGCTGGTGGACATGGCCCAGGCCTGGGCGCCCAACAGCCTCGCCGGTGAGAAGTTCGATCAGCTGCAAGCGCAGTGGGGCAACGCGCCGGGCGGCACGCACAACGTGGATAACGCCGGATTGATCCTGGCCGGCCAGCACCTCTATAAGGTCGCCGCGGGCCTGGTACACAATCTGCAGATCATCGACAATATGCTCGACGATCCGCAGCGCTTTCCGGCCGATCCGAAGACCGATGCCGATCGCGAAGCCGCGCTTTTGAAAGCACAGTTGCAAGCCGTTGCAGATCAGCAGCGCAAGAGCCTCAACGTCCTCTACGGGCTCGCCGACACGTTCAACATGCAAGATCTCATCGCGCATGGCGATGGTACCCAAGGCGCCATCAATGGCGGGGGAAGTAGCGGGCAAGTGAGCCACAACGATCAAGACGTCAGTTTCCAAGACGTCATCAGCGGTCCCGAACGCGGGCGGATCGGAAGTGCGAAAGACCCAACGGTCGATACCGATCCGGCGATCTCGCAGAAATCACTCGGCGCGCTCGCCAACAGCCCAATCATGCGCTTCTATGTCGGCGTGGTGGAAGAGCAGCAGGCGACGGCCCAAACTGAAAGCGAGCTCTCGCAGACCATCCTCCAAGTCGTGAATCAGTGTAAGTAGGCCCATATGTAGCGCGTGCCAAAGGAGGGACCGTGCTCCCTCTACTTTTGGCCGTCGTGGTCGCGCAGGTCACGCCGTTGCCGAGCGCGCCGCCGCTCAAGACGATCATCACCGTGAAATCGACGCCACTCTGCCGGACGTTGACCGACATGGTGTTTTCCACGGTTTCAGGATTGCAGAGCAACGATCGAATCGTGGAGGCGACCAAACCGGTGCTCGTCGATTTTGGCAAGGCATGGGTCGACAACAGCATTGCCGGCCACCAATTCGATCAACTCCAGATCCATCAGGTGCTTGCGCCGGCTGACGTGCACAACCAGGACAACCCCGCGATGATCCTTTCGGTCCGGAAGCTGGCGCGGCTGGCTGAAGCCATCGTGCACAACCTGCAGGTGATCGATGCTCTGCTGGCCGATCCGCAGCGTTTCCCCGCCGTTCCAAAGACCGAGCAAGATGTGCAAGCGCTGAAGTTAAAAGCGGAGTTGCAAGCCGTTGCGGATCAGCAACGCAAGAATCTCAACGACATCTACGGGCTCGCTGCGACGTTCGATTTGCAAGATCTCATTGCGCATGGCGACAATACGCAACACGTCCTCGACGAGAAGCTTGGGAACCAGACTGTAACCGCCACCGTCGGCGATCAGGATGTGAGCTTCCAAGATATTCTGCGTGGGCCGGCGACGACCGCGAGGGTGCAGGATCCAACCATGGATACCGATCCGGCGATTTCGCAAAAGGCGACCGGTCTCTCGGCCAACAACCCGATTGGCCGATTTTACTTGGGTATTGAAGAGAATCAAGTGGCGACCGCGCGCGCAGAGAATGCGCTCACGCAGACCGTGCTCGACGTCACGAATCAGTGCAAGCCGTAATCGTTAGGTGGTCGTCACCGATTTGGTAACGAGATAACCGTCGACGCCTTCGGTTCCGCCCTCTGAGCCGTATCCCGATTCTTTGACGCCGCCGAACGGAATCTCAGCCATCGAGATCCCGAAGTGATTGACGCCGATCATGCCGGCCTCGATGCCGTTCGTGAGCGCGATGTGCTCGGAGACGTCTTGCGTGAAGCAATACGCAGCTAGCCCGTAGGGTAGCCGATTTGCCTCGCTAATCGCGTCCTCGATCGTCTGGAATTTCGAAATGGCGGCTACGGGCCCGAAGGGTTCTTCGTTGAGAATTTTCGCATCGAGCGGAATATCGGTGAGCACCGTTGGCGGATAGAAGAAGCCGGGCGTGTCGTAGAGCGTGCCGCCGGTCTGTACCTGCGCTCCGTGCGCAGCGGCGTCTTCCACCATGCCGTGAATCGACGTGCGCCGCCGTTCGTTGGCGAGCGATCCCATCTGCGCGTCCGCTTCGAGTCCGCTTGCGACGCGGATCTTCTTCGTCTCACTGACAAAGCGTGACGCGAATTCGTCATAGATGCCCTCTTGCACCAAGAAGCGCGACGGCGAGACGCAGACTTGCCCCGCATTGCGGTACTTGAAGCCGACGGAGAGCGTAAGCGTGCGATCGAGGTCGGCTTTGTTGGTGATGACGACGGGTGCATGGCCACCGAGCTCGAGCGTCGCGCGTTTAATGCCTCGCGCAGCGAGTGCGGCGAGCTGCTTACCGACCGCAGTCGAGCCGGTGAACGAAATTTTGCGCACGATCGGCGAAGCGATCAACGTTTCGGAGATGTGCGCCGGATCACCGAAGACCATCTGCGCTGCATCTTCGGGCAAGCCGGCGTCGAGCAGCGCTTGGAGCAGCGCGAGTGCCGTGCCCGGCGTCTCCTCGGCGGGTTTGATGATGATCGAACACCCTGCACCGAGCGAGCCGGCGAGTTTTCGCGCCGGGGTCAGCGCTGGGAAATTCCATGGCGTGAATGCAGCGACGACGCCGACCGGATCCCGCATCACGATCTGCCGAATTGCCGGCGAGCGCGAGGGGACCACGCGTCCGTACGCACGACGTCCCTCCTCAGCTGACCAGTCGATGATATCGGCTGCAGCGCCAACCTCAAGTCGCGATTCGGCAAGCACCTTGCCTTGTTCCAGCGTCATCGTTCGTGCAATCGCCTCGGCGCGCTCGCGCAGCAGTGCCGCGGCGCGATGCATGACGACCGCGCGATCGTAGGCGCTGACTGCACGCCAGCGCGCAAACCCCGCCGCCGCGGTCGCAAGCGCGCGCCGCAGATCTTCATCGGTTGCGATGGGCAAGTCGGCGAGGGTCTCGCCAGTCGCCGGATTGATAACCGGCCGCGTCTTGCGCTTCGCGGCACCGATGCGTTCGCCCGCGATCCACAGATACGGGGCGTCATAGGCCGGGAGGGTTGCCGTCATGTTAAAAACCTCGCGCCCATGGACCCGGCGGGCCAGCGTAGATTTCCACCAGTGCGGTCGGATCGAGGTACTTCTTCGCAACGCGCTCGACATCGGCGGCCGTGATGTTCGCGAAGCGATCGTTGAGCGTACGGTAGTATTCGAGCGGCAAGCCGTTCGTGCCGATGTCGAGCAATTGCCGCGCTTGGCCGTCCGCCGAGCCTTCATCCAACAGCGCGTTGCTGACCAGACGCAGTTTCGCGTCGGCGAGTTCCGTCTGCGTCACCGGGTGCGTTTGCAGCGTGACGAACTGCGCACGTACGAATGCGACCGCTTCGACCACGCGACTCGCCGGCGCATCGATCTCGACCTTGAAATCGCCGCGATCGCGACCGGCATCGACCGAGCTTGTGACGCTGTAGACCAGCCCGCGCTTTTGGCGCATCTCTTGCCACAAGCGCGACTCAAATGCGCCGCCGGCCCCAAGGATCTGATTGAGCACGAGAAAGGTGTCGTAGTCGGGATTGTTGCGGCTCACCGCCGGCTGACCGATGCGCACGTAGACTTGCGAGGCATCGGTGCCGATGTAGTCGTGCCCGGAATGCGCCGCCGGGAAGGCCATCGCTTCCGCATTTGGCTTGGGGCCGTGAGCGGCCCAACTTCCAAACGCGTTCTCGAGTACGGTGCGTACTTGATCGGGCGTCACGTCGCCGACCACCGCAATCGTCGTGAGATCGGGTCGCCAATAATTCTGGGTGTAGGCGAGCAGATCGGCTTGCGTGATGCCGCCGACGGTCGTTTGACTCGCGTTGCGCAACGTGGGATCGTTTGGCGACGCGAGCAGGCGCAGATACGCACGATCGATCATCACGCCCGAAATCGTGGCGGTCGATTGCAAGCTATTGGCGAGTTGATCGCGCTCGAGCGAGAACCAGGGTTCGGCAAAAGTCGGGTGCATCTGCCCGTCGGCGAGAATAGCCACGATCTTAGGAAAATCCCGCGCGAGGCCGCGCGCATTGAAGCGCTGTCCGTTCTCAACCTCGGCACCCATCATGTCGATCGCTTTGCGCCGCGCCGCAAACGGATACTGGGCGCTGCCGTAGTTCGCGAGCGTCGAAGCGAGATCGCCGATGCCTTCTTTGCCTGGTGCGGCGAACGCGGCGGAGCCATCGGTGTTTCCGGCGAGCACGAAGGTAGAGCGATCGGGCTTTTGTTGGACGAGCACGTGGATGCCGTTGGAGAGTGTGAAGCTGGTCGGATTGAGCGAGCTGCGCGCCGTCGTCGGCGTGCGCACCGCAGCGCGCAGTGCCGCCGGTTCGACGATCGGGCCGTTGGGCACGCGTTTGGAAAAGTCGTCGCTGATTGCCGCGTCGCTCTTGTCCGAGCTCCCGCGCGGTGGCTGCGCATTGGGATCGACGCGTCCGATGACGGTCGGTTGGCTCAGGTACTTGCGCGCAATTGCGAGCATCGACGGCCCATCGAGCGCGGCGAGGCGATTGTCTTCGTCGCTTACGCGCTCGCCCACGACGCCGTAGGTGTAGCCGGCGAGACCTGCCATGCCATCGACCGAGTCGCCCGAATACAGGCGATCGGCGATTGTCACACGCTTCGCTGCCTCAACCAGATCGGGTGCAAAGCCGCTGGCAAGCGTCTGCGTCATCGTATCCTGAAAAACACGAATCGCTTCATCGGCGGTATGACCCGGGTTCACGACGATGTACACGTGCATCAGGCCGCCTTTGAGTTGCGTATCCTCCTGGGACTGCAGCGCGAGCGCAATGTTGGTCTGCACGAGCGCCGCGTAGAACGGCGAAAGTTGATTCTCGATCAATCCGCTGAGCGCGTCGATCGCGGGTTCGCCGGCTTCGGTGTCGCCGGGCACTGCATACGCAAGATCGACGATCGCGAACGGAAACGGGAGATCCGACGTCACCGTGACGGTGTGGTCCACGGCGGTCGGGTGCACCTCCGTGCGTCGCGGGAGCGTCTTGCGGGGAATCGCGCCGAAGTAGTGTTCGGCTTTTTGAAAAATGACCGCATGATTGACGTCGCCCGCTACGACCAGCGTTGCATTGTTGGGCGCGTACCATTCGTGATAGTACTTCGCGATGTCGGCGGCGCTCGCATGTTGGACGTCGGTGATGTAGCCGACCGGCGTGCGGCCGTTGGCTTGATCGGGATACGCGGCTGCTCGAACTTTTTGCAGCAAGACAAAGAACGGTGAACCCTCGTCACCCTGGAGTTCGTTCAATACCGCACCGCGCTCGACGCTCCAATCGGCTTGGCGCATCGCCGCGTTATGCATGCGATCGGACTCGATCGCAAGGCCGACATCCACCTTGTCCGAGGGCATCGTCAGATACAATTGCGTGTAGTCGTACGTGGTCTCGCCGTTCATTTGCGCTCCAAGGCGTGCGACGATATCGTCGAGACCGCCGGCGCTGAGGTTCGTCGTGCCGCGGAACATCATGTGTTCGAGCGCGTGGGCGAGACCGGTTTTGCCGGCCGTCTCATCGAGCGAGCCGAAGTGGTACCACACCGCAGTCTGTGCGACTGGGGCAGCGTGATCCTCGACCACGACGACCTGCAAGCCGTTTTGCAGTGTCCTCGTATAGATACCGGCATCACCGGGACCGCCGGACTGCTGCGCGCGAGCGCTCGAACCTGCTAGCGCAACGAGCACACAGGCGATCACGATAACGAATTGCTTCACAATGTCCCCAAGTAGTAGCGAGCCGATGCTTCGACGGCGGCGCGTGGAATTAAACCGACCAGTTCGCTTCGGCGGATCGCAACGCCGCTCTTTGCGGCCAAGCGCGCGATCGACTCGACGATACGGTAGAGCGGCGTCGCTGCGACGTCTGTGACATTTAGTGACACTTGCACCACCCCTCCGCTCAAGCGCAACCCAAGCGCCCGGAGCGTACGCAGCCCGCCGGAACTTTCACGCAAGCTGCGCGCGATCGCTTTAGCTAACGCAAGATCGCCCGTCTCGAGTTCCACGTTGAAAGCCACGAGTACGTTACGCGCGCCCACGGCAATCGCACCCGCACGGTCGTGCTTGGGAATCTCGCCGATATCGGGCGGAAGACGGCTGAAACGCAGATCGAGCCCCTCGAACTCGCCGGCTCGCACGTCGGCGAGCAGCGCACGTTCCGGATGGCGCGCCGCGGCACCATAGAAGAAGGAAGGCACGCGGTAACGTTCCCAGATTCGTTCCCCCGCCTCGTGTGCCAGCGCGATGGCGTCCTTGAGCGTTGCATCGCGAAGCGGCACGAAGGGCAACACGTCGAGCGCCCCGATGCGCGGATGCACGCCCTTGTGATCCCGAAGATCGATTCGTTCGACCGCAACGCCGGCAATCGCGATTGCCGCATCCAGCACCTGGGTGTCGTTGCCCGCAATTGTGAGCACGCTTCGATGGTGCACCGGATCGCTCGTACGGTGCAGCACCACAGCGCCGGTTGCACGCACAGCATCGACCGCCGCATCGATCGTCGCCGGGTCGCGACCTTCGGAGAGGTTGGGAACGATCTCGAAGAGCGGCATTACGACAACACGGCGGCGATTGCTGAAGCGACGTCGCGAAACTGTTCGGGCGAGATGATCGTGTGGTAGCCGAGTTTACGCGCTTCGGCTTCGCGCCGCGAGCTGGCATTCACACCGCGCAGCTCGCCGGAGAGACCGAGTTCACCGAAGGCCGCAGCGTGGGCCGGTAATGGACGATCGCGAAAGGACGATGCAATCGCAAGCGCGATGCCGAGATCGGCTGCCGGCTCGCTGACGCGCAGACCGCCGGCGACCGATGCGTATACGTCGTGCGTCCCGAGATGCATGCCGACGCGCCGCTCGAGCACGGCGAGAATCATCGCGAGGCGCGCTTGATCGAGATTGTTGGCCAAACGCCGCGGCGTTCCGTAGCTGCTCTCGCCGACCAGCGCTTGCACTTCGATCAAGACCGGGCGCGACCCAACGATCGAGGCGACGACGCACGAGCCGCTTGGACGCTCTTCGCGGCCGGCCAGAAACAGCTCCGACGGATTGAGCACCTCTTCGAGGCCGCGGTCGTACATACCGAAGACGCAGATCTCGTCGATCGAGCCGAAGCGGTTCTTGTACGCTCGTAAAATGCGGTACTCGCCGTTGGTCTCGCCCTCGAAGTAGAGCACCGTGTCAACCAGGTGTTCGAGCAGCCGGGGTCCGGCGATCGCACCGTCTTTGGTGACGTGGCCGACGATGAAGGTTGCGCACCCGCTGCGCTTCGCGAATTCCATCAGTGCCTGCGTGCAGTCGCGGATCTGCGTCACGCTTCCAGCGTACGACTCGGCATCCGGTAGCCACACGGTTTGAATCGAATCGACGATCACTGCGAGTGGTGCCGTGCGCTCGAGTGCATCGAGCACGGCGCGCAGATTTGTCTCGGCGTGGACCAGCAGCGGCGCATCGATCCCAAGGCGCTGTGCGCGCAGTTTTACCTGCGCGGCCGACTCCTCGCCGCAGACGTACACCACTGGGCCGACATCGCTTAGTCGCGCGGCGATCTGCAAGAGCAACGTCGATTTGCCGGCGCCCGGCGGTCCACCGATCAGCGTGACGCTGCCGGGCACGATGCCGCCGCCGAGGACCGCGTCGAATTCGCCCATGCCGCTGCGGATGCGCGCGATCTTTGTGCCGTCGATGGCGCGCAGCTCGACGGGCGCTTGTGCTGCGCTGCGCGCACTTGCGACCGCCTTGGCGGCTCGCGCGGGCACGGCAAAGGGCCGCTCGTCGAAGGTGTTCCATGCCTCGCATTGCGGGCAGCGCCCAAGCCAACGCGTCGACTCGAAGCCGCAGGAGTTACAGAAGAAGACCGAGCGCGTTTTTGCCACGAAAAATGATTTCGTCAGGCCTGCGCGTCCGCCTATCTCAAACGCGTGAGGTTGCCGACGAAAGCGCGATGCCAGCTCGCGCCCGCGTCGTAGGAATAGAACTCCTCGAAGCGGTGCGCGTTCGGCGTGATGTTCGACCAAACGCCACGGATGAGCGCCATCTTCCCGTTGTACACATCCTGCGAAACGAGCACCCCGCGCCCATTACTGAAGGTGCCGTACATCGAAGATTCCCACGAGCCGTCGCTGCCAGCGAAGGTCTGCGTCCATTGGTGCGTTTGCGGATTGTATAGAAACATCGTGAGGCCTTTGAGATGTTCGGTTGCGCCGTCGGCCTGGATCTCTTCCAGCAGCGCGCGGCCGCCCCAGATCTTTCGCACTGCAACCGTTCCGCTCATCGCGACCCAGTCCGTCGTGCCGTTGGGCAAGAGATTGAGGAAACGGATGTGCGTTCGCCACGTGCCGAAATTGAAATCGAAGGCGTGCGACTGCGAATCGCTTAAGCCCGCGCCGCTAGGTACGTTCTGCACGTCGCTGCTTGACGCTCGTGTATAGGTCGCGATCCAGTTCGGTTCCCACGTCTTGCCGCCGTCATCCGAAGAGGCGTATTCATCGCGGTAGGACGTTGCGGTAATGTCCGAGGTCGTGCTACGAACGAGCACGGTGCGGCCGTCTTGGCTCTCCATAGTGAAGAATTCACCGCGGCCGTTATCGAACGCGCCGATCATCGGCGGTCCCATCGTGCCGGTACTGCTCGGCGCAAATGAGACCGTCCACTGGTGCGCTTTCGGATCGTACAGCCGCAGCGATTGGCCTTCGATGTGGCCGGCCGGCCCATCGATCTCGAGAACACCAAGATTAGCGCGCCCATTCCAGACCTTGGTCACAACATGCGTGCCCTCGTAATTCACCCAGGCCACGGGTCCGCTGCGCGAATGCAACAGACGGCGCACCTGCACGTGCCACGTGCCGAATTGGTAATCGAAATCGTGTTGCCCGTCGCGCGGCGCGGGCGTTGCGGAGGCCGGAAGAATCGCGAGCGCGGCCATGGCGGCGCACAATAAAACGGGCGTTCGAAGCATCTTCATACCGGCCTGATCGTACGGCAGGTGGCTCACCCTCGCCAGAAGGAACCTTGAAGTAACTATGGTTCATGCGCGTCGAGCGAATCCCCTGAGCGATTGCCCCCTTACCGCCGCGCTCGCTGCCGTTGGCGGAAAATGGAAGCTCATCATCATTTACTCGCTGGCCGAACGCCCGTATCATTTTGCGGGCATTCGTCAATTTTTGCCCGACGTCTCGCACAAGGTGCTTACCGAACAATTGGGTGAGTTGATCGCCGACGGGATCGTGACGCGTCAGGAAACGGGTCCGGTTCCGGCACCGGTCTTCTACTCGCTGAGCGACTACGGCCATGGCGTGCTGCCGCTCGTCGATGCCGTCAAAACCTGGGGACGCGCACATATCCAGCGCTTTAGCGAAGAATAACGCGCAGTCGTGAGCGCCCCGCCTCACCTGCAAATCGCGATCGACGGTCCCGCTGCATCCGGTAAGACGACGGTCGCGTTCCGCCTCGCGCAGGAACTCGGCGTGCTCTACCTCGATACCGGCGCGATGTATCGCGGCCTCGCGTATCTCGCTTTGCGCAGTGGTATCGATGCCGACAATGAGAGCGCGCTCGTGCGACTATGGGAGGGCGCGCGTGTGAAAGTTACCCTCGATGCCAAAGCGCCGCAGGGCTTTCGTATCGTTGCCGGCGGTGCCGAACTCGAGGACGCAACGCTGCAATCCAACCAAGTGAGCACGGTTGTCTCGACGATCGCGGCGCATTCACGTGTACGCGAGGCGATGGTGCGTTCGCAGCGGGAGATCGCGCAAGAAGGGCCGGTTGTGATGGCAGGTCGCGACATTGGCACGGTCGTGCTGCCGCTTGCGCAGGTCAAGATCTTCCTTACCGCATCGGTACAGGCGCGCGTCGAGCGCCGTCGTGCACAATTGCTGGCGGCCGGCGACAACATCAGCGAGCATCAGCTCGCGCAAGAGATCGAAGAGCGCGACCGGCTCGATCGCGAACGCACCGTCTCGCCCCTCGCACCGGCGCCCGATGCGCACGTCGTCGATTCGAGTGAGATTGGGATCGATGCGGTTGTGGCGGAGATTGCAGGCATCGTGGAGCGCTCGCGTTGACGCTGTACGATTTTGCCAAGGGCATGATCTGGACGATCGGCCGCGTAGTGTGGCGCTTGCAGGGCTACGGCACGGAAAACGTGCCGATGACCGGACCGCTGATCGTCGCGTGCAATCACATCTCCAATCTCGATCCGCCGCTGATGGGCGCGTGCTGTCCGCGCCGGATCAGCTATATGGCCAAGAGCGAGCTTTTCGAAGTCCCGGTGCTCGGGCCGCTGATCGCCGCGGTCGGCGCGTATCCGGTCGATCGCCAAGGCAGCGCTGCCGCGGCGATCAAGCGCTCCGTCGAGGTCCTGCGCGCGGGCGGGTGTGTCGGCATTTTCCCCGAGGGCGGCCGCAACGTCCACGGCGATAAGGAGCCGCAGATCGGCGTAGCGCTGCTGGCCTCACTGACCAAGGCGCCCGTCGTGCCCGCTTGCATCGTGGGCAGTGCCCAGGCCGGCAGCCTCGCTCAGATCAAAGTCGCATTCGGCAAACCGATGACGCTGCCGGCCGACCGGAAAGCAACCCGCGAGGACTTGGCGAAGTTCACTGACGACGTAATGGGCGCAATTTGGGCCTTACGGGAAAGTTTTGATGGAGATCCGCAAAGCTAAGGTTCAGGGGTTCTGCTTCGGCGTCGCGATCACGGTGAAAAAAGCTGAAGAATCGATCGCCAAGCGCGACGATGTGACCACGCTCGGTCACGTCGTACACAACCCGCAAACCGTAGCGACGCTCGAAGCCAACGGACTGCGCAACGCGGCAAGTGTCGACGACGTCGAGAGCGGTGCGCTCTTTGTGCGCGCGCACGGCCTTCCCATCGAAGTCTTCGATAAAGCCAAGGCCAAAGGGCTCGAGATCATCGACGCAACCTGCCCGATGGTGACGAAGATCCACGTGCAGGCCGAGAAGCTCAAAGAGCAAGGCTACAAAATTATCGTGATCGGCGATCCGAGCCATCCCGAAGTCAAAGGCACGCTCAGCCACGTGCCCGGCGCCTGGTGCATTGAAACGGTGCAAGACGTTGCGAAGCTGCCGCGGGGCAGCCGGATGGGCGTCGTCGTGCAATCGACGTACTCGCGCGAACGCTTCAGCGATATCGTCAAAGCGCTAAGCGAGAAATATTATGAAGTTCGTGCAGTCAACACGATCTGCACCGATACGAACAACCGTCAGAGCGAAGCGCTGCGCCTCGCGGACGAAGTTGAGGTGATGGTCGTTGTCGGCGGCAAAACGTCAGCGAATACCAAACATCTCGCCGAACTTTCGGAGTCGCATGGCGCGCGTGCCTATCACATCGAAGGCCCGGATGAATTGAAGTCCGACTGGTTCGACGGCGTAAAGGTTGCTGGGTTGATGTCGGGTGCATCGACGCCCGGATGGCTCGTCGACAAGGTGCAGTCGCGCATGGAGGAGCTCGCTGGTCAACCGGTCTGAGCGCTTCGAAGCCCACCTGCACGCGTGCATCCGCGACTATGGCGGATCGCCCGCAATCGGCGACATGCTCGCCTACCACTTCGGGTACGAACCCCACGGGCCGGCGCGGCGCGGCAAGCGATTGCGCCCGACAATGCTCATGCTTGGGTGCGAGTCCGAAGGTGCACCGCTCGAACATGCACTGGACGCTGCGGTAGCCGTCGAGCTGCTACACAACTATTCGCTCGTGCACGATGACATCGAGGACCGCGATGAGTTTCGGCATGGGCGGCGCACGCTTTGGAGCGTGTACGGCATAGCACAGGCAGTCAACTCCGGCGACGCGATGTGTGCGCTCAGCTTTCTGGCGCTTACCAACGTAAAAGCGATACTCGGTCCGGTGCGCGCGCTCGAAATGATCGAACGCCTGCATCGCGCGCACCGCACGATGTGCGACGGGCAGTCGCTCGATCTGCAGTTCGAGGGTGCGACGCATGTGGAGCTTGCCGCCTACGACACAATGATCGCCGGGAAGACGGCAGCCCTCTTCGAAGCGGCCTGCGCGCTTGGCGCGTGTTGCGCGGGTGTCGATGAGCCGATCGTGCGTAGCTATGCCGAACTCGGGCGTGCGTACGGCATGGCATTCCAGGTGCGTGACGATGCACTCGGTATCTGGGCGACTGCGGATGCGACGGGTAAAGCCGTGGCGCACGACGTGGTGCGGCGCAAATGGAGTTTTCCGATCGTGTGGGCGCTTGCTCAGCCACCGTCGGCCGCACGGGACGTCATCGCCGCGGCCTACCGCGTGCGCCGCCCGCTCGAGGCGCCCGAGGTTGAGCGCGTGGTTGCTGCGCTCGACGAGTTGGGGGCCCGAGAGGCCGCGGCGCGTGCCGTTGCAGAACCTATGGCCGTCGTGGAGCGGCACCCCAACCGCGCGCTGCGCGACTACTTGCTCGAAACGCTCGCCGAGCCGGTGGGCTGACCGGAGGCTAACCACACTGTGAACGCCAGGACGAACGTCCAAACGTCCGTCTGGGGGCGCATGCTCCCGTACGCGCTACCGCTATTACTGTTGCTGGGCTTTGCCCTGCGCATGCTTTTTGTTGGCGCAAGCGGGTTTACAACCGACGTCACCACCTTCGTCGCCTGGACGCTCTCGCTGCTCGATAACGGCCTCTCGAATTTCTACACGCCGAAGACCGGCTTTGCGGACTACCCGCCGGGCTATTTGTATATTCTCGCGCTCTTCGGTCACCTGTGGGCACCATTCCGCGGTCTTGATCCGCAGTACAACCTGCTGCGGATCGTCGTGAAACTGCCGGCGATCCTCGCCGATCTCGGCGTTGGCGCGCTGATCTACGCGATCGGCCGCCGTTTTGCAGCGCCGCTCGTGGCGCTCGGCGCCGCGGCGATCTACGTACTCAACCCCGCCTCGATCATGAACTCTGCGGATTGGGGTCAGGTCGACTCCGTCGGCGCGGGCTTTGCTTTGCTCGGCGCCTACCTTCTTTTAAAGAGCGACGACGAAAGCGCGGGACGTCTGTGGCTGATCCCGGCCGGGTGGGTATCGCTCGCGTACTCGCTGCTGATCAAGCCGCAGGCCGCCGTGCTGATCGTGCTCTTTCTTGCCTTTGGATTCGCCTACCGCGCGCAGTTGCGCGAGCGTCTGGCCGCAACCGCGATCGGCGTTGTCGCCGCGCTGGTCTTTTCGATTCTGCTCGTGCTGCCGTTCCATCCAACGGCAAATCCAATCGAAGCGCTTCGTTGGCTTCTCGAGCGCTATGCCTTCGGCTCGAGCGTCTACGACTACAACAGCGTTAATGCGTTCAACCTCTGGTCCATCCGAGGAGGGATGTGGACCAAAGACAGTATGCTCATCGGTTGGGGCCCGCTGCAATTTCCGCAGTACGTTTGGGGCATTGCGCTCGTCGTCGCGGCGCTCGCGCTCGTCGTGTGGCGTTATCTGCAAGAGCGCACGGCGGCGGCATTCATGGAGTCGTGCGCGATTGCGCTGCTTGCGTTCTACATTCTCTCGACCCGCATGCACGAGCGCTACAGCTTCGATGCGCTGACGTTCTGTATCGCGTGCATTCCGATCGCTCGACGATACCTCTGGGGTGCCATTGCGCTCAGTGCGGTGCTCTTCGCCGATCAGATCTACGCGCTGCAGTACCTGCACGACGTTACTAATTCGACACCGGGCGTCGATCCGCACAACCTTTGGGGCCCGCTGACCTCGTTCTATTCGATCATCGCGGTCGGCACGTTCTTTGGCTTGGGCTACGTGTTTCTCGGCACAGCGCAGGAGAGTGCGACAGCTCCGAAGAGCAATGCGAGCCCTCTCAGGCGGCTTTGGCGCGACTACTTCGATCCGCGCGAAGGCCTCAGCATCATGACGATGGTCGACTACGTCGTAATGAGCGTGCTCGGCGTGGGCAGCTTCATCCTCTCGTTCATTCGGTACTGGTATCCCACAGACAAGATTTTTGACGAGATCTACTTCGCGCGTGCGGCGGAAGAGTATCTCAAGAACATGCGCATCTACGAAAACACGCATCCGCCGTTGACCAAACTCCTCGTGACGATCTCGGTGTGGTTCTTCGGCGGCCTCGCTCACGGCGACAATTCGTGGGGCTGGCGTTTCGGCGATGTGGTCTTCGGCGCGCTCGTCGTGATGCTGCTCTACGCTTTCGCGAAGCGCGTCACCGGCTCGACGATCTTTGCTTCGATTGCAGCGTTCTTCTTGCTCTGCGACGGGATGCACTTCGTGCAGTCGCGCATCGGCACGCCCGAAGGGTTCGTCGTCGTCTTTGCGCTCGGCGCGGTCTATGCGTTCTACCGGTTTTGGATCGCTTCGCAGGTCGAATCGCGCCCGCATACCGTCGTTCCGGCTTGGGGCTACGCTGGAGCGGTGATCGTCTCGCTCGCTGCCGGCGGTCTCGTCGTCGGGATCTGGGATCTGATTTGGAAGTTCGCGGTGCGACAGCCGCCCGGTGCGTGCCAACATCGACCAGCCCTCGATCTGCCCTCGAGCATTGTCGTCACGCTCTATGTTGCGCTCGGCGTGTATCTGCTGCTGCGCTACGTATTCCTTGCCGCATTGTTCGCTGACGGTGCGCGAGAATTGACGTTCCCCGACGGCTCGTATGCGCTGGTCGGCGGAAACAACCGCGCGCTCTACGCGACTGACGGCGGTTCGATCGAGACAACCGGCAGCAAGCCGCGCATCAACGTGGGCGAGGTCTCGCAAAACCGCGGCGGCGCACTCGTGTATCCGGGCGAGGATTACACGCTCACCTACAAAGCCGATCCGAGCGTGACCTACGAGACACCGGTGGCCAGCGCTACCTACGCGCAAAACGAGATTCGCGCCGAGGGTGCGCGCGAGCGGGGCAGTTCGGCAACACTGTGGCTGGTCGCGTTTACGATTGCGCTCGGGCTGCTGGTCAGCTCGAAGTGGTACGGCGTGATGGGCTTCGGGGTAAGCTTCATCGTACTTTATTTTGATCTGGCTGCAGCGCTTCTTCGCCGGACGGCAAGCCCGCACTGTGGGGCAACGCCCGCGGATTTCGCCTGGATGGCGCGCTCGCGACGATTCTTTTCGTGAGCGCAACGGTATACGGGCTCGCCTGGGTGCCGGATCTGGTGCGGCAGTCCTCCGATGTCGAACGAGATCCACAACTTTAACGACGTGATTGGCCGTCAGTACTCGATGTATGAATACCACCACAATCTCGTGGCCAAGCATCCGTACACCTCATTCTGGTTCCAGTGGCCGATCGACTATATCCCGATCGCGTACTACTATCAGGACCATCGCGAGAATAAGAACGACAACAAGGCGTGCTGCATCGAGGAAATAACCTCGATGCCCAATCCGTTCACCTTGTGGTTCGGTTTGCTGACCGTGCCGATCGTCGGCGTGCTCGGCTGGTTACGCAAGAACAAGGCTTACGCGCTGATCGTGATTACCTACCTCTTACAGTGGCTGCCGTGGGCAATGTCGCCGCGTATTACCTTCGCCTATCACTTTTACGTCGACATCCCGTTGATCTGCTTGTGCAACGCGATTGTGCTGCAACAGATTTGGTTGTTCGCGAAAGACCGCGATATCGGTAGCCGGCGTTGGGCCTTCGCCGCGATCTGCGCGGTCGTCGCGCTCATCGCAGGTGCATTTATATTCTTCTATCCGGTTCTTGCCGCGGTTCCGATCACGTGGGAGCAGTGGCACTTGCGGATGTGGTTCCCGTATTGGATCGTCGGCCCGTACGGCTAGAGAGGAAGCTCGCGGAGCTTCCTAGAGTAGAGGATATTTATGGGTCGTAAATGGCAGAATATCAAGCTCGATAAGGGCAAGACCGACCAGCAACGTGGCGCGCTGTTCACGCGGTTGAGCCGTGAGATCACCCTCGCGGCGAAAACCGGCTCGCCCGATCCCGAATCGAATCATCGTCTGAAGATCGCTGTCGACAAGGCCCGCGAGAACAATATGCCCACGGACAATGTCAAGCGTGCGATCGCGCGCGCGAGCGGCGCGGGTGAAAAAGAGATCGAGGAGATCCGCTACGAGGGCTACGGACCGCATGGCCTGGCGGTCGTCGTTGACGCTGCGACCGACAATCGCAACCGCACGGCCGGCGAGCTGCGCTTCATGTTCACCAAGCACAATGGACAACTCGGCGAAACCGGCTCGGTCGGCTGGATGTTCGAAGCGGTGGGCATCGTCGAAGTGGACCCGCAGGGCAAGTCCGAGGACGCGCTGACCGAGGCTTCGCTGGTTGACGGCGTGGTCGACGTCGACTACAGCGAGGCGCGGGCCTACATTTATACTGCGACCGGACAACTCGGCGCTGCGCGCACGGCGCTGCACAGCGCTGGCTTGAAACTCGTCGACGTGTACCTCGGCATGCGCGCGAAGCAAACCGTCGCGCCTGAGGGGGGCGACCTCGTTGCGGCGCTCGCGTTTCTCGACGTGCTCGAAGAACATGAAGACGTGCAACATGTCTTTAGCAACCTCGACGTAAGTGAAGCTGCGCTGGAGGCGCTCCTCTGAACGGCTCTAAAGCGCGCGAGTGGCGGGAGTTGGTCCGCCAGTACGTCCCGCGCGATTGGATCTTCCCCATCGTGCTGGCGGCATTCGTCGGCGTCATGGTGTGGTTCGGACACCAGATCTACGAGTTCTTATTGCCACCGTCCGATACGGTTACGATTCCCTCATTCATTGGGCAAGCGGAGAGTAACGCGAGTGCGGCGGCACAGCAAATGAACCTCGTGCCACAAGTGATCGACCACGCAACGAGCGATCGTTATCCGCAAGGCGTCGTGATGGGCCAGCGTCCCGAAGCCGGCACGACGGTGCGCGCTGGACGGCAAGTTAATTTTATTATCAGCGACGGTATCGTCACGCGCGTGATGCCCGATCTTCGCTATCAGTCGATGCGCGAGGTCAACCTCGACTTAATTCGGTCGAAGCTCACGCTCGGTCGCGTGACGTCGGTCAAGAACGACGTGGTGCCGGCCGGACACGTGATCGAACAGGATCCGCAACCGCTGACCAATATCACCGAGGGCGAGACGGTCAATCTCGTCGTCAGCAAAGGCGGTGCATTAACGATCAAGGTACCTGCGTTTACCGGCATGCAGATCGATGAAGCACGCGATTTGGCCGACAAAGTCGGGATCAAGATTGGGCAGATCGTGTGGACGCCGCTTGGTAAGGACGGCCCGAAGCACGGCGTGGTCGCACGCCAATCGGTTCCGCCGCAGAGCAAGATTTCGTCCTACGAGCCGGTCTCGCTGCAGGTCAGCGCCGGTCCGAATGAGTCGGGCTACATCATTCGTCAGGTGCACGTGCTCGCGTCGGTCCCGATTTCCGGCGACGCGCAGGCGAAGGAGGTCGTGCAAGTCACACTACGCGTGCGCGATGCAACCGGATCGTACGATGCCTACCGCGCCTACGCTCAACCTGGGCAAAAACTCGATTTCACCGTGACTGCCGTCGGCACGTCGGTGGTGCAGTTCTTCGTCGATAATACGATGGTGGGCGAGACGCGGCTCGGTGACGAACCCCCGCGCATCTACGATCAAAAACCGACGCCCTCTCCCTCGCCAGGAGGTTGACGTACACTGATGCCGCCGGTTGTGATAGCCCCCTCGCTGCTCTCCGCGGACTTCGCGCGCATCGCCGAACAGATCGCCGCCGTCGAAGCCGGCGGTGCGGATTTTCTACATCTCGACGTGATGGACGGACGCTTCGTTCCGAATTTAACTTGGGGCCCAAAAATCATCGGCGATCTGCGCAAGCTCTCGAACCTTACCTTTGACGCGCACCTGATGATCGTGGAGCCAGAGCGCTACGTCGACGACTTTCGCGCCGTAGGCGCGGACATCATTACGTTTCACTACGAAGCGACACCGCATGCCCAGCGGTTGCTCACCCACATTCGCGGACTCGGTGCGAAGGCCGGCATCTCGCTGTGTCCGCAGACACCAGTCGAGATGCTGCAAGACGTCATCGAGGACTGCGATCTCGTCTTGATCATGAGTGTGAACCCGGGCTTTGGCGGGCAGCGTTTCATTCCGCGCTCGCTCGAGAAGTTGCGCGAAGCCCGCGCGATGATCGACGCGCGCAATCCGCGGTGCATCCTCGAGGTCGACGGCGGCGTCGGAACCGAGAACATTCGTGCCGTGGTCGACGCGGGCGCGCGGGCTATCGTCATGGGATCGAGCATCTTCGGGACAACCGATCCCGCGGCGACCGTGCGCGTGATGCGCAAGCTCGTTGAATGAATGAATGAGGACGAACTCGTAACCGCGATCGCCGCGCTTACCGATGGCGCTGGCTCGCGTGTGTTGCTCGGCATCGGCGACGATGCTGCAGTGTGGCAGCCGGCGCGCTCTCAGCGCAGCGTCATCTCGAGCGACGCCTTGATCGAAGACGTGCATTTTTCGCGCGATTGGATGTCGCCCGACCAGATCGGTTGGCGCGCAATGGCGGCGAATCTCAGCGACCTCGCGGCGATGGCGGCGCGACCGCGCCTCGGCACCGTCGCATTGGGGATTCCGCCGAGCTGGTCCGCCGAGGCACTGTTGGCGTGCTACGCCGGAATAGCGCGGTGCGCGCGAGCCTACGGTCTTACGATCGCAGGCGGCGATCTCGTTCGCGCGCCGGTGCTGACGATCGCGATTACGGTTGTCGGTGAGGTGCGAGCAACCAACTGTAAAACGCGCGACGGCGCGCGGCCGGGCGACGTGTTCGCGGTAACCGGACCGCTCGGCGCAAGCCGCGCCGGGCTCGATGTTGCACGCGGAGCGCTGCGACTGGATGACCGGCTCGCAGCTGCGGCGCACGCGGCGCACTGCACGCCGGAGCCACGCGTCGCGATGGGGCGTTGGCTCGGCGCGAGCGCTCACGTGCACGCGATGATGGACTGCTCCGATGGACTTTCAACCGATCTCGGGAGACTGGCGCGCGCAAGCGGTGTCGGCGCGCGCATCGAGCGCGTCCCGGTTGCAGAGGCCGCCGCGGCTGCCGCAGCGGCGCTCGGCGTCGACCCGGTCGGCTACGCCCTTGCCGGTGGTGAGGATTTTGAACTACTGGTAGCGGTCGAGGCGCGGGCCTTCGACCATCTGGCACGCCGCTTTCACGCACGTTTCGGCCGCTCGCTCGAACGGTTGGGCGAGGCCCGGGCGGACGACCGCGTCGTCATGGTGAACCAGGGGCGGGAAGAGCCGATCCCCCGCACGGGCTGGGACCACTTCTCGCAATAGGAAGCACGCTTTGTTCGACGACGACGTTCAATCGTTTCCGCTCATCGGCAGCATTCAGAACAGCGTCGGGATGGGCTTTCTCGGCAACCAGGCGTCCTTCGCTGTTGCCAATGCGCTCGGCGCGCGCATCGTGCACGCACAGTCGCAGTTTGCGAGCGCGCATGGCGGCGTCAGCGGTCGCACGAGCACCATCACCGAGATCAATCAATTTCGGCGTGACGTCGAGTTCGTGATTCGTGCGCGTCCCGCGATCTTGCACGTTGGCTACTTGCCCAAGCCGATGCACGTTGACGTCGTCGCGTCGTCGTTGCACGAATATAAAGGCGTTGTGCTGGTCGATCCGGTGATCGGCGACTTCAAGAAGGGTCTCGTCGTCTCCGAAGAGACCGCGCGCGCGATTCGCGAGCAACTCGTTCCACATGCGCAAGTAATCACGCCCAACCGCTTTGAGGCAGACGTGTTGCTCGGCACGGGTGACCGCTCGCTGTCCGACCATGCATACCTCAACGGTATTTTCGATTTGGGTCCGCAGGCGGTCATCATCACCTCGTTTGCGCGCGATCCGGAGAAGCATCGCTCCACGAGCCTGTTCACGAACGGCTACTCGTACTACCTGATCCACGGGCCGTTCTTTCCGCGCTATCCCGCCTACGGTGCCGGCGACGTCTTTGCAGCATCGCTTGCAGCGTTCATGGCGATGGGAGGTTCGCCGTTTGCCGCGGCGCTGCTGGCGACGGCGCTCACCTCGCGCGCGGTGGCCAACACGACGAACTACGCGGGTGCAAGCGTCGATCCCGTCGCAGCGCTTGCCAAGTGGAATCCGATGGGCTATCAGGTCGACGACGATCGCACGATGCGCTTTTGCGAGCGCACGAACGTCGATAGCGAGGTGCTCAAAGCGACCGCTGCCGACGGGCCCCGCTTGAAGTTCGCACCGCCGAAACATAAGATCATTTACGGCTGACGTGCTCCGGGTAGCTTCGCGATGACCTCACACACCATTCGCATCGGCGATGGACAACCGTGCGCGGTACTTCAGATCGCGGGATACGTGCACCCCGAGGTGGTCGAGCCCGAGGGCATGGATCTGCTCGATTGTTTCGTGCGCGCGGTCGCACCGCCGGTCGAGGCAACCTTTGCAGTCTCGATCCGGGTCGACGAACTGCGCGCGCTCTCAAGCTATCTGGCCGAAATCAACAGCGGCAACGGCCCCGCCGGAAATTTTTCGTTTGCAGGCGGCCTCTTCGATCTTTCGTTTGCTCCCAGCCGCCGCGGTCCCGTTCTCTGCGCAGTCGGGTTGAAGAGCATTGAAGCCTCGCACGTGCGCCTCGAATATCTCGTGACGCTCGAGCCGCAAGAGATCAGCAAATTGCTCCAAGACCTTGCAGCCTTCGAACGAGCCACGGCTGACTGATCAGAGCGCTGGGGACCTTTCGTAAGAAAATTTACAACTTTTTGCACCTAGCCCGGAGGGCAATTTCCAAACTTCGTTCTGTGCAAAAAGTGTCAAAACAAAAACGCCGCACGGATGCGGCGTTTTGAGTGTTTTTCGAACGAGAGGTCCCTAGCGCTCTAACCAGCCTAGACGGCGCGCGTGACCCGCTTCGAGCGCATGCACTTCGCGCACACGCGAATCGTGCGATGCGTACCGCGAATGTCGACCTTCACGGACTGCAAGTTAGGCAGCCAGCGGCGCCGAGTCTTGTTCATGGCGTGGCTCACATTGTTACCCGTCATCGGGCCTTTGGAGCACACGTCGCAGCGCTTCGCCATCGGGATTGGGTCCTTTCAAAAATCTACCTGGGGGACGAACTTTGGGATGATACCACGGGGGCCAAGCCTTGACAAGGATTCCGGTGGCGGGGGCTCGCAGACCGCTCCACCGTGGACGTCACCAGCCTCGATGGCCGCGGCTACGCCAGGTTCCTCGCGGCCGGGACCTACTTCCTGAGGAAGTATCGCACGGTCCTCAACGACCTCAACGTGTTCCCGGTCCCCGACGGGGACACCGGCACCAACATGTACCTGACGGTCCGCTCGGCCATGCTCGAAGCGGGCAAGCTCCAAACCCGTAACCTGGCCGAGGTCGCGGCCGCCGCCGCCCAGGGCAGCCTCATGGGCGCCCGGGGCAACTCCGGCGTGATCATCTCGCAGATGCTGCGCGGCTTCGCGCATCACGTCCGCAACCGCAGCGAGATCGACACCTTCGTGCTGGCAACCGCAATGCGCGAAGCGGTCGCGGCCGCACGGCAGGCGCTGCTCCGTCCGGTCGAGGGCACGATCCTTTCGGTCGCCGATGCTGCGGCAGAAGCGGCGTACCGGCTCGCGCTGCACGAACGCGACTTTTATCGCCTCGGCACCGGCATCGTACGCGCCGCGAACGATGCACTCGACCGCACCCCCGAGCAACTCCCGGTATTGAAGGAAGCCGGAGTCGTCGATTCGGGCGGCGCCGGCTTTGTGTACTTTCTCGAAGGCGCTCTACGCTTTCTTCCCGAGTCGCGCACGCGTACGACCGCGTTCCCGCGCCGTCCCGAGCGCAAGAGCGTATTCACGCCGACACAAGTCGTCGGCGAGAATAAGTTCTGCACCGAGTTTCTGCTACAAGATGCGACCTGCAACGCCTACGATTTGCGCACGTTGCTCGAACCGCGCGGGGAATCACTGCTCGTTATCGGGGCGCCACCGACAATTAAGGTGCATATCCACACCGACGATCCTGACCGGGTGCAAGATCTCGCGGGCAAGCACGGGCGTCTTACGCGTGTCAAAGTCGACAATATGGAACGCCAGCATCAGTTGCTCGTGGTCGAGCCGCCCACGCTGGAACGCTCGATCGTCGCGGTCGTGCCGGGACCCGGCTTCGAGCGCATCGTGCGAGAGCTCGGCGCAGAAGTAACGGTCAATGGCGAACGCAATCCGAGCGTGCGCGATCTCTTGCTCGCCGTTAATAAGACGCTCGGCAACGACGTCTACCTTTTCGTCAACGATAAGAACGTTGCACTTGCGGCCAAAGAACTCGATACAATGACCGACAAGCGCATGCACGTCTTACCGACGAACGATGTCGTCGAAGGCATTGCCGGGCTCCTCGCGATGCGCTCGAGCGGCAATGGGGTTCCAAGTGATGATGCGATCATGGCGGCCGCCCGTGGCGCGCAGAGCGCGCAGGTTTTCCTTGCCGGTAAGGACGCTGAGCTTGGCGGGGTCCATGTGGAACGGGGTAAACCCGCGGCCATTCTGAGAGGGCAGCTGCTGAGCGCGCCTACCGTTGGGGAGGCTGCGGCCTTGGTTTTGCGCGAGATGGGCGCAGAGCAAGGGGGCCTGGTCACACTCTACTACGGCGGCGCGCAGCGCGAGAAGGATGCGCAACGCTTGAGCGAAGAGCTCAGTGCCCTCTACGCGAATACCGATGTCGAATACTACTACGGCGGCATGAAGAACGCGGAGTACTGGATTTCCCTCGATGAATAGTCCACGGATAGCGATCGACGCCATGGGCGGCGACCACGCACCTGAAGAAATCGTAGCGGGCGCACTGCTTGCGGCAAACGAGTATCCGAGTGCGTCGCTCACGCTATTTGGCGATGAACCGCGCGTGCGCGCGCTCCTGCGCGGAAAGGGTGCCGATCGTATCGCCGTCGTGCATGCGCCCGAAACGGTGCCGATGGATCAACACGCGTCGCAGGCGTTGCGTACGGCGGATCGCACTTCACTTGGGATGGCCGTTAACGCGGTGAAAGCGGGCGAGTCCGATGCCGTCGTCTCAGCCGGCAACAGCGGCGCGTTCTTGGCGATTGCGCTGATCAAGTTGCGCACCATCGAAGGCGTTGCACGTCCGGCGATTGCGACAGTGTGGCCGGCGATGAACGGGCCGACCGTGCTGCTGGACTCCGGGGCAAACGTTGACTGCCGCGCCGAGTGGCTCGAGCAATTCGGCATCATGGGTTCGGCCTATGCGTCCGCCGTTCTCGGTATCGAGAAACCCAAAGTCGCGTTGCTTTCGATCGGTGAAGAACGCACCAAGGGCAATTCGCTCGTGTTGGAAGCAGCGGCGCTGCTCGAAAACGCCCCGGTCAACTTCATCGGCAACATCGAAGGCAAGGACATGTTCCACAATACCGCGGACGTCGTAGTTGCCGATGGTTTCGTGGGAAACGTCGTGCTCAAGACCTGTGAAGGCATGGCCTCAGCGCTGGGAGAGGTCATTAAGGACACGCTGTTGCGTCGCAACATCTTGAACCTGCTCGGCACGGCGCTGCTTGCGCCGTCGCTGCGCCCGCTGCGCCGCAGGTTCGATTGGGAAACGTTCGGCGGCGCGCCGCTCCTGGGCCTTCGCGGCAACTGCATCTACACGCACGGGCGCGTCTCGCGCCGCGGCATCAAAGGCGCAATTCTCAGCGCGATTAGCGAAGTCGAACACGACGTTGTCGGACGCATCGGCGAGATGGTGACGCCACACCTCACGCGAGAAACCACAGTGGAAAGCGCTTGATCCGCGTCGTCACCGACAGCACCTCGGATATCGATCCGCAACGCGCGGCAGCTCTGGGAATTACGATCGTTCCACTCTTCGTCGTTTTCGGTGATAAGAGCTATCGCGACTATCTTGATTTGAGTCGCCGCGACTTTTTCAAGATGTTAGGTAGCGAGAAGGCGCTCCCTACAACCTCGCAGCCAACATCGCAGATGTTCGAAGACGCGTTTCGTCCGCTCGTGGAAGCCGGCCATGATGTGCTGTGCCTGACGATTTCGTCGCATCTTTCGGGCACGATCAACGCCGCGCGTGCGGCGGCGCAACAATTTCCGAACGCCAAGATCGTCATCTACGATTCGGAGAGTGCCGCTGGCGGGTTGGGCATGATGGCGATGCGCGCCCAAGAGATGATCGCAGCGGGAAGCTCCTGGGAGGAGCTCCACGCGGCGCTCGATAGCGAACGCCAGGTGCAGCGCATCTATGCATGCATCTCGGATCTGTCGCATTTACAACGCACCGGGCGGATTGGCAAAGCACAACAGGTGCTTGGTACGCTTATGAAAATCGTGCCGGTGATCGTTCTTAAAGATGGGCAAGTTTCCGCTGAGGCGCAGGTACGCACGTTCGCGCGCGCGCAATCGGCAATGATCGATCTTGCTTTGGCAGCCGTCACGGACGTTTCCAAAGCACGGTTCTTAGTCATGCATACCGATGCGCCGCAGCTGGCAGAGAATGCGATAGCGCAGTTGCGCGCGAAGCTCGGCGAGACACGGCCGCGCCTGCTCGATATCCTCGAGGCGGGGCCGGTGATCGCAACGCACGCCGGACCGGGCGCCGTCGGTATTTGCGTAGCGCAAGATATGTAAGGGGGAAAGATGGCGACGGTAATCGTCACGGATAGCGGAAGTGATCTGCCGCGCGATGAGGCGCAGCGTCTCGGCATCGAGATCGTTCCGGTATGGATCATTTTCGGCGAGGAGCGCTTTAGGGATGGCATTGACATCGACCGCGCGACGTTCTTTGCCCGCATGAAGGCGGGCGAACATCCACGCACGGAACCGCCGACACCCGAGCAGTTTCGCGAAGCTTTTGCCAAGATCGTCAATGCAGGCAACGAGGCGGTGATGATCACGCTCTCGTCGCAGATATCCAAGGCCTTTGAGCTTGCGAGCACTGTAGCAAAAGAATTTGGGAACAAAGTGGCGGTGGTCGATTCGCGCGGCGCTTCGGGCATGGAGGCCCTGCTCGCATACTATGGGCTGGAGTTGGCAAGGAGCGGTGCGTCGGCTGCTGAGGTCGCGAAGAAGATCGATCCACGCACGCTTAAGAACGTGGTTTACTTCGCGGTGCCCGATGTAAGCATGCTCTCGCGTAGCGGACGCTTGCCGAAAGCTGTGGCGGCACTTGGTTCGATCCTCAACGTTAGTCTCGTGCTCAAGATGAACGACCAAGGCGTGATTGGACCGGCCGGGCAGAGCTTTTCCTTCGATAAGACCTGCGAGATCATGGTCGATGCGGTGGTGCGCGGCATCGAGCGTTCCCCGAACGTACGCATTGCCTTCGGGCACATTGGGGCAGCCGAAATGTGTGAGAAGCTGCGCAAACAACTCGAGACCAAGCTCGGGCACCCGCCTGCCCAGGAGACCGTGCACGAAGGAACACTCACGGTTGCTGCGCACATGGGTCCAGGCGCCATTGGTATCTTCGCCATCGTGCCATAGGAGTTGCGCTCGCCGTGCTCGGCGTCTACGTTCATCTGCCGTTTTGTCCGTATATTTGTCCCTATTGCGATTTCGCGAAGTGGCCGATGCAACGTTCGCGCGCCGCAACGTATCTGCAAGCGCTGCGCGCGGAGATTGCCGCGATGCCGAGTGAACCGGCAGCAACGATCTTTTACGGCGGAGGGACGCCGAACGCGTATGACGCGCAAGAGATCGCGTCGCTCACGCAGCTGTTGAACGAGCGCTACCCTCCGAGCGCATCGCCGCGAGAAATCTCGATCGAGGTCAATCCAGACTTGGTGCGCGAAGGCGATTTCGTAAATTATTGCGCGTCCGGCATCAACCGCATCTCGATCGGCGTACAGTCATTCGTGCCGCAAGAGGTCGCCACGCTTGGGCGTAAGCACACGTCGGACGATGTCGAGCACGCGGTTAGGCTCGCACGGAATGCGGGTGTGCGCTCTGTTTCGCTCGACTTGATTTTTGCGGTTCCCGGGCAAACGGCGCAGAGCTGGCGACAATCGCTGCGGTCGGCGATCGAGCTCGGCGTGGATCACGTTTCAACCTATGGATTGACAATCGAGGCGGGGACGCCCTACGAGCGCTGGCACGAGCGCGAGCCGAGTGCATTTCCGGATAATGCGCTCGAAGCAGAGCAGTATGAGCTGGCGATCGAGACGCTTGAGGCCGCCGGATACGAGCAGTATGAGATCAGCAACTTTGCGCGTCCGGGACATCGCTGCGGGCACAACGAGAACTATTGGCGCAACGGCGACTACCTAGGATTTGGCGTGGGAGCGGCGTCCTATCGCGGCGGAGTGCGCAGCGTGCATACGCGTGACTTCGAGGAGTACATTGGTGCTGCGAGTACCGGTCGACCGATTCCGGGCGAGGCCGAATGCTTGCGAGGACTCGAGGCGGTGGGTGAGGCGATCATGATTGCGCTGCGCACGGCGCAAGGGGTTGCCCTTGGGGAGTTCAAAGAGCGCTACGGCGTCGACATCACCGAACGCTATGCGCCCGTCGTTACCCGCTACCAAAACGACGGCCTGCTCGAGCGTAGGGGCGACCGTCTCGTGTTAACCAAACGCGGCCGGTTTTTCGCCAACGACGTTTGCGGAGCGTTTGTGACTTATAGTGACCCGTGATGCCAAGATCTAAGTGCCGCTGCTCAGCTTTCGAAATGAAGAACGAGGAGCGATGAGCGACAAAAGCTGGGCTTTGCGAGCGAAGAGCGACGATGTTCCTCGTTCGAAAACTGGCAGCCCTTGGGGTCACAGGCAGCACGGGCGCGTTGGCTGCGTTGCTCGTCGGTCACAGAACTATGGCTATGCTCCCTCCTCGCGCCTTGCCAATCGCACCCGTGGTGCCTGTGACGGCGCTATAGATCCTGACATCGCGGGTCACTCGTGACTAGTAGCAGTCTATCCACGACGGTGTTGCGTACCGCATTCGCCATCGTATTCGGCGTCACGGGCTTCCTGCTCGGGCGCGAAGTCTACATCAACGTCCTCTCGCTGCATTTCGCAAGCGATTGGTTGCAATGGGCCATGGAGTGGGGGACGCCCGTCATCGGTGCTCTGCTGGGCATTGTCGTTGCACCGTTTGCACAATCGTTCTTCGAGGACGAACTCAATTTGGTCGAGCGTGCGATCGAGCGTCTTGCGCCGGCGGAGATAGCCGGTGGAGCTGTCGGTTTGCTGGTTGGCCTCGGGACGGCCCTCCTCGTGAAGAGCATCCTTTTCGAGTTCATCTCGATAACAGGCCGTGCCGGAAGTTACTTTGCGATTCTCCTCTACCTTATCGTTACGATCTTCTTCGCATACCTGGGTGCGCGTGTCGGGGCCAAGACGCGCCTTGTGCCGATCCCCAAGGGCATCGGCGCACGCGGCAACAATCCGAAGCTCGTCGACACCTCGGTCATCGTCGACGGGCGCATCGTCGAAATCGTGCAAAGTGGATTTGTCGAAGGCCCCCTGATCGTTCCGCGCTTCGTACTGCATGAGCTGCAAGCAATCGCCGACTCCGAAGATCCGCAGCGCCGCACGCGCGGACGTCGCGGCCTCGAAGCACTGACCAAACTGCAAGAGCTCCACGCGATCGAGATCAACGAAAGGGAATACGACGATTTGCCGCCGGGCAGTGTCGATACGAAGCTCGTGCGCCTTGCGCGTGAACTGCAGGCGCGCTTGCTTACCAACGACTACAACCTCAATCGCGTCGCACAAGTTGAAGGCGTCGAGGTCTTGAACATCAACGAGCTAGCGAACGCGGTTAAGCCCGTCGTGCTGCCCGGCGAGGAATTGCACGTACACGTTATTCGCGAAGGCAAGGAGCCGCATCAAGGCGTTGCCTACCTCGACGACGGCACGATGATCGTGATCGAGCAGGGGCGACGCCTCGTGGGATCGAGTACGGATGTCGTGGTCACGAGTGTTTTGCAGACCGTCGCCGGCCGGATGATCTTTGCGCGACCGAAAGCCGCGAATCCGGCCGCGCGATGAACTGGGGTGCGGTGATCGTTGCGGCTGGACGTGGCACACGTTTCGGGCGGCCGAAGCAGCTGATCGAAATCGGTGGGAGACCGATGCTTGCGTGGTCTTTGCAAACCTTCGCGGCGATGCCGGAGATCGCGTCGATTGTAGTGGTGACCGAGCGCGATTGGATCGATGAGGTGCGCGCACTTGCCGCGCGTCTCGCACCGGAGCGCAACGTTCGCGTAGTCGTCGGTGGCGCCACCCGTCAGGCGAGCGTGCGCTGTGGTTTGGAGGGATTGCAGCCTGAGAACGATGCGGTGTTGATTCATGACGGCGCGCGGCCGCTCATCCGCGCCGAGGATGTGCGCGCGGGTATGCGCGAAGTGCGGCGCGGACGCGCCGCTGTGCTCGCCGCGCCGGTCATTGACACGATCAAAGTTGTCGATCCGCAGACGATGCTCGTGGAGCGCACGCTCGAGCGAAGTGCGTTGTGGGCGGCCCAGACACCGCAGTTCGCTATGCGCGACGAATTGCTTCGCGCCCACGACGCTGCAGCTGCTGCGGGATTGCAAACAACCGATGATGTCGCGCTGCTCGAAGCGATCGGTGTCGACGTCGTGGTCGTACCCGCAAGCGGCGAGAACTTCAAGGTGACGCATCCGGGCGACGTCGCGCGCGTGCAAGGATTCTTACTATGACGCGCGTCGGTCACGGCTTTGACGCCCATCGTCTCGTGGAAGGACGACGGCTAATCCTCGGGGGCATACCAGTGCCGCACGATCGTGGCGCACTCGGTCATTCCGACGCAGACGTGCTTGCGCATGCGCTCTCAGACGCGTTGCTGGGTGCCGCAGCACTGGGCGATCTCGGCGGCCACTTTCCCGATAGCGACCCGCAGTGGAAGGACGCCGACTCGATTGTGCTGCTCGAAGCGTGCGCTGCGCGCGTACGTGAGGCAGGCTATCGGATCCTCAATCTCGATGCGACGATCGTCGTGGAGCGACCAAAGCTTGCACCGTATATTGGAGCGATGCGCGAACATCTTGCCACGCGCCTGGATCTACCGCTCGAGTGTGTGAGCGTCAAGGCGAAGTCGAGTGAAGGCATGGGTTACACCGGCGATGGCACGGGTATCGCTGCATTTGCCGTGGCAGCAATTGAGCGAGCGGACCGATGACTGACGTCACGCGCGCCACATTGTTGACGGCGATGCAACGCTGGGGCTTCCTCGAGGATCCCGCCCCCGATGCGGCGCTGCGCTGGATCGATACCTTTATCGAAGCCTATGGCGAGAAGCTTACCCAGATCGATGATGCGTTTACCTACATCGCGTCGCTGCGGGCCGAGTCGTGCATCATCCCCGCGCTCGAACTCGAGCGCTTGCGGACGCGCGCGGTGCTCTTTTTTCTCGATTCCGTTGGACAATATATCGATCACCAGCCGGAACTTCGCGGCTTACCGCTTGCACACGACATTCCAGCGATCGCGGAAGAGTTCGGCATTGCCCATGGCGATGCGCTTGCGGCCCTGCGCATGGCACTGACCGGCGAGAAGCAGGGACCACCGCTCGAACTGCTGTTTCCCTTGCTGGGTCACGACCGAATGCTGATCCGCATCGGCGCGGTCAGTTCGCGGTTGCTGCACGGCCGCGGACTCGAGCCGATCAAGTTTGGGCCGGACGGCAAGCCGTTCGAGACGATTGAATCCAAGCCGGTTGACCCGTAGGTTAAACTAATCGCATGCCCGGACCACTCCAAACATTTCTCGGCGACCTGCGCGCGCCGCTCGAGCGCGATCCCGCCGCGCGCGGCTGGGTCGACGTCGTGTTTTCGTATCCGGGCTTCCATGCGCTGACGTTCCACCGTGTGAACCACCGCCTGTGGCGCTGGGGTCTGGTACATCTCTCGCGCTGGCTTTCGCACGTCGCGCGATTTCTTACGGGCATTGAGATTCATCCCGGTGCAACGATCGGGCAAGGCGTCTTTATCGATCATGGTATGGGCGTCGTGATCGGCGAGACCGCCGAGGTCGGTGACGGCACGTTGATCTATCAAGGCGTGACGCTGGGCGGCACGAGCCTTGCGCACATCAAGCGCCATCCGACGCTCGGTAAGAACGTGACCGTTGGCGCGAGCGCGGTGATCATCGGTGCGATCGTCATCGGCGATAACGCGCGCGTCGGCAGCGGCTCGGTGGTTGTGCGCGACGTCCCGGCCAACGCAACCGTTGTCGGCATTCCGGCGCACGTAGTCGCGCAGGATGGGAAGCCGGTGCGCATCGTGCCCGACCGGCCACAAGTCGAGATGCCCGACCCGAACGCGGACGCCTTCATGCACTTGCAGCGACGGCTCGAAGTGTTGGAAGCGCGCGTGGCACAGGTCGAACGCGATGATGGCGAAGAGACCTGGTCGTGGGTCATCTGAAACTCTACAACACGCGCACCCGCTCGCTCGAGACGTTTACCCCGTTGCACGGCAACGAGGTTCGGATTTACGTGTGCGGTCTAACGCCCTCGGCGCAGGCGCATCTCGGGCACGCGCGGTCGTTTCTGTTCTTCGATCTGCTGCGTCGCTTTCTCAAGCACAAGGGCTACGACGTAACCTATGTTCAGAACGTGACGGACATCGACGACCGCAGCATCAATCGCGCGCGCGAAACCGGCGAACACTGGTACGACATCGTTTCGGGCTATTACCAAGAGTTCAAGGACTCGATGCGCAAGTTCGGTGCGCTCGAACCCGACGAAGAGCCGTACGCGACTGCCTACATTCCGCAGATACAAGCCATGATCCGCGAACTGATTGAAACGCACCACGCATACGTTGTCGAAGACGGCATCTATTACAACGTGCGCAGCTTTCCGCGCTATGGCGAACTTAGCAATCGCAAAATCGATGAGCTCGAGGCCGGCGCGCGCATCGAGGTCGGCGAGTTCAAGAAGGATCCCCTGGACTTTGCGCTTTGGAAGTTTGCGAAGCCGGACGAGCCGAAGTGGCCCTTCGAACCGTATGGCGATGGCCGTCCGGGGTGGCACATCGAATGCTCGGCGATGTCGCACGTCCTGCTCGATCCAAGCGGTCACGGATTCGATATCCACGGCGGCGGTGCAGATCTGATCTTTCCGCATCACGAAAACGAGATCGCGCAGAGCGAGCCGTTGATGCCGCATCCGCCAATGGCCAATTTCTGGGTCCATGGCGGACTGCTCAACTTTGAGAATCGCAAGATGTCGAAGTCGCTGGGCAACTTCGAGCCGCTGGTAGACCTGCTCGCGCGGCACGACCCGCAAGCGATCCGCTTGACGTTTCTCTCGACCGGCTATAGCAAGGTGATGAACTTCACCGAGGAGTCGCTGGGCGTGTCGTACGTTACGCTTGACCGGCTGAAGAAGATGTACCGAGTGGCTTTATCGGTCAAAGCTAAAGCTTTGCCCGCTAAAGCCGCGACCCAAGGGTCGCTCGTTGCAAAGATGGAGAAGGCGCTCGATGAGGATATGAATACCTCGGTTGCGCTCGCGGAAGTCTTGCAGTGGGACCCGCAAAAGGGATCGCGCGAGGAATTAGAGCGCGCGCTGTGGCTGCTGGGGATCGTCCCAAACCAGGACTGGCTACACGAACCGGCGCGGACCTTGGCGGCGGATTTCATCGAGCGGCTGCGTTTGCAGCTGGGCGATGAGGTCTCGCTCAACGGCGCGAGCGCAGAAGAAGCGATCGCGAAAGTAGTCGACGCACGCGCACGTGCGCGCGCTAACAAAGATTGGGCCGCGTCGGATCGTTTACGTGACGCACTCGCGACCGTAGGCATTGCAATTAAGGATTCAAAGGATGGGACGAGTTGGAGCATCGTAGAGTAAAGGGGCGGCCAGACGGGCCGCGCCCGCATCGGCCGCGGCAACCGCGTATCGATTTCGACGATGTGATCTACGGCATTCACGTTGTAGAAGAAGCGCTCGCGGCGGGCGAACAACTGCGGGCGATTCACGTCGCAGATGAGCGCAAGCGCGATCCGCTCTTGCGCAAGATTGTGGCGCAAGCAAAGGAACGCGAGGTTCCGGTGCGGTTCGAGAGCAAGCAATTTTTCGCGCAGTTGCCCTTCAAGACGCACCAAGGCGTGATCGCCATGGCGCCGCCGTTTGACTATGCGAGCCTGGATGAGGTCATCGGCTCGCGCAAAACGGGACACGCGCTCTTTGTCATCCTCGACCACCTTACCGACCCGCATAATGTCGGAGCGATCATTCGTACCGCCGAAGTCGCGGGCGCCGACGCGGTGATCTTGCCCGAGCGCCGTTCAGCCGGGGTCAACGCTACGGTCCGCAAAGCCGCTGCCGGGGCGGCTGGGTATCTGCCGGTCGTTCGCGTGGCCAACATTAACGAGGCGATTCGGGCTTTAAAGAAGGCAGGCGTGTGGGTTGCAGGCGCGGCGGCCGACGAGGAAGCTGTCGGAATGAGCCAGGCTGACTTCGATCGGGACCTGGCTTTGGTGATCGGATCTGAGGGGGACGGGCTTGCGCCGCTGGTGCGCCGGGAGTGCGACTACTTGGTCAGCATCCCGATGCGAGGCCGGACCGAATCCCTCAACGCCTCGGTAGCAGCCGGCGTGCTACTTTATGAGGCTCTCCGCCAGAGAAGCCATTGACGGCGGCAGGAGCCCCTCCTATAATCACCTGGATGTGCCGCGCCCGATGAGGCTCCGGCCCCCGTTTTGCGGCACATCGACCAACGAAGGCAAAAGACTATGGCTATGACCCATCCCGTGACGGATGGTTTGGAATACAACGAGAGAGTAGACGAAGATCTCGTTGCCATCGCAAAATCGGGCGACAACCTGGCGATGGAATACCTTCTCAACAAGTACAAGAACTTCGTCAGGATTAAGGCCAAGAGTTACTTCTTAATCGGTGCGGACCGCGAGGACATCATCCAAGAAGGTATGATCGGCCTCTATAAGGCCGTGCGCGATTTTAAGGCCGACAAGCTCTCGAGCTTCCGCGCGTTCGCCGAACTCTGCATCACCCGGCAAATTATTACGGCGATTAAGACCGCGACTCGACAGAAGCACATCCCGCTCAATCAATACATCTCGCTCAACAAACCGATCTACGACGAGGACAGCGAACGAACACTGCTTGACGTTATGGCTTCGCAAAAGACCTCCGACCCCGAAGAACTCGTGGTCACGCAGGAAGTCTCCGATGACATCCGTCAGCGCATTCGGCAGAATCTCTCCGAACTCGAATCACAGGTACTTGAATCGTATCTCGAAGGCAAGAGTTACCAGGAGATGGCGCGCGATCTCGGGCGCCACGTCAAATCGATCGACAACGCGCTCCAACGCGTGAAGCGAAAGATTGAGAAGAATCTCGCGGAGTTTGAATTCCAATAGAGATACAAGAAAAACGGCCGGTCAGACGACCGGCCGTTTTTATTTGGCGCCTTAGCGTTTAAAAGACGCCGTTAGCCTTGAGCAATGCTCCGTCGTTCTTGACGTACTGAATGAAGGTTGCGGTAGCAGGCGAACCGGTCTTGAGCATATAGAGATGCTCGTCGGTCGAGAACGAGTACGTGTGGTTGCGGATGTTTTCGGGCGTCGGCATGACGCCTTCATAGCTGACGACGAGGTTCTTATTATCGCCGATGAAGCCGCTGGCCAGATAGCCGAGCGATCCGGACGTTTGCGCAACTGCCTCGACGACGGCCTTGGCGTTGGGTTCAATCGTGATCGGGATCCCGGTTTTGGCGACCTTGTCCTCAAATACAAAGCGCGTGCCCGTGCCGATCTGACGCCCGATTAAAACGATCTTGCGGTCGTTTCCACCGATGGCTTTCCAGTTCGTGATCTTCCCCGAGAAGATGTCCTGAAGCATGCCGCGCGTGAGGTTTTTCACGCCGACGTCGGGATTGACCACGAAGGCAAAGCCCACAACACCCAGGATCGCGTCGTTGAAGTCGGCGTCGTTGACCGCGACGTCAGACATCGCAACGTCCGCGGATTTATCCTTGAGCGCGGCGATGCCGGCGCCGGAGCTGTCGCCCTTGACGTCGATCGTGACACCGGGATTCGCTTTTTGATAGTCTGCGGCGGCTGCCGCGACCATTGGCGCGAGATTGGTCGTGCCGCGCACGGTGATGGTTTGAGCCGCGAGGGCGGGCAGGATCAGCGCTCCAGCCAGAATCACTGCCCCTAGTGGCGTGAGGATGCGATGAGCGTCTAATCTCATTTGGAAGCTCCTTGGTGCGGGTTTTCCGCTTTGTAATAGATCGGTAAAGTAGTTAAGAACATTAAGCCGCGCCTAATAGATGCCATTGGCAATGAGCTGGTCGGTACTGCTCTTCACGTATTGCACGAACGCTGCGACGTCGGGCGACGCGTTTCTGTTTGTGTAGAGATGCTCGAGTGTCGAGAACGAGTAGCCGCTGGCGCGGATGGTAGCGGGTGTCGGTGCGACGCCCTCATAGGTGATCACGAGGTCTCCACGGCCGCTGAGGAAGCCGCTTGCCAGGTATCCGAGCGAGCCGGAGGTTCGTGCGACCGCTTTGAGCACGTCCGATTCGTCGGCCACCACGCGGACCGGAACCACGGTTCTGGCGACCTTGTCTTCAAAGACGAAGCGGGCGCCAGTGCCTATGTCGCGGCCGATCAAGACGATCGGGCGATCGTTCCCTCCCACGGCTTTCCAGTTTGTGACCTGCCCTGAGAAGATCGTCATGAGCTGTTCGCGCGTAAGGTTCTTGATGCCGCAATCAGGATTAGCGACGAAAGCGAATCCGACCGTGCCGAGCACGGTATCGCTGAAGCCGTACTTGTCGACGGCCACGTCGGACATTGCGATGTCGATGTCGTGCTTCTTGAGCGATGCAATCCCCGCGCCCGTATTCGTGCCACCGACGCTGATCGTTACACCAGGGTGCGAGTGTTCATAATCGGCAGCGAGCTTCAGGAGCAGTGGCGCCAGGTTCGTCGTGCCGCCAATGTTGATGTCGACGCCGGCGCCGGCCGGAAGTGACGGCGCGACAAATAGTACTGCAACCAGCAGTGTGACAAAGGGGCGAATGAGGTGCTGTCTCATCGTCGGGCTCCTTAGTAAATTCCGGACGACGCGAGCGTCGCGCGTTGCGTGGTGACGAAGGTAACAAAATCGCGGGCAGCCACCGAGCCACCCTTCCGGACGTAGAGATGCTCGTCGGTTGAAAACGCGTAGGTGTGATTCCGAATGTTGTCGGGAGTGGGAGCGACACCGTTGTACTTGAGCACGAGCTCCGGGTGGTCTACCACGAACGAGGTAGCGATATATCCGATTGCGCCGGGCGTCGACGCGACCTGCTCGACCGCGGCATGAGGATCGACGATATCATTGCTCGGGACGAGCGTTTTGGCGACCTTGTCTTCGAACAGAAAGCGCACGCCGGTGCCGATTGCGCGCCCGAAAAGGACGATCGATTGATCCTCGCCGCCGAGCTGCTTCCAGTTCGTGACCTTGCCCGAATAGATTGCGATCATCTGCTCGCGCGTCACGTTTTTCACGCCGGTGTGCGGGCCGCCCAGGATCGCGACGCCAAGCACGCCTATCGTCGTGTCGACGAAATCGTCGGAATCGACCGCGATGTCGGAGGCTGCAACGTCGGTGGCGCCTTCGCGTAACGCCGCGATTCCTAACCCCGAGTTCGTTCCCTTGACGTCGAGCGTCGCATCAGGATGTAGCGCTTGATACGCCTGCGCCACCTTCTTGAGCGGCGTTGTCTGGTTCAGTGTCCCCTGGACGCGGAGCGCCGCGGCAGCAGACGGTGCGCCTGCGGCGACGATGCCGCCGGCCTTAAAGATCGCTCGCTGCGTCGCGGCCCAGTCAACGAAAGCCTTCACGTCGGGCGCCGCGCTCTTGAGCGTGTAGATGTGCTCGTCGGCCGAGAACTTGTAGACGTGGCTTGCGATGTTGGCATCAGTTGGTGCCACGCCCTCGTAATTCACGACGAGGTTCTGATGGTCGCCGATGTAGTTCACCGAGGCGTAGCCGACGCCGCCGGGCGTCTCCGAAACGGCATTGACCACAGCCGTCGCGTCTTTCTGTTCCTTCATATCGACGAGCGTCTTTGCAACGTTCGTTTCGAAGACGAAGCGCGTACCGGCGCCGAGGGGTCTGCTAAAGGGAACGATCGCGAGATCGTTGCCGCCGAGTTGCTTCCAGTTCGTGTACTTACCGGAATAAATGCCCTGCACGTCGGCGCGGCTGAGGTTTTTGATTCCGGCGCCGCTACCGACGACGAACGCGATGCCGATGACGCCGACGCTGGTGTCGTTGAATGCCGGGTCGTCAACCGGGACGTCTGAGCACGCGATATCGAGCGTTCCGGCTCTGAGCTCGGCGATGCCCTGACCGGAACTGCTGCCGGTTATCGAAATCGTCGTTCCGGGATGCGCCGCCAGATAGGCAGGCGCCATCTTTGAAAGCGGCGGTGTGATGTTGGTTGAACCGCCGACGCGAATGTTTGTGTCGGCGAGTGCCGGTGCTAGCGGCGCACAGAGCGCAATGATAGCAGCGGCCGAAAGTAAACGCGCGAGAAAGCCCACGACAATAGCCCCCTACCCATAAGGCGGAAGTAGCATGAACTCACCCACAGTCCAATAGCGCGCCCAACAAAGAACGCCCTACTGTTGTATTCGGTAGTGTGGGCCTAACGATTTACTGAGAAGTGCCCTTTTGACCCATAGAATCAACTATGAAGTCGTAAAGATTTGCCCGCTCCTCGAGAGGATCGACCGCGAAGACGTGCACCGGGTCGCCATTCTTTGGATCGAGGCAGACGGTAACTTTGCCGATCGCGCACACATCCATACAGGTGGTGGAGATAACACGAATGGGACCCCACTCACCGTGTTCTTTGAGTTCGGCTTTGAGCCAATCGCGCAAATTGAAGTCGCCGATCCGCGCCGCGATGTCGGGCGTCTCTTCCGGGATTCGTTCCTTAAAGCAGCGCTCGCAGACTAAGACGAGTCCGCTTTCAAGCCATTTGGGTTTGACCGGTTGCATGATGCTTTCGAGAGAGGGCTGGAGCCGGCGGTGGGAGTCGAACCCACGGCCCCCAACTTACAAGGTTGGAGCTCTACCGCTGAGCTACGCCGGCGGGAAGTGGAAGTGACGGCTCCTCCGCTTCTATTAACTCAACCAGCTTCCTTGGCAGCGGAAATGGCGTGAGAGCCGCAACGAGACGCTCCCGAGGTTTCGTAGCTCCTCTCAGAGGATTGCCTCGGCCACCAAGCCGTTCAGCGCGCCCGCGTCCTCGGTTCAATCCTCGATAGGTCGCGGTCAGCGAATGGCAATTCGGGCAGAGAAGCGTAAGATTCTCGAGGCTGTTGTTTTGCCAATCTCCATCAATGTGCTCGACTTCGATTGGAACGTTACCGGTCCGTGCATTTCGTTCGGCCCATCCGCAGCGCGAGCACTTCTCCCCGAACTTCCAAACGAGATACTTCCTAAGCCATTTCGATTGCGGCCGCGGCGGATATTGCCCGGTTTCTATCAGACGAACTCGTATTTTAAAGTCGTAGTCGAACTGACACCGTAACGAACAATACTTTCCTTTCGTGCGTGCGCAGCGATTCCCACATCCGGCGACGCAGAACGGCTTCGTTGGATATTTCACGCCTACAGCATGAAGCACCGTTGTGCCACCAGTATGTCATGTTGTGTTCGGAGCAAAGTCTTTTTCGTCGGGACAATCTTCCCACGGATGATACGCACGCGCTGTAGTCTGATTCTGTGCCCACCAGCTTCGCCACGAGGCTTTCGCATCTTGCGGCGTGCGGTACTCAGAGGGAGAAAGTTGGTGATGGGTCAGGAGAAAGAGTGAATATCCCGCTGCCGCTGACCTATTCGGCGCGTCGAAGAGGCTAATTAGAAATGGGACCGCCTTTAGCGTCGCGGTGTTGCCTAACGCCAAAATCGCGTCGTTTTGATCCGCATCGCTACGCGCGTTTTGTATCAGCAGTCCAAGACGCGGTAGCGCGGTTTCGCCCCCAAGTATCCCGAGTGCCAAAACTGCTGACTGCCGCACCCCCGGATCGGGATCGTTTATGCGATGTTCGACAAGCGGAAGGTACGACGGGTCGCCCATCAGGCCGAGATAGTGAACGATAAACCAGGTGTTTCGACTAGAAGGCTGCTGAACGGCCTTCGCGAGATCTGCGCGCGCGAGCGCCGAGTTGAGGTGGTAGAGCGCGGCCGCGGCTTCGAAGCTTCCATAATCTCCGTGCGTCGTGTCGAGCCTGGACGCGAAGAACGGCTCCATTCCTTGCGCGGGGTACGCGGCGAGGCCCTCGAGGATTGCGCTGCTCGAAGCGAACGCGATGGTCTCGACTTCACGGTGTTGTTTGACGACGCGGCGTACCGTCTCGATGTCAGCGTGCGGCGGGAATTCTTCGGGCGGTACCGTTGCAGTCGCGCGCACGGCAAAATCGCGTTCGATGGCGAGCAACGAATCCGGGTCCGGTGGCAGCACTGTAAGCGTCGTTTCAACTACGGTCGATTGTCGAGGTGCCGTTTCGGGGAGCAATGCGCCGGGTGTTGCCGCCGGTCCATATCGGAGCGGCTTGGTGATCCGAACCGCGTAGGTTGCGGCGTGCGTGATCCGAAACGCACCACCGAACAGATAGCGTTTGTTTAGCGTTGCTCCCGGTGCGAGTAACTGCGATCCGACAAACCAGCAACTCCCGACGCCATTACCATTGCTGCCGCAGCGCTGCTCCCTGTCAACGCGCGGCTCCGCGTCGGGCACCTCAACAACAAGCGGCTTTGGGCCAAGGCACGGGCTTCCTAAGTCCACGCTGATTGGTGCTGACGAGCGGTTCGTGACGCGCACGTCGACCCAGAGCGGCTCGCCGAGCAGAATCGTATCGGATGACAGCGCCATCTGCACGTCGAGCGGCGATGCGTTTGGTGGCGACGATGCGACGGCGGCGATCAGCACGCCGAACAGCGCGGCTATTTTGGCTCGAGAAATTGTTCCATTGCCCTCGCGAAGCGATCGAAGTCGGTGCGATGCAGGTTGTGCCCTTGATCCTCGAGCGTAACGATCCGCACGGGCGCGCCGTGATGCGCGTTGATCTCATCCATTACTGGTTTGGGCACGATCGTTCCGTCGGGGCCGGCCATCACGAGCAGCAGCGGCTTGAGGTAAGAAGCGATGTCACCGCGCAAGTCCCAGACGCCGCGGTTCTGATCGCGTAGTCCGGCGATTGGCGCGGTCGTCATCGTGCGCACCGCGTGCACTTTGCTTTCGATGTCGTCGGGGTGCCACTCGACGTAGCCGGTGCGGATTTGCGCGTCGCGGGCGTCACCGGTGTAGGTAAACGTTTCTTCGAGCTCGTCGATGAACTCGGCGTACCAGTCGTCGGCCACCTGGACGATCATCGGATCGATCGCCACGATTGCATCGACGTCGAGCATCAGACCGCCGCGGATCACAACAGCGCCGCCCCACGAGTGACCGACCAAAATGTCCGCGCCGGCAATTGCAGCGACGTTGCGCAGATCGGCGATGCCGCGTTCCAGCGACATCGGCCCGTCGATCTCGGCACTATCGCCATGCCCGCGCTGGTCGTAGGCAACGACTTGATAGCGATCTCCGAAGCGCTTCGCGAGGCGCGTCCACGCCTTGCGCGAGCTGGTCATCCCGTGGACACACAACATCACGGGACCACTGTCGCCCCAACGTTCGAGCGTCGTTGCTGCGCCGTCGTCCAGCGCGATCGTTTGCAGCGTCGATTGCATTGACTGCTCCTTAGTCGCGCAACATCACGCGGGCCGCGTTCCATCCCGGCGCGCCCATCACACCGCCGCCCGGGTGCGCGGCGGATCCGCACATGTACAGGTGCTTGATCGGTGTCTTGTAGTTCGCGTAACCCGGCACGGGTCGAAACGCGTAGAGGTTCTGCAAAGGCATCGTACCTTGAAAAATATTGCCGCCTGTAAGGCCGAACGTCTCCTCGATGTCGACCGGACTGAGGATCTGCCGGTCGATCACCGATGCCGTGAACCCCGGTGCGTAGCGCTCGACGATGGCAAAGCAGCGATCCGCAAAATCATCTTTGATCGCTTGGGTCCACGCCCCACTCTTCAGTTTATATGGCGCATATTGCACGAACATCGACATCAGGTGTTTGCCGGGTGGGGCGATCGTCGAATCGAGTGAGGACGGCAAGCAGCACTCCACCACCGGTTCGCGCGAGATCGCGCCGTATTTCGCGTCATCGTAGGCGCGCTCGATGAAGTCCTGATCCGGACAGAAGTGCACGGTGCCGTGATGCTGCGGACCTGGTTCGTGTCCCGGCAACGCGGTGAAACTCGGAAGGCGCTCGAGCGCCACGTTGATTTTGACCGACGCGCTGTCGTAAGAAATCCGTGAAACGGCATCGCGAAACGCGGGCGGCAACGTAGCCGGATCGACGAAGCCTTCGAACGTGTGATGCATGTCGACGCCGCTCGCAACCTGTTTCGCCAAAAATTCGTCGCCGTTGCGCAGTGCAACGCCCGTTACTTCATTGTTCTTCGTAAGAATCTTGACGACTTCGGCGTTGGTACGGATCTCGACGCCGAGATCCGTGGCCGCGCGCGCCAGCGCTTGGGTCAGGCCGCCCATGCCGCCGCGCATGTACGCCCACACGCCGCGCTTACCGTTGGTCTCACCCATAACGTGGTGAAAGAGCACGTAGGCGGTACCTGGCATCGACGGTGCCATGAACGCGCCGATGATCGCGTCGGTGGCAAGCGTACCTTTGAGCTCCTCACTTTCAAACCAGCGATCCAGGATCGGCCGCGCCGCGCCGGCGAGCATTTCGATTGCCTCGTTCATGTTCGGGCCCATCTTTTGCAACGCGCGCGCCATCTTAGCCGCATTGACGAGATCGCCAAGGTTTGGATGCAGCACGTCGGGCGGAACTTGTGTGAGCGTTGGTTCGATCACCGCCGCCACGTTTTGCAGCATTGCTTCGTACTGCGGATATGCTTGCGCATCACGCGTACTGAACTTAGCGATCTCCTCGACGTCGCGCGCCGTGGTGCGGCCAAGCATGAGGTAGCGGCCGTCGAGAAACGGCGAGAACGATGCAGGGTCGCGCTCGATCGCCTCAAAGCCGTAGCGCGTTAAGGCAAGATCGCGCACGATCTCCGGACGGAAGAGGCTGTTGACGTAGGCCGCGGTTGAGACTTTGTAGCCGGGCCATGTCTCCTCGCTCACGCACGCGCCACCAACCAAGGGGCGGCGTTCGAGCACGAGCACGCTACGCTTTGCGCGTGCCAAGTAGCACGCGGTGACCAGGCCATTATGACCGCCGCCGATAACGATTGCATCGTACTTTCTGGGCATACATCCGGTCTTTGGTCGGAGGGAGAGCCGCCCCTGTGAAGGGTAGTTTGACAAGCATGGAGATCACGGTGCGCCGCGCGACCCCAGGCGACATCGATGCACTGTTGCCGCTCGTGCGCGCGTACCGCGCGTTCTACGAGCAAACGCCCGATCCGGCCGGTGAGCGGCGCTTCGTTAGTAAGCACCTGCGCGACGCAACCAGCTCGGTGTTCTTTGCAACTGACGGGGCGAGCGCGCTTGGCTTCGTGCAGATCTTCGAATCCTGGAGCACGATACGCCTTGCACCGATGTTGATTCTCGAGGATCTCTTCGTCGAGCCGTCGGCGCGCGGACGCGGAGTCGCGCGGGCGCTAATCGACGCGGCGATCGCGTATGCGCGCGAAGCGGGGGCAGGTGGGATGTTTCTCGAGACCGCCGTCAACAACGAGCGCGCGCAGCAGGTTTACGCGCGCGCGGGCTGGGAGCGCGAGCGCGCTTTTGTGAAGTTCAACGCCCCGCTTTAGGAGTCGTCAATGAGCGTACAAGTGGAACAGAAGAGCTATGAGATGCCCCCGCGGGAGGGTTTCACCGTCACGCATTTTCTCACTGTCGCCGACATCGAGCGGTCGGCTCGCTACTACGAAAAGGTTTTTGGCGGCCGTGTTCTGAGCCTGGGCGACAGCAAAGGCGCGTCTGGGCACATTGCGATCGCGAATACGTGGCTCATTGTCAACGTCGGGGGCGGGCCCACCCCGGACAAGCCGACGGTAACGCTCAGCGTCCTCGACGACCCGGATAAAATCAGCAGCTTTATGAATATTCGCGTCGCGGATATTCAAGCGTGCTACGAATTATGGAAAAGTCGAGGAGCCGAATTCATCACGGAACCCATACCCAAGTACGGCGAGACGCGCTGCTACATCCGCGATCCTGACGGTTATATCATCGAGGTCGGACAGAGCACCTAGCTCACGGGCTAGCGGGAGGCGCGACTTTTGCCGTGGTTGCGAGGACCCGGCGCCCATGGTATCGTACCGTGGTTAGCCGTCCGGAAGGGGCGTCTGTGGGTCGGTGGTCGAGTGGTTAATGGCACCGGACTGTAAATTCGGCTCGCGAAAGCGATACGCTGGTTCAAATCCAGCCCGGCCCACCATCTAGCTCTTACCGTTTGGTCCGCGGGCGTTGCATAGTGGTAGTGCCTCTGCCTTCCAAGCAGATAGCGCGAGTTCGATTCTCGCCGCCCGCTCCAAACAGTGCCAGCCTGGTGGACAACGTGGCCGCTACGCTTCATACGTGAAGCGTGACACGAAGAAGATCGGGAGTGTTTCCGAGCTCATGGTGATGGCGGCGTTAATTCGGAACGGCTACCGTTTGCTTATCCCGTACGGTGACAACGCACGGTACGATGTCGTTATCGAAAACGGCGACGGCGTCTTTTCGCGCGTTCAGGTAAAGACCGGGCGACTCGAACGCGGGATGATCGAATTTAACGGTTACAGCTCGCACTCGCACCGTGGTGGCGCATCGACGCGAGTGTATCGTGGGGAGGTCGATTTTTTCGGCGTATACTGCCCGCAGGTCGACCGGTGTTTTCTGGTGCCCGCATCCGAGGTCAACACCCATGGCTGTCTGCGTATCGAGCCGCCGCGAAACGGACAGATGAAGAAGATTCGCTGGGCGAAAAATTACACACTAGGGCTCGAAACGACCGGGCTTCGAGTAGGGACCAGCGCCGAGAACGTAGTACGGTTGGGAGTTTGACGCCGTTGTAGCTTAGTGGTAAAGCACCGCCTTGGTAAGACGGAGAGCGTGGGTTCAATCCCCACCAACGGCTCCAGCTATAGCAACGGCCCCGCAATGACGCGGGGCCGTTTGCATTTGCTCGTACCCTCAGCCGTTGCGCTTGAGCGTCTCGACGATCTCGCCGAGCACACGAGCCGCGTCGGCCGGCGTGGGCTGACACGTGCCGGCACCGACGTGGCCGCCGCCGCCGTGTTCTGCCATCATGTCGCCGATCGAGGTCTTGCAATCGCGCTTGAGGATGTTGTGGCCGACCTGAATCGAGACGAACTCGTTGTTGCGCCCGTCGGCCACGCGCACCGACACGTTTGCGGTCGGGAACAGGTCGTAAATTAGGAAGCGATTGCCGCTCGGAAGATTCTTGAGGCCGCGCACGTCGGTTATTACGACGTTGCCGTCTTGCCGTGACGTGGCTTGCAAGTGCTCGCGGAACGCGGGCTCTTCGGCTTTGAGGCGGTCGACTTGTTTGCGTACTTCGGGGTCCTGGAGAATCTGCTCGACGGTTTGCTGTTTCGCAAGCTGCATCAAGTGGCGGAAGTAATCTTTGAAGGCGCCCAAGCCACTGCGCGGGTCGAGCGTATAGCCGACGAGGATCCAGCCCTGCGGGTCGACGATGTCGTTGTGCGTGAGCAATGCGGCATCGAGCCGGTCGGTGGCTTCCATCAGGTCGGAGAAGCGGCCGAACTTCTCGGACTTGTAGTGATCCGCAATCACCCGCGCCGCACTTGGAGCAACTCCAAACTCTCCGCGCATCTGCGGATTCCACGCCGCGTCGGATTGGCTCACGTGATGGTCGAACCACAGCGCGGCCCGCTCGTCGTAGGGAAGATTTGCGAGAATGTCATTGGCGGAGAGGGCAAATTTGCCGTCTTGCACGTCTTTGGGATGGGCGAAGTCGACTTCGTCGATCGGTTCGACTTCTTGCAGCAGGATGGCCGACGTAAGGCCATCGAGGTCGGCACGGGTGATCAGGCGCATGGCGGTCCTCCGAGTCGGTCCAGGTTCGCGCAACCAAGGAGGCGCTCCTTATGCCTTTGGATGCATCCGTGAGCGGGGTCGGCGACGTTCTATAGGTGCCATGAAACACGACATCACCCCACCCATCGTCAAGAGCGAGGACCGGTGGCTCGAAGAACTCGGCCCGCAGCGGTATGCGATCTTACGCGAGGCCGGTACCGAACGTCCGTTCACCGGCGAGCTGCTTAGCGTCCGGGACGACGGCACTTACCTATGCGGTGCGTGCGGCGGCGAATTATTCAAGTCGAGCGAGAAATTTGATTCACACTGCGGCTGGCCGTCGTTCACGTATCCCGAGCAACAAGAGAACGTGCGACTGCTGGAAGATTTCAGCCACGGAATGCGTCGCACCGAAGTGCGCTGCGCGCGCTGTGACTCACATCTTGGGCATGTGTTCGACGACGGACCCGGCCCCGAAGGCACGCGCTATTGTATCAACTCTCTCTCGCTCGCATTTAAGAAGGCCTAAACTAGCGAGGCTTTGGCCTGCGTGAGCCGAAAGCCCCAGGTTAGGGGAACCCAGTGTGATGGATCATCTGGTTAGCAAACGCATGGATGGTGGAGACGATCGCCTGCTGATACGGCAAGCGGCGTCGCTTTTGGCGACCGATCTCTCGCTCGGTGAGCTGTTCGAGCGGCTCACAACGATGCTGCCTCAATACATCGATTGCTCTGTGGTCTTCATTGCACTCGCACACCCCGAGGGCAATCATGCGATCGAATACATCTACGATCACGGTGAGATACGCCGTTACCCGCACATAGCGCTCACCGAGCGCTCACGTGCGCGCGCAGTAATCGACAGCGGCGATCTGATTTGGGGTAATCGCCGCGACGTGTGGGCGCCGCACGGCACCTACCCAATCAATCCCGATCGGCCGTGGACTGACGACACCAACTCCGCGATGTTCGTGCCGATGCGCGCCGGCGGCACGATCGTTGGTGCACTCTCTGTCCAGAGTGTCCACGAGGACGCCTACACGCCGCAAGACGTTGAAGCGATTGCAGCGATCGGGCATTTCGTCGGGGTCGCCGTCCAGAATCAGCGCATGTATCAGGCCTTGCAGCGCATGGCCGAATACGATCCGCTCACCGGACTAGCGAGTCACTCGCGCATCTCGCGCGAGTTGGATCGCACGCTCGCGGATGCGACCTCCGCGCGGCCGGTGATGGCGATCATGCTCGACGTGGTGAACTTCGCACAGTTCAATGAGGTCTACGGCTATGCCGAAGGCGACGACGTTCTGCGACGCATTGCCGGCGTTTTGCGCGAATTCGAAGACGCTGATGACACGATCGCCGTCGGGCGCTTCGGTGGTGACATCTTCATGGTCTTGATGCGTGACGGCGCGGCGAGCGCAGCCGAGCGCAGCGTCGCGCACGTGATGGATCGACTCTCCGATCTCGCCTATGTGACGCGCGATCAAACCCTGCCGATCACGATTGCGTGCGGATACATCGTGGCGCCGCTCGATTCCGGTGCGCGTTCCGAAGTTGTCGCGTTGTGCGAGCATCGCACGTTGCTCAGTCGCAAGCTTGGCGGCGTGCCGGTGGGCAGCGACGAAGTTGCCGCGTACACGACGCACGGGTCGTTCGAAGGCCTCGAGACGATCGTTGAAAGCCTGCTCGATCGCGATCCGTTCACGCGCGTGCACTTGTTGCAGGTCAACACGATGGCCAAGCTTTGGTCGGAGTATAATCTCGATCTCGATCGCGCATCGCTCGCGAGATTTCTACAAGCAAGCCTCTTACATGACGTTGGTAAACTGTTGATCTCCGATCGCATGCTCAGCAAGCCCGGACGCCTGAGCGATGCGGAGTACCAGGCGGTGAGGCGCCACGCCGAGTACGGTCGCCACGTGCTGCTCGAACACCCGGGCTACGCCGAAGTGGCCGAGATCGTTGGCCAGCACCACGAGCGCTTCGACGGAAACGGCTACCCGGGCGGCCTCGCCGGTGTCGCCATCCACCCGCTCGCCCGAGCGATCGCGATCCTCGACGCATTCTCCGCCATGGTCGCCGACCGCCCATACCATCGCGGGATCACCGAGAATGCGGCGATTACCGAGCTCCAGCGCTGCGCCGGAACGCAGTTCGATCCAGGCTTGGTCGCCCGGTTCGTGGCCTGGCGCGAAGAGGGCAATCCCCCTCCCCTCGCTTAACTGGGGTAGCGCGCGCGCTCGTAGCTCAATTGGATAGAGCAAGGCACTCCTAAGGCCGAGGTTGGCGGTTCAATTCCGCCCGAGCGCAAGCTTGCCGGGGGCCACCCTACCTCCGCTCTTGCGGACGTGTGGCCCCTATGGTACAGTCTTCTAGCTAAGAACGGTCCTCCGGGCCGTTTATTTCATGTCGCGTGGTAAACTAACAGATGGCAAAAAAAGAAAATCGCGTGATGGTCGTTATGGCATGCACCGAGTGCAAGCGCCGTAACTACAACACGCAAAAGAACAAGCAGAAGACGACGGACCGGTTGGAGCTCAATAAATATTGCCGCTTCTGCCGTTGTCACCGTTCACACCGCGAAACCAAGTAAGTAAGGAACGCGTAGGGCGGTAGCTCAATTGGTAGAGTAGCGGTCTCCAAAATCGCCGGTTGCAGGTTCGAGTCCTGTCCGCCCTGCCAAGTCTAGACACCCGGAAGCGAAGGAAATTTGGTGAACGAAAAAAAGCAGTCCGCAGCAGCGACCCGCCAGCAGCAAGCTGGTGGCGATTTCGTGCGCGGTGTGTTCACCGAGTTGCGCCGTGTTACGTGGCCGACTCGTAATGAGTGGGTCTCCGCGACCGTCCTGACGCTGCTGCTGGTCGTCGGCGTCGGCCTGTACACATACCTGCTCGACCAAGGCTTCGGCTGGGTGATCGAGCACCTGCACCTCCCGAACATTTAATGATGTCTTCCGAAATCGAACGCGAATACCACGACGGTTCGGCCGTCGACACGCAACCGCAAGTCGAGAATCTATTCGAAGCCGCTGTGGAGGAGTCGCAACAAGCGCCTCCCCCCGACGCGACCGTCGATGTATTTGAGAATGCGGTCGACGACGCAGCAGACATCGCGGTCGACACCCCCGACGCACTCGAGTCCGATGCGCCGTCGCCGGCCAAAAAAGACAACCGCAACTGGTTTGTCATTCACACCTATTCGGGTTACGAGAACAAAGTCAAAGCGAACCTCGAGCGCCGCATTCACTCGATGAATATGGCCGAGAAGATCTTCCGCGTGCTCGTGCCGATGGAAGACGAAGTCGAGTTCAAGGACGGCAAGCGCAAGATCACGCCGAAGAAAGTGTTCCCAGGCTACGTGTTGGTCGAGATGATCATGGACGACCAGTCGTGGTACGTAGTGCGCAACACGCAAGGCGTGACCGGTTTTGTGGGCAGCCCGGGTCCGGGTGAAAAGCCCGTGCCGCTGCAAGAAAAAGAAGTCAAGACGATCCTCAAGCAGATGGGCATCGAAGCGCCCAAGCTCAAGATCGATTTCGCCAAGGGCGACCGCGTCAAGGTCACCTCGGGCCCGTTTTTCGACTTCACCGGCGTGGTCGACGAGATCCAGCCGGAGAAAGAACGCCTACGCGCGCTCATCTCGATCTTCGGGCGCGAAACCCCGGTCGAACTGGAATTCTTCCAGGTCGAGAAAGTCTAGCCGCTTTACTTTAATTGGGTTGACGGCTAGAATCTGACAGGTTTCTCTTGGGAACGACCCCGCCCCAAGAGGCTTTTAGGAGGGGAAGGAACGCTGAATGAAGCGTTCCGCGCCTAGGAAAACTTCGCGACGCGCCGGAGCCAGGATTGGCGGGAGGCGCGCTCGCGTAACAGCGCAGCGCAACACGATGTTGCGCGTCGTTTTCCGGGGCGCGGAACGGTTCAAGAAGTGGACCGTTCTAACGAAAGAAACACATCATGGCAAAGAAGGTCGTAGGCAAAATTGGCCTACAGATTCCGGCCGGCAAGGCAACGCCTGCGCCGCCGATCGGCCCTGCATTGGGCCCATACTCGCTGAACATCATGGACTTCTGCAAGCAGTACAACGAACGTACCGCATCGCAGGCCGGCATGATCATTCCAGTCGAGATCACTGTGTACGAAGATCGCACGTTCACGTTTATCACGAAGACGCCGCCCGCGTCATTCTTGATCAAACAAGCGCTGAAGATCGAGTCCGGTTCGAAAGAGCCCAATCGCAATAAGGTCGGGAAGCTGACGCAGAAACAGCTCGAAGATATCGCCAAGGTCAAGATGCCTGACATCAACGCCAACGATATCGATGCCGCGAAGAAGATCATCGCCGGCACGGCGCGCTCGATGGGCGTGGAGGTAGAGTAATGCCGCAGCATCACGGAAAGCGTTACAAAAACCTCGTCGCCAACTTCGACAAGAAGGCGCTTTACACGCCGGCCGAAGCGATCGGCTTCGTGAAGAAGAACGCGAACGCGAAATTCAACGAGACGGTTGAGATCCACATTCGCCTCGGCGTCGACCCGAAGAAGAGCGATCAGAATGTGCGTGGAACGGTGAACCTGCCGCACGGCACGGGTCGCACGGTGCGCGTGATTGCATTCGCCAAGGGCGACAACGCGAAGGCTGCTCAAGAGGCCGGCGCGGATATCGTGGGCGATCAAGACTTGATCGACAAGCTCAAAGCGGGCTTTACCGAATTCGACGTTGCGGTCGCAACGCCGGATATGATGGCGCAAGTCGGTAAGGAACTCGGACGTATCCTCGCACAGAAGATGCCAAACCCGAAGGCTGGTACCGTCTCGGCGAACATCGCCGGAGCGATCCGCGACATCAAGGCTGGTAAGGTCGAGTATCGTCTCGATAAGGCCGCGATCATTCACACGATCGTCGGTAAGGCGCAGTTCGACGAACAACAACTGCTCGAGAACGTCAACGCATTGCTCGACGCGATCGTGCGTGCCAAACCGGCGGCCTCGAAGGGCACGTACCTCAAGAGCGTGACGCTCACGAGCACGATGGGCCCGGGCATAAAGGTCGACCCGCTCCGCGTCAAGGCAACCGCCTAGATTCGTAGCCCGTACCACACCCCAGACCCCACGCCGCAAGCGTGGGGTCTTCTATTTCTCCAGAAACCTGGGTATTGACGACGGTCGGGTTTTTGGGTAGAAAGGGGTAGGACTTTCAGCTGTGATTCAAGGTGGGATTACGACTGTGAATGAAGCGAGATACGAGGACCTCGACAGCCGGGGCGAGCGGGGCGAGTGGTCGCCACCCCAGGCCCACGAACGGGCCATGTCGCTGCCGATCGAGGACGTCGTTAAGGAGCTCGTGGCGCTGCTCGGACTGACGACCGTGGCGATGATCGGCGGCGTGGGCGAGACGCGTGCGGTCACGCAATGGGGCGCGGGCCGCAGCCCGCAGCGCCCGAACGTTCTGCGGTTCAGCTTGCAGATTGCGTCGATGATTCTCAACGAAAAGGATCCCGACGTCGTGCGGGCGTGGTTTCACGGGAGCAACCCGCGCCTGCGCGATCAGGCGCCGGCGGTGTTACTGCGTGACAAACCCTTACCCGAAATACAGGGCGAGATCATGGCCGCCGCGCGAGCGTTTGCGAGCAGATAACGCTGCGTTGTGCCGCGATTGGCCGGAACGCACCAAGTTGTTTCCTTTAGGCACTATCGACTAGGCTTGCTAACATGGTAATTCGGGAAGAGCTTGTGGACGAGAGCCTGCCCTGGGCGCAGGTGCTCATCGTTCGCGGCGAGTTGGATATCGGCGCGTCCCAATGGTTTTCCGAAGCGATCGAGGAGCGGCTGGTCGGCGAGCTCCCGCTCGTCCTCGACCTTTCGGCGTGTCAGTATTTGGACTCGACGATTCTCAATGTCTTGATTCGATCCGCAAACGCTGCGCCCGGGCGTCTGGGCATCGTGGTTCCCAGCGTCGCACGAATTCGCAGGATCTTCAATATCGCTGGGCTCGAAGACGCGTTGCACCTCGCCGAATCCCGCGACGCGTTGCAGGTGCGCTTTTCGGCCTAGCGCAACTCCCCCCGGGTGAATTCGGCCTGGAACACACGGCGCCGGCGTAAAGACGAGCGGCTGGCACGTGTCGCGCATCTCGTTCGCGACGGACGCTTCGAGACGCGCGACGTCGTCGCAGTACTCCAGGAACTCATCGAGCCGGGCGATCGCTTGTGCCTCGAAGGCAACAATCAAAAGCAAGCCGACTTTCTTTCGCGCGCGCTTGCCTCTGTCGATCCGGCGCGCGTCCACGACCTCCATTTGTTGATCTCGGTCATTGCGCGGCCCGAGCACATCGCGCTCTTCGAGCGCGGGATCGCCTCGCACGTCGATTTTTCTTACTCAGGACCGCAGTCGCTGCGCCTCGCGCAGCAAGTTGCCGACGGCCGCGTGCGCATCGGGGCCATTCACACCTACCTCGAGCTCTTTGCGCGCTACTTCGTCGACCTCACACCCGATATCGCGCTCGTTGCCGCCGACGAAGCCGACGCCAACGGCAACCTCTATACCGGTCCAAATACCGAAGAGACGCCGACGATCGCCGAGGCGACGGCGTTTCGCGATGGGATCGTGATCGCGCAGGTCAATCGCCTCGTCGATAAGTGCACGCGCGTCGATATCCCCGGCGATTGGGTCGATCTCGTTGTGGTCGCGGATAAGCCATACTATATCGAGCCGCTGTTTACGCGCGATCCCGAACAGATCAACGACGTGCAGGTGCTCATGGCGATGCTTGTGCTGCGCGGTATCTACGAACGGCATCGCGTACAAAGCCTCAATCACGGGATCGGGTTTGACACGGCGGCGATCGAGTTGATCTTGCCGACCTACGGCGAACGCCTTGGCCTGCGCGGCGAAGTCTGCACCCACTGGATCCTCAACCCGCATCCGACATTGATTCCGGCGATTGAGAGTGGCTGGGTACGCAGCGTGCATTGCTACGGCGGCGAGCTCGGGATGGAGCGTTACGTTGCCGCGCGTCCGGATATATTTTTTACCGGACGTGACGGATCGATGCGTTCCAATCGTGCCTTCGCACAGACTGCGGGCCACTACGCAACCGATCTCTTTATCGGGTCGACGTTGCAGATCGATCGCGATGCCAACTCGTCGACGGCGACGCTCGGCCGGATCGCAGGTTTCGGCGGCGCGCCCAACTTGGGTAGCGATCCACGCGGCCGCAGGCACTCCACTGCCGCATGGCTCGAGATGACGTCGGCGGATGAAGAAGTGCGACGCGGGCGCAAGATCGTCGTGCAATTGGTCGAGACGTTTCAGGAGAGCGGGGTCCCGACGTTCGTCGAGCGGCTCGATGCCGTCGAACTCGGACGCAGCGCAAATTTACCGATCGCACCGGTGATGATCTACGGCGACGACGTTACGCATGTGGTAACCGAAGAAGGCGTTGCGTATCTGTATCGAGCGCGCGACATCGACGAGCGGCGCGCGGCGCTCGCCGCAGTCGCCGGAGTGACGCCGATCGGGATGTACGCCGACGAGAGCCGCACGCAGGCATTGCGCGCATCGGGTGTCGTGGCGTTTCCCGAGGACCTGGGCGTCCGTCGTAGCGATGCGAATCGCGCGTTGCTCGCGGCGCGCTCGATTCGTGAATTGGTGGAATGGTCGGGAGGACTCTACGATCCTCCACGGCGCTTCAGGAGTTGGTGATGATCGAAACGTTGAGTTATGAGTATCCCGCGAGCGACGCCGTCGAGCGGCGTGCGCACGTCGGTGTGGTAGCGTCCGGTAACTGCGAGATCTTACTCGAGCCGACGGCCAATGGGAATGCGTCGGTTGTGGTACGGACGAGCGTCACCGGCTTCAGCGCAACGTGGCAAGCCGTGCTCGCGCGTTTCTTCGTGCGCAACCCGGTTGCGGTGCAGATCGAGATCAATGACTTCGGCGCGACCCCGGCCGTGGTGTCTTTGCGGTTAGAGCAAGCTCTCGAGGCTGCGCGATGAGCACGCTGCTCCTGGCAGAATCTTTCGCGGAGCGGGGTGCCCGCGAACGCGCGCGCGCGTTGCTCGATGCGCAAACGTTTCGCGAACTCATTGGGCCGTTCGAGCGCATCGCATCGCCGTATCTGGCTGCGCAAGGCGTGGTCCCGCAGTCCGACGACGGCTGTGTCGTTGCGCGCGGTACGATCGGCGGCGAACGCGCCTGCATCGTTGCAACCGATGGGCGCTTTCTCGGTGGATCGATCGGCGAAATCGGCGGCGCAAAAATTGCGGGGTCGCTCGAGCTTGCGCGGCGCGATGCCGAACGCGGTACGCCGACGCGGCTCGTCCTCGCACTTGATACCGGCGGGATTCGCTTGCAGGAAGCCAACCTTGGTATCCTCGCGGTGACCGAGATCTGCGATGCGATCGTGGCGCTGCGCATGCTGCAACCGGTTGTCGCGCTCATCGCCGGCCGCGTCGGGGTCTACGGCGGCCTCTCGCTTTCGACCGCGCTGTGCAGTCAGATCATCGTGAGCGAGGGCGCGCGCGTCGGTCTCAACGGCCCCGACGTGGTCGAAACCGAGTCTGGGATCGACGAGATGGATTCATCGGATCGTCCGTTGATTTGGCGCGTAACCGGCGGCCGCATGCGTTTCGAACAAGGGTTTGCGACCGAGCTCGTGCCCGACGATGTCGAAGCGATTCGCGCCTCGGTCCAACGCGCATTCGAGCAGCCGCGCGAACTTGGTCCACTCGAGCCACAGGACTTTCCGGATCCACGACTCGACCGCGACGCATTTCTGCACGCGATGGGGATTGAGCCGTGAGCAGCGTGCGCGGACGCGCGTGGTTCGAGCGCATTGCTGCCGGTGGCAAGCCGGTTGCGGGGTTGCCGCCGTCGGTCATTGCAGCGGATTGCACGATCGATGGGCATCCGGTGCGCGTGGTAGCCGTCGTGCCCGATCCGCATGCGCGCTTCCCGCTTGCGCGCAACGGCGATCTCGGCATCGACGAGGGCTTCGGCCTCGCCCGCGCGGTGAGCGGTACGCCGCAGCGCAGCGCGATTCTGGCGATTGTCGACGTACCGGGGCAGGCGTTCGGTACGCGTGAAGAAGCAGTCGGACTGCAACGCGCGCTCGCGGCATCCGCGAACGCCTATATTCGTGCGCGCCGCGGCGGTCATCCGGTGTACGCGCTCGTGGTCGGAAAGGCGATTTCGGGGGCATTTCTCGCGCACGGGTTGCAAGCTGGATGGATCGGCGCGCTCGACGATCCCGGAATCGAAGTGCATGTGATGTCGGAGGCCGCGGTCGCGCGCGTGACGCGCATGGAACGCGCCGACATCACGCGACTCGCGCAGGAAATTCCGGCAACCGCGCGCGACATTCGCAGCTTCGCGACTTTAGGTGCAATCGATCGAATCTTCGAGGTCGGCGATCCCGACGCGCCGAGCGATGTTGACGTGAAGAACGTCGTACACGCACTTGCCGACGTGCTGCGCACGCCCGAACTTGGACTGCGCAATCCCTACGAGCGGCTCGATCGTCCAGGCGCGCTGCACACGCGGGCGCTCGCGCGGCGCGTACGCGAAGAACTGCAGGCACAGTGGGATGCATGAGCTGCGCCCACATGATCTCGTTCGTTTAACGTCGCGCGCGGTTACACGTATCGCCGAGGATGCGCCGCCATGGGCGGCCTCGAGCCTGGCACGCGCGCCGTGGGCGACCGTGCGGCGCGCGCACGTTGCGGATGGCATCGCCGTTGGCGTTCGCGGCAGTGCGCGAGAAGAGCGCTACGCGACGATCGTGCAGTCTGGCGAACTCGACGCGGTCGTAACGCCCGAGACGCTCGCCGGTTCGCGCCCGGCACGCCAACACAGCGCGTTCGCCGCATTGCGTACGGTCGTCTACGAAGCGCGTGCGCGCGGCCTGTGCGCCGGCCCGATTGGGGCAGCGGGTTTCGAGCTTGCCACCGGCGTTGCGGCGCTGCATGATGAAAGCGACCTCGACGTGCTGATCCGCGCGCAACCGTCGCATGGCGCGCTTCCATCATTTGCGCGTGTCATTGCCGAACTGCCGATGCGGGTCGATGTGGAGTTGGCCTTTGGTGACGGTTACGGTGCCGCACTGGGCGAGGCGTTGCATGGCGGTGCGCTCATGGTCAAAACACCGAGCGGTCCGCGTCTGCTGCCCGCATTTTCGGCCTCGCATGCGGCCGTGCAAGCCCTGATCGCGGAAGCGGAACTTACGCCGAAGCCGGCACTGGTCGACCGGCGCGGGAACGGTGCGCACGACGATCTCACGCTCGAGCTGCTCGTCCAGTCGGCGCGAGCGCTTGGCGCGACGTTCGACGCCGTGGCCGCTGTCGCGCGCGCAGCATCGATCGACGCGGCGTTACGAGAACGGCTCGGCGCGATCGGTCGCGATGGCGAGCGCAAGATGCTCGACGTCACCGGTGGGATCAACACACATCGCGGCGCGATCTGGTCGCTCGGCTTACTCGTTGCCGCACACGCGAACACGGGGTCGCGCGATCCGCATGCGATTGCACGCGTCGCCGCGCAGATTGCCGCGTTGCCCGATGCCGCCGGCGCAGCGCCGAACTCACACGGCACGCAAGCGTGCGAGCAGTTTGGCGTGCGCGGTGCTCGCGGTGAAGCGCAAGCGGGATTTCCGCATGCATTGCACTGCGCGTTGCCCACGCTGCGCGCGGCCCGCGCGCGGGGGGCGCGCGAGTCGATCGCACGCATTGACGCGCTTCTTGCGATCATGAGCTCGCTCGACGATACGTGTCTCTTGCACCGCGGTGGTCGCGCAGCGCTCAACGCGGCGCAGAGCGGCGCGGCTGCCGTGCTGACTGCCGGCGGCGTCGGCGAGGCGGCAGGCGCGGCAGCATTTGTTGCGCTCGAGGGGAGATTGCTCGGACTACACGCGTCGCCGGGCGGTGCGGCGGATATCCTCGCCGGGGCCCTATTCCTGGACTCAATCGAGCGCGGCGCATGGTCGTAGTGGTGCACTTAACGTGCTAGCACTGCTCTTTCCCGGACAAGGCTCACAATATCCCGATATGTTGGCGCGCGTGGCAAGCGATCCACATGCCGCGGCGACATTCGATGAAGCACGGCGCATCCTCGGCTATGACGTACGCGATCGCAACGACGTTACGTCGCTCGCCTCAACGGTCAACGTGCAACTCGCTCTCCTCGTCGCCGGCGTTGCATCTGCGCGCGTGCTCGAGGAGCACGGCGTGCGGCCCGACGCGGTGGCGGGCCATTCGGTTGGCGGCTTCGCAGCAGCCGTCGCCGCCGGCGCGATGCAGTTTGCCGATGCGTTGCTGGTCGTTGGTGAACGTGCGCGCACGATGGAACGGCTCTTTCCATCGGGGTACGGTATGGGCGTGATCGCAGGCCTAGCGGAGCGCGCCGTGCGCGAGATCGTGAAGGCACAAGAACGCAAAGGTTCGCAGGTCTACGTTGCAAACGTCAACGCGCCGACGCAGTGCGTTATCGCGGGTGAGCGTGAGGCGGTCGGCCGCGCACTCGACGCGGGGAGCGCTGCCGGTGCGCGCCGCGCCGACCGGCTCGACGTTGCCGTGCCGTCGCACTGTCCGTTGCTTGCGCCGGTGCAAACGCGGCTCGAAGAGGTGCTCGCGCCGGTTGTGCTGCGCGATCCATCCGTCACATACGTGGGCAGTGTCGGACCTCGCGTGATCCGCGATGCGCGCGCGTTGCGCGAAGATCTTGCAGCGGGCGTTGCGCATGAGGTGCGATGGCACGACGCCTCGACGATGCTCGTCGAGATGGGTGCACGCATCCTGGTCGAGACGATTCCTGGACACGTGCTCACCGATCTCGCGCAGCAGGCGTTCCCGCAGGTGCGCGCGATCGCATTCGACGACGCCGGCGCGCGGGCGGTTGCGGCGCGCGTCGCTCGTGCCTGAACTTCCGGATATCAGCGCCTACATTCACGCGCTCGAGCCGCGCATCGTTGGGCAGCCGCTCGAGGGCGTGCGCATCGGAAGTCCGTTTCTGCTGCGCACGACGGAACCACCGCTCGGTGATGTGTCCGGACGCACGGTTTCGGAGCTGCGACGTATCGGCAAACGCATCGCGATCGGGCTCGAAGGCGACCTGTGGCTCGTACTGCACTTGATGATCGCGGGACGCCTCCATTGGCGCGGAGTCGGAGCACCGATACGCGGGCGCAACATGCTTGCCGCATTCGATTTTCCGAGCGGTTCGCTCGTGCTCACTGAAGCCGGGTCCAAACACCGCGCATCCTTGAACGTCGTTCGCGGCGAGGCGGCAGTTGCCCAGCTCAACCCGGGCGGCATCGATGTTTTTGCAAGCGATCTGGGTGAATTTCGCACGGCGCTGCGCGAGCAAAACCGCACGCTCAAGCGCGCGCTCACGGACCCGCACATCGTCGACGGCATTGGCAACGCGTATTCCGATGAAATTTTGCACGCAGCAAAGCTCTCGCCGATCATGCTCACGCACAAGCTACATCCCGCCGAGTGGGAGACGCTCTTTGCTGCCACGCGCGAGACCTTACGATGGTGGATCGATCGGTTGCAAACCGAAGCGGGCGATGCGTTCCCCGAAGGGGTAACCGCGTTTCGTTCCGAGATGGCCGTGCACGGGAAGTACGGGAAGCCTTGTCCACGCTGTGGCGCGCCGGTGCAGCGCATTCGCTACGCCGACAACGAAACGAACTATTGCGCCCGCTGTCAAACCGGCGGGAAGCTCCTCGCCGATCGCAGCCTTTCGCGGCTGCTCAAAGCCGATTGGCCCAAGACGCTGGAAGAGCTCGAGGATTTGTAGCGCCCCTATTTGTAAAGGGCTTGGCGGGCCATGCAGGGGTTGGTATACCAGATACCATATCCCACCCTCCCCGCAGGAGGGTATGGGCAATGGCATTAGGTCTAGTGCGGCTCGAATCCGAGGCAAGCTTCGCGCATCGCGCGTATGCCGCGCTGCACGCCGCGCTGCTCGAGATGAACATCTACGAGCGCGCCGACCAGGATCTCCGCTTAGACGAGCGCGACCTTGCTAAACGCCTGGGCGTGAGCCGCACGCCGATCCGCGACGCGCTCGCCCGCCTCGAACACGAAGGTATCGTCGAGAGCGTGCCACGCCGTGGCTACTTTATCTTGCGGAAGAGCCGCGAGGAACTCGTCGAGATCATCAAGGTCTGGGCTGCCCTCGAAAGCATGGCGGCACGGCTGGTCGCCGAGCGCGCAAGCGACGACGAAATCGCATCGTTGCGTACGATTTTTTCGACATTCGAAAATGGTGAGCTCGCCACGAAGCTCGACGAATATTCTGATGCCAACTTGGCGTTCCACGGCCGCATAATCGAGCTCGCGCGTTCTTCCACGCTCGCGAGGATGGCGGAGACGCTGATGATTCACGTACGTTCGATCCGCCATCGCACAATCGCCGAAGATCACCGGTTCGAGCGCTCGATGGTCGATCACAGTCACATTATCGAAGCACTCGTCGCGCGCGACGCGGAGCTCGCCGAGCGCCTCGTTCGCGAACACGCACTAGGTTTAGCAGCACACGTAGCGGAGCACGTACATGACATCTAACACGGTTAGCACGGAAGCACTCGAAGTCAACGGCGCGGTCCCCGTGAAGAAAATTTCCGGCGGCCATCTCGTCGCAAAAGCGCTGAAGGCGGAGGGCGTCGATACGATCTTCACGTTGTGTGGCGGTCATATCATCGACATCTACGACGGCTGCATCGATGAAGGTATCAAGATCGTCGACGTGCGCCACGAGCAGGTTGCCGCACACGCCGCCGACGGCTATGCGCGCATGACCGGAAATTTGGGGTGCGCGGTTGTTACCGCCGGCCCCGGGACGACCAATGCAATGACCGGCGTTGCCAATGCATTTCGTGCCGAGAGTCCGATGCTGCTAATCGGCGGGCAAGCCGGGCTTTCGCAGCATCGCATGGGCGGCTTGCAAGATTTGCCGCATGTCGACATGTTGCGACCGATCACGAAGTTCGCCACGAGCGTGCCCACGACGTTACGCGTTGCGGATTTCGTGACGATGGCCGCCCGCGAAGCATTCAACGGTTCGTTTGGCCCCGTCTATCTCGAGATTCCGCGCTCGGTACTCGATCATGAGATCGACCTAGGTAAAGCCGTGATTCCGGAAGCCGGCCACTACCGTGCATCGACAAAGAGCTTGGGCGATCCGAACGACATTCAACGTCTCGCCGACATTCTGTCGTCGTCGACGAATCCGTGCGTACTGCTCGGGCAGCAAGTCTGGACCTGTCGTGCGACCGACGTCGCGCGCGAGTTCGTCGAGAAGTTGAACATCCCGGCGTATATGAATGGTGCCGGACGCGGCACGTTGCCGCCCGATCATCCCCTCAATTTCCAACTCACGCGTCGCGATGCGTTCGAAGCCGCCGACGTGATCGTCGTCGTCGGCACACCGTTCGATTTCCGTCTTCGTTACGGCAAGAGCCTTAAAGCCAAGACCGTCGTGCAGATCGACATGTCGTATGCAACCGTCGGCCGCAATCGCGACGTCGATCTCGGTCTCATCGGCGACGTGGGGGTGATACTCGCGGCGGTGACGCGTGCGGCAGGCGGCAACAAGGCTGCGGCGCAAGCGCGCAACGCATGGGTCGCGCAACTGCGCGCAAAAGAAACCGCGGCGGTCGAAGCGCGCTTGCCGAAGTTGCGCAGCGACGCGCGCCCGATTCACCCGTATCGCCTGGCCTATGAGATCGACAATTTCCTTACCGATAACTCGATCTTCGTCGGGGACGGCGGTGACGTCGTGACCTTCGCAGGTAACGTCGTGCGGCCGAAGGCGCCGGGACTCTGGATGGACCCCGGTCCGCTGGGTTCTTTGGGCGTCGGTACCGGCTTTGCGATGGCCGCGAAGCTCGCGCACCCGAGTCGCGAAGTCGTCGCGCTCTTTGGCGACGGCTCGTTCGCGATGACTGCGTTCGATATGCAAACCGCCGTGCGTTTTGGCACGCCGTATATCGCGATCGTCGGCAACAACAGTTACATGAATCAAATTCGCTGCGGCCAGATTCAGAAGTACGGCAAAGAGCGTGGCGACGTGGGCAACTACCTGGGCGACGTTGACTTCGAGAAGTTCGCCGACATGCTTGGCTTCTACGGCGAGGCGGTGCGCGAACCGGGCCAGATTCGCCCAGCGCTCGAGCGCGCGCGCGAGGCCGGCACGTGCGCCGTGATCAACGTCTGGCTCGATCCGGATGCCTATGCACCCGGCACTGAAAATCAAACGATGTATAAATGATCGAACAAAAAACAAAACAGGCACTCGACGGCGTTCGCATACTGGACATGACGCATGTCCAGTCGGGCCCTTCGTGTACGCAGATTCTTGCGTGGCTCGGCGCCGATGTCATTAAAGTCGAGCTTCCCGGTCGCGGCGATATCACACGACAGCAATTGCGTGACATCCCCGACGTTGACAGCCTCTATTTTGCGATGCTCAACGGCAACAAGCGCTCGTTGACGCTCAATACCAAAACGCCGCAGGGAAAGGCGATCTTTACCAAACTGGTTGAAACCTGCGACGTGCTGGTCGAGAACTTCGGCCCGGGCGTCCTCGATCGTCAAGGGTTTCCGTGGGAGAAGATCCACGAGCTGAACCCGCGGATGGTCTACGCGTCGATCAAAGGCTTTGGTCCCGGGCAATTTGCCGATGCCAAAGCCTACGAACCAGTCGCGCAGGCGATGGGCGGATCGATGAGCACGACAGGGATGGAAGATGGACCGCCGCTCGTTACGGGCGCGCAGATCGGCGATTCGGGCACCGGCATCCACTCGGTTGCGGCGATCCTTGCTGCGCTCTACCAGCGTGACGTGCATACTGGCGAAGGCCAACGCGTGATGTGCACGATGCAGGACTCGGTGCTCAATCTTTGCCGCGTGAAGATGCGTGATCAACAACGCTTGTCGCGCGGTCCGCTGCGCGAATATCCCAATCGCACGTTCAACGGCGTCGTTCCACGGTCGGGGAACGCCTCGGGCGGCGGCCACCCGGGTTCGGCGCTGCGCTGCGCGCCCGGTGGTCCTAACGACTACGTGTATCTGATCATTCAACCGCAGGTCTGGGAGCCACTCTGCAGGGAGATGGGCCGTCCCGAGCTGATCACGGATCCGAAATACGCGACGCCCGAAGCGCGCGTACCAATTCTCGACGAGGTTTTTGGAATCATCGAGAGCTGGACGAAAAAATACTCGAAATATGAAGTGCTGGAGCGTTGCAACGCGCACGACATTCCATGCGGGCCGGTCTTGGCGATGAAGGAATTGCTCGAAGACGAGGCGCTGCGGACTCGCGGCATGATCGCCACGATTGAGCATCCGCAGCGCGGAACCTACTACACCGTGGGCTGTCCGCTCAGCCTTTCCGATTCGCCGGTCGAATACCGGCGCGCGCCACTCCTAGGCGAGCACAACGAAGAACTCTTGAAAGAACTTATGGGCTACGATGCTGCGCAGATTGCAAGCTTACGTACGGAAGGGGTTATTTAAATCATGGCTATGGCAGTGACGCCGAGTGCACTGATTCGGATTCCGCAGACCAAACTGCTGATCGACGGCAAGTGGGTCGACGCGATTTCCGGCAAGACATTTGCAACCCACAATCCTGCGACCGAAGACGTCATCGCCGACGTGGCGCAGGCCGACGCCGGCGATGCGGCGCTTGCGGTAAAGGCCGCACGCAAAGCACTCGAAGAGGGACCGTGGGGCAAGATACGCGCGTCCGAACGCGCGCGCATCATGGTGAAGTTTGCGGCGTTGATCCGCGAGCGCCAAGACGAGATCGTCGCGCTCGAATCGCTCGACGGCGGCAAGCCGATCAGCTCGGTGCGCCGTCAAGACTATCCCGCGATGCTCGATTGTATCGAATACTACGCCGGGTGGCCGGATAAGATCACCGGCGACGTCGTACCCGTACGTCCCGACGCGCTTACCTACATCGCGCGTGTACCCGTGGGTGTCGTCGGCGCCATCGTGCCGTGGAATTTCCCGTTGATGAATTCGATGTGGAAGATTGCTCCGGCGCTCGCGTGCGGGTGCACGATTGTCATGAAGCCGGCGACCGAGACACCGCTCACCGCGCTTTTACTCGGTGAGCTCGCGCTCGAGGCCGGCGTACCGCCCGGCGTGCTCAATATCATTCCGGGTCCGGGATCGAGCGCGGGCATGGCGCTCGTGCGCAATCCCGACGTCGACAAGATCTCGTTTACAGGCTCGCCCGCCGTCGGCAAGTTGATCATGGAAAATGCCGCGCCGTTCGTCACGCGCTTGACGCTCGAACTCGGCGGTAAGTCGCCCAACCTAATCTTCGACGATGCCGACATCGATGCGGCGGTCAAAGGCTCGTCGGCGGGCATTTTCTTCAACAGCGGGCAGGTGTGCTCGGCCGGGTCGCGCGTACTCGTGCAGCAGGATATGTACGATGAGTTCTGCGACAAGATGGTCTCGCGTTCGAAGACACTAAAAGTCGGCGATCCGCAGGACGAGAGCACCTATATGGGCCCGGTCATCTCTAAGAAGCAGATGAATTCGATCATGGACTACATCGAGAGCGGCAAGTCCGAAGGGGCGACGCTCAAATCCGGTGGCGAACGCATCGGGTCGAAAGGCTACTTCCTCGAACCGACGGTCTTTACCGAGGTCGACAACTCAATGAAGATCGCACGCGAAGAGATCTTCGGACCGGTAGCCGCCGTCATTCGCTTCAAAGATGAAGATGATGCCGTGCGCATCGCCAACGAATCAGACTTTAGCCTTGCGGCGGGCGTATGGACGAAAGACATCGCTCGCGCGCACATCATGGCGCAACGCCTGCACGCGGGAACCGTGTGGGTGAACACGTATGGGCAGAGCGACACGCGCCTGCCGTGGGGCGGTTTGGGAGGTGACTCGGGGATGGGTCGCGACCTTGGAGAGACTGCTCTGGACAACTACACCGATAAGAAGACCATCTGGATAAATCTTCGTCGCTAAATCACTCGGAATTGTTGCTTTTCGGTTCATTATGATGAGAGAGGGTGCATGAATGGCCGCTCAAACTGCAGTAACGGCGCAGCCGCGAACAAGCCCGCTAGCTAATCCCTGGATCCAACTGGTCACGGGCATCGTCTGTATGGCGACGGTCGCGAACTTGCAATACGGATGGACGTTTTTCGTTGAGCCGATCAATGCGTCCACCGGCTGGAAGATATCGGCGATCCAAGTTTCATTCACGTTGTTCGTCTTGACCGAAACATGGCTCGTGCCGTTCGAGGCGGCGCTCGTGGACCGGTATGGTCCGCGCCGCTTCGTGTTGGTCGGCGGCTTGTTCGCCGCGCTCGGGTGGGTCGTGAATTCCTTTGCGACGTCGCTCCCGATGCTCTATGCCGGCAGTATTCTGGCCGGTATCGGCGCGGGCATCGTCTATGGAACCTGCGTGGGCAATGCGCTCAAGTGGTTCGCCGGAAAGCGCGGGCTCGCAGCCGGGTTGACGGCAGCCGGATTCGGTGCAGGCGCGGCGCTGACGGTCATTCCGCTCGCGAAGATGGTCGCAAGCAGCTGGCAAGAGGCGTTTTTGGTTTTCGGCCTCATCCAGGGCGCGATAATAGTAATCGCGTCGTTCTTTCTCGTAACGCCGCCGAAAACGGCGCCCCAAGACGCGCGTCCGATGAAGGTGCTGCAAGGCAATCACGATTACACCCCAGGCGAGACCTTGCGTTCGCCGATCTTCTGGGTGATGTACGTGATGTTCACGCTGGTCGCAGCGTGCGGACTCATGTTCGTCGCGCAGCTGGGGCCGATCGCCAAGGACTTCCACATCGCCAAGACGCCGGTCACGCTCCTCGGCATCACGATGGCGACGCTCACCTACACAGTCTCGCTCAACAACCTGGTCAACGGGTTTACGCGACCGTTCCTCGGATGGGTCTCCGACAACATCGGGCGTGAGGTTACGATGTTCATCGCGTTTTTGCTCGAAGGCATCGGCATCTTCGCATTGATGAAGTTCGGGCATTCGCCCGTGTCGTTTGTGCTGCTCGCGGCCCTCGTGTTCTTCGCGTGGGGCGAGATCTTTAGCATCTTCCCGGCGACAACGCGCGATCAGTTCGGGCAGAAGTATGCCACCACCAACTACGGCATGCTCTACACCGCCAAAGGCACCGGCTCGCTCATCGTTCCGCTCGCGAGTGTGCTCACTGCGATGACCGGAAATTGGACGGCCGCGCTCTCGGTGGCGGCCATTTTCAGTATCGTGGCTGCGCTGCTCTCGATCGGCGTGCTGCGACCGCTGCGTGTGATGGAGGATCGTAAGTCTACTCCAGCAGCGTAACGAGGCCGGTATGCAGATCGTAGGTTGCGGCGGTGACGCGAACGCCTCCCCGCGTCACCGCTGCACGAACGATCGCCGATCGTCGAACGATTGCGCGCGCCGATGCGCGCGCATTTGCTTCGACAGGGTTCGCGTCGCGCGCAACCGGAGCGATCGCTTCGGCTAACAGGGCGATGTGGCCGGGTGGCGCGTTCCCGGTCTGCGCCACAGAGACCGCGGCTTGCACCGCCCCGCACCCGGTGTGTCCAAGCACCATGACCAGGCCGCTCTCGAGCACTTCGATCGCGTACTCGATCGAGCCGAGGCCCTCGGCCGTGACGATGTTTCCAGCCAGGCGGATGACGAAGAGGTCCCCGGGACCCTGATCGAAGATCGTTTCAACGGGAACGCGGGAGTCCGAGCATCCGAGCACAACCGCGAAAGGCCGTTGGGCACTCGCGAGTTCCACGCGGTGGGCCGAGCTCCGAGCGGTCGTGGGGTGACCGTCGGCGTAGCGGCGGTTTCCCTCGAGCAGGCGGGCAACCGCCTCGTACTCGTGGGCTGGGTGCATAGACTGGAGCTCCTCCGGTTGCGCACAGGGGCGGGCTGTGGTAGTCTACCCCTTGGCTCCGAAGACCGTAGGGCTGCCGCTGGGCAGTTAATGGAGGCGAAAGCTAACCCCTACCGAGGTGCGTCCTTCGACAAGCTCAGGATGACAGAGTTTCTGGCATTGCGTAGCGTTCGATAAAGCGCCCTCCGGACGGATGGAGCGCTTTTTTTAATCCAAGAAAGCAGCAACAACGTCAATGCCAACCGCACGTAAAGAAGCCGCGGTTCAAGAGTTGCGCGATCGGCTCGCCGGTTCGCAGAACTTGTTCTTGACTGACTTTGCGGGACTCACCGTCGAAGAGATCACGAAACTTCGTGGAGAGTTGCGCAAAGACGGCAGCACGTATGCCGTCGTCAAGAACACGCTCTTCAAGATCGCTGCCGGCGAGGATATCGCCAAGGCGCTCGATGCGTTTCTGGCCGGTCCGACCGGCATCGTTTTCGCCGGCACCGATCCGGTCGCGCCCGCCAAAGCGATCAAACAGTTCGCAGACGACAGCAAGAAACTTGGGATCAAAGCTGCCTACATCGACGGCGTTCTCGTCGATGCCAAGCAGGTCAACGTCCTCGCCTCGCTGCCGCCGAAGATCGAACTCATCGCCAAACTCGTTGGTACGCTCGCGAACCCGCTGCGCGGTCTCGTCACCGTGCTCTCGGGCAATCAGAGCGGCCTGGTCCGCGCACTCAATGCTATCCGCGAGCAAAAAGAAGCCGCGGGTTCGAACGCTTAAGGAGACTCATCTATCATGGCAGTTGCCGAACTCATCCAACAAATCGATAAACTCACCGTCCTCGAGCTCTCGGACCTCGTCAAGCAGCTCGAAGAAAAGTACGGCGTTAGCGCCGCAGCCCCCGTTGCAATGATGGCGGGCCCGGCTGCCGGCGGCGGCGCCGCTGCGCCGGCCGCAGAGAAGACCGAATTCGACGTGATCCTCACAGAAGCGGGACCGGAGAAGATCAAGGTCATCAAAGCCGTGCGCGAGCTCACGAGCTTGGGCCTCACCGAGGCGAAGTCGTTCGTGGAGAGCGCGCCCAAGGCCGTCAAAGAAGGCGTCACCAAAGACGAAGCCGAGAGCGTCAAGAAGAAGCTCGAGGAAGCCGGCGCTAAGGTCGAGATCAAGTAATTTCGATCTCGAGAAACAAAGGCGGGGTCGCAGCGATGCGACCCCGTTTTTTATGCGTCTACGGCTTCCAAACGAAGCGGCCGTTCTCGTAGGCGAGCTGATCGCTTGACGATGCACTGAGCCACCACTTGATGTCCGCCGTTCCGACCGTCGCGGAACCTTGGCCCGCTTTTTTAAAGACCGCCTTCAACTCGTAGGTTGTATCCGTCTTGGGCAGCTTCAGGCTGATCCGGCCGCCGGGATCGACCCAACCGCTTGCGACCTCGGTCAGGTGGAACGCCGGCCCGAACCGGTGATAGATGTAGACGTTCGCGCCACTCTTCGTGGTGTTCGTGACCCTGTACGTGAACGATTGGTACGCGGCTCGTGCGACCAACGGCACAAGCAGTGCGGCGAGGAAGACCAGCAGCAAAAAACGGCGAGGAATCCATAGCATCACGGGCACCTCCCATCTGGGAGAGGGCGTTTCTCAGGTCGCGACCAAAGTGCCTCGCATGAACCGCGAAAACATCATTATTTTCATCATCATCTTGGCATTGGTTCTCTATCGTTCGGCCCGGCCACAGCGCACGAGCGTCACGCGCATGTGGATCTACGCCGGCGTCCTCATGGCGGTCGGCGTGCTCTTGCTCTACGAGAGTGTTGCCCTCTTCCGTCCGCCGGTGTGGGAGCTTGTGGCCGCGATCGTGCTCGGGCTCGCCGCCGGAGTTCCCCTCGGCTTGCTGCGCGGACACCACACGCAGGTTTCAGCCACTGACCGTCACGGCGTGATACAACTTGGTCCGTCGTGGCAGACAGCGCTGATCTACATCGCCGCGTTTGGTGCGCGGTTCGCAATTGGCGCGGCATTGCCGCCGACGAGCACGATCGGCAACGTGGTCGGCGACGGACTGCTCTTCTTTGCAATCGGCATCATCGGCGCGACGTACTATGCCGTCTATCAGAAGTACGAAGCCCTGGATCACGCGCCAGCGCAGACGTGAGCGATGGATCCGACCTCCGAACTGCGCGAGCGCGACGCGCTCCTTGAACGCATCGCTGCCTACGTCGATCAGCACGGTATTAGCAATGTAACGCTTGAATCGATCGCGAAGGCGCTGGGGATTCGCGCCGAGACCGTCGAGGGATTTTTCCACACGAAGACCGAGTTGATCGTGGCGCTCATTGCGCGTAATCGGATCAAACTGCGTGCCACGTTTGCAAAGCGCGACGTCTCTATGGACACGGATGCCTTTCGGCGCGCAATGTGGGATTATTATGTCGAAACCTCCAGCGCGTCGCGGCTTTTCTTTGAGGTTTTCGGCCTTGCACTCTCCGACGAGCATTATGGCGACTTTCTTCACGGGATCAACGACTGGCTGGGCTTGCTCAAAGAGTCGCTCACGCGTCGTGGCGTCCCGACCGAGCGGGCCGAGGCGTTTGCGACGCTGACGCTGGCGGTGTATCGCGGCGCGATGATGGATTTGCTCGCGACCGGCGAGCGCCCGCGGGTCAATGCCGCGATGGAACTTTGGTTTGAAGCCGCGACGTGGCTGAGCGGGCCGTAGCATAGCCGGGTTAGCATACTTGAAACAGTCGTTTCAAGTATGCTAGGGTGACGGCATGAGCCGGACGGTGGACCTTGAAAGCCGCGCCGTACTGTTGGACCGCGTGACCGGATACGTGCTCGAACACGGCCTGGCTGCGCTCTCATTAAGACCGCTCGCAGACGCGGTCGAGTCGAGCCCGCGCATGCTGCTCTACCACTTCGGTTCGAAAGAAGGCATGGTTGCGGCGGTGCTGCGCGCCATTCGGCAACGGCAACTTGCGGTGTTCGATCAGTTGCGGCGCAGCGCGCTGCCTACGCCGGTCGCCGTATGCAAGGCGGCATGGACGTACATGACCCAGCCGCAGGTCGGTCCGATGCTCAAGCTTTTTTTCGAAACCTACGCACTGGCGCTGCGCAAACCCGAAGCCGTTCCCGGCTTTCTCGAAAGCGCGGTTGAGGACTGGTTGACCTTTCTTTCCGATCCGACATACGCCGGCAGCGCAAGCCCGGAGCGCGCGCGCGCACTCGCGACGATCACCCTCGCTATGTTTCGCGGGTTCATGCTCGACTACGCCGCTACCGGCGATCACGAACGCATCGGACGTGCGATCGATCTGTGGAGCGAAAACTATGCTCAATAAACGCAACGCCGCAATGACGTTCATCTTCGTGACCGTGCTGCTCGATATGGTTGCGCTCGGTATCATCATCCCAGTGTTCAACCCGCTGGTGTTGAGTTTTACACGCGGAAATTACGCGAGCGCAGCGCTGCTCGCCGGCGTCATGTCGACCATCTTCGCAGCGATGCAATTTTTCGTTTCGCCGATCCTAGGCACACTCTCAGATCGGGTTGGCCGGCGTCCCGTGGTGCTGCTGTCGAACCTCGGCACGGCGTGCGACTATGCGATTCTCGCGCTAGCGCCGACGCTGGGCTGGCTTTTTCTCGGCCGAATCCTTTCGGGGGCGACGACCGCGAGCATTAGCGCCGCCAGCGCCTACGTCGCGGATGTCACCCCCGAGGACAAACGCGCCGGCGCCTACGGCATGATCAGCGCCGCGTTCGGCGTAGGTTTCGTGGTCGGCCCGGTCATTGGTGGCGTGCTCGGCGCATACGGTCTGCGGGTGCCGTTTTGGGTCGCCTGCGCGCTAAGTCTGCTGAATTTTCTGTACGGGTTCTTCGTGCTGCCGGAGTCGCTCGCGCCGGAGCACCGCAATGCCTTTTCGTGGATGCGCGCAAATCCGCTCGGCTCGTTCAAAATGCTGCGACGTCACGCCGAGCTTTCGGGTCTCGCGGTCTCGAACTTGATCGGCTACGTTGCGCACGACGCGCTCCCGCAGCTCTTTGTGCTCTACACGATGCTCGTGTTTGCCTGGAAGTCGAGCACGATCGGTCTCTCGCTCGCGGTCGTCGGCGTCTTTACGGTTCTGATTTCAGCCCTCGTGATTCAGCCGGTCGTCAATCGCATCGGCGAGCGCCGCGCCGTGTTGTTCGGTCTGCTCTTTGGCGCGGCCGGGTTCTGCATGTACGGCGGGAGTGAACTGCTTTTCTGGATTGCCATTCCGGTCAACATGCTCTGGATGATCGCCGGTTCGGCATCGCAGGCGTTGATGACGCGGCGCGTCGGAAAACAGGAACAGGGCGAGTTGCAGGGGGCAATCAGTATGCTGCGCAGTCTGGGGACGCTGCTCGGTCCGACGATTTTCACCGTGACGTTCGCCTACTCGATCAGCTCGCTGCACACCTGGCGCGCGCCGAGCGTAGCCTGGTACCTCGCCGGCGCGATGCTGGTGGCAGCGGCGGTCGTTGCATGGCGCGTTACGAGCGCGCGCGACGACTTCCGCGAGCAGGTCGATACGATTGCCGTAATGGAAGAGGCGCTTGTCGGCGAGACGCCGGTTGTCGAATGATGGAGCCGCAGCGCATGAGTTACGTGCACGGATACGATTCCCGCGAAGCGGTTCGACTAGCCGATCAAGCGAACACGTTAGTTGAGCTGCTGCATCACGACACAGCGTATCCGGCAGGATCAACCGTGCTGGAAGCGGGCTGCGGCGTGGGCGCGCAGACGGTGACCCTTGCGCGCAATAGCCCGCAAACAGCAATAACCGCGATCGACATTGCAGAGTCGTCACTCGAGCAAACCCGCGCCGCGGTTGCCGCAGCGCGGCTGTCCAACGTCGTTACGCGGCAGGCCGACATTTTCAGCCTACCGTTTGCGGAAGAAGCCTTCGATCACGTCTTTGTATGCTTCGTTCTCGAGCACGTGGCACGGCCGATCGAGGCATTGCTCGCGTTGAAGCGCGTGCTCAAGCCCGGCGGCACGATCACGGTTATCGAAGGGGATCACGGCTCGACGCTCTTCCATCCTGACAGCATTTTTGCGCGACGCTGCGTCGATTGTCTAATTGCGTTGCAAGCCCGCGCCGGCGGAAACGGACTCATCGGGCGCGAGCTCTTCCCGCTGCTGGCCGCGTCTGGTTTCAACAGCCTACACGTTTCGCCGCGCATGGTGTATGTCGACGCCGGCAGACCGCAACTCGTCGATGGATTTACGCGTCGCACCTTTACGGCGATGGTCAAAGGCGTGCGCGAGGACGCGATCGCTCAAGGGTTGACGACAGCCGGCGACTTCGATCGCGGCATTGCCGACCTCTATCGAGCGGCGCAAGAGGATGGTACGTTCTGCTATACGTTTTTCAAGGGCATTGGAACAAAAAAATAGCGGGCACATGCGGTGCCCGCTATGCCCTCAACCTCGTTGAGACTAGTGAACGAGAAACCCTACGAGCAAAAGTGCGACGATGTTGAGCACCTTGATCATTGGGTTAATCGCGGGGCCGGCAGTGTCTTTGTACGGATCGCCGACCGTATCGCCGGTGACGGCGGCTTGGTGCGCAATCGAACCCTTGCCGCCGAGATGACCGTCTTCGATGTACTTCTTGGCGTTGTCCCACGCACCGCCACCGGTCGTCATCGAGATCGCAAGGAAGAGTCCGGTGACGATCGAGCCGACGAGAATGCCGCCCATCAGCTGCGCGCCGGTGTCGCCCTTGAGCACGCCTAACACCGAAAGCAGCACGACGACGATCGGCACGCCGACCGGAATGAGCGCCGGGAGAATCATCTCCTTGAGTGCGCCTGCGGTCACGATGCTCACCGTCGCGCCGTAGTCGGGCTTCGACGTGCCGGCCATGATGCCGGGGTTCTCGCGGAATTGACGGCGCACTTCCTCGACGACTTTACCGGCCGCGCGCCCAACCGCTTCCATCGCAAGCGATGCGAAGAGATACGGCAGCAGGCCGCCGATGAAGAGGCCTGCGAGCACGTAGGGATTGCCGATCGCAAAGAGATTGGTCGTCGCCGTTGCGCAATTGGCGGCAGCGGCGGCACCGCACTTGGCTTTGATCAACTCTTGCAAAAACGATGCGAAGAGGACGACCGCCGCGAGCGCCGCGGATCCGATCGCGTAGCCTTTGGTCACCGCTTTTGTCGTGTTGCCGACCGCATCGAGCGGATCGGTGACATTGCGTACGTCTTCGGGCATCTCGGCCATTTCGGCAATGCCGCCGGCATTATCGGTGATCGGACCGAACGAGTCGATCGCGACGACGATACCGGCCAGCGAGAGCATCGCCATCACCGCGATGCCGACGCCGTACACGCCGGCGAGGCTGTAGCTGATTAGGATGCCGAGCACGATCACGATCGCCGGCAGCGCCGTGCCTTGCATCGAGACCGCAAGACCTGCGATGATGTTGGTCGCGTGTCCGGTGACCGAGGCTTCGGCGATGTGTCGCACCGGCGGGAACTGCGTACCGGTGTAGTATTCGGTGATGACCGTGATCAAGCCGGTGATTACCACACCGACGAGCGCGCAGAAAAAGACGCTGGTGGCGCTGATGACGTCCGAACTGCCGAACTCTTGCTGCGCTACGAACCAAAAGCCAACGAGCGCGAGCACGCCGGCAACGATCATGCCGTTGTAGAGCGAGCCCATGATGCGGTTCTTTGAGACTTTGCCCAAGCCGACGACCCACGAGCCGATGATCGAGGCAACGATCGAGACGGCGCCGAGCACGAGCGGGAACGTAACCGCGCCGGGGACTTTGTCCCCGAAGATGAGATTACCGAGCAGCATTGCAGCGACCGTGGTGACACAGTACGTCTCGAAGAGGTCGGCGGCCATGCCGGCGCAATCGCCGACGTTGTCGCCGACGTTGTCGGCGATGACCGCAGGATTGCGCGGATCGTCTTCGGGAATGCCGGCTTCCACTTTACCGACGAGGTCCGCGCCGACGTCGGCGGCCTTCGTATAGATGCCCCCGCCCAAACGCGCAAAGACGGAGATCAGCGAACAGCCGAAGGCGAGGCCAACCATAGCGGCAAGCGTGCGCGTCGTATCGCCCGCGTTCACGTTCTGAAGGAACGCGTAGTAACCGGAAACGGCTAGGAGCCCGAGGCCAACGACGAGCATACCGGTGACGGTGCCGCCGCGGAACGCGACGTTGAGCGCAGGGCCGAGACCCTTGCGCGCCGCCTCCGCCGTACGCACGTTGGCGCGGACGGAGACGATCATGCCGATAAAACCGGCCGCACCCGAGAGGATTGCGCCGATCAAAAAGCCGAGCGCGGACTCCCATCCCAGCGGCGGGGCCACAAAGATAGCGATCGCCAGGACAACCGCGACGATTGCGATCGTTCCATACTGGCGTTTGAGGAAGGCCATCGCGCCTTCTTGGATCGCCGCGGCGATCTCTTTCATACGGGCGTTGCCGTCCGGCTGGCCGAGCACCCAGAAAGTGAGCACGATGCCGTAAAGCACCGCCAGCGCACCACCGATAAGCCCGGCCCAAATGGCGTATTGTGCCGTCATGTACTAGTAGGTCCTTGAGGAAGCAGCAGTGCGGCGCCCAAGGGGCGCCGCGTAGTCTAGGCGGTACTGCGATTTGCGAGCTGAGTCCTTGTCGCACAGGACGGCCCTGCCAAATCCAGAAGGCATCGCGCGCTTGCTGAAACGGATACACGTTCGGATTTTTATGCTTATGCTCGTCCCAGCGCTGCTTGCGCCGGGACGATCGGGGTCGTTTTCGCTCAAGCCCGATTCGGTGACGATCGACGCGCACGCGCGCGTGGCCGAATTCGAATTCTCCAGCTTAAGCGCGCGTTCGACGGTATTTGAGGTCGAGATCGAGGGCGGCAAGAACTTCGTGATCGTTCCATCAGTATTTCTCGTTGCACCGTATGAGACGCGAACGTTTCGCATAGCTCTTCGCGCATTTGCATTGCCGGCGAGCGACCAAAGCTACAAAGTCTCGGTGGTCGAAGTCGTTCCCGATGCCGCGACGCCCCCTCCCTCCGCACGCCGGTTCATCGCGACACTCGTTCTCGCGCCGGCCTCACCGAAGCCGTGAAGCGTGCGCTATTGCTGCTCTGGTCCGTGTGGTTATGCGCGGCTCCCGCGCTAGCGGTCGAAACCGTCGAAGATAATTTCACCGACAAATACCATATCGAGCATTATCGGGTCCAGATCAATGACGTCGTCTTCTCAACCAATGCAGCGGTCTATCTGAGCGACGAGGAGATCGTCTACGTTTCGGACACCGATCTCGACGAATGGAGTCTCAAACGTCCGCGCGACGCTTCCTTTGAACGTGGCGGTCACCGCTACTATGGCTTGCAGACCGATTTGAACTTGGCGGCGTCATTCAACCGGCATGACCACACGCTCGAGATCGTAGCACCGAGTTCGGCCTTCCGCGGCGAGCCCGACAACCAGAAACCACTTCCGCCGACGACGCCCGGACGCGGCGCCTTTCTCAATTATAATCTCAACGAGGCAAACCAGACCTACGATTTCTACGCGGTGAGCCAAGGCGGCATCTATCAGTTGAAGTATCAGAGCACGACGAGTACCGAGTTTCGGTTCTATCGCTCGTTGCTGCGCTGGTTTCAACTCGACTCGGCGACGCACCGTGCGATCTCGGTCGGCGACGGGAACACGAACGGCGGGTGGATCGGCTCAAGCATCCCGTTCGCAGGCGTGCGCTATGCAAGCGACTATACGAGCGATCCGACCTACGTTTCGCGCGGTTCACCGTCGGTCTCGGGGTTCGCGACTGCGCCTTCACTGCTCGAGGTGTATATCAACAACGTACTTGAGATACAGCGCTACGTTCCCGAAGGTCCATTCACGGTGGACGGCCTTCCGACATCGGCGGCAAGCACCGATATCGTCATGGTTCTCACCGATCAAAAAGGTGTCAAGACGACCCAAGAAGCGCGTCCCCTCTACAATCCGACGTTTCTCGGGCGTGGATTCTCGGAGTTTCGGTTCGACAGCGGCATCGCCACCCAGAACGTCAATCAGCCGACGCAATATTATCGCGGCTTTGTTACGCAAGCCGATGTGCGCTATGGCCTCACCGACAACATCAGCGCAGTAGCGCTCGCCGAGACGATCAACAGCAAGAACTTTGCCGACGTCGGGGCCGATTTTTTGCTAGCCAAGGACAATACGTTGGGCTTTCGTATCGGTACCGGCAACATCCGCCGGGCGAGCGAATATCGCCTCAATCTCCAGAGCGGGAAGGTGACGTTTACCGACGACTACGCACTCAATTCGCAGACCACGCTCGCGGTGAGCGGCGACGACTTCGACAACACGATCCAAAACCTCACCGAGCAAGCCAATCTGAACTTCCCGATTGGTGAAAAGTGGACGTTTCAGCTTGCGCTCAACCGCAGCCGCTCGAACCAGGGAACGGATTCCTCGAATGCCTCGGGCACGGCGACCACGAGCGTTGGGAAGTTCAATATCTCACTCACGCCAATGTACAATTTCATCACGCGCAAGTATAGCGCCAACGCCAACGTGAGCATGAACCTCAATTCCTCGCAGTCACTGAGCGCCACAAGCGCGGTTAACGAGTCGGGTCAGGCAACGGGCGCGGTCACGTGGAGAAAATCTCCGGTCGATCCCGACGATCCCATTACGATGAGCGTCAAGTACTCTGCCGCTCAAACCCAGGATAAGGAATTCTTCATCGAAGATGACATGCCGTGGGCGGTCGCAAGCTTCAATTACCAGAAACAGTTTGGCCGCGACATCTACAATCCGCAACTGTTGGGAGCGCTCGCGCTCGTCGGCGGGAACGTCTACGCGTTAAAAACCATCGGCGAGGGCGAATCGTTCGGCCTGCTACAGGTTCCGGGCGCAAGCAACGCGCGCGTAAAAGTGAACGGAACCGATGCCGGCACAACCAACGGGCGAGGCTGGCTGTTTTTGCGCGGGCTCCAGCCCTATCGTGAGAACACGATCGACGTCAACCCGGCGGATCTGCCGATCTATTACAACCTCGAAGATCCACTCGAGGTTGTGCCGCGCAAGTCGGCGCCGATTCGCGTGACCAATCTCGTAACTTCAAGAGGTGGCTTCACGTTCGTGGCGGTCGACGCGCACGGCGTACCGCTCGCCGCGGCGAGTCTGATCGTATCGGAAGGGAAACAGTATCCCGTCGGATATGGCGGCCGCGTCTACGTCGGCGGCATCGCGCCGGGAATAGCGCGCTTCCATGGTGTCGCCCTTGAGAAGCCCTGCACGATCGAGCTAACCGTGCCGAAGGACACGACGATGATACCGGACTTAGGACCTATCCCTTGCCGTTGAAACGTGCAGCGGACTCGGCTATTTCGCGCCGCGCCGCTTGGGCGTCACGCCAATCGCCGACGCGCGTTTGCTTACCTTCGAGCAGTTTATACGTGGCGAAGAAATGCGAGATCTTGCGCAACTGGTGCGGGAAGATTTGCGTGTAGTTGTGGACTTCGTCGAAGTTTGGTTCGCCCACGGGGACCGCAAGGATCTTGTCATCCTGTTTGTCGCCGTCGACCATCTCGAGCAAGCCGATTGGCCGCGCAGCGACCAAACATCCGGGAAAGGTGGGCTCGATGGCGAGCACGAGGATATCGAGCGGATCTCCGTCCAGGGCGAGCGTTTGGGGCGCAAAACCGTAGTCGCCAGGGTAGTGGATCGCCGAATGCAGCGCGCGGTCGAGGCGAAAGATGTCGAGCTGCTTGTCATATTCGTATTTGTTACGCGACCCTTCCGGAATCTCGACCACGACATTGATTTCGTCGGGCTGGCGGTCGCCTAGCGGCAACAATAGATAATTGCGGGGATCCGGATGGCTCATGACGGCGCAGGGTGTTCTCTTAACCCGCATAAGAGACCTCGGATAGTGGAAGACGTCGAATTCCTCATTGTCGGTGCGGGGCCGGCGGGTGCCACGGCCGCTCGAGAGGCCGCACGCGCGGGCATTGAAGCCGTCGTTCTGGAAAAGGACGCTGTTGTCGGTGAAAAACGCGTATGCGCCGCCGGTTTACGGCCGGATTTCTGCGGTACCTTCGATCTACCGCGCGAACTCGTGCACTGCGACACGCCGCGTCTTGCACTCTTCGATGCGCGCGGGCGCGAATACGAAATCTTCTTTGGGCCCGGACACACCACCACGCGCGAAGAACTCGACGGCGAGATCGCGCGCCTCGCGGTGCGGGAAGGTGCGGTCATCCGCACCCAGGCGCTCTGGCGTTCCATCGAGCGTGACAATCACGAAACGATCATCGAGTATGCGGATCGCTGCGGGGGAGCGCGGCGGCGCGTCCGCGCGCGCAACGTGTTCTTTGCACAAGGGGCAACCGCGCGCTTCGATCGTGCGTTCGCCGATCCGCGCTGGCACGATGGGCTGATGACAACGCTGCAATACCGTGTCTACCTCGATCGGCCGGCCGTGCCACTCGCCTATCAAACGCTCGAGCTTCATTATTATGCGGCGCACGACGGGCGCCAGATCGTCGCCTGGATGTTTCCCAAGCGCGATCACTTAGCCATAGGTCTCGGGCTCGTCGGCAAGCTCGAGGGCGTACATTTGCGCAAGGAGCTTGATGCGTTTACCGAACGCGTGCGCAAGCGGCTGTATCCGCACGCGAACGTTAAGCACGTTAAGGAAGAGGGACATCTGCTCTACGGCGGCTGGCCGCGCGCGCAGTATGCGGCAGAAACGGCGATGGTCGGTGGTACGGCGGCGGGGCTGGTCGATGCGACCAACGGCGAAGGTATTTTTGAGGCGGCGATGAGCGGCCGACTCGCCGCCGCCGCGGTAGCTGAGAATCGCGGGCAACCCGAGCGCGCGGCAACGCAGTACGCGGCGCGTTTACGCGCGCGCTTCCAACGCCGCCTCGAGCATCGCGTACGGCTGATGCGCTATTTGGAGGCGCGCCCGGCGCGTTACAGTCTGCTCTTCGAGCAGCTCGCCGCGAGCCCGCGCTTCGCCGATGCTTTACAGAAAGAGGATCGCGAACGCTCGCCGCTTGACCGGCTGGTGCTTTCCTTCAATGCGTTGCGTTTCGCGACGCGGGCCTCGCTCGCGTAGCCGTCGAACCGGTTAACACGGATTATATCGCGTGTCGACTATTGTTATATCAGAACACGATTTTCAGGTGTTGCGCGATTTGATTCGCGAGCGCTTTGGCATTTTCTATGACGACACGAAGCAGTTCTTGCTGCAGAGCCGGCTGCAGACGCGGCTGCTGAAGGTCCGGGTCACCGATTTCGCCGCCTACCATCGCTTCCTCGTGGCTTCGCCCGAACGCGAGGGAGAGTGGGCGGAACTGGCCTCCGTCCTTTCCAACAACGAGACATATTTTTTTCGCGAGCGCAACCAATTGGACGTGCTCGCGACCGATGTGCTCGAGGAGTCGCACCGTGCCGGCACGCCCTTGCGCATCTGGTCGTCGGCGTGTTCAACGGGCGAGGAGCCCTATACGATCGCGATGCTGCTCCAGCAAACGCATCGTATCGCGGCGTCGAACCTCGTTCTGCGCGCAACCGATCTCTCGCCGCGCGCGCTCGAACGTGCGTCTACCGGATTCTATCGAGAGCTTTCCTTTCGCGCCACGCCGCCAGAGATGGTGCAAAGGTACTTTCGCCCGTTTGAGGGCGGCTTTTTTATTAACGATGAGATCAAACGCATGGTGGAATTCTCGCGCATCAATCTGATGGACGAGCGCGCCGTTGCGGCGATGGGGACGTTCGATGCGATCCTGTGTCGCAACGTCCTGATCTACTTCGAGAAGCCGACGCAAAAGCGCGTGGTCGAAGCCTTTGCGCAGGCGCTGCGACCGGGAGGGTTTCTCTTTTTAGGCCATGCGGAATCGATCATGCGTGTGACGGACAAGTACGAGCCCGTCGTTACGCCGAAAGCCATCTACTACCGACGGAAATGATGCACTATGGCACAGATTAGCGTACTCGTTGTCGACGACTCGGCGTTCATGCGCCGAGCGATTGCAACAATGATCGAACAGGAACCCGATTTGCGGGTTGTCGCCACCGCACGCAGCGGCGAGGAGGCGATCGGCAAAGCGCTGCAGATGAACCCCGACGTCATCACGATGGACGTCGAGATGCCGGGAATGGGCGGCTTGGAAGCGGTGCGCCAGATCGTTGCGGATCACCGCATCCCGATCATCATGTGCAGTTCGCTCACGCGTGAGGGTGCGGAAACGACATTCCGCGCGCTTGAACTCGGCGCCGTCGACTTTATTTCGAAGCCGGATGCCGCCTACGTCAATATTACCGACGTTGCGCGCGACTTAATCGCGAAGATTCGCGCGGTTTCTCGCCGTGGTGCGCAGCCGGCGCAGCCGATCGTCCATGCGCCGCCGCCGCTCGAGCAGCCCCAGCGGATCGTCACGCCGCCACCGGCGATGCGCCGGCGTCCAAGCCTGGCCTTGCACTATGAAATCGTCGCGATTGGGACCTCGACTGGGGGGCCGGTCGCTCTCTCGCACGTTGTCCCCATGCTCCCGGCGGGCTTTCCGCTGCCGGTCCTGATCGTGCAGCACATGCCGATGGGCTTCACCCGCCCTCTCGCCGACAGGTTGAACGCCGTCAGCAAGCTCGACGTTCACGAAGCGGTCAACGGCATGATTCTCGAGGCGGGAACCGCCCTCGTCGTTCCCAGTGGCAAGCAGGTCGACTTACGCCGTCGCGGACCGGGTGAGACCGAGGTGCGGCTGGTCGATGACGACGGCTCTTCGCTGCACGTTCCGAGCGTCGACCACATGACCGCACAGGTCGCGCAAGCCTACGGCAAAGCCGCGATCGGCGTGATCCTCACCGGCATGGGCAACGACGGCGTCCGAGGTTTACGAGAACTTAAAGAACGCGGCGGCTACGTGCTCGGGCAAGACGAGGCAACGTGCGTCGTGTACGGCATGCCGCGCGCCGCTGCGAAGGAGGGCTTGGTTGACCGCGAAGTACCGCTCGACGAGATTTCGCCGATCCTGGTAAACCTTGCAGGCGTGGCAAAGTCTTAATCTGGTCGAAGCAGAACACTGACGAAGAATAGACCGAACGCTGACGAAGCGCGGTAGGAGGGTCATGGAGGATTCTGAATACGGACTGCGGACGCGCAACTCGCGCGCCCACGGGGTTGCATGAAGCTGAGCCGTAGTCCGCGTGCCTACGTCATCGGCGGTGTCGAACTCTCGCGAGAAGAGATCGTCCACAAGTATTTGCACTTAGTGAAATACGTGGCCGGCCGAATCTCGGTTAATCTTCCGCCGAACGTCGAGATCAACGATCTCATCAACGACGGGATTTTAGGTTTGATCGACGCCATCGAAAAGTACGACGACGCGCGTGGCGTGAAGTTCGAGACCTACGCAATCACTCGTATCAACGGGGCAATTCTCGACGCCCTGCGTTCGCTCGATTGGGTCCCGCGCGCCGTGCGGCAGCGCGCTCGCGAGTTGGAGCGCACCTACCAGGAACTCGAAGTCGAACTGGGCCGCGCCCCGAGCGAAGCCGAAGTCGGGCAACGCTTAGGCCTCTCCAAGAAAGAGTTCGATCAGCTCATCCAGCGCGTCCGCGGCACGGCCGTGCTTTCGCTCGAAGAGTTTCTGCCCAACGAGAAGGGCTACGAGATTCCGCTGGTCGACACGCTGCGTGACGACGACAACGACGTGATGAGCGAGGTCGAATCGCGCGAGGTGCACGCCGAACTCGTGCGCGCGGTCGAGAATCTGCCGCCACAAGAGCGAACGGTCATCACGCTCTACTACTTCGAAGGGCAAACGCTCAAAGAGATCAAGGGTGCGTTGGGCGTCTCCGAGTCGCGGGTCTCGCAGATCCACGCGCAAGCGGTGATTCACCTGCGCCAGCGCCTGCGCGAGTTGCGCAACGACCTCGGCTATCGCGACGACGACCCCACAATCAAGCAGAAGTACCTGCGGCGCCCGCCCGCGACCGGAACGGAACCTGCCGCCGAAAGTAAAGAAAATAAAGTAGAACGGACGCTACGAGGGGAAATACCCGACCATGGCGATTCGTCCCGCGGATCTGCAACTGGCTTACCTGGCCGCCCCGCAAAACGCGGCCCAGGTTAGTGCTGCGGCGCAAGCCGCGACAAACGCCCAGGCATCTGCCCAGGCGACCTTCGCCGCGCAAGTGCAACAGCGCGAAGAGATGGTCAAAGAGGCCGAGCACGCCGAACGCACAGGCCTTCGCACGAATCCCGATGGCAGCAACGGGGGCAAGTATACGCCGGAAGGCCGTCGTCAGCAGGCGCATCGCGACGAGGAATCGGCGCAGGACGCGTCGCTTGAACTTGCCGGCGAAGGCGAACATTTCATCGATTTCACCGCATAGAGGCTGACCGATGTCCGGCCTCGATCCGCTCGCTGCACTCGCTGCTCAAGCGGTCGCGAACGCGCAGGCGGCCATGGACGAGGCTGTCCTCAGTCTCGGCGTCGATGTTGGGGTACTCCAAGCTCAAGTCAATGTCGGCGAGGTAATCGCCGCGACCGTCTTGCCGCCGCAAGGCGGCACCGATTTGCTTTCGTTTCTCGGCCAAACCGTCACCGCACAGATTCCGCCCGGCATCGATCCGGGCGAGACGATGCTGCTGCAGGTTACTGGCTTTACGAACTCTGCGGTAATCGTGAGGAATCTGGGCACGCTCGATCCGCAAAATCCGATTCCGACGGTCAACGTCGAGATACCGCCGCAACCGCCTGGCGCGCCGCAGAGTGCGACCCTAACGACGATGATTCCCGGCAATGCATCTCCGGCTGCACCCTCGCCGCCGGTCGCGACGACATCGTCGCCACCGATCACGCCGACATCGTCGCAGCCGACCACATCGCCCCAAGTACTGCCCCAACCAACAACGCAACCGCCAACGCAGCCGCCAACGCAACCACCAACGGCAACCAACACCACTATCGCGCCACCACGCGAGGTTTTCGTTGCCGCATCGGTGCGTCCAAACGTGCCTATCGAGAACGTCGAGCAAATGGTCGCGCAGGTGATCGAAGCGGTCGAAGCCGAGGCGCTCGGCACCAGCAGCGACGTCGAAGCGCGGATTGCGCTTAACCGCGCAAGCGCCCCCGCACCACCGCCGGCGCCGGCGGCACCACAAAGCGCACCCGTGCCCGCAGCGTCAACCGCCGCGCAGGCCCCGGCGGCGCGTGTGGAACCACGGTCGATTCCCGTCGCGCCGCCGATCGTGCGCCCCGCCGTCGGCGCTGCCGGCGCTGCTGCTCCGGCCCAAGCACCGCGCGTGCCGCAGAGCGAAGAGGGTGCGTTGCTCGCCCGCCTGCGGGTACCGGTTATGCCGATCACGCTCGCCGCGGCGCGCACCATGAACACCGCCACGCAACGCGTCACCACAGCGTACGAAAACTTGGAAAACGCGCTTGCAAAACTCGCGCCCGAGGAAAGCGGTGCGCTGCGTTCGATGCTCGCATTCGTCAATCGCTTCGATCTGCGAAACGTCCGCTCGTTGCCCGAACAGATTGCGACGTTCGTCTCCGATGTGCTCGACGGCGCGGAGGCAAAGATCGTGCAAGCGGTGAGCGCCTGGAACGAGCTTGAGGAAATCCCAGCGTTTGCGACACAAGCGGATCCAGCGGTGCAAGAGCAAGCACCCGCAGCGCAACCACCGGCGGCGCCCGCGCAACCACCAGCACCGGTCGCGCAAGCGCCGCAAACCGCCCCAGCACAACTAACGCCGTCAAGCGTCGCTGCGGTCGCAGCGCAGGCGGCCGAGCGCACTGCGGCGATGGACTACGATGTTAAATCTGCGATCCTTGCGATGATTGCGGCGCCGGCTAGCAGCGATTCGGCGGCGCTCTCGGGCGCGCTTCGTGAAGCGCTCACGGCGACGACTGCCTTGCAGCTCAACGTTCTCAATGCACAGGCGAGCGATCCACGTGGGATTACGATTCCGTTGCCGGCGTATTTCTATGACGGTGGCGGACCCGCGTCGTTGCGCATCTCACGCGACGCGCCGAACGGCAAGAACAAAATCGACGCCGACAATTTCCACATCACCTTCGTGCTGGATACAAAATCGCTCGGAACCGTGGCGATCGATGTGCAAACCGTTGGCCGCGCCGTGAGCGTCGATGTCAAAACGCAAGCCACGCCGGCAGCAGATCGCTTTCGTTCAACGCTCGGCGACTTGCGTACGCGCCTCGAACAGATGCGCTACCAGGTTGCGGCAATTGGTGCCGGTGTTGCGCCACCATCATCCGGACAGGTACAGAAGAGCGAGCCGCCCGCGCCCGCGGAGCGCAAGTCGTTCTGGGACATGCGCGCGTGAGCCACTTTTTTGACTTTCGTAAATCGGTCTTCAAACGGCCCGCTGCGGCTGCACTGAAGTGGGATCCGCTCTCCTCCGAGCCGCCAGAAGTCGTGGCCGTCGGTCGCGGCATCACCGCTGAAACGATCGTTCGCATCGCGAAAGAACGGGGGATTCCGCTTTACGAGGATCCTGGATTGGTTGAGGCGCTTGCGCGCTTGGACGTAAGCGACTTCATTCCGCGCGAGCTCTACGCGGTTGTCGCTGAAGTGCTCGCCTATGTATACCGCGTCGATCAGGCCTTCCGGGAGCGCGCGGGCTAGTGGCCTGGAAGAAGGCGTGGCTTTCGAAAACGATGCGTGACCACACGGACTGGATTCGCGAAGATCGCGTGACGAAGATGGGAGGCCTCCTGGAGATGCACATCTCAGGGCGTACCTTCACGGTTGAGTTCGTCGACGGCGTAGAGCCGACGCGCTACGTGATCGATCGCGAGCGTTGTTTCGACGAGCGCAAGGTGCGCGTCGATGATACGCTGTTCTCGCAGATCGTCGCGGCCCTCAAAATGGCGGTCCACGATTGCTTTGCGGGAACCGTGCACGCATATTCGCCCTCGGCTGCGGTCTTCGAGATTCACTTCGCGGAAGGGCACGCGCCGTTCGGTGCGGGCCGGCGCGTCTTCATCGAAGGACGCCTCGCCGACATGATGCGCGATCAGATCGGCAAACCCAATGTGACCTTCGAGTATCCGGTGCGCGTCGATGGGGCAGCGCCGCAGTGGGTGAAGATGGAGGCTTCCACGATCACGGGTCTGGATCCGGTGGCGTAGTGCCGCCACGCCGGTTGCTGCACGGTGCGACCAACGGGAGTGTCTTGATCGACGGCGAGCGGATCGCGCGCACCGGTGATATCTCAACCTTCGACGTTCCCGACGAAACAGAGACGATCGATTGCTCGGGCGCGACGATCGTTCCGGGTTTGTGGAACGCGCACGTCCACTTCTTCGAACGCAAGTGGGCCGACGCAGCGGTGCTTCCGGCAGGCGAGCTTGCGGTTCAACTCGAGAACTTCACCCGCTACGGCTTTACGACCGTGTTCGATCTTTCGTCGTCGTTTGCGAACACGCGCGCGTTACGGGATCGCATCGTGCGCGGTGAACTTGCGGGACCCAACATCCGCTCGACCGGCGAAGGGCTTGTGGCACCGGGAGCGTTGCCGCCGCCAATTGTGATGAAGGTCATGGGCGTGATGAACACACCGCTTCCGGAGGTCGGCGACGTGCAATCCGCGCGCCGCGCAGTGCGGACACTGCTCGATGTGGGCGCCGACGCGATCAAAGTCTTTCTCTCCTCGAATTCCGGGCAGGCTGTGATCGACGCCGCGGTGCTGCAGGCGATCTCCGACGAAACGCACCAGGCGCGTAAGAAGCTCTTCGTGCATCCCAATACACCGGACGACGTAAAAATGGCGCTGCGCGCCGGCGCCGACGTGCTCGCGCATACGACACCGCGCGGCGCGTGGGATGAGGAGATTCTGCAGGCGGCGCGCGAAGGGCGCACAGCCCTGATTCCGACGCTCGCGCTGTGGAAGTACGTTATGCGGCACGATCGGCACTCGGTGCAAGAGCAAATGGTCGCCAGCGCGGTCGCGCAGTTGCGGGCGTGGCGCGAAGCCGGCGGGATCGTGCTCTTTGGTACCGACTACGGCGCAGTCGATGCAGATCCGGCCGGTGAGTACGCGCTCATGCGCGATGCGGGTATGGATGAGGATGCGATCCTCGCGTCGATGACGAGCACACCAGCCGCGTTCTTCGGCGACAGCGAACGCGGCCGCATAGCCGAAGGCTTCATCGCCGATCTTGCCGTGATCGAGCGGCCCCTGGGCCCCGCCCGCCTCACGATCGCCGCCGGAAAGACCATGTATGCGAACAGGAGTTCGATGCTTGGCTAGGGAAGGGGAGGGTCCGTGAGCTGGTTTCAACGACTCCGGGCGTCATTGGGCAAGGCCCGCGACACGTTCGCCGCGGTGCAGAACCTCGGCAGCGCGCGCAAGCCGCTTACCGACGAGTTCTGGGAAGACCTAGAAGATCTGCTCATCATGGGCGACTTCGGGGTTCCGACGACCGTCAAGATCATCGGCGGTCTCAAGACCGTCGCAAAACAAGAGGCCTGGACCACGACGGATCAGGCCGTGGCGCGCTTTCATCGCGACGTCGAACGCTTTCTGACGCTTCCCGATGAGGAATTGCAGCTCGATGGGAAAGTCCCGTCCGTCGTCCTCGTGGTTGGCGTCAATGGCAGCGGCAAAACGACGACGATCGGCAAACTTGCAACGCGATTGCATCACCAGGGCAAACGCGTGTTGCTCATCGCCGGTGATACGTTTCGCGCGGCTGCCGCCGAACAACTCGGAATTTGGGCCGACCGTTCGAAGAGCGACATCGTGCGCGGCGCCGAAGGCGCCGATCCGGCATCGGTGATCTTCGACGGGATCAAAGCCGGAAAGGCGCGCGGCGTCGACGTGATCCTGGTCGATACCGCAGGCCGGCTGCAAACCAAAACCAATCTCATGGAAGAGCTCAAGAAGGTGCGGCGCGTGATCGAGCGCGAGCTCGGACGTCCGCCCGACGAAACGCTCCTCGTCCTCGACGGCACGACCGGGCAGAACGCGATCTCGCAAGCGCGCCTCTTTAATGAAGCGACGCAGCTTACCGGCGTCGTGGTCACCAAGCTCGACTCGACCGCGAAGGGCGGCGTGCTCGTCGCCATCGTCGATACCCTCGAGATTCCGATCAAGTTCATCGGTCTGGGCGAGAGCGCGGATGCGCTGCAGCCGTTCATCGCCTCCGAATTCACCCAAGCGCTTTTTGACGATGCACCTGATTCCGTGAGAGTTTAGTGCCATACCCTTGTCACGCACCCATGAGAGCGTGATCGCATGATCGTTACAACGGAGAGAAAGAAAACAGCAATGGCAGCACAAGACGAACGAGCAATCGCCCTGGGCAACGCCCTCGCACAGATCGAGCGGCAATTCGGCAAAGGCTCGATCATGAAGATGGGCGACTTCCAGGAACGTATGGCGTTCGAGGTCGTGCCCAGTGGATCGATCGCACTCGATCTCGCACTTGGCGTCGGCGGATATCCGCGCGGACGTATCGTCGAGATCTACGGTCCCGAATCGAGCGGTAAAACGACGCTCGCGCTGCATGCAATCGCCGAGGCGCAAAAGAACGGTGGTACCGCCGCCTTCATCGACGTCGAGCACGCGCTCGATCCGAATTATGCGGCCGCGCTCGGTGTCGATCTCGATAACTTGCTCGTCTCGCAACCCGATACGGGCGAACAGGCGCTCGAGATCGCCGAGATGCTCACGCGCAGCAATGCGGTCGACGTGATCGTCGTCGATTCGGTCGCAGCGCTCGTGACCAAGGCTGAGCTCGAGGGCGACATGGGCGATGCGCATGTCGGCCTGCAAGCGCGCTTGATGTCGCAGGCACTGCGCAAACTCACCGCCGCAATCTCGCGCAGCAAGGCCGTGATGATCTTCATCAACCAGCTGCGTGAGAAGGTCGGCGTGATGTTCGGCAGTCCCGAGACGACTTCGGGCGGCCGCGCGCTCAAATTCTACGCGTCGATTCGCGTCGACGTGCGCAAGCTCGAACAGATCAAGGTCGGGCAAGATGTCGTCGGTTCACGCACGCGCGCCAAAGTCGTCAAGAACAAAGTGGCGCCACCGTTCCGGCAGGCCGAATTCGATATCACCTACGGTCGCGGTATCTCGAAGATGGGCTCGATCCTCGACGTCGCGCTCGAACAGAACATCGTCGGTAAGAGCGGTTCGTGGTACACGTACGGCGAGCAGCGCATCGGACAAGGCCGCGAAAATGCAAAGGCGTTTCTCGAAGAGCACCTCGATATGGCGGGCGAGATCGAAACGAAGATCCGCGAAGCGCTTGCGGGTGCCGTCTCGAAGAACGGGCACAGCAGCGGCGCCGTCGCAACGGTCGCCTCTGAGGAGTGACAGCCTTCGCCTCCGCGCTCGGGATGTTGGCACGCCAGAGACTCACACAGGCGCAACTCTGGGAACGCCTCGCGCGTAAAGGCTATGACGACGACACCATCAACGGTGTCGTCGCTCGTTGCAAGGCCGAACGCTTTCTCGACGATCGTCTGTACGCGCAACTCTACGTGGAACGCAAGCGCAAGGCGCTCGGCGACGTGCGGTTGATCGGTGAGCTCGTGCGCAAAGGTATCGATCGCGACGAAGCCCAGGCTGCCGTCCATGCGCTCGAAGAGGACGAATGCGCGCGTTGCGTTCGCGCGCTCGAGCAGCTCCTTCGCAGTACCGCGTCAAGCTATCCACACGCAGCACGCCGGCTCGAACGTTTGGGCTTTGCGGCCTCAACGATCTATGCGGTGCTACGCGAACACGCGGCCGGCGCGGTGTCCTTGTAACTCCCTCCCGGGGCACTGGTCAGCATATGGCCGCCCCGACGATCGTCATCGCCGAAGACGACAGCGCGATTCGCGATCTGCTCGCGCACCATCTCGAGCGTGAGGGTTTTAGTGTGGTGGCCGTTGCTGATGGGCAGGCGGCGCTACGTAGCGCACGTCACGCCGCCGATCTCGTCATCCTCGACATCGGTCTACCCGGCGTCGACGGATTCGACGTCGTGCGCACGCTGCGACGCGAAGAACGTGCCGTGCCGGTTCTGATGCTTACGGCGCGTATTGACGAGATCGATCGCGTTGTGGGGTTCGAGCTCGGCGCGGACGACTACGTCACGAAACCATTTTCGCCACGCGAAGTGGTCGCGCGCGTACGCGCCGTGTTACGCCGTTGCGGTCGCACCTTCGAAGCGGCGCCGGCGTCACTGCGCTTTGGGCGCCTGGAGATCGATGAAGCTGCGCGGGAGGCGCGCGTCGACGGCAACGACGTGCGGCTTAAGCCACGTGAGTTCGCGTTGCTGTTGGAACTTGCGGCAAATGCGGGAGTCGCACTCTCACGCGAACGACTGCTCGAGCGTGTGTGGGGATTTGACTTCGACGGCGACGAGCGCACGGTCGACGTCCACGTGCGGCGGCTGCGTGCAAAGATCGAAGAAGACGCAGGCTTGACGCCGATCGTGCTGACGATTCACGGGTACGGATACAAGTTCGTTCGCCCATGAGCGTGCAGGGTCGTCCGATCCACTCGCTTGCGCAACTCGCCCCGCTGCTCGTTGCCGAGATCGAGCTGCATCGCAGCGTTCCACTTCTGGTCTTGCGGCTGCCCCACGCGCGACGACTGGAACGCGAGATGGTCGGTGCGTTCGCGCGCGCGGCGGAGCGACTGGTGCGTGAAGGCGATCGTTTAGCGCACGAACCGGCAAGCGACTGGTTTGCCATCGCGATGTTCTCTCCAGCGCGCGGCGGCACAACCGCGCTCACCCTCGACGCGCGTTCCGCCCTCGAACGGATCTCCGCGATGATGTCGCTCGTAACGGGGCGGCGCATGGAGACAGGCTGGTGGTCGATCACCGGACGCGCTGACGTCGATAGTTTCGAGGGCACGATCGAGCGCGCCCTCGAACGGGGCGCACGCGAGCGCGAGCGCTACGAGTTTCTAGCTACGGTCGGGCACGAGCTGCGCACGCCCCTCACATCGATTCGCGGGTACCTCGAAACGTTGCTCGAGGACGAACTTGACGTCACGACCACGCGCCGTTTTCTCGAAGTCGCACGCAACGAAGCGTTGCGCCTTGGACGCCTCGTGGATGGGATGCTCGACTTCTCGCCGCTCGACCTCTCGCCGCGGCCGCCCGCCGGCGTCAGCGATCTCGCGGCTAGCGCGAGTGCCGCGATTGAGGCGCTTGCGCCGATCGCGCGCCAGGCCGGTATGGCATTGGAGGTTCGTTATGCGGGCGAAGCCGCCGCGCGTATTGGCGGCGACGCGTGCATGCACGTCCTGCTCAACGTGATCGAGAACGCCATCAAGTACGCAAGCCCTGATGGTCGGGTGGTTGTGAGCATCGAACGCCAGGATCCGTATGTTTGCGTGATCATCGACGATGACGGACCCGGCGTGCCGCTTGCCGAGCGCGAGCGCATCTTCGAACATCGCGCGCGCGGCGGCCGCAGCCTTGCGCGGCCCGGCTCGGGCATCGGACTTGCCATCGTGCGCACGATTGTCGAGCGCGCCGCGGGCAGTGTATGTGTCGATGACTCGCCGCTCGGCGGGGCGCGATTCGTGATTCGTTTTCCGGCTGCGAAAGCGGAATTTCGACCGAGCTTGTCGTAGAAGTTGGTCCGTGGCGCGATCACGGACCGTTTTTGCTCACGAGAGCGAATCTGCTCTTGCCAAGCTCTTTGATTTTTACCGAATAGCTTGGGAATACGAACCCCGTTCATTCCCCATCGTTTGGGACGGCGACGGCAAACCTGTCGCCTTTTTTACGCCCGATTTCTATCTCCCGGATTACGAATTGTATATCGAGATGACCGTGGCGAAACCAGCCATGAACACACGCAAGAATCGTAAGCTGCGCCTGATGGCGGAGCACCATCCGCGTGTGCGCGTCAAGCTCTTCACGCGCCGCGACGTCGAACGGCTTTTCGCGCGCTTGCGTCCGGCTGCATGATCGGCGAGGTGCTGGTCGATGCGCCGGCGATTGCCGCGCGCGTACGCGACCTCGGCGCTGAGATCTCACGCGACTATGCCGGCCGGATCCCGGTGCTGATCGGCGTCCTCAACGCCGCCGCGACCTTCCTCGCCGATCTGACCCGGGCGGTCACGATCCCCTGCGAGTACGATGCGATCGCCGTGACCAAGTTCTCAAGCGCCGAGGGCATCCGTTTCTTAAAGGATACCTCAGCATCGATTGAGGGTCGCCACGTTATCCTGGTCGACGATACCATCGACACGGGTATGACCCTACAGTACGTGCTCAAATCACTTGCCGCCCGGTCGCCCGCTTCCTTAGCTGTCTGTACCCTGCTGGATCGTCCGGCGCGGAGAATTGCCGATATTGAAGTCAGGTACCGCGGATTTGAGATCCCCGATGTCTATGTCGTGGGCTACGGGCTCGATTACCGCGGGCGCTACCGAGAATTGCAGGCGCTCTATGCTCATGGGTCGTGGCCGTGATTGAACGCTCGTTGCGAGCCTGCGCGCTGATTTGCGCGCTCCTGTGCGCTATGCTGCCGTTGCGGGCGAATTCGCTCGAGCTGCAGTCGATCGAGCGCGCCGCGGCCGACTACAATAGCCCGAACGCCCATCTAGCAGAGATGTTTCGCTCCGCCTTGCTCGATACCGGAAAGCTTGCCGAATACGCACCCGACGGCACCGCGTACATCAAGACCGGCGACATCCCGGCCGAGTGGTTGCGCGATGCAAGCGCGCAGGCGCGTCCGTATCTCTTCTTCGCAAAAGATGATCCCGACACGCGCAAGCTGTTGAAGGCAATCATCGCGCGTATGGTGAGATACATGCAGGTCGATCCCTATGCCAATGCCTTCACGCTCGACTACCGCGTGTGGGAACAGAAGTTTGAACTCGACTCCCTCGCCTATCCGATCGCGCTGTCGTGGAGCTATTGGAAAACGACCGGCGACAATTCGATTTTTACGCCCGACTACCAAAAAGCGCTCGACGCGGCACTCGCGACGATGCAGCGCGAACAAGATCATCCACGTGATTCGCGCTACACGCACAAAGAGCTGACGAACGACGGCAAGGGACGCCCGGTCGGGTACACCGGCATGATCTGGACCGGCTTTCGCCCGTCCGACGATGCCTGTTACTACAACTTCCTGATCCCCTCCGAGATGTTCGCCGTCGTTGCGCTCGGCGATATGGCTGAAATCGAACGCAGCGTCTATCACAACGTGGTCAAGGCCAACGAGGCGACGTCGCTGCGCGACGAGGTGCAGCGCGGCATTCAAACCTTTGGCCTCGTGCTCGTCCCGAAGTATGGCTACATCTATGCCTACGAGGTCGACGGACTCGGTCATGCGATTCTCACCGATGACGCGAATATTCCGAGCTTACTCTCGGCGCCATATATCGGCTACACCACGCCGAACGATCGCTACTACGATAACACGCGCCGCTTCTTGCTTTCGGGCGACAACCCGTCGTTCTATCAAGGACAAGTTGCGCGCGGCATCGGCAGCTTTCACACGCCCGATCATTGGATTTGGCCGCTTGCGCTGATCATGGAAGGCCTCACCGCCACCACCGACAACGAGAAGCAAGACGTACTCACGCAGCTGCTCGCCAGTGACCCCGGCGATCACTTGCTGCACGAATCGTTTGATCCCGACGATCCCAAGCGCTTCACGCGCGAAGACTTCGGCTGGCCCAATGCCCTCTTCTCGGAATTCGTCATGACCCAGTTCCAGGGAGCCCACGAAATCCCGATGGGCGACACAAGCGATTTAGAGTTCCGCTCCGAATAGCCCGTTCGTGACCAAAGCGGATATCATCGTCGGCATCCAGTGGGGTGACGAAGGGAAGGGACGCGTCGTCGACCTGTATGCACAGGACTATGACGTCGTCGCACGTTTCGGCGGCGGTGACAACGCGGGCCATCAGATCAAATTTGGCGATGTCGACATTGCGCTGCGCATCGTCCCCTCGGGTGTGCTCAACCCGAAGGTCGAACTTTTTATTGGCGGCGGCACAGTCATCAATCCGATTGGGCTGATCGAAGAACTTGACCGGCTGGCAAAGATCGGTGTGGATATCTCGCGCGTGCGCATATCCGACCGCGCGCACTTGGTGCTTCCATACCACGCGGCGGCGGATCGTGCAAACGAGCGCGCGCGCGGCGCCGCGGCAATCGGCACGACCGGACGCGGCATCGGCCCAGCCTATGTGGATAAAGTCGCGCGAACCGGCATTACCTTCGGCGAATTCGCGCGTCGCGAAGTGCTCGCTGAAAAGATCCGTCAAAATCTGCTCCATCGTGCCGCGCTACTGGAAGGCGAGAACCTGGCGAGTGAAGCCGACATGGTCGGCGCGACGCTCGATGCCGCGGAGCGTCTTAGTCCTTACGTCGTGGACGGTGTGGCCTATATTCATGAGCAATTCGAACGTGATAAGCGCGTTTTAATTGAAGGCGCGCAAGGTTCGTTGTTAGATGTAGGATACGGGACGTATCCGTACGTGACCAGTTCGCACACTATTGCCGGCGGTGCGTGCATTGGTCTCGGGATCGGTCCGACCGCGATCGGCCGGGTCATCGGGGTAGTCAAGGCGTACTGCACGCGCGTAGGCGGCGGTCCGTTTCCATCGGAGTTGCTCGACGAACGGGGGGAGCGCTTGCGCCAGGCGGGAGGCGAGTTCGGGACGGTGACTGGACGTCCGCGCCGCTGCGGCTGGTTTGACGCGGTCGCCGGCCGGTATGCCGTGAAGCTCAACGGGCTTTCGGGGCTTGCGATCACGAAGCTCGACGTGCTCACCGGCTTCGAACGGATCGGCATCGTGACCGGCTACCGGTTACACGGAGATCCGGCTGGTTTCTCGGCCGCCGGGGCGCCCGATCTCGAAGTGGTAGTCGAGGAAGTCGAGGGCTGGGACGAGCCGATCGGCGATGTGCGGACGATGGACGCGCTACCGAAAGCAGCCCAGCGCTATGTCGCCCGCATCGAAGAAGCCCTTGCAACGCCGGTCGAGCTTGTGTCGGTCGGACGCGAGCGCAGCGAACTGGTCTACGTGCATTAAATGGGATACCACCGTGACCGATACACGTGATAGTGGCCTGACCTGGAGTCAGGCTTCTCCCTCACCGGGCAAGGAGGTCCGGTGCTGCATGCCACGGTTGGCTCGGAGAATTAGGTACATATAGGCGTGGAGCGTCTCAGCTCGCTTTGGTCTGAATTTCTCGGCCGTTTAGCCGCTTTTTGGCAAAACCAAAATCGCCAGACTCGAACGATCGTGGTCGCTGGACTCGCGATCGTGGTCGTGGGGCTACTCGCACTTGGCGGCCTTTATTTTGGGCATGGCCCGAACTATCAGGTCCTCTTCGCCAACCTTTCACCTGAAGACGCAGCCGTCGTTACACAACATTTAAAAGATGATAAGGTTCCCTATCGGCTCTCGACGGACGGGAAGACCGTGTACGTCCCCGATGCGAATCTCTCGGACGAGCGCGTCGCAATCGCCGGCTCGGGCCTGATCAAAGGCGGGTCGACCGGCTACGAGCTCTTCGACCGCACGAACTTCGGCATGACCGAGTTCCAGGAGAAGCTCGACAAGACGCGCGCAGTTCAGGGAGAGCTCGAGCGCACGATCGACGGGCTGGATCCGGTCGAGTCGTCGCGCGTCAACATTGCGACACCCGACCAGTCGCTGTACACGTCGACGCAGGAACCGACGACCGCGTCCATCGCAATCAAGACGAAGCCGGGCCAAACGCTCGACGCGAGCGAAGTCAAAGGCATCACGATGCTCGTGGCCAACGCGGTCAACGGGCTCAAACCGGAAAACGTCACGATAGTCAATCAGGACGGGCAGATTCTCTTGCCCGGTCCGGGTGGCACGACCGGCGACGCTTCGACTACATCCGCCGATGCACTCAAGCTGACGCAGGAGCAGTTGCTCGCCAAAGAGCGCTACGAATCCGCACTACAGCAAAGCATTCAGTCGATGCTCGATGACACGCTCGGCAAGCACAGAGCGGTTGCGCGCGTGTCGACCAAGATGAACTTCGACGCAAATTCGACCGAGAGCAAAATCTACGCGCCGCAGGGCACCGTGCTCTCCAATCAATCCGAGCGCGAATCGTACCTCGGCACGCAGCCGGCGCGTAATGGTGCGCAAGGTGTGCCGGGAACCACCAGCAACATCGGCACGTATCAGGCGCAGAATCAACCCGCCAACGGCCGCTACAATCGCTCCAAAACGACGACGAACTACGACATCACTGAGCAAAACACCAAGCACATTGATGCGCCGGGCAAAGTGTTGCAGACCAGCGTCGCGGTGCTTGTTGATTCGAATGCGCAGGCGGCAAACGCAACCGGCGTTCCGGCAGTTGCGAACGCACAACAATATCAACTCACGCCAGCGAACGTCCAACAGATCCGTAACACGGTTATCGCGGCGGGCGATTTGAACGTCGCACAGGGCGATCAAGTATCGGTCGAAGCGATTCCGTTTAACCCGTCGGTCGAGAACGTCAACGCGCCGTCGGCCGTCACGACGACGGTGCTCGGCATGCCGCTGTGGGCCTTGCTCGCAGTCGGCGGAGTTCTCGCGCTCGCAGGCATCGGTCTGCTCGTAACGCGCTCGCGTCGCGGACGCTTCGCGCCGAGTGCTGAGCTGCCGTCCTTCGACACCTCGCTCGCCGAAGAGCTCCCGCCCTTCGAAGAGCATCCGATTCTCGAAGGTGCACCAGGTATCGCGGCGCCGATTCGTTCCGCAGCCGATCTGACGCGCGAGCAGATGATCGAATACGTCACGACCGTCGCACAAGAGAACCCCGACAGCATTGCCAAGCTCGTCAAACTCTGGCTGGCTGAGTAGGAGAGGCGAACGTTGGAATCACCGATCGTCAACCTGGCCGGCATGGGGAATCTGCCGGAGCCGCAGCCGATAACCGGCCTTCCCGACCACCCGCAGATCGAGATCTCAGGCCCGGAGAAGGCCGCGATCTTATTGATCACGCTGGGCCTCGAGCTCTCGGCGACGATCTTCAAATTCTTGCGGCAGGACGAGGTAGAGCGGATCGTGCTCGAGATCGCCAAGATCACGACCGTTCCGATCGAGAAGCGCGACGCCGTCATTCAAGAGGCGTACCAGCGCGCGATTGCGCTCAAATACATCAACGAAGGCGGCATCGAATACGCCAAGGAGATCCTCGAGCGCAGCTTCGGTGCAGGGCAAGCTGACGACATGACTTCGCGGCTCTTTGCCGCGCTAAAGCACGGCAATCCGCTCGAGCTGATCAAGAAGACCGAACCCGCGCAGCTGCTGCAATTCATTCAGGATGAACATCCGCAAACGATTGCGCTGATTCTTGTGTACATGCAGCCCGAACAGGCGGGCGCTGTACTTTCGGCATTGCCGCCCGATTTACAGGCCGAAGTGGCAATGCGCATCGCAATTCTCCAGAAGACCGCGCCGGAAGTGCTCGAGCAACTCGACGAATTGCTCGGACGCCGTCTACTGGTCAGCGGCGCGGATTTCGCGAAGGCCGGTGGCGTGCAGTCGCTCGCCAACGTAATGAACTTCGTCGACCGCGAGACCGAGAAGAACATTCTCGACGGACTGGCCAAGCGCGATCCGGAGCTCGCGCAAGAAGTCAAGAACTTGCTCTTCGTGTTCGAAGATATCATCAATCTCGACGACCGCTCGATCCAGCGCGTGCTCAAGGAAGTCGACGGCAAGGACCTTGCGCTTGCGCTCAAAGTCGCCAACGAAGATTTGCTTACGCGCGTTTATAAGAACATGTCATCGCGCGCGTCCGCCATGTTGAAGGAAGAGATTGAGTTGCTCGGACCGACGCGCATGCGCGACGTCGGCAAGGCGCAACAGCAGATCGTGGACGTTATTCGTACGCTCGAGGAAAACGGACAGATCGTCATCGCGCGCGGCGCGAAGGACGAACGTCTCGTCTAGCGTCGTGGGTAAAATAGTCAAATCTGCGCGCTTCGTCGACGCGAAATACGTCGTCGAAGTCCCGCGTGCCGAACAGCTCGTGGAGGCCGAAGCGCCGCGCGAGCTCGATGCGAACCCGACGGTGCGCGTTGCTGCGCCCTCGACGAACGGCCACACCGAACGCATCACGTTGCCGCCGCCGCAGGAGACGGTGAATTGGCAGCAGCTTCGGAGCGACGCGGAAGCCATCGTCGACCGCGCCGCCGGTGACGCGGAAAGCCTCATTCGACAGGCCGAGCGTAAGGCGATCGATCTCGTCACTGCCGCCCAAGCGCGAATTGCCAAACTCGAAGAAGACGCGCGCGAATCTGGCCACGAGCAAGGCTATACGGCCGGTAAGAGCTCGGCCGAGGATGAGCTTGCCCCGGTAATCACGACAATCCGCGAGTTGATCGAGAGCGTGCGAGCCCAGCGTAGCGCGGTGATCGCAGCTGCGGAGCCCGAGCTCGCCCGACTCGCAATGGCGATCGCCGAGCGCGTGGTGCATTCTGAATTGCAGACGAATCAGAACATCATCATCGAAAACGTGCGACAAGCGCTGACGCGACTGGTCAGCCACGAAGTGGTGACGCTACGAGTCAATCCAATCGATCTCGATATGATTCGCCAGCATCGCGACGAGATTATCGCTTCGGGTGATGTCGAGCACTTGCGCATCGTCGAAGATCAGCGCGTCGATCGTGGTGGTGTTGTGGTAGAGACCGATGCGGGCACGATCGACTCGAAGATCTCGACGCAGATTCGCGAGGCGCGACGCGCGATCTTGAGTGACGATGACATCGCGCTTGGTGAGCCGGAGATGCTTTCATCTCCAGCCCAAGCTAGTTAGCGCGTAGCGCCGATGGAAGCTCCAGCCTTTTCCGCCGAGCCATACCTCGAGGCGCTGCGCGGCGCCGATTTGGTGCGGCAGTACGGAAAAGTGCGGCAAGTGATTGGCGTCGTGATTGAGAGCCTCGGCCCGAACATGGCCATCGGCGAGACGTGCTCGATCTCGTATAAGCGTACGGCCGAACCGGTGCTGGCCGAAGTCGTCGGCTTCCGCGACAACAAAGTCTTGATCATGCCGCTTGGCGAGTTGATGGGCATCGGCGCCGGTAGTGACGTCGTCGCGCACGGCGCGCCGCTTGAGATCGGCGTTACCGATCATTTGCTCGGACGCGTGCTCGGCGGCCTCGGCCGGCCGATCGACGGCAAGGGCACAATCGTCGCAGACAATCGCGCGGTCGTTACCGCCGCCCCGCCCCCGCCCCTTTCGCGCAAGCGTGTGACCGAAGCACTGCCGCTTGGCATCCGCGCGATCGACGGCTTGCTGACGTGCGGCAAAGGCCAACGCGTCGGTATCTTCGCGGGCTCTGGGGTCGGGAAATCGACGATTCTCGGTATGATTGCGCGCAATACCGCCGCCGACGTCAACGTGATCGCGCTCGTCGGTGAGCGCGGCAAAGAAGTGCGCGACTTCATCGAGCGCGATCTGGGAGAGGAAGGGCTACGCCGCAGCGTGGTGGTGGTGTCGACGAGCGACCAGCCGGCGCTGGTACGCATCAAGGCCGCGTTCGTCGCAATGACGATCGCCGAGTATTTCCGCGATCAAGGCCTCGACGTAATGTTCATGATGGATTCTGTGACGCGTTTTGCGATGGCGCAACGGGAAGTTGGCCTTGCGATCGGCGAACCGACCACCACCCGTGGCTACACCCCGTCGGTCTTTGCGCTCTTGCCCAAATTGCTCGAGCGCGCGGGAACCTCGCAGCGCGGAACGATCACCGGGCTCTTCGCGGTCCTGGTCGACGGCGATGACATGAATGAGCCGGTTGCCGACGCCGTGCGCTCGATCCTTGACGGGCACATCGTACTTTCGCGCCAACTCGCCTCGGCCAATCATTATCCCGCGATCGACGTGTTGCAGAGCGTGAGCCGCGTTATGCCCGACGTCGCCGACGCGAACCAGTATTCGGCGGCATCGGCGGTGCGCGACCTGCTCGCCACATACAAGGACGCTGAAGACCTCATTAACATCGGCGCGTACGTGCCGGGCAGCAATCCGCGGGTCGACCTGGCGCTCTCCAAGATCGAGGGTATCCGGCACTTCCTCCGTCAGGGAATCTATGAGACCAGCTCGCACGAGCAGACGCTGGCGAAGCTGATGAGTGTGACGTGAAGAAGTTTGCTTTTGCCCTGCAGCCGGTGCTCGATCATCGTAAGCGCATTGAAGACGAGAAACAACTCGTGGTCGCACAGCGCAAGCGCGCGCTCGACGAGGCCGAGCGCGAGCTCGAGCGGCTCAACGAAGAGTTTCGCGTGCATGCGGCGATGCTGCGCGACAAGCACAAGAAGCTGGAGACGCGCGAGCTGCAGAGCATCTACGCCCACTTGCAGTTTCTCGATCGGTGCATCGTCGCGCAGATCCGGATCGTCGCCGAACGCCGTGTGGCGCTCGACCGAGCGCGCGCGGAATTGCTCGAAGCGAGTAAAGAGAAGAAGGTCGTCGAGAAGTTGAAGGAGCGCCGCCGCGAGGCGTACGTGAAAGAAGAGCAGCGCGTCGAGCAAAAGGAACTCGACGATGGTAATGCCCGCCGGTTCGGACGGGCACAAGTAGGAGGTACGCCGTGATCGTCACCCGCCGGCGGCGCAAGCCGTTTCCGTGGAAGCGGTTGATTTTGCCCGCGATCGCAATCGCGCTTGTCGTCTTTGCGTTCGTGTGGGCGCCGTCGCGCAATGTCATCACCGGCGGCCCCTTGCAGCCGCTCATGCAAAACCTTGGTGCCCGCTTCGATACGATCGCGACGCCGTTCCATTTTGCGGCCCAGAACCAAGTCATTACCGATAAGAATAAACAGATCGTACAGTTGCAATCGCAGATTTCCGATCTGCAAACCCAAAGTGCGGCCAAAGATAAGCAGATCAGTTCGCTCAACGCGCAGATAAGTCAGTTCCAGACGCAGGCGGCAAATTCTCGCGGTGCCGGTGCTGCTGCGCCGAGCGCAGCGCCGGCCGCCGGCAGCCCGAACAATCCGACCACAACGAGTGGCGGTAGCGATCTTGCATCGAATGCAACGCAAGATATGCGGCGCACCGCCCAGCTCTGGGCGAATATGCAACCCGAGAACGCTGCGAAGGTCGTTCAGCGGTTGCCGGTACCCTATGTAGCACGCGTGCTCGCGCTGATGTCGCCGGACGACGCCGGTGCGATTCTGGATGCCGTACCGCCGGCATTTGCGGCGCAGCTGACGCAGGAGAATCCCTCGCTCAAGCGGTAAACGCGGCGTCTTGATCGTCCGCACACGCACGCTTCCCGCCGACGTCCTCTCGCCGATCGGCGCGTATCTCGCGCTCGCGACCGCGGGCGCCTCGTGCCTTCTCGAAAGCGTCGAGCACGGCGGAAAAATCTCGCGTTACTCATTTGTCGGACTCGACTATCTTGCGGCGCGATCGTTCGATGCAACGCCGGATCTGCTGGATAACGTGCGCGCGTTGGTCGCCAAGCATCGGCCACCCGATGATGAGGCGAGCAACTGGGGAGGCGCGCTCGTTGCGTTCGCTTACGATGCTGCACGCCCGTTTGCGCGTTTATCGCCGCGCGCCCAAGATCCGCCGGCCATGCCCGCGGCGTACGTTGCGGTGCCGGCGACCTGGCTGATCTTCGACCACCTGACGCATTCGCTGATTCTCTGGGGGTGTGGCGAGAATGCGGACGAGGTCGATGCACGGCTGCGGGGCTACGTCGCGCGTCTGGAGTCGCAGGCGCCGCAGTTTGCGCGCCCAGTGCGCGCGTCGGGCAGGTCACACGCGTCGATGGATCGCGCAACGTACCTCGAGAAGGTCGCGCGCGTCAAGGCGCACATCTACGACGGCGACGTATACCAGTTGCAACTGGGCATCCGTTTCGATGCGACGCTCGAAGGCGATCCGTTCGACCTCTATCGTGCCCTACGCCGTCGCAACCCATCACCATACATGTTCTATGTCGACGGCCCGTTTGGAACGGTCTTGGGTGCATCGCCGGAATTCCTCGTTCGGCTGGAAGGGCGCAGGGCGCGCATTCGTCCGCTTGCCGGAACGCGGTCGCGGGGAGCCGACGATGAAGAGGATGCGCATATCGCGCGCGAGCTGCTGGCAAATGAAAAGGAGCGCGCCGAACACGTGATGCTGGTCGACCTCGGCCGCAACGATCTCGGAATGGTATGTCAGTATGGCTCGGTGGCGGTCGACGAACTGTTGCAGATCGAGCGGTACAGTCACGTCATGCACATCGTTTCGGATCTGGTCGGCACGTTGCGCGAGGAGTGCGATGGGCTCGATCTGTTCCGCGCCGGTTTTCCGGCCGGCACCGTGACCGGTACGCCGAAGGTCCGCGCGATGCAGCTGATCGATGAACTCGAACCGGTCACGCGTGGCTTTTACGCCGGCAGCGTCGGACGCTGGTCGTTCGGCGGTGATTTCGATTCGTGCATCACGCTGCGCAGTCTGCACGTGCAGGGCGGCCGTGTTTACTGGCAGGCCTCAGCCGGCATTGTTGCCGACAGCGACCCGGAAGCGGAATACGACGAAGTGCTGCACAAGACAGGCATCGCGCGCGAAATGTTGGGGGTAGATCTATGAGCGCGAGCGTCCTCTTCATCGATAACTACGACAGCTTTACCTATAACGTGGTGCACCTGCTGGCTTCCCAGGGTGCGCAGCCCTCGGTCATCCTCAACGATGATCCGCAGCTCGAGCCGGCGCTGCTCGAAGCCTACCGGATGCTGGTCGTTGGACCGGGACCGGGCAATCCGTCGGAAAAGCCGCAGATGATGCGCGTGCTCCGCGCGGCGATCGAGCGCGGGATGCCGGTTTTCGGGGTCTGCCTCGGCCTGCAGGCGATCGGCGAGGCGCTGGGCGCGAGCGTGATCCACGCTCCCTCGCAGATGCACGGCAAGACCAGTCGCATCGACCACGACGGGACCGGTGTGTTCTCCGGCTTGCCATCGCCGCTCACGGCGACCCGCTACCACTCCCTCTGCCTCGATCCAGCGACCCTGCCCGGCTTGCTGCACATCAGCGCCCAGAGCTCCGACGGTGTGGTGCAAGGCATCGCCCACCGTCATCTCCCCATCCACGGGGTCCAGTTCCATCCCGAATCCGTCCTCAGCGAGCACGGAGGACGGCTCCTGCGGTCGATGCTGACCATCGCCGGGCTGACCCAACGGGTCCCCGCCTAGCCTAAACCTGAGTCCCCTCGGGGCCGAACATCTTAAATGAGGGCATCCCTGGCCGTGCTCTCCGTTTTGGTATTCGAGGCCAAATAAGAAGAGAGGAGGTGAATCAAATAAGCATGCTTTCCATCACATCGGTGCTTCCGGCCACGACAGCACATCTGGCCACCGGCAGCACGGCGCACGCGAGCGGCAAGGGCAAAGGCGCACATTGGGCGTCGCTGTTCGGAACCTCACTCGCAAACGCAAGCGGATCATCCTCGTCGCCGTCTTCAACAACGTCGACAAACGCGGATCTGCTCGCGCAAATCACGTCGCTGTTGCAAAACGGAACACCGATGGCAACGATCGTCGACCAGCTCGCCCAGAGTATCAGCACGTCAGCAGCAAATCTGCTCAAGGGCCAATACTCAGCGAGCGATCTCGATCGACTACGCAACACCGTAAAGCAAACGATCGCGAATGCGCTCTCGCCACCAGGTAATGGACCGCCAGGGAATGCCGCACAAGAAGCGGACGCCCTCGCAGATCGATTACAAAATCTGATCGAGACAATCGCGAGGGATGCACAAAACGGTACAGGGCAGCAGAACGAAATCGCGGGAAACCTCTTGGACGCCAACTCGGCGAAAGAACTCCCGGCCCACCAACAAGAAACCAACGGAACAGCGAGTACGCTCGATGTCTCGTCGGTTGTTCGTTCGCTTCTCGCCTCGGTGGTTGCGGCGCTCAAAGCGCCGGTATCCAATGGGGCACCAGCCGTACGCCCATCCCCGTCGCCCGTGCAATCGAGTACGGCGGCGTCGACCCCGGTACAACTCGCAACGCAGCAGATCACAAGTCCAGTCGCGACGGACGCGCAAAACACGCCGCAAGGCAACGCGCCGTCAACCGTGACAACCGGTCTTCTGAGCCAAGCAACTGCAAACGCGGTTAGCTCGCAGCAAAACATCACGATGTCGAATGCTCCCGACCTGCTCGCACGAATGCTCGTGCGTGCTGCGGGCGTCGACGCGCAGGTGAACGGCGGCGCAGCTGCGGCGGGCGCAGACAATGCGGATGCGACCAGCGCTACGGCGCTCGTCCCATCGGCCGCTCCGGCGCTCACGCCCACGATGCTCGCCGCACGATTTGCAGCGATCCTCGCGGACGCGGAGCCCAGTGCGGTAGCCGCGAGTTCATCTCCGTCGAACACGTCGTCCAACAGCAACTCGGGACATACGTTCGGTCAAGACCTCGCTCAGCAAACGCCCTCGGGCGCCAACCTGGCGAGTCTTATCGCGCCGCCGAATGCCAACCTCGGTTCGCAAGCGCAAAACGCTTCGCAATCGAACGGCAGCGGCAGCTCGGTCGACGCGAACCAGGTCATCGAGCAAATGCTGAGCGGGATGACGATGCGCACGCTCGCCCAAGGGACCTCGGAGATTCGGTTGCAGCTGCAGCCGGAGAACCTTGGTCAGGTGACGATGCGCCTCACCGTATCGGGGAACCAAGTCAGTGCAAACGTCATCGCGCAGAGCGCCGACGTTGCCAATGCGCTCGTTGCCAACCATCAAGACCTCGCGCGCTCGCTCGCGGAGGCCGGGTTGACCCTTTCGGGTTTCTCGGTCGACGTTTCCGGCGGTGACGCGGGCAAAGATCAAAGCAAGGATCGTACCGCCGGTTTCGGGCGCCGCTACGTCGTTCATGAGTTGAACGGCACCGCGACGGCCGACGCTAGCGAAACCTCGGATCCCGGACCCTCGCTGTTGAGCGGTTCAGGACTCGAGCTTTTTAACTCCCTCGCATAGGAGGAACTAATGGGACTCACAACAGGCGTCGGCTCACCAGTAACATCGACGGTGACCGGTGCCAACAACTCGGCGGCGACTTCGGACAACACCCTGGGGCCGGATGCGTTCTTGCAATTGCTGACCACAGAAATGCAGAACCAAAATCCGGATCAACCTCAGGATGCGACCGAATCCGTCACCCAGTTGGCGCAAATGTCTGAACTGCAGTATCAGCAACAGATGACCAGTGCATTTCAGGCATTCTCGAGCAACTTCGGCGTGATGCAAGCCGCCTCGCTTATCGGCAAGGCAGCGACGGTCAACACGGGCACGAGCTCGACGGGTTCGAACTCGTCGACTGTCACGGGCATCATCTCCTCGATCGACGTGCAGAACGGTCAGCCGTACTTCACGATGACCAACTCGTCCGGTCAAACGATGACCGATAGTAACGGCAACCCGCTGCTCTTCTCGACCAGCCAAATCGTTGGCATCGGGAGCGCTTCGACGTTAACCGGAACAGGCAGTTCGGGGCAATAACGTGGATCCGAACGACATAAGCCGCGTCCATCAACCGGGAATCCTCCCGGGTCCAACGGCGCGTCCGGTCGGTAAACCCGTTGAAATTCCGCCGACTTCGTCGCCGAGCTTCCGTGCGGTACTCGACAACGTAGCGGCGCAGCAACAAGCACCGGCGGCAACGTCGGGCGAGTCGCTGAAATTCTCAGCTCACGCCATGCAGCGTCTGCAATCGCGCAACATCAGCTTGACGTCGGAAGACGTCACCAAGATGAACGCGATGGCCGACAAAGCCGCGGCGAAGGGAGCGAAGAACTCGCTCTTTATCGTGCGCGACACTGCGATGATCGTGAGCATCAAGAACCGGACCGTCATAACCGCGGTCGATTCCGACTCGATGAAAGACAACGTCTTCACCAACATCGACTCGGCCGCAATTATTTAAGAACACTCACCGGGGCGGACCGCTTGCGGAGCTCCGGCCGCGATGTGGATCAACTGAAACATCGCGGATCCGTAATAGAGGTCAAGAATGGCTTTCGATTCACTCTACACGGGGATCTCCGGCCTGGATGCATACCAGAGCTGGATCGACATGATCTCCAACAACATCGCGAACACTGCGACCACGGGCTTCAAAGCCCAGCGCATGACCTTCGCCGATCAGTTCTACCAGCAGGTCGGCGCACCGTCGGGTCCCACGCAGACCAGCGGCGGCGTCGATCCGATCGATAACGGACTCGGCGTCAAAGTCGCTACCGAAGATACCGAGTTCGGCCAAGGCGGCCTGCAAACGACCGGCCTTAACACCGACCTGGCGCTCAACGGCGACGGGTTCTTCATCATGAACAATGCAAACGGCACGGGCTCGCCGACGTACACGCGCAACGGCGCGTTCTCGCTCGACGCGAACGGGCTGCTCTACGATCCCGGTACCGGTCAAGCGGTCATGGGCTACATGGCCAACAACGCCGGCGTCATAAACAACACCGGCGTGCCCGGTGCAATCAACATCCCGGTCGGTTTGCAAGAGCAAGCGACGGCCACCGGCTCGGGCGTCAAGACCGGTCCCGCGATCAACGACCAAGTCTTCGACGTCGCACTGGGCGGTAATCTCGATCAAACCAACTGGACGCAGGCGTTCCAGCAGGCGATCGGCGCTTCGGCCAATCCGGGCGCTGCGGTCACCGTCTCAACGACGATGTACGACTCGCTCGGCGGCGCGCACGAAGCAACGATCACGTATTCGCCAATCGCGCCGAGCGCGACGCACTCGCTCGCGACAACGACCAACGCCTTAGGTGTGTTGACCGGCGCCGCGACCTATCCGCTCACCGGTAACGTCACGACCAACATCACCGTCACGTCGAACGGCCCAGGCAATCCGCTCAACATCACCGACACGCTTGGGAACTCGACGACGGCCACGCAAGGCTCGACCGTAACGTTCGATGGAGCGACATTCACGCTCACGACGCCGGCGCCGGCAGCTGCGGATACGGCAACGATTGCCTTGACCGCGGCGAACAGCGGCCTGCCAGCAAGCGTTGAAAACGAGGCGGGCAGCGCGCTGAAACCGGCCACCGAATGGGCGGTCAGCGTTTCGTTCGCTGACGGAACCCAGTTCCAAGCCATCACGCAGGGCGCAACCTACAACGGCGCGGCGGTCACCGCGGCGCAAACCACGCAGGCTTCATCCGGCGTGGTCGGCTATGCGTACTTCGACCAGAATGGCCAGTACATCAACTCGTCTTCGATTGAATCGGTCACCGGCGCGGGATCGGCTATCGGTGGACCCGGAAGCGCTGGGTACTTCCACGCTGCGGGATCGACCGCGGCGCTCAATCAAGGCAACCAACTCGACGTCCTGCAATGGGGTCCGAGCCCGGGCAACGCCGCGCAGGCACCGACACAGGTGGCAACGCCCGGCGCGATTGCGCTCGGATACTTCGACAACACGAGTCTTAATAGTAGTTCGACGGGCACGGTCGTGAGCCAGAACGGTTATGCGGCCGGCATCCTCTCGAACATCACCGTCGGCCAAGACGGAACGGTCACCGGATCGTTCACCAACGGCCAGCAGAAGACGGTGGCGCAGCTCGCGGTCGCGACCTTCCAAAACGAGGACGGCCTCGAGCGGGTCGGCGACAGCGAGTTCGCGCAGACGGCCGCTTCGGGCCTGGCACAAGTTGGTACCGCCAACAGCGGCCGGTTCGGCTCGATCGTGGCTGGAGCACTCGAGCAGTCCAACGTCAACCTTGCTAATGAGTTCACCAACCTGATCGTCGCGCAGCGCGCGTTCCAGGCGAACTCACGCGGCATCGAGACCGCGGATGCCAACATTCAAACGGTCATCGCACTCCAGGCCTCGCAGAACTAACGTAGAGGCGTAAGGACCAGGGGCGGCGGGACCCACACCCGCCGCCCCAACTCCAGTCGGGGAATTCGCATGATTGCACTTACTCGGCTCAACGGCCATCCCGTGATGGTCAATAGCGACCTGATAGAACAGATAGAAGAGACGCCCGATACGGTGGTGACGCTGACGTCGGGGAACCGGCTCGTGGTGCGCGACCGGATGCTCGAGATTCAGCAGAAGATCGTCGACTTCAAGAGGCGAATTCACGGACCGGCCTAGCGGGCGGCCCGTTACATAGGCTTGATATTGGGATTGAGGCGGCCGATACCCCGTAAAGGCGCTGGCTACCCCTCCGGAGAGCAGAATCTTGGACTTAGCAACAATTTTTGGCCTGATCCTCGGCTTCGGGGCCATCTTCATCGCCGGCTGGGTCGGCGGGACGGATGCTCACGTTATTTTCGGGCGGTGGGAGGCGTTCTTCCTGATCGTCGGCGGAACGTTGGGCGCCACCTTGACCTCGTTTCCCCTGCGCACGTTCGTGCGCGGGTTCTTCGGCGGGTGGAAAACCGCGTTCGTGCAGGTCGATTATCACGAACGCGACGTAATCTCAACGCTGGTCTCGTTTGCCGAGAAGGCACGGCGCGAAGGCTTGCTCGCACTCGAAAATGAGGCAGCAGCGCTCGACGACGACTTCATGCGCAAAGGTATCCAGCTGGTGATCGACGGTCGCGATACCGAGATTATCCGGAAGGTTCTCGAGACCGAGGTTTCGAGCACGCAAGAAGCCGGTGCGAAATCCGAACAAGTGTTTATGAACTTGGGCGGCTATTCGCCGACGCTTGGCATCATCGGTACGGTGCTCGGCCTTATCGGCATGCTCAAGGGCCTTGGCGAGATGGGCAACAGCACCAATGTCGCCGGTACCATCGGCGTTGCAACCGCGCAAGCCTTCGTCGCGACGTTCTTCGGCATCATGTTTGCCAACTTGCTGTGGCTTCCGATTGCAACCAAGATCAAGGAACGCAACGGACAACTGCTGCTCATGCGCGAGATCATGATCGAAGGCATCCTCGCGATCCAGGCCGGCGACAATCCGCGTCTGCTCGAAGAGAAACTGCTCGCGTTCATCGATCCCAGGGAGCGCGAAAGCGCGGTCGAGGAGGGCGGAGCTATCGCAGGTGAGGCCGGTTACTCGGCATCGTCAGCCTAAGGGAAGCGCACACTAACCACCAATGGCACAACCGATCAAGAGCGCGGCCCGCGCGGCCGAGTCGAACCGGCCTCGCAAGAAATCCGAGGAGAAGCTCGAGACCGCGGGCATGATGCGCTGGCTGCTGACCTACGCCGACATGATCACCCTCATGTTGGCGCTGTTCATCATCCTCTTTGCCATGTCGACGATCAGTCGCGTCAAGGTGCAGCAATTCGCCAAGTCGGTTTCGGCCGGGTTCGATAACGTGTGGACGGTCAATCAGCCGCCCAACGGAGGGGCCAACGGCGAGCAATCTTTTGAGGCGAGCTCGAGCATTCCGGCAATTAAGAAAGAGCTCGAGAAGTACGTCAAGGAGAATCATCTCGAACAGCAGGTGCAGGTGCACGCCGATGCGCGCGGGCTGACCGTAACGCTATTATCCGATAAGGCATTCTACAACAGTGGTAGCGCCGAGATCCGGCCCGAAGCGCAAAAGTTTCTCACCGGCATCGTGCCACTCCTCAAGCGCAACGGCAATGAGATTGCGGTTGAAGGTTATACCGACAACGTTCCGATTTCGACGTCGCAATATAAATCCAATTGGGAGCTCTCGACGGCGCGTGCGGCAAACGTGACGGAGTATCTGCAAGGCGCCGGCATCGCGCCAACTCGCCTTAGTGCGACGGGCTATAGTGAGTACCGTCCGCGCAACGCCGATGTCTCCGATACGGAGAAGCAACAGAACCGCCGCGTCGATATCGTGCTCTTGAGCGGAAGTGCTGCCCCGGGCAGCAGTCAGAAAGGTAAATAGCGAGCATTTATGTCGAGTCTTTCACAAGAAGAGATTGATGCACTTATCAATCAACTCTCTGGCGAAGGCGCTCCGGCGAAGGAAGCGATCGACGGCCGTAGGGTAAAGTCGTTCGATTTCCGTTTCAATAAGCGGCTAGACAAATTTACCAACAACCAGTTGCAGACGTTGCGCACGCTGCACGAGAATTTCACGCGCCTGCTCAACAACTCGCTTTCGGTCTATCTGCGCACGCGTGTTGAGGCGACGATCGTCTCGATCGAGCAGATCAGTTACGGCGACTTCATCGCCTCGATCGGCATACCGTCGATCCTCGGCATCTTCTCGATGGACCCGCTTCCCGGTAGCGGCATCGTCCAAGTCGACCTCAACCTCGTCTTCTCGATCATCGACCGCTTGCTCGGCGGCCCCGGGTGGTTCCCGAATAAGCTGCGCGACCTCACCGACATCGAGCGCACCCTCATGCAGCGCTTCATGGCGCGCATGCTCAACAGCTATCGCGAGTCGTGGAATTACCTGCTGACGCTCTCACTGAAGATCGAAGCACTCGATTCAAACCCGCAGTTCATCCCGCGCATCATTCCCCTCGACCAAATCGTCGCCTACATCTCGATGGAGTTGAAGATCGGCGACATGTCGGGTGTGATGAACTTCTGCCTGCCGTATTTGGTCCTGCAGTCAATTGGACAGCAGTTGACCGAGTTCCAGTGGTCGCCGACGGTGATCGCCGGGCGCGGTATGACCGAGGAAGACATCGCGCAGCTGACCAGAAACGTCGAACGCGCCCCGGTCGAGGTCGAAGTAGAACTGGGACAAACCACGGTATCGCTGCGCGATCTGGTGGCATTGCAGGAAGGGGACATCGTCGTCTTCGATAAGTTGACCAACGAGCCGCTTTTGGCGAAGGTCAACGAAAAGGAAAAATTCCGGGTCTTCCCCGGAATCAATAAGGACCAGCTAACGGTGCAGGTCTCACACGTTTTAGCGAGCGAGGACCAATAGCGTATGCCCGATACTCAACAGCTTGCCGACGCGATGCTGGCCTCGGCCGGCACGGTGCTTGGTAGGCTGGTGGAACAGTCCGCGAGCGTAAGTGCTGCAACGCGGGATGACCACGACGGGTCGATTCGTACCGACGGCTCGGAACTGGTTTCGCTTGCGACGATTCCGGCGCTGGGTGCGCAACTTGTCGTACGCTTCCCCACTGCCGACATGCAGCAGATCGTGGGCGTGATGCTCGGAGGCGGCGACGACGTTACCGAGATGGGCCCGATGCAGCTCTCAATCGCCTCGGAGACCGTTTCGCAGATTGCGACCGCAATGGTAGAAGAACTCGCCAAGCAGATTGGAACGTCGGCCGAAGGCGCGCACGCGTCGATGTGCACGGACGCGACGTTGCTCCCGCCACCGCCGTTTGTTTCCTACAACGGAAACGTTGACGTCGGCTCGGATCTGCATCCGCGTATCAGCATCGACTTCGCGGCGATCACGCTCTCGAAGCTCGGAATGAGCGCAACGGCATCGGCCGAGGCGGCGAAGGCTCGCGAGGCGGAGCCCGTTGCGGCTGCGGCTCCGGCAAAAAGAAAAGCTGCACCTCCGGCCGATGCGCAGAACGTCGCCTACACGACGATGCCGCCGACGCCGGTGCGTGCCGCGCAACCCGGGCAAGCGAATCTCGACCTGGTGCACGACGTGCCGCTGCAGATCAGTGCGGTGCTCGGGAAAACGGTCATGCCGTTGCGCGAGGTTGTTTCGCTGCAGTCGGGCAGCGTGTTCGAGCTGGATAAGCTGGCAGCCGAGCCGATCGATCTCTATGTGAACAATATCTTGATTGCGCGCGGCGAAGTGGTCGTGGTGGACGACAAGTACGCTGTGAAGATTAGCGAACTCAATCCGCAAACGAGCTCGTAACCCTCGCTTATGACCTCGGGCTTCTGGCTCAGTTACGTCTTTGCTTTATTGGTCGTCGCGCTATTGCTCGGCGGCCTTTATCTCGTTGTACGGGGTCTTGCGCGCGGGCGGATCTTGACCTCGGCCAACCGCCGGCTCGTTACGGTGCTCGAATCGACGCCGCTCTCGCAGCACTCCGCACTGCACGTGATAAAGGTGGGCGCGAAGTACTATCTTATCGGCGGCGGGCAAGGGCATGTGACCTCGATCGCCGAGTTGCCTACGGAAGAAGTCGAGGGTTGGCTCGAGACACAACGCGCGCTACTGCGCACGACGCAGAAGTCGTTTGCCGATATAGTGAAATCGCTGCGTGGAAAACCGTAGCCGCCTCGTGGACGCGCTTGCGCGCGTCTGGGCACGCCACGCCCCATTCCTGATCTCATCGGTACTCGCGTTCGTCTTGTTGTGGGTGCTTCCGACCCTTGCGATGGCGCAGAGTGCGCCGAATGCGCCAACGTCGCCAACGCTGCCGGTGCCGAACATCAACATTGGCCTGGGCCAGACGAACAATCCGCAGCAGGTCGTGGGCGCGCTGCAAGTGCTGCTCTTGCTCACCGTGCTCACGCTTGCGCCGACGCTGCTCGTAATGATGACATCCTTTACGCGGATCATCGTGGTGCTCTCGTTTGTGCGCACCGCGATGGGCACGCAGCAGTCGCCGCCCAACCAAGTCTTGGTCGGCCTTGCGCTGCTGCTAACGTTCTTTGTTATGAACCCGGTGATCCACCAGATCAACAACAATGCCGTACAGCCGTACCTGCAGAAGAAGATTAATCAGTCGGTCGCGCTCGATCGCGCGGCGCAGCCGCTCCGGACGTTCATGTTCAAGCAGACGCGCGAGAAAGATATTCAGCTCTTCTACTCAATCTCGAAAGAACCGCGTCCCACCGCCCAAAAAGACGTCCCGACGTATCTGCTGGTTCCGGCGTTCGTGCTCTCCGAGCTGAAGACGGCATTTGAGATCGGGTTTGCGATCTACATTCCGTTTATTATCATCGATATGGTCACCGCGGCCATCCTGCTCTCAATGGGCATGATGATGATCCCGCCGATCATCATTTCCTTGCCGTTCAAGGTCCTGATCTTCATCTTAGTCGATGGCTGGGATCTAATTGTCAGCGCGCTCTTCCAGAGCTTCCACACGTGAGTTTCGGCGATGTCGTCCAGATCGGTCAACAGGCGATCCTCGTCGCCTTAATTGCCGCCGCGCCCGTGTTGATTCTCAGCATGATCGTCGGCCTGACGATCTCGATCTTCCAAGCGGTCACGCAAATTCAGGAGCCAACGCTGGCGTTTATTCCGAAGATCGTCGTCTCGGCGCTCGCGCTCCTGTTCTTTGCGCCGTTCATTCTCGCGCTGCTCACCGATTTCGCGGCACGGATCTTCTCGAGTTTGCCCGCGCTGGCAAAGTAAAGGCCGTGCATCTCTTTGGTTTGACCGCAGGGCAGTTCGAAACGTTCTTTCTGATGTTTCTGCGCGTGTCGTCGATGCTGTATCTATTTCCGGTGTTCTCGTCGAAGGAGATTCCCCACCAGTTACGTCTGGGCTTGGGAGCGCTACTCACGTTTCTCGTATTTCGGGTCGTCCCGGTGCCGCATCTTACCGGAGGCGCGTTCGAATTGATCGTCGGTGCGGCGGCGCAGGTGCTGCTCGGGGTGATCGTTGGATTCGTCGCATCGCTCGTCTTCGTCGGCATCCAATTTGCGGGCGAGCTCATCGACCTGCAGGTAGGCTTCGCGATCGCAAACGTGCTCAATCCGCAGACGCAACAGAATATCACGATCATCGGCGAATTTCAGTTGGCCCTTGCAACCCTGATCTTTCTCGCGACGAACTCGCACTACTTTTTCATCCAGGGTATTGCGGGCTCGTTCAATCTGCTGCCGCTGCCATACATCAATCTCGATCCAAGTGTAGGCGGTAATCTCGCGCTATTCTTCGCGCAGTCGTTCCTGATCGTCTTTAAGGTCTCGGCGCCGGTTATCGTCGCGCTGTTTCTCACGAACGTCGCGCTCGCGTTTATGGCCCGCGTCGCCCCGCAAATGAACGTCTTTGTGATCGGTCTACCGATCCAAGTGGCCGTCGGCTTTACGATGATGATCGTCGCGCTTCCGCTGCTAGCGATCGTCGGCCCGGAGATCTTCCAAGACGTCGCGGGCCAAATGGATGCGGTGATGCGAGGGCTAAAGCCCCCGTAACATGCGCTACATCACAGCATTGATCGCAGTCCTGTTGCTCGCCGCGGCGGCCCCCACGGAGATCGCTGGAACGTGGGAAGGCACGATGGAGGGCCCGGCCGGGCACGTCCGGCGGATCATGGTCATTACGAAAAACCGCGGCACCTACGACGTCACAATCGACAGTATCGACGAAACCGACGTGCCGATCGTTACAAAAAACGTGAAGATCGACGGAGCGAACGTTACCATGACGTTCGACATGAATACAGACCCGTGGCTCGACTATCATCGCGTCTATCACGCGACAATCGGCGCGAGCGGTACGACGATAGATGGATTATGGAGCACAACGCAAGGACCGCCGCTAAAGATCACGATGAATTACCATCGCGTCGCGCATGCGTCGTGGCCGGTGCTCAAGCCAAAAGTGACGCTGGTTGCGGTCGAGCCGGGTGTGAAGGTTGAAACGCTAGACTGGGGCGGCTCGGGCCGCCCGGTGCTGTTGCTCGCCGGGCTTGGGAACACCGGGCACGACTTTTTCAAGATCATTCCCGCTCTTCGCGCGCACCACCATGTCTACTCGATGACGCGTCGCGGTTTCGGCAGCTCGAGCAAACCGGCTCCGACGGTCGCGAACTATTCCACCGATCGCCTAGGAGACGACGTCCTCGCGGTGATGGACGCGCCGGCGAAGAACTGAGCGATATCGGATCGCGCTATCCGCAGAAGGTCGCCGCCCTGGTCTATCTCGATGCGGGATATTGGTATGCGTTCGACGCCGGCGTCCCACAGCCGAGCCCCCACCCCGGAAGTCCAGCCATGCCACCGATCGGGAAGGCCGTGCTCGACGGAAAGCGTGATTTCAAAGGACCGATCGACGTCCCGATCCTCGCGATCTTCGCGAATCCGCACGACGTGGATCGCATGGCGAAAACTCCGGCGGAAAAAGCCCAAGTCAAAAAGCGGGACGCCGACGACGTAAAGCAGATCAACGGTTTTCGACGCGGGCTACCGAACGCGAAGGTCGTCGTCATCCCCGACGCCGATCACTTCGTCTATATATCGAATACAGACGAAGTGCTGCGCGACATCAACGCGTTCATGAACGCGTTGCCGGGTTAGAAGTACTTGAACTGCCCGATGTTGTTGGCGGTCTGCTCGGTGAAATAGACTTCGTTGTCGGGGCCGATCGTGAGCCAGAACGGGCCGGCATTGCTCGTCTTCGTCGGAAAGAGGTTGATCGCGACGGGGTTCGATATGATGACCTGCACGATGTTGCTCTTCGCTATATCCCCGATGTAGAAGTTGCCGTCGGGCGCGTTGACGAGGCCGTACGGCTGGCTCACGCCCGGGAGCGGGGTCTCGGATGCGAGCGTACCGGTGGTGAGCATTCTACCGAGCTTGTCGCTCTTGGTTTCGGTGAACCAAATCGCACTGTCGGAACCTGATGTAATCACGCCTAGGCCCGCGCCCGCGCTTACCTTGAACTCCGTCGGCTGCGTTACCAAGGGTGTCGCGCTTGTAAAGATTTCGCCGATCTGATCGACGTTGTACTCGGTGAACCAGAGGGCGCCGTTAGGGCCCACGGTGATGTTCTGGGGATCCGCGTTGGGCGTTGCGAGCGCAAAGAAGCCAAAGGTGCCGCAGCCGGGGGCAATGCGCCAGATGCCGTTGCTTGCGGGGTCAGTCACCCACAGGTTGCCGTCCGGCCCGGCGGCGATGCCGTACGGCGTCGGCGTGACGCCGGTCTGCACCGGCAGCGTGCACTCGGTGAACCCGGCGGTGCCCAGGTTGAACTCGGCGATCCGATCGCCGCCGAACTCAGTTAACCAGATGTTTCCATCCTGCCCGAGTGTGATACCCAGCGGTTTGGAGTTGGCTACCGGGAGCGGGTACTCGGTAATCGTGGCGTTCTCGCCGAGGACCCCGAGCTTGTCGGCGGCTTCCTCCGTGAAGAAGAGGGCCGTCGAGATCTTGGTGATACCCGCAGGCTGCGCATTAGCGGTCGGGATCGCGTACTCGCTGCTCACGTTCGGGACGAACGGCGGCGCTGGCGTCGGTGACCCGCTCGAGACGGGGTACGTGTGGCCGCAGCCGCTCAGGAGCAGCGCGGCAGCCACCGCGCCGGCCAAGACCAGCGTATGTTTCAAGGGTGTTCTCCTACGGGTGATCGTTTTCGGTCAGCCTCCCTTATTGGCAGGCCGCCCCGACCTTCCCGCTTCCAACAGCAAGCGAGCGGTCTCAGGATGGCAGCAAGTACGCCGAAAACATCTATGAGCATGCTCGCGACCGATAGCGATGGCTAAGCCAGAACAAACCGAAAAAGCCACACCGAAGCGCCGACATGAAGCACGCCAACGCGGTCAGGTCCCACGTAGTACGGACTTGGCTGGTGCGGTGATCTTTCTTTCGGTGGTCTTGGTTTTGCATGCCCTTTTCTTTCCCATGCTCAGTGGCTTGCAAGGCGGCGCTGTGGCGTATTTCTCGCGCATCGCCGATCATCACGACGCGACGTTTCAGTCGGTGTCGTTACTCTTCATGCAAGCATCGGGCGGCGTCGCGTGGGTTGTCTTGATCACGTTTGCAGTCGCGCTCGTCGCCGGCGTAGGCGCGAACTTACTGCAGTTCGGCTTCGTGCTGACGACCGTGCCGTTCAAGTGGTCATTTTCGCGCCTCAACCCGATCACCGGCTTCAAGAACGTTTTTTCAAAGCGCATTTTGGTCAACCTCGCGAAACAGATGCTCAAACTTTCTGCCGTCGTGATCATCATCTACTCGACGATTTCCGGCAACGTGGGTCTCTTCGCCCAAGTGGGGCAGTCGAGTCCAGCCGATATCGTGATGCTCACGTTTAACGTGATCTACAGCATGGCGTGGAAGTTCGGGCTCTTCTTGGTTGTGGTCGGCCTCCTGGACTACGCCTACGAACGTTGGAACCTCGAGGAAAACCTCAAGATGTCCAAACAAGAGGTCAAGGACGAGTGGCGTCAAGCCGAAGGCAATCCCGAGGCCAAAGCCGCGCTGAAACGGCGCCAGCGTGAAAGCGCGCGACGCCGCATGATGCAAGCCGTACCGCGCGCAACCGTCGTCGTCACGAACCCGACGCACTATGCCGTGGCGCTGGAATGGGACGAGGTCAAGATGGATGCACCGGTGGTGACCGCCAAGGGCGCGGATCTCGTCGCCAAACGCATTCGCGACATCGCTCGTGAACACGGGGTCGCGATCATGGAGAACCCGCCGCTTGCGCGCACGCTTTACGAAAAAGTCGAACTCGATCAACCGATTCCGCCCAATCTCTATGCGGCGGTCGCGCAGGTGATCGCGTTTATCTACAAACTCAAACGAAAGACGATCGCTTAGTGGCTACTCAAGCACCCGCCGGCAGGCAGACACTAGTCCAGCGATTCACGAACTTCACGCCGGTCTTAGTTGCGGGCGCCGCCGTGTCGCTCGTCGTGCTGATGATCGTTCCGATCCCGCCGCTCCTGCTCGACCTGTTGCTCGCCTTCAATATCACGATCGCGCTCGTGATCATCGCGACTTCCCTGTACACGGAAAATGCGCTAGCGTTCTCGGCGTTCCCGACGATGCTGTTGATCGTCACGCTCTTCCGTCTGGCGTTGAATATTACGGCGACGCGCGCGATCTTGCTGCATGGCTACGCTGGTGAGGTCATCAATTTCTTCGGAGCGATCGTGGTCGGCGGCAACTATGCTGTCGGCTTCGTGATCTTCCTCATCTTGATCATCATTCAGTTCGTCGTCATCACCAACGGCGCCGGGCGCGTCGCTGAAGTCGCCGCCCGCTTTACGTTGGACGCGATGCCCGGCAAACAGCTCGCCATCGACGCGGATCTCAACGCTGGTTTGATCACCGAGGCGGAAGCCCGTCAGCGTCGCAAAGACATCCAGCGCTCCGCGGACTTCTACGGTGCGATGGACGGCGCCAGTAAGTTTGTACGCGGCGACGCAATCGCCGCGGTCATCATCGTCGCGATCAATACGGTTGGCGGCTTCATTGTCGGTGTTGCACAGCAGCATCTCTCGATCATCGAGTCGCTGCAGAAATTTACGCTCCTCACCGTCGGCGAAGGCATCGTCACCCAGGTGCCGGCGCTCTTGATCTCAACCGCGACCGGTATCATCGTTACGCGCGCAGCGGCAGAGACCGACTTCGGCAGCGATATCGTCAAGCAGCTCACCGCGCAACCGCGCGCGTTGCTCATCGCGGCGATCATCACCGGCCTCTTCGGTCTCGCCGGTCTTGACCGGTGGCTGATGCTCGGAATCTCCGCAATACTGTTCCTACTGTACTTCGCACGTCGCGAGGGCGCGGCGGAAGCAGCGGCGGAGCGCAAAGTCGCGCAGGCCAAGGCCGGTACGCCGGGTGCGCAACCTGCCAAGAGCGGTGCAGCCGAGAGTGTCGTGCCGCTGCTTTCGTACGACCCGATGGAACTCGAGATCGGCTTTGGCCTTATTCCGCTGGTCGATGTCAACCAAGGCGGCGATCTGCTCGAACGCATCACGTTGATTCGCCGGCACGCCGCGCGCGATCTCGGGATCGCCGTGCCGCCGATTCGCGTGCGCGACAACTTGCAGTTGCGCCCGAACAGCTACCTGGTGAAGATCTACGGACTCGAAGTCGCGCAAGCTGAGGTGATGGTGAGCCGCCTGCTCGCGATGAATCCTGGCACCGCGACGGCGCCGATCGACGGCATTCCGACCACCGAGCCGGCTTTTGGACTGCCGGCGCTGTGGATTGGGGAGAACGCGCGCAGCGAAGCGGAGATGGCGGGCTATACCGTCATCGACCCAACTAGCGTGATCGCGACCCACCTTACCGAGTTGATCAAGGCGCATTCGCCCGAGTTGCTCGGACGTCAAGAGACTTCTGCACTACTCGACAATATTAAATCGCACTACCCGGTGGTGGTCGACGAACTCGTTCCAGGTCTGCTCACCGTCGGCGAAGTCCAACGCGTGTTGCAGAACTTGCTACGCGAGCGCATTCCGATTCGCAATCTGGTGATGATCCTCGAAACGCTTGCCGATGCGGCCCGCGTCAGCAAAGATATCGATTTTCTCACCGAAAAGGTCCGTGCGGCACTGGCGCGCCACATCTCAGCCGAATACGCTGAGAATGGCTTACTTTCGGTAATCACGGTCGATCCGCGTCTGGAATCGCTCTTGTCCGAAGCGGTACGCCGAGGGGAGGATGCCTTTGCCCTACTCGATCCGAATACGGTAGGGAGGATCTACGCGTCGTTGACGCGGCAGATCGCGGTGGCGCAAAACGCCGGTTTGCAACCGATTGTTTTGAGCTCGCCGTCGGTGCGTTTGGCGCTCAAGCGGCTTACCGAACGCGCGGCTCCGCAATTGGTGGTCCTGTCGTACTCCGAGATTGCGCCGGGCCTCAAGGTCGAATCGATCGGACAGATCAGCGCGACCGAGGAACCGGCAGAAGCCAGAAGCTAATGTTCAAGTCGATTTTCGGAAGCCGTGGGGGTGCGGTTCCACTCAGTAAATTGCCACAGCTCCACTCTTTCGTCGACGTGGTCGTTGGTGGCCGTCCGGCTCGTTCGGTGACGGTCGAGTCGGTCGGTGCAAAAGGGGTCGTCACGCGCGACGCGCTCGGAAGAGTCGGCGAGACCGCGATTCTGATCTATAACGCGGCGGCGGGCCGCTTCCGGATGGAGACCAAAATCGCTGCGGTCACGGGCGGCAGTACCCAGTTTGACCCGCCACGGCGCCTGAGCCTGATTGCCGCGGCCAGCGGGTCGCAGAAGCGTCAAAGCGTGCGCCTCGATGCGATCGTCACCGGTGAATGGCGCTTCGCCCCGGGCAGCGTCGGCAGCGGGGACTTCGGCAAGGCGACGATCAGGGACATCAGCCGCGGTGGGTGCTCGCTGATCGTGGATCGGGAGCTCAAGCTCCACACGATCGTCGAGGTCAAGATGAATTTCAAGCCCGAAGTGCCGGCCCTGGTACTTTTGGGTGAAGTTATGCGCCATGAGAAGATCAAGAGCTCGGGGAAGTTCTCCCACGGGCTGCGTTTCCACGGGTTGCGGCCTGATGAAGATCAGGCGATCATCGAGTTCATCAATCGGCGGCAGGCGGATCTGCGCAGCCGGGGATTGGCCTGACCCTTCTATAAAGAACCTGTAGCCTTTGGCCGATTGAGTTCAAAGGATAAAGGCACGGATTTTTGCACTTCGTCTTGGGAGCACTGGATGAGCAAGAGAGTCCTCATCGTCGACGATGCCGTCGTCATGCGGATGATGATCAAGGGGATCCTTTCCAAGAACGGCTTTGAAGTCGTCGGGGAAGCCCAGAACGGGGTCGAGGCGGTCGAGAAGTACAAACAGCTTCAGCCCGACCTCGTGACGATGGACATGGTTATGCCCGAGATGGACGGCATTACCGCGGTCAAGCAAATCGTCGCCAACGATCCCAACGCGAAGATCATCATGTGCACCTCGATGGGCCAGCAAGCCCTGGTCGTCGAGGCGATTCAAGCCGGCGCGAAGTCCTTTATCACCAAGCCCTTCCAGCCGCCGAAGATTCTGGAAACGATTCAGAAGGTGCTGTCATGAGCGGTGGTGGCATGCAACTCAACGATCTTCAAAAAGATGCGCTGAAGGAAGTCGGCAACATCGGTGCCGGTCACGCGGCGACAGCGCTTTCGCAGCTGCTCAATACGAAGATCAATCTCTCCGAGCCGCGCATCGACGTGATCAAGTTCCGCGATCTCGCCTCGCGCGTTGGTCACGAGAACCGCACGGTCGCTGCGCTGCACATGTACGTGCGCGGGGAAGCCCCGGGCCAAATGGTCGTGCTCTTCGATCGCGAGCAGGCGCTGGACTTCGTGAGCCAGTTCTTGCACCGCGTGATCGGCGACATTCAGATCTTCGATTCGATCGCGGACTCGACGCTCAAGGAGCTGGGCAATATCATTGCCGGCTCGTACTTGACGGCGATCATTCAGCTGACCGGTTCGAACCTGCTGCCCTCGGTGCCGACGCTCTCGTATGGCACGGTGCAAGCCGCGTTCCGTACGCTGATGTCGATCCTGCCCGATCAAGACGTCTTCTTGATCGAGTCGAGCTTCCTCGACAAAGAGAAAGAAGTCGCGGGACAGTTCATCCTGATCCCGGAGACGGGCTCGCTCGGACCGTTGCTCTCCGTCTTCGGCGTGGAGTAACCCATGTCTGACGAACTCTTTAATCGCGAAGAGTTCATCTCGTATTTCCGCGACGAAGCTGAAGAACTACTTCAGCAAATCGATGCGGATTTGCTCAAGCTCGAAGAATTCGTTCAGACCGGTGAGAGCGATCCCGAGATCGTCAACTCGCTTTTCCGCGCGCTGCACACCGTCAAGGGCAGCGCGGGCATGCTGGGCTTCACCGACGTTCAGGGGCTTGCGCACAAGCTCGAAAATCTCTGCGATCTGCTGCGTAAAGATCGCATGCCGCTCTCGGAGAGCGTGCTCGAGATCCTTTTTTCAGGCCGGGACTTGCTAACCGAACTCGTGGAAGCCGCAATCAGCGATCAGCCTTCGCCTACCGGCGTCCAAGAGTACATCGGAAAGCTCGATAAATTTACCTCGATCTACGAGCAGACCGCGCAGGTCATCGAGGGCCGCACGGGCCCGGAACAATCGTTTGAAGCGGCGCACGCCGCGGAAGCGCCGCAAGCCAGTCCATCGGACGCCGAGGCATTCGAAGCTGAAGTGCAGCGCCTCCTCGATGAGGCAGCCGCGAAAAAAAGCGCGCCCGCTGCAGCCGAGGCGGTCCCAGCGTTTGAAGAGCCGGCCGCGCCGGCGGTGCCCAAAGCCGAGGCGCCCAAAGTCGAGACGCCCAAGGCAGAGGCGCCAAAAGCTGCACCTGCGGCAGCGAGCGCGTCGCCGAATGCCGAGCAGAAACGCTCGTCGATACATCAGACGATTCGCGTCGACATCGAGCGGTTGGATTCACTGCTCAACCTCGTCGGCGAGCTCGTCATCAACCGGACGCGCATCTCGGATATCGCGAACACGCTCGAACGCTTGATGAGCGACAAGGTCAACACGGTCGGCGCATCCTCGGGTATCGTTGCGCCGCTGGCCAAAGATCTCGCCGATTCGGCGGCGCTGCTGGCGCGCACGACCAACGAAATTCAAGAGTCGATCATGAAAGTGCGCATGGTACCGATCGGCCAGGTCTTCGATCGCTTCCCGCGTCTGGTGCGCGACGTGGCGAAAGCACGCGGCAAAGAAGTGCAACTGGTGATCTCCGGCGCCGAGACCGATCTCGACAAGACGATCGTCGACGAAGTCGGCGAGCCGCTCATGCACTTGCTGCGCAACAACGTTGACCATGGCATCGAGCCGCCCGATGAACGTGAGAAGCTGGGTAAGCCACGCGTTGGAACGATTTCGCTCAATGCGTACCACGAAGGCAATCAGATTATCATCGAAGTCTCCGACGACGGTGGCGGCATCAACCTCGAGAAAGTGCGCGCGCGCGGCATCAAGCAAGGCTTGATTTCAGCGGACGATCGCCTCAGCGATCGCGAGATCATCGAGCTGATCTTCACGCCTGGATTCTCGACGGCCGAGGTCGTCTCCGACGTCTCCGGACGCGGCGTCGGCATGGACGTGGTCAAGCGCAACATTTCGCGTCTCAAGGGCGTCTTCGACGTCAACACCGCGCCGGGCGAGGGTACGCGCTTTACGATCAAATTACCGCTGACGCTCGCGATCATCCAGGCGCTCCTCGTTCGGGTCGGCGAAGAGCTCTACTCGATTCCGCTCGATTCGGTCATCGAATCGCAACGCGTGGAGATGCCCGACGTGCGGACGGTGCACGGGAACGAAGTGATCACGCTACGCGGACAAGTGGTTCCGCTGCTGCGAATCGCGGAGTTCTTCGAGCTAGGCGGCCAACGCGACCCGGTCAAAGTCATGATCGTGATCGTGGGTCTACAGGGGCGACAAGTGGGATTGGTGGTGGATCAGTTCGAGGGAGAGCAGGAGATCGTCATCAAGCCGCTCTCCGACGTGGTCGGCAGAATCGCGGGCATCTCAGGAGCGACGATTCTCGGCAACGGATCGATTTCGCTCATCATCGACGTGCACTCGCTGGTCGGTGAAGCCTACGCCGGCGGTAAAGTTGCTCGCGCCGAATTCACTGGGGTTTAAGGATCAGACACTATGGCAGACGGTAGGGAAGAGAAGAAGCAGCAGTTCTCGGGCGAGGTCATACAACTCGTCTCGTTCCGTTTGGGGAGCGAAGAGTATGGCGTGGACATCGCGCAAGTGCAAGAGATCATCCGCCTGGTCGAGATCACGCACGTGCCGCGTGCGCCCAAATTCATGGAGGGCGTCATCAACCTGCGCGGTCAACTAATTCCGATCATCGATCTGCGCACGCGCTTCGGCATGAAGCGCATCGACGCAACCAAGAGCACCCGCATCATCGTCACCGAGATCGGCAACAAGCGCGTCGGCATGGTCGTCGATTCGGTGAGCGAAGTGCTCAACATTCCGATCGAGAACGTTGAAGACGCGCCGGAGATGATCGCCGGTGTGGGCACGGAGTACATCCAAGGCGTTGGCAAGATGGACGAGCGGCTGATCATTATGCTCGACCTCACGATGGTGATCTCGGGCGAAGAGAAACAAGCACTCGAGCAAGTTGCTGAAACTGTCCCAAGCTAGGGAAGCTGCGATTTAGGTCGGATCGAGGAAGCGAGACCCGATGTTTGCAAGCAGGCAAATGAGGGTTGAGCTGACGAAGAGCTGGCCTAAAATCACAGCTTTCCTTGTCACTGCAGGCTTCTTCTTGCGTTGCTGTCGTAGAATGGGTTCCATGCGTATCCCCGTCCCCGCAGTGCTCCTCGCCGTCGTGCTTGCCGGCACGGCCGCAACCGCGCCTTCGCCCGCACCGACCGCGACGCCGCAGAATTATCCCGAGATCTATCACACGATGTCGCGCCCGCTTTGCAGTGCGCTTGCGACCAAGATTCGGCCGGCCGTTGCGCTGATGATGCAGAACGACGCGACGATCGCCAAGAGCCCGCCGCTCTTCTCGGACTACATCGAACTGAGCGCGTCCGGCAGCAATTCCGGGCGCGACATGTCGGTCTACCGTCTCAACGGTCTCGTCACGCCGCTAGTCCAAAATTCACTTGCAGTCCAGAAGCTGCTCGAGGATCCCAGCGTCTTTCCGCCGGCCGCCCACACCGATGACGACAAGCGGCTGATCGATCTCAAGACCAAAATGCTCAAGACGCTCGCATCGCAGCAAGCCTCGCTCGACATCATCAACGGTTTTGTCGAGACGCAACAACTCGGCCAGATGCAGCACGAGGGCTTCGGCTACATGCACGCGATCAGCGGATCGAACAACACCACGCCCGCGCAGAACCCGCAAACTGGACCCAATCAAAATCCAAATTCGGGGCCGGTCGGCGGCGCGACGCAGACCAACGTCAATGCGAGCGTGCCGGGAAACTTCGACGACCTCGTGCTGCAAGCGGGTCTGCAACCGAATCAATACGAGTTCGATCCGACGCAAATCCCCGGGCTTTCGGTTGGCTACAACCAGATCGGCAAGCTCAAAGAGGGGCTCGAGTGGACGCAGGATCAGAGTAAGAAAGAAGAGCAGCCGCTCGCACAAGCGATCGTGCAGGCCGCGCAAGCGTGCGGTGGTCAAGCGCCCGCGGCACCGTCACCGAAGCCATAACCGAGCCCGGTAAACCGCATCAGCCCTTCAAACGGGCCGTAGGGTGCGAACGCGTCGCGCCACAGCGCGCGCGCTCGTGCGAGCGCGTCTTCGCGCTGCATACGTACTCGCTGTGCCGTCACGTGTAAGTCCTTCGGCATCCCAGCTGTAAGCAAATCGCGATCGTGGAGATCGCCGAGTGCGTCTTGCAGTTGGCTCAAGCGGCTTGCAGCTTCGAGCAGCGACGGCTCGCGCGGTGTAAAGCGTTCGAGCGCGTAGCGCAAGCGCTTGCAGGCGATGCGCAAGTTGTGCAGATCCTTGCTTCGTCCATGACGCAACGCGGGCACGAGCGTGAGCACTTCGGCGAAGCGCACGATGGCGACGCGGCGCATCGCATCATCGACGCCGCAGGCATCGGAGAGATCGATATGGCGGGCTTTCATGGTTGCAGCGGCCGCAACCCTTTGAGCGCGACGGCAATGCGTTTGAGCGCGATGCGCTCGCGCCGGCGTAGCGCCCGTAACAAGCTGCGTGCGGCGCGGCGTTCGCGCACGTCGAGTGTATCGCGCAACGTTTCGCGTAAGATTGCAGCATCGCGCGCGTCGCCGGTCAACTCGATCACGCGGCGCAACCGCTTGAGGGAGAACGGGGCAACCGCGCCTTCCAGATCTTCATGGACGCAGCGCAAGCGCCGTGCAGTCGTGCGTACCTCGTGCAAACGTTTGGCGCTCGGCTGACGCAAAAACCGCGCTCGCGCTCGCTTAAAAGCGCGCACGTCGTGCTTGACGAGTCCCAGGGCCCATTCCGTGATGCGTTCGTCAGGCATCCGGCCAGCTTTCGCCATGCCCGGCCTCTTGACTATCGAACATATGTTCGATTAGGATGGGGACCCATGCCTCCGGTACGCGTCGATTTCCAGGAGCTCAAAGCCCGCTTCCATGCCGTGGCGGGGGCGCCACGTGCCGGCCGGGAGGCGCTCTTTGCGACCGCCATTCCCGCGATCGACGCCGTGCTCGGCGGGGGCATCCCCTACGGCTCGCTCGTGGCCCTCGAGGGCGCCGGGAGCGCCGGTTGCCACAGCATCGCGGCCGCGCTGCTCGCACGGGCGACAGGCCGCGGGCTCGGGGCGATTATCGATAGCGGTGAGCTCTACCCCCCTGGGCTCGAGGCTGCCGGGGTACGCCTCGACCGGCTGCTGATCGTACCGGCCGCCACGCCGCTGCGGATCGCGCGGGCTGCCGATCTGCTCTTGCGCTCGCGAACGGCACGGGTCGTGGTCATGGCGGCCACGTCGCTGCGCGCCGTCGTGTGGGCACGTCTTGCAAGCCTCGCCCATAAAGCGGGGGTGGTACTCGTCGTGCTCGCGTCGCGAGTGAGCCTCGAGCTTTCCGCGGCCGCAACACTGGCACTGTCATGTAGTCTACGGCGCGTCGTTATGAAGGGCACACGCGGGCTCTGGGGCGTTTTCAGCGGCTTCGACGTGCAGACCGAATTGCGCAAACACAAACTCAGAAATTCTTTAACTCCGTTTGTCGTCAATGGATGAGGAAGTAATGGCATTAGAGGCCACTAGCATGATCGTCTGTGTCCGCGTTCTCAGTGACGCTCTAGGTGATACGGCTTGGCAGGAGCTGCTCGACGCACTCGACGCGGTGACGCCGCTCATTGAAGATGCGCGTGTGGGATCGGCGTTTCTCGACATGCACGGCGCAGACGGCGATTTTGTGGCTTGGAGCCGCATGATACGGGCCTTGCTCGTGCCGCTGCACCAGCGGGTGCGCATCGGTGCGGGGCCAAATCGCTTTTGCGCGTTTGCTGCAGCTTGGAGCGGTGATGGCACGGTGATCGCCACGGGTGAAGAAGCGGCCTCACTCGAGCCGCTGCCGCTCGACGTCCTCGAACTCGAGCCGGACATCGTGCAACGTTTGCAACTGCTTGGTATCACGACGCTCGGCGCGCTGGCCGCGTTGCCGCACGGGCCGTTCGTGCGCCGGTTCGGCCCTGACGCGGCGCGTTGGCACAACGCTGCGCGCGGGATCGATCGCGCTCCATTCGTGCCGCGCGGACATGCGATCACAATCGAAGCCGCAATGCTTGGAGAGGGTAGCGCGCAGAGCGAGGCAGCGGTCATCTTCGCGTTGCGCGTGTTGCTCGGACGGATCTGCGATGATCTCGAACGTTGCGGCAAACGCGCGAGTGCGCTGCAAGTCGAGATCGAACTCGAGAATGCCGACACTGCGCGCGTTGACGTGCAACTCGCTGCTGCTACTTCGCAAGAACGCGCGATGCTCGACGTGCTACGCGCCAAACTTGAAGGCGCGAGTTTCCCAGCGGCGATCTGCGGACTACGCTTGCGCGCTATGGGGTTAGAAGAAGGCGGCGAAGCAGTGCCGCTGCTCGCCGGCGACGAGATCGACCGTGCGACCGTGGCGGTGGTACTTGCGCGCTTGGAAGCGATGCTCGGCGAGCCGGTGCGTCGCGCCCAGACGTGTGCGGCCCATCCACTCGAAGAGCGTTTTCACTACGAGCCGTTCGTGTTGCCCAAGCGCGATCCGGCCGGCCGTACCGCCGCCCAACCTCGATTAGTGCCGCAGCTGCGTCTGCTCGCCGTGACCGAGATCGACGTACGTTTGCGCCGCGGTGAGCCGATAACGGTCGGCGGGCACACGGTGCAGCACGTCACCGGTCCGTGGCGCATTGAGGAAGGCTGGTTCGCTTCGCCGGTTGCGCGCGATGAATATGACGTGCAACTCGATACCGGCGAGATCTGCCGCATCTACCGCCAAGGCGACCACTGGTATTTACGGGGCTCGTATGATTAGCGTCGAGCAGGCGGAGTGCGAAAGGTTTCAGCGCATTGCATCAGCATGGTTGCGCAGTGGTGAGATCACGCGCACGAATCATCTACTCTCGCCGCTCGAAGAGCTGGCCGGTTTCAACTACGGGTTCGTCTATCTGCTCGCGCTCGACGAATCGAGTGTGAAGATAGGCTATTCTGAACATCCGATGCGACGAATACGCGAGTTGCGCGCCGGATTCCGGTACGGCCAACAGCTTCGGCTACGCGCCTGCTTCGTCGGCGAATCTGACGATGAGCGGGCGCTGCACCGGCGCTTCGCCCATTTACGCATCGAGCATGAACGGTTTTTAGCGAATCCCGCGATCGAGGCGGAATTTAGCCGTGCGCGCGCACGCGTGCATGAGAAGCTTCGCACGCTGCATTGCTGCACGTCCGAATGCCCGCAGATCGTGGATCGGCTCGATTTGCGGATGCTCAGCACGTGGCTGCGCAGGTAGTAAAACCAGCTTACGCCGAGCTGCACGCGTATTCGAACTTCACTTTTCTCGAAGGGGCGAGCTGTCCCGAGACGTTGATCGACCGTGCCGCGCAGCTCGAGCTTGCAGCGATTGCACTCACGGACCGTGACGGACTTTATGGCGCGGTGCGGTTTGCGATTGCGGCACGCAAGTCCGGGATCGACGCGATCATCGGTAGCGAATTGACGCTAGAAGACGGTACGCGCCTCGTGCTCTTGATTGAAGACGAACTCGGGTACGCGAATCTTTGCGAACTGATCTCGCGCGCGCAGTTGCGCGGCAGCAAAGGCGACGCGCGCTTGGCGCTCGAGGACCTCGACGGCCGCAGTGACGGACTCATCGCGCTCTCGCAGCTTCCCGATCCCCGGCGTATCGATGCGTTGCGCGCGCGCTTTCGCGATCGCTGTTATCTCGAGCTGCAACATCATCTCACCGCAGCCGATGCCGAGCGCAACGAGCAATTAGTGCACCTGGCACGGGAGATGCGCGTTGCCTGCGTCGCAACCAACGGCGTCGTCTACGCACAGCGCGAGGATGCGCAACTCGCCGACATCATGGCGTGCGTCAAAGAGACGGATACGCTCGATGTAGCGCGTGCTCGAAACCGCCTGCGTCCCAATGCCGAGTATCACCTCAAGTCCGCTGCTGCAATGCGCGCAATCTTCAGCGCCTATCCGCAGGCGCTCGATGCGACAATTGGCATCACGCAGCGCTGCCGCTTCCGGCTGGAGCGCCAAATCGGGCAGTTCCCCCTCTTCCCCGTACCCGACGGCTACACGCGGCAGAGCTATTTGCGCGAACTGACCTATCGCGGCGCAGTGGAACGCTACGGCACACCGATCGCTGCAAACGTCGAGCGTCAACTCGAATACGAACTCGGCATCATCGCCAAGGTGGATCTTGCGGGCTACTTCCTCATCGTGTGGGATATCGTACAGGCCGCCGATCGTCTCGGCGTGCTCTGCCAAGGGCGCGGCTCGGCCGCCAACTCCGCCGTCTGCTATGCGCTCGGCATCACTGCGGTCGATCCGGTCGGGATGAATCTGCTCTTCGAGCGCTTCATGTCCGAAGAGCGACGTGAGATTCCCGACATCGACATCGACTTCGCGCACCAAGACCGCGAGCAGATCATCCAGTATATTTACGAACGCTATGGCCGCAGCAACGCGGCGATGGCGGCTGAAGTCATCAGTTATCGCACGCGCTCGGCGCTGCGCGACGTCGCAAAGGCACTCGGTTTTACGCTCGACCAAGTCGACGCGCTCGCCACCGAATACGATGCGCGAGAGTCTCTCAAAGATGCCGCGGCGCAGTTTGGTGAACGCGCACTGCGTTTGGAAGAGTTCTGCCGTCGCATCGATGGCTTTCCGCGTCACATGGGCATCCATTCCGGCGGCATGGTGATCACGCGCGATCCGCTGGTTCGCGTCGCGCCGGTCGAATGGGCGACGATGCGCGACCGCACGATCATCCAGTGGGATAAAGACGACCTGCAAGAACTCGGCCTGATCAAGATCGATTTGCTCGGACTTGGCATGCTCTCGCTGTTACGCGAAGCTTTCTCACTGCACAAACGATGTTACGGCACGTCGCTAGCGCTGCATACTATCCCGGCCGATGACAAGCCGACGTATGCGATGATCACCAAAGCCGATACGATTGGCGTCTTTCAGATCGAATCACGCGCCCAGCAGTCGATGCTTCCGCGCATGAAGCCGGCCTGCTTCTACGACATCGTGATGCAGGTCGCGATCATTCGGCCGGGGCCGATCCAAGGGCAGATGGTGCACCCATTTTTGCGCCGGCGCGCGGGACTCGAGCCCGTGACCTATCCGCATCCGAAGTTGAAACCGGTGCTCGAACGTACGATGGGCGTGCCGCTCTTTCAAGAGCAGGGGATGCGCATGGCGATCGAGGCCGCGGGCTTTACGCCGGGCGAGGCCGACACGCTGCGACGCGCAATGGGGCATAAGCGCTCGCACGAACGCATGCGTGAGATCTTTCCACGTTTGGTCGAAGGCATGGTCGCAAACGGTATCGATCGCGCGGCTGCAGAGCAGCTCTTCCACATGCTCGAGGGTTTCGCCGATTATGGCTTTCCGGAGTCGCACGCGGCGAGCTTTGCACTGCTCGCCTATGCGTCGGCGTATGTGAAGTGCCACTTTCCGGCGGTCTTTGCAGCGGCGATCCTCAACGTGCAACCGATGGGTTTTTATTCGACCGAAGTCTTGGTGAACGACGCGCGCCGGCACAACGTGACCGTCAAGCCGGTCGAAGTGAATGCGAGCGAATATTGGTCGCACGTCGATGCGCAAGGAGCGCTGCGTTTAGGGTTCCATCTGGTACGCGGACTCGGCAGCGCGCAAAAGGAGCGGCTCGAAGCGGCACTGCGCGATGGCCCTTTCGCGGATCTACTCGCCTTCGCGCAGCGCACGCAGCTCGAAAAAGAGGCGATCGAAAATCTCGCCGTTGCGGGAGCGTTTGCACCGTGGTTTGCGTCGCGGCGCGAGGCGATGTGGGCGCTACGCGCGCTCGATGAGCGCGCGGCGCGTGGTGAACTCGGTAAGTTGATGGATGTCGACGAGCCGGTCGTGCGCTTTGCAGCGCTTAGTGCCAAGGCCGAGACGGCATTCGATCTCTGGTCGACCGGTGTGACGACCAAAGCGCAAGCGGTCGCGCACTTCCGTGCGCAGCTCGATGCGCAGCGTGTGCTCGCCGCATCGCGTCTTGCCTCGATGCCCAATCATCTCGTCTGTCGCGTCGGTGGGCTCGTGATCACGCGGCAACGGCCGGGCACGGCCAAGGGCTTTGTGTTTTTGACGATCGAGGACGAAACGGGACTCGTAAACGTCATCGTGCGCCCTGATATCTACGAAAAGTACCGTCGCGTAATTCGTACCTCGAACATGCTCGTGATCGAGGGCGTCTTGCAGAAGGAGCAGGGGACGATCGATCTGCTCGCGCGCGCTGCCTGGACGCTCAACGACGAAGGCGTCGTCGACGGTGTGCGCGCGCACAACTTTCACTAACCCTGACGCGCGAGCCACGCTTCGTATACGTCCCTCTCGATCGGATAGAGATATCTCCCCGGGGGCAACTTATAGCCAGCCGGCGGAAGGGGGAACGGGAATTGCCGGATGCCGTGTGCGATCGGATCGTTATTCGGTGAGAAGCAGAAGGGCCACGGAATACTGTCGACCTCGGTGCCCCCAGTTGGATAGAGCCAGGTGTATTGCCCGTAGTAGCAATGCGAGCCGTTATCGCCGATCCAGCGCTGCAGCGGAATCAAGTAGCCTTCACCCTTGCCCTCCAGCTCCCGATTGCCCGAAAAATTCATGTGGTACGTTTTGGTCGCCGACTCGCGCTGTGAGGGATCGATCGTTGCCACCGAGAGCGGCGCGTGTTGCGAGTTGAGCTGCTGCGCCTCGTGTTGAAAGGCGACCTGCTGCTGTGCAAGCTCCTCGGCAAGCGACCCTTGATTCTGCTTTCTCGGCGCCGACTTCGGTTGCGGCGGCGCACTCGCGACAATCCGCGCAATTTCGGTGGGTTGCGCCTGCGGTTTCGGTTCGGCTTTGCGCTGCGCGCGCTTGGGCCGCTCTTGCTGCGACTTTTGTGCGTCGAGCGGCGAGGGCTCCCGCTGCTGCGGCGCCGGGTGGCTGTGCTGCGCGATATGGACCGACGATGACGCGACCATGAACGTCTCTTCGGGGCGCACTTGTGCGGCCTGGATAGCCTGCATGCGCTGAGAGATCACGCCCGCGATGACCATATACACGAGAATATTGACGAAGCCGGAAACCAGCATCGCCCACAGCCAGGTGGCGCGGTCAGCATTACGTTCTTGGAGGTCGTCAGTTTCGGTGATCATGGGCAACGCGCAGGGGGCTTCCCGCTCGCCTGGCGGGATCACCTTTCAGCGGCGCGAACCTTAGAAAAACGATGGACCAGCAACCCGACAACGATCGATCCGACGACCGCCGCCAAGCGAACCTCACACGCACGCTGATGTGGATCGGCGTTGCAGGTCTCGGCGCCGCGCTCGCGTTTACCGTCGTGCGCGTCATGATGAGCCGTCGCCCCGTCGATCCTACGAGCGAGCGTATCCAGCAGCTGATCGACGAGGCCAATCACTTGCTCAAGACGCTTGACGAACAGCGAAACAGCGCGTAGCGCTCCGGTCGCGGTCGGCGCAGAGTACGAGCTCGCGTTTTCGGACCTTCTCGCCAACGGACAAGCCGTCGGGCGTACCGGCGGCATCGTGGTCTTCTGTTTCGGGCCGTTGCCGCAGGAACGTGCGCGCGTCCGCATCACGGCCGTCAAGCCAAAATATGCCATCGGCGAACTCGTGCGGATCCTTGCTCCTTCGAAATACCGCACAGCCCCCTTTTGCCCGGTCTTCGGCGCCTGCGGCGGTTGCCAGCTCCAGCATTTGAGCTACCCTGCTCAGCTCGTCTGGAAGACCGACGCGGTACGCAACGCGCTCGTACGTATCGGCGGCTTTGCCGACATAACCGTTCGCGATGCGGTCGGTATGACGTATCCGCGTGGGTACCGCAACAAGATGTCGCTTGTGGTGGAGCAGCGTGCGGGCGCGTCGACGATCGGGTTCTATCAGCAACGCTCGCACGATCTCGTGCCGATCGAGGCATGTCCGATCGTGACCCCGCAGCTCAGCGACTATATCGGTCGCCTGAACCGCGCGCGCAACGCGCCGGAGATCGCGGAAGCGCTCGGCGTCACGCGACACGTCGTTGCACGCAGTGCGCGTTCGAGCGGTGAATCGGTCGTCACGCTAACGACACCGCGCCAGTCGCCGGAAGTCGCACGCGCGAGCGAGTCGCTCATGCGCGTATTCCCCGGTGCCGTCGGGTTGACCAACTCTTTCGAGCCCAGCAGCGAGAACGCGATCATGGGCCGGCGACACCGAACGCTCGTAGGGCGCTCCGAAATCGAAGAGGTCCTCGACGGCGTTCGCTATCGTGTCTCTGCCGGTTCGTTCTTTCAAGTCAATGTAGAGATCGTCTCGCGCATCTTCGACTTCATGCGTGCCGGCTTGGAGCATCCTCGGCGCATCGTCGATCTCTACTGCGGGGCGGGAACCTTCGCGCTCTTTTTTGCGCGCCACGGCTGTCAGGTCTATGGTGTTGAAGAGAGCGCGCAGGCGATTGCGGAAGCGGAAGGCAATGCCGCCCTCAACGGCCTGGAGAATTGGGCGCGCTTTCGTTCGGGCCGGGTTGAAGACGTCGTGCGCACGCCCGAAGCGGCGCACGCGATGCGCGAGGCCGACATCATCTTTCTGGATCCGCCTCGCAAGGGCAGCGATGAGGTGACGCTGGGCGCGATTGCAGAGGCCAAGGCGCCGTACATTTGGTATCTTTCCTGCGACCCAGCGACACTCGCCCGGGATTTGAAGTTCTTGGTCGCCAATGGATACCGGCTCGGCATCGTGCAACCGTTCGACATGTTCCCACAAACTGGGCACGTGGAGACACTGGTCACGCTGTACCGCGAGCCCGAGGAACCCCTAGCCGTCGCCGTGGCGTTCGAGGACGTGAAGCCCCCGATCTGGCCCGAAGACGACTTCGCCAAAAATCAATCGGAGTATCCCGACTTTGTCATCCGAGAAAATTGATGTCCGCTATGTTGCCAAGCTCGCACGCATCGCGCTAACCGACGACGAGGTGCAACGGTTCGGCGCGCAACTCGGCGACTTGCTCGAGCACGTCGAATCGCTGGCGACGCTTGACACGGCTTCGGTTGCAGCAACGGCACAAGTCGTGGAATCGCGCAATGTCGAGCGCGAGGACGTCGTAACGCCGTGCTTGGACCGCGAAGTCGTCCTCGGACAAGCACCGCAACGTCAAGGCGGATTCTTCCGCGTGCCCCGGATCATCACCGAATAAAGGAACGCCCCGTGTCCAATCCATTGATCGAACGCAGCGCCGCGCACATCGCACGCGAGGTCAACGCCCGCGCGCTCTCGGCGCGCGAGGTCACCGACGCTATGCTCGCGCACATCGACGCGGTCGACGGGCAAGTCGGCTCGTACTTGACCCTGCTGCATGCGCAAGCGCGGGCTGCGGCGACGCGCGTCGACGCACGTGTCGCAGCGGGCGAACGGCTTCCGCTCGCCGGTGTGCCGCTCGCCGTCAAGGACAACATGTGCCTGACCGGCACGCGCACGACCGCGGGCAGCAAGATTCTGGAAAACTGGGTTGCACCATACACGGCGACCGCCGTCACGCGACTCCTCGAAGCAGGTTGTATCCCGCTTGGCAAAGCGAACATGGACGAGTTCGCAATGGGCAGCTCGTGTGAAAATTCGGCGCTCGGCGTGACGCGCAATCCTTACGACCTCTCGCGCGTGCCTGGCGGTTCGAGCGGTGGTTCGGCTGCTGCGGTTGCAGCATTTGAAGCGGCAATCGGCACGGGAAGCGACACCGGCGGATCGATTCGCGAGCCCGGAGCCTTTTGCAATCTCGTGGGCTTCAAACCGACCTATGGTCGCGTGTCACGCTACGGGCTCATTGCGTTTGCGTCGAGCCTCGATCAGATCGGCCCGCTTACGCGCACGGTCGAAGACGCGGCGCTTGCGTACGATGCGATGGGTGGCCACGATCCGATGGATTCGACCTCGATCGATCGACCGCTCGAGACGACCGCCACGCATCTCCGATCGGATCTTTCGGGCGTGCGCATCGGCCTCGTCAAAGAGTTCGCAACGGATAAACTCGGCACCGAGATCGACACACTCTATGCCCAGGCCTATCGTGACCTCGAGGCGCTCGGCGCGACGCTGGTCGAGGTCGAGCTGCCGACTGCAGCGCATGGTCTGGCCACGTACTACCTGATCGCACCGGCCGAGTGCTCGTCCAACCTTGCGCGCTTCGACGGCGTGCGTTACGGACTGCGTGTGGACGGTGCCGACGTTAGCGAAATGTACGAGCGCACGCGCGCAGCAGGTTTTGGTCCAGAAGTGAAGCGGCGCATCTTGATCGGTACCTATGCGCTCTCGAGCGGCTACTACGATGCCTACTATGTGCGCGCGCAGAAAGCGCGCACGCTGATCGCGCATGACTTCGAGCGTGCATTTGTATCGTGCGACCTGATCGCCTGCCCGGCGGCGAGCTCGCCCGCCTTCGAGTTCAACGCGAAAAGCGATCCGTATAGCATGTACTTGATGGACTATTACACGATTCCGATGTCGCTAGCCGGCTTGCCCGCGCTCTCGGTTCCCTGCGGTTGGGTCACGCCGCCCGGAAGCAATCGTCCGATGCCGATGGGCTTGCAGCTCTGCGCACCGCTCTTCAACGAACGCCCGCTGCTCGCCGCCGCGCACGCCTACGAGCAGAAGACGAAGCACGCCGGAAAACACAAACCAGCTCTAACGGAGGTGGTTGGCCGATGAGCGCTTGGGAAGCAGTGATTGGCATCGAGTGTCACGTCGAGCTCAAGACCAAGAGCAAGATGTTTTGCGGGTGCGTCAATGAGTTTGGCGGTGAGCCGAACACGAAGGTCTGTCCGGTCTGTCTCGCGCTCCCCGGGTCATTGCCCGTCGTGAACAAAGAGGCGATCGAGCACATGATCAGCGCGGGGCTCGCGTTTGGCGCAGAGATTCCGGCGTTTTCGAAGTTCGATCGAAAAAACTACTTTTACCCCGACATGCCTAAGGACTATCAGATCTCGCAATACGACATGCCGCTCACGATCGGCGGCGTTGTGCGCTACTGGCTCGAGGATGGCGCGATTAAAGAGTGCGCGCTGACGCGCATCCATTTAGAAGAAGACACGGGTAAGTCGACCCACGCGGGCTCGGATGACGGCCGCATCGCCGGCAGCACCTACTCGCTGGTGGATTTCAACCGCGCGGGCGTGCCTTTGATGGAATGCGTGTCGGAGCCGGAGCTCCACAGTGCTGATGAGGCGGTTGGCTATCTCGAGGCGCTGCGCCGCACGTTGCAACAGCTTGGTGTGAGCGATGTCAAGATGGAGGAAGGCTCGCTGCGCTGCGATGCCAACGTCTCCGTGCGCCCTGTCGGCTCCGAGAAGTTAGGCACAAAGACCGAGATCAAGAACATGAACTCGTTCCGCTCGGTGCATCGTGCGATCGAAAGCGAGATCGAGCGGCAGATCGCGCTGCTTGAGAAAGGCGAGCGCGTCGTACAGGAGACGCGCGGCTGGGACGAGTTGCGCGGCGTGAGCGTGTCGATGCGGAGCAAAGAACAGGCGCACGACTACCGCTACTTTCCCGATCCCGACCTCGTGCCGCTCGAAACAGCGCGCGGCATCGTCGAGCGGTTGCGCGAAGGCTTGCCGGAGTTGCCGATTCATCGCTTCGAGCGCTACACGACCAAACTCGGGCTCGACGTCAAACAGGCCACACAACTGGTCGACAACGCGCCGCTTGCCACATTTTTTGATGCGGTCGTCGAAGCGAGCGAAAGCCCGAAACAGGCGACGAACTTCGTCCTCGGTGATCTCTCGCGCCTCGCGAACGAAACCGGAACGCCGGTGCATGCGTCACCGGTGACGGCGCAACATCTGGCCGAACTGATCGTGCTTGTCGAGACGAAGACGATCAATTCAAAGATCGCCAAAGACCTTGTCGCGCGGATGTGGAACGGCGAGGGCTCGCCCAAGGCGATCGTCGAGCGCGACGGGCTCGCGCAGACGAGCGATCCCGCCGCGATTGAACGCTTCATCGACCAAGTGCTGGCGGCTAACCAGAAGAGCGTCAGCGATTATCGGGCCGGTAAGACCAACGTGATGGGCTTCCTCGTGGGCCAGGTGATGAAGGCCAGCGCGGGCAAGGCCGACCCGCAATTGGTGAATGGCCTGATGAAACAAAAACTCGAGAACCCCTGATGACGCTGGCCGACGAGCGTACGCTCACGGCACTCGACTTCGCGGCGGTACGCGATCGCGTCGTTGCAGCTACGCGTAGCCAGCGCGGGAGAGCGCGCGCGTCGCAACTTGCGCCGGCTCTGGAATTTGCACTCGTGCGGCTCGAAGTTGGCCGCACCGCGCTCGTCCGCGATCTCGTCGCGAGCAGTGACCTGCACGTTATGCCGGCGATCGATACCGCGGAGCTGACTGAGGCTGCTGCGGTGGGTCGCACGCTCGGCCCAGAGCAGTTGCGCGCGGTCGGCGATGCGATTGCAGCCGCGGCCGCCGCGGCAAACGCGCTTCGCGAAGTCAAGCACGAGGCGCTTGCGGCGGTTACCGCACCCTACACCAATCTGCGCGATCTGCAGCGCGCGTTGACCGATGCGATCGACGAACGGGGTGTCGTACTCGATCGTGCCTCACACGCGCTCGGGCGAATCCGCCGCAGTCTAGCGCAGGCGCAGAACGACGCACGCGATCGCGTGAGCGCGATCCTACGGTCGGACAAGTACGCGCGTGCGATTCAGGACAACGTCGTCACGATTCGCGAGGGCCGCTTCGTCGTGCCGATCAAGGCGGAGTTCGCGGGAGAGTTTCCGGGGATCGTCCATGATACGAGCGGATCGGGACAAACGCTCTTCGTGGAACCTCTCGCCGCACTCGACGATAACAACCGCTTGCGCACGCTACGGTTGGAGGAAGAGCGCGAAGTGCAGCGCGTCCTCGAGGAACTCTCGCGCGGCGTGGGGAGCGCTGCCGACGCGATCGAGCGCAATATCGAAATGCTGGCGCAGATCGACCTTCTGGTCGCCAAGGCAAATGTTGCGCGCGCAATGGACGCGATCGTGCCCGAACTCGTCGACGATGCGATCGTGCACATCGAAGCTGGGCGCCATCCGCTCTTGGGCGAACGCGCCGTGCCACAGACGATTCCGCTCGATCATGGCACGCGACTGCTTGTGATCAGCGGCCCCAACATGGGCGGCAAAACCGTCGCGCTCAAGATGGTCGGGCTCTTCGTCGCAATGACCTATTGCGGAATGCACGTGCCGGCGTCGCTCGGTACACGGATCGGCCGATTTACGAAAGTGATCGCCGACATCGGCGACGAGCAGTCGATCGCGCTCAATGCATCGACGTTCTCGGCGCATCTGGCGCGAATGCGTGAGATGCTTGACATCGCCGATGACCGGACGCTCGTGCTCGTCGACGAGATTGGCGGTGGCACCGAGCCGGGAGCGGGCGCGGCGCTCGCGATTGCGATGCTCGAGCGCTTGCTCGTGGTGCATGCATGTGGCGTCGTGACGACGCACGCTACCGAGCTCAAGCTTTTTGCAAGCGGACAGCCGGGTGTCGCGAACGCGAGCGTCCGCTTCGATCCGCACACGTTCGCGCCCACCTTCGCGCTCGATGTCGGCGCGCCAGGTCAATCGCTTGCATTTCCGCTCGCGCGTGCACTTGGGATCACGCAAGATGTCGTCGAACGTGCACAAGCCTTGCTCGACTCGCGTGAACGGGACTACGAGTCTGCGCTGGCGGAGCTTTCTCTGCGCAGCTCGGAACTGCAATCGGAGCGCGATACGTTACGCACGCAGCGCTTGGCCGCCGAGCGTGAACGCGGCACGCTTGCGCACGAGCGCGCGCTTTTCGAAACCGAACGCCGGACCTTTGCCGATCGCGCTGAAGAACGCATGCAGAACAGCCTGCGCGAGTTCATGGCCGAGTTGCAGCGGCGCGCTGCAGCGAATCAAGCCAGCCGGCCAAAGGTGACCGCGTCGCACGCGGCTCTGCTGGGCAAAAGCGCCGACGAGTTACGGCGCGACCTCGGCGCGACCGACCGGCCTCCACAGAAGCCGGCGGAGAAAACCACATTCCAACCCAACGATCGCGTCCACGTGCGTACCTTACGCACCGATGGCAACGTGGTCGAAGACTACGGGGACACGGTGCTCATTGCGATCGGGCCTATGAAGACGGTTGTGCAGAAGAGCGACGTCGAGCGCCGGACATCGGCGGCGCCGCCGAAGCGGGCTGCGACTGCCGCCACCGGCATCGGCGTAAAGGTCGATGCGGCGGCGCGTACGATGGCCGAACTCGATGTCCGTGGCAAACGCTTTGTGGAAGCCGAACCCCTGGTCGAACGTTGGATTGACGAAGCTGCACTTGCCGGCAATTCTCCGCTGCGTCTGATTCACGGTAAAGGCACCGGCATGCTCGGCCGCGGTCTGCAGGAGTATCTTGGTACCCACCCTGCGGTGAAAAGCGTGCGCTATGGGCGCGAGGACGAGGGCTCCGGCGGCGTGACGATAATAGAGCTTGCGTGAATCCCGCGAGTTTTTCCGACGCCGAGTACCTGCTCGACGGTTTCGAGCATGTCGAAACCGCCGAGGAGTTTCGCGCGCGCCTAAAACTTGGCCGCCCGCTGCGGGTCAAGTTGGGCATCGATCCGACAAGCCCAGACCTGCATCTCGGCTTCATGGTTGTGCTGCACAAATTGCAACGCTTTGCCGAAGCGGGCCACGAAGTAACGCTCATCATCGGCGACTTCACCGCGAGCATCGGCGATCCGAGCGGGCGCAACACGATGCGGCCACCGCTTACGCGGGAGCAGATCGAAGCCAACATGCAGACGTATCGCGAGCAGGCTGGCAAAGTGCTCGATCTGCAACGCGTGAAGATTCGATACAACTCCGAATGGCTCGCGAAGCTGAACTTTTCGGACATCATCAAACTTGCATCGGAAGTCACCGTCGCGCAGATGATCGATCGGAACGACTTTCGCAACCGCTACAATGACGGCACAGCGATCTCACTGCACGAGTTTCTCTATCCGGTTGCGCAGGCGTACGATTCGATCGCGGTCAACGCTGACGTGGAACTCGGCGGCACCGATCAGCTCTTCAATTTCTTGCTGGCGCGACAGTTCCAGCGCGAGCACGGCCAGCTTCCCCAGATCGCTGCGACGGTTCCGTTGCTCGTTGGGCTCGACGGTGAGAAGAAGATGAGCAAATCGCTTGGTAACTACGTCGGCATTACCGAAGATGCGCAGACGCAGTTCGGCAAGCTGATGTCGATGCCCGATGCGTTGATGCCGATGTATGGACGATTGGCCGCATTCTGGAGTCCGTCTCAAGTTAGCGAACTTGCGACTTTTGCTGCGCCGATTGACGCAAAGAAGAAGCTGGCAGAAGCGATCGTTGCGCACTACCATGGTCTCGATGCTGCTGCCGCTGCGCGCGAGTACTTTGAGCGCACGGTGCAGCGCAAGGAGATTCCACAAGACGATCTACCGGAGGTAGCGCTCGGTGATGCAAAGCGCGTCGCCGATGTCCTGGTGCGCGCCGGATTCGCCGAAAGCAAACGCGCGGCCGAGCGACTTATCTCTGGGAATGGCGTCAAGGTCGATGGTATAGTCGTGGACGATGCGCGCGCAGCGTGGCCGGCCACGGGTCCCGCCGTGCTCTCGGTGGGTTCGCGCCGATTCGCTCGCATCGTTCCGTAGGAAGAAGGTTATGGCCGAGAAGCAATACGTCTGTAAGCGCTGCAAGCGCGTCTATCCGTTTCCGCAGCCGGGCGAGCGACCGATTCGCTGCGAGTGCGGATGGTGGTACTTCAACGACGGCGCGGCGATTCGCGAGGCCTTCTGGCAACGCATCGAGCCATATCGCACGCCGAAGAACGTCGAAGCGCTCTTCGAAACCGGCGTTTAGGCCGAACGCTCGGCGAGCTCTCGAAGCTCGTCAGCGGTAAACATATAGCGCTTCCTGCAAAACTCGCACGAGGCTTCCGACTCGGCTCGTTCGGCCGCGAGCGTGCGCAAATCTTCGGCGCCCATGCTCAAGAGCGCGGTTTCAACCTTTTCGCGCGTGCACGTGCATGCAAAACGCACTTCGAGCGTACGATGCGAGCGGAGTTCGATCGGCCCCGCGAGCGCGTTTAGGACCGCGTGCGCATCGGCGCCTTCGCTGATCAGCTTGGTGATCGGCGGCATTGCGAGGGCACGTTCTTCGAGTGCCGCGATGGCGCGCTCATCCGCGCCCGGAAGAACTTGAGCAAGCACACCGCCGGCGGCGCGCACGCCATCGGGGTCGGCAAGTACGCCGAGCGCGACGACGCTTGGGATCTGTTCGGAATTGACCAGATACGAAGCGATGTCTTCGGCGACTTCGCCGGAATAGAGCGGCACAACCCCGACGTACGGCTGACCCACGTCGTACGATTTGGTCACTTGCAGCGAGCCCGTGCCGATGGCGCCCGCGACATCAAACTTACCCTTGGCATTGAGTGGAAGATCGGCGCGCGGATTTTGGGCGTACCCGCGTGCGCCGAGCACGTCGGGTTCGAGCAGCCAAGCGTCGGCGGCAATCGACCTGACGGGACCGTCTCCCGACATCTGCAGCGTGATCCGCTCGCGACCCTTGAGTGAGACGCCAAAGAGCGCGGCCCCGGTTGTCAGACGGCCCACGACCGCGGTGACGAGCGGCGAGAGATCGTGGCGACTACGAATTTCGGCGACAAGATCGGTCGTGACGGCAGCCGCGATGGCTATGCCGGCCTGTGGTGCCGACGCGCTGACGATGAGATCGGGCATGGTCTGCGGTCCTGTGCCGAAGGCGACGGCTTTTCCTCCTGCGAAGCAGGCCCAATGCGCGTACTCGTCATTCACGGGCCTAGTCTCAATTTGCTCGGTGAACGCCAGCCCGAAATTTACGGTCGGATGACGCTGCCCGAAATCAATGAATTTATAGCAACGGTCGCGCGCGACTTGGGCGCGAGCGTTGATTGCGTGCAATATAACGGTGAGGGTGAGATAATCACCGCGATCCATAACGCGCGTTCGAGCTACGATGGTGTCGTGATCAATCCCGGTGCGTACGCGCACTATTCGTACGCGATTGCCGATGCGATTGCTGCAGTGCATATTCCGATCGTCGAAGTGCATCTTTCGAACATTTCCGCGCGTGAAGCACATCGACGCACGAGTGTAACCGCCGCAGCGTGTGTGGGAAGCATTTCGGGCTTCGGTCCCACGTCCTACGTTCTGGCATTGCGTTTTCTCGCGCAAACTGCCGAAAAATAAAGGAGCGGGTAGGTCCCGTGCGTATATCCCCCTGCCTGGCGGCTGGTCCGCCCAATAGGAGATGTCGAGTTTGACGAAAGCCGATCTGATTGATGCCGTCGCCGGTGAAGTGGAGCTCTCCAAGCGCCAAGCCGGCGAAGTCGTCGACTTGATCCTTCAAGAGATCAAGACGGCGCTGCAGAAGGGCGACCGCGTTGCGTTGACGCCGTTCGGCAGCTTTGTCGTTCGCAGCCGCAAGGCGCGCGAAGGACGCAATCCAAAGACGGGTGAGAAAATCAAGATTGCCGCGCGCAAAGTTCCCGCTTTCGTCGCCGGCAAGTCACTCAAAGATGCTGTGGGTGGCGGACGCTCGAGTGGCACGAAGACGGCGAAGAGAAAAAGCGCGAAGCGCAAATAGTCGTGCTGCCGGATGAACGAGGATTCTCCGGCAACCATCGGGCTGTAGCGCAGCTTGGTTAGCGCGCTTGACTGGGGGTCAAGAGGTCGCTGGTTCGAATCCAGTCAGCCCGACCATAAATAAAAACGAGGCCTAGCGCCTCGTTTTTGTAATATTCAGTTAGCGTGCTTGGGAGGAGGCTCTTCGGATGAAACTGTTTTTGGAAATCGTGCTCTCGATCATCTTGCATCCGATCGCGATGATTCTGATGTGGATCAATCTCGCCGGGCGAAGCGATATGGATGGGCCCAAGAAAGTCATCTGGTTTATCGTGAGTATCGTCTGGGGGCTCGGACCGATTCTCTACGTGCTCGTCACCGATGGCGCACTTTGGTAGTGCACCTACGTTTTTGATTTCTTTTTTGCGGCCGAGCTCTTCGCCTTCAGGGCATCGTACGCCAAAGCTTCCTTGAAGAGCGCTTTCAGCGCACGCTCGTTGATCCGATCGCCCTCGAAAAAGTCGATTGCGCGCCGCTGGTTGCCCTCGAGGCCGGCGTTGAAAAGCTTGTCCGGATCCGCAAGTGCCGCGCCGTGATCGAAGGTCACCTTCACCTTCCCCTTGTGCGGATTCATCACGCAGATTACACCGTGCTTATAATACGTCGGCGTGCCCATCCACTTCCACTCCTCGACGATCCCCGCGTCAACGCTGAGTATCAGCTTGCGAATCTTCGCGAGCACGTCGGCGCGCCAGTCAGCAGTGTCACGGATCAGCCTGTCGACCTGTTGGGAGGCGTTCAGATTCTTGCTCGGCTGTGCTTTCATGAGACTCATCTCATTTCGGAGGGATGAATCATGTCCTGGTGGATGCGCCGATAGATCGCGATAGAAACATCGCGACCTATTCACAACCGGCGTTGCCGTTCTTGAAATCCTAGGGTTGTTTGAGCCGTTGGTTGGCGTTGCTCATGACATAGATCTTGTCGGCGTGGCGTATGCCGAGCGCCTTCTGATCGTAGATGATGGCCACGTAGTGCCCTTCGTGGACGTCCTTCATTTGATACGTCGTCTTGCCGTCGGGCGAGAAGATCTGATCGAAGTGCGGGAGGATTTCGAAGGCCAATACCTGTCCTGTCCGGGGATCTCTTACCTTGATGTTGGTCGTGGAGACGTGGACGGCTTCGCCGTAGAACGTGCTCGCCGCCCATGCCGCGTTTGGCACCAAGGCGAAAGCCAGGAGTACGAGAGCGGCAGTGCCGCGCAATAAGACGTGTCGCATGGCTGCATTATACCTGTGCCGAAGTGGCCCTAAACGATATGGCAACGCTCTTTGACGCGCTTCCCACCGACGCGACCCTCTTTGCCGATGGCGGTTCGCGCGGCAATCCCGGCCCGGCGGCAAGTGGGGCCGTGCTCGTCGGTTCCGACGGTGCCGTCCTCGACGAGGTCGGACGCTATCTCGGCACCGCCACCAACAACGTTGCCGAGTGGACCGCGCTGTGCATCGGGCTCGAACGCGCCGCCGAGCGTGGCATCGTGCGGCTCGCGGTGCGGATGGATTCTGAACTCGTCGTCAAGCAGATGCTCGGAGAATATCGCGTGAAACACGCCGACTTGCAGCCACTCTACCGGCGTGCGCAGACGCTGCTGCGACGCTTCGAACACATCGACATCAAGCATGTCCCCCGTAAACAGAACACCCTCGCCGACCGCGTCGTGAACCAGGTGCTCGACCAGGAAGCGGCAGCGCCGGATTCGTAAGGACGCCCGTCATGTTCCGCCGTACCACCATCGTCCCTTTGGCGATTTTCGTCTTCGTTGCCGTGATGACCGTCATCGGCATTCGGCTCTATGCGTCGCATCCAGAATTCACGAGCCTGGGCGCCGTCGACCGGGAGAAGAACCAACCGAGTGCGATCTATGCAAGCTTGCTGATACGCTACGAGAAGCCGCCGATCTATGAAGAACGGTATACCACGCAAGACGTCGACGGTATCACGACCTTTCAATACCGCATTCGCTCCTACACGGGCAAACAAGTGACGGTTACGGCGCCGCCGCACGCCACGACCGACGTTAGCTACTTTTTCGGCAAGCTCGTACAAGACGGCGTCTGGGACCTCATGAACAAACGGCCGGCCGGCGATACGAACGCGCACTACACGGTCTACGTGAAGCAGACCGCCGATTTCAAGACCGGCGATCGCACCGTGACGTTTACCGATCCGCACTATTGGGCGACTGCCGCCGGGCGGCAGTACACGATCGATCTGCGTAAGGACAACCCGAACGACTTGCTCAAGATGCAGAGTACGCAGCTCGCCGATCCACACTACCAGCAGATCGTCGACGATTTTCGCGCCTTCGGTCCGCCGCAGTTCCGCGACAAGGTCGCGGCGTTGCGCGCATCGTTCGCACACGGGGGGAGCGGTCAGTGATCGCGACGGGACGCATCGCGTTGCGAACGCTCCTTGCGTGCACGTTGCTTGCGCTCGCCGGATTTTGGCTGTACGAGATCTCGGAGAATCCGAGCAATCAGCTTTTCGGCAAGACGCTGGTTAGCGGTCCGACCGATGAGCGCGTTGTGGCCCTTACCTTCGATGACGGGCCCAATCCCCCGTACACAACGGCGATCCTCGACGTGCTTGAGCGCGAGCACGTGCACGCAACGTTCTTTCTGGTCGGTCGCGCCGTCGCGGCCTATCCGTCGATCGTGCGCCGGGAGGTTCGCGACGGCGACGCGATCGGCAATCACACTTGGGCGCACAGCCACATGATCCTCATGGATGCGGCAGAGGTTCGCAGCTCGCTCGCAAAGACCGACGATGCGATCTACCGTGCCGCCGGCGTGCACCCACGGATCATGCGTCCGCCGTTTGGTGCGCGCGACTGGCTCGTGCTCGACCAGGCACGCAGCCTCGGGTACACGCCGGTCATGTGGTCGGTTCCGCTCGCCAAAGATTGGGAAGAGCCGCCCGCGCAGACTATCGTCGAGCGGATTTTGCCGTATGTCGGCGACGGTTCAATTATCGTGCTGCACGATGGCAACCGCGGCATCGTGTGCGCGAGTTCACACACTGCCGCAAAGACATGCGATCGTCACAGCGAGATCGATGCGACGCGGCTTATCGTCGAGAACTTACGCAGCCAAGGGTATCGGTTCGTTACGGTGCCGGAGCTGTTGTCCCTGAAGGGGACTATGCATATGCGCGCCCGTGGAACCGAATGAAGCCGTCAGGATGGCGATGCGCCGGATCGTGGTGCGTCCAATGGATGATCGGCGTACTTTGTCCCGGATCGTGGACCATTTCACCACAGACCTCGATCTGATCCCCGGGCCCTACCGGTACCGGCGGGGCGAGGTCAACGTTGTCGATCACCTCGATTGGTCCGCTCGCCGTCTGCGCCCAAAACTCTTCGTGCTCGGCGTGGGTGTGCGTGCCCATAAAGAACGTCGGCCGGCTGGTTACTGTTGCCATCACATCGACCATCTGCCCGCCCTCCTCTGTGCATGGATCACGCGCGCGAGGGAAAATGTCTAGGGTTATGCGGGTCATTTCGACCGAGAGGCTGCGGCTGGTACCGGTGACGGCGCTCAACGCAGAGACGCTGTGGCAGCTGCTGCAACAGCCCGGCTTGCGCGAATATCAAGACCTGCCCGACGCGGATCTCGTGCAATTCAAGCGTATGGTTGCAGCGCGTCCGCCAAAACTCGAGCCCGGGTCCTGGGGACGCTTCGAGTGGCTGCTCTACCTCGAAGGCGTCGACGAACCGGTCGGATGGGCGTCGTTGCGCGTGGGCGAGCGCGTCACGTCGTCGGCGGAAATCGGTTACAGCGTAGCCGAACCGTACCGCGGGCGCGGCATCGCGACCGAGGCGGTTGCGGCGATCGTCGGCGAAACGTTTGCGCGTCTTCATCTGCGGAAGTTGCGCGCGTACTGCGTACCAGAGAACGTGCCGTCGCGTGCCGTCCTTGCGAACGTGGGCTTTGAAGAAGACGGTGTGCTTCCGCGTGGCGCGACCGTCGGCGGCGATCCGGTCGATGTACTCGGGTATGTGCTGGATCGAGAACGGTGGGAATTGAGAAGGCCGGCCTAAGCCAATCTGTCGGGCCACTCAATGGTTACGCCGGCGTCGGCGAATCCGTAGTAGCGCGTGCGATCGCGAAGATAGTGCACGAGCGGATCGCGCACCACACCCACGGCAATGCGCTCGGCGAGACGATCGATCGCGACCCACTCCACTGCAACGACGTGGTCGTCCCCTTGCGGTGTCGCGACTGAGCCGGTGACATCGATAGCAAATGTTGCGTTGAGCACGTGACGCGCACCGTCGTAGCTTTCGCTTATGTAGGCGAGCTCGCTCACGGTCGCTCGCAATCCGGTCTCTTCAAGCACCTCGCGTACGACCGCATCACGAAGAAGCTCGCCCGGCACGACGCGTCCGCCGGGAAGGTTCCAAAGCGGCTCCGCGTGACTGCGATAGGTTGAGGCAACGAGCAGCACGCGCCCGTCCTGTATCGCAAGGCCGGTGGCCAATCGAATCGGCTCGCTCACGACGCCGCGTGTTCCAACACGCCGAGCGTGGCGGCTGCGGTTTTCTGCCAGGTCATCTGCGCGGCTCGCGCCAGGCCGCGCTCGCGCAGTGATGCCGCGAGCATCGGATCGGTCCGCACGCGAGTGATAGCCGCGGCAAGTGCATCGGCGTCGTCGGGCGTGACGTAGAGCGCGGCATCGCCCGCAGCCTCGGGAATGGCCGTGACGTTGGTGGTAATGACCGGGGCGCCGTGTGCCATCGCCTCGAGGACCGGCAGTCCAAAGCCTTCGTAGCGCGACGGGAACGCAAACGCAACCGCACCCCGATAGAGTGCAGCGAGCGTCGCATCGTCGACATGTCCGAGTTCGGTCATAGCGATGCTTTCGTCGCCGCGCAAGCCATCGCCCCGAGCGCCGGCGATGACCAGGCGCAGATCCGGATCGGCGTGCTGCACGCGTTCCATCGCGTGGACCAGCGTGAGGATGCCTTTGCGCTGCTCGGACGTTCCGACGAAGAGCACGTACGGCGCAAGCTCTCGCACGTCGATAGACGGCGGGGCAAGCGCGGGTTGCATCGAGACGCCCAGCGGTATCGGCGTGAATCGTTCGAGCGGGACGGCAAGCTCGCGCGCAAGCTCGTGGGCTGAAAAGATGGAATCGGTAATCAAGGCGCGGCAGCGTTCGGCGGCGTTGCGGAAGATGACCTTCGTTTCGGGCTGGTAATTGGGAATGACGAAGCTCGTTGCGTCGTGCAACGTCGCAACGGCCGGGCGACGAAAATTCAACCAGCTGCAGCCGTTCCACGGAAACCACAGCACGTCGAAGTGCGCGCGGTCGTGCAAGGCGCGCGAGACGATCGGATAGTCGACGCCATCCACCTCGCGCCGATAGCGCGTTCGCACCGTCCACGTGTGCCACTCCGGAACGATCAACGAGACCGCAACGCGATCGGTAAAGGACGTATGCCACTCACGCAGGATCGAGCGCACGTAGCGACCGATGCCGCGATGGTCGCCGGGGAGATTCCAGGCATCGACGCCAACGTGGAGCATGATGAGCGCCTCTTCGGCACGCACGCTCGAGCTACCGGTCTACTCCGACGACGGCCGCGCATTTGGGTCGGTCACGAATCGGCGCGTGCTGATCTACTGGCCGCACGGATTCGGCGACTTCGTGCATCTGTCGTTCGTCGTGCCGTTGCTCGAGTCCAGCAATACATACTTTGTAACACGATTTGGCGACGACTTCGTGCATCTTTACGATGAGGGCGAGCGCGTACACCCCGGGTGCTTGCACCCACTGTATTCGGGAGCGCGCGCGCGCGGTGATGGATCCGCGCTTGGCGCGCGGCCACACTTCGGACTCGACCTTGACCATCCACCCGATGGAGCCATGCCGCTCGATGTACCGGAGCCGCTGCGTTCACGCATCCTTGAGCACGGTATCGATGCGATGTTGGTTTGCCGGTATCCAGAGATGACCGGCCGCACGCCATATCCCTTCCATACCAAAGCGCGTTATCTCGCGAGCCGCATCGTTGCGCCCCAGCGTCTTGCGGCGATCGACCTTGCGCAGCCGCTGCGCTCCTCGCTCGCGTTTCATGCGCCGGCGCAAAGCGCCGCGCTGCTGGAGGCGCGTCTGCGCGAGGTCGTCGAGCCGGGCGCGCACCTCTACGTGCTTTCAGCCGGCGGTCACACCCAGGCCGACAAGATCTGGTCCGAGCACGAGGTCGTTGATTTCGCGCGCGAGGTTCGTCGCCGCGATCCGCGCGCGCGTGTGGTCGCCGTGGACGAGCGATCGAGTCAGGCGATCGGACGTGAAAGCGGTCTCGCGCCGACCACCGCCGACCTCTTTGCTGACCTGGATCTGCCTTTCGCGCACGTGATGGTTACCCTGATTCGCGCCGCGCACGCCTACGTGGGTGTTGCGGCGGGCCCGTTACATTGCGCGATCGCGATGGGCGGACGTCCGACCGTCGGAATTTGGCTCGCGCATTGGCCGGAGTACTACGACGAGCCGACGGCCGACGCGATACACTTGGTGGGACCGGCCGTCTATCGTAAGAAACTCGACCAACGAGTCGGTGCACGCTCGAAAGCGCGCGCCGGCGTGTTGCCGTATCGCATCTACGCATTCCGGGAGCAATCGCCCACGAGCGCCGACGCGCTCGACGCGCTTGAACGCGTCTAGCGGCTAGTCCGCTGCGGCGGCCATCGCGGGAAGCGGCGCGTTCGCGGTACGCGGCTTGACCTTGATGAACAACACCAGAGGCGTTGCGAACAAGAAGACGATGGCCGTTATCCGGAAGAGATAGTTGTAGGCAATCATCGAGGATTGCTGTGCGACCATGCCGGTGAGTGCGCCGATCGAGTAGCCGTGCGTTTGCGTCACGCCCGACGCGAGCACGTTCCAAGCGATCGCTGTCTGGTGCACGAGCAGCGTTGTCAGAATTGCAATGCCCAGGCTTCCGCCAAGTTGGCGCACGAGGATGTACACGCCCGTCGCGCCCGCCATCTCGGGAATGGGGACATCCGAGAGCGAGACGGTCGTGAGCGGTACGAAGAGAAAACCGAGACCGAAGCCTTGGATCAAGCGTGGCCAAAAGACGTCCCAGAATCCCGCGTCAGTCGAAAGTCCGCCGAGCATCCACGTCGAGAGCGCGAAGATGAGAAACCCGAACGCGATCGAGGCGCGCGCGTCGATACGGTTGAGTAACCTGCCGACGAGCAGCATACTCACCGCTGTCGACAGCGCACCGGGCAAAAGCGCAAGGCCCGTATCAAAGGCCGTAAAGTTGAGAATCGTTTGGAAGAAGAGCGGTATGATCAGTGCGGTCCCAAAGAGCCCGAAGCCGCTGATAATGCCGAGAATGCTGCCCACGGTGAACGACGAGTGCTTGAACACTTTGAGGTTCACCAGCGGATGCGGGTCACGGATCATCTTCCAGATGAACAACGCGAGCGCAACGACCGCAACGATGGTGAGAATGGTAATCGTCGACGAGTCGTACCAGTCATCGTGTTCGCCGCGTTCCAGCACGTATTGCAATGCGGCGAGTCCCATGGTCATCAGGCCGAGACCGGCCCAATCGAGGCCCACCTTTGGCCGCTCGATGTACTTGGGGGAGGGGATGAACATCATCGTCATGACGAACGCCACGATGCCGATTGGAATGTTGATCAGAAAAATGACAGGCCAGGTTGCGTTGTCGACAAGGTATCCGCCAAGCAGCGGCCCGATCGCGGGTCCGACCATGGCACCCATGCCGAAGATTGCCATCGCGTTCCCGCGCTTCTCCGGCGGATAGGTCTCGAACATGATGGCTTGGGCCGTCGGTTGAAGCGCGCCGCCGCCGATGCCTTGAATCACGCGGTAAATGATCAGTTGCGTGATGTTGGTTGCGGTCCCGCATAACAACGAGGCGATCGTAAAAAGCGCCAGAGACGCTGCGTAAAAACGCTTGCGACCAAGGTACGCGGTGAGATATCCGTTGAGCGGCATAACCACGACGCTCGCGAGGATGTAGCCGGTGGCGACCCACGAGACCTCGTCGACCGATGCGCCGAGGTTGCCGCCGATCGTGTTGATCGCAACATTGACGATCGTGGAATCAATAATCGCCATGATCAGGCCGAGCATGACGGTGATCGTGATCAGCGCGACGGGAGCGTTCTGGCGATGGGCAAACGGATTCTGCATCTATGTTATTAACCGGCTAACTATATACGGGGTTGCGCGCTCGGGAGCCTTTTCTTACGGGCGCGAGCGAAGCCGCGCGACTCTAGCGAGCAAAGCTTCAGCTTTGATCGATAGAGTCTCCTTAACGCGGGTTTAACCCATCGTGGCGTACGCTGAATACAATTGCGCACTCGATGAGGACGGTGTGATGGACCTCGAACTTGATGCTCCGACAAATGACGTAATCGCGATGCACCTGACGATCGCCGCGCTCGACCGCTGGCTTGCCACGGTGAGTTCAGAACGCGGCGGCCAAGAGCTCGGACGTGAGATCGCCGCGATGTATCGCGAGATCCACGCCGCAGTCGACGAAATGTCTCCGGAAGAAGATGACGACAACTTCGACTTCGATCCCGAAGAAGACGAAGATGAAGATGACGACGAGGATGACGAAGACGACGAAGATGAAGATGCCGAGGACGAGCGCGACTAGCGCTACTTCGGTTCGCTGACCGCAAAGAGCGGCACCATCGGCTTTACCGAACTGCTCGCGGCATGACCGAGGTACTGACCGATGCGGAAAGCATCTTCGATCGTCCGCAAAAGGGAGTAGTGGTTGTAAGCGCTACTGTCGCTCTTGCCGCGCGGTCCGTGATTCGTTACGACGATCGTCGGAATGTGTCCGCCGCCAGCTTCGGCCTTATTCTCGCTTTCATCGAACGTAATGACGATTGCGACGTTGTCCGGCGACTTCCACGCATCGGTCGCCTGGATGCTGCGCACGAGATTCCCAACGACCGTGTCGCCGCGCCGAACGAGCGCTGCATCGTCGGGGCAACTCGGGGCGCCGTGCATGTCGTTACAAAGGTTCGGAACGATGAGCGCAAACGATGGGAGCAAGCCCGACGCTAGATCACTCTCGAGCTGATCGAAGCCGACGACGTGCATGGCACGATCGGGGTCATTTCGTACCGACGCAAAGTTCATGAAGCCGGAATGCTTGAAAGCATAGAGCCCACCCCGGGCCGCGTCCGAACCCGGCGCCGGAATGCTTTCGTAGTAGCCCTTCCACGTCAGGCCGGCCTTGGTGAGTTGGGTTGCGAGATTCGGTGCGTCGATCGTGTGGTAGCCGTCGTCACGCACACCGAACGTGTCGCCACCGACGATTGCAATATAGTTCGGCTCGGACGGATGTGACTCGGCAAAAAAATTTGTTGCATTGCCGTACGTCCTTGCAAGCGCGCTGATATTTGGCGCCGCGGCTGGATTGACAATCGCACCAAAATCTTTGTTTTCATCGATGATGACGAAGATATGCTTGTAGCTCGGCACGGAAAGGTCGTTATTCGACCTTTGCGGTGATGCGGCCGCGACAAGCGCGAGGCCGAGCGCGAGCATGCTGACGACGTTACGCATAGGATACCGAGAGTTCGCGCGCGATTGCGGGAGCCTTTCTCAGGGTTCAATCCTTAATGCTTCGATAAAGTCATCATTATGTGCGGCCTTCACGACCCGACGGAAGCGCGACGAGCGGGCAAAAGCGTAGGTTTTCTTAAGCGCGGCATAAACGCGAGATAAATTTGAACGCGTAGTAGTTCGAGTTATGGTAATTCGTATTTGTGCGGCCGCGCTGCTCGCGTTCATTTTTGCTGTGACCCCGGCCCTAGCGCAAACGCCGGCTGGTTCGACCACCATCTCGGGGCGTATCCTCGAAACAAGCGCAGGTCTGCCGGTCGCCGGCGCTGCCGTCGAGTTACACCTAGGCGTCAACGTGATCGCGAAGACGACGACCAAACCCGATGGGTCGTTTTCGTTTGCAGGCGTAACGCCCGGTACGTACACCATTACTATCGCGGCGAGCGGATATCAGTCCGCCGTGATTCCTGCACTGGCGATCGAGCCCGGTCAGCCCACGGTCGAAGTGCAGACGGCGCTCATCCAGGGCACGACGGGCCTAAAACAGATCGCGGTCGTCTCTGTCAACACGCGTGGAGCGCTTCAGACCACGGCGACGATCAACAGTACGTTGAACCCGGCGATAATCACCGACCAAAACTATGCGCGCGCCGGCGATGCGCTGGCAACGCTGCCATTCGTAACAGCCTCCACCAGCTCGGCGCTCGGCGACGATGAATCGATCTCGCTGCGCGGTTTTGACTCGTCGGAATCAGCGACGCTGCTCGATGGTCATCCGATCGGACCGACCGGCGCGCATGGTAACTCGTACGATTATCAACTCGCGCAGTTTTGGGGCTTTGGAAACACCGGTGTCATTTATGGCTCGGGTGCAACCGGGCTGTATTCAGTTCCCGTGCTGGCCGGCGCGGTCAACTTTGAGACGATCAACCCCACGCAGCAACAGCACTCGAGTTTCACGCAAGGCGTCGGCGACCTCGGCCATCTGATGAGCGGCATTACTCTCACCGACACGATCGGCAAGGTTGGCTATGCCTTTGCCTACGGCGTCGACGGAACCAATGGTGAGCTCACCGGTAACATTTTGCAGTCGAATCTGCTCGCCGGCGGTCAAAGCCGCTGCCCCAACAATCCAAGCTGGCAAGTCTACGCCCCGCTGGTCAATGCTCCCACTGGCCCGTTGTCGGGCGGCTCGCTTCCGCCATCGATCGCGGCAGGCGATCAAGCCTCGTGTAACTACAATGTCACCGGCGACTACCTCAATCGGAACTTCGTCGGGAAAGTCGTCGGCCAAATTGCGCCGCGCACAACGCTGACGGCGACGGTCTACAATGCATCGATGGAGGCCGATTCAACGGGCAACGGTGATACGGACTACGAACCATATGCAGTGCAACTCGCAAGCGCTAACGGCGCCGTGTCCGGCGGCCCCGTTCAAATCACACTGCCCAATGGCAATTCGTCGACGTGCGCAGGAGCGACACTTGGGGTGCTGAGCGATGCCGCGGGCGGGTTCTCGTGCCTGACGCCGCAACAGTATGCGTCCGCGTTCTCGGGTCCCAGTGGCGGCGGCCTCGAACGCTACCACGCTGCGCAGAACCAAGACTACGACTTGCGCCTCACGCAAGGTATTGGTCCAGGCAACTTAATCCTTGACGGCTATATCGACAACTACACCTTCGTGAATCAGAAGGGGCCGCTCAACGCGTACATTCAGGCGGCATCTTATTTGGATGACTATTTCACCCATGGCGGCCTGATTCGGTACGACCTCGCACGAGGAAAGAACGATCTCGCCGTGGGCTTTACCTCGCTGCATCAGCTCTTTCAAGGAAACGACACGCCGGGGTACTCGATCACGCCGATCGGGGCGACCTCGCCGATACTCGTCTCGTTCGGTGGGTTCACCGAAAGCAACACGATCCTCCACAACTCGTATTTTCTGCACGACACGTGGACGCCGAATGCGCGTTTCTCGGTCTTCGCAGACGTCGACATCGAACGATCGTACACCACCGCGACAACCAATTTTGATCCTCGGCTCTCGCTGATCTACCGCCCGACGACCAGTGACGTGTGGCGCGTCAGCGCGGGTCGCGCAACAAGTGACCCTGATCCGTCACTCGTGACCGGCGGTATCTCGTTTTCGCCGCCGGTTGCCAGCAACCCGAGCTTCAACCCGGCAAATACGTGCGGCACGTCGGGACTCGTCTCGCTTGGCGGCGGTTCGAGTACCCTGCTGCAGCCGGAGTCGGCAAACGACATCGAGGTCGCCTTGGCGCACCGCTTCCAGAATCAAGCTACGCTCGAAGTCGACGCATACGATACGACGGAGCAGAATCCGATCATCTCGGCCGTCTTCCCGCTCTCCGCCGTTCCTGCGGCGGAACTGCCGCCGCCGTCGTACTTTACTGCCTACGCGGGTGTCCTGAATACGACATGCGGTGTCTCCACCTATAACATAAATAGCTTTGGGGTCTCGATTCCGTTCAACGGCGGTAAAGCGGTATACAAGGGCCTCAATCTTCAGACGAAGATTCCCATTGTGCGCGGCCTTGAGATCGACGGCAATTATGCGATGCAATCCGCGCAGTTCCAAAATCTTCAAGACTCGATTCTCGTCAACAACGGTGGTCTGCTCAACGGGTATCAGATCTACGGCGTTCCAGTGAATACGGCCAATGCTGGCGTCGGCTACTCAAGTCAATTCGGCGCGTGGACGGCGCGTTTCGACGAGCACTTCGTCTCCGAGAACAACGGGTTCAACCGCCCATCGTACAACTATGCGACGGCAAACGCGTCCAAAACCGTCGGGCCGGTTACTTTCAACCTTGGCATCTACAATGTGTTCAACCAAAACAGCCAGCAGTTTGGCTATATCGGGATGGGCACGCAAGGCTACTTCAACGCCTTCAATCCGCCCGACACAACCAACCCGTTCAACAACAACAACGAGATGTATGGTCTGCCGGTCCGGCAGATTTGGCTAACGACGACGGTTCGTTTCTAGGCCAACCCAAACGATAGCTCGAAGAAGCGCGCATGATTGCTCTGCAATATGCGCGCTTCGGCGATCCGGCCGAGGTCGTGGCGCCAGTCGATGTTCCGGTCCCCGAGCCACGCGAAGGTCAGACCGTGCTGCGGATGGTGCGCTCGCCGATTCACAATCACGACCTTGCGACGATTCGCGGGGTCTACGGCGTAAAGCCGAAGCTGCCCGCGACCGGGGGCACCGAATGCCTCGGAACGATTTCGGGCAAGCGTTTCGCCTGCATGGCGCCCGGCGCTTGGGCGGGAGAGGTGATCGCAAACACCGATTCGCTCGTGCCGGTTCCCGATGCGATCGACGACGACCGCGCGTGCCAGCTGCTCGCAATGCCGCTTTCGACGGTCGTGCTCTTCGATCAATTGCGCACGAAACCGGAGATGTGGATCGCGCAGACCGCCTCTAACGGCGCCGTCGGCAAGATGCTCATGTTGCTTGCGCAGAAGCACGGCGTCAACATCGTTAACTTCGTGCGTCGCGACGCTGCCGCCGAAGAGCTTCGCGGCTACGGAGCGCAACACGTGATCGTGACCGAGCACGAGGGCTGGCAGACGCGCGCGCGTACGCTCACCGGAGGCGCGGGCTTCGCGCGCATCGTCGATTCCGTCGCCGGTCCGGAGTCGCTTGAGTTGCAGCGGTTGCTCGCGCAGTTTGGCGAATTGGTGGTCTTTGGCGGCCTCTCTGGGGCGTCGCTCAAGTTCGATCCGGGATTGATGATCGCACAGGAGAGCATCGTGCGCGGCTTTTGGATGAACACCTGGATGCAACGCGCATCCGAGGGCGATAGAGTTGATGCGATGCAGCGCGTGTTCGCGCTGGCCCTCAGCGGCGAATTGCCGCTGCCGGTCGGCGGTATCTATCCGCTGCGCGATGCGGCCCAAGCGCTGCGCGCCGCGGAGACGCCGGGCCGAAGTGGGAAGATTTTGCTCGCGCCGTGAAAATATTGTTGCATGCGTATTGCGTGTGCTTTCATCCTCGCGCTCGTCCTCATCGGCGCTGCCGCCTCTGAGGGCGCCAACTTTGCGGCACTGAAGTTTCGCAACATCGGTCCGCTCAACGGCCGGATCGATACGGTTAGCGGCGTTCCGGGCGATCCCTCGACGTATTATGCGGGTGGCCTTGGTGGTCTCTTCAAGACGAGCGATGGGGGTGTTACGTGGAGTTCTGCGTTCAACAACGAACCCGTGAGTTCGGTCAACGCAATCGCCGTCGCACCATCGGCGCCATCGACGGTCTACGTCGGCACGGGCGAAACGAATCTGCGCAACGACGTACTTTTTGGCGACGGCGTCTGGCTTTCGACCAATAGCGGCGCGGTGTGGTCGCACAGCGGTCTCGACACCGTTGGCAGCATTTCGCAGATCGCGGTCGATCCCGCAAATGCAAAGCGCGTATTTGTTGCTGCGCTCGGCGATGTCTACGGTGCAAGTGCCGATCGCGGCATCTATCGCACGCTCGACGGCGGCGCAACCTGGTCGAAGGTCCTGTATACCGACGATCGCACCGGGGGGTCGAGCATCGCGATCGATCCGTCGAATGTCCAGCACGTGCTCGCCGGGATGTGGGAAGGATGGCGAACGCCGTATCATCTCACCAGCGGCGGCGCAAATGACGGCGTCTACGACTCGAAGGACGGTGGCGAACATTGGACGCGGCTGCAAGGTCATGGGCTACCGGCAGGCGTGACTGGGCGCATCGCGCTCGCATTTGCCCCGAGCGATCCAAAACGCGTCTACGCCTTGATCGAGTCTGCGGAGGGCTCGCTCTGGCGCAGTGACGACAGCGGGGCGACCTGGACAATGGTTAATGCCGGTCATGGGATCGATCAGCGGCCTTTCTATTTCACCTCACTTACGGTCGATCCGAAGACCGAAGACACGGTCTATTTCATGTCGGTGCAAATGTGGCGGAGCACCGACGGTGGCAAGACCGCAAAACCGATGCATGGCACACGCGGTGGCGACTACCATCAGCTCTGGATCGATCCGCAGAATCCGTCGCGGATGGCGGCGGCTAACGATCAAGGCGCGGAAGTCTCCAACAGCAAGGGCGACACGTGGCTCAACGCCCAGATGGCGATTGCGCAACTCTATCACGTGGATACCGACGACCGCATTCCCTACACGGTCTGCGGTGAAGACCAAGACTCCGGCAGCGCATGCGGCCCGAGCAACAGCCGCTCGTTCGGTGGGATCTCGCCCGATGCGTTTTTCAATGCGGGCGGCGGCGAGAGCGGCTGGATCGTTTTCGACAAAGCCGACTCGAATTTGATCTACGGTGACGGCTATCAGGGCTCGGTTACCCAGTACGACCGTCGCACTGGGCAGGCGCGCGCGATCGACGTGTGGCCGCAGGATGCGATGGGCTGGCCTGCGGGACCGCTGAAATATCGCTTTCAGTGGACCTCGCCGCTTGCGATCTCGCCGCAACATCCGCACCGGCTCTACATGGGCGGCAACAAGATGTTCCAAACCGACGATGGCGGCGTGACCTGGAAGGCAATCAGCCCCGACCTTACCCGCGACGACAAGTCGCGGCAGCAACTCTCAGGTACACCGATCACGCCCGACAATACGAGCGTCGAGTACTACGACGTCGTATTCTCGATTGGTCCATCGCCGGTGCGCGATGGCGTCATCTGGGCCGGTACCGATGACGGACGCGTATGGCTGACGCGCGACGGCGGTGGACGCTGGACCGACGTGTCGCCGGCCGAAATGCGCAGCGTTCCCGACAATCACTGGCTGCGCGTGGACGGCGTCGTGCCATCACCGTTTGATGCTGCAACGGCGTACGTCAGCGCCGATGCGCACAAGTGGGGCGATCGCACGCCGCAACTTTTTGTGACGCACGACTACGGAGCGACGTGGGTGCGGATCGTGGGCGATCTTCCGACGAATAGCTACACGTTGATGCTCAAGCCCGATCCGGTACGGCGCGGCATGCTCTATGCGGGCACGGCGTCGGGTCTCTACTATTCGTACGATGAAGGTCAGCACTGGACCGCATTCGCCAACGGCTTTCCGACAGTACCCGTCTTTGACCTCACCGTGCAGCCTCGCTTCGACGACCTCGTGGTCGCGACCCACGGTCGTGGCATCTGGATCCTCGACGATCTCCATCCGCTGCAAGAGATGAGCGCGAGCATCCAAGGGCAACCGCTGCATCTCTTTACGCTGCGCGACGCCTATCGCTTCGACTACCGTTTTACACGCTCGGTCGCGCAATACAGCGGGCAGAATCCGCCGATGGGTGCGGTCATCAACTTCTGGCTTGCGCAGGCACCCGCCAAGGACGAGAAGGTCAGCGTCCAGATCTACGACGGTTCCAGACTCGTTCGTACCATCGACGTCAAAGGTGCAGTTGCCGGTGTCAATCGTGTCTGGTGGAACCTCAGTTACGATGACATCGAGCCGATAAAAAACTACGTGCCGTGGGCTAGCGGCGGCTTTGACGGGCCGACAGCACTGCCGGGTACGTACCGCGTGCGCGTGGTCGCGGGTGCGCAGTCCGCGCAGGGCAAATTGCGCGTCTTGCTCGACCCTAACGCAAAGGCCACGCTTGCTCAGCTCCAAGAGCAGCTCGCGTTCCTGATGCAGGTGCGCGCGAAACTCCAGCAGATGACGTCAGCGATCGAGCACGTGCAGAGCGTCAAAGCCAAGGGTGGCGAGAACGCTGCGCAAGTCGATGCGCTGCTGCACAAGCTCTACAATCCCGAGGTAACCGAAGGAGAGGACGCACTACGCTATCCGGAGCAGATCTACGGGCAATTGAGCTTCCTTGCTTCCGACGTCGGTTCAACCGACGCAGCACCAACCAAGTCGGAATATGCTGTTCGCGCGCAGCTAGAGAAGCAAGCCGATGCGTTGATGGCGGAGGCAGCTGCGCTCAAGTAAACGCACCCCTACCTCGTGCAGACGGTGGCCTTCTTAGGCTCGCTCGTCTTGCCCGGCTTGAAGCGCAGATCACTCCTCCTTGACGGCCTTTTGGGCCGGTGGTAGAATCTGCATCTATGCCCTGGGGCGCATAAGCCACAAGAATAGAAGAAGACCGAGTCAGGCCCGTAGCGTGGGGGGACGAACTCGGCCTCTTTTGCTTGTTGCGCTGGCCGCCCATCCTCAAAGGTCAGTAAGAGAGAGATAATGGCGAAAACGACGGCACCGAAAGCGACCGCGAAGAGCTCCGCGGCGAGTAAGGGCAAGTCGAAGCGCACGGAACGTCCTGCCGCAAACGCCGGCGTGACGACAACAGCCGTGAACAGTTCGTTCCCGATGGCAGCGGGAGCGTTTACAGTCGAGCAGCCCCCGGATCCCGGTCCCAAGCGCTCGCGTTACACATTTGCGAAGATTCCGCACGTCCTCGAGATTCCGAATCTGATCGAACTGCAAAAAGCCAGCTTCGATTGGTTCAAGACGGAAGGCCTCGGCGACGCCTTTTCTTCGATTTCCCCGATCAAAGATTTCACCGGCAACTTGATCCTCGAGTTCGGCGAGCACTCGCTCGGCGAGCCCAAGTATACTATCGAGGAATGCCGCGAACGCGACATGACGTACAGCGCACCGCTGCGCGTACGCGTCCGTTTGATCACCGCTGAATCGGGCGAAATCAAAGGCATCCCGGACCAAGAAATTTTCATGGGCGATTTCCCGCTCATGACCGACAAGGGCACGTTCATGATCAACGGCGCAGAGCGCGTGATCGTGAGCCAGCTCGTGCGTTCGCCTGGCGTCTACTACAGCCAAGACGTCGACACCAACGCGCGTCCGACGTACAACGCGACCATCATTCCGAATCGCGGTGCGTGGATCGAGTTCGAGACCGACAACGGTACGAAGAACGACGAGACTGAAGGCACCATCGGCGTCCGCATCGACAAGAACCGCAAGATCTACGTATCGACGTTCATCCGTGCGCTCTCGCGCCCGGACCTCGGCTTGAATTGGGAGAGCGATGAAGCGATTCTCGCACTCTTCGACAGCTCGCCGTTGATCCAAAATTCGATCGACAAAGACAAAGACATCAAGACGCGTGAAGACGCGCTCAAGGAGATCTACAAGAAACTGCGTCCCGGCGAGCCCGAGAATGCAGAGAATGCGGAGAAGCTCCTCGAGTCGCTGTTCTTCGACGAGAAGCGTTACGATCTCGCCGGCGTCGGCCGCTACAAACTTGGCGGTAAGTTCCACTACCGGATCGAGAATCCGGACGTTGAAGCGCGCGTCACGACGCCGACCGTTCAGATCAATGAGTACGCGGGTCTCGAGGAGCCGTCGATCGACGTGCGGTGCCTCACGCGTTCGGATATGATCGCGGTCATTCGTCGCTTGATCAAAGTCGCGACCGGCATCATCGCCAAGGATGACATCGATCACCTCGGCAACCGGCGCGTGCGTTCGGTCGGCGAACTGCTGCAGAACCAGTTCCGCGTCGGTTTGCTACGTCTGGAACGCGTCGTGCGCGAGCGCATGACCGTGCAAGACATCGAGACGGTCACGCCGCAGGCGTTGATCAACATTCGCCCGGTCGTTGCCGCGATCAAAGAGTTCTTCGGGTCCTCGCAACTCTCGCAGTTCATGGACCAGACCAACTCGCTGGCCGAACTGACCCACAAGCGCCGTCTCTCGGCGCTCGGGCCGGGCGGTCTCTCGCGCGAACGCGCGGGCTTCGAAGTTCGCGACGTGCACCACTCGCACTACGGTCGCATCTGTCCGATCGAAACGCCGGAAGGTCCGAACATCGGGCTGATCGGCTCGCTCGCGACGTATGCGCGCGTCAACAAGTTCGGTTTTATCGAGACACCGTACCGCGTCGTACAAGGCGGTCGCGTGACCGATGAGATCATCTATCTCACCGCCGATCGTGAAGACGAGTACATCATCGCCCAGGCAAATACGCAGGTCGCCGATGACGGAAACATCACATCGGATTCGGTCGTCTGCCGTTACGCCGAAGAGTACATCGAAGAGCCGGCGCTGCGCGTCCAGTTGATGGACGTCTCGCCGAAACAGATCGTCTCGGTTGCAACCGCGCTGATTCCGTTCCTCGAGCACGACGACGCCAACCGCGCATTGATGGGCGCGAACATGCAGCGTCAGGCCGTGCCGTTGCTCCGCCCGGATGCGCCGATCGTCGGCACCGGCATGGAGTATCGCGCCGCCAAGGACTCAGGCTCGCTGATCGTCTCCGACACGGCGGGTACCGTGACCACAGTCGACGCCAAGGGTATCACGATCAAACTCGATGACGGCACCGAGAAGCTGTACGACCTCCTCAAGTTCGTGCGTAGCAATGCCGGCACGTGCATCAACCAGCGTCCGATCGTCAAACTCGGCGAACGCGTCCAGGCGGGACAAGTGCTCGCCGACGGCCCGTCGTCCGACGAGGCCGAGCTCGCGCTCGGTCAGAACGTGCTGGTCGCGTTCATGCCGTGGGAAGGCTACAATTACGAAGACGCGATCTTGATCAGCGAACGTATGGTCAAGGAAGATCGCTTCACCTCGATTCACATCGAGGAGTACGAGTGCGAAGCCCGCGACACGAAGCTCGGGCCTGAAGAGATCACGCGCGACATTCCCAACGTCGGTGAGGACGCGCTCAAGGATCTCGACGAGCGCGGCATCATCCGCATCGGTGCGGAGGTTCGTCCGGAAGACATCCTGGTCGGCAAGGTTACGCCCAAGGGCGAGACCGAGCTTACCGCGGAAGAGCGGTTGCTGCGTGCGATCTTCGGTGAGAAATCACGCGAAGTGCGCGACACCAGCTTGAAAGTTCCGCACGGCGAAAAAGGCAAGATCATCGACGTGAAGGTGTTCTCGCGTGAGAACGGCGACGAACTCTCGCCCGGCGTGAATCACCTCGTGCGCGTCTACGTCGCGCAGAAGCGTAAGATTCTGCAAGGCGACAAGATGGCCGGACGTCACGGCAACAAGGGCGTCATTGCCAAAGTGCTGCCCGAAGAAGACATGCCGTATTTGGAAGACGGTTCGCCGGTCGACATCGTGCTTAATCCGCTCGGTGTGCCCTCCCGCATGAACCTCGGCCAGATCATGGAGACTCATCTAGGCTGGGCTGCGCGTATGCTCGGCATGAACGTCGCAACGCCGGTCTTCGACGGTGCGCACGCGGAAGATATTGCCGAATGGCTGCAGGACGCCGGCATGGCGCCCGACGGCAAGACGTGGCTGCGCGACGGACGCACGGGCGAACGTTTCTCGCGTCCGATCACAGTCGGCATGATCTATATGCTCAAGCTCGCGCACTTGGTCGACGACAAGATCCACGCGCGTTCGACTGGACCGTACTCGATGATCACGCAGCAGCCGCTGGGTGGTAAGGCGCAGTTCGGTGGTCAGCGCTTTGGTGAAATGGAAGTCTGGGCGCTCGAGGCGTACGGCGCTGCCTACACGCTGCAAGAGTTGCTCACGGTCAAGTCCGACGACGTCGTTGGTCGCGTGAAGACGTACGAAGCGATCGTCAAGGGCGAGAACGTGATGGAACCCGGAGTTCCCGAGTCATTCAAGGTGCTCATCAAGGAACTTCAGTCGCTTGCACTCGACGTCAAGGTGCTCACCGAGAATCGCGAAGAGATCGACGTGCGCATGCAAGATGATGACCTGGGTGAACGCGAGCGTCAGGAGATCGGACTCCTAATGGGCGACGATCAACCGGTGCCTTCGCAGACCGCGGTCGCTGCACGCGAAGTCTTGGCGGAAGCAGCTGCGCAAGAGGGCATCGGCGATCCGACCGAAGTCGAGGATCCCGAAGCTGAATTGGAAGAGGAAGAGGAAGAGATCGACGACAGCAAACCGCTGGACGCGACCATGCCGCTTCCCACGCCGCCGGTTATGCCGGCGCGTGAAGCCGAGACGGACGAGATCTTCACGCCCGAGGGAGAGACCGAGGAAGAGGAGCTCGTGGAAGGTGTCGAGGGTTACGAAATCGAGGAAGAAGACGAAGACTCGTACGAGGAAGACAAGCCCTTCGAAGACGAGGAAGAGGAAGCTCCCTACGTTGAGAACCCGCAGGAAGAAGATTTCTAAGGGGTCCGCCGACTACAAACCGAGGGGGGCTCGGCCGCTTGGCCGAGCCTCTCTTTTATAGAAAGGGAACCAAACGGCTTGGGGCTGAAAATCGTGACGGTGCGCCCCTTCGCGCCGCGTTCGCTCGGTCGACAAAGAACGGCGGTTTATATCGTTGGCTTTTTGCTTGCGTGGCAACTGCTGACGGCATTTACGGAACAGACCTTCTCGCCGGGTGGTGCGTCACCGGTCTACCCAGCGCTTGCGCTCGACGTATTGCTCTTGATCTACGCCGGCTGGCGCTGGTGGCCGCTCATTCCGCTCTCCGCGGTGGTGCGCTGGGCACTTTTTGAGCGTTCGGTGCATTCTGTTTGGCCGGCACTCGTCGTGCAGATCGCGCTCGCCCTCGTGTTTATGTTCGCCGTCCGGTTTGTGCTCGAGCGGGTGCGTGTCTCGCTTCCATTGCGAAACCTGCGCGATGTCGCGTGGTTCAACGGTATTCTTGGCGTTGCAGCTCCGCTGGTCGCCGGTTCGGTAGCGATCACTTTGCTCGTCGCGATCGGCAAGGTTGCCGTCGACGACGTGCCGCAGCAACTTGCGCGCTTTATCGTCGGTGACGTCACGGCAGTGATGGCGCTCGTTCCGGCAATCATTACGTTCGTCGGTTGGCGTCAGACCCAATCACCGGCGGAGCATCAGGATCCTTCGCGGACTGAGATCGCTTCGCTCGTGGCGGGGACGGTGCTGCTCGTCTCGGGCGGGATCTATGTGTCCTCCGCAATTCACGAGCCGGTGCTCGACCTTTCATTCGTCGTGATGTCGTGGCTTGCGCTGCGCTACGGCATTCGCGGTGCTGCGCTTGCTTCGGCCGCGGCGGTTGCGAGCGCGACTGTCATGAGTGTGGTGCTGCAGCTGAGCCCTGGTATGCTCGTGCTCACGCAAGGGTTTCTCTTCGCATCCTCGCTGATGGTTTTTCTCCTCGCCGGCCTCGTCGATGAGCGCTGGGAGTTTGTTGCTCGCCTTTCGCGCCGTGCCTTTGTGGATGAACTCACGGGCCTGCCGAATCGTGAGCGGCTAGTCGAGTGGATCACCCGTCACGCCGACTCGGCGATCGTGCTCGTGATCATGGACATCGACGATATGCGGTTGCTCAATCAGGGCGTGGGCCGCGTGGCGGCAGACCATGTTTTACAGCAGATGGCCATTCGTTTGCGTTCGACGTTCCCAACCTCGTACATGATCGCACGCGTGAGTGCCGATGAATTCGCGGTTGCCGTTGTCGACGATCGGAGTGCGCACGCGATCATGGCGGAGTTGCGTCAATTTTTCGACGCGCCGTTCGATGCGGACGGCTCCCGCGTCTTCGTTTCGGTTTCGATGGGCGCCGTGCGCATGATTCGCGCGGGTTCCGCCGATGAAATGCTGCGCAAAGCCGACATCGCGCTCGAACGGGCCAAGGAGTCGCCTACCCACGCGATCGTGTACTCGCCCGAATTGCAAGTCGGCGACTCACCGTCGCTGGTCGGCGAGCTGCACCGCGCCGTCGAACGGCGTGAACTGGTGCCCTTCTTTCAGCCCATCTTCCGCTACGACGAGATAACCCGTAGTTGGCGTGTCGCCGGCGCCGAGGCGCTCCTGCGTTGGATCCACCCCGATCGCGGCATCGTCGCGCCTGCGCATTTCATCGACCTGCTCGAACGCTTGTCGATCGGCGAACATGTCGGATGGAATGTCATGGAGCAGGCGTTGTTGCAAGCCGGCGAGTGGCGCCGCGAGATTCCCGATTTCCAAGTGTGGGTCAATCTCTTCGCGCGGCAAGTCTTGCATCGGCATTGCCGCGACCGCATACGCGATCTGCTCGAGCGCACGATGGTTCCGGCCGATGCGCTGATCGTCGAGATCAACGAGAACGTCGTGGCCAGCGACGACGGCGACGTTGCGGCGTTGGTAGGCAGTTTGCGTGACATTGGTGTGCACTGCGCGATCGATGACTTCGGCACCGGCGGTTCTTCGCTTGGCCGCGTACGCGATGTCCCTGCGAGCGTGCTCAAGATCGACCGATCCTTTGTAACCAAGAGTGAGGTCGACAGTAAGGCACGTGCAGTAGCCGTGACTGTCTTGCGGCTCGCATCGGAACTCGGCATGACCGTCGTTGCGGAAGGTGTCGAGAATACGATGCAGCTCGAAGTCATGCTCGAGGCCGGCTGCCAGTACGTGCAGGGCTATGCGCTCGGGCACCCGCTGCCGGCCGAGCTCTTCGCGCGCACGTTCCTGACCATCGGTCGCGCCAGCAGCCTTTAGTCACACACGCGTGACGCGCGCCGTTGTACGCGTATGCTGCAACGTGTCGCACGTCATCCCGTATCCCTCACCGCGGTCGCGGCAGCGATCGTTCTCGCGGCGGCGACCGTTGCAGCACCCTATGTTGCGCCGCGGACCTATCACACCGATTCCGCGGTGGAGAAGGTCATGGTCGCGCCAAGGACCTTTGATCGCATAGCGTCCAGTGGGAACACGCAGCGCAATGCAAGTGCGCAAGCAGCGTCACTTGCCGCGCCGGAGATTGCCAAGACGGCAGACATGAAGCTCTATGTCAGCGATGTCGATGCGGCTGCGGCGAAGATCGGCATGCTAGCTCGGCGCGAGAGCGGCGACGTCTTCTCCTCGGATATTTCGCGCGAGACGGGCAGCCTCGAGGTGCGCGTCCCAGTGAGCGCCTTCGATACGACGATGGCGGCGCTCGCGCGCGTCGGAGTTGTGCGTGAACGCTCCAGCAGCGCACAGGATCTCAGCGCCGATATCACCGATTCCTCCGCAAAGCTTCGCAATCTGCGCCGTACCGAGAGCGACATTCTTCGGATCATGGATCGCTCGGGTACGGTCGAACAGGTGCTCAACGTCGAAAACCAACTCTCCGACGTGCGCGGGCAGATCGAGCAGCTCGAATCCGATATCAAGTCGATGCGCCAGCGCGTGGCATATTCGACGATCACGACCGAACTCGACGCCGAGCCTGCCACCGTACCCGTGCATCCGAGCGTCGGCGCACAGCTCGCAAACCAATGGCAAGACGCCATCGCGCACGTTGGGACGTTCACGCTTGCGATCGTTGCGCTGGTCATGTGGCTCGTCGTCTTCGCGCCCTACGTCGTCGTGCCGGCGCTCATCGTGTGGCTCTTAGCTCGACGACGGAAACACGCGATACGCGGCTAGACGGCCATCCGGATCGATGCGTACGATAACGTTCATCGTGCCCTTCGAGAAGTTGGCGCGATAGCTATACTCGCGCTTCGACATATCGCTCGCAAGCAGGGTGAGACCGTCGTAGTTACCCATCGCATGCATCTTGTCCGAGATCACGCCGACGCCCGCCCGTGAGACTTGCGGGCGCAGCCCGTCGTCGAAATACGGCTGTACGGCGGAGACGTCGTTGTCGTAGACCGCTCGTGTCACGCCGTTCGCCGTTGACTGCGGATCATTGCCGGCGCACGCCGAGACCGTCGCGAAAAGAAGCAGCGCCAAGACGCGTCTCATACGTTGCCCCAGCCGTACGAGATCATCGCGACGTTCCCGGTCCCCGAGTCGTCATGTACGCTCAGCGCCGCAAGTTCCTTGCGCTGTGCTTCGACAACGTTGTGTTGATAGGCTATTTCCCGTTGCAACTCGTTGTTGACTGTGAGCTCCTCCTGATATGCGTGCTGCGCCTGCGCATACGCCGACGCCTCGTCGTTGTCTTGTTGCTCGAGCGCGGCTTGGCGGGCGGACATCTGCGCCTCGCGCTGGTGAACTTTCCGATTGTGCTGTACGACTAGGTATGTCGCTGCTGCCGCAGCACTGAAGATGATGATGTTGCGCGTGCTAGCCGCGCCGTCCGCGTGTGCCGGCGTTGCCGGCATGCCGAGCGTCAGGATCGAGGCGGCCACGCACGCCGTGAGGATCGACCGAATATTCATACCCGATCTTTTTCCCCAAAGGGGGCAAGACTATTTGGAGCAGGCGGACGCTTGTGCGGACCCGAGCGGCGCTGCCAGCGCAAGCGAGATCACTTGCGGCGGCGTGTAGCGATCGATGCTCGAGAGATAGCGCGCATCGGTCAGGTTATTGACGTTAAGCGTTACGTTGACGCCGGTATGCAAGGGAGCGATCACATGGAGTCCGGCTGTGATCACGCTGCCGAGTGGCTGCTGATTCAGGTCGTCGGCCCACGTCATGCCCGAGTAGGTGACGCTGGCGCCCGCCTGTACGGCGCCGATTGGCGCATCGTATTGCGCGCTTGCTGAGGCCTTGGGGACGTAGGGTAGTTGCTTGCCCACGTCGGCTGCCGTTCCCACGGCGATACGCGAGTATTGTTGTGTTCCCCATAACGTCAAGCGCGAACAAGATCCCAGCCGTCGGACGTAGACGAGCGTCGTGCCGTCGGTCTGCGTGTGCGAGAAGTTGCTTCGCATCTGTACCGTCGGGCTGATCGTGCGAAAGTCGATGGCGTCGTTCACGTACGCATGGGTAAAGTCGGCCGAGAGCTCGCTATTGCCGCGCAGCCAATCAAACCCGGCCACGAGCGATGAACTGCGTTCAGGTACGAGCGCTGAGTTCGGCAGATACTGGACGGCCCCGATTTGATACCCGCGAACGAGCTCGTTGAGATACGGGGCGCGGAAGCCGCCACCCGCGGATGCGCGAAACGCGAGGGCTTTGCTCAGATCGTAACGCAGCGCAGCGCGCGGGGAAAGCGCGCGATCGATGCGAGGTGCAACGGTCGTAGCGGTTGGCCCTTTTTGCGTTGCGGCGTCGACGAGGTAGATCGCGTCGGCGCGCAGGCCGCCCACCAGTTCGAAACGGCTCCAACGCAGGGTCTCCTGCATCGCAAGCCCACTCGAATCTTGCGTACCACTTCCAGACACGGTAAAGACCCCGGTGCCATTGTATTGATTGCTGACACCGCCGACGAACTTCGCGTTAGCCAACAGTGCGAAGGTCGAGCGATCGCCGCCGACGATCCAGTTGACCAGCATGCCGCTCTCGTGCGTTGGAACGTATTGTGTATAGAGCAAGGTCCCCGGTGCACTCGGGTACATATCCGCGCGATTGGTGACGAAGCCGTTGCGTACGTAGATGCTTCCGGTGAGTTCGGATTGTTTGGTCGTATGGGCGACGCGAACCGCGTTCTGCAGCATGTTGCGCCAGAAATCGTAGTTTGGCCGGCCTTCTTGTTGGTAGTCCCACGCGCCGAGATAGCCGTACTCGAGCACTGTCTGCGCGTCAGGCGCGTAACGTACCCGTACTGAAGCCATATTGCTTTGGGCCTGCGATTCGTTGTCGTGCGCAGTCTGGTATCCGGGCGCGAGCGCATAGTATTGCAACTGCTGCGAAAAGGCGGTGAACGATCCAGAGAGCTTGCCGCCAAGCGGCGCCGTCGTTTGTGCGTAGGTTTGCGCAAAGGCGTGCGAACCGCCCGAAAAGCTGATCGCCCCCTGGGCCGGTCCAGATAACGCGCTTGTCGGTCCAAACGTTTGTAGCGAGAGCACGCCACCGATTGCGCCGCCGCCGTAAAGTGCCGAACCGGGACCGCGCAAAAGCTCTGCCCGCGTGAGATCGGGCGTCGGGAACTGTGCCCAATCGACCTGACCGCCGAATCCGTCTTGCGCCGGGATGCCGTCGACGAGAAGTAATCCGCGGTCGTTGCCGAGCCCGGCGAAAGAGACGCGCAGCTGTCCGTAGTTCGTGAACATGCTGTTGCTTCGATTGCGGTCGAACCCGGGCAGATAGCTGAGCACTTGGTCTGCGGTAACCGCCGGCAGATGTTCGATCGCCGCTTGATCGAGCACAGACGCCGGAACCGGAAGCTGATGGATGGCTTGTGGCGAGCCGGTAACAACGCGCACGACACTAATCACCGGAAGCGGTGTCGGCGTCGGCGACGGCGAGGCAACGGCAACCACCGCGGCTAAGCAACAGGCGTGTAGCACGTTACTTCTTTAATACGCGATGGAGGCGGTGAGTTGCTTCCGACTATTGGTATCGTCGGCGCCGGACGCATGGGCGCGAACATTGGGCTTCGCCTCGCGGATGTCGGGTATCCCGTTGTTGCCTTCTACGACATTCGGCTCGGGGCTGCGCAGGCCGCCGCGGCCGCGACCAAAGGGAAAGCCTACACGACGCTCGCGGAGATTACGAGGAATGCCGATGTCATCGTTACGGTCGTCACCGATGACGCCGCCATGGATCGCATCTTCGCTGAGCAAGACGACAGTTTGCTCGAAGGCGCGCGGGACAAGATCTTTGTGAACTGTGCGACGGTGAGCCCCGCGATGCATGTCGAGGTGCAGCGACGGACGGAGGCGCGCGGGGCACACTCGCTTGAGGCCTGTATGGCAAGCTCTATCACCCAGGCTCGGAACGGCACGCTCTATCTGATGATCGGCGGCCGGCGCGAGGTCTTCGAACGCGTGCGGCCGATGTTCGAGAAGATAAGCGCTTCGCTGCGTTATATCGGCGAGGCCGGGCGCGCCGCCGAAGTTAAAGCGCTCGTCAACATGGTCATGAACATTAATACCGCAGGATTAGCGGAAGGACTTGGTCTCGGCGAGGCGCTCGGTCTCGATCTCACGATGCTTCGCGAGGTGTTCTCACAAACCGGCGCAAACTCGCGCGTCCTCGAGACCGACGGTGAAGACATGCAAAACCGCGAGCATGACGTCTACTTCTCGGCAGAGCACGCTGCCAAGGATTCGGGAATAGCCCTTTCTCTCGGGCGTGACGCGGATCTCGCGCTCCCACTGGCGCAGGCGACGTACGATCAATTCGAACGGATGAAAGCGATGGGCCTGGGTCAGCTCGATAAGTCCGGAGTCTCGGAACTCACGTTCCTCTCCCGCCACGGGCAACAGGCACGGCGAGTGCGCTTACCGTGAGAGCTGTGCGGCGACTTCGCGCTCGATAACGCGCGCGTTTGCCAGCGGACCAACGTCGAGCGCGGTGCGACCGCTTTGGGCGATCAACTCGCTCACCTCGGCGCGTGCCTCCGGATCGTCTGATGCGATCTTGATGAATTCGTTGGTCTCGAGCGGCTCGACGAAGCCTTTTACCACGTGCCGATTGTCGAGTTTGTGCGCGAGCAACTCCGCGCCGCTTAGCTGGCCGAGATCCGGCGGTCGCGTCGCGTCGACGAGGACACCGTCTTTATAGTCGCCGAGCGCAGTCAGCGTGCGTTCAAGATCTTCCCAGTGAACGGTTAATACCAGCGTATCGCAGCTGGCCGCCTGCTGGTAAGGCGTCGTAGCAAAAGCTCCGTCGCCGAGCACCTCGGCCGCGGCAAGCGAAGTGCGATCGTCGTTGATGTCGCTGAAGCACACGGTGCGCCCGGTTCGCCGGATCATTCTTCCAATCGCGACCGCGCGGTCATCGGCGCCGATGATTCCAATGATGGCCATGATAGGGACACTATACCCGCGCGACGCTGTTCCTCACGATCAGCTCGCAAGGTACCGAGAGCTGCGCTGCTTCAAGCGGCGCTTCGCTCAAGCACGCTTCCATTGCCAGGTGCGCAAGCTCGTAGTTCGGATAATGCACGGTCGTAAGCGGCGGCGAAACGTCCTGCGAGATCGTGGTATCGTCGTATCCAACGACTGAAAGGTCGCTTGGAATCGAGAGCCCGCGTTCGTGTGCGACATCGTAGATGCCCAGCGCCATATCGTCGCTCATCGCAAAGATTGCGGTGATATCGGGAGCGCGGGTCAACAGCTGCTCGCAGGCGATTGCGCCGCTCGCACGCCGGTGGTCCCCTTCGACCACGAGCTCCTCGTTCCACGGAAGTGCGGCATCTGCAAATGCTTTCTTAGCGCCGGCAATACGCTCGCGCGTCCCGATGACCGCGGCTTGGCTGGAGATGATACCGATACGGCGGTGGCCGTAACTCAAGAGATGCTCGACCGCCGCTCGCGCACCCGCCGTGTTGTCGGGCACGAACTCCGTGTGCGGAAGATCGTGGCGCCCGGCCATGGCTACGCGGCCGCCGGCTTTGACGAAGCCGCCGAGTTCGCGTGTAAGCATCGAACGATAGTGGTCATCGTCGAGTCCCGAGCCCATCAGAATGATCGCGCCAACGCGCTCGGCACGCAACATGCGCAGGTAGCGCAATTCTTTTTCGACGCTGCCGCCCGCATTGACGAGCATGATCAGCCAGCCGGCACGATCGGCAACCTCTTCGAGCGCTCGAATATTCGCAGCCGCGAAGAAGTCGAGCATATCGTGCTGCAGGACGCCGACGATCTTGCGCGTGCCCATAATGAGGCTGCGTGCGCTTGCATTTGGAACGTAGTCTAACAGTTCCGCGGCTCGCAGGACGCGATCGCGCAGGTCGCTTGACACGCGGTGCGCACTCCCCGCCAAGACGCGAGAAGCCGTCGCCAGTGAAACACCGGCGCTCTGCGCCACCGCGGCCAGGCCAGACTCATTTGCCTGGGTTGGACGTTTCGCGGGCACACGCATGGCTTAGGCAATGCACCGCACCGCTCCTCGATAGTGTCATCGAATGAGCACAGCTCGCAGCGCGTTCACGTTGGTTAGCGTTGGTCCGGTCACGACGACGTCGCCGAGTGCATCGAAGAGCGTGAAGCTGTCGTGCCGATCGAGCAGGGCACGCGGATCGAGCTGGGCCGCACGTGCACGCTCAAGGGTGTCGGGAGTAACAACCGCGCCCGCGGCGTCCTCGCTTCCGTCGCGGCCATCGGTATCCCCGGCAATCGCCCAGATCTCGTGCAGGTCTTCGAGTGCAATTGCGAGCGCAAGTAAGAACTCCATATTGCGCCCACCGCGCCCGGCGGGACCGTTCCCAAGCGTTACTACTGTTTCCCCTCCGGAAATCAGGACAGCCGGGGGTGCGATCGGCACGCCGTGCGTACGCACGCTTCGCGCGATACCAGCCATCACGATGCCGAGGTCGCGACTCTCGCCTCCGAGTTCGCCGAGCACGAGCGGCGTAAATCCAAGCTCGCGCGCACGCTGCGCTGCGGCTTGCAATGCTGCGGCCGGCGTTGCAATGAGCCGCACGTCTTCGACGATCTCGCCTGGCTTCGGCGTTTCCGATGCACGTTCTACATACGCAGCGACCGCCGGTGTCAATCGAAGATTGTAGCGAGCGACGATCGCCCGTACGTCTTCGAGCGTGCTTGTGTCAGCGAGTGTGGGACCGCTCGCAATCATCGTCGGGTCGTCGCCCGGAATGTCACTGATCGCTACCGTTACGACGCGCGCCGGGCGGGCCGCAAGCGCGAGCCGACCGCCCTTGATCGCCGAGAGATGCTTGCGTACCGCATTTATCTCTTGGATCGTCGCTCCCGAGGCGAGCAGGGACTGGGTGATCGCCTGCTTGTCGGCGAGGGTGAGTCCCTGGGCTGGTTTGGCCAGCACTGAGGAACCGCCGCCGGAGATCAACGCAAGGACCAAATCGTTCGGCCGGAGCCCCGCGACCGCGGCGAGTGCTCGATCTGCGGCGAGCTCGCTGTTCGCATCGGGCACCGGATGGGCCGCTTCGAGGACCTCGATCCGTCGCGTTGCTACCTTATGACCGTAGCGCGTGACGACCACGCCTTCGAGTGGAACCTCCGGCCAGGCGTCCTCGAGGGAGGCGGCCATGAGGGCGGCCGACTTCCCGGCGCCGACGACCACAACGCGGCCGGTTGGCAGCTCTGGGAGCCGAGCGGCCAAAACTTTTCGTGGGTCGGCGCTCGCGACCGCTGCATCGAAGATCGAGCGCAGCGCCGCACGGATGGGCTGGTCGCTTGGGGGCATCGGGGCTGCATCTACAGCACCCTTGAGCCGTGTTCCTAGCAGTGGTATACTATCGGTCTGTGCCAGAGCCGGCCCGCCTTGACGAAGGCGACCGGGCGGCTCGATCCGACGAAGCGACGGTGGGACCCCTTACGACAACGTGAGCTGCGGTAACCCTGCGTAGGCAACGCGGATAGCACCCGAATCCAGGAGTCCTCTTGAATCTCATTGACGTCAATAATTTCGATGCCATGCGCATCGGCTTGGCTTCACCTGAGCAGATCCGTGCGTGGTCGTTCGGCGAAGTCAAGAAACCCGAGACGATCAACTACCGCACGCTGAAACCCGAACGCGACGGGCTCTTCTGCGAAAAGATCTTCGGCCCAACCAAAGATTGGGAATGTCACTGCGGTAAGTACAAGCGCATTCGTTTCAAAGGCATGATCTGCGATCGCTGCGGCGTCGAGATCACTCGCGCGAAAGTCCGCCGCGAGCGGATGGGTCACATCGAGCTCGCGACGCCGGTTTCGCACATTTGGTATCTCAAAGGCGTGCCGTCGCGCATCGGTATCCTCCTCGACATGTCGCCACGACAGCTCGAGAAGGTGATCTATTTCGCTGCGTACGTCGTGATCGATCCGGGCGACACGAATCTCACCAAGCGCGAAGTCCTCTCCGAGCAGAAGTATCGTGAGGCGCGCGACAAGTACGGCAATCGCTTCAAAGCCGGTATGGGCGCCGAAGCGATTCGCGAGCTCTTGCGCGACATGAACCTCAAGAAGCTGCAAGAGGAGCTGCGCAAAGAGTTCAAAGAGACCTCGGGTCAGAAGCGCCTCAAGGCGATCAAGCGTCTCGAAGTCGTCGAAGCCTTTATCGCCAGCGGCAACCGTCCCGAGTGGATGGTGCTCTCGGCTGTTCCGGTGATCGCGCCCGAACTACGCCCGATGGTGCAGCTCGACGGCGGCCGCTTTGCGACCAGCGATCTCAACGATCTCTATCGCCGCGTGATCAACCGCAACAACCGCCTCAAGCGCTTGTTGGAGTTGAACGCGCCCGAGATCATCATCAAAAACGAAAAGCGCATGCTGCAAGAAGCAGTCGACGCGCTCATCGACAACGGCCGTCGCGGACGTCCGGTCACGGGACCGAACAATCGTCCGCTCAAGTCGCTCTCGGACATCCTCAAAGGCAAGCAAGGCCGCTTCCGTCAGAATCTGCTCGGCAAGCGCGTCGACTATTCGGGCCGTTCGGTCATCGTCGTCGGTCCGTCGCTCAAGCTGCATCAGTGCGGTCTGCCCAAAGAGATGGCGCTCGAGCTCTTCAAGCCGTTTGTTATGAAGAAGCTTGTCGATCGTGGCCTCGCGCACAACATCAAGAGCGCGAAGCGTATGGTCGAGCGCGTGCGTCCCGAGGTCTGGGACGTGCTCGAAGAAGTGATCAAAGAACATCCGGTGTTGCTCAACCGCGCACCGACGCTCCATCGTCTCGGCATTCAGGCCTTCGAGCCGGTGCTGGTCGAAGGTAAGGCGATCCATCTGCATCCGCTCGTGTGTACGCCGTACAACGCGGACTTCGACGGCGACCAGATGGCCGTGCACTTGCCGCTCTCGGCCGGTGCGCAAGCCGAAGCGCGCATCTTGATGCTCAGCTCGAACAACATCCTGCTGCCGGCATACGGCAACCCGGTGTCGATCCCGACGCAAGACATGGTCTTGGGTCTGTACTACCTCACGTTCCAACGTGACGAGTACGTCGGCCCGGCTAAGGCTGCGGTTGCCGAAGAAGATGCCGTCTTCGCGCGCGCCAAGAAGAAGAACGCCCCGAGCCAGGATGCACCGGGCGCACTTCCGACGTTCTACGATTCGAAGGAAGCGGTTATTGCTTTCGAGACTGGTAGCGCGCTACTGCAAGAGTGGATCTATGTGCGCTGGAAGGGCGAGCTGATCAAGACGACCATCGGTCGCGTGATCTTCAACCTCGCGTTCGCGACCTCGTGGAATAAAGAGTTCGTCAATCGCATCGTCGATAAAGGCGCGCTCAAGAAGCTCATCACGGAATGCTACCGCAAGTACGGTAACGCGGAGACCGCGAAGTTCCTCGACGCGATCAAGGAGCTCGGCTTCCACTACGCAACGCTTTCGGGCACGACCGTGTCGATCAACGACATCGTCGTCCCGCAGAGCAAGCACGACATCCTCGACAAGGCCCAGCATCAAGTCGATGAGTTGCACCGTCTCTTCGATCAGGGCTTCATCTCTGACGACGAGCGTTACAACAAGACGATCGACATCTGGTCGAAAGCCGGCGACGCCGTAACGAGCGCGATGCAGGCGGCGCAGAACCCGCTCAACCCGGTCTTCATGATGGCGACCTCGGGTGCGCGTGGTTCAATCGCGCAGGTCAAACAACTCGGTGGTATGCGCGGACTCATGTCCGACCCGTCGGGACGCATTCTCGAAATCCCGGTCAAGGCTTCGCTCAAAGAAGGTCTTACCGTTCTCGAGTACTTCATCTCGACGCACGGCGCGCGCAAGGGTCTCGCCGACACCGCGCTGCGCACGGCGGACTCGGGCTACCTCACGCGTCGTCTGGTCGACGTGGCGCAGGACGTCATCATCCGTGAAGACGACTGTGCGACCTCGAACGGCATTACCGTCAGCGATATCCGTGCCGGCAAAGAGGTCATCGAGCCGTTGATCGATCGGATCATCGGCCGCCGCGCCGCGGAAGACGCCAAAGACGGCAAGACCGTCATCGTCAAGCGCGACGATGAAATCGATGAGGAGAAGGCCAAGGCGATCGTTGACGCGGCCATTCCGACGGTCAAGATCCGTTCGGTACTGACGTGTCAATCGAAGTACGGCGTTTGCTCGATGTGCTACGGCCGCGATCTCGCAACCGGCAACCGCGCCGACATCGGCACGGCGGTCGGCATCATTGCTGCGCAATCGATCGGTGAACCGGGTACGCAGCTTACGTTGCGCACCTTCCACACCGGCGGTGTCGCAACCGAAGACATCATCACCGGTCTTCCGCGTGTCGAAGAAATCTTCGAAGCACGTAAGCCCAAGGGTCAAGCGACGATTACCGAGATCGCCGGTACGATCAAGTTCGGCGAAGACAAGAACAAGCGCGTGATCTTCGTAGTCGATTCGACCGGCGAAGAGCACGAGTACGATATCCCGCACGGAACGCACCTTGCGGTGCAAGATGGTCAGACGGTGTCGCCGGGCGATCAGCTCAACGAAGGCTCGCTCAACCCGCACGACATTCTGCGCATCAAGGGCGAGACGGCGCTGCAGAACTACATGGTTCAGGAAGTGCAGAAGGTCTATCGTTCGCAAGGCGTCGACATCAACGACAAGCACGTCGAAGTCATCGTGCGCTCGATGATGCGCAAGGTGAAGATCGTCGAAGGCGCCGATACGCTGATGCTCCCCGGCCAAGTGGTCGAGGCGGCAGCGTTTGGTGAAGCCAACGATCGCGCCAAAGCCGAGAACCTCGAGCCCGCAACGGCAAATCCGGTTCTGCTCGGCGTCACGAAAGCTTCGCTCGCGACGGAATCGTTCTTGTCAGCGGCGAGCTTCCAAGAGACCACGCGCGTCCTCACCGACGCCGCGATCAAGGGCAAGTACGATCCGCTCTTGGGTCTCAAGGAGAACGTCATCATCGGCAAACTGATCCCGGCCGGAACTGGAATGTCGCGGTATCGAAACATCGAGATCACGCCCGAAGGCCAGGATGTCGATGACGACGGACGTCCGCGCACGGTGCCCGAGATGAACGGCTACCAGATGACTGCCGATGACGCGGCGTTAGCCGAAGTCATGGCCGGCGGCGGCGACGGCATGAGCCGGTTGATGAGCGCGTACGAGCGCAATCGTGAACCGCTCACGGTTCAGTACGAAGGCGAGTACGACGATCATCTGGCGGTGCATGCGGCGCCGAAGAAGACGCAGTATGACCGCATCAAGGGAATAAATCCCGAAGACCTGTAGTCGCGTTAGCAAAGAGAAGACCCGGTGAGCGATCACCGGGTCTTTTTTTATCGTGGGTTGCCGGTGCCAGTTTCCAGATAGTCTTTCAAACTCTGCAAATGGATGCCCCAGCCGGTCGTCGTCTGCGCGTAGCGATCATCGGCTTGTGCGAAGCCGCGATGGGCGAAGGAGACGGCCGTTCCGTCTTTCTCGGCGCGCAAGTCAAAGTGAATGGTCGTGCCCGCCCACTCGGGGCGGAAGGAGGAGGCCGTTTTCCACATCACGTGGAGCGGCGGTTCGAGTTCTTTGACGGTTACGGTGGTAACCGACGCACCGTCGTGAAAGCGAAACGTCCCGGTCCCGTCGATCGCGTCGTCGAGCTGCGCGTCCCGCGTCCACCAATTGCGGATTCCTTCGGTCGTCGTGAGCGCTTCGTACACCCGCTCCGGCGGCGCCACAATTCTGACCAGATGCATAATATCGGCCATACCCCATTATTCGGCCGAGGCGACGCCGAGCATCAGCGCTGACGCGCTCGCAAAGACGAGCGGCGGCGGGAAGAAGTAGAGCTTAGACACGATGGCCATCGCGACGAAGGCCAATGCAACCGCGACCGTCACCGGCCGTAGCGCGAGCCGCATGTTGCGTTCGAGTCCGCCCACGTACCACGCCGCAAAGGCGCAGATCGCGGTGAATACGCCGATCATGATCGCGAAGCCATAATAGAACCCAAACCAGGTGCAGCTTGCGCCGTCACACGGAAAGGTGACCGATGCCATCGCGTCGCGAACCGTGCCCGCAGCCGCGCCGAAGCGCGGGGTATGGAGCACGGCTCCGTAGGTGTGTCCCGCAGCGAGCAGCGCCATGACGACCGCTGCGACGCGATAGAGATTATTCGCTGAAGTTTTTGAGCCAGCTAAGTACACGATTCCACCCCTCATTATGGTTGTTGCGCGAAGTGACGTTGGTGAAGCCCGAGTGACAAACGCGAAGCAGCGTCGAGCCATCGCGCTCGGTCAGCTCGTAGCGGACGAGTGTTTCTTCGGGTAGGCCATCCCAGTCGTGGCGCCAAGTGTATTCCAGCACGCGCGGACGATCGATCGCGCGGTACTCGCCCTCAACGACGAATGGCGCGCCGCTCGCGCCCACACCGGTCGAGCGCCACGTGCCGCCGACGCGAACGTCGGCCTCCATGTGCGTAACGTGGTAGAGGCCCTCTTCGCCCCACCACTGTGTGAGTTGGTCGGGCTCGGTCAATGCCGCGAAGATTTTCTCGGCCGGTGCGTCGATCGTGATTTCTTTGACGATCTGCGTTTGGTCGTCGGCTACATTCATCATTTCTTCTCCACGTGAGCTTTGAGGCGAGTGAGGCTGCGATCCCAGAATTGTTTGTATGCGTCCAGCCACGCGTCGACTGCGCGAAGCGGTTCGGGGTTGAGCTCGCACAGGCGAGCCGTGCCAATCGGCGTATCGCGCACGAGCTTTGCGTTGCGCAACAGGCGCAGATGCTTGGAGACCGCGGGACGGCTCATCGAAAAGTTCGCGGCGAGGTCGCCCACGGAGAGCCGGCCCCCGCGCAAGAGCGCGAGGATCTCCCGGCGGGTCGGGTCGGCAAGGGCTTTGAACACGGTATCTTCGTAACTCATTGGTTACCAACATGGTAACTAAAAGGTTACTGAATGTCAAGCTTTGCGGCAATCCCGGAAATAGGAACGGCGCGATCGTCGAGATCGCGCCGTGTGGAAAAACCAGGGTGCCGCGTTACTCCAAGGTCATCCGGCGGAAGTAGCGCCGCTGCAGATCTTTCTGTGCGCCGGCGAGCCGATCGCGCATTTCACGCGTCGGGACGCGAACTTTGTCCACCAGTTTCACGGCGGCCATCAGTTTGATCGCCCACCACGTGCAATCGATCTCGAACCACCGCAGGCCGTGGCGTGCCGAGAACGGGAAGGCGTGATGGTTGTTGTGCCAGCCCTCTCCCCACGAAACCAGCGCGACAAACCACGAGTTGACCGAGCGATCCGGGGTGCGATAGGTGCGATAGCCGAAGGCGTGCGCGGCCGAGTTCACGAGCCATGTGGCGTGATAGGTGACAACCAGGCGCACGAAGATGCCCCACACGACCCAGGACCAGCCGCCAAGGACGAAGAGCAGGGCGGCGAGGCCGATTTGCATCGGTACGTAGAGATAGCGCAGCGCTTGATAGACGGGATCTGGCCAAAGGTCGGGCGTGTAGCGCTTAGCTTGTTCGTCGGTCGGCAAGTTTTCGTTTGTTCGGAAGAGCCACGTGACGTGGGCCCAAGTCAAGCCGCGGCGGATACTATGCGGGTCGCCTTTGCGATCGGCGTGTGCGTGATGAATCCGATGCGTTGCAACCCAGTTAATCGGATCGCCCTGAAACGCGAGCGCGCCCAGGATTGCCGTGGCGTATTCGAACGGACGCACCATGCGCAGTGCACGATGGGTCAGCGTGCGATGATAGCACAGCGTGATGCCGAGCGCGCCCGTCAGATTTGAAATAACGATCGCGACGATCAGTCCTGACCACGAAAAGAACGCGGGGAAGAGCGCGAGGAGAGCGCCGGCGTGTATCGCGAGTAGCGCGATGCCGGTGATCCAATTGGGCCGGTGTTGCATGCCTGCGAGTTCCCAGGCCGGGTCGGCGTTCTCCTCTAGCCTTGCTAGGCCGCCGCGGCGGCGGACGAGGCGTGTTCAACAAAGGCGCACAGAAGGTTTACTAGGGCCATCTGCTCGGGGGTCGAGCACCGGACCGAGAGCAACTCAGGCGAGCAGACCAAGATGCTCATGCACTGCGCGCGAGAGATCGCGACATTAAGACGATTGCGCTCAAAGAGAAACGCAAGGTCACGCGGGAGCGTCGCACCGTTCGACGTGGCCATCGAGTAGAGCACAACCGCCGCCTCTTGCCCCTGGAATTTGTCAACGGTGCCAACGCGAATCTGGTCAAGGCCCGCTGCTTCGAAGGCTTTGCGAATGCGCTTGCGCTGATCGTTGTACGGCGATACGACGATGACATCGCGCGGTTCGATCGCGCGCGGTCCGCGCTCGCCAATCGTGACCGTGCCGCGCAACAGTGCTGCCGCCGTCTCGCAGACGGCGCGGACCTCCTCATCGGACCCGCGCGTGTTCCCCTCATGAACGACCGGAAGATAACGCAGGCCGCTACCCGCGAAGCCGGGCGCAGCGACCGTATTCAACGAACAGGCCGGTGCGGCGTGCAGACGGTCCTCGTAGATCGCGTGTGAGATGAACGTGCAAATCGCCGGCGCCATGCGGTACGAGAGATCGAGGAAAATGCCGTCGCGCGGATCGATCGTTTCACGTGCACCGAGCAAGTGCTGCAATATCGAGAGATCGGTGCCCGGCGGATGCGCGCCTTGCGATACCGACTTGAGTTGCAGCGGATCGCCGAGCAACACGATGTTGCGCGCCGCCGGCGAGCAGGCCAGCGCATCGGCCAAACTCATCTGGCCCGCTTCATCGACGAAGAGGTAGTCGTAGCGTCCCGTCATCTCCTCACGCGTGAAGAGCCATGGCGTACCCGCCGCTAGATCGTGGTCGGCAAGAAACGCGTCGTTGGAATCGGTCGTCGCGATCCAACTCTCCGCGTATTCCGAGGCGTACTGCGAACCTTCCGTGGTGGTCGAATATTTTTGCAGTCCGGTTAACCGCCGGCCGCGTTGCGCAACGCACGTTTCGATCTTGTGCAGCAGGTTGTGAATCGCTTTGTGTCCTCCCGCCACGATGCCGACGCGCTTGCCCGCCGCGAGGAGATCGGCAATGACCGCGGCAGCGAGCGTGCTCTTTCCGCTTCCAGGTGGTCCTTGTATCGCAAGGTGACTACCGTCGAGATCCGCGATTAGCGCGCCAACGGACTGCGGATCGATCGTCGCGGGCTGCATCTGCGCGTGACGTGAGCGCGTTCGTGGCTGCTGCGCGAGCAAGAGCGAAAGCGTTGCCGGATGTTCTGCCCCCAACGTGCCGTCGAGATAGCGCTGCGCGATTCGTCCGAGCGCCTTGCGCTGTAGCGTTGTTTGAAACGGAAATCCGGGGATCAAGGCGCGCAGTGCGTTTGGCCGAATCGCTGCGCTCAGCTTGATGCGAACTTCGAGACGCTCGTCGTCGAGTAGCACGATCTCACCGGCGGTCGTTTGCGCGTACGGACAGTGCGGTTTGTCACCCACGCCGAGCGTGTGCAATTGTTCGGGATACGCATAGGTGTAGATGAGATTTTTTGCACGCGGGCTTTCCTTATACGGTGCAATATCATCGCGCAGCGTGAGGCCACCCAACGCCTCGTGATCGAATTCCAGCAGCCGGTCGACGTTGTCGACGCGATCGTAATACTGCCAGAACGCGGGTTTGGCTTCTCGCGCATGATAGTCGAGCAGATGACCGAGCAGCCAGCGCGCGCGCGTACGCTCGTCGCCGGCACGCAGCTCCCGAAGCGACGCGGGGGCGGTGATCCCTTCGAGCAGCGTCGACGCAAGCTCGCTTCGGCCGTCATCGTCGGGAGGCGCAACCGGCGCGGTCTCGCGCCACGCGAGCGTGCGTGCGTGCAGTCCTTCCGCCTCGGTGCGCCGCGCGAGCAGCCACTGGTGAAGCAGGTGCGTTGAGCGGCAGTCGTCGGCATTGTAGCGTTCGATGTCCTCGAGGATCCCATCGCCGCCGCCGGCGAGCCAGCTTTCGAACATCACGATCGAATCGTCACCGCGTCGCACGTCGGTTGTACGCTGCATGCCGTAGAACGGCTCGAGCTTCTTGAGGCCGTAGCTGGGCTGCGAGATGCGCAGCGTCTGCCGCACGACGGCGAAGAGATCCACGAAGCATTGATTGCGCAGAAGATCATCGAGTTCGAGCTCGCGCGTTCCGTAGAAGCCCATGAGCCGGCGCAACGCGCTTGTCTCGTAGGAGGCATAATGGTAGACGTGCATGTTTGGATAGCGCTCGCGTCGCGCACGTATGAAATCGATCGCGGCCTCAAAAGCGGCCCGCTCCTGCGCTTGTGAGCGCGCCCAGTACGAAACATAGCGCGTGTCGTCGGCACCATAGAAACCGAAGAGATATTCAAGACCATGTTCGGGCGCGTAGAGCGGATCGCCCTCGATATCAAAGTAAAGATCGCCCGGATCGGGTCGCGGCAGTAACTCGAAGCCACCGCCCGGCTCGCCGTCGAGCAACTCGTAGACGTAGCGGCCTTCGCGCTCACCTTCGACTTGCAGCGCGGCCTGCGCATGCAGCGTTTCGAATGTCTTGGCCTCCATGCCGAACGGTCGCTGCGTGCTCGCGTCGGCCAGCGATGTCATGGTCGCGATGCTATGGTTCTCCAAGCGTGCAATCTGATCGCGCCGGATGCGCGCAACGAGACTGAGATGATCGTCGCGCCGGCGCTGCGCTGCGCAGCGATCGTGCCAGCGGCAGATCTCGCAATGCGCAACCTCCAGTGGATAGGTGGGATTCGGACTGCCGGGCATGCGTGCGAGGAAGCGCGCGCGCAGATGCCGTTCGTAGGCAGCAAAGTCGTCGACGCGGAACGCGCGCTCGGCTCCGCTCCCGAGCAGGACGTGCATGCGCTCGGGTACCGTCCCTTGGATCGCCGCGAGGTGCGCACTGTAATGCGCCAATTGCACCAAGTAATACGGCTTGGGCACGAGCGCAAGCTTGGCGTCGATGACTTCGTAGCTCCACGGCCAGCGCAGAGATGGCCGTTCGACGCGGCGCAGAAAATCGGTCCGTCCGAGAAACGTTTCGTCGAAGAACGTCGCCTGGTAGATCAGCGCCGCCCCGGACTGCATGGCTTCGACAGCTTGGGCCTGCGCCGCTCGAAACGCTTCCAACGAACGTGCGGTGCCCGCCGGAAATTCCACAATGCCATCAGTATGGTGGGCGCGCAGGCGCGCGAGCTGACGTGCTTCGTGCTCGTCGCCTTTACGCGCCAGGAGGGCCGTGGTTTCGCTTGGTGCCGGACGTTCGAGCTCACCGCGCGCGGCATGCGCCTCGAGCTCGGTGAGGTGTTCGCACTCGAGTGCGTTGTTGAGGTCGCTCGCCGAATAGATGAAGCGTCCGTCGATGCGCTGCATGACCGCATCTTCCGACATTATCGTGCCATGCGCCTGGCATGATGACACGCGAAGATGGCTGCGATGGACCCACTACTGGCCGCGCAACGCCTTCCGCGCCTTGCCGAAAGCGTGATGCGCAGCGCGATTGCCGGCGCGCTCTCGAGCGGGCGGGTGACCCCGCGTGCGATCGTTCACCGCGCACTCGTCGATTTCGAAGCGGCGGTCGCGCGGCTGGGAACCGTGCGGCCGGCGCTGCTTTTTGTCGAACGCGATCGAATCGCGCGCGAGCTGCGTACCTTCGTCGATAGTCGCCTAGCAGTGCGTCTGCGCGCCCTGCGCCAGGGTGCGATCGTCGCCGCCGAGGGCGCCGCGGCCCCCTTTGATTTCGTCGTGCGCAATCGACGCGGGCAGCAGTATGCGGTGGTGTTTCGGCGGCTACCGCGTGACGGACGCCGCTTGGTAGTCTTGCAGCGCGTGCGCGCCGACGTACAAACGGCGACGAGGACACCGGTTGACGGCGTCCTCGTCTACGATCTCTCGCGGGGTACGACGGTGCTGCTAAACCAAACCGGAACGCAACGCGTGCACCGCTACTTGCGTGCGAGCTGAGAGATTCAGCTTCGCGAGGATGTGCGAGATGTGATTCTTGACGGTCTTGTCGGAGAGCTTGAGCCGAATGCTGATCTGCTTGTTCGAGAGTCCCTCGGCAACGAGCCGCACAACTTGAAGCTCGCGATCCGAAAGCGCGGCACGCATATCGCGGCTGCCGGCAATTGGACGAAGGTGTCGAGACTGCATCGACATGATCGGCGCCGCCACCGGCAGGCTCTTCACCATCGCGACGAAGTCGGCGATCGAGAGGTTCTTTAGGTCGTGGAGGAGGGTCTCATCGATAACCACGTCGGCATCGATCCCAGAAGCCTCCGAAAGTGTTGGCGCGGTCCCGGCCACGCGAATGCCGCTTTCTAAGGAAAGTAGGCGTGCAATCGCGGAGCGGACCGACGCGTCGGGGCCGACAATGAGGACGCTGGTGGGGACCCCTTGTGAACTAACGACGGTCATGTGGTTGCCTTTCCGTTGGCTCGGCTGGCACCCCTAAGATAGGGGACGCCTATTTCCCGGGACTTACGGCCTAATTACATCGAGATTACAAACCGATTACGAAAGCATGGCGGGTGCCGCTATTCGGCGCGACGCGCTGCTGGAGCGTCTCGCGCGCCTGGACCCTCGGGTGATGGTGATCGTCGCCCCAGCGGGGTTCGGAAAATCGACCCTCGTGCGCCAGTACCTCGCGGAGCGTGGTGGCGGCGTGCTATGCGACTGCGCCGGCGCGCGCGACGATCTCGACCTGGCGCGCCGCGTAATCCCGGCACTTGCCGCCGAGAGTCCGCCACGTGCCGCCGACCTGACCCAACGCGAGTTGATGCTCGGCGACGGCGGGACGAGCGTTGCCGAGCGCGTTGCGCTCGCGCTCGAGGCGTGGCGCGAACCCGTAGAGGGCTGCGTTGTGTTCGAAAGCGCTGAGGCGCTCGGCGCGACTCCCTCGGGGTTGGAGTTCTTTGAACGCCTTCTCGAAGCGCGGCCGGCCGGCCGATCGGTCGTGATCTGTTCGCGTGAACCGCTGCGACTGCACCTTACGCGCCACGTCGTGCCGCACGAAATCGTCACGCTGCGCGCGGCTGACCTGGCGTTCGACGAGAACGATATTCGCACGATCTTCGCCCCTTTCATCAGCGATGACGCCGTAATAGAGCGCATCGCACGCGTGTCGGAGGGGTGGCCCGTCGCCATCTTTCTTCTAAAGCGTTTTGCGAGCGAGGGTCGCATCGAGCCGTTGCTGGAGCGCCTCGACGATGTCGCGTTTAACGAGTTGCATGGATATCTGGCAGACGAAGTCTTGGGCACGCTGGACCAACGCACACGCGCCGCGCTCTTTGCCTGCGCCGCCATTCCACAAGCAAATGCAGACGATCTACGTGCGGCGCTCGACGATCCGCGCATCGCCGACGACTTCGCCGAGTTCGCCAGAGATTCGGCGTTTGTCGAGCAAACCGACGACGGCGCGTTCATCTTGCATCCGCTGCTCGCGTCGCTCTTGCTCGGGCGCGCGGCTGAGCGACGCGATGTACTGTTGATGCACGTCGCCGCAGCGCACGAGGCACGTGGCGATTTCCAACGCGCGGCGGAACTGCACTTGGCACGCGGAGATCAGCAATCGGCTGCGCGCGCGCTGGGCAGCGTTGAGGTTGTTAGCCAGCCTGCGCCGTCGATGCGATACGCGCGCGTGCTCTCGAGTCTCGACCGATCGCTCGTTGTGCGCTATCCACGCCTGTGGGGTGTGACCGCATTGATGCGCATCTTTTGCGTCGATAGTACCGTGCTGCTCGATGAGAGTGAGACCGTGTGGCGCACGCTCGCGCCCGACACGACACCGCTCGAGCGCTACTACGTGTTCGTCTTTCGGATCTTGCTGATGAGCTATCTCGGGCTCTTCGACCAGGCGCTCGCGGAGGTCGCGAAGTTTTCGCAGACGGTCGCGTTTTCGGACCCACCGAAGACGATGTTGGACGGGCACCTGCTCTATCTTCGTGGCTTGTTGCGTGCGCGACGCGGAAATTTCGATTTGGGTGAACGCGATCTCAACGCCGCGCTACCGCTGATCGATCGCATGCACGTCGTAGCGTCGGGCACCTATCTTGCGCTGGGCGCCGATATCGCGCGCGTGCGCGGTGAGTGGTCGCTCGAACGGCAATTCCTCGCCCGGGCGCGCGAGCGCGCTGCGAATTCGGCACTGCCCAATTTCATGGCGTTCGACGCGGCAGAAGCGCTCATTGCCGCATGGTTTGCCGGCGACCGGTCTGCCTTCAACGAGCTTGCCGCTGAACTGGAAACGGCGGTCGTGCGCAACGGCGTTGCGGGATTTGCCTATCTCGCGGGCATCGCGCGCGGGCGCAGCGTGCACCCGAGCGAGGTAGATATTCCAAAATTCGTGGTCTTCGGCCATCTGATCGCGCTTTCGCGTTCACGTGATGAAGAAGAACGCGCGCGCCTGGCCCACGCGGCGCTGGAGCGGGCCAATGGGATCCACATGCCGTTTGTCGGCGCGCTGGCGGCCATCGCGGTTGCGCTGTGCGATCCGGGGAGCTTCGAGACCGCGTGCGCGGCGGCAAAGGAGGCCGCGGGGCGGTGCGACGCTCCGGCGTTCGTACACGCGGTTAACGCTTTTGCGAACGAACACGAGAACGTCGGGATGCTCACGAACTTCATCGCGCAGATCACCCGTGACCGCAGCGAGGCCGCACCGCTCGCGCTTGAGATCCTGGCCGGACGCGTGCGCGTTGACGGTACGGTGGCGCGGCTTTCGGGCCGCGAATTCGAACTGCTCACGGCAATAGCGCAGCGTCGCGAGCCGACGATGCGCTCGCGTCTGGCCGGCATGCTTTGGCCCGACCTCGACGAATTCGGGGCGCGCAATGCGCTCAGCGTCTGCCTGCACCGACTGCGCGCGCATCTTGGGCGCGAAGATGCGATCGAGCGCGACGCCGACGGGTATCGCCTGCACGTCGACGCGTTCGTCGACGTATGGGAGATCGAGCGGGCTGCAGCGGTGTTGCGCACGCGCGAACGCATGCGCGAGAGCGAGCGTGCCGCCTTGGACCGCGCGTGGGAGCGCTTGCGCGAAGAACGCTACGCGTCACTCGAGCGCTGGGAGTGGTTCGAACCGGTCGTGCGCCGCATGACCGAGTTGCGCACGGCAATTGCGCACCGCCTAGCCGAAGACGCCCTCGAGAGCGGCGATCCTGACGTTGCGCTCGCGTACGCGATCGATGTCATCGCCTACGATCCGTGCGACGAGCCGGCGCGCGAGATCGCGATTCGCGCGCACCTTGCCAACGGCGATCGTGCTGCAGCGCTGCGCAGCTACCGCCAATATCGCGATGTACTGCGCAGCGAATTGCAGGTCGAGCCGTCGGCAACACTGGCATCGCTCTTGGCGGGGACATAGCGGTGCTGCATCTGCTCTTGGCGGCGATCGTCAACGCCGATGTCTTGATCTCGGCCGGGCACGAAGGACGTCCAGCCTCCTGCGCACACTTTCCGCAGCACACGTGTAATCTCGGCGCGGCGGGCGAACGCGACTGGACGCCGGTCGTTGCCGATGAAGCAACGCGCATGTTGCGCGCGCATGGCCTACGCGTGGTGCGGGAGCCGGCCGATTTCGATGGCAGCTATGCGGTCGGCATGGCGATCTTCATTCACTTCGACGGCGCGTTGCCCGCGTGCACGAGTGGTGCGTCGATTGGCTACGATGGTGCGTCCGGCGAGCGCGCCGCCATGCAATGGCGCGCGCTCTACGCTCCACTTTTCCCGTTTGCGTTTATGCCCGACAATTTTACCGTCGGCTTGCGGCAGTACTATGGCTATCGCCAGGTGCAGGCGCGCGATGGCGCGCTCGTACTGGAGCTCGGGGAGATCACGTGTCCGCCCCAGCATGCATGGCTTGCGCCGCGGCTGCGGGCGCTTGGCGATCTGATCGCGTACGACGTCAGCCGCGCAATCGGCAAAGGGGACGTGCCGTTGCCCGCAAAGTTCGATTCACAACCATGATCGAGGTGCTCTACCGCTATCGCGTCCATCCCGCCCAGGAGCGCGCCTTCGAGCATGCCTACGGCCAAAGGGGGCCGTGGGTCACCTTGTTTTCCAAGCACCCCGGCTACCGGCGGACCCGGCTTTTCCGCCACAAGGTAGAGGCTGGGGTCTACATTTGCATCGATGCGTGGGACTCCAAGCCGGCATGGGACCGTTTTCGCGTCGAAAATGCCGAGGAGTACTCGCAGCTGGACCGCGACCTGCACCTGCTCTATGTCGAAGAGTTGCTCTTAGGGTATTATGAGGGCGAGGAAGAGTACCAACCTCCGCTTGACTCCACCGTGTAGGAGCGCATGATTCGTCCTGTTCGCCCCGACGGCAAGATCGAGACCGGCGGGGTCTTCGTTCCCATCGTACGGCGGCGCGTTGTCGATCGCATCGCGTCCGCTGCGATGCAACGCGTCGTGCTGATCGTTGCTCCGGCGGGATACGGAAAATCGGTCGCGCTCCGTCACTACTTGGATTCGCTCGCCGAACCGCATATTCGCTATGACGTCCTCGGCGAAAATGAGGGGCTCCTCGGCTTCCTGCGCGGCTTTGCCGATGCCGTCGCTGAGATTGCACCGGACGTGCGCGGTACGCTTGCCGGCGCATACGAAAAGAACGCCGGATCGCCTTCGCCGGGCGCTGACCTTGCGCTGTGGATGCACTCGCACTTGCGCTCGTACCGCGGGATCATCGCGATCGACGATTTACACGTCGCACAGGGCGATCGTGAAGTCGCGCGCTTTCTGACCTCACTGATCGAACGCACGAAAGGACGCGTGCAGTGGATCATCGCGTCACGCGCCACCAGCGGGTTGCCGATCGGCACGTGGCTCGCCTACGGTGAAAGCGACCTCGCAATCGACGAGCACGATCTCAAGTTTTCAATGGAAGAGGCGAAAGAAGCGGCGCGTGCGTTCAAACTCGGCGTGCGCGACGAAGAACTCTCCGAGCTGCTCCAATTGACCGACGGTTGGGCCACGGCGATGACCTTCGCGATGCGGTCCTCAACGCGCTCGGTCGATCTGCGCAACATTTCGTCGATGACGCGCGAGATGATCTACCGGTATCTTGCGGAGCAAGTGTACCAGACGCTTAGCTCCGACGAACAACAATTCATCGAGACGGCGGCGATGTTGCCCGAGATAGACCTCTACGTAATGGTCGCCGCCGGCTTCGATCAAGCGGCGGCAGTGATTGAAGATCTGCGGGCGCGCGTGGCTTTCATCCATGAATACGAACCGGGTCGCTACCGGTTGCATGACCTATTTCGAGATTTTGCACGCCATCAGGTCAAGCTTCGTGGGAGTGGCGAGCAACGCGAACGTTTGGCCAGACTCGGCCAGATTCTCGAGGAATCGGGCAGTGTTGCGCAAGCGTTGCGGTTGTATGTCGATTCGAACTCGGCTGAGGATGCGCTGCGTGTCCTTACCGCACACGGCGCACATCTGCTCGATACGGGCTTTGCCGAGGAAGTTGAATCGCTGATGGCGGCTCCGCTTGGGAACGCGTTCGAGAAGAGCCCGGTCGTCATGGGCCTGCGAGGGCGGCTCGACCTCATGCGCGGCCGATTCGACGAGGGCGATCGCAAGATTACACGCTCGGTGGGACACATTAAAGCGATCGCGTTGCGCGCGCACTTGGCATTGCGGTTGGCCGGGCACCGGCTCAATCGCAGTGCGAGTCCGATGGATCTGCTCGGGCCGCTTCTTGCCGAGCCCACGATTACCGATCCAATCCGCATCGAAGGCGAGGCGTTGCTTGCGTGGTGGTATGCAAAGTCGGGCGAACTCAAAGCGGTGCGCGAGATCGTCGCTTCGCTCGAGCGCGAGGTTTCCTTGCTCGAGAACGAAGAGCTCGCGCGCGTCTTGCTGCGCCTTGCGGTCGTGCATGTTCTTTTGCGCGACAATGCAAGTGCGCGCCGGCGGTACTCCGAGGCCGCCGAACTCGCCGCGCGTTGCGGCGTATGGAGCACGGCCGCGCGGTCATTCCATGGCCTCTCGAACATCGCACTCTTTGACGACAATGACTCCGCGCAGAGCCTATGGTTCGCGCAACAGGCGGCTGCGGCGGCAACGCGCGCCGGCGATTACTTAGACTTACAATATGCGTTGATCATGATGCTGAGTCTCGAAACGCGACGTGGCAACGCCGACCGCGCGGTGCAGATCGAGAAGCAGCTGGCCGACGTTGGACCCCGCGATGCGCTCAATCAAAGCGTCTTCCTTGCATCGAGTCAGGCGCATCGCCACGCCTGGGCCGGCCGGTATGCCGACGCGCATCGATTGTTCGGAAGCATCATCGATCGGCAAGACTACCTTCCCGATCGCGTGCTCGTGCGATCCTGCTATGCACTCACGCTCGCGCTCGATGGGCGCACGAAGGAGAGCGGCGCGGTCGTCGCGGCGACGCTCGAGGTTATCGACGGGGATGGTAATTCGGCGCAGTTCGCCGGCGCCTCGGTGATCGATTTTGCAATGGCGATGCTCGTGCTCGCCGAGGTCGTCGCCGGCAGGCACACCTCGGTGGCGCGCATGCTCAAGCGCAAGCTGCGCAACGCGCACGAATCCGGACGCTGCATGCGCAATGCCGTTGAGGTGCTCGCGCGTGCGGCGAAGAGCCCGTCGTACGCGCCCGACGATCTCCAGCAGTACATCGACGGCGTGCGCGATTTTGGATTCGGCGGCTATGCTCGCTACGCCGAAGCCGTTGCGCGGCATCTCGAGGAGCGCCACGAGCCGGCGACCACGGTCGCGCTAACGCCGCAGGAGCTTCGGGTGATTCGCGACCTCGCCGCAGGCCTGACCCCCAAGCAAATCGCGGCCGAGACGGGTCGTTCGATCTACACCGTCCAAACCCACATCCAGAACGTGATCGACAAATTTGGCTGCCATGGGAGGGCCGAAGCCATTGCCGCCGCGCGGCGGAGCGGGCTCTTGAGCGAAGGGTAGTAATGGCCCTACTTAAATTTCAGTAGGGCGTTCGGCCCTGTCCAGGACGTATCGTGAGAGCAGCGCTCCACCTGCTTGAAAGGCTTGTTCTCATAACATGGTCACTGCTCTTTGTATCGCTGCCATCCTCATCTGCTGCGACGCGATCACCGCTCCGGGTCAGTAACTGACCGCTCGTAGCGGTCTGGTTTTTCTTTTCCCATGTCTGCCGTTCGAACACTAACCGCCCTGGGGGCGACCCTCGGACAGAGTATTCCAGAGTTGGCGCGTACAGCAGCCGACCATGTGACGATGCCCTCGTTGACAGGAGACACGCGGGTCGAGCAAACCCTGGCGGTGCTGCTCGATCGTTTGTGCCTGTCACTGACGTTGGCCAAGCCGGTTGGGCTCGCGGGGTGGGCAGAGCGCGAATCGGCACGCGTGGGTCGCGCGGGTGTGGTTGATATGACCGGAGCCGCGACCCACACGATCGGACTCGCGGCGGGCGCGTTCGAGATCGACCAGCGACGCTTGCTGGCGTTCCTCGATGTGCTCGCTAGCGAGGTCGAGCGCGGTGCACTCGGCAGCGAGGGCGAGGAACGCCCAGAACAACCGGGATCTGAGGCAACGACCGCACTCCTCACGGTGCTGGCCGAGCGCGACTACGGCACCTGCTGTCACTCAAAAGCGACTGCCGAGTGGGCACGCCGCCTCGCAACCGCGATGGAGCTCGGCGGTGAAACGACCGAATTCATTGCACTTTGCGCGTTGCTGCACGACATCGGCAAGATCTCGACGCCGGAGCATATCTTGCTCAAACCGTCGCCGTTGGGGATCGATGAGTGGGATGTCATGCGCGATCACGCTGCCGCCGGCGCTCGGATCCTCAATCAAATTCCGTCCCTGCAGCGCTGCGCGATCATCGTCCGCGCGCATCACGAACGCTTTGACGGTGCGGGCTATCCCGACGGGTTGCACGGCACGAGCATCCCGTTCGAAGCACGTGTTCTAGCCGTCGCCGATGCGTTCCACGCGATGATCAGCGAGCGCCCGTATCGTCAGCCGATCGCGCCGCGTCAGGCGCTACAGATTTTGCACGACGGACGCGGCACCCAGTGGGATCCCGATGTCGTCGACGTCATGCTCGGCATGTTCGCACGCCGCGTGCCCGTGGTGGCGCCGGCACATACCAACCTTTCCTCCGCGTAGTCTGTCCTGGCGCGCGGAGGGAAATTTGCTTACCGGGTGGTGGGCGGGGGCGTCGTAAAGCGGCGCCCCTTTAATTTTTGCCCGGGGCGCCATACAGGTGGCACTTTGCTCGGCCATACTGCGACCATGAACGACTACGTGATCGGCTCCGGGGCGGTCCTCACCGCCGGTCCCAACGCCAGCATTGCGGCGGCGACGCTCCACGCGCAGACCGACGCCGCGATTGCCTCAGGGGTACGGGCGGCCTTGGTAGATTTCGAGTCCCGCAGCTCGAGCGAACTCTCGAAGCTCGTCGTCTTGGCCACCGGCTGGAACGGGGCGCGCGTGAAGTCCGAGCTTGTCGCGCCGCTGCTCGGGCGGGGCGAATGCACGCTGGCCGACGTCATCGCGCTCTTAGCCCAGGCCGCGCAGACTGCCGAAGTGCACCTCTTCGCCCGTTGGCTCCCCGACGAGGTGTTAACCGCGGCGCTTCGTCGCGACGGCGTGACCCTGGTCGTCCATCCGATCGAGAGCATTCGTCAGGCGGCATTAATTTGCGGCCAGCAGTACATTCGCTGGCCCTCGCCACTCCGCGCCGCCTAACGGTTCTAACCGGAACCCGCGGCGCGGTTCAGGAGCTTCTCAGGGCCAGACCCCAGGCTAGGCCCTAGCAATGGTTACTGCACAGCACGCCCGCGTCGCGGTCGTCGATGACGATCGAATGGTGCGCGAGATGCTCGAGCTCGGGCTCTCTCGCGAAGGCTACGACGTTCAATCCGCCGCCGACGGGTTCGCGGCAATCGATCTGGTCCGGCGCTTCGACCCTGAAGTCATCGTGCTCGATATCATGATGCCCAAGATCGATGGGATCTCGCTCTTGCCGAGACTGCGCGAGATCACCCAGGCGCCGATCGTGATGCTCACCGCAAAAGGCGGAACCGATGACAAGGTTCAGAGTCTCACCGCCGGCGCGGACGACTACCTGGTCAAGCCCTTCGTCTTCGAAGAGTTGATCGCGCGCCTGCAGGCCAAGTTGCGCCGCCCGCAGTTGATCGAAGAGAACGTGCTGCGCTGGCGCGACCTCGCGCTCAATCCGCAGACGCGCGAACTCGTGCGCGGGAAGGAAGGCGTCGATCTCACGCAACGCGAGTTCGATCTCCTTTCCGTGTTTATGCGCGAGCCGCGACGGGTCTTCAGCAAGGACCACTTGCTCGAGATCGTGTGGGGCCACGACTTCGAAGGCGGCCCAAATATCGTCGAGACCTACATTTCTTACTTGCGAGCGAAGATCGACCGCCCCGGCGAGCGCGGTTCCTTCATTCGTACGGTACGCGGAGTAGGGTACGGCCTATCCCAGCAAAATTAAGCCTGCTATGAAGCTTTCGGTCGCCTCACGGCTCTCGGCACTCTATGGCGTGCTGTCGGGAATTACCGTCGTGGTTGTGATGCTGGCCTCGGGCATTGCGCTCGTGATCTATCTCGCGAGCTTCAGTAGCGATATCATCACCGCGCGACACGAGCAAGCCCGCGTGCTGGCGGAACAATTCCATGCCAGCGGCGTATCGCTCAAGGCGGCCGCGCCGCAGCTCGTCAGTGCACTCGGCGGCGCGGGCTTGCGTGTCACCGTTTTTGATAGCAAGGGCAATTATCTCGCCGGCGACAAGACGCTGCGCCCGCGCATCCTTTCGCGCTGGCTCGCGCCGCCGCGCGGCGCTCCGCCGCCGCCGCGCATATTTTCGTTTGTGCGTCCCGGCCGCGGCCCGCTTCCACCTGACGGCTTTGGTCCGGTGGCGGTCGTCAACGGCGGCTTCGTCGCGTTTGCGCAGTCCCTGCCGCTGCCGCTCTTGCTGCTCGTTCCCTACTGGTGGGTGGTTGTGTCGATCGCGGTGATCGCGATTGTGATCTCGTGGTTTGTCGGCCGGCACTTCGCCTATCAGACGTTGCGACCGATCAGCGACTTGACCGAGTCGCTCAATGCCCTCGCTGGCGGCGACTTTACGCAACGGCGTTTCGTTTACAGCGGCGACGAAATCGGCACGTTGACCGCGGCCTACAACGATGCAGCGGCAAGCGTGGCGCGCGCGATGAGCGAACGGCGCGAGACCGAAGAACGCATGCGCCAATTCGTGGCTGACGCCGGGCACGAGTTGCGCACGCCGCTCACGGTCATCGGCGGCTACATCGACGTCCTTCGCCGCGGTGCAGTCGCCGAGCCGACGATCGCGCGGCAGATTCTCGCGACCATGTCGATCGAGAAAGAGCACATGCGCGGCTTAATCGATCGGCTGATGCGCCTCGCGCGGCTCGATTCGGAGACGCCGCCGCAGGCCGAAGCGATCGATCTGGCCGACCTGTTACGCGGCCAGTGCGACGCCGCGCGCCGGCTCGACGAGACTCGCGAGATCGACTATAGCGTCGAAGGGGTCGATGCGGTCATGGGCGATCGTACCGAACTTGGTGAAGCGCTCTGGAATGTGGTTGAAAACGCACTCAAGTATGCGCCGGAAGCACCCATTCATCTGCGCGCCGTCCGCAACAACGGCCATACGACGATCACCGTGCGGGATGAAGGACCCGGCATGACGGAGTCCGAGCGGCTGCACGCATTCGAGCGATTCTATCGCGGCGATCAGCGTGGCGAGATGGCCGGCAGCGGTCTTGGTCTTTCGATCGCCAAACGTGCAGTCGAACGTGCCGGCGGCTCGATCGGGATCGACAGCGCCCCTGCACGGGGCACAACCGTCACGATCACACTCTAGATTTGCGAATCATGAAGCGCCTTATCGCAGCCACGTTCGCTGCTGCCCTTACGGTATTTCTCGCACCCGCGAGCGTTTTGGCCCAACAGGATGACACCGGTTCGATTCGGATCGTCGTTACCGACCAATCCGCCAAGGCGCCGATGGAGCTGGCGCGCGTCGTGCTCGACGGCCCCGTCGTCACGAGCGAATTGACCGACAAGAAGGGCGAAGTACTCTTTACCGACGTTCCCGACGGCATCTATCGAGCCCGCATCGTCAAGCGCGGCTACCAAACGATCACGTCAAATTCGTTCGAAGTTCTCAACGGCAACGCGATCACCGTTACGGTTGCGCTCGCGCTCTCGACGCAGCTCAAAGTCATAGGTACGGTCGTAGCGCAGTCGACCGCAACGATTTCGAACACCTCGATCGGACCCGATTCTGCACAACGCAAGCTCTCGACCGACCTCGCCGATGCGCTCAACAAGCTCTCGGGTGTTTCGGTACAGACCAGCAGCGACGATAGTGACGCCTCGCAGACGATCTCGCTCGAAGGTCACGATGCAAGCCAAACCCAGTTGACGCTTGACGGCATTCCGGTCAACGCCCCCGGGACGGCCGGCAACATCGGCGCCTTTGCAACCGATCTCTTCACCGGCGCAGGTGTACGCAATGGGCCGCAACTCGGTGGCCTCGGCGGCGGCGTAAACTTTACGACGCTCGAGCCCACGTTGAGTTGGGAGTCATATCTCTCGATGGCAACCGGTAGCATCGGGCGTCACAATGAAAGCTTTGCGGAAACCGGGTCCTTTGGGAAGCTCGGCGTCGCCGCGATGATCGTGCAGCGCCTCAATCCCAGTTGGCTCGACGGCATGCTCTACACCGACGCGAGTGGCCTCAACTACGTGCATGACGGGGATGCGAACATCTCGGGCGAGTTGGTCAAGTTGCGGTATCAGCTGAGCGATTCGCAGACGGTCAGCGCCATGTTCTTGAGTTCGGATCGCGTGACCGATATCGTCTGTGCCCGCATTCAGAACGATGGCCTTCCCTGTGGCTACGGCCCCGACAACTACTCGGCGGGAAGCGCCGGGCTCTTTTCACTCACCGATGACGCCCTGATCGGCGCGACGTCGGTGCAGGCATCGATCTACTCGACTAGCTTCACCACGCTCAACGATCAGCTCAACCGTTTCGTCGGCGGCGTTGCCGATCCGATCGGCTCCTCGGGCCTCAATTCCTCACACGGTTTCACGCTCAGCGCAATTCTGCCGGCCGCACAACGCCATACGATCTCGTTCACGGCCTACGGCTCGTGGGGCTCGCAGCTCAGTTTTCCGCTCAACGAGCCTTCGACGCCGTACTATACCAACAATCAGCACAGCGACTACTCCGCCTTCCAAGTTACCGATGCGATCCATTCGAATCAGCACCTGACACTCTCGGAGTCGCTCGGCTATACCCAAGCAACCGGTGGTTTTGGCGGCGTGCTTGCGACGCTCGCCGCGACATGGCATCCGACCAAGGTTGACACGTTTAGCGGTTCCTACACGGTGAGTGGCTCACCCGCACAGCAATCGCGCTCGACGATTTTGACCGACCCTGCCAACATGCGATTTACCTGCGACGGCGACAACAGCGTCGCGTTCGGCAATGCGCCCGGCGCAGCGCCCGAAGCGAGCTCGTCGAGCTCGGCCCGTCTCGGCTACACGCGGACGTTCAAAGGCGGCAACGTAACGTTTCAACTCTATCGGCAAGTGCAAGACAACGTGCTCTTACCAACCGACGTGAACGGCACGGTGCTCCTCGCGAACGGCACGCTCACGCCGTCCTATGTCGCGGCGGTCCAACAAGTCTTTCAGAGTCCTGCGGGCTGCGGCGCAACCACGCCGTTTAGCGCGAGTCAGCTCTATTTCAGCAGCCCGGTTGGCGGTGTCAACCGCGTCTATCAAGGCGGATCGATCACCGGCTACGCGACGATCGGCAACTTGGTGATTCAGCCATTCTGGAATACGACAGTGTCGCAGGCGATCTCGAATTCGCCGCTGATCAATAACCCCTACTCGATCACCATCTCCGGTCAGCAGTTGCCCAACGTACCGTTGCAGCGCGCGGGCCTGATCCTCGATTATAAGGCGCCGCACTCGGCGGTCGAATGGCTTGCCGATGCGCAATACACCGGACGCAACAACCCGAACAATCTCCCGGCCTACACGCAATTTGATGCGGCAGTAAACGTGCTCTTTAGCAAGGGATCACTGACGTTTGCCGCGTCAAACATCACCGGCACCTACGCCGGCATCTTCGCAAGTCCAGTCAACGCCGTTCCGTATTATACCCAAAGCGGGAGCATCGTGCCGACGGTCGCGCGTCCGTTAACGCCGCGCACGTATTCGGCGACGTACACGGTCAAGTTTGGTCCGGGCGCACTCGGCAACACGCACATCGCGCAGGCGCCCACACAACGCGGTCGGGGCGGAGGTGGCGGCGGTGGTCGCTTTGTAAGCGGCGGCGGTGCCGTAGGGCCCGGAGGAGGCGAGCAAGGCAGCGGAAACAACGCGATTACGCCGCTGCCGACCTCACCACCGGCCGAACCGTTCGCCGTCTCCGACAATAGCGAGCGGTGTCCGTCGGACGCGCACGCGATTGCGCTGACACTTTCAAACGAATTGAAAGCCTACGTCGCGCAGATCGAAGCGGCCAAGACCGCCGCCGGCTACCCGGCGACGATGCCGGCACCCGCAATCAGCGATGCGACCGTCACCTATCACGGACTCGGCGATACATACGCGCTGTCGGTCGTGCCGCACTTCGGCAATGCGGCGAACACGACGACGCTGGCTTCGCAAGCGCTGGCGAACGCATCGCAACCGCGATCACAGAATGGCGGCGGTGGTGGTCGAGGTGGCGAGCTCTTCCGCGTCTTCATCGGGTGTATGCCCTTCCATCTCGCCTTTGCCAACGATATAACCGCGCGTCATCTGTACGCGCCGCAGAACACCGTGTTCGGCCTCCCGCCGATCACGTTTATGCCCGCGGTCGGACTCTATGCGCTCCCACGCCAGCAACAGCCGGGCCAAGAGAGCTTCCGCGTGTACGCGCTTCCGAAGACGCCGCCGAAGGATCCGTTCGAAGTGCGCACGGCAACCGAGTGCACAAGCGACCTGAAAAACACTGCGACGCAAGCGCTCGGCGAGCTGCGCGCGTATTTTGCGAATGGCACGACGCCGCATCTGTGGACGATCACCGCGCACCCGGCAAAGAACGGCACGTGGTACGATCTTGCACCGGGCGATCCGGCGATGATCATTTCACTACTGTTCTGTGGCCGCGTTGCTGCTACGACGCCGCAAGAACTCGTCCCAACGGGATGGGACGGCATGATGCAACCCGACCTCAATTACAACGCAGCCTATGGGTTGTATCTCGTACGGCCGCAGCCGCGGCAACCCAATCCCAATGCAAGCCCACGCGCCGGAAATCAGCCGCCGGACAACTAGATTTCCGGCGAACGGCCCGCTTCGCGGGCGAGTGTAACCATCTCACGCATGCGCGGGTGCTCGCCCGGAATCGTTTGCACCCATGTTTCGAAGCGTGGGACGGGTTCGCCGCAGCGGAAGAGGACGTACCACACGTTCATGTCGCCGAGAAACGCAAAGCGCTTGCGCATGTCCTTGGCGAGCGTTGCATAGTCGGGGAACGCCGCGACATAGTTATGGAAGCCACCGCGCTCGCGCTCGATTGCGAGCAGGACCTGCGCATTCGTAACCGTCGCCTTCGCCTTTTTTGCGACGCGCAGAATGCCCGGATGCTCGAGTACGCGCTCGACATCGAGGGCATCGAACGCCGCGACGAGGGCGACGTCGAATTGTGCGAAGGCCTCACGGTACGCGTCCCAGTGCTCGGCGATTTGGGCCCACTTCACACCGGCCTGAAAAACGGCGCGCGTGATGATCTCGAGCACCTGCGCCGGTGTGGGGTGCTCTACCACCTCAGGAATAGCCGCCGCCATGCGTGTTTAGGGTGCGTGGCGTGGTGCATCGAGCGCCAAGGCCGTCATCATTGCGACGCCGTTCGGCAGCGCACGCTCATCGATATCGAAGAGACTCGAATGATGAGGGTGGCTCGTTTGCGGATCGCCGCTGCAGCCCAAGGTGTAGAAGCACGAGGGCACGCGCTGTGCAAAGTACGAGAAGTCCTCGGCGCCCATGAGCGCGGTTGCGTTGACGACCGTCGTTTCTCCGACGGTCTTGACGGCGAGTGCACGCGCATACTGCGTCTGCGCCGGATCGTTGGCAGTGACCGGGTAGCGCCAGAGATACTTGTAGTCGTAGGTCGCACCCGAGGCATCGCAGCATGCGCGTAAGACACGTTCGATGCGCTCGGGCATCGCCGCGCGCACGTCATCGTTGAACGCCCGCACGGTGCCGAGCATCGAGCATGTGCGGGGAATCACGTTGTGCGTCGTCCCGCCGTGGATCGCACCGATCGTCACGACCGCCGGCTCCAGCGGATCGACCTTGCGCGACACCACTTGCTGCACGCTCGTGATAAAGTTCGCAGCCGTGTAGATCGGATCGATCGCATCTTGTGGTGCCGACCCGTGACCGCCGACGCCGACGACTTCGATCTCGATCGAATCGCTTGACGCGTACATCGGCCCTTCACGGAAGCCGAGCACGCCGGTTGGATACTTCGTCGAGAGGTGCAGCCCGTACGCGCGCTCGATGCCGAAACGCTCGATGACGCCGTCATCGATCATCGCTTTGGCGCCGCCAAGGCCTTCTTCGGCGGGCTGAAAGACGAGGGCAACCGTACCGGCGATGTCTTCGCGGCGGTCGGCGATCAGCGCGGCGGCGCCGAGCAGAATTGCGACGTGGCCGTCGTGCCCGCACGCATGCATTGTGCCGTCGGCTTGCGAGCGGTACGCGTGATCGCGCTCCTCCAGAATCGGCAACGCATCCATGTCCGCGCGCAGCATGATCGTGCGGCCGGCCTTGCGGCCTTTGAGAATCCCAACGACACCAGTCGTGCCGATGCCCACGTGCACCTCGTAGCCGAGTGAGCGCAGCCGGTCGGCGATGATGCCGGCTGTGCGATGCTCGCGAAAGCCAAGCTCGGGGTGCATGTGCAAATCGCGGCGGATCAAGACCACATCGTCAGCTAGCCGCTGCGGAACGGTAATCGTCGCTGTCATGCCCCGAGGTTCTGCGAGGGCCGGGCCAACACCGGCCAAGCAGGGACTACTAGCGCAGGAGTCGCAGAACGCCGCACGCCGAGGGGGCGCACTGTCATGACCAAGACCGAGCTTTTTGCCGAATACGGCGCATACCATGCGGATCGCCGGAACCGCGCGTGTCACGCGGTTGGCATTCCACTGATCCTGCTTGGCACCATGGGGCTCTTGCACTTGGTCGCGCTTGGGCCGATCGATCTCGCGATCGTGGCCGGCATTGCGACGCTTCTATACTATGCTTCAATCGATCTCCGCGGCGCGCTGATCTCCACGGTCTTATTCGCAATTATCTATATCATCGCCGTCCGGCTCCCGTGGGAGATCAACCTCGCAGCACTCGTCATCGGATGGGTCTTCCAATTGGTCGGTCATCGGTTCGAGGGAACCAAGCCGAAGTTCTTGGAGAATTTGGTCTATCTGCTGATCGGGCCGCTGTACTTTTTCGAAGAGACCTTCGATTCCGTTCTCGGAGTTGATCGCTAAAGGAGTTACTCGTTCGTGTACGTCGATGAGATGCTGAACTGCGTGGACTGTGGCCACGAGTTTGTCTTCAGCGCCGGTGAACAGCGCTTTTACGAGCAAAAAGGATTTCAAAACAAACCAAACCGTTGTCCCGACTGTCGCTCCGCACGCAAAGCCATGCGTTCGCAAAACGGTGGGGGTGGCGGCATGAGTGGGGGCGGCGAGCGTCCCGCGCGTCCGCGTGAGATGTTCCAAGCGACCTGCAGCAACTGTGGGCAGGTGGCAGAAGTGCCGTTTAACCCGCGCGGCGATAAGCCGGTCTACTGTCGCGACTGTTTCCAATCGCGTGCGTAAACAGGGACACCCCGACTAGCACGACGATGTTGGCCGCGAGGCCGACAAATCCGGCGTTGAGGCCGTAGGGCGCGATGCCCTTCCCGGCAAGGATCAATGCAATGGTGATGCCGACCACGATGCCGGCAGCGACGCCGGCTGTTGTCGTGCGCTTCCAGTACGCTCCGAAGAGATACGCGGGCATAAACTGCGAGATGCCGTTGTAGGTGAGCAAAAGCAGGTCGACGAGTTGCGTGCGGTAGAGGAGCCACAACACGAGTGCACCGAGTCCCAACACCACCACCATTGCGCGCGTGACGCGCAAGCGCCCAGCATCATCGGTGCCGATGTTGAAAAGATCGCCCGCGATATTCTTGGCAACCACGCTAGCCGAGCTCAGCAGCAGCGCGGTCGACGGTACGAGCGCGCAGAGCGCGCCCGTGCCGGTCACAAAACCGAGCACCCAGGTAGGATAATACCGTGATACGACCGCGAGAAACGATTGATCGGCGGCCGGTCCTTTGAGCCCCGGAACGATCAGCAGCGCTGAGAAGCCCGCAAAGAACACGAGCAGCAGGATCAGCTGGTAGATCGGCAAGAACATCGCGTTCCGCCGCAAGACGTTCTCGTCTTTAGCGCTGAAGATTGCGGCGATCGACTGTGGCCCCGAGAAGAAACCCAGGCCGGTCAAAAACACGGTTGAGACATACCACAGCGACCCTTTGGGCGCGGTGAGCCCGCCGAGTACCAGATGATCGGGATGCGCGCGCAAGACCTGATCGAAGAGGGTCGCCGGCGAGCCGAAGAACTGCATCGGAATCGCTACGCCGACGAAGATCAGCGCCCCGATCACGAGCGCGTCTTTGACGATGCTTGCCCACGCCGTACCGCGCAGTCCGGTCACGAACACAAACGCAATGATCAGCGAGAACGCTACGCATGCACCAACGACGGGGTTAATCGCCCCGTGGCCGGCCACCGTGAGAAACGTACTGAGGGCCGAGAGCTGGAGCGTGATATATGGAATTAGCGCGGCGACCGCGATGATCGCCACGAGTGTCGAGAGCAAACGGCTGTTGTAGCGAACCTGGATCAAGTCGGGCAGGGTGAGCAGGCCATGCTCTTTGCCCAAACGCCAAATCCACGGAAACAGAAAGTAGTAGAAGATGTAGCCGCACGTGCCGTAGGCCATGATGTAGAAGGCCGGCGCGCCGAATGTATACGTCCATCCTGCGGCACCCAGGAACGTGAAACTCGTATAGATTTCGCCGGCAAGCAACACCCACAAGAACACGGCACCAAACCCGCGGCCACCAACGATGTACTCCTGTGGCGACATCGTAAAGCGGCGCAGGCTCAAGACCGCAAAGGTCACCGTTCCCACAATGATGACGGCGACAATGCCGAGCGCGAGCGCGGCGTTCACCAGTGTTTCTCGATACGGCCAAGCGTCCAGATGCATGCCGGCGTGACGATCACCCAGAAGGCGATCCAAGCCAGGAGAAACGGCAGACCGAGTATGCGCGGCTCGACGCGATTGACGAACGGCACGGCGACGGAGAGCGCCGCGAAGGGGACGGCCGCAAGCAGGAAGCGGAGCGGTTGCTGCATCTAATTCGCCCTTTATGAAGTGGCGGAGTTCATTCCTGGAACCGGGGTGTCACGAACGGTCGCGCCGGTGCGATACACCCTGTGTCGAGCGGACCGAGTCGATGTTCGGAGCGGGGACTCCGGCCCCGCCGGCGCGTTACCCGTTCCGTTTGCGCAATTTACCTTGCGCAACCGCGTTGTCGTATCTCCCATGGATACATACAGCGCGGTCGACGGGTATTCCCTGACGTGAGCGACTATACAGCGATCCTCTCGGGCAAGCACGCGCTCGTGACCGGCGGTGCCCGCGGCATCGGCGAAGCGATTGCGCGGGCGCTCGCGCAGCACGGGGCGCGGATCTCGGTCGTGAGCCGTCAGCCGGCCGCAGTCGCAGCGGAGTTCACGACGGCGCAAGCCGACGTCAGCGACGAAGATGCGGTGCGAGCGGCATTCGCCGCCTGCCGCAAGGTCAACGGCCCGGTCGAAATTCTCGTCAACAACTCCGGCATCGCCGACTCCGCGCCGCTCGTGCGCACCTCGCTCGCCCTGTTCGAGCGCATCGTCGCGACGAATCTGACCGGTACGTTCCTGTGCAGCCGGGAAGCCGCGCAAGACATGGTGATCGCCAAGTGGGGCCGCATCCTCAACATCGCGAGCATCGCCGGGCTGTATGGTGCGCCGTATATCTCGGCGTACTGTGCGAGCAAACACGGCGTCGTAGGATTTACACGCGCGATTGCAAGTGAATTCGACGGCACCGGCATTACCGCTAATGCAATCTGTCCCGGCTACACCGAGACCGAGATGATGCATCAGGCGATCGAGAAGATCGTGCAGCACACCGGTGCCAGCGTCGACGCCGCTCGCTCGAACCTCGCCCTGATGAATCCCGAGGGCCGCATCGCAACCGTCGAGGAAGTCGCGCACGCCGCACTCGAGTTGATCTGCGGCGACAAGAACGGCGTCTCGCTCGTCGTCCCCGGCGGCCTGGAGGCGTGACAGTGTTTAGGCGCCGTACCAGCGCAAGTGCGGCCAGATCTGGTCGAGCGGCATTGTTGGGTTCGTGCACACGAAAATCGGCGCAGGTCCTTCGACAACCCACTTCAGCGGTTCGTTCGAAGAACGAACTAACGTACACGTGCGATAGTACTGCTTCACGAGATCGATGCGCGTTGCGCCGATGGCGATGATCGTGTTGCCGCTGTAGCCGTGCGTGCCCCACAGCCAGTAACTATTTTGACTGCCGATCGCACTCGGCAACCCGTATGCGGGGCCGAAGAAGTCGATTGCTCCCGCGTCCGCATACGTGTCAGCGTAGATTGCAACATTCGCGCGATCGGGCAGGGCGTTATAGACGCCGGCCACATCGCGGGCGAGGCGGTCCCAGCCAAACTGCTCGGCGTAGATCGGTTGAATCACATGGGCATCGGCACCCTGCCCGGTGAGCCCGAGGGCCTGCGAGTAGCCGATGAACCCGCCGATCGGCAACACGGGAATAGAAAGCGGCATCGTTGCGATTGCCGTAGCCGCAAGCGCGGCAAAAAGCGCAACGCGCAACCACGCCATCGCGCGTTCGACCACGACTGCGCCGATTGCGAGCAGCGCGCCATAGATACCGATGATGTAGTAGCCCTTGGCTTCGAGTGCCACTGCCGCGATAAACAGCACGACGTAGGCTAAGGAAATGAACCGCAAGCCGCGCAAGCGTTGCCAGGTGAATGGTGCGATCAATCCGCACAGCCAAACCGGTGCAGCAAGCGGATTCGTATAGACCAGTTGCTCCGAAGCGAAAGACCACGCATTGCTAACCAGGCTCTGCGATTCGAGCAGCCAGCCGTTGTTAAAGGCGTGGCGATGCGCAGCGTCACCTTGCAGCACGGCGAAGAAGGGCCAGCCGTGCGCGGCTTGCCACCAGAGATTCGGCAGTACTAATACGAACGTGATCGCGGCACAGATTGCGAGCCAGGGTGTCGCGAGATCGCGGCGCTCTTTCGTCAGTAAGAGGCCGATAAGTAACGCGAGCAACAGCAAGGCCATTGAATACTTGCCGTAGAGGCCAAACGTCGCGGCCGCGGCGAGCGGTAGCCACCAGCGGCGCATTGCGCACCACACGACGAGTATCCACGAGAGTGGTTCGAACGACGTCGTTGTGAGCACGTTGCCGAGCAGCAGGTATGCCGGTGTGAGCGCAACCGCGACACCCGCTAGCCACTGTGCGAAGCGACCACCGCCGAGCTCGCGCGCGATCTGCACGGCGACGTACGCCGTGAGCGCAGCAGCCAGGCATGGCAGCACGCGCAGCGCCAGCAAGGCGTCATGTGCCGGCTGCGCGAGCCATGCAGCGAGCGCGACGAGCGGTGGCTGGTCGACATAGCCCCAGGCGAGATGACGGCCGCACGCGATGAAGTACAGCTCGTCGCGGAAGTAGCCGTAGCGCCATGCCGTTCCGAAATGCGCGAGAAATGCGACAAGCGCAATAGCGACACCGATCACCGGGTACCAACCGCCATGTTGCAGGATTTACGCGCTCGCGGGGCCGACCCTTGCACGCAACGTGCGTTTACCAAGTACGCTGACCATTCTCGTGCTCATCGCAGCGGCGTTTGGGTTCGCCGCGTTTTGGGATCGGCAAATCGGCGTGCCCGGCTTCTGGGCAGCGATTGCGGCGATCGTTGGGGTTTTGTTGTGGCAGCGCTTCAACACGGGCGCCGCGTCGAAGCGCTGGCTCGCGCGCGCCTCCGATCGTCCGCTCGTGCTGCAGCCGCCCTTTGCTGACACGTGGCGGGTCGTGGCGGGCGGACCGGATCCGCGCCACAATCGTCACCAAGCCGTTACGGATCAGTATTTTGCCTACGATTTCATACGCGATGCCGGCAAGTCGTGGGGTGAATCAATTCTTGCGCCCTGCGACGGCCTGATCGTGCATGTCGAGAATCGCCAAGAGGATGCGCCGCCGGATGAACGCCGGCACAATCGCGCGCGGCCGTTCGGTAACTACGTCTCAATTGAAACGCCACGCGGCTACGTCATTCTCGCGAATTTAAAGCAGGGGTCGGTCAATGTGCGCGTCGGCGAGAGCGTCCGGACCGGCGATGAGATTGGCCGTTGCGGCAACTCGGGCGACACGCATGGCGCCCATCTGCAAGTACATGCGCAAGATCAACCGAGTCAGGCGCTCGGTTCGGCGCACGGCGTGCCGATCGCGTTCGTCAATCGGGGCTCTGGGGAGCCAATGCTACTCGAGTTTGGGGATCGATTGGGATAGCGCGGCCGAACGCAATCGCGAAAAGCATTCCTCCAAGACAGACGACTGCGCCGATCACTTCGTACGGCGGGAACGATGCGTGCAAGATTGGTACGCTCAAGACGCCGGTGAATACGGGCAGGAGAAATGCGATGATCGAACCTTTGCCGGCGCCAAGTTTGTTGATGCCCCAAATCCACACCGGATACGTGAGCAGGATCGGAAAGAGCGTTGCATAGCCGATGCGCCACCACATGTCCCAGCCGAACGCGTGCAGATTGGTATGCAGCAGCGCGGGCGCGCCGCCGGGAATCAGCACGAGCGTGCCGAGCGGGAGCGTGAGCGCGAGGAGTTCGAGGCTCGAGTACCGCGCTAACAGCCGTGAACCAAGCACATTGTAGCCGGCAAACACCATGGCGGCGGCGAGGATCAAGAGATCGCCCACGTGTACGCCCGCCGCGCCGGAGAAAGCGCCTTCGAAGATCGCGACCCCAAGCAGCGCGATCACCGCGCCCACCCAGCGGCCCGGGCGCACGTGCTCGTGACCGGCGATTGCCACGATCGCGAGCGTAAAGATCGGCGTGGTTGCGCCGAGCAATGCCGTTGCGAACGGTGTCGTGCGCGCGAGTCCGAGCACCCACAGGTACTGGTACACGCCGAAGCCGCAGGCGCTGCACAATAACAACGTGGGAATGTCGCGGCGCTCAATGTGCAAGCGGCGACCGCTCGCGTACACCATGACGAAGACGAGCGGCGTCATGATGAGAAAGCGCAGAAACGTAAAGGCGAGCGGGTCCATCTGCGAAATGGCCTGCTTGGCGACGATGTGATTGATCGACCAGGCGAGGACCACGTAGAGCAGAGCACCGTAGATGAGCAGGCGGCGCGGCACGATTAGGCGCAACTTCGAGCGGCGATGAGTGGCTCCATGCAATTTTTGAAAAACAAATCGATTCAGTTGTGTTGCGAACGACGCGGTCACGGTGCGCGCCACGTACTCTTCGCACATGGCTGGATCTCCTCGCGACGGATGTGGTACGAGGTTGTCGACCGCCTCGAGCTCGACCGCTTTACGCTGCACCTTTTTGATTTTCGCGGCTGCGGGCTCTCGGATCGTCCGCGCACGCCGGACGATCTCGCGGAGTATGCAAGCGATCTTCGCGCAGTGCTTGCGACGATCGACGCTCAGGTGACACTCGTTGGGCACTCGCTTGGCGGGCGTTTGGCACAGTACGTGGCAACGGAGCAGCCTGCGAACCTCGAACGGCTCATTTTGGTCGCTCCCGGTACATCGAAGTCCGTGCGCTTTACACCCAAGCGCCGCGCACAGGCGATCGAGACGTATGGATCGCGCGAGCGCATCGAACGGTTCCAACGCGCCGCGATGTATCGCGAGGTTGCGCCGGAGGTCATGGAACGCATCGTCGATGACGCGCTGGTGGCGTCGTACGAGCATTGGGTCGGGGGCGAAGAACGCGGTCGCGTCGATTTTAGCGATCGTCTCGCTTCGATCAAGGTGCCCACACTCGCAATCGCAGGGAGCAACGATCCGCTCGCACCGCCGTCGCGAGTGAAGCGCGAGGTTACCGGCGCGATCCATGACGCACTCTTTGTGCTGCTCCGCGACGCGGGGCACAATCTGCCGATCGAGACGCCCGACGATATCGCGGAGGCCGTGCGGCGTTTCGTCGACTAGCGCTCCCACGCGGGCGCGGCTGATGCGGGGCTCTCGATCACCGGCTGCCAAACGTTGCCGGCGGTGGCCGCGCCACCGCCGCGCAGATCGTACTCGACGGTGATCAAGGTATTCGTGGCGCCTGCGTCGTCGCCGGCGCCACCGTTCATCAACGCGTCAAGCGTGCCGTCGGTGCTGCCGACAATTGAGGCGTATGGCGCGGTCGCAAAGGTGCGAAACGTAACCATACCAATGCGCGTTGCGATCTGCGCGCCGCTCGCGGCGCTTACGATGCTCGAGATCACGAAGGCTGCGCGCGCCTCTCCAACTGCGCTATTGCCCTGTAAGACGACTGTGCATGCGGTGCCGGGGCACGCCGCCGGCGTCGGTGCCACCGCCGGCGTCGGTGTCGCAAATGTCGTCTGCACGTTGATCTCGCAGCCGTTTGCGTCGGCGTACGCGCACGTGGCGAGCGGCGCGGGCGTTCTGCCCGTTACGACGGCGACCTGCGCGGCATGTATACCGGTCACAAAGGCCGTACGCGCCGCGTCGACGGCGCGTTGATGGAACGCGACTTGTGCAAGCGACGCTGCGCCGTGTACGATCGTTTCGCCCACGAGCGCGAGAAGCGCGAGCAAAAACATCGTGCGCAGCAGCATTATTGTGGTGCGCTTCCGCTCGTCGCCGCCGGAAGACGCGCGCCCGGCAATGGTGCGGGTGCGGCGATCGTTTGACTGAGCTTCGCGCTCTTGGTGCTGTCGTTGCTATCGGTCGCCGAGAGCACGATCGTGACCGAGCCGTCGGCGTTGGTTTGCCTGGAGAGCGCGTAGGACACGGGAAGCGGCGGTCCGCTCGGGAGCGGAATGGCCGTCGACACGCTTGCAGCCGGCAAGCTCGCGCCTTGATATTTCATCACATCGACGGCAATACGCATCTCGCGGGTAACGCTAGCTTCGAGCGCGCTTTGAATCGGATCGGGGCCGAAGCGGTGGGTTGCAGCTACAGTCGCCGCGCCTAATGCCGCTACGGCGATCGCAACGATTGCGATCGCTACAATGACCTCGAGGAGACTCTCGCCACGTTCACCGGAGCGCACACCATCAAGAGTGCCCACGCGCCGCGGAAAAGAGACGCGGCTGGGGCAAGCGCAGCAACGGGCGTTCGATGAAGTAGGTGACGAGCGCGGCTTGCGCGATCGTGACCAGAAAGGCAAGTATCGTGTAGCGCACTTGCCAGATAGGATCGTAATGCGGATCGGCGCCGGCAAATGGTGGAACATGCGCGCTCACCATGATCCGCGCGACCATCTGGTGATAGAGATACAGGTTGTAGGAGATGAAGGCCATGAAGCGTAGCGGCGCGTTTGCGAGCAGCCCTTGCCAAAGCGCGGGGGCCGCGAGCGAACCGATGGCGATTGCGGCGAAGCCGAAGCCGTAGAGCGGACGCGTGTAAACCTGTAGTGCGGTCTCCCACTGCGCGCTCGAGCGATTGTTGAACATGTCGATGAGCAGCACGGAGAGGAGGACGACGCCGGCGATCGCGATGATCGGCATGCCCGCAGAAATACGCGGGGATTGCAGACGGTGGCCAAAGCGCGCGAAGATCCATGCGGAGAGCATCCCGCACGCGAAGATGTCCAGATAGCCCGGCAAGTTCTCGACGAGCAACGGCATGTCGGTGTGGAAACAGCACTGCGCCGCGTGGATGCGCCAGAGCATTGCGACGGCGAGCATGGCGATGAATGTAAGGAACGGACGTCGCGCAAAGCACCACCAAATCAGCGGGAAGACGAGGTAGAACTCTACCTCGACGGCGAGCGTCCAGAGCACGCCGTTGATCGAGCCGTACGTCGATTGCCACCACGTGTGGATGAAGAGCAGGTGCGTGAGGATCTCTTGCCACGGCGCGGCGCCGGCGCGTTCGAGCACGGTATAGCCGATCGCGTACGCAATGACGATCGAAAGCACGTATGAGGGCACGATTTTGATAAAGCGGCGCCACGCGAAGTGGCTCCACGTCGGGAGGCGCTCGCCCGCAAGTTGCGCGCGTACGAACGGAAACGTGATGACGAAGCCGCTGAGAAAGAAGAAGAGCGGCACGCCGATGAAGCCGGTTTCGGGAATCCACTGCAACCAAGAAAAGGGCGCAGGCAGCCACGAGATCTCCCAGAGGTGGTACCACAGCACGAGCAGCACGGCGATACCGCGCATCCCGTCGAGGACGCCGAGCCTATCTTTCAAACCTTGTCATCCTGAGCGTGTCGAAGGATTGTTCTAAGGGGTTGACACAAAGCCTCGTTTTGTATTAGTGTGTAGATACAAACGGTGGTATGGAAATGTCGATGAACGGTGTCCTGGTCTTATGTATGCTCGCCGCGGCAGCCCGGTATTTGTGGGTGGGGATGCACGCAAGTGCGATCGACCCCGACATGGATCGGCTCACGCTAGCTGCAAACGCTCGCGATCGTGGCACGACCGGCATTCCTGACTATGCGGCTGCAGGTGTTTGTTTGGGTATTGCCTGCGCGTTACTCGCGCATATAGTTTCTGCTCCCGCGGCCTATGCGATCCTCTGCCTCGCGATCACTTGCAGGCCGGTGGTGGAACAGGTCACTGAAGAGCGCGGGCGTGCACGCGGACGGCGGGCTGCGGTGCTGCAGCCCAAGCCGCGGGTCGATCCCGTGTTGCTGACATGGATCGCGCTAGCGGCGGCTTCGACGCTTTTGCTTCTGCCGTCACTGATCGTAGCGAGCGATCGCGTTTCGGCGGTACCGGTCGCTCTTAGTTGCGTCGCGATGGTCCTTTTGGCGTGGCGCGTTGCAACGGCTCCCAGGCTTCTCTCCGGCGACGACGTCGAGGCAGAATTTTTGCTCGACCGGATGCGCCGAATACGACGAACGGGATCAGTCTGTTTCACCGCCGTAGCTTGCGCTTCGTTCTACACGGCTGTCGATAAAGAATCGATCAACCTCTCCGCCGTCGGATATATCGTCTTCATCGCGCTGATCGTGTGGATGCTCGTCTATCTGCGGCTTGCTTCACGAACGCTGGTACTGTTGTGAACGCCGATCAATTTTCGTACTGGTACATATCGATCTTCCTGATGCTCATCGGTGTCGGGGGCCTGATCGCGAGCCGGTACTTGAATCTTCTAAAGTGCAATTTCTGGCTTGAATTGCGCGATCCGGTGGTTGCGCCGCGGTTGCGCGCCGTGCTCGAGCGCCGCGACCAGCTCGAAGGACTTGGTCGCAAGCCGGTCGTCATCTCGTCGATCAGCTACTTCTGTTTCGGCCTGCTCTGTCTGCTGCATATTGTGACGCCGGCAATCGCCTATGCGCTTGCGTGCGCAGACGTTGCCTTGATGTTCGCTTGGATGTATGCACGCGTCCGCAATCGCAGTCAGCGTCGTGCGGCATCGCTCGCGCCGCGGCGACAGATCACGGTCGTTCCACCGCTGGCATTTGTTGGTGCGCTGCTTGCGGCCACAGTCCCACTGCTTTTCGTAACCGACCCGGATCTGCGGGTCGCGGCGCTGCTGGTCTCGCTTTCGAGCCTCGCAATCACCGTCTCGGCGTGGTCGATCGCGGGCATGGCAGCGGTGCTGGTTGGTGACGACCCCGACTTAGAAGTCTATGTCGACGAACGCCTCCGGCGCGTGCGCGCGGGCTCGCTGCTCACGTTCGCGTACGCGGTCATCCCTGTATTCGTCTCGGTCGTTACGCGTGACGCAGTCAATCTTCCCATCTACAACTATGCGTTTGTTGCGTCGATGGTGCTGGCCGTCATGTTTTTGACCTGGTATTTCATCGACCTTATGCAAGGGCGGACACCGCGACCCGATGGTACCTGAGAACGAGCCGCTGATCGCCGTCGATCCGCAGATCGAGACGCCGCCGTATCAGCAGATCTTCGAACAGATTCGCGCGGCGATCGAACGTGGGACGCTCGGACCAGACGCATCGTTGCCGACGGTGCGGCAACTTGCGGGCGATCTTGGCGTTGCTCCCAACACGGTTGCGCGTGCGTATGCGGATCTTCAAGAAGTTGGTTGGCTGGTCAGTGAAGGGCGGCGCGGCACGCGGGTCGCGAGCAAGACGCCGGCGACCGACCGGCGAGCTCGGACCAATGCGCTTTCCGATGCGGCGGCGCGTTTTGTCGATTCTTTGCGCCACCGGGGATATAGCCAGACCGAGATCGCGGCCGAGCTCACACGTATCCTCGAACGCTAGGCTTGAGCTTGACAGGTCCCACTCGGGTGTGATTGCATAGCCGGAACGTGACTTTGAACGGTTTTAGCTTTGCGTATTGGTATTACTACTTTGGCCTCCAGGGCCCAAGGGGATTCGCGCACGCATAAGGCTAGCCGGCACGACGCCGCAGAGCACGCATAAATGCACGAACGAGTCCCCGCCGAAGAGTGGGGACTCGTTCTTTTTATCAACCGGGGTACCAAGGGATGACAGCGGTCTATCAGGGGGTCGACGGAGCCTACTCGCAGCTGGTGCTGGGGCACTTCCTGCGCGAACACGGCATCGAGATGCCGACGGTCGGTCTCCCCAGTTTCCGCGAGATGGCGACGGCCGTCGCGGGGTCGCGCGCCGAAATCGGCGTGATCCCGATCGAAAACGCGATCGTCGGCACCGTGCGCGAAGGTTACGACCTGCTCGCCGAGTTCGATTTGGTCCCGGTCGCCGAGATCCAATGGCGCACCGATCACCGCTTGCTCGGTGTGCGCGGGGCTGAATTGCGCGACGTGCGCGAAGTGCTCGCACACCCGCTCGTGCTTGCCGAGTGCGGCGCGTTTCTCGACGGGCTCGACCACGCACGCGCGATTCCATGTGAAGATACCGGCGTAGCGGCGCGCGAAGTTGCGCGCGGCGGAAACCCGGCGATCGCGGCGCTCGCTTCGCCGGCGGCAGCCGCGATCTACGACCTGATCGAACTTGCGACGCACTGCAGCGACGACCCGCGTACGTATTCGCGTTTTCTGATCGTGCGTCCACGCCATCCGCACGCCGACAATCCGGTGCTCGCGCTGGCGAAGAGCTCGCGACGCAAGACGTCGCTGATCTTTTCAGTTGAAGAACGCACGGGATCGCTCGCCGGTGCGCTTGGTATTCTCGCCGGCCACAACATCAACGGCGATAAACTCGAATCGAAGCCCTATCTCGGACACGGTACGCAGCGCGTCTTCTACGTCGACTTCGACGGCGATCTCGACGACGCAAACGTCGCCGATGCACTCGCGGCGCTGAAAAAGGCGACCAAGACACTGACCGTGATCGGCAGCTACGATGCGCACGTCGGCGAGCCGATCGGCCGGAACGACGATCCCCCCAAGGCGCTCGTTGAACTTGTGCGCGAGATCGCGCCGCAGCCCGCCCCGATTGCCGACTCGCCCTTCCCGCGCGTCGCACGTGCAGCCAATCCGCCGGGCACAACCTTGAAGATCGGCGGTGTGAGCGTCGGCGATGGCGAGTTCACGATCGTTGCCGGTCCATGTTCGGTCGAATCGCGTGAGCAAATTCTCGAGACGGCACGCGCGGTTGCAGCGCGCGGTGCGGTGATGCTGCGTGGCGGCGCGTTCAAACCGCGCACGAGTCCGTACGCGTTTCAGGGTCTGGGTTGGGAAGGCGTATCGCTCCTGGCCGAAGCCGGTCGCGCGAGCGGTTTGCCGACTGTGAGCGAAGTGATGACGATCGATCAGGTCGAGCGCATGTCGACGCAGATCGACGTGTTGCAGATCGGCGCACGCAACATGCAGAACTTTGATTTGCTCAAAGCGGTCGGGCGTAGCGGACGTCCGGTGCTGCTCAAACGCGGTCTCGCGGCAACGCTCGACGAGCTGCTTGCCGCCGCGGAGTACATTCTCTCGGAAGGTAACCCGAACGTCATCCTCTGCGAGCGCGGCATTCGCACCTACGAAAACGCCACGCGCAACACGCTCGATCTTTCGGCCGTGCCGGTGCTGCGCGAACGCTCGCACTTACCCGTGTGGGTCGATCCCAGTCACGGCGTCGGCGTGCGGCGCTGGGTTCGCCCGCTCTGCCGTGCGGCCAAGGCCGTCGGTGCGCACGGACTCCTGATTGAGGTACATCCCAATCCGCCTGAAGCCAAGAGCGATAAAGAACAGGCATTGACCTTCGAAGACTTCGGGACGATCATGCAAGACCTCGAGCAGATCGACACGTGGTCGCACGCGCAGGTGCGTGTGTAATGATGCGCGGCATCCGAGGTGCGATCACGGTCGACCACGATGATGCCGCGGCAATCGTGGAAGCCACCAAACGTCTCCTAACCGCTATGATCGAGCGCAATGACGTTGCGCTCGACGACATCGCCTCGGCGCTCTTCAGTCTGACGCCCGATCTGCGCGCCGTTTTTCCCGCGCTGGGCGCACGCGAGATGGGCTGGACGCACGTCCCGATGCTGCATTTTTGCGAAATCGACGTGCCCGGTTCGTTGCCCCGCGTTATCCGCGTGTTGATGCATGTGAACACCACGCGTGCGCTCGACGCAATCGACCACGTGTATCTCGACGGCGCGGTGGTGCTGCGCCCCGACCTCTCGCGCGCGAGCCGTCCCTAGTCTCCATGCCACGCCTCGGCATCATCGGCACGGGTTTGATCGGCGCTTCGATCGGTCTCGCCGCACATACGCGTGGTTGGGAGGTGCTCGGGTACGATCGCGATCCCGCCGCCGCGAGCAGTGCGCTCATCGGTGATGCGATCGATCGTGTTGCGGATCGCGACGAAATCTACGCCACGTGTTCGGTCGTGGCAATCGCTGCGCCGGTCAGCGGAACGCTCGAGGAAATTGGAGCGTTGCGGCGGCGCATACTGCATCGCGACCAATTGATCATCGACGTGAGTTCTGTCAAAGCACCGATTGCCGATGCGGCCGAAGGCATTGCCGCGTTCGTGCCGACGCATCCGATGGCTGGCGGCGAGCGCCATGGCCCAGGTGCAGCGCGCGCCGATCTCTTCGAAGGTCGCTCGTGGTGCTACGTACCAAACGCCGATGAGGCACGCATGTCGCAAGCCTTATCATTCATCGAGAGCTTGGGCGCGAAGCCGGTCAAGGTCGAAGCGCGCGAACACGACACGATCGTGGCATTGACCTCCCACTTGCCGCAGTTGATCGCGTATGCGTTCAGCCAATGCGTGAGCGAGCGTTCGAGTCAAGACCCGGCGCTGGTCGACGCGTTGTGCGGTCCGGCAGCGCGTGAACTGTTGCGTCTGGGCCGTTCATCACCGCAGCTGTGGGACGAGATCTTTACTGCCAACAATCAAGCGTTGCGCGCCGAGCTCACGCGTTTTCTGGCTGCAATCGATGATCGTCGGATTTCAGGGTGAGCCCGGCGCCTTCAGCGAGGAGGCAGTCACCGGACTTTTCGGCCCGGTCGAAACACGTGGTTATCTAAACTTCGATGCACTCGTAGAAGCCGTCGATAGCGCGGAGATTCCATATGGACTGTTGCCGTGCGAGAACAGCATCCACGGCCCGGTTACGCGTGCGTACGACTTGCTGTACGCGCATCCGCGGGTGCGCATCGTCGACGAAACCATGCACCGAATCGTCCAGAATCTCATCGGTATCCCGGGAACGCGTCTCGAAGCGATTCGGCGCATCGAGTCGCATCCGGTTGCGCTCGAACAATGCCGGAAATTCCTCGGCTCGATGCACGACGTGGAGATTGTTGCGGTTGCCGACACGGCGGGCGCCGTGCGCGACGTGCTGCAGCGTAACGACCCCTCATGCGCCGCGATTGGTCCGGCCGCAAGCGCGCAACGGTACGGCGGTGCGATCCTTGCCGACGCGGTTCAAGACGAAGCCGAGAACTACACGCGTTTCTTCGGCATCGCACGCGACGGGACGCCGCGGCGACGCCTCGGCCGCGCCGTGCTGGCGTTCGTCTTACCGCATCGCTCGGGGAGTCTGCACGCGGCGCTCGGCGTTTTTGCCGAACGCACGCTCAATCTACGGGCGCTGGTGGCGCGCCCGCTGCCCGGCCGCCCGTTTGAGTACGTCTTCTACGCCGAGATCGACTGCGCGAGCGACGCGGAGACGGTCGACGTTGCAACGCGGTTGGATAGCGAAACACGCGTACTCGGCTGGTACTAAAGGACTAGTGCGAAGGTTGGGGTGACCATCGTCGCGTAGCCGCCGGGCATGAAGCATGCCGGCGTCACTTTGCTCCTGACCCTTGCGACGGGAATCGCTCCACTAGTCGGCCAGGCCGACCCGCTGCGGACTGCGGTCTATCACTTTGATATGGACTCGCGCGGCTTCGGTGGATCGCCGGGACTGAGCGGCCACGGGACCGTTTACGAAGGCGGTTCGTTCAGCACCACGTCGCGCTCGGGGAAGATCACGGTCGCGGTGCAGCAGGCCACCGCCGACGGCGGGCTCGTCATCGACCTTACCGAGATGATCGACCGCGCCGACAAGCCCTTGCAGACGATTCGCTGCGGAGTCTACGGGGCCACTGGTGACTTTGTTTGCTCGCAAGACGTCCCAGTGACAACCGAGGAGCGAGTGCTGCTCGCGTACCTCGGCCGGCAATTTTTCGATCCGTCGCGGCTGGACGACAAGAAACACTGGCACTCCGAACCCAAGGTCAAGTACGGTGCGATGGAAATAGTGAACGACTACACCGTGACGAAGGCGGACGGCAACGTATTCACGATCGCCGTTGACCGTGAGGAGCGCAACGGCGATATGCGGGTCTCGACCACCGGCACAATGGTGTACGACGCCGCGATGGACTTGCCCGGTTCGGTGAAGGTGGCCGTTGCTTGGGCTGGGACGGGGACCCAGGGCGATGCGAATGTCCAGCTGCAACTGCTCTCGGATTCGATGGCCAAAACGGGCAGCTCGAACCCGCATTGAGAGCCGTGCGTGCTGCCGCGGCCATCATGATCGCCCTTTTAGTGCTTCCTGGCGCTGCGCACGAAGGCGCGCGCACCCTGACGTATCACTTCAGCGTCTCGCGGGGGAGGGCAAACGGTACGATCACGGTCATAATCGAGACCGCCGCGGGCGCCGACGGCGGCCAAGTCGCCGTCGTCACGGAGGCGGTTGAGCGAGCTTCGCAAACCTCCACTACGCTACGCTGCAGTCTTTACGGGGTAACGACCCAGATCGATTGCGTCCCGGTGGGCGTCGCGACGGACCAGGAGCTGAGCCTCTTGGAGTTCCTCGGCTCGTCCTTTTATGATCCAGCGCGATTGGATGCCCAGAGGCATTGGCACCGGTCCTCCGTCGTAGGCGGGACCGACGTTTATAGCGACTTTACGGTTGATAAGAGCGAGGGCAACGTCCTTACGATAAAGCTCAGGGGCAGATTTCGTAGCAGCGTTGGCGGCTTTTTCGGCTCTGAGACCGGGACTGTGATCTACGATGCTTCGCAGGGAGTTTCAGAATCGATTCGCCTTAATGACTTTGTGGAGCAGGCTGGGGGCGGTGGGTCGGCGCAGACAGAGGAAGCCTTTGATCTAGTCTCCGACTCGATGGCCAAAACAGGCAGCCAGAACCCGCATTGACGACCCCCAACCTCCCTGCTATACTGCCGTAGTTCAGGCCCACCGGCAGGTGCGGCCGACTTTGTGTGTGTTGCTAGGAGACGCATTTGCCCACCATTAACCAGCTGGTCCGTAAGGGCCGGTCCAAGACGGAAAAGAAGGTCAAGACCCGCGCGTTCCGCGTGATTCTCACCGGGCCGAAGCCGGGCCATCCGGATCTTCCGACCCGTCAGTTTGAGGTGGACGGCAACCCACAGCGTCGTGGCGTCTGCACCCAAGTGAAGACCGTGACGCCCAAGAAGCCGAACTCGGCGCTCCGTAAGGTCGCGCGCGTGCGCTTGACCAACGGCGAGGAAGTCACGGCGTACATCCCCGGCATCGGCCACAACCTCCAGGAGCACTCGGTGGTGCTCGTGCGCGGCGGCCGTGTGAAAGATCTCCCGGGCGTGCGCTACCATATCATCCGCGGTACGCTCGATACCGCCGGCACCGCTAACCGCAAGCAAGGCCGCTCGAAATACGGCGCCAAGCGCGCTACGAAGAAGTAGACAAGGAACATAATGCCTCGTAAAGGACCGGCTCCCAAGCGGCAGATTCTGCCCGACCCGAAGTACAATTCGAAGATCCTCGCGCGCTTCATCAATAAGGTGATGCTCAGTGGGAAGAAGTCGACCGCCGAACAGGTGACCTACGGCGCGCTTGACCTGATCGCCGAGAAGACGGGCCGGGATCCGTATGAGATTTTCCAGCAGGCGCTCTCAAATGCGATGCCGCTGGTCGAAGTCCGCCCACGCCGCGTCGGCGGTGCAACCTATCAGGTGCCGATGGAGGTTAGACCTGATCGGCGCCAGGCGATGGCGATGCGCTGGCTGATCGGCTATGCGCGCGCACGCGGTGGTCGCTCGTTTGAGGAGAAGCTCGCGGGCGAACTGCTCGATGCTTCGAACAACACCGGCGCGACGATCAAGAAGCGCGAAGACACGCACAAGATGGCCGAGGCCAACAAAGCCTTCGCTCATTACCGCTGGTAATTCACCAGAACATTTTAGGAAAAGTGGCAACCAGAGAATTTCCGCTCGAGCGGACTCGCAACATTGGTATCGCAGCACACATCGATGCGGGCAAGACGACCTGCACCGAGCGTATTCTGTTTTATACGGGACGCGTGCACAAGATCGGTGAGGTGCATGACGGCGCCGCGACGATGGACTGGATGGTCCAGGAGCAAGAGCGCGGTATCACGATCACCTCGGCCGCGACCGCCTGCACCTGGCGCGAGAACCGTATCAACATCATTGATACGCCTGGCCACGTGGACTTCACTGTCGAGGTTGAGCGCTCGCTGCGCGTCCTCGACGGCCTGGTCGCGCTCTTCGATTCGGTCGCAGCGGTCCAGCCGCAGTCCGAGACGGTGTGGCGCCAAGCCAACAAGTACAAAGTGCCGCGGATCATCTTCGTGAACAAGATGGACCGCATGGGCGCCGACTTCTTTAACGTGGTCGCGAAGATTCGCGAGCGCTTGGGTGCGCGCGCCGTTCCGGTGCAAGTGCCGATCGGTGCCGAAGACAAGTTTCTCGGCGTCGTCGACCTCTTCACGATGCACAAGGTCATCTACACCGACGATCTTGGAAACACGATGGGCGATGAGGCGCTGACCGATGCGGACGGCGAGCTGAAGGCTACTGCGCAGAAGTGGCGTCAAGAACTCATCGAGGCGATCGCCGAGCAAGACGACGAGCTTCTCGAGATGTTCTTCAATGGCGACGACCTGCCGGTCGACCGCATGAAGCTCGCGCTGCGCAAAGCGACGATCGCGGGTTCGGTATTGCCGATGCTCTGCGGTTCAGCGTTCAAGAATAAGGGCGTGCAGCCATTGCTCGATGCCGTGGTTGACTATTTGCCCTCGCCGCTCGAGGCCAAAGCCATTGTCGGCAAGGATAAGAATGGCGACGAGATCACGCGTAAACCGGATGACGGCGAGCGGTTTGCAGCGCTCGCGTTCAAGATCGCGACCGATCCGTACGGCAATCTGACGTACTTCCGCGTCTATTCGGGCACGCTCGAAAAGGGCTCGTACGTCTACAACGCGCGTTCGGACCGCAAAGAGCGCATTGGCCGCATTTTACGTATGCATGCGAATCATCGCGAAGACATCGACGCAATCGGCGCGGGCGACATCGCTGCGGCAGTCGGGCTTTCCGACACACGCACCGGCGATACGCTGTGCGATGAGAAGCACCCAATCATGCTCGAGTCGATCACGTTCCCCGAACCGGTTATTTCGCAAGCGATCGAACCGAAGTCCAAGGCGGATCAAGATCAGCTCGGCAAAGGACTTCAACGTCTCGCGCAAGAGGATCCGACCTTCCGCTATTTTACCGACGAGGATACGCAGCAAACGATCATAGCCGGTATGGGCGAATTGCATCTCGAGATCATTCTCGATCGTCTTCGCCGCGAGTTCAAAGTCGAAGCCAACGTCGGCAAACCGCAGGTCGCGTACAAAGAAGCGATCACCAAGACCGTTGAGAAGCAGGGCAAATTCGTCCGGCAGTCCGGCGGTAAGGGGCAGTACGGCGACGTGTGGCTGCGGGTCGAACCGCTCGAGCCCGGATCGGGTTTCCAGTTCGAGTGGAAGATCGTCGGCGGCGCTGTGCCTAAGGAATACTCGAAGGCCGTGCAACAAGGCGTCGCGGAGTCGTCGCAAAGCGGCGTGCTCGCCGGATTCCCGGTGCTCGACTTCAAGGTGACGGCGTTCGATGGCTCGTATCACGACGTCGACTCCTCGGAAATGGCCTTCAAGATCGCTGCGTCGATGGGCTGGAAAGAAGCCAATCGTGCGGCCGGGCCGATTCTACTCGAGCCCATCATGAAAGTCGAAGTGACCACGCCCAAGGATTACATGGGCGCGATCACCGGCGACCTCAACCGCCGCCGCGGCATGATCCAGGCAACGGAAGAGGCTCCAGGCGGCGCGCAGATCATCACTGCACACGTCCCGCTCTCGGAAATGTTCGGGTACGCAACCGACATGCGTTCAGCGACGCAGGGCCGCGCGACGTACACGATGGAGTTTGCTCAATACGAGCCGGCTCCGAAGTCGGTCACTGAAGAGATCATCGCGAAGTCGGCCGGCAAGAAGTCCGCTTAAGGCTCACGCTGCAAGCAAAAAATAACTCATCGACGGAATAAGTAAGGAAGAACGATAGCATCATGGCTAAAGCGAAATTTGAGCGCAACAAGCCGCACGTGAACATCGGTACAACCGGTCACGTCGACCATGGTAAGACCACGTTGACGGCGGCGATCACGAATTGCCTCTCGACCGAGGGTCTCGCGGCTAAGCGCGGCGTCGATGAGATTGACAACGCGCCCGAAGAGAAAGAGCGCGGTATTACGATCGCAATCTCGCACCAAGAGTACGAGACCAAGAAGCGTCACTACGCGCACGTCGACTGTCCCGGACACGCCGACTACATCAAGAACATGATCACCGGCGCGGCGCAGATGGACGGCGCGATCCTCGTGGTCGCTGCGACCGACGGGCCGATGCCGCAGACGCGCGAGCACATTCTGCTCATGCGCCAAGTCGGTGTGCCGCGTATTGTGGTGTTTTTGAATAAAGTCGATCTTGTTGACGACGAAGAGCTGCTCGAGCTCGTCGAAATGGAAGTTCGCGAACTGCTCACGCAGTACGAGTTCCCGGGCGACGACACGCCGATCATCCGCGGTTCTGCACTCAAGGCGCTCAACTCGAGCGGCAAGAAGGGCGACCCGGATGCGGACCCGATCTTCAAGTTGATGGATACGGTCGATGAGTACATCCCCGATCCGGTACGCGAAATCGACAAGCCGTTCCTGATGCCGATCGAAGACGTGTTCACCATTACCGGCCGCGGTACGGTCGGTACGGGACGCGTTGAGCGCGGGCAAGTCAAGGTTGGTGAGGAAATCGAGATCGTCGGCTTGCAAGAGGAGACGCGCAAGTCCGTCGTCACCGGTATCGAAATGTTCCGTAAGCTGCTCGACATCGGCATCGCCGGCGACAACATCGGCGTGCTGCTGCGCGGTATCGACCGCAACGACATCGAGCGCGGTCAGGTGCTTTCGAAGCCCGGCTCGATCAAACCGCACAAGAAGTTCCAAGCCGAAGTCTACGTCCTCTCGAAGGAAGAGGGCGGCCGTCACACGCCGTTCTTTGCGAACTACCGTCCGCAATTCTACTTCCGCACGACCGACGTGACCGGGACCATCAAGCTGCCCGAGGGCGTCGAGATGGTCATGCCCGGCGATAACATCAAGATGGACGTCGAGCTGATCACGCCGATCGCGTGCGAACCTGGTCTCCGCTTTGCCATCCGCGAAGGCGGCCGCACTGTTGGGGCGGGAGTAGTCACGGCAGTATCGGAGTAGCTTTTTGCCCAGGGCTTCGTTGAGATAGGGGCTCGTGGTCCAAAGACCACGTCGCCCCTACTCGCCTCACCCTGAACAAAAATCCCCTTCGAATTAACTCTCCAGCGTCACCCTGAGCTTGTCGAAGGGTCGCCACTCGTGGTAAGGTAGCCCCTGGTCCCCCGCGTACCTTGAAAACTTGAGTTTAGGATAGAGATGTCAAAGCAGAAGATTCGCATTCGTCTGAAAGCGTTCGATCACAAAGTTCTCGACCAGTCGGCCGAGCGTATCGTCGATACCGCCAAACGCACCGGTGCGTTTGTAAGCGGTCCGGTACCGTTGCCGACCGAGATCAACCGTTTTTGCGTCCAGCGCTCGACGAACAACGACAAGAAGTCGCGCGAGCACTTCGAGATGCGCACGCACAAGCGCCTCATCGACATCCTCCAGGCCTCGCCCAAGACGATGGATGCGCTCATGCATCTCGACTTGCCGGCCGGCGTGGACATCGAACTCAAGGCCTAGATAGTCCAAACTAACCAACGGAATTAAACCGAAAGACCCGAAGCAGTGCTTCGGGTCTTTCTTTTTTTCGGAGGCGAGCATGTGTATCCGATGGGTTCCGTTGCTGTCTTGCGCGCTGTTCGCCGCGTGCGCATCGGCCGCGGTCGCGGTGGAGCAGTTTGCCATTATCATTTTTCCGAATTCGGCAAACGTCGAGATTTCGAACGTCGTGTTTACCGACAGGGGCTACCCGCAATATGAATGCCTCTCGTTTGCGAACAAGGGCGAAAAGACGATCGCGCGGGTGCGGTTCGAGTATTTCTTTTTCGATCGGGCGCGCAAGTTGCTGCGCACGGACTATCTCAATCGCGAAGGCCCGTTCGAACCCGGCACACAGATCGATGGACCCGAGGCCGGCGAACGGCCGGACTACGGCAAGTTTCAAAACTGCCAGCCCTTCGTGCTCCCCGGCAGCGCTGCGATTATCGCGGCGGGGGTGGATCGCATCGAGTACGCCGACGGAACCACCTGGGCTAGCGCGACCGCACCGCCGGATGCGACACCGTCACCATAGCTTGATCAAAGAAAATCCCGGAAAGAGCCCGAAGGTTGGCCCATCGGGCTCTTTGCTTTTCTGCTGAGGTGATTATGCGAGCTAGCGCACTCTGGACCGCGTTGCTCTTCAGCGTCGCGATCGCGTTCGCATCAATGCCCGCGTCCGCGGGCAATTGGACCGTCGACGTCGCGAACGAAAGCGACGGATGGGTTTGGGTTACGGTCCGCGCGTCGGTGAAGAAGATCATCGGCACCAGGATTGAAAACATTGCGTGGTATTGTGTCGGGCCGCACAGCAACAGCCACCGCGCGGATTTCTCCGAACGCCCCGAAGAGGCGCTCTTTGAGATGACCGCCCAGAAGAATTGCGCGCATCCGCTCGTCAATACCCAGGGCAAGAACGCAGATTCGAGCGGCAATATCCACGCGACTGTCGTAAACAACCCATGCGCGGTCGGCTACCCGTGCGTGAGGTTCCGGCTACGGTAGCTCTTCGCGCCGAAGGAGACATTCATGGAAGTCAAGCCAACCTATCTCGGTACGATGATCTCGCTCGCGACGGTGGCATTTGGCCTGATTGCGGCCGGAGCGTGGAACAAGTTCATCTCAGATTTCATTGCGCTGTTCTTAAAGCCGGGTTCGGGCGTGTGGGCAGAGTTGATCTACGCGATCATCATCACGGTCGTCGCGATCCTTGTCGTCAACAGCCTTGGGAAGCTTGCCGATCGCGAATCGAAGTAAATGAGCGCAGTGCGATACATTAAGGCCGCAATTGTCTGCCTGACGGTTTCGGTGCTCTTGATACCGATACAAGCGTACGGCCAGAACCGTTACCGTGTAAACGTGATAAAAGTGTCCAACGCAGAAACGAAGATTCGCGTTTCCGAGGTTAGCGTCTTGGACCAGTTGAGCACATCGTACGAGTGCATCGGATTCGCGAACGATGGCGATCGCGTCGTAAACGCGGTACGCTTCCGCTTTACCTATGTTGATGCGGCTCGACATGTAGACGGCTCCGACACGCTAGAGCGCCGAGGACCATTCCGGCCTGGAGCCGTGGAGAACGTTCCAAAGGTCGTAGAGGGGAAGCGCTATGAATACGGAGCACTCGAGCGCGTTCCTAATTGCCAGCATTTTCGATATCCCAATGACAATATCGCGTATCTCATTGCAACCGTTGATCGAGTCGAATTTGCGGATGGCGCCGTGTGGGAAGACGTGAACCCGCCCTCGGCTTCACCCGTGGCCTCCCCGTCGCCGACGGCGGCGGCAAGTAGATGAGCGATTCCACTGCGCGATTCGGCGCGCGCGCCGGGGACTACGCGCTCTACCGGCCGAGTTACCCGCGCGACGCGGTTGAGGCCGTGCTCGATGGTTTTAGCAAGCCGGACATTGCCGACACCGGCGCCGGAACAGGCATCTCGTCGATTGCGCTTGCAGAGGCCGGGGCACACGTCTTCGCGGTCGAGCCAAACGCAAATATGCGCGGTTCGATTCCGACGCGAGCGGATATCGTCGTTGTCGACGGGACCGCCGAAGTGACCGCGCTGCCGGATCACAGCGTTGACATCGTTACGGCATTTCAGGCCTATCACTGGTTTGTTCCGGATCGTGTCCTCGCCGAAGCTGCACGCATCGGCCGGGCGCGCGCTCGCTACGCCGCGGTTTGGAATGAACGCGATGAGACGGATCCGTTCGTCCGCGAATACGGCGCCATCATTCGCCCGTACATGACCGACGATACCGAAGCGCGACGCCGTAATACGACCGTCGACAAAGACTTGCGCAGACACGGCTGGTCCGATGTCCGCCTGCTGGAATTTCGGCACGCCGTTCCGGTAGATTGGGAGGCGTTGATCGGACGCACGCGCTCGACGTCGTATCTGCCGCGCGAGGGTACCGCGTACGAGGCGATGGCCGGCGAATTGCGCGCGCTGTACGACCGCGCCGGCGAGTTTGGTGGCGCGCACTTCACACTGGTGACGAGCGTGCACCTCGCCGAGCGGACAATGAGCTAGCCCGCGGCGCCGCGAACCAGGCGCCATGCCAATCGCACTTCGAGAATCGCGTACCCGGACGTTCCACGGCACGAAACGCCGGATTTTCCATTTACTCGAAGAGATGGGGACCTCGGGCGACCAGATTTGGCCGTTCGCCTCACAACCGTTCATGCGCTCCCCGGGACCACTGACGCCGGAACGGACCGAAGAATGGCATTTGGGCATCCATGCAATGCTCGTCGAGGTTGTACCCGAAGAGCGGATTGTCTGGCGGATCCTCAACGATGGAGTCGATGGGACACACGGCTACTATTTGAGTGTGGAAGGCAAAGAGACCACGGTTGAGTACCGTATCGAGGGCACGCTCACCGATACCGATGGTCGCCTGCTGTGGCGCCGGCTCGAAGATTCGTTCGAACGGTCGACCGCGGCGCTTTTTGACAAGATCGCGCGCGTCTTGAAACGATAGGGAGCGATGGAAGAGCGAGACGTTGGCAAGAACGGGCCCGTGATCGGCGCGCTCGGTCTTGGCTGCATGGGCATGTCGGAGTTCTACGGCGCAGGCGATGACGCGGAATCGATTCGCACGATACGCCGGGCGCTCGACCTGGGTGTCGCGATGCTTGACACTGCCGACATGTACGGACCCTTCACGAACGAAGAGCTCGTCGGAAAGGCGATCAAGGGCCGTCGCGGCCACGTTTTTGTTGCGACAAAGTTCGGTATCATGCGCGACCCCGTTGATCCGAGCAAACGCCTGATTAATGGGAGGCCAGACTACGTGCGCAGCGCTTGTGACGCTTCGCTCAAACGCCTTGGCGTCGATCACATCGATCTCTACTACCAGCACCGCGTCGACGTGAACACGCCGATCGAAGAGACCGTTGGCGCGATGTCCGAACTGGTGCAGGCCGGAAAGGTGCGCTTTCTCGGGCTTTCCGAAGCGAGCGGCACGAACGTGCGGCGTGGTTATGCAGTCCATCCGATCGCTGCGCTGCAAAACGAGTGGTCGTTGTGGTCGCGCGATCTTGAGGAGAACGGACAACTCGAGGCGGCGCGCGAGCTTGGCGTCTCGATCGTCGCCTACTCGCCGCTCGGCCGTGGATTTCTTACCGGCGCGATCAAGAGTCCCGAGGATTTTGCGCCGGATGACTTCCGCCGCTCGAGCCCGCGCTTCATGGGTGAGAACTTTCAGAAAAACCTCGACCTCGTGCACCACGTTGCGCAACTCGCCGTGGAAAAGGAGTGCACGACGTCGCAACTCGCACTTGCGTGGCTGCTCGCGCAGGGCCGCGACGTGATCCCAATTCCCGGGACAAAACGCGTGAAGTATCTCGAAGAGAACGTCGGCGCGCTCGAAGTGCAGTTGACCGACGCCGAGCTGCAAGAGATCAACGACATCTTCCCGGTGGGTGCTGCAAGCGGTGCCCGCTACGCTGATATGAGCTTCGTCAACCGATGAAGATGCGCGAAAAGATCGCGGCTCCCGATGCGCTCGACTTTCTCGGACTCGATGGGTTGCTCTCGCACGAGGAACGCCTGGTGCGCGACACGGTGCGTGAATTCGTCCGTGAGCGCGTCCTTCCGTTTGTTGCGGACTGGTTCGAGCAGGGTATCTTGCCGCGCGAGATCGCGACCGAACTCGGCAAACTTGGGCTGCTGGGGATGCACCTCGAAGGCTACGAGTGTCCGGGTGCAAGTGCTGTCGCCTACGGTCTTGCATGTCAGGAACTCGAAGCGGGCGACACTGGAGTACGCAGTTTCGCCTCGGTCCAAGGCTCGCTTGCGATGTATGCGATCTATCACTGGGGCAGCGAAGAACAGAAGCACGAATGGCTGCCGCTGATGGCGCGCGGGCAAAAGATTGGGTGTTTCGGCCTTACCGAGCCCGACTTCGGCAGCAATCCCGCCGGCATGCGCACCTTCGCGCGGCGCGACGGCAGCGATTGGATCCTCAACGGCACGAAGATGTGGATCACCAACGGCTCGATTGCCGATGTGGCGATCGTATGGGCGAACACCGACGACGGAATCCGCGGCTTCGTCGTACCAACGGTGACGCCGGGATTTTCGGCAACCAACATTCACAAGAAACTGTCGCTGCGCGCGAGCATCACGAGCGAACTCGTGCTGCAAGACGTGCGTTTGCCGGCGGACGCACAGTTGCCGTTGGCGAAAGGGCTTGCGGGCCCGCTCGCGTGTTTGAACGAGGCGCGCTTCGGGATCATTTGGGGGGCGATGGGGTCGGCGCGCTCATGCTACCAGACGGCGCTTGAGTACGCGAAGACGCGCGTGCAGTTCGATCGGCCGATCGGCGGCTTCCAATTGACGCAAGAAAAACTCGCGAACATGGTGATCGAACTGGGCAAAGGTTCGTTGCTCGCGTTGCATCTGGGCCGCATGAAGGATGAAGGCCGTCTGCATCCCTCGCACGTGAGTTTCGGCAAGCTCAACAACGTGCGCGAGGCGTTAAAGATCGCGCGCGAAGCGCGTACGATCCTGGGCGGGAACGGTGTGACGCTCGAGTATCCCGTGATCCGCCACATGAACAACTTGGAATCGGTGCTTACCTACGAGGGCACGAGCGAGGTGCACATGCTCATCTTAGGTCAACAGATCACGGGACTCGCCGCGTTTACGTAAGCGCCTTGGCTTGACGGTCGAGCTCGGCGAAGTCCTCGTCGGAGAGTTCGAGCGAAGCCGCAGCAACGTTTTCTTCCAGGTGATCGACGCGTGACGTGCCGGGAATCGGCAGTATCACCGGCGATCGTTTGAGCGTCCACGCAAGTGCAACTTGTGACGGTGTTGCGCCGAGCTTCTTCGCGATGGTGTCGAGGACGGATCCGGGTTTGGCCAGATCGCCCGCGGCGAGCGGGAACCACGGGATGAAGCCGATGTTGTGTTGCTCGCAGTACTCGAGCACCGACTCGCTCTTGCGATCGACCAGATTATACTCGTTTTGCACGGTCACGACCGGAAAGTACTGTTGCGCCTCTTTGATGTCGTCAATGCTGACTTCGCTGAGACCAACGTGGCGGATGTACCCCGCTTTGCGCATCTCGGCGATCGTCTCGAATTGTTGCTCGCGTGGCGTTGCGGAATCGATTCGGTGCAGTTGCCACAGATCGATGCGTTCGACGCCAAGCCGGCGCAAGCTCATCTGCACGCACTCTTCCAGATAGCCGGGATTGCCGCACGGATACCATTGGTTGGGGCCTTGTCGTGTCAGGCCCCCTTTGGTCGCAACGGTGAGGCCCTTGTAGGGACGTAGCACCTCGGCGATGAGGTTCTCACTGACTTCGGGACCGTACGAGTTCGCGGTGTCGATGAAATTCACGCCCAACTCGGGGAGGCGCTTGAGCGTGGCTCGCGCGCCGGCGGGATCTTGCGGCGCGCCCCAGATGCCCTTGCCGGTGATCCGCATCGCGCCGAAGCCCAGGCGATTGACTGTAATGTCGCCGCCGATCGTGAACTGCCCCGATGCGGCGGCGGAAATTTTCGTAGCCATGAGGCCCTCAACCGGAGGGCGTTGGACGCGGTTGCGCGATCGACGCTGTCAATAACTCCAGTCGGCGACGTTCCAGAAGGGCGTGTTGACGGCGCTGTGCTCGTTGCGTAAATCGGCCGGGAACGTATTGATCGAGACGGCTTGGAACATTGCGTCCATCGGCAGATCACGAGCAAGCGTGCGCTGCACCGCGCGATAGTATGGGATCCGTTCGGCGCGGCTGTACGGTCGCACGGCTTGATTCATCAGCCGATCGAGCGACGGGTTACAGTAGCGCGACTTGTTGAACCCGTGCGGAGGAAGACGGTGACAGGCGAACTGATCGCGTACGTCCGGATCGAAACCGGCGATGAACGGGAATATCGCAACGTCGTAGTGGCCACCGTAGAGCGGTCCCTTGGGCGCAACCAATTCCTCAACTGAAAAACGGCGGATCGAGAGGCGAATCCCGAGCGGTCGCTCTTGCGCTTGCATGAGCGTAGCCATTTCGAGTGCACTCGGCTTGTCGGCGCGCACGATGACGTCGAGGGTAAGCGACGCGCCGTTCTTATGACGCAATCCGTCAGATCCCATCTTCCAGCCGGCTTGGTCGAGCAACGCGGCGGCCGCCGCTACGTCGTGCCCCGGCATGACATAGGCGGCGGGGTCGTACGCCCACTCGAAGAGTCCGCGCCCGGGATTGCGTGCCCGGCCCGCGCCGAGCAGCGTCTTTTCGACGATCGTTTTTATGTCGAGCGCTTGCGCAAACGCGCGCCGCACGCGCACGTCGCCGAGTCCGTCGTGGGTCGTATTAAAGATCAGCGCGCCCGTGCCGTCGATCGGGACCGCCTCGGTGTGTTTGCCCGACAGCGCGGTGAGTTGTGCGTACTGCGAATCGTCAGCATTGACGTACGCGTCCACTTCACCGGCGCGCAGCATCGCATACGCAGTCGTTGACGAGGGCACGGGCAGAATCGTGAGGCGATCGATCTTCGCCTTGCCCCCGAAGTAGTACGGGTTTGCGCGAAGTTCGAGCCGCTGGCTACGCACCCAGCGCACGACCTCGTACGGCCCACTCCCAAGCGGATCGCTGTCCATCCGCGTTCCGCGCATGTGCGCGTGCCCTTGCAGAAGCACCCCCGACAAGATCGGCACCGCGTTGCCCGGGCCGCAAAGGTAGAGCACGATCGGCGCGTACGGTTGGCGTAAGTAGACCTTGACGGTCAGGTCATCCGGCGTCGAGATGGCCGCGATGTCGTCGAAGGCGACGCGTGAGGGCGCGTCCGAGCCGGGGAAGGCGACGTGGCCGATGGTCTCCGCAACGTCGAACGACGTGAGCGAACTGCCGTCGGAGAAGCGTAGGCCAGGTCGCAGGTGGTAGACGATCGTCTTGCCGTCCGGGCTGATCCCGCCGTTCGCGCGCGTTGGGACCGCGACCGCGGCGTCTGGGGTGAGCTCGCCCCGGTCGTCGAACTTCACTAAATAGGAGTAGATAAGCGAGGCGAGCTCTTGGCCACCGACGCCCGAGACAAAGATAGGATCCAGGCTCTGGAAGTCCTGAGTCTGGACAATCGTGAGGTGGTCCCGCTCCCGTGTGTGCTCGGGCCGGGCGCACCCGGCAACGAGAAGAGCGAGCAGGGCTAACGCCAATACCCGCATGGCCCCCAAGTATTCGCCGCTCGCCTGCTAAAGGGCCTTGACGCTGCCCCGGCTACGTTGATATAGTATCGCGGTTGTGGTCCAGCCGGTCCGCGCTCTCTTCGCGCGTGCCGGCAAAAACAAATGCCAGTACGCCTGGACCAGTGTACTTGTCACTATTAGGACGAGGATTTAAGTGAAGAACATCCTTGGCCGCAAGGTTGGGATGACGAGCGTGTTCACCGACGACGGCCAGTATGTGCCGGTCACGGTGATCGAAGCCGGTCCCTGCACGGTTGTGGAACGTCGCACGAAAGAGTCGCATGGCTATGATGCCGTTGCGCTCGGCTTTGGCGCGATCAAAAAGTCCCGCGTAACCCGTGCCCTTGCTGGACATTTCAAAAAGCAGGGCGTTGAGCCCGCGCGCTTCGTGCGCGAATTTCGTACCGGCATCGACGGCGTCGAAGTCGGACAAACCATAACCGTCGCCGGCTTCGCACCGGGCGATCGCGTCGACGTCATCGGCATCTCGAAGGGCCACGGCTTTTCGGGCGGCATCAAGCGTCACAATTTTTCGGGCGGCGGCGCAAGCCACGGCTCGATGATTCACCGTCAACCGGCGTCCAACGGCGACACCAACGCCGGCCGCGTGCCCAAGGGCGCACGTCGTCCGGGTCAGTACGGTGTCGATCGCACGACGATGCAGAACCTCGAAGTGGTTCGTGCCGATACCGAGCGCAATCTGTTGCTTGTGCGCGGCCCGGTTCCGGGTCCGAAGAACGCGCTCGTCGTGCTCCGCCAAAGCGTGAAGCAGAAAGCGGAGGCATAAGCGATGCCAAACGTTATTGATTCGACCGGCAAGGTTGTGCGCGACGTACAAACGCCCGCGGCCTTCACCAAAGATTACAGCGAAAAGAGCCACACGATTTTCCGTGCGGTCTATCGCGAACAAGCGAGCCCCCGTGCGGGCACCGCGTCCACCAAGAAGCGCGATGAAGTCGCCGGCGGCGGTCGTAAACCGTGGAAGCAGAAGGGGACCGGGCGCGCGCGCCAAGGTTCGATTCGCTCGCCTCAGTGGCGCCACGGCGGCGTCGTCTTCGGACCGCAGCCGCGCAGCTACGTCACGGACCTCAATAAGAAAGAACGCAAGCTCGCCTTCGTCGCGGTGCTCAGCGATCGTTTCAAGAACGATGCAGTCACCGTGCTCGATCTGGCCGGCTTCGCGCTGACCAAGACCACCGATTTCGCCAAACTGCTCTTCGGCAGTGCGAAGGCTGCGAAGAGCGGGCCGACGACGCTGATCGTTACCGGCAAGGGCGAGCAGGGCGCCGATGCGCTTGCGCTCGTTGCGCGCAACTTGCGGCAGGTCTCGGTAACCGACACGGGAGCGCTCGACGTCAAAGACGTGTTGCGCTTCGAGCGAATCATCTTCACCACCGCGGCATTCAATACGCTGGAGGGAGCCAAGTAATGGACGCACGCGATGTGATCCTCTCGCCACGCATTACCGAAAAATCGATGGCTAATGCGCTAGGCACGCAGTACACGTTTGTCGTTCATCCGCAGGCGACTAAGACGCAGATCCGCCATGCGGTCGAAGAGCTTTTCAGCGTGAACGTAATGAGCGTCAACACGGTTAACGTGCGTGGCAAGTCCCGTAACTTCGCGCGTCGCGGCAAACGCACTAGCGGCAAGCAAAGCGACTTCAAGAAGGCGATCATCACTCTAAAGCCCGGCCAGAAGATCGAACTGGGCGGCGTCAACTATTTCGAGCAATAAGATGCCAGTAAAGAAATATCGTCCGACCAGCCCCGGCCGTCGCTTCGTGACCACGATGGATTTTTCGGATCTTTCAAAAGTCGATCCGGAGAAGTCGCTCGTCGAGGTTCGCAAGAAGCATTCAGGCCGCAACAACAACGGGCACATCACCGTTCGCCATAAAGGCGGCGGCACGCGCAAGCAGTATCGGATCATCGATTTCAAGCGTTCCAAGGACGGGATTCCGGCCAAGGTCGCGACCCTCGAGTACGATCCGAACCGCAGCTCGCGTATCGCGCTGCTTCACTATAAAGACGGTGAGAAGCGTTATATTCTTGCGCCGCTCGGTCTCAAGGTCGGCGACGTCGTCGAATCGGGCAGCGCAGCCGACATCAAGCCCGGCAACTGCCTTCCGATCAAGAACATTCCGGTTGGTACCGTCCTCCACAACATTGAACTGCGACCGGGGCAGGGCGGCAAGCTCGTACGTTCGGCCGGCGTTGCGGCGCAACTGATGGCTAAAGAAGACGAGTACTCGCAGGTGCGCATGCCCTCGGGCGAAGTGCGCAAGATTCACATCGAGTGCCGCGCCACGATCGGCCAACTCGGCAACATCGAACACGAAAACCAAGTGATCGGTAAAGCCGGCCGTTCGCGCCATCTTGGTAAGCGTCCGTCGGTTCGCGGTATCGCGATGAACCCGGTCGACCACCCGCACGGTGGTGGTGAAGCGCGTTCCACGTCGGGACGTCCGCCGACCACACCCTGGGGTCAGATGACGATGGGTAAGAAGACGCGCCGCAACAAGCGCACGTCGAAGATGATCGTTCGCAAGCGAGGTTCCAAGTAATGGGTCGTAGTCTAAAGAAGGGGCCGTTCGTCGCGGATCACCTTTTGAAAAAGGTCGAGAAGCTGAACGAGACGCGCGAGAAGCGCGTCGTCAAGACGTGGAGCCGTTCGTCGACGATCGTGCCGGCGATGGTTGGTCATACCATCGGCGTGCACAACGGCAAGGCGCACGTTCCAGTGTACGTCACGGAAAACATGGTTGGACACAAGCTCGGTGAGTTCGCACCCACCCGTCATTTCCGCGGACATGGCGGCGATAAAGCGGCGGTGAAGCCATGAGCCCAACGACCAACGCAGAACAAGCTGCTCGGCAACAAGCGGTAGCGCACTTGAAGTTCGTGCGCATGGGGCCACGCAAGCTGCGCCGTGTTGCCGATGCAATTCGCGGTAAGAGCGTGCGCGAAGCGCTCGCCATGCTGCAGTTTGCGGGCGTGTACGCAGCCGAGCCGATCGAGAAGCTCGTGCGTAGCGCCGTTGCGAACGCCGGTAACAACCACAACATGAACACCGACGAGCTCTTTATCACGCGGATCACCGTGGATGGTGGGCCTGGCGGTCGCTTTACCAAACGCCTGGACCCGCGTGCTCAGGGGCGCGCGTACTTCAAGCGCAAGCGTCTTTCACACGTGACGGTGGTCGTCAGCGAACAACCGCCGGTGAAGAAGCGCAAGGCGCGCAGCGGCGCGTCCGTCTCGACGAAGCGCGCGGCGGCTCGCCGTGCAGCGCCGAGCGCGACCAAGAGCACAACGAAGAGCGCATCGAAGTCCAAACGTACTCCCAAAGCCGCGGAGGCAACCGCCTAATTTATGGGTCAGAAAATTCATCCGGTCGGCCTTCGCCTGGGCATCACGCGTACGTGGGACAGCCGCTGGTTCGAGAAAAAGCACTACATCGAGTGGCTGCACGAAGACGTTAAGATCCGTCAGTTCTTCAACAAGTGGATGCGTTCGGCCGCGATCAGCAAGATCGAGATCGAGCGTCGCGCCAATCAAGCGCGCGTGATCGTCAACACCGCGAAGCCCGGTATCATCATCGGCAAGCGCGGCGTCGGCATCGAAGAGATCCGCAAGAACCTTGAAAAGCTGACCGGCAAGAACGTCCAGGTCAACGTGATGGAGATCAAGCATCCCGAACTCGACGCGCGTCTGGTCGCCCAGAACATCGTCGATCAGCTCGAGAAGCGCATCGCCTTCCGTCGCGCTATGAAGCAGGCCATCATGCGGACCATGAAGGCCGGCGCGCGTGGCGTGAAGGTGCAAGTTTCGGGTCGTCTTGGCGGCGCTGAAATCGCGCGCACCGAGCGCAACGCCGATGGCAAGGTGCCGCTGCATACGCTGCGCGCCGACATCGACTACGCGCACGTAGAGGCATTCACGACGTTCGGCCGGATCGGCGTGAAAGTGTGGATCTATCGCGGCGAAGTTCTTCCGGATCAACCGCGTCAAACGAATACCGTCGATCGTGCGGATCGCCAAGGCGGCGGATTCCGCGATCGCCGCGAGCGCGGTGGACGCGGCGGCCGTGGCCGCGGCGGACGCCCGCAACCGGGTGGTGCACCTGGCGCCGAGACGGCAGACGAATCGGTTGTTGCCGAGCCGGTGAACGAGCCGGCCGTTGTACCAGTCGTCGTCGAGAACAGTGCGCCGGCGGCCGAAGGGAGTCTTGAGTAAATGTTGACGCCAAAACGAGTGAAGTGGCGCAAGGTGCAGCGCGGCCGCATGACCGGGCGCGCTTCGCGCGGGAGCACCTTGACGTTCGGCGAGTACGGACTGCAGGCGATGGAACCGTGTTGGATGACCAACCGGCAGATCGAAGCTGCACGTATCGCGATGACGCGTCACATCAAACGCGGCGGTAAGGTCTGGATCAAGGTCTTCCCCGATAAGCCGGTGACAAAGAAGCCTGCCGAAGTCCGCATGGGCGCCGGTAAGGGTAATCCAGAGTTTTGGGTTGCCGTCGTGCGCCCGGGGCGCGTGCTCTTTGAACTCTCCGGTGTCGAACCGATCGTCGCGAAGGAAGCCCTGCGTCTAGCAGCTTCCAAACTGCCGATCGAGACGAAGATCGTTTCGCGCGAGGAGGCGAGCGCATGAAGCAGGGCGAGCTAAATGAATTGCGTGGTCTCACGGTGGCCGAGTTGCAGCAGAAGGCGCGCGACACAAAGTCGGAGCTCTTCAATTTGCGCTTTGCACTTCGGACCGGGCATCTTACTGACTTCAGCAAGATCAAAGCGATGCGCCGCGCCTACGCGCAAATACAGACTGTGATTTCCGAAAAGCGGATGGCCGAGGATCAGCATGGAGCAGCATAACGTAAGAGCCGCGGTAGCACGCCGCGTAAAGCAAGGGCGCGTCGCGTCGGACAAGATGGACAAGACGATCGTCGTCGTGACCGAGACGCGCGTACCGCACCGTACCTACGGAAAAATCGTGCGCAAGTCGACGCGCTTCAAAGCGCACGACGAGCAGAACGAAGCCAAGATTGGCGATATCGTGCGCATCATGGAATGCCGGCCGCTCTCGCGCGACAAGCGCTGGCGTCTGGTCGAGATCGTCGAACGGGCGAAGTAAGATAATGATTCAACAAGAAACTCGGCTCAAAGTGGCCGACAATAGCGGAGCTCGCGAGTTGCTGGTGATCCACGTCAGCGGCGGGAGTCGTCATGCCTACGCGCATGTTGGCGACATCGTCGTTGGTACGGTTAAGAGTGCGATCCCGGGCGCCGCGGTGAAGAAGGGTCAAGTCGTCAAGGCCGTGATTGTGCGGACTTCGGCGCCGATCCGTCGCGCCGACGGCTCGGTCGTGCGCTGCGACGACAACGCGTGCGTCATCATTAAGGGCGAAAAGGACAACCTCGATCCGCGCGGCACGCGCGTGTTTGGTCCGGTCATGCGCGAACTGCGCGACCGCGGCTTCCTGAAGATCGCCTCACTTGCTCCGGAGGTGCTCTAAAATGGCCGTGAAGCCAAACATCGTTAAGGGTGACACCGTGGTGATTCGTCGCGGTAAAGAAAAGGGCAAGCGCGGCGTTGTCAAAGCGATCGCGGCTGATAACGGTCGTGCAACCGTCGAAGGGCTCAACGTCGTTAAGCGCGCGGTGAAGCCTGGAGCTCAGCAGCAGAGCAACATGGGCAAGTCGCAAAGCGAGCAGTTTATTCATAAGGAGGCTGCGCTGCCGATCTCTGCGCTGCAGTACGTCTGCGAGAAGTGCAAGACCCCAACCCGCCTGCGTCGTGGACGCACTGCGGACGGCGTTGCGCATCGCGTGTGCGTGAAGTGCGGCGAGCCGGCTCGCGAGTCGGTGAAGGGACGTTAACCGATGGCAACGCGTTTGAAAGAAAAATACCAGAGCTCAGTGCGTAAGGCGCTGCAGGAGAAGTTCGGCTATAAGAACGTCGAGCAGATCCCTAAGCTCGAGAAGGTCGTCGTGAACATGAGTGTCGGCGATGCAATCGTCAACGCCAAAGCGCTCGACTTGGCCGTTACGGAGCTCACCCAAATCACCGGTCAGAAGCCGGTGATCACGAAGGCGAAGAAATCGATTGCGGCATTCAAGCTGCGCGAAGGCATGAACATCGGCGCCAAGGTCACGCTCCGCGGCGACCGGATGTACATCTTCCTCGACAAGCTCTTCAACATCGTGCTTCCGCGTATTCGCGACTTCCGCGGCCTGCCGGCCAAGTCGTTCGACGGACGCGGCAACTACAATCTGGGCCTGCGCGAGCAGTTGGTCTTCCCGGAGATCAATTACGATAAGGTCGACAAGGCGCGCGGCATGGACATTACAATCGTTACGACAGCGAAGTCGGACGAAGAGGCGTCGGAGTTTCTCACCGCGATGGGACTCCCGCTGCAGAAGGGACGAAACTAGTGGCAAAAACGAGCTTGATCGTGAAGTCGCAACGGACGCCGAAGTTCGGCGTGCGGGCGCACAATCGTTGCAAGATCTGCGGACGCCCGCGTGGCTATCTCCGCAAGTTTGCCATGTGCCGCATCTGCTTCCGCGAGAACGCGCACAAAGGCGTCGTTCCGGGCGTGACCAAGGCGTCGTGGTAGGGAGGCGAAAGAAACATGGCTGCAATCACTGATCCCGTGGCTGATCTGCTCACGCGTATTCGCAACGCCAACACGGCTAACCACAAGATGGTCGACGTGCCCGCGTCGCGCGTCAAAGTCGCGATCGCCAATATTCTCAAGGATGAAGGCTTTATAGAAGATGTAGAGCGCGTGAACGAAGGCCCGCAAGGCACACTGCGCATTCGTCTGAAGTACGGTCCGGAAAAGGAAAAAGTTATCACCGGCCTGCGCCGCATCTCGCGTCCCGGCTTGCGCGTTTACACGCCCAAGACCGAGATTCCGCGCGTGCTCGGCGGCTTGGGTTTGGTTATCATCTCGACCTCGCAAGGCATCATGTCCGGCAAACGAGCTAAAAAGCTCGGCGTCGGTGGTGAAGTCCTGGCGTACGTCTGGTAGGGAACGAAGATGTCACGTATTGGAAAACTGCCGGTTGCCGTACCCAGCGGCGTCAACGTTACGCTGGGTGAGGGCGAGGTGGTCGTTAAAGGACCCAAAGGCGAGCTGCGTCAGGAAATCATGACGCAGGTGGTCGCGGTCAAGCTTGAAGACGGCAAAGTGATCGTCGAGCGTAAGGGCGATGCGAAACCGCAGCGTGCCGCGCACGGTTTGACGCGCACGCTGATCTCGAACATGGTACTCGGCGTGAGCAAAGGCTTCCGTAAGAGCCTTGAGATTCAAGGCGTCGGCTACCGCGCCGCCAAGGCGGGCGAGAAATTGAACTTGAGTCTGGGTTATTCGCACCCAGTCGTCTTCGAAGCGCCCAAAGGCATCACGCTGACGGTCGAGGGCCAAAATAAAATTCACGTCGACGGGATCGACAAACAACAGGTCGGTCAAGTCGCTGCGAAGATTCGCTCGCTGCGCGCGCCCGAGCCGTACAAGGGCAAGGGTATTCGCTACGAGGGCGAGTTCATTCGCAAGAAACTCGGTAAGGCCGGGAAGGCAGGCAAGAAGTAATGGCGCGCATTTCACGAGATGACTCACGTCGCGCGCGTCATCAGCGCCTGCGCAAAAAGCTTGCCGGCACGAACGACTGTCCGCGCCTGATGGTCAAGCGCACGCTGCATCACATTTACGCGACGCTTGTTGACGACGCCAAGGGGCACACGCTCGCGGCAGCGTCGACACGCGACAAATCGGTCGCCGAATCGCTCGGCTCGAAGACCAATGTCGATGCGGCAAAAGCCGTGGGTGCAGCGATTGCAGCCAAAGCCAAAGCGGCAGGCATCACCGATGTGGTGTTCGATCGGGGCGGCAACAAATACCATGGACGTGTGCAAGCACTCGCCGATGCGGCGCGTGAAGCGGGGCTGAACTTTTAATGAATTATCGTGGTGGTCGCGATCGCGACAACAGTGGATTCGAAGAGACCGTGGTGCGCGTCAATCGCGTCGCGAAGGTCGTCAAGGGCGGTAAGCGCTTTAGCTTCAGCGCGCTCGTCGTCGTCGGCGATCGCAAGGGTAAGGTTGGTTTTGCCATCGGTAAAGCCGGCGAAGTGCCCGAAGCGATTCGCAAAGCCGTCGAGAAGGCCAAGAAGAACCTCGTGACCGTGCCGATGGTCGAGAAGACGATTCCGCACATCGTGCAGATGCAGGTCGGCGCAGCCAAAGTGCTGCTCAAACCGGCTGCACCCGGTACTGGTGTAATCGCCGGTGGATCGATGCGTGCGGTGCTCGAGCTTGCGGGCATTCACGACATCCTCACCAAGTCGCTTGGCTCGAACAACCCCATCAACGTCGTCCTCGCGACGATCGAAGGATTGCGCTCGCTCAAGACGGCCGAGAAGGTCGCCGAGCTGCGCGGCAAAACCGCAAAAGAAATCTTCGCGGTAGCGAATTAAGAAAGACATCATGGCGCAGAAGAAGACGACAGCAAAAAAGAAGAGCAGTGCGAAGGCGCCTGCCGCAAAGAAAGCGGCGCCCAAGAAAGCCGTGCCCAAGAAAGCCGTGCCCAAAAAAGCGGTCGCTGCAAAAGCTAAGGCTCCGGCGGTCAAGACGAAAGCCGTTTCGACGGTAACCGCGGGTTCGATCGCGTCGCCGAACGGCGCGCAGATGAGCCTCGGCGCGCTGCGGCCGGCGAAGGGTTCGTGGCCGAAGCGTCAGCGCATCGGACGCGGACACGGTTCGGGCATGGTGAAGACCGGCGGTGAAGGCGGCAAAGGTCAAACCGTGCGCTCGGGTGGCGGCAAAGGCCCATCGTTCGAAGGCGGTCAGACGCCGTGGGCGCGTCGTCTTCCGCACAAGCGCGGCTATTCGCAGAAGGCGCGCGACATCGGACACTTCCGTTCGCACTACGCTGTCGTCAATCTGCATCAGCTCAGCACGTGGGACCCCAGCGTTGAAGTTTCGCCGGAATCGCTCAAGGAGCGCGGCATCCTCAGCTCAACCGAGGACGGCGTGAAGATTCTTGGCGGCGGCAAAGCCGGCAAGGCGCTGCCGCAAGGCCTCAAGTTCCGCGACGTCGTGTTCTCGGCGAGCGCGCTCGAAGCGCTCAAAGCCGCCGGTGCATCGCTTCCTGAACCCGTGGCTGAGCCGGCCTAGTGTTCGATAACCTCCGGGCTGCCATTCTCGTACCCGACATCCGCAAGCGAGTCGGGTTTGTGCTCTTTGCTTTCGCGTGGTTCATTTTCATGATCCACGTGCAGCTGCCCAACGTGAACGAGGGGGCGTGGCAACAGGTCCTCAAGTCGGGCCAGTTCTACACGCTGCTGGGCTTCCTCTCAGGCGGCGCGCTGCAAAAACTCTCGATCATCGCGATGGGAATCACCCCCTACATCAACGCGTCGATCATCATGCAGTTGATGACGGTCGTGCTGCCGCAGCTTGAAGAGCTTGCGAAGAAAGGCGGCGAGGAAGGGCGGAAAAAGATCAGCCAGTACACGCGCTGGCTCACGATCGTGCTTGCGATTGTGCAAGCGACGTTCATGACCAACGCGATGAGGCAGGCACAGGTCTTCTACGATACCAGCATCTGGTATCAGGTCTTTGCGATCATCGCACTCGTCGCCGGCACGCTCTTCTTGATGTGGCTGGGCGAGCAAATCAGCGACAAGGGTATCGGGAATGGCGTTTCCCTGATCATCTTCATCGGTATCGTGCTGCGCTATCCGACGTACGTTTCCGAAACCATCGCCTCTGCGAGCACGGGAGGCCTCTCGCTGCTCAACCTGGTGCTCTTTATCGCGATCACCATCGGCATCATCGTCGGCATCATCTTCATGTACCAGGGCCAGCGCCGCGTACCGGTGCAGCAAGCCCGGCGCGTGGTTGGCCGCAAGATGTTTGCCGGACGCTCGACCTACATTCCGCTGCGTCTGAACAACGCGGGCGTGATCTCGATCATCTTCGCGATCTCGATTCTACTGCTGCCGCAGCAGGCGCTGACGTGGTTGCACGCCACGGACAAGTCTGCATGGTTCAACTTGTTCACGATTCCAGGTGTGAATTGGTCGTTGCAGTTCCCGACGAACATCGCGGCGTTGCAGGAAACGATTCAGGTGCACTTCGCACCGGCCAGCCCGCTCTACAACATCGCGTACTTCTTGCTGGTCGTGATCTTTACGTTCTTCTATAGCTCGATCGTGCTCAACACGCGCGACGTGGCAGACAACTTGAAGAAGACGGGCGCCTTCGTTCCGGGCATTCGTCCTGGTCAGCCGACGGTCGACTATCTCAACAAGATTCTGATCCGTCTAACGACCGCGTCGGCGATCTTTCTCGGCCTGTTGGCGGTTGCGCCGAACGTCCTCGAGCGCGGCCTCAACGTCACGACAATCTACCTCGGCTCGACGTCGCTGCTGATCGTCGTCGGCGTCGCGCTCGATACGATCTCGCAGATCGAGGCGCGTTTAGCGATGCGCGATTATCGCGGGTTCATCAAACGCTGATGCCGGGAGATGTCATCCTGCTCGGTGGTCCGGGCGCCGGTAAGGGTACGCAGGCCCAGATTCTGCAGAAACAGCTTGGCTATCGCCAAATGTCGACCGGCGATCTGCTGCGCGCCCACGTTACGAAGGGTACCGAGCTCGGTAAAGCAGCCGACGGCTATATGAAGGCCGGCGCACTCGTGCCCGATGACCTGATTATCAAGATGGTCGAAGGCGAGTTGCAGGGCGATACCCCGCTGCTTTTCGACGGGTTTCCGCGTACGGTTGCGCAAGCGCAAGCGCTCGATGCGTTCCTCGAATCGCGCGGTCGCGGTCTTCCCGAAGCGGTATATTTCGAAATCTCGCGTCCGTTGCTCGAAGAGCGTTTGCTCGGACGCTGGACAAATCCGCGCACGGGTCGCGTCTATCACGAGAAGTTCAGCCCGCCGAAAGTCGCCGGCATTTGCGATGAAGATGGTGGACCGCTGATCCAACGTAAAGACGACACGCCGGACACGATCAAGAAACGTCTCGACGTTTTCGAGAGAGAGACGATGCCGCTGGTCGCATACTACCGCGAGCTGGGCCGTCTCGCGTCGATTGATGCAACGCAAGGCGTCGAGCACGTCACTCATATGTTGATGCACGCGATCGGCGTGGAGCACGCGCACTAGCCATGGTCACACTAAAGTCGGCGCGGGAGCTCGAAACGATGCGTCGCAGCGGCAAGATAACCGCGAAGGTCCTTACCGATCTCATGCAGATCGCGAAGGCCGGGATGACGACCAAGGAGCTCGACGAGCTTGCCGAGCGCGGCATCCGCGAACTCGGCGGCATTCCGACGTTTAAAGGCTACCACGGGTATTCTGCAACGATCTGTTCGTCGGTAAACGACGAGGTCGTGCACGGGATTCCAAGCGACTACGTGTTGCAAGATGGCGATCTGCTCTCGATCGACATCGGCACGACGTTTGAGGGCTACGTGAGCGACACGGCCGTGACAATTCCGATCGGCACGATATCGCGCGAAGCGCAGCAGTTGCTCGACGTCACGCAAGAGTGCCTGATGCTCGGGATCGCGCAGATGCAGCGCGGCAATCATGTCGGCGACATCAGTGCCGCGGTCCAGCGGCACGCCGAGAGCCACGGCTATGGCGTCGTGCGCGAGCTTGCCGGCCACGGGGTAGGGACCGCGATGCACGAGGAGCCGCAAGTGCCAAACTACGGTAAGGCAGGCACCGGCATGGAGCTGCGCACGGGGCTGGTGCTCGCGATCGAGCCGATGATTACCCTGGGTGATCGGAAGGTCGAGATCCTCAAGGACGGCTGGACAGTCGTCACGGCAGATGGTAAACTCGCAGCGCACTTCGAGCACACGATCGCCGTGACCGACGACGGTCCCAAGATCCTTACGCTGCGCAATTTTGGGGAGCACCCCGACGTTGCCCAGTACGTCCCTGAAGCGGAAAGGATAAAGGCGTAAAATGGCTCGTCGTCGTGGGGGTCGCCCGGCTCGGGGCAAGAAGCGCGCCGACAAAGCCGCTAAAGCCGCCAAGACAGCGACGCCCAAGGAAGAGGCGATTGAGGTCGAGGGCACGATCGTCGAGCCGCTGCCCAATGCGATGTTCCGGGTGGAACTCGCAAACGGCCATCGTGTGTTAGCACACGTGTCGGGAAAGATCCGGATGAACTTCATCCGCATTCTGCCCGGGGACCGAGTTCTCGTAGAGTTATCACCCTACGATCTAACTCATGGCCGTATCACGTATCGTTACAAATAAAGTAGAGAAGAAGAATCATGAAAGTTAGACCGTCGGTTAAAAAAATTTGTGAAAAGTGCAAGATCATTCGCCGCGAAGGCAAAGTGCGCGTGATCTGCGAGGTCAATCCGAAGCACAAGCAAGTGCAAGGCTAAGAAAGGTTATTCATGGCACGTATCGCTGGTATCGATCTTCCGCGCGAAAAGCGCATTGAGATTGCGCTGCAGTATATCTTCGGTGTTGGCCCCGCCAATGCCGAGCGTTTGCTCGCCCACACGGGGATCAGTCCCGACACGCGCGTCAAAGACCTGACCGAGGACGACGAAAAGCGACTGCGCGACGCACTCGACACGTTGCAGATTCGCGTTGAGGGCGATTTGCGCCGCGAAGTCCAAGGCAACATCAAACGCTTGATGGACATCGGATGTTATCGCGGGCTGCGCCATCGCAAGGGGCTGCCGGTTCGCGGACAGCGCACGAAGACGAACGCTCGCACGCGCAAGGGTCCCAAACGGACCGTTGCCGGCAAGAAGAAGGTCGCGGCTAAGAAGGGTTAACAAAAAGGCCTGACAATGTCAGGCCTTTTTTATTGTACGCGGTAATCACCGCGGGCGGTCCGATCGATGGTGCCTATGCCGCTCGCGCCGGCACGACGCTAAAGGCGCTTGCGCCAGTCCGCGGCCGAACGATGCTGGCGCGCACGATCGACGCCCTGCGCGGCTGCGGTGTCGAGCAGATCGCCGTCGTCGGGAATGACGCAGTGCGGGCTGCAAGCGAGCAGGTTGCAGCGGTGAAGATGATTCCGGACGCGGGGACCGGCGCCGGCAACGTCTTGGGAGCGCTCGACGCGTGGCCCGACGACAACGCCTTGTTGTATCTCACCTGCGATATGCCGTACATAGATGCGCGTCCGCTGAAATGGGTGCTGGATCGCATCGAGCCGGGCACACTTTCGATGCCTGTTGCCGAGCATGCGGACTTCGTCCGTCGCTTTCCAGATGCGCCGCCGTTCGGCATCACGCTTGCCGGCGAGCGCGTCGTCAATGCCGGTGTCTTTCATATTCCGGCTCGTGCTCGCGCGCGCATACGCAAATTTGCCACCACGATGTTTGAAGCGCGCAAGGCGCCGTGGAAGATGGCGTCGGTTGCCGGCCCGCGGATTCTACTGCAGTTCGCGCTGGGCCGTGCGTCGATCGGTGCACTCGAATCGCGTGCGCGCCAGGTCCTCGCTACGCCGGTTGCAGCACTGCGAAACGCGCCGCCGGAGCTCGGCTTCGATGCGGACACGGATGCCGAGTATGTCTACGCACTCGAACACGTCTAAGCAGGCGCAGCCCGCGCCGGTCGCTGCACTGTGGTTCGGCGTCCAGCTGATCTGGGGCGCGGTACTTGGCATCTCGCTCCAGGCGCGGTTCGTACAACTTGCGCCGCACGCATCGCTCGTGACGTTCGGGTACGTTACGGCTGCGGGCGCCCTCGCGGCAGCGCTCGCGCAGCTCGTCGTGGGCCCGCTCTCGGATCGCATGCGTCGCGCTGGACACGGACGCATCGGATTTTACATCGCGGGAGCGCTCCTGGGCGCGGTGGCCGTCGTTGTATTCTACTTCGTCCCTACCCTGGGTGCGCTCGTGATGGCGTTCGTCGCGCTGCAGCTTGCGCTCAACATCATCATCGGGCCATATCAGGCGATCGTGCCCGACACGATGCGGCCATCACGCTACGGCGTCGCCTCCGGATGGTTGGCTGCATTTGCCGGCGCGGGCAATGCAACGGGCGCAGTGCTAGCGGCAGCGCTGGGCGCGGTACCGTTGCTCGGCTTCGTGCTTGCAATCGGGCTGCTCGTGCCGGCCGCGATTACGCTCGTGCATCTGCGCCGTGTTTCGTTGCGGCCGCTTCCGCCGCCGGCAGGAGTCGCGGTTACGCCCACGCTCGTCAATCTATTCATTTCGCGCGGATTCGTTTTTCTCGGCTTCTATACGATGCTCGACTATTTATTTTTCTTCGTTGCATCGGTCTTGCCGCAGCACTTCTGGCTCGACGCAACGCGCGCAAGCGGTCTTTGCATTCTCATTTTTACCGTCGTGAGCATCCTTGGCGCTGCACTGGCGGCACGTCCGGCGGATCGCGTAGACGAGCGGATTGTTGTAAGCGGCGGCGGCGCGTGCATTGTCGTGGCACTCGGAGTGCTCGCTTTGGGACACACGCTCCCAGGGTTGGCGCCGGCAATTGGCCTCGCAGGTATCGGCTGGGGCATTTTTCTCTGCGCCGATTGGGCTTTTGCATGCCGGCTGCTTCCGCCGTCGGCGATGGCGACGACGATGGCCATTTGGAATCTGGCCATTGTTATTCCACAAATGCTCGCCCCGCTAGCCGCGAGCCTATTGCTGGCGCGCATGGGCGCGCTCGCAAGTCCAGCCGGTCCACGCGCTGCGCTGCTTTTGGCAGGGGCCGAAATCCTCATCGGCTCTTTATGGATTTGGCGTTTACCCTCTCCTCAGAGGGGGCAATAACCGAAGGCCTTGTTTGCATGGAACCCATTAGGGGCAAGCATGCGTTCCAAGGCTCGTGGGGGCTTCAAGCCTCCGCAACGTTTAAACAAATCTTAAGGAGGCTCTTGTGAAACGACTGAGTACCGGGATCCTGGCAGCATTCATCATTGCGTGCTGTGGGCTCACCGCGGTCGCTGCACCGACGGTCTCGCAATCGCAGGGAAACACTGGACAAACTACGGTTGCGCAAGATCAATCAGGCAGCATGCCGCCGGCCAATTTCGGATCTCCGCCCTCAGGCACGATCCCGATTCTTTTCAACGATCACCACGTTTATGCCAAACCTGACGTCCTCAAACAGGGCCGCGTACTCGCGGCACTTGTCAAAGGCGGCACGGTACTCATTCCGTTGCGCTCGATGTTCGAGCAAATGGGTGCGTCCGTCTCGTACGACGCAGGCAGCAAGACCGTGACGGTGACGAAGGCGGGTTCGGAAGTCAAGGTGACGGTTGGACAACCCCAAGTCGTCATCAACGGTGAATCGCGTCCCCTCGACGTGCCACCGATCATCTATCAAGGTACGGTCCTCGTTCCGATCCGTGTGATCTCCGAGGGCATGGGCGCCTACGTACAGTGGGTTCCCGACAAACAACTCGTCGTGGTTCGTTACGTTCCGCCGACGCCGCCGCCGACTGCGCCGCCAACGGTTGCACCGACGGTTGCGCCGACAGTCGCACCGACCCCGACGCCGGCTCCGGTTCACACGCCGTATAAGGACCTGTACGTCTCCGGCGACTATATCTTCTCGCCCAAGGTGTACAACGAGTTCAGCCCTGGTAACACCGGCAACGGTGCATCGTACCAGATCAAAGGCGCGTGGGAGTTCAACGCGATCGGCCTGCCGTGGATGATCGCCGGCAACCTACAGCAGTTCCAATATCCGCACACGTGCGCCGGTGGCGTTGGTGCGCCGACCCCCGATTGCAACGTGACCGTCATCGGCGGTAACGGATCCGCGACTGTGCCAGCGTTCACGGCACGCGATAGCACGCTCGATGCGCGCCTCGGCATCAAGGTCGCCGATCCTCGCATCTACGTCGGTATCGGATACCTGTGGCGTAATAACAACTACGGCTACCCGCGTGAGACGTCGTTCGGGTTCGGCGCTGAAAAGCTCCCCGACCTCAATGAAGCCCTCAGCTTCTACGGTAGCGTGTGGTACTACCCCAACACCAAGGGCGCGTACAACGGCTTGAATCTCGCCTATAACGATCTCATGTACAACATCGGCATCGATTACGTCTTGGGCAATAGCCCGGTCTTCCTCGAAGCCGGTTGGACTGGGACGAGTCTGACGAACAAGTCGAACGCACCGTCGGGCATCTCTGCCAACGGCCCATTCGTGGGTATCGGCATCAAATTCTAACGACTGCCATCGTTAGAGGTTGAAGAAGACCCGGTCGCAAGGCCGGGTCTTCAATCTTGTCCATACGCATAAGGTGCGAAGCCGCGGCGCGCGTCTTCGAAACCGATCTTGAACGTCTTGTAGATGTTGTCGCGATCGTCGAAGCCGACGACGCCGACCGGCAGCTCATCCTGCGGCTGCATCTGATAGATCTCGGAGTCGTACAGGATCGATGCGAGCAGCGCCTCCTCCACGGAGTTGTGTTCGCCGATCGCGCGTTTGCTAACCGTCTCTAGGTATGCGGCGCGCATGTCGGCTTCGAGTATGCGGCGTTGCATCGCTCCAAACGTGCCGATGCCAACCTCGAGCGCATTCCGATAGTGCGTTGCTTGCGTCGGTGGGTCGAGGAGGACGACGTCGACGCGCGTTGCGCCAGCGCGTGCGGCGCTGACCGGTGTGTTCGCCGTGACACCACCGTCGACATAGAGATCGATTCCGCCGCCCGCGTGCGCCGGAAGCTCGACCGGATCGAAGGCAACCGGAATTGCGGTTGAGGCGCGCAACGCATCGATAAGCAGATCGGGCGTTGCTTCACGCAGCACCGCTGTCGGGCCGACGGTAACGCGTATCGCCGTCACCGCGCGCTCGCGCAGTTCCGCGCTCAGCGCGGTCGGCACGAGGTAGAAAAATTCCGGCGATTGGTAGGTGAGGTTCGTTGCCGTCCAGATGAACGGCGTGATCACGGGGCGTGTGGGGTCGATGAAACGCGCGAGCCACGCGCGCAAGTGGTCCCCATCTATCACGCCCGTATCGTTGCTCGTCAATTGCAGCACCGCGCGCATCGCGGCAACGAAGCGCGTGCCGACGCCGCTCTCGTCGTTGGTGACCTTGGCGTATTTGGCTTTGAGCTGGATCACGTTCTGGTCGGCGATCGTGTACCACAGTTGGCGCAACAAACCGTACTGGCCCGTGGCAACGAAATATCCGTTGAGGGCGCCGATCGACGTGCCCGCCACGAGCCCGTACGGCTGAAGCGGCGCGCCCTCGGGAATCTGGCGCGAAAGGCGCAAGTAGTCGATGATGCCGGCCTGGTAGGCCCCACGGGCGCCGCCGCCGGAAAGTACGAGGGCCTGGGAGAGCCGGGCGGGGCGCTGCGGATCGGGCGGCGTGGCGGCCGAGGCCGCTGCCGGCGCGGCGGCAAGGGCGGCCGCCGAGGCCAAAAAGGCGCGACGGTTGGGCATGGCGCCCCGTTCACCGCCATAGCCAGTTGACCCCTTGGGCCCACTTAAGGTAAGATACCGCCTTGGCGCTGCTGATCTCTCTCTTTTCCAGTGGCGCGCGGCTCCGGGGGCAATCGCCGAGTCCCTGGCTCCATGAGATGCACGTTCGCGCATCCTGTGCGAACAAGCGTCCAGGCGACGACAGCCCCGTCGTTCGGGGAACCGGATAAAATCGGAGTCTCTTTTGGCTGCCAAGAAGCAAACCAAATCGCGCAAAAAGCGTGAAGTTAAAAATGTCTCGTCGGGTGTGACGCACGTCCACGCGTCATTCAACAATACGATCGTCACGATCACCGATCCGCACGGCAATGTCGTCTCGTGGGCCTCAGCCGGTAACCTCGGCTTCAAGGGTTCGAAGAAGTCGACGCCGTTCGCTGCGCAGATGGCTGCCGAGTCAGCCGCGCGCAAAGCGATGGAACACGGGATGAAGAGCACGGAAGTGTTCGTCAAAGGCCCGGGCGCCGGACGCGAAGCCGCGATTCGTTCGCTGCAAGCAGCCGGCCTGGAGATCACGATGATCAAAGACGTTACGCCCATTCCGCATAACGGCTGCCGCCCTCCCAAGCGCCGCCGCGTATAATCGAAGAGAGAAGATATGTCGCGTTACATTGGGCCTGTCTGCCGTCTGTGCCGTCGTGAAACGGCCTCGAGCAAGACTGGCGAAAAAATCAAACTGTTCCTCAAAGGCGACCGCTGCCTTTCGAAAAAGTGCGCTGTCGAGCGTCGCGGTACAGCACCGGGCCAGAAGGTCACGGGCACGAAGAACCGCTCGAAGATCTCGGAGTACGGCCGTCAGCTTCGCGAGAAGCAGAAGATGCGTCGCTATTACGGTGTGCACGAGACGCAGTTCGAGAACTACTTCCGTGAGGCAGCGCGCGTTCCGGGTCAGACCGGCCGCACGTTCCTTCAACTCTTGGAGCGTCGTCTCGACAACGTCGTCTATCGCCTAAACCTCGCGACGAGCCGCTCGCAAGCGCGTCAGCTGGTCACGCACCGGCACTTCCGCGTCAACGGCAAGCTCGTCAACGTGCCTTCCTACATTGTGAAGCCCGGCGACGTGATCTCGATCGGCGAGCGAAGCCTCAAGTCGCCGGTATTCGAGGCGAATCTCGAAGTCGCGCGTTCGCGCCGTCCACCGGATTGGCTCGAATGGAACGATGCCGATAACACCGGCAAAGTCACGCAGCTTCCCGCACGTGAACAAATTGATACTCCCGTTGATGAGCAACTCATCGTCGAGTACTACTCGCGCTAAACCTAACAACACAACCGCCGTTAGGCGTAGGATCGGATGCAGTCAGGGATTGCAGCCGGATAACGTAAACGGTAACAAAGGACAAACAAAACCACTCATGACCACGTTGGAACTACCTGCCGGCTCAACCATTGAGGTTCGCGAGCGTCGCGAGAACTATGCCAAGTTCGTGATCGAACCGCTCGAGCGCGGGTTCGGCATTACGCTCGGCAACGCGCTGCGCCGTATTCTGCTCAGCTCGATTCCCGGCGCTGCCGTCACCTACATGAAGATCGACGGCGTGCTCCACGAGTTTTCGACGATCCACGGGATGGTCGAAGACACGATCGCACTGATGCTCAACCTCAAGGGCTTGCCGGTCAAACTCAATGGCGATGAGCCGCGCGTGCTCAACCTCGCGGTCTCAGGGCCGAAGGATGTTACCGCTGCCGATATCGCGCCCGACGCCGATGTCGAAATTCTCGAACCGGGCTACCACATCGCAACGCTAACGTCGAAAGACTCCAAGCTCTCGATGGAGATCGGTATCGAGAAGGGCCGCGGCTACGTGATGGCCGACAAGCAGCGCAACATCGAGCACATGATCGGACTCATTCCGCTCGACTCGATCTTCTCGCCGATTCGCAAGGTCAACTTCTCGGTCGACGACACGCGCGTCGGTCAGAGCGTCGACTTCGACCGTCTCACGCTGGAGATCGAAACCAACGGTTCGATCACACCGGACGACGCGCTCGCGACCTCTGCGGCGATCATCCAAGAACAGCTCGATCTCTTTGTCGGCTTCACCAGCCGCGAGGAGCCGCTACCCGAAGCGCCGCCGAACGAATGGGACATCCCGGTTGAAACGCTCAACCTGTCGGTGCGCTCGTTCAATTGTCTCAAGCGTGCGGGCATCTCGAAGGTATCGGAACTTCTCGATCTCACTGAAGACGAGATCATGAAGATGCGCAACTTCGGGAAGAAGTCGCTCGACGAAATCAAACAAGTTCTTGCAGAGAGGGGGCTCTCGCTCCGCCTGTCTTAGGACAGGAGCGAGAGATTCTAACGATGCCGCACCAAATCGCATATAAGCGCCTTTCGCGCACCGATGGACACCGTAAGGCGCTCCTGCGCAACATGGCAACCTCATTCTTCAAGTACGAGAAGATCGAGACCACGTCGACCAAGGCCAAAGAGGTCAGCAAGGTCGTCGAGTCGTTGATTACCACGGCGATGGCCGGCGATCTCGCCGCTCGTCGCAAACTCGCCGAGTTTCTAACCGAGCCGGCAGTCGTGAAGAAGCTCGTCGAACAGATCGCGCCCTCGTTGAAGGGCAGATCCGGCGGCTACACGCGAATCACGAAAACACGTGTACGCTCGGGCGACGCTGCGGAGCTGTCGCTCTTGGAACTTGTCAAGTAAGAGTTCCGGGGGCCCGCGGCGCGAAGTCGCCGTGGGGGCGCGCGCGAAAGTGCGCGCGCTTTAAATGGAGTACGCACCATTATTGCGCCGGCTTTTAGCCGGCGCTCGTCTTTCTCAAGCCGAGAGTGCCGAGCTGATCGGCGCGATAATGGATGGCGAGATCACGCCCTCCCAGGGGGCCGGATTGCTCGTCGCGCTCGCCATGCGCGGTGAACACGTCGACGAGATCGTCGGAGCGGCGCGCGCCATGCGCGAGCGCAGTCTCCATGTGGAGCACGGATTGCCCGAAGTGGTCGACGTCGTCGGCACCGGTGGCGACGGCGCAAACACGATCAACATCTCGACGATGGCAGCACTGGTGACCGCCGCTGCCGGCATCCCGGTCGCGAAGCACGGCAACCGTGCTGCGTCGAGCGCCTGCGGCAGCGCGGATGTACTCGAGGCGACAGGGCTGCCGATCGAGCTCGCCCCCGACCGTGCGGCGCGCATGCTACGCCACGTCAACTTTACTTTTATGTATGCGCCGCGCTACCACCCGGCGATGAAGAATGTCGGGCCGATCCGTAGCGAGTTGGGCGTGCGGACGATCTTCAACGTGCTCGGTCCGCTTACCAATCCGGCTTCGGCGAGCGTGCAGATCGTCGGCGTCGCGCGGCCGGAGCTGCTCGAGCCGATGGCGCGCGTGCTCGCCGAACTGGGCGTACGCAGGGGTGCGGTCGTCTATGGCGAGAACGGCATCGATGAAGTGGCAGGTGACGTTCCCACAACGGTCTATTCGTTTAACAGCGCCAACGGCGCCGGCGGTAAGCGCTGGACGCTCGACCCCGCGCACTACGGCATCGCGACCCCGCTCGCGGCCATCGTCGGGCGGAGCGTCGATGAAGCGCGCGACGCGTTCCTTTCTATATTGGGCGGCGAGACATCGCCACGCGCCGAGGTCGTTGCGCTCAACGCCGCACTCGTGTTACAGACGGTCGGCACCGAGCCGACTATGGAGGCTGCGCTCGGGCGTGCGCGCTCGATTCTCGCGTCGGGCGCGGCACTACGGACCTATGAGCGCGCGAAGGAGTTCGCCATCAATGGCTGAGGACGTACTACGTAAGATCTACGCGGCCAAGGCGGAGCATCTCAAAACCGAGATGGCTCGCGAGCCGTACGAGGAGATCCGCGAACGCGCACGCGCGAGTGTCGCCTCGCGCCGGCACTTCCTGAAGATCTTGAAGGCGCGAAGTGGCGACGCGATCGTCGCCGAGATCAAGCGTGCCTCTCCCTCGGCAGGACTGATTGCGCACGATTTCGATCCGGTCGCAATCGGCAAGACGTATCAGCGCGCCGGTGCGGATGCGATCAGCATCTTGACCGAGAGCGATCACTTCCTCGGCGACCTTACGTTTCTGGGCGTGGTGCGTTCCGCAACCGCGCTGCCGCTCTTGCGCAAAGATTTTCTCACGACGCCGTATCAGGTTGCGCAATCCGCCGCGTACGGTGCCGACGCGATCTTGTTGATCGTCGGCGGACTGACCGACGATCAAATGCGCGCCGCTCTCGAGGAAGCGCGGGCGTACCACCTTGACGCACTCGTCGAAGTGCACGACCTGCACGACTTGGAACGGGCACTTGCCCTAGGCGTCGATTTCGTAGGCGTGAACAATCGCAACTTGCGCACGATGATCACCGACCTTGCGGTCAGCGAACACATCCTGCCGCAGGTCCCGCCGCACGTCTTTGCGATCACCGAAAGTGGTATGCGTGACCTAGCTGACGTCGAGCGGTTGCGTCGCGCGGGAGCGCGCGGATTCCTTATTGGCGAAGCGCTGATGCGCGCCGAGGATCCGGCAGCGCTGCTCGCTTCGTTGAAGCATGTCCACGCGCATTAAATTCTGCGGCTGCATGAACTGGGCCGACGTCTCACTCGCAATCGACGAGGGCGCGGACGCTGCGGGTTTGATTTTCGCACGATCCCCGCGTCAAATCGATTGGAGCGCCGCGGCGGAGATCGCGCAACGTGTCGGGACCAGCATTCTTCCGGTCGGCGTATTCGTCAATCCAACGCTCGAAGAAGTCGAGCGAGCCCGTTGGTACTTCCCCGAGCTCGTGGTACAGCTCTCGGGCGAAGAGTCGCCCGACTTCGTGCGCGCGGTTGGTGGTTCCGTCGTAAAGACCTTTCACATCGCGCCGGGTGAGCATCCCAAAGACTTAGACATGCGCTGTAATGCGTACAGCGCTCTCCCGCTCTTCGATACGAAGATCGCCGGTGAGTGGGGCGGCACGGGTCGCTCGTTCGATTGGTCAGTGCTCGCGCAGCTCTCGCGCAATCGGCCGATCGCGGTCGCAGGCGGACTGAGCGAAGAGAATGTCGGTGAGCTGGTGCGCACCGTGCGGCCGGCGTGGGTCGACGTGCGTACGGGCATTGAAACCTCCGGCCGCAAAGACGCAGAGAAGATGCATCGGTTCGTCGCTGCCGTGCGTGCCGCTGATGATGCCTGACGCGCGCGGCTACTTCGGCGAATTCGGCGGACGTTTCGTTCCCGAAGTGCTCATCGATGCGCTCGAATCGCTCGAACGCGAAGTGAGCACCGCGTTTGTCGACCCGTCGTTTTGGGCTGAGTACGCAAACGTGCTGCGCGATTTCGTTGGACGGCCTTCGCCGCTCTATCGGGCTGAACGGTACGTTCCCCGCGCAGGCGTGCCCTTCGTGCTCAAACGCGAAGACGTCAATCACACGGGTGCGCACAAGATCAACAATACCGTCGGGCAAGCGCTGCTTGCGCGACGCATGGGCAAGCGCCGGCTGATCGCGGAAACGGGCGCGGGCCAGCATGGTGTCGCTACCGCGACCGTCGGTGCGAAATTTGGTTTCCCGGTCGACGTCTATATGGGTGCGGTCGACGTCGAGCGGCAAGCACTCAACGTATTCATCATGCGATTGCTCGGCGCGACCGTGCATCCCGTAAGCGGCGGCACGCAAACGCTCAAGGATGCGACGAACGAAGCCTTTCGCGTGTGGGCGGCGCAAGTAGAAGATACGTTTTACGTCATCGGCAGCGTGGTTGGAGCGCATCCGTATCCATACATGGTACGCGAGTTTCAGAAAGTAATCGGCACTGAAGCGCGCGCCCAGTGTCTGGAGCACTTTGGCCGTCTGCCAACCGACGTCGTTGCCTGCGTCGGCGGCGGCAGCAACGCGATGGGCATCTTCGCCGGCTTTCTCGACGATCCGAAGGTGCGCTTGTGGGGTGTCGAAGCCGCGGGCGAAGGGATCGCAAGCGGCAAGACGGCGGCGGCACTCGGTGCGGGAAGCGTCGGCGTGCTGCACGGCTCGCGCTCGTATCTCTTGCAGAACGAGCACGGCCAAGTGCAAGATACGCATTCAATAAGCGCCGGACTCGACTACCCCGGCGTCGGTCCCGAGCACGCGCATCTCAAGGAGACCGGACGCGCGACCTACGTGCCAATCACCGACGCGGAAGCGCTCGAAGCGTTTGTGGCGTTCTCGCGGGCGGAGGGGATCATTCCAGCACTCGAGAGTTCACACGCAATCGCGTTTGCGCGCAACCTCGCAGCCGAGCGTGGTCCCGAGGATCTGATTCTCGTCAACCTATCCGGTCGAGGTGATAAGGACATCGCGCAGGTGCAAGGTAGAGGGAACCTGTGAGGGAGTCCATGCACCGAGCGTTTGAGCCGCAAAGATCGCAGATCCGAGGAAGCTGCGAGGGAGAATACTCATTGTATGTGACCGAGCAGATGACGATGGAGATGCCATCTTTGCGGTCAAACCCAACGGGCAAGAGCATTGTCGGTGCATCTCTTCGTTGCAACCTCCGTCACAGAGAAGTCTACTATGCTCTGTCGGTTGCGCCTCGACACTGCACCGACAATGCTTCTTGCGCTCGGTGCAGCGACTCCCCCACAGGTTCCCCCCGTGCTTGAAGCGGTGTTCGACCGCGCGCGCAATGCACAGCGTGCCGCGTTCATTCCGTACGTCATGGCAGGGGACCCAGATCCCTCGACCACGCTTGCCGTGCTTGATGCGCTCACCCATGCGGGTGTTGATGCAATCGAGCTGGGTATTCCGTATAGCGATCCGCTCGCCGATGGGCCGACGATCGCTGCCGCCGGACAGCGCGCGCTGGCCACAGGAACGACGATTGCGTCGGTGTTGGACCTCGTGCACCAACACCACGATCGCGGTGGAGCACCGATCGTGCTCTTCACGTACTTCAATCCGGTCTATCAGTACGGGATCGAGCGTTTTGCTCGTGCGGCGGCCGATTCCGGCGCAAGCGCGGTGATCGTGCCCGATATCGCGCTCGAAGAAGGCGCGGCACTTGGCGCGACGCTCGCCGAGAATGGATTGGATATGCCGTTGCTCGTCGCCCCGTCGACGAAACCCGAACGCGCGAAACGCATCGCCGCGCAGAGCACCGGTTTTATCTATGTCGTCTCGCGTCTGGGCGTGACCGGGACCGGAACGCGTCCATCGACCGACGCGGTACGCGCGCAGATCGCGATGTTGCGCAACCTCACCGACGAGCCGCTCGCCGTCGGGTTTGGCGTGAGCAAGCCCGAGCACGTGCGCGAGGTCGCAACGCTCGCGGACGGGATCATCGTCGGGAGCGCCCTGATCGACGCTTACGCGGGCACGAACGGAGAAGAAGCGGTGCGACGCGTGCGCGCGTTTATCGAGCCGCTGATCGCCGCTACCGCCTACGAACGGGTCTAATGGACCGCGCATTCTTCGTCCAAACGATGCTCGCTGCACTCGCCGTATCGCCAAGTCCGGGGACGTCGCCTTCAGGATGGCCCCGCTGCGTGACGAATCCAGCTCTGCCCTACGGTCAGCCGCTCGATCTCACCATGCCAACGCTGGATGGACCCGACTTCGATCTTCTTGCCTATCGCGGGCAAGCGGTGCTCCTAAACGTCTTTGCGACCTGGTGCGAACCGTGCAACGAAGAGCAGCCGTTGATCGTCGATTTTGCGACGCGTTACAAGTCGCGCGGTCTTGCAACAATTGGGATCAACGATAAGGAGCCGGATAACACGGTGCGCGCCTACCGCCAGAAATTCGGCATCACGTATCCAATCGCAATGGATCGCAGCGGCGCGTTCACACAAGGGCTCAAGGCGGGCGGAGAATTTCCGTCGGTGCTTCCGACATCGCTGCTGATTACGCCGCGCGGCGACCTGTACTGCTACCGAAATGGCGAGTTCGGACACCGAGGGCTTGAGTATCTTCTCCCTAAGTTGCTCGCGCAGATTCCGCCAACCGTGACGCCGACGCCGTCAACGTAGGTCTTTGCGCATGAGTATTGCGTCCCAGGCTTCGCCGTTTTTACGCTGGATCTGTATGGCCTGCGCATCGACTTCGATGAAATCGAACTTGCGATAGAGCGCGAGCGCCCGCTCGTTGTGCGGGAACACCAACAGGGAGAGGTGCGCAACGTAGCGTTCGCGCGCCCAATCGATGAGCCGGCCGAGCAGCGCGGTGCCGATCCCGCAGCCGCGATGCGCTTCATCGACCAGCATGCCGATCGTGTGTCCATAAGGATCGTGCTGGTACTCGGTGATTACGCCAACAACGCTACCCTGGCGCAACGCAACGAACATCCCGTTACCGTTGCTCAGCGAGAATCCGAACATATCGCGGTACTTCACGCGATCGTAGCCGGGCTCGGTACCGATCCACATCCGCTCGGCCGCTACCTGGTCGAAAAGTAGGAGCACAGCGTCAACGTCGCCGTGCTCCATTGGACGTATCCCGAACGCGCTCACGCGATCAGACGGCGGCCGCCGTGCTGCCCAGGCTAAAGCGCTTGTCGGCATCGTCGGTGATGAACGTGCCGATCGCAAGTGACGACGTCGCCGCGGGCGACGGAGCATTGCGTACGTGCATCGTGGCGGCGTCGCCTTCGAAGACGAAGTCATCGACCTGCGTGCCGTCAGCCATCATCGCCTGCGCGCGCACGCCCGAGGGACCCGGGAGCGTGTCTTCAACGCGCAATTCAGGAATGTAGCGTTGCAGCGCCTTGACATACGCGCTGCGCAGCACGTCGCGATACATCTCGCCCATGCCGGTCGAGAAATACTTGCTCGCAAGCTTGATGAAGCCCGGATAGGTGAGCGTTTCGAGCAGATCGCCCGGATTGATCGTGGTGAACGAGTAGCCTTCGCGCGCGAATGCAAGCACGGCGTTAGGGCCAAGCCAAATGTCGCCGTTCATGCGTGGCGTGAAGTGTACGCCGAGGAACGGGAAGCTCGGATCGGGGACGGGATAGATGTTGCCTTTGACGAGATAGCGTTTCTCGGGTTTGAGGATCAAATAGTCACCGCGGAAGGGCACGATCTTTGGATCGCTCTGACCGCCGGTCATCTTCGCGAGCCGATCGGATTGCAAGCCGCCGCACGAGATCACGTAGCGGGCTTCGTAATCCCCCTGTGATGTGTGCAGCAGCGTTGTGCTGCCGCGCCGCTCGATGCCGCGCACTTCCCGCCCGGTGAAGATCTCGCCGCCCATCGTCTTGACGTCGTCGCCGTACGCACGCGCGACCACGCCGTAGTCGACGATACCGGTGACCGGAAGAAAAATCGCCTTGATGCCGCGGCAGTGCGGTTCCCGTTCGCGAATGCCGTCGGCGTCGACGATCTCGAGGCTCTCGATACCGTTAGCGATGCCGCGCTTGTACAAGTCCTCGAGCAGCGGGAGCTCGCGCTCTTCGGTCGCGACGATCAGCTTGCCGACGTTGCGGTACTCGATGCCCTTGCTCTCGCAGTATTTCCAGAGGGCGCGCCGCCCTTCGACGCAGAGCTTCGCTTTGAGCGAGCCGGGCTTATAGTAGATGCCAGAGTGGATGACACCGCTGTTGTGCCCGGTCTGATGGGTGGCAAGTAGCTCCTCTTTTTCGAGCAGTACAAGCTTGAGGTGCGGATGGCGCAGGAGCAGCTCCCGCGCGGTCGCGAGGCCGACGATGCCGCCCCCGACGATCGCGATGTCGTACGTCATATCGTGGAAATTCTCGCACCTGTGGAGGTTGCCCGCTAGCACAAGAGTCGCGTCCGGCGGCCCTGCACGAGCCAAGGCGGCTACGGAGGGCGGCGCGGAAAACCCCGACCATGACCAGCACTCTTACACGCACGATCCCGCCCTTTAAGAATGAAGTCGTGAAGTCGTTTGCCGACGCCGGCGACGCCGAGCAGATGCGCGCGGCACTTGCGACCGTCAAAGCTCGTTTCGGTCAGCACTATCCCCTGGTGATCGATGGCGAACGCGTCGAGACCGAGAAGAGAATCCGTTCGCTCAATCCCTCCAAGCCGAGCGAGATCGTCGGCGTAACGAGTTCTGCCTCGAAGGAACAAGCGAGCGCCGCCGTCGCCGCTGCCGCGCGCGCCTTTGAGTCGTGGAAGCGCCGCAGCCCGCAAGAGCGCGCGAACTTTGTGTTTGAAGCGGCCGCGCGCCTGCGCGAGCGCCGCTTCGTGTATGATGCGCTGCTCGTGTACGAAGTCGGCAAGAGCTGGCCCGAGGCCGACGGCGACATCGCCGAAGCGATCGACTTCTTAGAGTTTTATGCGCGTGAGGCGCTGCGTTATGCCGAACCGCAGCCGGTCGTACCGATCGAAGGCGAGCGCAACGAGATGGTCTACATTCCGCTCGGCGTCGGGGCGGTTATTCCGCCGTGGAATTTCGCCGGCGCGATCATGATGGGCATGACCACCGCGGCGATCGTCGCGGGCAACACCGTCGTGCTCAAACCCTCGAGCGACTCGGCGATCATCGCCGCGTGGTTCGTCGACCTGTTGCACGAGATCGGTTTACCGAAGGGCGTCGTGAACTTCATCCCGGGCTCGGGCAGCGAGATCGGCGATCTGATCGTGGGCCATCCGCAGATCCGCTTTATCTCGTTCACGGGTTCCAAAGAGGTCGGCTTGCATATCAACGAGCTCGCGGCCAAACCGCAACCTGGACAAAAGTGGATCAAGCGCGTAGTCGCGGAAATGGGCGGCAAGGACTCGATCATCGTGGCCGCCGACGCGAACATCGATGCGGCTGTCGAAGGCGTCGCGGTCTCCGCATTTGGCTTCCAAGGCCAGAAGTGCTCGGCGTGCTCGCGCGCTATCGTCGATGCCGGTATCTACGACGAATTCGTTGGGAAGCTCAAAGATCGCGTCGCGAAGATGAGCGTTGGAGATCCCGCAGAGCAGTCGACCTATATGGGGCCGGTCGTCAACGAGAGCGCGCTCAAGTCGATCTCGGAATATATCGAGGTCGGCAAGAAAGAAGGCCGGCTGATTTCCGGTGGCAACCGCGTGGGCAGCGAGGGGTTCTTCTTGGAACCGACGGTCATCGCTGATGTCGATCCCAAGGCACGGATCGCGCAAGAAGAGATCTTCGGTCCCGTACTGGCCGTGATCAAGGCCAAAGACTTCGACGATGCGATGCAGATTGCAAACAACACGGAGTTCGGCTTGACCGGCTCGCTCTATACGAGCGACGAAGCGAAGATCGCGCGAGCGCGCGACGACTTCTTCGTCGGCAATCTGTACTTCAACCGCAAGAGCACCGGCGCGTACGTCGGCGTGCATCCGTTCGGCGGCTTCAATATGTCGGGCACCGACAGTAAAGCCGGCGGCCGCGACTACTTGCTGCTCTTCATGCAGGCAAAGACGATGTCACGCAAAGCCTAGGATGATCACCGGCATCCATGCGCTGATTTTCAGCAAACACGCGGAGGAAGTGCAAAGCTTTCTCCGCGAGGTGTTGCAGTGGCGCTCGGTCGATGCCGGTGGCGAAGAAGAACCGTGGCCGATCTTCGCCGCACCGCCGACTGAGGTCGCGGTACATCCGACCGACGACGAACCGAACCACGAACTTTACCTGATGTGTGACGACATCAACGCGATGGCCGCGAAGCTGCAATCGCGCGGCATCAAAACGTCGCCTGTCGCCGACCGCGGTTGGGGTTTGGTCACATCGATCACGCTACCGGGCGGCGAAATGATCGGTTTGTACGAACCGCACCATCCGTCACCGCTCACGACCCAGACCTAGTTTACGCGCTCGTACGAAGTTCGCTGACGATCGCTTTGTGCGCGAGGTGCCGGCGATAGGCCGCGAGGTAGCGCGCATCTTCGGCATACGTCGTCGGATATACGGGCGGAATGGGACGCCGGCGCAAGTCGGCGTCGACGTTTGCAAAAGTGAAGACGCAGGTGTTGCACAGCGAGGTGCTGGTGCGATCGCGGCTGATGCGCACGATATCGGTCTCGACGCAGATCGAGGATTCGCCGGTGTACGTCACGCGGCTTTGAAAGTGCAGCTTGTCGGCGATGCGCACCGGATGATGGAAGTTGATCCGGTTCACGGCGACGACGGTTGGCCGATCGGGCGCGATCAGTTCCGCGCAAATCGACGAGTACATGAAGGCGCGGTGAATGACGTAGCCGCCGAAGATTTTTTTGGGCACGTTCTCGTGTTCGGGATAGGTGAGATCGTAGCCACTTGTCATGAGGTCGCGTACCAGCGCGCCGTTAAAGCCGGCACTGTCCTGAGCGCCGTGGAGGCCCGCAAGCAAGGTGTACTCTTCGCGCGAGGGCGGCTCGATCGGATCGTTCTGCGCATGGCGGTACTGTGCGCGCCGCGCGATGGCGCGCCGCTCGCGCCGCAGTTCATAGTCGTCTTCGTAGCGCAGCTGCGGCAGCTCGACGCTCTCCGCGTCGTCGCCGGTTCCGTTGCGTGCCACCATCGTGAAATAGCATGAGGCGACGTGATGGAGCTGCTCGCCGGGCTGTTCGACGCGGACGCCGACTTCAAGCGACGTGCGCCCGACATAGTTCACCCGCGCGCGCAAGTGCATGTCGCGCGTGATATCGGGCGCACTCCGAATGCGGATGCTGTCGATCGCGGCGGTGACGAAGCGCGCCCGCGGAAGGGCGTCGTTGACAAACGCGAGCGCCGTCTCTTCGGCGATCTTGTCGAGGACTTCGAGTAGCAAGCCGAAGCGGAAGTTCGCCCGCAGCGGTTCGTCCGTCAGCTGGAAACCCCGGCGCAGGCCGGCGTCGGTGCTAAACGGGAGGGTTCGCGTAAGCGAGGTCTCGACCGGGCGCCGCATGGTGGTTGTATCATAGGGCGCCCGGGTTGAGGGTGCAAGGCAGACCGAACGTCTGCTCTGTGTATAGCGCAGCCTAGAGCGGCAAGTTGGTCGTAAGCGAGATGCCCCAGCCGTGGAAGATGCCGTTGCTGCGGCGATCCGGGCGTTCGAGCTGGAGGTCGATCGTGGTGCGAACGAGGGGGCGGCGGTTCGAGGGAACGAGCATTGGGTTTCCATACCTTTCGGAGTAACTATCTAAGATCGTACGCCGGATACGGTAACTTGTCAACATCTTTAGCTGGTGTTATACTTGGCCCGTGACCAAAGATGCCTCCGCGCCCGGAGCCCTGGAGCTCGTTCGCAGCTTCGTCAACTCGATCGACCTCGAGCGCCCCGAGACGCTGGATGCGCTGGCGGAC
>CAWFYV010000004.1:0-45000 GCA_963820185.1 Vulcanimicrobiota bacterium | reverse complement strand
TTGCTATATGCGGGAATATCCTTAGAGCCCAACCTACTCATCGACGTTCGTAAGAACGCCGGCAGTAAAAATGGTTTGGGATTGGACAATCCGCAGGAAACCTCGGGTCTTTTGATTCGGGGGATCCTCAGAGACTATACGCAGGGCTCCGAAAACGAGTTAGATCGTCCGCGATCTTCTCATCGGATGAAGATAGAGTCCACTCCGGTATGAAAGTGCCGGAAAAAAGTGAGCGAAATTCCTTGTCGGGTAAGTTCCGACCTGCACGAATGGAGTAACGACTTGGACACTGTCTCAATGGGGAACTCGGCGAAATTGCAGTACCAGTGAAGATGCTGGTTACCCGCAGCAGGACGGAAAGACCCCGTGAAGCTTTACTGTATCCTGGTTTTGGGTTTTGAGATTGTCCGTACAGGATAGGTGGGAGTCGATGATCCGGTGGCGCTAGTCATCGGGGAGACAACGTTGGGATACCACCCTGATAGTCTTGGGATTCTAACTCACAACCGTCATCCGGTTGTAGGACATAGCCAGGTGGGCAGTTTGACTGGGGCGGTCGCCTCCTAAAGAGTAACGGAGGCGCTCAAAGGTTCCCTCAGAACGGTCAGAAACCGTTCGTTTAGAGTGCATAGGCATAAGGGAGCTTAACTGCGAGACAGACAAGTCGAGCAGGTGCGAAAGCAGGACTAAGTGATCCGGCGGTTCCGAATGGAAGGGCCGTCGCTTATCGGATAAAAGCTACTCCGGGGATAACAGGCTTATCTCCCCCAAGAGTCCACATCGACGGGGAGGTTTGGCACCTCAACATAAGGGGTGAAATGGTGGAAACACCATTTGAAGTTCCGGCTTATAACGGTGAACTCCTAACGCGCTTGGACTGGCGCAAGGACAATACCGTGGGAAGTCTGACGGAAACACAACGATCGGTCATCGTCGGGTCATTACTCGGCGACGGAGCGATGCGTTGCAAAGTCAATGCGCTTCTTGAGATCAATCATTCATACGCCCAGCGGGAATACGTCGATTGGAAATATCGCGTGCTCTCAAATCTTGTCGCGACGCCTCCCAAGGCCCGCGATGGAAATGCTGGACGAAGAGCCTATCGGTTCACAACCTTGAGTTTGCCCGAGCTGACGCGTTACTATGACGCGTTCTACTTGGGGAATCGCAAGATCGTACCGAAGGTCGAAATCACGCCGCTGAGTTTGGCGACGTGGTTCATGGATGACGGATGCAAGAGCCATCGATCGATATACCTCAACACGCAGCAGTTTGATCTGGGCAGCCAAATGCGGATGCTGGACATGCTGCTGGAACAATGGCAAATCGAAGCCACTCTGAACCGAGACAAGAGCTACCATCGCATTCGAATTGCGGTGTCAAGCGTGTTGCGATTCAAGCGGATCATCGAACCTCATCTGAGGCCAGAGTTCAGGTATAAGTTGCCGTCATGACCCCGTAACGACTGATCCATCTCGGCACGAACGAGATGGTGAGATAGTGTGTTGCTGCTCGAGCGATCGAGTAAATCTATGACCGCTATCACACGCCGGCCCCTCGCCTGAGCAAATCGGGCAGGGTGAAGATATAGTCTGCGCCATCAGTAATGATGGAATGACGCGCGATGTCGGATCGTCGCATCCTGGGGCTGTAGTAGGTCCCAAGGGTTGGGCTGTTCGCCCATTAAAGCGGTACGCGATCTGGGTTCAGAACGTCGTGAGACAGTTCGGTCCCTATCCGCTGTGGGCGTAGGAAGTTTGAAGGGCGTGGACTCTAGTACGAGAGGACCGAGTCGAACGAACCGCTGGTGAACCGGTTGTCCCGCCAGGGGCATAGCCGGGTAGCTATGTTCGGATCAGATAAGTGCTGAAAGCATATAAGCACGAAACTGACCCTAAGATGAGACTTCAATCCCGCAAGGGTGAAGAGTCGTGGTAGACCACCACGTTGATAGGCCGGGGGTAGAAGCACTGCAAGGTGTGAAGCTGACCGGTACTAATCGCTCGGATATTTTATACTACGCTTACGCTATCGTACTTGGCACTTGGAAGTTCTTCTCTGTACAGCTTTCCCACCCGCGATCGGCTGGAGCTCAGGCTCGCCATCGCGTGTGGGGATCCAGTTTCTGGCGTCCATAGCGGCGGGGCCCCACCCGTTCCCATCCCGAACACGGCAGTTAAGCCCGCAAGCGCCAATGATAGTCGGACCGCAGGGTCCCTCGAAAGTAGGTCGGCGCCAGATTTATAGAAACGATGAGCCCGCGACAGCAATGTCGTGGGCTCTCGTCGTTTACACAGAATTGTTTTTTGGTTCCCAACCCCGCCGTTCAGGCGAGCGTGCGCTTTGCCGACATTGGTAAAGTATATTCTCGTTGCTTATCGAGGCGGGTGCTGATGTTGCGTTATCTCTTCCCGGGTTTGTTCTTGGCTGCGATCGCGGTCGCGGGATGCGGCGGCAGCCCGGGCAGCACGCCTTTAACGCTCCCCGCAACAACGCCCTCGCCGGGCCCGAGTGCACCCATCCCCGTCGGCCCTTCGCCGGCTTCGGTAACACTCTCAGCTGACGGCTACACGTTAACGTTCGTAGTGCCGCCGGTGGTCACCGGAACAACGGCCACAATGACAGCGGCGCTTTCGACGGCTCCGCCGGCCGGTATCCCGACACCATATGCTTCGCAGCGCACCACTTCATCGCGCAAGCCCGCGGTTATTGGCTCTCCCGTCACGACACTGATATACCTCACCGTCTCGAGCACGGGTCAAGTGGGATTTGCGTCGGCGCCCAGCTTCATATTTACGCTTCCGTCGAACGTGACGATACCGAGTGGCGCGACGACGTCGCTGTTTTTCTACGATCCGAACGTCGGCCCGACCGCATGGGTGCCGCTCTTGTCGCCGGGAACCGTCTCTGGCCAGACCGTAACGTTTCCGAGCGTGCAGACCGGCTTCAACATTCTTGCCAATACACCATACGTGTTCGCGCTTGGCTATACGAGCCAACCGGTTGTCACGCCGAGCCCGGCGCCCACACCGAGTGCGTCGCCGGCACCAACCGCGTCTGCTTCGCCCGTGCCGGGAACCGTCGCGCTGACGCTCACCAACAAGAATTCAAACATGCCTTCGAGCGGTATCAACATCTATATCGCCGGACAAGTCAATGGGTCGAACCCTGCCCAATGGGTCTATGTCACGGCTAATGGCGGTACGGTACCAATGACCAACAACGGTGCAAACATTCCGCCCATTCCGTTTGGTGGCGGCTCGACGAGCAACACGATTTACTTGCCGCCGTTGACGTCGGCGCGTGTCTACATCGTGGAGGGCACGTTCAAATTCAACATTCCGACTACCGCCCCCGCGGCAGCCGGACCGAACAATCCAGCGCCTTGGGCGTCCGACGCATCGACAAACGAATACTTCGACTACGTCGAGTATACGTTTGCGGGCGGGAGCTTCAACGCAGACACGTCGCAAGTCGACAGCTTCAATCTGCCGTTAGGCGTTACCGTGAACGGCACGACGAGCGGAACGTTTGGCTTTACCGCCGGCGCTGTTACTGCGCTGCATGGTCTGCTTAAGAATGATTCGGCGCAATGGCAGACGCTGAATTCTCAGTGGCCGTACCGCGTCATGAATCCCGGACACGGCGACCAGAGCGGATTCTTCTCAAACACGAGTTTCCTCGATACGCCGTTGCAGACGGCGTGGGACGCCTATAAGACACAGACGATGGCGCTGAATCTCGCGCCCGCGAACGCGGCGTGGGGCACGATCTACGGACAAGTCGACACCAACGAGAACTTCCAGTTCTACGCCACGCCGGCGTTGACCGGGACGCCGGTCGTCACGATTCTCTCGCCGTTTAGCTCGACCAATCAGCAAACGTATAAGTGGGGGACGGCGACGATGCAGGTTCTTGCAAACAGCGGCGCATTCTCATACGTGGCAAACACAAGTCAGATCGCGAGCGAAGTTCTTGCGGCCGGCAATCGCGTGGTCGGTGCGCTCAACCGCGGTACGTTTGGAACTAACGCGCAAGTTAGTTGTCCGAACCCAACCGGCCCGTATACCGTCACCGGGTATCAAAACGACTACGCGAGTTATCTCCACCAGGTCGCGCTCGAAACGTCGCCCACAACGGGGGTAACCTACGGTTACAACGGCGGGGCGTATGGCTTCTCGTACGACGATTCGTGCGGTTCGTCGACCGACACGACCGTTTCAAATCCCACGACGATGAGTGTCACGATCTACCAGCAGTGACCTATCGCGGTCGAATGCGGTAGATCGCGCCGGTTTGATCGTCGGCAACAAAGAGCGAGCCGTCTGGGCCGACGGCAATTCCGGTGGGGCGTCCGATGCGTTCGGACGTCCCGCCGTTTTGATAGCCGTCGACAAATTGCTGCCATTGCGTCGCCGGGTCGTTCCAATTCACGGGGTGCACCGGGTCGTCGCCGTGCATCGGCACGAACACTACGCGCGGCGGCACATAGCCAGAGAGCCCTTCTTGCGGGCCGTGCCACGAGCCGTGTAACGTGACGAACGCGCCGCCGCGGTATGCTGCGGGAAACGCGTGCGCGCCATGCGCGCCGGCCGGGTAGAAGGCCGCACCGATCGGCGTTTCGTAGGCCGGAAAAACGACGCGCGGAATCGGGGTTTTCGAACAGTCGCCGGGCCACTGGGTGAAGTGCTTTCGGTTTTCGTAACAGGCCGGCCAACCATAGTCGACGGGGTACGCGTGGAGCGAGACGGCGTCGAAGATCTCGTAGGGATGATAGAGCGGCAGATCATCGGCGCCCGCGACGCCGGCCCAGAGCGTCTGCGTTGCGGGATTGACCGCGAGCGCGATTGCATTGCGGATGTTGTACGCTTCCTCCGTCGCCGTATGACGAAGCAGGTCGAAGCGTTGAATTGTGGCGCGTGTCGAGTCGAGGTCGGGGACGCACGCGTTGCATGACGAGCCGACGCTCGCATACAGCGTGTCGCCTACAACCGCAACGCTCGTCGTCACGTGATCGCGTGCGATGCCGGAAAGGCGTACCGAGAGCAGTTTGACCGGTGCGCCGCGTGGCTTCTGGTCGCCGGTTCGATACGGAATTTCATAGACGGCAAACTGTGTGCCGACGATGAGCGCATCGTCGCCGAGCGTTACGCCCGCGGCCGGCTTGTTATCGAACGTCGCAAAGACGTGCGGTTGATCGGGATGTGCCGCATCGGCGTGCGGAAGAAGATAGACGTTAGGACCCGACGTGCCGATGAATAGATCGCCGTTTGGCGCCGCGACCAGCTCGCGCGCGCCGTCAACCGTCGCAATGCGCTCGATCGTGAAAGCACTCGACACGGCCGGCATAGCATCGGGGGCAGCCGCTGCCATCAGGCAGCACGCCGCAATTATAAGTACTGCGCGAGCCACGCTTCCCATTGTCGGTACACGTCCTCCACCCGGACAGGATCGGTCGGAAAGTGCCCGACTACCGGCCAGACTACAAACTTCACCGGTGTTCCCGTTGCTCGGATAGCATGATAGAACTCATATGAAAGCGGCGTCGGCACGCGGTAGTCGCTCGCATCGCTCAGGATGAGCGTCGGCGTCTTCACCCGATCCGCGTACGCCAACGGTGATTCTTCTTTGTAGATGTCCAACAGCTGTTGGTGTGCCCACGGATCAAAACCGATGAGGTAGCTGTTGTACGACTTCGCATCGGTCATCGCGCTGATCTGAAGCCAGTCGTCGACCGCTGCGCCGTCGACCGCGGCGACCCACCGCGTGTCATGCGTGATCAACCACGAGGTCATCTGGCCGCCGGCCGACCAGCCCGACACCGCGATCTTATGCGGATCGACCATCCCGCGTTTCAGGAGCGCGTCGACGCCGTCTTCGATGCTTGCGGCCGCAACACTGGAAACGTGCGGCGCATCGGCGAGCACGTACGCGATGCCTTCGCTGCTGCTGCCGATGTAGTTCGGCTGGAAGACGAACCATCCGTGGGCGGCTAGCATGTCGGCCAAGCCGCTAAACGAGTCGTTCGACTCGGCGGTCGGGCCGCCGTGAATGAGCAGTGCTAAGGGATACTGCTTACCGGAACCCCAATTCGGCGGATAGACCAGCACCCCGTCGGCAACGAATCCATCGCGCGTGTGCCAGTGCACGGTTTCGTGCCGTCCAAGCGTGATGTTCGCGAGCCACGCGTTCTCATCCGTCAGCCGCACCGGTGCGTGCGCGCCGGGTGTGAGCACGTAGACGTCGGGTGGCGACGTTGGACTCGATGCCGCAAAGGCGATCGTACCGTTTCTTGCCGCGCTGACACTCAAGGCGTTGAGATCGCCGATGGGAAGAGGTACTGCGTGGGTTCCATCGAGGTGATACAGTAGCGCGCGCGTGTGGTTCGGTGCGACGACGGTGACGCTTCCATCAGGCATGAAGGCTTGATCGTACACCGGCCGGTCGAGCAGCTTGGAGGTCCACCGCGCGTCGCGACCATCGGGATCGGCGACGGCAAGTTCGCCTATCGGGAGAAACTTCGGATTGCCGAAGATGAAGCCGAGATGCTTCCCGTCGGGCGAGAAGAACGGATCGTTTTGCCGCAATGAGAGGCTGACGATCGAGGAGAGCTTGCCGTCGCGCAAGTTCACGCGTACGATTTGGCGGGCAAACGACTGATTCGGCTGAAACCCAGCCGTGATTCGCGTGACGAAGAGGCTCTTGCCGTCGGGCGCATAGGTGAAGTCGCCGCCGCTGCTCCAGCTCCCATCACCAACGTGATGCGGCTTAGCATGATCGGCGACGTCGACGGTATAGAGCTGGCGCGTCGGCGTGGGCTCCTGCTCAGTCCACGCTTCCTCGGTGACGTTGAATGCGTTTTCTCCGTGATCGAGTTCTTTTTGGCGCGGATTCTCGGGCGTTGCCGCGTAGACAATGGCGTGCCCGTCCGCGCGCCATGCAAAGCCGGCGACCCCAGTTTTTTCGTCGGTGAGCGCGAGCGGTTCGCCGCCGTTCATCGGTAGAACATAGAGGTGAGGGCGCGCGTTCTGATCGCCGAGCGGTACAGCGACGTACGCGATAGCGGTGCCGGTCGGCGACCAGGCATAGGCGGAGATCCGTACGCCGCGCACGAGTTTACGTTGCGCGTGCGAGGCGACATCGATCAGCACGAGATCGGTGTCCATGCGGTCTTTGTCGTAGTTGCGGCGGCCGATCGAGACGATGACGCGCGTTGCGTCGGGCGAGATTTTTGGTTGCCCGACCGCGACGAGTTTGCGTAGATCGGCAAGCGTGAGCGTGGCGCCGAGAATCAACGTTGTCAGGATCATTTCGAATACCGCTCGATCCAGCCGACCCAGGCGCGTAGGACCTGCTCTTGCCCGACGGGGTCCACCGGGAAATGGCCGTAGCGCGGAAATGCGGTAAATTGCACGGGAACGCCTCGTTGTTTCAGTGCGTGATAGAGCTCGTACGCCTGCGGAACCGGCACGCGCTGATCGCGCGTATCGCTGAGGATCAGCAGCGGCGTCTTCATCGCGTTGACGTATGTAATCGGCGACTCAGCGTCGTATGCCGCGCGGCCGGTCTTGGTAAACGGCGAGGCGTTCGGAAAGAACGCCTGATTGAACGGTTCATTAATATCCGAGAGCGTCGCTTGCTCGAATTGATCGTTCACGGCCGCACCGCTAACCGCCGCACGCCAAAAGGTTGCGTGGCCGATGAGCCACGACGTTTGCAACCCGCCGCCCGACCAACCGGAGACGAAGATCCGCGATTCGTCGATCATGCCGGTCTTGCGCAACGCATCGACCGCAGCGAGGTTGTCTTTCCCTGGACCACTTGCCATATCGCCGACGATTGCCATGAGAAATGCATCCCCGAGGTTGTCGCTGCCGCGATAGTTGGGGCGAAACACGAAGTAGCCGCGCGCGGCGAGCACTTGATCGAGCTCGCCGGCCTCGATGCCTCCGAGGTCCCACGTCGACGTCGAGATCGGTCCGCCGTGAATATCCATCACCAACGGATACGTCGTGCCGGCAGTGTAACCGATCGGATAGTAGAGTGCGCCGACCGCCTTCACGCCAAGGTCGGTCGTCCACTCGAACGGTTGAACTTTGGCGATCTGGTAATTCGCCGTCCACGCGTTGTTATCGGAGAGCGCCTTCGCTACGGTGGCGTTCGGGGCCAGATAGAAAAGTTCGGCGTAGTGGTCCTGACGTTGGCCGATAAATGCAATGCCGCCGTCGGTAGCGACATCCGCCTGAACGATATCGACGTTGCCGAGATCGATCTTGCGCGCGGTGCCGTCGGGCTTGAGGATCCACGCGACGTTGCGTACGCCGTCGGGCGTTTCCACGACGAGCCCGGCGTCGTGCGGCAACCACGTAAAGCCATGAATGTTGCGATCGATGGCTTTCGCATTCCAAAGCTCGTGCCCGTCGGTGGTCGACCGAATCGACAGGTCGTTGGTCAGATAGAAGAAGGTGTGCCGTGGGATCGCCACGGCGAGCGCGGTTCCATCGTGCGAGAGCACGCCTCGCGCCGAGACGCCCGGCACGAGTTGCGTGTCGGTTTTCGCCGCGACGTCGTGTACCCAGGTGGTCTGCTCGTTGAGATGCGCGAGCGTCAGCGCATCAGGCGAATGCGTGTAGTAGATCCGTTTTGCGTCCGGCGACCACGCAATGTTGCCGCCGACACTCCAGGTCCCGTCGGTGAGGCGCTGGTTTCCGGTTCCGTCGGCATTGACGGTCCAGATGTGCGACGGCTGCGCCTGGGTTCGGGTGAGGTAGTTATGATCGGTGATAACGACCGAGTCTAAATGCTTGTCGACCGCCTTCTTATTCGGGTCATCATTGGGCGCAACATACGCGATGGCCCGGCTGTCGGGACGCCAGCTGAACGTCGTCACTCCATTGGGTGCATCGGTCACTTTCAGGGAATCGCCGCCGTTCATCGGCAGGACGTACACCTGCGCCGGTTTGTTCGTCGGTTTGTCGCGCTCGGGTGAAGCGAGATATGCAAGCTGCGTGCCATCGGGCGACCATTTCGGTCCAGCTACGTCGATGCGATCGTGGGTAATGACGCGTGCGTTGCCGGTACGTACGTCGACGAGTACGAGCTCGGTATCGCGCCGATTCTCCTTCCAGTTGATCGTGGAGCGAACGTAGACGACCTGCGTGCCGTCGGGAGAGATTTGTGGGGCATCGACGCCGACGATCTTGCGGAGATCTTCATAGTCGAGGCCTTTGGCGAGCGCGGTCGTGTGCGCTCCCAAAACAGTGCAGATGCCAAGGGCAAACGCAGCAAGCGCAGGGCGAACCAGCATCGAGCCTCCTTCGCGAGGGCCCCGTGACTAGGGCCGGATGCGATAGACTAGCCCAGCTTGATCGTCCGCGACGAAGAGACTTCCCTGCGAGCCGACGGCGACACCGGTCGCACGTCCGACGCGGGTGCTGCAATTCGGCTGGAAGCCCGTGACAAGATTGGTATACTGCGCGGTTGGATTGTTGACGCCCCAATTGGTCATCGCGGTCGCCGGCGTATCCCCGTTCATGGGCACAGCGTCGACTTCGGGGGCGAGCGTGCAGTTGTTCGCGGGCGTGTGCCACGAACCGTGGCTCGAAACGATCAGCGCGCCCCGATAGGCGGTGGGCAGCGCGTGCGTTCCGCTCGGATTCGCCGGATAGAACGCGGCGCCGATGTGCGTGATGTACGCCGGGAATTCGACCAGTGGTTGGGCCTGCCCATTGCAGTTCGCGGGCGCACCGGCGCCCGTATTGTAGAGGTGGTGGTTCTCTTCGCAATACGGCCAGCCGTAGTTGGCGACGCCGCCCGAACCGGCCATTGCCGCGGCGGTCACGTCGTCGAAGAATTCGTACGGATGATAGGTCGCGAGCGAATCTTGGCCGGCACCGCCGGCCCACAGATGCCCGCTCACCGGATTGACCGCAAGCGCGATCGCATTGCGAATGTGCGATGCATACAGTGCCATGGCGCTGCCGTCGAGATTCATCTTCCAAATTGCGGCGCGCTGCGGATCGGACTCGCCGGTGCAGCCGTTGCATGAGGAGCCCATACTCGCGTAGACGGTCGAACCGGACACGGCGACGGAGGTAGAGCTATGATAGTCGCCGTCGCCCGGGTTTGCAGTCGGTCCCGTTCGGACGGTTGCAATCGGTTGCAAATTCTCAGCGGTGAGATCGCCGTCTTTGTACGGCGTCGACCACACGTGATACTCGGTCGAGATGAAGACCGTGCAGGACGCTTGCGAAAATGCGACGCCTTCGGCGTTGTTGCCGCCACCGGGCTCATTGGGTGGCACGGTTTCGTTGGAAATCGTCGCAAAGACTTGTGGCTTTCCGGCCGCAGCGCTGGCTTCTGCATTCGCAATGATGTAGACGTTGCCGCCACCCGTACCCACCAGCAGATCGCCGTTCGGCAATCCAACCATCTCGCGTGCGCCGCTGATGTTGGCAATCGTCTGAATCACGAGCCCGCTCGGCACCGTGAGTGCTGGCGTCGTCGGCGTCATGCCGGCGGTAAAGGCGGATGCTTTTGCGCCCGAACATTGGCCCGCGACACCCGTAGTCGGCTGTGGCGTCGGCGAAGGCGTCGGAGCGTTGTACGAGCTGTAGATGGTACCGGGGTTGCTACTGCTGCCGCCACCGCATCCAATCATTAGCGCGGTGCTGCAAAGCAGAACGGCCGCAAACCCGAAGCGTCCTCGCTTGCTCACCCACGCTTTTTACCCAGGAATTGTTCCTGGAAAACGCTGGGCGAGAGGTTGGTTTGCGCTGCTAGTTGAGCGAGTTGCGGTTCCGCGAAGTCCGATGGTTCGAGACGCACCATGTAATCGCGCGCGACGACATAGGCCTCAGCGTGCACATCGACCAGTCGCGTGCGGATCCGCCCGGTTTGTGGGTCGACCAGGTCTTCGAGAGCGACCGGTTGCACGCGTCCACCGGAGAGTGCGATCAATGCGCCGCTCCCGCCGCCGAGCAGATAGCGCACCGCACCGTACCCGAGCGTACGCGTGTAGTCCACGTCGAATGCGACGGGCTTCGCGCAACGGAGTTCGTAGCCGATGTCTTTGTGGAGTACCGTAGCGTCGACGCCGAGCGCAACCAAACGTTCGCGAACGCGATCGCGCAGGAGTATGCCGATCGGTATATCGGCGAGCCGGACATGGCCGTACGCATCGCGCGAGACATTTTCCAAACCTTTGAGCGCGTCTTCTGGAATGCGTTCAACGATGCCCTCGGCCACAACGGCGACGCCGTAGTCGCGGCCCTGCGCGCGCCGTTTGACGATCGCCCCGGCAAGTACGTCGACGATGGATTCAAGCGCAAGCGTTTCGCCCGGAAACTCTTCAGGAATAACCGCAAGCGTTGCACCGGCGGCGCTGGCCATACCGAGCGCGAGCGCACCGGATTTACGACCCATGCTCACGACGATGTACCAGCGGACGGTCGTGCGCGCGTCTTCGAGCAGACTCTCGATGATCTGCGCCCCTACGGAACGCGCGGTTTCGAAGCCAAAGGTCGGCGCGTTGTCGGGAAGGGGCAGATCGTTATCGATCGTCTTGGGAACGGTTGCGACGCCCATCATGCCCTTGGTTTTCTCGGCGATGCGCGCGGCGCCAAACGTCGTGTCGTCGCCGCCGATGCAGATCAAATAGCGCGCACCGAGCGTTTCGAGCGAGCGTATCGTGCGGTCGAGCGTCGCGGCGTCTTTCGCCGGATTCGTGCGCGACGTGCGCAAGAACGAACCGCCACTCGCTTGGATGCGGGCCGCATCGTCGATACTGAGCGTGGTCGTCTTAACCGGCGTGCCTGCAGCGAGGTCGCGGTAGCCGTCGTAGATGCCGACGACGCGCAGGCCGGAGTTGATCGCCTCGATCGTCGCGGATGCGATGACGCCGTTGATGCCGGGCGCGGGACCACCGCCCACGAGGATTGCGAGAGTATCCGCCATGTGCGGAGAAATGCACGTAGGCTATGGAGCTTTCCTACGCCGGCATCTGTTTCGATCTCTTTGGGACGCTGGTAACCGACGACGGTGCTGCGATCGACGGCGCACGCGAAACGCTCGGCGTGCTCGGAAGCGAGCGCTGGGCGATCGTCACGTCGTGCCCGCGTGGCGTTGCGCTCGGGTTGATCGCGCAGGCCGGGCTCGCGATGCCGCCGGTACTGGTCAGCGCGGACGAGGTTGCGCGAGGCAAGCCGGCGCCCGATCCGTACGCGCTTGCAGCAACACGGCTGGCGATCGAACCGTCGCAGACGCTGGTGGTCGAGGATTCGGCGTCCGGGATCGATGCAGCACATGCCGCCGGGATGGAAGCGGTCTACGTGTTACGTGGACGGCCCGCGAGTTCGTGCCCGCGAGCCGATTATTACGTGGAGCGCTTCGATCAGATCGGCGTGGCGGCCGGTGCCGGCGCACCGTTCGTCGTTGCGTTGCGCTGATGCTGACGTGCGGTACTTTTCCATATCCGCTTTCATTTGCCCACGCTGGTCCGGCGTTAGCACGGCGTCGATTTGCTCGCGCAGTTGCTTGCGCGCGTCGGGATCGGGCGCGCTGCCCTTGGGGTGCGCCTGGCGATAGGTTTGCATCAGCGATTGGATCTGCGACTTTTGCTGATCGCTTAGATTGAGGTCGTTGAAACGGCGCATCATGCGATCGCCGTGCTGTTGCGATTGGGCCGGAGCAGCCGGGGCTTGTTGGTCCTGGGCGACGGCGGGTAAGGCGAGACCCGCGACCATAAGGCCGGCGAGTACGGTGGCGTGGAGCTTCATGGGCTCCATCCTACGGCCTGTGCGCTCGACGGTTCCTGTGAAATAAATTAGGGGGAGCTTAGACCTCGCGGCCGATGAGCTCGAGCTTCGTCCCGGCCGGATCCTCGAAGAAGACCGCCGGATACGTCTCCATCTCTTCGCTCAACTCGAGGCTGGTCGCGCCGATCTTGCCGAGCAACGCAATAAACTCGTTCATGCGCTTGTGCTCGATGCGAAAGGCGATGCGCGTATCGTTGTTGCGATGCAGCGGGTTCTCGATCAAGCCGAAGAAGCGTCGCGGCTTGGTGGGATGCACGGCCTCGTAGTACTCTATCGCGTTATAATTTTCGAACTCGCGGTGCCACTCGCCCTCGGAGTCGACGAACGCGTAGCGCTTCTCAGTTAGGCCGATCTCGGGCATCAGCTCGTCGTAAAAGGTTTCAACAGCCTCGAGCGAACGCACGCGGCAGTCGACATGATCGAATCCGTAGAATTCCGTCACCGCAACGGGTTACTTCGCCGGTTTGATCGCTACCGCGTTGATCCCTGGCGACGCATGCGCTTCGAAACGTTTGAAGTTGTCGAAGAAGAGCTGCGCGAGCTTGCGGGCTTGCGCATCGTAGGCGTTCTTATCGCTCCACGCATTACGCGGATTGAGCACTTCGGGCGGAACGTCGGGCACACGCTTGGGGATGCGTAAGCCGAAGAACGGCTCGGGCTCGAAGTCGTTAGGAATGCGGCCCTCGATTGCCGCGTTGACCATCGCGCGGGTGTGCGCAATCGACATGCGCTTGCCGACGCCGTACGCGCCGCCGGTCCAGCCGGTGTTCACGAGCCAGCACTCAACGTCGTGTTTGTCGATGCGCTCGCCGAGAAGCTTGGCGTACACGGTTGGATGGTGCACCATAAACGGCGCGCCGAAGCAGGTCGAGAACGTCGCGGTCGGCTCGGTCAGGCCGCGTTCGGTACCGGCAACCTTGGCCGTGTAGCCGGAGAGAAAATGGTACATCGCCTGATCGCGCGTGAGTTTCGAGATCGGCGGCAGCACGCCGAACGCGTCGGCGGTGAGCATGATGATCGTTTTTGGGTGACCGGCCTTGCTGCCGGGCACGATGTTGGGAATGAAGTCGAGCGGATACGCGGAGCGTGTATTCTCGGTTTTCGCTTCGGAATCGACATCGAGCGTGCGCGTGCGATCGTCGTAGACGACGTTTTCGATCACCGTCGAGAAGCGGTTCGTCGCCGCCCAAATCTCCGGTTCGGCGGTCGGGGAAAGGCGAATCACCTTCGCGTAGCAACCGCCCTCGAAATTGAAGACGCCGTCATTCGACCAGCCGTGCTCGTCGTCGCCGATTAGCGGGCGATGTGGATCCGACGAGAGCGTCGTCTTGCCGGTGCCCGAGAGGCCGAAGAAGATCGCGACGTCTTTGTCGACCGTGCCTTCGTTGGCCGAGCTGTGCATCGGGAGCGTTTCGCGCAGCGGCAAGAGGTAGTTCATCACGGTGAAAATCGATTTCTTGATTTCGCCGGCGTACTTCGTGCCGCCGATGAGAATGATGTGGCGCTCGAAATTGACGAGAATGAACGTCGAAGTCGGCACGCCGTCGCGCGCCGGATCGGCTTGGAATTGCGCCGCATCGATGACCGTGAATTCGGGCGTGAAACCCGGCACCGGATTCTCGGGTGTGATGAAGAGATGGTGCGCAAAGAGGTTGTGCCACGCGAACTCCGTGTACACGCGAATCGGCACGCGATATCGCTCATCGGCGCCGACGTAACAATCCAGTGCGTACACATCGCGCTCGGAAAGGTACGTCTCGACCTTATCGAGCAATGCATCAAAGACGCTTGCATCGATCGGACGGTTCGTGTCGCCCCAATCGATGTGACGTTCGCTCGAGGGTTCTTTGACGAACGCTTTGTCTTTGGGCGAACGCCCGGTGTGCGGACGCGTGTCGACAATGAACTGCCCGTCATGGCCGAGCACGCCTTCGCCGCGTTTGAGCGCATGTTCGATGAGCTGCGGTGGCGTAAGGTTCTCCCACAGATTCGCGGCTTTGAGTCTTTGCGGAACAGTAAGAATGATCGTGTCCCCTCGTTGCGCTTGAAAGGCGAGAATACGTATGAGAAAGTGGCTTCCACTTGTCCTGGGCGGGTGCCTTGCCGGGGTCCTCGCCTCGGCCGGCCAAGCGCAGGCCGTGTTGCCCTTCCACTTTGGATTCTGGCCGTCCGGGCGGCTCGACGCGATAACTGATGTCGCAGGCGTGCGGGTTGGCAACCTGACCCTGATCCAGGGGGCCGACATCCGCACGGGGGCAACCGCCGTATTGCCTAACGCCGACCCGTGGGTGCATAAGACCGCTGCGGCGTCGCTCGCGTTCAACGGCAACGGCGAGATGACCGGGACGCACTGGATCGACGAGTCCGGCTATCTGGAGGAGCCGATCGTGCTCACCGACACGCTCGACGTCGGCCGTGCGGACGACGGCGTGGTCGATTGGATGATCGCGCACCATCCCCAAGTCGGCGTGACCGACGACGTACCGCTGCCGGTGGTTGCCGAGTGCGATGACCAACTGCTCAACGATATCCAAAAGCGCGTCGTGGGCCCGAGTGACGTACACAAGCTTCTCGATGCGGCGCAGCCGGGGCAATTTGCGCGCGGCAGCGTCGGCGCCGGCACCGGGATGAAAGCCTTCGGGTTCAAGGCCGGGATCGGCACGGCATCGCGCGTGCTGCCGGCCAGTCTTGGCGGCTACACCGTCGGTGTGCTGGTCAACGACAATACCGGCAGCTCGCGCCAAGCGTTGACGATTGTCGGCGTTCCGGTCGGCGAGAAGTTGAAGGACGAGTATCGTCCCAAGTATCCGCAGCACCTTTCCGAGGCCGATCTGCACGGACGCATGGCGAGCGGTAGCATCATCATCGTCGTTGCAACCGATGCACCGCTGGACAGCCGGCAATTGCGCGCGGTGTTGTTGCGTGCCGCACTTGGGATGGGGCGCACCGGGTTGATCTCGGACATCGGCAGCGGTGACCTGTTCGTTGCATTCTCAACCAGCATCGTGTTCGAGCAAACAGCCGACTTCGATATCGCCGCTCCCAAGGTGCAGTTCACCGAGAACGATCGCGCGCTCAACGCGCTCTATAGCGCGACCGCTGAAGCAACGCAGGCCGCGATTTACGACGCGCTCTTCGAAGCAACCACCATGACGGGGCGCGGCGGCGCAACGATGTACGGTCTGCCGGTTGACCGCGTGCTCGAGATGTTACGGAGCGCCGGCGCGATTTCGCAATGAGTTACATCGAGACCGAGCGGCTGCTTTTGCGCACGTGGATGGCTTTGGATGCCGCGCCGCTGGCTGCAATCTACGGCGACCCGGAGACGATGCAGTATATTCTCTCGGGAACGAAGACGCTCGAACAAACGCGCGAAGCGATTGCGAACATGGCCCAAGCGAACGAGCGCGACGGCTGTGCGATGTGGCCGGTCGTGCTAAAAACTAGTTCGGAACTGATCGGGAGCTGCGGATTGATGAAGACCGACCAGCCCGGTGAACTCGAGCTTGGGTTCGTGTTTGCACGGTCGGCACGTGGGCACGGATACGCGATCGAGGCGGCTCGCGGCGTGCTCGAGTTCGCATTCCATCGGCCCGACACGCGCAGCGTGGTCGCGCTGGTCCACCCGTTCAACGCGCCATCGATCGCGCTCGTGAACAAGCTCGGCATGGGGTTCGACCGCGTCGTGCGCATGAAGCGAGGGAATCGCGGCGCCGATGTGCTACGGTATGTGCGTCATGCCTAAGAAGAAGCGGCGCAAGTTGAAGCTCGTACCGCGTCTCGGGCCGCCGACCAATGTCCGGCCGGCCGGCGCGCACGACGTGCGCACGCACTACAACCGTAAGCGCAAGAAAAAAGAGCTCCGTGAAGAGCTCTCGCACGAGATCGATCTCAACGTAGACTAGCCACGCATTGCGAGCATCGCGACCTTCATCGCGCCGAGCGGCGTTTGCTGCACTTCAAAATCGACCAGTGCTGCGCCGATCTTATCGGCGAGCCGGTTGGTCACGAACCACGGCGGCTTCGGCAGCAGCGTCGCGCCGTAGCCTGCGATGCTGCGCGGGAATGGTGCAAACGGCGCCCAGACCACGCTCTTTTGCGCGCGATCGAAGAGATAGCTGTTGTGCACCACACCGATGCCGCTGCGCACGTCGTCGATCGTGTGACCCGGATATGCGCCCCACGTCGTCTCGGTGAGCAAGAAGCCAACGCCCGTCCATGCGTTGACCGCGACGCAGCCGTAGCGAAGGTCCGCGATCGCTGCATCGACCTCGCTGGCGAGCCCGCGCATCGTAGCGGGATGGACGATGAGGTTGGCGCCGAGCGTGCCCCACAGGCGGTCGTTTGCGAACGCGACCGCGTCGGGCAGGAAGGTCGTCGTATCGCCCGGCAGCGTGGTGACCGCGAGGAGGCTTGCAAACGCTTCCACCTTGAAGGCAATTGCGTCCGTGCTCGCATCGAGTCGAAGAATCGACCGATCGTCGCCGCCCAGCTGTTGCACGCGCTCGGCCGCGCCCGGGTAGTACGCCGGCCTTTGCGGCACGTCTCGCATCACCGCTTCGATCTGCGCGAGCAGCTTGGGCGTGCCATCCCAATCTTGCGGAAGAATCACAACCTGCGCCGCGATGCAGTTGAACCCGCCGTTGTGGAGCTTTTGCGTGACGATCTGCTCGGCTTGGAAACGGAAATCTGCATTGGTCCACGGACCCGGCACGACGATCGTCGGGCTGACGTTGCCGAGCTCGGCCGTAATTGGTTTGGTCACGTGCTGATCGCGTACGATCGCATTGAAGGTCCGGTCGCTTCCGGTGATATGAATCTCATCGACGAGTGGATGTTCGGTCAGCAGTTTTCCGACGTCAGTACCGCCGTACGCGAAGCGCAGGTAGCCGCCGTCGACCAACGGTTTGAGTGCATCCTCGAGAATTGGGCCGAGGTATTGGTTGACCGGATTCATCTTGAGAATGCAGACGGCGCCGTCAGCGAGGAGTTTATAGAGCACGTCGAGCGGTGCAATCGCGGCGATATTCCCGGCACCGAGAACGAGCGCGACGTGCGGCTGTGGTGACGATTGCTTGTACCAGACCGCCATGGTCGATGCGAGCGTTTCGCGTGTGACGCCGGGCTGCATCCAGACTTCCGCGCGTACGCCCGAGAGCAGCAGCCGATCGTAAAAGCCGTTGGGAAAGACATCGACCGTGAGTTGACCGTCGGCGCGCTCGTGGATCCGCGACGCTGCGATCTGGGGCGTACCGTCGTGCGCCAGGTCACGCAGCGTGCGAATGTAGCGGTTGAGCGCGTAAAGCAGCGCCCATGGGCCGCTGATCCACTCCTCGCCGGCGAGCGGCGTATCCGCGACGCCTTTAGCTTGGGCGCCGGCGTGCGCCCATCGCGCTGCTTGCGCATAGACCGTGTCGCGCACGTGCTCGAGCAGATCGGCTTTGGCTGCCGTACGCAACGCGACCCAACGTTTCGCGCCTTCGCGCAATTCGACGAGATCTTGTTCGATCTCGCTCGGTGTCGCCGGTGCCGGCGTTGCAAGCGTGGTCATTAGTTGGTAGAAACCATCCATTGAATTCCGAATTTGTCGACGAGCTGCCCGAATCGGCCGCCCCAAAATGCGGGCGCGAGCGGCATCTCGACCGTGCCGCCTTGTGCGAGCGCGTTGAAGACGCGGTCGCCTTCGGCCGCATCTTCGGTCGCGACGCAGAGCGCGAGGTCGTCTTCACCGTGCGGCGGCGTGCCGGGACGCCCGTCGGAGGCCATGAACTTGAGGTCGCCCGCAATAAACGTTGCGTGCATGATCTTGTTCGCCCACGATGGATCGCCTCGATGTTCCGGCGGAGCCTCCGACACACGTGACAGTCCTTCGATCTTTCCATTGAAGGCCTTCACGTAGAAATTGAGTGCCTCTTCGCAGGTCCCGTGGAAGAAGATATACGGCTCGAGCTTCACGCTGGTCTCCTCCGCAGATAGGGGATAGGAGCCTTAGCGATTGGCCCACATTTGTCATCCCTAGCGTATCCCGAAGTCGGAGCTCGAAGGGCGGCCGGAAAATCACCCATGTTCTTCTCGAAAACGCCCAGGGCTTTTGTCGAAGAGAGCTTACGCCATCGCTTGATGCCATGGGGGCGTCGCCTGCGCTTTCTTTTTTAGGCTGACCTTAGCCACGTGTTTAGGCTGACCTTAGCCACGTGCGTTACGCTTATTTTGACGCGACGTAGCGTTCCTAAATCCTTGCGTCGGGTTAACGATTCTGCCATGTTCGTCAAGGCCGCGCATTTTCGATGCCTCGTATTCCTCGACAATTTCCTCAGATTCCGATTCCGTCGAATACCAATAGGAGCGTAATCCGTACGACTTCCGACCACTACCCCTAACCGCGCTTCCCAGAAACACCAGCGACCCAAGCGCAAAACCTCCAAGGAATATCGCCAACACGGGCGGCGATGCCATGCCAAGGAAAGCCAGCGTAATTCCGCTTAGAAGAGTTACCCATTGGCGCAAGCCAGGACTTGGGCGCCAGGCGATGCGAGCGATCAAGACAGTCGTTATGAAGGCCGCAATCGTCGCACAAAATATCTGAGTGCCCCGCATAACGAGGTTGATTCTCGCGCGTCGGCTCGATCCCCGCGAGACTGCTCAAAGCCCTATGGGGCTTCCGCGCAACTCAGCGAGCACGCGCCGGACGTTGCAAAGTCAGTGCTCTTTTCTCATCGACCGGCTTCCGCGATATGCCCTTTTTTTGCAATTCTTGGTCGATGTTTTCAATCTGCGCCAGATGGGATTTTGCAGACGCCGCGGCACCACTCAAACCCGCGGCCGCTTCGAGGACTCTCATCAAGAAAAGGAATCTATCGACATACGCTCGTGAGGCTGGATAATTTCCAGCCGCAAACTGGACTACGGCGCCGTCAGCATTTGCAAGTACCACCGTCGCAGCGTATTGGTCGTGAGCTTCGGCGGACAGTTCGGGGTGAGCGCTACAGTCCACATTGTGCGCCCAAAGAGCGTCCAACAGTGCCCGGTCCGCGCCAGCACTCTTTGGGTCTGCGGTAACACGCTGATCTAGCTGCTCCGCCTCGCCATAAAGTGATCTTATATTTTCCGGGGAACAGGGAGCCGTTCCCGAACGTCCCGCGCAGGCACTCGCAAACACAAGCACGCAAATCGAGGCAAAAGCGAGCAACTTCATTTTTTCCAACCTTCATGGCGGGGCCATCGCCCGCAAAAGCGCGCAGTGCAAACTTCAAGGTGTTGTAGGGCAACCGGCGGCTTGCAAGTCAGCATTATATTGATCATTCGCTTTTGGCTGTGGCCCGACGATACCCACGATTTGATGAGCAATGTCCGAGAATGTCCCTAGTGCCGCTAAACCGGAGACTGCAACGTTCATCCCCCTCAGGGTAGCGAGTCCGTTTTTGTCCGACGCGCGATTACTGGTTACGGCACCTGTCTTCACCGGATCATAGCCCTCTTGCTTGCGGTCCAACGCACCCCCTAGGTCGGAGGCTGTCTGGTTGAGCTCGCCGCCAAAGACTTCAACTGCCGCCTTGATGTTCGCACGTATGCCCGCGTAGGCGTTCGCACACGCTTGCGGTAGCGGTTTTGCCCAGTGTAATGGAATACCGCCGATGTTAGAAACACTTTGATATGTCGTGGTGCCCCACCACAAGCCCGCGAACCAGCCGAAAGGCTCTCCCGCATCCAAGCCGTCGTCCCAGCACTTCGTTGCTTCGCTTACGACAGCGTTGGTATTCGTATTAACAACTTCAGTGGTCTTGCAAATCACGTTGTTTCCGGTCGGATCCGAGAACTGAACCGGATTGTTTTCGTTCCAGACAAAGGCCTTCTGACTCGACGGATCGTCTTGATACCCGGGGAAAGCGTCCGGTGTTGTCCACGTACCCGCGTTGACATCCATCGTGCGCGCGCCTTGAAGCGCGTTGAACCCGTCGGTCATAGCGTCTGTGCGTGCCATCCCCAGCAGTGCGCCCTGCCCAATGCCAACCTGGTATGAGGGACTTCTAAACTTCGAACCGGGACCCGACACAAACTCACCCGACTGCAAGAGGAAGCTCGTGGGACACGGTACAGTAAACGTACTGCCATTCGATTGTACGTATGCGCCGCAAGTCCCGATCGAGGTATGGGAGGAAAGGATAGTATTGTCGGGGGCTCGATCCCAGAAAGTTAAGCCGGTAAATGCGGCGTCGAGCGGCGTGATGTCTCCGTTTGTTCCGATCTTGATGTCGTTGACTTGCCCAGAAGCGTTCGTCTGAAAGACAAGCTGATCACCGTCCCAGTGCAGACTATCGTACTGCACGGTTGCGATGCTCGGGATTGTTGAGGTTGTGCCGGTCGCTGAGCCGACGCGAACCGCGTGGCCCATCGGCCCCCAATCGTAGGCTGTAATCGAGCCGAGTTTACTAGTTAGGCCCGTCGTTGACGTATTGCCATCGGTGCTGGTAGTCGTATGGTTCTCGGCATCATAAGTACGGGATAATGTGTCGGAGACAGTGTTGCTCGGGCTTGAGCTAACAGTTGCGTCCGCGGTTAGTCGGCCCGATTGATCGTATGTGAAGGTCGCCTGGGAGGTGGTGGCTTCCAGCGCTCCATCCACCCAGAGCGGGACACTCGTGTTCCTGGAAAGTATCGCTCCACTGCGGGAATCCCACGTCGTTGAAGCCGAGTCCTGACTACTGCTGATGAACTGCGCGTTTTGCACACTATTTGCCATGAAGTTCTGTGTTGGTTGACCCAGAGAAAGCGGCCCGGGCGCCAGAGGCGAGACGACTAATTCGCCGCGCGTAGAGTATCCATAGTTCTTATAGAGGCATGTACCCACCGACGGGATGCTTTGGCAACTTTGGAGCAGCTGCCCCTGGGGGTCGTACGAGTCGATGGCGAGGTGCGTGAGCAGCTGGCCACAGGCCCCACATGCTGGGACGTCCATTGTGGCCGTGCGCCCAAAGGCATCGTACGTCCAGGTCATTGGATTCGGATTCCCGCTCGTTCCGCTCTCGGTGCGCTGCGTTACGCGTCCCCTCGCGCTGTACGTTAACACAACCGTCGCAGTCCCAACGTTCGATTGCGCCGCGTCGTTGACCGTCTGCGTTTGCATGAGGCCATCAGGGCGATACGAGTAAGCGAATAGGCCGTTTTGATTCAGGCCGGTCGATGCAACGTCGAGTTGCTTGAGCATGCCGTCTGCGTAGTATTCGTGCGTGAAGGTTGCAGGAGAGGTAACGCCACCGGCGCTTGCCTCTTTCTCGGTAAGCTTGTGGCCATCGTTATCGTACGTAAAGCTCTGCGTGCCGTAAACACTCGACGCAATCGCCACGGTGCGGCCGTCGGGATCGTAGAGACTCGTACGCAACGGCGAGCTGTCCGAGAACGCTATGGCGTTCGTGCGATCCAGCGCATCGTAGCCTGGATATTTGCATTGTGACATCGCATTGCAGTCGGCGGTCAGCAGGCCCGTAAACGTCCCGTACTGGTTTGAACCGTCATACGTCATCGTTTCACTCGAGAGCGTCTCAGCGCCGTTCTGCGAGATAAGCGCATAGTTCGCAACGGGGCGATCGAGGGCATCGAACGCTGTGCCCTTCAGATCCTGGAAGACAGTGTTAGCAATGGATTGCGGCGTCGTCGCAGTTTCAGTCACCGGGCTGTTCCCTGAAGGCAGCAGCTCTTGGGTCTTGTAGAGGTTGCCGTACGCAAGGAAATTGCTCATTGCATTAAACGAGACGCTCGTGTCGTTGCCGATGTCATAAATGTACCGCGTGAGCCAAGGGTTGGTGTAGGTGTCGTTGTTCGGGTCTTGCGGCTGCTGCACTTCGACCAGGTGATCCTCACCGTCATACCATTTCGACGTTTTCTCCGGCGTTGGCGTTGTCGCAAAGCCGACGACGCGCGCAACGGTTTCCGTCAGCACGTTGCCGTCAGCGTCATAGACAAATGCATCTGCGTTGGCGGGCGCCGTTGCCGACGAAGTTGTCGCTGGTGCCGGGCACGCCGGTGAGTTGTCAAGGTAGTGCTGATAGGGGGTCTCCGTGTAGAACACCGAGCCATCAACGTTGTAGCAGGTATAGCTCGTAATGGGACTGCTCGACGTGCTGTCGGGGTCCGTTTGCGTTAGAGGCCGATTCAAATTGTCATAGGTGAACGTCCAGGTGCCGTTACCCTTGTTGTAGCTGGTCAGGTTCCCGTAGCCGTTCGCGTCGTAGCCGAATGTGATCGTCGGCGTCCGCGACGTGCCATCGAGCTGCTGGCTTATTGGGTCGCCCTTCACCTGAACCGGCAGCCCATAGCCGGTGCTGTCGTAGGTGATCGCGTGATGGTAGGAAGGTGTCATGGCATCGTACGTGTCGGTCAGCTTTCCGTACGGCTCGGCTGCATCCTGAGCTCCCGTGGCCGAGTTCGCCGAGTACTGATAGACGGTGGCGCCGCTTCCCGGCATCGTCGAGCATAGCGTGTCAGGCCCAGGATTTGCCGGCAGCGCCATGCTTGGTCCGTTTTTTATCGGGTCACAGTATGATTCAAGGTTGTTGTAAATCGGATCGTACGAGTATGTCTCGATCGGGCGAAACGTACCCTCATTCGTCGTTACTTGCGGCTCCTGCACCGCAATCGTGTTGCCATTCGGATCGTACGCATAATTGGTCGTGTTGTTGTTTGCGTCGGTCGACGAGTTGAGGTTGTTTTGTGAATCCCACGAAGCAAACGTGACGAGCCAATCCCCCGGTCCCGCCCATGCCGCTGTCTCGACGATACGATTGAGCGAATCGGGTTGCCACCATTGCTCGTGTCCTTGCGTATCCGTCATCACGCTTATGCCTTCGGAATTGTAGTTGTACTGGAATTCCGTCTGACGCCACAGCGAATTTCCCGTCATTGTTGGCACGGCTTGCAGGGCACCAAACGTGCCGCCACCCGGGGCGTCGTCCGGCGTAAAGTTCATCATGCCGTAGTCGCTGATCCACGTGAGACGGCCGCTCGTCGTGTTGGCATCATAGGTGAAACCGTAGTTGCTGCCGTCGCTATATGAACTCGCCACGAAACGCGGGCCCCCAACCCAGCGCATCTCGTGCGTCCCGGGCCACCACCAATACTCCTCCGTGAGACTCGTGATCTGCTGCGTCCGCGTCGCATCGTCGGTGGCGTGCCCCGGCCGCGTGACGAATTGCAGATTGCCGGTCGTATCGTAGCTATAGGTGATCTGTTGACCATCGGGGCGCGTGATCGACGCAAGTTCGGTGTACGATCCGAACTGGGCAAAGTTCAGCGCCAGTATCTGCCCGTCACTGTGCGTCGCCGTAATGGATGCGACGTTTTGTGCCGAACTCGCGTTACCATTCGCCCAGGTGTAGGTGAATGTAATAACGTTTGTGTGGTTGCGGCCGAAGATCTGGTAAAGTCGCCCCATGTAGCCGCCGTAACCGGAAGTCCCACCCCCTGGGCACACGGTGGCCGGGCTCCAGAAATAGTAGATTGTGCCCGTCTTCTTCGTCCAGAAATAGCCGCAGCCACCATCGGACACGAGCGTTGTTCCCTGCATCCCCGCAGGAGGTATCCAGCAAATGCTCCTGGGAGAACACGGACCACCATTAAACGAGTAGTCGTATCGCGCGCCATCGGTATCGTAAACGCTCAACGTATTCGTGGCGGCGTTATAACCCATGTGCGCGTCGAACGTGTTCGTCCAACCGTTACCGAACAGGCTCGGCGTTGCACCATCGGTACCGGCCGAGTCGTGTTGGCTCTGCGAGTTGTACGTGCGGCGGAACACGAGGTCGATACCGCGTTCGTGGATGTCGACATCGTCACTCTGCACCAGCAGATTGCCGTTGGCGACGTTGACCATCGCCGTGCCGATACCAGCAAGCGGTTTTTCTTCGTAGGTCCACCACGGATTGATGCCGGTGTTTGGCGTCGGCATAGCTGCAGCCACAGGTGTCGCCGTCGGCACCGGCGTCGGCGTAACCGGGATCGGCGTTGGCGTCGGTATCGGCGTCGTGTTGGCGTTGGTGTCGGTATCGGCTGTTGGCGTTGGGTGTCGGTACGGGCGTTGGCGTTGGCGTCGGCATCGGGGTTGGCGTTGGCCGTCGGCATCGGGCGTCGGCGTTGGTCTTGGTGATGGAGATGGCGTTAGGCCTGGGCAGCCCACAAGCAGTCGCCCTCGGACGACCGTTTGCGGGCAGATCACTCGGCCTTGACGCCGCTTTGCGCATCGCAACGAGCAATTGGACGCTGATTTTTTCGTCACAGCCAGCGGATCGCGCGGCGCATCTTTTGGTAGGAACACCCGTGATGACAGTCGCCGGCGCGCTTACCCGTTGCCCATAGCGAAAAGTCCCCTGCGCAGGGCGTGAACTGCCGAAATCAGGCCTCTGTTCGTAGTTGCGGGTTGATCGCTTAGCCGCTCCGGCGCTGGCGCATGCATTGCTTCATAGCGTGATGCCTGACCGGTGATCAGTGCGAACACGAACGTGTTCTCGATCGCCGACAATAGCGGTTGCACGTCGGGGCCATGCATTTGACCCGGCACCGCAGCCGAAGCGGTGGATTGCAACGAGAACAATAGTGTCAAGACTAAGCGCGATGATGCGACGCATATGAAGCTTCCTCTGCGAGCAGATTGGCATACTGCCAATCATTCTCGCACGAAGCTATCGCGCGATTACAGATTCAAATTTAACTATCTTTCACTGTAGTTAAAACTAACTATGCGAACAGCGTCAGTGCGTGCTCACTGGGATTTGGATGTTGGTCGAGCCGCCGTCGTTGCGGTAGGCGTATAAGGTAAGCTGCTGGATCGGCTGCGCCGGGCCCAGACCGAATCGCCCCGCTTCAAAGGTACCTTGCCACTTCCCGGGAGCAACCTGTACGAGCGAAAGCGCCGAGGTCGACGTCCCGATTTGCACGCGCGTAACGTTGCTGGTCGTGATTGCGTCGACGATCACGGTCGTTGCCGCGTCCATCACGGTCGGTGAAAGGCGCGCGTAGAAGATCTGCGGCGGGTCCTGCGGTTGCGCGAAGTTGTTCTGCGGCGCTTGCCCGTATTCGAACACGTTCGAGGCGGCAAAAGCGTACGGCGTCGCCTGCGCCAGCGGCGTCGGTGTTACAGGCGGCGTATTGAGGACCGCCGGGGGCCCCTGGAGCGGCGAGGCTGAGCCCGTCGCGTGCGGTGTCGGGAACGCGAGGTCGGGTGGTATCGTGGGCAACGGTCGCGCGGTCGGGATGCCCATCGTCGAACCTGGCGGCGGCGTCGGCTCACCATCGTGGATGATGTGCGGCGTCACGATGATCACCAGCTCGTTGCTGGTGTTGTTGGTATTGTTGTTCTTGAAGAGGCCGCCGATGATCGGAATGTTTCCGAGTATGGGTAAACTGCTGATCGTCCGTGTGTCCACCTCTTGAATGAGCCCGCCGATAATCAGCGTCTGATTATCGTGCAAGGAGACCGTCGTCTGCGTGTTACGCGTCGAAATCTCCGGCACGCCATTGGGATCGCCCGAGAGGCTATTGACGGTGGGATGCACGGTGACCATGATGTTGCCGTCGGCCGTCACGAGTGGCGTAATATCGAGCGTGACGCCGGTGTTGAACGACTGCAGCTGCGTCGTCACCGTCGTGCCGACACCGCCGCCGCTGGTCGTGAGGATCGAGAGCGTGTCGCCGGCTTGAAAGGTCGCGTTGTGACCGGAGAGCGTAACGATGCGCGGATCGGCGAGCACGCGGCCATCGCCGTGTTGCACGAGTAAGTTGAGCTGCGCCGTGAGCTGCAATGGCGTGCGCGTAATCGGCGCAATCTTTCCGAGCTTGCCGGGATTGCCGAAGGGATCGGGCGTCGGTTGGATCTCCTCGAATGTCGTACTGAGCACTGCTTGCGGCAGTTGGAGTCCGATATTCTTGGCGAGACTTCCATCGATTTCGAGGACTTCCGTGTCGAGTTCGACCAGCGGCGGCGTGACGTCGAGTTTGGCGATGAGTTCCTTTGCCAATCGAATGCTGCTCGGGTCTCCCGTCAAAATGAGTTCCGGCGTGTTCGGCATCACGGTGACGTGTAGCCCCGAGGCGAGTTGTCCGAGTGCTTGCGTGACGGCCGTGGCAATATCTTGTGCCGTGTTCGATGGCGCGCCGCCACTGCCGGGAATCGCCGACTTGATTTGCACGACGGCGATGTTGCCGTCGCTCATTGCAGCACCGCCCGGCGCACCGTAGCCACCGGGTGCCCCGGGAGCACCGTTTTGCTTGCCGTCGAGTTGATCGATCGCCTCGCCGATCCGCTGCTGTTCGGCCGTGGAGCCTCGCACCGAGATCGCATTGAGATCGGTGTCGGTGACGACCGTCGCGTCGGGATAGGTTTTCTGAATAAGATTCGCGACGGAGGCGGCGTCGACAGTCTTGAGGTGATAGACCTGCGTGACGGCTCGCGCCGACCGGCGGCACGTCGAGTTGGGCGACGAGGCCCTTCGCTGCGGTCACGGACTGCGGATCGCCGGTGATGAGCAGTGACGACCCGCTGACGCTGATGCGCACGTGCGGGACGTTGCGCTCGACGGCGCGCGCCAGCGCGCTGGGCTTCGCCTGCTTGACATCGACGGTTTCGACCGGATCGGGCGGGGGCGAGGGCGACACCATCGGTGCCGCATCGAGGCTCGTAATCAATGCCTTGATCTGTGTCGAGTCGAGCGGCTTGGCTTTGAGCAACACACTGTTTTTCGACGCAACGGTGATCGAGGCGTTAGGAAAAAGCGGCGCGACTTTGTGGACGAGCGCGTCGGGTTTGATGGTGTGAAGTTGCACGACTTCGAGCGCCGGCTGATTGGGATTGCGCACGTCGAGACCTTGGACGACCGTGCGTATTTGCTCGACTTCGCCGGGCGGACCCACGACGACCACGGCGTTAGCCGATGGATCGGTGCGAACGCTCACGTGCGGGAAGAGTTGATGGATTATTGCCGCCGCCTGATCGACGTGCATAACTTGCACTTGAATGACCGCAGGAATTGGCGAAGGCGAGGGTGTCGGCGTGGGGCGCGTTCCGGCTGCGCCGGCGGGCGCCATACCCACGAGCGAAGCGATGATCAAGAGCGCAACCAGTGCGCAGCGGAAGAAGAGTAACCGAGAAACCATCATCGATGAATGTGCGCAGCGCACATCTTAGCGTGAATCATGCACGCTGATAACATGCGCGGTCAACCCCTTGATCTTTATGATTTTCTTCGAGATTATGTGACGAATTGCGCGTCGCAAAATCAGCGCACGTAGCGAGAAATCACTACAAGGTGTGCGCGCTTAGTGAATTTCTACTAGGCGTCTGCGTACACGCATAGTCAAGAATGGTGGATGGAATTGTTGTACACAGCTGGAGACGTCCCCGAGGTTCCCCCCGTCACGGAACCGGTCAAGGATACCCCGGGTGGCCTCCCGATGGTTCCACTGGGTACCTAGTGCAAAAGGACTAAAAGAGTTCGAAAGTCACAGGCGAATGGGGAGCGCACGTTTGCATTGGCACACGTGGTTATCGCCGAAGGAGCTATGCGTTGTCGGGACCAGCGCTTCTACCTGAGTCCACGGTAGTGGACGAACTATACGCCAAAGGGCACTTTACCGAGTGTCTTTTGGCGAGCGAAGGCGATGTCGCCCAGGCGCTGCTGCGCGCCCGCTCGCACATGCGCCTGCGCCATTTCCGCGAGGCCTTAGACGAGCTTGAGGCGAGCGAAGATTCCGGCGACGCGCAGGCTACCGGCCTTGCGCTTCGACTGCACTGTAACGCCGCGCTCATGGAGTGGGCCGAGGTCGCGAAGCTCGACGGCCTGGCGCGTTCGCTGCGAAACGTGAGCGAGTCCGGGCGCGCAGAGATCGCGATTGCCCGCGCATCGGTGGCCTTCTATCGCGGCGACGCCGCAGAAATGCGGAGCATACTTCTTGCGATGAACGCGCAAATTGCCCCGCGATTCATCGCGTGGCAGCAGTATCTTCTCAGTTTGGCCGCATCCCTGCAGCGTCACTATATCGAACAGGCGCGTGCGCTCGAGCGCATGGTTCGCTTCATCGAGGAGACGCCGGCGGCGATGGAAGTGGCGCTCCTTGCAAACGCCGCGCAGACGCTGGCGGACCTGGCGCGCGAGGTGTTTTCGGCCAAGACATTCGAGTTCGCCGTGCGCCTCGCGGAGCGGATAGCGTGGACGCCGGACCTCGCCGAGCAGAAATTCCTGACGCAGCGCTCGATCGCGTGGGCCTACGCGTTGCGCGGTTCCCATCGCAAGGCGCAGCGGATCATGCACACGCTCGTCGACTCGGCGCCCACGCTGCAGTGGCGCGCGACAATCTATGGTGAGCTCGCGTACCTCGTGCGGATCGCCGGATCGAACGAGGCGGCCGATGCGCTACTCGAGCACGCGACGCGAAAATGCGCTCTCGATTTCGTGGGAATCCAGCAATGAAGAACGCGTCGGCCTTCTCAGCCTCATCGAGTTGACTGCGGAGCATGACGTGGCTGCGTCTCTCGCGTTGCTGGATTGCTACGACGCTATCAGCACGCCCATCTCGAGTGGATTTTCCATCGCCCACGACCATCGTTTGGGAGCGATGGAATCGCACGCACGTGCGGTGGCGCTCATTGCATCGGGGCGCAAGCGCGAAGCGAGGGCACTCCTTGAACGCTCGTTCTCGATGTTCAGAGAATCAGGTTACAGCTGGCGCGCTGCGGCCTCGGCGCTGCGCCTGCATAGCCTCACCGGCGATCGCACCTGGCTAAGAGTCGCCGCGGAGGCGATCGCCGATTTTCCGGATTGTGCGTTTGCAGACGAGATTCGGCGTCGCGAGAGCGGATCGTCCGATCCACGTCTCGCCGCGCTCACCTCGACGCAGCGTCGCGCATTCAAGCTCGTCTGCGAGGGAATGTCCGACGCGGAGATCGCCGGCGCAATGGAGATCACGATCAACACCGCGCGCAATCACGTTGCGGCGGTACGCCAGCGCTTCGGCGCGCGTTCGCGATCGCAAGTTGTAGCCATTGCGCGTTCGTCCGGACTGTTCGTGTAGTTAGTTCTAACTACAGAAAAGATAGTTAAATTTGAATCTGTAACACGCATATAGCTTCGTGCGAGAATGATTGGCAATATGCCATTCTGCTCGCAGAGGAAGCTTCATATGCGTCGGATGATCGCTTTAGCCCTCACCGTAGTGTTCTCGTTGCAAACGACTGCTTCGGCGGCAGTGCCGGGTCAAATGCATGGCCCCAACGTGCAACCGCTGCTCGCAGCGATCGAGAACACGTTGGTGTTCGCACTGATCACCGGTCAGGCGTCACGCTACGAAGCGATGCATGCGCCTGCCCCGGCCTTCGACCGCATTTCGCGGCAAGCCCTGGTTCGATCCGAACAAACGCGGATCGATCATCATGTGGCAGCCCGCGCGCTGCATGGCTCGCCGGGACGCATGCCAACCATGCTACGTGAAATTTCGAATCTGCAGTCGGTGCCGCGCGATCCGCTCGCAATGAAGAAGTCGGGGCCAATTGCTGTTGCGGCGTTGAGCGGCGGCGTCAAGCCGATGATCTGCCCGCAAACGGTTGTCCGAGGGCGATTGCTTGTGGGCTGCCCAGGCCTAACGCCATCGCCATCGCCCAGGCCCACCCCAACACCGACCCCCGTGCCGACGCCAACGCCAACACCGGTGCCGACGCCAACGCCAACGCCGGTGCCGACACCGACACCAACGCCGGTGCCCACGCCAACGCCAATTCCGGTGACACCGACGCCCGCCCCTACGCCGACGCCAACTGCTCCGCCGCTGTCACCGGCAACCACGGGCATCAGTCGTTGGTGGACGTACGAAGAAGGCGCGATCGCGGGAGTTGGTAGATGGATGGTCAACGTCGCAACGGGCAACCTGATCGAGCAGGAAGATGATGTAGATATTCCCGAGCGCGGTATCGATCTTGCATTCCGACGCACGTACAACTCGGCATCGCAGCACGATGCGGCGGGGACTGACGGCTCAACGCCGAGCCTGTTTGGGAACGGTTGGACCAACACGTTCGACGCGCATATGGGGTATAACGCAGCCACGAACACGTTGAGCGTCTACGACATCGACGGAGCGCGCTACGACTACACCTCTAACGGTGCTGGGGCTTGGACTCCTCCGCCAGGCATGCAGGGGACGACGCTAGCATCGGACGGTGGCTGTGGGTATTTGTGGACAAAGAAAAGTGGCACGATCTATTATTTCTGGTCACCCGCTACTGTTTGCCCGGGCGGCTCACCTAGCTACGCCGGCTACATGGGGCGCCTCTACCAGATCTACGGGCGCAACCATCAGAACGTAATCACGTTCACTTACTCATGGTCGAACAGCGACTCGAGCAGTGCACAGAACGTCACGCAGATCGTTGCGACGCATTCGGATGGTCAGACGCTGACACTCGCCTTTGCGAAGTACGGAAACTACACGGAACTCCAATCCGTGGCGCGGCCCGATGGGCAGCAGGTGCGCTATTCCTACGATAGCAACGGCAACATCAGCGATGTCTGCAAGCCCGGGAACGGCGCCGTTGACGGGTCGCCAGATTCCGTGGCCGTCTGCGGCGACACGACACATCTGCATCACCGGTATGGCACCGTTGCGGGGGGACACCTTCTCTATTGGGTCGATAGTCCACGTTGGACGATGACGTGGGGCGGCCCGAGCGCGAACGGTAGCGGCGGCGCATACGTAGTGTTCGCTTATGTGCCCGGTTCGAATGCCGCATTGCAACAAGCGCAGTATATCGGGTATGCGAACTTTATGCCGAACGATTCGACAGGTACGCTCATACAACCCGGTATGCCCAACAACACGAACAACGCAACGGTCTTTAGGAACGAGTCGTTTAGCAACACGAATTATACATTTGGCAACTCCGGCACGATGTCATACACAGACACTGACGGGCACGCCGCGAACTGGAACTACGATGCCTCGGGTCGCATAACCCTAGCGCAAGGCTGGACGGGCTCTGGGTGGCTTACATCCACCGCGGCGTGGGACGCAGGCAACGATCTCACGGCGACAGTCGATCCGCGCGGCGCGGGCCTCGCCGAACCGAATCCGTATGAAATGGATTACGCCTACGACACCAACGGCAACATGATCGCTATGGCACAGCCGCAGATTGCGACGAGCATGGGAACCTTTCGCCCCACGGCCCTCTACTCGTACGACCAGTTCAACAATCTCACCGTGTATTGCGATCCGATTCAAACCCACGCGGGCGGGGGCGACTGGATCGGAACCCCGGGGCAACCCTATACAACCGGCGATACCCTCTGTGGTGTGATTGCGGGTCGGCCACACTACACGTACGACTACGTCGACTCGAACGAACCCTACGGAGTTATCGTTAACGCATATTTGGGCTCTGGCTACGAAACGACTGTCTCGTACGCCAATGGGCCGGTCTCCGATAACTATGGCTTGCCGACGCAGATCACGGGCGCTGGCTACACGCAGGTTGACGGAACGACGCGGACTCCCACGACCACCTATACGTATGACCCTTTCGGCAACGTCACAAGCGCCAGTAACGGCAATGGCACATGGCTGATGACCTACGACACGCTACACCGCCTGCTGACAACCATTGACCCAGATCCAGGGAATCCAATTAGCTATACTTACTATAATGCCGACGGCAGCGTTTCAAAGACCGAGACCCCCTATCAGCATGCGAATGGCTGGGGTAGTACCTTTACGTACGACGCTGATGGCGACGCGGTAAGCAGCGCCGTTTATCGTATGAAGACATCAACGTCGTCGCCAATACAGGATACCACGAACTATTGGTACGACGGCGAAGACCGCCTTGTGGAGGTGCAGCAGGCGCCGGACTCGACGAACGACCTCTACGTCAATCCATGGACGACGCGCTACTTGTACGATCTGTCGCAAAACAATAGCAGTGGATCGACCCCGGCGTTCAACGGTATGGTGAGCTTCAGCGCGCATGGGAATCTCTTCAAGACCCAGGAGTTACTACCGCCGACCAATCCACTCCCAGTGAGTAGCCCTGCGCCGCGCAGCATCGCCAACACGACGTTTCTCGATATCCATGGCAATGCGTTCGATACTCTCGACCGACCGACTGCGCGATATAGCCTGATCGCGCAAACGCAAAGCAGCGCGGAGTCGCTCGTACAGGAGACGCTAGCGTATGACACGTCGAGTTATTTTAGTGGCGACCTTGCCGGGGAACTAACTGAGGATTGCAACAGCGCTTCGCCTCAACAGTGTTCGTGGTACAACTATGACGCCCGCAATGCTACGACACAGATACACTTCAGTGACAGCACCTCGCCGGATCGTTCGGCGACCTACGACCCTGACGGCCGCACGGCCTCACTCACGTCGACAGTGTTTGGAACCGAGACGTACACGTATGATGCGAACGGGCATGAGGCGACAAAACAGGAGGTAAGTGGCGGCGGTGTTACCTCGCCTGGGACGTTCACACATGAATACTACGCGGACGGAACCTTGAAGCAGCTCGACGTTGCGTCCAGCGCGCTCGCGCAGACCGGACTCTTTGCTTACTCATATCGCCCTGATGGTCGCATCCAGACCTTGGCTATCAATGACGCTGCGCAGGCAAATGTCGGCACAACCAGTGATGCGTATACTTACTCGCCCGCAGGACGACCAACCCAGCGGAGTGAGGCTGGACCGGGCGCATTATCAGCCCCGTCATCCTGGCAATACGATAGTTACGGGCGTCTCACCCAAATCAATTTTCCTTTCTGCTCATCTTGCGGAGGCAATGCGAGCAATGCACCACAACTCACGTCGTTGACGTGGGATCCACAGGGCCAGCTGATCGGGACCGCATCGCAAACCTTCAACTATACGGTCCGCGGCGAGCTGGCCAACGCGCAAACACTCATGGCGAATAGTCTCGCGGTAGGTTCGGGAACCTCGCAGTCGTTGGACACACAAGCCGGCGTGGTTTTAGGTGGCAACACCTATGATTCTGCCGGGCGCATGTTGACGATGGGGGCTTTGCTCGCGCGAACGTATGACGCAGAAAATCATACAATTCAAACGAGTACGCAGTTTGGGTCGTTGGCAATAGGAGCGCCGGCTACGGAGAACGGCGCACTAGGGATCAATCAATGGGGGCCGGGCGGTCATCCCGTGCAGATTGGTTCGGCGATCAGCACATCGAGGACTGTACCGAGCGCGTCGTCGGTCGCTTATGACACGCTGCACTGGGACGGCGACCAATTGATATTTACGACAAATCCAAGCGGTCAGGTTGACGACATTAAAGTTGGCGGGAGTGGCGATATCACTCCGTTGGATCGAACGTTTACGGGTTTGACATTCTACGATCGTGGCCCGGACGGCTCGGTGATGGGATGCCACAACGCGACGGGGATTCAACTATGGCTCACCTTGGCTCCCTACCCCGGGACGTATCAATGCAGTGGCGGTGCGTTTGCCAACGGCAACGGCCACACCATGTACTTTCAGTCGAGCATTCTTTGGAATCCGCAGAAGCAGATTGGAGGTCCCCTTAATCTCTATTTCTTCTTCCAGGTTGGCGTAGGTCAGGGAAAGGTTCTCGGCATGCCGCGCACCGACGGGATCGTTGACGGATTCAGCGCGATTCAAGGCGTACGCACGTATGACGCGGTAAGCGGTCAGTGGACCACGCCGGATGGCTTTGCCGGCTCCGTGGGCGATCCGGCAAGCCAGAAGAGCTACCTTTGGAATGGTGGGAACCCCATGATGATTCAGGACCCGAGCGGATTTTGTGGTACCTCCGTTTCATTTAACGGTGGTCCGATATTAGCATCAACCGACGACGGCGCCTCGACTTGCTCCTCTGGCTCATCCGACTCTGGGGGTCTCATTGATATTCTTTTAACTCCGCCGTACGTGAACGTATGGGCGCCCAGAATTGGCAACAGTCAGGGTTTGCAGACCATTGTTGTGGTGCACTCCCATAATGCAGGTCCGTGTCCATCCCCAGCCCTTCCGCCGGGTCTAAGCTACCAGCTCAACGCCGATCTCGGTGCGGGGAACAGCATCTCGGAATTAGACCCCGTAGGGGCTACCGGTGAGCTCTACCGCCTGGAAAGTACGTACGGCAGACTAAACTATCAATTCTGGTATGGTGGGCAATATCGCGACGCGTCGAATTATGGGATAGGTGTCTATGCGAAATCGGCAGGCTTTTCAGCGGCCACTATCGACACGTTCATCTGGTCATATTTAGAAATGGAGGATCTCAAAGACGGCAAGCTGCCTGGTGGGCGCTCGCACACTACACTGTACGATACAGATGCGTACTTCGCGACGCAGGGGCGGCAGTGGCATCCGGGTTGCTAGTCATTTCAGGAAAGCGAACGTTCGACGAAGAGTAGTGCTGATCAAAATGCGTGTGGTGAGATCCGGCCAAGGGCGCTGGTGGGGCGCCCTTGTTTTCCTGGTCGCGTGGCTAGCAGGTGTCGCCGCAATCAGCCTGAGCGCTCTCACCTGGGCTCCGATCTGGGCCGGCCTATGGGGCTTGTTTACTTATCTTGTGGCGAAGCGTGTGTTCGCGTGGAACGCTGCACCGAAACGCTGGTATCGCAGGATGCTCTTGGACTTGCTGGCCGCTGTCGCGATCCTTTGGTGCTCATGGTCTTTGATTTGGATCCTCAGAGCTATAACCTGGAACGGTATCGGCATTGACGGTGATGTCGGCACGCCGCCCTGTCTGGCGACGGAGTTGTCGACGCAGAATGCTAGTTCGGATCAAGTTGCAACTATACGACGCGTCGAGTGCAGGGGAGACCGGGACGGCATTGTGGGCATGTTTGTGTTTGTGCATAAGGCAAAAATACCTAATGCTGCGGAAAATCTCGTGTTTCGGTATACTCCTACGGCAGATCGCACTAAGACCAATCCAACGATCACTTGGCTAAGCGGCTCACGGCTTGCGATCGCGGTTGGTTCCGGTGTGATCCTTCAGGTCACAAAACAGTTGGGAAGCATCGATGGGGTTACGATCGAGTACAGTCTTGGCGGTGCTGTGTGCCCCGCGGCCCTTGACTGGATGCATCGTGCATTTGGGCCGGCTTGTAACGGCTGAAGAACTTCGCTAATGGAGATGGAAACGTGAGAATAGCTGCCGTCGGTCTAACTGTTTTGTTGGAGGCAACGATGGTATTGTGCCTCGTGTCCGCAGCGAGCGCAGCGCCGCCCGTAACGAGCACATCGGTGGAGCCCATAGTGGCCCCTCGGATCATGGCTAAAGCGAAGGAATGGTTTCGTCGATTTCAGACAGGCAGAATAGATCGATCGCAACTCCAGCCCGAAGTCAGCCAACAGCTAACTCAGGTCCAGGTCGAAAGGGAAGGGGCATTGTTGCGGCGTTTCGGCGCCCCAACAGATGTCGTTTTCATGAGGTCGGGGCCTGTCAGCGGAGCCATGGGTTATGACTTTCTGCTGATCTTTACGTCGGGACGCGTGGCGGAGTCCATCGCGTTCGACAACAAGGGCAAGATTGCGGGCATTGATTTTCAGATATTTGTGCCGAAAGAGACCGAATCTCCAGCTCCGTTGCGTCGCTGAGTAATTGCGAAACCCGAACGACCTCCTTACGATCCACCCGAGGCTGTTCGGGTACCCAGTTGAACGCGATGCGGCGAGACAGATTTAGTCAATTCTAACTACGGCAAAGATAGTTAAATTTGAATCTGTAATCGCGTGTAGCTTCGTGCGAGAATGATTGGCAATATGCCATTCTGCTCGCAGAGGAAGCTTCATATGCGTCGCATCATCGCGTTAGCCCTGACCGTAGTGTTCGCGTTGCAAACGACTGCATCGGCGGCGGCGCCGGGCCAAATGCATGGCCCGAACGTACAACCGCTGCTCGCAGCGATCGAGAACACGTTCGTGTTCGCGCTGATCACCGGCCACGTGTCACGCTATGCGGCGATGCACGCGCCGGCACCGACGCCCATGCCGTTGCGTCAGAACGTGACGCCACCGGCAGTGTTCGACTGGCGGTCCCAGGTGCGCACGCTCCGCCAAGGGGTCGAGCACGTGTACGGTCCACTCCCGCGACCGAATGCGTGGAAGGCGTCGTCCGATCCGCTCGCGATGACGGCCTCAGCGAACGCGCGCCGCGGCCGCCCCGCCACGACCGCGCGTGGAGCAACACCGCCGCCAATTGCGCGCGCGCATGCGGGCTCGACTCTGCACGCGATGGCGACGTATAGCTCGTCGACTGCTCCGACGACGGGCGTGAATCCGTGGTGGACGTACGAAGAAGGCGCGATCCCCGGCGTCGGCAAGGACATGCTTAACGTTGCGAACGGAAATCTGCTCGTGCAAAGCAACGACGTGGATATCCCGGAACGCGGCATCGACCTGGCGTTTCGCCGCACGTATAACTCGCAGTCGCTGGAAGGGCAAGCCAACGCGGACGGCAGCGACCAGGGCATCTATGGCGAGGGTTGGACGAACAACTTCGATGAGCGGCTCGCCTATGATGCGACGAACAACGTGATCAGCGTGTTCGATCTCGATGGTGCGCGCTACGACTACAAAGCCAATGGGAGCGGTGGCTGGACGCCCCCGCCCGGCATGCAAGGTACGTCACTAATCCCCGATTCCTCGGCCGACTGCTACTACTACTGGCAGAAGAAGAACGGGACGTTGTATTTGTTCCTGGCGCCGTTCAGCACGAGTTGCAACCCGGCCGCAGATGAGGCGGGCTGGGGTCGCCTAGCCTATATCGCGGCGCGCAACCACCACAACCTGATCCAGCTCTACTATTCGTTCACGAACAACGACGCGTCGAGCATCGGCAATCTCACGCAGATTCGCGTAGCGGATGCGGGGATGAACCTGTACTTAGGTTTCACGACGGTGAACGGCCAGCCGGAACTTGGCACCTTGACGCGTCCAGATGGCCAGACCATCCTATACACCTATGATACGCGTGGTGATCTCACTGCCGTTACCCGTCCAGGAAACGCAGCCGACGACGCCACGCGCACGCAGACGTTCACGACGCTGACCGAAGCGTACGGGTATTACGCGGGAACGCACGCGATGCTGTATGCCGCGAGCCCGCGTTGGGACTTGAGTGCTGGGACCGATGGCGATTACAGGCAGTACCTCTACAGCACCAACACGGCGAGTGGCGACGTTACAGAAATCGACGACATCGGGTACATGAACTTCACGCCGCACGACGGGACAAGCACGCCGCTGCAGAGTGGCACTCAATCATATATGAACTGGCGAAGCGAGGGCTTCAGTGGTTGGGGCAGCGGAACGACAACGTTCTCGGATTCGCAGGGCCACGCGTCGGCGTGGGCCTATGACGGCTCGGGTCGCGTGACGCAGACGCAAGCCTGGTCGTCCCCCACGGCGTCGTTACTAACGCAAGCGTCATGGGACGCGAATAATGATCTGACGGCGACCGTCGATCCGCGCAGGAACGAGACCGACTACGCTTATGACACCAACGGCAACACGATCGCCGTGGCGCAGCCGCAGGTTACGACGAGCATGGGAACCTTTCGCCCCACGGCCCTCTATTCGTACGACCAGTTCAACAATCTCACGGTGTATTGCGATCCGATTCAAAGCCACATGGGCGGGGGCGACTGGATCGGAAGTAACCCGGGGCATCCCTATGCAACCGGCGATACCCTCTGTGGTGCGATTGCGGGTCGGGCGCACTACACGTATTACTATTCCGACGCGAATGAGCCATTCGGAGCGCTGACCGATACCTACTCGCCCGGCGGTTACCATCACCACATCAGCTACGATAGCAACGACTACGGACTCCCGATCGAGGTGCAGGGCGACGCGATAACGCAGAACGACGGGACGGTTCGCACACCGACCCAGACGTTCGCATACGATCCGTATGGGAATCTCACCGGCTACAACAAGGGCAATGGCGCCTGGACCCTGACATACGATTCGCTCAACCGAAACGTCACGCGCCAAGACCCTGATGGCGTCACCAGCTACACCTGCTACAACGCCGACGGAACTATCGCGCTACAACGATCAGCGTCGGAATATGCCGCCGACTCAGGCGCGGCGTGCGGCAATGTGGTGCCCGCAAACAGCGCCGGCGTCTCGTACGTCTTCGACCCAGACGGGAATACGTTAACGGAGTTGCATCACTACGCGTGCACTGCGCTTTCGGGCTGCCAGTCAGGCGTGATCACAAAATGGTACGACGGTGAAGATCGTTTGGTTGAGGTGCGTCAGCCGCAAGATGGCAATGATGCCTACGCGTTCCCCTGGATGACGCGCTACATCTACGACATAAGCGGCGGGGGAACGCAGAACATCACCGGCGGTGCGACCGGGTTCCTCGCGTATGGAAACCTCTACAAGACGCAAGAGTGCATACAAGGGACGAGCGTGCAGATAAGCGGCCCCACAACGATCAACACGCCGCAGCCCTCCCCGCCCCCGGTTTCCAATGTGCCACTCGCACCGACATACTCGAGCAGCTGTACCTTCCAAGATCTGCGCGGCAACACGTTCGATGCTCTCGATCGCTCGTTGACGAAATACGAGGTCGCAGCGGGCACGAGCCCAGAGCAAACCAGCATCTACGATTCGAACGGCGAGTACGGACTGCTTAGTGAAAAAACCAATCCCACCGGGCAAACGGACGCGCTTAGCTATGACGCAGACGCCCAACTGAGTAGCGAGGCCTTTACCGACGGAGTGACGCCCAACCGTTCTTACAGCTACGATCCCGACGGTCGTCAGACCGCGCTGACATCAGCGACTCTGGGAACGCAGACCCGCACGTATGATGCCGATGGCCGCGTTACGAGCACGACGGATCCAAGCAGCGAGCAAGCTCCTGACGCGGTCACCTACGGCTACTATCCCGACGGACTCCGGTCCACACTCAGCTTGAACGTCCCGGCTGCAATGTTCAACCAGAGCAGTCTTTTCTCGTACAACTATCGCGCTGATGGATTACGGTCATCGCTCGTCGCGCCGGTCGTGGGCCTCGGAAACAACACGTTTGCGTGGACCTATACGAACGCGGGGCGTGTGTCGACGCAGTCTGACCCCCTCAATGGGATGGCCACGGGCCAGGGTAACACCGGGCCTGGGCCATACACCATTCAGCCAAAGACACTGACATACGACTCGTACGGGCGCATTGCAAGCCTTACGCTGCCGCGCGGTGTCACGCCAAAGACGAACATCACCTATGATCTCGAAGACAAGGAGCTCGGCGCGTCATGGGGCAGCACGTCTCCGGTCTACTTCAGACTGAGCACGCGCAACGAAACGAGCGGGTTAGATCAGACCGGTGGCCCCTACGCTAACGGTGCGGTATGCCAACAATTAAACTCACCAGGTCTGCCAACTGGAAGCTGCACATTCGACGCGCGCAGTGGGCAGGTGCTCTCGCAGCAGCAGCTTGTTACACCCGGAGGAGGGCCATCGTTTACGTCCGTCCAGCAGTACGGCTATGACGCGGCTGGCCGCGAGGTGAGCGATGGCCTCATCTGCGGAAGCGCCGCGGCCATTACCGAGACGCGCAGCTACGACACCGACAATCACATCATAGCGCAAGCGATTCCACCGCTCTTTACGCCGGCGCTGTCGCAGTCGTGTGGAAGCGATGGCGGCCAGCAAGCGCTAAGCTACACCTGGGATGCAAGTGGCCGTCTCGCAAATTTCTCGACCACGAGCTACTATCCGGGAAGCACGCCGTCACAGACGACCAGCACGGAGTCAGCCCATTGGGACGGCGACGACCTTCTTTACGTTGGATTTCCGAGCGGCGGCACGCTCAACGGCCAGCCGGTATACACGATGGAACTCTACATCGAGAAGCTTGGCTGGCTGCTGTTGACAATCAATAATTCGGGGCAGGTCGTACAAAATACGGCAACCATCTACGATCGAGATCAATCCGGAACGGCGATCAACACGCACGGCGGTACTTCGGGCCTGAAATACGCGTCCTTTACCCAGCTTACGATCGACACCGTACATCCATACCGAAACGGCTCCATCCAGTGCTCTGGGTCAATTGTCACCGGGCGCAACTGTAATTTCGCACCGGGACAGGTACCGCTTGCCGCGCCGAGCGGCGGTCCGTCGTGCGAGTTACCACCGGGAACGGTAAATGGCTGCGGAGATTCCATGGGCGCGTCGTCTCCCCCAGTTCTGGACGCGGCGCGTAGCGACGGCTACTACGACGGCAACATCGCAATCCAAGGTGTGCGCGCGTACGACCCCAACATGAATCAGTGGACCTCACCGGATGCATATTCCGGCGACGTGCACGATCCCATGTCGCAGCATCCCTACATGTGGAACAACAATAACCCTGTGCAATACAGCGATCCCAGTGGCTATTTTGGTCTTCCCCTCATAAATGCGCCCGCACCAGGCATAAAAGCCATAACAAAGGCGCTCGGCGACTTCGCAAGGTCGGTGTGGAACGGATTCGTGCACGTGTCAGATGGAATGACCTCGTTCATCGGGGGAAACAGCCCACTCGACAAGGTGCCAGGGGAGTCAGCGGAAGCACCAACCGTATTGCAGACGGGAGGAAACACCCTAAAAACCGGTACAATAAAAGCACTGGGAATGACGAGATCTCAGGCAAATCAAGCAATGCACGCTTTGAAGAAAGAGAATGGTTTGGCCAACGACTATCACTCCACTAAGATTATGAGCAACGGCGAAGTTATCGACGCGCATTCAGGAAACTCTTACGGTAATCTTAACGAATATAAACCGGGGAACACATGAGCGAGGATCGGCGTGAGCCGTTCATGCCATTTTTTGGCGAGCAAAATGACCTCGTCGATTGCCACGTCGACCTGCGGATCAGTGGCGAACACTTAGTTCCGGGAGAAATAACGTCGATCTTGGGAATCGAACCCACCCGCGCGTGGGCCAAAGGCGATGGGTTTCAATCGAAGGGTGGGACACGAAACCGTCCCTGGGGGATGTGGCACCTCACAACGCAAGACGATAATTCAAAGAGCTTGGAAAGCCATTGCGAGCGTCTCTTGGGCTTGCTTAAGGGCCGAGAAGGCGCGATCAAAGCGCTCGTTGCCCGCGGGGACGTATATGTCGACATCGCCATATGGCTGAACGCGGGCGGTGAGCCGACGGGCTTCCAGTTAAGAGCGGAAACCTTACGCGAGCTGAGCACCTATTGCGAGAGCATAGCGGCATACATTGTTTAGTAGTCTTATGCCCGGACTCGTTTTCGCTTCGGCTGGACGCTGCGAAAGCAGGCGCCTAAAGTCTAGCTGCTTAATGGCGGTTCGTGCTTCCGGCGTTTGGCAATTCTCAGGATCTCCGGGATATCGAAGAACGGCTTACGCAGGCGCCTGATGATATCGGGCTGCTGTTCTCGCGTGCATGCCTGCTCGACATGCTCGGACGTAGCAACTCGGCGCGTGACGCCTTTATCGAGGTCATCAAGCGCGACGGCAAGCATCTCGGCGCGCTGACAGACCTCGGGACGCTGCTCTTTTAATGCCGGCTATCGCAGTGCGGCGCGGCCGACGTATCAGCGGGCGCTCAAGCATCATCCCGACGATTTGCCGGCACTGATGAACTTCGGCCATACGCTGCTCGAAGCAAACGAACTCGAAGCCGCGCGAGAAATGTAGTTAATTCTACCCACGTCGAGCATAGTTAGTTTGAATCTTTAGTTCGCGTGTAGCTTCGTGCGAGAATAACTGGCAATATGCTATCAGGAACGAGCTGCCGGGTAGCAACGCCGTCCAAGGGCAGTATGCGAACGGCGCGTCCTGCACCATCGCGAGCGGGCAATCGGGTGGGCAGTGCACGTATGACGCGCGAAGCGGCCAAATGCTTGCGCAGCAACAGCCGTATGGCCTCAACAATACGATAGCTGGGCACGCGTACACGTATGATTCGGCCGGCCGCCAGACAAGCGACACCGCGTCTTGCGGAGGGAGTGCCCAAGGCACCGCAACGCGGACGTACGATACGGATAATCACATCATCGGGCAGAGCATTCCGCAAATGTTCGACCCCGGCTTCTCTTGCGGGTCAGTCGCGAATCAGACGGCAATCAACTATACGTGGTCGGCTGATGGGCATCTTGCAAACTACTCGAATACGCAATACGAGAACGGCACGCCGTATGCCACAAACTACTCGGCGCACTGGGACGGCGACGACCTCTTGTACGTCGCCCTTAACGGACTGATCTTTCTGTACGTGGAGAAGCTTGGCGTGATGCTGGGCCAGAGCAACGGATCGTGGAGCACGATGATCTACGATCGCGACTGGACCGGGACGTCTGTGAACTCGCACTTTTGGCTGTATGGAACGACGTACGGGTTCGGATTCCTGACAGCCGACAATGTGCACACGTTCCTCTCGCAGTGCAAAGGCTATTCTCCGCTTTCGGGAGGGAGCTCCTGGAGCTGCTCGCAGTCGCAGTTTCCACCGGCTCCATCCGCGGGTGGCCCCTCTGGAGCAAACAGCGAGGACTGGAGCTCAACACCGCCATTGGATGCGTCGCGCGAAGATGGCTACTTTGACGGATCCGTCTCGTTTCAAGGCGTGCGCGCGTACGACCCCAACATGAACCAATGGACTTCTCCAGACGCTTATTCTGGCGACGTGCACGATCCCATGTCGCAGCACCCGTACATGTGGAACGACAACAATCCCGTGCAGTACAGTGATCCGAGCGGATACTGCGCCCCGGCGTGTGTTTTTCCCGTGGTGGTGACGGCGGTGGTGTGTCCAGAGTGCTTGGTTGCGGTGGGCGCTGGCGCACTAATCGGCGGGATCGCCGCAGTCTTACATAGCGAACACGACACGGGCTCGCAGCCCAAACCGCAGCCAGCTCCGGCGCCGGACGCAGGGCATTCACACGGTGACACAACCCTGCCAAGAACAGGGGAGCCGAATTCCGAGGTAACGCGAGGTGACGGTAGGCAAATCCGTACGTATGGTCCCGAGGGCAAGGCAAAGACCGATAGTGATCAGGGCCATCCAGGTGCGAATAATGAGCTAGAGCGGGGCCCGCACGCACACGACTGGGACGCAAATGGCGAACGGGGGCACGCGAGGTCACTTCAACCCGGCGAGCCGAACGCTGCACAACCCCAATCGGGATCGGGGGGCGCATCGTCTGGGAAACCTAACTGACTGGAGGAGTTTCGACCTTGTCACCGGGTTCGGGAGCGGGAATGTTGGCGGACTATTTTCCTAATAGGACAATCGCGGCTCTCCTCAAGAGCTGCCCATGGTTTATAAGGGACCTCGATTGTGTGCTGACTTGCTTCGACAGCAATCCAGAGACGGTAGGCTATGTGCATGGTCCTCTGTTCCTTCGTGATTCGTGGCAACTTGGACCATTTGCCGTCATCCGGGGGAATCGACTTCTCGAAGTAGCAGAATTCTTTTTCTGCGGCTTTGACGAATTTTACGTAGTTAGGCCTGAAACTTGGCACGCCCTAGCGCCAAGCATTTGGAGTGAAAAGTGGACGAGCGAGAGATTCCACGCGAACCTGGGCGTTCCCCAACAAGTAAAGGAGGCGTTCAGCAACTCAATGGCGTTGCGATACGCCTCTGACGGTGACGGGCTCAACGTCTTATCAAAAAATCCGGAGGAGATTCTGCAGATCGCTTTCGCGCTCAATAATTCGTAATGCTCCAATTCGTCGCGCGCCGATTTTCTGTCATGTGTGTGGAATCGCTACGGAGCTTGCTCCGAGCGAAAGGCTGAAAAAGGACGGTTTTGGTATTAAGCATAGTGCTTCCGGCGTGTGGTAATTCTCAGGACCCCCGGGATATCGAGGAACGGCTCGAGCAGACGCCCGATGATGTCGGGCTAAGCAACCTATGGCGTTACGGGCGCAAGCGGACAACGGCAAGCGGTGCCTCGGGAACGCAAAACTGCTGCGAGGCGTATCAATCAACAACGCGCGCCGAAATCGCCGGAATGGTAACTGGCGCAAAGTACCCTAATGGTGCGGCGTGTACGAACCCTCGTCGCCCGATAGCAGCGTGCTAGTCGCGCGCGTGGGTTGCAGGCACACCCGGCTTTTCGGAGCCTAGGAGTCGATCCGAAGGGGCAGCGCCTTCTTGGCGGGGGACTGCAAGCGGGCGCGGCGTATTTGGGCCTGTG
>CAWFYV010000003.1:0-489065 GCA_963820185.1 Vulcanimicrobiota bacterium | reverse complement strand
GGGAAGCGGCAACCTGTGGGCCGAGCATGTTGAGGTTTGTCTGATTGAATAATAGCTGCAGGTACGAGCGATGAAATGCCTGGGTTAGCCTGACGTACGTCGTTTGCGCGGACGCAGTCGGCTCCTCGAGCCATTTCTGGTACGTATAAAGCTGGGTAAACGTATCGATCTCGAACTTCGAACCGATGTGCTCGCCGGTTATCAAGTTCCAATACTTGTCGTACTTCGTTGCCGGGTTGACCGAAAAGACCGCAAACTCATGCGGGTTGGTACCGGCGATGTGTTGCTCGAAACTAACGTAAGCATTGTTGTAGTAGTCGTATCGAAAATGCAGTGCGCTAATCGAGTTGGCGTTTCCGGCGAAGTTCCACGTCGCGTCGAAATTCGCGCCTGAGAGCGAATTCTCGGCCAGGTCCTGGCTCGTTCCGAAGTACACATAATACGATTGGAGGGGAATGCCTTGATTCAAAAAGTAGGCGCGAGCACCGGCGAACCGCACGTATTCCCTGGATGCCACGACGGCTGATCGCGCGGTCAAGCTGCGGTGCGCCGAGCTGAGGTCGGGAAAATAGAAGACATCACCCGGCATCTGCCTCCCTTTAAGCGGATGCGTGAAGTCGCCATGCTCGTACGTCCAGCGGTCGGGCTTGCTGATGACTGGCACGAAATAAATCCGATCGAAGTCGATAAGATCGGCGATTGCTGCACCGTCGATATTACCGCCGCGACTGCGCAGGTGCACGTGGCTCGCGATCACAAAGCGGTTGAGCCGCAAGTCCATCGAGAAGGTATCGCCCGAAATCGTCATGCCGTTGCTTGTTTGCAACTGGACGTGCCCGTCGGCCTCGACGAGATACCGGTCGTAGAAGAACGTAATATGATCGGCACGCAGGCGTACGACCGTTCCCTTTGCCGCCGGAGCGGCGGTCGGCGATGGCGCAGGGGTGGGTATCTGTGCGTCAACAGGTGCGCAGAATACCAGGGTTAAGGCGGCAATAAGGGCTAGATGTCGCAAGCTCTCCCGTTTTCGCAGTTTTGCGATACTCTCATCCTTGTGTAACGTATCGGCTAGTCATTTCTTCCTATACTCGTACAGCAAGACTGCGTTTACGGTAAGCCGAAACGGCCATTTGACTCTATGCGTTTTTTGACGATCGTTTTGGATTCCGGGGGCGTGGGAGCGCTTCCAGACTTTCAACAATTTGGGGACGCGAGCGGCGCAAATACTTTGGGAAATGTGGCACGACGCGTCGGCGGCTTGGCGCTCCCGTCGTTCGAGCGTTTGGGCTTGGGGCACATAACGCCGATCGAGGGCCTCTCGGTAGCGGACCCGCCCGCGGCGCGAGTCGGTCGGTTGCGCGAGCGGAGCCGGGGCAAGGACACAATTACCGGACACTGGGAAATGGCCGGGATCATCACCGTCATACCGTTCCCTACCTATCCGGAGGGCTTTCCGCAAGAGATCGTGGATGAGTTCACGCGAATCGCCGGAAAGGCGCCGCTCGGCAACGTCCCGGCGTCTGGGACCGAGATTATCGAGCAACTCGGTGCCGAGCACATCGCGACCGGCCGCCCGATTCTCTATACGTCGGCAGACTCGGTTTTCCAGGTCGCGGCGCACGAGGAGGTGGTCCCTCTGTCGACGCTGTACGATTGGTGCGAACGTGCACGAGCGATGCTCGCGGAGCCCAACAATGTGAACCGGGTAATCGCCCGCCCGTTTGTGGGAGTACCGGGGGCGTTCACTCGTACGCCGAACCGGCGCGACTATGCGATCGAGCCTCCGCCGAGCGTACTCGACCAGTTGGCAGGTGCGGGCATTGGGGTGCACGCAGTCGGTAAAATCTGCGACATCTACTGCGGTCACGGGATCGCGTCCTCGGTACGGGTGAGCGACAATCTCGATGCGATGGAGAAAACGTTCGATCTGCTTGAGCGAGTCGACCATGGGTTCATCTTCACGAATCTCAACGACTTTGATTCGAAATATGGCCACCGCCGTAACGTGCGCGGCTATGCCGATGCACTGGAGTCGCTCGACTCCATGTTGCCGCGCTTGGAGCGTTTGATGCGACCTGGCGACCACGTGATCTTCACCGCCGATCATGGCTGCGATCCAACCGCGCCCGGTACCGATCATACGCGCGAGTATGTTCCGTTTGTGCACCTCGGCCCCCACGCCGGTGCGGTGCTAGGCGAACTCGACGGCCTGGACACAGTGGGGAAGACCGTGCTCGCCGCGTTTGGGGTCAACTAGCGTGCAAGCAGCGATACATGTGGGCGAGCGCGAAGTGCCGCAATATTGGTGGACGCTCAAGCGGACGATCGATGTGGTGCTCGGCTGTATCCTGTTCCTGCTCGCCACGCCGTTCATTGTTATCGCGGCGATCGGGATTGTGCTGGTAACCGGCGGCTCGCCGATCTACGCGCAGGAGCGCGTCGGTCAGTACGGCCGGCGTTTTAAGATGTTCAAGCTGCGCACGATGGTAAAGAACGCGCATGAGCTGCGCGATCAGTTGATGCATCTCAACGAAGTGGACGGACCGGTCTTCAAGATTCGCAAGGATCCGCGACTGCATCCGCTTGGTGGATTGCTGCGCCGCACAAGCATTGACGAACTCCCGAATCTGATCAATGTTGTGCTGGGCGACATAGCCTTGGTCGGTCCGCGACCTGCCCTTCCGTGCGAAATCGAACACTACGACAACGCCGCTCGCCGGCGGCTCCTCGTGCCGCAGGGCGTTACGTGTTTGTGGCAGATCAACGGGCGTAGCGACGTGTCATTCGAGCACTGGATGGAGCTCGATAATCGATATATAGATCAGTGGACGCCGCTTGGAGATCTCGCGATCATCGCTAAGACCGTGCCGGCGGTCTTGCGAAAGGACGGCGCGCATTAAGCCACAGCTCCGAATCGTACCTTCCCCGATTGCATCGCATCGCTCCATCGCGGCGTCGACCCTCTTTGTTATGGCGGCCACGTTCGCGTCAACACTTCTCGGGTTTTCCCGCGAGGTGGTCAACGCGCGGTTTTACGGGACGCAGTGGGAGATGGACACGTTCTTGGCTGCAGCGACCATTCCGACGATTCTATTTGGGGTGTTCAACGGCGCGCTCGTGAGCGCACTGGTCCCGACGTTTTCGGACTACATTTCAACCGAGCGCGAGGACGAGGCCTGGAAGCTCGGTAGCACGATCATCAATGTGCTCGCGATAATTCTCACCGCGTGCGCGGTCCTCGGGTGGTTGGCCGCACCGTTTTTCGTGCCGCTAATTGCGCGGGGCTTCCACGGCCAGCAGCTAGCCGCGACCATCGACATGACCCGCGCCTTGATGCCCAGCATCATCACGGTCAGCCTGAGCGGCGTCTTTTCCTCGATGCTGAACGCATATCACAAGTTCCGGTCGGCTGCGTTGACCGGTATTGCCATCAACGTCGTCACGATCGGCACCGTGATCGTCTTCAATCACAAGCTCGGGATTTACGCGCTCGTCTGGGGTACGCTTGGGGGGCTCATCGCACAGTTACTCGTGCAAATTCCCGCGTTTATCGCGATCGGGCGCTATCGCTTGACGATCGATCTTCACCATCCGGGCTTGCGCAAGATGTGGTCGCTGCTCGGTCCGATCATTGTGGGAAGCGTCGCCGGCCAACTTGCCCTTTTCTTCGACCGTTTCTTTGCCTCGACACTGCCGACCGGATACATCTCCGGGATGAACTACGTTACGAAGCTCGTGAACTTTCCGCAGCAGATCTTTGCCGCCGCGATCGCGACCGTGATTTTCCCGTTGCTTGCGGCACAGTTTGCCAGGAACAACCGGCGCGGCGTTGCCGAGAGTGCCGTGACGGGACTGCGGCTCGTGCTGTTCATCGCGATTCCCTCGGTTTGCGCCCTGATCGTGCTGGCGCACCCTATGGTGCAGACACTTTTTCAGCGCGGCACGTTCGGTCCCGCGGCCACTGATCTCACGGCTAGTCTCATGCCGTTTGCGGCGGTCGGGCTCGTTGCTCTTTCCGCAAACGTCGTGTTGACGCGGTGCTGTTTCGCTTGTCAGGAAACGGCGATTCCTGTTGCGATCTCGATGATCAGCGTTGCTGCGAACATCCTGCTTTCATTGCTCTGGTTGCCGTCGCTCGGCGCCCGCGGCCTGTTGTTAGCAAACTCGGTTAGTCAAGCCATGCAGGCTGTGCTGCTCTTGGCGCTCGTCGCGCGATTGGTCCAGAGCTTCGATTGGCGGGCGCTTGCGCTTTCAGCGTTACGCGTCACGATCGCATCCGCCGCCATGTCTGCTGCCTTGCTTTGGATCCATTCTCTGGCCGTGCAGCCGGAGAGCTCGTTGTTGTGGCGCGCATCGTTTCTCTTTGGACAGCTCGCAATCGGCGGTGCGGTTTTTATCGCCATGGCGCGGATTCTTCGCCTCGAAGAACTCGATCTTGCTTGGAACGCCATCATGACGAAGTTCGAACGCAACCTCCCGAGCGCGCCCGATAACCGCGACGTGCCTATTGCATAAGGTTGGCTCGTGAAGGGCGTCATTCTCGCCGGTGGGCTTGGCTCGCGCTTGCGTCCACTCACCAAGGTTACGAACAAACATCTCCTCCCGATCTACGATAAGCCGATGATTTATTTTCCCATCGAGACGCTTGTTCGTGCCGGGATAAAGGATATCATGATCGTGACTGGCGGGAACTCCGCCGGAGAATTCTTGCGCCTGCTCGGCAACGGCAAAGCGTTCGGTTTAAAGGACATTTACTACACCTATCAAGAGGGCGAAGGCGGGATAGCCGATGCGCTCAAGCTTTGCGAACATTTCGCGGAGGGAGAGCGCCTTGTCGTCATCCTCGGCGACAATATCATTCAAGATGATATCCGCCCATTCGTTGAAAAATTCGCGGCGCAGGATTCAGGCGCGCGCATTTTACTTAAGGAAGTAGACGATCCCGAGCGCTTCGGTTGCCCGGAATTGGACGGCGATCGGATCGTGCGAATTGAGGAAAAGCCCGTTGCACCGAAAAGCCGTTACGCGGTAACCGGTATCTATATGTACGACCGCCACGTTTTCGAGCTTTGTAATCGTCTAAAGCCGTCGTCGCGCGGAGAACTCGAAATTACCGACGTGAACAACGATTACATTGCAAGAGGCGACCTGCGGTACGATGTTTTGAGTGGTTGGTGGACGGACGCGGGGCAATTCGAGTCACTGTTCCGGGCGAACGAACTCGTGGCGCTCGCACGCCGCGCGGCGAACTAGCCCCTAAAGGTTTTAACGTGGGCGAGTCCCGCGTTGTGCATTGCCGTTTGTACCGCGGTAGCATCGCCGTCGACGGGATACGCAATAACCGACCGACCGTTGTCGATCGCGTCGTTGTAGTTGTCGGCCTCGTCCTCGGGGATCGGTAGGTTACCGCAATGCTGTACGACGTGCGGATGACCGAGGTAGCCGAGCTGGATCGTGCCGGGCTGATTGATGTCCGGGACGCCCGTGCCACCGCTGCCAAGAATCAGGGCATTCGTGCCTTCGACTTCGGCCGCGTGCGCAAACTCGAGAAATGAATCTTCGTGTTCGTCGGTCCGTTCGCACTTCGTGATCACCACAAACTTCGAGTGATCGACCCCCGGAATGGCACCGAGAAGCTTCTCGAGCTCATCCACATCCTGCGTCTGCGCGATACCGGTCACGAAAGCTGCCACGAACTGCTCCTTACGATGGGAGGTTAGCTAAGATTTGAAGGCGCGTACTGCGGCGCCGAGGCGGCCGATGCCTTCCCGAATCTTCTCTTCTGAAGCGTTCGAGAAATTCAACCGCATGCCGTCGTGCACGTCGCGCTCCGGATAGAAGCTGACGCCCGGAACGAAGACGACCTTCTCCTTGGCAGAGAGCTTCAACAACGCGGTCGTATCCATGCGATCGACGGTAGCCCACAAGAACATGCCCCCGCTTGGGCGGTTATGGTGCGACCCCACCGGCATGTGTTCGCGCAGGGCCTCCACCATCACATCACGCCGGCGGCGGTAGGTTGTGACAATTTGCGCGACGTGGGCCTCAAAGGCCTCGGCCTTGGCCACGTACCGGTGGAAAACGAACTGGGCGAGCGAGCCGGTCTGCAAGTCGGTCCCCTGCTTCGCGAGGGCGATCTTATCGCGCACGTCATGGTCGGGAATCGCAAGCCACGCGACGCGCAAGCCGGGCGCCAGGATCTTACTTCCGGTGCCCGAGTAGATCACGCAACCACTCGACGTAAACGAGGAGAGCGCCGGCAGATCCTCGCCCTCGAAGCGCAGTTCACCGTACGGATCGTCCTCTACAATTGGCAAATCGAAGCGTTCGCAGATGCGCACGATCGCTTCGCGGCGGTCGGCTGCAAGCGTGCGTCCCGTTGGGTTCTGAAAGTTCGGAATGACGTAGAGAAATTTCGGAAACGGATCGGCGCGTTCGAGCACGCGCTCGAGCGAGTGCGGCACGATGCCGTCCTCGTCGGTCTCCACCGCAAGATAACGGGCCTGATACGCGTCGAAGGCTTGAATCGCACCCAAATATGTCGGATGCTCGCATACCACGTGATCCCCCGGATCGAGAAAGATCTTCCCGATCAGATCGAGCCCTTGCTGCGAACCATTGACGATCAGAATCTCCGACGGATCGAAAGGCTTGCGCAAGCGATGCGAGAGACGGTCTGCGACCCACGAACGCATCTGGGGGATGCCTTCGGTGACCCCGTATTGTAATGCCGCGGCACCGTCTTCTTCCATCACCTCGGCCGTGCACTGCGCGATCTCACGCGTCGGAAACAGTTCCGGTGCCGGCAAACCGCCGCCGAAGGAAATAATGTCCGGTTGCTGAGTGACCTTCAGCATCTCGCGGATGGTTGACGCGCGGAGGTGAGCAGTGCGCTGCGCGAACTTCGCGCCACGTGAGATGTGGGTGGTCATGGCCTCGGGGTATATTAGCCGACGGGCATGGGCGGTCCGCCTATCGCACTGCGCGGCGGCGTGCCGGGGGCTCCCGGGACGTTCCAGTCCGGCACAAAGGTCAAAAGCACGGCCCCCAGGCCCACCAGCATAATCAGCAACGTGATCATGATACCCAGAACCGGCACCAATTCAGCCGCCGTCAGCAGCGCGAGTCCGATGACGAGCGCGATCAGCGGTGTTGGCGTCGCCCTCGGCGCGATCAGTTCGTAGAAGCGTCGTCCAACCAACAGCGCAAGCGCAGCCTGTCCCACGAACGACCCAACCATGAGCAGGACAAACTCGACCGGAATGAGCGGAATGAGGATCAGGCTGAAGAGCAAGAGCAGCGAAACCGGAACGACTGCGACCCAGCCACAGAGACCCGCAAGCGTCGCGATCGCGGGATGCTGCTCGAGCCGATCCAGCGCCATTCGCGTGCGCAGCGGAAAGATCAAGAAAACCACGAGGGCGATAACGTCCCACGCGATGCGCCACCACAGCCGGTGATCGGCCATATAGCCGCCGTAACTTTCGCTACTCGGCGCCCACGGTACGACGTCTTGCACGACGTCGCCGAGGATCGCATGCGACTCGCCGGTAATGTGCCCGCGATTGATGACATTGCCGCCGAAGACGTTGACGTCGCCATCGACCGTGCCCTCGATCGTTGCATCACCCAAGCGACGTTGAGATCGCCATCAATTACTTGACCCTGTTCGACGACAACGTTACCAACGTACGTGCCGCCGTGATCGACGCTCTTTGGGTCGGCCATGGCAAAGGCCGTCGTCGCGGCCATCGCCATCAAGAATGCAATTACGACCTTCATACGGTCTCCGAACGCGAAGCGCGAGCAGCGAGCCGCATGTGTGCGGCGCGATAGAGAAAGAGCGCGCCGGCAAGCAGCAGTGCATCGAGCAAAAGAATGCCGATCGCTCCGCCAAGCACGAACGGGGTCGCCGAGCTTAAACCGCGGGCTGTTGCGGAGAGCGCGCCGAGATTCTGCGTTGTCGTACGCGCGAACGCGCCACCGGTTGCAGCGAGATACGGCACGCGCGTGCCGAAAACGGCGTAGAGGCCGCTGAGCGCAATCCACGCGCCGACAATGTAGAACGTGAGCACGGCCCACAGCGAGAGCGGACGCCGCACGCGCATCGGCGTCGTGCGTGCTTCAGCCATAACTGCAAACGTGAAGTTGGGCGCAAGCTCAACCGGCGCCGTCGTTGCTAGCAGTGCATCGACCACGCGCAATTCGGTGAGCAACCCTTCGCAGTGCTCGCATGTACGCAGATGCGTCGACACGCGCGCCATTTCGCGTGCGTTCAGCGTGCCTTCGACGTAGCGATCGAGCAGCGGTTCACACGAGGAGCAGCGCACGCATGCCTCCCTTCTCGTGAGAACCCGAGCGCTTGCGCGCATCGCGTTCCTGCATCTTGCGTGCGAGCGCGATTTTCCCGCGGTGGATCAGTGTCTTCACGTTGCCGAGCGAGAGCCCGAGGGTGCTAGCGATGGTGTGATACTCCATGTTGTCGAAATAACGTAGTGCAAGCACGGTGCGCGTGCGTTCGGGAAGCTCGGCCAAGGCGGCGCGCAGTTCACGCTCGGCCTCAGCGCGCAGAATGCCACCGGCCGGATCGGACTCGGCCGAGGTATCTGCAAGCGTGTTCTCCAGCGTTTGTTCTTCGGGAAGCTCTTGCGTAGGCGGCCGGCGCAGCGATTTGCCCAAGTGCGTGCGCACGACGTTGCGCGCAATTTGATAAATCCAGGTCGAGAATCGACCCAGTTGCGGATTAAATGTGCCGAGGTGCGCGTATGCTCGCAAGAACGTCTCCTGCGAGAGGTCGGACACATCCGGTGCGCAGCGGACGCTCGCGCCGATGAAATTTGCGATGCCGCGCTTGTACCGGTCGACCAGGACGGTGAAAAGCTCTTGCTCGCCGTCGCGGATGCGCCGGACCAGAGCTTCGTCGCTCTGCGCCTCGATGGCCATCCCTCTCTTTTCTTCCAGTGGCTCTGGCCAGTGTTACTCCCAGCCAACCTCTTTGTTACAGAAGGCCCCGTTGCCGCAGGGTCGGATTGCTCGCGTCCTTCGCGCTGAGGATCGGGGCCGCTCCTGCCAGCGGCCATTCGATCGCCAGGTCCGGGTCGTTCCAGGCGATGCCGATTTCGGCAGCCGGATCGTACTCGGCGGTCTGTTTGTACGTCAACAGGGTGTCGTCTTCGAGGGCCAGGAAGCCGTGGAGACAGCCGGCCGGAATATAGAGTTGCGCGTGCGAGGCCGCCTCGAGCGTCACTGCGGTCCATTGCGCGTACGAAGGGCTGTCCTTTCGCAAATCGGCGATGACGTCAAAGGCGCTCCCGCGCAAGACTTGGACCAGTTTCGCCATACGAACGTCGCCGTGGAGCCCGCGAAGCACGCGCGCCTTTGAAAGCGAGACGTTATCTTGCACGAACGGCTCCCGCAGGCCGAGCTGCGCATAGGCCGATGACCGAAATGCCTCTTTGAAGTACCCGCGATCGTCCCCAAAAGCGCGAGGCGTGATTTTTAGGGCTCCGGCGACGGATAGCGGTTCTACTTGCATGCGCGCTCCACTGTTCGTCGTATCTCCTCGCTATGAACGTTGTGCTCCTCGGCGGGTCGGGGCAACTCGGCACGGAGATCCGCGCGCGCTGGGCCGGCGACGCGATTCTCGCTCCCTCGCACGCAGACCTGGATATTTTGGACGCTGACGCGATAGCGCGGGTCGTCGACATCCATCGTGCAGACCTCGTCGTGAACTGCGCGGCGTTTCATAACGTGGACGCCTGCGAATCGCAGCCGGCCGCGGCGTTTGCCGCCAACGCGAGCGCCGTCGATGCAATGGCGGCGATCTGCGAGCAGCGATCGATTTCATTTGTCACGATCAGCACGGACTACGTGTTCGATGGCGCCAAGAAGGCCCCATATACAGAAGAAGATGTGCCGCGTCCGCTCTCGGTCTACGCCGTCTCGAAGTTCGCGGGCGAGCTGTTGGTGCTGCGGCGCAACGCAAAGGCCTATGTGATTCGAACGTGCGGCGTATACGGTGCGGCGGCGTCGAAGAGTAAGGGGACGTTCATCGATCGTGTCATCAAGCAGGCGCGTTCCGGCGAAACGACTCGTGCGGTGAGCGACGTGATTGCGTCTCCCACCTTCGCGGGTCATCTCGCAGAAGCGATCCGATCGCTCGTCGCGACCGGTGAGTACGGTCTCTATCATGCTTGCAATGCCGGCGCAATCAGTTGGTACGAGTATGCCGCGAAAGTGCTAGAGCTCGCAGGGGTCGAGGGGACAATCGAACCGATTAGCGCATCGGATTGGAAAGTGGCGGCGCGCCGTCCGAGTTATTCTGCTCTCGCGAATCGCAAGCTCGAAGCGCTCGGCATTACCATGCCGGATTGGGAAGCGGGGATAGCCGCCTATCTCACTCCTGCGCTCTCAAGCCCAGGGACCGAAGTAGACGGTTGATGCCACGTTTGATTTTCCAGAATCTGCTTGACTGCACTGTGGCGATCAGAAACGCAACTCTATCGCTTTCGGCGCGCGTAGCCGCGATCAACGCTTCGGTCTGAGTGGTGAACTCGCGGGTCGTGTGCTCTAATCGCTGCTCGAGATTTTCTATATGGTGGCGCGCCCTTTCCGTCTGTCCTTCGAGATCTGCGATCGCGGCGCGAAGGTCGACATTCTGCGCAAGGGCGTCGCGCTCCCGAGTAGCGGCCCGTTCGACCTCATCGCGCATACTTTGCACTTCAGCTTCGCGTGCCGCACGCTCGGCCCGCTCGACCTCGTTGCGAACACGCTGCACCTCAGCTTCGCGCGCCGCACGCTCGTCGTGTATACGCTGCAGTTCAGCCTCGCGCGCCGCACGCTCGTCGTGTATACGCTGCAGTTCAGCCTCGCGTGCCGCACGTTCGGCCGTCAGAAGCCGCTCGGCTTCCTCTAAGTACTCGCCCCGCTTCGCGTTGCTCGCTTCAAGCTCATCGAGCGTCGCCTTCGCTGCTTCCAATTGCTTGCTGAGCTCGGCATCGCGTTGGGCCGACTCGGCTTCGCGCTTGTTTGCAAGTAGCCAATCATTGAAGAACGCATCTTTCACTACGCGTGCTGACGCATGTTTACGCTCGCCCGTCGTTGATGGAATATCCGCCGCGCTTTCCAGCCTTGCGTACAAACGCTCGATTTCGGGAACGTGATGACGCAATAGTGTCGCTCGCGGATCATCGGAAGCAATCGTCTGCATCAATTCTCCCTCAAACGTGGAGGGAGCGTGCACGTTCAGGTTGACGCCGAGCTTTTCGGCGAGCATTGCGAGAAAGTACTTGGGATCGCGCGCGACTGCCGAAACATTGGCAATGATGCCCTGCGCGCGATGCCTGCGCGCGTGGTCGAGCATCATATCGTTGTGTGTGATATATGCCCGCGCCGCTAGTTCCGGGGTGAGACGAATCGATTCGTCGCCGCGACGATAGAGTGAGTCGATCACCTCACTGGGTTCGCGATACACGTACAAATAGTTCGCTTCGGACACGACGCCCGACCAGAAATCAAGAAAGAGCGTCGTACGCGGATCCTTCCAGCCCCAAGCGGAACTGCGCGCGTTAGTCTCAATGAGATCGTGCGCCTCGGATGTTGCCTCGTCGGAAAGCGTCAGCGTGTGAAGGGTCGTCCATCCGGAGTCGTCGTAGCCGGAAAGGCGAAGTTCGCGCATGTGAAACTCGACGAAGTCCATGTTCTCGAAGTGGCCGCGCTCGTTACCGCGTGCAGCCGGCATTAGTCGCGATCCCATGTCAAGACCGGCTGCGTGCAGCAACGATGCGATGAATGATGTACCCGAGCGATGCATTCCGACAACGATGAGAGGCGGGCGGACTACTCGTCCGTTCCCGCTGAGGTCAGCGTCCGCATGACCTTGCTCCAGTGACTGGCCTTGTTTCGTTGACATTCTTCCTTGTCTATTCACATTTTGCACGTCTCCTCCCCGCCCGCAGCCCGCAGGGGTTCGTCCCCGTGCAGGTAACAAGATTGCGTGGAACCAGGACTGGATCAGGCAGAGAGACTAGCAGAGGAGCGTCGCCTCTTGAGTAGGCTGCGCGAGGATTACGCGGCGGTTACCAAAAGCCGATTTCACGCGCTGCGCATGCTGTGGTTTTCTCTGAAAGCCCTTCTTGGCTTCAGTCAACCGGAAGATGTATTTGCGGTTTGGTCGCCGGCATTAGGCACGGGCTTTTCGCTCGCGACCGGAGCTCGAGTAGGCAGCAGCGAATCGCGAAGTGCGGCGATCCCTCATTCGCAAGATGTTTCTGGGGATGCCGATGTCGCCCGGTTGATAGCGAATTGGCAGGAACTGATGCGGACGCGTCCTTCGGTTGCGGAACCTGTCGTATCGGTCGTCATTCCGGTGTACAACAACTCGGGCGTCACCGTGCGCTGCTTGCAGTCGATCGTCGACCAGTGGCCGGCGACGCTCGCTTGCCAGATCATCGTCGTCGACGATGCTTCTACCGACTCGACCGCTACCATTCTGACAGCACTTCCCGGCATCGACTACATTCGAAACGGGGTCAATTCCGGCTTCATCCGATCGTGCAATAGGGGCGCCTCGTTTGCGCGCGGCAGTTACATCTGCTTCTTGAACAACGACACGATCGTATCGCCGGGCTGGCTTGACGAACTGGTCCGGACGGCGCACAGCGATCCGGCGATCGGTGCGGTAGGGGCAAAGCTTGTGTACCCCGATGGACGTTTGCAGGAAGCCGGTGGGGTGATCTGGCGCGATGGAGGCGGCTGGAATTACGGTCGTGGCGCCGACCCGCGCGATCCAAAGTATAACTACGTTCGGAACGTAGACTACTGCTCCGGTGCCGCTCTTCTCGTGCGTACCGAGTTGTTTCGAACCCTGGGCGGATTCTCTGAACTCTACCTGCCCGCATACTACGAAGATGTGGACATGTGTTTCGCGATACGACAACTCGGCTATCGCGTTGTCTATCAACCGCTCTCCGTTGTCATCCACGACGAAGGAACGTCTTCCGGCGTTTCATTGGAGAGCGGCGTTAAGCGTTATCAGGTAATAAACGGATCGAAGTTTGTCGAAAAATGGCGCGACACGCTCCAAAGTCATACAGACCATGATCCCGAGCGCATCGATCGCGCAGCGCGCCGCCTGCGGCGCTCCAAAACGATCTTGATGATCGACAACTACGTGCCGGAGTTCGACAAGGACGCGGGCTCCGATCGCATGTTTAATCTCATCAGGCAATTCCAGGCGATCGGCTTCGACGTCATCTTTGTCCCGGACAATTATTTCCGTTCCGAACCCTACACCAGTGTCTTAGAACGAATAGGCGTCGAAGTCGTGTACGGTACGGAACGCACTGCCGGTCCGGCCGATGCTGTACGCGAGCGACTTCCATTCATTGATCTTGCGTGGGTCTCTCGTCCGGACATTGGCAAGCGATGGCTTCCGGTGCTGCGCGAGCGAGCGAATCTACCGGTCATTTACGATACCGTTGACCTGCACTACCTTCGCGTGAAGCGCGAGTTAGACGTAAAACAAAATACGGATCCGCTGTTATGGGACAAGTGGCACGAGGAACGCGACGACGAACTCGGCGTCATGCGCGGCGCCGATATTACGATTGCGACCGCGGAAGGCGAGCGAAAAATTCTTAACACAGAAGGCATAGATAATGTCTTCATCATTCCGACGATGCACAGGATCGTCGAACGCAAGTACTCTTTTGAGGAAACGGCCGGGCTTCTTTTCATCGGTGGCTACCAGCATCCGCCCAATCCAGATGCAGCACTGTGGCTCTGTCGCGAGATCATGCCACTGATTTGGGCCGAGCTTCCCGAGCTCAAGCTCGTGCTTCTCGGCAGCAATCCGCCCGATACTATTCGCGATCTCCAGTCGGACCGCGTCAGTGTGCCCGGATATCTCCCCGACGTTACTACGTATTTTGAACGAGCACGTATCTTTGTCGCTCCGCTGCGTTATGGTGCAGGAATAAAAGCGAAGGTGGGTCACGCGTTCGGCTTCGGACTTCCGACGGTTACAACGGGGATTGGCGCCGAGGGTTTCGGAATCGCTGATGGGGAGAACGCATTGATCGCCGACGACGCCGCCGCGTTTGCGCGCGCAGTAATGCGCTTGTACAACGATGAAGCACTTTGGCGGCGTTTATCGGCGGGCGCTGTGCGATGCATCGAACCGTACACACCGGAGGCCATCGGAGCGCGACTGCCGGCCCTCGTGGCGAGCGCGGAAGAGTGCGCGCGGGCGAAGGCTGCTACGATTTTGTCGCGCTAATGAGAAACTGCGGGACGCCCAGATATCCTCGTCGACTCGACCAGTAAAAATACAGTGCCGAGTCGGAGAAACCGGCGCGTCCAAGGCTGTCTAACAGGTCCCACCCAAAGTGATAGTAACACAGCACACCTTGCGGGTTTTGTGCATCCCCGTGATATTCCGGGGGGAGAAGATGCTCGATCGACCCGTCGGCGTTTACTCGCGCTCTGACAAGCGTTTCACGATTGTGAAGCACGAATGGCACGCTTATTATGAGGGTCCCGCCCGATTTTAGAACGCGGAAACACTCTGAAATGGCTTTCGGGTAGTCCGGTACATGCTCGAGGACATCAGTCGTACAGATAACATTTACGGACGAGTCGCGCAACGCCAGCTCGGTGAGATCCTCGTTCCTCACGCCGAGCCAATTTGACTCACCCGGCGCCGTTCCGTCGTGAATAAATTCGCTTCCGATCGTATTGGGATAGTGCCGTTTCAGGAAGCGGTAGAACGGGCTTGTTTGCTCGGTGACGTAGACCGTATCGAGCGGGTCCAGCGCCAGCACTTGCCCCATGAAATCAACGATGGCTCGCAAGCGGTTCGGCAGTTTGCAATGACTGCAAACGAGGTGCTCGCGCCAGTTCGGGACTCGCTTGCCGTGCGAGTCGGATGACGAATAAAGAAAATCAACGAAGAACGACGTTTCTCGCTTACAGCCTGCGCAGTATCCCCGCACTCGAAAATGTTCTTGCGGAGGGATGATCCGCGCCTCGAAATCCGCTCGGCTTTGGAAGAGTTGTGAATACTCGGCTACGTACAATTCGTACTGATCAGCGGATGAACACTTGGTAAAAAGCGCCGCGGTCGCGGCATCGGCGTGCGCCGGATCTTGAACCGCCGCGTTCGCAGCAGGAGTGACCCGCGGCACTGCATGTCCTGAGCGCTTGATCCGGCGCGAGAGCCGTAGGAAGATACGTTGCCCTAACCGCGCCAATCCGAGAATGGCAGCCCGCAACTCGCCAAGAAATGCTATTGGATGCTCCCCGTGAACATTGTCCCAAGCTTCGCTGAGGCCAGTTTTACGCCGATCGGCGCGCCGCCACCCCCGCGGGAATGCAGAAGTCCGTCCCAAAATAATACGAATGTGTGGAATGCGGAAGATAAAGTGTCGGAATTCTTTCTCAGCCAAGATATTGAAAACATCGAGATCGAGAACGATACTGGCCAGATCGGTGAATGGCGATGGATGCCGGTCATGCAAGGCGGGACGCAGTATCTCGCCTTGAATGTCCTTGCCGGCGAGGCTGTTCTGTCACCACCTTTGTACTTTGTCCACGACCTTTTTTTGCGATTCCATATCATGCAGTCGCTGGAAACCCTCAGCGAAGACGGATTGGTGGCCGAAATTTTTTTTCGCTCCGAGGAAAGCGCGGGAGAGTGGGTGCTTTTTGAAACACCAATGGCGCCGGGGCGACACAACGAGATTGCGGCAACCCTCGAGCTCAGGCAACTCGAGGGACGCATCGGGCGCCTGGGAATTCGATGCAAGCCCGGTCCGCTGGGAGATCCACGCAGTGACTGGTTAGCGATTGTGCGCTGGCTCGTTGGCAGAGAAAATCGTCTCGGACTCTTGAACGGGCGTGCCAATCGGGCCTGGCGGATAAAAAATGAAATTGCACACTTCAACACGATTTACGATCATCCGATCTATGCGCGACGGCGCGTCGACGAGGAAGACGTCGACGGCCACACTCCTCGGGAGTTTCCAGATCCAGGACCCATTGATTGTGTCGAGGTGGGTGTACCTGAAGTGCAGGAGCCGGGTCTGAGTGTCGCTGATTTGTGTGAGCGCCCTGAAGCGCAGTTGCGGCCGGATGAAGATGTTTATCGCTACAGTGCTCGTCTCTTAGCTTCGTTGACGGGTGGTGACAAGAGTATTGATTTTGCAGAGCGTCTGAAGCTGCTAGCATCCTCTGAACGCCCGCTTCGTTTTCTCACGCTGTGTTCGGGTGCGGCCGGTATAGAACGCGAAATGTTCGGGAAAGCCCGCATCCCCGTCGAGATCACTCTTTACGACATCAACGAGAAACTGATGGATCAGGCGTTTGCCGCGCTCTCGCCGTTTGGGAGAGTTCGAAGAATAGTGGGCGACGTCAACGAGATTTCCGTTGCACAATTTCCGGGTAAATTCGATATTGTGACGTGCGTGTCCGGCCTCCATCACGTTGTCGAACTCGAGCACGTTATGCAAACCATTTCCGAATTGTTGACCGAAGACGGGGAGTTTTGGATGATCGGGGAACAAATCGGGCGTGATGGCAACCGCCTTTGGCCTGAGGCGGCGCAAGTAGCAAATCGCCTTTTCGCAGATTTGCCGGATTCGTTCCGGAGAAATAGCTACACGGGCGAGATCGATCCGGTGATTCCCGACATCGACTTTTCCGCGAGCAGCTTTGAAGGAATTCGAAGTTCTGAAATCGAGCCCATCATGCAGCGTTTCTTCGAGCCAGTGCAAGTGAGCCGCGCTAATTGCTTCTTATGGCGGGTCTTCGAAATGACCTATTTCTCGAACTACGATATGAAGGACACGGCTCATCGCCAGATAGTACTCGAGGCTGTTGTAGCCGAGTATAATCTTTGGAAAAAAGGTGGACGCCCCACGCAGAGCAGTGGGGCTTTTCGTCGCAAACGTTGAGCTAGAGCGGTCGCTTCGCTGAGATCGGCAGTGCCCAAGGATGCTTGTTGCGGATCCCCCACGGGGGATATGGCTCTTCGAAAACTTGAACGTCGGTAAAGCCGGCGCCAGCAAGGAGTTTCAAGATATGGCGGAGCGAAAAGACGCGCATTTCAAGCGTGTCCCCTTGGCCCCCGTGAAATCGTAGGTCGGTTCGCAGGCTATATTTTCCGAATTGATCCCGATGCACCAAGACGTATTCTTCGTCAAATTGGACGATTCTGTAGGCGGTGACGTCGGGAAAGTGCTCGATGGTTTTCTCATCAGTCCCGTATGGTACCGTTAGGATCAGATGGCCACCCGGCTTCAGAAGTCTAAAAGCATTTTCGAAAGCGCGCTGAGGCGGCGGCAGGACGTGCTCGAAAACATCGGCGGAAATGAGAAAGTCGTGGACGCCGATGAACGCTTCCGCCGGATCTTCAATATCCATAAGCGGTTCTTGGTGAATGTACGTATTGAGGTAAGAGAACTTCTGCGCGAGCGGTCCCGCATAGAGTGGGCTATCGCTCAGCCCCACACCTCGGATCGATTTATCCACCGGAAAATCGGTTAAAGGGATCGACTTTCTAAATAGTGCAAGGCTGAGAAGATGGATGATGGAGCGCCAGCGGACTGTCGAGCCGCAGGTGGCGCATGAGACAACCTCGCGGTCAATTTGTTCGAGCGGGCAATCAACGACGTGGGCTCCGCAAATGTTGCAGATGAAATCAAGCGTTGCACTTTCCATGGAATAACGCGCGATTCGCTAGGGGCATGCGCGTCTCCCCGCAGAACCGAACTGGAGGGAGACTGTGAGGCACATCAGAAACGCGTGCTTAGTATGATTGCTCGAACCTGCCTCCTGTTGGTGGTGCTGATGTTGGCTGGGTGCGGTAGCGCCAAGCAGGAAGCGCAGCCCACGTCGCAACCCCTTCAAGTTCAAGAGACCGCGCCTCCGAAGCAGTTGACCGGAACGCTGCGTTATTCGTTCGTGGACAAATACGCCTCCGGAAAGATCAATTCGGAGGCCCACGTACAGACGCCGACCGGGCGTGGAGCCCTCATCCTGTCGTGGCCGTTTTACCCCGGGCAAGCAACGTCTCTGACTGTAGTAACAGGCTTCAACTACTCCTATCCGGGTGTTGCGATCGGTCGGGCTGACATGCTCACGTTCGAGGTGGCCAAGCCATATTCAATCGGCAGCGATGTGACGGCATCAGTCGACGTTACGGACGGCGGACGCACGACCCGTGTGTTTGAGAAGCAAATTCCCCCGGCGACATCTGCGGTTCCTACGTGGCGGCCGTATGCGATCTCAATGGAGCCGTTTGTCGGTCATCACGTGACGATTACTTTTGGCCTCACTGCCAAGGATCAGAACGCGGCATGGGTTGCGTTTGCGAATCCGGCAATAGTTGAAGTTAGACATTGATCAGGACCCGGCCCGCGGCCCCGCTGCGCACCATGTCGAGCGCGGCGTTGATGTCATCCAACCGAAACTCATGGGTAATGATCCCGTCGAGGCTGATTCTCCCCGCTTCGTTCAAGCGGATCAAGCGAGGAATATCGACATGCGGAATCGCGCCACCGCCGTGCGATCCGGTTAACACTTTGTCGAAGTGGATCGGCAAGGTATTGATCGTTACTTTTTCGCTCGGCACCCCGACGAGCACGCAGGTGCCGTTCGCGCTCGCGAGATCGTAGGCACGCTCGATCACGGACTTCACACCGGTCGTTTCAACGACCTTATCCGCACCGCCGGAACCGACGATCTTGCGGATCTGGGCGTCGACATCCTCAACCGTTGACGCATTTATAACATGCGTCGCACCGCGCGATTTCGCCATTTCGAGCTTGCCTTCGACAAGGTCGACAGCGACAATGGGATGAGCGCCCGCAAGCTGCGCAAACTGCACGACGTTTAGGCCCACGCCGCCGACGCCGAATACGACGACGGACTCACCGATCTTCACATGCGCGTCATTATTGATGACGCCGGCCGCAGTCGTGACGGCGCAACCGAAAAGCGGCGCGAGTTTGAGATCGTAGCTCGATGAGATCGGCGTCAAGCGATTTTCGGAGACGACCGCATATTCGTTGAACGTTGTGACCCAACCGGCGTTCAGCTTTTCGCCGCGCCAGCGATACGCAGCCGGGGCAGACTGAATGCCGCGGCCGGGCCGCCAATGCATCACCACCGTGTTGCCGGGCGCAACGTGCGTTACCCCGGGGCCGATTTCCATGACCGTCGCGGCGGCCTCGTGGCCCAAAAGATGCGGAAGAAATTTGTCGGGTCCCTTGACGGCTTCGATCTCGTTGATCTGTGCGCCGCAGATCGTCGTGTGCAAAACCCGCACGAGCACTTGCCCGGCCGCAAGCTCCGTGGGGAACTCGATCTGATCCACGATCAGCCGCTCGCGCGACCGTACGAGAATCGCGGCCTTTGCATTCTTAACTTGCATACGTGGTGTGCCAACTATTCAAAATAGATGAATTCGTAATCGCCGGTGTACCCGAAGTGTTCGTAAAGCCAGATCCACTCGGACGTGTGGAGGATCTGCTCCGCAGTGAGCGCCCAACACTCGAGGTTGAACTGTTCGAGCTCGTTCCGGTATCCCTCGACCATAATGTATTTGGACTTGCCGACGCGTTCGATTTCTCCAACCGCCGTTTGCAACTCGAATAGCTTCAAGTTGTGCAGGCAACCGAGAGAGATGACCAAGTCGAACTCGTCGTCGCCGTACGGATAGCGGTCTTGCGCGCGGTAGCGATACAAGTACGGCTTGATCTCGTCTCTTGCGTCGGCGAGGCCATGCTGCGAGATATCGAACCCCGCGATCGAGAGTTCCGGTAAGAGTTTCTTCATCTCGTAAAGTAGGAACGCCTTACCGCAGCCGACGTCGAGCACTTTAGAGCCGGCTTTGAGCCCGTACGTGTCGATCAATGATTGAGCCACCGGCTTCCACCGGCCTTCGATGAACTTGTACCCGCCGTAACCAAAGCGGCGGTCACCATCCCAGTAGTCGAACTCGTATTCTTTGGCCTTGATCATGCACGTAACTTTGTCGTCGTTCATGCGCTCCAGGTAGTTGCGCTTCGTTGCTTTGTGTAGGGGTGTGACGATCTCGAGAAGTCGACTCATGTGGGGCGTAGTTGTCCTTTCGGGAGCAGCGCAATTCCTGGACCGTGCTGGGTTTTTCCTTCAGTGGTCCGAATAGGTCATGCATGAGTAGACCATTGTCGGGTTTGCGCATAGGCCTCGACTTGGACAACACCTTGATTAGCTACGACCAGCTGTTTCATCAAGTCGCGCTTGAACGCGGTCTCATACCTCGGGGCTTTACCGGTACCAAACGCGACATTCGCGATAACATTCGTCTGCTTCGCGATGGCGAAATGCAGTGGCAGCGCCTTCAGGCCGAAGTGTACGGCCCCGCAATCAGCGGTGCCGTTGCGGCGGAAGGAGCGCTCGATTTTATCCAAATGGCGAGCCGCAGCGGTGCCGCGCTATCGATCGTCAGCCATAAGACCGCCGTCTCGAACCTCGGCTCCGAAGAGGTGAACCTGCGCGACGCCGCGCGTGGCTGGTTGCACACCAGCGGGATGCTCGGGGCTCACGGCGTGCCCGAAGAGCATCTCTATTTTGAAAGCACGCGCGCCGAAAAGATTGCGCGCATCATCCAGCTTGGATGCACGCACTTCATCGACGATCTCGAAGAGGTCTTCAACGATCCGGCGTTCCCGGCAAATGTCGAACGAATGCTCCTTTCCGCCGCCGTCTCCGTTCCAGTCGGCCCCTATCGCGCCTACGCGTCTTTCCGCGAAATCGCACATGCCTTCGTCGCCGATTGAAATTGCGGAGCGGCTGTGCGGGCAAGAGGTCGTCGCCGCCACGCTCTGTGCCGGCGGCGCAAACAATCGGGTTTACCAGATCCGTACGCCGGCCGGCGTTTTTGCGATGAAATCGTACGGCTCGCTGGAGCTCGACGATCGCGATCGTCTTGGGCACGAGTTTGATGGCGTACGCTTTCTCAAGTCGTTCGGCATCGGGAAGGCGCTGCCCGACGCACTGGCGGTCGATCGTGGAGAACGCAGCGCTTTGTACGAGTGGATCGAGGGCACGCCGGCGCTCGAACACGATCCGGCCGACATTGTGGCGATCCTGGAACTTATGGCGGCGATGCACGCCGCCCGGCTGGCCAGTGGCGCCGCGGCTTTGCCGGAGGCGACGGAACGCGTCCTGCGGCCCGCTGACCTGGAGGGCCAAATCAGCCGGCGGCTCGAGCGCTTGGCCGTCGTCGCTTCCGCCGAGCCGGACCTCGCCGCTTTTTTGGCGGAGGAGGTGCAACCCGAACTCGATCGGCGGGCCGCCCACTATCGGCGGGGGGCTTTCGGGACGCTGTCGGAGGCCGATCGGACGCTCTCGCCCTCGGATTTTGGCTTTCACAACGCCCTGCGCAGGCCCGACGGCACGTTGTGCTTTCTGGATTTCGAGTATTTTGGATGGGACGACCCGGTCAAGCTTGTCGTCGGATTTCCTGTTGCATCCGGGGATGACGCTCAGCGTGCCTGAGCAGGAGCGTTTCTTGGAGGGCGCTACGGCGCTTTACGGTGCAGATTCGGGCTTTTCGCAGCGTCTGGCCGCGTGTTTTCCGCTCTACGGCATTCGCTGGGTGCTGATCATGCTCAATGAGTTCGTGCCGCAGCTCTGGGCGCGTCGCGCTTTTTCTGGCAAAGGTGGAGATTGGGAGGGTGCGAAACGCGCTCAACTGCGTAAGGCTCGTACCAAATTGGACGTTTTACGGTCATACCCTGAAGGACATTTCACTACATGAACCTCGCCGAGACCGGCGTCCCACTCGACAGCCGCTCCAAACACCTCAGATCGCTGGTCATCGATGGCTTGAGCGCCGGCCGCGGACATGTCGGGTCATCGCTCTCCTTAATTGAGATCATCCGCGTGCTCTATGATGACGTGCTCAGCGTGCGGCCCAAGGAGCCGGAGTGGCCCGATCGGGATCGCTTCATTTTAAGTAAAGGACACGGATGCTTGGGACTCTACGCAGTCCTCGCCGACCACGGGTTCTTCTCCGAAGCCGAACTCAAGACGTTCTGCAAACCGGGCGCGCTCTTGGGCGGCCACGCCGATGCGCACATTCCGGGCATTGAAGCTTCCACCGGAGCGCTCGGCCACGGACTGCCGATCGGCGTAGGAGCCGCGATTGCCGCGCGCCTGCGCAAACGCGAATCGCGCGTGTTCGTCGTCATGGGCGACGGTGAAGTGAACGAGGGTTCCGTCTGGGAGGCCGCGTTGCACGCCTCCAAACACCAGCTCGATAATCTTGTAGCGATCGTGGATTACAATAAGCTCCAGTCCTATGGCCGGATCGAAGATGTGCTTCCGCTCGAACCGCTTGCGGACAAGTGGCGTGCATTTGGCTTCGCCGTGCGCGAAGTCGACGGGCACGATGTGAACGCACTTGGCGCGACGTTTGCCGCGCTGCCATTCGAAAAGGGTAAACCGAACGCCGTGATCGCGCACACGCTCAAAGGGCGGGGAATCAGTTTTGCTGAGCTCGATGCAACGTGGCATCACAAATCCACCGTCGATGAAGCCATGATCGAGCGGTTGCGGGCAGCATTGGAGCACGGCTAGTGAGACAAAGCGCACTCAACGCCGTATACGATCTTGCCAAACGCGATCCGCGCGTGCTCTTTATCGGTTCCGACCTCGGCGCCGGCGTTCTGGAAAAATTCAAGACCGAAATGCCCGAACGGTATTTCATGGAGGGCGTTTCCGAAGCAGCGATTATCGGTATGTCGGCCGGTTTAGCCATGGACGGATTCGTTCCGTACTTCAATACGATTGCCACGTTCATCACCCGGCGTGGCTTCGAACAGGTAGCCGTCGATCTGTGTTTGCACGACCTTCCCGTTCGCTTGCTGGCAAGCGGCGGTGGAGCGGTCTATGCGCCCCTGGGCCCGACGCACATGGCGTTGGAAGATATCGCAGCGATGCGTGCGTTACCGAACATGACCGTCTTTGCTCCGGTCGACGCGCCCGAAATGACGCGCGTCATCGAAGCAACGTTGAATTGGCCTCATCCTGCGTACATTCGCTTTGCGAAGGGTGGAGATCCGGTCGTCTCATCGGCGGAAAGCGGCTTTGAAATCGGCAAGGCGATCGTGATGCGCAAAGGTACGGATGTTTGCGTGATTAGCACCGGCGTGATGACCTCCCGCGCACTTGTAGCAGCTAAGACATTGGAAGAGTCCGGCGTCCAAGCATCAGTCCTACACGTGCATACGATCAAGCCGCTCGACGTCGACGCGATTTGCACGGCCGCCTCGGCCGCGTCGCTGGTCGTCACGATCGAAGAGCATTCCCGAATCGGCGGCCTTGGAAGTGCGGTAACCGATGCGCTCGCCGACGCAGGGATCGTGACGCCGCAGTTGCGCCTGGCGTTTCCGGACGAATTCGTGAACACGTACGGATCGCAGGACTCGGTTCTGCAATCCGTCGGCTTACAGCCGCCGCAACTCGCGCAATCCATTTTGCACGCTTTGAATCTACGGCGGCGAGACGTCGCGGTATCGTGAGACTTCGAGTCGATGGTCCGGACTTGCGCGAAACCGGACCGGACGTGTGGTATGCGAGCGGCCCGCTTGGGATCTTCGGCGCATCCGAGATCGCATTTCTCAAGGAACGAGCGTTGTCATCGCCGCGCAAGCGTGCGCGCATTTGCGCCCATGAGAACGCAGAGTCTCCCGTCCACGAAATGCTCATCGCGCATCATCGCTCGTGTTACGTGCGGCCGCACCGTCATCCATCCAAGGCTGAATCGTTGCTCGTGGTCGAAGGTGAAGCAACCGCGGTGTTCTTCGATGACGCGGGCGGCGTGCAATCGACCTTGGAACTCGCAGCGGCGCCTGCAAGCACGTTCTCGTACCGGACGGCGCCCGGCATCTGGCATGGGTTGCTGATTCGCAGCGAGTGGTTGCTCTTTGTCGAGCACAGCAGCGGCCCGTTCGATCCGCAGTCATCGGAGTTTCCGCAATGGGCCCCGGACGGGTCCGATTCGGCGGCGTCCACGGCATACATCGAGGACGTTATGACCAGGGTTTCTCGTCAAAACGGTGCATAAACGACTCGTGACTTCTGCTACGACGGCGGCCACGGACCGTATCCGGCTCTTCGATCTTCAACGCCAGCACGCGTCCATTGCCGCGGAGACGCAGGCGGCCATCGATGCGTTTTTTGAATCCGGCATCTACGTAAAAGGGCCGCTCATGGAGGCCTTCGAGCGCGAGTTTGCGGCCTATTGCGACGTGCCGCACGGCATCGGCGTCAGCTCCGGAACCACCGGACTCGAACTGATCTACCGCGCCTACGGGTTTGGCCCGGGCGATGAAATCATCGTTCCCGCCAACTCCAGCGTCGCGACGGCCATGGCCGTTTCAAACGTCGGCGCGCAGCCGGTGATTGTCGACGTCGATCCGGACACCGCGAATATCGATCCTGCATGCTTCGAACGCGCGATTACGAGCCGTACGCGCGCCGTGGTTCCCGTCCATTTGTGGGGTCGTCCGGCCGCGATGGATGAAGTGCTTTCGATCGCGCGCAAGCATGGTCTCAAAGTATTCGAGGACGCTTCGCAAGCTCACGGTGCGCGATATCACGGCAAGCGTGTTGGCGCCTTCGGCGATGCGGCCGCATTCAGTCTGCACCCGAGCAAGAACTTGGGCGCGCTCGGCGATGCCGGAATCGTCGTCACCGCCGATGCAGAGATTGCAACGATCATTGCGGAGATGCGCGATCTTGGACAAAGCGCGCGTTACGTGCATACCCGCATTGGAACCAATGGCCGGCTGGATCCGCTGCAAGCCGCCGTGCTTTCGGTCAAGTTGCGGCATTTGGATGCATGGGTCGACGCACGCCGCGCGGCGGCCGCGCAGTATACGAAGCTCTTCGCGGGCACGCCGGTTCAAGCACCGGTCTTTAGCGACCATGAGTTTGCCGTGTTTCACCTCTTTGTCGTTCAGGTTCCGCAGCGTCAGGCAATTTGCGACGCGCTCGATCGTGCAAGAATCGATTGGGGTATCCACTACCCGACCGCCATCCACCGCCAACAGGCGTATGCAGGCGCCAACGTCGCGCCGTTCGAAACGCCGGTCGCCAACGGACTGACGGAACGCATCCTTTCACTACCCATGTTCGCCGAAATTACCGCCGCAGAGATCGAACGCGTTGCCGACGTCGTATTGCACGCTATCAAAGGGACCTAATGCAAACCAAACCACCGACTGATCCGGCAGCGGGCCTGCATGGACCGGACCTCGAGATTTTCGAAGGCTGGAATACGAAGGGCCCAGTTGTGCTGGGGCCGTCCGCTTCGCACACCTGGCGTACCGATCCGCGCCGTTTGCCGATCACGCTCGCGCGCTACAAGCACGTTGCCAAACTGCTCGCCGGAAAGAAACGCGCACTCGAGGTTGGATGCGGAGACGGCTTCAATCTGCGCATCGTCTTGCAGGCCGTCCCATTCATCCACGGCGTTGACCTCAGCAAAGTCTCCGTTACGTGGGCCAAACACCACGCCACGCAAGAGGGTCTGAACTGTACGTTCGAACAGGCCGACGTCACCGCAGCACCAATTTCCGGGGAATTCGATGCGGCGTACTCGCTGGATGTGATCGAACACATCCCAATTGCAGATGAACCGAAATTCTTGAAGAACCTCGTTGCGCCGCTTAGCGACGATGCCGTTTGCGTGATCGGCACGCCGAACATCTTCTCCGAAGCGCACGCGAGCAAGTGGAGCCGCGAAGGCCACATCAACCTCAAATCCGCCGAAACGCTCAAACAGTCACTTGAACCATTTTTTGAGAACATCTTTGTCTTCGCAATGAACGATGAAGTGCTGCATACCGGGTTTTTCCCGATGGCGCACTATCTCATCGCACTGTGCGCCGGGGTCAAGCGAACTTCGCAGAAGGCTCCATGACTCCAGGACGATTCTCGAACCGCACGTTCGTGGTTTTCGGCGCAGCAACCGGAATTGGAGCGGCCACGGCAAGTTTGATCGCCCGCGATGGCGGTTCGGTCATCGTGCATTATCGAACGCGGGAAGCCGAAGCGAAGGCGTTGTGCGAGCAACTTCGCGCACAAGGCGCAACCGCTTCGACGGCGCAAGCAGACCTGACCGATCAGCAGGCTGTCGCGGCATTATTCGATGCTGCCGGCGATGTCGATGGATTCGTGCACTCGGTCAGCGCGCCACTTGCGATCGGCCCGATTGCAAGCACCGATTGGACGACATTTCAGGCGCAGTGGGAAGCCTCCGTCAAGAGCGCCGTGCTCATTGTGCAAGCGCTGTTTGCGAGCGAGGCACGTCCCCGCGCCGGCGTCTTCGTCTCCTCGACGGTGACGATCGGAGTCCCGCCCAAAGATTGGTCGCCGTACGTTACCGCAAAGTACGCACTGCTTGGTTTCGTTCGTAGCATCGCGCAGGAAGCCGCCGCGCAGGGCTTGCGCTTGAATGTGGTCTCCCCGGGTCTTACCGAGACGCCGCTTACGGCGCAAATGGATCCGCGCCGACGCGAACTCGCCGGCCGCGCAACGCCGCTCAAACGGCTGGGTACTGTTGATGACGCCGCCGAGTCAATCGCATTTCTTCTCTCAGACGCGAGCGCGTATGTCGTTGGCGCGGACCTGCCGCTCGCAGGCGGAGCCGTGCTCTAAGGCCGTGCCGCTCAAACTCACGGTCGATAACGCGAGCCTCCCGAACCGTTTCACGCTCGTGGATCTCTCGGTCGGCGATCGCTGCGAAGAGCAGTGGCTCGTCAGCGAAATGGCGAGCGCGGGCTTCTTTGATGCTTCCAGCGATCACGCGCCAGTGCACACCGATGACGAGTTCGCCCGCGCGATGGGTTTTCCAGGGCGGATCGCGCAGGGGATGCTTGCCTCGTTGCGTTTCTCCCGATTGCTCGGAATGTTTTTACCGGGCGTGAACTCCGTCATCATGAAGACCAGCTTTGACTACCTACAGCCCGTTCTGATCGGCGATCGGATCGACTACGCCGTAGAGATCGCCCACCTGAGCGCTAGCGGCGTCGCCAGGCTCACCTGCGAGGCCCGTCGTAACGACGAACTCTGCGTGAAGGGACAAGCAACGTGTCTGGTACGGGCGTCGTAGATCCACTCGACGCGCTCGGCGATAGTTTACGCGAAGGGCGCCCGTGGGCCAGCGTCGGCAATTTTCTGGCGGCAACGCGGTTGCTCCGAAAGATTCCGTTTGAACGCGCGCGGGAGCGCGCCATGGCGGGTGTGCGCGTTGCCGTTATCGGCAACGCAACCGAGGAATATCTCGCGGACGCAATAACGCTGGGCCTTGCACCGCGGCTGGCTTGCGCCGCGTATCTCGGCGAATTCGACCAATGGGCCGGCGATTTGCTCGAAAGGGACGGCCCCTTGCAACAATTCGGCGCGGACGTCGTCGTGCTGCACCTCGCATCGATGGGCCTCACCGCCGGCGGAACACGGTTGGTTACAGTTCCGGGTGACCTCATTCGCGGCGCGCTTGCGGCGTTCGCATCGCGATCGAACGCGTTGCTCGTTGCAATCTTGCCCGAGCCCTTAGCCGAGGCGATCGGCGGCAGCACCGCAGCGGATCGCTGGTACGGTGAGGCGTGCGCAGAGATCTCGGCCGCCGTTACCCAGACGATGCCGGGACGAAGTGTGATCATCGATCCGTTGCCGGCGCTTGGCGACCTCGGGCGCCCGTGGCAGACGCGGTCCTATTGGGGAACGGCAAAGTTGCCGTATCATCCGGCAGGATGTGTCGCCATCGGGCGCCGCGTCGCGCAGGCGATCGAGAACATAACATATCCGCGAACCAAGCTCGTGGCGGTTGATTGCGACGACACACTGTGGAGCGGTCTCGTTGGCGATGTCGGACCGGAGGGCGTCGGCCTTTCCCCCTTCGACGGACATGCCGGATATCTGCGACTGCAGCGTCTGCTTAAGGAAGCCTCGCAGCGAGGCATTCTGTTGGTTGCGGTTTCGAAGAATGAATCGGAAAACGTCGCTGCCGTTTTCCGCGATCGCGCCAGCGAGATGATTCTTAGTGAAGACGATTTCGTGGCATTCAAGGTGAGCTGGGGATCGAAGTCGCAAGCACTGCGCGAGGTCGCTGCCGACTTGCGCTTGGGCCTGGACTCATTTCTGTTCCTCGACGATTCCACATTTGAACGAGGTGAAGTGCGCGCGGAGCTTCCTGAGGTTCTCACGCCGGATCTGCCGGAAAACCCGGACGACTACGCACCGTTCGTCGCGCGCCTCGGCGTACTGGAGCGGCCGATTGTAAGCGAAGAGGATCTGGCTCGCACGAAACTGCAACGCCACGAACGCTTGCGCGATGAGGCGCGTGTCACATCGGGTTCGCCCGATGCCTATCTCGAGTCGCTTAAACTCGAATTGACCGCGACGCCAATCGACGAGAAGGCGCTCGACCGTGTTGTCCAACTTGTCGGGAAGACCAATCAGTTCAACCTCACGACGCGCCGTCACGGCCGCGCGGAGCTGGCGGCGGCGGCGGCGGACCCTGCGGCGTACTCGTACGCCTTCCGTGTATCCGACCGCTTCGGTGACGCGGGCTTGATCGGCGTAGCGATCGCTAATAAAATCAATGATGCCGAAGTGGAGCTGGACTCGTTTCTCATGAGCTGCCGCGTCATGGGGCGCACGGTCGAAGACGCGATGTTCGAACACTTGCGTTTGTGGCTCGTGCGGCGCGGAGCGACATTGATCCGCGCGGAGTATCTTCCAACGAAAAAGAACAAGCCCGTCGCCGGCCTTCTCCCGCGCCTGGGCTTCACGCTGCTGCGCGAAGATGCCGACCGCATTACCTACCAGCGGTCCACGTCATTGCCGATCGACTGCCGTTTCGTCACGATTCGCGAGGCTACGTGATTTTGCGACCCCGACTGGAGCAATTGCGAGCGGCACTGCGCAAGTCGTTCCCGTTTAACGCCGATCATGTCGAGCGCGGTTTGGCAACGTTCGGCGAGGCGTGGGCGAGCGAGCTGGATGTGCTGCTCGGGCGCATGTTCCAAGGTGAGGGTAGTATCGAACTTGCGGCCAAGGGCTATTGCGACTTCGTTCTGGACGGCATGCGCCTCATGAAGAAATTCGAGAAAACGGGCGCCTACGTTGCCAAGACGTATGCCGAGGCGGCAAGCGAAGTCTATCACAATCGCGACTATATGATCGACTTGTATCTGCCCGGCAATTTGCTAAGTCACTATCTTTGGCCGCATCATTATCGGCAGCTCGTCTTCGTGCGCAATAGTTTCATCGCCGATCTACGTGCAAGTGCAGCGCCGTCATTTTTTGACGTCGGGATCGGAACCGGATTCTATTCGCGCGTTTTGCTCGACGAAGTTCCGCAGGCGCGCGGCGTCGGATTCGATATCAGCGAATTCTCAATCGAATACACGCGCAAGCAGGTCGACGCCTACGGGTGCGGGGACCGATACGAATTGCGCCGCCAAGATGTCATGGCGAAACCGGTTGGTGATGTGGCGCCGTTTGTCGTCTGCGTCGAAGTGCTCGAACATCTCGAAGACCCGCTCGCCATGCTGCGGGCGCTACGCACGCTTGTGGCACCGGGCGGAAAAGCGTTCATCACCGCCGCACTCACCGCACCGAACGCCGATCACATCTACCTCTATCGGAACGCCGAAGAAGTGCTTCACCAGCTTCGTGAGGCGGGCTTTCGGCTCGAACAATACTTCGTTGCAGCGGCCTACACCCCGCGCGTGCATGAGCCGGTGCCAACGATCGCAGCGTTCATCGTTACTTGACCTTTGAAAGGCCCATACACCCGATGCAGATTTCCCAAGATGAACTCCAGCAGTTGCTCGCCGAGGTTTTTGAAACGGATGCGCAGGAGTTCACACTTGCGACGGTTCCAGACGATATCGCAACATGGGATAGCTTCAATCATCTCAATATGATAGTCGCTCTGGAAGAGCGCTGTGGCGTGAGCTTTTCAACGGACCAGGTCGCTTCTATGGCCTCGATCATGGCAGTTGTTACACTGCTGCGCGAGCACCAAGTGACGGTCGACTGGCCGGCGTGACCGGAAAGTGACCTTGAGAGTCACGCCACGCTTTCCAATGGAGCGCTGGCCCGCGATGCGCGAATTCTTGGCCACCCGCTATCGCCCCGATCTTGCGCTGTGCAATCGCCGCTTTTTCACATGGTTCTTTCGCGCTGCGCAAGGTTTTGCCGATGTTGCCTGCGCGTGGGACGGCGAGCGTCTCGTCGGAACCATGGGGTACGTTGCGGATCCGGTTTTCTGGGGATCGACGAGCCAGACGTTTCCCGGCGCGTGGCTCGTAAACTGGACGGTCGATCCCAACTTTCAGCACGGCGTTGGCATCGCGCTCATGCGCGAGGCGATGCAGAAGTTTCCGATTCTGCTCGGCATCGGTGGAAGCGAAGAAAACGAGCAGATCGTTGCGCGCCTTGGTTGGGCGATCTATCCGCGCATTCCGCGCTACCTCGCCGTTTTCGACCGTGCCGGCGTCGCCTCGCTCGCGCTTCCCAGCGCGGATCGCGCGGCACTCGACGACGCGGTGTTCGAGCGGCCCGTGTCTTTCGATCAGCCGCGCCCATGGACGCCCGACGGCTGCGAACCGCAATGGGTGCAATATCCGTCTATGGCCTATGCGACCGTGCGAAGCCAGGCATATCTACGGTGGCGCTATCTCGAACACCCCGCGTTTGCGTTCGTCGTTCTTTGCGCCGGTAGTGAATCGGCGCCGGCACTCTCGGTGCACCGGATCGAGCGCGTCGCAGGGATGGCGACACTGGTCGCACGGGTTATTGAGTTCTTTCATCCGGAAGACGAGGCGGGTACGGCTGTTGGAATCGGCTTGGCGCGCTCGCTCGCCGGGATCTTTGCCGCGCAAGGCTGCGCGTTCGCCGACTTCGTAACAACAGCGAAGGCGTACGGCGACACGTTTGCCGCGGCCGGCTGGACGCGCGAGGATCCCGAGCGTCCGTTGCTGCCGGCTCGCTTGCAGCCGGTCGAGCGCGTCCCGTTTCGTTACAATCTCGAAGTTGGTGTCCGTCGCGGTATGGTCCGTCCGGCACTTGATGAGATGTACGTCACACGTGGGGACGGGGATGCCGACCGGCCCGGGAGCCTGGCAGAGAATGACTAGCAAAACACAAGCGCGTACTAGCTAGGCGTAATGACTCGACCGTTCCTCGACTACTATCGCGCAAACGCGATCTCACCGGTCAATCAAGACTTGAGCGATCTCACGAGCCACCTCCAGCGGCGCGAATCGCTTTACCTTGCTTTAGGCATCGTGCCTGCGCTGATCGGGGGGCGTAGCGTGATTGAATTTGGCCCCGGCTCGGGTCATAACGCGATCTACACGAGCTCACTGCTGCCGGCGCGCTACGTGCTGGTTGACGGCAATCCGACCGGTCTGCGTGCAGCAGGCAAATTGCTCGATGAGTATGCGCCCGGGGGAAATCGCCTTTTCATTGAGTCGCTGATCGAAAAGTATCGCACCGATGAACGGTTCGATCTCGTCTTGTGCGAGGGAACGATCCCCGGTCAACTCGATACCAAGAGCTTCTGTCGCAACGTCGGCGCATTCGCCGGCGAAGGTGGAATCTTCGTGCTGACCACGCAAGATGCGGCCTCGTGTCTTGGTGAACTGCTCCGGCGTGTCGTTGCAGCGCAGATCGCTCCGCGCAGTGCGAGCGTAGCCGAACAACTCGAACGTCTCGTGCCGTTCTTCGTTTTGCACACGGCAACGATAGTGGGTATGAGCCGTCCAACTGAAGACTGGGTGCTCGACAACATCATCCAACCGTATGTAGGCAATATGCTATCAGTTGCTGACGCCATTGAGAGTTTGGGTGAGGACGGCTTCCACGTCTACAACGCCTCTCCGCGGTTCTTTACGTTATGGACGTGGTACAAACGCTTGGTGGGTGAAGATCGCGACATCGGCGCGGCGGTACGCTCGGAATACTTTGCTAATCTCGTGAACCTCATGGACTATCGGCTTCAGGGCAACGCCACGCACGCGCCTGAGTTGGGAGAGCGAATCTTGACGCTTTGCGAGAGATTCTACGCGACGATGCGCGAGGTCGAGGCTGCGAACGGGCCGTATACGGTCGTCTTTCAACAGCTGCGCGATCTTTCAGCGGTGATTCGGCCGGTCAGCGCGCTTACGGCGGACTCGATCGATCAAGCACTTGCCGTTTGCGATGCCGCACAGCATGGCGCAGCCCTGCCCGACACGCCATCTTTCACCAGCTTTTTCGGACATGGCCAGCAGTATATGAGCTTCGTCCGTTCGAGGCCGTCCGGGGCGAACTGATACTGATGCTAGATGACCAAGGGCATTCCTACTGGGGGGCAGATATCGTCATGACCCCCGCTGCCGCGAGTATTCATCATGACGCGGCGTTAATCCGGAATCCCTACAACGGCGCGCCGATAGATTTGACCGTTTTTGTCTCGTGCTATAACGAAGCAGATCGGATCATTCAAACCATCGACGGGATCTGTGCGTCAGCCAGAGAAGCGGGCGTGTCGTTCGAGATCCTTGTCATTGACGACGTCTCGACGGACAACTCCAGGGAACTTGTGAAGGAGTATATCGCTGCCCATCCGGACGAGCGAATCGTGCTTCGCACGAACCATCGGAATAAGGGATTGGCGCAGAACTATTTGGATGCGGCATTCATCGGCCGGGGAAAGTATTTCCGCCTCGTGTGTGGAGATTCAGCCGAACCCAAAGCGGGAACCGTTGCGGTTTTCAAGGCAATCGGCAAGGCTGATTGTATTCTGCCTTATTACAGGACCAATCGGGGCCGTGCCGCCGGACGCCGCATAATCTCAAACGCCTATACTGCCGTCATCAATGCGATTACCGGGAACAAGATCAGGTACTATAACGGCTTGGCCGTTCACCTTCGCCACAACGTGATGCGCTGGCACACTAACACGGGCGGCTTCGGGTTCCAGGCCGATATTTTGTGCCTCTTGCTCGATCGGGGATTCACGTATCTTGAAGTGCCGATCGAAGTCCCCGCGGTAGCATTTGCGCGGCAGGACACAAAATCAAATGCTGTGAGCGTGCGCAACGTCTTGTCGGTAACGCACACAATTCTTGAGATCGCTAGCCGACGAATCGCGAAATTCGTCTACTCGAAGCGATGGTAGCCGCCGGGCCTATTTCAGACCGACGAGCTGCATCGTTTTGATATTGTAGTACTTGGAATCGTTCATCGGGTCTGGAATGAGTCCACGATCGAAGGCACCACACAGATCGCGCACTGCGGTCGCAATGTCCCGCTTCGCCACAAATCCGATTTCGCGCGCAATGAGATCCGAGTTGATCCGATATGAGCGTAGGTCATTCGTCGGCTCGACGTTGATCGTCACATCCTCACCGACAACCGCGCGTGCCGTCTCGGCGATTTCGCTGATGGATTGATTGTAGTAGCCGGCGTTGTAGATCTTGCCATCCACTTTTTCGCTTGGTAGCGAGACCGTCTGGACGTAGAGATCGGTCATGTCCTCGATATGAATGTTTGGCCGGACCTGTGCGCCGCCGAAAACGCGGATGACGCGGTTGTTCACGGCGTGGTTCGTCATGATGTTTACCGACAGATCGAGGCGCAAACGAGGCGCGTATCCGCACACCGTTGCCGGTCGCAGAATCAACGTCTCGAACCCCGGTTCGCGCGCATTCATCAAGTCGTCTTCGCACATCGCTTTAAATTTCGAATAGTCGGTGAGCGGCTCGAGACTCAAATCCTCCGTAACGTGTTCTTCTCGCTTGACCCCATACACGCTCGACGACGAGGCGTAGATGAAACGCGTCACGCCTTCGTCTTTGGCTGCTTGCACCAAACCGCCGAAGCAATCGTAGTTGATCGACTTGCCAAGTTCGGGGTTCAGCTCGAAGCTTGGGTCGTTCGAGATGCAGGCAAGGTGAATGACGGTATCCGCCCCGCGCATCGCGTGGCGCACGGCGACGGGATCGCGCAGATCGCCGTGGACTTCCGTGAGGTTCTGATGGCCGCGCACAGATGCGAGCGCGGCTTCGCCGTACAGGTAGAGGTCGAAGACGCAGACCTCATAGCCCGCCTCGAGCAACTTGGGTACGAGACGGCTTCCGACGTAGCCGGCGCCACCGGTGAGCATAATCTTGCGCGCTTTGCGATCCACAGTGTTCGTATAACTTCCTTATTTACTTTAGTAGTGCTTCGATGAACTTATATGTTGCTATGCGGTCAACCGAACTGCGGTTACCGACGATTTGCGCTGCCTGCGCGCCAACGACATTTGCGACAAAGGCGATCATCTCGCCGGGCAATCCCGCGGTCGCCATTGGTGCTACCCACGAGAGTACTGCATCGCCGGTGCCAACGCGGTCGGTAACGCTCTTTGCAAATGCGGGGCCACTCGACCAGCCTTCGCTTGCGCGATAGAAAAGCGCGCCGCGTTTGCCGCGGGTAATCAGGGCATTCTCCAAGTGGAGGCGGTCGGCGATCGCCAGAATTATCGGTTCAATGTTCCCCAAGCGGTCGCGCGCATCGGCGCGCAGCTCGCCTTCGTTGGTACAGACGAGGTCCGCGCGTGAATAACGAGAGAGGGTGTGGTAGCCGATGTTGGCGGCGTTCTGTTGCGTGTTGACCGCTAGGAACTTCGCCTGCGCTTGAATCGTGTCGACCGCCTGTTGGGAGAATATCCCGTGGCCGAAGTCGGCGCAAATCACCAGGTCATAGCCGGAGGCGATCTTCTCGAGGTGCGAGCTGAAGCGTTCGCTGTCTTCGCTCGTAAGGACCTCGTCATTGAAGAAGTAGACCTCGAACAACTTCTGAAGCAGATAGCTTTCGACGTAGCGGCGCTTAACGATAGTAGGCGATTCGGACTTGTAAAAAAACGTGGGGCTGATATTGCGCGCAAGGCGTTCGCGAATGAACTCCTCATGAGAATCGCGCGTCCCCAGAAACGTCACGAGGCTGACGTCATCAGTGATCGCTGCCAGATGATTGGCGATTGCGAGCGCGCCGCCGGCAAACTGCTCTTGGGAAGCATAACGCATGGCCAGAACGGGCTCTTTGGATGACTTGCCCAATTGATCGACGTAGACATATTCGTCGATGATGGCTTCGCCGACGACGAGGACGCGCAATTTGCGCAAACTATCGATCGCAGCATGGACCTGCGCCGGGCTGAAGCGACCGCGCAAGTTCGTCAAATATTCATTCACTTCTTGTGAATGCGATGAAAGGTGGCGGTTGATCAGCGTAGAGCTCGAGAACGTGATGTCTTCGGTGTAGTAAATCCGACCGCCGCTTTCGCGGACGGCGCTCTCTTCATCGGCGATCTTCCCGGTAATATCTTGCTGATGATTCCTGTAGTCGGGGCCCTTTGCATACACGTCCGGCTGGACGGTTTTCAGCATCTCAACGGCGCTGGGCCACTTATTGATCGCGACGTAGTCGACGATTTCCAGGGCGGCGAGCATCTGCGCGCGGTAGGTTTCCGTAAAGGCCGGACGGCCTGGTCCCTTATTGACGTAGACATCGGGCGTAATCGTGACGACCAATGCGTCGCCCTGGCGGCGCGCTTCCTCAAAATGCAGAATATGTCCGTAGTGGAGCAGATCGAAGACGCCGTGGCAGAGCACCACCTTGCGGCCTGACGCTTTTAGCTCTGCAACGCGCTGCGCGAACTGGTCAAGCGGAACGATCTTGGATGTCGCCCGTGGGTCGCTGACGTTCATACGGTCGATGTTTCTCCGAGCTTTTCGAACCAAACTTTAGTCGCATCTGCAATCGAGTGGGCGTCCCATAGCGGTGCGTCGCGCCAGTCCTCGATATGCTCGAGCATGATCCGCACGCCATCTTCAAACGGCGTTTTCGCGCTCCAGCCGAGGAGCCGCCGCGCCTTCGTGGTGTCCGCAAACGTGCAGTCGGGTTCGCCCGGACGTTTGGGGATATGTTCGATCGGTCCACCGAGCAAACGGCACAAGTCGTTTACACTGTACGTGCCACCGGATCCCAAATTGACGATCTCATCCCGCAACTCGCTCGCAGCTGCAGTAACGATGCCGTCGACGATATCGCTCACGAACGTAAAATCCCGCGTCTGCGTTCCGTCACCCACGACGGTAAAGGGCTTGCCGGCAAGTTTCTGCGCGAGGAAGACGCCAAACACGGCGCCGTACGTTCCCGAGGTGCGCGCGCGCGGACCGAACACGTTGAAAAAGCGCAGCGAGACGGTCGGAATGTTATACACGCTTCCCCAATGCAGCGCTATACGCTCGCCTAAGTATTTAGTGAGCGCATAGGGATATTGCGGCCGGATCGGCGCATCTTCCGGGGTGGGGTACACGTCGGGTATTCCGTAGCACGAACTCGAGGCGGCATAGACGACGCGCTTGATCCCGCACGCGCGCACCGCCTCCATGACGCTGAACGTTCCGTCAACGTTGGTCGTGAAGTACTCGGCGGGCTGCTCGATCGAAGGCACAATGTCGGCTAGAGCGGCCAAGTGATAGACGGTATCGGCGCCGGCGAAAATGGCGGGCAATGCGTCGCGCTCGCGGATGTCCAGCTGCACGAAGTTGCAGCGGCCGCTCGCAATGGCTTTTGTGAGGTTTTTCTCGCGGCCGATCTTGAGGTTATCGAGAGCAACGACTTCGTGGCCGTCTGCAATGAGCCGGTCGACGAGATGACTGCCAATAAAGCCGGCCCCGCCGGTGACTATAACGCGCTTGGTTTGGGTCATACGGTTGCGGCAATACGCTCACGCAATGCTAGAGCAATCGCGTGGTTGAGAATGAGGTGGCCGTCTTCTTGCTGGCAGATGCTGTTCGACGTAATCGTAACGGCAAGGTCGGCGCAACCGCACAGTCTGCTTCCGGGATTCCCGCATAGACCGATCACCGTCGCACCGATCTCGTTAGCGTACTTGGCGCCGCGAATGACGTTCTCGGAATTGCCCGAGCCCGAAATAGCGATGAGGATATCCTTTGGCAAGAGCAAACTGCGAAGCTGCTCGACAAAAATATCGGCGTACTCGATATCGTTACCGACGGCCGTGATGTACGGCACGTTATCGGTCAGCGCAATTGCGCGGAACCGCTTCTTGCCTTCGATCGTCGTCATCTTGGAGAGGTCGTTCATCATGTGCGAGGCGGTCGATGCGCTGCCACCGTTTCCGATAATGTAGGTCGTGCGGCCTTGCTGCCAGCCTTCGAACAAACGGTCCACGATGCAACGAACGTCCGATCTCGAGATGGACTGGATGATCCCCTCGATTTCCTCCAAGTACGTCGAAACGCGGTCACTAGCGGTGCTGTGATCCATACGACCCAAGCTTCGACGGTTGCGACTTCGAACCTTACCGGGTCGGCCGCATGGGACTTATTCCTCGCGCCTGCGGGGAATAATGAAGGCCCGCAGCGCGGCCAAAATCTGGGCGGCGACCAGTAGCGTGCGCTTGCGCAGCCGCCAGCGTCCACCGTCGTAGCTGAATTGCTTGCTCCCTTGCTGGAGTCGCTCCAATCGTCGCCGCAAGAATTCTTCGGCCGAGTATTGTGCAAAGAGTTCCTTGCGTGAAATGCCTTGCGGGTGGCGCAGTATTTCACGAATGAGGCGGATACGAACGGATGTGACATTCAGGTTAACAAACGCCCAATAATTGAATGCGAGCGCCGAGTACGTCAGGATAAGCAACACCCATGTTGCGACCGTCGCCATTCCGAGCCAGGTGAGGGCGATCGTTGCCGCCATTCCGCACGCAGCCCCGGCGACGATTGAAAGTGGAACCCGCTTGCTGAGGTGCGCAACGATAATCTGTGCGACGCAGTCAACTGCGAGCCCGGCAACCGGCGCAGATGTAAGAATCCAATCCGCGTTCATCGGCTAGCCTCCCTGACTCAATCCGAAGAGCCGGCTCGCAGATTCAAAGACGATCGCCCAAAAACGCCCTTCAGGGCTAAGCGTGATCGTGTCACCTTCAGAACGGACCCATCCTCCGCGTTCGATCACTGCAAAACGTCCGGCAATTGTTGAACCTTGACCGAATCGAGCCGAGAGTTCCGCATCGTCGCAGCCGGCGTTTCCGGCCCCTGCGACGTAGACGATGATGGCAAGTGACGCGCTCTCCATCTCGATTGCGGAATAGATACCGATATACGCCAGAGCAAACGAAATGTAAAACAGCGCAAGCCGCACGGCTTCAGCCGCTGAAAATTGCAGCGCGTGACCAGTGGCCCATGCGGCGATGGTCGCGACGACCGGCGTTATTGCGAAGATCAGCACGAGCGCGGGCGTATGGCGCCGCGGCAGCGCGACCCGCCAGACGACAAGCTGCACGAGAAACGACAATACTAGAAAGGAAAAGGCGGTCAAGAGTGCTGCCATGACGGCGTTCGGGCTTCGCCGCGTTTTGCGATCGGGCCTTCGGAATCAACTACATCGAGGATACTCTTTATCAATCGGCCAAGGAAAATACTATGATGAACCGGTTGTCGACGTATTTGGGTCTGAATCGCCGAGCGCTGCTCTGCCTTTGCGGCGTGCTTGCAATTTTGGTTTGGTTTTACTTCACGCTTCCGACCCAACTATTCTTTGGTGACGATGCCCGGTTTATCTATACGGCACTGCATGGAGGCGCATATAGTCGTTTCCCAGACATGATGTTCCAGGCCGAGCTCTTGAAGTACCGCCCGGTCGTAAGCGGCATCGTAACGCTGCTGGTGCCGTTGTTCGGCCTCAATCACGCTGCGTGGGAGGCCTTCGATCGCGTCGGGACGTTGTTCGCGCTGTGTGTTTTCTTTTTGGCGGCGTGGACGATCTCGAAGCGCAATCTTACGGTCGCCCTCGTTTTCACGCTGCTCCTCGGCGTCTCGCGTTTTGTGTACACGGCAGTCACGCAGGCCGGGGGGATCATCGAGTGGCTCTCGCTCGCGCTGACGCTCCTAATTCTGCTTGAGGCGATTCGGTATTTCGACGACGACGAAGGCGCCTCACCGGGGCGTGCCGTCCTGTGGTTCGGCATCCTGCTCTACAGCAACGAACGCTTTGTGGGGATGATCGTACCGCTGCTCATTTTTCTTTGGCTTGCGAAACGCTCAAATCTGCTGATTCTCGCGAGCCTCGCGATCCTCGCTTCGAACGTGTTGATCAAAGCGCTCGTCTTTCACTTTAATTTTTTGCAAGGCACCAACGGCCAAGCCATCTCGTTCGGGGTTTCGGATATATTTGGCTTCATCATTTCCGGCATCTTGAACCTGTTGGGGTATCCTGTCATTCCGCAATATCTGAGCGGCATGCAATACGACCAGCTCACATTCGCGCAGCAACTGCCTTCAATTATTTTTTCGATTGGCGTGCTCGGAGCGTTTGCCGTTGCCCTTGCTATCAAACGTCCGAAACTTCCCAAGGCGCTACGGGAATGGGCGATTCCCATCATCTTGCTTACGGCGTTGGGATGGCTATTGCTCAGCGCATGCGTAACGGTTCGCCAAGAGACGCGGTTCCTTTTGCCACCATACGCGGTTATGTTGTTGCTTCTCGCCTATGCATTCGGACAAATTCAGGCGCAGCGTATCATCGTTGCATCTCTTACGGTAATAATCGGCGTATCGGGGTTTCTCGTCGACACTCCGTTTCACGACTACGTTGAGAACACATGGTTCATGTCGAGTTCACACTGGCTCAAGCAGGCTCAGACGTTGCTGATCGATCGGCGTGCGGAACATTCAAGGGACGTCGTTATAATCACGCATGGTGTTCCAACCGTCCAAACATTTACGCTCAACCCGTGGTTCATGATGACCTACGATCCATACGCTGACTACACAATGGCATATGTGTCCAAGCCACCAACCACTAGTGGCGAAGGAGATGAGGCTTTTCGCGCCGATGCCTCGTACTTCGACGCCGACACAAATACTGCGCACTTTAGAGAAGCGACGGCCGACGCAAGAATGCATGCGCTTTTGTCCGGCTCGAAGCCGCGGATCGATCTCGTTAAGGAGCCCTGCAACCAGGTGGGGACGGGTCTACCGCTCTCTGCCGAGGGTTGGCCCTCGCTCTATGATTCGATTCCAACAATAACGATGCCGGTTGGAACGCAGTGTCGGACGGGCATGATTCGCGTGGCAGGTGGCGAGCGGCTAAGCTTCTTCGCGGCTGTTCCGCAATTAAGCGTGAATTACCAAGGGGTTAGCACTGCAGACGCGGCCTTCGTCTCTGCGATCATCCATGTAGGAGCGAAGCAATATCTTGTGATCGATGATGGCACGGCCTTGCCACCCGTCGATGGTCAAATTCGTTGGAGCTACTACGAGGTGGACCTGCAGCCGTTCGCGGGCAAGGAGATCTCGATTGAATTTCGCGCGGAGGCGCCCCCGGGCGACGTTTACAATGGAAGCGTCGCCGTGGGGATACCTTGGATTACGAGCGCGAGGTAACGCGCGGTTTATTGATTTGGCAGCCGTGACGTGCCGGTAACCCGCTGGATTGCGTAGCACATCGCATATCCGGGCTTGGGTGGCGCACACTCCGCACGATACGTTGGATTTGCTGCGTAGGAGGCCGACAGACGTGCTATTTCGGTTGCCGCGAGGATCGGCCGGTGCGCTGCGGCTATCTGGGCTCCGCCGAAAGCGCCCAAGCCGTTCGGCGAGCCTAGCCCCGTCGGACCGTTGTAACCGATGCCCGCGAAACAGAAGTATTGCGGAACACCGGGACACGGACCATTCGTCCCTTCAGTGATATTCCACAGTTGATTCGAATGCGCGTAGATGAAGGATGGTGTAACCGTACCGCCTGCAAGTGCGGCAATCCCGGCGATCACGGGCGCGGCGACGCTGGTTCCCCCAAAGTCTTCCCAACCGGTGGAAGCATAGGTGTTGTACACCCGTACGCCGGTGTTGAGATCTGCAACAGCCGCAACGTCGGCTTCCATGCGCGCGCCGCAACCGCCGTCAACTTGCCAACTCGGCTTGGATTCGTATGCGCTGCAACCGCTGCCGGTTCCGATGAAGGTTGGGTTACCGCCAAGGTTGGGTGTGAAACCCCACGCAGTCTCCGACCAGCCGCGGTTGGACGAGGACGGAACGAGTGCCGTGCCGCCAACGGCAACGACATTCGGCGACGTTGCGGGGTATTGTGCACCATAATCGTCGTCGCCGGCGGAGAGGAACATCGGCACGCCGGGATGCGTGTAAAACGCAACATCGTACGTTGACTCGCCCGCGAACTCAGGGCCGCCGAAACTTCCGCTTACGACCGTTGCGCCCTGGGTAACGGCTTGGTTGACACTTGTGCCGAGATCGCTGAGGCTGTTGGTTGTTGCCTCAACCAACACGATATGGCAGTTCGGGCAGATCGCCGAGGCCATGTCGACGTCGAGCGAGATTTCGCCCGCCCAGCCGCTATTTGCCGCGGGATAACTCGTCGTTCCGGTTTGCGATACTTTCTTGAAGCAACCGTTAGCCGTTGTGCAGGCAGGGAGACCATACGTCGATCGATACACGCCTAGATCGGCCTCGGCGTTGGGATCATCGTAAGCGTCGACAATTCCGATGGTTTGACCCGTACCGGCTGATGTCGAGGGAAGGTCATAAGCAGATTGAAGGTCGCATGGGTCGTAACCCGTACCGCCAGAGGCTGGTGGCGTGCACGATGCCAAATTTGTAATCGTGGTGTAGACGTTCCCATTAGCCACGACAGCCAATGTGTTGCCGAGGTACGAGACGCTGCTGGCATAGTAGCCGGTTGCGTTGTACGATCCAGTGCGGCAGTCGCCCGGCGTTGCATCGGTGTAGTCCCAAATTTGGAAGCTACCGTTGAACGCGCCCGAGAGAACATAGAAACCGAGGCCACCGGGCTTGGGGGTAATGTCCACTCCGCCCGATCCGATGCAGTGATTGGCGGGAGCATCCCAAATTTGGCCGTTGCTCAAGAGGACGTAGAGCGAGCTATCGGGGTTAGACGCTAACTTATAGCCGCTGTAAGCAGTTTGACCCCATGAGCCGTTGGTGTATTCCCATACCGTGCCGTTCACAGTGGCAACGGCCCAAACGTTGCCGCTTCTGTCGACGGTGATATCTGAAACGTTGCCGCCCGTTCCGGTCCAGCTGCCGTTGGCGTAGTGCCAAACCGATCCAGCCGCGGTGAGATCCCACAAGGTGCCGTCCGGAGCGATCGCGATCATTGCGCCGAGGGCGTTGATACTGTGCCAGCCACCACCAGTGTAATGCCAGATCGATCGGTTCGTCCCGGCGCTCCCCGCCGCGAGCGCCCAGATGGTCCCGTCGGGAGCGAGCGCGACTTGCGAGGCGTTCGCGGGGGCCAGGTTCCATTGCCACGTTTCTGTATCGGGGTGGAGGACCGGGCCCAGCGATGGCGTCTTGCCCGAATACTTACTCGCCATGATGCTCGGTGAGAGCGGCCCGGTCGTCGGCAGAGGTTGAATCACGGCGTCGCCGGGCGAACCGGAAGCGTTGTGCGCTGCGGGCGCGAAATTCGAGGCGCCTCCCCCGCCACATGCGGAAAGAATCGAAACGGCGCATACGATAAGAATCGAGAAGAACGCGCGAGATTTCACGGCCGGCCCCTTTCAAGGGAGTGCGGGACAGCCACTAATTCTGGGTGAAGAAGCGAGGGACCGCTTGATTTCGCCCGAGCCATGCCAAAAGGCCTATTACGTGCCTGCTTACGGTTTGACTTTCCCGATCTTTACCGCGTTCGCTTCGGTGAACCAAAGGTAACCATCCGGGCCCGAGGTGATACCGAAAGGCTGCGACTGATACGTCGGCGTCGTATACTCGATGACCGTTCCACTCGGCGTAATCTTGCCGATCTTGTCGTTCTGGGATTCGGTGAACCACAAGTTGCCGTCCGCGCCTGCGGCAATGCTCAAGGGACCCGAGCTCGCGGTTGGGATCGGATACTCTGTTATTGCGCCGCTTGTCGTGATTTTTCCGATGTTGTTTCCATGTGCTTCGGTAAACCATAGATTGCCATCGGGTCCTGCGGTAATTCCAGTCGGGTTTGCGTTGGCCGTGGGAACCACGTATTCAGTGAATATCCCGCTTGTCGTGATTTTGCCGATTACCGGAACCAGACCGTTGATCCGTACTTCCGTAAACCAGAGATTGCCGTCCGGTCCGGCCACGATACCATTGACTTGGGCGTAGGCGTTGGAGAGCGGATATTCGGTGATGGTTCCGCTGGTCGTGATGTTTCCGATCCGAACGACGTTTGCGCCATACCAATCGGCGAACCATAGGTTGCCATCCGGGCCCAGCGTAATCGCGGTTGTCTGCGAATTAGTGCTCGCGTAGGAGTACTCGGTAATCGTACCGGCTGGCGTAATCTTCCCAATTTTGTTGGTTACGCCGGAAGCGCCGTTTTCGTAGAACCAGACGTTGCCATCGGGACCTCCCGTGAGACCGCCTGGTTGCAGAGTTCCGCTGGGAAGAGCGAACTCGGTGATGGACCCACTTGTCGTGATCCTGGCGATTTTGCCTGGCGGTGATGGGTTGTTAAGAGACGATCCAAACGCCTCGGTAAACCAGAGGTTGCCATCGGGACCCGCCGCAATTGGCCACAGCGAAACATTCGCTGTCGGAACCGGATACTCGGTCATCGTTCCAGGTGTCGGCGACGGTGTGGGCGTCGGGCTCGGCGTTGGAGTTGGCAGCGAAGCTGCGGTTTGAACGATCGCGTAAACGACCGTCGATGCCGTGCTCAACACGAGCGGAGACGGTAGCGTCGCAGAGGTAAAGGACGCGAGTGTGCCCGTTCCCGGGATGGGACCGAGCAAGACGTTCCAGCCCGCCGCAGCATTTGCGGAATCGTAGAAGGCGATATACACGTTCCCGCTTAGGGTTTCAGCCGGGAAGGTGATGGCAAACGCCGGGGTCGCAGTAAATGTCACTGATCCCGCAGGTGTGAGCGTGATATAGGCGAGCGCCGTCACCGTGCCTCCTAGGCTTTGCTTGCGGCGAAGGACCGACAGCGGCACCGGAGCGCCTGCCGGAAGACTTGACTGCAAGACCAGTGTCGCGCTTGCCGATCCCGCCGACGTTGCGGGTAACGTCATGGACCCCGAAGCACCGGATGCGATCGCCGGGAAGGTTACCGTGCCAGCGGCACCCAGTGTTGCACTTACTGCAACGCTCGCGGGTAGCGGACTCGGTGTAACGGCCGGAGCACCTCCACCGCCGCACGCAACGATCGAAGTCGTAAAAACCAGTAAGATAGCGGTCTGCAGCTTCATATGGGAGTCGAAACTGTAATTCTATGCGGCGAGAGGCGGCCCCGCTTGATTTCGGCGTTGTACTCCCAAACATATCGACACGGCAACAAGTGCAAATGCATTGCCCAAGATTAAGATCGTGATGACACTTTGTAATGACGGGTGGTAAACGAAGAGAACGGCCATCTCCGCGAGCGCGATGAACACGAGTGGAATGCTGAATGCGAAGCGATGCAGCGCAATCGAGTACGAAGCAATGACGTTGGTGATCGCCAGAAGCGCCATCGCCAGACCATACCACGGCAAGAGCGGAACGGCTTGGGTGAAATTCCCACCGACAAGCAGCCGCAAAATGATCCCCGCGCCGAAGATGAAGACGAGCAGGCCGGCCGAGGAGAGTGCAATCACCATCAGCATGGCGCCGCGTAGCGCCCCAAGCGGGTTTGCGCCGCGGCTGTGGCTCGCTGCCGCCTTGGGAAGCAAGACGGTCGGCGCGAAGCCGACCAAAAAGAAAAGAATCTTTCCGCCCAGAGAGGTTGCTGCATAAATCCCGGCATCGTGCGCGGCGAAGAAATGTTTGACGGTCAAGACGTCACCGTAACTCAACACGGCGGTGGAAGCCGTCAGCGCTGCGGCCCCGATCGTTGTGGCATAGACCCTTCGCAGATCAATAGGGAATTCGGTATGGGCGTAACGACCGACTTGCCCCCACAAGCGCCACATCGTGTAAATGCCGCTCGTCAGCGTTCCCGCGAAGAAGCCCACAATGCCTCCGGCCAGACCAAAGGCGGCCGTTGCCAGCGCTGCTCCCAGCGTCGCTTTCAGCGCGCCATCGATTACTAACGAAAGAGAAAAGCCTCTGAAATCTTGCGTGCCTTGCGCGATGGCGCGCAGTGCAAAGATGAAGACGACGCTCCCAGCCATAGCAGCGCCGAGCACGATTTCCCAGAACGGCACGCGCATGAATTCGCCGATTGGCTTGGACAGCGCGAAGCCCAGGGCTATGTACACGAGCAACCCGACGCCGAAAACCTTGCACACCGCGAGCGTGAGCGCGCGCAGGTGCGCTGGGTCGTCGAGCGCGCGAAATTCGGCCGCGAACTTGGCTACAACGGTGTTAAAGATTCCAGCCGGAAACGATGCGAGTAAAACGAATGAAAGCACAGCATAGAGCGACCCGTAGGAAGAGACGCCCAATTTTCGGCTTACGATTGCATGGAATAAGAACGCGCCGCCGTTGAGAAGCAAGGTCGCGGCCAAGACGAGCAGGCCGTGACGAAAGACATCGTTCGTGCGGAGGCGATTGTATGCCGCTAGAAACAACGGATCATACTAAGAGTTGCGTGCTTGGGTCCATCGCCGCGTGATGATAGGAATTCGTAACCTCCGAGGGATCGCCGAATCCGGCGACCCGCCCGTGATCGAGCCAGAGCGCAACGTCGCAATGCTCGACGATAGCCGCATTGCTATGCGAAACCATCACGATCGCCTTTCCACGCCGCTTGAATCCTGAAATGCGATCGAGGCATTTCGTCGAGAATGCTTCGTCACCGACAAAGAGCACCTCGTCGAGAAAGAGTACGTCGGGGTCGACGCTGGTCGCCGCGGCGAACGCTACGCGCATCATCATGCCCGTCGAGTAGGTACGCATCGGTGCATCGAAAAAATCACCGATATCGGCAAAATCGATTATCTCGTCGATGTGGCGTTCAACTTGCCGCGGCGTGAAACCAAGAACGAGCAGTTCCGTACGCGCGTTCTCGCGCCCGGTCAGGTCGGGGTGAAATCCGGCCGCGAGGCTCAGCAGTGGTGCGAGCGTTCCGTCTATATGCACCGTTCCAGCATCCGGTTGAAAAACGCCCGCCAATACGCGTAGGAGCGTGGTCTTCCCCGATCCGTTACGCCCTATGACGCCGAGTGTCTGCCCATGCTCCACCGAAAACGAAACCCCTTGCAGCGCGTCGACCATATGCGTCTTACTGGCCTCGCGAAACCACCCCTTGACGATCATTTCTTTTAAGGTCGCCTGTTTAGGAATAGCGGGATAGTAAAAACGCTTAGAAACGCCGGTCACAGAAATGGCCGGGATCACAAGTACTCACCGAACGATTCTTTGTGCCGCTTAAAAAATGCATGCCCGAGAACGAGCAGTGCGAGCGACACGACAAGAAGGTAGACGAAACTCGCGAGATCGGGCCACTCGTTCGCATAGAAGACCTGCTGATAGCTGCGAACAAGCACCGTAATCGGACTCGCCGCTACGAATGGACGCAGCGCCGCCGGCACAGAAGTCAGTTTGTAAAAGATCGGGGTCAGATAGAAGAACAGCATCACGGCGTACGTTATCAATTGCTGGATGTCTCGATAGAATACATTGAACGTCGTTAGGAAAAATAGTACGGCGACCGTAAGGATCATTTGAACGACCACGATCGCCGGGAGAACGAGAAGCGGAAGTCCGAGGCTCCCATGAAAGATTGCAACGACGACGACAAGGACCGGCAGCGAAAAAAGGAAGTTCACGAAATTCGAACATACCGGAACGAGAACGAGCACTTCAGCCGGGAAGATCGTCTTGCCGACGTACATTCGTCCGTCCAAGATCGCCGAGGTCCCCTGCAGCAACGCGTTCGAGAACCACACCCATGGGAGCAAGCCGCTTAGGAGAAACACCGCGTAGTTCGGAATACCTATTTTCAAATAGACGCCGAAGACCAGCACGTAGACGCCCATGAACAGGAGCGGATTGAGTAGGGTCCAGGCGAAGCCCAGCGCCGACCCGCGATACCGCAGTTTGAGGTCGCGCGTGATCAGTTCGTAGACCAGCCAACGGTACCGGAAAAATTTCGCCGCATGACGCGGTCGTACGGTGGAAGCGGCGTGCTGCATGGAACGAGGGCTATGGGTTCTCTCTGCCCGTAACGAAGCCTCCAGCACTGGCGCAGCGGGCTCGCCCTCTGCGCGCGCAGGTGTCAAGAAGGCCCCTCCGGTAGCGGGTTTGAGCCGATCCCACGCTAGGAAAAATACGATGCAACAAGTTCAGCGAGTCGCCCGGAAGGTGCGGCGGGAGCTTGCGCCCGTGAATCGCGTTGCGGGCTGAAGCTTCGCCGACGTAAACAAAAGCGAGCAGCCGCTTTTTGTGCGCTGCGCATCGCTTTCGATTTTCTCATATTGCAGCACTTCGTCGGATAATCTGGGACCAGGCAATTATTTTGGAGTCCACTACGGTTCCGCATGCTGACCGGCGGGGCGGGCTAGGCCGATCCGCGTAAGCCTCGCGTCGCTTGCATGCAGCGCCAGCAGATCAAAGAAGATGCCTCCATCGACTACGTTTTCTAGCTCCGCAATTTCGAAGGTATCGTTGTTCGAGTTCCGCGGCCCCACGTTCTGGAAGAACCGGTAGCCATGCTCGCGCAGAAGGCTGTCGATGCCGGCTGCAGAGCCACTGTGCCGGCGCAGCTGCTCCGGAACGATTTGAATGTATAGAATTGGACGGTCCCGCTCGATGATCGGGGCGGCGTCTCTCAGCACGGTTTCTTCCATCCCTTGGACGACGACTTTGATAAGTGCCGTTCTACGTCCGGCATTTGTACGGGTGTGAAGCGTACCGAATGTTTCCGTTGGAATCGCAGTGCCGGCGGAATCCCGTACGAGATAAGACGCGCCGGTGTTTCCTGGCTTAGTCCCGACGTAGTACGTATCATCGGGGTTGCCCACAGCGGCGCGAATCATAGTTACATTGTCGAACCCGCGAGATCGGATATTCGCGAGCAGTAGGTCGAAATGCGCCAAGATTGGTTCCACGCAAACCACGTGGCCGCCGAGGCCAACTGCGGCTGCAAAAGGAATCGTGAAGGTTCCTATGTGGGCGCCGAGGTCATATACCAAGTCCCCTTCATCGAGAAACGTCAGGAGCATCGAAAGCTCATTTCTCGTATGCGCCCCGAAATCTATCAGCTGACTCGTGATCAGATCGCCGTTAAACGCCACCATCGGCCCGAACAGAGAATTGACCAGGGTCGTGCCGGCGAGCAAGTCGGAAACGTTGGGCAGAGAACGGTACTGAATACTTAAGAGACGCCGCGAAACGTCATTGAGTGATGCCACTGCTTCTACCCGGAACCGGCGCCTTGCGCGTGCAACAGCTTTGCGACCCTATTCCGCAAAACCTCATTCGAGCCGATTAAATCGCGACGTCGAACAAGTGCGCCAATCCGCTCCGTCGTTTCAAAGTCCTTTTCGCGGTCCACGATATCCGTGCGCAAGAAGTGCAGAAGACTCACGTTTTCCAGCTCGTTCAGATGTACACTGTCGAACTCGCGCTGGTTTGGGAAATTATAGCGAAGCGGGAGAAGGTCGAATGGCAGCCCTATCTTGGAGAGGGCGAGCGTAATCCCAATTTGATCGAAGAAGTACGTATCCATTTGGGCCTTCACAAAACGCAAAGCGGCCATGTAGGGCTCGTAGAGGCTCTCCATAACACTGGCTTTCCCAAACACTACACCCGAATTGAAATACGGAGGGCCGAAGCGGCGAGAAGGGTCGGTAACCATTGTATCCCAGCCCGAGTGCTCGAAAGCAAGCGGCGGATCCATAAGCCCGTACGCATGGAAGAGCGCGCGCCATTCCTGCGCGTGGTTTCGAAACGGCGACACATGGGCCATCATGGCAAGCAAGGCGTGATCGCGTGCTAAGAGTTCGTCAAAAGGCCGGATCGGTAACACGTCGGCATCCAACATCAGCACGTGCTCAGCAAAAAAAGGCGGCCGATACCGTTCCACTATAGTAGCGACGTACGGCATCTCGGTTCCGGCCCAAAATTCGAATTCGTCTGATGGCACCCACACCCAGCGAACGCCGAGCTCGTCGGACCATGGAGTCGATTTGGCGATGTCAAACGGCGCGGTGTCGGCACTTACCGTCACAGTTACCGTCGCCTTCGGGTAGAATTCACGGATCGATTGCGCGATAAATCGCACGCGATTAAAGTAGTCAGGGCGCGCACTAATCGGGATCCGAACCTCGAGCGAGGTGGTGTCAAGCGACCGGTCGATCATCGAGATTCCTAGCTGGAATGCACCTGGTGGATTGCGTTCCGTAGACAATCGATGACGCGCGTGATTTGAGCATCGGTCAAGTCATGCGAGAATGGAAGCGAGAGTGCGTGAGCGGCTAGCTCCGACGTGATGGTGAGATCGTCAGAGGGAAATCCTCGATACGCCGCAAGCGAATGTACGCCGTCTAGCCACCAGCGGCGGTTTTCGATGCCGGCTTCCTCGAGATGGTGACTGACGGCGTCGGCATCTTTCGGCACGCATACCGTACAGTATGCCGAGACCCAGCCGGCGCCGTATTCGGGCAGATTCGTGACGCCCTTCAACGGGCTAAGCTCGGTCTTGTAACGATTCGTGCGGTCGAGCAAAGCCTGGCGTCGCACGGGCCAGCTATCGAGCCCGGCAAGTCCAACGGCTGCGTGATATTCGCTGAGCTTGCCGTTGTACCCAAGTATCTGCTCCTGTGGAGAACCCCAAATTCCGAAGTTGCATACCTGTCGGATCCTGTGCACGATGGCCTCATCCGTCGATACGACGAGTCCGCCTTCTCCGACCCCTAGGACCTTCGTTGCGTGGAGGCTTACGATCGTTGGTACGCGGCCCGGCTTTGATGCCGCAACGGTCGCAATAGTATCGAAGCACGCCGCTCCGTCGATGATGACCGGAATGCCGGTCTCCTCCCAAAATGCGTCCCAAGCGGCGGTCTCGAACGGCGTCCCGAACGGCGCCACGATGATCGCGGCACCGACATCACCGAGGTCCTTGCGCCTCCGCAGCGCAACCGGATCCGGCATCCACGTTTCGGGCGTAACATCGACGAAGTGTGGGACAAGATTCGCTGCCCACGCCGCAGCCGCCGTCGCTACGAACGTCCATGACGGCAGGAGGCACTTGGATCCTGGCCGAGCTCCAACCGCTAGCAGCGCTGCGCTCAGTGCCGTCGTACCATTTGCCACAACCACGAGGTTTTGCGGGTCTACCCGAAAATGCCGAGCCAGGCGCTCCTCGAGCAGCTGAACGAGTGGCCCGAAGTTCGTATACCATCGCGACGCGTCGATGCGCTCCAGGTAGGGAGAGAGTTCGTCCAAAGTCGGGAGCAACGGGCGCATCAGCGGGACCGGGCTTGCCGATGTCGGCGCAGAGCGGTTCATCGCTTCAGCCCTTCTCCGTTGAGACATACACTTCTTTGGATGCGTCGCGTCCGCGGACTCAAAATGAATAGTCGAAGCGCTCGATATCTCGTGAAAAGTACCGCGCCACGATGGCCTTTGTCTCCGCCGTGTAGTAGTCACGGTACGTTCTTCGAGACGACGTATTCAAGCGTGGCAGCCGCGCTTTGATGCCGACACGAGTACAGAGCTGAGCAAAGTCGTCTTCAACGCTCTCGTAGCGCCCGACAAAATCCACTAGGTCTTGTCCTTGAGAATCCGTGAAATACGACACGAGATCCATTTCGAGCATAGGCACCAGTTTGACCCAATCTTTGAATTCATCGCACTGCCGAACAAGGTGCGCGAGATCGGGATGGTCGCGGTGCAAAAACCCTTGTTCATCAGGTAGTGCCTGGCGCAGGTAGTGGTACATGGATACAACGTAGTCCCAGGGATTGCGAACCATGGCGAACTTGTAGTAGGTGTCCCAAACCTGTGGGCCGACGAATTCGCGAAGCAGGCAAGCCGGTAAATGTTGATGAGCTACGGTCAAAGGTGAACGCAGCGGATAGAAGCGCTTATATACTTGGAACAGCTCGTCCCTTCGAGGGTTCGCCAGAAGGGCAGGCCAAATGCCACCGGAATTCCACTCGGCTCCATCGCCGGCAACGGCGTCGAGGGCGGCTCTAATAGACGTGCCCCCAGTCTTAGGGACATGGATGAAGATAAGTTTGCAAGCGTTATAGACGGGCACTGAGGCTCGGGTGCGCTTCGCACGGCGCGCGACCCTTCCAGAATAAAGACGCTCCCAGAAAAAGACCGGGCAGTGCGGGGCGCTCGCCGATGCCTCCAGAATGCCACCGCCAATGCGGGTTGTTAACAAGGCGTGGCAGATTTTTCGCACTCATGGAGCGCGCGGGCTGGTCCGCCGTGTGTTTCGGCGGGTCCGGCTTCAGATGGCGGCCCGCGCAGAGGCCGATGCGCAGCGCAAGGCTTGGAACAAGTTGATTGCCCGAGTCGGACAAAAGCGCCCCGTGTTTTTTCCGCGTCACGAGAACCCCCTCGTTTCCGTCATCGTCCCGGTGTACAACCAAGTGCGCTTTACTGCAGCGTGCTTGAATTCGATTTTGCGGGAACTTTCGACGATCCCGTGTGAGGTGATCGTCGTGGATGACGGATCGACCGACGGAACCGCGGAGTACCTTTCGTCCTGCTCGGGTATTACCGTCGTTACCCATTCGAAGAATCAGGGATTCTCTCGAAGCGTCAACGATGGCGCGGCAGTGGCGCGCGGGCGCTACATCCATTTTTTGAACAATGACACGCTCGTGACCCCTGGTTGGATGATCGCGCTAATTCGGACGTTCGATTCACGCGAGAACGTCGGCGCGGTCGGCTCTCAACTACGCGCTCCCGACGGAATGATCTCCGAGGCCGGCGCACTCGTTTGGCGCGATGGGAACGCCGCGAACTTCGCTCGCGGCCGAAGTGCCACCGATCCATCGGTCTGCTTCCCTCGGGAAGTAGACTATTGCTCGGGCGCAAGCCTCATGGTGCGCGCGGACCTCTTTGCCGAACTCGGCGGGTTTTCAGACGAATTTACGCCGGCCTACTACGAGGACGTCGATCTGTGTTTCCGTTTGCGCGCAGCCGGATATCGCGTGATGTATACGCCCGAGTCGGTTGTCGTGCACTTCGAAGGCGGAACGAGCGGTCAGGACACCTCGTCCGGCGCCAAGCGATACCAGTTAGTTAACCGCAAGAAGTTTGCGAAAAAGTGGGAGCATCAACTGCTCAAGCACTTCCCACCTGATGTCGAGCTGATCGAACGCGCCGCGCGCCGGCTCGCGGGCGTGAGGACGATCCTAGTTATGGACTCGTTTATCCCGTTCGACGATCGCTCTGCCGGCGGACGTCGCTTGCTCGCCGTGATGCGTCTGATGCGCGAGCTGGGCTGGCACGTCATCTTTGTCTCGGATGATGGAGTTGCTCATGAACCCTACGCGAGCCGCGCGCGCCGCGCCGGCATAGAGGTACTGCCGCACCGCGGCGACGGCCTGGCGACGATAAGCAACATTCCGGTACCCATCGACGTCGCGTGGATTTCGCGCCCGGACGTCCTGAGTAAATATTTACCGCTGCTCCATCGGCGCACGAATGCGAAAATCATTTACGACACGGTCGATCTGCACTTTTTGCGGTTCCAGCGCGAGGCGGATCTCACCGGGCGTGACAACGGTTGGCAATCGATGCGAGAGCTCGAGATCGATTTGATTCGCAAAGCCGATTGTACGGTCGTAACTTCGGAGGCTGAGCGCGAGTTGCTAGCCGCGCTCTCGCTAAAGACGCATGTTGTGCCGATCATCGAGCAGCCCACGAAAACGCACACAGGGTATTCCGCGCGTCACGACCTGCTGTTTCTCGCGAACTACACGCACGCGCCAAACGCAGACGCGGCGATATGGATGGTCAACGAGATCATGCCGAAGGTCTGGGAGCACATCCCGGATTTGCGGCTGATCCTCGCGGGCGCGGATCCGACGCCGCGCGTCGAACGACTTGCCGGAGAGCACGTAACTGTCACGGGTTACGTTCCGGACGCGAGGCCACTGTTCGAAGGCGCCCGCGTCTTCCTCTCACCGCTCCGGTTCGGGGCTGGGATGAAGGGCAAGATCGTGCAGGCAATCTCCTATGGATTGCCGACCGTCACGACACCCATCGGTGCCGAAGGCATCGACCTCAAAGACGGCAAGAGCGCCTTTATCCGCGAGAGCGCAGCCGACATTGCCGAAGCCGTGCTGCGTCTCTACAGCGATGAAGCCCTCTGGACGGAGATTTCGAGCGAGTCCCGCCGCGTGGCACAGTCTTTCAGCCCGGACGCCGTGCGAGCAGCGGTGGCTGCGGCGTTACAAGCTGCGCTCGAGCAGGATCAAGAGGTCGGGATCGACCTCGGTCTTGCCCCGCACACCGCGTAAGAAGTCGTAATAGGCGCGCAGCACGTAAATCAGCCGCCTGAACTGCAGGCGCGCGACCTTCGGCGCGACGGCCCGCCAAAACGAGATGAGAAACGCGGACGTCAAGTGCTGCGGGTAGTGTTTTTTAATCAAATATAGCATGTTGCGAACCGCATAGTAATCGTGCACGCCGCTTTTGAAGCCGGCTGAATGGCCTTCTTTGTGCCAAACGATGCTTTGCGGGCAGTAGAACAGGCGCCAGCCTTGCTTTCGCATCTCCAGGCACCAATCGGTTTCTTCGCGGTAGAGAAAGTATGATTCGTCGATCGGGCCGACGTCGCGAATGACTTCGGATCGTATGAACATGCTCGCGCCGATAACGTGCTCGAGTTCGATCAACTGATCGACGGCTTCATGCGTGTGCTGCCCACGTCCAATTTGCGTGTCGAGTGCCCAGCGAGGGTCAAGCCTGCCGCCGCCAAGCGCTTGTATGGTATCGGGGGAGTGATATTGCATGAGACGCGATCCCAAAACCCCCGCGTCGGGACGAAGTGCGAGCGCTTCCAGCAAGCACGTCATCGCTAGACGGTCGACGACCGTGTCGTTGTTGAGCACCCACACGTAGTCTGCGTGCAGCGTTTCGATAGCGAAACGCATGCCGATGTTGTTACCGCCCGCATATCCCAGATTGTCGCCGTTGCGGATGAACACGACCCGCTCCTCGGGGGCGAAGGGAACCGCTAGAGCCTGGTCGGGTGAGTCGTACAGTGCGTACGGCAACGGCTTGGACACTGGACGGTATTCCCAGGCGATGCCCTTGGTGTCGCCGGGATGTTTGACCTCGAGCATTCCGTCCGCCCACTCGGTGAGGCGCTCGATGGAATGATCCTGTGAGGCATTATCACAAACGACGATCTGATGGTTTGTATAATCGCTGCGCAGCAAGCTCTCTACACACTCGATCGTGTCAAGCCAGCCGTTCCAATTCAATATCACGGAAACGACTTTGGACGACCCGGCGGGACGCCTATTATCGTTCGCGCTCGACGAAAGTACCACCGAAGCAAGCCTTTTCGTTGGCATGCGAGAAGCCCTCTCGAAAGGCTCAAATGAACCGGTTTTTCTGTAAGCTAGCGGCCTTGCTCGGCATGCTTCTTTTCGCGCCATCGGCGGCTGATGCGCAGTCGGCCGTCTATCCGCACGGCATTGTGCAATCCTCGGATATCATCAGTGGTATCTATGCCGCAGAAGATGCCGGAAGCTGCTGCTGGGTGGCTCCGCATGCAGAGATACGGGTCGTAGCGCCGCCCGGCGCGGATACGCTGCTACTTAACGTATATCTGCCGGATTTCTCGGTGAGAAGTGGGCCGAATGCACTATCCGTGCAGATCGATGGAGCGCGAACGGTGCGCCGCTGCTGCCTCGGGGCGGGCGAACACGAGCTGACGATTCCTTTGCCCCGCGGCGCGCATGGCGCGCTGACGATAAAGCTTTGGCCGGATCACACCTTCGTTCCGAAAGAGCTCGGACTGAATTTAGATCCGCGTCATCTCAGCGTGATGCTTCGCGATGTGGGATTTCTAGATTCGGCTACCGGCGAGCGAATGGACACCACCGCCGTCCCGTGGCTCTCCGGTCGCACGGCTATTCCCGTTCTGCTGTGCTGCGGCATTGCCATTGTGCTGCTCACGCTTCGCCGTCCGCTCTTTGGCCTGTTAGCGTTGATCGCGACTGACCCGTTTCTCCTCGCATATTCGATTCACGGAACCACGGTAACGCTCCCCAAAGTCGCGCTGATTGCCGTTGCGATCGGACTTACGCCGCGACTCGGACAGATTATGCGAACTCGCCCTCTACGCACGCTTTTCATCCTGGGTGGAGCGCAGTTGCTGTTCGTTGTGACGATGTTGCCGGGTTCCGTTCATGCTATTTTTCACGACGCTGCGTTGCGGGAAACGCTCAAAGCCGTTCAATACCTGGCGACGATCGTTGTCGCGTACAGCGCGTACCGCCTCGATCCTAGTGAGCGGGCCTTACGAATCGCCGTTGCGCTTATCACGATCGTCGTGACCGCACTCGCCTTCGCGCAACTGGGGCTGCCCCGGGGTGAGACCGAACTTATCGCGGGTCACAACGTTGCGCGCATCGGCGGCCCCCTCGAAGGACCGAATCAACTAGCGGGCTTTCTCGGTGTCGTCGTCCCGACGATGCTCGCTTTCGTCCTCTTACGGCGAGCGTTTCTTTTCGAACTGATCGCGCTTCCAATGGGATTCCTTGCTTGTCTATTGACGTTCTCGCGCGCAGGTACCGCCGCATTGCTCGTCGCGGTTGTCGTAATGCTCGCAGTGCGTTATTTTCCGAGGCAACGCGTGTTGGTGGGTTGGTGCACGGCCGCGGTGTTTTGCAGCGTGCTCGCGCTTGCGTTCGGTGTTTTTTCGGGCACGTTTCATGGACACGTTCAGTCGCTATTCGGGTTGAGCGGAGAAGGTGCGTTCAACGGCGGGCTTGGATCGCGCGTCGATCTCTGGCATGGTGCGTATGCATTTTGGCAATCGCACCCGGTCTTTGGAATCGGGCCTGGTAACTTCGAATTGGAAGTGGGCCGCTATTTTCCGGGTGCGCAGACACATGCGAACGGGATCTTTTTTCAGGTGCTTGCGGAGCAGGGAATTGTGGGGTTGATTGCTGCGTTAGCGGTCACGGCGGCATCGGTCGGTGTGTTCCTTCGTCGCCTCAACGAACCGCTCGCGCTGGGTGCGTGCATGGCTGCCGTCGCCATGGCTTTTCATCAGATCGTCGACTGCATGTGGCTCTATCCCAAAGTCACGGTGATGTGGTGGCTGGTGCTCGCGAGCGCCGCAGCCGCCGTCGACCGTTGCACGCAGATAGAGCCGTCATGAATCTGCAGATCGATTCGGCCCTCGTCGATCGCTGCCGGGAGCTTGCTGCCACGATTGCCGCGCCGGTCAGCGATTTCATTGCTGCGCACTCAACCGTCGCGGTGGAGCGTTCGGTGTTGCGCCTGCTCGGTGTCGACGGCGTGGGCCCCGATGAGATTCCCGTCCCGAATATGATCGTCGATGCCTTAAGCGCGGACGAGCGTGCGCGTGGCGTTGCGCTGGCGTTTGGAAAGGCGCTCGCGGAGACCGGGCGCGCGCCGCGCGCTCTCGGTGACGAGATCGCCGCCGCGCGTTTGTCGCTTGCGCAGTTTTCGTCGACGCCGGGCGACGCCGCGCGCGGTGCGTTAGCCCCATTCGTTGACGTAGCGCTCGCGCGTGTGCGCGCGAACCGCTCCGAACGCGATACGCGCCTTGCGGAGTTACCGCAGCTCCCGCCACCGTGGCTCTACGTCATCGTTGCGAGCGGGAATATTTACGAGGATCGCACCGCTGCAGTCGCCGCGGCCGAGGCCGGCGCGCAGATCATTGCCGTCATTCGCTCGACCGGACAGTCGTTGCTCGATTTCGTGCCCTACGGTCCGACGACCGAAGGCTTCGGTGGGACGTACGCGACGCAAGAGAACTTCCGCCTTATGCGCGAGGCGCTCGATGAAGTTTCCGAGCGACTTGGTCGTTATGTGATGCTCACGAACTATGCGAGCGGCCTGTGCATGCCCGAGATCGCGACGATGGCAGCGCTCGAGCGGCTCGACATGCTGCTCAACGATTCGATGTATGGCATTCTCTTTCGCGACATCAACATGAAGCGTACGTTTATCGACCAGCACTTCAGCCGGATGCTCAACGCGCACTCGGGCATCATCATCAATACCGGAGAAGACAACTATCTGACAACGGCCGATGCGGTCGCACAAGCGCCGGCGGTCCTCGCGTCGCAATTCATCAACGAGGAATTCGCGCATCGAGCCGGGATGCCGGATCGTCAGATCGGCCTTGGCGATGCCTACGAGATCGATCCCGAACTCGAAGACGGCTTCTTGTACCAGGTCGCGCAGGCGCAACTTGCGCGTCAAATCTTCCGCGATGCACCGCTCAAGTATATGCCGCCCACCAAGCACATGACCGGCGACATCTTCAAAGGGCACCTGATCGACGCGATGTTCAACCTCACCTCGGTGATGACGCACCAGACGATTCACTTGTGCGGCATGCTCACCGAAGCGATTCATACACCCTTCCTCGGTGATCGCGCGCTCGCACTCGACAATGCACGCTACGTCATGAACACGGCGCGCCATTTTGGCGACGAGATCACGTTCAAGCCGAACGGCATCGTGGAGCGTCGCGCGCAGTCGGTCCTCGCCGATTGCACAAGTCTGCTCGAGCGCGTCGCGGATCTCGGGCTCATGCACGCCATCGAAGCGTCGGTTTTTGCCGACGTATCGCGCCCTCCCGACGGTGGCCGCGGCTTTGAGGGTGTCTTTGCCCGCGCGGCAGACTACTGGAACCCGTTCGAGGAAGCATTGTCGTATGCGGCTCGTTAAACCATACGGCGATACGATGAACGACGGCAAAGTTCAACTGTCGTTTACACTACCGCTCGAATGGAGCGAAGCTGCCGACGAAGCAGCGCGGCAGCTCGTCGCCAAGATGGGCTTTGTAGACGTCCAGGTTGTCGACGGCAGGCCGATCGCGAGCGGATTCTCGAGCTTCGTCGTCTATGCGAGCACGCCGCAAGCGATCGACGCCGATGCGGTCAAGGCGCCGTCGGCGAAATCGCACGCGATGTCGATGGACGAAATCGATGCCTACGTTCGCGAGCACATTGGGCGCAAGGTGCGAATCGCCGGCGCGTGTATCGGCACGGACGCGCACACCGTGGGAATCGATGCAATCTTGAATATGAAGGGCTATAAGGGCGACTACGGACTCGAGCGTTACCATATGTTCGAGACCTTTAACCTCGGTAGCCAGGTAGCGGTCGACGATTTCGTGCGCTTTGCCAAAGAACACGCGGTGGACGCACTCTTAGCCTCGCAAGTTGTCACGCAGAAGGGCAGCGATCTTAAGAATTTTACCCAGCTCGTGGAACTGCTCGAAGCCGAAGGTTTGCGCGACCGCGTCGTCCTGATTTGCGGTGGTCCACGGGTCACAAATCTGCTGGCGAGCGAGCTTGGCTACGACGCTGGATTCGGTCGAGGGACCGTCCCGAGCGAGGTTGCCGCGTTTGTTGCCACTACGCTTGGCGGCATGGTTCGCCTGGGGCGGTAGCCAATACGACCGAGGCAGTGTTCAGCGACCTTCTCGGCTGGTTTACCGGTAAGGATGCCAACCGCCGCAAGTATCCGCGAAAGCGGAAGCCGTATCGGGCGACGGTATCTGTGGACGGCGGGCTCACCCAGAAACCGGCGATCGGCTTAGATATAAGCGGAGGCGGTTTGTGCGTGCTTACGCAGGAACCGGTCGGCCGCGATGAATTTGAAATACGTGCGACCATCGAGACGCGCGTCATTCGTATGCGCGCCAAGGCCGTCTGGCAAGACACGGTTTCGCATCAAGGCAAGTCGGTGTGGCGCTACGGCATGCGCTTTACCGGTATCTCGGCCGACGATTGGGATGCGGTCATCCGTTATACGACCGACAAGCCCGTAGCTGAAGCGAGCAAGGCGCAAGAAGAGCTCGTCACCGTTCGCATGACGCCGGACGATGCGAACCGCCTGCTCCCGCTAGCACTCCAGGAAAAGCTGCTGGGAATGCTGGTCGAACGGCGTCGCCTTTCACCGCTACAAGAGAACGTCACGCCACTCGTGCAATACTTTTATTCGGGCGTCGTGCGCCACAACAACGCACTGGTACACCGGCTGACGATCCAATCGAAAGTCGTTGGGCCCGAGGGAGCCGAGATCTACGAGACGCGGTTCGTATTCGACGACCAGGGAACGAGCATACAAGTTCTCAACTAGGGCTTCGTGAAGAAGACTGCCCTCATTACCGGTATCACCGGCCAGGATGGCTCGTACCTCGCCGAGTTGCTCCTCGAACAGGGCTATCGCGTCGTCGGCATGACGCGCCGCACGTCGACCGACGTGCACGAGCGCATTGCGCACCTCGTCGACGAGATCGAATTCGTCTCGGGAGACTTACTCGATCAATCTTCGATAACCTCAATTGTGCGCGATGTGCGTCCGAACGAAGTCTACAACCTCGCCGCCCAGTCATTCGTGCCAACCTCATGGCAGCAGCCCGTGCTCACCGGCGAATTCACCGCGCTCGGCGTCACGCGCGTGCTTGAGGCAGTTCGCGCAGCCGATCCGTCGATACGCTTCTACCAGGCGTCGAGTTCGGAGATGTTTGGGAAGGTCGTCGAGACACCGCAGCGTGAGAGCACGCCGTTCTACCCGCGTAGCCCATACGGCGTTGCCAAGGTGTACGGCCATTGGATCACCGTCAACTATCGCGAGTCATACGACATTTTTGCGGTGAGTGGAATACTTTTCAATCACGAGTCTGTTCCGGCCAGCACACCAATCATCGTCAAACGCGGCAACCTGATCGATGTACTTCCGATTGGGGACCTCTTGCACGCGCGGGAGAAGGGACCGAACGTCCAACAATTCGACATCGAAGACGTGCAAGTTTGGGACGGCGAGCGGTTCGTCAAGGTTCTTGGTGGAACCGCGTATCGCCATCGGCCCGTCGTCGAAAACAAAGGTGTCCGGCGTGTCGAGGCGCGCTGCGGTAGCGTGACGCTTACTGCCGACCACGTGATGTTCATGGAAGACAGGGAGTGCCCATCAAAAGAGGTGACGGCCGGTGATCGCGTAAGCCGCGCGGAGTTGCCCGAAGCACCCGCGTTTACCAACCCTGGGCTCGAGTTCGCTTGGATGCTCGGCGCATTCGTGGGAGACGGCTCGGCGTCTAGGCAGCGTGGCGGCCACGTCGATGGGAAGTTCACCAACGCTGATTCCCGTCTACGGACATTCTTTACCGAGGTTTGGGAACGCCAGACCTTAGGGTTCACGACCTACAGTAAGACGACCTCAGGTTTTCGCGCAGGTGCCGTTGTCGGTGCGCTGGCTCTTAACGGCGCCCCACGATTCCTCGAATGGCTGCAAGAGGAGTGTTATACGCGCGACGGATACAAGCGTGTACCTCGTATAATCCTCAACGGCGATGAGGCTGTGTGGCGCGCGTTTCTCGAGGGCTACAATGCGACGGACGGCCTGAAGGCCGGCAACGCTACGCACCGCTACAAGAACTTCAAAACGAACTCCCCGACGCTCGCTATGGGGCTGTGGTGGATGACGCGCAAAGCTCTTCGGCAGGAAGTCGCATTAAACGTCGACGTTGGACCGCAAGAGCGTCCGGGCCCGTTCTTTTCGATGAATCTGCGTTCGCCCAATAACGTCGGTGGCAAGGGTGCGCATCTGCGAAAGGATCTTGCCGAGGTTAAACGCGTGGTCGAGGAACCGCACTTTGATGGATGGCTCTACGATATTACTACTGAATCGCAACGCTTCCACGCGGGAGTCGGCGAGCTCGTGATCCATAACTCGCCTCGGCGAGGCAAGGAGTTTGTCACGCGCAAAATCACCGACGGCGTCGCGCGCATCAAGCTAGGCTTGGCGAAGGAACTGCGCCTAGGCAATCTCGATGCGCAGCGCGATTGGGGATTTGCAGGCGACTACGTGCGCGCGATGTGGTTGATGTTGCAACAAGATACCGCCGATGATTACGTCATCGCTACAGGCCGCACGCACAGTGTGCGTGATTTCGTACGCATAGCCTTTGAATCGGCCGGGCTTGGCTCGTATGAACCGTATGTCGTCCTCGACGAACGCTTCGTACGCCCGGCCGAAGTCGATCTCTTGATCGGCGATCCGGCCAAGGCGAAGCGCGTGTTGGGCTGGGAGCCCCAAGTGAGCTTCGAGGAGCTTGTCGAGCGGATGGTGCGCGCGGATCTCGACCGGCTCTCGACGCCTACGCACTAGTCGAACATGCGCGCGCTTGTCACCGGTGCAACCGGGTTCGTCGGCCGATATCTTCTCGAAGCGCTGCAGAAGGCGGGTTATGAAACGCTTGGGTGCGGAGGGCCGCACGACATCGACGCGCTGCCGGTCGACGTGCTCGATCTCGCGTCGTTGCGCGCAGCGCTTGAACTCGGACGACCGCAGGTCGTCTTTCACCTTGCAGCGGTCACGTTCGTTCCGGAGTCGCTGGCCGCGCCCATGGCGACGTATGTGACCAACGTACGAGGTACGGCCAACGTCGCCCAAGCCATACGGGAGCACATGCGCGACACCGGGGCGAACGTGCGGCTGCTTTTCACGAGCTCCGCCGAAGTCTACGGCGCGCAACCCGCGCAGGCATATCCGTTGTCGGAATCGATCGCGCCCTCTCCGGCCAATCCGTACGCAGCGAGCAAAGCGGCGGCGGAGATGCTGTTGCTTGGGGAAGCGCGCAGTCTCGGGCTTGACGTCGTGATCGCGCGCGCCTTCAATCACATCGGTCCCGGACAGAGCGACCGGTTCGTCGTTGCGAACTTTGCCAAGCAGCTCGCGCAAGATCGCCGCCGGCGCGCCGCCGCAGCTCTACGTTGGCAACCTCGATGCGAAACGCGATTTTCTCGACGTGCGCGACGTCGTACGCGCCTACATCGCACTCGCCCGCGACGGTGCGAGTGGCGAGGCGTACAACGTCTGCAGCGGCACGGCCCGCTCAATTCGCGACGTACTGCGCGAGTTGATCATCGCAGCACACGTGCCGGTCGAGGTCCGCGACGATCCGGCGCGGCAGCGCCCATCGGATGTACCGCTTTCGCTCGGCGATCCGTCGAAGTTGCACGCGGCGACGGGATGGACGCCAAACATTCCTTTCCCCACATCGATACGGGATATCTACAACGCTGCCGCCAACAGCTAAGAGCGCATGGATCCGATGAACGAACCGAACAACGACGATCTGCAAGCGCTCGTCTTCAAGAATCGCGGCCTGCTGCTCGCGATTCCGGCCGCGATGCTCGCGCTTTTCGGTCGACCGAGCGCGACGAGCGTTGCGCTTGGTCTTCCGGTCGCGATCGCGGGTGAACTGATACGTTGCTGGGCAGTTGGCTACTCGGGCGTAACGACACGCGGCGACCATGTCGAAGCGCCGCGCTTGATAACCGCCGGGCCCTATGCCTACGTACGCAATCCGCTCTACGTCGGCAACTTCGTCACCGCGCTCGGATTCGCCGTCGCCTATACGGGCAAGAATAGTTTCGGCGCAAAAGTTGCGCTCGTCGGCGGATCGCTCGCTGCGATGGCTGCGGTGTATGCAACGATCGTTCCGCACGAAGAAGCGTTTCTTCGTGCTGAGTTCGGCGAAGCGTTCGACCGGTATTGCGAGCAGGTACCACCGGTCGTGCCACGCTCGCAGCCGGCGCCCGGCGGTGAGGGAAGCTGGAATCCAAACGTGATACGCGAAGCCGAAAGCCGCACGTTCGCCACCTTCGGCGCAATGCTCGGCGTGCTCGTGCTCAAGACGCTCCGAGCCTAACGGCGTGTCATGTCCTCGCGTGCACGTCTAACACTTGCGCTGATCCTTTCGGCCGCGGTGGCGGCGTTTGAGTTCTGGGGCGGCGCAGCCTCACATAGCATAGCGCTCACGACCGATGCGGTGCACGTCTGCATCGACGTCCTTGCGCTTGGGATTGCGTTACTCGCCGCAACCGGCGCGACACGGCGAGCAAATCGCCGGAAAACATTTGGGTATGGTCGTCTCGAGGTCTTGGGCGCATTGCTCAATGGAGCGATACTTTTGGGCGCCACCGCCGTGATCGTGTATCAGGCGATGCTGCGCTTTCACGCACCGGTCGAACCACACGGATTCCTGATGACCGGAGTCGCCGCGGTCGGGCTCGTGGTCAACGTCGCGATTGGGTTTGGCCTTGCGCGGCATCAGCATGACAATTACAACCTGCGCGCGGTGCTGGCACACGTCGCGGGCGACGCGCTCGGCGCCTTCGCCGTAATCATCGGCGGCGTGGTGATCGCGCTGACCGGCGCCGCGTGGATCGATCCGCTGCTCTCGCTCTTTGTCGCCGCCATCATCGTGATTGGTGTAGCCGGTGTCTTGCGCGATGCGAGCGACGTGCTGCTGGAAGCGGCGCCACCCGGCGTCGATTCAGCCGACGTCGAGTCGCAGATCCGCACGCTTGCCGGCATCGAGGGCGTGCACGATCTGCATGTCTGGACGATTGGCAGCGGATCGCACGCACTCTCGGCGCATCTCTTGATCGATCCCGGCCAGCTGCTGCAGAGTCCGCAGATTCTGGAACGGTTGCGTACCATGGTGCGCGAACGGTACGGCATCGGGCACGTGACGGTGCAGCTAGAGTGCGAGCACTGCGATCCCGGCGGAATCGTCATCTGCCCCTCGGACCAGCCGTAACTCGTGGGAGTCTCGGACGGAGCACCTTTAAAAGGGAAGTAAAGGCTGCACCCTTCCCGAAATCTGAACGAGTTATGGCTTCCATGGAATCGCAAACCGTCGTCCTCTCCCTCGCACGCACGCCGTTCGGCAAGCTGAACGGGGCGCTTGCATCCCTCGACGCGACAACGCTCGGGGCTGCGGCTTTAGTCGGAGCGTTGCAGCGCGCCGGCATCGATCCGAGCGACGTCGAGCACGTTGCGCTTGGCGAAGTCTTGCAGGCAGGCGTCGGACAGAATCCCGCGCGGCAAGTGTTGTTCAAAGCGGGCCTCGCCAAGACCGTGACCGCCGAGACGCTCAACAAGGTTTGCGCGTCGGGGATGCTTGCGATCGCAACAGCGATGCGCTTAATCAATACGGGCGCGAATCGCGTCGTCGCTGCCGGCGGCATGGAGTCGATGTCCAACGCGCCCTACTTACTCAAGGAGGCGCGTAGCGGCTATCGCTTCGGCGATGGGACGCTGATAGACGCAATGATCTACGACGCGCTTTGGGATCAATATTTCCCGATGACGATGGCGACGCAAGGCAGTCACGTCGCAAACGAATTTGGGATGACGCGCGAGGAACAAGATCGCTTCGCCTACGAGAGTCACCGCCGCGCGCACGCTGCGCACGAGGCCGGCAACTTTGCGGACGAAATCGTGCCGGTTCGCGTCGCGACCAAAGCCAAGGGCAAGATCGTCGTCGATGCGCTGCCGCAGCGGGGCGCCGCGCGCGTGCCGACGACCGTTGGCGGCTCGAGCAAGGTGTGGAGTCACGAACCCTCGGAGCGCTTCACGCTCGATTACGCCTCGTGGGCCCCGTTCCTCACCGGTGACGCGCCGTTTACGCTGGTCGATCGCGACGAAGCCGTGCGCGGCGACGCGAGCCTCGAGTCCATGGCCAAGCTTAAACCGCTGGAGAAAGACGGCACCGTTACGGCTGCTAATGCGCCGGGCGTCAACGACGGGGCTGCCGCGTTGATTCTCGCTGACGCGGCGTACGCGCGCGAGCACGGCATCGCGCCGCTCGCGACGGTGCTCGACCATGCAACCGTGGGCTGGGACTCGCCGTACATTTGCATGACGCCGGCCATGTCGGCGCAGAAGCTGCTCGATCGCACCGGCCTTTCCACCAAAGACATCGCGGTGTGGGAGATCAACGAAGCCTTTGCCAATGTCGCAATTACCTCGGCGCGCAATTTGGGCGTCGGCGAAGAGCACGTCAACCTCTTTGGTGGCGCGGTAGCGATGGGCCATCCGGTCGGCGCATCCGGTGCGCGCATCGTTGGGACGTTGATCAATCAGTTGCGTCGCCGCGGTGGCGGGTATGGCATCGCTGCGATTTGCTCGGGCGGCGGCCAGGGCGATGCGATGTTGGTCAAGGTCGGTTAGAGCCGCCGTAAGCACATGATCGATTCAACCGCGCGTGCGCAGTTCGATCTAACCGACGAACAGCGCCAAGTCGCTGCGCTCGCGGCCGAGATTGCGCAGCGCGAAATCGCGCCGAACATCGTGCGCTGGGATCGCGAGCACGTCTTCCCACGTGAACTGTTCACCACGCTCAACAACGCAGGCATCATGGGGATCGTCGTGCCTGAAGCCTATGGCGGCGTCGACGCGGGATATGTTGCGTATGCGCTTGCCGTGGAGGAGCTTGCTCGTGTTGACGCGGGCAGCGCGGTAACGCTTTCGGTGCACTCGATGATCGCCTCAGCGATCGCGCGCCTCGGCAGCGATGACCAGAAGCGCCGCTGGTTGCCAAAACTTGCAACGGGTGACGTCATTGCCGGCTTTGCGCTCACCGAGCCCGACGCGGGCTCGGATGCTGCCGCGATTCGTGCTACGGCGCGCAAAGACGGGGACGCGTACGTACTCAACGGACGTAAACAGTGGTGCACGAACGGCAGCGTTGCCGGTGTGACGATGGGCATGTTTCGCACGGCCGGCGGCGGAGCCCGGGGCGTCAGTGCGTTTCTTATCGACAACGCCGCGCCCGGCATCGCCGTCGAGAAGCTCACCGAGAAGCTCGGCATTCACACAAGCAACACGTGCGACCTCGCCTTCGACGACGTGCGCGTTGCGGCAAGTGCGTTGCTCGGCCGCGAGGGCGAAGGCTTCGGTTCGGCAATGAACGCGCTCGCCGGCGGTCGCATCGGCATTGCGGCGCAGGCGACCGGCATTGTTGCTGCGTGTCTCGACGCATCCGTGCTCTTTGCGAAGGATCGCGTAGCGTTCGGGCGCGCGATCGGCGCCTTTGAAGGGGTTTCATTCAAGATCGCGCAGATGGCGATGGATCTCGACGCGGCTCGTCTCCTTGTCTACCGCGCTGGTGCGTTGGCCGATGCCGGCCGCCCGTTCGTAGTCGAAGCCAGCAAAGCCAAACTCTTCGCTTCGACCGCCGCCCGCAAGCACGCCGCCGAAGCGATTCAAATTCACGGCGGCTACGGTTACACCACCGAGTTCCCGGTCGAACGGTATTACCGTGACGCCAAGATCACCGAGATCTACGAAGGCACGTCGGAAATCCAACACATTATCATCGCCAGATCGCTACTTGGAAAGTTAGATTAAGCATGAATCTCATGGAGTATCAGGGGAAAGAGTTGTTCCGTCGCAGCGGCATACCGGTCCCCAGATCTCAACATTGCAACACGCCCGACGAAGTCGGGGCGTTCATCGAGAAGAACCCCGGCAAGTGGGTCATTAAAGCGCAAGTGCTAATGGGCGGACGCGGCAAAGCGGGCAAGATCAAGTTCGCATCAACGCCGGAAGAAGGGCGCAAAGCCGCAACCGAGATCATGGCGACGCCGATGCCGCCGAATCGTCAGAATCCAAACGGCGAGCCGGTGAACTCCGTGCTGGTTGAGGAGACCCTTGACGTTGCGCTCGAGTCGTACTGCGCGATCTCGGTCGATCGCACGACGAAGAAGCCGGCAATCATTGTGACGCGCTTCGGCGGCATGGACGTGGAAGAGGTGCACGAGAAACATCCCGAGTCGTTTCACACGTTCTACGTGGACACGGCGATCGGGTACTCGCCGTTCATCGGGCGCGAGCTTGCCTTCAAAGCCGATCTCGACGCGGGTTATCGCAAGGCGTTCCCGGCGATCCTCGCAGGCATGTACAATCTATTTTTCGCCTACGGCGCAAAGCTGGTCGAGATCAACCCGTTGATCCTCACCAAAGACGGGCGCGTGATTGCCGCGGATGCGAAGGTCGAAATCGACGACGACGCGCTCTTTCGTCATCCGGAACTCAAAGAGTGGGAGAAGACATTGCCGCTCGATCCCGACGAAGCGCTCGCAGTCGAAGCGGGGCTGGGCATTCGCAACTTCCGCAGATTCCCCGGCACGGTAGGCACGATGGCCAACGGTGCGGGCCTGGCGATGGCGACGATGGACGCGGTGAAGAACGCGGGTGGCGAGATCGCGGACTTCCTCGATGTCGGCGGCGGAGCGAACGCGGAACGCGTACGCAACTGCTACGAGCTCGTCGTCAACCACACTGGGGCGAAGGTGTTCTTCATTAATATCTTCGGCGGCATCACGCGCGGCGACGAAGTGGCCAAGGGGATCGTCGAAGCGTTGCGCACGACCAAGGCGCGCAAGATCCCGCTCGTGATCCGGCTGACCGGTACGAATGAAGAGGAAGGCCGGCGCATTCTCAAAGAGGCTGGCATGACGCCGGTTGAAACGATGGACGAAGGCGCACAACGCGCCGTGGAGTTGGCGCGATGAGTATCTATCTCGATAAGAACAGCAAGGTTTTCGTGCAAGGCATCACCGGCGCGGAAGGCTCCTATCACACCGGACGCATGTTGGCCTACGGCACGAAAGTCGTCGGTGGCGTCACGCCTGGCAAAGGCGGACAAAAAACCGAGCACGGACTGCCGGTCTTTAATACGGTAGCGGAGTGCGTCGCGGCAACCGGCGCGACGCATCAGTGTATCTTCGTCCCGCCGGCCGGCGCCGCGGATGCACTCTTCGAAGCCTACGAAGCCGGCGTGCGATTCTCGGTCTGCATCACCGAAGGTGTTCCGGTTCACGATACGCTGCGTGTCGTGGGGACCACGCCCGGCATGCGGATCATCGGCCCCAATTGCCCGGGCCTCATCTCACCCGGCAAGTCGTCGGTCGGCATCATGCCGGGTCACATCTTTAAAGAGGGCAACGTCGGACTGATCTCGCGCTCCGGGACCCTCACGTACGAGGTTGTCGACGGGCTGACGCGCGCGGGCTTGGGCCAATCGACCTGTGTGGGCATCGGTGGTGATCCAATCATCGGGACCACGTTTGTCGACTGCCTGCGTGAGTTCAAGAACGACCCGCAGACGCAAGCGATCGTGATCTGTGGTGAGATCGGCGGCTCAGATGAAGAAGACGCTGCCGCCTTCATCAAGGAGCACCTCGCCGGGATGCCGATCGTCGCGTTCGTCGGCGGCCGCAACGCGCCGCCGGGTAAGTCGCTCGGGCACGCGGGCGCAATCATCTCCGGTGCGTTCGGTACCGCGGAGAGCAAGATCAAGGCGTTCCAGGCGGCGAGCGTGCCGGTGGCCGACCGGCCATCGCAACTGCCCGGCCTGCTTGCGGAGCGGATGGCAACCCTGGTCTAGACGAGAGGGGAACCTTAAGAAACGGGGGGTCGCCTGGTCCAAGCGGCCCCTCATTTTTTAAGCTTGCTTAAAGGATGCGACCTTAGTCGAGAGAATTCGAGCCTCACGTCAATTTGAGACTTGTTTGAGGCCGCGCAGGCGGTTGCTTGAATGGGTCGCTTGTTGGCGGTCTCGCACGTGCGAGACGGATATGTCACTACAACACAATTGAGGGCTATCAATGACAAGCAAACGGACCATCCGTCAGGTGGCCGTGGCGCTGGCACTCACAGTCGCATTCCTGCTCCAGGGAACATGGGCACTGGCAGGCGTGACTGGCGGTATCGGTGGCTACGTAACAGACGATCAAGGCAAAGCGGTTGCCGGAGCGAGCGTAAAAGTTCTCTCTGCATCGCAAGCCGCGAACGGTACAACTGACGCTTCGGGACATTTCACGTTCCTTGCTCTCGCACCGGATACTTATACGGTGTCGATCGTCAAGGAAGGCTATGCTCCCCTCTCCGAGTCAGGTATCACGGTTTTCGCTGATAACCAGCTCGCACTCTCCTTCCAGTTGCAGCGGCAACTAAAAACCATCGCCAACGTTACTTCAACCGCGGCCGGCTCGCTCGTCAAGGCGGGCGTCGGCGGCGATGTTTATAACGTCAACTCGGCGACGATCGCTGCCGCAGGCGCACTTGGCGGCGGTAGCAACCTGAACTCCGCGTACTCGGCAATTGCCGCAGTACCCGGCGTCAACGTCACCATCGGTGGAATGGGCTGGAACCAGAATGTATTCATTCGTGGTTCTCAGTCGTTCTTCACCGGTTTCGAATACGACGGCGTTCCGGTAAACCGCGCATTTGACAACTACAACGCGTCGACCGAATCGAACCTCGGTCTACAAGAGTTGCAAGTGTATACCGGCGGTGGCCCTGCGTCGAACTCAAGCTCGGGTACTTCGGGCTTCGTCAACCAGGTCATCAAGACTGGAACGTATCCGGGCTATGCCAACTTCGGTGGCGGCATCGCGTCGGACGCGTTCTACCATCAAGCCAAGGTTGAAGCCGGCGGCGCATCGCCTGACCGGAATTTCAGCTACTACGTCGGCCTGAGCGGATACAATCAAGCCTTCCGCTTGATCGACAACAGCAACGGCACGAGCCTCATGGGCCCGGGCGGCATCTATTCCGACTACTCGAGCACAAATGCGGGTCTCGGATTCAATGTCGCCGTGAATGGTGCTGCGTACGCGCAATGCAGTACGGTGGACGGCTCAACGCCGGCAAGCGTCGACACTGCGATTGGCCAACCGGCAGGATCACCGTGGTGTCTCTCGCCGTACAGCGGCCTGGCCGCAAACACCAGCTTCATTGCCGACCGCGAAAATGTGGTGAACTTCCACTTCGCGATCCCGCGTAAAGATGGTCAGCGCGACGACCTCCAGTTACTCTGGAGCGGTTCGCTGCTCAAGACCTGGTTCTACGGCGATGCAGCCGATCTCAACGGTTACAACGGCTACCAGCTCGCGGCCGTCGGCTACCCATATTCGGGACCGACAGCGAGTGATCCGAGTTGTAACGTCCACTTGAGCGCGAACAACTGTCCGGGTTACGTCGAAGGCTACACGTACGCCGCGCCGTTCGGCACGCCGTATGCGCAGCTGACACCGTCGTTCTACAGCTATCCGGACTCGCCCACAGGTCGTCCGATGTATAGTCAACTGCCTGAAAATACGCAGGACGCTATCTACAACGATCAGGGCATCGTCAAGGCCCAGTACACGCATGCAATCGGCGATCGCGCGTACGCCCGTTTGATGGGCTACACGTTCTTCTCCGATTGGAACCAAACTGGACCGTACTCGACCCTCGCAGGCTACGTGATAGGTGCACCAAACGAAGCACTGGCGCAGAATTACCTGCTGATCACGCATACCAGCGGCGGCGAGTTCCAGTTCAGCGATCAGATCAACGACAAGAACCTGCTCCAGTTCACGGTGAACCAGACGTATGCGAACGTGTTGCGTGATAACAACACCACGGCTTCGTCTGCATATGGCGGCTCTGCAGGTCCGTTCGGAATCGTCGCCGGCAATTCGCAAGGGAACTTCACCTGCTGGAGTTCGCTCGCGAACGGCGATGCGCAGATTCCGTGCTACAACGCTCCCAAGCAGTGCGTCACCGCTTCCGGAAGCAGCACGACCAAGACCTGCGGCGCAGGTAACGTCGTGAACTTCGGCTACACGCCGGGAGTAGTCGGACCAAACGCTGCTGCCGCAGGTGCGCAGAACGAGTACCTCTGGAGCGGCCCGGAGACTGCATCGTACAATACGGTGGATCCGAACTTCACCAACATCTCGCTTAGCGACCAGTGGCGTCCGAACGACAAGTGGCTTGTCAACGCTGCACTTCGCTACGAGAGCTATACCTACAACATGGCTCATACCGGCACCGAGGCCGAGCAGTTCTATGCGCAGATCGCAGCAGATAACTTCTGCTACGCTACGCCTGGAGCGACCCTGGGCGGCGTTGTACAAACTGCCGGTACTTACACGCTACCGTTGCAACCGGGACAATCTCCGCCGGCTAGTCCGATCGAGATCCCGCAGACCACCGACTGCAACACGTACATCGGTGCACACACCGGTTCCACGGCGACTGGCTTCGTGCACCCGAACGGCACGACGCAAGACGGCGTCGTGGCGCCGAGCTTCTCGGCCTCCTCGCCGGCGTCGTATAACCTGCACTACTGGTCGGCGCGCTACTCGGCGACCTACACCGAATCGCCCGACACGGTCTGGCGCTTCTCGGGTGGCCGCTTCATCGAGCCGCCAATCTCGGCTTCAGTTCAGTACACGAACGAGTCGGGAAACAACACCGCCCAGTGGGCGAACTTCATGGGCCTCGGGTTCTTCGACCCGTTCCATAACACGCCGTCGCAAACGTCGGCGCAGTACGACATCTCACTCGAGCGGCACATTCGTGGAACCGACATGAGCTTCAAGGTCACGCCGTTCTACAACCTCACCAACGGCTATCAAGAGCAATCGTTCATCGGACCCGGCTACGTTACGCAGGTTCCGGTCGGACAGTTCAAGAGCTACGGTGTGGAAGGTGCCTTCACCAAGGGCGACTTCTCGAAGAATGGTTTCTCGGGATCGCTCGCGGTAACGTACACCAACGCCAAGGTCCAATTCCAATCGGGATTGGTCAACAACCTCGGCGCGAACCAGATCGGCTACTACAACACCGCGATCGGCAACTACAACGCGCTCGCGAAGGGCGGAAGCCAGAACTATCCGTGCTTCGCGGGAACGACTGGCGTTGGCGCAGTTGGTGTTGCGCAGAACTGTACGGGCGCAGTTGGCACGCAACCGGTAATTGCCAATCCGTACTTCAGCTGCGCCGGCGCAAGGCCTGCTCGATCCCAACGGTTGGTATGCACCGCCGTCCGACGTCGCGCTTCCGGGCGTCAACACGGCGCCTCGGTCTGTATGACTCGCCGTGGGTCAGCTCGCTGATCCTCAACTATCGTCACGATAGATGGGCGATCACCCCGACGTTCCAACTCGCGGAAGGAACCTCGTACGGTTCGCCGTTCACCGTACAGGGCGTAGATCCGCGCAATTGCACCTCGATCGACCGAGTCAACCTGGGGCGACGCAGCAGTGCAACTACACGACCGTAAACGGCGCTGGCGCGACTCCGACGGGTCTACTCTTCATCCCGAACCCGGAGACCGGTTCGTTCGATGGCATCGGACAGTATCGGAATCCGTTCATCATGGTTGGTAACATCGCGCTCAGCTACGACATCACACCGAAGATCACGATGAACGTAACCGTCGCGAACCTGTTCCACACGTGCTTCGGCGGCTCGAAAGAGCCGTGGACCTCGGCCTATCCGGCCAGCTCCAATGTTTGCGGCTACGGCGCGAACAGCTTCTACGTGTCGAACTACCAACTCGGACCGGGCTACCTGACACCGGGTCAGCCCTCCACGTACAGCGCGGCTGCCAACGGCACGTCGCTCTATCCGTGGCAGCAACAACCCTACGCACCGACCAACGGTTCTAATGCGGGCGTAATCCCGCCGCCGTTCAACGTGTACGTGACGTTCAACGTCAAGCTCTAGTCGATAGACTCGAGTAACAGGGCGAAGGCCCCCGCGTAAGCGGGGGCCTTCGTATTTCACGCGAAAGCGCGCCCTCGTGCAATACGGGTATCAATGCGAAGATTGTGAAGTTGCGATCTTTCCGACGACGACGCGCTCGGAACTTGCGTGGCTGCGCGACCGCGTCCACGTGGTGCGCGAGGTCGCGAAACATTCGAGCAATGGCCTCGATTCGTGGATGATGGAAGGCCTGGAGTTCTTAAACGAGCACACGGGGCACTCGATCGTGCTCGTGAGCCGACGCTCGTAGACAACTAAAAAAGCCGCAGGCTTGCGGCTTTCTCGGTCCCTCGACTACGCATGGCGGAGTTTATCCCGAGCCCGACGAGGGGCGGGGATGACAATATTATTCAGGAATTCGGAGATGTTCGCCCGGGAGAATCGTCGATGCTTGGAGGTGGTTCGTCGCGCTGATGCGATCGATCGTCTCCTGCACGTCGCCGCTCGAATTCGTGTGCGCGACGGCGATCGACCAAAGTGTATCGCCCGGCTGCACGGTGACGACCGCGTAGCGCTGCGCCGTTGCGGCGTACAGGTGCATGCTCGAAAGCGCCGGCACCGTTACCATCAGACTGAGTGCTGCCAGCGTGATCGCCGGCATGAGGGTGAACCGTTTCCGCACGTCTCGAGCTCCTTCCATATCTTGTGGCGAACGACCGTTCGACTACCAACGTACCCACATTTTGTGCCAAACAGCTGTTCGTCCCCTAGATTTTAGCACACTGTGCCGACGTACTGTCAAGCGTGGTCCGAACGTATGTTTGCCTTTTCCCGCGGCCTGTGCTACGGTTGTAGCGCAAATCCATGCCATACGGGTGGCATTGCGCTGCAAAAAAGCCTCGGGGAGGGAGCCCTTGACCGACAAACCAGCGACCGAACGACAGCAGCGGATTCTCGACGTGATACGCGCCTTTACCGTCGAACGCGGATACCCGCCGTCGGTGCGCGAGATCGGTGAGCGGGTCGGCCTCTCGTCCTCGTCCACGATTCACGCCCACCTTAAGGCCTTGGAGCGGCGCGGAATGATCTCGCGCGACCCTACCAAGCCCCGCGCGCTGCGCTCCGATCTGGGGATGGCCCCGGTGCCGGAGAGTATCGTGATGCCGATTCTCGGTAAGGTCGCCGCTGGGATACCGATCACCGCGCAAGAGCACCTGGAAGGCGAGTTCGTGTTGCCCGCGTCCTTTGTGCCGCGCATCTCCGATGCGTTCATGCTGCGCGTGCAGGGCGATTCGATGGTCGATGCGGCGATCTTGGACGGTGATTTGATCATGGTGCGGCCGCAGCGGGTCGCGCGCGATGGCGAGATCGTCGTGGCGATGGTCGACGGCGAAGCGACGGTGAAGCGCTATTACCGCGAAGACGGGCGCATCCGGTTACAGCCGGAGAATCGCGCCATGGCGCCAATCTACGCGAGCGATGTCGAGATCATCGGTCGCGTCGAAGCTGTCGTTCGTCGCATCTAGTCCCTTCCTCGTAGCCACCCGCGATGCGCTCCCTTGGAGCTTCGCCGGACTGCTCGTCGCCGCGCTCGCCATCTTTCCGTTTGTTGCCGTGCCTGGACCGCTGGTTGGGCCGGCGCTGGGCCTGCGGGTCTCGGGTGCAGTGCTCCCCGCCTTCGGTATCATGGGCCTCGTGCTCGCACCGACACTCGCCTGGTATTACGCGCGGCGCGCGCACATCAATCCACTCGCCGTAATTACCGGTTCTACGCTTGCATACCTGATCGCATTGCCGGCCTATGCCGGCACGCCGCTCGAATATCTGCGCGCCATCGGGCCGAGCGGGTTGTTCATTGCACTTGCCGCATGCGGGCTCGTTGCGCTGGGCGCGCGGCTTTCAGGCAACGCGTGGACCGGCGCGCTGCTCGCAATTGCCGTTGCATTCGGACTACGTGCGGCACACCTCTCGGTGAGCGATGCGGTCACGCGTGCGCTCAGACCGCTCGGTCAGATGGGCGATACCTATATCGCGCTGATTGTCATCGTTGCCGTGCAGACGCTACTGTGGACAATCGGTCTGCACGGTCCTGCGCTGCTGGCCGCGTTTGTCACGCCGGTCTACCTGACGCTCCAAGCAGAAAACACGAGCGCATATGCCAATCACCTGCCGCTGCCGCACATCGTCGTGGTCTCACTCTTCCTTTTTATCTTTCCGGGCGGCGCGGGTTCGACGTTGCCGCTTGCTGCGCTGCTCGCGTTCTCGCGCGTTACGCGTTTGCGAAACGTGGGACGCGCGACCATCCTCCCCGCGCTGATCAACGCCAACGAACCCTTACTTTTCAGTGTGCCGGTGGTGCTCAATCCGTTTCTCGTGCCGCCATTCTTATTGGCTCCGCTCGTACTCGCAACGACGACCTATCTCGCGGTTGCACTCGGTTGGGTCGGGCGCGCGATCTACTATGTGCCTTCCTCGATACCGACGCTGATTTCGACGTATATCGCGACCCTTGATCTGCGAGCGATCGGGCTTGTCGTGCTTAACGTCGCCATTGCGACGATCATCTACCTGCCGTTTGTGCGCGCCTACGAGCGGCATCTAGCCGACGAACTCGAGGCAGCCGCGTGATTGAACTTCTGTGTGAAACGTTCGGCATCGATGCGCGCGTACGCGCCGCGGCGCAGCGAGCGCACGAGCGCACGCGCGCGTTGAGCTATCCGGCGCAAGCGCAGGTCAAGGCGAACGTCCTGCGTGCGTTCTACGACGAGGGAATCGACGACAGCGATTTGGCCGGAACGAGCGGTTACGGCTACGACGATGCCGCGCGCGAACGCTACGAATCACTGCTTTCGCGCGTGCTCGGTACGGAACGCACGTTGGCACGACTCTCGATCGTGAGCGGCACCCATGCCATCGTCGTCGCACTTGCCGCATGCGTCGCGCCGGGAATGCGATTGATCGCTGCGACCGGGCGGCCCTACGATACGTTGCGCAACGCGATCTGCGATGCGGATCAGTCGCTCGTTGCGCAAGGTGTGCAGTATGAAGAGATCGCGTTACGCGAGGATGGCAGCGCCGATCTCGACGCAATCGCGGCGGCTGCGGCGGCACCGAACGCGGCTGCGGTGTTCGTCCAGCGCTCGCGCGGATACGCGTCGCGCCCGTCGCTCGACGTTGCCGCCTGCGGCCGGATCGCTGCCCGGGTCAAGGACGTCGCGCCGCACGTGGCCGTGCTCGTCGACAACTGCTACGGCGAGCTGGTCGAAGCGCGCGAGCCCTCCCACCTGGGCACAGATCTCCTCATGGGATCCCTGATCAAGAATATTGGCGGCGGCCTCGCACCCGGCGGTGGCTACATCGCTGGGCGCGCTGATCTCGTCGAGCGTGTGAGCGCGCGCTTATACGCGCCGGGATTGCGAAGCGCGCTTGGGCCGACATTCGGCTTCGGGCGCGCCTTCGTACAGGGACTTTTCATTGCACCGATGGTCGTGGAGCAAGCGCTGCGCGGGCTCGATTTTGCGGCAGCACTCTTCGCGGAGCTGGGATTTGCTGTGGATCCGCAACCTGGGTCGGTGCGCACCGATATCGTGCAGGCGATTCGTTTGCGCGAACCGGGGCTGTTAATGCGCTTTGCATTAGGTTTACAAATGGCGATGCCGCTTAATGCGCGCTTTCGTCCCGAACCGGGACCCGTGCCCGGGTACATCGATCCAGTCGTCATGTCCAGTGGTGCTTTCGTTGGTGGTGCGACGATCGAGCTCTCCTGCGATGCGCCGCTGCGCGCGCCGTTTGAGGTATATCTTCAAGGCGGGATCGTCGCCGAGCACGCAATGCTTGGTGCGCTGCTTGCCGCGCAAGCAGTGATTACAGGTTAGATGAAGGCCACCACGGCGCCACAGAGAAGAAGCGTTAGCGGTGAGTACTCAAGAGGATCGCTCGCACGAGCGCCGGTTCTTTCGCGCAATCGTTGATTTCCCGGTCACTATCATCGTCCCCGGGCACGAGTTGGTCTTGACCGGCAATGCCGTCGATCTAAGCCGCGGCGGGATGCGTATTACTACGACGACCGACTTGCCGGCGGGGCAGCCGATCGTCCTGCGCTTCACCCTTCCTGCTTCCGATCGCGAGATGTTGGTGCGCGCGAAGATCGCATTGACGTTCTACGACAATTCGACGAAGCGCTATGCGCACGGCGTCGCATTCACGCAATACACGTCCAGCGATCATGAAAAGATCGCGGCGTTCGTTGCTGCACGACAACAGCCTACGAAGTAGGCTGGCTGTTTCCCGAGCCTAAGAACCCGTAGAAGAAATACTTATTGCCGTCGCCGGTCGTAATGACGATGCGCGTGTCTTCGACCTCGGCAGCTGTAATAGACTTGCCCACTAGGGTCTCAAGTATCGCCTGCGCTTGCAGGAATTCTGCCTCTCGGAGGGCATCCGGCTCTACTTCTATGAGCTCCAGGAGCTCGTCGATCCGGTCGTTCATCGTCACCCTATCACTATCGTCCGGAAGGCCCTTTTTGTTAGCGATCCCTTAACACGGGGGACCCCCGACCAGGAGCCGGGCAGCCGCACCAGAGAAGGGCTCGCCGCCATGTACCTACTCGAGGTCCTTAGCGGACCACTCGATGGAAAAAGTTGGACGTTCGAGAGCGAGATCACGATCGGCCGCGACGATTCAGTTGCACAAGCGTGCATCGCTCTGGACCGCTATGTGTCGCGCAAGCACGCGCACGTTCGCATCGATGGGGAAAGTTTGCACCTCACCGACCTCGAGAGCCGCAACGGGACCAAAGTCAACGGCGAATTGGTAAGCGGGGACGCCACGGTCGAGATTGGCGTTCCGTTTATTGTCGGCCGCACGGTACTGCGCGTGACACGAATGTAGCGATCGTGCAAATTGCTTCGACGATCTCGCAAGCGCGGGCGCTCTTCGATGTTTTACCACGTCCACTCGGCTTTGTACCCACAATGGGCGCACTTCACGACGGGCACCTCGCGCTCGTGCGCCGGGCGCGGGCCGATTCGGTTGCAGTCGGCGCCTCGGTATTCGTGAATCCCTTGCAGTTCGCGCCGGAGGAAGATCTGGCGCGCTATCCCCGCGACCTCGAGGGGGATCAGGCCAAGCTCTCGCAGGCCGGCGTGGACGTGCTCTTCACGCCAAGTCAACTCGCGATGTATCCGCCTGGTTTCGGCACGTCGGTCGACGCCGGACCCGTAGGCGAGCTGTATGAGGGCGCGATTCGCCCCGGTCACTTCCGCGGCGTTGCAACGGTGGTATCCAAGCTGCTCAATATCGTGCGGCCCGATGTGCTCTACCTCGGGCAAAAAGACGCGCAGCAGACGGCCGTCGTGCGTCGCATGGTTGCGGACCTGGAAATTCCGGTACGCATAGAGATTGTGCCGACCGAGCGCGAAGCTGATGGGCTGGCAATGTCGAGTCGTAATGCCTATCTTTCACCGCAGGAGCGCGAAGGCGCGCCATCGTTGCACCACGCACTGCAGGCGGTGCGTTTGGCGATGGCGAGCGGACGTTCCAAAGCCGACGCGATTGCGGCCGGTCGCACGCGTCTGCATCCGCTCGCGCGACTCGACTACTTGGATGTCGTCGACGCGAACACGTTCACGCCGATCGATACGCTCTCGCCCCCGGCATTTGTGATCGGAGCGGCGCGCTTTGGATCGACGCGGCTGCTCGACAATCTCTGGATCGCGTGATGAACGAGAAGCGCATTCTCTTGGGTGTTTGCGGCGGTATCGCGGTCTACAAGATCGCTGCGTTGACGAGCACGCTCGTGCAACGCGGCGCGGTTGTCGACGTGATCATGACGCCGGAGGCCGAACGCTTCGTCGGCCCGTTGACCTTCTCGTCGCTTACCGCGCGGCCGGTCTATACGTCGCTATGGGATGCGCCCGAGCGCATCCCGCATATTCGTCTCGTGCGCGAAGCGCAGGTCATGTTGATTGCCCCCGCGACCGCGAACACGATTGCGAAACTCGCACAAGGCATCGCCGACGATCTCGTGACCACCGCGGCGCTGGCGGCGCGCATCCCGGTGCTCATTGCGCCGGCGATGAACAGCGCGATGTACGAGCACGCCGCAACGCAGGCGAACGTGCGCACGCTGCGCGAGCGCGGCTATGAGTTTATCGATCCCGAGCACGGATTTCTTGCCGAACGCGAAAGCGGCGTTGGCCGATTGGCGAGCGAGGAGGCGCTGCTCGAAGCGCTCGAGCGAACGCTCACGCGCACCCAACAGCTTAGTGGTGTGCATGTCCTCGTGACTGCTGGTCCGACGCGCGAGGCCTTCGATCCGATCCGGTTCGTGAGCAATGCGTCTACGGGCGCGACCGGGATTGCGGTGGCGCATGAGGCGGCACGGCGTGGTGCTGATGTCACCCTGTTGCTCGGGCCGACATTGCTCGAACCACCGCCCGGTGTCACGACGCATCGCTTTACCACGGCTACGGAGCTACTCGATCTCGCGCTCGCGCACGGCGCGCGCGCCGATCTCGTGATTGCCGCCGCCGCGGTCTCGGATTGGCGGCCCGCGCAGCGCGCGGAGAGCAAATTGAAGAAGACCGACGAGGATCTCGCGGTCCAGCTGACTCGTAATCCCGACGTGCTCGCCACGATCGCCGAGCGTAACGACGAGGCGTTTTTGGTGGGTTTCGCGGCCGAGACCGACGCGCACGAAGCTAACGCGCGCGAGAAGTTGACGCGTAAGGGACTGAGTGCGATCGTGGTCAACGACGTACGCGGCGAGCGCGGCTTCGGCGTGGGCCAGAACGATCTCACGCTGCTGTGGAAGGATGGACGCAAGGAATTGGGCACGGCGAACAAACCCGAGCTAGCATCGCGATTGCTCGATGCGATTGAGCCATTGCGTCACTAATGTTACTCGCGATCGACGTCGGCAACACCGAGACCAAGCTCGGCTGCTTCAATACCACCGGTGATGAACTGCTGTACCATTGGCGCGTGACCACCGAGTCGCGGCGCACCGCCGACGAGTATGGTGTCTTCGTGACGCAACTCTTTGCGACCGCCGGCGTCAAAGCTAGTCAAATCAAGGCGGTCGCAATTGCGAGCGTCGTGCCGCGTCTCGATCATACGTTGGCCGAAGTTGCCCAGAAGTTCTTTGGGGTTACGCCGCAGATACTGCACGCGGAAAACCAACGGCTCATAAAGGTCAAGACGCATCACCCGGCCGAGGTCGGCGCTGATCTTATCGCGTGTGCGATCGGCGGCGTAGAGCGCCATGGTGCGCCGCTGATCCTGGTCAGCTATGGCACGGCTACGGTCTTCATGGCAATCTCGGCGCAAGGCGAATACCTTGGTGTCGCGATCGCGCCCGGCATCAACATCTCGATCGATGCACTGGTCGGGCGCACCGCAAAACTGCCGCAGATCGCGCTGGATGCGCCGGCGCACGCAATCGGGCGTAACACGATTGAGGCGCTGCAAGCCGGCATCATCTTCGGCTTTGTCGGCCAAACGGAAGCGCTCGTGACCCGCATGCGAGCCGAACTTGGCGTCGACGCGCCGGTCGTTGCGACCGGCGGCCTGGCCCACGTCATCGCGGCCAATGCGCCGGTCATTGGGGCAGTGGACCCGCACTTGAGCCTCTACGGATTGCGGGCCTTCGCGTTACAGTAACGTTTATCGCGGCTTAACTTCGCAACGTTAGACTTGAGAGATGGCATTGCAATCGCGATGCCGTTTCTCTTAGCTCTCGTTTGGAGGAAAGTTTGCACAAGCGTGTATTTGCTGCGGGTGCGCTCGTTGCGCTTGCCCTTTACGCCTGTAGTGGTACGGGTACCACAAACATCACTCCGGGAACGCCAACTTATGCACAAGACGCGAGTAGACCGGTCGCGCGAGCTGCGGCGACAAGCGCGCCGAGTAATGTGGTGAGCAATCCGGGGTTTGAGACGGGCTCGCTCTCTCCTTGGACATCGTGCGGTACTGCGAGCAACGTCAGCGTGACGTCTGCACAAGCACACAGCGGAACCTACAGCGTGTTGCTTGGCACCACTGCTAAGCCCGAAGTCAACGGCAGCGCGGGCGTTTGCCAAACCGTGACCGTGCCGGCCGGCGGCACGCTGACGTTCTGGGTCTACGAAGGCACGACGGATACGATTTCCTACGTCGATCAAGAGGCCGACGTCGAGAACACGAGCGGGTCCGTCCTCACCCAGCTGTATAAGGAAGCCAAGACCACGAGCGGCTGGGTGCAAAAGTCGTTCAGTCTTAGCAGCTACGCGGGTCAAACCGTGCAGTTGTATTTCGGCGTCAAAGGCAACGGCTACGCCAAGGACTACGTCTATGAGTATCTCGACGACGTTTCGCTGACGGGTTCGTCGAGCGCGTCGCCATCGCCATCGCCAACGCCGACGTCGTCCGCGACGGCATCACCGACGGCCTCACCCACGGCCGCGCCGTCGAGTTCGCCCTATCCGTGTAATGATGCCGGATTTATCACCGATCAAAACGAGTTCGCGAGCGGATCGATCTCGGCGGATCAACTGGTCGACGTTTGCGGCCAAGTCACGTCCGTGCTGCCGGAAAAGGACACGAGCAGCGGACATCACGGCTATTTCTACGTCTCCATCCCGGGCTCGAGCTCGGGCACGATCGAAATCGTTTCCAATCTCGACGCAATGGCCGAAGCCTCGACCGACAAGCCACCGACAACGTGGCCCTGGGTTGCGGTAGGCGATTACGTCTACGTGCAAGGCCGCTACTACTACGATAACTCCAGCAGCCAGGGCATCGACTGGACCGAAGACGACACCGGCTCATGGCCGTACGTGGGCTGGGTCGCGGTCTGCAATTCCAGCGGTGCGGCCTGTTCCAAATACTGGTAGCCCGCTAGGCTAGGCCTCTGGTATAGTAGGGGGCGCCATGCCCCCTACTGTGCCCGCGCTGCGGATCGGCAGCCATCAGATTTGGCCTCCGCTCGTGCTCGCGCCAATGTCCGGCGTTACCAACCGGACGATGCGCGCGCTCTATAAGCCCTTTGGGCTCGGCCTGACCGTGACCGAATTCGTCTCGTCGAATGCGCTCAAGTTCAGCAACAAGCGCACGATGGAGATGATCGATCAGCACGGGCTCGAGAAACCGGTCTCGACGCAGTTGTGGGGCGACGACCCCGCGACGATGGCTGCCGCGGCGAAAATCGTACGCGAATGCGGCGCCGACATCGTGGACATTAACTTCGGCTGTCCCGCGCCAAAAGTCACCAAGACCAACGGCGGTTCGGCCTGTCTGCGCGACGTCGGCCGCTGCGAAGCGATCATGCAAGCCGTCGTCGACGCGGTCGATTGTCCGGTCACGATGAAGATGCGTCTGGGCTGGAGCGAGAGCGATCTCGTCTACATCGACGTGGCTAAACGCGCGCAAGCGGTCGGCGTGCAAGCTGTCACACTGCACGCGCGCACCGCGAAGCAGTTCTACAAAGGCAGCGCGGATTGGGCGCATATCGCGCGCCTCAAAGAAGCGATCGGCATCCCGGTGATCGGCAACGGCGATCTCGACGATGCGCACGTCGCGATGCAGCGTATGCGCGACAGCGGTGTTGATGCAATCATGCTCGGCCGCGCGACGCTGGGCAATCCTTGGCTTATTGCGCAGATTGCCGATTTGATGGAAGGACGCGAGATGCGGCCGCTGCCCTCGGCCGGCGATCGGTTGCGCTACTGCATCGTGCACTATCGCGCGATGGTCGATGAACTCGGCGAGGCCCGCGCAGTACCGCAGATGCGTAAACACGTCGCGCTCTATCTAAAAGGCATTCCGGGTGCAGCGATGTTACGCGAACGCATCATGCACGTCGATTCCGCGACCGAAGCGATCGCCGTCATCGAGGAGACCGTCGTGCGCGTCGAAGCGTCGCCGATGGTTGCAGCTTGACATGGCGATCGGGATCAAACCGTATCGTTGCCTCGAGAAGGTGCGAACGCTGTACCAAATGCCGCGTACGTTCGAGCGCTTCCAGGCATACCTAAACCTTGTCCGCGTAGATACCGGCACCGAGGCGTTGCCGCTTTCGAAGCTCAATCCGATGGCGAAAGAGCATGCACTTGCCTACGTTGATACGCTGCTCGCGATGAGCGCTGAAGACCAGGTCTTTGCGGCCGCAACTGACGCGGCGTCTCGCCTCGATGGCGACGATACGCTCAACGTACTGCTCGTGTTGATGGACGATGCCAAGGGGGGCTGGACGAATCGCGCGTTCTCCGAGTTTGCACACCGGTACGAGAACAAATACGAAGTCGCACACGCATGGGCGACTGTCGTGATTTGGACGGCCGAGGAACCGACGCCGCAACTCTTGCGACGGCGGGCGTTTGAATCCGTCTACCGCACGATTGACGAGCGCAGGCGCGGTCCCGTGCGCACGCTGCGCGAGATTCTGGACCGCGCGATTCGCACGCAGCGTTTCGCGGGCGAGGTATCGCCGTACGAAGATGCCGCATATCGCGCTGCCGTTGAGCCGTACCTCGATTCGCATGCGGCGCCGGTTGTAATGACTGCATTGTATGGAGATACGGTCGGGAAATCTCTTGGGTATCCCCCGCTCGGCATAGAACTGGTGTCCGCGTGAGTACGAAGACCGAGAGCGATCTCGCCACCGAAGCCTTCGAAAACTATAAGAACTTTATCAACCCGCCGCTTGCGCGCGTGATGAAGCTCTCGGGTTCGCCGGTCGAGGTGCGCGCGTCCGGTACGACAATCTGGGATCAAAACGGGAAGGCCTATCTCGATTTCGCCGGCGGCTACGGCGTCTTCACGCTTGGACATTCGCACCCGCGGGTGATCGCGGCGGTGCGCGAGCAAATGAAGTCAATGTCGCTCTCGGGCAAGACGATGTTCAATATCGTGCTCGGCCGCGCAGCGAAGCGCCTTGCGCAGATCGCGCCCGGCGATCTGCAATACTCGTTCTGGTGCAACAGCGGCGCCGAAGCACTCGAAGGCGCGATCAAGCTCGCGCGTGCGGCTACCGGCCGCGCCAAGATCGTCGCAACGCACGACGCCTATCACGGCAAGACGCTTGGCGCGCTTTCGATCAGCGGGCGCGCGACCTTTCAAACGCCGTTTGCGCCATTGATCGCCGACGTCGCGCACGTACCGTTCGGAAACCCGGCGGTCCTCGACGGCGCATTGCTTGACGCCGCGGCATTCGTGGTCGAGCCGGTGCAAGGCGAGGGTGGCGTCAACGTGCCGCCCGCCGGCTACTTGCGAGCGGCCCGCGAGGCGTGCGACCGCGCCGGTGCGCTGTTGATCGCCGATGAAGTACAAACCGGACTTGGACGCTGCGGGTATCTCTTCGCCTGCGAACGCGACGGCGTGGTGCCCGACGTCATGGCACTTGCCAAAGGACTCTCGGGCGGCATCATTCCGGTCGGCGCCTACATCGCGCGACCCGATGCGTGGAATCGTGCGTATGCAAAACAGCCGCTGATTCACACCTCGACCTTTGGCGGAAGTGAGATCGCGTGCGCTGCGGCGCTCGCGGCGCTCGAGGTCTTACTCGACGACGATCTCGTCGCGAACGCACGTGCGCGCGGTGAGCAGCTGCTCGATGGTTGTAAGACGCTCGCGCTCGAGTATCCGCAGGTGATCCGTGAGGCCCGTGGTCTTGGCTTGCTCGTCGGTGTCGAACTGACCAACGAGGGCTACGGCGGCTGGATCATTCCCGAGATGCTCAAAGCCGGCGTGACCGCGGCGTGGACGCTCAACCAGCAGCGCGTGATTCGCCTCGAGCCACCGCTGATCGTGAGCGAGGGCGAAGTGGATATCGCGCTCTCGGCGTTCTCCGCAGGGGTGGAGGCCGCCGCCGAGAAGCTCGGGCGCTTGTAAAAATGCCCTATGTCGAATCCCGCATCGCGATCGCCGCTCCCGCTCGCGCCGTCTACGAACTTGCCAAAGATCAGGAGCGCTTTCCCGAATTCATGCCCGACGTCGAGACCGTGAAGGTGCTCGAGCGCCACGTCGACCGCGTGATCTCGCGCTGGAAGACGTTGGTCGAAGAGGCACCGATCGAATGGACGGAAGAAGACCGCTTCGACGACGGTGCGTTGCGTATCGACTACGCGCTCCTGGAGGGCGACCTCGACACCTTCGAGGGTGCGTGGACCTTCGAAGAGCGCGACGGCTTGACGCACGTGCTCCTGACCGTGGAGTATGATTTCGGGGTGCCGACGCTGGCCGAACTGATCGGCCCTACGCTGCAGAAGAAAGTGCTCGAGAACAGCGAGATGATGCTCAAAGCGTTGAAGGTACAAGCAGAACAGTGAAGTTCTGTTTTGTGATTCATCCGCTCTCGCTCGAAGACGTCGCGCGGTACGAACCGGGTGCGGCGGGCAAAGGCGCGCCAATCGTTCGGAAGATCATGGAATGGATGCCACCGTGGGCCACGGTGCACATCACCGGCGTCCGCACGCCCGACGGGCGCGAAACCGAAGGCTGGTTCGTGACCGCACCGCTTTTGCCTGAACAGATGATGGAGTTTCCGCGCGAGGAGGTCTACAAGCGCATCGTGCGCGCAATCGAGATCGGCGCAGAGCTTGGCGCCGAGGTTGCGGGCCTCGGTGCATTTACCGGTGTCGTTGGTGATGGCGGTATTACCGTTGCGGAGCGCTCGCCGATTCCGGTGACGACCGGGAACTCGCTCACGATCGCAGCGGGCATTCAAAGTTTTTTCCGCGGCGCGCGCGAGATGAACGTTGATCCCGCATCGGCAACCGTCGCAATCATCGGCGCAACCGGATCGATCGGCGGCGCGTGCGTGAAGCTGATCGCGCCGCACGTGAAACACATCGTGCTGGTGGCCCGCAACCAGACGCGGTTGCAGAAATTCTACGAACAAATGAAGATCGAATTGCCCTGCGAGCTTTCATTTACGGTCGACATCTCCGATGCGGTGCGCCGCTCGCAGTTGATTCTCACCGCGACGTCGTCGACGCAAGACGTCATCCAGCCCGAGGATCTCGTGCCGGGTGCGGTCGTCTGCGAGCTCTCGCTCCCGCACGACGTGAGCCGGCGCGTCGCGCTCGAACGTCCCGACGTGCTCGTGACCGAGGGCGGCAACATGGTCGTGCCCGGCAACCCGTTTTTCGACCGCGTGCGCGAACCGGGTCTGGAATTCGATTTGAATCTTCCGCCGCGCACGGCGCTTGCGTGCATGAGCGAGACGATGGTGCTCGCGCTCGAGAACCGCGCCGAGTGTTACACGCTCGGCCGCGGTATCGACGTCAACAAAGTGATCGAGATCGAAGCAGATGGCAACACGCTGCGGCTTTACGCTTGCCGACATGCGCGCCTTCGACACGGCGATTACGCCGGAGAAGATTGCCGCGACGAGAGAAGCTGCAACGTTGCGTCGGTCCCTCGACTACGGCGCTGCGGCGCCTGCGCTCGGGATGACAAAGTGAAGCGCATCGTTTCGGTTTCGCTTGGCTCCTCGACGCGCGATCATCACGCGGTCGTCGAGCTGCTCGGCGAGACGTTCGATATCACGCGTGAAGGCGTGGATGGCAAGCTCGATAAAGCGATCGCGCGCGTTGCGGAGCTCGACGGCACAGTCGACGCGATCGGCCTCGGCGGCATCGACGTCTATCTCTACGCCGGTTCGAAGCGCTACGCGTTGCGCGACGGGCTACGCCTACTGCACGCGGCAAAAGTTACGCCGGTCGTCGATGGCAGCGGCCTCAAGAACACGCTCGAGCGCGAAGCGATCCGCTACATGCAAGACGATCTTGGCATCGATCTGCGCGGCAAACACGTGCTGATGGTCAGCGCGCTCGACCGCTTCGGCATGGCCCAGGCGTTCGTCGAGGCCGGTGCCGACGTGCTCTTCGGCGACTTCATCTTCGCGCTCGACAAAGACATGGCCGTGCGCGATCTGCACACGTTCGAAGTGATGGCCGAGAAGTATCTGCCCGACGCGTGCAAGTTGCCGTTCCAATTCTTCTATCCGACCGGCAAGAAGCAAGAGAAAGCGCCGGATCCAAAATATCCGCAGTACTACGAAGAGGCCGACATCATTGCCGGCGACTTCCACTTTATGCGCCAATTCATGCCGGAGCATCTCGACGGCAAGATCGTGTTGACCAATACGGTCACCGAGCGCAACGTCGATGAGCTGCGCGAACGCGGTGTGAAGACCTTAATCACGACCACGCCTGATTTTCAGGGACGCTCGTTCGGTACGAACGTCGTCGAAGCCGCGCTGCTGGCGCTGCTCGGCAAGAAGTGGGAAGACGTGAGCGCGGCCGACTACGAGCGCGTGCTGCACGAGCTGCATCTGCACCCGCGGGTGATCGCACTGCGTTGACGCGTCGCCTGCCGCGCGTCCTCCGCTTCTTCGACATCTCGGTGCTGGCGTCGGCATCGATGGGCCCGGCATATTCGCTCGCGTCCACGATGGGCCCGATGGTCTTTGCTGCCGGTTACGGTGCGCCGCTAGCGCTGATCGTGCTCTCGGCGATCATGTTGTGCATCGCGGTTGCATTTGCGTTTCTCTCGCGCGTCGCACCCAATGCCGGTTCGTCGTACGCGTGGATTCGCATGGCGTTTGGTCCGCACGCGGGCGCGTATGGCGCGTGGTTGCTCTTACTCTCGAATTTCTTCGCGACGATGGCGACCGCCATACCCGCGGGCATCTACACGCTGGCACTCGTTGCGCCGTCACACGTGCAAGATCCACTCTGGACGGCGGGTATCGGCGCTATCTGGATCGTTGCGAGTGCGGCGCTGCTCTACGCGGGCGTGCGTCCAACCGCGCTCGTAACGTTCCTCGCCCTCGCGCTCGAACTCGGCGTGTTGGTCGCTGCCGCGGTCGCTGCGGCGTTGCATGCGCCGGTGACTTCACCCGTGACGGTAACGTCGACGCCGTTGCCGGCGGCGTTTGGTATCAGCGGATTCGTCACGGCAATGACGCTCGCGGTGTGGATGAGCGACGGGTGGGAAGTCAGCGCGTCCACCAGCGAGGAGGTCAAGGACACGGCGACCGCATCAGGACGCGGCGGCATTGCGGGCTTGCTGATCTCGACCGTCGTGCTCGTCGCGTGCATGTACGCGTTTTTGCACCTTGGCTCACTCCAAGGTTTTGCCGACAACCAGGCCGATGCGCTCGCGTATGTCGGCACGCTGCTCGGGAACGGTGCCTGGCGGGTGGCGATCGTCGTGACGGTGCTGCTTTCGACCCTCTCGACGTTATGGACGACCATTTTGTACCTCTCGCGTTCGGTGTACGCGATGGGTCGCGACGGGGTCTTGCCGCGCGTCCTTGGCGCGCTCGATAGGCGCGACGAGCCGCTGTGGTCGATGCTTGCGGTGAGCGTGCTGGTCACGCTGTGCGAACTCGTAACGGGCTTTTCGACGAGCGCGGCCGCCCAGTTGACGCTCGTACTCAATGCCAGCTCCGTCTTTCTGGGACTCTTGTTCGTGCTCTCGGCCGCCGCCGCGGCCCGCCGTTTCTGGGGCGAACCAGCAGCGCGGCTTGGCGGGGTGCTTGTGCCGCTCGTGGGAGCGTTCGCGCTCTTGGGTGTCCTGGTAGCAACCGTGGCGGTCGAAAACCGCATGCTGCAGGCCTACGCTTGCGCGGGCGTCGTCTTGGGTATACCATTTGCGCTCTGGCGCGGCCGGCCGGCGCGACGATAGGCCACCGGAGGAAGGGGAACGGTTGGGGTCCCCCAAACAAACCGCGCCAGCGTCCTCACCGGGCGCAAAAATTATGTTTGCTACGGGGTCGCTGGGTCTATCCTTGAACGACAAAGAGATCATCCTGACCGCCGAGGGGCTGCAAAAGCTCCAGGAAGAGCTCGACGAGCTCAAGACGGTCCATCGCAAAGAGGTCAACGACCGCATTCGTCAGGCCAAAGAGTACGGCGACCTGAGTGAAAACGCCGAATACGAGGACGCCAAGCAAGAGCAGGCGTTCATCGAGGGGCGCATCCTCAAGCTCGAGGCCATGATTCGCAACTCGCGGCTCATCGACGAGTCGGAGTTTACGACCGACGAAGTGCACATCGGCGCGACCGTCAAGGTCAAAGAGCTCAAGAACAACGAGAGCTACGAATTTCACATCGTGGGCTCGGCTGAGGCCGATCCGTCGGCGAAGCGCATTTCCAACGAATCGCCGCTCGGTCGCGCTTTGCTCGGCCACAAGAAAGGCGAGACCGTCGACGTCTCCACCCCGCGCGGTGTAGTGAAGTACAAGATCGACGGGATCAGCAACGGCAACGGCTCGGCAAAGAAGACCGCAAAAAAGGCGTCGTAGGCTCGGCCGAAGCGCCTTATACATGGACGACCTCGGGAAAACCGAAGCAACACTCATAGCGGCCAGGCGCGAGCATCTGGCCGCTCTGCGTTCGCGAGGCAACGATCCGTTTGCGCCGACACGTTACGAAATCGAAGCGACCGCGAACGAGCTGAGCGAGCGCTACGGCTTTCTCGAACCGACCCAGCACGCCGAGGCCGAGGGCTGGAGCATCGCCGGGCGGATCATGTCGATCCGTACCGCGGGCAAAACGCTCTTCGCCGATTTATACGATCGCACCGGACGCTTACAGATCTACCTCAAGAAGGATGATCTCGGCGAGGAACGTTTCGCCGAGTGGGATGACATCGAGCGTGGCGATATCGTCGGCGTCCGCGGCTTCATGTTCCGGTCGAAAAAAGGCGAGCTCACCCTTCACGTCACGTCGTTCGAACTGCTGAGCAAATCGTTGATGCCGTTGCCCGACAAGTGGCACGGCTTGCAAGACGTCGAGAAGCGCTATCGCCAGCGCTACGTCGACCTGATCGTCAATCCTGACGTGCGCGACGCGATGATCATGCGCAGCCGCTTGATCGCCGAAACGCGTCGCTTCATCGACGACCGCGGATTCTACGAAGTCGAGACGCCGACGCTATTGCACGTGGCCGGCGGCGCCTCGGCGCGACCGTTTATCACGCACGTCAACGCGCTTTCGGGCGAAGAGATGCAGTTGCGCATCGCGACCGAGCTCAATCTCAAACGGTTGATCGTCGGCGGCATGGAGCGCGTCTACGAGATCGGGCGGATCTTCCGCAACGAAGGCATCGATACGACGCATAATCCCGAGTTCACGATGCTCGAACTCTACGCGGCGTATTGGGACGTGAACGATATGCGCGAATTCAACGAAGCCTTGATCGCGCATCTCGCAAGCGTCGCGACCGGCGGACGCGAGGATATGCAGCTCGGCGAGCAACTGATCTCGTTCAAACGGCCCTTCGAAAAAGTGAGCTACCTCGAAGGCATTGCGATCTACTCGCACGGCAAGTACACGCGCGAGAAACTCCTCGATCCCAAAGGCGCCGCCGATATTCTACACGATCTCGGCTTACCGCCCTCGCCGACGCACGGCCACGCACTGGACAAGATCTTCGAACGTGTGCTCGAGCCGCACCTCGTCCAGCCGACGTTTGTGACCGACTATCCGCTAATCATCTCGCCGCTCGCCAAGCGTAAGCCCGGCGATCCGGAGCTGGTCGATCGCTACGAGCTCTTCTGCAACCGCATGGAGATCTCCAACGCGTTCACCGAGCTCAACGATCCCGACGATCAGCGCGCCCGCTTCGAAGCGCAGGTGCGCGAACGGGCGCAGGGCGACGAGGAGATACCCCAGCCCGACTGGGACTTCGTGCGCGCGCTCGAGTACGGAATGCCGCCGACGGCCGGCATCGGCATCGGTATTGATCGGCTCATCATGTTGTTAACAAACAATGTGTCGATCCGCGACGTGTTGCTCTTCCCGCTCCAGCGGCAACACGGGTGACACGCCGCCACTGGTAGTCCATAAGGACTACCACGCAGGCGGGACTTTCGTCACGGGCGAAGGCGAGGGAACGTTCTAGGATTTCCTTACCATTGGAGGGTGCCGTGCAGAGTTTCCGTCGTATTGCCGCATACGCGCTTGTTGCTTCGCTGACCGCCTGCGGCGGCGGAGGTGGCACTGGCGGCTTCGTCGGTTCACCGGCCCCGCAAGCAACGCCGACCCCTCCAACCAGCCTTTCGCAGCAGGCCGTGCAACGCAGCGATGCGCAAAGCGCACTCTCGGGCGTGCAAGCCTATCAAGAGTATGCGGGTGGCGGTTCGCTGTCGACCTTGACCGCCGTGCGCGCGATCCATCGCGCTTTGAGCAAAATCAATCCGCGTCATCCGATGACATGCAGCGGCGGCGAAACCACGACGGTCGTCAACAACGGCAACGGCACGGCGACGGAAACGATCACCGACTACTATAACGCCAACTGCACGGGGCAGATGGAAGACCAGATCGTGTGGACCGCGTCCGAGCCGAACAGCACCGAGCTCACCGGTCCCGCGACGTTCACGCAGTGGTCGCCGACGGGTGCAGTAACGGGCACCGCTAACGCGACGATCACGTTCTACTTCACCAACGGCGGGGCGACGATCACGGGCTACTCGTTCTTGTTAACCAACGTCGTGCAGAACGGCACCGCGCTTGGCGACGTTGGCCTCGCGTGTTCGTCGAACGCGTGCGGCATCGCTGCCGTTGCCAACGTTGCGGCGCTCAATGCGATGGACGGCGCGTCGGTCAGCCTTGCGGTCGGAACGTCGTCGGTCAGCATGCAGATCGCCACGTACGTAGGTGCGGTGAATTCGCTCTCGATCGCGCCGGGTGCGTTCCCCAACTGGACGATCTCGCCGTCCTCGGATCAAACGGCATCCGTCTCGATCAACGGGCAGGCGACGAGCACCGGCTTTGCGCTCACGCTCACCGACAGCACGAATGGTGGTACGTTCGCGATTACGGGATCGTCGAATGGCAACGTCACCGGGACACTTACCAATAACAGCACGAGCGCGACGGTCGCCACGTTTACCGTGAACTCGGCAGGCAATGGGACCTTGACCTATAGCAACGGGACGCAGGTCCAGATCGTAGACTATGTCGTACAAGGCTAAGTGCCCCACGACGGCGGTTCGACGCACAAGCTGATCGTTTGGTGGCGCTCGAGCGAGGAGCGATGAGCGACAAAAGTTTTGCTTTGCGAGCGAAGAGCGACGACGCTCGCGCCCGCCAAACGATCAGCCCAAAGGGTCGCGGCGGCGGAGTCGCACTACCGTCGTTGCTCGTCGGTCACATAGCCACCGCTATGCTCGCTCCTTGCGCCTCGGTAGTGCGCTCCGGCGCTCGCGACTTTGTGCGTCAGACCGCCGTCGTGGGGCACTAACATGGACGGACAAAAGTGCGATCACGTGCAGTGCACCTGTTACGTCGATCTCGGAGCGTTCTTTTGTAGCGACCGCTGCCGTGAGCAGGCCAACGTCGACCCCGACGCGGCGCCGCACGAGCACTGCAGTTGCAACCATGTGGAGTGCGAAAACGTCGCCTAGCTACGTGCCATAGTTCGCGAAGGCGACGTAAAAGATCACTGCCAGGCTCGCAAAAGCGTAGACCACCAAGCCGACGGCGTTGAACCAATCGAGCGCGCGCATCGCGCCCGGCGTAACGCGCGCGGCCACCGCGGCCGCTCCAGTATCGACGACCGCCGGCAGCAGCAGGGTCCAAAACGGGATAGCGGCCACCGCAAGCAGCCAACCCGGAACGTAGGCACCCACCGCGGCGCCATGCGGCCCTACATCGGCGGCGTAGATCTGCAAGCCGGCGGCAACCAGCCAGCACAATGTATATGCGCCCAGCCGAAACCGGCGCGCGACTGCGGGTGTCACGGGGTACGTTATCAACCAGCTAGCTAGGAGAACCTCCATGGACTTGACTACTTCGTATCCCCGCAGCGTGCACGAGAAGCTCTTTGGCCTCGTGCAGATCGGCCGTACGATCGACAAAGGCAAGGCAACGGCGATAGGCAAGGAGGGCGAGTATCACTACAATTGCGGGATGGATCAAGCCGTCTTTGGATTCTTGGGCATCGACCACGACGCGCTACTCGGCGTGATCAAGAACGCCAAGAGCGATGCCGACATCCAGAACTACGTCAAAGGCTTCATCGACAAGAAGTCACCGCAAGAGATCGAAGCGTGGAACAGGGAATGGGTCACGCATAAGCCCGAGGGAGACTCGCTCAATTACTTCCTGGAGCTCCGCAAACAAATTGCTCCCGACCGGACCGACGTCGTAGCGTGGCCCGACCTGTTGGATCTGGACGAGAAGCGGAACGTACCGAAGCGGGAGACGGTGCACGCGTAGCGCACACCGTACGCTGTGCCGTTGAATACGACGGCACCGCGTTCTTCGGATTTCAGGTGCAGGCCAAGGGCCGCACCGTCGCCGGCGAGATCGAGCGCGCCCTCGAAGAGCTGCTCGAAGAGCCGGTAAAAATAAGCGGCGCCGGCCGGACCGACGCCGGCGTCCATGCGAGCGGGCAGGTGATTTCATTTATCACCTCCCGCTCGTTTCCGTTTGAGCGCCTCGCGATAGCGTTAAACGCCGCGCTTCCTGATGACATCAGCGTGCGTGATGCGGCGATCGTGCAAAGCGGATTCTCGGCGCGCTTTTCCGCGCGCGAGCGTAGCTATGTCTACGCCATTCTCAACGCGCGGTACCGGAGCGCGCTGCTCGCCCATCGCGCCTATCACGTCTACCGGCACACGCTCGACCTCGATGCAATGGGCGATGCGGCGGCGCAACTGATCGGCGAGCACGACTTTCGTTCGTTCTGCGGCGTGCTTCCGGAAAACGGTGTGACGGTGCGTAACGTACGCTCGCTGACGATCGCGCGGCAGGACGATCTCGTGCGGATCGGCATCAGCGCCGATGGGTTCATCCACCGCATGGTGCGCACCATCGTCGGGACGCTGGTCGAATGCGGGCTCGGCCGTCGCGATCCGGCAACGCTGCGCGCGATCCTCGACGCACGCGATCGTCGCGCTGCCGGACTGACCGCGCCTGCGCACGGCTTATATCTGGCGGGCGTACGCTACGACGACTACGACTCGTACAAAGAACCGCCGCTCTTTCAGGCCTGATAATATGGTGATTGCTGCCTTGCTGTTGCTTATCGCCGATGCCCCGGCACCCACGCCGTCCGCAACACCACCGCTTAAGACCATCATCGGCGTGCGTTCGACGCCGCTATGCGCGGCGATCGCAAACAACGTGCTGCTACGTGATCGGTGGGCTTCAGGCAAATGATCGACTCATACGAAAGCTCCAAACCGATGCTGGTCCAAATGGGGAAAGATTACCTTCGGGTGAGTCAGGTCGGGGTGCCGATGGGGAAAAGTGCGCGTTTCGGCGGTGCACACGATCCAAATCCGGCACTGATCTTCGACGCCAGCACCTGAATAAAGTGATCAGTGGGATCGTTCGCAATCTGGCTACGATTGATGCGGCGTTGAATGATCCGACGCGGTTTCCGACCGCTGCGAAGACCGAGGACGACAAAACGAACTCGGACTCAAATCGCAACCAGACGGTCGCCGATCAAAACGCAAGATCTAGTACCGCTCTACGGTCTCGCGGACAGCTTTCGCTGCAGCAGTCGTACTAAGAGGCGACGGTTGCAAGGTTGTCACGAACGAAGGAAATGCAAAGGTAGGGCAGAGCGATCAGGCTGTCAGTTTGCAGGCAAGTTCTTTCCGCCAGCTTCGCGGGTCGCGGCCGCAATCGATCGCAACGTATATCAGGACCCAGCCGTGAGCCAACCGCCAAGGATCTTACAACAATTCGATGGCGCGCTTTTACCTGGCGTTGCCGAGGAGCAAAAGTACCGTCTCACGGCGTGTAAGGCTGTGTCAGACCAAGACTGAAGCGACCGATCGTTGCGGAGGAAGGGCTCGTCGATCGCGACGAGCCCTTCCCTTTTTAGCGGCCGACTTCATCTAACAGGCGTTGCAGTTGCTTTGTTTGGCCGACGTTGATCCGCCGCAGCAGCCGCGCTGCGCGTTCGCCGGCTTCTTCGAGCGCCTCATCTAAGAGCGTGCGTCCCGCAGGCGTGAGCAGCGCGAGCGATGCGCGGGCGTCGCTCTGATCCTTGCGACGCTCGATGATCCCGCGGCGCTCGAGCGGCAGCAGCGCGCGCGTCACCCCGGACGCTGTCAGGTGCAACTCGTGGGCTAGCTCGGTCGGGCGGCGCCCGGAGCTCGCCTCGCGCAGCGGCACCAAGAGCCGCAGTTCAGCGAAGCTCAGCCCGCGCACCTCGAGCACGCGCACCGCCCGCGCATGGGCAGAAGCAAGCGCGAGCAGCGTCTCGATAGCCTCGGTCTGCATGGGCTCAGTATATTTGATTAGTCAAGTAATAGTCAAATAAAAGCAATCTCGAAAAATTGCTTGACTCCATCCCCGGCGCCCTGTAAGATGCGCAAGTTATGAGAACCACTTTGCAAAAAACCGCGGAGACGAAGGCCGATTGGTACGTCGTCGACGCGGCCGGGCAGCGCCTGGGTACGCTCGCAGTGCGCATCGCACGCGCGCTCTCGGGGAAGCACAAGCCGACCTGGACGCCCCACATCGACAACGGCGATCACGTCATCGTGATCAACGCCGAGAAGATCGAGCTTTCGGGCAAGAAGTGGGACACGAAACTCTATCGCCGTCATAGCGGTTATCCGGGCGGACTCAAAGAGCCGACCGCGCGTGAAGTGCACGCCAAACATCCCGAGCGTTTGATCGAAGAGGCCGTGCGCGGCATGCTTCCGACCAACCGCATGCGCGACGTGCAATTGCGTCGCCTCAATGTTTATGCCGGTGCGGCGCATCCGCACGACGCGCAAAAGCCGCAGCCGCTGTTTTAGGAGCATTCGTGGATAACACGCAGATTCAAGCCACCGGTCGTCGCAAGCGCGCAGTCGCGCGCGTGAAGCTCTCCCTCGGTCAGGGCGTCATCACGGTCAACAAGAAGTCGATCGAAGAGTACTTCCCGCGTCCGCAGCTGCAGCAGATCGTGCGTCAGCCGTTTGAAGCCACGCAGAGCGGCGGCCGTTACGACGTGATCGTCAAAACGCAAGGCGGCGGCGTCACCGGTCAAGCCGGTGCGGTGCGGCACGGTATTTCGCGCGCGCTCGTCGAGATGGACGGCTCGTTCAAGGAGATCCTGCGCAAGAGCGGTTTCCTGACGCGTGACCCGCGTGAGAAAGAATCGAAGAAGTACGGACGCAAGCGCGCACGTAAGCGCTTCCAGTTTAGCAAACGATAATTCGTCGCTCGACGGTTCTGAAGTTGGCCGTCATAGCGCTCGGCATTGCCGCGCTGCTATGGCGGCCTTCTTCGTTGTGGGTCGAGCAGGTCTATGTCAATGGCGTCTATCCCGGCTGGGAGAACGCACTCTTTGCGATCAGCTCGCGGTTACCGTGGTCGCTCGGCGACATCGTGGTGCTCGCCGGCATTGCGATGCTCGTGTGGCGCGTGCTGCGTCGCGATTGGCTCGGCGCGCTTGCCGTCGCCGGCTTGTACGCCTTTTGGTTTGAGGCGGGCTGGGGTTGGAACTACGACCGCGCGCCGATCGAAGCGCGTACCGCCTACGATCCAGCGCGCATTACGCCACGTGCGGTCGACGTGTTGCGTGCGCGCGCGATTGCGCAGATGAATCGCCTGGCGCCCGCCGCCCATGCCCGCGCCCCGATCCCCGTCGATCTGGGGGGGCTCTACGCGGCCTGGCTCCCGGTTGTGCAGGCCGGCGGGAACGTGTGGACGCCGCTCGCCGGGGCACCCAAGCCGACGCTGGCGAACCCCTTCATGGAAGCCACCGGTACGAGCGGCTACATCAACCCCCTCGCGCTCGACGTGCACTTGGCGGGCGATCTCCTGTGGTTCGAACGCCCCTTCGACCTGGCCCATGAGTGGAGCCATGTGGCCGGGTATGCTCGCGAGGATGAGGCGAACTTTCTGGCAATTCTCAGTTGCGCTCGCTCTAATGATCCGGTGGTCCAGTACTCGGGCTGGCTCGAGCTGTTCCTTTACCTTCCGCCGGAGGCGCGGTATTCCAAGAGAACTTTCGTGCCGCTCGTGTGGCAAGACTTCGCAGCGATGCGCGAGCGCAATCGGCGGCACATCAACCTCTCTCTCGCCAACTTTTCATGGCGAACCTATAATGCATATCTTAAGACCAATCATGTTGCATCCGGGGTGCAGAACTACAATGAAGTCACGCGCCTGTATCTGGGCATCGCGCGCGACGCGGCGGGTCTTCCCATACCTCGTTAGCACTGCGCTCGTTATGGCGCTCGCGGCGTGCGGCGCAAAACATGCTGCCCAAGCCCCCGCCCCTTACGTCGATACGACCGTTGCCCAGTTCGGGACGCTCGTACCGTCTTCGGCGATGTCGGGCTTGATCGCGCCGTATGAAAACGTTGCGATTCAATCCAGTTTGAGCGAACCGGCCGACACGGTGAACGTGCAAGAGGGCGACCACGTCCGCAAAGGCGAGGTGCTCGCGCAGCTCGATACCGCTGACTTGCAGGCGCAGCTACAATCCGACCTTGCCACTGCGCAGAGCGACGCGGCCAACACCGCGCACACCGTGTATTCCGGCAACGAGCTGATCACGCAGGGCAGTCAAGGACTGAATTCGGCGGTCGCAAACCTGGCGCGCGATCAGCGCATCCTAGCACGCGATACGACGCTCTTTCACGACGGCTACGTGTCGCAGCAACAGTACGAAGCCGATCAGGCGACGGTCCGGAACGACCAGGCGACACTACAAAGCGCGCAGGCGCTCGTGCAGGCGAATGGTCCGAACTTGAACGCGCCGGGACTGCAGCAGTCCTCAGTTGCGCAAGCTAAAGCACAAGAGGCAGTCGCGCTTGCGCAAGCCCAGCAGATACGTGTGTCGATTTCGAAGGCGACGATCGTCTCGCCGATCGACGGCGTGGTGGTAAACCGGAATCTCAATCCTGGTGAGTATCCGGGCACGCGGCAGATCTTTACGATTCAACAGGTCTCGCCGATCTTTGCAGTGCTGCGCGGCTCGACCGATCAGATCGCCGGGATTCATCCCGGCGCGACCGCGACGATTCAGACCGACGGCGTGAGCGGGAGCAAGAAGTTCACCGGAAGCGTGGTCGGCGTGTTGAATGAAATCCAGCCAGGCTCTACGCAATTTCAAGTCAAGGTCGTTCTTGAGAATCCCGGCGAGGTATTGCGACCCGGCATGGCGATTACCGGCAGCGTTGCGCTCCCGCAGGCGCGTGGCGTGATGATTCCCACCACCGCATTCACCGACGACAACCACGACCGCGTGCAAATCGTGCAGTCCGACGATACGGTGAAGACCGTTGCGGTGACCGAAGTCGCGAGCGATAGCATGCACAGCGTCGTCACTGGTGTAAACGCGGGCACGCGCGTGGTCAGCAATGGCCAGTCGAGCCTCGGCGACGGCGAGAAGGTTTCATACAAGCCGTGAAATTCAGCTTAACGCGGCTGTTTATCAACCGGCCGACGTTGGTCTTCGTGATCATCGCGATCATGATGTTCGCCGGGATCATGAGCACGATCACGATCGTAAAAGAGCTCTATCCCGACGTCAGTCAGCCGACCGTGACAATCTCAGTGGACTACAATGGCGCGTCGGTGACGGAGATGCGCGACGAGATCGTCCAGCCGATCGAACAGAATTTGGCAGGCACGCAAGATCTGCAGACGATCAACTCGGTCGTGCAGCAAGGCTCGGCGAGAATCACCGCAGTGTTCGACATCAAGTCCGATACCGCGACCGATCTCGCTTTGACCAACAAGGCCGTGCAGGCGTCGGAGAAGCTTCTTCCGACGAACATCACGCCGCCGACCGTCAATCTCTACGATCCGACCGAGTCGACGGTGGTCGTGCTGGCACTCTACTCCGAAAAGCTGCCGATTAACGAGCTCGCGCTCTACGCGCAGAATGTGATCGCGCCGCAGCTCGAACAAGTGCCGGGTATTTCGTTTGCCAACGTGGGCGGTCTCGTGACGCCGGCATACGAGATCCTGGTCGATCCGGCCAAACTCGCCGCAAACAACCTGACACTTAACGACGTCATCAACACGGTCTCGACCAACAATCAGCGCGTCCCGGGTGGTTTTGCGTACGAGCCTAATCGCCAGACGACGATCGACGTGCGTGGTGACATCACCACGTTGCAGAACGTGCGCAACCTGCCGATCGTCGTGTCGGGCGCAAGCCAGACCAACGCGCAAGCCGGGCAGGTTGCCAACATCAACGGCGGCGTTGCCAGTTTGCCGGGCCAAGTCGATCCGTGGACCGCGAGCAATGCGGTCGTGCGCATCGGCGACGTCGCCACCGTCACCTCGGGCTACGAACCACGCCTCCAGATCGCCCACATCAGCGGCAAGCCCGGGCTGTTTCTCCAGATGCAGAAGACCTCGCAAGCCAGCGAAGTCGACGCGTCCAATGCGGTGATCGCCGCGTTGCCGGGGGTCGAGCGGCAGTTCCCGGAGATTTCCTTCCGCGTCATTCACGTACAGTCGACGTTCACCGAGCAGCAGATCGACATCGTGGTCCGCACGCTCGCGGAAGCGGTTTTGCTCACCGGGCTCGCAATGGTGTTCTTCCTGCGCTCGTGGCGCAGTGCAATCGTCGTGTGCGTCTCGATTCCGCTCTCGCTTGCAATCGCGATGACGGCAATGAAGCTGATGGGCCTCACGCTCGACACCGACTCGCTCCTCGGCATGTCGTTGGTCATCGGAATTTTGGTCGACGACTCCACGGTCGTGCTGGAAAACATCGAACGCCATTTCACCGAACTCAAGCAGAAGCCTGAGGACGCGGCGGTGAGCGGACGCGAGGAGATTGGGGCTGCGGCGGTAGTGATCACCCTGGTCGACGTCGTGGTCTTCTTTCCGATCGCGTTCATCCAAGGGCAAGTGGGCCGCCAGCTTTCGGAGTTTGCGATCGTGGTGGTGATCTCGACGCTGACCTCGCTCTTCGTTTCGTTTACGGTCACGCCGACGCTCGCCGGCCTGTGGGCACTCAAGTCGCACTGGAAGCCGTGGAAGGCCGTCGAGTGGTTCGGGCAACGTTTCGATGCGGTCCGCACGTGGTACACGCAACGTGCGCTGCCCTGGGGAATGGAGCACGGCAAGCTCGTCGCGATTTTTTGTCTGGTCACATTCGTCGTGGCGATCTCTATGATTCCGCTCGGCGTCGTCGGGGAGGAGTTTATCCCAGCGACCGATCGCGGCGAGATCTTCATTCAAGTTGCGTATCCGATCGGCACGCCGCTTACGACCGTCGAAACCGGTATCTTCGCGTTTGAAAAAAAGGTTCTCGGCTACCCCGATATCTTTGCCAATACCGCCGTGGCCGGGGCCTACGCTGCGTCGTTCGGCGGCTTTGTTTCGCAACAGAACGTCGGCCAAGTACACGTCTGGCTGAAAGACAACCGCAAGCATCCGACCTCGTACTGGGTTACGGAATTTCAGAAGCTGTCGCAGAATGCGTTTCCCCACGGTGTCTCGGTCGTTGTGGTTCCTTCGACGGGCACGGGCGGCGGAAACGCGCAGCCGGTCGACTTGCTCGTGACCGATCTTACCGGCGGCGATCCGACGCCGTACGCGCAGAAGGTGCTCGACGCGCTCAAGACGGTGAAGGGCGCAACCAGCGTCAATAGTAGCGGCGCTGCGCTCACGCCTGAAATCTCGATCATCTTCAACCGTGCGAAGGCGCAAGCGCTCGGCGTAGACGTCGGACAAGCAGCGATGGCCGCCGGCGCTGCGTTCGGCGGCAACGTGGCTACGCAGTTCGAAACCACCGCGGGCCTCGAGCAAGTACAAGTGATCTATCCGCCGCAAGATCAGACCAACCTCGATCTGTTGCGCAATGTCCCGATTCGCGCGTCGAACGGCTCGATCGTCTACCTCGGCGACATCGCGACCTTCGAATCGACGCCGACGCCCCCGCTGATGACGCGAACCAACCGCACCACGGTGATCCACGTCGATTCCAACGTCGCCCCGAACTCGTCGCTCTCGGCCGTTGAGAACGCGCTGATGAAGAAAATTCCGTCGCTGCACTTGCCGCAAAACATCGTCGTGCGGCCCGCGCCGCTCGGTCAACAGGACTTCATGCATCAAGCGCTGGTCGGCATAGGAACGTCTATGATCATCTCGGTGATCCTCGTGTACTTGCTGATGGTCGCGCTGTACAATGACTATCTCTCGCCGTTCATCATCATCTTCTCGGTGCCCGTGGCGGCCATCGGCGCGATCGGTGCGCTCGTGCTCACGCATCGCACGCTCAACCTGTTCTCGCTGATCGGCACGATCTTGCTGATCGGCATCTCGACCAAGAACGGCATCCTGCTCGTCGACTATGCGAATACCTTACGTGAGCGCGGTAAGGACAAGCTCGATGCAATCCTGGAGAGCGCGCATACGCGATTCCGTCCGATCATCATGACCAGCTTCTCGGTCGTCGCCGGCAATATACCGCTCGCGCTCGCACTCGATCCCGGCTCGATCTCGCGTTCGAGTCTGGGCATCGTGGTCATCGGCGGTGTGCTCAGCTCGCTCGTGCTCACGCTCTTGCTGATTCCCAACGTGTATATGTGGGTCGCGCCGTCGGATGAGAAGTTCCGCGCTGAATTCCACTTGGATCAGCAGAAAAAGAACGGCAAGCCTAGCGAACCCGCGCCCGTAGCCGCGCCGAGCTAAGTCCGACCGGTCGCGGACGCGGCGTAGAACGCGAAGTACTGCACGAACGCCCATCCGATGGTGACGCCGGCGACGATGACGACGAAGAGCAAGCCGAGTACCATCGGCATCGTCCACACGCCGTTGCGATGGTTGCGCACCCACGCATTGCCGATCGCTAGCGCCATCGCAAGCGCGAGCGCGAGACCGAACCCATAGAAGAAGACGGTCACGCGACGTCGGCGTCCACGCCGTGCGGCACGTAATAGTAGAACGTTACGCCGATGTACGCGGCGAAGCTGAGGAGCGGCAGCACGAGCGCCAACAGCGTCGCAACGACATAGGTGACCCAACCGACCCGATAGGCGACGACCGTTCGCGCGATTTGCTCCGGCGTGACCGACCCCTCGAACGCGTCGCTCGCAATGAGGTGCCTTAGCAGCAGGTTGTAGGCGGTCGAACACCAGGTCAGCACGATCCCGTAGAGCAGCGTCGAGGCATGCATGGTTGGGTACGCGCCGATCGTCGAGGTGGCAAACGGAATGACGACCGTGCCAAAGAGCAGCAGCAAGTTCAATGCGACGGTCTTGCGATCGATGCGCGCCACGAAGCGGAAGAGTGCGTGGTGGTTCTGCCACATGATCCCGATCACCGCGAAGCTGAGCGCGAAGGCGATGAAGTTCGGCCAGAGGGAGAGAATCGCGCCGCGTAACTGGTACTCACTTGGATGCGACATCACGGGCAAGGCGATCCCCAAGATCAAGAGCGTGATCGCGAACGCGAACACGCCATCGGTGAATGATTCGAATCGGCCTTTGTTCATAATCTCGCAACATCGCAGTTGCGCCTTGGCCATCATGCGTTCCTATGGTAGGGCCATGTTCGACGTCGCCGATTCCCTGCGTGGCGGACTGCAAACCGCTGCTGAACGATTAGCGCAAGCGCAAGCGAGCGTGGCGCGCGCCAACGCCGACCCAGGCGGCCGCACGGCCGATGCCGCGATGGCGCAAACGGCGCAAGCCGCAATTTTCGACGAGGCGCTGCTGGGCGCAATGCACGCACGCCTCGAGGAAGTCAAGGCGGCGACGAAATGAGCGATTTGCTCGCGAGCGCCGCCAGCGCCATGGACGCACAACGTGCAGCGCTCGACGTGTGCGCACGCAACGTTGCCGCAGCCGAAGCAGCCGGTCCTAACGGCAGCTATTCACGGCAGATTCCGGAGTTCACGTTGAGCGGCGAAGGCGGAGACACGATCGTGCAGTTTGCCGGCACGCGCGAGGAGCGCGGCAATAACGTCGATGTGATCACCGAGATGATCGCGGTGATGAATGCGTCGCGCGCCTACGAGTCCGATGCATCGCTCTTCGACGTCGGCAAGACACTCGAGGAACACACGATCGACATGGGACGGCTCGCATGAGGATCGAGCTATTGCAACCCGACACGGCGCCGCAAACCGCCGCCGCGCCGGGCGACCAGACGGGATTTGCTCAAGCCCTGGATGCGATCGGCAAGGTGCTCGATCAGGCGACCAAAGCCGAAGATGCTTATGCTAGCGGCACGGGTTCGTTACAAGATGCGATGTACCAGCGGGCGCAGGCCGACGTTGCGCTTTCGGTTGCGACCGCGGCTGCGCAGCGTGCCGCCCAAGCCATTGCGTCTTTGCTAAACCTGCAGATTTGATCCTATGGTCCACTTGCGGCCGCTGCTTGCCAGGTTGCGTACTCTCCCGGCATCGATGCGCATTATCGCCCTTGCCGTCTTCGGATTGCTTGCCGCGTTCGCACTGGTTGCAACGATCGTCGGACATCCCGACCGCGTGCCACTGTTTGCGAGCCCACTGCACGCGGAACAGCTTACCGAAGTACAGGAGCAACTTGCCGCCTGGAGCGTCCCGTTCTCACCCGCCGCCGACAACGTGACCGTCGATGCGTCGCGGCGCAACGATCTGCTGCTGCGACTTTCGCTCGCGGGCGTTCCGCATGCGCATGTCGAGACGACGAGCGAGGCGTTAGCGAACGTCGGCGTGCTCACCCCGCAGGCAGTCATCGACGCCCAGACGCGCAGCGGGCTCGCCGGCGATATTGCGATGGCGTTGCGCAGCGTCGAGGGTGTCGACGATGCACACGTCATCGTTGCGCCGGCGCAGAGCGCCGAGTTCGCCGACCAAAGCACCCGTTCGGCGACCGCGAGCGTGCGGCTGCAGCTACATCCCGGAGTCGTGCTCTCGCGCGATGCCGTGGATGGTATACGGCGTTTTGTTGCAGCCTCGGTCGCGGGACTCGAGGCGACCAATGTGACGATGCTCGACGATCGCGGCGTTGCACTCGGAGAGAATGGCGGCGGGGACGATGACCCCGGCACGCTCGAGCACTCGCTGCAGTCCGCACTGGACGCCGCGCTCGGCACGGGGGTGACGATCGTTCGCGTGCACGACGAGTACACCCGTGTTACTTCGGAAGAGCGCGATACACGCCGCGCGCCGGTCGCCGGCAATCCCATCGAGCGCACGACCGCGAGTGAATCATATGAGGGCGCCGGCAAAAAGTACGCAAAGAACGACGTGCACGACGATCGCGGAAGCGTGACACAGGAAAGTGTGACGCACGCTGAGCCGGGCGCACTCGCGCGCGTCTCGACCGCAGTCTTTGTCGATGCCGAGCGCGGCGCCGATCTCGCGAAAGTCCGCGAGCTGGCAGCCGCGACCGTGGGGTACGATCCGCGCCGGGGGGACGAACTCACCGTTCAGGCGGTGAACTTTCATCGCGCATTGCAGCAGAAGCGCGACGGATGGTTTCTGCTCTATGGAGCAATCGTGCCGCTCTTACCGACGCTCGCGATCGTTACAGGGTTACTGCTCCTCGGGCGCGGGCTTGTTCCGAGTGCACACGCCCTGGTCAAAGGCGTTCTCGAACGTGATGCGATTGCTCGCACATCACAAACGGTCGCCGGATACGCGCCGGCGCGCGTGCGCGGTGCGCTTGCCGGGGAACCGCCGCACGCGGCTGCCGCGATTATCAGCGCCTTGCCGGCCGCGACGGCGGCCGCGGTGTTGGAGCTCTATCCTCCGCACGAGCGCGAGGCAATCATCAAACGCATGCAACGTGCCCACGGCTCGGTGATCCCCAGCGCCGACGAATTGCTTGCGCGACATGGTTGAATTCGTGTCGCTCGCAAGCTGGCTGCGCGAGCCCGCGACTACGGAAGAACCGTTCGCCGTCATCGAAGAGCCGCAGGTGCTCGAACCGGAGCCGGAAGCGGTTGAAGCGCCAGCGCCGCAAGACGAGCTCATCGACGAGGTGTGCGCGCGTATTCGACGTTTTCGCGCGATGCTCGACGATGCGTTCGATTACGTGCACGAACGCGGCGAACCTAAGGCGCCGTTGACGGTGCGCGTGCATCCTTCACGCATGGCAGCGGCGCAAGGCATTGGTCTTCCGCTCGTCGCCGATGAGCAGCTGTGCCAGGAAGACGCGGTGATCGAACTGCGCTGTGGCTCTTTGGGCGCGCAGTTACGCGTGCCGTTGTCGCATTTGCTTGCGGAGGGCGCCCTGCGATGATGTTAGGAACGGCGGCACTCGGACGCGCGCTCGATGTCTCCGGTACTCCGCTCGACGGAGGGAACCCGATCGACGGTGTGCGCGTTCGCGTCGACGCGCCCGCGCCGCTGCCGTCGCAGCGGCGCGCAATCCTCGAGCCGCTTTGGACGGGCGTGCGCTGTGTCGACACGTTGTTGACGATCGGTCGCGGCGCTCGCGTCGGCATCTTTGGTGCGCCCGGCGCAGGCAAATCAACGTTACTCGAAACGATCGTTGCGGGCGCGCGTACCGACGCGGTCGTTATCGGGCTGATCGGCGAGCGTGGACGCGAGGCACAGCGTTGGATCGCCGCACGCGACGAGCGCACCACCGTGATCTGCGCGACGAGCGATCGCAGCGCCGAGGAGCGCGTACACGCGGCGGAACTCGTAATGGCACAAGCGTGCGCGCTCGCGTCGCGAGGCTTGCACGTGCTCGTCGTGCTCGATAGCCTCGCGCGTTATACATACGCCCTTCGCGAAATCGCGGTGCGTGGCGGCGAGAGCGTTGGTCGCGGTGGCTATCCGCCGAGCGTCTTTGCACGCGTGGCGCGCCTGGTTGAACGTGCCGGCGCGTTGGCTATGGGTTCGATCACGATGCTTGTCACCGTCCTCAACGATGGCGAGGATCACGACCCGGTGAGCGAGTGCGCGCGCTCGCTGCTCGATGGTCATCTTCAGCTTGCTCCGCGCCTGGCCCAGGCCGGCCGCTTCCCAGCGATCGATGTGCTCGCGAGCGCGAGCCGAACGATGGACGCGGTAGCGGGCTGCGGGCACCGGCGCGCCGCCGCAAGCGTTCGCGCCGCCCTCGCACGCCTGGAGCACTGCGCTGACGCCCGCTCGCTTGGTATAGAACCGGTAGACGAACCGACCCGGGCCGCGATCGCGGCCGAGGATGCGCTGGAACGGCTGCTGCGCCAAGGCCGGGAGCCGGTTTCGTACCTGGGCTCCCTAGAGGCGCTCGGGCAAACCGCCGATATGTTGGGAGAAGCCCATGGATATAACGTCTGACCTTTCCGCCGTTGCCACCCGCATCGAACAGATCACCGGGGCGCCGGTGCAACTGCCCGGCCTGCCCGAAGCGACCCCCGAAGCAGGCTCGTTTGCCGCAATGCTGCAGTCGCAGATGGCCGCGCAGGGCTCGCCGGTGGATAGCGCTGCGCCAAACGCCCCGGCGATGGTTCCGCCTGCGCAAATCGATGCACTCGTCAACGAGAACGCACAATCGCAAGAGGTCGACCCCGCGCTGATCAAGGCGATCATCGCGAACGAGTCGGGCTTTAATGCAAACGCCACGTCGAACGTCGGCGCGCAGGGACTCATGCAGCTGATGCCCGGCACGGCTTCCGGCCTCGGTGTCACAGATGCCTACGATCCCGCGCAGAATGTAGCAGGTGGCACGAAATACATCAAAGGCCTGCTCGATCGTTTCAACGGCGACGTGCGACTTGCCGTCGCCGCCTACAATGCCGGCCCGGGTGCGGTGGAGAAGTATGGCGGGGTACCGCCCTATGCCGAAACCCAAAATTACGTGCAGAACGTCCTGGCTAGTTACACCAAGTATCGGGGAGCAGCTACGCCGTAGCGCGCTTCTTTTTGCCTGCATAGGCGCGCTCTGCGCGCAAAGCCCGGCACCGCTTCCTCCGCTCGCAACAATGCTCGCTAAACACCTCGACGCGCTCGAGGCCTTGCACGTGCGCGAGCCGCAGACACACGAAACCACCGGGACGCTGCTCGGTGCCGGCTTCTCCGGCACGTTTCACGAGTGGGCGCAGGGCGACAAATCGCGTCGCGACGACAAGTTCGGGATTGGTACTGAACGCATCTTGCGTATCGGTGATCGTCTCTGGCAGCAGAATGCAAACGGCGAGATGCGCGAGTTGCAGGGGATCGTCGCGCGCCGCCAACTCACCGAAGACTTCATCGGCAGCGGCGCGTTTGCGCGGCATCCCGAGGACGTGCGCTTTGTGGACCGCGAGAAGCTCTATGATGGGCGTGACGTGTATGTTCTTGCCGTTGCGCCGCCCAACGGAGAGCCGTCCCGGGTAGGACTCGATACAACAACGTGGCTCGTTGACCAAATGGCGTTTGTCAACGGCGACAGCATGCAGACGGAAACGTACAGCGATTACAAGGTCGTCGACGGCTTCTTGGTTCCGTACACCGAGGTCGACTCGGACGGGACGCACGCTTTCGATATCACCTCGCATATTACGACCGTGACCGTCAATCAGCCGATTGCGGCTTGGGTCTTTACGTCGTTTACCGCATCGGCGGTCGCGAATGCGACGCCGGTCACGGTGCCATACGAGGATCGCGGCGGACTGATGTTCGTCAAGGTGACGATCGACGAGAAGCGCTACACGTTTCTCGTCGATTCGGCGGCGCAGACCGACTTTTTCGACGTATCGCTCGCGGCGACGCTCGGCCTACACCCGGAGGGCACCGTCGAGATCCGCGGCACGGGACGGACCACCAGCCCCGGCATCGTCGAAGCGCCGCCGATCACACTTGGTGGTGTGACGTTCCCGATGCACGTTGCAACGGTACTCAAGTTGCCCCAATTTCCGGCGACGAGTGTTGACGGCATTCTCGGCTATCCGTTTTTTGCCGCCGCCGAACTGCGCATCGATCCGACGCAGACCAACATTACGATTGCGCAGCCGGGCTCGCTGCCGCTCGACGGCACCAAACTCGATGTCGATACCGACCGCGAGTTGCCCGAGATTACGGCGGAGCTCCAGGGCGCGTCAACGCGCGTGATCGTCGATACCGGGAATTCGAAGGAGCTGCTCGTGTTCAAGAACTTTGTCGACCAGCATCCCGGACTCGTGTCGCTCGCGATGCTGGGGCCGACGCTCAATCGCGGGGTCGGCGGGTCGGTTGACACGGTCGGAACGATCGTCAACGTCCTGCAGCTTGGTCCCTATCGGCTCCTCAACCGCTATGCCGACGTGGTTCTGAGCACCACAGGTGCGTTCGCCGACCGCAATGACGGTGGTAACGTTGGCTACGGATCGTTGCGTAATTTCGTAGTGACCTTCGATCTTGCAAACCATGCGCTCTATTTGCAAAAAGCCCAAGGCTTCGACGACGGGCACGACCGCCGCATCCCACAGTAACTAGGGCCGCTCATAATAATCCGGCAACGAATCGGCGATGCCGCGTTGACCGCCGGGGCGGACGATGCGGGCATGACCCAGCAACTCGGCTTCAACATTCTCACTGCGCCCCTTGCGGCCATCGACCGCCGCGCACTCTCCCAGGCCTGGTATTCCGCACTGCATCTCGCGCGGGCAGGTCAAGCCTCACAAACGCAAGTGCCGGCTCGCGGCGATGCATCGCCGTGCGTGCGAGGGATACACGCGAGCGAATCGCGGGAGCGTTCGCGTCTCGAAAAACCCGATGCGCGCACGATCGTGCGTCAAGCGGTATCGAAACCGCGCGCCATAGCCGCCCCCGAACGGCGCGCGGAGCGTTCCGCGCTTGCGCGGCGAATCGAACGGACGTTTCTCAATCCGCTTGTGCGCGCAGCGCGAGCGACATTCACCGTGGACGGCACGCGAGCCCGGGTGCACGTCGCGTTGCAGACGACGCCGGCAGGGGTGCGTATCATCGCGGTATGTCCCGCGTCCATCCAAACGCGCGTCTTGCGCGCGCTCGACGAGGCGCGCTACGCACTCGCCGCTCGTGGCATCTCGCTTCACAGCGACGTCACGGAGGCTTAAATCATGATGGTCAATGCAGCCACGCAAGACGCTCTCGACCGGATCGCGCAGCGAGCGGCCGACGTGCAGCGTGCTTTCACGCCTGGCGCGTTCCCGCAATTCGGCGACGTGGCAACCGAGCGTCCTGCGTCGGATCCGGCGCTCGATCCGCTCTCGGTCGCACCGCCGGCCGACGCGTTCTTTTTGACCACTGATGAACGCGGGCGCTCGGTATACACGCGTGACGGAGGCTTCACGCTGTGCGACGGAATGCTCGCCGGCGCGAACGGGCGCGCGGTGCTTGGATTCACGCCGCGCAACGGCGTCGCAAGCGAACTGCGCGTTGACCCGGTCGACGAGGCGCTTGGCCGCGTGCTGAATCTACGTGTCGAAGCTGACGGCACACTTGCGTACGACCGCACGGTTATCGATCCTCGCAGCGGCGCGCGCGAGCGTGAACGCGTCGCAGTAGGACAATTGGCGCTTGCGCGTTTCCCGGCGGCGACGAAGCTCGGCGTCGTCGATGCGAATCACTTCGTTGCACCACTTGGGACATTGCCGCACGTCGGCCGCGCCGGCGACGGAAGTTTTTCAAACGTTGGGCCGATGCAGCGCGAGGAAAGCCGCATCGATTTCGACCGCAGTCTTGATCGTCTTGAGGAAGCATATATTGCTTTCGACGCGCTGCAGGCGATACACAAGGCACAAGGTGCCAACGGAAAGACCGCTATGGACCTCTTGAAGTGAAGATGCTGGGCTTCGCCCGGCGCTGCGATGTAGTCGACGGCCGCCGGATCCGCAAGCTCTCGTTCGAAGAACGCTCGATGTTGCCGGTCAGTGCGGCGTGCATCGTCGCGAGCGGCGTGCGCGAGACGCTCGCGAAGCTCTTTGGCGAAGCGGTAACGCTCAAACTCTACGAGCCGACAATTCCGCAACCCGCAGCGTGGAATGCAATTGTCCGCGATGCGACAGTATTTCGGGTGCGGGCTGCATCGATCGAGGCAGCGGTGATCGTTCGCCCGGGAGACGCGTCGGCACTCGCGGCTGCAGCGTTCGGCGAGCGCGAATTGCGGACATCGACGCTCTCGACGCTCGAGCGAACCGTGCTGGAACGAATCGTTCGCGCGATTGCAATGCAGTTTGGTCCGATTTGCGGCACGGCAGCCGAACTCGCCCTCGAGACGACGCCTGACGTGCGTGCGTTGCGCACCTTCTTCGAATTGCAGGTCGAGCATCCCGTGCGAGCACGGATCGGCATTGCGCTCAGCCGCGATCCGCTTCCCGAATCGCAGCCCGGCGTCGCGCTCGACGATCTGCGCGACCTGGAGGTCGAGCTGGCCGTGCACGTTGATATGGGCTGGCATCCGGCGGCTGACGTCGCCTCGCTCGAACCCGGGGCCATCCTCCCGCTCCCCGCCGGAGCACTGCGCGGCAGGCTTTTGCTGGCCGGAAGGCCCCTTGCCATTGGAGAATGCGGCGTTCACGGTCGATACTATGCTTTAGCGGTTGATCGCACACCAGCCGAAAGGGAAGACCCGGAACGATGACCATCGATGCAAAGAAACTCAAGGATCGAGGCAATCTCGATGTGTTGCTGCACGTACCGCTCAGTGTGACCGCTGAACTGGGTACCTGCCACATGTCCGTTGCCGAAGTCCTCAAGCTTGGCGCCGGCTCGATCATCGAGCTCGACCGGCTTGCCGGCGGCCCGGTCGATTTGATGGTGAACAACAAGCTGATCGCGCGCGGCGAGGTCGTCGCCGTCGATGAGAACTTCGGCGTGCGCGTGACAGAGCTGATCTCTCGGCCGCCGATAAATCCCAACCTCTAGCCGTTCACGTTTCCGCAATTATTTTTCCATAAAACGGTGACGCTGCTGCGGCACCGTTTTTCTATGGATGGTCTTTTCGACGTCGCCGCGCGCGGGCACGCAACACTTCCGCTCGATGTGCTCGCAAGCCTTACCGTGCTTGCGATCGTGCCATTTCTGCTCATGATGTGTACCTCATTCGTACGCATCGTGGTGGTCCTCTCGCTCGTGCGTTCGGCGATCGGCACCTCGGCGCTTCCGCCGAACGCGGTCCTCTCCGGCCTTGCGCTCGTGCTGACGCTGGTCGTAATGACACCGACGCTGCAACGTATCGGCCACGATGCGGTCGAACCGTATGCACACGGTGCGCTCTCGCAGTCGCAGGCGTTGGATCGCGCCTCCGGACCGCTGCGTTCGTTCATGCTGCGCCAGACGCGTGTAGCCGACATCACGCTCTTCGAGCGCGTCGCGCATCGAGGAAGCGAGCCGGTCGCGAAGGCGCCGCTCACGGTCATCGTGCCGGCCTTCGTCGTAGGCGAGCTTCGCGGCGCATTTGCGATCGGCTTTGCCCTCTATCTTCCGTTTGTAGCGATCGACCTTGCAGTCGCGGCGATGCTGATGGGCCTGGGTATGATGATGCTCAGCCCCCCGGTTGTCTCGCTGCCGGTAAAGCTCTTGCTCTTCGTCATGGTAGACGGCTGGGCGCTGATCTGCGGAGGCGTTGCCGCCAGTTTTAGATAATCGCAAGGCCATCGTGCGCATCTCCGAGGCCCTTGCGACGCAGCGACCGTTCTTCTCCTTCGAGTTCTTTCCGCCGAAGGATGACGATGGTGCGCGCGCGCTTCTTGCCACGATCGAATTGCTCGCGCCACTGCGCCCGGCCTTCGTCTCGATCACCTACGGCGCGGGCGGTTCGTCGCGCGAGCGGACGGTATCGCTGGCTAAACAAATACAACGCGACATCGGATTGACGGTAATGGCGCACGTGACGTGCGTCGGCTCGTCGCGCGCAGAACTGCGCACGCTCTTCGACGATCTCGCACGAGGCGGCATCCAGAACGTGCTCGCACTTCGCGGAGATCCGCCGAAGGGAACAACCGCGTTTGAAGCGACGGCGGGCGGCTTTACGCATGCAAGCGATCTCGTCGCGATGTTGCGCCGCAACTACGATTTCTGTATCGGCGCGGCGTTTTATCCCGAGACGCACACGGAGGCGCAGAGTCCGGAGGCCGATCTTGCATATCTCAAGGAGAAGGTCGACGCGGGCGCGGACTTCCTCATCAGCCAACTGTTTTTTGATAACGATCGCTACGCAGAGTTTCTGGGGCGAGCCCAGCGCCTTGGCATCGGCATCCCGATGATCCCTGGCCTCATGCCGATCACGAACGCCTCGCAGGTTGCACGTTTCACCTCGAGTATCGGCGCGTCGATCCCGCCAAAGCTACTGCGCGAACTCGAAATTCGTCGCGACGATCCAAAAGCGGTCGAGGACTTGGGCGTTGCCTACGCTGCGCTGCAGGCGACCGAATTGCTCAGCCGCGGATCGCCGGGAATCCACTTTTACACACTTAATCGTTCGCCCGCCACGCGCGCAATCGTATCGGCCTTGACCGCCGGGAGTGCGTGGCGGCCGAGTTTCGGAGCTGTGCATTGAACACCGATCGTGCAAACGAGGTCGATGCCTATCTCTCCTCGCTGTTTGTCGGCGAGGATCGCGACCTGCAGCGCGCGCTCGAGCGCAGCGCGGCAGCGGGCTTGCCGCCGATTGCGGTCTCTGCCGTGCAGGGGAAACTCTTGTATCTGCTCGCTCGGGTGCGCGGTGCCCGGCGCATCCTCGAGATTGGCACGCTCGGAGGATACAGCGCGATTTGGCTTGCCCGAGCGCTTCCGCCCGATGGGCAATTGATTACGCTCGAGATCGATCCGGAGCACGCGGCCGTGGCGCGCGACAATCTCGCTGCCGCGGGGCTGGATGCGCTTGTTACTGTCGAAGTCGCACCGGCACTGGAAACGCTCGATCGTCTTATTGCACAGGGCGCCGCGCCGTTCGATATGATCTTCATCGACGCCGACAAGGAAAACAACCCCAACTACCTACGGCGCGGGCTGCGCCTCTCACGCTCCGGCACGCTCGTTGTGGTCGATAACGTGGTCCGCGGCGGCGCGGTCGCCGACCCCTCGAACGCCGATCCAATGATCGTTGGTGCGCGGCGCGCACTCGAGCTGCTCGCAACGGAACCGCAGTTCGAGGCGACGGCCTTGCAAACCGTCGGTGAGAAGGAGTACGACGGCCTGGCCTTCGCTCTTGTGCGCTAGCGCGGCTCAATTTCGGCAACATTGAGGTAACGCCGCGTGCGTACCGTCAGCGCATGGGCGCATTCGAAGCGTTGCTTCGTGAGACGATGCTGCTGGCCGCGATCCTGTGCATACCGGTCCTCGCGCTCGCTGCACTCGTCGGAACGGCGATCGCCATCGTGCAGGCGGCGACGCAGGTGCAAGAACAGACCCTGACCCTCCTGCCGAAGGTCATTGCGGTTGGCCTGACGATCGCGCTCTTTGGCGCTTTTGGGATGCACGCGTGCGCGCAACTTTTTGGCGACGCACTCGCTGCCATTCCGGCGCTGGTCTATGGATCGTGAACGCGACCGCCTTGCTCGTCTTCGCGCGATGCGCCGGATTTGCATCGCGGGCTCCGGGATTCTCGCACCCAAGCGTGCCGCATGCATTGCGCGCGGCGATCGCGCTCTTGTTGACGATTGCAATCGTCCCCGGCGTGCGAGGCGCGCATGTGCACGGCGTTGCACTCGCAATAGCGTTCGTCGTTGAATTCTTGCTTGGAAGCGCGATAGGCATTGGCGCATCGCTCCTGTATGACGGAGCCTATGCCGGTGGGCGCATGCTCGACGATTACGTCGGTGTGAAGGCGATGGCACCGAGCGTGCAACTCGTCGCGCCGAGCGGTTTTGGCCGCATGTGGTCGATTGCATTTACCGGCGGCTACTTTTTGCTCGGCGCCTATCGCGTGACACTCCTCGCGTTTTCGGAAAGCTTCGCTCGCGTCGCACCCGGCGCGCCATTTGATTCGCATGCTTGGCTCGCGTTCGCGAGCACGCTCGCAACTACGATCGTGCTCGTCGGCGCTGCGGTGGCTGCTCCGGCGATTGCGCTTGCATTTGTCGTGCAGGTCGCGGTCGCGGCGCTGACGCGTACCATCCCGCGTTTCGCAGGCTTTGCGCTTTCGTTCCCGCTTGTATTTGGCGCGGTATTGCTGGTGACGGCCGTTTCGATTCCGCTGCTCTCGGCGCGCGCCGGCCATCCCCTCCTGCCCTATCCCGGAAGCCGGCCGTGAGCGCCGACAGTGGTGAGCGGACCTTCGATGCACCGCCATCGCGCATCGCGAAGGCACGACGCGAGGGCAATGTTCCCCGCGCGCAAGAGTTCGGCGCGAACGTCGCATTTATCGCAGCTGCGCTCGGCGTCTGCGCGATTGCCGCTCCGTTGGGTGCGCTCGTGAAAGAAGCGCTTGCGCACGCGATAGCCGGATCAGATGCCGTCGTGCCAGCAATCGCGGTCGTCGCACTCGCGCTCGTGCCTGCACTACTCGCCGCGGTGAGCGGCGTCATCGGCGCACTGTTGCAAAGCGGAGGACTCGTGTTCGTGACGCCGGCGATGAAGCTCGAGCGCTTGAATCCGGGCGAAGGCCTCAAGCGCATGTTTTCGCGCGAGGCGCTCACGCATGGTGCGCGTGCGCTTTGCGCGTTTGCGCTCGCATCCTTCGCAATGGTTCCCGCTCTGCAAGATCTCGCGCGAGCGGGCGCGGTCGCGCTAACGCCGCAAGGCGTCGCACAGATCGCTTGGAATGGCGCGCAGCACGTGGTTTGGGCCGCGGCGGCGGTAGGTTTGCTCTTCGCCATCGCCGAGTACGGCGTCGCCCGGCGCGCATGGTTGCGCAAACTGCGAATGAGCCTGGCCGAACTCAAGCGTGAGATGAAAGAGAGCGATGGTGATCCGCTGGCGCGCAGCCGGCGCAAGGCGCTGCATCGCAATCTTATCCGTGGCGCGCTTGCGAAAGTCAAAGATGCTGCATTTGTCGTCGTGAACCCGACGCACGTCGCCGTTGCGCTCGACTACCGGCCCCCGGACGTTGCGGTGCCCACGGTGCTCGTGCGCGCCGCCGACGAAATGGCGCTACGTGTGCGCGAGTTTGCCAAGGAACACGATGTTCCGGTAATTGAGAACGTACCGCTGGCGCGTGCGCTCTACCGCGACGGTATCGTTGGCGAGCCGATCGCCTACGAGCATTACATCGCGGTCGCGGAGATCGTTGCAGCGCTGATTAAGAGCGGGGCACTCCTGTGACGCGCTTGCCGGTGTACATCTTTGCAGGGGTGCTGCTGGCAATCGTCGGCATTCTCATCGTGCCGCTGCCGCCCGCGTTGCTCGACGTGTTGCTCGGGATCAACATCTTCGGCTCAGCGCTCGTGCTCCTGCTTGCGGTGACGATCGACGATCCGCTCGAGTTCTCGGCTTTCGCGCCTGCGCTGCTCGTCGCAACGCTTTTCCGTCTTTCGCTCGACGTATCGGCCACGCGCTTGATCCTCACGCAGGGCGCTTCGCCAGGCGCGGTCGGCGCGATCATCCCGGCTTTTGGCGCATTCGTTGTCCACGGCAATCTCGTCGTGGGCCTGATCGTGTTCGCGATCCTGATTACCATTCAATTCGTCGTGATCGCGAGCGGATCGCAACGTGTAGCCGAAGTGGCAGCGCGCTTCACGCTCGACGCGATGCCGGGCAAGCAGATGGCGATCGATGCCGACGTGCATGCGGGTGCGCTCGACGCGGACGGCGCGCGTCGTAAACGCGCTGCGGTCCAGCGCGAGGCCGATTTCTATGGCGCGATGGATGGTGCTGGAAAATTCGTCAAGGGCGACGCCATTGCGGCTTTGGTGATCGTCGCATTGAACCTGGTCGGCGGGATCGTCGTGGGCATCGCCTACCACGGCCTCTCGCCACTCGACGCGATTAATACCTTTGCGCTTCTCTCGATCGGCAATGCGCTCGTGACGACCTTGCCGGCCTTCCTTATATCCACGGCGATGGGAATGATGGTCACGCGCGTCGCCTCCGATGGTGCGCTCGGCGCGGACCTCGCAGCGCAGCTCTTCGCACGTCCCGACGTGTTGCGCAGTGCCGGTGCATTGCTCGTGGTGCTTTCATTCGTGCCCTCGCTGCCGCGGCCGGTATTCCTTGTGCTTGGTGCCAGTGCGTTCGTGCTCGCGCAAGTTGCGGTCCGGCGAAAGAAGCGCAGCGACGACGACGCGCGCGCGTCAAGTGACCGTGCGAAACGGCTGGCGTTGCGCCGCCCCGAGCTCGCGCTCAGCCTCGTTGGTGTCGACGCAATGGCGATCGATATCGGCGCCGACCTTGCCCACCTGCTCGTGCCGCCGCTCTCCGACGCGTTGCTGGATCGCATCGGCGAGGTGCGCCGCGCGCTCGCAGGCGAGATCGGCCTCGTGCTTCCCGGCGTCCGATTGCGTGACGACCTTGCACGCGATCCGCGAACCTATGCAATTCGCGTACGCGATCGCGTCGTTGCGGAGGGACGGCTCGAGCTCGGTCGCGTGATGGCCGTCGCCGATTCGCAACTGCTCGCGGGGTTCGGACTCCGGGTGGAGAGCGAACCGGTCTACTCGTTGCCCGCTGCGTGGATCGATCCGAACGACCGCGAGCGAATTGCGTCGGCTGGCGCGCTGGTCTTCGATCCGATTTCGATCATTGGCTCGCACGTCGCGGAGACGGTGCGCCGCTACGCGAGCGAATTGCTCGGACGTCAGGAATTGCAGACGTTGCTCGAGCATCTGCGCGCAACGATGCCTGCACTGATTCGCGATGTCGGTACGGATGCGTTTCCATTGGGTACGCTGCACCGGGCATTTGGACATTTGCTGCGCGAGGCGGCCTGGCCGCGCGACCCGGTCGCCGTATTGCAAGCGATGTTGGAATCGCCCTCGCGCGACGCACGCGAACTCGCTGAGACCGCGCGACGCGTAATCGTTCCCGATCTGCTGCGGCGTCGCGGGATCGAGCACTTGGAGCCGCTCGTCGTCGACGCCGAATTCGATCGCGAGCTCGTGCGTCAATGGGTTGGCTTCGGTGCGGATCTCGCTCCCGATCCGCAGCGCGCGATCGCGCTGCGCGATGAAGTTGCCACATACGTCGCCCGCATACCGCGCGACCGTGCCGCCGTACTCTGCAGCATCGCGTTACGCCCTGTGCTCGCGGATCTGCTCTTGCGTTCGGGCGTGCGCGTCGACGTGCTCAGTTATGCGGAGCTGCCGCCTGAGTTGGCGCTTGCGCCGTCGGGCATGGCGGTGGGTGACCGATTGATCGCCAATTGAAGGGCGATGGCGAGGTTTGCCGATCGGCTCTGGCTCGTTGCGATCTTCCTTGTACTGGCCGGCATTCACCTCATCGCAGGTAAATTGCCGTGCACGGGTGACGAGGTGCGCTACGCGTTCCAAGGCGTCGGCCTCTACGCAAATGGCGGCTTTTATCCCGAACACGCGTTGTGGAAGCAGTTTGCCGCCGCGAATGGGTGCGGAAACGGCGGGATCCTCGCCTCGAACCAGCCGGGCCGGCCGCTGCAGACGATTTCCCCGAGTCTCGTCTTTGGGGCGGCGCTGCGGCTCGGGGGACTCGAGGCCGCACGTTGGCTCAACTTCGTCGTCGGCTGCATCGGTTTGGCGCTGCTGTATTTCATGCTCAAGTTGCGCTTTCCGAATCGTACGGGGGGAGCGAGTTGGGCCGTGATCGTCACGATTGTTGCGATCGCCATCTCCATTCCATTCGTTGAGTATCTGCAGCTCATCTACCCGGAGATACTGCTGTTCACGGTTGTGACGGCTGCGCTCTACGCGCTGCTCGTGCGCAATCGTTATGCGACGCTTGCGGCGGTCGTCGTGCTACCGTTTGTGCACCTGCGCGCGCTGCCGCTGGCGCTAGCCCTCTTTGCCGTTATGCTCGTGCAGATGGGGCGCGATCGCGTGCCCATCGTCGTGTGGTTGCAGACGTGCACGCTGTATGCCGCCGGGCTTGGAACGTTTGCGGCAACGCAATTCTGGCTGTACGGCTCGTTTACGGGCTCGGCATTTCCGGCCTACGCACCATCGATCGCGATGGTGTTCGAACGGATCGGGATGCAGTTCTACGACGTTCGCCACGGTGCAATCGCGTACGCGCCGCTGCTCCTCGTGGGTCTGGCCGGCCTCGTGCTCGGGACCGTGCGTCGCGAGCGTCTTTGCGTCTACAGTTTCGTGCTCTTCGCGACCTACTTCGCGACGTTCATGTGGTCAACGGCGCAGGAGTCATGGACGGCGCGCTTCTGGGTCGCCGGGTTGCCGTTCCTTGCGGCGGGGCTGTGTTATTGGCTGTATCTCGCGACGCACTGGTGGGAATGGCTACCAGTCCTTCCCTTGGCGGCGCTAAACGTCGGCAACACGATAACGTACGCGTTGAATCCCCTGTGGTATCTCGAGAGTCGACAAGCATCGATACCGTACGCAGCGCTGTTCCTGTGGTCGCACGTGGACTTCGGCTTGTTCCTTCCGGTCGATGGCGATCCGGGCGGCATCGCGCCGTACACGCGGCCGATCGGCGCGCTCCTCATCTTCACGGCAGCGCTCATCGCGCTTCTCGTTGTGTTCAGACTTTCAAGCGAAGTGCGGACCAAAGCCATCGTCGGCGCACTCACGTGCGTCGTCGTGCTTCTTCCTTTCGCTCTAAGTCTCGCGCGTTCGCTTCCCGCAAGTGCGTATGCCGTGGTCATCCGACCCGCACAGCACGAATTCATCGTGCGTCTGCGCGGCGGGGATCGAAGTGTTGATGCCGTGCAATTTGACGATCAAGTCCCATTGTATTGGACCGCGCCACCGTATCCGAAGGCCTTCACGATGCGCTGTTACCATGGCCGAGAGGTGATAGCCGAGAACGTGGAGCCGGCGCACCCGTTGCTGATGCTCGAACACTGTTCCGACGTGGATGCTATCGAGATGATCGGTACGCCGCCTGGCGGCGGCGATGCGGTGTACAAAAGCATGGGCAGCACGCGCTTGATCCAACGTTTGCTGCGGTAAGGCTAGAGACGCAGCGTATATACCAGCGTTAGCAGGGTGAGCACTGCGCCGACTTGGAGCGCAAGGACCTGGCGTGCTGGTCCCGGCTCGCGCGGCAACCACTTAAAAGCGAAGAAGACGATGATCAGGACTTGGAGCGGCATCAGCAGTTGGTAACTTTGTATCGCAAAGTTACGGACGATGCAAGACGGCGGGCCGTTTGACGAGCGCGAGGGAGGCTGATACAGTCTCTAGGTTAAAGACCTCCCGGCCCCGGCGTCACGCCTGGGCCCTTTCTTTGGTACCACTACCGGAAGCCGCATGAGCTGGAATTTTCTTCGACCTTTAGCCAAAGCGCTGGTGATCGCCGGCGTTACCGCCTACTCGTTGTGGGCGTGCCTCCCGATCGATCAGAAGATCCATTTGGGTCTCGATCTGCAGGGCGGCTCGCGTTTGCTGCTCCAGCTTTCGCCCACCGGCGACGTGAAGACGATTACGTCTGAAGTGCAAGCGGAGACGCGGCAGGTCATCGATCAGCGTATCAACTCACTCGGCGTCACCGAGCCGCAGATCAGCAACGTCGGCAGCGATCGCATCCTGGTCGAGATTCCGAATCTGAAGAATCCCGATCAGGCCGAGCAATTGATCAAACAGGTCGCGGTCCTCGAGTACAAGATCATGCCGCAAGAGGTCAACCTGAAGGCCGAGCAGGCGCTGCAGATCGTCAACAATCCGAAGTTGCCGGGCGTGAGCGCGAAGGCGCGCGCAGCGGCGCAAGCCTACGTGCAGCAAGGCGCGTACGATGCCAGCGGTGCGGTTGTCTATACCGGTAAGGAACTGCAGTCCGCAACCGCAGGCTACGACCAGTCGAGCAACCCCGACATTCAATTTGTTACCAAGAACCCCAGCAAGTTCTACAAGATGAGCAGCGAGAACTTGGGCAAGCTGCTCGCGATCTTTCTCGATCATCGTTACGTCTCGGCGGCAACGCTCGAGGGCGCGATATCGAGCAACGGCCAGATAACCGGTTCGTTCACGCAAGAGCAGACGACAACGCTCGCCAACGAACTCAACGCCGGCGCGCTGCCCGCCTCGATCTCGATCATCGAAAAGGAGTCGATCGGCCCGACGCTCGGCAAGATCGATTTGATTCAGTCGCTCAAGGCCTCGATCTTGGGCCTTTCGCTCGTTTTGATCTTCATGATCGCGGTCTATCGTCTGCCCGGCTTACTCGCCGATTTCGCGCTCGTGATTTACGTGATCGTCATGCTCGGCATTCTTGCGCTCTCGCACGCGACGCTCACGCTGCCCGGCATCGCCGGCTTCGTGCTCTCGATCGGTATGGCGGTCGACGCCAACGTCCTGATCTTCGAGCGCATCAAAGAGGAACTGTGGAACGGCAAGACGCTGCGCAACTCGGTGCGCGTCGGCTTCACGCGCGCATTCTCGGCGGTATTCGATAGCCACTTCACGACGATCGTCGGTGCGGGCGTGCTCTTTATGCTCGGCACGGGCACCGTGAAGGGCTTCGCCTTCACGCTCTTCTGGGGCACGGTCGTATCGCTGATCACTGCCGTCTTCATCACGCGTTTCTTCGTCGACGTCTTGGTCGACAACAACATGCTCACCGCTCCCGAATTCTATGGCGTCAAGTCCGACGACGTCGGGATCTTTGCCAAGCAGGGGGCGACGGCGTAAGCGATGTTCTTCCGCAGACTCAACTGGAATATCGTCGGCTGGTTCCGCACCGTCTCGGCGATCTCGACCATCATTATTGCACTCGGTTTCGGTGCGATGATCTATCACGGTTTCCAAGGCGGGCACGGCTTCCAACCCAAGCAGATGCTGCGCTTGGGGCTTACCTTTACCGGCGGCACGGAAGTCGACGTTGCATTCACGCAGCCGGTTACGACCGATCAGGTCACGGCCGCCCTTGCGCCGCTCAACCTTGCCGACGAGCGAATCAACACGCGCAGGCACCGATGGCAAGCACTTCACGATCGAAACGCAGACGTCGTTTGCCAACAACTCGGTGCCACTCAAAGATGCCCTAAACAAGGCTGCGCCGATCGATCCGAGTCAGCTCAGCATCACCGCCGTCGGACCGACGCTTGGTGCCGAGTATCTGCGTAACGCGCTCCTCGCGCTGATAATCGCACTCAGCATCCAGTTCCTCTACATCGCGTTCCGCTTCGGCTGGAACTACATCTTCGGCCTCGTCACCGTCATCGCGCTGGTCCGCGACGCGGCCGTGATGATCGGTATTTACGCCCTCGCCGACCGGCCGGCTGACGACGCGTTCCTGGCCGCAGTGCTCACCGTCATCGGCTACTCGGTCATGGATACGATCGTCATCCTGGATCGAATCCGCGAGAACACCAAGCTGATGGTGGGCGTCGCCTACGATACGATCGTCAACGAGTCGATCAAGCAGACGATGACGCGTTCGTTCAACACGCTCGCGACCGTCGTTATTACCCTGGTCGCGCTGCTCGCACTCGGCGGCGCGAGCCTGAAAAACTTCGCCTTCGCGCTGCTCGTGGGAATCGTCTCGGGCGGCTATCACTCGATCTTCTTTTCGGCCCCGCTCGTACTGGTGTTCCGCAAGCGTCAACTCGAAGCGGCGGCGCGCAAGCGCCGCGAGACGGCTGCCGCGGCGGGCCAAACTGCGACGCGTGTCGATGCAGCCGGCAAAGCATCGCGTGACGACATCGTCGCGGCGCGGCGCGCGCGCCGTGAGCAGCAGAAGACCTCCGCGCGCACACCGCAGACCTCGCCCGCGCGCTACCGCCGCAAGCGCGAAGACAACGCGCCGGCGCCGGTCGACACGATGGATGCGGTCGATCCGCTCGATGCGCAAGTCAGCGGAATGCACGATGCCGCGTACGACGTCGGGCACGAAGCGATCACGTTGAATCTCGAAGGGTTCGAGGCTCCCATTCCGGAGCATGAGCCGGACGGCGCGCACCAAGAGTAAAGCTGCGCTTCCGCCGCCGACCGCGTCGGAAGCCGCGTTCGAGCGCGCGTTTGCGACGTTTGTTGGCGATGTTGCGGAGAGCGTTGCTCCGAGCGGCGTCGCCGCATTTGTTTCGCGCGTCTTCAAACATGCCGACGAGTACGCGAAGGATCGCTATGCGACGATCGGTGGCGCGTCACAGTTTCATTCGAAGCTCGTCGGCGTTTCATTCGAAGGGCGGCAAGATACGATCGCCGGGTTGCGCGTCGGCACGGACCTTACGCTCCAGCGACAACCCGAAAATCAATTCGATCCCAATGCACTGGCCGTCTACTATGGTGCGCTGCAACTCGGCTTCGTGCGCAAGGAAATCGCCAAACATCTCGCTCCGCTGATCGACGCGGGTGCACGCTATCGTGCGCGCATCGAATCACTCACCGGCGGTGGCGAGAAAAACCGCGGCGTCAACATCTACATGTGGCGGGATGCTGAAGCCACGATTGCTATCCGTCCCTCGACTCCGGCGCTGCGCGCCTACGCTCGGGATGACACCGCTAGCGCCGACTGTCATCGCGTCGGGCGCTTATCGGTGATGCGATGCCGCGCAAAGCGCAGCAGCAAGCGTTGGAACGCATCGAGGCAGGGCGCAACACGCTGCTCGTGCTTGGCACCGGGGGCGGCAAGTCGTTCTGTTTTCAATATCCGGCGGCGATGCGCGCGCTTGCCGGTGGCGCCAAGACACTGGTGATCTATCCGCTACGCGCGCTCGCCAACGATCAGTATGAAGCATTGATCCGCAAGTTCGATCCGCTTGGCCTGCGCATCTATCGCGCGAATGGTGCGATCTCGCACGACGAGCGCGAAGAACTCTTCGCCGCGCTGCGTGAAGGCGCGTGGGATATTGTGCTCGCAACGCCGGAGTTTCTTGAATTCCATCGCGAAACGTTCACCGGCGCGAGCGTCCCGTCGTTCGTCGTCGTCGATGAGGCACACCACCTCTACGAATCGCGCCATCGCGCGGCCTACGGCCGGCTCGGCGCCACGATCGCGGCGCTCGGCGCGCCGCAGGTGCTCGCCCTCACCGCGACCGCCAACGACGAGGCCTTCGCCCACATCGTTCGCGAGCTGCGCATCGATGCGTGGGTGATCGACCCGAGCGTCCGCGAAAATCTGCACGTGGTCGACGCGCGCGAGACGAAGGATCGGCTCGACTACCTCCTCGATCTGATGCATGACGGTGAAAAGGCGATCGTTTACTGCAACTCGCGCAAAGAGGCGACGAAGCTCGCGCAAAATCTGCGCAAGAAGCTTGGCGATGCAGTGATGTTCTACCACGCCGGCATGCCCACGCCCGAACGCGCCGAGGTCGAGCGCTTCTTTCGCGAAGGCGAGCTGCGCGTGATCGTGGCGACGTCGGCCTTCGGCGAAGGCATCGATCTGCCCGACGTGCGCCACGTCGTGCTCTACCACCTCAACTTCGATTTCACCGAATTCAACCAGCAGGCGGGCCGCGCGGGACGCGACGGGGCGCCGGCGGAGATTCATCTGCTCTTCGGAGCGCACGACCGCACGATCAACGAGTTCATCATCGATCGCGATGCGCCCACACTTGGCGCGCTTCGCGCGGTGTATAAGGGAGTGCGAGGGCTCGCGCGCGACGGTATCGTGCGCATGAACTATACCGATATCGCGCGCACGCTCGAGCTCGACAAGGTCAGCGACCGCACCGTCAGCCGCGCGTTGCACATCTTCGACGACGAAGGCTTGGTCGAGATTGGCGAAGACGACGAGGGGCGCTACGTGCGCTTTCTAAGCGTCGACGGCAAGGTCGATCTCGAGCGCAACGAGCGCTTTGCCGAGGGCGAGGCTGAGCGCGAGAGTTTCAAGCGCTTCTGCGATCTCGTCTTGAGCGCGCGCGCGGAGGATCTCGAACGGATCATCAATCGTCCGATCTATCCGCAGCGAGCCGACCTGGTGCGATGAGCGATCCTGAGCTGGAGTCGAAGGGACGGCGGCCCGCGGCGGTCGTACTCGGCATCCTCGAGGAGCCGCCACACGGCGTCATCTTTATCGAGCGTGCAGCGCATCTGCGTAATCATGCCGGACAGATCGGTTTGCCCGGCGGCGGGATGGATGCAGGCGACGAGGGCGATTTGCGCACGACCGCGCTACGTGAAATGTGGGAAGAAGTAGCGGTTGCGCCCGAGCGTGTAACGATCGTCGGGCAGCTCCCGGTGATCAACGCGCGTGTCAACCGGTACGCAGTGACGCCGTTCGTCGCCACGGTTGCGCCGGGCGATTTGCAGATCGATGCGACCGAGACCGTCGGCGTCTTTACCGTGCCGCTCGAGAACGTTGTGCGCGACCTGCGCCAGGATACCGTCGAGGTCGGCGCGTTCACCATCGAGTCGCCGGTACTCGATCACGCCAACAAGCGCATCTGGGGCCTGACCGGGCACATCCTGCGTGCCTTTGTTGCGGCATGGAATGACCCCGAGCACGATTTGCGGACCCGCGTGGAGACAAGGCTCTCCTCGAAATAATGGCGAACGCGCCAAAATATTAACGGAGGACCACGATGCGGAGAATTCTCGCGGCGACGCTTCTTGTCGCTTTAATCGGCGCTTCCACGACCTCGATGGCACGGGCCTACGGCGTCGCAGATGTGCTGAGCGCCCCATACCCGGACAATCTCACTGCCTCGCCCGACGGCACCGTGCTGGTGTGGAAAGTCGACGCGAGCGGTGTGAAAAATCTCTACACCAATGCGGGCGGCGGCATCCACGCCATCACGCGCTACACCGCCGACGACGGGCAGAACATCGATACGCCGCAGATACTTCCGAGTAACGACGGCGTGGTGTATCTCTATGGCGGCGTGGAGGACGAGGCGGGCGGCGAGAATCCGAATCCGCTGCAAAAGGTTCCGCCGCCGCAGCGCGCGATTTTCGTTGTGCCGATCGCGGGCGGCGATCCGGTGCAGGTCGCTGCGGGCAATGGCGCATTTCTTTCACCCAAGGGTGATGCGGTCGCATTTACCACGGCGCAAGGCCAGCTCGGCATCGTGTCGCTTACAAAGAGCGATGCGACGTTCACGGTCGGCAAGCCGGAGATGCTGCCGATTCGCGGCTCGGTGTCGAGTCTGGTGTGGTCGCCCGACGGCTACCAAGATCGCCTTTACCAATGCGCGCGGCGATCACTCGTTCATCGTGATCTACACGCCGTCGAAACATTCGTACGTCTACGCAACGCCGGACTTCACGCAAGACGACGCCGCAGCATGGTCGCCGGACAGCTCGCGCGTGGCATTCATCCGGATGCCGGGGCAAAAAATCGGCGAGACGGTTTATGATTACAGCACGTTCGAGTCGAACGATTCGTCGAAAACGCCGTGGTCGATTTGGGTCGCGAATGCCAACAGCGGTAACGCCCATCGCGTGTGGACCGCACGTCCCGGCATAGGCCACGCGTTCTACCCGTCGTCGAGCACCGCGCAACTGTGGTGGATGACCGGCGATCACATCGCGTTCACGTGGGAAGCTGACGGCTGGCCGCACATCTACGCGGTTTCGGCTAACGGCGGACCCGCGACGCGTTTGACCACCGGCGCTTTCGAAGTTGAAACCGTTGTGGCGTCGCTCGACCATTCGCATCTGCTCTATGCGACGAACGAAGGCGCGATCGACGAGCGGCACATCTGGAGCGTCGGGCTCGACGGAAGACCCAAAGCACTCACGCATGGCCCGGAAAATCAGTGGTTCCCGACGGCGCTCGCCAACGGCGGCCTCGCCTATGTCGATGCGTGGTATGCTGCGCCACCGGTCGTGACGATCGCGGGCACTCCGCCCAAGACGCTCGTCGCCGTACAAACGCCGGCGAACTATCCGCAATCGCAGATGGTGCGCCCGCAACTCATCACGTACAAAGCGCCCGACGGATGGACGATTCACGCGCAGCTGTTCGTGCCGCGCGGGGCAAAGAGCAAGATGCCGGCGATCGTGTTCGATCACGGCGGACCGCCGCGTCAGATGCTTGGCGGCTACCATTATATGGAGCCGTACACGCATCTCTACGAGATGAACCAGTACCTCGCGAATCGCGGGTTCGTCGTGCTCTCGATCAACTATCGTCTCGGGATCATGTACGGGTACAAATTCCGCAACCCGCCGCAGGGCGGCTGGCACGGCGGCTCGGAGTATCAAGACGTGCTCGCCGGCGCGAAGTGGCTGCAGAAGCAATCCTACGTGGATCCCAATCGCATCGGCATCTACGGGCTCTCGTATGGCGGTCTCTTGACCGCGCTCGCGCTGGCCCGTAACTCCGATGTCTTTAAAGTCGGCGCGGACTTCGCCGGCGTGCACGATTGGGCGTCGGCGTTCGATCACGACTACGGTCAGTCCGGTCGGTACACCGGAGCAGCGCAAGATCGCGCACATGTCCACTGCCGAGGGCTATCTCGAGACTTGGAAGTCGCCGGTCTTCATCGAGCAAGGCGACGACGACCGCAACGTCGCGTTCTCGCAAAGCGTCGATCTTGCAACCAAGCTGCGCTCGCGCGGCGTAACGGTGGAGACGCAAGTCTTCCCGGACGAAGCGCACGAGAACTTGGTCTGGGCGCACTTGGTCGAGCAGTATACCGCGGCCGAAGCGTTTATCGCGCGGTACTTGCAACCCTAGCGCGCGAGACTCGTCGCTACGTGGACGAGCGCGTTCGCCTGTTCCCCGAACTCGCGAAAGCGCTCGTCGTGCGTTTGCCCCGTGTCATAGCGCTTGTATATCTGTTGCAGAATTGCCGCGAAGCGAAAAATGTTGAAGACATGATACCAGCCGGCCGCTGACACGTCGAAGCCGGTCGTATTGCCGTAGTACGCGACGACTTCGGCGCGCGTCATAAAGCCTTCACGCCAGGTCGGCATGCCCCACAGCCGAAACGCGGGCGGATCGTGCGGCTCGGGCCAAAGCGCGAGCACATAGCCGAGGTCCATCAACGGATCGCCGTACGTGCACATATCCCAATCGAGCAACGCCGTGATGTGCGCGGGATCGCTCGGATCGAGCAGCATGTTGTCGAGCTTGAAGTCGTTGTGCACGAGCGTCGCGGCGGGCGAGCGCGGCAGGTGCTCGCGCAGCCACTCGACGAGCACCGTTGCGTTGGCGGTGTGCGCTGTGCGCGCAGCCTCCCAGCGTTCCGTCCAGCCGTCGAGCTGTCGCGTCACGTAGCCGGCGGGATGGCCAAGTTCTTGCAACCCGGCTGCTGCGACGTCGACGCGGTGCAACGCCGCGAGCGTGTCGATCAGCGCGCGTCCAAGCCGCTGCGCAAATGCCCGATCGCCATGCAGCGCTTCGGGAAGGTCGCGCCGGATGGCGATCCCGTGCTTGCGTTCCTCGATCACGAAGTCGGCGCCGATAATCGCGTGGTCGGTACAGAGATGATAGCTGCGCGGTGCGAGCGGAAAGCTCGCGTAAAGCTTCGAGAGCACCGCATGCTCGCGGCGCATGTCGTGCGCGCGCTCGGGTACGGGTCCGAGCGGTGGCCGCCGCAGCACGTATTCCTGTGTCGCCGAAACGCACGAGATAGGTGAGGTTCGCGTGGCCGCCGCCGAACTGCCGCAGCGTGAACGTGCCACGCACATCCGGGAGATGCTCGCGCAAGTACGGCTCGAGCTTCGCGGTATCGAGTTGCTCCTCGGAGCGGACGTCGATGACTTCGGGATCGTCGCGCACTACTTGAGTGCTTCTAAGTGTGCGATATCGTTGACCGTGACCAGCAGCCGGCGGTCGTCACGTGCGCGAACGATCGAGATCGACGTATTGCCCGCTGGGAAGAAGAAGTCGCTGGTAAGCCCGAGCAGGGACGCGATATAGGCGTTGATCGCGCCCGCATGGCTGACCGCGGCGATGCGCGTTCCAGGGTGCGCGGCCACGATCGCGCCGAGCGCTTCGTGCATACGCGCACGAACGTCATGGGAGGACTTCGGTTCCGGGAAGATGCGACCAGCCGCCGTTGCGCGATCGCAATCTCCGCTAAGTCGTGCATCGCAACCGGACCCGACGCCGGCGATCTCGACTTCGCGCAGGCGCGGATCCTCGGTGATTGGGAGCCCGGTTGCGGCGGCGAGCGCATCGGCGGTTTCGCGCGTGCGGCGCAACGGGCTTGTGTAGATCGCCGCGATTCCGCGTTGCTTCAAACGCGCGGCCAATGCCGTCGCTTGGCTGCGCCCGCGCGGTGTCAGCGGCTATATCGACGTCTTTGGGTTCGACCGCTTCGCTCGGTGCGATGCCTTCGGCTTCGGCGTGGCGGATCAGCAGCAATTCGGTGGCGCCGTGCGCGACGCGAAAATCACGCATCGTACTTCGCGAGCTCGGCCTTCGCGATGCTGCGCAAGTGTACTTCGTCGGGACCGTCGGCGATGCGCAGCGAGCGCGCATTGATCCATGCGTGCGAGAGCCCAGTGTCGTCGAGCATTCCTTCCGCGCCGAAAGCCTGGATCGCGCGATCGACGATCGCTTGCGCGACGCGCGGCGCGGCGACCTTCGCCATCGCGAGCACCGGCGCGGCGCGCTTGTTGCCATGCCGGTCGAGTTGCTCGGCCGCATCGTAGACGAGATGGCGCGTGCTGTCGATGTCGATGCGCGACTGCGCGATCCATTCGCGAATCACGCCTTGCTCGGCGAGCGGACGTCCGAACGTGATGCGATCGCGCACGCGCAGGCACATCATGCGCAGCACGCGTTCGGACAAGCCCGAGCAATCGCAGGCAATGATGTAACCGCCCGGGACCAAGGCGCCCCTGCGCGATCTCAAAACCGCGCCCTTCGCCCAGCAGCATGTTGCTCGCCGGCACGCGGACGTTCTCAAACGCGAGCTCGGCGTGACCGAACGGCGCATCGTCGTAGCCAAAGACACTCAAGGTGGCGCACGATGCGCACGCCTGGCTCGCGCATCGGCACGAGAATCATCGACTGCTGCAGGTGCTTGGCCGCTTGCGGATCGGTCTTGCCCATGAAGATCAGAATCTGGGTGTGCGGATGCATCGCGCCCGTCGTCCACCACTTGCGCCCGTTGAGCACGTAGTGATCGCCGTCGCGCACGATCGACGGCGGAGATGTTCGTTGCGTCCGACGAACCCTTGCTCCGGCTCGGTCATCGCAAAGCCGCTGCGAATCTCGCCGCGCAAGAGCGGGATCGAGCCATCGCTCGCGCTGCTGCGGGCGAGCCGTAGCGTGCGAGCACTTCCATGTTGCCCGTGTCGGGCGCATTACAATTGAAGACCTCGGGCGCAATCGGCGAGGTGCCCATCAGCTCGCACAGCGGCGCGTACTCGCGATTGGAGAGGCCGGCGCCGTATTCGGGTTCGGGAAGGAAGAGGTTCCAAAGTCCCTGCTGCGCGTGCGCGTGACTTGAGCTCTTCCATGATGCCGGGCTGCGTCCAGCGGGTGGATCCGCTTTGCAGCTCTTGCGCGTAGCGCGACTCGCTCGGATAGATGAACTCGCGCATAAACGCGTGCAGTCGCTCGTGCAGAGGCTGTGCCATCCTCGCAGCACTTCCATCCGGGCGGGAAAAGCGCCTTGCGTGCCCTAATCGTGCCTTAACGTTACCTGGAGGGCTCATGATCCTTGCTGTATTGCTCGCTGCGGCGTTTGGCGTTACCGATGTGCTCAGCGCGCCGTTCGTCGGCAACGTAACCGCGTCGCTCGACGGCACGGTCCTGGTTTGGAAAGTGCATGCGAGCGGTCAGCGCAACCTTTTTACCAACGCCGGCGGGAGTGTCCACCAGATTACGCACTACAGCGTTGATGACGGTCAGGACCTTGCCGACGTGCAGATTCTGCCCTCTAATGATGCGGTCGTGTATATGCGGGGCGGCGTTGAGGATAACGCGGAAGATGGAAACCTCAATCCGCTCTCAATCGTTCCGCCACCGGAGCGCGCGATCTTTATCACCTCGCTCGCAGGCGGCGATCCGGTACAGGTCGGCGTCGGTAATAGCGTTGCGCTTTCACCTCGTGGTGACGCCGCGGCCTTCACGTCCGTGCAAGGCGTGCTCAACGTCGTTTCCCTGACGAAAAGCGGGGACACCTATACCGTCGGCAAACCCGATCCGCTGCCGATTCGCGGCACGATCGCGGGAATGGTGTGGTCGCCCGATGGGTCACGTATTGCGCTCACCAACGCACGCGGCGATCATTCGTTTATCGTCGTCTACACGCCGACGACGCACAGCTACGTTTATGCGACGCCGGACTTCGCGCAGGATCGCTACGTCGCGTGGTCGCCCGACGGCACACGTGTCGCATTCGTGCGCATGCCGGGCACGCGCGAGCAGAATTCACCCTACCTCGATCCGCCGGCTGCGCCGTGGTCGGTGTGGGTTGCGAATGCCACGAGTGGCAACGCACGCAAGGTTTGGGAGGCCCGGCGCGGCATGGGCGTCACGTTCTATCCGACCGATAGCAATGCGCAGCTGTGGTGGATGCACGGCGACTACATTGCGTTTCCGTGGGAAGGTGATGGCTGGCGCCATCTCTACGCCGTCTCGGCGAACGGCGGCGCCGCGACGCGGTTGACGACCGGATCTTTCGAAACCGAAACCGTCAACGTTTCCTTGGATCGTACGCATTTGCTCTACGCGACCAATGAGGGCGACATCGATCGGCGCCATATCTGGACCGTGGGCCTCGATGCGCATCCGCATGCGCTCACGAGCGGCGCGAACGATCAGTGGGCGCCGACCCCGCTCGCGAACGGCGGTTACGCATACGTCGACGCCGGTTATAGCACGCCGCCGGTACTGACGATCGCGGGCCATCCGGCGCGTACGCTGATCGGCGTTGTGACCCCCGAGCTTTTCCCGGCCACGCAACTCGTGCAGCCACAGCTCGTGACATTCCGGGCGCCGGACGGGTTGTTGATTCACGCGGAGCTCTTCGTGCCGCGCCGCGCGGGCGGCGCGTAAGCTCCCAGCGATCATCTTCGATCACGGCGGTTCGCGGCGCCAGATGCTGCCGGGCTTTCACTATATGGAGGCCTACACGAATCTCTACGAGATGAATCAGTATCTCGTGAATCAGGGGTTCGTTGTGCTTTCGATCAACTATCGCAGCGGCATCATGTACGGTCACAATTTCCGCATGGCGCCGCACGTCGGTGCACGCGGTGCGGCCGAGTATCAGGATGTGGTTGCCGGGGCGCGCTGGCTGCAGCAACAACCGCAGGTCGATCCCAAACGTCTGGGGATCTACGGGCTGTCGTATGGAGGCTATCTGACCGCCATGGGCCTCGCACGCAACTCCGATATCTTCAAAGCCGGCGCGGATTTTGCCGGCGTCCACAATTGGGCGACGCTCTACGATTGGTATGCGGGCGGCAAAGTGCTCGGTACGCCGGCGCAGCGTGCACTCGCTGAGGCCTCGTCGCCAATCGGCGCGATCGACACGTGGCGCTCGCCGGTCTTCATCTCGCAGGGTGATGACGATCGCAACGTCGCGTTCTCGCAGGGCGTCGATCTCGCGACACGGTTGCGCAGTCGTGGCGTGCACGTCGAGACGATGGTCTTCCCGAACGAGACGCACGAGAATCAGGTCTGGGTGCAGTTGTCTGCGCAGTACGCTGCTGCGGCAGCATTCTTGGTAAAGGAACTGCAGCCTTGAGCCCAAGCTACGCAACGGCGCGGACGAACTTCGCCTGATCGACGGCGTCGTAAAAGGCGTTGTTCGTCTCGCTGATCTTCGGAGCCCAGGGATCGAGCTGTTTCGCGGAGAGCGGGGCGTGGATGGTTGGGCCGACGGCATCCGCATAGCTCGATCCGTCGAACGGCCCAAACCTGCGCGACTCTTGTGCGCCATCACGAGCGCGCGCGTGCATCGGCTGCGGCGCGCGCATCGTCGCGTAGGCGCGACGGCACGTTGGTGTCTGCAGCGATGGCATCGTACATCGCGATCGCCGGGCGATCGGCGTGCCATGGCATGTCCGGCGTTGCGTCAGGAAAGCGCACCATGCCCTTGACCGAGGCGACGTCGCGGCGGATCGCGCCGCGGTCGGCGTGTCGGCTCCGGCTGCGTCGTTGAAGGCTTTGATCGCTGCGTTCTGCATTTGCGATCTTGTCCGGCGAACAATCGAGCACGTCGAATGCCGCGGCCGTTCCGAACGATTCACCGATGGGGTCGCGTAGCGCGCGCGCATCACGGTCTCTGACCACGCCGTTCGCCATGCGCTCGGGTCGTTGATGTTGCGCGCGATCGCGTCGGCGACGCCGGTCGGCACGCCGGGTGAAAGCATCGTCTCCGGGGACGCCGCGAGATACTTCACGCCAACGCGCGAGAGCGCGTCGGCAAATCCCATCGTCGACATCAAACATTGGTTGGCGACGATGCCGTCGATCGTGCGGTTGGGATCCTCGGGATGCTCCTTGGCGTGGAGGGCGACGCCGTCGGCGATCGCTTTCGCCATGTTGGGCATCGACATCACCGCGCCGGTGTGCGTTTCCAGTCCACCGCCGTCGCCGCCGCCGTGATCGACCAGGTCGATCCACGTCTGCTTCGCGCCGGATTTCTCGGCGTTGTCCAGTGTCCGCGCGACGAACTTCGCAAGATTCGCTGGATCGGCCATGTTGCGCGCTTTGCTGGTCTGCGATCGCCGATCTTGCCGTCGGCGATGGTGAAATTTTCGGTGCGTTTGCGGCCTTCGACGATATCGTGCCCTCATCTTGCGCCCGGTCGTGTCTTCGACCGTATACTCGACCGCGGAGTCGGTCCGGCTCGATCTGCAACGCTTGTGCGACGGTTAGTTTTGAGACATGTCCAAATTGTTATCGCCGTCGCGATAGATGCCGAACTCGAGCGCGCGGCGCGTTGGGGTTGTGGAACGGTGAGCGCACTTCGATCCTCCGTATGGTGAGAAGTGCAGCTCTACTGCGTCGCGAGAACCTCGCGACGACCCGTGGAAGTACGGGGTTTTGCGGGGGAGCGAGAACGTCACCGGGCCGTGGAACTCGTACGTTTTTCCGATCTCGATTGCCATTATGGCGCCCGCGAAATCTTTGCGGGGCTCGGTGGCGTTTTGCAGGATGGCGAGCGGATCGGACTCGTCGGCCCGAATGGGGCGGGAAAGTCGTCGCTTCTGCGGTTGCTTGCCGGTGTCGACGCGCCGTTCGGCGGCACCGTCGTGCGCGCGCGCGACGCCACGTTCGCCTATCTCGCGCAAAGCGTCGCTGACGAAACGGAATCGACGCTGCAAGAACTCATCGATGCGGCGCTTGCCCGCGCTACGCCCGACATGTACGGCCTGCGCAACAAGACGTTGCGGATCATGCTCGCCACATTCGGATTCGGCGAAGAAGCGTTTGCGCGTCCGCTGCGCGAGTTTTCGGGCGGCCAGCGCGCAAAAGCCGCGCTCGCCCACATCCTCATCGACGAGCCGGACTACTGCATCCTCGACGAGCCGACCAACCATTTAGATATAGAGACGGTGCGTTGGCTTGAATCGTACATCGCCTCCGATAAGCGCGCCTACCTGATCGTTTCCCACGATCGCTATTTTCTGAATCGGGTGGCAACGCGCATCTGGGAGATCGAAGCCGGGCGACTTCATGTCTACCCATCGGCCGTGAACGCGTATGACGCGTTTGTCGCGCAGCGTGCTTTGCGGCATGCCGAGGAACGCCGATCGTACGAAGCATTTATTGCCGAGCGAGATAAGCGTCGCGCGACGATCGCGGGTCTGCGCGCCACGCATACGTCATCGGACTACAGCCAGGTGCGCAGTCGCGAGAAACAGCTGGCGCGCGCCGAAGCAGCGACTTGCGGCCGACGCACCCGTCGCGCCGGCGGCCGCTATTGCGGTGAACCTGCAGTCGACGCGACGAGCCGCCAATGCGTTTGCGCTGGAGCTGAGCGGACTCTCAAAAGCGTATGCGCATCCGCTTTTTGAAGATCTCGAAGTCGATGTGCTACGCGGGGAACGCTTGGCGATCGTTGGGCCGAACGGTTCGGGGAAATCGACGCTGCTGAAGATTGTGAGTGGCGAACTCGCCGCGGACCGCGGAACCGTTCGAATGAATCCCGCGTCGCAGATTGCGTATTTTGCGCAGAATTCGCACGAGCAACTCGATCCCGCCGCAAGCGCAGTCGACGCGGTGCGCGCCGGCGCCGACATCTCCGATGAGAAGGCCCGCAACCTGTTGGGCCGCATGCGCATCAGCGGCGAGGCTGCCGACAAGGCGGTGCGGGAATTTTCAGGCGGCGAGCGGCGGCGGATCATGCTCGCGTCGCTGATGGCCAAGGCTGCGGATGTACTGCTCCTGGACGAACCCACCAACGACCTCGATATCGATAGCCGCGAAGCGCTCGAATCCGTCCTGGGCGACTACGAAGGCGCGATCCTTATCGTGTCGCACGATCGGTATTTGCTCTCCCGTCTGTGCGATCGGGTGCTCTGGATCGATGGCGGAGCGTGGGGTACGGTCGAGGGCGGATATGATGCCTTCGAAGCGAGTCAGGCCGAGCGTGAGCGGTTGGCGCTCGAAGCGCGAGCGGCATCTACCGGCCGTTCGAAGACGTCACGCCAGACACCGATGAAGATCCGCTCACAACTCGAGACGCGCATAGCGAGCATCGAACGCGAGATCGCCAAGCTCGACGCGCGCAAGTCTGAGATCGATCGACTATTTACGCTGACCGAGACCTACGATGATCGCAAGCGCGTCGCCGAATTGGAATCGGAACGCGTGCTTGTGGCCGCGCAGAACGCAGAACACCTCGCCACGTGGGAAAATCTGCACGCGCAGCTCGAAGAGCTCACGCGCTAGTTGTAAGCCGCTGCACGGCGTGGGCAGCGGACTTGGCACCGGCGTCGAGGTGGGAACCGGCGCAAAGAAGAGAGTCTGTAATGCCTGCACTTCCGGGCACGGTCAGCGTGGTGAATCCCTGATACTTCTTTTCAGGCCACAGTTCGATCGCGCGCGCACCCAAGATAAGCCCTTGCGTGATCGTCTCGGGCCAAATGCAGCCCATCCCTTCGGGCGCCTGCGTTTGGAAGTTGATCAAGCCGCCCATGCTTTGGATGTCAGCTGTAGATCCTCTGGTCGCTCGTGATCGGCGTCTGCAAGCGCGTGGTTGTCGAGCACGCAGCGGTTCGGAGCCATTTGCCGGCACATTGTCATCACCTTTGGCGTGAATGCGGTGTCCAGGCCGCCGCTGAGCTTGTTGTACGCATTGAACGTGTAGTCGATATCGGTGTTCGTCCACGCAGCGTAATCGGTCATTGCGCCCGACAGGCACGACTCCTGCAATGTGTCGGTGAGCCCGGCACGCTGTCAGGTTCGCTTGCTGATCGGACCGGTCGACGGAACGAACGGTTCGTCGGTCTGCTCGGCGCACGATGTCACCGCGACCGCGATGATCGAGCGGATTGGTGTCGTACTTTGCGGCGACTTGCGCCTGAAACGCGCGCCATGCGTTGATGTACGGCGTCGTCCAATACGGTCCAACCGTGAGCGGACACATGTCGGTCTGACCGTTACAGCCGGCGGGATTGCGATAGATCGTGATCGGACCGCCGGACATCGTCCTTGGCCCACGAGCGGCGCATTGCTGCCGGCATAGATGCGCAGCTTGACGCTCACCGGCGATGACTGCGTCACATTCGATAGGCTGTTGTACATCTGGACCGCTTGCAGATCGTTATCGACCGCGGTGGTGACGATCGCTGCGCCCTGCGTCGGCTGCAAGTCAGCCCAGGTCTCGTTGATGACGATCCCGCCGAAGTCCCCGGGTACTCTGAAATGTAGGCCGTCGTAAACGGCGCGGGCGTCGCATTGTCGGTGTCGTGCCACGAGATATCTTGCATGTCGATCAGGCCGCGAATCGGAATCTTCGGCGGCACGAGCGTCACCGTGCCAGGCCCCGAGGGCGACGGATCGGCGGGTAGGGGTAGGTGCTATTCGGTACTCCGCCGCCGCAAGCGACGAACATACAGGCAGGCGAGTACAAGGAATCCGTAGCGCATCAGTGCTGAGCTCCAACGATGAGTGCAGTAGCATTGAAGGCGGATTTCCAGGTGGCACTATTGCCGCCGCCTCCCGGGAACATTTGGGTGGGCGAATCCGCTTCCAGCCAATCCTGCGGATAGATCTCGAAGAGTTGCGTGTTGTTGTCGAGTGCGAACTGGAGCAGATTGGGAAAACTGATGTTGTAATTCGGCTGCGGATCGGCGACGGCTTCGATCGGCTGAAATTCAAATGGGACCGTGCCCGCATGGCGGGTGAAGGCTTCGCACCAATAGATGCTGCCGTCGGTTCCTTGCGGATTGCATGGGGCGGGCGACGTGCCCGCGTCCGCAACATGACCGATACCAAGGTTTTCGGTGCCGAACCCAACGGAATTATTCGCGGCGACTTCGGCGCCGTCGTTCGGATAGTCATAGAAGGTGTTCGGATATCCAGCGACGTCGTTGAGCGCAATCATCAACTGCTTTCCGTTGGTATTGAGTGAGCCCATGTAGTTGACGATGTGGCGCGTATGCGTGACCCACGCGTCGAATGAATAGCCGTCGGCCATAAAAGCTTGGCTGCACGCGTCGTTCGGGTAGTTGCTGAAATGCGCGGGATAGGCTTCGACGCCCGCACCGAGACCGAATCGCATGTAGCCGATCGAGGAGCTTATCGACGAGCCGCCGGCAGAAGCCGGCTGCGAAAACTCAGCCACCGCCGCGGCGATGAACGCTTTGTAGTCCGCTTCAAAGGTCGGATCGATGTAGTTTGGATAGGACGGTTGACCGTTGCACGCGATTGACGCAACGTTGTCGCCGTTTTGATCCGTGACCCAGGACGGTGTTGCGGTGTTCGAGCCGACTTCCGACGCGTCCGCGAAGAGCAAATTGACGGTGAGGCCGGCGTTCACATAGGGCTGCGCCCACGTGATGACCTGGCTCCAATCGAAGTGGTTCTTCGTTTTCTCGACGTCGGCCCACCCGACGAGAAGGCTGACGCCGCAGATATTCGGGTCTTTCGGCTTGCCGCTGGCATCCTTGCCGATCACATATTGCTCGATGTATTGCTCGTAGACGCCGCCGTCGACTTTATATGGATTCCATACGTACAAGCCGTGCGGAGCGCTCGAATCGGCGACGCGGGGGTCGGTGCCGGTACACGGCGGCGGCGTTGCCGAACTGAGCGACGGCGGCGGCGATGCGGCCCCTGAGACGATGCCGATTTGCACGCGTTGCGCCGGCGATCCGCCGTCGGTGATGACGATTTGCGAGCAATTCGGCGGAGGTGGGGTGTTGAGCAGACCGCCGAAGGTCAGCGTCACCGCCGATCCGGTAAAACTTTGCTTGTACGTCATACCGTCGGCCGTCATCGTGAGCGGTCCGTAGAAGACGTTTGCGCACGAGCCTTTCAGCGTCGGACGGGTCACGATGCTGTAGGTGTTCGTGCCGTTCTCCGCGACGGCGACGGGCTGCATGCTCTGACAGTTGTAGGGCGCGTTCGTGCCGGCGCACGCAAATTGCAACTGGCGCGGCGCAGCCGTGAGCTTCGCGAGCGCACCGATCGAAAGCGCGACCGCGATCGTGCCGTGGTCGCCCGCGGTGTCGGCGATGCCGATCGTGCACGCATTGGCAACACCGCCTTGTCCGTAGGGAATCACCGTGAATGTGCCTGGGCTGGTCAGCTGCGTGGGCGAGACCTGCACCCCGCTCGAACCCAGATGGCACTGCACGCTTGCCTTGGTCGTGCCGGTGAATCCGGCGACCGCGACTTCTTGCACCGAAGCCAGTGACGTAAAGCTCAAGGCGCTCGGCGAAGCGATCGGCGCGAGAACGTAAATGCGGTTCCGTACGGTGGGAAGATCGGTAACCGGCGCGTTGCTATAGTTGACGGTGATCGCGGCGACGGTCGCGTCGGAACCGACTACGCGGATCGTGCACGATGCGGGAGGCGTTGCTCCGACCGCGGCTACCGTGAACAGGAGGGGCGACCCGGCGACGTCGACCTGCCCGACGCTGTCGCCGCCCACGACGATGCTCCCGGTTGAGGTCGAACACGCGGACGACGCAGTTGGTGTGTAGCTAACGCCGACGGTGTCGCCCTGGGCGTTGAACGAATCCGTCGGGGCGTCGGGCGTGAGGTCGATGCTGGAGGGCGCCAGCGTAAAGGAAGACTGGAAGGCCAGGGATGACGGCGGAGGCGTGAGTCCCGAGGAGCCCGAGCATGCACTAATGAGGATTGCCGCAATAAGAACCGGGGCAAAGCGCAGCACCAAATCGCCTCCTGATAGGTAGCCCTGGGCGAACACCAGTACGGCCATCCTACCATGGCCGAGCGTGCCGAGTAGCGAGCTAGCGCTGGGCTTGCCTGCCCGCCTCAGGTCGCGGGCACCCTTACTTGTGGGACCTTCAGACCACGAGGCGCGTTCGTGGAGCGGTCTTTACGTCCGCTTTACACGCACCATACACAAACTAAGCGCTTTACGGCGGCTTTATACACCCCTAACCTATCGACTTGTTCCATAATTGTGGGGTCGGGTGTGGCGCGGCTCATAGTATGAGCTGCGTCCTCTGTTGCTGTTAGGAGGCCCTCGTGAAACGCTTTACCTCGATCGGTGCGGTACTCGTACTGATCGCTATGTTGGGCGGATGTGCCGGATCGCAAGGTTCGTCAATTCCCTCGACATCCGTAACCCAATCAACAACCACGCCCACAAAACACACCCCGGTCGTTACTAACTGGGTTGGAACTGTTAAGACCTCGACCAAGCACACCAACGACTCGCGTGGGCGGCGGCGGCAATCTGCTCGGTCTGGTCGGTGGCTTACTCGCTTTGCTCGGCGATGCGCAGCCGGTGATCGGCAACATGAACGTGCAGTCGATCAACCTCGGTATCGACGCCGTTAACGTTGTCTATCAAGGGCAAGTGACGACGATCGCCACGTACTCGACGCCGTACGTCACCAACGTGATGGCAAACGGCGGCGACCCATCGTCGATCGCCATCAGCCAGACCTACTCGGGCAACTACGACCACATTCAGTTCGTGGTCGACACCGCCACGAGCAACGTGACGGACGCGAACGGCAATACGTACCCGATCAACTTCCAGCTCGCTCAAGCGTCGCAGAGCACCGCCGGCGCCGGCAACGGCACCGCAACCACGGGCAACTCGGCGACGGTGACGATGACCGTCGGCGGCTACTTCATGTCCGGTGGCAGCCCAGCTGCGGCGATCCTCGCCGACTTCAACGCGTTGGAGTCGCTGAACCAGAACAGCTCGGGCCAGATCGTGGCGCAACCGACGCTCTACGCGGTCGCGACGGCGAACGCGGCCGAGATCCAAGGGCAGGTGCTCAACGCGAACGGCGCAGGCCGTGCAAAACGCGGTCGTCGTGGCGCTCAACGCTCACGGCCACGCGTCGAACACGACCAACACCGATGCGAACGGCAACTTTGATCTCCACGCGATCAACGCCGGCTCGTATCAGCTGGTCATCTACAACAACTACACCACCGCGAGCGGACAAACGATCACCGCTCACGGTGCCGACGCGTCGACTGGCGCGTCGTTCCAAGGGCCGTCGCTCACTGCGCCGGCAGGGCAGATCACACAAGCCGGAACGCTGAACGACTAGCATTCCGCACATGGCTCCTAAGCAGCAACTAGACGAGGCGCGCGAACTGCTTCGTACCGGAAGGTACGAAGCAGCTCTCGCGCGTCTTGTCGAGTACGAGGGTTGGCCCTCGCCGCAGATGGAGCAGGCGCACCTTTTGCGCGCAGAAATTCTCCTCGCACCGCGATCCAGTCGATGCGCTCGAAGCTCTGGCTCGCTCTAGCGACCTGCTTCGCAACGACGACGTCCGCTTCGACTACTACGTTCTTTCCGGGCGTGCGTACGCCAACAGCCGCAACTTTGACGGCGCTGCCGAGATGTTTGCGCTCGCTGAGCGTGCCGCTGAGAATGATCCCACGCTTCTCGCCGACAATCGCGCACCAACGCACTCGGCTGCGTTGTCTGAAAGGCGACTTTGACCCCGAGCGATCCGAATTTCGCACTTGCACTCACGCATCCGGATCCGTGCTCGCGAATCTACACGCTGGTCTGGCGCTCGTGGACGCATGCCGGAATAGGCAACTACCGCGCACAGATCGCGGACCTTCGCGCCGCACTAGCCTTGGCTCGCGAATATCCTGAGAGCGTCGAATACTTCACGATTGGCCGCGCCCTGCACCGCGCTGATCCGTATCGGCCTGCGAATTGGGCGATAACGAGGCCGTTGACGATGCGCGAGAGTCTTACGAGTCGATTGACTGGCCGAAAGAGCTGGCCGACGCGCAATTCCTGTGTCTGCGCGCCTTGGCATGGGACGCGTTCATGCGCGGCGACTCGGCTCGCGCGCAGTGGCTTTTCCGCGATGCCAAGGAAGTTGCGCCCAGCGATGCGTGGCGCGTCTGGTCGCACGTCGACCGCGCCTACGTCGCGCGGATGAATCACAATGAGCCTTGGGCGCGCGACGAACTGATGCAAGCGCAAGCGCAGGCCCGTACTGTGGTGTGGGCGGCAACCAATGACGAGGAACGGCAAGCGCTAGTTATGCTCGCCGTGCAATTCGCGCCGGTCGATATGGGGCAAGCGCAGCGCTACGTTTCGACTTACACGCGCCTAGGCAAAGATAGCGTCGATCCGACGCTGGCCATCTCCTACGACCCGGGCATGGCGGGGTACGCGCACTACGCCTCGGGCAGCGTCAACCAAGTGCTCGGAAATCACCGAGAGCGCGACGATCGCCTTCGAAGCCGCGTACAAGATCTTCGATGAGGCCGAATACCATTTCCGTGCGGCGCTCGCGGCGCAAGGCCTTGCCGAAGTCACCGGCGCGACCATCTGGATCGAACGTGCGCGCCAACATGCCGGCGCCTTCCCGAAGAGCGCGTTCTATAAGTATCTGACCGATCGTATCTCAAAGAAGGCTACGCCGTGGATCGATGGCTTGACGCCGATGCAGCGGCAACTCGCCCTCTCGCTGTGCGAAGGGCTCGATAGCCAGCAACTCTCGCGCCGGTTCAGCCGCAGCGAGTTTACGATCAAGCGCGAAGTGCAGGCGCTCTACGATCTCTTCAACGTTCGGTCACGCAACGCGCTACGGGGTGTGCTCGAGGAGCGCGGCGTGCTGTGATCGCGACGATCGCCGTCGGGTTGGCGGTTCTTGTGGTGTGTCTCGCGGCTATTGCCTTTGCTGTATTCTACGTCCGGACGATCTCTCCAAGAAAATCCGACGAACGACGCTATAGCATTCTCGAAAGCGTCCAGGACGGGATCTTCATCGTCGACGACCGCTGGCGCTTCACCCATGTAAACGAAAAAGCCGAAGAATTACTGCACACGACTGCGGCTGAGCTCGTGGGCCGTCGGGTCGACAAAGTGCTCGATCCGCTCGCGTCCGATCTTTTTCCTGAGATGCGCAACGTCCGCAACAGCGCGATGCCGGTCGAACGCACTCAGTTCTTCCCGGCGACCAACAGGTGGGTCGAGATCCGCATTCAGCCGGCGGAGCACGAAGTGCTTGTCTACATGCGCGACGTCAGCGATCGCAAGCGCGCCGAAATCTTACTACGCGATTCCGAACGACGCTTGCGCCTGCTGCTCGAGCAAGTGCCGGCTTTGCTGTGGACGGTCGATCTCGAGATGCGCTTCACGTCGTTTGTCGGAACCGCAACGTCGGCAAAAGGCTTCACTCAGGAAGAACTTGGCGAAGCAAAGGTCGACCAAATCCGGCGCGTCTTCGACGGTGACTCGCAACGTTTCGAGTCCTATCATAGCGGTCGCTGGATGCAGCATCACGTCGAGCCGCTGCGCGGCGCGAACGGGCAGATCATCGGTGCGATCGGCGTTGCGCTCGACATTACCGAGATGAAAGAAACGGCCGATCACCTCGCGCGCCTTGCGCGCCTGGACGCGCTCACGCAGCTGCCGAACCGTTTCGCGCTCGAAGAGCAGATGATGGAGATGGTCGAGGAAGCTGAGGCCGGACAAGGGCGGCTGGGCGTGCTCTTCGTCGACCTCGATCGCTTCAAGACGATCAACGATACACTTGGACACCGTGCGGGTGACGAGTTGTTGCGCCAATTCGCCGTGCGCTTGCGGCGTGCCGTCGATCCCGAGGCAAGCGTCTTTCGCAGCGGCGGCGACGAGTTCATCGTGATGCTCGAACTTGGCCCAACGACAAGCGTGCCGATGATCAGCGCCGATATTCAGCTCGCGCTCGCCGAGCCGTTCTTCATCGCCGAGCGACAACTCTTCGTAAGTGCCAGTGTCGGCGCGGCAACGTATCCGGACGACGGGATGAGCGCCGAGGAGTTGCTGTCGCGCGCCGACTCCGCGATGTACCGCGCCAAGTACAACGGCCGCAGCCGCGTCGGATTCTTCGACGTTGGCGGCGACGAACAGGCGCCGTATCGTCTGCGTTTAGAGCAAGACATGCATTATGCGATCACGCGCGGTGAATTTAGGCTGCTGTACCAGCCGATCGTCGACGCGGTCACGGCGCGTGTGGTCGGTGCCGAAGCGCTGCTGCGCTGGAACCACAGCAAGCACGGCGAGATTATGCCCGAGGAGTTCATCGCGATTGCCGAGGAGACCGGATTGATCGTGCCGATCTCGCGCTGGGTGCTGCACGAAGCGTGCGTCGAAGCCATGCGCATTCGTTCGAGCGGGCATCCGGACTTCCGCATCGCCGTCAATCTCTCGGCGCGCGATTTCGGCGAGGTCGATCTCGCTGACACGATTCGCGACATACTGGCCGAGACCGGCCTGCCGGCCACCGCTCTCGAGCTCGAGATCACCGAGAACATGAAGATCGACGACGTCGCACTGATGACGATGCGCACGCTCAGTAGCCTGGGCATTCGCATCGTGGTTGACGACTTCGGCGTTGCCTACAGTGCGCTTGGGTATCTCAAGCGCTTGCCGATCGACGCGGTGAAGATCGATCGTACGTTCATTCGCGATGCGGGCGACGATCCGCAAGACCGCGCGATTGTTCGCGCAATCGTCGCGCTTGCGCGCTCGCTCGAATTGGAGATCATTGCCGAAGGCGTCGAGACGCCCGAACAATGGCAGTTCATCAACGATCTCTCCTGCCAGCGTGCGCAAGGCTATTATTTCAGCCGCCCGGTCGAGGCCGGCGAACTGCTCGGCGTCTCGCTACGGGCCGGGTGACGGCGGCGGCGGAATATTCGGACACTTGTCGGTCAGCATCGTCGTGCCGTTTGGCCGCGTGTGCGCGATGATGTACTGAATTGGGGCCGGCTCGCCTGGGCGCTGATCGACCGGTGGGAACTGAAACGCCACGTACGCCGTGTCTGAATGAAATGGATCGTCGGCCTCGCTCTTGTACCGCCACGGATAATCGAGAGGGATCTTCTCCGACGAGCCATCCGCATAATAAACCGTCGCGGTAATTTTGCGCTCGTAGTATCCCGTGTCCGCGTTGTACTTGGCTTCGCCCGTCGATTCGAAATCGACCGCGCCGCAGAGTGTGGCGCCGGCGCCATTGCCGTTCCCCGCATCGCCGGTCCCGTTGCCGTTGCCGTTTGTTGCTGAAAGGCTGCCCGCTCCAACGCCGCGCTGCGCGCCCGCGCCTTCGCCGCCACTTGGAATTGAGGCATCCGGCGTTGCGTGGACGACCTTGGGCGGCGTCGGTCGCTTTGCTCCCGCGTGCTTGATCCGTTCGACGCGCGCGTGCGAGCCGGCGGGGATAATCGCCTTTGCGATCACGTCTACCGGAGGGGGCGTCGGGCTCGGGTGCGGCGACGGGGAGCGTGTGATGCGGGCGATCGTAACGCGCGCGATGATGGCTTCTTTCGGGGCCTCCGTTCTCAGCTTGGGGATCAGGAGGACCGCTAGCGCGTGAAGCACGAGCGCACATGCGACAGCGATGGCAACCCGCCGCAAGAGGCTCAACACGGCATCTCGCGAATGCACGTCCGGTCGTGAAAACACAAGATTTGATTCGTGCGATTCCCGATTTTCCGCTGCCTGGAATCCTCTTTCGTGACATTACGCCGCTGTTGAAGGATCCCAAGGGATTCAAGGAGGCGATCGATCTTTTCGTCGATCGATTCAAGAATCGCGATATCGAGTATGTCGTTGGCGTCGAGGCGCGCGGCTATATGCTCGGCGCGCCGCTTGCGTATGCGATCGGTGCGGGCTTCGTTCCCGTGCGCAAGCCGGGCAAGTTGCCGTATAGCAAGCTTGCCGAGTCGTATGCGCTGGAATATGGAACGAATTCGCTCGAGATTCATGCAGATGCGCTCGGACATGGTGAGAAGGTCGTCGTCGTAGACGATCTGCTTGCCACAGGTGGAACGGCCGCCGCAACGCGCCGTCTGCTCGAACGTCTCGGCGCACACATCGAAGCGTTTGCATTTCTGATCGAGCTCGACGTGCTCAAAGGGCGCGAAGCGTTACCGGGAGCCGAGGTTGTTTCTTTCATTCATTATTAGCGCGCTGCTGATCGCGCGCGCTCATCCGTCGCCGACACCGACCGCAACGCCGACGCTGGCTCCAGAAATCCCGGCGATCACGGCGCTCGCACGCCGCGAATTCGTCGCGTGGCAAGCCGGCGCGGTTGACAAAGACCACTATATCGACGCCGCGCAGACGCAACTGACCTCCGACGCGATGGACAAGATGTCGAAGGCGCTCATCGGGTATGGTGCGCTCGAACGGACCGAGTGGTACGGTAACTTTCCAATCGTTGGGGCGCCGCCCGGCGTCATCGGCTACAGCTACCGGATGGTCTGTACGAATGACGCGATTTTCGAGCAGCTGATGATCGGCTCCGACGGCAAGATTGCCAGCATCAACTTCTTAAAAAAGCTCCCCTAGACGGTCCGGCCGGCCTTCGGCCGATCGCACCTCCTGTGCTCCGGACCTTCACCCGCCTCGTGCGGGTAGGCTCTTCGTTCGTTGCGACGCTTGGTCGATTATGAGAGTATAGGCAGATACTCCCATGACGATTGCCCAGCTGACCGCCGCCGTCCAAGCCTACGACCCCTCGCTGGAGGGGGAGTGGCTGCAGCGCGTCTATGAGGTCGCGGACCGGGCCCACGACGGGCAGCGACGCGCCTCGGGTGAGTCGTATATCGAGCATCCGCTTGCTGTCGCGGGCATACTGGCCGAGCTCGAAATGGATCGCCAAACGATCGCGGCTGCGTTGCTCCACGACGTGGTCGAGGATACCTCGATCACGAGTGAGCAGGTCGCGGCCCAGTTCGGGGACGAGATCGCGACCCTCGTCGACGGCGTTACCAAGCTGACCCGCATCCCCTACCAATCTAAGGAAGATGCGCAGGTCGAGAACCTGCGCAAGATGTTCATGGCGATGGCACGCGACATTCGCGTGATCATCATCAAGCTGGCCGACCGGTTGCACAATATGCGGACGCTTGCGAGCCTGCCGGCCGCGAAGCGCCAATCGATCGCGCGCGAGACGCTGGATATCTACGCGCCGATCGCGCACCGCTTGGGCATCTGGAAGATCAAGTGGGAGATCGAGGATGAGTGTCTGCGTTACCTCGATCCCGAGGGCTTCCGCGAAATCGTCGAGCGCGTGTCCAAGACGCGGCGCGAGCGCGAAGCCGACGTGCAAGAAGCCATCGCACGCCTGCGCAGCGAGTTCGCGAACATGGGCGTCAACGCCGAGATTCAGGGGCGGCCGAAGCACTTCTACTCGATCTACTCCAAGATCAAGAAGGGCCGGGACTTCTCGACGATCTACGATCTGACCGCGATTCGCATCATCGTCGACTCGGTTAAGGACTGTTATGCCGCGCTCGGCGCGGTGCACGCGATGTGGACGCCGTTGCCGGGCCGCTTCAAAGATTACATCGCGATGCCCAAGCCCAACATGTACCAGTCGTTGCACACGACGGTCGTCGGGTCGCAAGGCGAGCCGCTCGAGATTCAGATTCGCACGTGGGAGATGCATCGTACGAGCGAGTACGGCATCGCCGCGCACTGGCGCTATAAAGAGGGCGGCAAGGCCGACCAGTTCGAGAACAAGCTTTCCTGGCTGCGCGCGCTGCTCGAGTGGCAAAAGGACATGCGCGATTCGCGCATGTTCATGGAAAACCTCAAGCTCGATCTGTTCGATTCGCAGGCGTTTGTGTTCTCGCCGCGCGGCGACGTGTTTTCGATCCCAGCCGGCGGTACGCCGCTCGACTTTGCGTATCAGGTGCACACCGACGTCGGCAATCATTGCGTCGGCGCCAAGGTCAACAGCCGTATCGTGCCGCTCGACACGGCGCTGCAAAACGGTGACATCTGCGAGATCCTCGTCAATAAGTCCAGTGGGCGCCCGTCGCTCGATTGGCTCTCGATCGTCAAGACCAATGGCGCGAAGCACAAGATCAAGCAGTGGTTCCGCAAGGAACAGCGCGAGGAGAACGTGCTCGCCGGGCAAGAGGCAGTCGAAGCGGAGCTTGCGCGCGAACGGCTGCGGCCCGACCTAGCGCGCGGTGAGTTGATCGAGCGCATCGCGCATCGCATGAATTATCCCGCGCCGACGGATCTGTTCGCGGCGATCGGCTTTGGCGATGCATCGGCGCAATCGGTGGTCAACCGCATCCGCGATGAAGTCAAAGGCGACAACGTCGTCGACCTTACGCAGATTCGCAAGCCGACGGTGCGCAAGACCGCGCGGCGTTCGAGCGGCGTACGCATCGCCGGTGTCGATGACGTGCTGGTACGGCTTTCGAAGTGTTGCTCGCCCGTCCCGGGTGACCCGATCATCGGCTACGTAACGATCGGCCGCGGGGTGAGCGTACATCGCGCAGATTGTCCGAACGTCGCCTACATGAGTGCCACGCCGGAGCGCATTCTGCAAACGCAATGGGTCGCAAGCGCCGACATGACGCACGCGGTCGACATCGAAGTCGAAGCCGAGGATCGCTCGCAACTGCTACAAGACATCATGGCGGTCTTCGCGGAGCTCAAGACAACGGTGAGCTCGGTCACGGCGCGCGTGCGGAAGGACGGCCTCGCGGTGACGAGTTTGACGATCCAGATACGTGACCTCGATCACCTGCACAAGATTCTCACCAAGCTCGAAGGCCTGCGCAAAGTGCGCCGCGTCTATCGCGTCACGAAACGCGAGAAAAGCGCTGCTGGAAGCTAAGATGTGGCTGCCGATAGTGGCAGCCTTTTTTGCGGGCGCGATGAACAGCATCGCCGGTGGCGGCAGCTTCCTGAGTTTTCCCGCGTTGATCCTCGCCGGCGTCCCGTCGATTCCCGCCAACGCAACGAATAGCGCCGCGATGTGGGTGGGCACGATCGGCGGCGCGCGCGCGTATTGGGGCGACGTGCGACCGCATAAGCGCATGCTCTATGTCATGCTTGCGATCAGCATCGTGGGCGCGATCCTCGGCGCAACGCTGCTCTTGCTCACGCCGCCGGCAGCGTTTAACCGGCTGATTCCGTGGCTGCTGCTCTTTGCGACGGTGACCTTCGCTGCCAGTCCACTCCTTACCAAAGCGCACGATGGCGATCCGACGCATCAATGGTGGCAGTATCCCGCACAGTTTGCCGTCGCGGTATACGGCGGCTACTTCACGGCGGGCATCGGGATCATCATGCTGGCGCTGCTCGCATTTTCGGGGCTACCGAATTTCAACACGACCAACGGCATGAAAAACGTGCTCGCGGTCGCGATCAACGGGTTTTCGCTCGTGCCGTTTCTGATCGTGCGTATCATCGACTGGCGTTATGCGATCCCGATGGCGGTCGTGGCGCTCATCGGCGGCTACATCGGCGCGCACCTGTTTCGGCGCGTACCCGAAGCATATGGGCGATGGTTCGTGATCGCAATCGGCGCGATTATGACAGCGGTGTTCTTCGTGCGTTAACGCGCCTACGGGGCGATCATTACGCTCCACACCGAGGGTATGTTATTTGAGTACAGCGAGCCTGAACTCAGCGTGCCGCCCGAGTATGCGTAGCCGAAGATGCCGTTGAGCGATCCGGGTCCGCCCATCCATCCGACACTCTGCGCCGTGATCCCGATCTGCTCCGCGCCGTCGTAGGTACCGGGAGCCACGCTCGCGATGACCGATACGCTCGACGTGCTTGCCGACGCCACCTCGACCAGTCCGTTCAGGGAATCGTAGATCCAGAGATTCCCTGCGCCGTCGAAGGCGAGCCCCTCGGCGTAGCCGACATTGTTCATGATCTGGCCAGCCTGGGATGGCGCGGTGCCACCGCCGCTGTAGGCATTATAGACCGTGATCCCGACCGAGTCGCCGACGTAAATGTTGCCGTTCGGTGCAATGGCGATCGATGCGGGAATGCCGTTGCCATCGGTAATGGTCGTCAGCGGCGTCGACGACGGCGCGGCCGTGTTATAGATACTGATGGTCGAGTTGTAAGAGTCGACCAGATACAGATAGCCGTTGCGGTCGCTCGCGATTGACTGTGGGCTGGTACCCAAGGGAATCGTCGTTGGTGACGACGGTGCGACTACGCCCTGCGAGCCGACGCCTGCTGGAATTCGTAGACGCCGTACCCCTGCGCGATAACCCACATGTTCGCCGTGCGGATCCATCGCGGAGTAGTACCAATTGCAAGCGCCCGAGCAGAGCGACGGATTGCTGATGGTCGAGCACCGAATTCGGCGCGTAGCTCGGCGGATAGAGCGGATACCCGACGACGCCCATGAGTCCCGTGCCGCCGGCTTGCGTCGTCCACATCTCTTGAATCGGCGTTACCGTGTATTTGCTGGACGCTGCCGGTAGGCCGGTGCCCCCGGGTGTGGCCGTCACGTTGATCATTGCGTTTCCTGTCGCGTTGATCGCGCGTCAAGGTAAACGCGTATGGAGTGGCTGTCGTCGCGGCGGTGAACGCTTGCGGCGAATCGCTCGCCGATTCAGCGACAGTCACGGCCGGAGCAGTGCCGTCGGTGCTATCGATCGCAAAGCCGTCGGCGTCGAGCGCTTGCGCGAAGAACGTTTGCGGTGCGTTGCCGATTATCGAGAGATTGCCGCCATACATCACAACGTGTGATTGCGCCGGACCGGGAACAAAACTCACAGATGCGGGAATACCGTAGAAGGTGAAAGAGGGGATCGCGTTAGTCGTCCCGGCGACGATCACGACCGGTGCGGCGAGTTGCCCTTGCGCCAGCATGTTGCCCGTGAAATTCCCGACTGCTCGGTGCCGTATCAAACGTCGTCACTGTGAAGCTCGGATACGTTCCGGCGGGAATCTGCAATTGGAACGTGTAGTCGGTGTTCCCGTTCGCATCGATCGTGCAGCCCGTTACGCCTGGCGGCAGTGACGGAAGCGCGGGACACGTCGCCGATATCGGAGCAGAGTAATCGGGGTGGGTCGGATCGGACGAACTCCAATCGATCGCGACGCCTTCCGTTGCCTGCGATTGATAGTACGGACGCCGCACGCGCGCCATCGTGTTCTTGCCCGGAAGCTTGAATGAAAACGTCGCGGTCCCAGTTTTCTTCGTTTGCGGCGCGGTGTTAGTTGGTGGTAACGAGCCGCCCTTGCCACCGCCTCCGCCGCACGCAGTCAACAGTGCCAGCGGCACGACTAACGCAGACTTGGCGCGGCCCACTAGAGTACCACCTTTCCGATTTTGTTGGTCGAGCTGTCGGTGAACCAAATGTTGCCGTCTGGACCGCTCGTAATTCCCCAAGGCGCCCCGCCGACGTGATATTCGAATGCTTTACACGTGCCGCTCGCACACGTATTGAGGCTGACGAATCCGACGTAGCCGTTCGAGTCGGTGAACCAGACGTTGCCGTCGCGGCCAATCGTTAGGTTTTGCGGCGAGGCGCTTGAATTCGGAAGGCCGATCGCGGTAAACGTGCAGTTCCCCGAACACGACTGCCAGGTCATCGGACTGATCTGATCGATGACGCCTCCACCCGCGTCAGCGACGTAGATGTTGCCGTCAGGCGCGGCGACGATCCCCTCGAGTGGACCGACAAAGCTCGTCTGGCCGGGCCCGGTTTGAACGTTGCGGCGTCGTCGCGTCACGAACGTAGGCCTTGAACCGCCGCCCATGCGAACCCGTTTCGCTATTCCGCCGGGAGGCGGGCGATGCACAGCGCTACCTTGCGGCCCGTTGCTCTCATAACTCGAGCCGGACGGCTGTTCGTATGCCGTGCAGAAGGCTTCGCACGGAAGCCCACCGACGAATCCGACGTTGGCGTTGCCTTGGTCGGTAAACCATAAGGTCTGACCGGTCTGGTCGAAGGTCATCATGTTGATCCCGCTCGGCAGTCCGGCGACTTGGATGTCGTAGGGGTAGCTGCCGCAGCACCCGACGATCGGATCCCACACGATCGCTGAGTTATCGCAGCAGTCCGATGAGGCCGAGATGTACAGGTTGCCGTCGGGTCCGGCCAGCACGTCGGTCAGGTTCGGCGCGTTGTCATCGTAAATGTTGTAGTAGGGATACTCTGTGCCGGTGCACACGCCGTTGATGGCGTGCACGCGAGCTGAAAGAGGCCCCCCAAGTCCGAGCCGTTGTTGCCAACGTCGGTGATGTAGAGATTGCCGTCGGAGGCCGGGGTTATTGCGAGAAGATCGGTTGGCGGCGCCGATTGCCACGGAAACGGGCCTCGGTGTTTGTCGCAGCTCGAGCTATTGCAAGCGCTTGGATTGGGCACGGCCCCGAGTGAGGAGTTCGCCAGATCGACGAACCATAGCGTTTGTCCGTCAGGACCAACGGTGATGCCGTAGTTGTTACCGCCGCTTTGCGTCGGATACTCATAAATGGAGTATGGCGGTCCCACGAGCGCGCCGCCACCGCCCGAACTCGTCAACGTAACCGGAATGTTTGCGAATCCGCCGTTTGCGTCGAGGACGCTCAGCGATTCACTTCCTGTGGCGCTTCCCGGCGCAATATCGATCGTTACCGTGCCGCCGGCTCCTGACGGCGTACAGTTCGCGGGCACGCACGTCGCGGTTGCCACCGACGACTCGCACCTTGGAGCGTAAACGCGCCGGCGTAGCCGGCTTCACTCAGCGTGATTGCTTGCATCGAGCCGCCGAGCTGTAATGGTGCTGACGTCGGCGTGAACACGATCGGAGCGAAGGGAATCGACGCAGTAACGGTACCTGAGGTCGCAGTGATCGTGGCTTGTGCGATCGTCCGTGCCGAATTGTAGAGGAGGCTAACGGTTGAAGCACCGCTCGATGGTCCCGGCGATGGAACGCTCGTAGTCGAGAGCGAGAGTGCGCTGTTTGTGTCGCCGGTAATCGAGAGCGCGATCGGATTGGGATACGAGCCGGGCGGAATGATCGTGTTGCCGTCGGCGTCTTGCGCGGAAACAGTAAAGGTAATCGGAATGTGTCGCGCCGTCATCGCCCGCGGCGAGTCCGGCTCGGCGCAAGCAGAATTCTCGCAGGCACGCCGCCGACTGAGACCGATTGCGTTGGAATCGTTGCGAGCGTCGTGTTGATCGGGCCGATCAGTCCTTGACCGAGCAGATTGCCGCTTGCGTCGTAGCTCGAAAATTGCAACACGACGCCGGTCGCGACCGGTACGGTAACCGTGATCGTGCAGCTCGTGCCGCCCGATACGATCGTGCAACTCGGATTTGTCGCGATCGTGATCGAGAGCGGCGTTGGCAGCGGGCTTGGCGTCGCGCCGTTTACGGTGTACAGACCGATGGTGATTGTTGCCGTATTTGGCGAAATGAATGCAGGTTTTCGCGCGCTCGTTCCGCCTGGCTCCGTTTGGAATGACCACGTGCACGACCGCGCCGGTGGTTGCCTGTGGGGCATTGTTAGTGTGCGGCAGCGGACTGGATCCGCCGCCACCGCCGCCACCCCCGCACGCACTTGCGAGAACGGCCAAACCAAACAGCACGATAAAAAGAGGCGCCCGTTTCATACGAGCAAGCGTTCTCTGACTTATGCGCGTTATCCCGGAAATTAGGGCGAAATGACTACTGCCGCGAGGCTAGAGCTCGCTCGGTACGAGCTCCGGCTGTAGGAATCGTGGCCCTGCGTCTGGCGCGCGGTGGAAGCCGCCCAAGCGCGGCTCGATGTGCTGCGCCACCCACAGATAGAGCGTCGGCACGACGAGCAGTGAGAGCGTGGTTGAGAAAAGCAGCCCGCCGATGACGACGGTGCCGAGCGGCGCTTGCGTTTGACTGCCGGCTTCGATGCCGAGCGCGATCGGCAGCATTCCGCCGACTGACGCGAGCGTCGTCATCAAAATCGGCCGTAAGCGAAGCGGTGCGGCGTGCAGCACCGCCTCCTTCACCGAATAGCCGCGCTCGCGCAACTGATTTGTGAACTCCACGACGAGAATCGCGTTCTTCACGACGATGCCGACCAGCATCAATACGCCGATAAATGCGGTCAAGCCGAACGCACGGTGCGTGAGCCAGAGCGAGAGCACGATGCCGGTTGAGGCCAGCGGGACCGAGACCATGATCACAAGGGGATGTAACAGTGACTCGAACTGCGCTGCGAGCAACATGTAGATGAGAATGATCGCGAGCAAGACGATCAGCCCGAGGCTTCCGAACGTATCGCTCTGCTGCGTGACGGATTGTCCGTATTGCCAGTAGTAGCCCGGCGGCAGCGTGATGCCGTTCATGATCTTCGTGCTGGCTTCAACGACTTGGCCAAGCGGCGCAGTGTCGAGACCTGCAGTGACATCGATCTCACGCAGCTTATTTTGGCGCGTGATCTCCGACGGTCCCGATCCGAAGCTGATATTCGCGAGTTCGCTTAGCGACATCACCGGCAGCGTGGCGTGCGCACCTTGATCCGACGACGTCTGCACGATCGAACCGCCGAGCGCGCCGCTTGCCGCACCGTTGGCAACGCTGCCGGTTGTTGCGCCGGGAAGATTCGAAACCGGGACCTGCAACGACAGCACGCTTTGTAGCGAACGGCGCTGATCGGGCGGCAGTTGTACGATGATCGGATACTGCGTGCCGTTGATCTGCATGTATGACGCGATCGTGCCCGACGTCGCGGTATCGATCGTGTTCGAGATCGCCTGCGTCGAGATGCCGAGTTGCGCTGCCTTCACGCGATCGACATTGATGTCGAGTTCCGGTTGCGCGGGCGAGATCGAACTCTGCGGAGTCTGAATACCGGAAATACGCGAAAGATCAGGCACGACGGTATATTGGGCCAGATTGTACAGCGTTGCGATATTGGGGCCGAAGATCTGCACGTCGAGCGCGTCTTGGCCGCGCGAGATCGTGTTCTGTACAATGTCGACTGTGCGACCGTATGCGCGCACACCCGGGATCGTGCTAATGATCGCGGTCCAATCACGCACGTATTTGGCGGCGTCGTTACCGCTGTACTGCGGCTTGAGCTGCACCGAGAGATTGATTTGGTTGGTGACCTGCGTACCGTTGCCGATAAAGCCTTCTTGCCCGATCTGTGAGCCGACGTAGAGCACACGCGGATCCTTCAGCATACGGTGCTCGATGTCGCGCGAGACGCCGTTGGTGACGTTGACTGCCGTGCCTGTCTGCAAGTGCAGGTTGTATCGCACGAACACGGAGTTCGATGCAGGGAAGATTTCCGTTTTGACCGCGCCGAGCTTCGTCGCGATAATCGTACCGATGAGTAAGGCGGCAGCAACGCCGACCACAAGGCCGGGGCGCGCGATCGCGCGTTCGAGCACGCGCCGATACCGCTGCTCGAAACGGTCGTACACGCGGTCAAACCGGTGGGCGAAGCGTACGTAGCCGCCGACGCCGTGTGCGGCGCCATTGCCGTTTCCGCGACCATTGGTCGAGAGCTGCTTGTTGCGAATCAGGACCGAGGAGAGCATCGGGACCGTCGTGACCGCGACGACGAACGACAGCGCAACCGCCGCCATCACCATCACCGCAAATGGTGTGAAGATCAACCCTTGCAAACCTGGAATCAAGACCAGCGGAATGAAGACCGTGATGACGGTGATCGAGGAGGCAAGTACGGCGCTGAAGATTTCCGACGTCGCGCTCTCCGCAGCGTTGCGCGGCGACTGCCCGAGCGCCATATGGCGGTAGATGTTTTCGATCACGACGATCGCATCGTCGACGATGAGCCCAACCGAGAGCGCGAGGCCGCCGAGCGTCATGATGTTGAGCGAATAGCCGCAAACGTACGCAACGAAGAGCGTGCCAAGGATTGAGATCGGAAGAGAGATCGCGACGATTAGCGTGGTGCGCCACGAGTGCAAGAAGAGCAGGATGATCAGGACGGCGAGAATTGCGCCGTAAATCGCGGTGTGCTGGAGCGCACCGATCGCTTCGAGGATAAAACTCTTTTGATCGAAGACGACGCCGATCTTCATGCCGGCGTAACGCTTCTGTACCTCATCGATCTTGCGATACGCGCCGATCGCCGTCGCGACGATGTTCGCGTTGGGCTGCGCATCGATGACGACGCCGATCGCCGCCTTGCCGTTAAGGCGTTCGAACGTGCGCTGCTCCTGAATCGAGTCGGTGACCTTGGCCACGGTGCCGATGCGTACAACGCTCCCGTTCTTGACCGCGAGCACGAGATTCGAGATTTCACCTGCTGTCGCAAGCAGGGCATTCGCGCGCACTTGATATTCGTTGGGGCCAACTTGAATGATGCCGGCGGGCAGATTGAGGTTCTCTTGCTGCACGCGACCGACGATCTGGTTGAACGTCATGCCGTACGCGGCGAGCTTGCTGGCATCGGGTTCGATCATGAACGCGCGCGTTTGGTCTTGCGCAACGACCACGTTCGCAACGCCGTCGACCGATGCGAACTCGTCGGAGAGCTGATTCGCGAAGAGATCGCCGAGATCGCGCAGCGGCATGTTCGGATCGGTCACGTAAAAGCGCACGACCGGCAGCGAGTTCGAATCGAACTTCGCGATCTGCGGCTGCTGCAGGTTCGGGTCGTTGGGCAGCTGGCTGCGGATCCGGTCGACCTGCTGCTGCACGTCGACCGCCGCGGTGTCGAGGTTCGTGCCGTAGTAGAACTGGGCGCTGACCGAACTTTGGCCCAGTTGCGAGCTCGAGTTGATCAGCTCGATCCCGTTGACGCGGCTGACCGCGTTCTCGATCGGGCGGGTGACCAGCGCTTCCATCTGCTCCGGGCCCACGTTCGGGTAGTTCACCGTTACGGTGACGACCGGCGGGGTGAAGTTGGGGAGCAGGGCGACTGGCAACCGGGGCAAGGCAAAGATGCCGAGCACCACGATCGCCAGGGCGAGCATGGAGACGGCCACCCGGCGGTTGACGGCAAAGCGGGCGATCGACATCGCCCCCCATCTTAGCATCGCCCCCGGCCGGCCGGATTGCGTTTACACGATGACTATAGTAAAATTCGTGAGTTTTGGGAGACTTTTGATTTCCCGCTACCACCTGCCCCGAGAGGGGCCGTCACCCTCAAGGGCGGCGTCCAAAGATGGAACGAGTAATGAACGACTACGAAGTGACCTATATTTTGCGGCCCAATTTGGAAGAGGCCGACGTCGATGCGCGGGCAAACGCGATCGGCGAAATCATCAAGAGCCAGGGCGGCACGGTGGTCAACATCGAGAAGCTCGGGCGCAAGCGCCTGGCCTACGAAATTGCCGATTTGCGCGAGGGCAACTACGTGGCGATGCATTTCCGCAGCAGCGGCGCTGCCTCGAAGGAACTCGAGCGCCAGCTCAAGCTGCAGGAGGACGTCCTGCGCGCGCTCGTCCTGAGCCTCGACAAGAAGCAGCTCGCGGCGATGGCCCATGCGTTGGCCAATCCGCCGCCGGCACCGGTACCGATGGGCGCGGTTCCGCTAACGCCGCCGATGGGCGCTGTTCCGCTAACGCCGCCGATGCAGCCCGCGGAGCGGGCCCAGGTCGCAAACACCGAAGTCTAAAACTCTTCGGACATTCGACAGGCGGCTCGTGCCAGGCACCTGGCACGGGTCGCTGCTATTTCTAGCCGTGGTCTGCATTGGGTGGGATAAGGGCCGTTAGCACAGCGACATTGCGAAAGCGAGTAAGAAGAAGATGGCCGGTTCGTACAATCGAGTAATTTTAGTCGGGAACCTCACGCGCGACCCCGAGATCCGTTACACCCAGTCGGGTAAAGCGGTGACGAAGTTCACGCTTGCGGTGAACAACCCGCGCAATAAGGAAGAGACGACGTTCGTCGATATCGTTGCGTGGGATCGCCTCGGTGAAACGTGCAACACGTATTTGAAGAAGGGCTCGAACACGTTGATCGAGGGCCGTTTGGTGATCCGTTCGTATGATGATAAGGACGGCAACAAACGCAAAGCCACGGAAGTTGTGATCGACAACATGCAGATGCTCGGCTCGCGCCCAGGCGGCGCTGAGGGTGGTTTCAGCGGTGGCGGCGAGTACGCCGGCGCACGCAGCGGTGGTACCGGTGCAGCTAATGGTGCATCCGCAGGCGAAGCTTTCGGCGACGAGTTAGACGACGAAATCCCGTTCTGACGTGGTGTAAAATTGTAACTTGTCATCCCGAGCGTAGCGCAGCGTAGTCGAGGGACCGACGTAACGAAAGAGCCCGGCGAGAATCGTCGGGCTTTGCTTCTGCGTCACGCATAGTGCAGGCAAGCTCTCGTGAAAGTAAAATATACCGATCAATGAACTGGCGCGCTGTCATTGTGATCGCGTTATCTGTCCTATTCCTGGCTATTGTCACGCCATCGATGTTTGCGCGATTTACGACGGCGTACACCGGTGCGCACGTAGATGGCACACGGGTTGTTGCGGTTGACGCAGGCTCACCTGCCGAGCGCGGAGGCCTGCGAACCGGCGATCTCATAGGGTGCATCGATACGCGGGATTACGCGATCCTGCGTTTGCCGTTTTTACGAGAGGCAGCCTACGAACCCGACCTTATTCACTTCTGCGTGACCAACACCGTTCCGCGGCAAAGCTTGCGTTTGCGGCCGCGCCTGGACCACTGTCCGCGTCGTTTTATGGAAGTACCGCGATGCAGGCTCTCCGGTTGTTCTCGTATGTGGTGTTCTTGTTCGTTGGTTGCGCTTTAGTGATCTTGCGCCCGAGCGTCATGACGTGGCTGCTGTTCGGTTACTGCCTTGCGGAAGCTCCGGTGGGTGCAGCATATCAAGCTCTCACCGCTTGGCCGCCGGTTGCATATGCCGCTCTACTAGCGGTGGCCAGTCCATCGGCCGCGTTAGGCGCAGTGTTTCTCTTTCTCTTCGCACTCGTCGTGCCGGACGAAAGCGTTCCGCGCGATTGGCGCGGATGGGTGTTTTGGATAGCAGCAATCGGCACGATCGCCTTCGTCGTGGCGCATTCCCTCTACCGCGTACTCGTTCTCGGCTATTTTTCTCCTTTGGATCCGTCCCAAGTTGCCCTTTCTAAACTGATGACGATCGCAGTTGTCATTTTGATTGTGGTCCGTTTGCTGAAGATGGAGGCTGCTGTGCGCGCCCGCTTTTGGTGGGTTGCTGCCGCGATCGTAATCGGCGTCGTCACAAACGATCTTCGACAAGGCAGCGAAAACTTTTGGCCCGGCGTCTTTGGGACGCTCACGATGATCATGCCACTGACACTGATGTACGCGATCGTTCGTCGCCACGTCATCGACATTCGTTTCGTAATTAGCAAGGCTGTCGTGTACGGTGCGTTGATGACGGTGATCTTTGGATTAATCGCGGCCGCCGACTGGGCGGCTACGCGTTTCCTTGCCGAACTTCGCATAGCGCTAGCACTCGACGCGGTCATCGCAATTTGTCTCGGCGTTTTGATGCATCGACTTATCCCTGTCCTAGAAGGCTGGGTAGACTCGCTCATTTATCGCGGAAAACATGCAGCAGAAATCTACCTTAGACGTCTCGCGCGTACGTTGCCGCGCGCAGAGCGCAGTGAGACGATCGATCGCGCACTCGTCGAGGATCCGTACAGTGAGCTCGACCTTACGATGGCGGCTCTGTTTCGAAGAGCTGGGAATGCGTTTTTGCCGGCGACGTCGGCCGGCTTTGCAACGGCGCCCATGGTCGGGTTCGATCGCGATGACGATATCGTGCGCTTTCTTCGCGTGGAGCGTTCGTGTGTCCATATCGATGATTTGGGCGATCGGGTGGCGGCCGCGATGGCCGAAGTTGGCGTTCCTACGATCGCCATCCCGATCTTCGATGGGGACGATCTCGCCGGCTTTACGTTGTACGGAGTTCACCGCGACGGTACAAGGCTCGATCCGGATGAGATCGCCGTGCTCGAAGCGCTCGCGGAATCAGCGGGCCAGGCATACCTTCGCGTCGAGAACTCGCGTTTACTTGCGCTCGTTGGATCGGCGATCCAGCCATCGGCATCTTAACGAACTAGCGATAGAACACGGTGCCGTGGGCGATCAGCGGGCCGTTCCAACCATCGGGCCACGCGTGATTCAGATCAATCGAACGTGAATCGAGCGTCATCGCTCCGGTGCGAAAGTCGATCGACGCAGTGGTCGACGCTCATCCTCATGTCGCTTGCGGCTGAGCCGCTGCGTTTTAGCGCGGTGCGGCGCGCAGTGCCCGACATTTCGAAGCGGATGCTCACCCAGACGCTGCGCTCGCTCGAACGCGACGGTATGGTTTCGCGCCACGTGTTCCCGACCAAACCGCCGAGCGTTGAATACCGCTTGACCGAGTTGGGTGAATCGCTGCTCGAGTCGATGCTCACCCTCGTGGAGTGGACAGAGCGCAGCCACCCCATTGTACTGCGTGCGCGCATGCGTTTCGACGCTCTCGACGACGAAATCCGTTCGGACGTGTAGGCGCGCGTCGCCGTAATCGAGAGACTGCGTCAAATAGAGCCCGGCGAATTTCGTCGGGCTCTTCTTGTTCACTATTGGAAATGCTTGCTCTGCCATGCTGTCGGTTTGCGTACCGAATGCGAAGGAACTTAGAACGCATGCCACCCAAGGATGGGCTGCCCGGGGTTAGTCCCGTGCGCGAACACAGACTGCGGAGGACCGAACCCATGGGGACCTCTCCCGTTTCCGTTAATGTCGGAAACACCGGCTTTATGTTGCTTTGTGCGAGCCTGGTAATGTTGATGACGCCCGGCCTCGCGTTTTTTTATGGCGGCCTTGTGGCACGCAAGAACGTGCTCAGCATCATGATGCAGAGCTACATGTCGCTCGGCTGGACGACCGTGCTTTGGATCGCCTTCGGCTACTCGATGTGCTTTGGCCCCGACATCCATGGCATCATCGGGAACCCAATGACTTACGCGCTGCTCAAAGGCGTGACGCTCACCACGATGTTCACCGGGAACGACGCCGGCATCCCGCTGGTTGTCCATATCGCCTATCAGATGATGTTTGCGATTATCACGCCTGCGCTAATTACGGGGGCGTTCGCAAACCGCGTCACATTCAAGGCGTATTTCTGGTTCCTCACCGCGTGGTTGATCTTCGTCTATTTCCCGTTTGTGCATATGCTTTGGAGCCCGGATGGGATTCTCGCGAAGTGGGGCATTGAAGACTTTGCCGGTGGCATCGTCGTTCACGCATCAGCCGGTTTTGCTGCACTCGCATCGGTACTGTACGTCGGGCGTCGTAGCGTTATCGAAAACCGGCCACACAACGTCCCACTGATTGCACTCGGAACAGGGTTGCTCTGGTTCGGCTGGTATGGCTTTAACGCCGGATCGGAATTGCGTGTCGATTCCGTTACAGCTTCGGCCTTCCTCAATACCGACGTTGCGGCATCGTTCGCCGCCGTCGCGTGGCTTCTGATCGAGTGGGTCAATGGTCGTCAACCGAAATTCGTCGGACTTCTCACCGGTGCGGTCGCGGGGCTCGCAACCATAACGCCGGCCGCAGGTTTTGTCTCGCCTGTGGCGGCGATTATCATCGGTATCGCAGCCGGCATCGGGTGCTACTATGCGGTCGCGCTCAAGAACCGTCTCGGGTGGGACGATGCACTCGACGTGTGGGGCGTGCACGGAGTCGGCGGATTCCTCGGCATCGTGCTGCTCGGCGTCTTCGGCGCAACCGCATGGAACCCAAGCGGAGAGAACGGACTACTTGCGGGAAACCCCTCGTTCCTTGGCAAGCAGTTCGCCGCCGCAGTAGTGTGCAGTGCATGGGCATTCTTTTTCACCTACGTGATGCTGTGGCTGATCAACTTCATTACGCCGGTGAAGGTGGAGCGTGAGGGCGAAGAACAAGGCCTCGACATCGTACTCCACGGCGAGGAAGCCTATCCGCTTAGTATCTAGCTTGCTTTGCGCATCGACTGCTCCCGTGCGCTTACTACGGTGACGAACTCGCCGTGTACGTATATTTGTGTTGTCCGTCGCGGGTAATGAGCGTCGGCTTTCCATTTTCGGTGGACGGCGAAAACTCAAGGCCGATGATTTCCGGAGCGATGCTCATAAACGACGTCGTGCCATCGGGATTCTGGCGCGTCGCGACGGGGGTGCTCCACATTCCGAATTGAAAGACGACGCTCGATCCGTTGCGATGCACGGTAAGGTGTCCCAGATCCGGATTGAAGTACGACGGCGCGAGTTTTGCAGACGCCTCGGCCGACGGAGGAACGGTTAAGAGCTTTCTCATTGCTTGCTGTTCCGCGACATTGTTTTTAGCTGCAGAGGCTAGCTCCGCCGCTGCTTGCGGTTTACCATCATACAGCACCTCGAGCAAACGCCGCAGGAACGGACCACGGAGATACACGCCGCTGTCGGAGTTCGTCAGGATCACCATGCCTACGCTCGCGTCGGGGATCGCCGCCCAGTCGCTGTGATAGCCAAAGAGATCGCCGCCATGATGGATGACGCTGATGCCATAGGTCCGGTCATCCATGAGCCCCATGCCGTACCACTCGTCTTTACCCACGGCAACGGTGTGCACGCGACGCTGCAAAAGGTTCTTCTGCGACACCAAACGCGTGCCGTTCGGCAACGCACCTTCCGTCAGTTCGTTTTCGACGTACTTGATCATGTCGTGCGGGGTCGACCACGCTTCGCCAGCCGGACGGAACGGAATGGCGAGCCGGTTCATATCCTGGTTGAGCACGTGCGTGTTGCCGTCGATGTCTTGGCCGTACGGATCTGCGTGATCGGATGCAAGCGCTTTGTCGAAATCGAACGTCGTGCTCGCCATGCCGAGCGGGTCGAAGACGAGCCGCTGCATAGCCTTGTTATAGGCATCGCCGATCGGAAGGTTCGGATACTCCGTGTGGCCAGCGATGTAGCCGGCGGCCGACGCCATCGTATTGCTGTACTGAAACAACTCGCCGTACTTGCTGGTCGGTTCCGTGTTTGCGAGCATCGTAAAGGTATTTTGTGGACCCGTTTGTGGCGTGGTACCGAGGAGCCAATCGAAATCTTTGCGCGGCACACCCGTGCAGGCGCAAACCAAGTCCTCGATGCGAACGTTCGCGGTCGTCGCTGGGCTGCCCAGACGGAATGACGGATACGCCTTGACCACCGGTTCACTCCACTGGAGCTTCCCCTGGTCGACGACGCGCGCGAGCATGAGCGTGGTGATGCCTTTGGTGTTCGAGGCGATCATGAAGAGGGTGTTCTTGTCGACGGGCGTCGGTTTGCCTAACGTTCGTGCACCGAGGCCGCCTTCATACACGACCTTGCCGTGATCGATGAGTGCGAGTCCAACGCCCGGGACGTGTAACTCTTGCATGCCCGTTCTTACGAAGTCGAGGAGTTCGTTAACGCGCTGCGGCGTCAGTCGATTGGCGGTACGGCCGGCGAAGGTTTCTTGGACGTAGCCTTCGGGCTGTAGCGTCGCAATCAAGGTTCCTACGGCGGTTCCGCGCTTTTCGACCGTCGATTCAGATCCGTCAATCAACGCGACGGTCCAGCTTGTATCCTTACGGTACGCACCCGCTGCGATAACGCGATGTTCTTCGGCTCCGGTTACGTAGCCGAGCGAGATGTGCTCGTCCCACCCGTTGACGGGCGCTACGGGTTCGGCGGCCAAGATTTTCCGGTCGAACGACGGCTCGACCAATTTCCACGCGCTCGCTACGGCCGCTTTTCCGTCGGTCGCGGCGCCGATGTGAATGATGAAGAGACGCGCATCGTTCTCGGGCGCACTCAAAATCGTTATCGTATCGGTCTGTTGCATGCTCCAATCTTTGGGTGCGGTGAACGTTACGCCGGAAAAGGTCTCCTTGGTATCAGCACTCAAGACGACCGGGGCCGAAGAAGCGCCCTGCGCGCCGACGGCGGATGGCGAAATCATAGAGAGGGCTACGAGCAGCAAGAAAACGCGCTTCATATTCATACTCCCGGCTACAGACGTTCGACCCATCGTTTCAGTCGAATCGCATCATATCCTAGCTGTGCCTCGAAGCGCGAGGGAAGCATTGCCTCCTCGGACGAACGGTCAAGCCTGTAGACGAACTGCTATAAGGGGAAGCATATGCAAAGACGCAGTCCTTATGCCATTTGGATCGTTGGAGTCGTTATCGTCTTTGCGATTTTGTATATCGTGTCCACCTACAACAGGCTCGTGACATTGGATCAGGCGGTCGACGCCCAATGGGGCCAGGTGCAAAACGTGTATCAGCGCCGCGCCGATCTCGTGCCGAATCTCGTCGCAACCGTCAAGGGTGCTGCAAACTTCGAGAAAAGCACGTACATCGCTGTGACGGAGGCCCGGGCGGCGGTTGGGCGGCTGCCTGCGTCAACCGTGCAAAGCGCGACGGCCGATCCGAAGGCATTCGCGCAGTACGCTCAGGCGCAAGACCAACTCGGCGCGACGCTTTCACGATTGCTCGTCACTGTCGAGAACTATCCCGATCTCAAGGCGAGCCAGAACTTTCTAACGTTGCAGTCGCAACTCGAGGGCACTGAAAACCGCATCGCGGTGGAGCGCCGACGGTACAACGAGGTCGCGCAAGCATTCAACACCGCGCGCAACCGCGCGCCAACCGTCTTTATCGCCGGCATGTTCGGCCCGAAATTCGCAGACAAACCCTACTTCCAAGCGCAGCCCGGAGCGCAAACCGCGCCTGTCGTCAACTTCACGCCGTGACGCACGAAGATCGCAAGCGCATTAGCAGCGCACTGCGTGCAGCGGAGGCTGGAACCTCATCGCGCATTGCGGTTCGCGTTGTTCCGGAAGACTCCGTCGATGCACTCGAACGCGCAAAATCGGAGTTTCTCACCCGCGGTATGCATACGCACCCAGCGGCAAATGCCGCGCTGATTCTGGTTGCACCCCGAAGCCGCACGTTTGCGGTACTTGGTGATCGCGCGCTTCACGAACGCGTCGGGCAAGAGTTTTGGGATGATCTCATCACGGAAATGTCCACCGCGTTTAAGACCGACACGCTCACGAATGCAATCGTGACGGGCATCAACCGTCTTGGGGAGGCGCTGCACTCGCACTTCGCGGCGGACGAAACGCGATGATCGCTGCACTCGCCATCGTGCTCGCGGCGATCTCGATTCCTCCGGCGCCGACCCATTATGTTACCGACAACGTGGGCGTTCTTGCGCCACAAAAGCGAGATGCGCTCGAAGACGAACTCCATCGTTTCGACACCAAGACCGGGAATCAAGTAATCGTCTGGATTGGAAACACGACCGGTGGCACGCCCCTCGAAGAGTGGACGTCCGAAGCGGCAGAACGCTGGAAGGTCGGGTACAAAGGTAAAGACAACGGCGCGATCCTGTTTCTCTTCATGGCGGATCGCAAGATACGTATCGAGGTCGGCTATGGTCTTGAGCCAAAGCTCACCGATGCGCGATCGGCACAGATAATTTCTGAGTACATCGCACCAATGATGCGCCAGGGCAACGTCGACAGCGCGGTCCAAAGCGGCGTCGACCAGATGCTGATAGCGATCGACCCGGACGCTGCAAACGAGACCGCGCCGGCGCCGACAGCGGCGCCATCGGTCAAGCATGACGGTGCGGTCGGCCAGTACATCGTTGGCATAGTCATGCTCGTCGTGCTTCTTTTCGTCATCCTCACGCTTGTTGTTACCACCGTTCGGCGCGGGAAAAAGCACGGTGATTGGATGGATTTTTTCCTCGTGTCAGGTGCTGCGAGCGGTGCGCGCGGTGGCTGGGCTGGCGGCGGCTGGGCCGGCGGCAGCGGCGGTTTCGGCGGGGGATTTTCCGGGGGCGGTGGTGGCTTTGGTGGCGGAGGCGCGTCGGGTGGCTGGTAGCGGTGGTCATTCATCTTATTGACGGAACGTACGAGCTCTTTCGGCACTTTTACGGACTGCAGCGCCGCGGCGGTAGTGAAGGGCGCCGGTTCGGCGCCGTTATCGGAGTGCTCAATACCGTACTGCGCATGATCGAAGATGGAGCGACGCATGTTGGAGTCGCGACCGACCATGTCATCGAATCATTTCGGAACGAGCTTTGGAGCGATTATAAAACGGGAGACGGCATCGATCGTGCGCTCTTTGCACAGTTCACGCCTCTCGAGGATTCGCTGCGCGCAATGGGCGTAGCGGTGTGGCCAATGATCGAACTCGAGGCGGACGATGCGCTTGCTTCGGCTGCCGAAATCGCATCGAAGGATGCTCGTGTCGAACAGATTTGCATCTGGACGCCAGACAAAGATCTCGCTCAATGCGTGCGCGGGAATCGCGTTGTGCAGGTGGACAGAAGAACCAACGTCGTTCGAGACGCGAGCGGCGTACGAGCGAAGTTTGGCGTCGATCCGGAGCTCATCGCCGACTACCTTGCTCTTGTAGGTGATGCTGCGGACGGCTATCCCGGCATCAAGGGCATTGGTGCGAAGGGCGCGGCAGCGCTGTTGGCGCGTTACGGAAAGATCGAGCTCTTCCCGAAAAACGTGCTCGGTGGGAATCGCGATCGCGCCCTCTTATTCAAGAAACTCGCAACGCTTCGAACAGACGCGAAGCTTTTCGAGAATGTCGATGATCTGGAGTGGCGCGGGCCGACCGCTGCATTTGCCGGTGTTTGCGAGCAACTTGGCGCTCCGGAACTTTGGCGGAAGATGAAGTCTGTCTTGGGGCGGCCGTAGTCGAGGCGTGCGCACGAGATAAACAAGAGCCCGGCGAAATCTCGTCGGGCTCTTTTGTTTTCACGCGTGGCGGACGCCGCGTGTCGCTGTAGTTTTGGTTGTTCCGGTCGTTCCGGTTGTTCCGGTCGTTCTGCACGTTGCGGCTGTTACCATAGAATTGGACGCCGTATTGCGGGCTGTTGTATGGAGTGAGTACCCGGCGCCGATCGACGTGATGTCGCACGATTGGCCGTTACAGGCGATTTGTTCGCCCTGATTGCCCGGATACCACGAGTTTCCGTTCCGATCGACGACGTGGCCGTCTTCGAAGACCACGCTTCCGTCGGGCAGATAGCCTTCAACCGTGTTCGCCACCCGATTTTTGTTCGACACATTCACCGCGGTGGCGATCCCGATGATTGCGGCTGCCGCACCGATAATGTTGCGCGTCGAGGCCGCACCGTCGGCCAGAGCCGGCGCCGCGAGCGAGGTCGTCAATATGCCGAACAGTGCGAATCCGGCGAGGGAGGAGCGAAATGCTGAAGTGTTCATGACCCAAGCCTAGGACTCGAGGTTGACGCCGCGTTGACGGGTTCGTGAGACAACGATGAGAAGGTCCACGTCATGGGCGCCCCACGAATCTCAAATAAAATGCTGCGCACACCAAGACGATTCCAATATTCACTATCAACCGTTCCCAGAAGCGACTTCTGAAGAACATGAGATCTACAGCGACTATGACGGCTGCCATCGCTACCACGTAAAGCACGCTAATCATCGGTCTGCTCATTTCAGCCCCTGGTTCCCCTCGGTCTGTATTCGCTCGATCGATCCCACGATCACTTCCACAAGATCCGTAAATCGCGCATCGGGGTCGCCGAAGATATAGGGGCCCGATTCAACCGCGCGTGGATAGCGATCCGCGTCTAGCCGCTTCGCTCGTCGAGCCAGAGAATACCGATCGTCGTCCGATTCGGCTGACGCCGCGGCTTGCTCCTCGATGCAAAAACCAACCGTGAAACTATAGAGTAACGTATACGCTCGCACGGTATCTTTAAGCGTGAATCCGGCGTCGCTCATTTGCGCAAACATCGATTCTTGTCGTTGAAGTACGCCGACATCCGTCAGATAGGTGCCGCTGAACGCCTTCGCGCCGTCCCGATGTGAAAGCAGCGCGCGTCGCACAGATCGTTGCGTAGGCGATCAGACCCTTGCGCCACGGAATGTCGGAACCGAGCGCGAGGATTTCTTGGCTGGCGCGCCTCCAAATCTCCGTGCCCATCTCGTCGAGCAGTTCTTGTTTGTTTTTCACGTGCCAGTACAAGGCCGGAGCCTGCACGCCAAGCCGACGGGCGACGGCGCGCACCGTCACCCCGTCCATGCCGTGCTCGTCGAGGACATCCAGCGCCGCCTGCACGATCGACGCTTTCGAGAGGGCCGTCCGCATATTGACAGTTTAACAAAGATAAGGAATACTGAGGCTATTCACTTAACTTAGTTAAGGAGATCCTCGTGAAGGCTGCTATCTTGAAAGCGCCGGACGCGACTCCTGAATACCGCGAGTTCGCCGACCCGGAAGCCGTGGAAGGCTTTGAGCTCGTCGACCTCGTCGCCGCCGGCCTGCATCCCATCGTGCGGTCGCTCGCGGCGGGACGTCACTATGGCAGTGCAGAGTCTCGGCCACTCATTCCAGGCGTTGACGCTGTCGCGCGCACCGCAGACGGCGAGCTGATCTTCACGGGTTTTATTCAGCCGCCATACGGGACGTTTGCGCAGCGAATGGCCGCGCCGAAAAAGGTGCGCTTCGCGCTGCCATCTGAAGCGGATCCCGTCAAGATTGCCGCCGGGATAAATCCCGGGCTTTCATCATGGATGCCATTGCATGCGCGCGCAGCAGAGCTTGGTGCGATCGGCACCGTCCTTATTCTCGGCGTAACCGGCATGGCGGGATCGCTTGCCGTCCAACACGCGCGTTTGCTCGGCGCGTCCGCGGTTGTGGGCGTTGGGCGAAATCCGGTCGCGCTCGCGCGAGCGGCGGAGCTGGGCGCAAAGACCGTCGCACTCACGGGAGACCGCGACGCCGACGCAGAGGCGCTCGTGCATGCACTCGATGGCGCGGCGCCCAGCATCGTCCTCGACTTTCTCTTTGGGGCTGCAGCTGAAACCGCTTTCGCCGCTTTGGCACGGCGTGGGTTTGAAGAAGACACAGCAAACATCGCGTACGTGCAAATCGGTGCGATGGCCGGTCCCGATGCGCTTGTGCCAGCAGCGCTCTTGCGAAGCCGCCGCATTACTATTTCCGGCAGCGGCGCCGGCTCGGCCTCGATCGCAGATGTCATGGCGCAAGTCCCGGTTTACATGCAGCTTATCGCCGACCGAAAAATCGATGTCCCGACGCAAACGTATCCGCTCTCATCCATTGCCGAAGCGTGGATTGCGCCGGCCGAGAGCACGCGCCGAATCGTCATCGTTCCTTAGCGCAATTCGGATAAAAAGGTTCAAGCCGGCCGCCGGAGCAAAGCCAAGTTGGGTGCAACGCGTTTCCGAGCTTCCACTCTACCGGCTCTACCTGCTCAGAGCGATGTACTTGCTTATTGGCGTAGCCGAAGGCGCGCAGATCTGGCCGGCCATCATCCATCACGCGCACGCCTGGGATTTTTGGCACGGTGTCGGCATGAGTTTCCTTGGGGCCCTGACGCTGCTCTGCCTGCTCGGCGTGCGGTATCCCGTAAGGATGATGCCGTTGCTGATCTTCGAGTTGGTATGGAAAGTAATCTGGATTCTCGCGGCTTGGTTGCCGTTGTACCTTACGCATCATCTCGACCCCGATACCGCCGGGCAGGCGTTCTCAATCTTCTTTGGTCCCGTGTTTGTTCCAATCGTGCTTCCGTGGGGTTACGTTTGGAAACACTACGTCATCGATCCGGGTGATCGCTGGCGTTAGTTAGCATCGTGCTACTTGAGATTTCGTATGTCGAAGCTGATCTACATGACCAATACGTCGCTCGACGGTTACATCGAGGACGAAACCGGTGCCTTCGATTGGGTCAATCCCGATCAAGTATACGCGTTTATCGCGGAGTTGTTGCGGCCGATCGGAACCCATCTCTATGGACGGCGGCTCTATGAGACGATGGCCTACTGGGATGCGCCGATCGAGGGCTATCCACCCGAATACCGCGACTTCGCACGGGTCTGGCAGAAGGCCGAGAAGATCGTCTTTTCGCGAACGCTGAGCGGCGCGACGACACGCAACACGCGTGTCGAGCGAGACTTCGATCCCAGGCTATTGCGAAGCTCAAGCGGGAATCGGACCGCGACATCATTATTGGCGGCGCCGAGCTTGCGGGGCTAGCGATCGAGGCCGATCTCGTCGACGAATGTCACCTGTTTCTCAACCCGGTGATCGTCGGCGGTGGAAAGCCGGCATTCCGTGCCGCCGTACGACGGAATCTCGAACTCATAGAAACGCGTCGTTTCGACACCGGAGTAATCCAAGTGCACTATCGTGTCATCCCGGGAGGCGACAAGCCGTGGCAGTAACCGGCATTGGCGGTTTTTTCTTCAGAGCGCGCGATCCGGAGGCGCTGGGAGCGTGGTACCGCACGTATTTCGGCCTTACCGCCCCCGACGAGGCTGTCTGGCAGCAGCAGGCAGGGCCCACGGTGTTCATGCCGTTTCCCGCCGACACAGATTATTTCGCCGCCGACAAGCAGTTCATGATCAATTTGCGTGTGGACGATCTGGGTACGCTGCTTGCCGATTTGCGGCGCGCGGGCGTTGAAGTGCAGACCGATCCAAGCTGGGACACGCCGGAAACCGGCCGCTTTGCGCGGGTGCATGACCCAGAAGGCAACGCGGTCGAGATTTGGGAGCCGCCAGCGGATTAATACCGCGGGCGGAACGAAGATGCTTCGCGAAGAGTAGCCCCATGAAACGTCTTGCATTTTTGTTGTGCGGCTTGTTTGTCGCATCGTCTGTAGGCGCGGCATTTGCCGCGTCGCCGCCGGTTATCAACCGGGTTTGGGATTGGAATATTAGTTCGACGACGGCCGGACTAAGCATGAGCTACAACAATCACGATCAAAACGCGCGCGTGTGGTTCGAGTTCTCGACCAACAGTAATTTGTCTGGTGCCAAGCGCGTTGCCGAAACCACGGTGGCGCCGCGGGAGGGTGGATCGCAGTGGCATGCCGATCTCAATGGGCTGCTTCCCGGAACGACGTACTACTATCGCGCGTTCATCCGCAACTACGATGGTGAAGTGTATAGTGCAATCGCCAGCTTCCGCACGGCGCCGGAACCGAGAAGCGTCCGCCCACGGTTACCTTCGAAGAAGCACGTAATACCGGCTCTGCGATCCAACTCGGATTCGGATGCGACGGCAAGGGGCTGGAAGGATCGTGCGTGGCGCGCTGGAGCACGTCATCGAGCATGAGTGGTGGCCACGAATTAGCCAACATCTACCTCCGTCCGGCCCCCGGTGGATCGTACATGCACGCGACCTTCAACAATTCGAGCGTGCCCGACAACACACGTATCTACATTCAGGCTGAGGTTAAGACCGCGAACGGGACCGAAAAAACAGCTATTCGTGAGTTCTTGATTCGTAACAAGCCGATTTAGCCTTGATTAGAGCGTGAGGGCGTTCCCCGCTTGATGAATCGCCGCATCGAAACCGGCGCGGTCGCTCAGCGCCATATCGAACACGAGGATACCGTCGACCGGATCGGCGATCGAGAAACGGACCGTCGGCCCCGCCGCCAGGAGCAGCACGTCACGAGCGCGCGTGTCGGGTTCGGCGACGGATCCCGCTGCAACGAATTTCGCGGGGTCACTAGCGGTGTTCTGCGCCTTGTTCCACAAGGCGTAGAGCGCCGGCAGATCGGCCTTTTCAAAGGCGTACGATAAGTTCCGCCCACTGGTTCTGATGTCGATCAACCCAACCGTACCGCTGGTGTCGGTATAGGTTTCGACCAACAACGTTGCGCCGCCCGATTGAAACGTCGCGACACCTTGCAGGCCGTTAGCACGCGCCGGTTGGGTCATGAACCCAAGAAGCGCAGTCAAAACGATGGCGCTCGCAATGCGAGTATACATACGTGCCCCCTAGTCTAAGCCTAGCGTTATGGTCGGTGCCGGCGGCTTTGCGGTGTGATCGTAGCCCTTGCGCCGCACGATCGACGTTCCTATCGCCAGGAATTCGATCACGTTGCACCTCTCAGACGATCGAAACGGGCTCCGGAGGCGTCAAGGCTAGCTGCGGCAAGGATTCGCTCATATATACAGCGCGCTTCTCAGCTGTGCAGACCGAGTCCTCGACGGAAGCGAGCCTCAGCTATTGGGATGATCGAACCAGCGGTATTGGAGCGTAAGCGTGGCGGTCGAAAATTGTTGCCCGTAGGTTCCGCTTAGCCAACGTGACCAAGAAAGCTTTGTCGAGAAGCCCGTTCCAAGTGGTTGCGAAAACGAAAGCCCATACCGCGAGTTTGCCAATCGGTTGATCGCAGGAGCGCCATTCACGCTGGTCGCAGCGCCGGCATAGTAGTTTGCATCGGCCGCGAGCCACTGGCCGGGACGAAAGTTGTAACCGACGTGAAATTGGAGATTTGTCAGCGCTCTTTGCTGCAGCACGTGGCCGCCATAGAAGTTTGTATTTGCGCAGAAAATCGATATGGCAGCGGAGGTATCGGCGAACCACTTACCCATCGGCTGCTCCATGCCGATCTCCGGCTGGAACGCCCAGCTGTTCGTGCCAACATTGATGAAGTGCGTCGGATCGTAAGTGCCGGTCGGAGCTCTCACCGCTAAACTCACGCCGAGCGTCGTGCTGGGTTTGCGACGCGCGAACTCCCTCGGCGTGAGCGCTCGCCCGAGGAGACTTAGCGCAAAGCGCGCGCGCAAGTCCGAGAATCCGAAGCGCGAGCCCGCTTGCGCTTGCCCGTAGAAGGCGCCGGTGACGTGCGCGCCGACATATGGGACGACGACCGCCCAGCTCGCAGTGCGTTCGCCAAGCGCGAAGCTGTGCGAGAGACCTACGCTCGTGGTGTTGACCGTGGCGTTCACGTCGCTGAGCGGGAGTGAAGGATCGAGCGAGACTTGGCCGCTCGAAACTGAGTACGTCACGCCTCCAAAATTCGTACCGACCGGCGACGCGGAATAGGAGCGCGGCTCGAGCTCTTGAGCCATCGCGCGTTGCGTGCTCGCCAGCATCGCGGCCGCGAGGATAGTGCAGGCTACGATACTGCGGAGCGGCATCCGGCGATCTTCGTCGGATAGCCGGCCTTTGCATGCGCGCCAGTTTCTGTGGGATGATACGTGCATGCAGCAAAAGAGTATTCCGGGCGGCAGCTTCGTAATGGCGGGCGAGCTCGCCGTGTCGCGCATGGGCTACGGCGCGATGCAACTCGCCGGGCCACATGTGTTCGGTCCTCCTGCAGACCGCGACGCTGCGATCGCCGTGCTGCGCGAAGCGGTTACGCTTGGTATCACGCACATCGACACGAGCGACTACTACGGCCCACATATCACGAATCAAATCATCAAGGAGGCGCTGCATCCGTACCCCGCGGACTTACACATCGTTACGAAGGTCGGTGCACGGCGCGACGAACGCGGCGGATGGCCGCAGGCACGCACGCCTGCAGAATTGCGCTCGGCAGTGCACGACAACCTGCGCAACCTTGGGCTCGGAGTTCTCGACGTCGTGAACCTACGCGTCGGCGGACTGGATCGGCCGGAGCCCGGCTCGATCGCCGAAGCATTCGGGGCGCTAGCAGAGATGCGGCGCGAAGGGCTCATCCGCCATCTTGGCGTGAGCACCGTCACGTCTGACCAAGTCACCGAAGCACAGGCGATCGCGCCGGTCGTTTGTGTGCAGAACTTCTACAATGTCGCCAACCGCGAGGACGATGCGTTGATCGACGCGCTGGCTGAGCAGGGAATCGCCTACGTACCGTACTTTCCGCTCGGCGGCTTCACGCCGCTGCAATCGCACGCGCTCGATGCGGTCGCGTCGAGGCGTCGCGTATCCTCGCAGGCGATCGCGGTCGCGTGGCTCCTCCAGCGGTCGCCTAACGTGCTGCTCATTCCAGGAACATCGTCGATCGCGCACCTCCGCGAAAACGTGGCCGCGGCGCAGTTGACGCTGTCGGCAGACGATCTCATCGAGCTGAACGCGATCGCGTAAGACGTCATGCATCTTGCTGCCGTACTAATCCTCGGCGTCGCACTGAGCGCCTGGCGCCCAATCGACCCGGCTGATGCGCTCGTCGTTGATACGACGAAAGGTCGTATCGTCGTCGAACTGGAGCCTCGGCTCGCGCCGCGTGCGGTCGAACGCGTGAAACGCCTCGCTCGCATGCATGTCTACGACGGACTCCAGATGTGGCGCGTGGTCGACAAGCCCGGATTCAACTTCGTACAGACCGGCGATCCGCACAATCACGATGGCGATCGCTCTGCGCTGCCCGACTTACAGGCTGAATTTTCCGCTAACATTCCAGCGAGTCAGCTTCGCTTCGTGCGCGGCGGTCTTGCGCCGGAGGGTTTTCTCGGGGTCATTCCCGTCGGGGCGTCCTACACAACCGGCACACCGAGGGTGTGGGGCGCGTATTGTGACGGCGTCATGGGCATGGGACGCGAACGCGACGTGGATTCGGCAAACGCCGAGATTTTCTTCATGCGCGGCACCACGCGAAATTTCGATCACGATTATACGGTCGTTGGACGCATTCTCGTCGGTCTAGACGTCGTTCGGGCGGCCGCGGTCGGCGTGCCACCAAAACGCCCCGACCGCATGTTGCGCGTGCGCGTGCTGAGCGATCTTCCTTCATCGGACCGACCGTCCATCGAGGTGCTCGACACACACTCCGCGGAATTCGATCAACTCGTTGCAGCAGCGCGACGCGCGCACGGTGCGGACTTCTCGGTTTGCGACATCTCCGTGCCGGTGCGGCCCCTAAAGCCGCACCCTATGTGATGGCTCCTCAAGGCAAAGTTGGGCGAAGTGCGAATCGGACTTCATGCGCCTAAATCTCGCGTCTTTGAAGACTCGTGTCGTTTTTGCCGTGGCCTTGAGCGTCGCGTTGACCGGCGTTGCGCCCAATCCAACGCGCCCGCCGGCGGTGATTCACCACGCCGTTTCGAGCAACGCTGCGGCGCAGGCTGCATTTGACCAAGGCTTGCTCGACTACTATGCCTACAATCCCGAAGCGGCGCAGCACGAGTTTTACACCGCGGCGGACATAGATACGCATCTCGCGATGGCGTATTGGGGCATTGCGTTGAGCAATGCTCCGAATCTCAACGTTCCCGCTACCGACGATCGCAACGCGCAGGCGCGCTCGGCTATTCGGCGCGCGGTGGCGCTCGAACAATACGCTACCCCCGAAGACCGCGCGTTTATTGACGCCGCGTCGGCACGGTTCGACGCGCCGGCCAAAGCTAAACCGGAGACACTCTTGCCGGCGTATCGCGACGCGCTGCACGAGATTGCAGTAGCCAACCCCAGCGATCCCGATGCCGCAACATTGTACTTGGAAGCTGCGCTGTACGTGCTCGTCGGCGCTGACTGGTATGCATACGAAAGGATGTCACCCGATAAGCGCGCCACGTATCGCGCGGGATTGGCGCAGCTACTTCCGGTGTTTCAGACATATTTGGCCACGTTCCCCAAACACGTGGGGTTGCTGCATTTCTATATTCACACGGCGCAGATGGCTGGAAACTCGGCCGTCGCCGTCGATGCTGCAAAGCAGCTTGCATCCTTTGGCTTGCCACTCCAAGATTCGCATCTCACCCACATGGCTGGGCACACGTTCTTCGATGTCGGCATGTACGACGAGGCGCTCGACGCGGGGACGCGATCGGTCGCGATGGATTTCGCCGAGATCGACTGCTGCCACCCCGGATACTACAGCGCAAACCGGTACTATCACAACCACAACGTGAGCTTCGAGGTCTATGCGATGGTGCAAACCGGGCACATCGCCGAATCTGTCGCGGTTGCGCAGCGCGAGAACAACAACGATCTTATGGCAAAGCAGTACGTTGTCGCCCAGCGCTGGCAGGATGTTGTGACGCTTCCGCACGCGAGCGCCCCGGATAGCGTGTTGACATTTGCGCGAGGGCTTGCCTTCGCGAAGCTTGGGGACGCTGCGCAGGCGCAAGCGGCGCTCGAAGAAATGCCGTCGCCCCCGGCCGACCCGCCGTCGCAGACCGCGCTCGTTACAACGATGCGCTTGGTGCTCGAGGGAGAGATCGCGATCGTGCGTCATGACAACGCAACTGCCATGAAAAAGCTCAGCGAAGCCTCACGAGTGGCCACAACGCTGAACGACGGCGCGGAATTCCCGGCGCTCTACTATTACTCGCCGCATATGGCACTTGCGAACCTTGCGACCGCCTTAGGTCAGACCGATGTTGCGCGCGCAGCGCTGCAAGCCGAACTTGCCGCGAGCCCGCGTTCGCCCAAGGCTCAGCAGGCGCTCGCGGCGCTGAGCGGCAGCCATTAGAACGCTCTCAGGTCAGCTACGAGCCAGGAAAGCCGCCGTCATCAGATAATTCGAGCTGATTTCGGTCCAATTGGAGAGTTTCTCTGGGTGAGCAACGATTCGCGGGACCCATACCAGCATGCCGAACAGTGCCAACATCAGGGCCATCATGCGCATAGCAAGACGTGCCCGGTAGTTGATGAGGATTGCGACCGCCGCGAGTCCGAACGCGACCGTCGTGAGGATCGTCCAAAACATTTGACTCGGCGGGATTCACGCCGGAACCAAACTCGCCGTGTATTGAATATAGACGACTTGCGCCCACGCGAACGAAATCGTGCAGACACCCAGCGCAAGCCGCCCGGCCCGGCCAAGCGTTGACGCCTGAGCTGCAATCGTTTCGGTCGCCGCGTAAACTGCGAGCGCGCCGCATACGATAGAGAGTTGTTCGAAGAAGTTCACATATGGGAGCGGCGTAGATGGCGCCGCGATCATACCGGGAACGCACGCCAGCGTGAACACTCCGTAGGCGACGCCGAGAACGACCGACGCGAACCGCAAGGTTCGCGGATACAGCATTGCCAGGCCACCGACGATAAGAGCGATCGCGAGCAAGCGCTGCCACATTGCGGCGTCGTGCCGTAGTAGTGATACAACGCCGGAGAGCGCCGCCGACGCACCAAAGACGATACGCCCATAGAACGCTGCCTTCATACGGCGACTAGCGTCTAACGGTCGGGGCCCGTGACTCGATCGCGATGGCGCTCGTCCGTACGAGGGCCGCAAGAAACTCCGAGGCGTCGACCAGTTCACCGAGCGCGAACGCTCCGCAATCGTAAGAACGTTCGCACACGCGTTCGACGGCTTCGACCACGATCGGCGCTGTGACCGCGTAAATGTCGCGGCCGCTCGCCGTGGCGCGATGCTCTTCGTCGCCGTTTCGAGCGAGCACGTCGATTAGAAAGCGCTGGTCGGAGCGGCCGTATTCGTCCACGGCAACGGGCGCGGGCGTTGCGGGATCGCGAAGGTCTTGTAGCGGCGCTTCATTGATGTAGTTGTGCATCTCGCACACGTCCAAGTGACGCGCAATCAGAATCGTCTCGGTGAGCGGCACCTCGATAACATCTTGCGTTCCAAACAGTTGCAGAAAATTCCACGCCGCGGGTGCGGATGGCTCGATTTGTGTGAGCTTTCCATCGGAAAGCACGAGTCGCGGCCGCGGTATTTCGCGCCCCCGTGTTCCGGGTGCCGCGTGTCGGCCACCAGCTGTCTAGCGCAATCGCGATGTCGATGCGATCTGCCCGCGTCCAGCCGTGCATCGCGGCAGTGGCTAAGAGATCGCCCAGGCCGCCATAAAACCCGGCCGCGGGAACAACAACGATGCCTCGCTCGCGCGCCGGCGCATCGAAGCGCTCGAACGTCGAACGTGCACTGCCTTGTTCGGCGGTCACATCGAAGTAGTGTATGCGGCCGCGCAGCGCAGCCTCGATGAGCGGCGCTGCAGTGTCGAGAAAAGGGCCCGCGCAATTGATTATCGCGTCGGCGCCGCGCAGCGCGCGGTCGAGTGCCTCCGCGTCGTCGACCCGCGCGACCCGCATCTCCGGCATTTTCGAGTTGTCCCGGCCGATTGCGATCGGCGTGTGGCCGCGACGCAGCAGCTCTCCGACCACGAAGCGGGCCGTATGGCCCGCAGCCCCATAGACTGCGACTCTCATGGCTTGCATTAGAACAGACAGGTCTGTATCATGTCAAGTATGGCTGGAGATGAACTGCGGGAGCGCATCCTCGCAACGGCGTCGGACTTGTTCTATCGAGAGGGGGCGCACGCAGTCGGTGTCGATCTCGTGGTCGAGCGAGCGGGGGTCGCCAAGACGAGCCTGTACCGGCACTTCCGTACAAAGGACGATCTGATCGCGGCGTTTCTCGAGCGCGAAGACGAGCAGTTTTGGCAGCAGTGGGACAGCGTCGCGCAACGCCATCGCTCTGACGCGCAGGCGGAACTCGATGCGCACATGCAGTGGATTGGCGAGCGGATTGGCCGGAAAAACTATCGCGGCTGCCCGCAGCTGAACATCGCTGCGGAATTCTCGGATGCGGACCACCCGGCGCGCCGCGTCGCGACCTCCCACAAGCAAGAACTGCGCAGGAGGCTCAACGATATCGCCGATCGCTTAGGCGTCCGGCATCCCAACGATCTCGCCGCGCAATTGCTACTACTGGTGAATGGCGCCTTCGTCAGTTCGCACGTGATTGCCGCCGACGAAGCCGTGCCCATGCTGCTCGCAGCCTCCCGCGCACTCGTTGCAGCGGGCCGCGCGCGCAAATGAGCGCGGCGTTGCGAGGCAGAATTGTGAACGCAATGCACACACGATCGTCCCAGGCATCAGTTGGCCCGATGTTCTCGCCGCGCTGCGAACGTGCACCGGCGAATCGGTGCTTATCCGCGATGGCAAGGTCACGCAACCCGCGGCTGCCGTGCGTACGCGTTCTGCTGCGAAGGGAACTGAGCTGTGCCTGTTCTCGGGCGAAAGCGCGGCGAGGCGCCTCGATCTCATCGAGCAACTTGCGGGGATGGCTAAGGGCGCCGGGCGGCGCTTTATGGCGTCGGCGCGCGCGAGAATCCATGATTCGAATCTCATCGTGGAGGGCGTGACCGACGAGACCGTCGATGGCAAACTCTTTGCGGTTGTCATCACGCGCCGCCCGAAGCTTGGCTATAATCAGAGCCAGCAAACCGGCGCAACGACTACGCTGCGAAGCGAACGCATCAAAAACGGATAATCGAATCTTAACCATGAGCGCGTATAAGGACGAGTTGGCCGATGCGGAACGTCAAGGCAACGGCGCATACGAGGCAATGGAGGCGTGGTTAAGCCGTCCGCTCGATGCACCGGATGTCCCCGGCGAGGTGTTGGAGGCGCATGCAAAAGCACTGCGGGAGAGTCGTGAGCGCATTCGGCGCCTGCTCAGCGACGAGGGTGTCCGCGACGATATCGAAGCCGCGCTTGCACGGAACGAAGAGTATCATTGCGCACTTGGGCTGAGTATGCGCGACAAGCCGGAACAGCTTGAGGATCAGTTTGAGATCGATCGTTCCGACTAAAGGAGTACCCCATTTTCGGGCGTCCGCAGACAGCCGTTTGCGTCCAGAGCGTTTTCATGAGATACTGAAGGCCCCAAGCGCGGTCTTTCGAGTGGTCGTAAGGTAGCGCCCACTTTAACGAAAGATCCCTTTACATTTCTACATCTACATTTTCCGACTTCGGACTTAGTCCCAGCGTGCTCCGGGTATCCGCGAGCTCGGCTTTGAATCGCCAACGCCCGTCCAGCGTATGTCAATCCCGCCTTGTCTGGCGGGTCATGACGTTTTAGCGACTGCGGAAACCGGCAGTGGGAAATCGGCCGCCTTCGGCTTACCGCTTCCGAAGCGGTGCTAAAAGCGCCGACTGCGGGCACGCAGGCCCTCATTTTGGCGCCGACCCGCGAGCTCGCACAGCAGATCACCGAACATCTGCGCGCCCTTGGAAAGCACACGAAGATCCGCATCTCCGCCGTCTATGGCGGCGTTGGTATGGCGCCGCAAATTCAGGCGTTTCGCAACAAACATGAAATCATCGTTGCGACGCCGGGTCGCCTGATCGATTTGATCGCACAGGGTGAGGCGCGCTTGAAGTGGCGTCAGCATCCTCGTACTCGATGAAGCCGATCGCATGTTGGACATGGGTTTTCTGCCTACCGTGCGTCGTATCGTCGGCAAACTCCCCAATCGCAAACAAACATTGTTTTTCTCCGCGACGCTGGCGGGCACGGCGGGAGCGCTTGCCAACGAGTTGCTTTCCGATCCGGTGCGCATCAATTTAGCTCCCACCTCATTGCCGGTCGAATCGGTAACGCAAACGGTCTATGCGGTAGATCAACATAAAAAAACCGACTTGCTGGTCGATCTGCTCGCGGACAACACGATCTTCAGCGCGCTCGTGTTTACCCGCACGAAACATCGCGCCGAGCGCTTGGCAGGCGTGCTCTCGCGGCACAACGTCATCGCGGAACGAATTCACGGCGACCGGTCGCAGGCGCAGCGGACACGCGCGCTCGAAGCCTTTAAAAAGGGACGCTATCGGGTTCTCGTCGCGACGGACGTGGCCGCGCGCGGAATCGATATTGCCGACCTCGGGCACGTCATCAACTACGATGTCCCTAATGAGGCGGCAGACTACATTCACCGCATCGGCCGGACCGCCCGCGCCCAAAAGACCGGCGACGCGATAACCTTTGTCTCGCAGGACGAAGTCGATTTATTCGCAGCTATCGAACGATCCATCGGTAAGCGGATCGATCGGGCCGAGCATCGCTTGAGCGACGCTTCGGTCGGCAAGACGCTCGAAACACCGCCACCTGTACGCCGCAGAACCTTCCAGCGCCGCCGGCGCCGCTAGACAAGGAGCACGATCATCGCTCGTAAACGTAACACCGGCCCCGGCCCCCAAAAGTAAAGTCGCCGCAAGATAACAAAGAAGCGCCTCTCGAGCTCTTTGGAACCATGAACCGGTTTTTCCGAGCACGATGTTCTCGGTCGAGCTGACAACGGACACACCGTGCTCGCGCACATCGCGGGCCGTCTGCGCCGGCACCACATCAGATTCTGCCCGCGATCGGTAGACGTGGAAGTCTCGCCCTATGACTTAACCAAAGGCCGCATCGTCTACCGCTATCGCGCGGGGGAACCGCGCCGGGTTTAGGCGACCATCGCTGGCCGCGGTTTTACATCCCGGATACACTCACTTAACCCAGGGCTTGCTTGCCGGGCTCTCCCGCCAATCGCGCATACCCGAACACTTGGGTATGATCCCGACGCTCACCATCTTATTGGGCATCGTTGCCAGCTTTTTCGGAGCCCTCGTCGGCTTCGGTGGCGGTTTCATCACCGTCCCCGTACTGCGACTCGTTGGGCACCTGAGCCCACAGACCGTAGCCGGGACCTCGCTCTTCATGGTCGGGGTCAACGTTGCGGTCGCGTCGTTCGCGCTGCGTAAGAAGAAGCGCATCAACGTACGCGTTGGCCGCGCGCTCGGTCTCGGCGGTATCGCCGGCGGCCTAGTCGGCGTCTTCGCGCTCCGGTTTGTCGGCGGCGGTCAGTTCGATGTGCTTTACGGCCTGATGCTGATCTTTATCGCGTTTAACATGCTGCGGCCGGCACGTGGAGCGGAACTGTCTGATACAGAAATCGAATCGTCGCGCTCGCTCGAAGCCGGCAACCTCGAACTCGGCATCGCGGGTGCGATCGTTGGATTTTTCTCCTCGCTCTTTGGCCTCGGTGCCGGCACCGTCGCGGTCCCGCTGCTGATGTGGCGCTACAAGTTGCCGGCCTACATCGCGATGCCGACCGCGTCGTTCGTCGCGCTGATCTACGTATGGCCGAACGTTTTCGCGCAAATCGCGGCGCAGCGCGTGAACTGGGCACTTGCTATCCCGCTCTCGATAGGCGCCGTAGTCGGCGCGCATTTCGGCGCGAAGTACTCAAACCGCCTGAGCTCGCCACAACTCAAACGGGTCTTCGGCGTCATCTGCGTCTGCGCGTTCTTGAGTATGACCTTGCGGCATCTGCCCGATCTGCTGCAGCACACCAAAGCCGTCGCGACAACGATCCACGTTTCGGACGTTGCACGTCGATGAAACTCGGAATTGTCGGCGTCGGCGCAGTCGGCGCAGCCGTCACGATCGCCTCGGTCGTACGCGGCGTCGCGCGCGAGATCGTCCTGATCGACAAGGATGCAGCGCGCGCAACCGGCGTCGCGGCCGACGTGCGATACGGTGCTCCCCTTTCTTCCGCCGTCGACGTACGCACTGGTGGATATGGTGACCTCGCCGGCGCATCGCTGGTCGTGCTCGCGGCCGGCATCAACGAAAAAGCCGGCGGCGCGACCAATCGCAACGATCCGCTCGGACGGCTGCGGCTGCTCGATACGAACGCCGGCATCTTTGAAGATATCGTTCCGCAGGTCGTCGCGGCTGCACCGCATGCCACGCTGCTCGTGGTAGCGAATCCACCCGAACCGCTTGTCGATTTGACGCGCCGTTTAGCCGGTCACGAGCGCGTGCTCAGCACCAGTACGTTTCTGGACAGCTTGCGCTTCCGTTTCCACCTAGCGGCGCACTTCGGCGTGAGCCCAATGAGCGTCGATGCCAACGTCATCGGCGAGCACGGAACGTTCAGCGTGTTCTTATGGTCGTCAGCCCGCATCGGTGGCGTGCCGCTGCTCGAGCTGCTCGCAGAGCGCAAGATCGACTTTGACGAATTTCGTCAGTCGATCGAGCAAGAAGTGCGCTTCGCCAACATTTCGATCATCGAGGGTATCGGCGCGAGCCAGTACGGCATCGGGATGGTCGTCGCACGTGTCGCCGAGTGCATCTTGCGCGACGAGCGCGCCGTAATTCCGGTTGGCTCGCATCAGCCGCGTTATGGTGTTACGCTCTCGCTTCCCAGCATCGTTGGGCGCGCAGGCGTCGAGGGCGTGCTCTGGCCCGCGCTTTCAGATGAAGAGCAGCGCGGCGTCCTTGCCAGCGCCGAGCGTCTCGCCGGTGTCGTTCAGACCCTTGCCGGCGCGGCATAACACGCCACCCGTATTAGTGGTTCCGTCCTAAGACGAGCGACGTCGCCGAGAACGCTGCGTTGTACTCCGCCTGCGTTGCAGCGGTGAAGTTCGGATACTCGGCCGGATCGTCTTTGAATACCCAGTCCTGCGGATAGATCTCGAAGATCTGCGCGTTGTTAATCATTCCGTATTGGAATACGTGCGCGATCGTTATGTCGTACCCGCCTGGGCTGATCGGTGACACGATGGGCTGGAACTCGAACGGCACGACCCCGTTGTGGCGCATGTAGACCTGGCACCAGTAGATATCTTCGGACTGCGCCATCTGATCGCACGCTGTCGGAGCTACGTTTGCACCGGCTACTGGAACGCCGTTGAAACTGATGCCGAGATTCTGTACACCCATCGCGATGCCGAGCGGTGAGGCAACGTCAGCGACCGCATCGGCGTAGGAGTACGCGTCGTTCGGATTGGACGGATCGTACATCGATACATAGTTGAGTGAAATCATCAACTGCTTATCCGTCGTCTGCTGCGCGAGATTGTGGACGATGCCGAGCGTGTATTGCAGCCATGCGCTGTAGGAAAATGCCGGTGATGCTTGTTCCAGGCATCGAGACACGGTTGCGGTGTCGTGCTCGCCCCTTCGAGATGTCCGGATACGCCTCGACCCCCGCTCCGATGCCAAAACGCATGTAGCCGATGCTGGATGTATATTGGTCGCCGCCGCCGCTGCTATAGTGCGCGACCATCGCGTCGATGAACGCTTTGTAATCCTTTTCGAATGTCGGATCGAGCCAGTTGGGATACGGCGGCTGATTCGGGCATTGGACTTGCCCAACGCCTTCCTGCGAGAAAATCCACGTGGGGGTTTCGGTGTTGGTGCAACACTCTTCCGAAGCATCGGAGAGCAGCAGGTTCACGCGCAAACCCGGGCGCGCGTACGGCGCGATCAACGATCGATCGCCGGCCAGTTGTAGACGCCTTTACTCGTCTCGACATCCGACCACACGACGACGATACTGGCGCCGCAAAAATCGGGATCGAGCGGTGTTCCAGTGCCGGGGCCGAGCACGTACTGCTCGATCTGCTTTTCGACGCCGCCCTCGCGATAGGGATTCCACACGTAAATACCGTGCGGCGCGTTTGCTGCGGGGGCGGGGGGTCGGATCCGGTACGATGGCGCCACCGCAGCGGTGCCACCGCTCGCAAGCTGGGCGTTGACGTGCACCGAGACGGTTTGCGCGCCGCCGTCGCCGATCACGATCTTCTTACAGCTCAGCGTCGGCGTGAGCAACAAGCCATAGAATGAGACCGTCGCCTGCGGTCCCGCAACAGATGACGCATAGCTGCCGACACCGGTCGACATTTTCAACGGCCCGTTGAAGAGGTTTGCGCACGAGTTCACGAGCGTCGCCCGGTTATTGATTTTGAAGATCGCAGCGCCGGTCTCGGCAATCGTCACGTTCGGCGTCGTGCACGTCTGCGGCGACGAGCCGGCGCAGCTGAACTGCACGGTGCTCGGCGTCACGGTGAGTTTATTCAATGCAGCGGCCGCGAGCGTTACCGTTAATCCTGCCGTCGCCGACGCCGAATCGGTGAAGGTGACGGTACACGTCCCGGAGAGCGCGCCTTGTCCGTAGGGCGCAACGGCGACCGTTTGCGAACCGGTGAACGAGGAAGGAATGACACTGACGCCGACACCGGTTGGCGTACCGCTGCACGAAACATGCAACTTCGTTAGACCGCTGAAGCCCGAAGCATTCACCGTGACGACATCGGTCGGGCTATCGATCGTGATGCTCGACGGCGTAGACGTGCCGGCCGAATCGCGAGGGGGCGCAGGGTCGCCTTGTTCATGATATCCGTGGTGAGCGTTACGGCGCTGTAGTCCATCTCTATGGTTGCTCGACTGCCATTCGCTCCGTACACTGTCATCGTGCACGACGACGGCGGCGTTCCCGTGGCGACGGCGATGAACATCAGCGGGGCACCCGCGACATCGAGCTGTGCGACGCCATCGCCCGCGACCGCGATGCTGCCGGTCGCGTTTGCACACGACGGATCGGCGCGCGGCGTATATTGCACGCCCGCAACATCGCCTTGTGCCGTCACGACGGCGGCCGGTGTATCTGAGCTGAGCTCGAGTGGCGACGGATTGAGTTCCATCGCTGGAATATCCACCGGGCTCAGAACCGGCGTGGGCCCCGGGCCCCCGCAAGCGGTTAAAATAAAACAGGCAAGCAAGCAGGCGGCAGCAACCTTCGACGTCTCCTCTGATAGTTCCGCATGTGGGTCATCTTTGACCTCGATGGGACGCTGATCGAGGACGAGCGGTTTGGCGCGACGTGCGCCAGGCGTTCGTGGTTGAGCACGGCGGCCGCTGGGTCGACGGCGCGCAAGAAAAGATGATAGGGATGCGCACGACCGAGTGGACCAGCTACATGCACGATGACCTTGGCGTTGCGCTTGCGCCCGAAGCAATCGCCGAACAGGTCGTCAACGCGGTTTCGCAGGCGCTCGCAAGAGACGTGCCTGTCTTGCCGGGCGCGAACGAAGCGCTGGCGCGTTTGGCTGCAGCGTTTCCGCTTGGCCTGGCGACCTCAGCAGCGTGCCCTGTCGCGGAAACGGCGCTCGCAAAAACCGGATGGAACAAGTATTTCGAGGTTGTCGTGTCCGCGGACGATGTTGCGCGCGGCAAACCGGCGCCCGATGTCTATCTGCGCGCACTTGCATTGATGGGCGCGGACGCGCACCGTACGGCGGCGATCGAAGATTCGGCAAACGGGATTCGTTCGGCGCACGCGGCGCGGCTCGCAGTGATCGCTATTCCCAACACCGAGTTTCCGCCCGACCGCGGCACTTTCGCTCGCGATCGAGTGCTGCCCACTATTGGGGAGCTTGATGTCGCGACGTCGAAGGTGCGCTTGCTAGTCGCTAAATCTTCGACGAAGATCTCGGTGCCGTCGGGCCGCACCGCTGCGCCGACGCCAACTTTGTGAAAATGTACGTTGAGCGTGTTCTGCCGATGCTCGGGGCTGTTCCAGAGCTCGGTCACGGCGAACATCGGGTCGGGCGCCTCGGCGATGTTCTCGCCCATAGCGTGAAACATCAGCCTTGTGCGCGCATCGATTGCACCGGCGCGGTGCCGTCGGGCGTGATGTGCGAGAAATAGTTGCGCTGGAGCATGTCGTTGGCGCGCTCACTCGCGAGCGCGGAGACACACGGTCGGCACAAGCGAGGGAGCGCCGTCACTCTGGCGCTCCTTGTTTATCTGGACAAAGACAGTGAGCACCAGTTGTTGTAGGAACACGTCATCATCCTATCGGGCTCCTTGGAGTCGATGTTGAAGGCCAGGTTAGAACGTGCAGCTCTTGACGCTCGGGCACGGGACGGCAAGCGAGGCTGACCTCGCTGCGTTACTGCGCGCGAATCATGTGCACAGCGTCATCGATGTGCGCAGCGTGCCGAAGAGCCGTGCGCACCAGCACGTTTGGGCCGAGCGGATGGCCCACTGGATCCCGATCTCGCGGCCGCGACGTACGAGTGGCGCAAAGACCTGGGCGGATTTCGGCGCGCGCACCCGGATAGTCCAAATATCGCGCTACGTCACGCGTCGTTTCGTGGCTATGCCGACTACATGCAGACCCCCGAATTTCTTTCGGCACTGCAATTTCTCGTGCGCGATGCATCCGCTGCGCGAACCACGATCATGTGCTCCGAATCGTTATGGTGGCGATGCCATCGGCGGCTCATCGCCGATGCGGCGACCCTACTTTACGATACGCAGGTCCTCCACATCATGCACGCAGGTCCGCCGCGGCCCCACGCGCTCACCGAAGGTGTGCGCGCGCTCCCCAGCGGCATTCTGCATACGACGAAGGGTCTCTCCGTTCGTCAGTAACTCCATCGGTTCCGATGTTTTTTGATCCTGCCGACCTCGAGCGGTCCTTCGATCCGCAGACGCTCGCGCGTGCGCGCGGCTACCTTGCGGGGAATCGCATTACGAACGTGCGTCTCTCCGAACAAGGCGACGCCGCGAGCGCGAACGTGCAAGGCTCCGCCACGCGGCCGTATGCGTGCGGATTACCGTGCGCGACCGCGACGGCATGCGGACGATCGAGAGCGATTGTTCGTGTCCCGATGGCAGCGCGTGCAAACACGGTGCAGCGCTCGCGCTGATGCTCTCGGATCGTAGCGCGGGCGCGACGGAGCGTCCGACGGTGCGGTCGACGCCTGGGCGCGGCGGATGATCGAGACGTTCGGCGAAGCGCCGGCGCGCGAGAGTATCGAACGGCTGCTCTACGTCATCGACGTTCCCGAATCGCATGGGCTGCGCACGCTGCGACTCGTGCCGTACGTCATGCCGCCTGTGGGAAGTAGCGCGGAACCGCGGGAGTTCTCGCTCGACAATTTGAGAAATTCGCGTGCGCGCTTCATCACCGGCATCGATGTCGTCGCTGGACGCCTTGTGAATGCTAGCGGATTGCTTGGACTCGGAGTGGATCTCTCGCCGGCGATTCTCGCGATGCTGCTCGAGTTGCTCGCGACGCGCGGGCTGCTGCGTTGGCGGGATCCGTCGTCGCCGCCGCTCGAACATGCGCCGATCGCCGGAGGGCTAGCGTGGCGAACCGATGACGACGGGCTCGTGCGTGTGCATCTCGCGCGCACGCGCACGCTGTACTCTTCCGACGGCGCCGCTGTGGTATGTCGACCCGGCGGCGTTCCGTGCCGGTCCGGTCGCGCTCGACATTGCGCCCGAGCTTGCCGCAACGATCGCGCGCGCGCCGGCGTTTTCGCCAGCGCAAGCGCAGCGCGCGCAGATCGCGATGCATCGCGTCTTGCGTGGCACAGGCATCGTAGGTCCCGCGCACGATCTCGCCGTGCATATCGACGAGCGCGAGCCACAGCCCGTCTTGCGTCTTTCGCCGTCGAAGGCGGACGCGCGGGCGGCGGTGTCTTTTTCGCGTACGGCGACGCGCTTGTGCCGGCGAGCGATCCGCGCGACACGATTCGCGTTGACAATGGCGAGAGCACGACGGTATGGCCCCGCGATCGCGCGTTCGAGCGCCGAGCGCAGGAAAGGCTCGGACAGCTTGATTTTCCTCCATATGGGGAAGACGCATGGCTACAATTTCTCGAGCGGGATGCGCCGCAACTGCGCTACGAAGGTTGGCGGATCGAAACGCTGCCGTCGTTTCCGTTTCGCATCGTCGAGGCAGGCGACGAATGGAGCGCGGAAGTCTACGAGAGCGGCGCCGCGCAATGGTTCGAACTCGAACTTGGCATCGACGTCGACGGCACGCGCGTCTCGCTCTTGCCGGTGCTGATCGACGCGCTCGGACGCAGCGGCCTCGATCTGGATGCGGACCCCGCGACGCTCGCGCGGCGGCAGACGCCGTTCGTCGGACGGTGCCGGGCGGCGGATACGTCGCGTTACCGGTCGATCGTGTTGCGCGCGTGCTGGCGACGCTGGGCGGACTCTTTGGCGATCGCCGCAGCGGGCAGAAAGCGCGCGTGCGCGTGCCGATGTTGCAAGCGGCGTCGCTCGCGGCGGCCGGTGGGATCGCGACGCGCTGGAACAACGCGCCGTCGATTCGCGCAATGCTCGACGATCTCGCGGCCTACGCCGATCGGCGCGTCGATCTTCCCGCTGCATTCGCGGGCGAATTGCGGCCCTATCAACGGGACGGCGTCGCGTGGCTGCAGACGTTGCGCGAACATCGCGCGGGCGGCATCCTCGCCGACGATATGGGCCTGGGCAAAACGGTCGAGGTGCTCGCGCACGTCGCGATCGAACGCGCGGCCGGCCGCTTGACGCATCCGGTGCTCGTCGTCTCGCCGACCAGCGTCGCGCCGAACTGGCGCGCCGAGATCGCGCGCTTTCTGCCCGACGCGCGCGTGCTCGCGCTCACCGGCGCCGATCGCGCCGATCGCTTCGCGCAGATCGGCGATGCGACGTTCGTGCTCACGACGTACGCGCTGCTGCTGCGCGACACCGAAGCTGCTCGCCGCGTTCGAGTGGTCGATCGCCGTCCTCGATGAGGCGCAAGTTCGATCAAAAACCCGCGCTCGAAAGCCGCGCTTGCCGCGTCGCGACTGCGCGCGCGCGCAGCGCCTCGCGCTCACCGGCACGCCGATCGAGAACCATCTCGAAGAACTGTGGTCGATCTTCGCGTACGCGGTTCCCGGTTTGCTGCCCGAACGCTCGCGCTTCGCGCGACTCTTTCGCACGCCGATCGAAAAGCACGGCGATGCGATCGGCGCCGCGGCGCTCGCCGCGCGCATCAAGCCCGTTCCTCTTCGCCGCACGAAGGAAGGCGTCGCGCAAGAACTGCCGGAGAAGACCGAGATCGTGCAGCGCGTGCCGCTCGATCGGCCGCCAGCGCGATCTCTACGAAACGATTCGCCTCACCATGCACAAGCGCGTGCGCGACGAAGTCGAACGGCGCGGCCTCGCGCGCAGCCGCATCGTCGTGCTCGACGCATTGCTCAAGCTGCGCCAAGTCTGTTGCGATCCGCGCTTGCTCAAACTCGACGCGGCGGCGGGCGTCGACGAATCGCAAAAACTCGACGCGCTGCTCGAAATGCTCGAGAGCCTGGTCGACGACGGGCGGCGCATCTTGCTCTTCTCGCAGTTCACCTCGATGCTCGATTTGATCGTGCCGGAGCTTGGAAAGCGCAACATGCCCTTCGTCGAGCTGCGCGGCGACACGCGCGATCGCGAAACGCCGGTCGCGCGCTTCCAAAACGGTGAGGTGCCGCTCTTCCTCATCAGCCTCAAAGCCGGCGGCACCGGCCTCAATCTCACCGCCGCCGATACGGTCATCCACTACGATCCGTGGTGGAACCCCGCCGTCGAACGCCAGGCCACCGACCGCGCGCATCGCATCGGCCAAGAGCAACACGTCTTCGTCTATAAGCTCATCGCCGAAGACACCGTCGAAGAGCGCATCCTCGAGCTGCAAGAGCGCAAAGCCGCGCTGGCCGCAACGCTGTTCGACGAAGCCGCAGAGTCCAACGGTCGATCTCGATCTTAGCCGACATCGACCGCCTCTTTGCCTAGAAACGGGTTATTTCAAGCAATATAGCGGAACGTGCCCTGCTTATAGTCAACGGCCTTTTTATGCAGAAATTCATTTTCGCTTTCCTTGCCCTAGCATTTTTGGCCCCGACTGCGGCGGGTGGCACTACCGCAATCGGCAAGGTCGATCTGCGCAACAAATCGGACCAGTGCGTCTGGTGGAGTGTTCCGACAAAAAAGTGGCTTCAGCAGGCTTACCGGGCGAATCTGCCATCAGTCCCTCCTCGCCACGCTTTCTGGAAGCTGGAAGACAATGCTCAAATCGAGAACGCTCCAAGATGTCGCTCGAAAGCTGATCGTCAAAAGTACGACTACGTACCGTCGGACGGAAGATCGGAACTCAGTGTCCACAACCAAGGCAGCACCTACATCATGCGCCACGGTCCCTAAAGGAAATAAATGAGCATTTTCATGAAGAGACTTATGTTGGGTCTTCTTACCCTTGCATTTTTCGCTCCGACCGCGGCGTATAGCTATGAGGTTTTTGCTAGGTTCGATCTCCGAAATAAATCGGATCAGTGTGTTGTTTGGTCTCTTCCAAATGAAAAAAACGTCCGGGGCTATCTAAGACCGGGCGCATCAGTATTCCAGAACGTGCCGGTCCATGTCGAAGTCGGCGTGCATTATAGCGTTAGAATTAACGTCACGATCGAAGACTGTAAGACGGATAAGCAAATCGGCCCCAGTCGCTACGACTACATCCCTGGGGATTCCCAATCGGAACTTTCGATCCACAAGCAGTCCCCCGGCGTTTACATCATGCGCCACGGTCCGTAGCTTCCGATTAGTTGAGCAATGACTCCCAGTCCGCGGGAACCTTTCCACGCGGCCCGGGAACCGGTTGGTCGGCCGGGTGCCAACGCGGGTCGGCCAGGTGTGGCCCGCGCAGCGTCTCTTTGGTCTCGTAGTTGTAGAACCAGGTCTCGCCCGGCTCAAAGCTCGCGATAATCGGATGCTTTGTCGCGTGGAAGTGCGCGGTCGCATGTCTGCTGCGGCGACGAATCGCAACAGCCGATATGTCCGCACTCGGCGCATCGGCGCAAGTGAAACCACCATCCGCCGTCGGCGAGGCATTCCACGCAGCCGGTGCCCGACGGTGGCACGGCGGGATTTATCCCCTCAACTTCTTTGCTCATCCGATTATTATAGCAAGATCTCAACAGTTAGCCGCTTGCGAGCGTCTATCGTAGTAGATGGACCTCGAACCGGAAATCGTCGAAAGCGCCTGCGCGGGCGGCGCCGGCCTCGACCGCCTGATCGAACGCGTATGGCCCGATGCCTATCGTCTGGCATTTGGGATTCTACACGATCGTGGGCTTGCCGAGGATGCCGCGCAAGATGCATGCGTCTCGATGGCGCGGTCGCTCTCGCGCCTGCAGTCGGCCGCTGTATTTCGAACGTGGATGTATCGCATCGTCGTTAACCGCGCGATCACGCTCGGCAGACGACGTCGGCCAAGCGATGAGCTTGAAACAGCAAATGAGCGAGTTGTCGCGAGTGACCCGACCGATCGCCTCGATCTCCATCGCGCACTGGCAGCGTTGCCGCTGCGGCAACGTGCGGCCGTGTTACTTCATTACTACGCGGGACTTAATAGCAGCGAAATCGCTGCAGCATGCGGGTTTCCGCCTGGCAGCGTGCGCTTTCAACTGATGCTCGCGCGGCGCGCGCTGCGCAAGGCGCTTGCAGTCCAGTCTACGCCCGAGCCCTATTCGAAGGAGGCTTCCCATGGTTGGTGACGCGCAACTCCGCGACTACTTTACCGCGATGCTGCAAAGCGTCGAAGCGCCGGCGGTTCCGCTCGAGTCAATTCAGCAACGCATGCACGCGCCGAGCAGCCTGCACTACGATCGCCGGCCGTTTGCGATCGCCGCGGCTGCCGCTGCTGTGTTAATCGTTGCGCTCCCCATCGCGTCGCCGGGCGTGGTGCAAACGCTGGAAGCAAAGATCGCCGCAATTTTGCATTGGTCGCCGCCGCCGCACGCCCGCCAACCACGGTGATGGCATGCTATTCAAGCCGCAAACAGTGAGCTTGGGTCAGGCGCAAGCGCGTGTACATTTTACGGTCATGGCTCCTGTAGGGATTGCCGTCGGATGTTTCGAACCCGACGATTACGGTCGCACCGATAGGCGTCTACTCGCGCTCGGCGCACGCATGGCGCGTTGGATCGACGATTGTGGCGCTTCACATACTCGCGCGCTGGAGGCCGGTGGTTCATGCTCACAGCGTCCTCCGCGACGAATGAGACTACGCCGCCTTCAAAGTATATCTTCGAGGATAAAGGCGTCGACCGTAGCCGGTAATCCCATTCTTGTTAAACACGAGCGGTTTGTCTGGCGCAACGGCGATCAAATCATGACCGCCATCGCCGGTGATGGAGTCACGGCCGCTGAGATCTTGGCGATTCAAAGTGCGATGCACGGTACGGCGGTGCAGACCGTGTGGCCGCCAGACCGCGGCGCGGATGCGGAGCAAGTGCGGATGAAACGTGCGGTCTACCCGGGGGCGAGCTGCATCGCATTGACAATGCCGGTCTTGTTATCAAGCTGGACTTCGAAATTGCGGACCTCGCCGTGCGCGAACTCGATCCGATAGACGTACCAGGTCGCGCCGAAACTTGTATCGTCCTTGATTTTGAAAACGACCGCGGCAGGAGCACCGAATGCCGCAAAGTGCGCTGCGCTCTGTTTCTGCATGTCGGGCGTAAGGGTTTTCTGCATCTGCGGTGACAGCTCGCTTTGTGCCAACGTACCGTTGAGCACGCCGTCGAGCAGCCGCACGATGTGCGGTCGCACCGAGAGGTCTTCACCGGGCGCCGGCTGGCGTGCAGCAGCGAGCGCATCGGGGTACATCGTCTCGAGTACCGCCGACTCGATCGCGCCGGGTTGGCCACGCAGATTATTCTCGAGAACGATGATGTCGAGGTGATCCTTGGGGTACGTCGCATTCATCGTGAGAGAGCCGGGAGTCCCGCCGCCGTGTCCGATGCGGTCATGGCCCTCGTGCGGTCCGACTTCAAGGCCCATGCCGTAGTCCGTGGGTTTGCCGCTCGCGAGTCGCCCGGGCGACGACATCAGCGCGTAGCTGTCGTGGCTGATGATCTTGCCGCCTGCAAGCGCGATGTCCCATGCGGCAAGATCGCCGACAGTTGAAACGATTGCGCCCGCTGCACCGGGCCACGACTCGAACATTATCGGCGCGGGTTGCGTTGCACCGTCGTTTTTTGGCCCTTGCCAATACGGGGTCGCGAAATCGTCAAAAGTCGGTTCGTCGCTGACGAAACCCGAGTGCGTCATGCCGGCCGGCTTGAAAATATACTCACGAACGTAGTCTTCATAGCGCATGCCGGATGCACGTGAGACGACTTTCCCGAGCAACCAGTAGTTGGTGTTGCTATATTCCCACTTCGTACCCGGCGTGAAGTCGAGCGGCTTGTTGAGATAGGCGACGATCTTGTCGGTCGCGTCCGGAATCGTGGACATCATCGTTGCGATGTCCGGCATGCCCGTGTAGTTCGGCAGGCCCGAGATCTGGTTGAGCAGTTGACGCAGTGTGATCTCGCTCGCGTGCGGGAACGAGGGAAGATACTTTGCGAGGGAATCATCGATCGAGAGTTTCCCCTGCTCTTGCAGTCGCAGAATCGCCGCCGCCGTGAATTGCTTGGTAACCGAGCCGATCTCGAAACGCGTGTCCGCGTCGACCGGAAGGTTCTTTGCGACATCGCGCAATCCATAAGTCTTGATAGTGATTAGCGTGCCATTTTGATAGACGCCGACGGCTGCGCCGGTTACCTGCTGCTCGTTGACCTGTTTGGTGATCGCCGCGTCGATCGCGGCGGTTGAGGTTGCGGCTGCAAACAGCAGGGCGAGAATCGGCATAGGTTAGTGTGGTCCCGTCGCTATGTGAAAGTAGTAGTGGCCCCCTTGGGGCTGACAGTTCATGCCGACTGCCGGCGCATAGGTCGATTTCCGCGCCGCCTCCAGCGTCGCCTTGTCGATTGCCGTAGAGCCGCTCGACAGGACGATCTTCGTATCAACGACATGCCCGGCAGCATCGATCGTGACCAGAACCCCGGACTCAACGTTCGGCTTGAAGTCCGCTTTGGCGATGTCCGGCGGGACGGCATCGAGGGGTTTGATATCGTGGGCGCACGCCGGAATATTCGGATTCGTAGCCGCAAGACTTACCGCAGCCAATCCGTTTGCGGTTTGCACGAAGAAAGCGAGTGCGACAAACGACGTCACGGTTGCACCGAGCACAAAATAGTTGATCTTCAACTGTGTAGCCTTTCCATTGAGCAGGCGCGCGATCCGTCCGACGAGCATACGCCGGGACCCGATCGCGCTCGGAGTGAGAAGGGGCGTCTGTTGAGTGCGAGCCGTTTGGGCTAACTGCGCAAGGCACGATGCATAACGATCGGGCTCGCCCGTCGCGTCAACGGCATAATCGTCGCATGCAGCCTCGCGTTCTTTGATCAACTGCCGTCCGATGATGTAGACCCAAGGATTGAAGAACAGACACGATTCGATCAGGCGCTGGATGAGATTCGTGAAGATATCGCGGCGCGCAATGTGCGCGCGTTCGTGACGCACGATACTTTCAAGGTCGCTGCGCTGCAGCGTCGTGAGAAGATGTGCGGGAAGCATGATCTTCGGAGCGACGAGGCCGGCAGCAATTGGATATGTCAGTTCATTGGTAACGACGACATCGGGGCCAAGCTCGGGTGCCGGCGTTGCGCTGCGCACGACGCGCTGCGTTCGCAACGAGCTGCCGGTAAGGCGTCGAAGACACAGTGCGACTCCGCCGAGCCAAAGCCCCACGAGCCATGAACCAGTGTGCGACGCGGCTTCAGCAGTGACGACCGTTGGCGTTGCGGCCGTGTGTGCGACCGCGACGGGGAGCGTAACTGCCGCCGGCTCGGGATGCCAGAGCGTCAAGGCGGGAAGAAACGCGAGCGCGAGTAGCGCGCTAAACCAGATCGCATAGCGCGTTGCCGCGTGTCGCTGAGGTACGGCAAAGCTAATCAGCGTCGCGACCCCGACGATGAGGACGCCTTGCCACATGCCGTTGAGAAGAACTGTGACGATCATATCTGCCCCTTCCGATTGCGGGCGAGCATGCGCTTGATTTTGGCGATGTCGTCGTCGGTCAGCTGCGTATCATCGAGCAACGTAACCGCGAGCGCGCCGGGTGAACTGCCGAAGAAGCGGTCGAGCAGATGACGCGTCGCGGATTTTGCGGCTTCGTCGCGCGCGACGAGCGGACGGTACACATACGCGCGGCCGTCCTCTTCGTGATCGATGTAGCCTTTGTGCTCGAGCGTGCGCAGCGTAGTGAGCACGGTGCTGTAGGCAAGCGGAGGCGGTGCGAGCGATTCGACGACATCCGCAACCGACGCTCGCCCGCGCTCCCACAACACTTCCATCAGGCGCAGCTCGTGATCGGTGAGCACGAGTGACTTCTTCCGAGACACGTGAGCCTCCGACGTATTACAAATCTAATAGTACCTTACCGCGTTCGCCACCGGTTGTCAATTAGATTTCTAATACTTAGAAGAGCTGAGGATCGGGCGGCGGAATCGCGCCTTCGAGTTCGAGCAGCGCCTGTTTTAGCGGCAATCCGCCGCCGAACCCGGTCAACGTGCCATCGGCACCGATGACGCGGTGGCACGGAATGATGATCGGAATTGGGTTGGCGCCGTTCGCGCGGCCAACCGCGCGTGCGCCGTTGATCAAACCGAACTCCATTGCGATGACGCCGTATGAGGTCGTTGCGCCATAGGGAATTTCGCGTAAACGCGCCCACACGCGTTGCTCGAAGGGCGAACCCGAGGCGTGCAGTGGAAGATCGAACGAACGGCGCGTGCCGGCGAAATATTCGCGCAACTGCGTTTTCACCGCGCGCATGCCTGCGTCCGCGGCGCGCGGGAACGGCTCGGGTGTCGTGTCGTGGCGCTTGCGATTGGGCAGCCACAACTCGACCAGCGTACCCTCGCCGTCGACGGCGAGGTTGAGTAGCCCGAACGGGGTTTCGAAGACGGAACGGAAGAGCACGCCAGGCGTCAGCTTGCCCAAACGCGGGTATGGTGCTTCCATGAGAGTTTCCATTTGGCTTTACCTCACGCTCAACCTCGGAATCGCATGCGTTGGATGCACCGCACAACAGCAGCAGCAGACGCAGACCGAGGCAAAACAAGCTACGCTGATTCCGCAGGTGATGGCCAAGCTGGTCGCGATCGACGTCGACGCGGCAACCAGCGTGCGCGTGGCGCAGGACAACGGCGTGATCGTCCTTACCGGACAGGCGCGCAGCGCAACCGAGCGCGACCAGTACGCGCGCGCGGCGGCTTCTGTCGACGGTGTCGCCTCGGTTCGCGATCAACTTGCGATCAATCCACGGGTGCAAGGCGCGCGCGAAGATGCGCAGGATGCGGCACTCGCCGTTCGCGTCTCCGCCACGATCGCCGCACAATCCGGCGTGAACGCTTTCCACGTGACACCGAGCGTGCACCAAGGCATCGTCGTACTCAGCGGCGGCGTACCGAGCCGCGCAACCGCGGATGTTATTGTTGATGCCGTGCGGGGCGTGCCCGGCGTCAAGAGCGTGGTTAACCGGATCGCCGTTCGACCGGGTTAGTCGTAGCTTTCGCGCACGGTTTCGAGCAGCGTCTGACCAAATTCAACGGCCTGACCGTCGCCGTCCAGGATTTCCACGTCAAAGCCGGGGTAGACACTGCGAAAGCGATCCTGCTTCCAGCGCGCGACCGACCAACTGTCGCGCGCGGCTTTCTCCCAATTCCACGGCGGCATGCCTTCGCGATCTGAGCGCACGTCGCGCCCGTCGGGCGTGTGCACGCGTACTTGAAAGCCCTCGACGCGCGCAATCTTCATTTCAAGCGTGCCGATTTTCATGGAGAGTCCTCAGCACTTGCGGGTGAAGCTGTATCCCGAACCGCTCATGTGTTTGCCGTCGGACGACAGCGTCAGGTTGTGGTAGCCGTAGTAGGTGAGCTTGACGCTGAGCCCGCTCAGCACCCAGCTGCCGATTACGCTATCGCTGTCGGTCAGTTCGCCGTTTTGCTCCAACGTCAGCGTGAGCTTATTGTTATTATCCGATTGCCACGTGCCGGCAAGGCTCACCGTGTTACAGCCGGTTGGCGGAGGCGCCGGCGTTGCCAGTGCGGTCTGCGCGTTGCCCTCGAAGTGGGCTAGCAGGTCGTTGCAGAGCGCGGTCGCCGTGTACGGATTGTTCGGCGCTTCGACCGTACAGGTGAACGTCACGACGTAGCCTCCCGCGTGCGCATAGCAGTGAATCGTTCCGGCGGACGTTGTGTCGGACTGCATGCCGGCGTTTGCAGGTCCGGTTCCAACCCACTCGTCCTGCGTCGGCGAGAGAACGTGCTGCAAGTAGGCTCCGAGCGCCGCACTCGCCTTGCTGTCGCATTCGGCGAGGGTGCCGCTTGGCACGACGTGCCGGATGCCCGTCGCGAGATCGACCGACGCCGGCGCAGTTGCGGTCGTAATCATGAGCGCGCAGAACAGCGCGCCTGCAAAACGTTGCAACGCTCTACTCATTGCGCGCCTCCTTGCGCGCTTGCGGGTGCCGTCGCGTTGAAGGCGGTAGTCAATTTGCCGCAAAGCCCACTGGCCGAATCAGCGTAGGTCGGCGTTTCGACCGAGCAGGTGAAGCTCGCGGAATAGCCGCCGCTGTCAACGCTGTGACATTCGATCACGGCCAGTCCGGCGATCGCACCGCCTGAACGCGCGACGCCGACCCACTGACCCGACCCCGGATCGGTTTCATGCGCGTCTTGGAGCACGGTCGTCAGCGCGCCACTGGCGCGCGAGACGCAATCGGTAATCTGCTTGTCAGGTATCGAGATCCGCTGGGCAATCACCGTATCCAATGTTGCCCGGGCCGGCACACCGGCGAGCAACACGCAAAGCGTAAGCGCGGTAGCGAACCACGCGACGCGATAACCAGGCGTCATAACCGAAGATCCTCCACGGAAGAGATCGTTGGACCTTGGCGCGGTGGGCTCCCGCCTGCACCAATAAATAACGGTCACACGTGCAAAACATGACACGTTTCATCGCCAAATGAAACGCGTAGTGAAGATTCTCGCGGTGGTGGCGCTCTCGTACGTCCCCGCATTCGCGATAGCCGATCCTTCCGAACGCACGAGCACGCTGGCTGACCAGCAAGCCGTCAACGTTACGATTTACAACAGTGGCATGGCGCTCGTGCACGACCGTCGTCGTGTGTCCCTCAATGCCGGTCTGAATAGAATCGCTTGGCGCGACGTGAGCGCGAGCATGGACGCAACGTCGGCAATTCTTGATCCCGATGCATCGTCTTCGCGCGTGAGCGTGCTCGAGCAGAATTTCGATTACGACGTGCTGGGGCAGGATGCGCTCTTGCGGAAGTATGTCGGCTACGAGATAATCGTCGTCCATCCGGCCAGGTTCGTCGGCGAACGCGATCGCCGCGAGCATGCCAAGATCCTCAGCTACAGCGGCGGCGATGTCGTACTGCAATATACGGATCGGATCGAGACGCGTATCGACGGCTTCATCGTCTTTCCGAGCATTCCCAAGAGCCTCCGCGATCGCCCGACGCTCACGCTCGATCTCCAGAGCCCAAATGCCGGTGCGCAAACGCTCGACCTGCGCTACGTCACGGGCGGGCTCTCATGGAATGTCGCCTACGTCGGCACGCTCGATGCGAGTCAATCGCACATGGCACTCGTTGGTCTCGTGACGCTGAACAATACGAGCGGCACATCGTACCACAATGCGCGTCTGCAGCTCGTTGCCGGAAGAGTGAATTCGCCACCGACGCCTAGGCCGGTACTCAATACCATCGCGCATGTGACGTCGACCGCGATGGGCAGCCTCTACAACGCACAAGCCGCCACGCAAGAGAACGTCTTCGAGTATCATCTCTACACGATCGGGCATACAACCACCATTCTCGACAAGCAGACAAAGCAGGTGGCGCTGCTCTCGGCAAACGACGTTCCAGTCACGAAGACGCTCGAGCTAGTGGGGGGGACCTACTATTACCAAAACGAAAGCGCGTCGTTCGGCGATCGGCTGCCGATTGAAGTCATCCTGTCATTCGTGAACAAAGGTGGCGACTTAGGCATTCCGTTGCCAGCGGGGCAAATGCGAATCTATCAAGACGATTCGCATGGACTGGCGCAGTTCGTCGGCGGAGACAACATTCCACACACGCCGAGAAACGATACGGTACGCCTGCACCTGGGCGATGCATTCGACATCGTTGCCCGCAAACGCCAGACGGATTTCCATGTGCTCAGCGACTGCAGCAGTGAAAGTTCGTACGAGTTCGATGTCACCAACGGCAAGGAAAAAGCGCAAGACCTCACGGTTATCGAGCCGATTCCCGGCGACTGGACGATTACGCGCGAAAGTCAGCCGCACACAAAGACGTCGGCGAGAAGCGCAGCCTGGGTGCTGCATCTCCCCGCCGACGGGAAAGCCGTGCTTACCTACACGGCAAACGCGCTCTGGTGCCGGTAACTACTTCTTTCCATTCTTTTTGAACGGGCCGGAGGTGGAGTCACCGCTGAACTGCTCGACCGTCTTGCCGGTCTCGGGATCGACGGTGTAGAGCAGATCGGCAATTTCGTCGGCGTGGTCCTCCTCATCCTTGAGGATCTCTTCGAACATCCGCCGGCTCACCACATCGGCCGTGCCGAAGAATTCGACGATATCGCCGTACATCTTGATGACGACGCGTTCGGCGAGCAGATCTTCACGCAAGAGATCCGCGAGCGTATGGCCGCTCTCGAACTTCGAAAAGGCGCGCGATGCAATACCGTTGGGATCGAGATTCGGCACGCCGCCAAGCTGTTTAATGCGATCGGCGATGCGCTCGAGATGCCCCTCTTCGTCTTCCCAATGCTCTTTGAAGAGCGACTGGAGTTGCTCCTGATGGATCGAGGTCGTCATGTAATAGTGCTGTTTGTAACGCAACACGCAGATGATCTCTGACGCAAGCGCACCGTTGAGCACGTTGTACACTTTTTCGAGCGGGAGCGAGTAGTACGGCGTGACCATGCCGTCCTCCATCTCCTTGCGAACCTTTTCTTCAACCGCCTTGACGTCCGTAAGCATCGATGGCACCTCCAGGGCGGGGAGCATTGGCGCTCGGGTCTAGGTTCCCCCTCCGCTGGCTTGCTTCGGATTCACCCACGCAAACGCGCGCCGAAAGACCACAATCGAGAGGGTCGAACATTACGATGGCGAGTACCAGCCGCCGCACTGCGTCGAACCGTGCATCGGCCACGAAATTTGCGCGCATCGTGGTAACGTCCGGCGGGCCCGGGAAGCTTCGGGGGGCGCGGCCATCGGGGGCCTGGGGCGCCAAGGGCCGCCAAGCATCCGTGCGCCGATGACGCGCGGTCCGGCGGTCGGGATTGACGACGCGGAATGCGCCGTTGACGACCCCGGCGACGCTTATAAAGAAGATGACCACGGCGAGCAGGCAAACCAGATAGCCGAAGACCTCACCGATGACAGAAGTACGTTGCACGATGTCCTCCCGCAAATACGGACTCTAGCGTGCGCTCCCAGCCTTGGAATCTACTGTATACTGGGGCCATGTGCCGGAATATCAAGACCCTCCACAACTTTGCGCCGCCGGCTTCGCACGACGAAATCCATGCATCTGCAGTGCAATTCGTGCGCAAGCTCAGCGGCTTCACGCATCCCTCGAAAGCGAACGAGGCGGCCTTCGACCGGGCGGTCGATCGCGTCACCGAGGCTGCACACGAGTTGCTCCATGCGCTGGTAACGAACGCGCCGCCACGCAATCGTGAGGACGAGGCGCGCAAAGCGCGCGAACGTTCCAAGCTCCGATTCGCGAAGACCTAACGTCCTCAGATATTGTCGCGTAAGAACAAGATGCCGTCGGCGTAGTCGAAGGTCACCTTGTACGCGGCGCGGGGTTGACGTTCTTGCCGTAGCGAAGTCTCGTTCATGCGCAAGATCAACATCAACGACGTTCCAGAAGACGAATACTTGGTCGCCCGAAGCGACGATTGGTGGCTAGGGCAAACGAGATTTCGATTGCGCTGGGCCGCAAGCCCGATCTACCGATCTGCTCGAACGCCATCCCGTTCGATGTCGAGATCCAACGCATTCCGCCCGGGCAAACTCATACGGCCCATACCATTCACATAGTGCGCAGTGGGAATTCTATTACGTGCTTTCGGGACGCGGCATCGTGCGCGATGACACGGGAATGAACGCAGATTGAAACGGGCGACGCGTTCCTCTTTAAGCCGGGTGAAGCGCACCAGATCTTCGGCGGCGATACCGAAGAGCTCGTCGTCATGTGCATTGCGGACAACCCGATCGGCGAGTCGTGGTACTACCCGGACAGCAAAAAATATGGCGTGCGCGAGCCGGAGCGCACGTTCATACGCGGCGAGCCGCTCGACTATTTCGACGGCGAAGAGTAGTCGTCGATTACAACCAGACCTTCGAGTACGAGCAGCTTGATGAGCAGCGCGCGGTGCTCGGGCGAAAGCGACGGATCCATCTCGTGCGCCGTGGTTGGACCGCGCTGAAGACGCTCGAAGGCGGGTCTGCAGACCGGCGGAAACGCGACGACTTTGCCCGCGACCAACAATTCGATGCCGTCGCCGCGTTGACGCACGACGTACGGCACGGTTTCGTCTATGCGCACGCGCGTCGACGGCTTGATGTCGAAGGTGTGCAAGGCTTGGTCGAATGCGCCGTTGGCGTTGGGACGGGTGAGCCGGAAGAGCTCGTTGAGCGCAATGTCGACGGCGACTTGCATGCGCGGCGTCTCAAACGTCTGCGCCAAGCGCGATTCAAAGAACTCGCCCAGGCGCGTAGCGAGATCTTCGCGCGCGAGCACCGCGGGCGGCAGCGCGTGGCGCAGTTCAACGTCCTGGTCGCCGGCGATGCGCAGCGCCAAATCCATCACGTCGGTGACGCGCACCGGCGCGAGCGCAAAGGTGCAGTGCAGCGAGAGGGTATCCGAGGTCTTGGCTTCGTGCGGAAAGCCGCGCGGCATGTACAGCGTGTCCCCCGCGCGCAGATGCACTTCGTCGAGCAGCTTGAGCCCCTCGACTTTTGTGCCGCTGTGGAACGGCTGCGACTCTAAAGGAAGCTGGATGATCGGTTCGTAGATGCGCCAGGTCTTTTCGCCGGCGATCTGCGCGGTCAGCGTGTCGTGCGTGTCGTGGTGGACCTGGAAGCCTTGCGCCGCAGGTGGCGTGAAGTAGATGTTGGGTTGGGCGAAGGCCATAAGGTCGCGCTGCAAGTGGTTGCAGAAGCGCTGCAGTCGCGCGCTAAAGAGCGCAGCGTCCTTAATGATTAGCGTGTAGCCGTCGGCGAAGTACGAGACGACCTTGCGCGCGTCGATCCAGCGGCGCGGGCCCTTGCCGGTCAGCCGCCAGCGGACGCTCGGGCGCTCGTAGGTGAAGTCGTCTTCGGCGACATCCGGGCTGCCGGCCTTGACCAGCGCGAAGTTCTCAGGTTCGCGCGCACCGACGACCAGTGAATCCTCGACGTCAGCGACGCCGTAGACGTCGGCGAAGTAGGCCGGATCGTTGCGCTCGACGTGTAGGGGCAGCTTCTCAAAGTGCTGCTGGAAGAACTCGGCGGTAGTGCGCGGGGCGAGGATGAACTCGAGCGCCGGCCGACTGGTGACGACAGATTCCATGCTGGGGGATAATTAGCCAAATGGACAAAGGTCCCGCCTTCGCATTGTGTAACCGTCGTGCCAGTCGTCCCCCCGCAGATGGGACGTTGCGAACGCTTAAGGAGATGAAGAATGCCGGAAATGCGTGATTTTCTCGAGCTGTCCTACACCGAGCTCGAGGAACTCAACCTGGCTGCCAAGGCGCAGCGCAAGGATCGCGTACCGCCCGAGCGGATCCAGCAAGACCGGCTGAGTTACCTGGAAAAAGAGAAACGCATCAAGGCCGTCACCCTGCTCTTCTCCGATCTCGAGGGCCGGCTGCACATGCTCGACTACGACAAGAAATTCTTGCTCAAGTCGCATGACAATCTGACCTTTGACGGCTCTTCGATTCGCGGATTCACGGCGCAGCGGGAAAGCGACCTGCGCCTCGTCTGTGACTGGGCTTCCTTTTATTGGGCGCCGGCTGACGTCTTCGGGCCCGGCAAGGTGCTCGTGTTCGGCGACGTGCTCAATCGCGACGGTTCGCAGTTCACCGCGGACATTCGCGGGGTGCTCAAGCAATTCGCGAACGATCAGTTTGCGAAGAACGGCTATACGCTCAATGCGGCCAACGAGATCGAGGGCTTCCTCTTCGGCGGCGTCGATGCGGAGCAGCGCTTCTATCAAACCGACGAATTCGAGTACGTCAACACCGGCGGCTATTACAAGTCGCTGCCGGGCGATCCGCTGCGGACGTTCATCGACACGGTCGCCGAAGTTCAACGCGCGATGGGCTTTGAGAACGAGAAAGACCACCCGGAGGTTGCGCCCTCGCAGTTTGAGATCAACTACAACTACGGCGACGTGGTCGCCGCTGCCGATCGCATCGCGCTCTACAAGCTGATCTGCCGCCAAGTCGCAACGCAGATGGGCATGACGGCAAGCTTCTTGCCCAAGCCGGTCGTCGGCGTCAACGGCAACGGCATGCACACCAACGTCTCGGTAAGCAAGGACGGGAAGAACCTCTTCTGGGACCCGAGCGGACAAGAGAACCTGAGCAGCCTCGCGTTGCAGTTCACCGATCGTATCTTGAGTTCGGGCCTCGACATTTGCTTGATGCTCAACGCGTCAGTCAACGCGTATCGCCGTCTCGATCCGCACTTCGAAGCACCCAATCAAATCAAGGCTTCGGCGGTCGACCGCGGTTCGATGATTCGTTTTCCCATCGGCAACGAGCGAAGCGTGCGCGTCGAGGTGCGCTCGGTCGCGCCCGACGCAAATCCGTACATGGTGATGCTCGCGGTGTTCAAGACCGGGCTCGAAGGCGCGACAGCCGACACGCCCAACCTGCGGCAAGCCGAACGCTACCTCCCCGACAACATCTACGACGCGCTTACCGCGTTCCGGAATTCGAAGTGGACCAGCGCGATGCTTGGCGACGACGTCAAGGAGCGCTACGCCGAGCTCAAGCAGGTCGCCGCGGACCGCTGCCCGCGCGCGCTCGGCACCTTCGTGAAGGCGCCCGAGGTGCAGTTCCACCACGAAGTGTACAACCAGTATCTCTGGAACCAGTTCTAAGTTAGCGTGGACCGCCGGTTAATCCGGCGGTCTTTTCTTTTATCTATTGTCCAGTGTATCTGGACGACCCACTCCCTACGATAGTATGTATCTTCGCTCATTGCCTTTGAGGTTTGGGTCGTGTTTGTATTAGCTGACGTCAATCCGTATTTGGAAGCCCCGAAGTGGCTGAATTCCGGCGACACCGCGTGGCAACTTACCGCTGCCACCTTCGTCGGCATGCAAAGCATTCCGGGCCTTGCGATTCTCTATGCGCGGGCTCGTAAAGAAGAAATGGGCGCTCAACTCGGCGGTCATGGTGTTTTACGCCTTCGCCGTCGTGCTCTTGAGCTGGTCGCTGCTCGGCTACAACATGAGCTTCGGCAATCCGGCAAAGCTCGGTCCGGGAATTCTCTCGGCGCTTGTCGGCATTCCAGGTCCCGCGCTCTCGCCGTTCTTCGAGATCGGACAATCGGTCGTGCCGCTCGCAGCGAGCGGTATGCCCGAGCTCCATTTCCCGGGCTCGGCGATGATCTATTTCCAATTCGTCTTCGCGGCGATCACGCCGATCTTGATCGCGGGTTCGGTTTTCGGACGCATGAACTTCAAGGCGTGGATGATCTTCGTGCCGGTGTGGAGTTTGATCGTGTACTCGATCGGCGCATTCTCGCTGTGGGGCGGCGGTTGGCTCGCGCAACTCGGTGCCGTCGATTACTCCGGCGGTTACGTGATTCATCTTGCGGCTGGTGTTTCGGGATTCGTCGCGGCTGCGGTTGTCGGTCCGCGTTTGCTCGCCGATCAACGCGATTTCGAACCGAACAACCTGATCATGGCTTTTGCCGGCGCGGGCATTCTGTGGCTCGGCTGGAACGGCTTCAACGGCGGCGACCCATATTTCGCCAATGCCGATGCCGGCGCGGCCGTGCTCAACACCAACATCGCGACGGCAACGGCGCTGCTGGTGTGGCTCGTCGCGGATATGTTCGCAACCGGCAAACCCAACGCGGTTTCGATGATCAACGGCATGATCGCCGGCCTTGTCGCGATCACGCCGTGCGCCGGTTACGTCAACGGCTATGGTGCAATCGCCGTCGGCGCGGTGACGATCATTCCGTGGCTTACGCTGAACTATCTCGGCAAGCTTTCGTTCATGAAGAAGGTCGACGACACGTTCTCGGTGTTGCACACGCACGGCGTTGCGGGCTTGGTCGGCGGCCTCATGGTGGGTCTCTTGGCCGATCCGAACATGATCGAATACGTCGCCAATCCGGCGGCCGGAAAGAACGCTGCCACCGTGACCGTCTCGGGTTGGTTCTACGGCGGCGGCCCCACGCAATTCATCCATCAAGCGGAAGCGGCGCGCCTTCATCATCGTCACCAACATCATCGGCACGTTCATCATCCTCAAGGTGATCAGCTTCATCGTGCCGCTGCGCGTGACCCAGGACGACATGGTCTCGGGCGATCTCGCGATCCACGGCATCGATCCGATCCCGGGTATTCCCGTGACCAACGGTACGATTCCACCTCCCGTCGGTTCGCACGCATGAGGGTACGCGACGCAACGATCGCTGCGGCCGCAGCCGCAGCGATCGTGATCGGAGGAGTCAAGGCGGCGTCTGCACAGCAGACGCCGCCTGCTACCTCAACCCCTGCGCCGACACCCACGCCGACGGCGACACCGTTTGCGTCGGGGACGTACGGCGGAGCGATTACCGTGATGGGCTTTCAAACCAATAACGCGAACGCGACCGGCGCGCTCGATACGCCAACGGGCGCCGATAGCTTCTCACGCGTGGACATGAGCAATATGCTCGTCAACGCAAGCTACACGTCGGGATATTGGAAAGCGTCCGCAACCGTCGGCGGCTACAACTTTCCGACGCTGGGCGCGTCACTCAATCCGACCTTCAACAACTACTCGGGCCAGAACGGCGGCGCAGCCTGCGCCAACATCGAGTTGCTTCACGCTCTTGCCGCTATGGCAGCTCACGTACACTTCGCCCGATTCGCATGTGACGATTTACGCGGGGCAACTCGGCACGCTGCTCGGAACGGAAGGCGCATTCACCTATCAGAACGTCAACATCGAGCGCGGTCTCGGGTGGGCGCTCGAACCCGTCTTCAGCCGCGGCTTTCACGCGGGCTACACCAACGGCCCGTGGACCGTTGCCGCGGAATACAACGACGGCTTCTTCAGCGGCTCGCTCAACACGATCGAATATTCGCTCGCGTGGGCGCCGTCGAGCACGACATCGCTGACCTTCGTCGGGATGAACCCGGGCGCGAACACGAAGGGCAATGCGACGTCGTTCGTGGCCAACCAGTCGGAATACAATTTCTGTTACACGCACACGGCCGGCAAGTGGCAGTTCTCGCCCTACGTGTTCTTCGTGTCGTCGCCGGCTTCGGCGCCTCTCGGCTACACGCAGAGGACATCCGACTTTGCCATCTCGCTGCTCGGCTCGTACTCGTTCTCGAGCCTCTTCTCGGTCGGCTTTCGGGTCGAAGACGCGTACAACGGCGCGGCCGCACGACCCGAGCCCGAACGCCTTCCTGCTCTACGGGCCCGGGAGCAGCGCGACGACGTATACCCTCACGCCGACCTATAAGTTCGGGCAACGGCATCCTCCGGGTCGAGTGGGCCACACGACGGTGCGCGGCGGCATACCGGGGGCGCTCTTCGGCCCGAGGGCCTGGGACACAGCAAGACCGCTTCGGCATCGAACTCGGGGTGACGCGTTAGAGGACCGCCAGCGGTTACAGCGAACGTACGTTCGTATAAATAGGCACTTGGACGAGTGGGGCCGGCATGGTAAGATGTGCCGTCCGGCCGCCCTCGCGGTGACCGGTAGTGGCTCGGATCAGCCGGGTCACTTGGCTAGAACGCGGCGCTTGACGCCGCGTTTTCAACCACCTAGTCGAAAGGACAACTGCAGTGGCCCCCAAGATCAAGACGAAGCGCGCGGTGAAAGATCGCCGCCCGAAGCGCAAATCGTGTAATTTCTGCGCCGACAAGGCGATCGACATCAGCTATCGCGATGTCAACCGTTTAAAAAAGTATGTGTCCGAGCGCGGGAAGATTGTTCCGCGACGCATCTCGGGCAATTGCGCCAAGCATCAACGTTTGTTGACGACCGCGGTAAAGCGCGCGCGCGTTATTGCGTTTCTTCCTTACGTTTCCGAATAACCACGGGGTCTAACACATGAAGGTCATTCTTCTGAGCGATGTCAAAGCGCTCGGGAAGAAAGGCGATGTCGTTGACGTCGCCGAGGGTTACGCGCGCAACTTTCTGCTGCCGCGGAACCTGGTATCCGAGGCGAACAAAGGCGCGCTCGCCGTCCACGCCGATCAAAAGCGCGCGAAGGAAAAGCGCGAACAGCAAACGCTCGATGATGCCAAGGAACTTGCTACCAAGATCGAGACCACGCAGCTCGACGTCAAAGCCAAGGCCGGCGGAAACGGTAAGCTCTTCGGCGCCGTAACCAATGCCGACGTGGCGAGCGCGATTTTGAATAAACTCGCGGTCGACGTCGACAAGCACAAGATCGAGATCAAGAGCCAGATCAAGGCGCTTGGATCCTATCCGGTCGAGATCAAGTTGCACCGCAACGTCGTCGCGAAAGCGACGATCAACGTCGTCTCGTCGTAAGGTTGCACTGTGGCGGCCGTTACCGACAGCACCTATGCGTCGCGTCTGCGGCGCAAATACGGCGTTGAGGATGAGCTAAACCGCTACGTTACGGCGCTTTACGCCATGCTGGCCGCGGCGATCGGGCAGGATAAGCTCGTGCTGCGCGCTGGTAAAGTTGGAGCGCTGAAGATGTTGCGCTCCCAAAATCTCTCGGATCGTCTCGCTGCGCTCGCCCGTTTGGTCTTCGAAGACCCGACGATCGAGCGCACGACGACGCGCGCCCAGCAGCGCAGAGCGATCGCCGAGATCGAGGAAGCGATGGCCGATCTACTCGCGCACAAGAGCGTGGGAGAGGCGATCGACAAGAAGGTCTCCGAGAAAATGAACTTGCGGCATCAGGAGTACTTGCACGACCTCAAACTCGAGGCGCTGCGCGACGATGCCGGCCCGGAAACGCCCGCGACCCAAGCGAAACTCGAGGAACTCGAAGCACTCGAGCAACGCACGCTCGCGGCGTCGGCGCTGCAGCAACTGCGGCCGCAACGCCTCGCGGAGATCGTCGGACAGGAGAGCGCGATCAAAGCGCTGCTCGCAAAGATCAGCTCGCCCTATCCGCAGCACGTGATTCTTTATGGGCCGCCGGGCGTTGGGAAAACGACCGCTGCCCGCCTCGTGCTCGAGCACGCGAAATCGCGCGCCTATACGCCATTTGCAAAGGATGCGCCGTTCGTCGAGACCAGCGGCACGACGCTACGCTGGGACCCGCGCGAGACCACGAATCCCTTACTCGGCAGCGTCCACGATCCGATCTATCAGGGAAGCCGCCGCGAATTCGCCGAGGCCGGCATTCCCGAACCAAAGCTTGGCCTCGTCACACGCGCGCACGGCGGCGTGCTCTTCATCGACGAGATTGGCGAACTCGATCCGCTCTTGCAGACGCGCTTGCTCAAAGTGCTGGAAGACAAGCGCGTCACCTTCGAGTCGTCCTACTACGATGAGACCGCGCCCAACGTACCCGCCTACGTCAAACGACTCTTTAAAGAAGGCGCACCGGCCGACTTCGTCTTGATCGGGGCCACGACGCGCGATCCTGAGGAGATCGATCCGGCGATTCGCTCGCGCGCGACCGAGATTTTCTTCGCACCGCTCACGCAGCATCAAGTCGTGTCGATCGTACAGGGTGCGATCAAGCGTTTGGGCGCGAAGGCTGCGCGTGGCGTACCGCAGTTGATTGCCTCGTATACGATCGAAGGACGCAAGGCGGTGCAAATCGTCGCCGATGCCTACAGTCAAGCGCTCTATCGCGTCGATCCCAAGCGCAGCAACGCGCCGATCACGATCGACGAAGACGATGTTAATATCGTCGTCCAGACGAGCCGGCTGGTGCCGCACACCCTCGTGCGCGCGCGCTCAGCACGAGAGATCGGCAAGACGTTTGGTCTTGGCGTTCACAATTATCTGGGCAGCATCATTGAAATCGAAGCGGTCGCATTCGCAGCAGCGCAAGAGGGCAAGGGCACGATTCGCTTCAACGACACGGCCGGTTCGATGGCCAAGGATTCGGTCTTCAACGCGACGAGTGTGCTGCGCGCGCAGGCCGGCATCGATGTCTCCGATTTCGATCTGCACATCAATATCGTCGGCGGCGGAAATATCGACGGACCCTCGGCCGGGTTAGCAATCTTCCTTGCGCTCTATTCGGCGACGACCAAGACGCCGTTGCCGCAAGACGTTGCAATCACCGGCGAGCTGTCGATCCAAGGTAAAGTGCGCGGTGTCGGCGGCGTCGTCGAAAAATTGTATGCGGCACGGCAGGCCGGCATGCGAGCGATGCTCTTGCCGAAGGAGAATTCACGCGAATTGAACGCTGCGCTCTCGGGAGTGCAGTTGGTCCCGGTCGCAAGCGTCGAGCAGGCACTTCGTGCACTGCGGGTCCACAAGTTATCCACCAAACGTTCGACTCATTCGCAAGGTCGCTCACAGAATGGGCGTCGGAAGACCCGCACGTGAGCGTTTCGCACCTGCACGGCGGTTCCATCGACCGCATTCCACCACACAATCTCGAAGCCGAGATGGCGCTGATCGGTTCAGTGCTGGTCGATCGCGAGATCATGGCGACGGTTGGCGAGATCGTGCGACCGGAAGACTTTTACGCGCACGTGCACGAGACGATCTTTGCCGTGCTCTACGATCTGTTCTATCGCGGCGAACCGCTCGACAAGATCTCGGTCGCTGAATCGCTACGTACGCGCGATCAGCTCGAGAAGGTCGGCGGACTCTCGTACCTCAGCTCGCTGATGGACACCGTGCAAACGGCGGGCTCGGCGAAATACTACGCGACGATCGTGCGCGAAAAGGCGACGCTGCGCTCGCTTATTCATGCCGGCACGCAGATTACGCAGCTCGGCTACGAAGCCGAAGAAGACGTTGACGCGGCGCTCGATCGCTCCGAGCACATGGTCTATTCGATCGGCGAGCGGACGATGAATGGCCAATTCACCGCCGTCAACAGCCTGATGAAGGACGCGTTCGAGCACATCGATCGCCTCTTCCACGCACGCGGCGACCGCACGGGTGTGACGTCAGGTTTCCACGACATCGACAACATGACGACCGGCTTCCAGCCAGGTAACTTCGTCATCGTGGCGGCGCGCCCGGGCATGGGTAAGACGTCGTTTGCCCTCAACGCAGCGGTTGCCGCGGCGCGCGAATCAAAAGATCCGGTCGCGTTCTTCTCGCTCGAAATGTCGAACAACGAACTGATTCAGCGCTTGATCTGTTCCGAAGCGCAACTCTCAATGCACGACCTGCGCCGGGGCAACATCAAGAACCATCAATGGGAAGACATCTCGCGCGCGATGGGAAGCCTCAACGAGTTGCCGATCTTCCTCGACGATACCGGCGGCCTAACCGTGACCGAGGTACGCAGCCGGTGCCGGCGCTTGAAGTCGACGCACGGCCTGAGCGCGGTGTTCCTGGATTACTTGCAATTGCTGCGTCCCGGCGCGTTGCAGAAGAATGCAAATCGTAACGAAGAGCTTTCCGACATCTGCCGCACGATGAAAGTCACGGCGAAGGATCTTGGCGTGCCGATTATCGCGCTTGCGCAGCTCAACCGCGGCGTAGAGACGCGTAATGACAAGCGACCGATGCTCGCCGATCTGCGCGATTCAGGATCGCTCGAACAAGAGGCGGACATGGTCGCGTTTCTCTTCCGCGACGGCTACTACAATCCCGAGGGGCCCGAGCCGGATAAGACCGAGTTCATCATCGCCAAGCATCGCAACGGTCCGACCGGTACGGTAAATCTTCGCTTCCAGAAAGAGTACACGCTGTTCGTCCCGTACGCGGACGAATCGCACTTCCCGCCACCCTAGGCCTGGTCGGTACCCTCACGTAGCGCCTCGAAGAATTCGACCGCCGAATCGCGCAAGACGTTGAGTAGGCGGCCGAAGTGCGGACGAACCTCTTCGGCGGAAGTTACGCACAACTCCACGGTGAAGAGCACGTCGCTTTCTTCCTGCCACAGTGCGGTCTTCACGAACTTCTTGCGCACGTTGAGGCGGTTAGCGATCTCGATCGCGTTGCCCGCATCGACGCCGGTGGGCAAGGCCCAACCCGATCCCAGCATCACGAACGTGGGATCGTCGCGGTACGAGACGACGAAATAGCGATCGCCTTCGCTCTTGAAGGCGACGCGATAGGCGTCTTCGTCATCGTCACGCGTGAAGTAGAGCCCCTCGTCGTCCAGCGCTTGCTCAATTGGCTTGAGCGGATCGTTCTTGAGGGGATCGTTCACTGATCCCCCGCCATGAACGAGTTGATGAACTTCTCCGCCGCCACTTTGCTCTCGGTTCGGTCGACGATTTCTTCGATCGCATCTTGCCCAGCGTCGCGCAGCCGCGCGATGAGCGACCAAAACACGTGCATCAGGTCTTGCATTGAGTCGGCCTTCTCGTCGAGCGTCGCTACAAACAAGCTGCCGTCATGAGCAAGTGTGAATGCAACGTCGTGCTCGGCACGCACGCGCTCCAGGGTCTCGGCGTTTTGCGCGCGTTCGCGCGCCCACTCGGGGATCTCATAGGCCGTCGAGATGCTGAGCAGGCCGGCGTCGTTTTCGTTGGTCGTGACGGAGAACACTTGCCCGCGCGTTCGAAACAGCAGCTCGCTAACACCCGAACCGGGGTCGACCGGCGACGCGTCGACGCGGTGCCCTTCGGCTTCGATGAAGCGCAGCATGCGCTCACGGACGTTGCTCATTAATACCTTCACTCATATATGAGCGTGAGAGATGCACGTATTCCTCCGCCGCGATCTCGATCCAGTGCGCGGCCTCGCCTTCTATCGCTTTCTTTACCTTAGCGGGCGCCCCCGCGGCGAGGACGCGGTCGGGAATCTCGACCCGCTCGCCGACGACGCTGCCCGCGGCAACCAGCGAACCCTCGCCGATAACGCAACCATTGAGCAGCACGGCGTTGCTGCCGATCAACGCGTGCCGTTTGACATGGCAGTCTTCCATGACCGCTGCATGCCCGATCGTCACGTCATCGTCGATCTGCGTCAACGTGGTGACGTGCAGCACCGCGTTGTCCTGAACCGAGGTGCGTGCGCCGACGCGAATCGGCCCATTATCGCCGCGCAAGACGACGCCGAACCAAATGCTCGACTCCTCGCCGACCTCGACGTCGCCGATGAGGACGGCCGTGGGTGCCACGAACGCGCTCGGATGGATTTTTGGGGTTTTGCCACGGTAGCTTATGATCATGAGGCGAAGTCTACGCTATGCACCGTCACAACACCCCGCTGCGCGGCGTCAAAGCGATCCCCCGCCCCAAGCCTGGCGACCCAGGCTACTCCGAGGTGAACTACGCCTACGCTGGACGCGAAGGCCACATTCACGAAGTTGTCGAGATCGACGGACGCAAGCTTGCGAAGGTCGGCTTCGATGACCGTAAAATTGTCTATTACTACCTCGAAGATCTTGAACTCGATCGCTCCGCAAAGCGCGGAACCTTTCACGACGCCGAAAACAAAGGATAGAACGCTGTGCCGATCGTTGCCGTTACGCAACCTGTACCCGTCGATCCGGCCGGCGGATTTGATTACGTTACTGTGGATTCCGCACGCGGCAAGGTGTATGCGGCGCATCCGGGTGGCGGCGGCCTCTTGATTGCCGACGCCGACACCGGAAATCAGATCGCCGTCGTTCCCGTTGGCCCGATGGCCGGCCTTGCCGTGGATCCAGCGACCGGGCACGTCTACACCGGCAACGGCGATGCCCGCAGCGTGAGCGAGGTCGATCCGGTAACACAGCAGATCTTGCGCACGGCAATCGTCGATGGCCCGGTCGATGCGATCGCGTACGATCCCGATCTCGGGCGCATCTATGCCGACGAAGACGACGGCACGCGCGTATTTGTCATCGACACGAAGACCTTCAAGAAGATCGCGACGATAAACGTGCCCGGCCACAAACCGGAATACATTCAGCTGGATCCGCAGACGCACAACGTCTACCAGAACATCGCAAGCGACAGCGAAATCGCCGTGATCGATCCAAAGACGCTCAAGGTCACACGCGTGTTGCCGACACCGCAGCTAAAAAACAATCACCCGTTACAGTACGACGCAGATAATCATGTGTTAATAGACGGTGGCGAGAACAACGTGCTCGCGGTTTACGATCGCTCCGGCAAACTGTTGCATCAGGTGAACATGCCGACCGCGGTGGACCAGTGCAGCTGGGAACCGACGCACCAATGGATCGCCTGCGCGGGCGGCGGCAGCGTTACGCTATTTTCATTCGATGGCACGAGCGATCCGAAGCTGCTCGACACGCAGAAGATCGCGCAAGGCGTGCACACGACCGCGATCGATCCGCGCAGTGGCACGATCTGGGTCGTGTGGGGCGACCAGGGGAGCGCCTACATCCAGGGATTTACTTACCGGCCATAAGTCGTTCGAGCCGGAGGAACCCGATATCGAGTTGCGGCGCTTGGTCGAGCAGCAACTGCGTGACGATTTCGCCGATTACCGGCACGAACTTGAACCCGTGTCCTGAGAATCCGCATGCGATCACGACGTTGGGATGCGCTGGATCGCGGCCGATTGCGAAGTTGCCGTCGGGCGTCAGGGTGTACATGCAGGCCTTCGATGCGCGCAGCGTCATCGTCGTACCTGGCATCACCGTTGCGAGCGTCGCGCGCATCGTTGCGATCTCGTCGGCATGCATCACGCGATCGAGCTGCTCGGGCTGCGTCGTTTCACCGTAGCCGTGGAACGCGACCTTGAGCCCGTCGCCAAGATCGGGAATGCCGTACAGCGGCGCGGGGAGCGATGCACGTTCGAGAAAGAATGCCGGCAACTGTGCGGGCCCGCACGGCGCGCTCGGGTCAAACCAATATTGGACGTTGCGCTGCACGCGCAGCGGAAGGTGCAGATGTGCGAGTAATTCGCTGGTCCATGCACCGGCGCAGATCGCGAGGCGCGCAGCGTCGACGTGCTCGTCGCCGTCGAGCGTGACACGAATGCGATCGCCGGTACGTTCGTAGCCGCGAATGCGCACGTCATCGTAGAGCTCGGCGCCTGCGTCGCGTGCATCGTTTAAATATGCCGCGATGGCGCGTTCGGGGAAGACGACGCCTGCATCGGGTTCGAAGATTCCGACTTCGGTAGATTCCACACCGATCCGCGGAAAGCGCGCGCGCAGCTGCGCTGTGTCAAATTGTTCCACGGCGATGCCGTACGTTGCCGCCGCTTTCACAACGCCGGTGACGGTTGCGGAGTCCGGCTGGCCGAGCATCACGACGCCAAAAAGATCGAGCAACGCCGTCTGCGAGCGCTCTTCGAGTTCACGCCACAACGTGTACGCGCGGTCGAGCAGCGGGACGTACGCGGCATCCTCGAAATAGGCTTTGCGAATGATCCGCGTGCGGCCGGCCGACGAGCCAAGCTCGTGGACAAGGGGAAATTGCTCGAAACCCGCAACGCGCAAGCCGCGCCGTGCCGCATGCGCGGCGACCGCACTGCCCATGCCGCCCAGTCCCAGGACCACGACGTCGTACTCCACCTTTACAGCGCTTCGACACGAGTCGGAAGGGCACCGGGCGCGCCCGTGGAACCACGGTCCCCGGCAGTTTGCCGCCCCACGCCGACGTAGCTCAGTGGTAGAGCAATTGCTTCGTAAGCAATGGGTCGTCAGTTCAATCCTGACCGTCGGCTCCAGAACATCGAACGCCCGAGGAAACACCCGGGCGTTCTTATTTGATTGTGCCAGCCGTGTGGCTCCGACGTTGCGTGTAATGTTGTCATGGGGAAGACGACCCAAGCGCTCTGCTTTGCAGCTTGTGGTAGACGTGTGAAGCGGAAGCCCGCAAGATATTGCTCGGTGCGCTGCCAAAAGGAGCACGAATATCGTTCGTTCGTTCGAAGATGGCTCGATGCTGAGATAGACGGCACGAAAGCGTATGATGTCGCTTCGCGTCACATTCGTAGATATTTGAAGGAGAAGCGTGGCGAATGTTGCGAGCTATGCGGGTGGGCCGAACGCAATCCGCGCACGGGCCGCATTCCGGTTCACCTCGATCATATTGATGGAAACGCGCGCAATAACACCGAGCAAAACTTGCGCTATCTTTGCCCTAACCAACACGCTCTTACCGAGACGTTTGGAAATTGCAACAAGGGGAATGGTCGTCCCGGTCGGCGCGCCAGATACATTAGGGTCACAGGCAAGAGCGGCGCGGATTCGTATAATCACGAAACCACGGAGCCAGGCGTGAGTTGACACGCACCCGGCACGTACGCGACAGTGTGAGGAATACCGAAAGGGTGGTGCGGTCAATGATTACGGAGGCATTGGGCATACAACCCATGCACCGCGTGTGTTTGCGCGGTATCACGAACCCGGTCTTCGCTGCAATGGTCATCTCGAGCGTGGACTATCCGCCAACGAAGGCGCTGAGCGGCCGCTTCGACGTCATCGTTGCGCAAATGGACTCGCCCGAAGATCTCGCGAGCATTCCGCAGATCGCCAAACACCTAGAGGCAGCCGGCGTTCTGTGGATCTTGCACCCAAGCGAAGACGACGGAATACCTAACGAGATGGACGTGCGTTCGGCCTGCTTGACGGCGGGACTGGTCCTGCGGAAGCGCTCTGCATACAGCGTAACGCACGCCGCAGCGTGCTTTGCGCCGCGCGCGAACGTCCTTAGAGGAACAATCTAAATTCGTTGGTGAAGAGTTGGGGATGACCCCGCTCAACCTTCGCGCGACGCGCCCGCGTGGCGTGCGGGAGACGATCCTCGGGTACTATTTCTTGCCGCGAACGATTGACAAGCTTCGCGCGGAATTGCCCGGCGGCGACATGGGTCCGTACCTCAACCACGACACCGGCTTTAGCGCGTACGTCGTGCGCCGGCTCGGTCTGGATATGAGCGAGTTTCGCGATGCTGTCGCGGCGGCGTCGGACGAGGCTGCGGTCGTTGCGTGGCTCGCCGACCGCATCGACCCGGCCGGCGCGCCCGCGCTCAATGCCAAGCTCGAAACCTTCGTCGTCAGCCGTATGTCTACCGAAGATCAGGCTCTCGTTCACGAACGGCATCCGATCCTAGCCTCCCGGCCTGAACTGGACGGGATTCTTGACATTCTCGACGCTGACGACGAGCTGACGTTCGTTTTCTAGCTTTCTTTCAGTGAGGCGTACGCATGATCACACGTCCATTACCGCAACGTCTGCTTGCTGAAGCCTTCGGCACGTTCTGGCTCGTCTTCGGCGGATGCGGCGCGGCTGTGCTTTCCGCCGCGTTCCCGAAGCTCGGCATCGGGTTTGCCGGTGTCGCGCTCGCATTCGGCCTGACCGTATTAACGATGGCTTACGCCATCGGGCACATCTCGGGCGCGTATCTCAATCCCGCGGTCACGGTCGGCATGTGGCTCGCGAAGCGATTTCCGGCGCGCGACGTGCTCCCGTATATCGTGGCGCAAGTCGTGGGCGCGATTGCCGGCGCAGCGGTGCTGTACGCAATTGCCTCGGGGCAATCCGGCTGGACCGCGGGGACGTTCGCGAGCAACGGCTACGGTGATCTCTCGCCCGGCGGCTACTCGATGACCTCAGCCGCGATCATCGAATTCGTGCTGACCTTCGGCTTCGTGTGGGTCATTGTTGGCACAACACATAGAGCCGCGCCGACCGGCTTTGCCGGTCTTGCAATCGGTCTCGCGCTGACGCTGATTCACTTGATTTCGATTCCCGTCGATAACACGTCGGTCAATCCCGCGCGCAGCCTCGGACCAGCGCTCTTTGCGGGTGGTGAAGCGCTTTCGCAGGTATGGCTGTTCTGGGTCGCGCCGCTGCTCGGCGGTGGAATCGGCGGCTGGCTTTATACGCTCGTCTTCGGCGAGGCCTGAAAGATCAGCGCGAGCCCGTCGATGCAGTAGCGTTTATGCGTCGGCGGTGGGCCGTCGTCGAAGATGTGTCCAAGATGTCCGCCGCAACGGCGACAGTGGACCTCGGTGCGCTCTTCGCCCGGCAGATCGTAGTCGGCATTCGTGCGCGTCGTACCGGGCAGCACGGTCGTAAAAGACGGCCATCCGTCGTTGCTGTCGTACTTCATGGCCGACGTGAAGAGTTCGAGATCGCAACCGGCGCACAGATAGATACCCGCACGGTGCTCGGCGATCAACGGACTCGACCACGCCGGTTCCGTACCGTTTTCGCGTAGGATCACGTAGCGATCGGGACCGAGGAGCTTTTGCCATTCCGCGTCGCTGTGGTGTACCGGGTAGGTCAAACCCGCGGCGCGCGCGAGCGCGGGGGCGGCAAAGGTGGCGCTTGCTAAGCTTGCGAGAAAATGCGTGCGGTTCATACATCTATGTAAACGCCGCTCGCGCCGCTGCGGATGCTTCAGGCGAGTACGTCCGGGCGCACCTCGCGCACGCTGCCTGTGGCGGTCAACCCCATCGCGATATCGAGCTCATTGCGGATGATCTCGATCGACCGCGCGACGCCGGCCTCGCCCGCTGCGCCGAGCCCATAGATGTAGGCACGGCCCAGCAGCACGCCGCGCGCACCGAGCGCGAGTGCGCGCAGCACGTCCTGCCCGGTCCGGATGCCGCTATCCATCAGCACTTCGACCTCGCCACCTACCGCCTCGACGATCGCGGGCAGCGCCGAGATGCTCGAAGGCGCGCCGTCGAGCTGACGGCCGCCGTGATTGCTGACCACGATTGCGCTCGCGCCGGTCTGCGCAGCGATGCGGGCATCGTTTGGATCCATCACGCCCTTGATGATGATCCGCCCGGGCCACAGGTCGCGGATCCACTCGAGATCGCGCCAGCTCAACGTCGGATCGAACTGCGCGCTGACCCAGGTTGCAAGCGAGGTCACACTTTCCATCCCCGAAATGTGGCCCGCGAGGTTGCCGAACGTCTTGCGTTTGCCACGCAACACCGAGAGCCCCCAATACGGTTTGCTGGCAACGTCGAGCACGTTCGCAAACGTGATCTCCGGAGGCACCGCAAGACCGTTCTTGACATCGCGGTGGCGTTGCCCGAGCATCGTGAGATCCATCGTCACCATCAGCGCGCTGCACTTGGCTGCAGCGGCACGCGCGATGAGATCGCGCACGAAGCCCCGGTCGCGCATCACGTAGAGCTGAAACCAAAACGGTCGCTCGACGGCCTGCGCAACGTCCTCGATCGAGCAAATCGACATCGTGCTGAGCGTGAACTGAATGCCCGCCGCGTGCGCAGCGCGACAGGCGAGGATCTCACCGTCGCCGTGTTGCATGCCGCACAGCCCAATCGGCGCGAAGGCGAAGGGAAGCGCCGAGGGTTCGCCCGCGATCGTCGTCGTGAGATCGCGCGTGCCCATGTCGATGCCGATACGCTGACGCAGTGCGAGTTCTTGCAGATCCTCGTGATTGGCGCGTAAGGTTTGTTGCGTGTACGAGCCGTGATCGGCGTATTGAAAGAACACCTTGGGCACACGGCGCTGCGCCAGCGCACGGAGGTCGTCGATCGACGTGAGTTTGCGCAGCGACGACGTGTCAGTTGCGTGTGGCGAGTTCATTCGAAGAATGCCTCCAAGAAGGTGGATTGAAAGGCGCGCAAATCCGCGCTTGCGCGCGGGCCGGTATCCATCCAGTCATTGATCAATAACGCGAAGACCAGCGTGCCGTGCGGCGTCTGCAGATAGCCGGCGAGCGTGCGCGTGTGATTGCTCGTGCCGGTCTTTGCGATGACGTTGCCGGCGAGCGGCGGCGCGGTGAACACCTTTGCGAGCGTGCCACTCTGCCCTGCGACCGGAAGCCCGGCAAGCACGACCGCGCGATTGGGGCCATTCCACTCGTGCGCGAGGATTGCGACCAGATCGCGCGCGCTGATGCGGTCGTAGGCGGAGAGGCCACTGCCGTCGGCCAGCGTGGTAGTTGAGGGATCGATGCCGATCGATTGGAGCCAGGTGCGTTCGCGCACGAGTGCCGCGTCACGCGTCGGCGCGAGCGCGTCCAGCAGCGATTCGGCGAGTAGATTGTTGCTCGGCTGCCACATCTCGCGTAGAAGTTCCGGCAGCGCCGGCGACCGATGCGTCCACACGACGCGTGCGCCGGCCGGTGTCTGCACGAGGTGCGGTGCGGACGCAAACGTGATCCCGCCGCTCGAGAGCGCAGCAGACACGAGCTCGAGCGTTGCCTGCGATGGATCGAGCATCGCCGCGTCGAGTTCATCATTGCTCTCGTCGATGGGAACGCTCCCCGTGACGATGAGCGTTGCAGGCGCGCGCCAGCTCAAGCGCACGTCGGTTGTATCGTCGGAATGCGCTGCGCCCGTCGTCGCCTCGTTGAGGACGGTCACGGCGCTCGTCTGCGGAACAACGGTGAGCGTCGGCGGCGCGCCGACCGCGGCCGGATGCACGGAGATGTGCAGCGCGTTCTCATCGATCGAGAGCATGTTTGGCGGAGCGGCGTAGTCGTAGGCGAGATCGTCGACTTGCCAGCCGTCAGGATAGTGGTCGCGTCCCGCTCCGGTATCGCCATCGAGTGCGCTAAAGCGCGTCAGGCTCAGCGTTGCGAGCGTACGCGCCGCATCGTCAAAGTCGTGCGGCTGCAGCAGCGGATCGCCGCTTCCCTGCAGATAGAGTGCGTTGCCATCGGTCGCAAGCGTCGTCGTGAAGCTGAAGGGGGTTCCGAGCGTGTCGAGTGACGCGGAGCCGACGAGCAGTTTGATCGTCGACGCCGGGATCATTGCCGCATCCGGATCGCGAGCGTAGACCACCTCGCCGGTCTGCGCCGAGACCACGTACGCGGTGACGCTGGCACCACGCAACGTCGGCGCTTCGAAAAGCGGGGCAGGAAGAAGAAGCGCGAAAAGCGCGAGCATGGCCGCTCCATTCGCGCGCTTTGATGCGTTCCCCCACGCGCCAATTGCCCTCTGGCATCCGCAGTTTGCGCCCGGCCGGCTCGAACGGATCTATCTGCACTGGTCGGCAGGTGATTACGAAAGCGTGTATCCCGCATATCATTTTTGCATCGCGATCGCGGATAACGTGACGCTCGTGGTGCAAACCCAGGACCTGCGCGCCAACATGCGCGATGTGCGCGATGGCGATGCGCCGTACGCCGCGCACACGGCCGGCCGCAACAGCTATGCTGCGGGCATCGCGATCATGGGGATGCGCGATGCGCGACCCGATGACTTCGGCGCGTTTCCGATGGTCGATGAGGCCGTTGCTGCGCTGTGCACGGTTACCGCGGCGGTCGCGCGTGCTTACAAGATTCCGCTCGATGTCGAGCACGTGATGACCCACGCCGAAGCGGCAATTGTCGACGGCTACTTCGGTGCGGGCAGCGATGACGAGCGTTGGGATATCGCGCGTCTTTCGCCTGGCCCGTTGCCGCTCACGGAGAACGACGCCCGCGTCGCGGGCGACACGCTACGCGCGCGGTGCCGCGGATGAACCTGCTCGACGGCCTGCAACGGCTGGCCGCGAAGTCACCGCTCGCGGTACGTTTTGCGGTCGCGGTGCGCAATCAGTGCCGCTGCGTGATCAAGTATCACCTCGCCGAGAGCCCGGACGCACTCGAGAGTGGGGAGCGTTGGCTGGTCGAGCGTGTCGCTGCATATGGTGACCGCTTCATCGACGTCGGCGCAAATATTGGGGACTGGCTTGGCATGGTGCAGGAGAGCATGCACGGTCGCACGTTTGCGGCACTCGCGTTCGAGCCGTCGCGCAGCGCGTTTGACGCGCTCGAAGGCCGCTTCCGTGGCGAACCGCGCATCACGCTCTTCAATGTAGCCTTGGGCGGCGCGCCGGGAGCGCTGGCGTTTTTCGAGGAGCCGAATGCAGGTCGCGGCAGTACGCTCGTGGCTGATTTCATGCGCACGCAGGGCACGACGCGCACGGTCACGGTGACGACGCTGGACACGGCGTTGCGCGAAGCCGTCTGGACGCGCATCGATCTGCTGAAGATCGATGCCGAAGGCTACGATTTGCAAGTGCTGCGCGGTGCAGGCGAGACGCTCGCTGCGCGCGGCGTTGGCGTCGTGCAGTTCGAGTACAATCGCGCCTGGCAACTCGCCGGCGATACCCTCCGCGCGGCGTACATGTTACTCGAAGCGAACGGTTACCGCGTGTTCGTGCTCAAGCGCGACGGCCTGTACACGCTCAACTACCTGCGTTACGAAGAGTACTTCGAGTATACAAACTTTGTGGCGATCGCATCCGACCAGCTAGCGCGCTTCGCGGATCGCATGCGGGGCGTGATCTAAGAAGCCGCTTTCGCGTCAGCGCAGTAGAGGTCGTCACAATAGGGCAGATGCGGTTGCATCGCCGGCCATTGCGCGGCTTTCGATCCGGCCTCAAAACCCGCGTGCACGAAGGCGAGCAGCGCGGCGCGCGGATCGGCGGAGGTGCGAATCGTGTCGTACGGCACGACGCCCTCGTGTCCGGAGCCCGACGGCACCCATAGCGCACCTTTCGGCGCGAGCGGCATTGCGGTCAATGTCGGCGGTTCGGGTGCGGTGTAGGTGTAGTACGTCGGAGCCTTGACGTTCTCGTCGCCCGGCCAAAAGCCGACGGCGATGACTTCTTGCGAGTACGCCTCTTGTTCGACCGGATTCTGGCTCGGCGGCCGGTTCGTGGGCCGGCCCGAATAGCGTGCAAGCGCGAGATCGAAGCTATGCCAGAAGAGCTGCGCGGGACTCTCTTTGCCGATGAACTCGCTGGCATATTGATCGAAGACGTCGGCGGTCCACAGCACGATCTCCCACCAGCGGCGCACCATCACGTTGTCGTAGGACGCGTGTTCGCGGTCGGCGCTAAAGCGCGTCTCCACGCCCATCCCGTAGGGCTTGCCGACGATCTTGGTCTTGATGCCGAACGCGGCCAGCGTCTTCATGATTGTTTCATAGAATTCGGCGACGCTGAGCCCGTCGTGCAACGGAATGACCGCCGGCTCGTGCGCGGTGTGTGCGCGCACGACGACCTGATGGTCGACGAAATCGAAGTCGATCTGGAAGAAGGTCGTGCCGTTGCGCATGCGGCCGGTCGTGAGCCCGCGGGCGGTAGGTTGGAGGGTCACGTTCCACCAGTGCGAGCGGTACGGCACGTGGCCGAGGCGAATCTTACCGACGATCTGGCTCATCAGGTGCAACGTGGTCAGCGTCGGCTTCCAGTCTGCGTAGGGCAGCGGAGCAAGCATAGGATGCGACATATGGAAAGGATAGCATGATCCTGCAACCACTGCTCGCGCTGATCATGACGTCCCGTATCTTCACACGGACCGACGTCTTCCACGGCGTCGCAGTGCAGAACGTTGCGTCGGGCATCCAGATCGACAGCATATACGCGCTCAATACCGTGCAGTACTACGACAACGGCGTCTTCGCAAACAACAACTATCTCCCTGAGGTACTCGATCCACCGTACGAGTGCGCCGCGTTCACCAATGTCTCGCAGCAAACTGCGACCGCGGTCGAATTTCGGTTCTGGTATGTCGACACGGTCGGCGATACCGTTGGTAAGGATGAGCTGACGATCGCGGGCACGTTTTCGCCGGGCGTCGCGATCAATGGAACCAAGAAGGAGTGCCGTCCGTTTAAGGGCCAAATCGATGACGCCCTCAATCTCTACTACGCCGGTCAGCACTCCACCATAGATGGCACCGTCATCTACGTTAAATACGCTGACGGGGCGACGTGGCGGTCCGGCAACCCGCCGTAAGGACCTGCGCCCCGAGCGGCGCCTAGTCCTAAAGGACCACTTTACACTCCCTTGACGTTCATGCCCGGTGATGATACCCTCGGACTATTCCACACGGTGGGAATACGGTTTCAAAGGGTTTGCACGGCAATGGATGCCGTTGAGCGGGTGTCACGCACAAGTCTTTTCACATGGACGTGATAAAGCGCAAACTTCATCGGCGATAAGCGGGGACGTCTAGGCGATCCCTAGTGTTCCTATTGCAAAGTGCAGACGGGCCTCTTCGGTCGCGTTTATTTTGCTTTTGCGTCGTGAACAAGGATGTATGCCGTGCTAAACATTTCGCCTGCGCTGACCGGTACCACTGGTGGCAACTCGTCACACCTGTCGATGTCGCCGCTGGTCGTGCCCTCCGGCGATCCATCGACGTGGACCCAAGCACAGATCCAGGCGATGACGCAGAGCGACATTCAGTCGCTCACGCAAGCGCAGATCGCCGAACTCAGCCCAACGCAGATGGGTTACTTCACGACCACGCAGATCCCGTATTTTACCGCGACGCAGATCACCTATTTTAGTCAAGCCCAGATTGCGGGCTTTACGACGGCGCAGTTTGCGGCTTTTACCGCGAGTCAGATCGGCGCGTTCACGACAGCGCAGGTCCCCGCATTTTCGGCAGCACAACTCGGTGCGCTCTCGCAAGCGCAAGTTGCCGGGCTGACGGCGGCACAGATCAACGCGTTCACCGCATCGCAGTTCAACTCACTCAAGACCTCTCCGACGTACGCGATTCGCGGCATCACGGTATCGACGCTCGATCAGGTCACGATCGGTCAGATCTCAATCCTCTCGACGACCGAGGTTGCGAGCCTCACCTCGACGCAGGTGGCCGGGCTTACCGCTGCGCAATTCGCCTCGCTTTCCGCGACACAGCTCAGCGCGCTGCCCGCGAGTTACATAAGCGCGAGCGAACTCGGCGAACTCTCGGGCTTGCAAGCGACCGGCTTGACGACCACGCAGGTCGCGGCGTTCACGTCCGCACAGATCGGCGAGATCTCGACTGCGGCGATCGCGTCGCTCTCGAGCACGCAAATTGGCGCCCTCACCGCAACCAACGTCGTGGGCCTCACCGCTGCGCAGATTGGGGCGCTGAGCGCTTCGCAAGTGGGCAACCTCACGTCTGCGGCGCTCTCCGCGCTCACCGCGGGCCAGTGGAGCGATTTGTCCTCGGCGCAGCTTGCAGGCTTAACGACAACGCAGCTTGGCGCCGTGACGACGTTCTCGGGCGCCTCAACGATTATCGATGGCCTTTCGAATGCGCAGTTACAATCCCTGAAGATGTCGGCGCTTTCGACAGCCACGTTCGATGCGTTGCAACCAGCGACGGTCGCGACGTTTACGACGGCGCAGCTCGGCACGGCGACGTCGGCGCAGATCGCCGGCCTCTCGTCGTCGACGATCGCCGCGCTCTCTGCGGCGCAGATCGGTGCTCTGAGCACGGCGACCGGCGGTGGCGTGCGCGGTCTCACCGCGGCGCAGATCGGCGACCTTTCGAACGCACAAGTGACCGGCTTCACGGCCGCGCAGGTCGGCGTGCTGACCTCGACGCAGCTCGCAGGTTTCACTGCCTCGCAAATACCCGCGCTGAGCGCGAGCGCAGTCGGCGGCTTTGTTGCCGCGAACGTCACCGCGTTATCGGCCACGCAGCTCGGCGCACTTACCACGTCGCAGATTCCGAGTTTCGGCTCGGCCGCGCTGTCTGCACTTAGCGCCGGTCAATGGAGCGATCTTTCTTCGACGCAGCTCGCGGCGTTGACGACGACGCAACTCAGCGGCATCACGACCTTCTCCGGTACGTCGACCATCATCGACGGCCTCTCGACCGCACAGCAACAGTCGCTGAAGCTTTCGGCGCTTCCAACGGCGACGTTCGATGCGCTGCAGCCTGCAACGGTTGCGGCGTTTACCACGACGCAGCTCGCGGCGGCAAGTTCGGCGCAGATTGCCGGTCTCTCGGCATCGGACATCGCCGCGTTTTCGCCGGCGCAGATCGGCGCGATCAGCAGCCTGCTCTCCACGACGCAGCTCGGCGAACTTTCCAGCACGCAGGTTCCCAGTCTGAACCTTGCTGTGCTGACGGCGGCGCAAGTCGCGGCGATTCCCGCAGCGCAGATTCAATACTTGACGACGACGCAGATCGGGCAGCTCACGACGACGAACGCGACCGGCCTCACCACCGCACAGCTCGGGCAGTTCTCCGCCGCGCAGGTGGCGGCGATTACGTCGGGCACGACGTCGACGCCGGCCGGTGCGATCTCCGTGTTGACTACCACGCAAATTGGCGCGCTGACGACGACGGCGGTCACGGGCTTTACGACCGATCAACTCGAGGAGTTGCGCGCGCAACTCGGCGGCCTTTCGAGCGCGCAACTCAACGCGTTGACGATCACGCAGCTCAACGACATCACCACCTTCGGCGATGTTTCCGCGACCGCACTTGCGGGACTGAACACATCGTTGCTCGCGGGCCTCTCCACAACGGAGATTGGCGCACTCACCTCGGCGCAAGTTGGCGCGCTTACCGACGCACAGGTCGAAGCGCTGACGCCGACGCAAGTCGGCGCCCTCAGCACCGCCACCGGTGACGGCGTTCACGGCCTTACGGCCGCGCAGATCGGCGATCTCTCTGCCGGTCAGGTTGGCGGCCTGACGGCAGCGCAGATCGGCGCGCTTACCGCTGCGCAGCTTGCCGGCTTCTCGACGACCGCTGTTGGGGCGCTTTCGTCGACCCAGATAGCCGCGTTGACCGCGACCAACGTCACCGGTCTCACGAGCACGCAACTCGGTGCGCTCAGCACGACACAGATTCCGAGCTTCACCGCCGCTGCACTCTCGGCGCTCACCGCAAGTCAGTGGGGTGCGCTCTCGTCAACGCAGATCGGCGCGCTTACGACGACGCAAGTCAGCGGAATCACGGCGTTCGCGGGTGCCTCGACGATTATCGACGGCTTCTCGACCGCGCAACTCCAGGCGCTCAAGCTTTCGGCGCTTCCCGCGGCGACGTTTGATGCGTTGCAACCGGCGACAGTTGCGTCATTCACTACGACGCAACTCGGCACGGCCACCGCCGCGCAGATCCAAGGGCTGTCGGCGACGACGATCGCCGGCCTTTCGGCGGCGCAGATCGGCGCGATTAGCGCGACGCTCTCGGCAGCGCAGCTTGGCGAGCTTTCAAATACACAAATCGCCGGGCTCAACCTCGCGGTGCTAACCGCGGCGCAAGTCGGGGCGATTCCTGCGGCGCAGATTTCGTTGCTCTCGACGACACAGATCGGGCAACTGACGACCACGAACGCCACGGGTTTGACGACGGCGCAACTCGGGCAGTTCTCGGCGGCGCAAGTCGCAGCGATTACGTCGGGTACGACAAGCACGCCCGCCGGTGCAATCTCGGTTTTGACGGCAACGCAAGCGGGCGCGCTGACTACGACGGCAGTTACCGGCTTTACAACCGATCAACTCGAGGAGTTGCGCACGCAGCTCGGCGGCCTTTCAAGCGCACAACTCAATGCACTTACCATCACGCAGCTCAACGACATCACGGCGTTCGGGGATGTTTCGGCGACCGCACTTTCGGGGTTGAATACCTCGTTGCTCGCGGGCCTTTCCACAACGGAAATCGGGGCGCTCACCGCGGCGCAGGTCGGCGCGTTGACCGATACCCAGGTCGAGGCGCTAACGACCACGCAGGTTGGCGCGCTCAAGACGACCGCTGGCACCGGCGTGACGGGGTTGACCGCCGAACAGATCGGCGATTTCTCGAGCGCGCAGATCGGCGCACTGACGACGGCACAGATCGGTGCGTTGACCGCCACACAAGTTGCCGGCTTTTCAGCCGCGCAGCTTGGCGTCTTGACCAATGCGCAAGTTGCCGCGTTTTCCGGCGCAGGACTCAACGGGCTTTCGTGGAGCGCGCTTAGCAGCGGGCAGCTTGGTGCGATCACGGCAACGCAGCTCGGTGGTTTGACGAACGCTCCTGGGCTCACAGCTGCAGTGGTCAACACGTTCACCCCGACGCAACTCGCTGGTTTTCGGTCGCTGGCAGCGATTCCAAGCTCGGCCTTTGCCGGGATCAATCCGTCGCAGCTCGCGCTTTTTACCGCGACACAATTTGAGACGATCGGCGCAGCCAATGCGGGCGCGCTCACGACCGCACAGCTCAATGCGCTCTCGGCGGCACAGATTGCCGCGATCGGTTCTTCCGGCTCCGGGTTCACCTCGAGCGAAATCGCCGCGCTAACGTCTGCTCAGACCGCAGCGCTTACGGCGACCGAAATTGCCAACCTTACGGCCACAGCCGTTTCCGGATTCACCCCCGCGCAGATTGCGCAGCTGACGAGTACGCAGATTGCCGCCTTTGGAGCAAACGCAAGCGGCTTCACTGACGTACAAACTGCGGCTTTCCAGTGGAACGATATGGGCCCGTGGACGACAACGGCTATCGCCAACCTGACTGCGGATGGCATAAGCGGGATTACACCGCAGGCGTTCTCCTACCTCAGCCAAGCCCAGTTTGGCGCGATCACGGCAACCAACGCTGCAGGCCTCTCGGCAGCGCAGATTAGGGCGATCGGCGGATTCGCTTGGTTCAACACGACGACCGATGCCATTGCCGGCGTAACGCCGTCCACGATGTCCGAAATGGATACCAACGACATTCAGTTGATGAGCACGGCTTTATTTAAAGAGCTGACGCCACAACAGCTCGGCGCGTTGACGTCGGTGGACCAGATTCAATGCATCACCACGACACAGATTGCCGCATTGTCGGCCTCGCAGCTCCAAGGGTTCTCGGGCACGCAGCTCTTCGACATGACCTATCAACAAATACAAGCTTTGCCTACCTCGCTGGTACCGACGCTAAGCGCGACGCAGTTGCAGGGGCTGCTTGGAAACCTTGGCTATTTCACGACATCGCAGATTGCAGCGCTGACCACGGCGCAAATTGCAGGTCTGGCGCCCGTGCAGATCTCGTATATCTCGTCGGTGCAAATTCCGGCGCTAACAACTGCGCAATTGGCTGTCTTGGCTGCCGCTCAAATCCAAGAGCTGAACCTCGGGCCGCTTTCGTCGACGCAGTTCAAGTCGCTGTCTGCCGCGCAAATCGGCGCCTTGACGCCGTCGCAAATTCAATCGCTGACAACGACGCAACTTGGCTGGCTAACGTCGACGCAGATCAGTGGTCTTACGCAGACCCAGATCGCTTCGTTTACGTACTCGCAGAGTGAGGCGCTCCCGACGTCGCTGCTAGGCGCGCTGAATGCAACCCAGGTCGAAGCGTTCACGCCGTATCAGCTCGGTGCATTCACATCCACTGAGATACTCGCGATTTCACCGACTAGTGTCCCCGCGCTGCTCGGTTCGCAACTGCAGGCACTCTCAGGCACTACGTTTACCACCTTGTTCGATAACCGCGAAGCGGATTTTACGACTTCGCAGATCCAAGAGCTCGGGAACCAAATTGCGAATGTCGCGCCGCAGTATGTGACGCAGGCGTTTGTCGCCGCCTTAAGTCTTGCGCAGATTCCGGAGCTCAATCAAAACCAGCTCACCGAAGGCCCGGGCATTCAATACCTATCGCCGGGCCAGGTAGCGGCCTTGAGTCTTGATCAAGTAAAAGCAAACGTTCCGCTACTGAACACGTTTACAACGGCACAGATCCAGGCATTAACGCAAAGCCAAATTGCCTATATTGGCAGCGAGGCCGATGCTTTCACGGCGTCCACGCTCGGCAAATTCACTCCCGGCCAAATAACAGATCTCTCGACGTGGTCGCTGCAGAACATTCCAGTTGCAGCATATGCCGATCTTAGCGAGGCACAAATAAGTGCTTTTACGCCAATTCAGTGGCGCACAATAGGGGGAGGAGCAGCAGGATCGGCCGCAGGCGAAATGCTTGCCAACAATCCGGCGTTCTTGGGCTCAACGATTACGGACGCCTCGAGCATACCCGGCCTTTCGCTCGCCCAGGTTGCCGTGCTTCAGCCAACACAGGTTTCTGCGCTCACGGCCCCCGAGATTCAAGCGTTCAGCGCGTATCAGCTCTCAGCTTTCGGATTTGGGCTGCTTCAGCACCTATCCCCCTCGCAGATCGCCGACCTTACGCCCGCACAGCTCGCATCGTTCGCACCGGATCAATTGCAAGCGCTTAGCGCGACGCAGATCGCCGCGCTTACAAACGCTCAGCTTCAGGCGCTGAGTCTCGACCAGATCCAAGCGTTTTCAACGGCGCAAATCACCGACCTCACGCCCAGTCAGATCTCGGGCTTCCTTCCGGCGCAGATCGCGTCGCTGAGCCCCGCACAGATTGCATCGCTGACGCCAGCGGATATATTTGCATTCGCTCCGGCGCAAGTCGCATCGCTCACGCCGCAAGAAGTCTCGGAGCTCACGCCCACGCAGATTGGCGCGTTCAGCAGCAGCATTGCGAGCCTCAATCCGGCAGAAATTGCTTCGCTTTCATCCGCGCAGCTCGCCTCGCTGACGGCCTCCGAGATTTCGGCCCTTACGTCCGCACAGATTGCATCGCTGAGTGCGCAACAGATCCTGAACCTTTCCGACGCACAGTTTGTTGCGATCACCAACAACATCGGAAGCATCACTCCGGCCGCGTTCGCCTCTTTGCCGGAATCTGAGATCAATCAGCTCAGCTACGACCAAATTGGGCAGATAACGCAACAACAGATTACTGCGTTCAGCGGTAGTCAGATCAACGGCCTCGCCGCGTCGCTTTTTTCAGGAATCACTTTCGCTAATTTCGGGTCGCTCTCGAATGCACAGATCGCCGCTCTGGCCCCCAGCACGATCGGCGAGCTTACGACAGCGCAGGCAGCAAGCTTCACTGCTTCGCAGCTTAACGCGTTCAGTGCGGCGCAGCTCGCGTCGCTGACGCCGAGCGATCTCTCGGCGATAAATGCGGACGTTGTATCCGGGCTCACGCCGACGCAGGTCGGACTCCTTTCACCAGCACAAATCGCCTGGCTCTCAAACCAGCAGCTGGGCGCCCTTACACCGGAGCAAGTTGTGCAGATCGCGCCCACGGTCCTTGCGACCCTAAGTGCGAGCCAGGTTTCCTCGTTTTCTGGTGCTGCGTTCGCGTCGATAACGCCCGGAGCGCTCTCGTCTCTCAGCGACGATCAACTAAGTGGCATCACAACCGCTCAAGCGCCGTACCTGACGGCGGCGCAAGTCGGTGCGCTGGATCAGGAGCAGCTCAGTTCGATCGGCCTTTCGATATTGGCAAGCCTTGCGCCCAGCGCCCTTACTGCAATCGGCAGTGTCGTCGACTCGGAGTTCAGCCCCGGATTCATCGAATCGCTCTCAACGGGCGACATCGCCGCCCTTTCGGACGAGCAAGTCGCGGGATTGTCCTCAAGCCAAGTTGCGGCGTTGAGTGGAAACGACATTGTAGCGCTTGCCGCAAGTCAGATAGCGGCGCTCGGCACGAACATTGCCTCGGTTAGCACGCAGCTCTTTGCCTCGCTTGCGCCGACGCAAGTTGCGGCACTCAGCGCAGAACAAATTGGGTCGCTGAATGCGATTCAGCTGGCATTGGTCGGCGAGAGCGGTATTGCGAGTTTGGGAAGCGAGCAAGTTGCGGCGATCAGTGCGGAACAAGTACAGGCGTTTACTCCGAATGAGGTCGCGAACATTTCGAATCTCGGCGCGCTCTCCTCGGCTACGCTGCAGTCCCTTGACGAAAGTCAGGTCGCATCGCTTTCGAGTTCGCAGTTGGCGCAGCTCGGGGGCGCTGCAATAAACAGTTTGCAACCGTTCCAGTTCACCGCGCTCACGGCGACGCAAACAGCGTCGTTGACAACGAGGCAGATCGCGTCGCTCGGTGCGGAGAGTGTGGCGAACCTGCAGGTCGCTTCGATTTCCGCTTTAAGCACTGTACAGGTGCAGGCACTGAGTGCCGCGCAACTCAACGCGTTCTCGGCATCACAGCTGCAGGCCCTCAGCGCCGCGCAAATTCAGGCCATCTCTCCGGCCATCCTGAACCAGTTGCAGCCGAACGTTATTCGCTCGCTCTCGCCGAGCCAAATCCAGGCGCTCACCGCGCCGCAGATTGATGCTCTATCGTCGGCGCAGCTCGCGGACATCACGTCCGACCTTGACGCTACGGCAGATCCAAACGATGGATCGATCGCGCAGCTCACCACTGGCCAAATCACGTCGCTAAGCCAGGAACAGCTCCAATCGCTAACGCCGGATCAAATCAGTTCGCTTTCAGCTACGCAGTTGCAGGCTCTCGGCACGCAAATCGCTGAGTTCTCGCCGATTCAATTGCAATCGTTGTCAGCCTCGCAGCTCGTAGATCTTACGCCCGCGCAGATGGAAGCGCTGATACAGCCACTTGCCGATCTTGGATTTCAAATCGTTCCTGCGGGCACTGCGCCCTACACCGGCGGCGACGGCGCCGGCTCGGATGGATCGATCATAGCCGGCGACGAGTCGTCTACGAGCGGATTCGTCGTCGTCTACAACGGCAACGGTTCCCAGAACGAAGTGCTTTCGGCAAGCACGCTACTTTCGGACGGTAACTTTGAAGACCCAATCTCGGGCGGAACTACACCGACCGCGAGTAACGCGACACCTCCGCTGCAAGACACGGGAAATCAAACCCTGTACGCGACGGCTCCGGGCACTGCGTTGCCGTCCAACGAGATGTATATTCTGAACTCACCGTTCTACGGGCTGGTTGGTACGGAGCAAGGTAACGGACCGTGGTATTACGCGACCGACCCAAACAACGCGAACTTCGCGATTGGCTACGACGTCACCACGAATGAATGGGACTTCGAAGATACTGCGACGGGCGCTCGGAGCTACGGCCTTGATGACTACACCTATACCAAAGTCATTAAGACCGACCCAAACGATCCTGACACGTGGTCGTACGAAGACGTAACGGTTCACGTTCCATTCAGGACCTACGACGGGGCCTACTCGGCGTACCAGACCAACTTCGGCAACGCGCCGGCGGAATGGGGCCCCTATCCTGTAGTCGACGCTGGGTTTACCGCCGCGCCATCTGATGGAACGCACACCTTCGTCAACACCGGGGATCCGACACAGCTTTTTGGTAGCACTGGTGTCTGGAACGACGGGGGGGACTCGACGTCTTTTGCTCCGCTCGACAGCACCTCAGCCGTCGTCGTCGGTGGTAACGGCAGCGTTTCGCAAACGCTGACCAACCTAACGCCTGGACAATGGTATTCGATCTCGCTCTCGGCGATGACGACCGCGTTCGAAGAGGCTGCGGAGACATCGTCGGGTCTTCAGGATCTTGGTCGCGCGGCGGCAGCACCGCAGACTTTTTCGGTAAAGCTAGACAACGTCACCATCGGGACGTTTTCCACCGCCGCGCTTACGGATACGAGCGACTATGCCGGAAACCAGTGGCAAGAATTCGCGACGGCCGCCTTCCTTGGGTACAGCGGTCAGCACACCCTTACGATTCAAGGACTTGGCCCGAATGGCTCAACGTCGTCCGTAACGATTTCCAATATCCAGTTGCAACAGGTCTCTCCGATCGGGACCGTTTCTGAACCGCCGGGCGGTATCTCATCTCTAGCGCCCGGCCAAATCGCCGCGCTGCCTCCCATCGACGTCATAGCCGACAACGACGACGATCTGCAACAGCTCAATCAACAGCAGTTCCAGGCGCTTACGACACAAAAGCTATCGTACTTCTTCGGCGCATCCATCCACCGATTCACGACGACGCAGCTCGGTTGGTGACGACATCGCAGATTGCGGGATTGAGAAGCATCAGGTCGCGTGGTTGGGAAGCGGTGTGCTCAATGCGTTCAGTCAGAGCCAGCTTCAGGCGCTGCCGACGCTCTCGACACTCACGACGACCGATCTGCAGAATCTCGCGGCATCGACATGGTCGACGTTTAGCGCTCAACAGACCGCGACGCTAACACGCGCGCAGCTTGCATCTCTAACGCCGCAACAGGTTACAGAACTGAATTCCGCCGCATGGGCTCTTTTTGACGCCGCACAAGTCAACGGCTTGACCTTGCAGCAGTTGGCCGCGGTTCCGCAAACCTCGATCGGCGCGATTTCTAGCAGCGCGATCCAAGGATTGTCGATCGGCGGCAATCTTCAACCGTACTTCAGTTCCCCCCGTCCGAGCGAGGCAAGTGCCGCGCCTCTCTCAGCCGTTAGCGGTAACGTCGCGCAGATCTCGACGAACGGGACGATCGCCGTAGCCATTTCGACCGTAAGCGCCTCCACTGGTGACACGGGCGCTGCCTACCTTTGGAATGGCTCGGCCTGGAACGCATTGCCGGGAACTTGGAAGCAAGTGCAGGTCGGCTCCGACGGATCGATCTGGGGAATCAGCAATAACGGCGAGATCGAGCGTTATGTCGTCAATCAGTGGGTAGACGAGGGTGCATCTGCAGGTGACATTGCCGCAGGCAGCGATGGCTCATTGCTTGCGGTAAGCATGAATGGCAATCTGCTCGACTGGAACAGTGGCTCGTGGTCTAATCTTGGCGGTAGCCTTTCGAAGATTGCCGTCGGTGCAGATGGGTCGCTTTGGGCGATCGGTACTGATGGAAACGTCTACCAATATCAATCACTGGATCCGCGCCGCTACACGGCGGGAAGATGGGCGGACCAAAGTCTTTCCGGTGCGACCGCAATAGCGGCTGGAGGCGATGGCGACGTTTTCGTGCTCGGCGCTCAAAACGTGGCTGGCGGAAATGTTTACGAGTCGTCGGGAAGCGGCACATGGCTGGTTTCGTCTCAGGTATTGAGTAGCGTCGAGGTCGATCCCAGTGGTGCGGTGTTTGGCGTCGATTCTGGCGGAAACATTCTTCAGCAATATGTGGACGGCTCGTGGGGACCAACGTCGGATACTCCGGTTGGATACTACTCGTATTACGGCTCAGCAAACGCCGAGCAGAATGCCAGCGCGCAAACGGCCTGGAATGCAGCTAACGCCGTAGCACAAGCGTTTATCGCTGGCGGTACGAATCTGGAGGCCGCGGGCCAAGCTCTGCTTTCGTCTCTTGACGCTATCGCCTCGCAGGATGCCACGCAGTCACAGATATTTGCCTTGAACGGTCTGGCGAACGCTTTGGAATATGGCAATGCTGATGGGGCGACGCAACTTGCCTGCGCCAACAATACACTGGAAGGCGCCAATGCGATCGCGAGTCTGCTAGGCGCACTTATCCTCAACGGGGGATACGATGCGGACGAGACAGCATTAGCGTTCCTCTCCGTGGGCGGCGCAATGGCGATAGCGGCCGGCGAGAGCACAATCAACCAGCTCTCTTCGGCGTTCCAGCAAAGCGAAAGTCCGACATTTAATGCCGTAGCTGACTTGAACATCGACCCGACGATTGGCCTTTCGGGAAGCTTCTCGTCGAACTATTCGACGATCGCTGCTGCTCTCACGCAAACTGCAGGCTCGCCCAATGCGATCGTCACTGCCCTCGATACATTACTCAGCCAGTACTCTGCAAATGTAGAACTCGAGGACGAAGGTCAGGCGGCTGTCTCGGGACTTTCTGGCGCGCAGGTGCAGTCACTGACCACCGCGTCGATCACTACGTTTACGCCCGAGCAAATCGCAGCTTTCACGGCTGCTCAAATCTCGCTGCTAAACGCGTCGCAACTAAATGCGCTGCTACCGCAGCAGATCGCAATGTTCAGCGCCGATCAGATCGCCGGCATTTCAAGCGGTATAGTTTCGGGGCTGTCGTCGGGCTTTCTCTCATCTCTTAGCGAACAACAAGTTGCTGCGCTGGGCAATTCGCAGCTGGCTGAATTATCGTCACAGCAGATCGCCGACCTTACCGGTGTCTTTATTGCCGGACTGAGCAGCGAACAAATGACGGGCCTGTCTTCGACACAGCTGGGCAATTTTAACGCGGACCAAATCAACGACCTCTCGACATCGCAAGTTCTTGCGCTTTCATCATCACAGATTGCGAGCTTCGAGCCGAGCGCGGTCAAGCATTCCCTTCTCTATCAAGGAGGCGGGGGGCTCGGCTCGTCGAGTAACGGAGCTAGTTTCACCCTCACCGGCACCGGCGGCGATGTTGGCGACGACCCATTTCCGCTTGGCCCGTTTCATACAGCCAAATACTCGGTTTGGGTGTCAACAAAGGCCTCCATCCCGGCTGGCGATCTCAAGTGGCTCGAAGAAAACGTGGATTGGGGCACAACTACTCCGCAGCAAGTCCTCAACATCCTAAACGGGCAGAATCTTCAAGTCCAATTGATGGCGCATTGGGTGATAGAACCGGGCGTAGGGGCGCTCAATGCAATCCACACGTGGATCAACATTTCAAGCAACGTAAATGGGAACTACCAATCTTACACGTTGAGTTTCGAGCCCGTAGGCCGTTATTTGACGGCCAAATTCGATGCTGACAATCAAATCACGAATGGTGCAACGCCGGGCGGCGAAAACTGTATAAATCCGCTTACTCTGAGCCCCCCTTCGGCGAGCGGACTGACAACCCAGCAGTTCGCTATCCAATTGACAAACTTCTTCATCGCCTATACGAACCACGTACTCTACAGTTATACCCCTTTCGCGAATACGGAGCAATTTAACAGTAACTCGGGGACGGCGGCTCTTTTGCAGCTCGCAAAAATCAATACGGCAAACATGAAGGTGACCTTTAGCAATAATCCGATAAACAATAATCCGTCAGATACCGCAAACGACTTCCAATTTTCTGGGAAAACCGTCCCGCTTGCCCCGTCCTGGCAAGATCTTGCTTTTAACATCAAGCCGTACTATGGCTTGGCGCCAGGGTGGGGAAACAGCCTCGTGGCCGATCCTTATGAGGATTCCTTCGATTATACGCGGCCCGGTATTTTGCAAGAGGTCGATACGCAAACAACCACAAATCCGGCCGCGGAACTTTTTAACAGTCCCTATGTCCGTGACATCGTTCTGACCAATCCCAACCTGAGCGGAGCCTTTACCGGAAATCTCGGTGCATTAAGCGACCTTGTAGTCGGCATCGAGTCCATCAAGGCAGGAGGCGTCGTAAACGTCCTCTCGGGAGGTCTCGATCTCGCCGAGGCCGGCGTTCAACTCGGAATTATTCCAGCAACTATCGGTGGTGTCCCTATTGAGCAATATCTCGACGAGGTTGGACAAGGGATTGCCTCGTATGAAGACGCCGTCACGGTTATCGGCGATGTCGAAAGCATCTACAATGATTTTGAGCAGGGTGGAGTCTGGGGCGCTGTCGAGGGCGCTATGACCGCATACAGCTTACCCCTCGACGTCGCGAATTTCTTGACGTCCGACTTTGTCACTAGCATTATCGGCGACGGCGCGTCTGGTGCGATCGAGGCCTTTGCCGCCAGCGCCGCGCTTCCCGTAGCTATCGCAGTTGGGCTCGTCATTCTGCTCTTTGGCGGACACCATGACAACCCGGCGGACATGCCCGATAAATACGACACGACGCGGTTCACTGACTACACGGGAGAACTTCAGGGTCATTCGGCTACCGCCTACGGTCCAGCGTACAACCCGCAAACAGACGTGGTTCAGCGGGGACTCGGCGGCCTCTCGATGCTTGAATATATCGAAGATTGGGTCGCGGCAAATATCAATTCTCCCATCGCAGAAGTGAAGAAGCTCGCCTCTCAGCTCGACAGTCTCTACGGCGATACCGGCGGCGGCCAGCTGGCGTTCCAACACGATATTGCAAACGAGTCTGTTGTCGGAGGAAGCTTGTCCGGAACTTACGTCTCGCTTTGGGATGCGTCGAATCAAGCCGTCGGAGAAATTCAGGCCGTCACCGCCGTCGTCGATCCGCCTCCAAGTCCAACCTACGGTGGGCTCGAGTGGACTGCATTTATGCTTCCCGATGGAAGTTACGGGTATTGGACGGGTGCCCAAAACGGACAGTACTACTACTTCGGTCCCGATGGCAATCTATACGTAGATGATTACCCCGGAGAAGTTCAACCCGGCGATGCTACCTCGGATCTGATCGGTAACGTCGCGACGTACAACTTTCCGCCGCCGCCAGCAGCACCGCAGCCTGCACAGGACTACGGAGACCTCATTTGGACACCATTCATGCTGGCAAACGGCGAAACCGGCTTCTGGGCTCAAGATCCCAATAGTTCGGGCGAGTACTACTACTTTGGGCCGGACAACGCGCTTTATCTGGACCCATACCCCGGGCCGGTACACCAAACGGACACGGCGTCAAATGTGGTTGGAAACGTCACAACGTATCAGTTCGCGTCGTAGGTTGCGCTAATGATGAAGATGAACTCGCGAGCAGCACTAGCTACCTACCGGCGAATCTCTCAGCCTTCAGTACCTGCGGGGGAGGCTCGGCGCGCCGAAAGCTGCTTGGCAAAAATCGTGCAGTTCTTCATTCCGGCGTGTGTGCTGCAAGCGCCACTCTCGCAAGGTTCCACTCAGCCAGCGACGTTCTTCGTATTTGCGGGCGATCGCCCTAATGGAAAGATGCGTTGGAGGATTGGCGGCTCTGACGTGAGGCTCTTTGCCGTTAACGCTTTCGATATTCAGCGCTTTCCATGGGGAAGAAACAAGCGCGATGTCGTTGGGCTCCTCGCCCGCTCGACAACGATCTACGGAAGTGAGGAGGTCGCCGGAGAGCTTCGCCGCAATGCCGTTACTTTCTTGGGCAGTAAGGAGTCTCCAAGCCGAGCTACACTGTTTGCGCTCATGACCGAGCCCTTAGACCTGCTAGAATCATTCAATGCTGTGCTGGCAACAGACCGAACGTCTGCCGAGGTTACTGCATTGCGCTTGATCTATAGCTGCATTGAAGCGCATCGCGCATCTTTGGGCGCGGCTGGGCAAGGCTCCAGAAAAGAAATCGAACAAATGCTGAGCATTTCGCCACATGATCTTTGCGACACGCCGGAGTTGCTCTCGCGTTTTGTTTCGATCATGGTTGGGCCGCCGCGATACGATCGAGAGTTCGACATTTGAGTCAAATCCACTCAGATCTGGCGAGTGTTGTTGTTCCGTATCTTGTGATAGTTGCACTGGTGATTACAGCCTGCACATTCGTCACGATGCTACCGTTTCAAAGCACGCTCCGCCCGGATAGGCTTCTCGTTCTGGTGATTTTCCCCCCATGTTCGTTGGCGATTTTCGCGTTAGCGTACCTCGCCTTTGCAACGTGGCGTGCAGGCTGCGGCCCCCCGGATCCAGCCGTTAACTTGCTCGGAATTCCTCTTTACACGTTCATCTTCGCGATTGCCTGGTACCGCGAAGCGATTGCGGCATTTGCTGTAATGTGCATCGCCATGCCGTTGCTCCTAAGAATGAGCCGAAGACAAGGAGCAGCAGTCATCGGGAGCCTGTACGTTGCGTCTCTCGTTGCTGGGGCGATCGTCGGATCTGAGTTTTGGCAGGGAGTGTGCCAAGGGATCATCTAGTCCCCGCGTTGCGCCCACACTTGCACTTCGCCGGCGGCGACGGCAATGACCGGCGGTTTTGCGAACCAGTTGTAATTACTCGCCATACTGTAGGTGTATGCGCCGGTGGTGTGCATCACGACGAGATCGCCTGCGCGTAGATCTTCCGGTAGCAAGGCTTCGCCGAGTTCGTCGGCTTCGCACGAGCGGCCGCAAACCAACGCTGGTGCGAGCGGCGTGCGCGGTTCAACCGCTTCGAAATGATGATATGCGCCGTACATCACCGGACGTGGATTGTCAGCTAAGCTGCCGTCGACGATGATGAAGCGACGGCCTTCGAAGCGTTTCACCGCGACCACGCGATAGAGCGACGTCCCAGCCGCCGCGATGAGTGCTCGGCCCGGTTCGATTTCGACGTGAATGCCCGCGGGCACAACGCGGGCAACTGCGTCGAGCGTTCCAGCGATATCGATCGTCTGATCCTTTGCATCCGGCTCCATCTGGACGCCGAAGCCGCCGCCGACGATCAACGTGTCGGCCCCGGCGAATCCCGCCGCACGCATCTTTTGCAGCAGCGCCACGAGCCGCTGTGCGTTCTCCACGTACGGCATTGTGTCGTAGGTTTGCGAGCCGATATGTGCGTGCACGCCGCGCACGTGCAGTGACGGATAGTTGTGCAGCAGTGCAAACGCATCGTCGGCTTCGCTCGGCGCAAAGCCGAACTTGCTGCGACTTCCCGCCGTGCGAATAAAGTCGTGCGTGTGCGCTTCGATTCCGGTATTGAAACGCAACAACACATTCGCGCTGCGGCCGCTGGAGCGCGCAGCAAACGCGTGCAACTCATCCATCCCATCGATGACGATTCGGCCAACGCGCCCTTCGAAAACCGCCTCGTGTTCTTCGGCGGTTTTGCCGGCGCCGTGCAGCGTTAGCCGCGACGCTTCGAAACCGCCGCGTTCGGCGACCGCGATCTCGCCGATCGACGATACGTCGATGCCGATCGGGCGCGGGTGCAGATGGCGCACGAGTCCTGGTAGCAATAGCGCTTTGCCCGCATACGAAACCGCGATGTTGTGCGGCGCTGCCGCTGCGAGCATCGCATCGAGCGCACCGTCTAAGATGCGCAGATCGATCACGAGGAGCGGCGTGCCGAAGCGTTCGGCGAGCGCGTCGGCGCGCTCGCCGCCGAGCAGCATCATGTGAACTGCGCCATGAAGCTATCGATCCGGTCTTGGTCGATACCCGACGCGATCAAACGCACCACCATCGTCTCGGTGTTTTCAGGCGGCGCAACCAGCATAAACGGCGCTGCGCGTCCATCGGTCGCTGCGACCGTGAACCATTGCGCCGCTGCGGGCACCAGTGCGGTTTGATATTTTTCGAGTGCAAGGGTCACGTCGCCGGCCTGCACGGTCATCGGGTGCTCGAGCGCCATCACGATCGCCGGCCGCCCATCAGTTTCCAGCGAAGCAGCTTCATCGGTCGCAACCACCCGCTCGACGTTGAAGTTCTTGCTCGCGACGAGCGCGGTGCGATCGAGGCTTTCGTATGTATATGCGATCGTCTCGGCGGCTCCGCGCGTCCCCTGATGATAGTCGAGGACATCGGCGGCTTTCTTCACGTGCAGTTCGCGCGGCTTGCCATCGGCACCGACGCGATTCCAATCGAAGATGCGGTACGTCAAGTCACTCGCCTGTTGCGTTTCGAAAAGGATGATGCCTGCGCCGATTGCATGCAGCGTGCCGGCGGGCAAGTAGTATGTCTCGCCGGCTTTGACCGGCACCCGCCGCAGAATCTCGCCGAGCGTACCGTCGGCCACGCGCCGTTCGTACTCTTCACGCGTCGTGTCGCGCACCCAACCGTAGACGAGTTCGGCGCCTTCGTTGGCCGAGAGGATATACCAGCACTCGGTTTTGCCGTTGTGCTGGTGCTCGACGCGCTGTGCGTAGGCGTCGTCGGGGTGCACTTGCACGGAAAGCGCATCCTGCGCGTCGATGATCTTGGTGAGAATCGGGAAGAGCTGCTTCGGATCGAGATCGCCAAGCAGCGTGGGGCCGAGCTGCGCGCGCAGATCGGCGATCGTCTTGCCGGCGAACGGGCCGTTGAGAATATGGTTCTCGTCCCAACACTCCCACGATTCGCCGATTTTGGCGTTCGGATCGGCCGCTTTCCCGAAGCGCGTGACCAAAGCGTCGCCGCCCCAAATGGCGGGGGTCTCCTTGGGTTCGACGGCAAAGGGGTAGACCGAGTCGTTGCTCACGCTGGCTCCATGTTGATCCGCCGCCGCGGTTACGGCGTACTTCTAGATATGTTCAAACTTGCTGCACTCGTGCTCCTTGCCACGACATCGCTTCAGCCCGTATTAGCTGCAAAGGACTGGATCGGCAGCCGCGTTACGGCGGCCGAACTCGCGGGCAAGGTCGTAATCCTCGACGTCTTCACCGTCGATTGCTATAACTGCCGCAACGTCGTACCCACGCTGCGCTCGCTCTACGCGGCCGACCGCACCAAGGGGCTCGCGGTCGTCGGGATTCACGCGCCCGAGACCCCGGCCGAGAAGCAACGAGCCTACGTCACGGAGAACCTTGCGCAACAGGGCATCGTTTGGCCGGTCGCCGTCGATAACGCGTTCTCGCTGTGGGACGCCTACGGCGTCAACGCCTGGCCGACGCAACTCTTCTTCGATCGCCACGGTCGCTTACGGAAGGTCATCGTCGGTGACTCGCAAGACGACCAGGTGCGTTCGACGGTGGAGGCCTTGCTACAAGAACGGTAAGCGTGCACGTCTATATTGGAATCGGTTCAAATCTCGGTGACCGGCAAGCGAACATCCTCGCTGCGCTGCAGCGGCTGCGCGCCTACGCGCGGATCGCGCGCGTCTCGTCGTTCTACGAGAGTGCGCCTGCCGACGGCGCAGGCGGCCCGGCATTTCTCAACGTCGCAGCCGAGATCGAAACGGAGCTCGAACGCGAGGCCTTCGAGCGCGTTCTGCGTGAGGTCGAACTCGCCGTCGGGCGTATTTCAGATACGCGCTTGCAGGCTCGCCCGATCGATATCGATCTCCTCGTTTTCGGCGACTGGACGCACCCCAAACTCGCGCATCGGCCCTACAACGCGGTGCCGCTTGCCGAGATTGCGCCGCAGTTCGCGCACTTTGCCAAGAGCAACGGCAGCGTAGCGCCGCGGCGCCGCGCGCGCAGCCTCCACTTTCTCTCGAACCGTCAAGAAGAAACGCCCGATGTCCGGCTCTCGCTCAACCGGGTCGGCGTCTCGCACGTGCGACGTATCGTGCAACTCGAGATCGACGGTACGCCGCGCGTCTTCAACGGCGAGTTCACGATGGTTGCCGACCTCGCGCCCGATAAAGCCGGCGTGCACATGTCGCGTTTCTCCGAGATTCTCGAAGAGGCAACGCTCGAGGTGCTCGATGCGTCGACGGGGCCCGCGCGTATTGAAGGTTTGGTCGAAGCGATTGCACGACAGATCGTGCGCAGCCAACGCGCAATCCGTGCCGACGTGCGTCTGCGTGCGGATTTCGGGCTCGAGCGCTGGACGCCGGTCTCGGGCAAGCGCGGTGAAGAGATCTACACGCTGATCGGCATCGCGCATGCCGACGAGCGCGGAACGCGCCGCGTCATCGGTGTTGAAGCCGAGGGCATGACGGCCTGTCCGTGCGCACAACAGATGATACGCGAGCACTCGCTGCATCAGCTGATGGAGACCGGCTTCTCGGAAGCCGATGCGCGACGCGCGCTCGATGCACTGCCCGTTGCCACACACAACCAGCGCGGGCGCGGCGCGGTCCTGCTCGGCGTCGACGAACAATTTGCTGATGCGGTGCGCGCCGAAGATTTGGTTGAGATCGTCGAGAGTTCGATGTCGAGCGAAACGTATGATCTGCTCAAGCGCCCCGACGAGTTCTTCATCGTCAACAAGGCGCATCACAACCCGAAATTCGTCGAGGACGTCGTACGCGGGATTCTGGCGCGTTCGCTCGACATGTACGCTGACCTGCCCGACGACACGTTTGTCTTCGCGAGCCAGATCAACTATGAATCGATTCACAAGCACGATGCGTTTGCCGAGGCCTTCGGGCTGTTTAGTGAGTTCCGTAAGGAACTCGATACCGGAAGCTACGTGACCGCCAAGACCGACCTCGCCTCGTGGCTGGGAACCCGTCCATCACCCGTGCTGCAACCATAGCGGACGTCGCGACGCTCGGCGCCTATAGCACCTGCTGCAGCGTATCGACTTCCACGACGTGCTGCGAGATGACGTCACTGAATGATGCAAGCAGTTCGCGTGCCTCCGGCTCGACCACGGCGCGGTTGGGTGTATCCCCGGCGAATCGACGGATTGCTTCCTCGGATTCCCAAAAGGTGAGCACCGTAATGTCGATGGGATCGTCGCCGTTATCGCGGCTAAGGACCAAGGCCCCGCGATGTCCCGGGATCCGTTCGAGTTCCGGTGTAAGCGTATTACGGAAGAACGTGTAGTATCTCGGCGCGTTCTCGCGGGTGACACTAGCCGTAAATCTTCGTACAAACATGATAGCGCTCAGTATTCTCCTCGTGCAGGCGGGCAACCCCGTCGGTTAACGCAGGCTATTGCAGTATGTCGTTCACGATTCTTAATGCGCACGCTATCATGTGAGCTTAATTTTCCTCTGCTATGATGACCCGCGCGAAGGGAGCAGAGAATGACGACATATGTAAACGACACCGGCAGGCTTGGCATGGAGCCGGATGTCGAAATCGGCGAGGACGAGCGTCGGCGCTTGATTGGGTTATTTCTCGGAGGAAGACGGCAGCGTAAGAAAATTCGTGCGCTGTTGCTCGGCGAACTCTTACGGGGCGGCGCGACCGTCGGTGAGGACACCGACGACGACGACAGTGATGACCTTGACGTCGACGATGCTGGACGCAAGCTCGCCATGTTCCTCGTTGGGCGGCGCGCAGTTCGTCGCCGTAAGTTGCGGCGCGCACTCCTTGCGGCGCTCATTAGCGGTCGTGGCGAAGAAGAAGACAGCGACGACGACACAACGAGCAGCGACGACGATGGGGATGGGGACGACACACGGAGCCTCGTTCGGCTCTTGATCGGCGGGCGCATGGTGCGTCGCCGCAGACTGCGTCGTGCGCTCCTCGCTAAGCTGCTTGGCAACGCGAGTGAGGCCAGCGACGAGGATGAAGACGAGGACGACGACGGCGACGACGGCGATAGCACGAACCGGATTGTCCGCTTCCTTATCGGTCGAGGGATGGTTCGCCGGAGGCTGCGTCGCGCGTTGCTTGCCAAACTGGTCGGCAACAGGCTGGAGGGGTCGGATGTAGACGAGGATGAGGATGACGACGACGGCGACGGTGGCGATCGCGCCCTGGTGAAGCTCTTGATCGGTAAGACCCTACGCCGCCGCAGCGCGCTGCGCAAGATGGCGTTGTCTCGGATTCTCGAAAACGTGTGAAGCTCGCCAACTAGCTAAGCGAAGAGGCCGAGGCCCGAGACGCGTCGCAGTTGACGCGGATGGGTCTCGGCCTTGCTTTTGAACGCGAGATACGCGAGCAGCCCGATGTTTGGGAGCGCATCGCGCGCTCTGATGTTGCCTCGCGGTTAGCGCAGGCCCTGGCAGGCGAGATCGTGCTCATCGGCAGCGGCAGCTCGCTCTTTGCCGCCCAACTCGGGGCCAGCGCGCTGCGGCGCCGCGGCATCAGTGCGCACGCGCTCGCAGCAAGTGAAGCGCGCGGCGACAACCGCGCCTACCAAGACCGCGTGATCGTAGCGATCTCGCAGAGCGGGCGTTCAGCCGACGTCCTCACGGCGCTCGATGTGCTCCATCCCAAGCGGACGATTGCGTTGACCAACAGTGTGGAGTCGCCACTTGGCGCGCGCGCCGACATCACCGTCGATGTCATGGCCGGCCCGGAGTTCGCGATTCCCGCGAGTAAAAGCGTCTCGTCGACGATTGCGATTCTGCTCTCAGCTGCCTCGCTCATCGGTGGAGACCGCACGCGCGATCCGCAGATGTTGATCGACACGGCAGAGGCGGTGCGCGCCTGGTTAGGCGGTTCGGGCGTTGATACGGTCCTGCGTGCAGCCGTAGCGATTTCGGCGCGCCACGACGTGATGGTGCTGGGCACCGATTACGGCGCGCCGATCGCGCGCGAAGCTGCGCTGAAATTCAAAGAAGTTACCTATCTGCACGCAGAAGGATTTGAAGCCGGCGAATTTCGCCACGGCAGCGCGGCGATGGTCGACGCCTCGAGCGTCGTACTCGGTATCATGGATCACGACGCGATAGAAATCGTCGGACGTCCGCTGCGCGAGGCGCATAAAACCGGAGCGCTGCGCTATGCAATCGGCACGACGACCGTCGATGAAATCTCGCGGCTAGGCCCAATCGTCGACGATCCATACAACACGCTCGCCTGGCTCGTGACCGTGCAGCTGTTGGCGTTGCACGTCGCGCGTGCCCGCGGGATCGATGGCGATCGTCCGCGCGGCTTGACCAAGGCGATCGTTACCGAATGAGCGAGGCTCGGCCTACGCTCGTTCGCGGCGTCGGCTTGCTCGGCGCCGTTGCGGTGAACGTCATCTCGATGATCGGGATCGGGCCGCTGATCACGATTCCACTCGTGCTCGGCGCGTTGCACGGACCACTCTCCCTGGTTGGATGGCTGCTTGGCGCGCTGCTCGCTATGTGCGACGGATTGGTTTGGGCAGAATTGGGCTCGGCGTACCCGCGCTCGGGCGGTACCTACGGGTATCTGCTCGCGATCTTCGGAAAAACCGGGGTCGGCGCGCTCCCGGCATTTCTCTTCGTGTGGATGACCATCTTTACCGCACCGCTTACGGTCGCGAGCGGATATATCGCCTTTGCAAGCTACGCAGGCTATCTCGTGCCGCAGCTCGCTGCCTCGTGGCTTGCGCTGAAGTTGCTCGCCGTCGCTGTAGGGGTGCTAACGCTCATTGCGCTGTATCGCGGCATCAAGACGATCGAGCGAGTTGGTATCGTACTAGGCGCGATTGCCGTGTTCACGCTGCTTTGCGTTACCGTCGCGGCGTTCGTCCATTGGTCGCCACAGCTTGCGTTTGGCGTTGCACCGGGCGATTCAATTTGGGGCGGCCTGCGTGCGGGTTTGGGCTCGGCGTTGGTCATCGCGATGTATGATTACATCGGCTATAACGCGGCCAACACGATTGCCGACGAGGTCATCGCGCCGGCGCGCACGCTGCCGCGTTCTATAACGATCGCAGTTGCACTGGTTGCAATGTTATACATCGGGATGCAGACCGGTGTGCTTGGCGCGGTCCCGTGGCAGCAGTACGTGCCGCTGGCCGATAAATCGCTACCCCCGCTCGGTCAACATCTCGCCTCATCGATCGTCGAGCATGTTGCCGGTACACCGGCAGCGGTTGTCGTCACGCTATTGATCCTTATCACGGCATTCGCCTCAGTCTATGGCGTGCTGCTCAACGCGTCACGCATCCCCTATGCCGCAGCGAGCGACCGGCTGTTTTTGCGGTCATTCGCCCATTTGAACCCGAAGCACCACTTCCCTGACGTCTCGCTCGTCGTGATGGGCATTATCGCGCTCGTCGCCTGCTTTTTTACCCTTGACCAGGTGATAAACGCGCTATTGGCCGGCATCGTGCTGACCCAATCGGTTGCCCAGATTGCTGCACTGCTTGTCATGCGGGCGCGCGGCGAGCGCGCGCCCTACCGCATGGTACTGTATCCACTACCCGCACTCGTGGCGCTTGCCGGGTGGATCTATCTTTTTTGCTCCGCCGGCGCGGATGCAATTAAATTCGGTGTCGCAACCATTGTCGTGGGTGCTTGCGTCTATGCCGTGCGGGCAGTACGCTTGAATGCCCCATCTTAGCTTCGGAGGAGAGATCAATGCCAACGATCACCCTACGCGACAAGACCGAGTACTATTACAAAGACTGGGGTTCCGGTCAGCCGATCCTCTTCAGTCACGGTTGGCCGCTCAATGCGGATGCATGGGAAGATCAAATGTTTTTCCTTGCCGGCAAGGGCTATCGCTGCATCGCGCCGGATCGGCGCGGGCATGGCCGCTCCGGCCAAACCTTTGACGGCAACGACATGGACACGTACGCCGATGACATTGCCGAGCTCTACGAAAAACTCGATCTCAAAAACGTCGTCCACGTGGGGCATTCTACTGGCGGGGGCGAGGTCACCCGCTACATCGCGCGGCACGGCAATGCGCGCGTTGCAGGCGCGGTACTTGTCTCGGCGGTCCCGCCGGTCATGTTGAAATCGGCGACCAATCCCGAAGGGACGCCGATGGAGGCGTTCGATGGGCTTCGCGCGGCGATACACGCGGACCGTGCACAATTCTTCAAAGACCTCTCGGCGCCGTTCTACGGTGCGAACCGTCCGAATTCAAAAGTCTCACAAGGCTTGCGCGACTCGTTCTTCCTCGCCAGTATGATGGCTGGATTCCCAGCGTGCTACGATTGCGTCAAAGCATTTTCTGAGACCGACTTCACGCCGGACCTCAAAAAGATGAGCGACCTGGGCGTCCCGACGCTTGTCATTCACGGCGACGACGACCAAATCGTACCGTTTAAGGATGCCGGTCCGATGACCGCGAAACTCGTCAAGGGATCGATCTTCAAAGTCTATGAAGGCGCGCCACACGGCCTGCCGTCAACGATGAAGGACCGGCTCAACACCGACTTGCTTGAATTCATCACAGCGTCGGTGAAGAAGCCGGTTCACGCAAACTGATCGAGATTACACGTAGCAACCCTCCGGCGTTTTATGGGCTCATCGCTGAGTACGAGGCGAGTCTCTCACAGGAGCTGCGCCACGCGAAGCTTGAGCCCTTCGTCGTCGCGTTCATGGCGTCGGTCGACGGCGAGCCCTGCGGATGTCTTGCACTCGACGAGCGCGATGCTTCCACCGGCATCGTCAAGCGCCTCTACGTCAAACCCTCATTTCGCGGGCACGGCGTCGCTCGTGCGCTGATGGACGACTTGATCGCCGCGGCGCGCGAGCGCGGCTATACGCGCGTGATTCTCGACACAAATCGCGAGGAACTCGCGCCCGCCTACAAGCTCTATCTCTCGATGGGTTTCACCGAGTATGAAGCCTGCAACGATGACGTCGACTACGCGTGCCCGACGTTTATGGAGTTGCATCTGTAGGCTCGAGTGCCGCGATCCGTTTACCCAGACTCGGATGCGAAGCGAAAAGCCACTCGTACCAGCCCGGCGGTTCTTCCTCGGCGAGATTCTGATCGCGCAGGCGGCGGAATGCTGCAACGCCGCTCTGCGGATCATGTGTCGTCGCGAGAGCAAAGCGGTCGGCTGCCCATTCACGCGATCGCGAGAATGCGTTGACTGCAGGGCGCAATGCGAGCATTCCCGCCCCGAGCCATGCGGCGATGCGCAGCAAAAACATATTCTGCGACGACGCATCTTTGCGCAGACCCATGGCGACGAGTCCCAAGAGCGCACCGGTTGTACCTTCAGCGAGCGCGATCATGCGCCACGTGTCGCGCGAAACGTAGTGTCCGAGTTCGTGGGCGACCACGAACGTGATCTCGTCGGGTTCGAACGCATCGATCAGCGTGTCGCCGAGTACGATGCGATGCGTCGAGCCGATGCCGGCGACAAATGCGTTCGCCTTTTTGGTCTGACGGCTCATATCCATGCGCAGAATTTCCGCATCGCCGACGCCGAAACGCGCCGCCAGCGCGCGCAGGCGAACTTCGAGCGGCCCAACCAGCGGTTCGAAGCGGTTAAAGAGCGGGAGCACATAAATCGGCACGATCAGGTTCGCGAGGATGAAAAGGGGAAGCATCCCGAGCGCAGCAACGATCGGCCACGCGCGCCGGAAACGTCGCACGGTCACGCCGCCAAGTATGCCGAGTCCGCCGACCAGTACCACGGAGATCGCCGTGCCCTTGGCCCAGTCGCCAAGAAATGCCGGCGGGCTTTGATCGCTCAAGCCGTAACGACGCTCGATTGCGTAGTCTTCGACAAATGATACCGGCAGTTCGAAGATGCTTGAAACGAGCGCGAGCGATGCAAAAAATGCGCCTGGGCGCAGCCACTGCGGCAGCGGTGCGGAAGCGCGGTCGATGCGTATCGCGAGCGGTCCATAGGCAAAGGCGAGGGTTGCCAGGGTCGAGCGTAATGTGCCAACCACGGCAAGAGCGCGGCGCGTGCGGCCGTACGCGGCCGAATCTTTCGAGATCGCGTTCGGCGTGCTCCGAGCGAGCGAAACGGCCTGCAGGGCACGCGCCGCGACGTATCCGGCGCTGACACCGGCGAACAGGCCCACGAGAAACTTGCGCACTCCGGCGCTTTCGCGCTAGTGCGTGCCGGGGACCTCGCACGACTCAAAATCGACGTCGTAGATCGCGAGGCCATAGCCTTTGGGGCTCAGACGCAGGTCGTAGTTACCGTACTTCTTGTTCTCGACCACGTGATAGGCACGCGATGCGTCCACCGTTACATACGACATGCCGCTCGCGTCGTAACGTACGTCGGATCCGGCATCGTCTTTGGCAAGCGGCTTGCCGTTTTGGGTGACGTCCACGCGCGCGTCGCCGGTTCCAGGAGTCATGACAACCTCGACTTCGATCGCATGGTACGGCATGTCAAAGTAGCCGCTACCGCCGCCGAATGCTAAGGCTTCGTGTGTCGAGCGCCAGAAACCGTCGAGGTACACCGCACCGTCGCGATGTTCGCTGCTCCGGTCGTGATACGCAACGTCGGTTGTCGGATCGAAGTACGACGGCGCCGGGTCGGCAATCGGCGTGTGCCCGACGAGGAGCTCCGGCGTGTGCGGATAGCACACCGCGCCGGGCTTATCGTAGTTATCTTGCGGAAGCAATGCCATCAGCGGCGGCAGAGAAAGTGAAGGATTTGCGGCTTTGAGCAGGCCTTGAATCTTGGATTCGGTGTAGGGATAATTGCCTTCGCCCAATTGAATCTCAACCAACTTGCCGCTCTGATCGTAGAGCAACTCCGTCGGCCACTCGTTGACGCCGTAGCGCTTCCAAATAGCGAGGCTGCTGTCGACGGCGATCGGCCATGTGACGTCGAGTCTCTTTGCCGCAGCGTCCACTTGATCGGCTTGTGACGAGAACGCGAACTCCGGCGTATGCACGCCCACGATCACAAAACCGTCGTTGTGATAGCGCTTATACCACTCGCGCAGATAGGGCAACGTGCGCAGACAGTTCAGGCACGTATACTCCCAAAAGTCGACCAGGACGACTTTGCCTTGCAGGCCGGCCGGCGAGAGCCCGGGGCTATTGATCCAGCGTGCGGCGCCCTCAAAGTTCAGCATGGGCGTTCCCACGGTGAACCCACACAGCAGGAGCAGCAGCCCCAGGATTCCCAAGCGTTTCATCGGCGACAAACCCCTCTCCGAGAGGCTTCGACGCGCGACGAGCTGGCACTGTGACCGCTAGCTTTGCGCCTTCTGCGCGGCGCTGAGATCCTTTTCGAGGACGGGAAGCGTCTCCGCGGCAAAGCTGCGCATTTGCGCACCGCCGCCGCCGTTCTGCTCGGCCTCAAAGAGTGCGACGAGCTCTGCGAGTGTCTTGGCTTGGTTGGCCGCGTAGTCCGAGGCCGTGCACGACGGCTGCGGCGCGTTGGTCGAGACCTTGATCCCATAGAAGCCGGCAATCGATTCGAGCTGGGTGCCGATGTTGACTTCGTCCCCCTGGACGGTGGTTGCTAGCGTCTTGACGCCATCGTTGCCGTCAGCCTCGGCAGGGTTGGCATTTGAGACACTCTGCAGAAGCAGCTGCATGGCCTGTTCGGTAAACTGCGTGTCTGCCGTATTGGCGGCATCATTGGCGGCACCGAGAAGTGCAACGCCAAGTGCGCTGCAAAGGGCCACCGATACGAGAGGGCGCAGGAGTTTGTTGTGTAGCATGATGTTACAAGCGTGCGCGCGCGTGAGCTGGAGGGCTGCGACATTTCCGGCAGCTCGCGACCAAAGAACATTCAAATCGATATCAGGAGTCGTGAAATATGGCACAATGGCGCACGTGTTGCTGAGCGCACTAATCTATTTCGCGTTGGGTGTGCTCTTCGGCTATTTGGGTGGTCTATTCGGGATCGGTGGCGGCCTTATCGCGATCCCGGTTCTCGGCGTGTTTTTCGGCTATTCCGAACAAGTTGCGCAAGGTACCGCACTTGTGATGATTGTCCCCAACGTGTTACTGGGTTTATGGAATTACATACGGAAGGTCGGGCTTGACACGCGCTTGGCCGTGACCCTCGCCGTTACGGCAGTGCCATTCACGTTTGCCGGTGCACGCGTAGCGACGGCCGTGCCCAGTGCGCCGCTGCGCATTGCGTTTGCGATCTTTATCGCAGCGATCGCGGCGCAGATGGCGTGGCGCACCTTCGCCCCCACGCGCACGCATGCCGAGCACCACTATCCGTGGCCGCTTGCGGGTGTGATCGGTGCGATCGGCGGGACGCTCTCAGGATTTTTCAGCGTCGGCGGTGCCGTTTTCGCTGTGCCGGCAATGTCGGCGCTCTTTGGGCTCAGTCAAGTTGCCGCACAAGGCATGGGTCTTGCACTCGTCGCGCCCGGCACGGTCGTGAGCATCATCACCTATGCGCTAGCGCGCGACGTCGAGTGGATTCCGGGGATCGCGCTCGCGCTCGGCGGCGTGGTTTCCGTGCCGCACGGTGTCAACCTGGCCAAGCGTCTCCCCGAACGCGTCTTGCGCGGCCTATTCGTTGTCTTGATGCTCGCATCCGCGATAGGATTGGTTCTGCGCTCCTGGCAGCCATGAGCACGCATTTGATGAAGGCACTCACCGCAGCACTTTTCCTGATGGCGATTCCTTCGATTGCGCTCGCCTCCGTGCCGCACACGGCGGTCGTGCATGCGGTCAAAGCCGCGCACGCCGTTCCGCTCGATGCGTCGCTGCAGGATCCCGCATGGCAAACTGCCTTGACGGCGACGGGCTTTGTCAATTTCACGCTCTTGCGTCCGGCAGCTCACGAAACCGTTGCCTACTTTCTGTACGACGATCGCAACCTTTTCATCGCTTTTCACTGCGTGCAAGCCGGGACGCCGATCGTCGCTACGCAAACCGTCGATCATTCCGGGGTCAGCGGCGACGACCACGTGACGGTATGGATCGATACCTCGGGTAACGGCTCGCGCACGTATTCATTCAGCGCGAATCCGCGCGGCGTCAGCAGCGAGACCTCGAGCGAGAACACGCGGTATGCTCCAACGTGGAGAACTTCCGCGGCAATCTCGGGCGGGGACTATACCGTCATGATGGAGATTCCGCTCTCGGTCTTGCGCGCGCAGAGCGGTGCATCGCAGAACTGGCGCATCAACTTTGAGCGGTATGTCGCAAGCAGCAATGACGATTATACCTGGGCCTTTGAGCCGGCGCAGACGAGCATATCGAACCCGCAATATTGGCCGCAACTCAGCGGGATCGTGATTGGAAAGTCGGCGACCCGCCCGAAGCCGTACGCCGACGCGTACGTGCTCGGGAGCCTTGGCTCACAGCGAAACGTTTTTCAAAATGGCTACGAGAACGGCGCACCGCTCTTCGAACCGGAAAACCCGCGCCTCGCCGGACTCGACGCGACGTATCCATTCACCAACACGCTTGCGTTCGTCGGCACGATCAATCCCGATTTTTCCAACGTCGAAGAAGATCAGGCGACGATCGCGCCGCAGGAGTTTGCCAAAGTCTATACCGAGTACCGGCCGTTCTTCGCCCAGGGTGCGCAATATATCAATGCGGTCCCGCAAGTCGGGCTCTTCGGAAGCAGCAACCAGATTTTCTACACGCCATCGATTGGGATCTTCGGTCGCGGCCTCAAGGTCGAGGGCACGGCCGGTCAAAATGCAATCGGCGTCCTCAACGTCATCGGCCCGGGATTCAACGACAACGCCTACGGCTACGCCTACGTTCGTCCGGATAATTCGTTCTCGATTAGCACCGAAGGCGTGCTGCTGAATCAAGACGGGATCAGCGACAAGACGTTCGCCTTTGGAACCACGCAGAGCAACCCGCATTCCGGACAATTCACCGACGTGCTCGTCGCCAGCGAGAGCGGAACGCTCGTCACGCAGCCCAGCACAGCGCAAGCTATTACGCTCAACGAGGGCCTGCATAATCAGCATTGGAACGTGCAAGGCATCTATAACGCTATCGGACCCGAGTACGAACCGCTCGACGGCTACACGCAAGTCAACGACATTCGCGGACCAGGCGCAATCGCGGGATACGCCAATGTTGGATCAGCACAGAGCGCGATCCAATCGTATTCGATCAGCGTGTTCGGCGATCACTATTTCGATCGCAGTGGCAATGTGCGACAGGCCGACCTCAATGCGTTTTACTCGCTCACCTTCAAAAATCTCATCTCGCTGAGCGGCTTCTTCGGACCGAGCGAATTGCGCTCGTACGAGCAAGGCTATCCCGTCTACAGCGGTGGTGTCACCGACTGGTATAATCGACGGCAAATCGCGCTTGGATACAAGAACAATACGTCCTCGCCGATCAACGTCTCATATACGTGGGGACCGTTTGGGGGCTATTACGTGCAGCAGACCGCGTCGTCGATTTCGCGCGTCTACGGCCCCTACGGTTTCACGCTCGAATATGACGGCAATATCGAACGTATGGCCGCGGGTGCGCCGATCTTCAATTCACAGTGGTTGCGCCGCGTCTCGTTCTCCCGATCGTTCGGACGCAACGCTACACTCGCCATAAACTTTCGATCGATCAGCGGTACCGGCGGCTATTCCGAGCCGGGGACGAACCTCGCACTGCTCTACGAGCAGCGTTTTGTCAATGCCGACATGCTCTATCTCGAGTACGGCACCCCATCTGCCCCAGCGACGCTTCACCGCTTCATCGTAAAGTATGTCTTCCACATCGGCGGTGCGACCGGGACCTGAGAGCGCCACCGGAGAAGGTCGGGACATGCAGCTGCTTCTCGCTGTGCTCGTGGCCGCGAATCTCTTGGCACCGTCGGGCATCCTCGCGGCGCCGGCAAAATTCGAGCGCCAGAACGTGACCGTGTTGGGTATTATTGAGGGAATTTCCGCAGCGCAGATCTCGGGCGGGTGGATCACGCAATTTGCGCTGTGCGACAGCCGCTGTATCAACGTCGTCGAATTCTCGAAGCCGTCGTTCTCGGTTGGCGCATCCGTCACGGTTACGGGCACGTTCCACACGATCTTCTCGCGCGGCCCCATCCAGGCGCGCAACTGTGTCGTGGTGGGCCAACCGTAACATCTATTGCAGTGAAAAGTCAGGCTGAGAAAGCGGCGATCTTCCGCGCGCTTCACCAACGTAATCGCGCCTTCATCATCCCCAATCCGTGGGACATCGGTTCCGCGAAGATGCTCGCGTCGCTCGGATACGAGGCGCTTGCAACGACGAGTTGGGGTTTTGCCTATTCGATCGGGAAGGCCGATGGCGCGGTCGATCGCGACGCGATGCTGGCGCACGCTGCGCAACTTGCTGCCGCAACCGATCTTCCGGTCAGCGCCGATCTCGAGAACGGATATGCCGACGATCCGGCGGGCGTCGCCGAAACGGTTCGGCTGGCTGCCGCAGCGGGACTGGCGGGCTGCTCGATCGAGGATCTGCCGCTCGGGCGCGAAGGCGAACCGTACGATATCGCGTTTGCGACAGAGCGGGTGCGCGCAGCGGTGGAGGCAGCGCGCTCGCTACCGTTTCAATTCGTACTCACGGCGCGCTCCGAAAATTTTATCGCCGATCGTCCCGACCTGGCCGATACGATTGCGCGATTGCAAGCATTTGCAGCCGCCGGAGCAGATGTCGTCTACGCGCCGGGCCTACGCACCGAAGCAGAGATCAGTGCCGTCGTGCGTGCGGTAGATCGGCCGCTCAACGTGCTCGTCGGCCTCACCGGCATGACGCTGACGCTCGACGACCTCTCGCGCATCGGCGTGCGCCGCGTGAGCGTGGGAAGCGGTCTCGCGCGCGTTGCGTACAACGCGGCGCAAAGTCTTGCGGCGGAGATGCTCGAGCACGGGCTCTTTACCGGACTAACGCGTTAGGAGCTTCGGGGACGCGAGCCACAGCAGACGGCCCGCGAGTGGCGATTCGCGCGTAATTTCCATGCACGCGAGCGCGCCCTTTTTGAAGTCGACGTCGCCACCGCCGATCAATTCACCGACGGTCATGCTCATCGACGGCTCGTGCCCGACGAGCATCACGCATTGCGCATCAGCGTAATCGCCGAGAATCTCGGTTAGGCGCGCCGCGGAAAAGCCGAGGCCGACCCGGTCGTCCTGACGCAGCCGTTCACGTAGCTTGAGTTCATCGGCGACGATCTCTGCGGTTTGTCGCGCGCGAACAAGGGGGCTCGTAACGATCGCGTCCGGCACGACCTCCAAAGCTGCAATGGTCTTGGCCTCGCGCGCGATACGCTTTATGCCGTCTTGCGTCAGCGGCCGATCGAAATCCGAGCCCTGCCACTTCGTAGCATCTCCCGCCGGACCGTGACGTAGGAAGTAGCAGAGCATCAGAAGCAGCAGAGCATCATACGAGGGAGATCGTCTCTTTGGGTTTGGGATGCGCAGCGAGCGATGCGAGCAGTGCGTCAGCCAGCTTATCGACGATCGGATCGTCGATCTCTTCGACCCGTCCTTCGTCGGCGAGCAACGCTTTGCGCGGATCGATCGGAATGCGAGCAAAGAGGGGTGCTTGGGCGAGCTCCGCGACGCGGTCCGCGTACGATGGTCCGAAGATCTCGTACTTCGCACCGGTGTCGGGGGCGACGAAGTACGACATGTTCTCAACCACGCCGAGCATGTTTTTCTTGAGCTGGTGCACGAGGTTCGCCGCTTTGCGCACGATCATCGTCGCGAGCGCCTGCGGCATCGTGACCAGCACGACGCCGTCGACCGAGAGCGACTGCAACACGGTGAGCGGCGCGTCCGACGTTCCCGGCGGAAGATCGATCAACAACACGTCGAGATCGCTCCAGAGTACTTGTTCGTAGAACTGACGGATGACGCCGGAGAGAATCGGTCCGCGCCAGATCATCGCCGTGTCTTCTTTGTCGGTGAGCAGGTTCGAGCTGACGATCTCAATCGCGCTGCGCGAGACGGCCGGCACCATCAACGGCTGCGGATTGCCTTGCGGCGTCTTCGGCGCGTTTGGATCGGCCTCGATCGCAAGCGGCGTGTGGAGGCCGAATAGCTTCGGAATCGACGGTCCGGTGATGTCGGCGTCGAGAATCCCGACGCGCAGGTGTTTGCGGCGCAGGCCGAGCGCGAGCATCGCGGTGACGAGCGATTTTCCGACGCCGCCTTTGCCCGACATGACCGGCACGACGTGGGCGATCTTCGCGCGACCGGTGAACGCGCCCGGCGCACGGCGCGCCGGCGTGCGATCTTCGTTCGAGATCAGCGGCACGAAACCGGAAAGGCGCGCTTGTCCGAGCGCCGCAAGTATCGGTTCGATACGCAGGCCGTGCGCTTGCGCGCCTTGCTCGATCGATTCGTTCTTGCTCACGCTGCAGCCGGAACAGCCCAGGCCGAATTGCGTCAGGACGTCAGCGGCGATCGGCAGTGCGGCGACCAGCTCCTTGATGTTGGTCTGCGGGGTGATCTCGAGCTCAATATGGGGCATACGACGCTCCTATTCGCCTATAACAAAAAGGCGCCCCCGCAGGGACGCCTCTCCGGCTTAGTACCGCGCGCTTTGGCGCGAGGCAAAGCAGTCCCGGCAATAAACCGGGCGGTCATTGCGCGGCTGGAACGGAAGTTCCGCCCGTTGCCCGCATTGACTGCACGTTGCCTGGAACATCTCGCGACGGTTGTAGCTGGTGCTCGCGGTTTGCGGCTGGCGCGCTTTGCGCACCGCACGGCAATCCGGACAACGGCTAGGCTTATTGGTAAAGCCCTTCATCGCGAAGAATTCTTGTTCGCCGGTCGTGAATGCGAACTGGCGTCCGCAATCAACACAACCGAGCGTTTCATCTCTGTACATGAACGAGTCTCCTATCTCTGTATTTTTCTGGGGTTCGACTCGTTCGTGGACTTGAAAAAGCTCGATTACGGAATTCGAAAACCTGGAACACTGGCTTAAACCACCCCAAGTGCCCAATGGTTGCACCCTGCGAGGCGCCACCCCGCCACCCCTCGAAGGGGCGCCTCGTGAAGCAAGCTCTATCGTCGATCGAACGGGCGCAGGCCGTGCTGGCCGGCGGGTGCGATTCGCCCGTGCGCTCGGGATGGAGCGTCGGCGGCCCGATGTTCGTCCAAGCGCGCGCATCGGGGGCGTATGCCTACGATGAAGATGGGCGCCGCTACGTCGACTATGTCATGGCGTATGGACCGCTGCTCTTCGGACACACGCACCCGGCGCTGGTCCGGGGGCTCGACGAACTCGCAGAAGCGGGCTTCGTGTGGGGTGCGACGCATCCCGAAGAGCTGCGGCTCGCGGAGCGGATACGTGCGTATCTCCCGTCGATGGAGCGCATGCGCTTCGTCACGACCGGAACCGAAGCGGTAATGAGTGCGGTCCGCGTCGCACGTGCCTTTACGCGCCGTTCGCTCGTTCTTAAGTTTGCCGGCAACTATCACGGGCATTTCGATCTCGCGCTGCTTGATGCGGGTGCATCCGCGCACACGAGCGATGCCCAATCGAGCGGCATTCCCGAAGGGGTGATGCAAGATGTCGCCGTCGCGCGCTACAACGATTTGGCGAGTGTCGATACGTTGCTGCGCGGGAGGGAACATGAGCTTGCTGCGATCGTGGTCGAACCGATCGTCGCCAACATGGGCTACGTCACCCCGGTTGCGGGCTTTGTCGAAGGTTTGCGCGAGCGCGCATCGCGCCTCGGCGCGCTGCTGATTTTCGACGAAGTGATCACCTGGCTGCGTTTTGGTCTGGGCGGCGCACAGGCGCGCGCCGGTGTTGTGCCCGATCTGACGGCGATCGGCAAGATCATGGGCGGCGGTACACCGATCGCCGCGTTCGGTGGGCGCGAAGACGTCATGGCGGTCCTCGCACCGACCGGCAGTACGTTCACCGGCGGTACGCACGGCGGCAATCCGTTTTGCGTTGGGATGGCGCATCGCGTACTCGACGTGCTCGAAACACATCCCGAGTACTACGACCAGATGCGCGAGCTCGCCGAGCGTCTCGCAAAAGGCATTCGTGCAATCTTTGCCACGCGCAAGCTTCCGTACGCGGTGGTGCAGCACGAATCGATCGTCGATTTCAAATTCCGCGCCGGTGCGCCGAATCGCAACTACGATGACGCGCTGGCAGCAGACAAGCAGCAGTATGCTGACTACTGGCATGCGATGCTGGATCGCGGCGTCTTGCTTCCACCGAGCCAAAACGAAGTGATGTTCGTATCGACCGCCCACTCGGTTGCAGACATCGACGCAACGATCGCGGCGATTGAGGTTACCGTAGGGCATTAGAATTCGGCTAGAGATGCGCAGATGTGGCATCGTCCGTCGCGCGCATACGTTTCTTGGTTGTTATGCGTATACAACTTCTCGCCGCGTTCGCGGCACTCGCGTTCTTAACGCCGCTGGCTGCGGCGGCCCAAGAAGGTCCGACATATGCCCAACCGCAGGTGCAGCAAGTTGCTGACGACCAGCAGATCCAAGGGCGAATTTCGAGCTTCGACGGCGCCTACAGTCTGACGGTTGCGGACGAGCGCGGCTTCGTCGACAACGTGCAACTGCACGATGGCACGATCATCAATCCGACCGGCCTCACGCTCGCACCCGGCATGGTGGTGAGCATCCTCGGTTACAATGCCGGGCAGTATTTTGGCGCCAATGAGGTCGACACGCCCTATACGTACGCCGGTGCCGGCGTACCCTACTATGCGGGGCATCCGTGGAACTACTACGGACCTACGGTCAGCCTGGGATTCTTCTTCGGCAACACCGGCTGGTGGCACGGCGCGTACTTTAGCCCGGGAAGCTACCACTACGCCGGTAACGTGCGCGTGTACGACAACGTGCGCGTGAACAACGTCTATCGCTATGGGACGTGGCACGGTCGCACCTACGTCGCGCCCGCGTCGCGTGGCGGCTACTATCCCCGTGGTGAACGTCGCTCGTACGGCCGACCACCGCGTTAGCGGTCTCTCACCCTGAGGTGCGAGCGCAGCGAGCCTCGAAAGGGGCTCGCTACGCTATTTGGGCGAGGGCGCTATGAAGCACGAGTTCAGCCAGACCTTCGAAGGTTCAAGCGTGACCATTCCCGCGAAAGTGATGAAGGCGTTTGCGCCGCGTAAGCGCGTGCCGGTGAGAGCCACGATCAACGGGCATACCTATCGCACCACGATCTGTGACATGGGGACTGGCCCAGTGATTCCCGTGCGCAGGTCGGTCGCCGAGGCTGCTGGTGCTATGAAAGGCAAGCGCATTGCGGTTGCGATCGAGCTTGATGAAGAAGAGCGTACGGTAGAGTTGCCGGCCGATCTCGTGAAGGCGATGACCAAGGCCGAGCATGAGGCGTTTGCGAGGTACTCTTTTACACATAGGCGCGAGTACGTCGAGGCGATTGCCGATGCGAAACGCCCCGAGACTCGCGCCAAACGTATCGCTCTTGCGGTTGAGGCTGCGCGCAAAAAGCTGTGCTAGCTACATTGCGCCGGGGTCGACCAACCCGATCGTGTTGCCTTGCGGATCGCGGAAGAGACCGATCGTGATCTCCTCGCCCCCGGGCATCGGCACTTTGTCCGGGCCCATCATGCGCGAGCCGCCCTTGGCTTCGATTTGCGCAAGCGCGCTCTCGACGTCGTCGACGCGGATGTACCATGTCACGTGTCCGGCGTAGCCGTCGGGCGCCTTCCCGATGCCGCCGCTGATAAAGCCGTCCGCGCCCGGGACGGTGTCGATCGTTACATACTGCATGGGATCGGCGGCCATTGGCTCCCGCGTCGCCCAGCCGAACACGTCGCGATAGAACGCGCCGAGTGCGACCGGATCGCGACCCATGATTTCAAAATGAATGACCGGGTGCTTGACCCCAATCTTGCTTGCTGTCGTCATGCGCTATAGACCCTCCGAAGTTCATCGATGTCGAGTTTGCTCATTTGCAACATGGCCTGCATGGCGCGCTGCGCGCGTGCGTCATCGGGACCGCCCAAAACATCGCGCAGGCCTTTGGGCACGATGTTCCATGCAAAACCGAATTTGTCTTGAACCCAGCCGCAGGGCAGCTTCTCGCCGCCCTCCGAGAGTTTATCCCAAAGTGCATCCACGTCGGCTTGCGTTTCGCAGTCGACGAAGAGCGCAATCTTGCCTTGCGCGAATTCATGATTGGATGACTGGGAACTGGTCGGCGCGTTGATCGCCATGAAGTCCGCTCCATCGAGCTGGAACTCAACGGTCATCACCGATCCGCTCGGCCCGGGACCAGCTTCGCCGTAGTAGCTCACGTCGTTGATGCGTGAGTTCTTGAAGATCGAGACGTAGAATTTTGCGGCGTCCTCGGCCGCGCTGTCGAACCAGAGGAACGGTGTAATGCTCGGCATTGTTCTAACTCCTCTAAGGTGTAGGTGTTGGCGTTGGCGGCGGCGTTTCGCGCACGGGTGTGGGGTAGCTCGCCACGCTCCGGTGCCCGTTTGCGTCGATCGCGCGCACGCCGAGGATAAAGTCGTCTTTGCTCACCGGGACCGTCGTCTCGGTGACATTGCCGACGTTCAGCGCGTACTCCCAGTTTGCGGCGCTAGTCGAGCGCCACACGATCTCGTACGACGCAGCGCCGATGGCGGGTTTCCAACGCAGCGTCGAATCGTAGCCTAGATGGCGTAATACCATCTCGGCGTTCGGTGGAGCCTGCGGTCCAAGTGCGAGCGCGGCGAGGGCCGCGATGTTGGCTTGCGTCGCCTTCGCCAAGTAGTCCCAATCCATATATTGCAACAAGTCGCCGAATTGTACGCCGTTCTCCAGGCGTACGTTTTGGTGCTGATGCGTGAAGTTCTCATTGGCTTCGACGAAGCGAATCGCGGGATAGCCGTCAGCTTGGAATGACTCCTGATCGCCACCGCGCAGGAAACGATCGGCGCGCCAGATCTGGTGCACCCCAAAGCCGTCGACGTACTGCGGAACCACGTCGCCGATGTAGCGTGCGAGTTCGCGTGACGGCGAATCGTTTTCGGACCCGACCAAATTGACGTTCGCGAGCTTTGCATCGGCTGGGAGCGCCTGGCTGAAGACGCGGATGATGCCCGGCTCGTGCACGCCGTTGCCGCCGGTGGAATTCCCGATGATATCGTTGTTCAAGTTCGCGGCGACGATGATGCCCTTGGCTTTGAGCTCATCCGCGTAGTGCTGCGAGCCCCACAGGCCGAGCTCTTCCCCGTCGAATACCGCGAAGATGATCGTGCCGCGGAAATGATGCGGTGCCATAATGCGTGCCGCTTCGAGCACAGCCGACGTCCCCGACCCATTGTCGTCGGCGCCCGGCGCTTCGCGCGTGCCGTTGGTGCAATCGCCGTTGCAGTCGTCGTAGTGGCTCGACATCACGTAGATGAGTCCGGGCTCGTCGCCACGCAGCGTCGCGATGATGCTCGACTCCTTGACGTCGCGGGGCGTGCGCGCGGTCTTGGGTTGCACGTAGTCGTCAAGGGCGACGGTCATGCGCCCGCCACTCGTCTTGGCGATCACTTCGAATTGTGCGCGGATCCAATCGCGCGCACCGAAGACGCCGTGCGTCGACGTCGAGCTCGTCTCGGAAAAATCGTTACGCGTGAAAAAGCCGTCGACGAGCTTGGTATCGTTCGCGCGCAGACGGTCGGCGCTGACTTGATCGACCATCGCCGTGATGTGCGGGTCAACCGGAGCGGGTCGCGGCGCAGCGTACGTCAGAACGGTAGCGAGCAGCGCGGCAAGACAGGCAGAAAGACTCATGCCTTCGTCGTTTTACGGGGAGGCCGCTCGTTCCTGATGGCCCGGCCCACGATCGCGCCGAAACCGCCCAAGGGTCACTACGGTGCCGTTGCCGGGCGCGCTGCGCACCTCGCAGAGGTCGACGCTGCGCTGCATGATCGGGATTCCGCGACCACGTTCCGCGTAGGTCTCGGGGAGCGGCGTATAGCCCATGGGCGCGTCGCGGAAGCCCTGGCCTTCATCAACGATACGGGCGGAGATCAGGTGCTTGTCGATCTCGATCGTGACCTTGATATCGCCCGCCGGCGCGCCGTGTTCGATCGCGTTGGCAAGCGCCTCGCCGACCGCAAAGAGCATCGCCTCTTGATCGGCCTCCGAAACGCCGTGCAGTGAGGCAAAGGCTATGAGCGCATCTCGAACCGTCCTGGCGTGCCTTCCGTCGGGCGGAATCCGGATCGCAAGGGTGGGCTTTTCGACGGTTCCGGGCATTTCAGTTGTGATTCTACCCGGGGTGCAAAGGGCGCCAAACGCGCACGGTGCAAGAAGGCAACATGCCGACTGCAGCTCCCACTCCGGAAGAAGTCACCGCACTCACCGAGCGCGCCCGCAGCTCGCAGGTGCGCATCGCAACCGACAAAGGTGATATTCTTTTCACGTTTTTTCCCGAGGATGCGCCCGTTCACACGGCCGCATTCATGAAACTTGCGGAAGAAGGCTTCTACGACGGGCTCGCCTTTCACCGCGTCGAGCCGGGCTTTGTGATTCAGGGCGGCGATCCCGACGGCGATGGCACCGGCGGTCCAGGCTATCGCCTGAAGGCTGAATTTAACGACCGGCCGCACGTCCGCGGCACGGTGGCAATGGCGCGTTCGTCTAATCCCGACTCGGCCGGTTCGCAGTTTTACATTTGTCTAGCCGACGCTCGCTTTCTCGATAAAAACTACACGGTGTTCGGCCAGATGACCGAAGGCTTCGAGACGATCGATGCGATCAAACGCGGCGATAAAATGAACGTAGTGACGGTGGAATCCCTGTCACCCTGAGCCTGTCGAAGGGTTAGGGTATGACGTGCGCGACTTGGTTGGCGCCGAACTCCGTAAGCCATAGACTGCCATCGGGCCCGCGCACGATCTCCTGCGGCGCTGCATTGGACGTCGGAAGCGGAAAATTGGTAACCGCGTGCGATGTCAACGCGATCTCGCTCACCGTGTTGGCAACGTTGTCGACGAACCACATCGCATTGTCGGCACCCGCGATAATCCCCATCGGACTTGTCCCCGTGGTGGCGTAGGTTGTCGGAGTGAACGGTCCGTCAGCGTTCATCGGAATGCGCCCGATGAAGCCTCCACCTGCCGAGCTTCCAGTGAACCACATCGCGTTGTCGGGTCCAGCCGTTATATATTGCGCTCCACCCGAATTCGGCACCAACGTTTCCGTGAAATTCGCGTCGGCCGGATTGTAGCGCCCGATCCATGTCTGTTCGGTGAACCAAATCGCGCCATCGGGCCCCACCGCGATCGACGATGGTTGCCCGCTCGGCGCTATGCTAATCGGGTTGAATGCGCCGCCGGCGCTGAGTGTCCAAATGTCGTTCGGAGCGGAGGTTGCAACCCACAGCTGACCGCTACTATCGCTGGTAATGCCGTGCGGTGCGCCACCCAAAGGTAGCGGGTACTGCGTGAGCGTGTTTGTCGTCGTCACGCGGTCGACGCCCTCGAGGTTGGCGTCGGTGACCCACATTGCGCCGTCGGATCCAGTGACGATATCGATAAGGCCGCTGCCGGAAATGAAGAAGTTGAAGACGCCCGCGCCGTTGGAGGGACTGAACGAGTTGACGGTGTCGGTTCCAACGTCGGTAAGCCAGATGTTGCTGTCGGGTCCTACCGCCATGCCGTAGGGACCGCTGTAGCCGCCGATCTCCGTGATCTGCGTGCCGTTGATCGTCACGCTGTGCGTAACCGGCGTGTTCGTTACCGGCAAGACGAGTGAGATCGTGCCGTCCGAGATCGTCAGCGAGCAACCCGACGCGCTCGCCGTTGAGCCGCCCGTTATTGGAAGTGTCGCCGATGCACCGCCGCCGCTAATCGTTCCTTTCGTGGCGATGTTCGCGCAACCGGAGAGACTAGCCGTATAGGTACTCGAGCTGCCGGCTTCGCCGAAGCCCAGTTGCAATGCGCCAACCGCGCTACCGTTGAGCGAAATCGACGTGGTCGCATTTCCGTTCACCGCAGCGATCAACGGGGCAACGGTCGATGACTGCGAGCTGACGCCGCTCGCGCTCAGCGCAACGGTAAACTCGTAGCCGGGTGCACCTGCGCCATCGTAGTTCACTGTGACCGAGTCGGTTGATTTGGTCACTTGCACGCTGCTACTCGCTGCACCGCCGTTGAGCGAAAGGCTCGCATTGCCGCTGCCGCCCATTTCGGTGAGCGAAACGGTGATCGGATTGGCATAGGGATCGTTCGTGCCCGCGGTAATTGGATTGTTACCGAAATCGGTCGGCGCGATCACGAGCATAGCGCTTTGCGCGTGGCCGTTGGCGGGCATCGCGCCCGACGGGAGTGCTGCACCGAAGTGCGCGATCTGACCGCCGACAAAGACTTGCACGCTGGTCGTCGTGCCTGCGACGACGTTGACGCTGCTCGTTCCGACGCCGAGGACTGCGGCGCCGCTCGGAATCGTGTTATTGACCGGTGCTTGGTTGTAGACCGTGACCGCGAACGTATCCGAACCGAGCGGCACGGTAACGGTTGTCGTGCACGTGCGCGAAGTGCCGCTGCCGGTGCACGCGCTCGATGATGGCGAAAGGTCGAGCGTGGCGTTGACGGCCGTTGAGCCCTGCGTCACGACGATGCCGGCGCCCATCGCCGATGCTGAAATGTACGCGCGATGCTTCGTGCCCGTCGTGCCGCTGTTCTGTGGTACCACCAGCGAGATCGCAACCTTTTGCATGCCGGTGATCGGCGTCAGCGTCTGCGTCGGCGCGGGAATTGGTGCCGACGGAATCGACGCCGGCCCACCGCCTCCTCCACCGCCACATGCCGCAAGCAACGTAGCGACCCAGAGGGTCGCGACTTTAGACGACAAAGTTTTAACTTTGGCGGATAAAGTCCTCATCGCGACACCTGCACGAGCGTCGACGTCCCGTCAAACACCATGTAGACCAAACCGTTTGACGCGGTGCCAATTGCACCGGCTTGCGAACCGTACGGACCGCTAACATCATTCGCCATCACAAACGTCGCCGGCGACGTATTGGTGTCCATGCGCCCGATGCCGATTTGGCCGTTCTGCAAATAGTCGAGCCACACGATGCCCGGTTGCGCGTTGTCGGCCATCATGTACCACGGCACTGCGCCGTCGGGCACGTAGATCGTGTTGACGATATTCCCGTTGCTATCGAGCTGAAGAATCGCGGGATTCGGGCCGTGATCGGTAACGTAGATGCCGTTGCCATTGATCAGAACGTCCCACGGTGCTCCGCCGGGTTGCAGCGGGTTGTTTGGGCCGGGATATTCGATGATGCGGTCGTTGACGTTGTCGACGACCCACACGTTGGATGACGTGTCGACGGCGACGCCGGCTGCAGCGTTAACGCCGAGGTAGATCGGATTCGGCGAGCCACTGAAAAGCGGATAGTTGACCACATACGAGCCGCTCGTATACCAGATCGTTCCAGTGTTCGTGTCGAGGGCGACCGCGCTGCCGTTGGGAACCGGCATCAAGGTTGAATTCGGTCCGGGCGCAATCGTGGAGGAAGGCGGGGTTCCAAATGTCTGTTCTTGATTGCCCGCGATCGCGACGAACGCGCCGGTGACTCTCACGATGCTGCCGAGAATCGGTGCTGTCGCCATTGCCTCGTAGTTGTCGGCGATACTCGTTCCGCTGCCGTTGTAATAGGAGATGCCGCCGTAGTTGTTTGGCGTCGTATAATACACGCCGCCGTTGGTATCAAAGACGATACCGCCATGATGGGTGTCGTTTACGCCGAGGTTGCCATCCGAAATCGACGTGAAGCTCGGATAGATCGCCTGCAATGCGGCGCCCGTCGTGGTTACTCCCGAGGAGGCGCTTACCGAGAAGTTCACGGTTTGATTGCCGGCCGTCGCGAGCACGCCGTTTTGCGGTGCATAGACGTACTGCACGCCCGTTGGACTCGGCGCGCTGATGCTGCTATTTGGGAAGTACAGCGTGCCGTTCAAGTTATTGTCGACATTGAAGCTGAGCGTGACCGGGTTGCCGTTCGGATCGACGAAGCCGCTGCTCACGATCACATCGTTATCGGCGTCGAGCGCGTAGACGCCGACCGTGCCGGTCGTCGGAATGATTTGGTGGATTGTGTTCGGCGTGAGGTCGAGCGAGACCGATGCGAGCACGCTCGAGAGCGTGGCGCTCACGTTCGCTGCGGCTCCCGCGGTAATTGCAGCGGTGTCGATGCCCCAGCCGAGCTGGTTGGATCCGGCGGGAATCGTGCCGCCGGACGGCGCCTGATCGTAGGTCGTGATGATGAAATCGTCGTTGCCGACCGGTGCAGAGATCGAGAAGCTGCACAAACGAGTGCCGTATGCGTCGGACGTGGCGCATGTCGACCCGGGCGAGGTCGATGGTTCGATGTTTGCGGCAGTCGTCGCGAGAGGTGTACCGCTATCGGTACCTGCGTTGTACACGCTGACTTGCGCGCCGGCGGTGCTCTGCGCGACCGTGTAGATGCGTTTGAGTTTTGCCGTGCGCGCGCTCGCCGCGCCGGGCACGTGCATCGTGAACGAAACTTGCACCTTCGCCTTCGCGGGTGCGGCCGGCGCCCCGGCCTTCGGGAGCGCGCTCGAACCGCCCCCGCCACATGCAGTGAGCGCAGTCACGAGGGCGAGCCCGATCCACCGGCGCATGAGATGCCTCCACGCCGGTCGCAAAGCGACTAGCGTCGCTCAATCCTTTATAAGCTTAGAGCGGCCTTCCTTCGTCCAATTTTCCTATGTTATTGATCGGTTTTGCCGGCGAGCTGGTACGAGAGCTTGGCAATCCGATGAAATGCGTCGTAGACCGGCGGATACTCGGTGAGCCATTTGCTGTAGAGCACTAAGAATGTAGGGTGAATCGCCAAAGGGCTGGACAATCGCAATATCGCTGCGGCTGCCGTCGAGCTCACCCGTCTTGTGCGCAACCGGGACGCCGCGCGGCAATCCGGCGGGAATCTTGTCGCGATCGGTTTGCCCTAACATGATCCCAATCATCGCTTTGCAGTGCGCCGGCGAACAAATCGTCGCGGTTTCCTCGCGCGCACCGCTGGCAATGGCGTAAAGGAGCAGCGACATATCGGCGGGGGTCGTCACATTGTCGTTGTGGCGGACAATTGCGGCAAAGTCGAGGAAGTGCCGCTCGAGGTGGGTCTGTGTCATGCCCAAGCGCGCCCCCACCGCGTTGATCGCCGGCATGCCGAAGTAGTTGATCAGATAGTTGCTCGCCGTGTTGTCGCTAAGCGTGATCATCGGGACGATCAGGTCGTAGACCGAGAGGCGCGCGCCGTCGGGCTGCGTGGCCATGAAATCGGAGCCGCCGATCAGGTTGCTGCGATGCGTCGTGATGCGATGCTGGAGCGTGCCGGGGTTGCGTTCCTCCTCGACGTACGCGGTCGTCATGATCAGCATCTTGATCGTCGACGCCGTCGGAAAGACGACGTTCTCGTTAAACGTAAAGACCGGCGGCGTGTCGGCCAGCGTCCGGCAATAGACGCCGACCACACCCGGCACGCTGTGCGCGATCGTCTCGATGTGTTCGTACGACGATGCAAACGCCAGGCGCGGCATTGCGGAAAACGCTCCGCTCGCAGCAAGGAACGCGCGCCGGTTCACGAGCCGGTTCCCTGATAGTGGCGCAGTCCCGTCTGCCAAAAGAGGTAGGCGACTGCGAGCCATGCGGCGCCGATCGCCGGTGTGAGCAGACCGACGACGGGATTGAGGTGCAAGCCGGTCTCGGCCTTTTGCAGGAAGTACGTGGCCGGGAAGTAGTTCATGAACGCAAAGGGGAGAAGGAAGGCCAGCACGATCTGGACGCCGCGCGTGTAGATGCTGATCGGATAGCGCGTGAAGTCTTGTTCGAGCGACATGACGACCCAGCGCAGCGTATCGACGCGGATGAACCAGAACGAGATCGTGGCGACGATGAGCGAGATGCCGAGATCGATCAACGCGCCGCCGAACACGATCAACGGCACGAAGATCAGAAAGATTGCGTCAATATGGACGTGTGCGTACGATGTAGCGATGGCCAGCGTCACGATCGCGATGAGGATCCCATCGGGCGAGAGCTGCGAGGGCACGGTGAGCACCTGAAAAAGCGTGTCGAGTGGGCGCACCAGAAAGCGGTCGAAGCGCCCCTCGCGCACGTAGTCGGGGACGGCGACAACGTTGAAGAAGAGCACGTTGTGCAACTCGTGGCCGGTCATCCACAACGCGTAGAGAAAGAACATCTGACGAAAATCCCACCCGTTCATCGAGGGGAACTGCTGCATCGTCACGTAGAGCGCCGCGAGTGCTACGCCGTGATACACGATGGTGAAGAGGAACCACATGATGAAGTTTGCCCGGTACTCGAGCATCGTCAAGAAGTTCACGCGCCAATATTGGAGATAAGCTCCGACCATCGTGATTAAATTCACCGCTGACGAACTGCTCTCCGTTCGTACCCCGTTTCGGCTCGATCTTACCGCCGACGCACTCCGTCGCTTAGCCTCGAACGAAGTCGACGTCGTAACGGACGATGGCGCATATCTTCGCGCGTTTGCCGGAGCCGGCGAGACGGCGGTGCTGCGGGTAACACAGAGCGAAGCGGGGACGTTGCGCGTGCAAGCCGCTGGCATGCCCGCGCAGCGTGCCGCCGCGTTGTGCGCGCGCATGCTCGGTACGCAGGTCGAATTGCGACAGTGGAAGCGCCGTGCGGCGACGGTTCCGTGGGTTGGGCGGCTCGCGCGCGCACTGGCGGGTCTCAAACCGCCGCGGTATCCGACGTTGTGGGAAGCCTGCGCGCACGCGATCGTGTTTCAGCAAATCAGTATCGTGGCTGCGGCCGCGATCATGCGCCGCATGGTCAGCGCGTTGAGCGCGCCGGTTGCGCTCGGCAACGTGACGCTGCGGGCGTTCCCCACGCCGGCCGCACTGCTCGGTGCGCACGAGCGCGATTTGCGCGCGGCGGGTCTCTCTGCCAATAAGGCCGCGCACCTGCGCGCGGTCGCGGGTTCGCTCGAGCGCGGCGAACTGACCGAGGAGGAGATCGAGCGCCTGCCCACCGGCCAAGCCGCCGAGCGTCTCACGTCGCTGCGTGGCATCGGCCCGTGGAGTGCGGCGGTCGTGCTGCTGCGCGGTTTTGGCCGCCTCGACACCTTCCCGCTGCGCGACTCGGGTGTGGCGCGCACGGCGGTCCTGCTCTCGGGTGATCCGGGTGTCGATCTCGGTGCCGTACTCGAGGCACTCGGTCCCGCGCGGGGCATGCTGTACTACCACCTACTGCTTGGACGGCTGCGCAACCTAACCCCGGCCCCGGCGGATTGAAGGCGATACCATGAAGACCCTTACCGCCCCAACCTTTGTTATCCAACGCGCGAAAGATCGCGCGTTCTTTGACCACGGCTGGCTGCAAACGTATCATTCGTTCAGCTTTGCCGACTACTACGACCCCAACAACGAGAACTGGGGGGCGCTGCGTGTCTTCAACGACGACACCGTTTCGGGCGGCGCGGGGTTTCCAACGCATCCGCACCGCGATATGGAAATCGTCACCTACGTGCTCGACGGCAAACTGGCGCACAAGGATTCGATGGGCAATGAAGGCGTCGTCGGTCCGGGCGGCGTGCAGTTCATGAGCGCGGGCACGGGCGTTCGTCACAGCGAATTCAACGCCGATCCCGCTAAGCCGCTGCACTTCGTGCAGATGTGGATGGTGCCGGGAAGAACCGGTGAAGCGCCGTCCTACGGCCAGATGGACTTCAGCACAGAGCAGCGCACGAACGTGTGGCTGCGCATCGTAAGTGGACAGCCGAGCGTCGCTGCGCCGATTGGCATTACGCAAGATGCGACGCTAGCTGTGTCGCGTGTCGATAACGCCGACACCGCCGTCGTCTACGAGTTTGCGCCGCACCGTTACGGATTTCTCTTCGTCGCAGACGGTAAGGTGGAAGCCAACGGTGAGACGCTGCAAAAGGGTGACGCGGTGCGTCTGTACGACGTGCAAAAGCTCGCGGTCAAAGGTCACGGCGAAGTCGTGCTGTGGGACGCCCCAGGCGTCGACTAGCTAACCGCCCTGGATCACCACGCGTCGCGCGGCAGCCTGCCACACGAACGCGGAGAGTAGGCTGAAGAGCACGAGCCAGAGGGCTTGCACGCCCAAGGCGAGCGCCCATTGCGACGGCGGAATCACACCGACGTAAATCAGGAGCGGCGTCGAATACACGGCCGCAAACGGCAGAGCGAAGAGCAGCTGGCCGAAGACGCCGGGAAAGAACGTCAGCGGAATGATCTGTCCCGAAAGCAGATCCGAGATCCAACGCACGATCAGCTGGATCGCAAATGTTTCGAGCGTCCAGAAAGCGACCGAATTCATCAAGAAATTGATGAAGAAGTTGACGCCGTAGCCGAGCAAGAACGCCAACGCAAACGCAGCCAGTGTTGCGGGCGGCGGCACGTCGATGTGCACGAGCAGCAGCGCGAAGAGCAGCGACGGAATGACGAGTAGTGCGTGCAGCAGCGTCTGTCCCACCCCGTCGGAGAAGAAGTAGAGGGGCAGACTGATCGGCTTCATCAGATCGGTGGCGATCGTGCCCTCGCGGAGTTTCTCGCGAATCAGGCGCGTGCCGTCGACTTCTAAAATCAACGACATGAGAAGCGCTACCGTCGCGTAGGTGATCATACTGTGGAGCGGGAGATTGAGCGGTATCGCATTCTGCGAGTAGAGCGCCGTCCACAACGAACGCAACAGGTAGACGCGCAAGACGAGCGATCCGACCTCGGTGAGCACCTCCATGCGGTAGGTGGCCTCGCGCGCGAACGCTTTTTTGGCAAACTCGATGTACGGCTCGAGATTCACCGCTTAGGTTTTTTCTTGAGCGACTCCTGACGGTAGTGCTCCATCTCCTGGAGCTCGAGCATCATCGCGTCGACGACCGTGTCCACTTCGAGTGGCTGTTGCGGCGGCTCTTCAGCGGCGCTGCGGCGCCCGGGCGCCTTGTTTGCGTGAGCGTCCAACACGGTATCTTGCGCGTGCGTCTTACGGAGAAATCGGGCATAGGTTTGCGCCGCTTTGGCGCGCGCGCCATCACCGCCCTCGATATTGAAGACATTCTCGTAAAATTGGAGATCGCGTGCGACCTCGGCGGCTTTCTCGGGCGGCACGACCTTTGCAGGGTCGCCGTACGCGATGTGCTGCATCGGGACGGTGGCATTCTTGAGTACGTGCGCATTGATGTGGACGATTCCGCCCAGCGCAACGCCGCTGCCGTCCTCCATCACGGCGCCGTTGAATACGCGGCTACCGCTTGCAATGAAGCAGCCCGCGCCGATCGTGGCGCCGACCACGTACGCCTGCGGGCCGACGATGCAGCGATCGCCGAGCTTGACCGGAAACTGTGTAGCGCTACCGCCGCTCGACTTAACGACGGCGTTCTCCATGATTACCGTGTCCGCGCCGATCGTCACCGGCGCGCCCTCGGCCGTGATGATCGCGCCGTGGAGGATCGCGCAGTCTGCCCCGATCGTCACCTCGCCACTGATCGTAGCGGTGGGCGCCACGTAGGCGCTCGGGTGAATCTTCGGTTTCTTCGTTCCGCTCGAGAGAATCATGTCAGGCTCTCCTGCGGGCGCGTGCTATATCCTTCGACGTAAATGCGGCGGATGATCGATTCCAGCTCCGGCTCCTCAATCGAGACGTCCTCGATGCTGTAGCGCTCACTCGCTTGACGGATCAGCAGATCCGGCCGCTCGCGGTTACGATCGAAGCGGAAGCGCGCGACGAGACCGTCGGTGCTCTCGAGCTCCGCCCCCTGCAAATACGGAGCCGGTGTCGGCTGTTGGAAGCGCAACACGAGGGTGCGATGCGTGCCGTACTCGCTCTTGATCCGCTCGATGTCGCCGTCGTAGATCAACAGGCCGTGGTCGATCAGCACGATCCTGCGGCACAAGCGCTCGACGTCAGCGAGGTCGTGCGTGGTGAGAATGATCGTCGTGCCCCGTTCGGCGTTTATACGCGCGATGAACTCTCGAATAGCTTCTTTTGCGACGACGTCGAGACCGATCGTAGGCTCATCGAGATAGATGATGCCCGGATCGTGAAGCATCGCCGCGGCGAAGTCGCCGCGCATGCGCTGACCGAGCGAGAGCTGCCGAACCGGCGTGCGCAGGAAGTCGTCCATTTGCAGCAAGGCGATGAATTCATCGAGATTGCGGCGGTAGGTCGCTTGCGGGATGCTATAGATTGCACGCAAGAGTTCGAACGACTCGATCAGCGGCAGATCCCAATAGAGTTGGCTGCGTTGACCGAAGACGACGCCGATGTTGCGGGCGTTTATGCGCCGCGATTCGTAGGGCACGATCCCGGCGACGCGGACTTCTCCGGAGGTCGGGACCAAGATGCCGGTAAGCATCTTGATCGTGGTCGATTTGCCGGCGCCGTTGGGGCCGATGTAGCCGACCAGCTCGCCCGGCTCGAGCGACATCGTGACGCCGGCGACCGCGACGCGTTCCTCGTAGGCGCGCGAGAACAACGTGCGTAGAGCCCCAAGTGGACCGGGCACGCGCTTAACGCTGCGGAAGACCTTGCGAAGGTCGCGGGTTTCAATGATGGGCATCGCGTAGTTCTTCGTCGTGATCGTTACGATCTCCAACCTCTACGGGTGCGGTGCGGTTGCCGTGGCGCAGCGCGCGGCGACGGCCTTGCAGTACGAGCTGATCGACAGCCAGCTTCCGGTCGTGGTTGCCAAGCGCATGCAGATTTCGCCGGTGCAGGCACAGGCGGCCGACGAGACGGGACGATCGCTCGGGGCGCGGCTGCTCTCGAGCCTTGAGCTTGCGACGCCCGAGGTCGCCGTCAGTGGTTTCGGCGAGACGTTTGACCAGGAGTACGTTCGCGAAGTTCAAGAGGCGGTGCGGGAATTCGCCGCGCAGGGAAACGTGGTCATCCTCGGTCGCGGCGCTGGTGCAATCCTCGGCCGGCGGCCCGACGTGCTGCGCGTGTTTATGTATGCGCCGCGTGACTGGCGCATCGAGCGCGTTTCCGCTGAGTACGGACTCGACTATAAAGCCGCGGCAGCCGAGACGGATCGCATCGACAAAGCACGTCGCGCGCATCTGCGCGACTGGTACAGCGTTGAAATGGGTTCGCCTGCCGTTGTCGACCTCGCTATCGACACCGCGACATTTGGGGAAGAGCGCTCCGCGCAACTGGTGATTGCGGCGGTAGATGGGCGTTAGCGTCCTCGGGGCACTACGTTTTCGCGACTACCGTCTTCTCTGGATCGGGTTGCTGGTCTCGAACCTCGGCAGTTGGATGCAATTCACCGCGCAGGGCTACTTGGTGGCGCAAATCGCCGGGTCGCCGCATCAGGCCGCGCTCGATCTCGGATTCCTTGGCGCCGCGCGCGCAATACCTGTGCTGCTTTGCTCGCCGCTCGCGGGCGTCGTTGCAGACACGTTGCCGCGCCGGCGCGTCTTGCTGATCACCAACACAACGATGTCGCTGGCCGCGCTCGCGCTTGCGATTCTCGCGACGCTCAACCAGCTCGACCTGCGCTGGCTGCTGGTGATCTCGGCGATCAACGCCGCCGCGAATGCCTTCGATTCGCCGGTACGCCAGAGCTGGATGCCGCTGCTGGTCGACCGCCCCTACCTCGGCAATGCGATTGGACTTAATTCGGTCGCGTTCAACGCACCGGCGGTTATTGGTCCCGCGATCGCCGGCGTCTTGATCGTGTGGGTCGGTGTCGCCGGCTCCTTTTATGTCAATGCTGTATTGACGCTCGCGGTGGTCGTCGCGGTCGCGATGATGGGTCCGTCGCCAGCATCGAGCGCACGGCGCGAGCCGATGCTGACCGCAATGCGTGGCGGCATCGTCTTCTTGTTTACGCACCCGATCTTGCGCTGGATCGTGGCAACGTTTGTGGTGATGGCGATCTTCGCGCGCCCATATGCCCAATTGATTCCGGCCTACATCGTGAACGTGCTCCACGGTGATGCGCGAGCGCTCGGCTGGGCTGTCGCCGCGGCCGGTATCGGCGGCTTCGGTGGCGCGCTATTGACCGCTGCATTTGCGGGACGCGAGCCGCGTTCGATCCAATGGGTGCTGGCCGGCGTGCTGACCGCACTCGGACTGATTGGGCTCGCCGCGATCCATTCGGTAGTGTGGGCGCTCCCGGCGCTCGCAATGATCGGGGTGGGCACGTTGGCCTTTCTCGGTGCGACCAACACGCTGATCCAAACGCTCGCGCCCGATGACGTGCGCGGGCGCGCGATCGCCGTGTACACGATGGTCGCGATCGGTGTTGTACCGCTCGGATCGCTCGTGATCGGCGCCCTCGCATCGGTGATCGGCCTGCACGCAGCATTCGCGCTGGCCGGCAGCATTTCGCTGGTCTGCGTCATCGCCGCTTACGCTCTGAACCCAATTATCAGGACTGTGTAAAGACGCTCTTTGCAAAAAAAGGCGAGCCGCTGTTGCGACTCGCTAGGGCATAAAAATAACCGGAAAGCTATGCTGCGGCTGCAGCTTTCTTCCGGCGTACCTTGCGGCGGACCACCTTACGGACTACCGCTCTCTTTGCGGCTTTCTTGCGGCGCACCTTACGGCGCACTTTGCGGACTACCGCTTTCTTTGCGGCTTTCTTGCGACGTACCTTACGGCGCACTTTGCGGACTACCGCCTTGCGGACGGCTTTCTTGCGGCGCACCTTACGGCGCACTTTGCGAACGACCGCCTTGCGGACGGCGCGCTTCGCAGCCGCTTTTCTCTTACGTTTGACTGCCATGTGCGTGGAGTCATCCTTTCTCTGGCTACAGCTTGCGTAGCCAAGGGTAGTTGCCTACCTTATACAGTATTCTCGGCTGCAATGCAAGTTTTGAATAGTGACGCGCATCTCGACGTCGCGGTTTCGGGCAGCGGTGATGCAGTTGTGCTACTCCACGGCTTCCCACTTTCGCGCGAGATTTGGGATGCGCAGGTACGCGCACTCGCCGGGTATCGCGTGGTCGCGATGGACCTGCGCGGCATGGGTGCATCGCGTGTCATCGATGGTCCGTACTTGATGGAATCGCTCGCCGGCGACGTCGCTGCGGTGCTCGACGCACTCAGCATCGAGCGCGCGACGCTGGTCGGACACTCGCTCGGCGGTTACGTCGCGCTCGCCTTTGCGCGGATGTACGTCGAGCGTCTCACGCGTCTCGCACTCGTCTGCTCGCGCATCGCCGCCGATACACCGGAGCGCGCGGCACATCGTTTCGAACTTGCCGACGAAGCGGAACGCACCGGTTCGAGCACGCGTATCATCGACGAGTTTCGCAATGCAACACTCGGCGCGACTACAAAGCAAAATCGTCCGGAAATCGCTGAAAAATTCACGAAAATCGCGGAAAAACACGATCCGCGCGGACTCGCCGCGATGTTGCGCGGCATGGCGTTGCGTGATAGCGCAGACGACATTGCGAGCGATCTTGCGATGCCCGTCTTGGTCGTTGCGGGTGCCGAGGATCCGGGGATTGGGGCCAAGGAGGCCAAGCAGACGGCGGGCGCCTTTCCCGCCGGAAAGCTCGTGACGATCGAACGCTCGGGCCACGTCCCGATGCTCGAGGCGCCCGAGGAACTAAGCGCCTGCTTGACTAGCTGGCTAGGCGAGACTAGTGCCGGATGGCCGGGGTCTTAGCGCGGCCGCGAATCATGTTATAGAGGAAGAGGCCGCCAACGACCAGCGCCGCGACGAGGGCTGCGAAGAGCACTACCTTAAAGACCACGAAGGCCAGCACGACCGCGACGATCCCGATCGCGATCATCAGGGTCAGGCGGATAAAGGTGGCAAGCATCGGTTGCATGGTTGGCCTCGTGAGGGGAAGCGAGTGGTACTCACCGTGAAGTACCCCCTACCATCGCCGGAGGTTTCAGGATGAACACTCGCATCGTACCCGCTTTGCTCGCGCTCGCCCTTGCCGCCCCGGCTCTGCCCGGGGTCGCGCAGCAGACGGTCCAGCGCCACCTCGTCTACACGTACTCGGTCGGCGTGCAGAACGACACACACGATACCGACGCGTCCTCGAAAATGTCCAACGCTGCAGGCGGCGGGAACGTCAACGGGACCGGCGACACCTCGTACCAGGGGATCGCCTCTGACAATGGGACGATTGTGGTCGATGTGTACGGCGTCGAGCCCGATGGCGGATTGATCGTCAAGGTGAGTCAGACCGGCACGCGAGCCAACCGGAACGCCACACCGGTGGAATGCGTCGTCTATCCGACGACCAACACGATCTGCGCGTCGGGACAGGTCTTCCCCGAAGCGCTTGCGGTCATCAAGACGCTCTCACCGAAATTCTTCGATCCCTCGGCTCTCGATGCGAAGCACCACTGGCATCAAGGCAATGACGCCGCGGGCGTCTCGCTCGACTTCGTTGCCGGCGCGCCGGCCGGTACCGTCGTCCCGATTAGCGTGGATGACAACGAAAAGGTCTCCGGCGCACAGGGCAGCGTGATGCACGGCACCGGGACGTTCAGCTACGACATGTCCAAGTCGATCCCCACGCAGCTCAAAGAGTACGACACGATTCGCAAACAGATGGGGCCGGGCCAGTATTCCAACATCGTGATCGACATCACGGCACAACTCGCTACCGACAGCGGTACGACGGCCAAGAACTAGCTAATGCTGTTCCCTGCTGCGATCACGGTCGCGCAAGTTCCCGCGCCGCGCCATCTCGTGTACACGTTCACGCTCGGCATGCAAAACGACACGCACGACAGCTGGATGCGAAGAATCACTGGCACGAAGGAAACGACGTTCCCGGACTCTCGCTTGACTTTACGGCGGGTCAGCCCAAAGGCAGCGTCGTGTCGATTGCCGCGGACAAGAATCAACGGGTCGCGGGCGGGATGGGCGGCGTCGTGCACGGTTCGGCAACCTTTACCTATGACACCGTAAAGCGTGTGAGCACCCATCTCGAGGCCTACGATACGATTCGCCAAGAGGGGCAGCCGGGGCAATATTCCAACGTTATCGTCGATATCACCGCAACGCTCGTCACAGATAGCGGGCAAACAGCAAAGAATTAACTACGCAATTTGTCCAAGGCCGTATAGGCGACCGCCACACACGAAAGCGCGCCGATTGCATCGGCGCGCAGCAGCGTGCGCAGTTCGTCGAGCGAAACCGTGAACGGTTCGATCGCTTCGGAAGCATCGAGATTCTGGCCTTGCGTCGGGACCGCGTCAAAGGCGAGGAACGCGTGCAGGTAGCTGTTGGAGCGCACCGGTTCGGCCGGCACACGCGAGAGCGCCTCCCAGCGCGCTGCCGCGTACCCGGTTTCTTCGGCGAGCTCGCGCTGCGCGCACGCAAGCGGCGCTTCGTCCGGATCGATGCTTCCGGCAGGCAGCTCGATGATCACCTCATCGATCCCGTAGCGATACTGGCGCACGAGCACGACCTCGCGCGCCGGCGTGAGCGCAAAGATCATGACGAAGCCGCGTGATTCGCGCACGTAGTACTGCGGAAGCACCAGACCGTTCGGCAGCTCGACTTCGTCGGCGCGAATTCGTAGGTGCGGCGACTCGATGATGTAGGTCGAGGAGCGGCGGCGCCAAAGCGGTTTTTCCATCCACCCGCGAAGTACACCACTCGTGCAAGATCTCATCTTGGTCGTCGGCGCCGGGACGATGGGCGCCGGCATCGCCTACGTCGCTGCGCGCGGTGGCTACGCCGTCGAACTGATCGATACCGATGCTGCCGCACGGGAACGTGCGATGGAGCGTATCGCGAAGGATGCCGCGCGCGCGGGTGACGATGCCGTGCTCGCGCGGATTACCACGCGTGAGGCGATTCCGGCGCACAGCGCAGCGGCACTTGCGATCGAAGCGGTCCCGGAGCGTACCGATCTCAAGCGCGCGATCTTTGCGGCGCTCGATCGGGCACTCGAGCCGGAAGCGATTTTGGCGACGAACACGTCATCGCTGAGCGTTGCGGAACTGGCGAGAACGACGTCGCGACCGCAGCGCGTCGTCGGGTTGCATTTCTTCAATCCGCCTGCTGCGATGAAGCTCGTCGAGATCGTCGAGACCGACGCAAGCACCGAGGAAACAATCGACCGTGCACGCGCTTTCGTCGAGCGCATCGGAAAGACCGGTGCGATCTGTGCCGACACGCCGGGCTTCATCGTCAATCGCGTCGCACGTCCATTCTATCTGCAAGCAATGCGTGCGCTTGAGCGCAAGGTCGCCTCGATCCCGGAACTCGATGCGCTCGCACGGAGTGTGGGTTTTCGCATGGGGCCTTTCGAATTGATGGATCTCATCGGCATCGACGTGAACCTCGCAGTAAGTGAGTCGGTCTACGAACGTCTCGATGCCGATCGTTTGGAGCCGCGGCCGATGCAGCGCGAACTCGTGGCGGCAGGGCGCCTGGGCCGCAAGACCGGTTCGGGCTTCTATACCTATGAGAACGGCAGCTACGCGCGGCTCGACTTGGGCGCCGATCTTTCCGCGGGAGCTGCGTTAGAGGAAAACGTCAGTATCATCGGCTTTGGCGGGGTGGCCGATGCAATGGCCCTCGCGCTCGAACCGGTGTGCACGCGCCTGCAGCGAGTGATGAACGACGACATGCTCGAGGATCTCGACCGCGAAGTGACGCTCGTGATCGATGTGGGTGACGGCTTTAGCGATCGCGCCGACATTATCGTCGAACTCGACCGCACGCTCGATGCGGCGACCGTGATCTTTGCCGACGCATATGTCACCGATCTCGCGGAGCTCACGTCGCGTCTCCGGCACCCCGAGCGTATCGTTGGTTATGGCATTCTTGGCGCGCTCGAGGCGCAAAGCGCGGTCGAAGTCGTCGCTGCCGAGATGACCGGCGATGACGCGCTTGCGCTGGCACAAGAGTGCTTTGAAGCGATCGGCAAGGCCGTCGTGCTCATTGAAGATCGGCCCGGACTCTTTCTGGGACGCGTCGTCGGCGGGATCGTAAACGAGGCAATGATTGCCGTAGCGCAGGACGTTGCGCTGCCCGATGACGTCGATCGTGCAATGGAGCTCGGCGTCAATTATCCGCACGGACCGATCGCGTGGGGGCGAGAGATCGGCGGCGGGCGCATCATGCGAATCCTGGAACGCCTCGCGTTCGACGAGGGCAAGGAATTCGCGCCGCACCGGTCGCTGCGCATGCTCGATGTCGAGTCGAGTGAGGCTTCGAACCCTATCGAGGAAGCCGGGCGCGCCCCCCTGAATTTGTACGACGGATAAGGAGAGCACAATCGAGCAACTGCGCGTCGGCCACCATTACGATACGACCTACGGCACGCTATGGAAAGACGGTACCTATTTCGCGCGCGGGACGCGCGTGATGGTTGTGGGCGTGCACATCGAGCAAGGGTTCTGCGTGCGATTTCCAGCCGAGATGGACGGCGAACCGCTCGAAACGTGGGAAGATTGGAGCGAAGCCGATTTCTTGGCCGCCGAGGGCTCGGTGACACCACCGCAAGAGCCGCTCTCGGGGAACGTCATCAGCGAAGCCCGCGACGTACTTTCCGACGAGGAAGACGGCTGTCATCTTCATTTACACGAAGACGAAGATATCTAGCCGTTAGGGGAAGTTGAAAACCTCTCCATTAAACCATGTGTAGTTGCACAGCGACGTCGTCGTGTTTAAGCCACCGGATGCCGTGTACGACGCTTGGAAGCAGTACGTCGTGCCGGCGGTGAGGCCCGTAAACGTGGTCGTTCCCGTCGAATCCGTATTCTGTGTGGTGATCAGCGAGCCGGCGTTGCCATTTACCGAGGTGTACAAGCTTACCGGCCAGTTGGGCAACGGCTGGGCCGACGCGTAGACCGTCACGATCGCGGCGGTAATCGTCGGATTCGGTGTGGCAGTTGCGATCGTACTCGTTGGTACTGGCGTACCGTAGAGATTGTTCGGATTATAACCGGCGTTGCACGCGGCCAGGGCGAGCGCCGTGATGGCGAACGCGATCGAAAGGATCCGTTTGGGCATGGCGCCCGAGCTTCGACGCCTCTCGGGCCCCCGCCTTGCCCCGCTACACTCAGGAAAAGACCGTGCGGAGGGCTCGGTTGCCCCGCTCGGGAGAAGGAGGCTCATTTCCATCATGCAGCGCTGGGAAACGTTCACCGCACTGGCCGCGGTCATTTTCGCGAGCGTCGCGGCGTTCGCCGTTCCCGGCCGCCTTTGGTATGCGGGCACCGCCATCGTGCTGCTCGCGGTCGTTGGCGGCGCGCAATTGCACCGCTCGCTGACTGGCGCGCGCGAAACGAAAACCGGCCTGTCGCCCGAAGAACGTGCGCGGCGCATTCGCGAGCAGCGCAATCGGCGGTGAAGCACCTTCAACGCTACTCCCCGCGTTCGCGCGCGAGCATCTCGCTGTAGATTTCATCGACGCGCGCAAGCGTGTCGATCTCATTTGTGGGCTTGTCGTCGCGGATACGGACGATACGCGGGAAGCGCATCGAGTAACCGCTTTGGTGCAGCGTGCTCTTGGCGATGACGTCGAAGGCCACTTCGAGCACGATCTTCGGCTCGACCGCGAAGGCGTGCCCATAACGCCCGTCGATGCGATGTTCCAAGAACCACGGCGTAAGCGTGGCTATCTCCACATCGGTAAGTCCGGAGTACGCTTTGCCTATCGTCAGGAGTTCGTCGTCGGGACCGCGCACGGCGAAGGTGTAGTCGGAGAGTACCTTCGCACGTTTACCATGACCCCATTCGACGGCAACCACCACAACGTCGAGCGTCGTGAGTTCGCGCTTGAGTTTCAGCCACCACTTGCCGCGCCGTCCGGGCGCGTACGGCGCATCGATGCGCTTGAACATCGCGCCCTCGTTGCCGCGCGCGCGCGCAGCTTCGAAAATCGCGTTGATCGACGCAGCGTCTGCGTCGTCGACGGTTGCGAACGGTGCCAGGCGTACGTGCTCGCTTTCGACCAGCGTTTGCGCGAGCCGCTCGCGGCGCTCGCGGAGCGGAAGATCCAGCAGAAACGCGTCGTCAATCGCCATTGCATCGAAGACGACGTATTGCAGCGGCACTTCGGCCAGAAGTGTTGCGTCGATCTCCTTGCGTTGTAGCCGCGCTTGCAACGTGCGAAACGGCAGCACGCGCCCGTCGCGGACGGCGACGATTTCTCCGTCGAGCATCATTTGTCGCGACTGGCGTCGTAGCGCGTCTGCGATCTCGGGGTAACTGTGCGTGACGTCGTTGAGCGTTCGCGAGAACAATGATGTCATGCGCTGCCCTACGTGTGCCTGCGCGCGGATGCCGTCGTACTTGTCCTCGGCGAACCAGCGGTGGCCCGTCGAGATCGGGGTAGTGTTCGGCGTATGGGATCGGCGAGGCGAGCATGAAGCCGATCGGCGTGCCGAAACGGATGTGCAGCGCGTCGAGCGTGCCGTGCTTCGCCGCAACCGCGACCTCACCCACGTCTCCGGTAATCATCACCGCGCGCTGCACACGTGCAAGCGGTAGATCGAATGCGGCCGCGATCGCGTCGTGCACCAGACCTTCGCGCAGCCCGATGCGTAGATCGCCGGTCATGATCTTGATCACGTAGGTGGCTTCGAGCGGGCCGGTGCAAGCACCGAGGATGCGTTCGCAGAGGTGCAGCCGGCGTTTGCCGGCCGATTTTCCCGACGCATCTGCAATCGCGTCAAAGAGCGCGGCGAGTATCGTCGGCGTAAGTGCTTCGCGAAAGAGACCGAGATCGATCGGTTCGCGCAGGTACGGACCGAGGGCATCGCCGAGATCGCCGTGTTCGCGATAGCCGGCACGCAGTTGCGCGTCGGTTACGCCCCACACGTGTTGCGCCGCCTGAACGATCGTGCGGCCGCCGATCGAAAGTTGCTTCTGCTCCCGTGCGGCGAACGGGTTTCCGGTGAAGAATCGTGCCGCCGCGGTCAGGCTCGCATCGTCGAGCCCGCGCAGGTAGGCCGTGAGAATGGCGACTTTCTCGAGCTTACCGCTCGTCGCGGCTATGGCCGCGCAGGTGCGGGCAAAGGCGATCATGGAACCCCTTTTCTCATGGTTACGGCCTTCATCCTGATGAACGTCTCGCGTACGCGCCTCAAGTCGATCGCCGACGACCTCCTTGCGATCGAGGGCATCGCTGAGGTCTATTCGGTCGCGGGACCGTTCGATATCGTGGCTGTTGCGCGCGTGCGCGCACACGAAGACCTCAACGATCTCGTGACCGAGCATGTGGCTGCGCTCGAAGGCGTTGAAAACACCGAGACGCTGATCGCGTTCAAGACGTTCTCGAAGAAAGATCTCGGCTTACTATGGGACATCGGCGTGGACTAGTATGGCTGGCGCTGCTCGCCACGCTGGCAAGTGCGGGCGCAGCGGCGCAAGAATCCTCCGCGCCGGTCGACCGGAACGACGCATACTTTGCGCGCGCGCTCGCGCGGATGAACTCCTTGCCCACGCCACCTTCGTTTACATACACCGCGCAGGTCCGCACCGATGGCGGAACGCTTGCGATGTATCCTGCCGCGGGCGCGCTTTCGACAACCTTCGTCGTCGGCGGTACGGCAGGTGACGCGGGCAGCACGAGCGGGACACTGACGTTCTCGTTTGACCAGAGCAAACGTCAGGTATCTCTCGTCGGCGGCGCAAAGGCGCTCGGCGTAGCGCCGACGCCGATCTTCGATCCGAGCTGGAATTCCGCGTTTCGGTGGATGCAGAATCGGGGGCTGTTCGCGGTCGACGTTGACGTCGCGCCGGCGAAGCCGCAGCCTGCACCGACCGGTACGCCGCTCAAGACGATCGCCGTAGTTTTCCGCTCGCCGGCCTTGAGCTATCACGTCGTGAGCAGCGTGCCGGCGACGTGCACAAACGGCGATCCCGGCTGGCAGTTGCACGTGGTTCCGGTGATCGACCCGCAAGATCACCCGCTCGTCGGCGTGCTCGTAGACGACCGCACGGGACTCGTGTGTGCGGCACAGTTCGAAGAAACGATGCGTAGCGAGCCGGACGCGCATGCGCGCGGCACGGTCGAACTGCGTTTTGCAAAGGTCGCCGACTACTATGTGATGACCGGCGAGTCCGTGAGGTTGCACCTCTCCTCGCAGATCAAGCCATCAGACATGTCGGCGACGATCACGTTAGGGGACTTCAATACCCACTAGCGTCCGCTACGGCAGCTCGATGCGGTAGAGGTCTGCGCCGTCGAACCACATGCGCTGCATCTTGCCCTCGAAGAGCGTGTCAAAACGCACCGTTGAGTCGCCGAGCGCAAAGGTCCCGTTGGCATTTGGTTTGAGCGGGTTGAGGCCATCGGTCGTGAGCTTGCCCTTCACGATAACAATGCGCATCACGACCGGCGAGCCGAAGATCGAGGTCTCGTAGCGGCCGACCAGGCGATCCCACGCGGCCGGATGCGAGAACGCCGTTGCGCCGGTGTGTTGGGCATTGACGTAGTACGCGCCACCGTTGGTAAAGCCGTCGATCACCTTGGCCTTGTTGCGTTGGAATGCAACGTAGAAGATCGTGAAGCGCGGGTCGTCGGTCCAGAACACGTCCTGATCCTGCGCGACGAGCTGATAGCTCTTGGCGCCGTCGTGTAGCGCAAGCGTGCCGTTATCATTGGCGATGACGACGCCGGTCCCGTCGGAACTGCGATACGTTCCGACGTAGTCATTCACGGCAACCTTGGGCGGTGCGATCGGCGGGCCGGCCGGTGCCGGCGGCAAAGCTTGTCCGAGACTCTGTGCGCGCAGTACTTCCATCGCATACTTCACGATTGCGCACGGGTGCAGCGGTGCTTCGACCAGATTCGAGAGCGCGATCGCACCGAAACCACGCGTGAGATTGGCTTGGAAGCACGCGGTGTAGCCGGAGACGCCGCCGGTATGGCCGACGAGGTGGTCGCCGTTCGTGTGAAAGATGGCGAGCCCATAGCCGTATTCGTGATAGAAGGCGGGCCATTCGGCGAGCTCTACGTGCTTGGCTACGTCCGGCTTGCCGTTGTTGAAGTGATCCGCCTCGGTCATTGCGGCGAAGGTCGCCGGTTTGAGGAGCTGCGTGCCGTTTGCGGCCTTGCCGCCGTTTAGATAGAAGCGAATGTACGAAGCCATGTCCTCGGGCGTCGAGACTACCGAGCCGGCGGGATCGACGAAGTCGACGTACGGCGAGGGGACGAGCGCTGGGTGTGGTGGCGACGCGACGTAATCAGCGTCGCGGAACTGATACCCTGTCGCGGTCGCGCCCGAGAGCGTGCGATCGTTGAAAACCGCAAAGCTATTTCCCATGCGCAGGGGCGCAAACACGTGGTTTTCGATATTGCTCTGCCAACTGTTGTGCGAAACAGCCGCGGCAATTGCGCCGACGGTTGCAAAACCGTCGTTCGAGTACGACCACGCGGTGCCCGGCGGAAAGAGCGTGTGCGCGTCGCGCAACGCAGCCAAGGCGAACCCATATTGCTGGAACGAGAAGTCGTCGGGAACGCCGCCGGTGTGCGAGAGGAGTTGATGCACGAGAATCGGTGCACCCTTGCTGTTGATCTGCCATGACGGCAGGTAGGTCTGGACGCGGGCGTTCAGATCGACTAGCCCCTGATCGTGCAATTGCAAGAGCGCAAGCGCGCTCATCGACTTCGAGATCGAGCCGATCGGAAAGCGCGTTTCGGCGCTTACCGGCGTCTTGCTCGCTATGTCCGCCATGCCTTCAGTGATGATCGCGATCGTGTGCGTCTTGTCGGTGATTGCAAGCGAGAAGCCGGGCGCACCCTGTTGCGCGAGCGCGGTCGGCGCATACGCTTTGATCGCGGCGATCGCGTCGTCCATCGTCGGTGGGCTCGACGGCGACGTCGTTTGCGCGAAGGCAGGACCGTCCAACGCCAAAACGGCGGTTAAGATCAGACCTAGAAGGCGTGATAGTTTCATCCCGGGCCAGTACGCCGCACGCCAAAATTCTCCTTAGAAAAGCGAGAGCTGCGCGTGGTCCTCCAGATACTCGGCGTCGACGCCGCGTGCGCGCAGGCGGTAGACGAAGTCGCGCCAGCCATGATTTAAGAGGACCTTGCGGGGCTGCGCGCGTTCGACGTAGTGGAGGAGTGCCGGATAATCGGCGTGGTCGGAGAGCGCAAATCCGCGTTCGGTCCCATAGCGGAAGAGCGCGCCGCGGTCGAGCGACCAGCCGGTCAGCATTGCCGTATGCACGGGTTTGTCGCGCAGCGCCTTCGGCAATGCCTTACCGCCGGGTGGCCAAATGAGCACGCTGCGTGTATCAAACGTCTCGGCGTTGTAGCGCGCGTAAGGCGGAAGTGTCACGCCGCACGTCTGGTAGACTTGTGCCAGATTGTCGACCGCGCCATGCACGGTGAGCGGCAGACCGGCGCCGCCCAGGATCGCCATCGCCTCCTGCGCTTTGCCGAGTGAGTACGCGAAGAAGACCGGCACCGCATCACCTTCGAGTGCGTTACGTGCAAAGGCGATCATCTGCCCAGCGACTTCCTCGTGCGAGGGAAAAACGTACTGCGGTCTCCCGTACGTGCACTCCATGAGTAGCACGTCGCATGGCTTGACTTCAGGCGGCTCGACGGTCAGCGAGTCGCGCAGTTTGAAATCACCGGTATAAACGAAGCGGCCGGCGTCGCTTTCGATCAAGAGCTGGGCGCTTCCGAGGACGTGCCCGGCCGAGAAGAGCGTGAGGCGGTGCCCTTGTTCTTCCCACGGCTCGTTGAACGCGTGCTCCTCAAAGGCGACCGGTGGTCGCGGCGGCATCTTCGGCGTGAGAAGCGAGAGCTGGGGACGCGCTTCGCGGCGAGCAAAACGGGCGCGGCAGATGCGCGCCGTGTTCGGGGTTGTGACCAGCACATCGTGCTCGCGCGCATGATCGCTGTGTCCGTGCGACACGTAGCAGCGGTTCTGCGAGCGCATGCTATCGATCCAAAGGTCGAGGGCCTCGACGTAGAGGGATTTATGGGACAGGGAGAACACTTCTCGAACATTCGTTCGAGGGCCCCGGAATCACCTCGCGTGCGCAACGCATCCGCAATGGGACGAGGTTCAAACAGACACTATGGCACGTATCTACGAAAACTTGGCCGACACGTTCGGCAACACGCCGCTGGTCAAGATCCCGCGGCTCAACAAGGGGCTGGGTGGAACGATCCTAGTGAAGATGGAGTCGTTCAATCCGGCAGGCTCGGTGAAGGATCGTATCGGCGTCTCGATGATCGAAGCAGCCGAGCGCGACGGTCGTTTGCTCCCGGGGATGACGATCCTCGAACCGACCAGTGGGAATACGGGCATCGCGCTCGCATTCGTCGCGGCGGCGAAGGGCTACAAGTGCATTCTCGTGATGCCCGACACGATGACCATCGAACGTCGCAGTTTGCTCAAGGCGTACGGTGCGCAAGTGATTTTGACGCCAGGCGCTGAGGGCATGAAGGGTGCAATCGCGCTTGCAACCCGGATCTATAGCGATGCGCCCAACAAATATTTCATGCCGCAACAATTTGAAAACCCGGCGAATCCGGAGATTCACCGCCGCACGACCGCCGAAGAGATTTGGCGCGACACCGATGGCGCGGTCGACATCTTCATCTCGATGGTCGGCACCGGCGGCACGATTACCGGCGTCGGCGAAGTGCTCAAAGCGCGCAAGAAGAACATCCAGATCATAGCCGGTGAACCCGACGCATCGCCGGTCCTCAGCGGCGGTGCGCCCGGTCCGCACAAGATCCAGGGCACGGGCACGGGTTTTATTCCGAAGGTTCTCGATCAAAACGTCTATGACGAAGTGATTCGCGTTACCGACGCCGAGGCCATCGCAACCGCACGGCTTCTCGCGCGCGAAGAAGGCATGTTGGTCGGCATCTCGGCCGGCGCGAATGTCTGGGCCGCGTTGCAAGTTGCTGCGCGCGACGAGAACAAGGGCAAGCTTATCGTGACGGTCGGTTGCGATACCGGCGAGCGCTACTTGAGCAATGCGGTCTTTGCCGAACAAGAAGCGGTCGTCGTGGAACCCGCACTCCTTCCTGGATGATTATTGAGGTCACACGCGGCGATCTCGTAGAATCGGTACATCACGTCGCCGCTGCCGCAGCCAACGCAAAAGGAGACGTGATTCTCCAGACCGGCGATATTGAATCGCCGGTCTTTCTGCGTTCGAGCGCCAAGCCGTTCATTGCCGCTGCCGCGATCGCGGCCGGTGTCCGCGAAGCTTTCGGGCTCGACATGCGCGAGATCGCCGTGATGTGTGCCTCACACACCGGAGAGCCGTTTCACGTTGCCGCAGTCCAATCGATTTTGGGGAAGATCGGCCTCGACGAATCCGCCTTACAATGCGGCGCACATCTGCCATATGACGAAGCGGTCGCGCACGCGATGTTGCGTGAGGGCCGCAAACCGAGCGCCCTCGATAACAACTGTTCCGGCAAACACGCCGGGATTCTGGCGCTCTGCCGCGTGCTCGGCAGCGACGTCGCGACGTATATGGATGTGAACAACCCTGCGCAGCAATACATTCTGGCATTCTGTGCGCGCCTCTCCGACGACGATCCGGCAACCTGGCCGCTCGGCATCGACGGCTGCGGAATCCCGGTGTATGCGACGTCGTTACGCAAAGCCGCGATGGCGTTTGCGCGTTTCGGCACGCTCACGCAGATCCCCGAGCGCGACGCGCAGGCGCTACTCATCGTGCGCGATGCGATGGTTTCGCATCCCGAATACGTGTCGGGGACCGGGCAATTCGATACCCGCGTGATAGCGGCCGGTTCGGGCGCGGTCGTCTGCAAAGCCGGGGCTGAGGGGGTCCATGCGTTGACCCTCATTGCGCAGGGCATTGGCCTTGCGAGCAAGGTCCTCGACGGTACGCCGCGTGCGCGCGGACCGCTTACCATGGCGGCGCTGCGAGCCTTGGGCAGCCCGCTCGCAGATGCGACCGATTTGGCCGCGTATGTTGAGCCAATCGTGTATAATCGGGCAGGGCATGCCGTGGGAGCAGTCCGCGCCGTGGCCGACTTCGCCGTCGAACAAGCGAGTACATAGACCGAATTGCGTGACTATTTACGCCTGCTGCAAGAGCGGGTTTTGATTTACGACGGCGCCATGGGCACACAGCTCATGGCGCTCGAACTGTCCGCCGCCGATTTTGGCGGCGAGCGTTACGTGGGTTGCAACGAAGCGCTGGTCCTCTCACGCCCCGACGTGATCCGCGACATCCACACCGCATATCTCGCGGCCGGAGCGGATGTGGTCGAGACCGACTCGTTCATGGGCTCGCGGCTCAAACTCGACGAGTACGGACTGGCCGATAAGACGCTCGAGATCAATCGCACGGCCGCACACCTTGCACGCGAAGCCTGCGATGCGATTGCAACGCCCGATCGCCCGCGCTTCGTCGCCGGCGCGATGGGCCCGACCGGCATGTTGATCTCGTCGTCGGATCCGTCGCTCTCGAAGATCACCTTTGAACAACTCGCCGACATCTATGGCGAACAGGCGCGCGCGCTGGTCGAAGGCGGCGTCGACGTGCTCTTGCTCGAGACGATGCAAGACTTACTCGAACTCAAAGCCGCAATTGCGGGCATCGTCCGCGAGTTCGATCGCGGGCTGCGCCGTGTGCCGATTCAGGCGCAACCGACGTTGATCACCGAAGGCCGCATGCTCCTCGGCACCGACATTCGCGCGGTCACCGCAACGCTCGATGCGCTCCCGATCGACGTGATTGGCCTGAACTGCTCGACGGGCCCTGCGCAAATGCGCGACAGCGTGCGCTATCTCGCCGAGAACTCACGCTGCTTTGTCAGTGTGATTCCCAATGCGGGCCTGCCATTAATGGGGCCAAAAGGCGAAACCATCTACCCCGAAACACCGGCGGAGTTGGCCAAAGAGCTGGCAGATTTTGTACGCGAATTTGGCGTCAACATCGTCGGCGGCTGTTGCGGATCGACGCCCGAGCACATCACCGCATTGCGCGATTCGCTCGATGCGGAGACGACTGCGCGGGCACGGGCTCGCGCAGCGAACGTAAACATAAAAAGTGAGCGCAGCGAGCCCGCCCCGCAGCAAGTCGCCTCCGCAATGACTGCAACGGTGTTAGAGCAAGAGCCACGTCCGTTGCTCGTCGGCGAACGTATCAACAGCCAAGGTTCGCGCAAGATCAAGCGCTTGCTGCTCGAGGACAACTACGACGAGATCATGCTCGTCGCGCGCGAGCAAGTCGAGGGCGGTGCGCACGTGCTCGACGTGTGCTGCGCGCTAACCGAGCGGACCGACGAAGACGTGCAGATGCGCGAACTCGTGCGCCGCCTCGCGCAGTCGGTCGAGGCTCCCGTGATGATCGACTCGACCGAACCGCGCGTGATGCAGGTAGCACTCGAGAACTATCCGGGCCGCGCGATCTTGAATTCCGTGCATCTCGAAGCGGGCCGCGCGAAGATGGACGTGGTGTTGCCGCTGGCCAAAGAACACGGCGCGGCGGTCGTGGCGCTGACGATCGACGAGATCGGCATGGCCAAGACCGCGCAGCGCAAACTTGAAGTCGCGCAGCGCATCTACGGTATCGTCGTCGACGAATACGGCTTGCCACCCGGAGCGCTGATCTTCGACGATCTTACGTTCACGCTGGCGACCGGCGATCCCGAGTTTTCGACCTCGGCGATCGAAACGATCGAGGGCATTCGTCTGATCAAGCGTGAGTTGCCGGGCGTCCTGACCTCACTTGGCGTCTCGAATGTCTCGTTCGGCCTCAAACCGGCGGCGCGCGCCGCGCTCAACTCCGTCTTCTTGCATCACTGCGTCGAAGCCGGGCTCGATGCGGCCTTGGTCCACGCCAAAGAGATTTCACCCTACGCCGAGATCGAACCGGACGTGCGCGCGATGTGCGACGACCTGGTGTTCAACCGGCGGCCCGATGCGCTGGCGCGCTTCATCGAGCACTTCGAGTCGGCCACGCTGAGCTCGTCGAAGGGCGAGACCGACGCAAACGCGGACGAAGATCTCCCGATCGCGCAACAGATTCACAACGCGATTCTGCGCCGCCGCAAGGACGGCATCGAAGCGAAGATCGATCGCGCGCTCGAAGAGCGCGATCCCGTCGCGGTGCTCAACGAGATCCTCTTGCCGGCGATGAAGGAGGTCGGCGATAAATTCGGCTCGGGCGAATTGATTCTGCCGTTCGTTTTGCAGTCGGCCGAGGTGATGAAAAAGGCGGTGGCCCATCTCGAGCAATTCCTCGAGAAGAAGGAGGGCTCGACCAAAGGTACCGTCGTGCTCGCGACCGTCTTCGGCGACGTACATGACATCGGAAAGAATCTGGTCAACACGATCCTGACGAATAACGGCTACACCGTCTATGACCTCGGCAAACAAGTGCCGATGAATACCATTCTCGAGAAGGCCGTCGAAGTCAAGGCGGACGCGATCGGACTTTCGGCGCTGCTGGTTTCAACCAGCAAGCAGATGCCGATCTGCGTGCAAGAGCAAGATACGCGCGGCCTGCATTTTCCGGTGATCGTAGGCGGCGCCGCGATCAACCGCGACTTCGGACGGCGCATCTCGTTGCTCGATGAAGGTGAGCGGTTCTTCACGCCCGGACTCTTCTACGCGAAGGACGCGTTCGAAGGGCTCGAGATCATGGATCGGCTCACCACCGGCGACGCTGCGCGCGAGGCGTTCGTCGAGCGGATGCGCACCGAAGCCTTCGCGCAGCGCGATCGCAGCCGAGACAGCGCGACCTCGCATGCTCCGGCTGCGACCACCTCCGCCGTCAAGAGCGAGCACGTCGATATTCCGCTTCCGCCGTTCTTGGGCGCGACGACCATCGAAGACGTCGATGTGCGCGAGCTGTGGCCGTGCTTTGATCTCAAGAGTCTGTATCGACTCTCGTGGGGCGCGAGCAATACCAAGGGTGAGGCCTTTGATGCGCTGATACGCGACGAATTCGATCCGCGCTTGCGGGCGTTCCAGCACGAAGCGGAGCAGGGTGGTTTGCTCTCTCCGAAGGTCGCCTACGGCTACTATCCGGCTGCAGGCGTTGGGAACGATGTGATTCTCTACGATCCCGTCGACGCGTCGCGCGAGATCGCGCGCTTTCCGTTTGCGCGTCAAATCGGCGGCGAGCATCTCTGTCTTGCCGACTACGTTCGTGAGCCGCATGAGGGACGCGGCATCGACGTCGTCGCGCTCCAGGTCGTTACCGTCGGCCGGGCCGCGACGGAACGCACCGACGCGTTGCAAGCGCGCGGCGACTACAGCGCGTCGTATTTCTTGCACGGTTTCACCGTGCAATCGGCTGAGGCGCTGGCAGAATGGACGCATCGCCGCATCCGTACGGAGCTTCGTCTCGAACAGGGACGGGGCAAACGCTATTCATGGGGATACGGCGCGTGTCCCGACGTCTCGCAGCATGCGATCGCGTTTGCGGTCCTCGGCGCGCAGGAGCGCATCGGCGTGGAGTTGACCGAGGGATTCCAAATCGTGCCCGAACAATCGACCGCCGCGATCGTGATCCACCACCCGCGCGCAAGCTATTTCAACGCCGCCGCAGTACGCTAGCGGGCGCAGGGCGAAGCCCTCGCCCTCATGAGCATTATCGCCATTCTTCTCGTCCTGCTGTGGATCATCGGCATCGGTTTTGCGATTTTCTGGGGCTACGAGGTATGGCAGCGGCGCGAGTTCACCTGGCCGACGTTCCTCGGCGCCGTGGTCGGCTTCCTTACGAACTTCTTCGATACGCTCGGTATCGGCTCGTTCGCGCCGACGACGTCGCTCTTCAAGTTTTTCCGCATGGCGCCGGATGAGAAGATTCCCGGCACGCTCAACGTCGGGCATGCCTTGCCGACGATCGTTGAGGCGCTGATCTACATCACGGTGATCGGCGTCGATCCGGTCACGCTCGCGCTGTTGATCGTAGCGTCGGTGCTGGGCGCGTGGCTCGGCGCCGGCATGGTCGCGCGCTGGCCGCGACGCTACGTGCAGATCGGCATGGGCGGCGCGCTTACCGTCGCCGCGATCATTTTTCTGATGCAGAACCTCAAAGTACTTCCGGCGGGCGGCAACGCGCTCGGCCTTACTGGGGGCTTATTGGTCACCGGCGTCGTCATCAACTTTTGTTTGGGCGCGCTCATGACGATCGGTATCGGCCTCTACGCGCCGGCGATCATCATGATCAGCTTGCTCGGCATGAACCCGCGTGCCGCATTTCCGATCATGATGGGCTCGTGCGCGTTCCTCATGCCGATCTCGAGCGTGCGCTTCGTGAAGCTTCGACGCCTACGCGTTCAAGGCGGCAATTGGCCTGACGATCGGCGGCATTCCGGGCGTCCTGATCGCTGCGTACATCGTCAAGTCGATGCCGCTCGAGGCGGTGAAGTGGCTCGTGATCGCGATTGTGGCCTACGCGGCGTTTACGATGCTGCGCTCGGCCTATTTGGAACGCGCAAAAAAGGCTGCAGCGGCCAGCGCCTAAAGCGGCAAAGACCGCGGCGGCACAGGTGCCGAGTGGACGATGGAGGTCGTCGTGCGTCCATGCGGCGTGAAGCGGTCGAGTATTGCTTCGAGATCGTCCATCGACCGTAGGTAGACGCGCATGAAATAGCAATCTTCGCCCGTGATGCGGTAGCATTCGGTGATCTCCGGCACGTCGCGTGCGATCTGTGGAATGAGTTGGAGCTTGCGGCTTTGCGGGCTCACGCGGATAATCGTGCTGATCGTGTATCCGAGCGCCCGCGGATTGATCTCGGCGCGATATGAAAGCACGCCGGTCTCCTCGAGACGGTGCATGCGATCGCTCACGGCCGGTGTCGAGAGCCCGACGAGTCGCCCGATCTCGGTGGGGCGCATCCGGGCGTCGCGCTGCAGGGTCTCGACGATGCGCCGATCCGCTGCATCGAGCGGTTCGAAGGTTTGCACTACTCCATTCCTACGTTCCAAAGGCATTCTCATCTCGTCTCCCATCATTTCGTGATTCTCGACCGTTCTCTGCCTTCGTATCATAGCACTATGAATCGCGCCACGGGGTACTTTCTGATCAGCGCGATCTTTCACTACCTCGGTCCATCGTTCGCGGTGCTACTGTTTTCGCGGCTCGACGTTCAGCGGCGTCGCCTGGCTGCGCATCGCGACCGCCGCCGCCGTTTTTGGAGTTTGGCGCCGCCCGTGGCGGCTGCTGCTCGATCCACGACGTCGTGGGAGCATCATTGCGCTGGGCGCCGTCCTTGCGGTGATGAATCTTTGCTTTTATTTTGCGGTGGCTCGCCTGCCGCTTTCCACCGTTGGCGTCGATCGAATTCCTTGGCGTGATCACCTTGGCCGCGATCGGCTTGCGCACGCTGCGAAACGTCGCAGCGTTAGTGCTTACCGCGCTTGGTGTAGCGGTTGTAACGCAGATTCGCATCGCGGGCGAGCCGGCCGGGTTTGCCTTTGCCTTCGCGAACTGTCTGCTCTTCGCGCTGTACGTCGCGCTCGGCCATCGCATCGCCAATCGCAACGCTGCACTCGATCAACTTGGCGCCGCGATGCTCGTTGCTGCCGTCGTCATCTCACCGTTTGGGCTCCGGGGTGCGCTACCGGCCTTTGCGAGTCTCCCACTGCTGTTGGCCAGCGTTGCCGTCGGAGTCTGTTCGTCGGTTATTCCCTATATCACCGATCAACTTGCGATGGCGCGACTACCCCGCGCAACGTTTGCGCTCATGCTCGGATTGCTGCCGGCGTTCGCAACGATTATCGGAGCGCTGGTGCTCCGCCAAATTCCCTCGCTTCAGGATTCCTGCGGCATCATCCTGGTTGCAGCAGGGGTTGCGATCCATCGTCCGGAGGGCGCATGAAATACATTCGTCTGGGATCATCGGGACTAACGATCTCGCGGTTGTGTCTGGGCATGATGAGTTACGGCGATCGTACCGAGCGCGCGTGGCATTTGACGCGAAGAGGACGCCGAGCCGATCGTTCGCAGCGCGGTGGAAGCCGGGGTTACGTTCTTTGATACGGCCGATATGTATTCGGACGGATTGACCGAGGAGATATCCGGAAGGCTGCTTACGAAGCTGTTTCGCTCGCGCGACGACTACGTGCTTGCGACGAAGGTCTTCTATCCGATGGGAAGCGCGCCAACAAACCGCGGCCTCTCGCGCAAGCACATTCTCGCCGCAGTTGATGCATCGCTGCACCGGCTCGGCACGGATTACGTGGATATTTACCAGATCCATCGGTGGGACTACGACTCGCCGATCGAGGAGACGATGGAAGCACTAGATCGTGTCGTAAAGAGCGGTAAGGCACGCTATATCGGCGCCTCGAGCATGTTTGCTTGGCAGTTTGCCAAGGCGCAACAGGCAGCAGGCCAAGCCGGTACGGCACGCTTCGTCTCGATGCAGAATCACTATAACCTCGTCTACCGAGAAGAGGAACGAGAGATGATTCCGCTGTGCCTCGATCAGGGAATCGGAATCATTCCCTGGAGTCCCCTTGCCCGCGGTCTGCTTGGCGGAGGGCGTCTGCGTGGCGGGAAGCGAACTACCGTACGTTCCGGAGCTGATCCGTTTGCCGATGACATGTATGTGGATGACGATTTTGAAGTCGTGGACGTCGTGACGGCGATTTCGGCCGAACGCGGTGCGAGTCCGGCGACAATCGCGCTAGCTTGGCTGCTGCACAAACCCGCGGTGAGCGCGCCGATCTTGGGCGCAACAAAGTTGTGCCACATTGACGACGCCGTTGCTGCGCTCGACGTAGAGCTCACCGGCGATGAGGTTGCACGGTTGGAAGCTCCCTATCGTCCGCACCGGATACTCGGCCACTACTGAATGCTGCCGCTGAAGGTCGACTACTATCTCGATGCGTTGTCGCAGTGGTGCTATATCAGCGACCGCGCCATCTTGCGGGTCCGCATGCGTTACGGCAACCGGCTGGCCGTCAACTATCATTTTGTTCCAATTAGCGGACGCGATCCGATTTACGTGGATGCAGCGGCGCAGCGACTCGCCTACGAACGCAGCGAGTTCATTACCGGCGTTCACACAACGCCTTGGCTGCAGGACGAGCCTCGCAGCACGTGGGACGCGAACGCGGCAATCGTCGCGGTGGCGAGCATGGGTATCGATGTAGAGCGGGCGCGTTCTTGCGTGTCGTGCGCGGCTCTAGAGCGCGGCTTGCCGCTCGGTGATCGTGGTGAGGCGGCTTCGCTGCTGGCGGCGGAGTTTGGCTTGGAGCGCTCACGGATCGAAGAGATCGCGCAGAGCCAAGCCATCTGCAATGCGCTCGACGCGTCAGCGGCGGAGTTTGCGCAGCACGGCTTGACCGTGCGACCGGCATTTATTCTCGAGAACGAAATCGGCGATCGCATTATCTTGAACGGAGGATGGCGCGAGTCGCTTCTCGTTGAGGCGATTGATAGTCTGCTCGCCGATGCGGCCGGCTACGAATGGTACGAGAAACACATTCACACTACCGCCTCACGCTGGTCTGCGTAGAGATCGCGTCGCGTTGCCGGGATCGACACCCGACCGCTGGCATCGGGGCGTGCGAGCAGCGACTGATAGACGCCGATCCAGGCAGCGTCGAACGACACGGCACTTGCCGCCATGTAGAGGCGCCACACGCGATAGGCCGCTTCGCCGGCGTGCGCAATCGCCGCTTCGCGGTTGCGCTCGAGATTAGTAACCCACGCGCGCAGCGTGCGCGCGTAGTGCTCGCGGAGATTCTCCACGTCTCGAATCTCAAAACCGGTGCGCTCGGCGATCGCCAGGCCGTCGGCAACCGGGACCAAATCGCCGTCGGGAAAGACGTAGCGTTCGATGAACGGATTTGGCGCCGCGTTGCGTCCCGGACTTTGCTCGGCGATGCCGTGATTGAGGAACAATCCGCCTGGGCGTAAGGCTGCGATGGCCGAGGCAAAGTAGACCGGCAAGAACCTGCGCCCGACATGCTCGACCATCCCAATGCTGGCGATGCGATCGAAGGTCAGTCCCTGCAAATCGCGGTAGTCGCGAAATTCCACACGTGCCCGATCGCCGAGCCCGAGTGCGGCAATGCGGCGATTGGCTTCCTCGTGCTGTACGCGACTGAGCGTGATGCCGAGCGCCTTTGCGCCGCGTCGGGCGGCCGCGATGACCAGCGATCCCCAACCGCATCCGATGTCGAGAAACGACATACCGGGTTCGAGACGCAGTTTGTCCAGCACGTGGGCAAGTTTGGCCTGTTGCGCGCCATCAAGCGTCGTTACGCCGTCGTCATAGTATGCGCACGAGTAGACGAGATGGCGGTCGAGAAAGGTGCGGTAGAATTCAACCGGGTGATCGTAGTGGTACGAGATCGCCGCGCGGTCGCGTTCGCGCGAGTGGAGCCTGCCGTGCAGGGCTGCGCCGGGCGGCGCCGGCCGTGAACTGCGCGGAAGCCGCATGAGCAGCAGTGCAATGCGCGCCTTCTGCAACGCGGTGCGCGACGCATTCGCCGCATTGAGCCGCGCAATCGCCCTGGAAAAATCACCTTCGACGTCGAGTCCGCCGGCAATGAACGTTGCGCCCGCGTTGCGCTCGAGCGGCGGTGTAAACGCGCTCCGCAACGCACCCGGCGTATTGACGAGTAGCGTGAAATCGGTGCGATTGGTCGTGCTCGGCAAGGTGGCGCCGTCCCACAGACGTACGGCGAAGTCGCGGCGGAACGCGTCCCCGAAGATGGCCTCGAGAAGCGCGGTCACACGGGCGATCATGACGCGAGCGTCGTTTTCCCCGCGCGCATCCCGTGCACCACGGTGCCGCCGACCATCGTGCCGACGATGTTGTATTCCGCGTCCCAGAACGAGAGATCAGCGCGCATCCCGGGAGCGATTCTACCCATCTCGCCTTCAAGACCAATCAGCTTTGCGGGTGCGTGTGTTGCGGCCATGACCGCTTGTTCGAACGAGATGTCCGCATAAGACATGTAATTGCGCACGGCTTGATCGATGCGCAACGCGCTGCCGGCAATAGTGCCGTCGGCCGCGCGCATGACACCGCCCACGATCTGATAACTTGCGTCGGCCGGCGGCATCAGGTCGGTTGCGAGCACGACGCGATCGCCGACCGTACGATAGAGAATGTCGACCATGACGGGTGCCACGTGATAGCCGTCGCTGATGACTTGCACCATCGTGCGGCGATCTTGGATGAACGCCGCGAGAATCGAGGGGTCGCGATGGATGAGCGGCGGCATGCCGTTGAACGCGTGGGTCAAGGAGCGAAACCCCAGACCAATCGCGAGCAGCCCGTCACCGTACCGCGAGCTCGTATGTCCCGCCGAACACACGACGCCGTGTTGTAAGAACACGCGCATCGCATCGGCCGCGCCGGTAATCTCGGGCGCCATCGTCACGAGCAGGCATGCTCCCTTGCACGCGTCGACCATTTCTTTCGCGCGGACAGCGGATGCCGGCAGTAGCCATTCGGAGCGATGGACGCCGCGGAACTTTGCGTTCAGGAACGGGCCTTCGAAGTGGATGCCCAAGCAGCGTGCACCGCGCGGCTCGTCCTCTTCTAAGTCGTGGGCCGCATCGACGATCTCGGATGCGATGTGCAGCATCGATTCGAACGGCGCCGTCATGACGCTCGCGACGAACCCGGTCGCGCCCATTCGCGCGTATTCCGACGACGCGACCGGCACGGCATTGCCCTGATCGCGATTAAAGAGCATGTCAGCTGCGCCGTTGGTGTGCACGTCGATGAGTCCGGGTGCGACGCTACTGCCCGCGGGGAGCGGGTAATCCGACAGGCCGTCCGCTGGCAGAATCGCAGCGACGCGCCCGTTTTCGATGGCGATGCGGCCAATCGTCGACGTTCCGTCGCCGATAGCCAACAAAGCCGGGCCGATTGTGGTGGTCATAACCGGACTTTCCCGGTTCGACGCCTCTTCTCTCAGCGCCCCTTGCCGAACATACGTGCGAAAAAGCCTGCCGCTCGTTCCGCTTCCGCGGGCGTGGGCGCCGTCGCTGGGCGCACCTGCGCGTTTGCGCGCGCCAAGCGTTCCAGGCGAGCCATGTGGGTCTCGGCGTGCCCTTCGAGCGTCGCGCGCAGCGCCTCGGTCTCATTCCAGCCGGCGGGCGCGCGGTGCTCGCGCCGGGCTTCATCATATTCATGGGCTGATATGGTGAAGATCCGCTCGGCGGGGATGTTGCGTTCGCGCAGATAGGCCTGGGCCAGCTCAACCACGTGGCGCCGTTCGCTGGCGGCTTCGTTATCGGCGATCGTGTGCGCAAAGAGCATTGGTTTATCGAACTCGGACACACGTTCGAAAAGGTTCAGCTCGCGATCTGAGAGCTGGCGCGAAAAGAGGCAGAGCACTTCGCTTGCATGCGAGGCGGCAACGACGTTGACGTCTTCGGCATCGGGTTCGCCGGAATCAAACGCGGGAGCGTGCACCAGCACGAGCTCGCGCGGAAGCGACCACGGCACGAGCATGAGCACCGGCGCGTCGGCGGCGGCCGCCGTCGCCTCGCCAAACGGAATGTCGCGCCATTCGCCATCGTCGGCAAGTGAAAACGCTTGATCCGCTTCGCCGTAGCGCACGTGAATCGGAAAGCGCGCGCTGCCCGCGACGTCGTCGGTCAGCACCGTTCTGCCGGCAAAGGCATTGATGAGGCTGGTTTTCCCGCGTCGCAAGGCACCGAGAATCGCGACGCGCCAGCGCGAGGGACGCAAGCCGCGATCGTAACTTGACGGATCGAACGAGGCATCCGCGTGCGACAGACGTACGGCCGCCGAGCCCGGATCGGCCGGCGCGATCTCTTCCTCGCGCTCCATGAAACCGTCGACGAGTTCGCGCACGGCGAGGAGTTCCTGTGCGAGCAGCGTGCGGCGCTCCTCGAGTCCGATGCGCGCGTCGCGCGCGCGGCCCTCGCGATGTGCGGCAAGCGAACGGTCAATGCTGCCGACGTCCGCGTCGCGGCGCTCGAGCATTGCGCTCGCAATCGCTTGGGCCAGCTCGTCGTAGATATGCTGCAATCGCGCGCCGACACGATCGGTGAAGGCAAGCACCTCGGTGGCAAAGCGCGGAAAAATCTCGGCGCGCAGATCGGCGATCAGCTCGCGCTTCATGTATGCACCGCTCTGTGCGGCGGCAAATCGCGTGGCGATATCGTGCACCAGACCGATCGCGGGACCGCCGATCGCCTCGAGGACGATCGTTGCCGCGATCGCCGTGCGAATATCGCCGCTCCACAGACTCGTGCCCGATTCAACGCCGAAAGCACGCGCGGCTGCGTCGTTCTTGGCGAAACGCAGCGGCGCGATCGTTTCAGCACGTCCGATCGCCTCGTCAAGCTCGCGGCTGACGTCCCGCGCCGCTTCTTCGGCAAATTCTTGGGTGACCTGCGCCACGACGCGATCGATGATGACGTTCAGCCGTTCGCGATCGCGCAAGCGGCTGACATCGGCGGTATCGATCGCTTGCGAGAGCACGCGCTCGAGATCGGCGCTGAGGTCGCTCCCGCGCGCGTGCATTGCGGTGCGCGTAGCGAGGCCGGCCTGGAACAGGGCTTCGCGCTGCGCACGCGCACGCTCGTCGAGCGCCTGCAGCGCGGGCAACACCTCGCTGCGCCGCCGATCGAGTGCATCGCGATCGAGCGCAAGCATCGCAACGTCGGCCTCGATTTGCGCGGTCTCGTCGGCGATTGCCGACGCAACACGATCGCGCACGCGGGCGAGACGCGCGCGGCCGGTGCGCCGAATCAACGACGCATCGAGCGCTGCGAGAAATTTGGGGAAACGGCTGGCCTCGATCTTTGCGGGGTCGTCGCTGAGTTCGCCATCGACGTACTCGCGGGCCGAGAGCGCATAGACATAGGTACCGGGCGCGTGGATCGCCGCGAGTGCCGCGATGCGTTCGTATGCGTGCTCCCACGCGGGTCGTCCGTCGCTCTGCGGCTGCTGCCACAGATCGATCTTTGTCTGCACGACGAAGATCGAGTCGATGTGTTGGCGGATGATACCCAAGAAGGATGCATCGCCCTCGGTGAACGGCTGTTGCGTGTCGATCAGGTAGAGGACCGCGTCGGCGTTGGGCAAGAACTGCAGTGTTGCGCGGCGATGCGCGGGATTGATCGATGCAAGCCCCGGGGTGTCGGCGACGACGAAGCCGCGTTCGAGAAAAGGCGAGTTGGTCTTGACGTTGACGCGCACCGGTGCGTCGCGCGCATCCTTGGTCGCATCGTGCATCATGCCGGGGCTGTCGCGACCGACCGCGATGAAACGGTTCAGGCGATCGAGCGGGATGCGTTCGGTGCGGCCATCTTCGAAGATCGCCGTCGCTTCATCGGTATCGCCCGCCTCGAGCTCGGTGATCGTTGCGGTCGACGGGTTGATATCGACGGGGAGCAGTTGGAACTTGCCGAGCAAGGCGTTGAGCAGAAATGATTTGCCGCTCGAGAATTCGCCGACCACCGCGAGCACAAATTTCCCACGCTCGAGCCGCGCACGCGCGCGGCCGATCGACTTGCGACGTCCTTCACCGAGCGATGACTCGATCACGAGCAAACGCGCGACGAGATCGTCGCGCGTCTGCTCGTACCGCCGCATGGCATCGGTATCGACTCTACTCACGGATTATTTTCAAGGCCTCGTCGCGGTGCTTTTCCATCAACGCTTTGGTATCACCCTCGACGTTGAGGCGCAGCAGCGGTTCGGTATTTGAGGGCCGCACATTCAGCCACCAATTGGGATAGCTGATCGTCACGCCGTCGAGATGATCGATCTGCGCATCGGGGGAGGCGGCTTCCAGTTCCCGCAGCTTCGCGTGCGCGTCGTCCACCTTGCTGTTGATCTCGCCCGAACGGAACCGCGTGTCGATCGGTGCGATCACTTCGCTGACCGGCTTACGCGCTTCGCTGAATACTTCGAGACACTGCATCAGTGCGATCATGCCCGAGTCAGCATACCAGTTGTCCTTGAAGTAGAAGTGTCCCGAGTGTTCGCCTCCGAAAACGACATCCTGTTCACGCATCGTCGCCTTGATGATCGAGTGTCCGACTTGCGAACGAATCGGAACGCCGCCGGCGCGCTCCACTAATTCCGGCACGCTGCGCGACACGATCAGATTGTAGAGGATTCTCGCGCCCGGGTGCTTCTTCAAGGTATTGAGCGCGACGAGCGCGGTCACGGTGCTGCCGTCGATCAACGCGCCTTTCTCGTCGACGATGAACATGCGATCGGCGTCGCCGTCAAAGGCCACGCCGAGATCGCACTGATGTTTGAGCACCGCGGCTTGCAAGTCGCGCATGTTCTCCGGTTCGATCGGACTCGCGGGATGATTCGGGAAGGTGCCGTCGAGTTCGAAGTAGAGGGGGATCACCTGGCACGGGAGATGTTTGAAGACGTGCGGGACGGTTTCGCCCGCCATGCCGTTGCCCGCGTCGATCGCGATCTTGAACGGTGCAATCTTCGTACGATCGATGAAGGAGAGGCAGTGTTCGGCAAAATCGTCCAAGACGTAGCGTTCGGAGATGACACCCGGCATCGGCGCAGCGGGCGGAAGGTCGCCTGCGACGATCCGATCGCGAATCTGCGCCAGCCCTGTATCGAGCGAGATCGCTTCGGCCTGCGCGCGTGTGAATTTCATGCCATTGTATTGCGCGGGATTGTGCGAGGCTGTGATCATCACGCCGCCGTCGAAGCCGTATTTTCCGACCGCAAAATAGAGCGCGTCGGTCGAGACCAACCCGATCGAGGTCACATCGGCGCCGGCTTCGGTCGCTCCGAGCGCAAATGCGGCAAAAAGCCGTGCTCCCGTCGGTCGCATATCACGCCCTACGACGATGCGTTTGCCGCCAACGAGCGGCACAAAGCAGCGTCCGATGGCGTAGGCCACGTCGTCGTTGATCTCTGACGGATAAATCCCGCGAACGTCGTACGACTTGAAGAGCCCCGGCTTGATCTGCATTTGCATGATGAACAGAATTTCGGAACGCGCAAGGCCCCTACCCCCCAGCGAATTCGCCGCACGGTGAAGTCTCGGCCGTCGTTCCTGCGCGTCCCGGGGGCTTTGATATGGACCGCTTTTCTGGTCCTGGTCCTCGGCATTGCCGTTCAAGGCGCGTTCGCGACGCGGGCCAGCATCGCAAATACCTTCGCCGCGCAATCGCGCATCGTGCAGGCACAGCTCAATCTCGAAGAGCTGCTGCGATTACAAATCGATGAAGAAAACTCCGTTCGCGGCTACGTGCTGACGCGCGATCCCTTCTACGTGTCGCAGTACACCAGCACGGCGGAAGCGTTCGACCAAAAGGTTGCAGCGGTTGCTTCGGTCCTCACCGAGCAAAAAATGTCGGCCGCGTCGCGCACGCTGGAAGACTACGTTTCGCTGCAGATCAATTGGCGCCGGAAGATCGCCAGGCCGCTGCTTGCCAAGCCCGGGCTCGACGCCAGCGAGATAGATAAGGAAAGCAAAGCGTTCTCTGACTATGAGAACCGCACCGGGGGCTTCATCCGCGATACGCTTGCCCAACGCAACGAAGAGCTCTCTCGTTCAACGCAGGAGCAGATCAACCGCGATACCTGGAGCCGTACGTTTTGGCTCGCGCTCTTTGGGCTACTCGCGATCCTTTTCAACGGGTTCCGTTCGCGCTTGGTAAGCGAGCTCGAGGAAGAGCGTACGACGACCGAGATTCTACAGCGCGCGTTTCGCAGCGAGCACGTGCCGCTGCCGAATTGCGAGGTTGGGAGTGCCTATCTCTCCGCGAGCAGCCATCTCGCGGTGGGCGGCGACGTCTTCGACGTCTATCGCCTGTCGGACACGCTGGCGATGGCGTTCATTGCCGACGTCAGCGGCAAGGGCGTCGACGCCGCGGTGTTAACCGCGTTTATCAAGTTTACGATTCGCGGCATTGCGCTGCGCCGTCGCGATCCGGGCGCGATGCTCGCGGAGTTCAACACCGCGTTTTCGCAGACGGTTGAGAACCCGTACCTCTTCGTCTCGATGTTCGTCGGCGTGCTCGATACGCAGACGTTGCAATTCCGCTACGCAAGCGCCGGTCATGACTCGGCGTTCGTGCGGCGTGTGAACGAGGTGCAGCAACTGGCGGTCACCGGCCCGGTGCTCGGTGTCATGGAAGAGCCGTTCGAGACCAAGACGCTCTACCTCGAAGACGGCGATATCGATCGTGCTCGTCACCGACGGACTCACCGAGGCCCGGAACCGCGCGGGCGAACAACTGGGCGACCGGGGCGCGATGGATTTGATTGCGGCGAGCAATCCGCAGCCGCAGCTGCTCTCGGATGAACTCGTTGCCAAGGTGAAGGCGATCGAAGGCAACCGCACGCGCGACGATCTCGCCGTGCTCGCGATTCGCGTGCACGAACCGGGAGGCTCCGATGCGGGCGATTAGCGTGCTCGCAGCGCTCTTGATCCTCCTCATGCCGCAGACGGCACGAGCGGATTGCCGCGTGCACCCGCACGATCGGGTGGTGCTCTACGGCACGTCCGACGATCCCGACGTCTTCGTGTGGGATTCGCGCTTCCGGCTGCGCGACTACGAAGGCGGAACATTCGATCAGATGAAGGCGTTGCTGCCGCATGCTACGCTCGTGCGGCCCGGCACGCGCGCGGTGGTCGAAAGCTGCGTCTCGGACTTCGTGCAATCGAAGTACGTAGCGCAGCCCAACGACGCGATCGGTATCGTGATTATCAGCGGTCCGCTGCGCGGGCAGCGCGGCTGGGTTAGCGGCACGGCGGTCCGTCCGTTGCCGAGCTCACCGCCGCGAAGACCCTAGGTCCCTGCGGCGTATCGACGCGCGTTATGGCGATGCCGTATGCGGCTTCGATCAGCGCTGACGTCAACACGCGATCGGGGACGTCGCACGCTAACATACGTTCGCAACCGAGCAGCATCAACCGGTCGGCATAGGCCGCCGCGTCGTTGAGATCGTGCAGCACGCAGACGACCGTCCGTCCCTCGTTCGCGAGGCGGCGTAACAGCGCGAGGATTTCATGTGCGACGCGTACGTCGAGATGGCTCGTAGGCTCGTCGAGCAGCAACGCCGGCGTGTCTTGCGCAAGGCCCATCGCGATCCACACGCGTTGACGTTCGCCGCTCGAGAGCGTCGCGAGCAATCGCTGCTCCTCGCCTTCGAGATGGACCGCGCGCAACGCGCTTTCGATCGCCGCGTCGTCAGCGGCGGTTTCGTTCCACTCCCACCACGGATGGTGCGGATAGCGCCCAATTGCGACCACGTCGCGCACGCGCAACGTTTCGAGCATCGCTTCGTCGCTGGTCACGAAGGCGATCGCCCGCGCGCGCTGGGTTGGCGAGAGTGAGGGAAGCGCGTTATCATTTACTGTGATGTGGCCGTGCAGCACGGGGCGCAGGCCGCAGATCGCGCGTAGCAGCGTCGTCTTCCCGACGCCGTTGGGACCGAGCACCGCGAGAAACTCGCCGTCATCGATGCGTGCATCGATCTCACTGACGAGCGTGCGCGGCCCGATGCCGATCGCGACCGATTCGAGCGCGATCACGCTGGACGCTCCTGTTGCAGGTAGAGATACAGAAAGGCCGGCACGCCGATGAACGCAAGCAGCACGCCGATCGGGAGTTCCGACGGTGCGACGATGCTGCGCGCGACCGCATCGGCAAGCGTGCAGAGTATGGCGCCGCAAAGCGCGCTCGCGGGGAGCAAGAAGCGCGCGCTCGATCCTACCAATCTGCGGGCGACGTGGGGCACGATTAATCCGATGAATCCGATCATGCCGGCGAGTGCAACGCTGGCTGCCGCTAGCAGCGAGGTCGACGCCAAAATCAGCCACTGCGCGCGATCCACATCAACGCCGACGGCGCGCGCGCGCACGTCGCCGACACGCAGCGCGTCGAGCGCAGGCGCGGCTAGGAGCGCGAGCACCACGCCACCGGCGAGATAGGGTGTGGCAAAGAGCAAGTCGTTCCACCCGCGGCCGGCCATCGAGCCGCCAAGCCACGCGAGGATCGATTGCGCTGCATCGATCGAATTGGAGCGCGCGATTGCAAACACGACGATTGCCGAGAAGAGCGCCGAGATCGAGATGCCGGCGAGAATCAAGCGGTTCGGATCGACACCGCTGCCACGCCGGGCAAGCGCGGCGACCAGCACCGCGGTCAGTAACCCGGCGATGAAGCCGAGCGCCGGAAGTGCCGGCACGGCCACGCCTGCCAGCACCGCGAGCGCGATCGCTGCCGCAGCGCCTGCGCTCACGCCGGTAAGGTACGGATCGACGAGGGGATTGCGCAGCATGCCTTGCAGCAGCGCACCGCCGATGGCGAGTGCACCGCCCACGCATGCCGCGATCGCGACGCGCGGCATGCGCAGTTGCCAGATGATGGTTGTGAGGTCATCGCCCGCGTGCGGGTGGAGTAGCGCGCCGAGAATTGCGCGCGGAGCGATGGCACTCCCACCGGCGAGGAGGCTTACCCCGCACGCGAGGAGCGTGAGCGCAAGAAGCGCCGGCAGGCGCCATCCCTTCGTGGCTAGCGTGCAGTTAACTCCACGGCAAACGTGCGGCCAGGCATGGGGTAACCGCTCACCTCGGCATAGCGTTCGTTGCCCAGGTTGTAGCCGCGCAGCGTGAGCAGCAGTTTCGGTGCGATGCGCAGACTCGCGTATGCACTCAGATCGCTGTACGGAACGGGTTGCGAGAAGAGCGGCTGTGTTGGATCGACCGCGCCGCGCGCGCCGACCGCGCGCTCGCTGATCCCGGCATCGCTCAGCAATGCGCGCGCTGCGCCGCGATACGCGAGGCCAAGATAGACGGTGAACACCGGGTCGTTCGGCAAGCGCGTTTGCGCGTCGAGATTTTGTGCGAGGTACAGATCGGTCGCATTGAGCGTTGCGCTAATCCCGTGCAACGGCAGCGTCTTCGTCTCGAAGGTCAAGCCCTCGATGTGCGCGTGATCGACATTCTCGGGAGTATAGTTGTTATTCGGGTCGGCGACGATCAGCTCGCGCGTGTCGTTGTCAAACCAGCCGAGCGACGTGCCACCGAGGATGCGAGTGTCGGTAAAGGTCGCGTCACCCACCTTGGCGCGTTCGGGTTGCAAGTTCGGATTGCCGTAGTTGGGAAAGTAGAGTTCGGACGCGTTGGGCGCGCGAAATGCGGTCGCGGCGTTGACCTTGAGCATGAGTGCATTCGAAAGCGTGAAGCGCGCGCCGAGCGAGGGTGAGAACTCGCCGCCGAGCGAACCGTCGCGTTCGCCGCGCAGACCAGCATAAAACTCATTGCGCGTGCCGATCCAGGTCTGTTGCACGTAGCCGGCGCTTTGCGAGAGCGGATTGGTGGCGATGTCGCCGTTGCCGTCGTCGCTGCGCACGGTGCCGCGCGAAAAGTCGGCTCCGTAGATCGTACGCTCGTTCGCACCCGTGACGACATCGCGCAGGCTCACGCCGGTTCGCGACTCGGTGTCGAGCGACTGCGTTGCCTGAAAGCAGTTCGCGTCGGTTGTCATGTCGCAGTTAAAAGCGATCTGTTGATGCGTGCCGTTAACGCTCAGGCTCGCGTTGGAATGCGTGCGACGTAGCGCAAACGTGAGCACGCCGTCCTCATTGACGTCGTTCTCGTAGCTCGTCGGCGAGAAGTTGGGAAAGACGCCGTCGACCCCGATGCCGTCGCTTTCGAGCGATGCGCGAAACGAGACGTTGAATGCGCCGAGGGCCTGGTCGAAGCCGTAGCGTGCAGTCGTGCTTTGGTAAGGGCTGTTGCGGGTGATCGGATTGGGGACGCCGGCCGTCTCACTGGAGGGAAGCGCGTATGCGTTGGTCGCGACGATCCGGTCGAACGTGAATCCCACGCCCTGTGCGTGCAACTCTGCATCGTCGAAGCTGCCGTAACGCAGCGTCACGCTGGACGGCGTGCGGCCGTCGGTGATGACGTTGATGATGCCGCCGATCGCGCCCGTGCCGTAGAGTGTCGATCCGCCGCCTTCGACGACTTCAATGCGGGCGACCCCTGCGGTTGAAAGTGTGCCGAGCTCGACGGAATTACTCAGGCCGCCGGGCGCGGGTTCACCATCGACGAGTACGAGCGTTTGGGCGGAACTCGTGCCGCGAATGCCATAGTCGACTTGGTTGCCGATCGTACCGTAGCTTGAGATTTGCACGCCGGGTACGTTTGCCAGCGCGTCGGCGACGCTGCGATAGCCGAAGCGTGCAATATCCGCGGCGGTCACGACGTAGGTCGTGCGCACGCTGTTGCGCAGCGTCTCGTCGGAACGATCCGAGGTAACGACGTGCGCGATCTCCGGCGGCGCGGTCGACGGTGTGGGCGAAGGCGACGGAGAGAGTGGGATGACGGCTGCGGCGAGCACGCGCAGCGCGGCAAGTAGCGCCATGATGGCAGTCCTTCCTTCATGCGAGGAGGTTGATGCTGCTATGGCTTGCGACGGTATCCTGACTCGCGGTTTCCCGCATACAGTGGCGCGACCGTGCCGGCATCTCACCGGCTTCCCCGCGTGCAAACCTGAAGGATCGCGTAGTTATGAGAGGCACGCGCCATTACCTGCCGCGAAGGGGTGGACGCCATGCTGTTGCACCTGCTGCTCGCGTTGCGTATCGTGACTCTCATGCCGTCGTTCGCCGAGGACGTCGTTGCGATCGGTGCGCGCGCAGAACTCGTCGGCGTCTCGAAGTTCTCGGACGACGTGCCGAATGCGGCTGCGTTGCCGGTCGTTGGAGATTTCACAGGCATCGATACCGAGCGGATCATTGCACTGCATCCCGACGTGGTCGCCGGCATTCCGTCGCAAGCGAGCTTGGTCGCTCCGCTGCAACGCGCGGGAATTCGCGTTGTGCTGATCCCCGACGACAGCTTCGACGACATCTTTCGCGACCTGCGCACGCTCGGTGACGTAACCGGTCACCGCGCGCAGGCGCGGGCCGAGATTGCGCGTCTGCAGCGCGAGACCGCACGTTTAACCGCGAGCGTTCCGCACCGCGCATTCCATCCGTCGGTTTTTGTTGCGCTGGGCACGGGGCCGATCTGGACCGTTGGCCCAGGCTCCTACATCGGACACTTGCTCGCACTTGCGGGTGCGCTCGACGCGGCAAGCGATCTGCACGCGGCTTGGGCGGAATATAGCGAAGAGGCGCTCGTGCGCGCGCAGCCTGACGCGATCGTTGCCGGCCACGATACCGATCTTAACAGCGTAACGACGCGCGAGCCGTGGCGGAGCTTGCGCGCCGTGCGCGAAGGTCACGTATTCGTCATCACCGACCCCCGCATTGACAACGCGCTCTTTCGCCCGGGGCCGAACTACAACGAGGGACTCCGCTGGCTCATCGAACGATTGTCGTCGCTGTCGACACCAACGACCCGCAGCGACCACTCGAACCCGAACTCGTCGAACTCGAAGCGCTAGCAGAAGCTGCCGGCGCGCAGATCGTTGCGCGCGTGGTACAGAAGCGCGAGCACGTCGATCCGGCGACGCTCGTGGGCAGCGGCAAGGCCCGTGAAATCGCCGAGCTGGTCAAAGAGCATAGCGCCGCGCTCGTGCTCGTGCTCAACGATCTGCGTCCACGCCAACGCAAAAACCTAGAAAAAGTGATTCCCGTGCCGATCGTCGATCGTACGATGCTGATCCTCGACGTGTTTGCGCGCCACGCACGGAGCCGCGAAGGCAAGTTGCAAGTTGAACTCGCGCAGCTACGCTATCGGCAATCGAACCTAATTGGGGTCGGCGCCGATCTCTCGCGCTTGGGCGGTGGCATTGGCACGCGTGGTCCCGGCGAAACCAAACTCGAGGTCGACCGCCGCCGCATCCAAACCCGTATTAGCGTGTTGCGACGCCAGCTCGAAGACGTGCGCCGTCAGCGGGGCACGCGGCGCAGCGCACCGCATCGCGAACCGCTCGTCGCGCTGGTCGGCTATACCAATGTCGGCAAGTCTTCGCTGCTCAATGCCCTTGCACGCAGCGACGTGCTGGTCGCCGATCAACCCTTTGCAACGCTGGACCCAACGATTCGGCGCGTCTACCTGCAGCCGGGTGAATACGTGCGCGTTGCCGACACCGTCGGCTTCATTACCGATCTGCCCAAGGATCTGGTCAGTGCATTTCGGGCGACGCTCGAAGAGTTGCGCGAAGCGGATCTGCTCGTGCACGTGCTCGATGCTTCCAACCCCGACTGGCCGCGGCAGCAAGCTGCGGTCGAGGCCCAGCTCCATGACTTGGAACTCGATGCAAAGCCTCGTTTACTGGTGTTCAACAAGATTGATGCGGCCGCGAACGTGCATCACGATGGATTCATCGAGGTAAGCGCGCGAACCGGATTCGGCCTCGAGGGTTTACGGACGAGGATTGCCGAGTGCGCGTAATTGCCGCTGCTGTACTCCTGGGGTTCTTGAGCGCCTGCACGACGGACTACCCGGACGATCGTTTCGTGTCGCTCGTGCGCGCGATGAAACCATCGGTCGTGCTGATCACCATGCGCATTCCGCCGGAGAAGAAGAAGAAGAATGGGTACGACGAGGCCTACGGCACCGGCCTGATCGTCGCGTCCGGCGCGTGGGGAAGCGACATCCTCACCGTCGCACACGTCGTCGAGGATGCGTGGGACCTGCACGTGACAATCGGCAATCGCACGAAGGTACCGGCGCGCGTGGTTGCAGTGAACAACGACACTGACGTCGCGCTGTTGCGCACGCCGCGCGCGAATTTGCCCGTACAGCATCTCGGAACTCCAATTCCGCTCGGCGATCAGATCGGTCGCGACGTCGGTTTGCTCGGCTATCCGATTCCGGATGAGTTCGAAGACGAGCAACTGGGGCTTGCAACCTCGCTCAGCACGGGACGCCTCTCCTCGATCCGCAACGACGCTCTCGAGGTTACGCTACCGATTGTGCCGGGCGAGAGCGGCGGCCCGATATTCCTGATCGATTCCGGAGCGATCATCGGTCTTGCCGATTCGCGCTTCGACGACGAACGCTCGATCGGATTCGCGGTTCCGCTCGGCGACGTACTGCACTTTCTGCACAAGATCGACCGCGCGCACGGCTTTTAAAGCGGCATGTAAAAGTACGCGGCAAGGCCGTTGAGATAGTAGGCGTATGTTGCGCGGAGTTTCGTGAAATCAGCCCAAGCTGCGTCGAGATCGTGTAATTCGAGGCCCGCTGCTTCGAGCTTGCGGCACGCTGCATCGAATTGCTCGCGCGTGATTGCGGGATCGCTGGGCGCCTCGTCATCCAGTCCGAAATAGACCCCGAGGTCGCGGGTTGCGTGGCGCGCGATGTTATAGAGAATGCGTGCCTCGCCGACGTCGGCTCGCACGGTCGTTAGCAGCAACGTCGCGGCATCGAGCAGCGTTCCGAGGGTTCCAACCCACGACTGCTCGTCGTGACTCGAGCGGAAGTACGCCAAGATCGGATAGGCGAGATGCGTCTCCATAACCGATGCGCACCACATCTCTCCGCCACGCATCAGCGAGGGGAGGTCTTTGATGATGTTCGCGTCGGCAGCGATGGTCAAAAGACCCACGCCGCTCGGCGGCGCCCCGGCGCGCGCGGCGATCGAAACGACGAATTGCTCGCGGCTTTGAAAGGCACCGAAGATCGCAAACACGTAGGCCGTGGTTATCGAGATGATGCCGAAGCCGCAGGCTCCGGCGGCAAGCGAGAACATGCGCGTCAGGCCGCTCGTACCGAAGTAATCGCCAAAGCCGATCGTAAAAAACGACGTGCCGGCGAAGTACAGCGCTTCCCCGAGCGTGTCGATATTCGGATGCATCTGCTCGCGTAAGGCAAAGAAAATCGTGCCGTAGCCGAGTAAGACCAGCAGCGACCACGTGACGAGGTTGAGAACCAGATTGAAGGGGGCGAAGATCGCCAGAAAGTTCTCACGCCGATAGACGTTGCCCGAACGAACAGTTGGGGCAATGCGTGGCCACAACCACCACAGCGCGCGGGCTTGGTAGAAACTCGGCCGAAAACGCCGGCCGACGGCGCGCGGGACGACCACCGACTGAAAGAGGTCGTTCAGCGCGATTGTAACCAGCAGTATCCCGAGAATCACAAGGACGGTGCGCGCCAGCATCTACGCATGATTCACCTATGAGGTGGAGAACGCTTGCTGCATGGGCGTGACGCTTGTTACCGGCCCGGTGCGCTCGGGCAAGAGCCGCTACGTGATCGAGATTGCGCAGGCGTCGGGCCGGCGCGTAAGCTACGTTGCGACCGCGATGCGCGATGGGAGCGACGGCGAGTGGGATTCACGGCTTACGCGCCATGTCCACGATCGGCCGCCGGCATGGGATGCGATCGAGAGCGCCTCGCTTGGACACGATGCGTTGATTGCACTCTTTCGCGAAGGCCTTCCGGAGCAGTGCATCGTGGTCGATGCGCTCGGCACGTGGCTTGCCGCGCGTATTGCAACGCACATCGACGTGCTCGAACGCGATTTCGCGGCGTTCGAGACGCAGATGGATGAAGAGGCGGCCGGCCTTGCACAGGCGATGCTCGAATCCCGCGCGCAAGTGGTCGTCGTCGCCGAGGAGGTCGGCTGGGACATCGTCCCAGTCGCGGCGTCGGCGCGACTCTTTCGCGATGTGCTCGGCCGCATGAAGCAGCGTCTTGCTGCCGGAGCCGAAGCCGTGTTCCTGGTGGTCTGCGGCTTCGCACTCGATCTGCGCGCGCTCGGCTCGACGTTCTAAGTGAGCTCAGCGCTCCTACTCGTCGCACTTTTCGGCGGCGTCATCGTGTCGGCGATCGTTGCGCGGAAGCTGCGTATTCCAAATCCGATCGCGTTTGTCGTCATCGGACTTGCAGTCGCTTTCATTCCGGGCATCCCGACACCGCACGTCGATCCGCAACTGCTCTTTACTGTTGTGTTGCCACCGTTGCTCTTCGGCGGCGGATGGACCACAGATTGGCAGGAGTTCAAACGGAACATCGGTGCGATCTCGACGCTTGCCGTCGGCCTCGTGATCTTTACCACGGTCGTTGTCGCGGTGCTCGCCCATCAGTTCGCGGGTTTCGATTGGGCGATGGCTTTTGTGCTGGGTGCGATCGTCTCTCCACCGGACGCCGTGGCAGCCGAGGCGATTCTTGTGAGCATGGCGGTGCCGCGGCGCCTCGCCGCGATCATAACCGGTGAAGCACTCGTCAACGACGGCACGGCGCTCGTGCTGTATCGTTTTGCCCTTGCTGCGGCGGTGACCGGAACGTTCTCGTTGGCGCACGCGTCGGGCGCGTTCATCCTGAATGTCGTCGGCGGCATCGGGTTCGGCCTCGTCGTCGGTATCGTCCTCGAGCTGCTGCTTCGTCTGCTCGCGCGTTTCGACGTTGAAGATGCAGCCGTCGCCAACGTCGTCGGGCTGCTCGCGCCGTATGCCGCGTATCTTTCGGCCGATGCCGTCGGTGTGTCGGGCGTGCTCTCGGCAGTGACCGCCGGCGTCTATGCGAGCCGGCGTTCGCTGATCATCTTTACGTCCGAGGGTCGCGTCACCGCGGCCGGCGTGTGGAACGTCATGCTCCTCTTGCTCAATGGGCTCGTCTTTCTGCTCATCGGCTTGATCTTGCCGAGTCTCGTGCGCTCGCTCGCGCCGTCGATTGGACGCTACATCTGGTTCGCGATCGTCGTGAGCGTGGTGGTGATCGTCGTGCGGATCGCGTGGATTTTCGTGGTCGCACCGTTGCGGCGCAAGATCCCCGGTGTTGCAAAGCACGATCCGCTGCCGTCGTGGCAAGGGTTGCTTTTAGTCAGCTGGAGCGGCATGCGCGGGATTGTCTCGCTCGCTGCGGCGCTGGCGCTGCCGTATACCGACCGGGACGGCGCGCCGCTCGCCGGACGCTCGGAGATCATCTTCATCACGCTCTGCGTGATCGTCGTGACGCTGCTGTTGCACGGCACGACGCTCGCGCCGCTCATCGCGTGGCTCGGTATCAGTGAGACCGATGCGCGTCAAGGCCAAGAGATCGCGATCCGCGTGAAAGCGCTGGAAGAGGGTCTGCGCTATCTGCGCTCGATCGAAGATACGCTGCAGACACCGGGTGAAATGGAAGCCGCTGGGCGCCTTCTCGGCGAGTACGAGCGTCGCATCGCGCATCTGCAGGGACATGCCGACGAAAAAGAGGGAGAACGCGACGCGGAAGACGAGCGCGAGTCGGACCGCCGTCTCGAGCTGGCCGCGCTCGATGCCGAGCGGCGCGAGATCGCGCGCTTACGCCGCGGGGGTGAGATTCCCGACGACGTCTACCAGACGATCGAATACGATCTGGACTTGGCCGGACTACGGCTTCACTGACGGCGATGGGGTCGGGGTCGACGCGCCGGGCGGCATATAGGTCGGTTCTATCGTCACAACCGGCGTCGGCGTGGGGGGCGGCGGGAGCGTCGGGACCGCATCGGGTTTCGTTACCGGGACCAGGCGCAAGTAGCCGGCCTGCGCGGTAACGTCTTTGTGGACCCGCAACGTCGTTTGGTCGGTGGTGAAGCCGGGCATGCGCGCGGTGACAACTTGTAGGCCGATCGGGACGTGAGGCAGCGTGAAGGCGCCCGCGGCGTCGGCCGTTACCACGAAGAGCGAGCCAACCGAGACGATGGCGTTCGCGATCGGTCGATTCGAGGTGGCATCGAGGACGCGACCGGTGACGCCCCCGTAGTCCTGATTGCCGACGACGCCGTTGTTACAGCTGTCGCCCATCGTGAGCAAGAGGACCAGGCCAAGAACCAGTCTGCGCATGCTCCCTCTCCTACTATTGGATGAAGGCCCAGGCCTCCGTGGGAAGGCGATTGGCAGGGCTTGTGAAAAAAATCACAAGCCATGAATCCGTATGGACCGGTTGCGATCTATCTGTGCGTCGCGCTTGCTGCCGCCTTGCTCTTTACCTTCCTGCCTGGGCTTCTCGGCCGAGCAAAGCCGAATCCACAGAAGCAGGAAGCCTACGAGTGCGGCGTCGAGCCGACTTCAGCGGTTTCCGGACGCTTTCCGGTGCGATTCTACTTGATCGCAATGCTCTTCGTGATCTTTGACGTCGAGGCGGCCTCGTTCTATCCGTGGGCCGTGAAGATGCATGCGCTACGCGTGTTTGGCTTGCTCGAGATGATCGTCTTTGTGGTCGTGCTCGCAATCGGCTATGCGTACGTGTGGAAGAAGGGAGGCTTCGCGTGGAGATAGGACCAGGTCAATTTATGCTTGCGCGCCTGGACGACGTCGCGCGTTGGGCGCAAAGCTCATCGGTGTGGCCGCTCACGATGGGCCTCGCGTGTTGTGCGATCGAGATGATGACCGTGACCTCGGCGGAGTACGATATCGCGCGTTTGGGCTCGGAAGTCTTTCGCAGCTCGCCGCGACAGGCCGACCTGATGATCGTCTCGGGGCGCGTGGCGCAGAAGATGGCGCCGGTGGTCAAGCGTCTCTTCGATCAGATGGCCGACCCGAAATGGGTGATTTCGATGGGCGCATGCGCAAGTTCGGGCGGCGTGTTCGACAACTACGCCGTCGTGCAAGGCGTCGACACCATCATCCCCGTCGACGTTTACGTTCCGGGTTGCCCACCAACTCCCGACGGGTTGTTATATGCCGTCAATTTGATCCAGCAGCAAATTCGTGAAGGCGGTCGCGGCGGGATTCTCGCGCGATCGTAGGGAGCATTTCTTGCCTAGTACACAGACTCCGCCGATTGCGGGAACCGCGATCGATCCGCCTAGCGTGCGCCCAGCCATCGACGACGCGACGATTGAAGTCGTCGATCCCAAGGCGTTGCGCGCGCGCTTGGAAGCGCTGCGTGCCGAAGGCTACACGATGCTGCTCGACCTGGGCGCGGTCGACTACCTCGAACGTTCGCCGCGTTTCGACGTCGTCTATCATTTTTTAAAGATGCCTACGGCTGTCGCGAGCCTCGCGCAGGTGGGGACGCCCGCGCGGCTGCGCGTGCGCTGCGGCATCAATGACGGCGAGCATGTGATGACCGTGAGCGATCTCTGGAAGGCGGCCGATTGGGCCGAGCGTGAGATCTTTGACCTCTTCGGTATCATCTTTGACGGCCATCCGGATCTGCGCCGCATTCAGATGCCGCACGATTGGGAAGGGCATCCGCTGCGCAAGGACTACCCGCTGCGCGGGCCGGCGCGCGAGCGCTCGCCGCGTCCGTCATTTGGGCTCAAGAGCAACGTGCAAGCCGGCACGCCGCCTTCAGGCCGCACGCTCGAAGCGCTACAAGAGCAAGTCAAAAAGGCACGCGAGCAATGAGCTTGAGCACGACGCCGCTCACGCCGGAGATCGTGTCGCAAGACGGCAACGCGATGGTGCTTTCGATGGGGCCGCAGCATCCGTCGACGCATGGCGTATTGCAGCTCATGCTCGAGATCGAAGGCGAATCGGTCCTTAAAGTCGAGCCCGAGATCGGCTACCTGCACACCGGCATCGAGAAGAACATGGAGAACCTGTTCTGGTCGCACGGGCAGACCAATGCCGAACGCATGGATTACCTCGCACCGTCTTCCAACGCGCTGTGCTATGTGCTCGGCGTCGAGCAGCTGCTCGGTATCACCGATCGCATGCCCGAACGGGCCAAACACATCCGCGTGCTCAACGTCGAACTCACGCGCATAGCCTCGCACTGCGTATGGCTCGGCACGCACGCGATCGATCTCGGCGCGATCTCGGTCTTTTTCTATTGCTTCGACCTGCGCGAGAACATCCTCGACCTGCAAGAAGCGGCGGGTGGGGCGCGCATGCATCCAAATTACTTGCGCGTCGGCGGCGTGAACGGCGATCTGCCCGACGGGTATCTCGAACGTGTCGATGCGCTGATCGCGAAGTTTCCTGGGCGCATGAAAGAGTTGCGCGGCCTCCTGCAAGCCAATCCAATCTTCCAAGACCGCACGATCGACGTTGGGATTCTCAGCCCGGACGACGCCGTGCAGTGGGGCGTGACCGGTCCGGCGCTGCGCGCCAGCGGCATTGCCTACGACGTGCGCAAAGCGTTTCCATATTCGGGCTACGACCAATACGACTTCAAGGTGCCGACGCGTACCGAAGGTGACGCGTACGCGCGCTTCCTCGTGCGCCTCGACGAGATGGAAGAGGCGCTGAAGATTATCGCGCAGGCGCGCGAGAAGCTGCGCACGCCGGGACCGTATGCAATCGACGATCCCAAGATCTTTCCGCCGCCCAAGGAGACGATCGCGCTCTCGATGGAAGCGCTTATCCATCACTTCAAGATCGTGAGTGAAGGCTTCCGCGTGCCGCCCGGCGACGTCTATCAATCGGTTGAAGGGCCGCGCGGCGAACTCGGCTATTACCTCGTGAGCAACGGCGAGAATCGCCCCTATCGCGTACGCACGCGTCCCGCGAGTCTCTACAATTTGCAAGCGCTCAAAGGCATGGCGCCCGGCAACCTGATTGCCGACCTGGTGGTCATGATCGGCTCCCTCGACCCCGTCTTCGGCGAGGTGGATCGGTGATGCAGCCGCGTTCGCTCGCTCGGCATTTGCCCGCGAAACCGCTCCTCGCGTCACCTCGTCTGACGCTCCTGCTGCGCGAGCTTTGCGCCACCTCCACGGTAGTTCGCCATCCTGCGCTGGCGCACATCGGTCAGAGCTTTCGCTTGGCCAAACGTCGAGCGAGCGAATGCGCTTCCTGAAACATCGCGATCCCGATGGGTGTTGCGAGTGGGCTGCTCTGTACGACGTTCGCCAGAGCCAAGGCTCGAAGTTTTGCGCCATTCGCAGGATGCGATCTTCCTTTGGGAGTGGCGCAAAACTCGCGCAGCAGGAGCTCACACGACGTGCCGCGATGAGCGTCTTCGCGGAGCGAATGTCATGGGAGCAGACAATGAGCGCAAGTGAGTGACGTTTGATTTCAAAGCGCTTGCGAATGAGCTGAAGCCGAAGTGCGATGCGTTGATTGGTCAGTACGAGCATTCGCGGTCGGCGCTGTTGCCGATCATGCACCTCTTTCAAGACCGTCAAGGCTACGTCTCGCAAGATGCGATGGCGTTCGCGGCTGAGTTGCTCGAGATTACGCCTGCCGAAGTCGAATCGACGGTTTCGTTCTACACCTTGTTCTTCCGCAAGCCGGTCGGCAAATATATGCTGCAGGTCTGCCGCGGCTTGATGTGCGAGCTGCGCGGTGCGGACGACATCCTGGCGTACTTCCGCGAGAAGCTCGGCGTCGGGCACTTGGAAACAACGCCGGACGGACTCTTCTCATATGAAGAGGTCGAGTGTCTGGCCGCGTGCGATCGTGCAACCTGCATGCAAGTGAATCTGGAATTCGTCTACAGTCTGACGCCGGCGATGATCGACGATATGCTCGCAGGCATGCGTGCCGGAATCTATGCGGTCAAGCCGCTGGTGCAAACGGCGCCCCCCGAGCGCACGTGGAAAGTCAAGCAAGACGGTGAGGTCGGCACCGGCCGCAAGTCGCCAGGCACGCGCACGTCGAGCGATCCGAACAATGCGGGCGGTGTCGGCGATCCCACCGGCGTGATCATGCTCGACAGTTTCGTCTTGAAGGATGTCTCGTTCACCGGACGTTCGCGCGAGCGCTTCGTGCGCGATGCGCGCGGCGTCTCCGAGATCATCGATGAAGAAGGTGGCGTATTAAATGCCGGTCACTAAGATTTTGACGGCCGGCATCGGTGAGGCCAACCTGCGCGACATCAACGTCTATCGCGAGCGTGGCGGCTATAAGCAGTGGGAGCGTGCGGTGCGCGAGCTCACGCCGCACGACGTATACGAAGCGGCTGACAAGTCCGGATTGCGCGGACGCGGGGGCGCCGGATTTCCGACCGGGCGCAAGTGGAGCTTTCTTCCGAAAGACATCGTTCCGCGCTATCTCGTGTGCAATTGCGACGAGGCGGAGCCCGGCACGTTCAAAGATCACATGTTGCTCGAAGAGACGCCGCACTTAGTGCTCGAGGGCATTTTGCTCGGCGCGTACGGGATCAATTGCCATCACGCCTACATCTATATACGCGGCGAATTCAAGCGCGGATACGAGATCTTCATGCGAGCGCTTGCGGAGGCGCGCGCGGCAGGGCTCCTTGGGAAGGACATCTTCGGCAAAGGCTACGATCTCGAAGTGACCACGCACCGCGGCGCCGGCGCGTACATCTGCGGCGAAGAGACGGCGCTCCTCAACTCGCTCGAAGGTAAGCGCGGCGAACCGCGTCTGAAACCGCCATTCCCCGCGATCGCGGGGCTTTACGGTATGCCGACCGTCGTCAACAACGTCGAGACGCTGGCCTATCTCGTGCCCATTCTCGAACGCGGACCGGAGTGGTTCGCAGCCGTAGGTACGGAGCGCAGCAAAGGTTACAAGATCATTTCGATCTCCGGCCACGTGCAGAGGCCCGGCAACTACGAAGTGCCGCTCGGTACGACCTCGCGCGAACTGATCGAGATCGCGGGAGGATTGCGACCCGGCAGAAAATTCGCGGCGGTGCAGCCCGGCGGCGGTTCATCGGCGTGCATCTTCGAGGAACATCTCGATTGGCCGTACGACTACGAGTCGATGGCTAAAGCGGGTTCGATGCTCGGTTCCGGCGCGTTCACCGTCTTCGATGACACGACCGACTTCGTCAAAGCGGCCTTCAACATGGTGCGCTTCTATGCGCACGAGTCGTGCGGACAATGCACGCCGTGCCGCGAAGGCGGTCACTGGCTCGAACGCGTGCTGCATCGCTTCGTCGAAGGCCGCGGCCTGCGCAGCGACCTTGACATGATCCGGCGCGTCGGCCATGCGATTACGGGGATCAACCTCTGTCCGCTCGGCGACTCGATCGAACCGTTCTTGCTCTCGGTTTTCAATCGCTTTCCCGAACAATTCGAAGCACGCCTGTTGAAAGAAGCCATCGAAGCATGACCGATCTCGTCAAGCTTACAATCGACGGTGTGCCGGTGGAGGTTCCCAAAGGAACGCTGCTGGTCGAAGCTGCCAAAACCGTCAAACAAGAGATTCCGGTCTATTGCTATCACCCCAAGCTTGGACCAGCGGGACTCTGCCGCGTTTGTTTGGTGGAGATCGAAGGCACGCCGAAGTTGCAGATCGCGTGCAACACGCCGGTCGCTGAGGGCATGGTCGTGCATACGCGCAATGAGAAAGTCGATGCCGGCCGCGGCATGGTCCTCGAACTCTTGCTCGTCAATCATCCGCTCGATTGTCCAATCTGCGACAAGGGCGGCGAGTGCGATCTGCAAGACTATGCGATGGCCTACGGCCGCGGCAGTTCCGACGTCGCCGATCCGAAATTGAGCAAACCCAAAGGCGTCGATCTCGGGCCCACGATCGTGCTCGACGAGGAGCGTTGCGTCGTGTGCCAGCGTTGCGTGCGCTTCGACGATATCATCGCCGACGAGCGCCAGCTCATCGTGAAGGACCGCGGGCACAACGATATCATCGCGACCGCGACCGGCTCGCCCTATCGCCACCACTTTACGGGGAATGTTACAGAGATCTGTCCGGTTGGCGCGCTAACCTCAAAGACGTACCGTTTTAAGTCGCGACCGTGGGATCTGCGTCGCACGCAGACGACCTGCACGCAGTGCGCCGTCGGATGCCAACAGTTTTCCGACGTTCGCCACGGAACCGTCTTGCGCACGATGTCGGTTGAGAACGACGATCGCTACTCGGATAGTTGGCTGTGCGATCGGGGCCGCTACAATATCGGTTTTTACACCTCGCCCGAACGCATCATGCAACCGCTCTACCGTCGTGGCAGCGGCTTCGTGCAGATCGGTTGGGACGACGCGTTTCTGATTTGGGCACGCGCGATCAAGGGCGCGGGCGGCAATGCCGGCGCGATCGGCGGCGGACGCCTGTTAAATGAGGAAGCATTTCTGCTGCAGCAGATCTTTCGCGCAATCGGCGTGCGCAATCTCGATTGGCGCGGCGGTCGCCAGCGGCAAGCCTCGCCGGGCGTTCGCGGGGGCGACTACACCGCGCTCGAACGCGCGAACGTCGTTGTCGTCGCCGGGCAATCGTCGCCGGCGGAACTCGCGCCGGTCATGTGGCTGCGCGCGCTCAAGGCCAAACGCGCGGGCGCGGAAATCTTCCACTTTGGCACGACTGACGCAGCCGCGACGTTCGCAGGGATTCGCGGTGGCTCGAAGGTCGCCATCATATGGGACGGCGTCGATCTCGAGCTCGGAAGAATTCTCGCAGATGCGGCGGCCGTGCTCGATGCAGTGACGTATATTGCGAGCGAACAGCCCAATGCGCGCGGTGCCGAAGCGATGGGCATGTTGCCGATCGACGGCGGCATGGATGCGGCGATGATGTTCGATGCTGCACGCAACGGGAAGCTCGCCGCTCTCTCCCTCTTCGGTGTCAATCCCGTGCGCAACGCTCCCGACGGGGATCTCGTGCGCGCAGCGTTGCACGCCACGCCGTTCGTGATGGTGAGCGAGCTGTTCATGACGGAGACCGCGCAACTCGCCGATCTCGTGCTGCCCGCCAAGGGCGCGTTCGAGAAGAGCGGGACCACGATCGATATCACCGGCGACTTGCTGCCAGTCAATGCCTCGCTCGAAGCGCCTGCCGGGCCGCTTTCGGATTTGGAGATGCTGATCGCTCTCGCGCAGCAATTCGATCTTACGTTGCCGAGCGTCGAGGAACTGGATGCGGCGGTGATCGCGCGTTCGCAGAATGCGTTCGCGGGCGCCTTCGGCGATGCGCTTTACCACAGCGGTGCGGGGCGTGCGCCGGACGGCGGCCGCGATCTTGAGCCGCGAACGTTGTGGGATGGCGGCGGGACCGCAGCACATGATGAACGCGTGATCGCGTTGCGCGCCGAAACGGTAGAAGCATGAGCGCACTCGCCGCAATCCCCGATTGGGTCGTCATCCTGATCAAGTCGGCGATTCTCTTGCTCGTCGTCGTGACGACCTTCGCGTACGCGATGCTTGCCGAGCGCAAAGTGCTTGGATGGATGCAGCTTCGTCCCGGCCCCAACCGCGTCGGACCGTGGGGACTGCTGCAGCCGGCGGCCGACGCTGCGAAACTCATTCTAAAGGAAGACCTCACGCCCAAGACCGCCGATCCGCTGATCTATCGTCTGGCGCCCTTCATTTCACTGCTAACGGCGTTTTCGGTCTACGCGATCATCCCGTTCGGTGCAAGCGGCTCATCGGGAACGCCATGGGCGATCGGCGACGTGAACGCCGGCATTCTGTTCTTGCTCGCAATCACGTCGCTCGGCGTCTACGGAATCTCGCTCGGCGGCTGGGCGTCGGGTTCGAAATATCCGTTGCTCGGCAGCGTCCGCTCGACCGCACAGATGATCAGCTACGAGCTCGGTATGTCGCTCTCGCTGATCGGCGTCTTGATCATGGCCGGGACCACGTCGCTCAGCGGCATCGTCAACGCGCAGTACACCTGGTGGTTTGCCGGTCCACAGCTCGTCGGCTTCATCATCTACGTCATCACCGCCGTCGCAGAGACGAATCGCGTGCCGTTCGACCTGGTAGAGGCCGAGACCGAGCTCGTCGCCGGCTTCCACACCGAATATTCGGGACTGCGCTTCGGGCTGTTCTTTATCGCCGAGTACGTGAACATGCTCACGGTCTCGTGCATCGCCTCGCTGCTCTTTCTCGGCGGCTGGAACGCGCCGTTTGGCCTCGCGGGGCTGCCGATTCCGGGCATCGTCTGGTTCATCATCAAGGTCGCGTCGTTCATGTTCTTCTATATGTGGCTACGCGCGACGCTGCCGCGCTTCCGGTACGATCGCCTGATGGCGTTCGGCTGGAAGGTGCTGCTGCCGATCGCGACGCTCAACCTCATCATCACCGCTGTCGTCGTGGCGTTTAAGGGCTGATCCACCAATGCGCAAACAACTCTATAACGTCGGCGCGATCCTCAGGGGGCTGGGCATTACGTTCAAGTTCATGTTTGCCAAGCGCCCGACGATCGAATATCCGACGGTGAAGAAGCAGCACGCTCCACGCTTCCATGGCTTGCACGAGCTTCGCCGGTATGAGGATGGCAAGGAGCGCTGCATCGGCTGCGAGCTGTGTTCGAGTGCCTGCCCCGCCAACGCAATTACCGTCATCGGCGCGGAGAATTCGCCGGACGATCGTACTTCGCCGGCCGAACGGTATGCCGCAACGTACGAAATCGACGAGTTGCGCTGCATCTTCTGCGGCATGTGTGAAGAAGCGTGTCCGACCGACGCGATCGTACTCACGCCGCGCTTCGAAATGTCGGATTACCGCCGTGGTGCGCTGATCTACAGTAAGGACCGGCTGCTCGTGCCCGCCGATGCCGGCGTCGGTGTTGCGCCGGATGAACGGCCCAACGGGATTCCCTCCGACCTTGGACGCGTCGCCGATGTAAAATCGACGGTCGATATCACGAGCGGCTACGATGCGACCCATCGCGGCATCATCCTCAAGACGCAGCGACGAGGTCTTGCGGGATGATCGCCTTCTGGGTGCTCGCAGTGATCTTGCTCGCCTCGGCGATCTGGTGCGTCACCGCGACCAAACCGGTCTACAGCGTCGTCGCGCTGCTGCTGCACTTTGCGGCGCTTGCCGCAACGTATCTGACGCTCAACGCCGAATTTCTGGCGGTGATCCAGATCATCGTGTACTCCGGCGCGATCCTGATCTTGTTCGTCTTCGTCATCGCGTTGCTCTCAAGCGGCGTTGCACCATTTGCGGCCGGTCCAAACCGTCTGCCGAGGATTGCCTATCCGGGTGTTGCGCTGGTGTTGGTCGCCCTCGGTTTTTTGACCTGGGTGCTCGGCCGTACGTCGATTGTCACGCCGGCGGCATCGGCGAGCGGCTCACCGGTCGGGCCGGCCGGAACGGCCGACGTGTTCGGCTCGGTCGGCGACTTCGGCACCGCACTGTTCACAACGTATCTGTTGCCGTTTGAAATGACGGCGCTGATCCTGATGGTCGCGGTGATCGGCGTCGTCTTGCTCGCCGGCGATCAGACGCCGTATATGGCCACGAAGAAGCGAGCCGAAGAGGTTCGCCGCGAGATGCGCGAGGCGATTTTGCGGGAGGGCGGCGAGTGAACGCAATGGCCGTTCCGGTGTCATACTACATCGGACTCTCTGCCGTCATCTTTTTCATCGGTGTTACCGGCGTGATCGTGCGGCGCAACCCGCTCATTATGCTGATGTCGATCGAACTGATGTTCAATGCAGCCAACCTGCTCTTCGCCGCCTTCGCGCGCGCATGGTTGAACAACGCCGGCCACATCTTTGTATTTCTCGTGATTACCGTCGCAGCGGCCGAGGCCGCGATCGCGCTAGCGATCGTGGTCACCGTGTTCCGCACCGCGAAGACCGTCGACGTCGATGACGTCGCGTTGATGAAAGGGTAGACGCCGACGATGTTGCACCACGTGATGGGTGTCGACGGATACTACCCAACGCTGATCGCGCTCTGGCTCTTGCCGCTCGCGGGTGCGATCGTCAGTTGGACGTTCGGTCCGCAACTCAAGAGTGCGGCCGGCCCACTCGCGTGCGCGGCGATCGGCGCCTCGTTCGTTGCGACATTGTTGCTGTGGGGCGCGGCGACGCAGCACTCGGCCGACGGTGCGGTCGGGGCGCATCAGGCGCTGTTCAGTTGGATTCCGGGTTGGGACTTCGGCCTGCTGTTCGATCCGCTGGCGCTGCTCTGGACCCTGATCATTACCGGTGTCGGCTTTTTGATCCACGTCTATTCGATCGGGTACATGGACGGCGACAGTGCGTTCGCGCGCTTCTTCGGCTACATGAACTTCTTCGTGTTCGCGATGCTCACGCTCGTGCTCTCCGACAATTTTGTCGGCTTGCTGGTGGGTTGGGGCCTCGTCGGCTTGGCGTCGTACTTCCTGATCGGCTTTTGGTTCTTCAAGCCCTCGGCGGTTGCGGCGGCGCGCAAAGCGTTCGTTATCAACGTCGTCGGCGACGTCGGCATCATGTTTGCGATCTTCGCAATCTTTTCGGCGGTGCACTCGATCACGTTCGGCGACGCCTTTGCATTTGCAGGTTCGTACGGGACGCCATTGCTTTTTGTGATCTGTTTGTGCCTCTTCATCGGTGCCGCGGCGAAGTCGGCCCAGATCCCGTTACACACGTGGTTGCCCGACGCGATGGAAGGTCCGACGCCGGTCTCGGCGCTGATCCATGCCGCGACGATGGTCACGGCGGGCGTCTACCTCGTCGCGCGCTGTGCGCCGTTGTGGAGTCAAAATAGCGACGCGCAAGTGCTGGTCGGCACAATCGGCGGCCTCACCGCGTTGGTTGGGGCGATCCTCGGTTGCGCGCAGTGGGACATCAAGCGGATTCTCGCCTATTCAACGATGTCGCAGATCGGCTACATGATCATGGGCGTCGGTGTCGGCGCGTACGAAGGCGGCGTGGCGCACTTCTTCACGCACGCGTTCTTCAAGGCCCAACTCTTCCTGGGCGCCGGTATTGTCATCCACGCGTTGCACGACGAACAGGACGTGCGTCGTATGGGCGGGCTGCTCAAGAAGTTGCCGTTCGCAGCGGTTGCGCTCGGCACGGGCGTGCTTGCAATCTGCGGCATTCCCGGGTTCAGCGGCTTCTTCAGTAAAGACCAAGTGATCTACGGCACGCTCACGCACGGTTACACCTGGCTCTATGTCCTCGGCATCGTGACCGCGGGCATCACCGCGTACTACATGTGCCGGCTGTTCTTTGTCACGTTCCTGGGCGCGTATCGCGGCGAAGTCGATCCATCCGCACTCGGGATGCGCCATCCGGAGCTGGCTGGAACCTCGCACAACGTTCACGAGATGGAGCCCGAGGAGGCGCACTCGCCGAACGCCCAATGGTTCATGATCGTGCCGGTCGCGATCCTCATTCCGTTCACCGTCTTGATCGGGTGGATCATGCTTGGGGGCGAGAATTCGCTGTGGGCGCATTTCTTCGAGCAACAATTCCCGCATCCGGCGCTCGCGGTGCCCGCAGTGAGCGAAACGCTCACGACATGGATCGTCTTGGCGGTCGTGGTAGTCGGCATCGGGATCGCCTACGTCCGCTACGCGACTGCGACGGCACGGAGCAATGCCGTCGAACGGCTGCGCAGCGAGTCGATCCACATGCCCGCGATCTTGAGCAACGCGTTTTACTTTGACGTAGCGCTCGATCTGCTCTTCGTGAAGACATCGGAGTTACTCGGCGGCTTCTTCGGCCGTTGGCTCGATCCGCATGTGATCGACGGTGCCGTGCGCGAAACCGTCATCTCGGCGCAGTGGTTGGGCGCGTTGACGCGTTCATTCCAAACCGGTTTGGTGCGCGCCTACGCGTTCATCTTGGTCTTCGGTGCGGCGTGCTTCATCGTCTATTACGCGATCGTCGCGGGAGGTCTGCACTGATGTTGGCGCTCGCGTTGATCGTCGTTCCGATCGTTGTGGGGCTCGTGATGCTCGCTATCAAAACCGAGAATGCCTCGGCGAGCAAAACGGTCGGTGCTTTCGTTGCCGTACTGACATTCGTCGGTGCGCTGCTAATGCAAAGCAGCAGCGCCGAGATCAGCATCCGTTGGCTCTCACGGCCTTTCGAATCCGCGCTGCACTTCGGCGCGACGGGTATCTCGATCTGGCTCGTGCTGTTGCTCACGGTGTGCACGTTTAGCGCGATCCTTTCAGTCAATGTACCGCGCGCCGGTGCGTTCATCGGGCATCTGTTGATCCTCGAAGGCACGATGCTGGGACTCTTCCTGGCCAAAGACCTGCTGGTCTTTGCGCTGTTTTGGGACCTGATGCTGCTGCCGGTCTTCTTTACGTTGCTCGGTTGGGGCCGCCACCATGCGACGGCGTGGCGCTATTTCATCTACAACTTCGCCGGCGGTTTGACGCTGCTGCTCGCGACCGCGGCGTTCGGCGTGCTTTACGGCTCGACCGACGTGATCGGTCGCGGCGACGTGCACGTGATCGGGTCGTGGGTCCCGTGGATCTTTGCCGGATTCGCGTTTGCGTTCTTAGTGAAGACGCCGGTGTGGCCGCTGCACACTTGGATGCCGCTCACGTATGCCGACACGCCGCCGCCAATGGTGGCGGTGGTCAGTGCGGTGCAGTCCAAGGCCGGCCTCTACGGATTCATTGTAATCGCGCTTGCGTTCATGCCCGACTACCTGCGTGACGCCGCGCTGCTGTTGATCGTACTCGGTGCGATCTCACTGCTCTACGGCGCGTTCACTGCGCTGGTTCAGACCGATGCAAAGCGCCTCGTCGCGTACTCGTCGCTCTCGCACCTCGGGCTGATCGTTATTGCGATTGCCTCGTTCAATGCGATCGCGTTGCAAGGTGCGCTGATCTACATGGTCGCGCACGGTCTCTTTTCAGCCGCGCTCTTCCTGATCTTGGGCTACGTCGAATCGCGCGAAGAGACCCGATCGCTCACGCGCTTGGGCGGTCTGGGCGCGCAGAACCCGCGCTTGGCCGGCGCGCTGTGCATCGCAGCGCTCGCGGCGCTCGGCTTGCCGGGACTCGCAGGCTTCGCCGGCGAGATCGTGATCCTCACCGGCGTCTACCAAGCCGGCTGGATTTGGAGTGTGATCGTTACGCTCGTTGCGATCGTGCTGGCATCGGCCTATATGTTGCGACTCTACCAAGGCATCATGAACGGACCGCAAGTCGCCGATCTTCCCGTGCGCCCCGATCTCTCGTGGATCGAGGGTATCGCCGTCGCGCCACTTGTCGTGGCGTTGGTGCTGCTCGGCGTCAACCCGCACGCGCTCACGACCTTCGCGCAAGGATTCATTCGATGAACATCACCGTCACCAGCGCCGATTGGCTCGCCGTCGCTCCGCTTACGATCGTCGCGATCACGGCGCTGGTCGTGCTGCTCGGAGATCTGGTCGCGCCCAAGAGCGTCGATCGTTATCTCGCGATTGGCGTCGCGATCGTTGGGCTGGTTGTTGCCGCATACGATTGCTCGCTGGGATACGGGCACGACTACGCGGCGTTCGGCGGTGCCTTTATCGTCGGCGGCTTCAGCGTGGTGTTCCAGGAGATCATTCTGCTCTGCGCGCTCGGCTCTATCGTGCTCTACGGCGCGATCGGTGCGACGCAACGCGTGCCCGGCGCGGTCGCGCTGATGCTGTGGTCAACCTGCGGCGCGATGCTGATGGCCGGCGCCGGCAACCTGATGACGATCTTTCTCGGGCTGGAACTTCTCTCGCTCGCGCTCTATTGTCTATGCGGGCTCGCGGATCGGCCGACTTCGCGTGAAGCGGCGCTCAAGTATCTCATTCTCAGTTCCACGGCTTCGGCGTTCATGCTCTACGGCATGGCGTTGCTCTTCGGCGCGAGCGGAAGCGTCGCGCTCGCGGATTTGGCTGCGCCGGCGCTTGCGAGCAATCCGCTTCTCTGGATGGGTGCGGGGCTGTTCCTCGTCGGCATCGTCTTCAAGCTCAGTCTCGTGCCGTTCCACACCTGGTCGCCGGACGTCTACGAAGGTGCGCCGCTCCCGGTAACGGCCTTCATGAGCGTTGCAACCAAAGCGGCGACGCTCGCTGTCTTTGCGCGCTTCATCTATGCGGCGTTGCCGGCCGGCGTTGAAGGGAAGTTACTGCTTCCCATCTGGATCGTTGCGGCGATTTCGATGATTGCCGGGAACGTTGGTATGCTCGCACAGCGCGATCTCAAGCGCCTGATCGCGTATTCGGGTATCGCCCAAGCCGGCTACATCCTCACCGCACTCGCTGGGACAACGTCGCTCGGTTTGCGCTATGCGATCTACTATATCGCCGCCTACACGTTCATGAATCTCGGTGCGTTTGCCGTCGCGGCGCTGCTCTCCAACGATGGTGAGCAAGGGTCGACGCTTGCGAACTACCGCGGCCTCGGGCACCGTCGCCCGCTCGAAGCCGGATTTATGACGTTCTTTCTGCTTGCCATGGCCGGCTTGCCGCCGACCGCGGGATTTTTGGGGAAAATCCTGATTCTTTCTACGAGCGTGAACGCCGGGTTCTCGTGGCTGGGCGGCGTGTTGATCGCGGGCACGGCGATCTCGCTTTACGCTTACGCGAAAGTGATCGGCGCAATGTATGCCCACGATCCGCAGCATACGCACGAGGTGCGTCCGTTGGCGCCACTCGCGTGGATCAGCGCCGTTGCATGCTTCGTCCTGCTGCTGGTGATGACGTTCTATCCGCTCACGCCGAGTAACGTGCTGCCGCTCGTGCGATGACGGAGCAGAGCGAGGTCTTTCGCGCGCTAGGCAACGTCGTCCGGACGCTTCGCGCTCGCTTGGACCGCGCGCTGCAGCGCTCCGGATTGCGCCTCGGGCAATACCAAGTCTTGCGGCATCTGTGGGAAGAGGACGGCCTCACACCGCGCGAGATCGCCGACCGGCTCGACGTCGAGATGCCCACGGTGACGCGCACGGTGCAGCGCATGCTCCGCGACGGTTTGGTCGAGCGTCAGGCGCATCCCGACGACGCGCGGTCGGTGCGTATTTACCTTACTAAGCGAGGCCTGGAACTCCGCCCGCAGCTCTCCCAGATCATCGACGAGCAGACCGAGCGTGCGCTACACGGATTTTCGCCACACGAGCGGGCGACGTTCGTGGCGATGCTCGAGAGAATCGCCGAAAACGCGCACCACGAGGAGTGACGTGCCGCGTCACAACCCGTGCCGCTCGCGCGTGGAGGGTGTAAAATAGGGGTGTAGCCCGAGGAGGGCCCGGGATGAATCACCGCATTGTCGCGTTCGGGATCGCTCTGGCGGTACTCTTGCTTGCCGGTCCGACTTCGTTCGCAGCACGTGCCGCGGCGGACCAGCCGAACGTGTACGTCGATCCGACCTATGATATCAATACGCTCAACGGGTTCCCATCGGACCCCGCCGGTGCGATTCGCACAACGCGCGAACTGATCGCTTCCGGCGATATGTCCGCTGCAATTCGCAAGCTCTCGATGTACGTCGCTATCCATCCGGGCGAGATTGGACCGCGGCGGTTTCTGGGCGACCTCTATTTCCGAACCGGGCAGATCGCTCGCGCGCAATTTGCCTATGAAGAGATTTTGAAGTTCGCGCCCGGCGACAAGGAGACGCACAATCGCTTGGGCACGGTCTACGCCGAAGAGAACCGCGTGGACGACGCCATCGCGCAGTTCAATGCGGCGCTCCCGGGAACCGATTCGGTCGACGATTTAGTGGAGCTGCACGTGCGCAAGGGCGACCTCGATAAATACGAAATCGAGGTCCAGAAGTTGGCGCGCGATTTCCCCACTGATCCGGGCATTCAGGCCGAACTCGGGCAGGTCTACTATGCGATCCACCAACCCGCGCAATCGGACGTCTACTACACCCGCGCGCTGGACCAAGATCCGCGCGACCTCACCGCGCTCAATGGCCTCGGGCTTGCCTTGATGGATATGCATCGCTACGACGAGGCGGTCGCAACGTTTAAAACATGCCTTGACGTTGATCCGCTCGCGTTCCAATGTCAGAACAACGTGGGTGCGACGTACCTCGAGGCGAAACGGATTAGCGAGGCAAAGGTTGCGCTCGATAAAGCGTTCAAGGACGCACCCGAACGCGCCGAAACTTTCGTAAACTACGGCTACATGGCCGACATGCAGGATGATTGGCAGCGTGCCGTGGCCCAGTACGCGAAGGCGATCGAGCTCTATCCGTATCTCCGCGAGGCCTATATCGATCTCGCGCTCGACTACGAACGCCATCAGCTCTACGTGCTCGCGCAAGCGGTGTTGATCAAGGGCATTGCGTCCGTGCATGACGACGGTCGCCTGCACGTGCTGCTCGGTGACGCCTACGAATCGCAGGGCGATAAGTCGGATGCGCTGGTCCAGTTCCAGTTAGGGGCAAAGGGCAGCGACGCGACGGCCGTCGGTATCGCGACGCAGCGGGTCAGTCTGCTCGGCTCCGCGTCGACGACAACGGCATCACCCCCGCGCCGCTAGCGGGTTAATTGCAGCTAGCAAGTCGTTGACGAGAAACGGTTTGGGAAGCGTGGCATCCCAGCCGTCGGGCGAGCTCGCGCCGACCCCGATAATTCGTACGGGAAGCTGACCGAGGGCCTCGCGTGTCTCGCTAGCGCCCGCGGTTTGCGCATCAACGACGATCACGTCGCCGGCTCGCGCGCCGTTTGCAGCATCGGCAGCGGCACCCACTTCTCGCACGCGAAAACCGCGCGCGCGCAATTCGAAGGCCGCAAAGCGCGCCAGCCGGCCGTCCTTGGTGACGATGGCAACGCGGCCCGGGCCGTCGCTCTGCAGATGTTCGAGCGCCGGCAATGTCACCGCAAACGTGCTGCCCGCGCCAAGTGCGCTTTGCACGGTGGCGGTACCGCCGTGCCGTTCCACGATCGTCTTCACGATAAAGAGCCCGACGCCCGTGCCCGCGATCTTTGTTTTGCGCGCATTCGAGGCGCGCGCAAAACGATTGAAGAGTTTGGGCAGATCGTCGGGTGGAACCCCGATGCCGCGGTCCACAATCGCAATCGTAAAGCCGTTGCCCGCCTCGCGTAATTCCACGCGGACCGGCTCGCCTCCGGGCGAGTACTTAATCGCGTTGCGCAGCAGGTTGTCGAAGACCTGGCGTAAGCGGTCGGCGTCGCCGCGGACGTACGCGTGCTCGACTGCAAACGCGCTTTCGATCGGACGTTCTGCTGCAACCGCCTCGATGGCGGCACACAGGACCTCGATGACGTCGACGCGGTCGTCGGCGAGCTCGAGCTCGCCATGCTCGACGCGCGAAAGCGCGAGCATATCATTGGCTAGGGTGGCGAGGCGTTGTGCATTGGTGCGAATCGTTTTGGCCGCGTCGGTCGCTTCAGCGCCCTCGAGAAAACCCTCCTCGAGCAACTCGGCGAAGCCGACGATCGACGTCAACGGGCCCTTGATGTCATGCGCCAGCGTTGCCACAAGCTCGTGCTTAAGCTGACTAATTTGCATGACCGCGCCACGCTGTGCTTCAAGCTCGTCGAGCGCGGCCGCGAGCGAGCTGCGCAGCCACGCGCGATCGGCGGCACCGAAGATCGCGCGCGGTAGCGACTCATCATCACCGATGACGACGAGCGGCACCGGTTTGATCGCTTTGGCGAGTTGCGCGATGCCTTCCTTATTCTTCGAACTGCGCCCGTCGACGACGACGACGTCAGCCCGCCGCGGATTGGCGAGGACGTCTTCGACCGAGGGCGCGGTTTCGATTTGCAGCGAGTCGCCCTCGGGAAGCGTGCGTAGTCCGTCGGGGAGCGCGTCATTGCCGATAACCAACACGTGGAGCGGGGTCATCGTGCGATACTCGCCGCTTCGCGCTGAAGTATCGCCCAGGCGGCTTCGACGTCGCTACGCGTGGTCCGCAAATTGCCGATTGCGAGCCGTAGGACGTACCGTCCGTCGAGCTTGGTGTGTGAGATGAACATCTCGCCGGTTGCGTTGACACGGTCGAGCAATTCAGCGTTCATTCTTTCCAGCTTGGCTTCGTCGTCGATCCCGGCCGGATGATACCGGAAGCAGACCAGCGAGAGTGGATGCGGGGCCATCGTTTCCCATTGCCGATCCTCGTCGATCCACGCTGCGAAGCGCGCAGCCAGCGCAATGTGCCCGCGCAAACGCTCGCGGATCGTTTTGGCGCCGAGGTGGCGTAGCGCGAACCATAATTTGAGCGCGCGAAAGCGGCGTCCGAGCTGGATGCCGTAGTCCATGTAGTTGCGTACGTCGCCATCGGTGGTCGTGAGATATTCCGGTACCAAACTGAAGGCGCGACGCACGGTTGCCTCGTCGCGCAGGAACAAGACCGAGAGGTCCATCGGGATGAAAAGCCACTTGTGCGGGTTGACCACAAATGAGTCCGCGCGGCTGACGCCGTCGAGCAAATACGCGTGCTCCGGGAGTATTGCAGCGACACCGGCGTAGGCTGCGTCGACATGGAGCCAGATCTTCTCGCGATTGGCGATGTCGGCGATCGCCGGTACCGGATCGATCGAGCTGGTCGATGTGGTGCCGACGGTCGCGACGATCGCGAGCGGCTGCATCCCTGCGGCCCGATCTTCCGCGATGGCGCGTTCGAGTGCGGCGGGATCCATACGGTACACGTCGTCGCACGCAACGGCGACGATGTTCGCGCGCCCAATCCCGAGGGCGATTGCGGCTTTCTCGATGTGCGAGTGCGTCTGCGTGGTTGCATAGATGCGCAGCACCGGCAAATTACGGCCGGTCATGCCGTCCTCGCGGATCCCCAGACCAAGCGATTCGCGCGCGGCAGCGAGCGCCGTAAACCCTGCGACCGACGCCGTGTCGTAAATAATGCCGGTCCAGTTGTCCGGCATTCCCATGAGCCGGCCGAGCCAGCGCATTACGACCGACTCGAGTTCGGCAGCCGACGGCGAGGTGCGCCACAGCATCACTTTGACGTCGAGTGCGGCGGCGAGCGCCTCGGCGGCGATTGCGGCCGGGGCCGCGCTGGTTGCAAAATAGGCGAAGAAGCGCGGGTGATTCCAGTGCGTGATGCCCGGGACGATGATGCGCTCGAAGTCCGCCATGATCTGCTCGAACGGCTCGCCCTCTTCGGGGGCCGCGTCGGGGAGGGCGGCGGTGACCTCGCCGGGAGCCACCGCAGGCAATACCGGATAACGGCCGGGCTCGCTGAGATAGTCCTCGATCCAGCGCCCTACCCGTGCAAAGTCTTCTTCGAAGGTACGCGCCCGTATCACAATGGTGTCGTTGGCGCCGGACATGACCATGTCATCCCGAGCGTAGGGGCGAAGCCCCGGAGTCGAGGGACCGCCCTAGGAGGTTGCATGAAATACCGCACGTACCCGCATTCCGACGTCACGGTCAGTGAGGTCGGGTTCGGCATGTGGACCACGTCGACCGGATGGTGGGGCGAGAAGACTGACGACGAGGCAGTGCGCATGCTCCATGAAGCGCTCGATCTCGGAATCACGCTCTACGACGCTGCCGATACGTACGGCAACGGGCGCAGTGAAGAGCAAGTTGCCAAGGCATTTGCCGGACGCCGCGGTGACGTCGTTGTCGCGACGAAGTTCGGCTACGATTTCTACACGCACGCAAGCGACCGGCGCGGGCAGATGGAGTTACCGCAGGACGTCTCGCCCGCCTTCATTCGCAAGGCGCTTGATGAGTCGCTGCGCCGCCTGCAAACCGATTACATCGACATCTATCAACTCCACAACGCGAAGATGGAGCACGTGCATGACGAAGCGATGTGGTCGACGCTCGAGGAGCTCAAGGCGGCCGGCAAGATCCGGATGTACGGGATTGCGCTCGGACCGGCGATCGGCTTTCTTTACGAAGGCATCGATGCAATCAAGGCGCACAACGTCGCCTCATTGCAAGTCATTTGGAATATCCTCGAACAGTTTCCGGGCGACGCGCAGATCAAGGCTGCCTACGAAGCCGGCGCCAACACCGGCTTCATGATCCGCGTTCCCCATGCAAGCGGTATGCTCGAAGGCCACTACACCGAAGACACGGTCTTCCCCGAGAACGACCACCGCCGGCATCGGCCGCGTTCGTGGCTGATCAACGGGATCAAGAAAGTCGAGCAGCTGCGCTTCTTAGAACAGCCGGATCGCACGCTGGGTCAAGCGGCGATTGCGTGGCTCTTGCACGAGCCGCGCGTGATGACCGTGCTACCCAACATCTACGACAGCGCGCAGTTGCGGGAGTTCGCGACCGCATCGCTTTCCTCGCCGCTTACGGCCGAAGAACTCGCGAAGATCGACGCACTGTACGCGAGAAACTTTGGGCTCGAGGAGGAGCCGATGAAGTTCAAGGGCACGATGACGCGCGAATCGGTATCGGCGTAGTGGCACACGAACTCGTGCAGACTGATGCCGCACCTGCCCCAATCGGCCCCTACAGTCAAGCGGTGCGCAGCGGCAAAGTGCTCTATTGCTCCGGGCAGATTGCACTCGATCCGGCAACCGGGAACCTTGTCGACGGCGATGTCTCGGCACAGACCGAACAGGCCGTCAAGAACCTCGGCGCCGTGCTGCAGGAAGCCGGCTTCGAATACGCCGACGTCGTGAAAACGACGATCTTCCTAATCGACATGAATGACTTCGCTGCGGTCAACGCGGTCTACGGTCGCACCTTCGACACGATCAAACCCGCCCGCTCAACCGTCGCCGTGGCTGGATTACCCCGTGGCGCACGTGTCGAAATCGACTGCATCGCTAGAAAGTAGTCAACGCCCTTTGTCATCCCGAGCGTAGGCGCAACGCGCCGTAGTCGAGGGGCTGCGGCAACCTGTTCAACGCCTCGGAAAAGGGTGCGCGACGTCGTGTCGCGCGTGCGGCGACGCGAATGCCGCGGTGCCTTTGGACTGCTTTCGAAAGAAGGCTCGAAGTTTTGCGCCATTCGCACGATGCGAACTTCCTTTGGACGTGGCGCAAAACTCGCGCAGCAGGAGCGACACACGATGTGTCGCGAGGAGCGTCTTCGCGAGGAAGCAGTCCGAAGGCAGCGTCGTGTCGGTCCCTCGACTACGCTCGCCGTGCTCGCTACGCTCGGGATGACAAATTCAGTACAACTTCAAGTACGCTTTGTGTTCCCACGGGTGCACGGCTCTGCGATAGCTTTCGTATTCCGCCAGTTTTGCGTCGCGATAGGCGTGATAAATGTGATCGCCGAGGGCGGCGCGCACGACGGCGTCTTTGTCGAGTTCGTTGATGGCTTGGCGCAACGATTTCGGTAGCGTGCCGATGCCGAGCTCGCGCCGCTCGCGCTCGCCCAGGTCATACGTTGATCCGGCAAGAGCCGCGCCGGGAAGCACACTGCGCTCGATACCGTCGGTCGCGGCGCCGAGGAGCACGGCGAGTGCGAGATACGGATTGCACGCCGGATCAGGACTGCGCATCTCGATGTGGCGCGGACGACTGGCCGGCGGGACGCGCACGAGCGCATTGACGCTGCGCTCCGACCACACCGTATAGATGGGTGCATCCCACGCGGCAACAAGGCGCTTATATGAATTCACCGTGGAATTGCAGATCGCGGTCGTCGCCGGCGCGTGTTCGAGCAATCCACCCACGACGTAGAGCATCGTCTCTTCCTCGGCGCCTTCGCCGAGCGCGAGCTCGACATGCAGCCCGCTGCCGGCGCGTTCTTCAAGCGGTTTAGGCATGAACGTCGCGTCGAGACCGAAACTTGCTGCGACATGCTTGGCAATCGTCCGCAGCGTGAGCACGTTGTCGGCCGCGGCGAGCGGCTCGACGAAGGCGAGGTCGATCTCATGCTGGCCGGCGCCGATCTCGTGGTGTGCCGAAGCAACCGCAATCCCCATGCTCTGCAGTGCGGCCACGATCGCGCTTCGGGCATCTTCGCCGCGGTCGTTGGCAGAAAAGTCAAAGTAACTTCCAACGTCCGACGTATTCGTGCCACCCTCGAAGAGATAGAACTCGACCTCGAGGCCGATTGCGAGCGCCGGCAGCACCGAACGCGCACTCTCGAGCGCGCGCGCAAGCGTCGTGCGGGGGCATCCTTCAAACGGCGACCCGTCGGGCATCGCGATGTCGCACAGCAACCGCGCCTCCGCGCCGTCGGGATTTGACCATGGATAGACGGCAAACGTCGCCGGATCCGGACGAAGCACCATGTCGAGCTCTTCGCCGCGGACAAACCCATCGATCGATCCGCCGTCGAAGGTTACGCGTCCCTCGAGCGCAGCCTCGAGTTCGGTTGCGGGGATCGACACGTTCTTGCTAACGCCGAAGATGTCGGCGAAAACCAGCCGCACGAAGCGCACGTTGCGCTCCTTGGCTATCTTGAAGACGTCGCGTTTATTGTTGGTTGTGGAGTGCATCGATCGCAATCGCTAAGCGGAGAGTGAGTTGGTCATGAGCGCTCTCGAGCGAGCGTCCCGAGATTTCGTTGATCTGTCGCAGGCGGTAGAAGACCGTATGACGATGGACATTGAGCTCTGAGGCAGTCGTCTTCACGTTTTGCCCCGTTGAAAAGTAGAGCGCGAGCGTGCGTTCGAGCTCGGTTTGGTGTTTGTCATCGTAGGCGCGTAACGGGGCGAGCACGCCGCGCGCAAGCGCCAAGAGTTCCGCAGCGCTCGCACCGCCGTAGAGCAGCGGGTACGCGCCGAGATCGTCGAACGCGGCGACCCGGCCGCTACCGTAGATTCGCCGCGCGATCGCGAGCGCGGCCTCGGCACTTTCCAGACCACGTTGGGCTTCGAGTGCATTCGTGCTCGCCGAGATGCCGCCCGCAATGCGCAAGCCGGGTTTGCGCTTTGCTGCCGTCTTCGGTAAGAGGAGCGCAGCCGTTTTTGCATTTTCGGCGTCGACTTCGCGCGTTGCCGGCATGAGCACGACGAGGGTCACGCCGCGTTCGATGATACCGACGTCGGCTTCGCTCGAGCGAAACGTGTCAGTGCTGAGCGCGCGCAGTTCCGCGAGCGCGCTCGCATGATCTTCGTCGGGCGCGGCCTCCGCTTCGAGCGCGACGCACACATAGTGCGGCGCGAGCGTAATGCCCCGTGCGCTTGCGTCTTCGCGCGCGGAACTGAACTCGTGATAGGCGCCGCTGAGCAGACGCTCCCAGAACGTGCGACGGCGGCCGCGGCCGCCGTCGGTTTCGCGCGCCAGCTCGAGCGCGATCGCCGCAGCGGCGAGTCGCACGAGGCGCCCCAGATCCTCGTCGATGCCGTCGGGTCCCGGGAAGACCGAAAGGTAGCCGAGCTGGTGGGGGCCGGCCGCAACCGGCACGGTGTGGGCTGTCCCGTTGCGAAGGCCGCGGGCCGTGGCCGGAAGGCTGCCTTTGCCGGCGGTCGCGACGTGGCGCCATTCGGCGTCCTCGACCAGCACTCCGACCCCCGCGGCGCTCGAAAGATGCGCGGCAAGCGCTTTCGCGCCACCGCCTGCCGCGGCCACGCGTGCAAAGTCTTCGGCAAACTCGACGATTTGGTCGGGGGTCATCGGCGGACCCTTCGGCGAAATTGACGATAGTTCATACAGATGGACCCGAACGTATTGCGCGAGGCCGTAGCCTCGATGTACCAAGATACTCCTGACGCCGTCGTGCTTTACGATACGGATGGGGTGACTATTGTCGCAAATGAGGCGGCGCAAGCGCTCACCGGTTACGGTCTGAAAGATTTCATTGGTTCGTCCTACCGGACACACGTCGCTCCGGCGGACCAGTCGCGCGTCGATCTCGCGCTCCAGACTGCGCGCGCCGGGGGCACGGACCACTTCGACACCAGCGCTCGGCATCGCGACGGGACGATCATCCCGGTCGAGTGCTACGTCTTCCCCGCGCGTTTCAACGATGAGATCGTCGGGATCTTTGCGCAGGCGCGCGACATCGTCGCCTTGCGCTCGGCTGAAACGTCGCTGACCATCAATCAAGAGAAGTTTCGCTCGCTCTTCGAATACCACCCCGACGGGATCATGGAGCTCAAGAGTACGGGCGCGATCTCTCGCGTAAATGTTGCACTCGAAGGTGAGACGGGATTTCTCGGCGAGCGCATCGTGGGCAAACCCTGGACCGAGCTAATCGCGCCGGAGCGACGCGATGCGGCCGATGATTTGCTGCGTAGTGCGATGCGCGGCGAGGCCAGCGAAGTCGATTCGCTGCTACTCGATCGGCTCGGCAATCGGCTCGACGTGCAGCTCAAACTCGTACCCCTGCACGTCGCGGGGAACATTGGCGGCGCCTACGCGATCTTTAAGAACGTCGGTGCACAGCGCGACGCGGAGCGTGCGATCGCAGCACAAAGCGAACGCTTGCGGCGGTTGGTGATGGTTGCTGCATCGGGCCACGAGTCGCTCGACGAGCAGATCGACGAGGCACTCAGTCTCGGCGTAGAACTCTTCGGTTGGAACATCGGCTACATCGCGCAGTATCAGCGCGACCGCGTGTTGCTGCGTAACGCTTCGGGCGAGGCGGTGCTCACCAAGGGGACGATCTACCCGGCGCGTGCGTCGTTCTCGCACCACGTGCACGAGCGGCGCGGGCCCTGCTTCGTTGCCGATATGGACGCGCCGGAGTATCGCGACGATCCCGTGCGCGCGACCTCGCCGTGGCGCTCGTATTTCGGCGTTCCCTTGACGGTTTTCAATAAGCTCTACGGCGCGCTGGTTTTTGCGGGGCGTGCGCCGCGCGACGAGAGCATCGATCCGAGCGAGCGCGACTTGGTGCAGTTGATCGGCCTCTTCGTGTCGGCGGCGCTCGAGCGCGAGGTGCAGAACGAGCGCATCGAGCAGCTCGCCTTCAACGACGCGCTCACCGGTCTTCCCAACCGCGTCCTCTTTAACGACCGCATCGAACAGACGATCGCAACGGCGCGCCGGTACGATCGTGGCTTTGCGGTGATGTACCTCGACGTCGATCACTTCAAGCTGATCAATGACAAATATGGCCACAATGTCGGCGATACGACGCTCCAAGAGGTTGCACATCGCCTGCGTCTAGCGACGCGCGAGAGCGACACGATCTCCCGTTTCGGTGGCGACGAATTCGTGATCTTACAACCGATTGTCGATGGGCCGAGCGACGCCGCTGACCTCGCGCGCAAGCTCAACGTCGCTATGCAGGAACCAGTCGTCATCGACGGCGTGCCGCACAAAGTGCGCTTGAGCATCGGGATCGCGCTCTATCCGAGCGACGGCCAGACGATTGAAGAATTGATGGAGTCTTCGGATCGCGCACTCTATCGCGCGAAAAAAGAAGGCCGCAACCGCTGGTGCTTCGCGGATGCCGAGAACGCGCGCCGGACGCTCACGAAGCCACGCGTTATGCGCCGAGAAGCTGCGGAATAAACTGTCCGGCCACATAGAGTAACGAGAGTAAGCCGATCACAACGGCCGTTGTCCACGCGATCCCATTAGCGAGTGGACCGTTTGTGTGCGCGCCCATGACCGACTTGCGGTTGATGATGATCAGCATCAGCACGAGCTCGGCCGGCAGTAAGATGCCCTGCAGCAATTGGGCGAAAAGGATGAGTTGCAGCAGCGGCAGCCCGGGCATGAGAACGAACCCCGCGCCCACCAGCAGTCCCGCGGCGAACAGAATGAAGAATACCGGCGCCTCTGAGAAGCGCCGATCGATCGCAGCCTCGAAGCCCAACGCTTCGCAAATGATATAACTGGTCGAGAGCGGCAACACGGTCGCGGTAAAGAGGCCAGCGTTCAGTATGCCGAACGCAAAGATCAACGCCGCCGCGTCGCCGGCGAGCGGTTTGAGTGCGACCGCAAAATCCATTGCGGTTTGGGGATTGAGTTTGGCACCGTGCTCGTTGGCGATGAAGATCGTCGCGGCGTTGGCAATAATCATGAATCCGGCCAGCGCGATCGCCAGGATCGATCCGTTGGTCACGTCGATGCGCGTGAAGGTCAAATCCTCGGTGCGCGAGCCCTTCTCTACGACTTGCGATTGCAGAAAGAACTGCATGTAGGGCGAGATCGTCGTGCCGATCACGGTGACGACCATGGCGAGCCAACCCGCCGTATGCCACTCGAAGTGCGGTATGAACGTGCCGACGGCGACCTGGTGCCAGTCAGGTTTGGCCAGTACGGCTGAAACGATGTAGGTCAGATAGACGAGCGAAAACACGACGAAAACGCGCTCGACGATTTTACTGTTGAAACGCAGAACGAAGAAGAAGACGGCAAGTAGCGCGACCGGTACTGCGATGTACCGCGAGATGTGAAAGTTTTCGGCCGCGGCGGCGATGCCGGCAAACTCGGTCGACGTGATCAGCGTATTGATCAGAAACAGCACGATCATCGCAAAGACCGAGATACGAACGCCGAAGTTCTCGCGGATGAGCGCTGCCAGGCCTTTACCGGTGACGCAACCCATGCGCGCAGACATCTCTTGCACCACGATAAGCGCGACAGCAAGTGGAATCATCAACCACAGAATGTTGTAACCGAATTGCGCGCCGGCTGATGAATAGGTTGCGATGCCGCCGACGTCGTTGCCGGCTGAGGCCGTGACGAATCCCGGACCCAGAACAGCAAAGAGCAGCAGCAGCGAGCGCCACGGCGAACGTCGACGCGGTGCTTCAGCCGGCGCGGCGGCTTCAGCCTGCGACGCTTGCACCAGGATGCTGTATGCGGCGATGTGCGGTGAACTTCGGAAGCTTACGCGCGATCTCTTCGGGCATGATCGCGTCGATCGCGTCGTCGACCGTCACGATGCCGAGCATCTTGCCGTGCTGATCGACGACCGGTACAGCAAGCAGGTCGTAACGCGCGATCGTCGCCGCAACGTCTTCCGACGACATGTCGGGGTGGATCGTCACCAGATCGGTCTCCATGACCGAATCGATCGACGAAGGTGGATCGGCGAGGAGAAGCGCGCGCAGCGTCAGTACGCCGAGAAGCGTGTCGCTCTTATCGACGACGTACAGATAGTAAATGAACTCGGATGTCGGTGCGATCTCGCGAATCTTACGGATCGTCGCTTCGGCGCTGCGGTGCGGATAAATCCACGTGTAGTCGGTCGTCATCAGGCCGCCGGCGGTATCCTCGGCGTATTTCACGAGCGCGCGCAGCTCGCTCGCAGTGTACTCGTTCATCTCCGAGAGCAGCTCGTGCTGTTGCTCTTCGTCGAGTTCGGAGAGAAGGTCCGCTGCGTCGTCGGCGTCCATCTCCTCGATGATGTCGGCGGCGCGTTCGGTCCCGATATCTTCGATCAGCGAGCGCTGCGTTTCTGCGTCGAGATGCTCGAACGCATCAGCAGCGGTCTCGTCGTCGAGCTGGCTCACGACTGCGGCGGCTTCGCGCGCCGAGAGATCGCTGATGATCTCCGCCAGCTCCGAAGGATGCAGACGTGCGAGCTTGCTTTCGGTGACCGCGAGATTCACTTGGGTCGGGTTAGCGTCGCGGATGGGCGCAACCGAATCCCAGGCGATCATCGAACGAGGGACCCGGCGATAGATCGCGGGGGTAAAGCGTTTCCCGAACGACTTGAGCCCTAAGCGGCGCAATAGACCGGCGATGCCGACGTCGGCTGCGACGACGCGCAGGCCGTCGCCGGCTCGAGCAATCTCGAGGTCGTTGATGCGGACGACTTTGCGGCCGTCGACGTCGACGATCTGCTTATCGAGCAGGTCGGCGATCAACAGTAGCGCGCTCTCCGCCGGCGGTGCGGGCTCAGCCGGCGTCATCGTGAGTTGGACGGTGCCGTTCGGGTCGATCGTGGCCACGGTCTCGATCGGCGCAAAGCGTGGGCCCTGTGAGGTCTTGATCACCAGGCCATCGATACGCGGAAAGACGTCGTCGGGCTTATTGACGAGAAAGTCGCTGACCTTACCGATCGGAATCTCGTTGACCGTCACCCTACGGCCGACGAGCTCCGAAATGAAGCCCTCGGTGAACGCCATACTCCCTACAGTATAGGTTCCGAGGTCAACCGGGCCGCTACGGCGGCGTCGCCGGACTTCCTGTAGCCGTGAAATAAAGGAGTGGCATCACTCCAAAGTACGTGCCTGGAGAAGTTCCAGCCGGGATTGCAACGCGCATGTTGAGGCACACAGGCGCTTCGTTCGACGTCAAGGTCGTGAGCAGTTGCCAACTGCCGGCCTGTGCATAATCAAGCAACGACCTCCATGTAGTTCCGGTCGTTATCGACGAGCTTTGAAATTGAATGTCATTGGTGGGAATCGTTCCAGTGCCATGTAGATTCGTTAGCGTGTTGGTCAGGCCGGTCTCGATCCCGGAGAACATGTCTCCCCCGGGTGCTACCCAGATCTGTTCAGCGCATGGCGTGGTCACGGTTTGACCCGGGTTTCCAACGAACACCACGTTCCGAGTGGATGGTTGAATGTATTGGCGGGACGTTGCGCCGACGGATACCTTTACCGTTTCGGCGCTGCCGGCCGATTGCGGCATTACTTCCTGCGTGGGCGTGATACCGACGTACACGGTGATCTGGACGTTTGCGATCTGGTGGACGATCGAGAACGAGGAATACGCGGGGCGCGGCGCAAGCAGTACGGCCGACGTGAGCGACGCCGCAGCGAGTCCGAGAATAAGAAGCCGACGTTTCATGGCATCACCGTGTACTCGACCTGCGCGCTTGCAGGTCCCGTCGCTCGGGTGTTTGGTACGCTCAGGATGAAATCGTATTTTAGCCTGCTTGTTCCAGCCGGACCGCTAGCAACGAGCAGTGGCGCGGCCTCCGAGCCGAACGGCGTTCCGCCGAATTGCGTCTCGGCTGGGCCGTAATGCGCCGGGTTTGATTGCAGCCACGTCAGCATGTTTGCTGGGATGGCCGGAGCAAAGGCACCCGAGATCGCAGCCATGAGCTGATAAGTCGAGGGCGCGGTGATTCCTACTTCGAGCGCATAGCGGTAATAATAATCGAGCCCCGGGCTGACCGTTCCAAAATCGATCGTGCCGCCGCCGAGCGATGCAGCCGGGCCGGGTACCGGTGCCTGCGATGCCTGCGGGTAGAGCGATGCGACGGGGCCAAAACCGGAGGCGTAGTTGGGGGTCAGCGAAAGTGAAAACCCGCCGCTTTGGTAGCTATGCCCGTACGCAGGCTTCAGGTTTGTGCCTGAATTGGCCGGCACCATTGTCGACTGCCCGCTGCAGCCGGCGATCAAAATGGAAAATGCGAGTGCTGGCGCCGCTCGTAAGCCGGACCCAGATGTGAGCATTTAGACCCACCGCCCTCCCAGCCGTGCAAACGCACCGTTTGCCAGGGGCAGATTCGAGCCTTAGGCGATAAGGGCCTGGATCAGCAAGGCCGTCATGATCTTGCCGTTGCTCTGGATCTGCGAGAGCACCTCGGTGCCCACGCTGGTCAAAATCTGTTCGCGCGTGTAATTGGTGGTTGCTTGGCCGACGTTGAGATCGGTGATGTTGCTCGCCGATGCCGCGAGGTTCGTCGCCGTCGTATTGTCGCCACTCTCATCGTCGCCCATGGCGACGATTTGTGCGCCGATTTGCGCTTCGTTGGTGGTGATCGTCGTTAGCGCGTTCTTCACGAGGAGCTGCGAATACGAGGCCGGGATGTTGTTGCTCTGCGCGGTCCCAACCTGTTGGACGCCCCCCGAGCCGGGAACGATGCTAATTTCCTGCGGCAGCGAGCTCGAAATGTCCGAAAGGCCGAGCGCATTAGTATTCACGGTGGGTAAGCTTATGCCGAGCGTTTGCCCTTCGTCGCCACCGTCGTTGATGGTGAGTTGCGTACCGGTTGAGGCACCAACCGCACCGGTGATCAGGAATGCCTGCGATGCGCCTACATCTTGCTGCGTGATGTTCCCGAACGTGTAGTTCAAGACGTTGACCGTGCCCGCCGGATCAAAAAGTGCGAGCGTGCCAAACGGCGCGTTACCGGCGTTGGCCGGATACGCCGAGAGATCTTGATAGTATGGCGCCGCACCAAAGCTTGGATCCGTACTGTACATATCGATTTGAATCATGACGCCGGCTCCGGGCTGCACCGCGCCCGAGTCCGGATCGACGAGATTGTTGCCCTGGCCAACAACGGTAAAGACAACGTATGCTGGAATGTTGAAACCACCGACGTTCGGTATTGCGGCACTAGTGATGAGCGGGCCGGGATTAGCCGGGCTGGTCGCGTAGGGGTTTGCGACCGTCGGCGTTCCGCCGTTTGGCGAAGCCACTTGCGTGAGCGACGGGTTCGATCCTTCCGACGTATCGAACTGACCGTTGAGCAGATTCAATCCGTTGAAGTTCGTTTTCTGACCGATTGTGTTGATTTCGGTGAGCAGCGAACTGATCTCGGTCTGGATGTCTTGCAAGTCAGCCGACGAGTTGATGTCGCTGTTCGCTTCGACCAGCAGATTGTTGATACGGACCAGGATATCTTGCACCGCTTTGAGCGCACCATTGGCAACGTTGAGCGCGTTGACACCGTTCTGCACGTTGTTGACGGCTTGCTGGAGGCCGCCGACTTTGCTCGTGAGATTGGTCGCGATCGCGTTGCCGCTGGGATCGTCGGCGGCGCTGTTGATGCGTAACCCGCTCGAAAGCTGGCTTACGGTCTTCTCGAACGCTTGCTGGTTGCGATCGAGGTTGAGGAGGACATCACCCGCTCCGATCTGGACGTTCATGCGCGAGCTCCCATCCTATGGAGCCTGCCATGGAGCGCAAATCGGCAACGGCCGCGTGGACGTGCGGAAACAATCGAGCGGATGTGCTGACGCTCGATGTGGAGCAACGTGCCTGCGGCCGTGACGGAAGCGGATTGAGTATGGGCGCTGGGGACACAAGCGCAAATCGCACGAGAGACTCCGTCTTTCGCGCGCGTTAACAGTCCTTGTTGTTTCCGAACCTGCGAGCCGTTCCGAAGAACGAAATCGCGGCTCCCCAGCACATCCATGAATGAGGTCTGTTTCCTCCCTGAAACTTCCCTGTACCACTTCTATCGGCAGTCCAGCCGGAAAAGTTTGGGCCAAACCCCATAAAGAAGGTTAAGCGGCCGGGCCCGGTTTTCCGAAACCCATTAAGAACCATGGGCCGCCTTCTTCAGATACTCGGCTGCGTGCTGATGCTTGCGGCGGTCTGTGCTGCTGCGGGCGGCGCAGACCGTGCGGATGCCGAAATATTGGCACCCATCGCGCGAGCAATCCAGGCTGCCCTCCAGCAGGCTCAAAACGCGACGCCCGCGCCGAGTCCGACGCCGACCCGGACCCCAAGGCCTGCGGTGATCCAGCATGGCGGCCCGCTGCAGTTCAACATTTCGGGCAGCCTGTCTCTCGGCGAAAGCTCGACGACGAGCGTCTTCGGACAAAGCGTCATCTTCACGCCGTCCCCCAGCCCGAACGCCTCGAGCACGCCGGGGCCCTTCCCGTTCCAACAGAGCTCACAGACGAACGAGAACAATGCGGAGCTCGGAGCGGGCCTTACCGCCGACATTTCGCGGCGCACCGCGACGACGACGACGGACCTCAGGGTCCCGTTCGGCTTTTCGCTCAGCGGTCGGTCGGCTATCGGCTACGCGCAGTTCCTCTACTCGACGCCGAAGTATTCGCTCGGGTACGGCTCGCAGCAGCTCCTCGCACTCGGTCAGCTCCAGCTTGGCTTCACGCAGCGCGGCTTTTCATTTATAGTGCCGATCCGATACGGCCAGGCGACGTTCTTCGAGGGGCCGGCACTCGGCGCTGAGGAAGAAATCGTCCGCCTCGACGGCATTCTAGTGCAAGAGGCGCGAGGCGCCGCGCTCTACGAGGGCGGTTTCGTCTACGCCGACGGGCCGATCACCGGATCGGCAAAGACCCTCACGTTCGGCACGGCGCGAGGGGGACGCAACCTCGATCTTGATCTTCGAGGGGGCTTGGCAGACGCGGTCGGGCGGCGATGGCTCGCCGCATGGGGTGGCATTCCAAATGCGCCTTGATGATTTTGCCCAAGGCGGCGGCTGCTCAACGACATTACGCGGCGTTCCCGACCAATTCGTTTCATTTAGTAATGGTGAGATCTTTGGCGATAAATACGCCGACTTCAACTGCCACGCCGCGCACGTTCCGGCGTATTTCGATGTGAACTGGGAAAAGACGGGCGATGGGCTCAACGGCATCAACCAGCAGACGGTCACGACGTTTGGGTACTCTCCGACTACGAAAATCGGCGGACTGTCACTTAACTTGATTCGTCAAACTGGTAGCAGTGCGGGGGAATCGCTCGAATCGAATGGTGCTTCCCTCTCGCTCGCCACGCAGTTTTTCAAAACCACCGCGCTCATCGGCGGGCAATATCTGCGTACCAACGACTCCGGGTCGATTGATACATCGGAGTCGATCTCGGCAAGCTTGCGTCGTGCGCTTGGCCGTCATCTCAGCGTCGGCGTTACCGGTCAAATCCAACGGCAATCATTACTCGTGGCGCCACCGAGCCCCGATGCCATGGCAACGCCGGCCGTCGTTCTTACGGGCCCGGCATTGACCCTTCAGAAAGGCATATCGTTCGACGTCGCTGAGCAGTTGCGTAAGACGACCGTACAGTTCGGCGAGACGATCACGCGCACGATCTCCGCTACGAGCAACGCGATTCAGCACACACCTTTGATCAATCTCACGCGACAGATTTCGCCGGTGATATCGATCACGACATCGTTCGGCTATCAAACGCTTCGCGATTCGATCAACCCCGCGTCGGACGGGCATACCCGCGTCTTTTCTGTCTCAATTACCGCGCCGTTCAGCTATGGCAACACCAATGTCGCCGGACGAGTCGATCCGCGGCTTCCGGCCACAATCAGCGGCAAAGTCCTGCTCGCCAGTTCGAATGCGACCGGACAAGGAGCGTCGTCTAATTTCGCAACCTTTGCGGGGACCGGCGGCGTCGCGAATGTATTGGTCACCCTCGACGGTAAGATTGTACAGCGTACCGATGTAAGTGGCAGCTTCCAGTTTTCGTTCGTGTCACCGGGCCAACATCAAATCACGATCGACAACGCATCGATTCCTCGTGGATTTACTGCGGCTCTTCCCGTCCAAACGGTCGTCGTACAGGGTGGACAGGCGGCCACCGTTTCGTTTTCGATCGGCACCTTTGGCGGCATCCTTGGGCACGTCTACGGCAGCGACTCTTTGGGCAATCCCCTCCCGCTCTCCAACGTGCAACTACGGGTTGACGGCGGCGCGTACGCGCAGACCGATACCAGCGGCGCCTATGGCTTTGGCGGTCTGGCCCCCGGCCAACACGAAGTTACCGTCATCCCGCAGAGTATTCCGGCGACCGCGGATTTCGTACCGACCGATCTCCTTCAAAAAGTCAGCGTTAGCGACGGTAGATATACGACGCTCGATTTTCATGCGCAATTGCTCGGCTCAATCGCCGGCACGATCATCTACGCGAAAGACATGGACACGCAGGCTGGTTTAGGCGTGCTCAACGCCTATGTGGTCGCCGAGCCGGGCGAACATGCAGCAATCGATGATGATGACGGTAGCTTTATCATTGACAACCTTCAGGCGGGCGACTACACGATCTCCGTAGATCCTGAAACGATCGGAAAAGAACTTGGCGCGTCGCCTGAAAGCGTGACCGTGCACCTTGCTCCGGGGGAGCACTACCGAGGCATTCAGTTCTTGGTTGGGCGGTTCGAGAAGAAGGTCGTGTTCTCGCTGCTCTCGGGAGGTGCCGCGCCCGCACCATCGGCGCCGGGCGTACACCTAAGTGAGAGCCGGTTGCCCCCGCGCGGAACCACGACCGTTGCGATCAATGCGCCGCAGGATGCTTCCGACGTACTCGTCACGGCCTTCGGCAAGCGCGTGAAGCTGACATACGACAAAGGTAGCGAGAAATGGATCGGCGATATCGATGTTCCGGAGAAGACGACGGCGGGACAATATCCGGTCGGCGGGAGCGTCCATGGGACGCCTGTCACGACGAGCGCGACGCTGACAGTCGATCCGAAGATGCCGCTCGCGATCGTGCAATATACGCCCAAGAATGCTCCAATCGGAGCGACGGTGACGGTTAGGGCGAGATTCCTCGTGGATGTCCGCGCGGGCCAGACGATCACCTGGTCAGACGGCACGACCACCGTGCTTGACAAACCCGTTACAGGCCGTGTCTTTACATTCCGAAAGCTGCTAACTTTACTTCCGCTACACGGTGCCTTATTAACTCCCAATGGCACCATACCGATAGTCTTGTTGTAACTCGCTTACTCGCTGGGCAATGGATGGCACCCTTCGCGCATGGTCACTAGGATTACAACGTGCGGCCACTGAGCAGTAACGGTCCGCGTATGCGCGGAGTGGCCGCGGCTGCGTTCGCTGCAATCGCCTCGATGGCTCTCGCAACCGCAGCATTTGCCGGCGGAGGTGTAACCTCACCGCGTGCCAACCCGCTGCCGGTCGTAACCCTACGGCCGATGGCGTCGCCGTTGCCGGTGGCAAGTACTGCGCCGAATCGGCGGGTGTCCCCACAGCTGCGATGCAACAACCTCAACTGGAAGGCCCTCCGCGCGGGTTCGCAGGTCCCGATCTCGTGCTTCCCCGCGTTGCCGGCAAAGACGGCGAATAATACGGCGACGCGCAAAGCAACGCTCAAGGGCGGTCATTATCACCCCTTAGCCGCAACCGGCGCGACGATCGATTTGACCGCGGGCGCCAATTGCGGCACGCAGGGTGCGCTCTACTCGGTAGGCTGTTCGCTCTCGTGGATAGCAACGAACAACACCGATTGGAGCGCGGCCGACTCGTACGCGGACTATCAACTTTTGCCGAATTCGACGACGGCAACGCTCGTCGGCACGAATGGCTACGCGGCGGCCTCGCCCACGACGCACACGACTGTGCTGAGCGTACAGGGCACGTATGCATTTTTCGTCTACGATACGACCGCGCAGGTGATCGTCTCGATCGTCTATGTCAACGCGGGACAGGCGTTCTCGATCGGTGTCTACCAAGATCCGTATCACACCCAAGCGTCGTATCAGTACAACGTCAATACGAGCAGCGCAGCCTATATCTATCTTCCCAACGTGTCGACCAACGATACGTACGTCGTCTACATCGAATCGACGTCGGTCAACACGTTCTGCGTCTACGTCACGCCGAATTCGGCCCCGGCTCCGTATTCGCCGAGTCCGGCACCGACGGGCGCGCCAAACGCCCTGATCTGCAATCCAGCCAACTCGCCGGGTATCGCTGCACCGAGCGGCCAGCTCTCGCTGACGTGGTCGTTTGCCAATTCCTATCCGGCCGGCACATACTCGATCGTCGTCTACGACAAGACCCAAGGCCTTACGCTTGGGCAAGTCCAGGTCTCGTTGACCGGCTTCCAGCAATACGGCTTCGTCCTCTTCCCGACGCCCGCCGCGGCCCCGACGCCGGCGGCACCGGCGACGCCGTCAAACACGTTCTTCGCGTGGGATAGCGTGAACGATCAATCGACGGGCGGCATTGTCGCGACGGTCCCCAATCAGGTTGCCGGCACATATCGCATGACCGCGACCGATCCCGACGGTCAAGTCGTCTACGTTGGCACGACCAACACGATCCCCGGCACCTGTACGCTGGTCAGCAACACGTCGCCGACCTGTACGGCCACCGCGACGTTCCAGTTCTCGGCCGCGAGTCCGACGCTCAACTCGCCTGGGACGTATCCCAACAACATCTGGACGATGCAGCTCTATAACCCGGCCACGAAAGTGGTCGAAGCGTCGCAGGCGTTCGAGCTCATGGGCTACAGCCTGCAAACCGAATTTCTCGTGGGCGGCGTGACGCAGCAGTCGCTCACGTGGATCGACGGCACCAGTACGAACTTGCCCGCGAGCATGGTGTTCAAGAATACCGCGAACATCAACTATCCCAACGCCGCCGACCCGATCCAGGGCATCGAATACACGACGGGCAAGCCCGCGTCGCTCACGGCGGTGGCCGGATTCAAGCCGCCTGCCACGGCGAACGGCTATGGCATCACGGCTGCGCTCGCCGGTTGCGCAGGCGCCTACAACACCGTTGGCTGTTCCAAAGTCGTCGTGGATACCTCGGGCAACAGTTGGACCGTCACCGTGTACTGCAGCACGAATGCCGTCACCACTCCGTCCTTAACCGACTTGTGTGTGATCACGCTGTTCCCGCTTGGTCAGGCTACGTTGACCGCGACCAATTCGATTACGGTCGCCGGGCTCACGTTTTACATGCAGGGCAACGCCGGAGGCTGGGCGTGCTTCGCCGCCCCCTGCACGACGACGACCACGATCCTGCCCGCCGATGGGTTGAGCTGGTCGAGCACGAGCGGGCTGTCGAACGCGTGGACCCCGGTCTATTTCGACGATACTAACGCCGCGTTGGATGTCGCTGCACAGGCCGTGTACATCGGCTCGGCGACGTTTCCCGCGAACACGTCGCGCAACGTCGTAGCGGTCGCCACGAATCCCCCGACAACGCCGTGGACCAACGCGCACTTCTATCAGTCGACCTTCGCGCAAGGCGTATATCAGAATAGTACGCCGTTTGCCGCAGCCGCGGGACGCGAGAACGTGATGGCCGTGAACCTCGTGGGTTGCAGCGGCAGCGGCGCTCCGGTGCCCGGATGTACGGCGGGATTGAGTTACGCCGCGGGTGAGGTCGGCATCACGTTCCCGAGTTCCATCAATGCCTCGCAAATCACCGTCGATCCGAGCGAACCGGTAACGCCGGCCGGCAAATATTATGCGCTCGCGACCAACGGCGGCAACGCGTGCTTGTTTCCGCTGCCGCCCAATTCCGTGTGTCTGAACCCGGGCGCGAACACCCCCGCCAGTGCGGGAAGCAATACTGCCACTGGTATCACCCAGGGAAATGTCACGCAAGTCTGGCTCGATGTGCCGGCTTCCACGTCGTCCTACATTTCGCAAGAACTGGAAATCCAAGTCTGGGATAACGTCAACTTTGGCTGGGCGGCAACTTCCCTGACCGGATACACGGAAACGCCGGTTGTGGGTGGAGGCGCTGCCGGCTCGCCGGTGGACAGTCTTTCGCTACAAGGGTTTTCACTCAACAGCAACTTGATGGCGGCGCAGTTCAATCCGTCGACCGTTTCACCGGGTGCGAGCACCACGAGCTATTCGCTGACGTTCGGCAACACGACGACGGCTGCGGATGCCAATCCCGACCCGATCGATGCGATCGTGATCGAGCAAGCAACGAATTCCGGCTGGACGATCAACGGCGTGCCTACAGTCACCGGCGTGCCGACGGTCAACAGCTGGAAATATTGGACAACGCAGAGCCCTGCTGCGAACACGTTGGAGTACATGTTCGGTCTCACGGCGTGTACAAATCAGCAAACGACCTTCAATGCAAGTGCGCTCGCGCAACCTGCGCAGCCTCCGACCGGACCCACCTATCCGTCAGCTATTCAGAACGTGATGGGGCCGTGTACGGCAGCGCAGGAGGTAAACGCGCTTGCGCAGGGCGGGATGGCTACGATCAATTTCACGCTCAACAGCACTGCGACGGGCACCCAAACGTTCTACGTGTACGCACATGGTGCAAACGGCGGCGGCTGGTCCGCGCCGAAAGTCGTCACCGTGACGTCGTCGAACAAGACGGCCAGCGCGAAACTCTTCTCGGTGAAACAGGGCGGAACAGACGCGAGCTGTTCGACGACCTCAAACATTGCCACCAATACCGTGGCCACCGTTTCGAAGTCGCCAAACTGCTTTATCTACGAAGTGACCAATACGAGTTCGAGCGGTCAGAACATCGCAACGACTGATATTGCGCTGCCGGCATTTGATATCAACGGTCTTGCGACTGGCGCCGGCGATTGGACGCTGGTCGGCGCTCCGATCACGCAGTACGTCGTGCTCGGAAGAATCAACGCCGGCACGTTTATCACCACGGGCCTTCCGGCCGGCTGCGCCATCAATTTAGTCAACACGACGAATCCAACGCCCGGCAGTACAGCCGGCCAGATTGAAGTGAGCGGCTGTACCGGCTTCTCGACGGGAACAAATATTGCCGTGGAGTTCGTTGCCAATACGCCGAGCGTGGAGAGCGACAGCTATCTGCTTCCGGCTACGATCGACGGCGCCACGTCCGGCCTTGCATGGACGGGTTCCGACGAAGTCTCGGTTGCCTTCTCGCTCGGTCTCTCGATTACCGTCGATCCCTCCAACCCTGGACCGGGCAACTCGCATCCGAGCGTGGTCTGCAATCCCGCGCAGTGCACGTTCTCCGGCGGAACCGTGAACTTCGGTGAGTTCGGGGCCGGCACGACCATCACGGGAGCCGACGTCGTGCGGGCCACGGTCATCTACGAAGGCTCGACGATCGCCGCGACGTGCCCGGTCGGCGCGGGCGTGGTGGCCAACACCTGGCAGCTCCAGGTCGCCGCCACCGCCAACGCAACGACCGAGCTCAATACGTCCGTCGATACCACGAACTCCTCGGCCGGCATTACCTATGGGACGGGCGTAGGCACCTACTTCGAACCGGTCCCCGCAGCAACAACCCTCGCCTGCGGTAACTACACCATGAATACTGACTTCGATGTCCTGCAGAACTTCCGCGTGCAGAACGGCGCCGACGTTTCGGGTCACCAAGTCACGATCACCTACACGTTGATCGCCAACTAAACAATTGTTTCGGAAGTGTAAAGAGGAGGCGTCGCGCATGCGCGGCGCCTCTTCTTATGCACGCAAATTCCTCAAGCGAGCGCTTCTTTACGGTGCAGCTAGGCGTTTCTTTACGCCGCCTGCACCGTTGCCGCTTAGTAGGTTACTCAGGCTGCCGATAAATTCTATGTACCTACTAATGCCCCGCCACGGATGGCACTCTCGCGCATGGTGAAAGGACGATGAACATTAAACGCTATGCAGCGCTCGTTACCCTGGGCGCTCTTCTCTCAACCGCAGCCCCGGCACTTGCCGTGGCCCCGACCGGAACGGTCAATGTCGAATGGAACTACGCCATCACGGCAACCATCAACATGTTCACGCAGACAACCGCTTCGCAGACACACACGGTGCCTGCTGCCAACGACATCTTCACGCAGGCCAATGGCGGCGGCGGTCAGTGCAACGGCGCTGCCGGTGCCAGCAAAGACCCCGGCGTGAGCCTCAACGTGAACTTCGGTCTCGTTGTTGCGGACTCGACGCAGTACACGAACTGCCTCGAAATCAATGCGATCGACGCGTATATCGTCACGAACGATAGCCTCGGCGCCGCACTGACCGTGCAAGCGACCGCGGGTGCGCCGTCGGCCTATGACACGAACACCAACGGTTCGCTGCTGTGCATCGAGCCGGACGGCGTGTGGAACACGGCCGGCAACACTGCGTGGACCGCCTCGGCTCGCGTGGCTGCCATCACGATGAACAGCCCCACGGCCACGACCGCGTGCACCGTCGGCACGGCCGTCTTGGCTTCGGCGTCCACCAACATCCTGGCCCTTACCAAGGCCACGACCGGCTCGGACCTCAACCACGACATCCAGCTCAACATGGGACCGCAAATGCAGAGCGGCGCCCAAAACGTGACCCTGACCTACACGTTGACGACCAACTAGGATAGAGGAAGAGCGCCCTTCGTCGCGGGCCGCACAACGCTCCGCGGCGAAGGGAATCGGGATATGCTGCAGTTGAATCGACTCGCCACGTTACTCGTCGCTCTCCTTGTCCTCTTCGGTGCCTCGGTAACCCCGGGTGACTCCGTCGGACTGGGAATCACGGTAACACCAGGAAAATTCGAAGCCGCAATTCCGCTCGGAACTACCTATAACGTCCCGATAACGGTCGCGAATACCACCGAAGCCTCGGTCCACATTCTGACATCCCTCGCGGACTTCGGACTCTCGCCAGGTGGCAACTACGAGTTCGAAAAGATTGGGACCAGCGAGTACTCGTTGCTCAAGTGGGCCTCGGTAAGACCTCGTGAGTTCGACATCCCGCCGGGGACGGCGCAACAGGTCCAACTCACGATCGCGATGCCCTCGGACGACAAGCTCTCGGGAGAATATGCGGGCGTCGTGTTCTTCCAAACCAGGCCCGAGCGCCGCGGCGGTGGCGTCGCGTTCTCGGCCCGGGTCGCGTCGAAGTTCTACATTACCGTGCCGAACACGGTGCAGGTCAACGGCGCGATTAGCAAGATGTCAAGTGCGAAGGGCGCGGGCCGGCAGATCTACCGCGTACTCTTCAAAAACGTTGGCAACGCCCACGAGTATCTGCGCGGTCAGGTGACCGTGCAAAAAGGTGGAACGGTCGTCTATCAAGTGCCGATGCCCGACAATATGTTGGTCGAGCGCGGCGGAGAACGGCTCATCGAGCTCAGCGGAAAGAAGCTCGACCCGGGCACGTATCAGGCGATCGCAACCATCGACTATGGCGGCAAGACCGAAACGGGCGGCGAGATCAATTTCGACGTCCACTAACCGGTAAGGTGAGCACAGGGAGCGTGTTGGACACTGCAATGAGACGGTACCATCTGGGAATCTTGGGCGTAATCTTCGCCGGCATGGCGTTGATGGCGGTCGTGTCCCCGGCCGATGCAGTGACTGCAACCGGAAACGTTAATGTCCAGTGGCACGCGCTACCCGTTATCAATTTCTCGCTCACGCCGAACTACCATATGGGCTACGGCTCGGTGATCGCGACGTTCGGTACGCAGCCCACGCCGACAACTGGCCCCGGCGCTACCGGTGTCGGCACAGGAACCGTGGACTTCGGTACGACGATCGCCGGCGACACGTACTTATATAAGTACGCGGCGCATCTGCACGTTACGACCAATGACGCCTCGGGCTTTTATGTCTACGGTGAAGCGGCGGCCTATATAACGAACAACACGACCAGTACGCAGAGCCCGCAGGCCGGCATCTTCTATCTTCCGAGCGGCGCATCGTCGGATTCAAACACCGGTTACACTCCCGGTTTCCAGTTCGCGGTGACCTCAGGACTGGTGAGCGGCGGGACGGACAACGTCGGTAACCCTGCGTCGATTACGTATTCGAGCTATCCCAGTCCGATCGCGATGTCGGGGTTACCGAACAACGATTACTACTACGACTATCAGTTCAGAGTGCCGGGGAACTCGGTCGGCGGCAACTACTACGTCTGGATCGTCTATACGGTGGTGGGTCTATGAAGCGCTTTCAGCTCCTGTCCATTGCTGTTGGGGCATTGATTATTGGGCTCGTGTTTGCTCAGCCGGTGAAGGCGACGATCCAAACACAGCAGTCGCAGATCATCATTCCGATTTTCGTGCAAGTGATAGGAACGCCGATCGGCTATGCGCCGCATCAGGCTCCCGGGCAGATGACGATCGCATCGACGCTGGATCGTGCAGCGCCCGCGCTGCAACGGACGTATCGCGCCGAAGGGCTGCATTTCGCGAGCGATGATTCGACCCTCGTTGCACAGGCGCAAGTCCAACATTCGGTTTTGGTGCAGGCTGAAGTGACGCCCAATCCCAAGGGCACGATCCTCGTCAGCAATTATCCGAGCGTCAGCGTCACGGCCGCACCGGGTCAGACCGTAAAGGTCTTGCCGGCGTGTTACTTCCAGGTTACGGTCAACATGTCGACTGCGTGGTCGCTTGAAGAGGGGATCACGAGCGATCTTTCCGGTGGGACCTTCCCGGGTAAGGATATTGCCAACGACACCTACAAACTCGCGGCGACACCATTGCCGACCTCAACACCGTACATCGTGTATGCCGATGATGGTGGGGTCTGGTCGGGCCTAGCGAGTGGAACCGCAATAACCACGTACTGTGTCGACCTCACGGTCACGGTCCCGCTGGCGGTCCCGGATGGTAACTACTCCACCAACGCCGTCTACACACTGTTCAACTAGCGACCGCGCGTGCGCGCACCTGATCCCTTAACCACAGCGCTCTCCGCAGCACGCGAGGGCGCTGCTGCTTTGTTGGCGTACGCGCGCCGCCCGCTCGAAATCGAGGAGAAAGGCCGCCGCGCCGACATCGTCACCGTCGCCGATCGCGCGAGCGAACGCGCGGTAATCGCGCGCCTGCGTGCAGATTTCCCGGACGCCGCGATTCTCGCCGAAGAGAGCGGACGCACCGCGGGTACGAGCGATGAGCGTTGGATCATCGATCCGCTCGACGGTACGACGAACTACGCGCACGGCTATCCGCTCTATTGTGTCTCGATCGCCTACGAGCGCGCGGGCGAGCTGCTCGCCGGCGTCGTCTATGCGCCGGCGCTCGGCGAATGTTTTGCCGCGGAGCGTGGCGGCGGTGCGCGTCTTGGTGATGCACCGATACGCGTTTCAACGATCGACCGCATCGCCGACGCTATGGTCTGCACCGGATTTCATCCCGCCGACTTCGCGCGAAACGCCGCATTCTTTGCGCGCGCCTCCGGTCATGCGCAAGCGGTGCGGCGCGATGGTTCCGCAGCGCTCGATCTCGCCTTCGTCGCGTGCGGACGCTTCGACGGCTTTTGGGAATTCGATCTGCACGCGTGGGACGTCGCTGCGGGCACGCTGCTCGTGCATGAGGCCGGTGGAACGATCACGCGCGTTGACGGCAGCCCGGCGCGGGTCGACGCGCGCAGCATCTTGGCGAGCAACGGCCGGATCCACGCCGCGTTGCAGGGCGTGCTTGCGCCCGAAGATAAGGACGGCCCATGAATGCGCCGCTGATCGCTCGGATCCTAGGCTTGCTCTTTATCACGGTTACCGTCGCGGGACTGCTGCCGTGGGTCGCACCCGCCGCACCGTTCGATGCGCAAGTCGTTACGCTTGACATGCAGTATCGCATGCTCTTTGGGATCTTTCCACTCAACGTAGCGCACGATCTCGTGCACCTGATCTTCGGCGTGTGGGGCGTCGTTGCGAGCCTGCGCTTCAATGCAGCCGTGCTGTATCTGCGCAGCGTAGCATGGATCTATCTCGTGCTCGTGATTCTCGGGGCGATCCCGATCATGAATACACTCTTTGGCATCGTCCCGATCTACGGCTGGGACATCGCGCTCCATGCGCTGATCGTGCTGATCGCCGCGTACGGCGGCTACGGACGCGGTTCAATCAAGCCCGAGGCCCAAGCACCGGCCGAATAGCGCAGTTTGAGCGCCGTCAGTGCGGCGCGCGCACTCCAGGCGATAATCCACGCGACGGGCACCGCGTAAAGCCCGATGTGCAGTCGCTCGATGGCGAACCAGGTAATCGGCAACACCAAAACGCCGCACACGATGCCAACGAACATCGAGAAGCGCGTGTCGCCGGCCGCACGAATCGGCGCGAGTGCGACCATCGCCCAGCCTTTGATCGGCAGCGTTACCATATGCAACACGATCGGGAGCGCAGCGACCGACGCGACCGCCGCGTTCATCGTGAAGATGAATGCGAGCGGCCACGCCAAGAGCGCAACGAGTGCACCGGTGATCGTCGTGATTAGGAGCGCGGTTCGCAGCGCCCTGTGCAGAAAGGCGTATGCACCTTCGGGGTCGCCGGCGCCGATGCGCTGACCGATCACGGTCTGCGTCGCTTGCTGCAGCGGAACCGGCACGACGAACGTGAGGTCCGAAACGACGTTGAGCGCACGGAAGGCGGCGACGAGCGTTATGCCGAGCGGTGCGAGCATTGCGACGATCGCGACATCGGGTGCGACGAGCGCAAAGCCGAAGACGCTCTCGGGAAGTCCGAGCCACGCGCAACGTATCGCAAGCGCGAGGTCGATGCTGCGCTGTGTGAAGATGCGATAGATCGGTTTGCGCGCGACGTACACGAGCGCGAAGATCGCGGCGATCGTTTCCGAGGCGAGCGTCGAGATGCCCGCGCCGGCGATCCCATACGGATGGTGCGTCATCCAGCCGAGCGCGAGAACGGCCAGCAACGGGATGTGCACGAGGTTGATGATGCCGAGGATATAGACGCCGAGCTTGCGATTGCCCGCCGCGCCCAGGCCGACGATCAGCGTGGCCGAGATATTGATCGGAATGAGTGATGCGCAGCGCAGTATCAGGTACAGCGCGCTTGCGTGCACCGATGGGAGTTTGCCGAGCATGGCATGCAGTAGCGGCTCCGCGCCGGCGAGACTTCCGAGCGTGAGCGCGATCGCGGCGATGCCGGGAACCAGAAAGCCGGCGCGCACCGTGCGTGCGAAACCGTCGACGTCGTGCGCGCCGATGCGCTGCGCAGCGATGATGCCGGCGCCGCTCCACAGGCCGTTGAGCATCAAGATCAGTGTGAAGAAGACCGTCGTGGCGGCAGTGACCCCGGCGAGTGCGGTCGTGCTGATGTAGCCGATCGCGATGGTGTCGACCACGCCGAGCAGCTGATCGCCGAGCATCTGGAGGGCAAGAGGCAGCGATAGGCGCCGCAGCGCGGCGCCTATCTTGGTGTGGTCGACGATCATGGATTGCGCCGCGGTCATCGTCGAAGGGCATCCAACTCGCGGAAGAAGTTTGCTATCTCGTCGTCCGTCGTGTAGAAATGCGGGCTCACACGCAGGCCGCAACCTGGCCGGTAGTCGAGGAAGACGCGGCGCGCGATCAACTCGCGACACACACGTGCCGCATCGTCAAAGTCGATGCCGATCCAGCCGGTGCGTTGCGCGGGTTCAAGCGGCGTATTTACACGCAGGCCGCGCTCGAGTGCCATGTCCGCAATCATCGTGGTGAGACGCACGTTGTGCTCGCGGATGCGCGCGACACCGATCTGCGCGATCGTCTGATGGCCGTACCGCGCCGCGACGTAGCCGGGAATCGTCGGCGTGCCGTGGCCGAAACGATACATCGAGTCCGCGTAGTGGATTGGAGCGTCTTCAAACTTGAAGGGCTGCGCATGCGCCATCCAACCCGTCACGGCTGGGCGGAGTTGCTCGCGTAGCGCCGGCCGAACGTAGATCCAACCGCAGCCGGGTCCGCCGCACAACCACTTGTGCGATCCGCCGGTGACGATGTCGAGATCCCACGCTCGAACGTCGTAGGGATACACACCGGTCGTTTGATACGCATCGACGCAGAGAATCGTGCCGACTTTGCGGCAGTGCGCCTGGATCGCGCGCACGTCGGCGATCGCGCCGGAGACATAGTAGGCATGCGAGAGAACGGCGATGGCGGTTTTCTCGGTGATTGCGGCGATGATACGTTCGGTGGGGATCGTGCGCCCATCGTCGGAGCCGACCACGCGCGTGCGTGCACCGAAGCGTTCCCACTCGCGCCACACGTAGGTCAATGACGGAAACTGCAGCGTCTCGTAGACGACTTCGTTGCGCGGTTGCGTAAAGTCGAAGCACGTTGCGAGCGCCGCCTGCAGCACCGAGACATTGGGCCCGAGGAAGACGCTGCCGGGCTGCGCCCCGATCAACGCGCCGATGCCGTCGGCAATCTCGCCGATGCGCGGCAGCCACGCTTCCCACGCCTCCGGACCCTGCGCGGCCCACTCGTCCCAGTATTCTTCGAGCGCCGTCTTTGCGCCAAGCGGCGCGGCGCCCATCGAGTGGCTCACCAGATACGTTGCGGTTGCGAGAATCGGGAACTGGTCACGGCACAGTGCTTGTGTCGTCGTGGTGCTCACGCGTAGGATCCTTTGCCCAGATGCGAGCGTACGTCCCAAAGCTCGGGGAAGAAGCGGTGGACCAGCGTGCCTTGCAAGTATTGGGCTCCCGACGACCCGCCGGTGCCGGTGCGCTGGCCGATCATGCGCTCGACCATGCGCACGTGGCGTCCTCGCCAAAGCAATAAGCGCTCGTCAAATTCGATCAGATCTTCGAGGAGCAAGTAGAGATCGTAGTTTGCATCGGCGTTGGTGTAGATTTGGCGGAACGTTTCGATCAGTGGTGCACCGGACTCCGTCGCGTAGCCGCGCCGCGCAAGTAACCCTTTGACGTAGTCGTAGAGCGACGGCTCCTCGAGCCTTTTGTACAGGCGCGCCTTTTGCTCGTCATCCATGTGTATGTACTGGAGCGTCTCGGTGCGGCGGATGCCGCAGAGAAACTCCATTTCGCGAAACTGAATCGATTGAAAGCCGCTGGCTGGATTGAGGTGATCGCGGAATGCGTTGAATTCTTGCGGCGTCATTGTCTCGAGTACGTCGACCTGCGATTCGAGCAGCCGCTGGATCGTATGAACCCGGCGGAAGTATTTGCTCACGCGCAGCAGGTCGTCGCGCTCGAGCGCCGCGGTCACTGCGTCGAGCTCGTGGAGCAATTGCTTGAACCATAGCTCATAGACCTGATGAATGATGATAAAGAGCATCTCATCGTGATGCTCGGGACGCGAGAGCGGAGCTTGCAGGTCGAGAAGCTCGTTGACCTTCAGGTACGAGCCGTAGGAGAGACGGTCGTCCACGTCAGTGCCTCGTTCCATGAATAGCAGCACATTCGTTGCGCCCATCGGCGCCCGCGAGCGAGGCGCGATGAGCGACAAAAGCAGCGCTTTGCGAGCGAAGAGCAACGATGCTCGCGGAGCGTCGATGAGGCAACCCGAAGGGCTGGACCTGCGTTGGTCGGCGTCGTCGTTGCTCGTCGGTCACAGAGCTGTGGCTATGCTCCCTCCTCGCGCCTCGACGCCGACCAACGAAGGCTCCAGCGAATGCACTGGTATTCATGGAGCGAGACACTACTGAACGGTAACGGTATACGTAAGCGTCTTCGCCGGCGGCGCGTCAGGTTCGAAGGGGCGACTATAGGCGAGCACGATCGTGGCAGTACCGGTCCGGTTGGCATGATAGATGAAGATCTGCTGGCCAGGCGCGCCGGGCATCGCGTGCGCAGGCGGTTGGCTGACGTTGCCTTCGTAGGCGAGGACGTCGGGGTTCGTCATCGTCTGGGCCCAACTGTAGCCGGTGCTGCCGGTGTTGGCCGGTAGCGCAATGAAGAACTCTTCGCCGGCGCGCACCGTGATGCCGGATGCGGCATCGGCGTCGATAAAGACCGGTGAATGGGGCATCATCGCCGCCGCCGGCGCGACGGCGAACACGAGTGCCGAAAACAAGGCTAGTGCGAATCGCTTCATGCGCGCGCTCCTTGGGTGCGCGCGATCTCGTCGTTGATCGAACCGCGCAGAACGTGCCAGGCCATCAAATAGTCGCCGCGCAGCGACGCAAAGGGCGCGCGGAACGTCTCAGGCTTATTGTGCTCGATAAAGGCGTGTGAGAACCACGCAGCGCCGTATCCGGCGGCAAGTCCCGCCGGAACGAGCCACGGTTTACGCAGTGCGATCGCGCCAAGTACCAACGTGGTGCCAGCGATCGTGCCGGCGACATGGAAGGCGCGCGTGCGCGGGTTGCTGTGTGCCTGCAGATAGCGCGGCCAAAACTCTTCGAAGGTCATACTCCACGCTTACGGGGCCCGGACGGCTTCTCCTCGAAGCGACGCGCATGAACCGAGCCCTTAGCGCGTTAGCGCTTGTCCTACTGGCCAGCGGCTGTTCGCAGTCGGGCCAATCGGCGTCGTCCGCATCCTCGTCGCCGGCTGCGGCAAGCAATCCGATAGACTTTCCGCTCTATAGCGGAAGCACTGTCCTTACCGTGCGCGATTGGCATGGCACGGCGGGCTCGACAGCGGTCTCGGGACGCGAGGTGATCGCAGAATCGAATGCGACACTCGAGACGCTGGAAGGCTGGCTGCACGACGTGAGCGCAAATCCACCGCAAGGCTACGAGGTCGCTGCGAGCGGTTCGAGTATCGATACCGCGCACCGCCACGCGCAGGCGCTGGGCTTACAATTTCAAGTGTTTTCGCACCAAGAAAACGGCAAGACCCGCGAGCTCGTCGTGGTGGTGCTCGATCCGACGACGTTCGAGGAGAAAGCCGGGCCGGTGCTCAGTTTGATCGACAAGTACTCGATGCTCCCGCAGAGTTTTCGCGATCCAATCGATGCGCAAGCCAAGGCGCGGACGGGATTCACCGTTAGCCAAGCGCTCGATCCATCGCAACCGATCGGCGCGGCGCTTGCGGCGACGCGCGCCTTACGCGACTCTGGCCAGCGCGGCGTGGTACTTGTCGATGCAGTCAAGAAATAAACGCGTCGCGCACGTCCTCGCGGCGTGCGCGGTACTGCTCACAACCGCCGCAACGCCGTACTCCTACGTCGGCATTCAGGGGCTCGCACTCGTCGGCGTTCACCGTGACGCGGCAGGCAGTCAATACGGTATCGGCGGCGGGCCATTACTCGAAGTGCATGTCGGAGGGAAACACTTCGCGCTGCATCTAGAAGGCCTCCCAGTGATCAGTATCCCGGGTGTGCAGCCGTCGGCCACGTACGGACAAGCGACGCCGAAGCTCGGCATTTTCAACGGGCAGGCGGAGTACGCGGTAACTAACGATGCCTGGATCGGTCTCGGCGAGACGATCTACAATCAACGCACCCCGCTTCCGGCGCAAGCGCAAGAAGTCTCGTCGCGGCTGGCCGGCGTGCGTTACACACTGCGCTATCGCCACACGTTCGGCACGCGGCATGTTCTCGAAGCGTTCGTGGGCACCGCACCGTACTTGAGCGGCTCGGACGTGTACGCGTTTCTCGACGGCTCGCCGAACGTGATCAAGCCAGAACGTGCTTCCGAGGTTGATGCGTCGGTCGAATACGGCATTTCTTATAGGCGCTCACAGTGGCTCTTTGGTCTACGCACGCTGAATTTCAGCGCGATGTATCCGGCAACCGGCGAAGCCGCGGATCGCAATGTCGGATTCGGCCCAATGATCGAATACCGTCTACTGCTTCACTGATTGCCTTGTCATCCCGAGCGTAGCGAAGCGTAGTCGAGGGACGCTTCTCACCACTTGCGGCGGCCTCGGAACCGCTGCTGCCCACGAAGACGCTCGTCGCGGCGCGTCCTGCGCCGCTCCTGCTGCGCGAGTTTTGCGCCACGGCCAAAGGAAGTTCGCATCCTTCGAATGGCGCAAAACTTCGAGCCTCCGCTTGGCAGCAGCGGTTCCGAGCCATGCAGCAAGTGTTGCGCCGCTAACGAATCATGATGCCTTCGAACGCGAGCAATCGGCGGCGCAGCGAATTAGGGCCCGCGCCTTTGATGCGGCCGTCGGCGCCGATCACGCGATGCGCGGGAACGAGTAGATCGTACGGGGTTTTGCGCATCGCTGCAGCGACACCGCGGTGTGCAAGCGGCGCGCCGAGCGCGCGCGCGACGTCGCTGTACGAGATCAGTTCGCCGACTTCGAGGCTTGCGACGAGTTGCCATACCGCCACTTGAAACGGCGTTCCGCGCAGCGCGAGCGGCAGATCGAATCGGCGGAGCTTCTTGCGAAAATAAGCATCGAGCTGCGTGCGCGCCTCGCGCAAGAGCGGGTCGCGCACCGGTGTCGAGCGCGCGCGGGCTCGGGCGCGAAAGTCGCAGGCTACGATCTCGCCGCCATCGGCGGCCACCTGCAGTACTGCGCCGATGGGCGTGGAAACCGTCATCCCGGCCCGGGCCATAGACACGGAGCCTTTGAGGAGTTTGCATGAAGACCTTTGTGCGCATCGGTGCGCTTCGCGGATGACACTCCAAGGGAAGACGCTCTTTATCACCGGCGCGAGCCGCGGTATCGGCCTCGCGATTGCACTCCGCGCTGCGCGCGAAGGCGCAAACGTTGCGATTGCGGCCAAGACCACCGATCCCAACCCGAAACTGCCGGGCACGATCTTTACCGCGGCGGCCGAAATTGAAGCTGCCGGTGGCAAAGCGCTGCCGCTGCAGTGCGATATCCGCTACGAAGAGCAAGTGCAGGAAGCGGTCGCGAAGACCGTCGAGCGTTTTGGCGGCATCGATGCATGCATCAATAACGCGAGCGCAATCTCGCTGACGCCGACCACGCAGACCGACATGAAGCGCTACGATCTGATGAACCAGATCAACGCGCGCGGCACGTTCGTCTGCTCGAAGGCGACGATTCCGCATCTTGCGCGCGCGGAGAATCCACACATTCTAAACCTCGCGCCGCCGCTCGACATGCAGGCGCGCTGGTTCAAGAACCACACCGCCTATACCATGGCCAAATTCGGTATGTCGATGTGTACGCTCGGCATGTCGGCCGAGCTCGCAGATGCGGGTATCGCCGTCAACTCGCTGTGGCCGCTGACGACGATCGATACGGCTGCGGTGCGTAACGTACTCGGTGGAGATTCGCTCGCCAAGGTCTCGCGCACGCCGGAGATCGTTGCCGACGCGGCGATTGCGATTCTGAAGCGCCCCTCGCGGGAATGCACCGGCAACTTTTTTGTCGACGAAGAGGTGTTGCGTGCCGAAGGCGTCACCGATTTTTCGGGCTACGCGATTTCCCCGGGGGCGCCGCTGATGCCGGATTTCTTCGTACCCGACGCGGTCATCGCACGCTCAACAACCCAACTGCTCCCTCTCCCGTATTAAAGACGATGAGCGAACACATTATCTACCACAAAGACGGCGCCGTCGCGGCGATACGCTTCAACCGTCCCGAGAAGAAAAATGCGATCACGGTCGCGATGTATCAGGCGATGGTCGACGCGCTCGACGACGCCGGGCGCGACATCGCCGTGCATGCGGTCGGGATCTTTGGCGGCAACGACTTCACGGCCGGCAACGATCTCGGCGACTTTCTCGCTGCAGGCGTACTCGGATCGTCGTCCGACGATCTGCCGGTCGTGAAGCTGCTGCGCGCGTTGATCGCCTTTCCCAAACCGCTATTGGCGGGCGTGAAGGGCGTCGCGATCGGTATAGGCACCACGATGCTCATGCACTGCGACGCGGTGGTGGCCGGGCGGTCGGCGCGCTTCGCGCTGCCGTTCACGCGTCTCGGTCTCGTACCTGAAGCTGCCTCGAGCGTACTCTTTCCGCTAATCGCTGGGCGCACGCGTGCGTCGTGGCTGATGCTCTCCGGGGAGCAGTTCGGTGCCGACGAAGCCAAGGAACTTGGCTTGATAAACCGCGTGACCGACGACGAGGACGTGGACGGCGCGGTCTCGCTGATGTGCGGCCGGCTCGCGGAGCTGCCGCCGGGCGCCATGGCGAACACGAAGCGTTTGCTCAAAGCGCAATTTGCCGAGCAGATCAATCGCGCGATGGATGATGAGCTCAGCGCATTTATCGCCGCGCTCAAATCCGACGAAGCCCGCGCCGCTTTTATGAAATTCATGTCCAAAGGTTAGACCGCCACCGCACTGGCTTCGGACTGCTTCGCGAGCAGCAATGGTGCTTGCCGGCGCAATGGGCAGCCCCGATCCCTCGACTGCGTTCGCTTCGCTCACTACGCTCGGGATGACAAGGGAGAGCTAGACGCCGAGGAACGCGAGCAAATCGGTTTCGCGGGCGACGAGGTCGGCGGTGTCGAGCACTTGTTCGACGCGTCCGTGAACGACGATGTGGTGGCGGTCGGCAACCGCCGCGGCGAAGCGCACGTTTTGCTCGACCAATAACACCGAGATACCCGCGGCTTTCATCTCGCGCACGATGTCGCCGATACGCTCGACGATAACGGGCGCAAGCCCCTCGGTCGGCTCGTCGAGCAGAATTGTCCGCGCACCCGAGCGCAGCGCGCGTGCGATGGCGAGCATCTGCTGCTCGCCGCCTGAGAGCGTTGTGCCGACGGCGTGTGCGCGCGCCTTCAAGTTCGGAAATGCGTCGAAGATGCGCTCGAGCGTCCAGCCGCCGGGCGCGAGCACCGGCGCGAAGAGCAGGTTTTCGCGCACGCTAAGCGTTGAGAAGATCCCGCGCTCTTCGGGGACGTAGGCGATCCCGCGCCTCGCGATGCGATCCGAAGAGAGCGTCGTGAGCTCGCAGTCGTCGAGCTTGATCGACCCACGTCGCGGTCGCACGATGCCCACGATCGAGCGAAGCGTCGTGGTCTTGCCGACACCGTTGCGGCCGATCAACGTCGCAACCTCGCCGTCGCGCAGCTCGAAGCTCATGCCGTGCAAGATATGCGACTCGTCGTAGTAGGCGTGCACGTCGTCAACGCGGAGCATCAGTGCCTGCCCCCGCCGAGATATGCGTCGATCACGCGTTGATCCGCGCGCACTTCGTCGTAGGTTCCCTCGGTCAAAAGCTTGCCGCGCTCGAGCACGCTGACCCGGTCGCAGAGATGTTCCACCACGCGCAAGTTGTGCTCGACCAGCACGACGGTGCGGCCGGCCGCGACACGGCCGATCAGCTCGATCGTCGGGGCAATGTCCTGCGCCCCCATGCCTGAGGTCGGTTCGTCGAGCAGCAGCACCTTGGGATCTTGCGCAATTGCGATGGCAAGTTCGAGCGCGCGTTTTTGACCGTAGGGAAGATTCGCCGCGAGCGTTGCGCGTGAGTCGTCGAGTCCCGCGATCCGCAGTGCTTCGCGAGCGGGATCGTCGAGCACGGCGGTTGCACTGCGTCCGGCAAGCAGACGCCGCGAAAGTCCCGTACGGGCCTGCAGTGCAACCTTCACGTTCTCGATTGCACTCATGTGCGGAAAGATGCTGTTGATTTGAAAGCTGCGCACGATGCCCATGAGCGCGATCTCGGCTGGCGCTTCGTGCGTGATATCGCGGTCTGCGAAGGTCACCCGCCCGGCAGTCGGACGTACGAATCCCGAGAACACGCCGAGCAGCGTCGTCTTGCCGGCGCCATTTGGCCCAATGATCGCATGAATCGTTCCAGATTGCACGTTCAACGTTAGATCATCGATAGCAATGAAGCCGGCAAATGACTTGACTATTCCGGACGCTCGAAGGGCGTATGCCCCATCGGCACTCATGCCGCGGCAATACGTCCGAAAAGGTGTAGTACCTTTTATACGCGATTTGCAACACTAAAATCGGAGGGCATACCGTGAGGCTTGCCGACAAGGTCGCGCTTGTAACCGGTGCGGCCAGTGGAATTGGTCTCGAGACTGCGCGTTCGTTAGCGCGTGAGGGCGCAGTTGTCGCAGTCGCCGATCTTTCGGCCGAGGGCGCGCAGCGCGCGGTTGGGGAGATCGAGCAGCAGGGCGGCCGCGCCATTTCCGTCGTTATGGATGTAACCGATGAATCGCAGGTCACCTCGGGCGTTGCGCGCGTCGTTGCGGCATGCGGTGGTCTCGACATAGTGGTGAGCAACGCGGGGATCCAGCATATCGCGCCGATCCACGAGCTCAGCTACGCCGACTGGCGCCGTGTTGTAAGCGTGCACCTCGACGCCGCGTTTCTCGTGACGCGTGCAGCCCTGCAACACATGTACGCGCACCACAAGGGCGGATCGATCGTGTACCTCGGCTCGGTGCATTCGAAGGAGGCCTCGCCGCTCAAGGCCCCCTATACTGCGGCGAAGCACGGATTGCTTGGTCTATGCCGCACTGTTGCGAAGGAGGGCGCGCGTTTCGGCGTGCGCTCGAACGTCGTCTGCCCGGGTTTCGTTCGTACGCCCCTGGTCGAGCGCCAAATACCGGAGCAGGCACGGGCGTTTGGCATTTCTGAGAGCGACGTCATCAAGAACGTGATGCTCAAGGAAACAGTCGACGGCGAGTTTACGACCACCAAAGACGTCGCCGATACCATCGTCTTCTTGGCGACGTTCCCGACCAATGCGCTCACCGGACAATCGATCGTCGTGAGCCACGGTTGGCATATGTCCTGATACACCCCTTCGGGTGTATAGCGGACGAGGTGTTGGTGAGATAATCTCCTTAAGAGTAGCGGTCAGAAGCGCAAGCGCTTGGCCGCGTTTTGTCTACCAAAATACGGAGGCGAATCTATGCGTCGTGCCATTCACGTAGTGGTTGCCGGCCTGATCCTCGTGTCGTTAGTGCTCTGCACCACGCGCGCGGCGTTCGCGGCCAACGCCAAGTGGGAAATCGATATCGCGCCGATCTACTTCGTGGACGACACGGGCGATTCGTCGAAGCCCCCGGGTAACTTATTCCCGATCTACTGCTCCGGTCAAGCCCAATGTCCGGGAACGCCGCATACCACGAGCAATCTGCGGCTCAACTATGACCTGGTCTACCACTTCTCGCCGCGGTGGAACTTCCATTACGCGCACACCAACTTCGACTTCTCGCTCGGTCGCATCGTGACGCTTGCTCCCGGGACCTCGCTGCTCAGCGGCAGCGTCAACGACCGCGAGGATAAGCTCGCACTGAACTACCTTGCGGGTCACGGATTGGCGCTTAGCGCCTGGTACGACAGTCACCAGCGCACCAACATCGAGGCAACCAGTTTGACGGGCGGATGTTTTTTCAACTCGATCGCCTGTCCGGGCGGAGGCTCGAACCCCTCCAGCATCAACTCGAACTCGTGGGGCGTGGGCGGCACCTATGCGTTCGGTCCGCATCAGCGCTTCCAGCCGCCGATGTTCAGCGCCGCGTTCAACATCAACTACTTCCCGCGTCCGGCCGCCGGCAATTGCAACAATCCTGCTATCGCCCAAGCCGCTTGCAACAGCGGCGGCATCAACGGCTACGTCGGAAGCGGGAACACGTACGGATATGGCTTGACGATGTTCCCGTTCGCCGACACGCATATCCGTCCGGGGTCGATACCCTTCGTCGGCTACGAGAGCCTTCCGGTGTGGTTCCACGGCGAGAACACGCCTGAGGTCTACAACGTGATTGACGGCGGCATCATACAGATACTGCCGCACGGGTTGACCTTGAGCGCGACCTACTTCAAGCTGCAAGGCAGGTACTCGAGCGACACGATCCCACCGCCGGACGTCGTACGTTCCGTGACGTTCCTCTTCAAGATCAATTACGCGTTGACGTTCTAGCAGCTTCCGGCTAGAACGAGGGACTCTAGAGAAGTCCCGCCTCTCGCGCGCGCGAAATCGCCTCAACGCGGTTTCGCGCGTCGAGTTTCTGCATGAGATTGCGAAGATACGCTTTCACCGTGTTGGGACTCAGGTTCATCGCTTCGGCGATTTCATGATTCGTCTCACCGATCGCCACGCGACGCAGTACGTCATATTCTCTGCGTCCCACCATGGTCTGCGTGCGATGAGGAACCGCATGCGCCGTAATTACATGGTCCTCACCTTGCATCGCGCCGACAATAACTGACGCGAGATCGGTTCGCGCAGCGTCCTTCGTGATAATGCCGCATGCGCCCGCGTCGAGGGCGGCACACACGGCAGGATGCTCCGGGTATGCCGTAAAGATCACGATACGTACACTCGGTGCGGCACGGCGCAGCATACCGATCAATTCCGGCGCCAGCATATCGGGAAGCCGTAGGTCCAGCAGAATCACGTCCGCTCCCGCTGATGGAACCATTTCAAGTGCAGTCTTCCCGTTGTGCGCGTACCCGACCAACTCGAAGCGCCGCGTCGAGTTCGCCAAGAGCGCGACGCCGTCGCGAACAACCGGATGATCGTCGACCACGAATACGCGAATGACTGCAGGGCTTCGTGGTGATTTCAGCATCGCACCCACACTCGGAACGTTGCTCCGCCTTCGGGATTTTCCGTCAGCTGCAGCGTCCCGCCGATGCTCGCGAGCGCGTGCTCGATTGCGTCGAGCCCGAAACCGTGATCGCGCTCCTCGCTACGAGCAGGCGGGAGCGATCCTTTGTCGGCACCGACACCGTCATCGGTGATGGCTAACGTGACGCCATTTCCGAAACTCCCGACCGTGACGACGACGTTGCTCGCGTGAGCATGCTTTTCGACGTTGAGCAAACCTTCTTTTGCGGCCGCGATGAGCACGCCGACCGTCGAGTCGTTGAGGGAGGGAAGCACGTCGAGCATCATGAGGCCGGCTTTGATCGAGGAGCGTACCTCAAAGTGATGGATCACCGCTTGCAGCGCTGATCCGAGGGCAAGCTGATCGGTGGGCGTGGAGAGGGTGCGCAGTGAATCGCGCAGCATCGCCGCCGCTTCTTTCGCCTGGCTTTCGATCGCGCCGAGGCGGGCGCGCAAAGCAACGTCGCTGATCGTGTCGTTGACACTGCGCACGCCGGCGGTGATCGCAAAGAGCATCGCGCCGACGGTGTCGTGAAGATCGAGCGCCATGCGCTGGCGCTCTTCCTGAATCGCGGCTGCCGAACGGCGCTGGGCTTGCGCGGCCACATCGAGCGCCTGTGCTGTGCGCTCGGCGACCGTTTCGATGATCTTCGCGGCTCCGTCGCCGAAACTCGTTCCGCCGCGTGAGCCCCCCAAAAGTACGCCCTCGAATACACGGTCGTAGCGGATCGGCGTGCCGATGATGCCGTTCACGCGCTCTTCGACGATCTTGTCGTCGTAGTGGTGGGTGATCTCGCGCGAGTGGAGATACTCGTCGATGCACACGGTCTTGCCCAGTGCGAAGACCTTCCCACCTACGCCGCATCCACGTTGCAGCGCCATGTCCTTGACGCGGGAGAGCATATGCTTTCCATGGCGGATGACGACGTAATCCTCATCGCTGCGCTCGGCGAACCAAGCGCAGTTGAAGCCGAACTCTTCCGTAAGTATGCGCGTGGCTTCGTTGAGGATGGCCTCGCGGTCGAGGACGGAGACCAAACGAGCGACCTCGCGCTCGAGATGAGCGAGTTCATCCGCGGCTAAGCGGATGCGGGAGTGAATTCCTTGCGTGACTCGTTGCATATAGGGCTTTTGGGCGGCTTCGCGCGGCCAAAACTATGTCCTTTTGGGTGTAAACAGCACACTGCTCGGTTTGCGATACTCGGCATATGCGTAATTCTCTGCATCGTGTCATGCGGGCAGCGCTCTGTTGCGCGCTCGCACTTTCGTTTGGAAGCGCCGGCGTTGCGCCTGTAGCTGCTGCCGGAACCCAGCCCGTGAAAGTCGCGCTCATAACGTCGAAGACGGGCTTGCTCGGAGCGTACGGCCTCGAATTTCTCCGCGGGTTTCAAGTAGGCCTCGCCTATGCAACGCACGGCACCGGTGTGGCCGGCGGGCACAAGCTCGAGATCGCCGACTTCGATGACGCGGGCGATGCGCAGAAAGCCATAGCGACGACCAAAGACGTGATCGGTCAAGGCTACAAGATCGTTTCCGGCACGGCATGGTCGGGAATCGCGGTGCAGATCGCGCCACTCGCGCAACAAAACAACATTCTCTATATGCCGCTCGCGGCAACCGATGCGCTCACCGGCGTCAATCGCAACACGGTTCGCGTCGGCCGCGAAAGCATTCAAGACTTGCTTACCGTCGGGACCGTGCTCGGCACGAATTTACGCGGCAAGCGGATCCTGGTTCTCGCTCAGGACTCGGCCTTTGGACAAGCGAACGTGGCCGGCGCGCGTGCGGTTTTGGGTAGCGAAGGTGCGACCGTCGACGGGCTGCTGGTGCCGCTCTCCGCGAACGACTTCACGCCCTTTGCCCAGAAGGTCGTCGATGCGAAGCCGGATCTGCTCTTTGTTGCCTGGGCCGGCGCAACGGGCGTCGGCCTGATGCAAGCATTGCAGAGTGCCGGCGTGCTCGACCAAACCCGCGTGGTTACCGGCCTCGATCAGCGTGCTGCCTTCCCGCTCTTTGCGAAGGAGTCGAAGATCCAGTACATCGCGCTCTACTTACCAGAGTGCTCGAAGAGCGCACCCAACGAATTCCTGATTAAGTCCGATCAGAAAGATCTTGGAAAACTTCCCGAGGACTTTGAAAATGACGGCTTCGTTGCTGCGCAGATGATCGTCCACGCGGTGTCGGCCGCCGACGGTGACGACGTCCCCAAGATGATTTCGGCGCTCGAAGGCTACAAGTTCGTCGGGCCGAAGGGCTCCGAGCAAATTCGTGCCGCGGATCACGCCCTGCTCGAGCCGATGTTCATTGCAGCGCTGAAGACGAAGGGCACGGACGTGTATCCCGTATGTTTGCGCACGCTCTCGCCGGGCGCCGTGGCGCCGCCCGTCCATCCGTTCCATTGACGTAACAAGGTAATGTGAAGCAAACCTGTGCCGTTGCGACCGACGACCTTGGCTATCACATCGGCGGCGTCCGCATCGTCGAGGGTGTTTCGCTCGACATCGTCGAGGGCGAGTTTCTCGTGGTTATCGGTCCGAACGGCGCGGGGAAGACGACCCTCGTCAATCTGCTCTCCGGCGTAGCCTATCCAACCGCCGGCCGGGTGCAGCTCTTCGACCATGACGTCACGAGCGCGCCGCCCTACGAACGCGCACGTCTAGGCTTAGGGCGAACCTTTCAGACCTCGAGCGTCTTCAACGCGCTCAGCGCGCTCGAGAACGTGCGTCTCGCGACGCAGGCCCATCTGGGCGGATCGTATGCGCTTTGGCGCCTGGCGGATGCAAATGCGGTTGCGCTCGAACGCTCGCGCGATGCGCTCGAACACGTCGGGCTCGCACACCGTATGCACGCGCCGGCGGCCTCGCTCTCGCACGGGGAGAAGCGCAAACTCGATCTCGCAATTCTTCTCTGCCTTGAGCCGCGCGTTGCTGTGCTCGACGAGCCCACCGCGGGCATGGCGGTAGAAGATGTTCCCGAGATCCTCGAGCTGGTTTCACGCATGCACCGGGAACGCGGTTGTACCGTGATCATGGTCGAGCATCGCCTCGACCTCGTCTCAGCGCTCGCCGACCGGATGGCGGTCATGCATCACGGCTCGCTCCTCGCAATCGATACGCCCGAGCGCGTTATCGCTAACGAAACCGTGCAGACGGCATATTTGGGTGACCCACTGTGACCGCAAGCGCCACCATCCTGGACGTGCATGACTTGCACGTGCGTATCGGTCAGTCGCACATCTTGCACGGCGTTTCGTTTTCCGTGCCAACCGGCGGCATTACCGGATTGCTCGGTCGTAACGGCGTAGGCAAGTCGACGACGCTGCGCGGGATTCTCGGCCTGGTCGACCGCAGCGGCGATATCGGTTTTGAGGGACAACCGATCGGAACGCTGCGAACGCCCCAGATCGTGCGGCGCGGCATCGCGTACGTTCCCGAGGATCGCGACATCTTCTCGCAACTCACGGTGGAAGAAAATCTGCGGCTCGCCGAGCGGCCGAACAATACGTTGCGCTACGATCTGATCTACGATCTCTTCCCCGAGCTGAAGACGCGCGGCACGCAACGCGCCGGGACGCTTTCGGGCGGCCAGCAGCAGATGCTTGCGATCTCTCGCGCGCTGCTCAACGCCGGTAATCGGCTCTTGTTGGTCGACGAGCCGACAAAGGGACTGTCACCACTGGTCGTGCGCAACGTTGTGGACGCACTCAAGCGCGCGTCGGAAGTGGTCACGATTCTACTCGTCGAGCAGAATCTGAGCGTCGCGCACAAGCTTGCGCGCGACGCAATCGTACTCGATCAGGGTCGCGTCGGGTATGTCGGCACGGTTGATGCGTTGATGAGCGATCCTGCGCTCGCGCGCCATCATCTCGGCCTGCGCCCAACCGGAACGGACCACTAACGTGAGCACGATATCGCTCTTGTTCTTGACCGGCCTCGGATTGGGCGGCTTGTACTTTCTCATCGCATCAGGACTTTCACTTATTTGGGGCTTGATGCGCGTGTTGAACTTCGCCCACGGAGCGCTCTTTACGATTGCGGCCTACGTCGCATGGCAGCTCACGCTGCCCTTGCAAACCGGCAACGCCGGCGCAGCGTGGCTCGCGGGACTGGTGATTGCTATTTTGGCCGGCGGCGCGTGCGCGTTCTTACTCGAAGTGTTCTTGATTCGTCCGCTCTATGCGCGGCCGATCGGACAGATTTTGGTTACGGTGGGCGTGGCGCTCGCGGGCGTGGCGTTGATCGAAGGCATCTTTGGCGCGGATCCCAAGCAGATGACGGTGCCGGCGTGGATGTCGGCGAGCACCCGCATGCTCGGGGCCGACATTCCGAACACGCGCGTATTGATCGCGGCCGTCGCACTTGCCGTACTTTGCGCCCTGTTGTTCTTTTTGCGCGGCACGCGCTACGGACTCGTCATTCGCGCGGGCGTCGAAAATCGCGCGATGGTCGAAGCGCTCGGGATCGACGTCGACCGTGCGTTCACGCTCGTCTTTGTCATCGGCGGAATGGCGGCGGGACTGGCGGGATTTCTTGCTGGAACGTACTTTGGCTACATCGATCCCGCGCGTGGCACGTCGATGTTGATTTTTGCATTCATCGTTGTGGTGATCGGCGGCCTGGGTTCGGTGACCGGCTCGGCAATTGCGGCAGTCGTTGTCGCCGAAGTCCAGCAGTTCCTCAACTTCTATGCCGCGCCGGGCATCGGAGATTTCTCAGTGGTGATTCTCCTCGCGGCGGCATTGCTGGTGCGTCCGCGATTCGCGGAGTCCGGATGAATTTACGTTTGCGTCTGGCACTCGGCGTCGCCGGCACCGCGCTGCTCGTGGCGGTGCCGTGGATCGGGGTGCCGCTTCCACCGGTATTCTCGGAACCGTTGCGTGCACCGGGCACGCTCAATGTGCTTGCGCTCTGTTTCGTCTTCGGCGCACTCGCGCTGTCTTACGATCTCATCTTTGGCTTTGCCGGACTGCTGTCGTTTGGACATGCGCTATATTTTGCGGTAGGGGTCTATACGGCAGCTGTCGCGCTCGCGCGCTGGCATTGGACACTTCCGCAGGCGCTTGCTTTCACGCTCGTGCTCGCGATCGTCTTGCCGGCCGTTATCGGCGCGATCTGTCTGCGCGTCCGCGACATCCAGTTTGCGATGGTGACCCTGGCATTCGCACAGGCCGGGTCGATTCTCATCATGCAAAACCCATTCGGTCTTACCGGAGGAGAAGAGGGTCTGGCACTGGGGGTCAATGCGCTTCCCACGTTCTTGGTCGGCGTAGCAAATACACGCAATCTCTACTGGATCGCACTCGGCGTTCTCGCACTCACGTGTGCGATCGGCTGGTGGAGCGTCAATTCTGCGCCGGGACGCGTTTGGCAAGCGATTCGCGAGAACGAACGCCGCGTCGCGGTCATCGGACTCAATCCGTATCTCTATAAACTCGGTGCCTTCGTTGTCTCGTCGTTTCTCGCGTCGCTGGCCGGAACCGTCTATCTGCTCATCGAAGGAAGCGCCAGCCCCGACGTGACCACGGCCAACTTTACGCTGGCCCTGCTGGTAATGGTCGTGCTCGGCGGCGTCGGTACCCTGTGGGGTGCGGTTTTGGGTGGCATCGTGTACGAATATCTGGATTTTCGGCTCGTAGTGCTCGCAAACGCAAGCCAATTGCAATCACTACCACCGTACTTACGCATCCCCTTATCCGAGCCGCTGTTTATTCTCGGCGTACTCTTTATCGTGCTCGTTCTTTTCGTTCCAGGGGGACTCGCCGGCGCGGTGCGCCGTTTGAATGCTGCAATCCATACTTCTTCGGGGAGTCACTAGCATGCGCTTATCAAGAATCATATCCGCGGTGTGCGTAGCGCTGATGTTGTGCGCACCGTTCTCGACCGCGCCCGCGACGGCTGCCGATCAGTCGCCGATTCGGATCGCCGTCATCACCGACATGGCCGGTGTCTATGCGTCGCTTTCGGGCCAAGGTGCAGTCGAGGCAACCAAGATGGCCGTCGAAGATTTCGGCGGCAAAGTCTTGGGACGTCCGATCGTGGTGGACACCGTCGATCATCAAAATTCGGGTCCAACGGCCGAGGCCAAGACACGCGAGGAATTCGACAATGGTGCGGATCTCGCGCTCGACTTGACAAACTCGGCTGCTGCGCTCGCCGCAGCCTCGGTCGCGAAGGAGAAACACAAGCTTGTCATCGTTACCGGAGCCGGCTCCTCGGCGTTGACGGGAGCGAGCTGCAATAAATATACCTACCATTATGCATACGATACGTATGCGCTGGCGCATGCTGAAGGCACGTCGGTCGCAAAGTCCGGCCTGCGGACCTGGTACGGCATCGTGCCTGACTATGCATTCGGCAAGTCGATGCTCGCCGACTTTACCGATGCCATCAAGCCGTATGGCGCGTCGTTCGTGCGCGCCGACACGATGCCTTTGGGCACGACCGACTTCTCGACGTACATGCTCAGCGCAAAAAATGCGCACCCGCAGGTGCTTGCGCTGCTCAATGCCGGCGCCGATACCGTGAACAGCATGAAGGCCGCTAAAGAATTCGGACTTGACAAGCAGATGAAGATCGTCGTCGGTTTGTTCTTCCTACCGCAGGTCGACGTCGATCCGTCCCTATGGGCCGGCGCGAAGGTCGCGGACTCGTGGTATTGGGATCAGAACGCGCAGACGCGCGCGTGGGCCGACCGGTATGCCGCGCGTATGAACGGCTCGCGTCCGGGTTCGGTGCAGGCGGCCGATTATTCGGCGGCAATGCAGTGGCTCAAAGCGGTAAAAGCTGTCGGTTCGACGGATGCCGACAAGATCGTCGCCTATCTCGACGGACGCACGTTCAGCGACTTCTATGCGACCAACGCGGAATGGCGTGCTCGGGACCATCGCGTCGTGCACGATATGTACGTGTACGACATCCTCCCGCAGTCACAAGTGAAGGAGAAGGATGCCTGGTACAAGCTCGTCGAGACGGTCCCGGGCAGTCAAGCCTTCCGTCCGGCGTCGCAGTCCACGTGCGATAAGACCTGGTAGCAATCACGTATGAGCCCGGACTACCTTGCGTCCCAGCTCTTTAACGGCCTCGCAAGCGGCGCGTTCTACGCGCTGCTTGCGCTCGGGCTCTCGGTGATTTTCGGCACGCTGCGAATCATCAATTTTGCCCATGGGGCGATGTACATGCTCGGTGCATTCGCAACATATTACGGTGCTTTATATCTGCACGTACCCTTTTTCGCCGCGCTGGTATTGGCGCCGCTGGCCGTCGCCGCGCTCGGCATGATCTTCGAGCGTTTCACGCTTCATTGGCTGCACGGGAGCGATCCCGTCTACGGTTTGCTCTTCACCTTTGCCGCGACGCTGGTGGTCGTCAACGTCATGCGCATTCTCGCCGGCCCCATGGGCTCACCGTATTCGATCCCCGATGCGCTCTCCGGCGCAACCAATCTCGGTTTCACGCTCTATCCAACGTACAAACTGTTCGTTATCGTCGTTTCGCTGCTCGTGTGTGCGACCGTGTGGTGGCTAATCGAGCGCACGTTGCTTGGTGCGCGCATCCGTGCCGCGACCGAAAATCCCGCGCTGGTTCGCGCGCTCGGCGTCAACACCAGCCGATTGGTGACAGCGACCTTCGGTGCGGGCGTGGCGCTCGCGGCGCTTGCCGGCGTGCTCGCTGCGCCCACGACTAACGTGTATCCGGCGATGGGCGACGACATCATCATCTACACGTTCGCGATCGTGGTGATCGGCGGGCTCGGATCGATCACCGGTTCGATCGTGATGGGATTCGTGCTCGGCGTGTTGCAAGCGCTCGGCGCAGTCTTCTATCCGCCGATTGCGACCACGCTGATCTTCGTGGTCATGGTAGTGGTTATTGCCTTGCGTCCCAGCGGTCTCTTCGGGCGGCTGGAGTCGAGCCGATGAATCGGCGTTTAGCGTTGCTCTTCGTCGCCGTAGGACTTATCGCACTTGTCCTGCCGAAGCTGATCTATCCGATCGTTGCCATCGATATCCTCTGCTTCGGACTCTTCGCTGTCGCGCTCGATCTGCTCTTCGGCTTCGCGGGGCTTCTTTCGTTCGGTCAGGCGATGTTCTGGGGCGGATCGGCGTATGCGGCAGCGATCCTCGTGCAAAATTTCCATGTTGATGGTGCGCTGGCGCTTGCCGCGGGTGCGATCTATGCGACGATACTCGCTGCGCTGGTGGGAACGCTCGTCGTGCGGCGCTCCGGCATCTACTTCGCGATGATCACGCTTGCGATCGCACAGATCGAATACTTTGCCGCAGTTCAGCTCAAAGATTTAACCGGCGGCGAGAACGGCTTGCCGATGGATACCCGCGGCCACTTTCTAGGCATGAACGTCTCGAACGACACCGCATTCTATTTCCTGGCGCTGGTCATCGCCACCATTGCCGTTTGGCTGGTCGTGCGCATCGTGAACTCGCCGTTTGGCACGGTGCTGCGCGCGATTCGTCAGAACGAAACCCGGGCGATCGCGCTGGGCTATCGTGTCAATCGCTTCAAACTCGCGACCTTCACGATCGCCGGAGCACTCAGTGGGCTTGCGGGCGGCCTCTACGCGCTCGGCAATCGGCTGGCGGGTCTAGAAATGATCGATTGGCATACCTCCGGTGCGGTGGTGATGATGGCGATTCTCGGGGGCACGGGAACGATCGTCGGCCCGATCATCGGTGCCGGCATCTATCAAGTGCTCAACTATGCAGTGTCAAAAACCGCGATCGGCCAAGAGACCGATCTCGTGATCGGACTGGTCTTCGGATTCTGTGTTCTCGCGTTCCGGCAAGGCATCGCCGGGGGAGTGCTCTCGATACCATGGCGGAAGACTTCGACCTAGAGCTCTTACGTGGGCGCGTGCGCGCACGGCGATTCGGAAAACTCTCTGACGGTGTCGCGGCGCTTTGCGTCCCGGGACTTTCATCGAACTCGCGCGCGTTTGAAATCTTGGGTGAGCGGTATGCGCGCGAGCGGCGCGGGTTGGTCGCTTTCGATATGCGGGGACGCGGATGGAGCGACATTACCGAGTCCGGCACGTACGGGTGGGAGAACCACGCCCGCGATGTCTTAGAAGCCGCCGATGCGCTAGAGCTGCCGCAATTCGATTTCGTCGGCCACTCCATGGGGGCATTCATCGGAATGATGGCCGTCTCGCTGGATCGTGGGAAACGTATCCGCCGCTTGGTGTTGATCGATGGTTTGGGCGTGCCATCGAAGACCGCCGTTGGCGCAATTCTTGCAGCCCTCGCCGCGCGCAAGCCGGTCGCAACGCCGGACGCATTTGTAGCGGCCGTTCGTTCGACGGCCTTGGTCGAGCCCTGGAGTGACTTTTGGGAGGCGCACTATCGGTACGATCTTGTGAACGATGACGGCGTCGTGCATTCGCGTACGAGTGCTGCGGCGGTTGGTGAAGATGCATCGTACGGTGCCTCGCACGATCCGCGCGCACTGTGGCCGTTCTTGACCATCGATTCGCTTTTGTTGCGGGCAACGGTCCCAATGGGAGGCCCCGACGGCTTCGTCGTCACGAAGGCTGATTATGACGATTTTCTCGCAAGCGTGCCAACCGCTCGCGGTGTGGAAATCGCCGCCAACCATTACGGGATCGTCGCTGCCGATGAGACATCCGACCTGATCGTGGAATTTTTGCAGTAGCATGGAAACGTTCGCCCTCACACTGCCGTCGGGAAAAGTGCAAGTGCGCCGCTTCGGAGACTGGTCGCATCGCGCGGTGATTTGCCTGCACGGCATTTCGTCGAATGCATGCGCTTTCGATCGGCTCGGGGAGGCCCTCGCCGACGCAGGGCGACACGTCGTTGCGATCGATTTGCGTGGACGCGGACTGAGCGATAAGACACGTTGCGGAACCTACGGATGGGAACGTCACGCGCGTGACGTGTTCGACCTCGCGCAACGGCTGGGGCTCGAAGAGTTCGACGTCGTCGGGCATTCGATGGGGGCCCTTGTCGGCATGAATGCGATCGCACTCGACCGGCGCAAGCGCATCGGCCGGCTCGTCATGATCGATGCGGTCGGGCGTCCGCCACTTTCCGCTGCGCTTGCGTTGACGCGAAGCGCGCGGCGGTTGCGATGGAAATACCGCACGGCCGATGACTACATTCGCACGGTGCAGAGCGTCGGCTTTGCACAGCCCTGGAACGAATACTGGGATCGCCACTACCGGTACGAACTCGAAGCGACATCGCGCGACGGCGTCCGCGTGCGGACGAAGATTGGCGCACTCTATGAAGACACGGCGTATGCCGCGCTGCACCCGCCGCGAGCACTGTGGCGCTCCCTAGGCGTGCCCGTGCTCGTATTGCGCGCAGCTCGCGGGCTTGGAAGCTCGCGAGCGTTTGTGGTCCCTACCCACGATTTGCACGAGTTCCTGCGCGTGATCCCGGCGGGCAGTGCAAGGGAGATCGATGCAAATCACTTCGGAATCGTCTTGCACGACGATTCGCTCCACGCAATTAGAGAATTCTTATGCTAAATCAACAATCGCAGCTCCTTTCATCAACGCTGCCCTCAACGATGTCGCAGCGCCCGCTCTCGATTCATGCGATTCTCGCGCATGCCGCCGACGCGCATCCGCGCAAGGGGATCGTGTCGCGAGACGGCACGGCGTTTGTTCGTGAGAGCTATTCGGAATTTGCCAAGCGTGTGGCGAAACTTGCGCACGCACTCGTCGCGCTCGGCGTCGAGCCGGGGGATCGCGTCGCCTCATTTGCGTGGAACGGACATCGACACATGGAGCTGTACTATGCGGTTCCAATGATCGGCGCGGTGCTGCACACCGTGAACATTCGACTCTTCCCCGATCAAGTCGCGTTCATTCTCGATCACGCCGCGGATCATATCGTATTCTTCGACGCCTCGCTTACTAAAGCGGTCGAGGCGTTTCGCGCACACGCGCCCGAAGTGGAACGTACCTTCGTTGCAATGGGTGCGCCGTCGGCGCCCTTCGAGGGTGCGCTCGACTACGAAAGGCTCTTAGAGGGGAAACCCGACACCTTTGATTGGCCGCAGATCGACGAGCATGCCGCGGCGATACTGTGCTACACGTCCGCAACGACCGGCGATCCGAAGGGCGTGCTCTTTTCCCATCGCTCAACGTATCTGCACGCACTTGCTTCCGCGCTCGGCGACTGTCTTGGCGCGCGCGAGCGGGATCGCATTCTCCCAATCGTTCCGATGTTCCACGTCAACGCGTGGGGTCTGCCGTTCATCGCGCCGCTCGTCGGCGCGGACTTGATTATGCCGATGGAGCGGCTCGACCCGCCCGGCGTGATCGAGCTCTGCCGCAGCGAGCGCGTGACACTCTCGGCGGGCGTTCCCACCGTGTGGATGGGCGTGCGCGATGCTTTGATAGCGTCGAACGAACGCTTGCCGGATCTCAAACGCGTCATTATCGGCGGTTCTGCGATGCCGCGCTCACTCTCGGACGGGCTCACTGAGCTCGGCATCGAAGCGATTCACGCCTGGGGTATGACCGAGATGTCGCCCATCGGTACGGTGAGTTCGCCGACGTCGCAACTCGTCGACGATCCGCAACTCCAGCGCGAAGAGCGTTACAAGGCGGGACGCTTCGCGCCGATCGTCGAGTGGCGTCTCGTCGACGAAAATGGTACGGATGTTCCCGCCGACGGCGCCTCGCGCGGAGAACTCTTGGTGCGCGGCTACGCCGTAACAACGTCGTACTATCGCAACGACACGGCGACTGCTGCGGCCTTTGAACCCGAGGGGTGGTTTCATACCGGCGATGTGTGCACGGTCGATCAGTATGGGTATCTTGATATCGTCGACCGCGTCAAAGATTTCATCAAGTCAGGCGGCGAATGGATCTCTTCCGTCGAGGTGGAGAATACCATTATGGGTCATGCGGCCGTGCGCGAGGCTTGTGTGTTCGGCCTCGCGCATCCGAAGTGGCAAGAGCGGCCCGTTGCCGCTGTAGTTCTTCGCGAGGGCCACACCCTCGACGAGGAACAGATGCGCACCTGGCTCGCGCAGCACTTGGCGGCGTGGCAGATTCCCGACCGTGTGCTTTTTGTCGACGTGATACCGCGCACCGGTGTCGGCAAATTCCTCAAACGTGAACTGCGCGCGCGCTACGAAGGACTGCTCAACCAGTAGTCGCGCAGTGTTGCGATAATTTGGTGCGCGGTTGCCGCTTCATGGCGGCGCATCTGATCGATCGCGCTGCCCTGCAGTTCGTTGAAATCGATGAAATGTTGCGTAACGCGGTTGGCTCGGTCCATGTCCCACAGCAAGTAGCCGGCCATCGCGCCCAGCGCCGTGCGCGGTGCGAGCGGATTGACCGGGTAATCGTAGTTCTTGTACCAGGCCTTCAATGACGACGCGGCCATCGGCGGCGCGATCGCGTGTCCCTGTCCACAGTCTGCGCCGAGCGTCGCTGCTGCTTCGAGGATGCCGAAGTTCTCAAGGCCTTCGACCGTCACGGGCGTTTCGAGCGCATGTGCCAAACGGGTGAGGTAGAGAATGAATTCGAGCGCGCGCCGCGGATTGCGCAGCGATCCGCTGACCAGCTCCTGATCCACCTTCACCGCATCGAATGGATACTGGTCGAGCCGGACGAGCGAACTGTGTCCGGCGCCGAGGTCGTCCTGCTCGATCGTGATGCCGGCTTCGCGGAGTTGCGCGATGAAAAGCCGGTGACCGGCGGCGTCGCCGGCTCCGGGATGCGTCTCAAGGACCTCGAGTGCGAGCCGCTCGGGCGCCAGCTGATTCTCGGCAATCGCCCCAAAGAGTACGTTCAGATAGCGCGCGTCGCCGAGCGCTTGCGCGGGAATATTGACCGCAATGCGGGTGACCAAGCCGTCGCGCTCGAGGTTGTGGCCGTCGCGACACGCTTGACGCACGACTTGCTCGAAGAGCTTGAGCAGTTCGGCGTCGCCAAGTGCCGGAAGGAAGCGTGCCGGAAGAATCGTCTCGCCGCCGGGGACCTGCATCCGTGCGAGTGCTTCCACTTTTGCAAGCGTGCCGCTACGCAGGTCGATGATCGGCTGGTAGTGCAGCATGACATGCTGCCGTTCGAGTAAGCTCCGGTACTCGTGGCGATCGCTCTGCGAGATGATCGGCGCGTGAATGCGCTCGGCAATCGCCGCAGCCAACACGTGGCGGAGGTGGCTGAGAAAACTCGTGACGTGATCCGTCGAAAAATATCCGGGATAGGCACTGTAGAGTCCGATCATCGCGATCGTTTTGCCCGTCTCGTCGCTTAGCGGCACACCGGCGCTCGAGCGGAAGCCCAATTCGACGCCAACCGGCCACCACGGTGCGCGGTCCGGTTCGAGTTTCCATGCGTCAGAGACGACGACGTGGCCGCCGCGCCATGCGCGACCGCTCGGGCCTTGCCCGGATTGCGCGTTTGCATCGATGCTGATATGCGGGATGCGCCCCGAGAGCATCGCTTCCACAAACCGGTCCGCAGCGCCGAACGTGGCTTCAATCTGCAGCGCACCTTCGTCGTCGGCACGCGCGAAGTAGCCCGAGACGTCACCGGGCAGATTTTCGAGCGCGGCCAACGTAGCATGCACGAGGTCTGAGAGGTTCAGCGCCGACATCGCCTGGCGGTCGATCTCGCCCATGATCGCGGTGACATCACGGCCAACTTGACGATAGCCCGCGACCTGTTCGTGCAGATCGACGAGAATCCGATGGGAAACCGCACGCTGGATCGGCTCGCGTTCGTCTGCCGGGAGTTCCGCTATGTGGCGCTCGATGCCGCTCTGAAAGATGGTGAGTCCTTCGACGAGCCACTGCATGTCGACGCCGACGATCGCGTGCGTGCATCCCGCGCGTCGCGCCCGCGCTTGGTGCGTGGAAAACGTGAGGTCGGAACGCACGAGCATCGTCAGGTACTCGACCTGCTGCGCTTTGAGCGCCCGGAATTCATCGGGGGTCAAGCGCGCGAGCACTTCGGAAATCGGGCTCCACCGCGCGAGAGATTCGTAAAATTGCTCGGTGAGAGGCTCGGCGATCTCGCCTGCCACTGCGTCGAGCCGGCGCAACGCCGACGAAGCTTGCGCGTCGTACGCGCGCGAAAAATCCGCGGTGGATCCCTCCACACTACCTCCGCCTTGAGCCGAAAGGCCTAGGGCCTCATTGGAACGGGGTATTGGCGCCCGGTGGCTCGCTTCCATGCCACCAAAAGCACCGAGTTGCCCCTATCGTCGTCAACTCGTCCCTCGTTTACCGTAGTAAACTTCGGAAACTCGTTTCCTCGATAGGAACAACTCGGACCTTTTGTTTTGGTTAAGGGTTGCTGGGGGTCTGCGGGTTGCCGGCAACCGGTCCGAACGGATCCAATACGTATTGCGATCCGTATGGGGTGCCGTTCCCGACAACGTAATTGTAACCGTGCGAAGACGGATACCCGTTGTTGCCGGGGATGTTGTTGTGGAAGATTGGTCCGTGACCAACCGTTCCCAACGCCGCAAGCCCGTAGAGCAGATAGTTGACATTGCCGACGCGCCCGCCGACGAGCTGCTCTTGAATCGCTTGCAAGCCTGCGAATTCCGGCGATGACGCGCTCGTGCCGATCAAGAGATAGAAACCGCCGCCGAGCGCGGTGACATCGGAGCTGCGATCCGGACCGCACGGTTGAACCGAGCCGAACGGACAGCCGCCCATGTGCATCGCGACGTCGGGCACCGTGCGCATCGATGCGCCGGTGTTCACGAGATATTGGTAGAGCGGCTTCGAGAAGAAGGTGCTCTTACCGCCGCCCGAGCCCCAAACCGCGCCAGCCGGTTCACCGGAACTCGCCGCGAATTGATCGTCGTTGGCATTCTCGCTGACGTATGCCGACTTTAGCGATCCATTTGATGTCGTGACGAGATTGGTACCACCAACGCCCGTCACGTCGGTGTCGTTGGCAGCCCATTCGACGCCGTAGGTTGCGATCGTACCGGTCGTGTCCGTGCACCCAAGGGCGCCGTTGTCACCGGAGGAGTTGACCCACGTGATGCCTTGGGCGTTGCCTTGGCGATAGATGTCGTGGAACTGGGTCTCCAGATACGTGAAATCTTCTCCGCCGTTGTAGGCAGCGGTGAAGTAAAGTTCGCACAGGCCGAATGACGTGCTCACGACGTCGGCCTTATTGTCCTCGACGATCGCCGTGTCCATGTCGAGGAACGACGGTGCGATCGATGCATCCGGCGCTTCATAGACCATGATTGTGGCGCCAGGTGCGGATCCGCCGGACTGCTGCACGTCGAGCGAGACCTCGTCGCAGTCGCCGTTGTTGATGTCGAACGGCGGGCTCCCACCATCGACCGGTCGGCGCACGACGTTGGGCACCGGAAGATTCTCGTGCCCAAAGTACAGCGAAAGATCGCTATTAAGGAAGTCGCACGCGGCCACGATGCCGATCGTGCGGCCGCTGCCGCTCGCAGTTTTATAGGAAGGATACGAATAGGCTTGTTTGAGGTCGTCGAACCAATACGGACCATCCGTACTGTAGCGGTTGTCGGCGAACGGCGCCGTGGAGACCCTCATGAAGTCCGGACGCATCGCCGGCAACGGCGCAAATGCCGCAACCTGCGCGTGTACCGCGGCGAGTGCCGCGGGCAGCGTCGGCGCTCTGTCGGCTTGCAGCAACGTGACCGGCGTTCCGCGCGAAAGTGCAGCGGTGCGGCGGCTGAGCTGAATGCCGAAAACGTGCTGCACGACGCTTTGGGGGGCGTCCGCGACGACGCCTTGCGACGTGATCGCGGCGGTAAAGCCTTGCGCTCTCAACGTCGACGCGACCGTTTGCAAATCGTTCGCGCTCGGACCGTATTGTGCGCGGAATTGCGCGGGCGTGAGGAATTGATGATACTGGGGTGAATTTTGCGTGCTCTGCGCTTGAATCAATTGATCGAGCGCGCTGCTGTTACGAAGCGGAAGATGCACGTAGATACGCACGCCCGCTGGTGCCGTATCTGGATACGCGTACGACAGCGGTGCAGTCATACCCGTCGGAGGGTTCCCCGCCGGCATGTTTGTCGACGGAATTGAGCCTGAGGAGTTGCCGCCTCCGCCACACGCGGAGAGCGCGAAAATCGCAGCGGCAGCCAACCCGAAGGATGCACGAAATGCCATTGCTTGTACTCCATAGTATGCAATTTTTTGGGACAGACGCACGGTGTTTCGGGATTTTCAGCGCGGTCCTGCGCTTCCAGGCCGCTTGGTTTACCGTTTACGAGAGCAGCGTTACTTTCCCCGAATCGAGATCGTAGACCCCGCCGACGATCATGGCCTTACCGGCCGTGATGGCCTTCTCGACGATCGACGACTGTTTTTTCGTGTTCGTGACATTCGCGCGGACGTTTGCAGCGACGGCGCTCGCGAGGTCCGAGCTTCCTTTGACGCCGGGGGCGATCGTGTCTACAAGATATTGGATGTTGCCGGGCTGCTTCGTGCCCTTCTCGAGATACGCGAGCGTCGCTTCGACGGCGCCGCACTTGCTATGACCCAGTACCAGGATCAGCGGCACGTTTAACGCCGCAACCGCGTACTCAAATGAGCCAAGGCCCGCGGGTTCGACGAAATTGCCGGCAACGCGAACGCCGAAAATGTTGCCCGGCTGTTGATCGAACAGCGTCTCAACCGGTACGCGCGAGTCTGCGCAGCTGAGGATAATTGCAAACGGGTTCTGCCCCTGGGCGATTTCGAGGCGCCGCGCAGTGAGCGGCGGACAGGTCGCTTTATCGGCGACGAAGCGCGCGTTACCGGCCATCAGCGCGGCGAGCGCGCCTTTCGCATCGTGCGTCGGATGTCCGCCCCCGGCGGCGACGGCGATGCCCGATGCGGCCGAAGAAAGTGCGAGCCCCGCGCTCGCCTGAAGAAGAAATGAACGACGGCTAGAGTTCATGAAGGCCTCCTTGTTCAGGCCATCATTATAACCTACGGTAGCTTGCTGTGTACCCCGCCCGCCCACACGAAGCCGAAGGTGACGCCGAGCCCACTGTAGATGAAGGCGTTCGTCTGGCGGTCGGTCACGAGCGCATAGCTCAGTCCCGCGTCATAGCCGAAACCGGGCCGGATGAAATGGCGGGTCGTCAGTTCGACCGCAAAGGCGCGCTCCGCGGCGCCTTGCGTAAGCAGAACGGTATTCGCGGCGTAGGACGGTGCCACGCCATCCTGCAGTGTGACGGTGGTCGAGGCGCGCCCTTCGTCGCCAAACGTAGCCGACGCGAGCAACGAGGAAGCGCCCATGTCCCCATGAGTCCACAGTGGCATATAGCGCAACGTTGCATTTCCGTGCGGAAAATAGAATGTGGGTCCGATGCTCAAGTACTCCTGCGACGTGCCGTCGGGATTCGCGAGCAACCCGATGCCGCTTCCGAATGCAAGCCCGTTAGCCACGGAAGCATCGCCTTCCAGATACGCGCCGCGCGTCGGGAAGATCGATCCGCTTGAGAGTTGCAACGAGCCGTACGCGTAGGCGTGCTCGGAGAATTGGTGGTAATCGTCCACGATGTACGAGGTTCCGGCGGTCGGGGCGGCGGTGTCGCGATCGCTGCGTGTGATAATTTGCAGACCAGGTTTATCGTTCCCGGTCGTCGTTCGATAGGTAGCAAGGAGCCAATTCCATGGACCATACGTTCCACTGGGCGCTACCGCAGTGGAAGTCCCCTCGAGCGAAAACGTCGTCGGCGGTTCGTCGGCCCACGCGTTCGTGGCGAGCGCGTAGCAGATGAAGATAAAGATGCCTAATGTCCGCAGGCGCATGCAACCCGGCCTTTCGCGAGTGAATATGTCCAATGAAAGTTGCGATCGTTGGTCGTGATCCAGAAGTAATCGAAGCGCGTGTCCGCGCGTCCAGCGCGGATCCCGGGCGGCAGCGCAACGTTCGCCGTCACCCATGTTTTAGGAAGGGCAAAGGCAACATCGCGCAAGCCCCGCTCATTGTTCAGTTGTATGTCAACGCGATCCGCAATGTGCGCGAAAGTCGCGTGAGTGTCGAGAAGCCGCGTGAGAAATGCCGTGGCATCCTTCATCGGGGTCGAGCGCACGACGTTTGCGCGCTGCTCGCGTGAAAGCCGATCCAGGAACGCGTTGAACGGGGCGTCGTAGGGCTCGTACTGCATGTCGTAGGAGTGGCTATAAAAGAGCAAGATCGTGCGGTCGCGCGCAGCTTCATCCGCGATGCTGTTCAGCCACGCGAGGAAGCGTGCCGGCGGCACCCCACCCCTGCGCATTTCGGCCACCGACGCGTATGGCCCGAGTGGTTGAATCGGAAACGCCCACACGCGTTGCGAGACGAGCGCGTTGTTGTAGAGTGCACGCTCCGCGGCTGCACCGGTATCGCCCGTGTAGTAATACGAGCTGATGCCCAAGTTGTCGAGCGCCTGCGTCATCGCGGGCTGCGGATGGGCGCCGTCGGGGGCAGCGTAGTCGCGGACCGGATATCCGGTCATCCGCTGCAAGCACGCGTCGTTCTTGTCGATGAGCGCCTGCATCCGTGCCTCGGACAGGTGATGCCGTTCTACTGCCCACGCGAAACCGTTGTGCAGCCAACCACCGTGTGAACCAATGGTCCCGTAATTCTCGATGATACGAAGGTACGCAGCGCCGGCGCCGCATGCATCGAAACCCTCACCATCGCCCGGACGATCGCGGTCGGGACCCGCGGTGACGTCAAAGGTATAGCGAATGTCGGGGCGCAGCAGCCCGGCCTGCTCGAGATGAGGAATCCCGATCCACTCACTGTTGGAGTCGATATGCCAATTGATGACGACTCCACCGACGCCTTGTGGCGACGCCACCAGATGCGGCGTCTGCGCTGCGTCGACGATGATACGCTGGACGGCGATTTGCAAGGGAAAGCCGTCGCTATTCGCGCGAAGATAGCCGAGGGGCATCCCGACGTAAAACGCCGTTCCAGCACCGAATGCGTGGCGTGTGAACACGGGACCGTATGCGCTGGAAGCATCGACACGAACGTCGCCGGAGATTTGTTGTGCGGCGTGTACGGGATAGCTGAGCGCTCCATAATAGTAGCTTGAGATGGCATTTTTGCCGTCAAGCTTGCCGAGCGGAACGTGCCAATCGCGCGCCGCCTGCATGCTTGTGAAATCGATCGATGCGTGCCCGTACGCGCGGTTACGCAATGCGGCATAGCGAAGGTAGTTCAGGCCGAGCAAGGATGAGAATGCGCCAGCGTTCAGATACGTGCCGTTGCTTCGCCGCATTCCGGCGTCATCGACAACCAGTAACGTGCCACCGTCGTGCACATATCGTGTGGCGGTCGCAACGATCTCGGCCGGCATGACGACATCGAGGTGATCGGGAAAAACAATTGCGCTGTAGCGTCGACTGAGATATCCGGGATCGAGCAACCCGAAGTCGCCTTGGCCGATCCACTCGAACGGCACGCCCGCCTCGCGTAGCTCCTCTGCCCATGCCGACATCGATGCCGAATCGGTCGTCCCATAAATCAATGCGACGGTCGTGGTACGACCGGCCGTGAGTTCGTGCAGGTGCCACAAGCGAGTCCCCAGGATGAACGCGACCGCAAGAGCGATCACCACCGTAACGAAGCTGCGATTCACGCGGATCGTCCGCCTTGTTCGCTCACGACCCAACCATAAATGGTCGCGCCCTCGCAGAGCAGACACGTGCCGGCGGTGTAAGCGGTTTTTTGTTCTCCGGGCGTCCCGATGCGCGCACCTGGACCGACGAAGAGCCGCTCTTCGCAGAAGGCATGACCCGCGATAATGCCGCCGTCGTGCAGCACGAGATCCTTGCGCGCAACCGCGTTCCCGGTGATGCGCGCGCGTGCGCCGATGAAAAGTGACCCATGTACCTTGATGCTTGCATCGAGCACCGTGTCGTCGGGGATGATGACATCTCTGCGAACGACGACGTCGCGTCCCTCCTCGAACCGGCCGAGGACGATCGCCGCCTTCTCGGGGGCCGGTGCCTGCGCGGCGCTTGCACCGCGCACGATAATGCATGCCCCAAAAACGCGCTCGAACGTGACGTTTCCGGCGAGCCGCACCGTACCGCCGCTGCTCGCCGACATGCCGAGGCTGCAGCTCCGCTCCACCTCCAGCGACGTTTCCGCGTCGAGCCACCGTTCGACAGCGCATCCCTCGCGCAGCACAAGATCGCCGTCGGTACACAGCGTGCGCGCTAAAACGCGCTCGTCGCAGCGCAACGAACGACGGCCGTATCCGTCGGTGATCGTGGCGCCTGTTCCGCAGAAGAGGTGCTCGTGCGCGATTTGGGCTTCCGTCGGGCAATCACACGAAGCAACGAAGATCGTTTCGCCAACATTCGCGCGCTCGTTACGCCGATCGAGGAACCGGCGCTTCCCGTGCCGATTTGAATTGAGAAGCGGTTCGATCTTCGCGCGAAAGGACCGGCTGAAGAACCGCGGGTCGCGCGTGTATCCGAGTGCAATGGGTAGCTCGCGGTCGTCGCGTGGGCGCGTGAGCTCGAGGAGTCCCGGGATGAGCGGTATCGCGAAGATCGCGATGAAGGCCGCGATGCTAACTGCGGCAATCACGGAAGCGCTTCGTTTTATCCCAATGCGGGGAGCGATTCTTGAGCAGATCCCCAAGTGTGTCGATCAGGCCGTGCGTCACCGCCCACGAGTTAAAGAGAAAGAGATAGAAGAGGTACGGTAGCAGGAGCAAGCGTCGTCCCGCGCCGTCGAGTAATTCCGCAGCGCCGATCTCATAGACCGGCGCAAAGTTCCCGAACGAGTTGAACGCGACGACAAAGAAGACGAAACCTACAGCTGACCACAGCGGGAGGGCGCCCATGAAGAAGAGCAGGGCGTTCACGACAAAGCCGGTGAGCAGCAAGGCGGGAACCATGTAGACGCTCAGGAGTAGGAGGCCGTCAAGCTTTTGCAGAGGGTTCAGGTGGGACGAGCCCAAGACGCCGAGCACGTTGCGGAAGAACGCGCGATTGTGTCCACGCGACCAGCGGCGCAATTGCCGAAAGCGCATCGCCCACGATTCAGGAACCTCCTCGTAGCATTCCGACCCGTTGGAATAGACGACCTTGCGTCCCTCAATGAAGAGACGAGCCGTGAGATCGGTGTCCTCAGCCAGCGTCGAGAGATCGAAACCGCCGATTTGTAGGACCATGGAACGCCGGAACCCACCCACCGTTCCCCCGTACTGTGGAAGGAGATCGAGGTTGTACCGGGCTTGTTGATCGACTTGATAGCCGCCCGAGCGCTCGAGCGCGAGTAAGCGCGTAAGAAAATTCTTGCCGCTGTTGAGTGGAATGACTCGACCCATCACCGCGCCGACTTCCGGATCGCAAAACGCCATCGCGAGTTCGCGCAGGATATCCTTGCCCGGGGTGTAGTCCGCGTCGAACACCAGGATGATATCGTGGGTAGCTAATCGGAGTGCGACGTTGAGCGCATTCGGTTTTCCGCGCTGGCCACCAAGTATATAGACCGGCTTGATGACGTCGGGATACCGCTCGGAATACTCGTGCAGTATTGTGCTCGTATCGTCATGCGACTGGTCGTCAAAGGGGACGATTTCCAGCCGGTCCCTGGGATAGGTTGCGCTCAACAGCGCATCGATCACCCCTGTTGCAACGGACGCCTCGTTGTGCATTGGCACAACCACGGTAATCGGCGGCAGTTCCGAATCATACAGGTCGCGATAATAGGGTCGCTGGTGCGTCCACAGCCGGTTCATCGTGAAATACCAGTGGCGCAGCGCATAAATTACCATGACAGCGACGATGAACGCCGCGTAGGATTGAAAAATCGCTACAACCACGCCCAGGCCTCCGGTTCATGCCGCAAGCGGCGCGCGAGGAGCGTAAGGAAGATTGCGAAGATGCCGGTCAAGGGAATTACGTCGAGCAGCGGTCCGAAAGAAAGATAGAGGTCGGCCATCAGTATCGGCCCCGAATGGCTCAGGATGATGACAAACGCCAGGTATCGCGCTGACGCCAACACGATATCAAAGGCGAGGCTGATAAGAATGATCGCGGCCGACGTGAGGATCGAAAAGGGGAATAGCACCGTAATGAAGCCGACGAAGAGCGGCAAAAGCAGCCAAATCGCGGTCATCGTCTGCAGCATCAATGTCGAGAAAGTGTTGCTCGCATAGCCGAGATGGCCGGCGAAGAGCAGATAGGACGCTTCTCCGGCGACGATGAGAAGATTAAAGTTGAGAAAATAACGCAGCGGTGTTGGAAAAAGCCGAAATATGCTCGTGACGGCGATCGCGGCAGCGCACACGAGAATCCAAATTGCAAGTTCGATGTAATTGTGCGCCGGCATTGAGAATTCGAGTGGTGCGAGGGTCAGCCAAAGAAAGTGTACGTTTCCCAGTGATACCTGCACGTGCGACGCACTAACAACCGAGGCGTCCACCGTGCTAACCAGGCGCTCGAGAGGTTGTACCACGAGCAGGAACAGGATTTCAACGATCACCGCAACGGCTGCGCACGGGATCGCATGCGAAAGCGGAACTGCTAAGCGTCGATAGCTCCGATGGGGGCCTATCGTACGAATCTGCGCTCGGCGTGCGGACATTGTTATGGACACGCTTGTGGTTACCCGCCCCACAACGCGTTAAACGCACGCTCGACTCCTATCTATTGCAGGTTCCGACGCGATTAGGCAGGGAGCACGACGGGAATGTTACGGGGCTGCGGGTTTCATTGCGCGTATGACGGATCGATGCGATCGAGTTTACGCAGCAGGCCCGGCCACGCCAGCGTGCCGCCGGCGCCGCGGGTGACTGCTTTGGCTTGCGCTTGCGCGCCGGCGATAATCCGGGGGTCGACGGCGATGAGTTTGTCGCCCATTCCCTGCGCCCGCACTTGGATCGCGCAGGTGCTTTCGAAGATGTACAGCGCGAGAAACGCCTCGGGGACATTTTCGGCCACGGTGAGCAACCCATGATTGCGCAGCATAAGGAAGCTCTTATCGCCAAGGTCCGCGACCAATCGCGGCTTCTCGTCATCGCGCAAGGCGACACCCTCGTAGTCGTGATACGCGAGCGACGCCAGTACGAAGGTCGACTGCTGCGAAATCGGCAGCACGCCGCTTTCTTGCGCGGAGACTGCGATGCCATTGAGGCTGTGCACGTGGAAGATGGCCTTGGCGTCTTCACGGGCTGCGTGAATCGCGCTGTGGATCGTGAAGCCGGCGGGATTGATCTCGTAGGGCGATGCCATCACCTTGTTTGCGGCGAGATCGACTTTGACCAGACTCGAGGCCGTGATCTCGTCGAACATCATGCCGTAGGGATTGATCAGGAAGTGGTGCTCGGGACCCGGCACGCGCGCCGAGAGGTGCGTGAAGATGAGGTCGTCCCAATGAAAATGCGCGACCAGTCGATAGGCTGCGGCAAGTGCAACGCGCGTTTCCCACTCCTCGGGCGAAACACGCCCGCGAAGATCGGGTGCAGTCGTGGTGACGGTCATGGCAATTACTCCCGTGAGGTGTCGAAAACGACTTGATCCCAGTACCAAAGCTGTTCGAAGAACGTCCGCCCGAGCTCACGCGAGTTGTCGCGGCAGATCTCCGCGATCGTGCGCGTGCCGTCGATTGCGGCGAACAGCGCGTCTTGCCGCGCGTCGATCGGCAGGTACAGATCGGTGTTGATGTGGTTCCGATTTATCAGCACCGCCGACGCTCCTGCCGGGAGCCGTTCGCGGACCACGATTGCGTCGGGGAGACGGATCGGCACGTAGCGTGGCCACGCATTGCCGTCAAAATCGATCGCGGGCATGTCGCGACCGTAGGCGATCAGGCTGTGGCGGACCATCGTCCCGCGGAAGAGTTCGAGCGCGGCGTACTGCTCGCGCGGCGGCAGGGCGTCGAGGCGTGCCGCGTGCGGGGTCAGCGCGACCGCGCCGCATGATGGCAAATACGGTGCCTGGCGTAGCCATCGACTAAAACGTACGTTCGCATTCTCAAGAAACTCGAAAAGTTGCGGGACCGAGTAGGCACGGTCGCGTGGATGCAGCAGTGCGTCGGCAAGGCCAGCAGTGCTTGCGAAGTCGGGCGAATTGCGCAACAAGTGCACGATCGGGTGATCCTGCGGCAGCGCCTTCAGGCTCTCCACGAGATCGCGGATATTCGCCTCGGTTGGGTCGATCTGTAGCCGTCGGCAGTACTCTTGCAGCATGTAGACACCGGCACGCCCGTAGGGCGCATAGACCATCAACTGAATCGCGCCGTTTGGCGCCAGCACGTCGCGCAGCGCGCGCAGTCCCGCGTCTGGATCAGCCAGATGGTGTAAGACGCCGGTGCACACGATGTGTTCGAAGGTTTGTTCGAGTTTTGGCGCGTCTTCAACGGCGAGCTCGCGCACCTCGAGGTTCTCGAGATGGTGCTCGCGCTTGAGTTCTTGCGTATGCGCGATGCTCGTTGCGCTGACGTCGATCCCGACGACCTTCGCGTTCGGCCAACGCACGGCGTAGTGTGCGGCTTGCGACGTCCCGCAGCCGGCAACCAGGACGCTACGGTCATCGCGATGTGGTTCGTTCGGCCAGAAGAGATGCGATTCGGCGCGCCGCCGCGCGTCATCCCAAAGCCGGCGGTAGGCGACTACGTCGTCTACCGCCGGTGGGTACGGATGCATCTCGTAAAACGCACTCACTTCGTCTTGCATGAGTGCTTTGCTGATGCTAGCCGTGTGGTGTCTTGACCTGTTCCATGACCGAGTCCAGGTTAAACGAGGCAGGCTTTTGCCGCGGCGGGAACTTGACGAAGTCCTCGATCTGGCTCGCGATGACCGCCTGCATCATGTACAACTGCGGTACGTGATCGACCATCCAGTCAAAGTACGTGTTCGAGTTGAAGTCGGCTCGTTCGAACGGATCGCGTCGCAAGCTCATGATGTGCGGCAGTCGCAGCTTGATGAAGGGCTCGGCCCATTGTTCCATGGTGTTTGCGCGTTGGACCGACAGATTGAACTTCCAGTCGCCGACCCGTACCGCTATGACGTCGCCGTCGTCGCTGAAGTACACGATCGCGTTTCGTGGACTTTCTTTGGTTTGGCCGCTGAAATATGGGATCATGTTGTAGCCGTCGAGATGCACGTTGTACTTTTGGCCGTTGATCGTCGTGCCCTTAAGCAGTTGCTCGGTGATGTCTGGATTGCCAGCGGCAGCCAACAACGTTGGGAACATGTCGATGTGCGAAACGATGCCGTTATAGACGGATCCGGGCTTGATCGTGCCCGGCCAGCGGATGAAGCACGGTACGCGCCAGCCGCCTTCCCAGTTGGAATCCTTTTGCCCGCGGAACGGTGTGTTTGCGCCGTCAGGCCACGTGTCGTTCTCCGGCCCGTTGTCGGTCGAGTACATGACGATCGTGTTGTCGTCGAGCCCGAGCTCTTTGAGCTTGTCGAGCATCATGCCGATCTGTTCGTCGTGCACAACCATGCGGTCGCTATAGGGATCCTGCCCGCTCTTACCGAGGTTCTTTTCGGCAACGTGGGTGCGGAAGTGCATCGCTGTCGAGTTGTACCAAAGGAAGAACGGCTGATCGGCCTTGGCCTGCTTTTCCATCCAGGCCATTGCCGCCGACGTGATCTCCTCGTCGATCGTCTCCATGCGCTTCTTGGTCAGCGGTCCGGTGTCGACGATGGTCTGCTTGCCGACCTTTCCGAATCGCGGGTCGATCGTTGCGTCGTCCTTGTCCGTCGCCTTGCAATGCAGCACACCGCGGGGTCCGAACATCGCTTTGAATCTCGGATCCTTGGGATAGTCGGGAAGTTCGGGCTCTTCTTCGGCGTTGAGGTGATACAAGTTGCCGAAAAATTCATCGAAGCCGTGCACCGTCGGCAGAAACTCGTTGCGGTCGCCGAGGTGGTTCTTGCCGAACTGGCCGGTCGCGTAGCCGAGCGGCTTCAAAGCCTCCGCGATCGTTGGGTCTTCCTTTTGAAGACCGACGGTGGCGCCGGGCATCCCAACCTTGGTCAGGCCGGTGCGGATCGGGTTTTGTCCGGTGATGAAGCACGCGCGGCCCGCGGTGCAGCTCTGCTGCGAATAGTAGTCAGTGAAGAGGCCGCCTTCGTTGGCCACCCGGTCGATGTTGGGGGTCCGGTACCCCATCATTCCGTTGCTGAACTTGCTGATATTCCAGATGCCGATATCGTCGCCCCAGAGTATCAGAATATTGGGTTTTTTCGCTGGCATGGTTGTGTACACTCCCTCTTAACGTGGGTCCAACCATGGTAGCCCGCGGCCGCGCCGGGGTGGCATCCCAAAAATTCAGGGCGTTTGCTGGGAGAAGAAGACCCGCGAAAGCCAGAGGGCCGCGAGCGAGGGCTTTGGTGCTCCTTCGGCCTTCACCTCAACCGTCCACAAGAGATCAACATGGACGGCTGACAAGCCAACGTGCGAGAGGAGAAACGAGCCCCGGATGCGATCGCCGCAACGCACCGGGTGTGGAAAGCGCACGCGATCGAAACCGTAGTTGACGATGACGGCGCCCTCGCTAACGATGCATTGTTTCAACATCGGCGAGAGGAGGCTCAAAGTGAGAAATCCGTGCGCGATCGTCGTCCCGAAGGGCGACTCGGTTGACGCTCGCTTTGGATCGACATGGATCCATTGATGGTCGAAAGCAGCGTCGGCAAACCGGTCGATCATCTCTTGCGTTATCGTCCACCAGTCGCTCAAGAGCGTGGTGTTTTGAAGCGATTCGAGGTCTGAAACGCCGGTAATGTTCTTCATCGAGCCATTCCTTTTCCGTCGCGCTCTGCAGTAGGTTCTCGAGCACTCCGCGACCAATGTCACAAAATCCCGCATCTTCGGAACGCATGGAGAGGTGGCAGAGCGGTTTAATGCAGCGGTCTTGAAAACCGCAGAACGTGATGAGCGTTCCGAGAGTTCGAATCTCTCCCTCTCCTTGGTTTATCTTCGCGCTGGAGGCGCCCATGCAGAGCGCTGCGGACTTTCAAGACGGCAAGTTGCTGCGAATCTTCGTTGACGAAGCGGATCGGCGAGGCTTGCAGCCGACGTACACCGCGATCGTTGAGTTTCTACGCAAACGCGGCGTGGCCGGCGCAACGGTGTTTCGCGGTATCGAAGGTTTCGGCGGGCACGGCGAGGTGCACATCGCCAAAGTGTTTTCGTGGCCGCCGAACCTGCCGATCCTGATCGAAGTCGTCGACGATTGGGCCGTGCTCGAACCGCTGATCGGCGAACTCGAGGAGCTGATCGGCGAAGGGCTCCTCACGGTCGAAGCCGCGCAATACCTGCGGCTTTCCAAAGCGAAAACCTAACATTGTCGCAACGCACCCTCGGAAAGTTACTGCGAATATTCGTTGACGAGAGCGATCGCTACGATGGCAAACCGCTCTACATGGCGATCGTCGATGCACTCAAGTCGGCGGGATTCACCGGCGCAACGGTGCTCAAAGGCATCGAGGGCTACGGCATCCATAAGAGCGTGCATGCAGCGCGCACGTACGACGCGTCGACGAATCTGCCGATCCTGCTCGAAGTGGTCGAAGAAGAAGCTAAAGTACTGGCCTTCCTCCCAACGCTACGCGAAATGATAGCCGAGGGCTTGATCACGCTCGAAAATCTCGAACTCATGCGGATCTCTCGAGGCGAACAATGATCGACTGGCGCGCAGTCGTTGCGGTCGCGATCGGCGCGGCGATCGGCGGCGTTCTTCGTTACGTTGTTGGGCAGCTGTTCTTGCAGCGCTTCGGGCCCGGCTTTCCCTACGGAACGCTCTTTATCAACGTGAGCGGTAGCTTCCTCATCGGTATTGTCGCGCAGCTCGCGCTCACGCGTGCCTTCGGCATGGCGCCGCTCGTGCGAGTACTGCTCGCGACGGGTATCCTCGGCGGCTACACGACCTTTTCAACGTTCTCGCTCGACGCGTTGACGCTGCTCGAGTCGGGGATGCTGCCCGCACTTATTTACACGCTCGCGTCGGTGGTTCTTGGATTCACTGGAGCGGGGCTGGGCATCGTCGTCGCACGTCTAGCCCAGCGCTGATTCGCCGTGATTCTGCGTGTGCTCGTGAAGCCGGGATCGTCGAAACCGGGATTCTCGCGCGAGGGAACGCAACTCGTCCTGCGCGTGCGCGAGAAGGCAATCGAGGGTGCGGCGAACGACGCCTGCGTGAGAGCCATTGCGCGTGAGCTCGGCGTTCCACAATCGCACGTGCGGTTGATTCATGGAGCTCGCAGCCGATACAAGAGCTTTAACGTTGAGGACGTTCGCTAAGCCGAGAGATGTTCGCGATTGGCGGGGATCTCGAGGTACTGGAGCGGCCCTATCGGTACGATGCGCGTTGGATTGAGGTCGTCATGCGTGTAGTAATAGTGGCGTTTGATGTGGTCGAAATCGACGGTGGACGCGACGCCGGGGATCTGATAGAGGTCGCGCAGATAACCGTACAGATTCGGGTAGTCGACGATGCGGCGCAGATTGCACTTGAAGTGCCCGTAGTAGACCGGATCGAAGCGAATCAGCGTTACGAACGCGCGCCAGTCCGTTTCAACCGGCTGCTTTCCGAACAAAAAGCGACGCGTTGCGAGGCGCTCTTCGAGCCGATCCAACATCGCAAACACGCGATAGGCCGCTTCTTCGTACGCGGCTTGGCTGGTGGCGAAGCCGGCCTGATAGACGCCATCGTTGAGATCGTGAAAGATCTCGTCGTTGAGGGCATCGATCTCCGTGCGCAGTTCGGGCGGATAGAAATCGGGTTGCGGATCGCCGACCGCGTTGAACTCGGTCTCAAACATCCGAAGAATGTCGTCGTCGGAGTTGCTGACGATGCGTTTGGTTTGCGGGTCCCAGAGCACCGGCACGGTGACGCGCCCGCGGTAGTTCGGGTCGCTCGCGATATAGCGTTCGCGCAAGAAGTGGGTACCATAGCGCCACCCCCGGTCGTCGCGAATCGGATCGACGACCGTCATCGGGATCGCCGCATCGAGACGCTTGAGTTTGCGCATAATAATGGTGCGGTGCGCCCACGGGCACGCGAGCGACACGAAGAGCTGATAGCGACCGGCAACCGCAGGGAAGCCGGTGTGCCCATCGGCTGAAACCCATCCGCGGAATTGGTCTTCCTGGCGAACGAACTGGCCATCGGGGGATTGCTCGTCGGGGAACTGCGCCTTAACTTGCGAATCCATATGCCGTTTAAAAGGAGGTCTGGTGCTCAAAGGATTCATTTTCGGCGTCCTAGGCACGCTTGTGGTCTTTTTGCTCGTTGGCTACGTCGGGGTCACGCAAGGGCTGCTGATTCCCGCCAACGCCGACGCGAAGCCGTCGCGGATGGAGCGCTGGATGGCGACGCGCTCGCTCGCGGCGACGATTTCACGTGAGATGCCGACGCAAGCCGACCCGGTCGCGGCAACCGACGCGAACTACGAAGCCGGCATCAAACTTTACGCTGCGAATTGTTCCGCGTGTCATGGCGTCCCCGGAGCGCGGCCATCGACGATCGCGATTGGACTCTACCAGCACGCGCCACAGCTTGCACGCGATGGCGTCGAAGACGATCCTGAAGGCGAGACCTTTTGGAAAGTCAAGCACGGCATTCGTCTGACAGGCATGCCTGCGTTCACGCGCTCGCTCTCCGACGAGCAGATTTGGACGCTTGCGCTCTTCCTCAAGCATATGGACGCGCTGCCGCCCGGACCGAAGCGCATTTGGCAGGCAACCAAAATGCCGGTTGCGCTTGCTCCGCTCTCAGCGCTTCCCTCGCCGAAGCCAGGCAGTAGTTCTACCCATTAAGGAGAAATCGCTTGCGTTAATATGGACGTAACGCGTGTTGATGTGCGTGCTCTTCCCGTCTGGGAGCGGCCGGCAAAAATCTCTGAAATCTTCGATCGATTGCCGCTAGGCGGATCGCTCACCATTGTCACCGACAACGAGCCGCGAGGATTGGCCTTTCGCATCGAACAGACGCGACCGCACGAAGTGATCGTCGACCATCGCCGCACGGGCGAGCGCGAGTGGATGGTGCGTCTCACGCGCGCGTCGATTGAAAGGGACGCGCCGTCACCCGCAGGCATCATCAAACGTACGTCGGTGTTTACGGCGCTCGGAGAGGAAGCGAGGGCGTCACTCGTGGCCAATGCGAGCCTGCACACGCTTCGGCGCGGGCAGGCCGTCATCACCGAAGGTACTGATTGGCCGTACCTTGGCATCGTCTTCGAAGGTGTGCTCGCGGTGAGCACGGGCAACGGCTCGGGACGTCCGCGGATTTTCTTCGAAATCTTTCCGTACGAATTACTGGGCGAACTCGAACTTTTCGATGAGGCGCCGGCCGCCGGCCGCGTTAGCGCACTCTCGAAGGTCGTGCGCTATCTGCGCATCTCGCGACGCTTTGTGCTCGATATCGCCGAAGCGCATCCGCACGTGCTGATTGCACTGGGGCGCATCAATTCGCAGCGCCGCCGCGATCAGATGCAAACGCTCGCGACGCAGGCGACGTCGCCGATTATTGCGCGCGTGGCACACGTGCTCGTGCCGTACTCTATCCCCGAGCGTGGCCTCAGTCCCGCGCGTTCGCCACTGCCCAACATGACGCAAGCACAGATCGCCGCTGCGGCCGGCACGGTAAAAGAGGTCGCCGCGCGCGCCATCGCCGAGCTCGAGCAGCGCGAGCTCCTCAAACGCGAGCGCGGGCACATCCGGTATCTCGATCGCCAGGGCTTGCTCGACATGATTCGGGACGTTGGATGATTGGAGCGTTCTTCCGTCACGGAAGTAACGCCGTCCTTGCCCTTGCCGTGGCGGCGAGCATCGTCGTCTTCGCTCTTGGAATCGTCCCGTTTTCGATCGTCGGTGCGCTCATTGGAGCCGCCGTGTTCTTCGTCTCCGAATACACGACGCACCGGTTCATGTTTCATGCGCAGCCGTCCACGATGCTGTGGCTGCTCACGCTGCAACACCGCTTGCATTACGATCATCACATCGATCCGCCCAAACTCGACCTACTGTTTTTGCCGTTGTGGTTCGTGATCCCAACCGCGCTCGCGTATTATGGCGTGTTCCTGGCGATCACGCGTAATCCGGCGCTCGCGCTTTCGCTGACCTTCGGCAGCATCTGCGCGCTCTTGTACTACGAGTGGGTGCATTACGTCGCGCACATCTCGTTCAATCCGATCACGCCGTTCGGTCGCTACGTGAAGAAGTATCATCTCTGGCATCATTTCAAGAACGAGCACTTTTGGTATGGCGTCACGAACCCATCGATGGATTTCGTAGGCGCGACGTATCGTAACGTCGACACGGTCGAGCGCAGCACGACCGTGCGCGAAATCTGGCGCGGCATGTGAATTACCTGATCCTTCTCGCGCTCGCGCTCTTCTTCGGATTCGCATTCGAAGAATTTTTCAGCGGCGAGGAGCCGGCAGTTCCGGGCGGCATCCGGACGTTTCCGCTTATCGCGTTTACCGGCGCGGCGCTGTATCTGGTTGAGCCCCACTACCTTCTGGCGTTTATTGCGGGCTTGCTCGTCCTCGGCTGGTGGGTATCGCTCTACATCCGCAACGTGCTCGATGGTGACCGTAAAGCGGCCGACGGCCCGCTGATCGTTCCGGCGTGCATTCTGATTGCTTACGTGCTCGGACCGATCGCGCTGACGCAGCCGCTGTGGGTCCCAGTGGCGCTCATCGTCGGCACGGTGATTCTCGTCGGTTCGCGCGAGATGCTTCACGATTTCGTTGCGCACGTGCCGAAAGAAGAGACCGTAACGCTTGCGCAGTTCTTGCTGCTCGTCGGCGTCGTGCTTCCGCTACTCTACGGCGCGCCGCGCATTCCGTACACCGATATCACGCCGTTCAACGTCTGGCTCGCGGTCGTTGCCGTGTCCGCGCTCTCGTACGCGAGTTATCTCTTGCAACGCTACGCGCTTCCGCGAGGCGGTGTGATAGTCACTGCAGCGCTCGGCGGGCTCTACTCGTCGACCGCAACCACGGTCGTGCTGGCGCGCCAGGCGCATGACGATGGTGTGACGCGAGGCATCACGGCGGGCATCGTCACGGCAACCGCCATGATGTACGTGCGTATCCTCGTGGTTGTCACCATCTTCAACCCGCCGCTGGCGCGCCCGCTGATCGTCCCACTACTCGTGCTCGCAGTCATCGCCGGCATCGTTGCGCTCTTTTTCGCGCGTGCCGACACCGCACGCGAGCCGACGCCCACCGTGACCGCATCGAACCCGCTCAAGCTCGGGACGGCCGTGATCTTCGCGGTATTGCTGATCGCGGTCTCACTCCTCTCGAAGTGGGTGCAAGCGCACCTGGGCGCACAGGGCGTGCTCGCGCTCGCCGCCGTCGTTGGTATAACCGACATCGACCCCTTCGTGCTGAGCCTCGCGCAGGGCGGCGCCGCCAGCATCGGGATAGCGACATCTGCCGTCGCGATCGTCATCGCTGCGTCGTCGAATAATATTCTCAAGGCGATATACACGGTCGCATTTGCGCGGCGCCGGGAAAGCGTCGTGCCCGCCGGAATCCTCGCCGCGTTGTGTGTCCTTGGCGCGATCGCGGCTGCTATTATGGCACGGTGACCTTCTTTCGCGAACTGCTCGTCTCACTCGGTCTGCAAAAACGCGCCGCTCCGCCGATTGGGTTGCGCGCTCACCGCGACGTCGTCTTGCCGCTTGGCGTCGACGCCGCGCACGACCGCGTGCTCGACGCCCTCGTCAAGACGCTTGGGGCAAACGTCTACGCAAACGATCGCGTTGCACACACAATCGAAGCGGGCTTCGGCCTGGTCAATGCGGAGCGCGTCCTGATCAATCTTGCGAGCGAAGGCCAGGCGCAAACCCGCGTGCAGATCGAAGCGCACTACCGCGCCGGCGTCGAACGCCCGGCGCGCTCGCCCAACGTCGACGCACTGGCCGATGCTTTGTCAGAATGAGCATAGCTATTTGTCATCCCGAGCGTAGCGAAGCGTAGTCGAGGGACCGCAAAACTCGCGCAGCAGGAGCGGCACACGATGTGCCGCGAGGAGCGGTTTCGCGAGGAAGCAGTCCGAGGCAATGAGCCGTCGCGCTCCCTCGACTACGCTCACTGCGTTCGCTACGCTCGGGATGACAAAATCTAGCTGATGCGCTCGAAGCCGGTGTACGGGACTAGCGCGCGTGGGATCGTAATCGAGCCGTCGGCTTGCTGATAGTTCTCGAGTATCGCGAGCAAGGTGCGGCCGATCGCTAGCCCCGAGCCGTTGAGCGTGTGCACGAGTTCGGGTTTGGCGCGCTCGTCGCGGCGCATGCGGATCGATGCGCGACGTGCCTGGAAATCGGTGCAGTTCGAGCACGAGCTGATCTCGCGATACGCGCCCGAGCTGGGGATCCATACTTCGAGGTCGTAGGTCTTCGCGCTATTGAAGCTCACGTCGCCGGCGCAGAGCAGCATCGTGCGATACGGCAGCTCGAGCTCTTGCAATAACGCTTCGGCGTCGGCCGTGAGCCGTTCGAGCGCATCGGATGAGTCCTCCGGCACGGTGAGCCATACCAGCTCGACTTTTTCGAACTGATGCTGGCGAATCAAGCCGCGCGTATCTTTGCCGGCTGCGCCGGCCTCTTTGCGAAAACATGGCGTGTGCGCGGCGAGCAGGCGCGGGAGCGTCACCGCATCGAGAATCTCGCCGCCGTGCAACGCCGTAAGCGGCACTTCCGCCGTAGGGATCATGAATAGGTCGGCTTCCTGATCCGTGAACATCGCGTCGGAGAACTTGGTGAGCTGCCCCGTGCTCCACATCGTCTCGCGGGTCACGAGGACCGGGGGCGCGATCTCGTCGTACCCGCGAGCAGCGGCCCGATCGAGGAAGAAGTGTGCGATCGCGCGCTGCAGCCGCGCGCCCTTTCCTTTAAGTATGCTAAAACGGCTGCCCGAGAGTTTGGCCGCGCGTGCGAAGTCGAGGATATCGAGCGCTTCGCCAAGCTCGTAGTGCGGTTTCGGTTTAAAATCAAAGGTGCGCGGCGTGCCCCAGCTGCGTACCAGCGTGTTTTGTTCCGCATCGCTCCCGTCGGGAACCGTAACATCGAGAACGTTGGGCGTATTCTCGAGGAGCGCGCGTAGCGGCGATTCGGCGACGTCCGGCGCGAGCGTTCGTGCGGTCTCCTCGTGCTCGGCAATGGATATCGCGACTGCGTCGAGTTGGGGGCGCAGCTCGCGGGCGGCAGCCGCCTTGTCGGCGGCTTTGCCGATTTGCGCCGAAAGCCGGTTCTTCTCGGCCTTCAATCGCTCCATCTCCGCCAGTGCGGAGCGGTACTGCGTATCCAGGCGCAGAATGTCGTCGACAAACGACGCGTCGATTCCGCGACGTTGTGCCGAACGGCGTACACGATCAGGATCACGTCGAACAAGAGCAATATCGAGCATGGAACAGCGCGGCTTCGTCTTTCTCGAAGAAAATCTTTTGTCGCCTGCGCAGGCAGTTGCGACCTTCCTCGCGCGCGTGACGCTCTCGCCGCGCGCGCCCGAGCGCGTTCGGCTTGACGATGCGTACGGTCGCATTCTCGCCGAAACGATCGTGGCCGACGCAGATTATCCAAGCGTGCCTCGCTCGGCGATGGACGGCTTTGCAATCACGGCCGAACGCGCTCCCGGCACGTTTTCGATTGTCGGCGAGATCGCAATGGGGCGTCCCTGGGGCAGGCGTCTGATACCTGGACAGGCGGTGCGTATTCCGACCGGCGGCGTCGTGCCCGACGGTGCCGACGCCGTGGTCCCGGTCGAAGACGTACGGATTCAGGGCGAGAACGTCGCCGTTGAATCGGGTCTGGAGTCGGGCACCAACGTAAATCCCACGGCCGGTGATATGCATGCGGGTAGCGTGGTCCTCGAGTCGGCGACGCGGATCGGCGGTCCGCAGATGGGCGTCTTGGCTACGCTCGGCGTGACCCAAGTATTGGTCTATCCGCGCCCGCGCATCGCCGTGCTCTCCAGCGGCGATGAGCTCGTCCCGGCCGGTATGCAGCCGGCGCCCGGACAGGTCCGCGACTCGAATCGGTATGCGATCGCGGGTGCTTTGCAAGGTATGGGCGCGGTGCCGTTTCACGGCCCCACCGTTTCCGACGTATCGGGTGCGCTCGAGCGCGCGCTGCGCAAAGCGCTCTCGGAGGCCGATGCCGCCGTCCTAACGGGCGGCTCGTCGGTCGGAGAGCTGGATCGGACGCCTGCGGCGATTGCGGCATTGGGGCCGCCGGGGGTTATCGTGCATGGTCTGCGCGTCAAACCAGGGAAACCGACCGTCCTTGCGGCCGTCGGCTCGAAGCCCGTCATTGGACTGCCGGGCAACCCGACGTCGGCGCTCGTGATTCTGGAAGCGGTGATCGCGCCGATTATCGAAGGGCTGGCCGGGGCGCCGCAGCTGCGAGACGTGCTCCCGGCGACGCTGGGCGCCCGGGTGCGGACCCGTCGCGGGTGGACCTGGTTTGTGCCGGTGTGCCTCGAGCGGGGCGCCGAAGGCTGGATTGCCCAGCCGCTCGCGTTGCGGTCATCGGTCGTGAGTCTCACGGCCCGGGCTGATGGATACATCGTCGCCCCCGAAGAAGCCGAAGACTTGGAGATGGGGTCGCGTGTCTTCGTGCACCGATTCATCTAGGGGGCGCGCAGCAGCGTTTCCGGCGCGAAGTGCCGGAAGTGCTGCGGAGTGCCGAAGCAGTGCGCGTAGTGCACTGCGTTTTTAAATGGAGGTAAATAGAAGACCGGTGATTCGCCCTGCGCCCGCAATCGAAGCCATCGCGCCGATGACGCCGTTCGTCGGTCCGGAGCAGCTCATGCGCGAAACCGGTCGCTCCTCGCTCGTGCGGCTGGGGGCCAATGAAAGCGCGTTCGGACCGTCACCGAAGGCGGTCGCCGCGATGAGCGCGGAGCTCGACCGTTTGTGGTGGTACGGTGATCCCGAATCGTACGAGCTGCGCGAAGCACTCGCGCGCAAGCACGGCGTCGACGTCGAAGAAGTACTTGTCGGCGCAGGCATCGACGATCTCATGGGTTTGGTTGTACGCGCATTCGTTGCGCCGGGGGGTGCGGCGCTCACGACGCGCGGCTCATATCCGACGTACAACTATCACGTGCACGGATACGGCGGACGGCTGGTTGCCGTGAACTATCGCCCCGATGGACGGCTCGATCTCGACGCCTTGGTCGACGCAGCGCAGCGCGAGCACGCGTCGGTCATCTACCTCTGTAACCCTGACAATCCGAGCGGAACATTCGCCGGAAGAGACGAGATCGTCCGCTTCTTCGAAGCGATTCCGCGCGACGCCGTCCTGCTGCTCGACGAGGCCTACGCCGATTTCGTCGACGAAGACGGCCTGCTGCCGATGCAGCTCGAGGATCGTCTGATCCGTACGCGGACCTTCTCCAAAGCGTATGGTCTTGCGGGCGCGCGCATCGGCTATGCGATCGCGACGCAACGCGTCCTCGGTATTCTGCAGAAGATTCGCCTGCAATACGGCGTGAATCGCAACGCGCAGGTCGGTGCCCTCGCCTCGCTGGCTGACGAACCCTTTCGCCGGCGGGTGGTGGGCGAGGTTGCAAAGGCCCGGGCAGACTATTACGCCCTCGCGAGTGACTTGGGTTTGGACGCGATCGAATCGTATACAAACTTTGTGTGTATCGATATGGGCGACGCCGAGCGCGCAACGCGGGTGATGAACGATCTGCTCGCGCGTCACGGCGTCTGGATTCGCAAGCCGGGTCTTCCACCGCTCGATCGTTACGTTCGCATCAGCGCCGGAACGCCGCCGATGCGCGCGGCCTTTGCCGCCGCCTTTCGCGAGGTCGTTGCGGCCATTCCGAGTGTGCCCGCATGAGATACGCGATCATCTCCGATATTCACGGCAACGTGGAATCGCTCGAGCGCGCCCTCTCGCTCGTACAGCCCGACGATGAAGTGTTGTGTCTAGGCGATATCGTCGGGTACGGGCCGAATCCAAACGAATGCATCGCGCTCTTGCGCGAGCGCGTCAAGCATGCCGTCTTGGGGAATCACGACTTGGCCGCACTCGAAAACTTCGGCGTCGAGTACTTCAACGATGCGGCGCGCGCGGCGATCGCCTGGACGCAAGGCGTGCTCTCCGACGAGAGCCGCGCCTGGCTCAACGGGCTCTCATACGAGATTCGCTATCCCGACTTCCTCATGGTCCATGGCGCACCGGTGAATTACTTCGAATATATCTTGGATAAGCGCACTGCGGCGAAGGCCTTCGCGTTGACCGACGCGCCGCTGGTCTTCATCGGTCACACGCACATCGCCGAGTATTGGGCGCAAGAACCCAACGGCAGCGTGGGGCATCGGCACATGCAGCATGGCGGCGAGTTGAAATTCGAAGAGGGGCATCGTTATATCGTCGACGTCGGCAGCATCGGGCAGCCGCGCGACCTCAACCCCGAGGCCTCTTTCGTCTTCTACGATCCGCAGAAGCGCACGGTCGAATGGGTGCGGTACCCGTACCCAATCTCCGAAGTGCAAGAGAAGATTCACCATGCACATCTTCCTGACTATCTTGCGATGCGTTTGGAGTCCGGACGGTGAGCATACCGGTCGACGACGGCAATTGCTTTGCGTGCGGTCCAGAGAATCCGATCGGCTTGCACATGCACTTCGAAGCCGATGGTGACGGCGTCCGTGCGCAGCTGACGCTTGCGCCGGAGTTTCAAGGCTGGAAGTCGGTTGCGCACGGCGGCATCGCGACGGCGCTGTTAGATGAAGCGATGGCGCATGCGGCGGGTCATGCCGGGCATCGGGGCGTCACCGCGAGCCTCAACGTGCGTTTTCGTAAACCGGTGCCGATCGGTGAACCGCTTGCAGTTACCGGCCGTGTCGCGTGGCAGCGTCGCAACGTCCTCGGCACAGAGGCCTGGGTGCGCGACGCGTCCGGAACGCTGCTTGCCGACGGCGAAGGGAAATTCGTCTCCATGGGCCCAGTCGATGCGATTGATGATTATCGAGTTGGGCGAATCAATCAGACACCGTGAAGTCTAAGCAACAGCGCACGCAAGCCAAAGAAGTACTCAAGGCACGTACCGAGCCCGCCATCGACAACCGGCGCGCGCGTCACGAGTATCACATTTTAGATTCACTCGAGGCAGGTCTTGCACTGACCGGCACCGAGGTGAAAGCAATTCGCGCGGGCGGCGTGAGTCTCAATGAAGCTTATGCGCGATTCCGCGACGGCGAGGCGTGGCTAATGAGCATGCACATTCCACCGTACAAGCACGGCAGCTTCTCGAACGTCGACCCGAACCGGCCGCGCAAACTTCTGTTGCACAAGGAACAGATTGCTGACCTGCAAGCACGTGTCAAAGAGAAGGGCCTCACGATCGTACCGCTGCGGATGTACTTCACGCGCGGCAAGGTCAAAGTGCAACTCGGCGTCGCCCGCGGCAAGAAGCTGTGGGACAAACGCGAGGACGTTGCCAAACGTGAAGTAGAACGTGAAATTGCTCGAAATGTTCGCTAAACATGCGCGGCGCTAAGCCCGAGGCATCGATCGAGCAGGCGATCGAACGCGATGGCGTGGTCCGCCGCGGCGAGCACGTGCTCGTTGCGTGCAGCGGCGGCGCCGATTCGGTTGCCCTTGTGCACGCGCTTGCGACCGTACGCAAGCCGATGGATCTCACGCTTACCTTGGCGCACGTCAATCACGGCACGCGTGCATCGGCGTGGCAGGATGAATGCGTGGTGCTACGGATCGGTGCGACGTTTGGCTTGCCGGTACGCGTAGCCGCGCTCGAAGGCCGCGATCGCGATGAAGCGGCATTGCGCGATGCGCGTTACGACGCGCTTGTTACGATCGCGCGCACCGAAGGCGCGAACGTCGTCGCAACCGCGCACCATCGTGAGGACCAAAGTGAGACGGTACTGCTTGCGCTCTTGCGCGGTGCCGGGCCGGAAGGGCTGCGCGGTATGCCGGCGCGCCGTCCGCTCGCGGAGCGCCTCGAGCTTGCGCGGCCGCTGTTGCGTATCGCTGCAGAAGAATTGCGCTACGCTTGCCACGTGTTTGCACTTCCCTACGCGGTCGATCCGAGCAACGCCGATCGTGGCCTGCGTCGCAATGCCTTGCGCGCCGCGCTCGACTCGTTACGCCCGCTCTTTCCTGGCCTCGACGCCGCCGTCGCACGAACCGCTGAGTTGCTGGGCGCGGAGTACTCTGGGACCGAGCGTGCCGATCTGCGCCGCGAGGTTCGTGCCGTGCTTGCGGCACAGGAGAGCCTGCGCGATATTGACTTCGAGCACGTCGAAGCCGCGGTTCGCACGATCGAGCGCGGCGGATCCGGGCGTTTTCATATGAAGAAGGGCGTTGAATTGCGGGTCGAGCAGGGCATCATCGTGGCCGGAGATGAGATTCCATGATGAAGATCGCGGAGAGCTACGAGGGAAGCATTTTAAGCGAGCTCTTCGGAGCGCAGGAGATCGCCCGCACAATCGAGCGGTTGGCGGCCGAGATCGTGCGCGACTATCGGCGTAAACCGTTGACGCTGGTGGGCGTGCTCAAGGGCGCGCTCTACGTGACGACCGATCTTGCGCGCGCGATCTCAGCGCTCCCGGACGGGCCGAGCGAGATCGCGATCGATTATCTGTGCGTCTCGAGCTACGGCAATGCCACGCGATCCTCAGGCGAAGTACAGCTGCTCAAAGATATCGTTGAACCCGTTGCGGGCAATAACATCGTCCTGGTTGAGGACATCATCGACAACGGGCTCACGTTGCAGTATCTCCGCGCGTTACTGGGAGAGCGCAACCCGGCAAGCCTGCGCGCCTGCGTGCTTTTCGACAAGCCCTATCACCGCACGGTTGAGGTGCCGGTCGAGTACGTGGGCCTGCGGGTGCCTGACGCATTTGTCGTAGGTTACGGCCTCGATTACCAGGAACTGTTCCGGAACCTGCCGTACTTGGCTCGGCTTCGACCCGAGGTCTTTACCGACGGTTAAAAGTCGGTAGCGGGCGGCCGACGAAAGAAACGATGGCCCGGGTAGTGTGGTTTAAGCAAGGGATACCCCGGGCCCCGAAAGCAAAAAAGTGAGCAAACACCTTCGTTCAATCCTCCTCATCGTCGGCGCCGTCGTGCTGGTCTTCTTCGTTGTGGAGAAGCTAATGCAGCCGAGCGAGGGCATATCGCATCTCGACTACGGCGTCTTTTATCAAAAGCTCGAGGCCAACGACATTCGCTCGTTCCATGCGGTCGGGCTCGAAGCGTCGGGCGACCTCGCTGACGGTACGAAATATACCGTCACGTTACCGAACACCGACAGCTCGTTCTCGCGTGAACTCTCCAAGCACATCAAGAATGGCGAGTACGGCTTCGAGCAACCCACCAATAGCGGGCTTGTCTCGAGTCTGGTGAGCATTGCGCCGCTGCTGCTGATCGCGGTGTTGTTCTTCTTTATATTGCGGCAGGCGCAGAGCGGAGGGAGCCAGGCGCTTTCGTTCGGCCGCTCGCGCGCCAAGATGCAGAGCGAGAATCGCCCGAAGGTAACCTTCGCGGACGTCGCCGGTGTCGACGAGGCCAAGGAAGAGCTGGGCGAGATCGTCGACTTCCTGAAATATCCCAAGAAATATCAGGCGCTGGGCGCGCGCATCCCCAAGGGTGTGCTGCTGCTCGGGCCGCCGGGATCCGGTAAGACGCTGCTGGCGCGCGCGATCGCCGGTGAAGCCGGCGTTCCGTTCTTCTCGATCTCCGGTTCCGACTTTGTCGAAATGTTCGTCGGTGTCGGTGCCTCGCGCGTGCGCGACCTCTTCGATCAAGCCAAGAAGTCGGCGCCGTGTATCGTCTTTATCGATGAGATCGACGCGGTCGGACGCCAGCGTGGCGCGGGCCTCGGCGGCGGCCACGACGAGCGCGAACAGACCCTCAACCAATTGCTCGTCGAGATGGATGGTTTCGATCAGAACACCGGTGTGATCTTGATCGCTGCGACCAACCGTCCCGACGTACTCGATCCGGCGCTGCTGCGTCCGGGCCGCTTCGACCGGCAGATCGTCGTCGATCGCGCGGATTTCCGCGGACGCGAGAAGATCCTCGAAGTGCACGCGCGCAACAAGCCGCTCTCAAAAGAAGTCTCGCTCGAGGTATTGGCAAAGCGCACGCCCGGCTTCTCCGGAGCGGATCTCGAGAACTTGCTCAACGAGGCGGCGCTGCTTGCGGCACGCAAGAACAAGAACATCATCGAGATGAACGACTGCGATGAGGCAATCGATCGCGTGATGGTGGGACCTGAGCGCAAGTCGACGGTGATGAGCGCAAAAGAGAAAGAAAACACCGCGTATCACGAGTCGGGCCACGCGATTCTCGGCGGCATGCTCGACAAGGCCGACCCCGTGCACAAGGTGACGATCATCCCGCGCGGTATGGCGCTGGGCATCACGTGGTCCTTGCCCGAAGACGACCGTCATCAAATGACGCGCGAAGAGATTCTTGCGCAAATCACGATGGCGCTCGGTGGACGCCTCGCCGAGGAGATCCAATTCGGCGACGTCACGACTGGCGCGAGCAACGACTTCCAAAAAGCCACCGAACTGGCGCGCCGCATGGTGACGCAGTACGGCATGAGCGAACTCGGGCCAATTCAATTCGGGCGCGGGAACCATCAGGTGTTCCTGGGACGCGACTTCGGCGAGGAGCGCAACTACTCTGAGGAAGTTGCCAGCAAGATCGACGGCGAGGTGCGGCGCATCATTGAGTCGTGCTATGAGCGCGGTCGGACCCTGCTCACAGAAAACTGGGATAAGGTCGAGCGTATGGTCAAGTCGCTGCTCGAATACGAAACCGTCGACGCCGAGGAAGTTCGCGCGATCCTCACCGGCAAACCCTACGATAAGAACAAATCGGGCGGGAGTGCGGTCGCTGCCGATCCGCAGCCCGAACTCGCGCCGGCTGAAGAGCCGCAGCGCGAGAAACCCACCCGGATTCCGCCAACGATTCGACCGGAGCCTGCCTGATGCGTCCGGTGGCGATCCTTGCAGCGGCGCTGGCAGTCATGCTAACGCCGCTGTCAGTGCTGGCGGCAGACGAGCCCTCGTCGGGCAGTCTGCCGCATGGCGGATCGTACACGATCACGCGCGACACAACGCTCGCGTCGGCGGCAATCGATCTGTGGTTCCGTGCGCCCGGCGCCGGCTACGATAATGACGCGCCGGGCATTTCGCGCGTCGCAGCGACCGCCGCTGCGGCAGCAACCCTTGAAAGTGGGAAGTCGCTGGTGGGTCTGGTGCGCAGCGTCGGCGGTCGTCTCGCCATCAACGTCTATCCCGACATCGTGGACATTACTGCAAGCGTGCCGGCGAGTGCAGCGCGCCGGGTCGTCGCGGCGATGAGCGCGGCTTATTTCTCGCCCGCGATTGACGACGATGCGTTGAAGGTCGCGCGCACCGACGTTGCCGTGCTCTCGGCACAGGAGCACTTTTCGCCCGACGATCTCTTGCACGATGCGCTCTTTGCGCAAATCTTTGTGTCCGGGCCGGCGCACTACGCGCCGATTCCGGCCGACTTGAGCGCCTTCAAAAGCATCACGCTCGATCAAGTACGGACATTTGCGAAGCGCGCGTTTCGTTCGGCGAACGCGACGTTCGCGCTCGCCGGAAACGTCGATGCGTCGTTGATGGATGCGGTGACGGCCGGAACGACGGGAAGCGCCGACGCGCCGATCCCGTCCTCGATTGCGGCGGCGCCGGCGGATAAGACGATCAATGCTGCGGTTACCGGCGAAGGCCTTGCGTGGACGGGGCCACCGATCGCCGACGAGCGTGCGGCGACCGCACTCGACTTCGTCGCCGACTATCTCTTCCGCGACCAGACCGGTGTCGTGACCAAAGCGCTCGATCCGACCGGTGACGCCTACGTGAACGGACAGTTCATCACGTTGCACGATCCCGGTGTGATGCTGGTGACGATCGGCGGCAGCAAACCTGCGGGGGTTGAAACCAAGGTACTTGCGGCGATCGCTGCGCTGCAAACCCCGCTCGACGCCGCATCGTTTTCCGCGGCGCGTGAAGCCTTCATCTTCCATCTGGCCGCCGATTCGCAAGCGCCGACGGAACAGGCCGACAATCTTGGCTGGTACGCGGCCGAAGGCAACGGTGCCTATGCGCCGAGCGACGGTACGAGTACGTATTGGAAAGTGGCGCGGTCGCTGGATCCGGACTATGTCGCATCGGTCGTCAAGAAGTATCTCGCTCATCCCATCGTCGTGCACCTGATCACGACGACCTCAAAGGACTCAACCTCGTGAAATTGCGCCTCGCGGCGGCTGCCGCGTTCTTGTTGCTGGTTGCGCTGCCCACGGTCTCGCACGCGGCTGCCGGAGCTGTCCCAGTTGTGACGCGCAGCGGCGGCGTCACCACGATCACGCAGCTCGACGCAAGCGCCCCGCTACTCCACGTCGTCTATGTGGTACGCGCCGGCCTCGACCGCCAAGCGCTTTCGCAGAATGGCCTTGCCGCACTCACCGCGCAAACGATCCTCAACACGCCGGAGAATGGTCTTGCACTGCGCGATGCCGTAGCCGCCGCCGGCGGTTCGATTTCATTCACCGTCGATCCGGGCGACGTACGTTTCGAGATCGAGGCATTGCCGCAGGATGCCGACAAGGTGCTGAAGCTTGCGCAGGCTGCGCTTGCGAAGCCCGCCTTCGATCCCACGACGGTGCGCGGCGCGCGCGATCGGCTGATCACGCGAATCGCCGAAAATCAGCAGATTGCTCTGCAAGTCGGCTTGGACATGCTCAACTCGACGCTCGCGCCCACCGCCAATGCGGGGCTGCCGCAATTCGGATTGCCGGCGTCGCTGGCGCAACTTGGACCCGACGACGTGCGTTCGTTCTACACGGCCTACTACAAGCGCGGCGGATCGTATGTCAGCGCGGCTGGACGTATCGATGCGCTCTCGGCTGGTGCGCTCGACCAACTCGGCGTGACGCTCCCCGATGGCAGCACGAATGCGCTCAGCGTGAAGCTGCCGAAGCTCGAGGGCGCATCGCGGCAACTCGTAGCGCAGCGCGACATCTCGGCACCCTGGCTTATCGCCCAATACGGTGCGCCAAATGTCGCGAGCAAAGATTTTGGGCCGATGCTCGTGCTCGCGGCGTTCATGCAGCGCACGCTGGCCGACATGGCCGATGTGCCGGGCGTCGTTTCGGAGACGTACGCATCGCGCGCGGTTGGTGCGGTCTATCAATATGAGAATCCGCAGCCCGATCTCGTGCTCTACGTCAACGGCGGCATCGGCAATCCCAACCGCTCGTTCTCGACCGCGCTCTCGATCGCGAGCATACTTGCCACGAGCAAGCTCGAGGGCTCGATCGAAGAATTCAAAACGATGGCTTCGGGCGACTTTATCAGCAGTACGAATACGTTAGAGGCCCGCGCTTGGCTTGCCGTGGTCTACGACGAGAACGGCGCACAGCCCGACTACCTCTCGCGCACGCTCGATGCGATCTCGCAAACGACTTCGGCCGATCTGCAGCGCGTTGCGCGCTCGTATCTGAGCAATCCGACGATCGCGCTCGTGCTGCCGCGCCAAGACTCGTAGCCATTCGAGTCGCGTTAGTCCACGATTACTTAAACCAACGCGGGGGCGCCGAGCGCGTCTTTGCGCACATAGCGCGTGCGTGGCCGGAAGCGCCGATCTACACCGCGCTCTACGACGAACAGGCTGTTGGCGATCTCATTCCGCGGCGGCGCGTGCGCGCGTCGTTCTTGGCGCGCATCCCGGGAGCGAATCGCAATTTTCGCTATCTCGCGCCGCTGTATCCACGCGCGTTCGAGGCATTTGATTTGCGCGAATACGATCTGATCGTCAGTTCGACGAGTGCCTGGGCCAAGGGCGTGCGAATCCGCGAGGACGCAGTCCACGTCTGTTTCATCCACACGGTCAGCCGGTTTCTCTTCGACTACAAACGATATCTGGGTGGCTTCGGTTTTGCCACGCTCGCGCGGCCGATGGTGAATGCACTCGTGCGCTGGGATCTCGCAGCGGCGAAGCGCCCGACACGGTTCGTGGCGAACAGCGCAACGGTGCAAGCGCGTGTACGGGAATACTATCAGCGCGACGCCGACGTATTGCACTCGCCGGCAGACATCGATCGCTTCACGATCGGCAGCGGAAGCGGTGATTACTTCTTTATCGCATCGCGCCTCTTACCGTACAAGCGGATCGATCTCGCCATCGAGGCGGCCGAGCGCGCGCAGGTAAAGTTGCTCGTTGCCGGCGACGGTCCGGCGATGCCACAATTGCGCGAGCGTGCACGTGCAAGCACGACCACGCTGCTCGGGTTCGTCGACGACGCCGCTATCAATGCGCTCATGGGGAACGCGATTGCCGCGATCGTGCCCGGCGAGGAAGATCTCGGGCTCGTGCCGATCGAGGCGGCGGCGGCCGGGAGGCCGACGATTGCCTATCGAGGCGGCGGCGCGCGCGAAACCGTGCTTGAAGGTGAGACCGGTGCCTTTTTCGACGATCCAACAGCGGAGTCGCTCGCCGCGGTCCTACGGAACTTCGATCCGCGATGCTATGACGCGCGACGTTTGCGCGCGCACGCCGAGACGTTCTCGCCCTCGCGCTTCATCGACCGGTTTCGAGCGATCGTCGAAGCAACGCAAGTGTGAGGCGCGCGGGCTCGCGACGATCGATGCGCGCGGCGCGTGCGAGCGACAGCGCTCGCAGTGTGGCGCGCAAGTCCGGTCGATCGGCGAGTTCGCGTAGCGCGAGTGCCCATGCGTTGACGTCGAAGGGCGGGACGAGCATCGCTGCGCCATCGCATGCCTCCGGCAGCGCGGAGGCATCGCTTGCAACGACGGGTGCGCCGCACGCCATCGCCTCGACCGCCATCAGACCGTAGCCTTCAGCGCTCGAGGGCACGGCGACGGCAAGCGCGCCGCTATACAGCGCGCGCAACTCGGTGTCATCAGGATGGATGTTTGCATGGGGCGTGTTGCCCGCGATCAGCAGCGCGCACTCGCGCGCGGGAAAGGCGCGTGCAAATGCGCGCGCGAGCGTTGGAAGATTTTTGCGCTCCTCTGGGCCCCCGACAACGAGAAAGTACGGCGTGTGTTCCTTCGGCTCGGCCGGTTGCCACCATGGATCGGGCACCGGATGAATGACGGTAAACGATGCCGGATCGTAACCGAAGAGCCGCGCAAGTTCGCGGGCGGTCCAATACGAGTTCGTCGAGCGCGCGTTGGCGCGCTCGAGCGCCTTGCGGATTGGTGCCTGCTCGCGGTAGCGCGCGATCCATTCGCGATGCGCGTACGTGAAGGCGAACGGATCGTGAAAGAGCGCTACCGCGCGAGCGCCGCGCACGCGAAAGCGCAACGCGTTCCAGGGATACCATACGACGTCATAGGTGCCACGCGTGTCGCTGCGAGCGTGATAGGGAAATTCGCGGGTAAGAAGCGCCACATGGCGCGCTTTGCGGACGAGGAGCGTCACCTCCAGGTCGCTCTCGCTCTCCCAATCGGTCAAGACGCGACGCACGTAGCGCCCCATCCCGCGGCGGTCGTTGACAAGATTCCACGCGTCAACGGCGACTCGCATTAGGGCTCTCGCTTCCCTTACTTTGCCAGCTGCGGCGCGACAATCAGTGCAAGGATGGTGTAGGAGTTGAAGAGTCCGTGAGTGACCATCGATGCAAAGGCATTGTTCGTGCGATAGTAGACGAAGGCGAGAACGACTCCACCCAGCGCAAGCGGGAGCGCGGCGATCGGATCGCCGTGCGCAGTACCAAAGCACACGCCGCTGACGATCGCGCCGGCCCAGAAGCCCCAATAGCGGCGCGCGGCGTTGAAGAGGAACACGCGAAAGATCGTCTCTTCCATAAATGGGGCGAGTACGCAAGCGAAGAGCGCAAAGGCGGTGAGCAGCCGCGGATCGTGCAGTTGCCGGAGCATCGCGACAGCCTGCTGATCTTCCGAACTGTGGAGGATCGCTTGCATCAAGGATGCGCCGCCATTGGCGACGACCGCCATCACGAGTGAGCCGAAAAATGCGATCAGAAGATCCCGTCCCGTTGGCAGACGGTATCCGAGCTCGCGCAAATTCATGCGAGATATCCAGGGCAAGAGTGCGATCACGAGAATTGCAAGCGCGCCTTCGGCAGCGAGTGTCAGTGCCAGCGACCCGATGACGACGAGTGGATCGCCGAAGAGCCGTTGATCGATGTGGACCGAGGCGGAGATGATGCCTTGGTAAATACCGAAGCCGACGATCGGCAAGATGACGACCGCAACGAGTACGATCGTTGGAAAGGGACGGAAACTACCGCTCGGCCAAGTTGTCGGCCACTGCGCAGAAGGCTTCGAGATCGAGTTGTTCACCACGTGACTCCGCCGGGAGGTCGCTCTGGGCGATGGCCTTCGCGATCACGTCGCGTTCGATGTGCAGCGAAAGGGCTAAGCTATTAGCGAGCGTCTTGCGCCGGTACGCGAACGCACCGCGGACGACCTTCCGGAAGAGTTCCAGATCGCGTGGGTGTACCGCCGGTTTCACGCGGCGAACCAGACGTATGACGGTGGAGTCGACCTTCGGCGGAGGATAGAACGCGCGCGGCCCGAGCGTGAACGCGCGCTCGACGTGCATTGCGTATTGCACCGCTATTGAAAGACTGCCGTAGGCGGCGGTACCGGGTTTCGCGCCGATGCGATCGGCGACATCCTTCTGAATCATCGCGACGATGACGTCGGGGCCGTCTTCCATCTCAACGAGTCCGATGAGCAGCGGAGTCGCGATGTTGTACGGAAGATTGCCGGCCGCGCGCCAGGGTCCGGCGCGCGCATATGCGGCATAGTCATAGGTAAGCGCGTCGGCGAGCACTATCGTCGCGCTTGCAAGATCGGGGCGATTGCCGAGAATTGCTATGAGTTGAGGATCGATCTCGAGCGCGGTTACGCGCGCACCGGCCTCGAGCAGGGCATGTGTGAGCGCGCCCGTGCCGGCGCCGATTTCGATGACGCGGACGCCCGCCGGAGCATCGTCGCACGCAAGGTGCGCGATCCGGCGCGAAGCGCCCGCATCCATCAAGAAGTTCTGCCCGAATTTTTTCTTCGGGCGAGCACCCCACTGCGTAAGAAGCAGGCGGGGATTTACTTCAGACGATATACCGTCACCGCCCGACGCCCGAACTGCAGCGCATCACGATTCGAAGTGTAACCGAGATCGATGCGATAGCCAACAATTGCGCCGCCGGTGTCGCCGGCGATTGCATAGCCATATCCGGGAATGTACAGGCGTGAACCTAGTGGGATCACCCGTGGGTCGACCGCGACGATACCACGACCGGCCGGACGACCGGTAGCCGTGATGCCGCTGCAGCCACTGCACCACGGCGTGTACGCGGTGGCGATCATCTGCACGGCACCGAGCGCACCGGCTTCGATAATGCGCGGCTTCGGCTTGGTGACGATGTGTGACGCAACGGCCGTCGCGGTTATGCTCTCGGCGTCACGCTGCACGAATGCAACGAGTACCTGGCGCATGCCGGCGTGGCCCTGCGACACGACTTTGGATGCGCCTGGCGACATCGCGACGTTGAGCAGATGCACGACCGGCATCCGCATCGCGCGATTTTCCAAGCGTTCCCAACGCAACACACGCGTAACACGTACGACACCATTCGCCGGAATGTCGCTGTCGAGCGACGGCGTAACTTCGTCGTATTTGCCGAGCGTGATGTTTTCGCTTTGCAGGAGTGCTGCGACGTTCGGCGTCGCGGTCATCATCGTTGCGTGATGTTTGTCGGCAACGATCGTAACCGGAACAGCCGCACGATATTCGATCGACATGCGATCGGATAACGGTGTATCGACTGAAGGTGAAACGTAGTCTCCGTCACTTTCAACGATGCCGCGTTCGCGAAGAAATTCGCCCACGGTCGTTGCGGCCGTCGCTTGCGTGCTCGTCGCGCCGCTGGTCGTGAAGAGCACGACGTGCGAGACGCTTGCGAGGGCGGCCGTGTTGCCGGCGTATACCGGCGACGGGTAGGTGGCGAAACCGGCCCATACGAGACCGGCGGTTAAGACACTGACGGCAAGCACGTGGCTACGCCGCAGAGGGCCGCGTCCTATCAACCCGATGTTCCTTTCTGTCCCAGCCCCTGCATCGGTGATACCAGCACACCCGCCGGTGGCACACGAATGCCCGAAAGCTGAACCAACAGTAGGTAAGAAGTCGGCGATGGTCGCCGAGATCGGGCAAGTCCCTGAAATAAGAGATTAGCGCCGTTTGGTGGCGGACCCAGACTCGCAAAAGGGGAGCCGGCAATGGGGTCCACATTGGCCGCCTGTTGGGCGGGCGACCGTTGACCCCGGCACTATAGCACGGTAACGGTGCGCCGGGAATACGCCTTAAGTCGGAATCAGACAGGAGCCACCTCTTTTTGGGCGGGGCGCGGGACGATCCGGCGAAGGGAGTGGCGTGACGTTGCGCGTGGGGTTTTTCACCGAGATCTACCGGCCGGTGGTCAATGGCGTCGTGACGTCGGTCGACACGCTGGCCGAGGGTCTGCGCTCGCGCGGACACGAGGTCTACTGCTTTGCGCCGAGCATGCCCGGCGGCCGGCAAAGCGATGACGCGGTCTTTCGCATGCCCTCGCTGCCATTGCCCTCGGCGACGCCGTACCGTCTGACGCTGCCGCTCGTCGGGCGCCGTCAGGTCAACAACGTGATCAAGCGGCTCGCGCTCATTCACGTGCATTCGCTCTTTGTCACCGGATGGGCGGGCCTGCGCTACGCGCGCCGCTACGGGATGCCGATTGTCTACACGTACCACACGCAACTCGAAGCCTACGCACATTATGTACCGTTCGAGCCGAAGGCGACGCGTTTTGCCGCCGTCCAACTGACCCGCACGTTCGGCAATCTTGTCGACGCCGTGGTCGTGCCGACACCGGCGATCGCCCGCCATTTGCGCGAACTTGGCGTTGAGGCCCGCATCGCCGTAGTCCCCACCGGCATTGATGTTGCTCGCTTCGCCGCTGGCCGGCGCGACGAGGCGTTGCGCCGCCGGTTGGGCGTGCGCACGGATGGGCGACTCGTGCTCTTTGTCTCGCGGCTCGCGCGCGAGAAGAATATCGGCGTGCTCTTGCAGGCGCTGTGCGACGCCAACGATCCGACCCTCGTGCTCGTGATTGCCGGCGACGGTCCGCAGCGCGAAGAACTCGAACGGCTTGCCGTCGAGTTGCGCATCGCCGAGCGCGTCGTTTTTTTGGGCGTCGTTGCGCACGACGAGCTTCCCGATCTCTACGCGAGCGCTGACGCTTTCGTCTTCCCGAGCACGACGGAGACCCAAGGGCTCGTGCAGGCTGAAGCGCTTGCGGCGGGCGCGTTCGTCATTGCCGCCGACGTGCAACCCAATCGCGATGTACTCGGGGATGCGGGGCGGATCGTCGCGCCGGACCACGCGGCCTTCGCGGGAGCACTGCGCGAAATTCCGGTGATTCCGGATGCCGCGACGGCCCGCCGAGCCAAATCCGCTTCGCAGCGCTTCTCGGTGAGCCGTCAGGTCGACGCGATTTTGGAGCTCTATGAAAGTCTGCTCGAGCCCCGGCTTGACGGTACGAACATACGTTCGGTATCATAGAGCCATGGTACAGGTGCAGCTCGGGTATGAAGCCGACCGGGCCGGGAACGGAATCGCCTATGCGCGCCTGTCGACGCGGGCGGGAGAGCGGCTTGTGCGAGTCGCCTTCCGCGTCCAGCGGTTCGACGGTTTGAGCGGGCGCGAAATCGGCTACGCGGCACTGGGCGCAGTCGCCACGATGTTGCGCGAACGCGGACTCGAGCGCGCGACATTCTTACTTGCCGACGGTGAGCTCGTGGCGGATTGCACCGGTCATCGCGACGTACCGCCGCCGCTCGTGCTGCCCTACGTGCGTTTGCGCTGCGCCCTCAATCGCTTCGCCGAATACGAGCTTTGCGCGAACAACGATCTCGATCTCGAGGCGCGCGCACGCGCCGAGCTGGTGCTGCATAGCGCGGCCTAAACTTCCGGTCCAAACGCAGGCGTTGGCCCGCGAATTAATTGGGTGGCGACTGGTTCGTCATTCGCGTGCGGGCAGCGCCGGCGGGCGAATCGTCGAAACTGAGGCATATCTGATCGGCGATCCGGCGTCACATGCGTATCGCGGGCAACGCCCGCGCAACCTTGCGATGTTTGGGCCACCCTTTCACGCCTACGTCTACCATATTTATGGAATGTACTGGTGCTTCAATATTACCAGCGAGCCGCGCGGCATCGGCGCGGCGGTGCTGATTCGTGCGCTCGAGCCGGATGAGGGCGTGACGTTGATGCGCGAGCGGCGCCGCCTCGACGACCTGCGTCTGCTTTGTAGCGGCCCCGGGCGTCTGGCGCAGGCGCTGGATATCGATCGCAGCTTAGATGGGCGTGACCTCTTCAACGACGCGCAGATCGGACTGCTCCCGCCATCGCTTCGGGCCGAGCGGATCGGCCGTAGCCGCCGGATCGGGATCACCCAGGCCGCGCATCGGCTGCTGCGCTTTTACGAGCGCGGCAACCCCTTCGTCAGTGGCCCCCGCCGCTTGTCGCCATGACTCGAAAGCTGGAATGCTGTTCGGATCGAGGAGGTGAGGCTGCTGCGTGCAGGGGCACGTGAGGCCGAGCCGACGACGAGGCGGGCAACATTGCAGCTTTCCAGGCACCTATGGTATAGTGACAGCGTTTAATCCCCCTGTACACTCGAATCGATGCTCGCGAGGCAGCCTCGCCCGTGATAGCGTCGCGTTCTTCGTGCGTACGACTCTACGAGAGAGACAGACCTCTGCAAACGGAACATCGCCCCAACAACAATAACGGGCAGCAAGGTGGCGGACGTCGCCGCCGTTCGCGCCGCCGCCACGGGTTCAACCCGCAATTTCAACAACACAACGAGCAGTTTCCGCAGGCGGAAGCCGCCGGGCCGCCGCTTTTGACCGCAGCCGACCTCGAAGACAAGAAGAAGGCCGAACTGGTCGAGCTCGCCCAGAGCAACGATGTTGCGCTTGGCAATCCGACGACGATGAAGAAGGACGAGATCATCGCCGCCATCATCGCCACGCAGCAACAGCGTTCAGGCCTCGAGATGGCAAGCGGCATCCTCGACATCCTTCCGGAAGGCTACGGCTTCTTGCGCCGCGGCGGGTACGTGATCGGCAACGACGACATCTACGTGAGTCAGTCGCAGATCCGCCGCTTCGAATTGCGCCGAGGCGACATGGTCGAAGGCCAGGTACGCCGCCCCAAAGAGAGCGAGAAGTACTACGGCCTCATTCGCGTCGATCGCGTGAACGGGTTGGATCCCGAAGCGATCAAAGGCCGTACGACCTTCGAAAAAGGTACGCCGATCTTCCCCGAAGAGCGCTACAAACTCGAGAATCGCTCGACGCAACTCTCGACGCGCGTCATCGATCTTTTTTGCCCGATCGGGAAAGGTCAGCGCGCACTGATCGTGTCGCCGCCGAAAGCCGGTAAGACGACGCTGCTCAAGAACATCGCGCAAGGCATCTCGATCAATCATCCGGAGGCGCACATCATCGCGCTGCTCGTCGACGAGCGTCCGGAAGAAGTCACCGACATGCAGCGCACGATCGACGGCGAAGTCGTCGCATCGACGTTCGACGAGCATCCCGAAAACCACACGGCGGTTGCCGAGCTTGCGATGGAACGCGCCAAGCGTCTCGTCGAACTCGGTAAGGACGTCGTGATTCTGCTCGACTCGATTACGCGACTCGCGCGTGCGTACAACCAAGTCGTGGCGAGTTCCGGGCGCACGCTCTCGGGCGGCCTCGACACTGCCTCACTGCATAAGCCCAAGCGCTTCTTCGGTGCCGCCCGCAAGATCGAAGGCGGCGGTTCGCTTACGATCATCGGTACGGCGCTGGTCGAAACCGGCTCCAAGATGGACGACGTGATCTTCGAAGAGTTCAAGGGCACGGGCAACATGGAGCTCAACCTCACACGCAAACTCGCGGAGTCGCGCGTCTTCCCGGCCGTCGACATCAAGCGCTCCGGAACGCGTCGCGAAGAACTCTTGCTCACCAACGAAGAGATGCGCAAAGTGTGGATGCTCCGCCGCGTCAGCGCGGCGCTCAACACCGGTGACATCACCGAGATGATTCTCGAGAAGATGGCGCAAACGCGCAACAACGAAGAGTTCTTGCAGTCGGTTACCAAAGAAGCGCTTTCGATGTCGCGCGGATACGAAGAATCCAACGGCGGCAACGGTAGATACTAGCCCGTGATCGTACTGATTGCCCTTGCGGCAGTCTGCGTGATCCTCATCGCACTTCTTCGTACGAAGGACCTGATTCGCAAAAAACGCGAATCGGGTCCTATCGTATGGCGCGGGGGACGTCGCGCGTTGACGGAAGAAGAAGCTGCGCGATTGACGCGGATAAAGTCACGTGAGTGACGGGACGCGGCTGAACAAGTATATTGCGCAGGCAGGGATTGCTTCGCGGCGCCGTGCCGATGAGCTCATTGCCTATGGCAAGGTACGTGTGAACGGGAAAGTCGTGCGCGAGCTCGGCACGATCGTCGCACCCGGCGACAAAGTCGACGTGAGTGGCACGCCGATCACACCGATAACGCAAACGGCATATCTCGTCGTGCACAAGCCGGCCGGCGTGATGACGACGATGCGCGACCCGGAAAGGCGCCGCACCGTCGCTGAACTTGTGCCCAAGGGCATGCCGCGGGTCGTACCGGTCGGCCGTCTCGACTACGATACGGCGGGCGTACTGCTGATGACCAACGACGGGGAGCTTGCGAATCGGTTGATGCATCCGCGCTACGGCGTGGAGAAGACCTATCGCGCAACTATCGCCGGGCGCCTCTCGTCCGAAGATGTGAAACGTCTGCACGATGGCGTCGCGCTCGATGGGGGCGAGGAGGCCGCCGGCGCACAGGTGCGCGTCGTCGCGGTTCGCGCCGGGTCCTCCGTTGTCGACGTCACCGTTCGCGAAGGCCGCAATCGCCAGGTTCGCCGGATGTTCGAGGCACTCGGCCATCCGGTGCAGGCACTCGTGCGTCTGCGCTTCGGCCCGATTGCGCTTGGCGATCTACCTACCGGACATACGCGTCCGCTTACCTCGAAGGAACTTTCTGCGCTCCAACGCGTTGCTTCCCAGGACGGGAATACTCGTCCCCAGTAGTTGAGGTACCCCATGAATCGAATCAACCGCATCATCGCCTGCATCTCGGCGCTGGCAATCGCCGCCGCCGCAGCGCCTGGACTTGCCCAATCCGATAACTATTCGATCGCCAAAGTGATCAAGCAAGGGACGACGACGCAGCCCATTGCGGGCTCGGGCACGGTCCAAGTGCAAGTGCAAGTCAACGCCGACGGTACGCATAAAGTCGTGAAAGTCCTCAAGTCCAACAACCCCGGCGATAACGCCGCGGCCCTGGAGATCGCACAGAACTCTACCTATAGACCTGCGCGGCGCGGCTCGACGCCGATCACGACCTTCTACGATTTCAACCTGCGCTTCAACGGGAAATCGGCGCAGACGTCGTCTGAGGAGATCTCGGGCGGCGGCGACACCGTGGCGATCGACGCGCTGGTGCGTGCCGGCAAGTATAAAGACGCGATCGCAAAGGCCAACGCCGCATTGCTCTCGTCTCCCGGTAACCCGGGGGTGCTGCAACTGCTTGGCACGGCGCAGTACTATAATGGCGACCTGGTCGATTCGGCGGCGACGTTTAGCCGTGTCCAGGACATCAAGAAACCGTTCCAGCCGATCGCCGCACAAGCGTTCGCTACCGGGTCGACGCACGTCGCCCAGACGAATCCATCCCAAGCGCTCGAATATGCCCATCGGGCGATGACGCTTTCCAACGGCGATGCTACCTCGCGCTACGCCCTCGGCGTGGCGCAGATGGCGAACAAGCAGTACCCGGAGGCGGTCGCGACGCTGAAGGGCGTCCACGATTCCCTGAGCGGCGATCCAAAGGCCGACGTCAAGACCAAGCTCAGCCTCGACCAGGAACTGCTTCAGGCGCAGCTGGCGAACAACGATGCGGCCGGCGCAAATGCGACGGCAGCCGAAATGAAGGCGCTGGATACGAGCGGCGGCGCCGCGGCGGCGCACGCCATCTCACAGCACTACATGCAGCTCGGCAGCGACGCGATGACGGCGAACGATTTCCCGACGGCCGCCAAGAACTTCGATCAGGCCGCGGCCACCGCAAGCGGCCAGGACGCCGTCACGGCGAACACGCTTGCGGCGTTTGCAATCTTGCGTGAGACAAAGCCGGACTATGGGAAGGCTAGGGACTACGCGCAGAAAGCAGTGACCGGCGCACCAGGTGATGCAAATGCGAACTTCACGCTCGGCCTCGCGTACGCTGGTGTGTTCGCGACGAGCAACAAGAGCGACGATAAGACGCAGGCGCTCAACTATCTAAACAAGGCTGATCAATTGGCAAAGGCGGGCGGCAACGAGGGGCTTGCTTTACAGATTGAGGCTCAGATTAAGAACATTTCTCACTAAGTTATCGTTGATTGCCTGTCCCAGCGGTGTCGGGCACACCAGGACTTTCCGGGGGGGTAGGCCAATAGGCCGCCCTCACGGGGCGGCAAATCGCCCGTGTTTTCCATTGTCTGGTGCACTTTACGTGAACGCCCGGGAGGGTTTCGAAACTCGTGTTTGACGGATTTATAAGCGTGATGGATAAGGGCGGCCCCGTTATGTGGATGCTGCTCATCTGCTCAATTGTCGTAATTGCTATCGTTATCGAGCGGTTGATTTTCTTTGCGTCGCAGCATAGCGACACCAAGGGTCTTCTGCGCCAGATTGGTCAGAAGATTGCTGCCGACGATCTCGACGGCGCAATCAAGATCTGCCAGAACAACAAAGGCATGCTGCCGAGGATTCTGGAGTTTGGCCTTCGCCGCGGCGAGAAGAATCGTGCCGACATCACCGACGCGCTCTCGATCGCGCTCATGGAGCACCTCAATTCGCTCGAGCGCTTCCTTGGTGTCATCGGAACGATCGCGGTTATCGCGCCGTTCATCGGTCTCTCCGGCACGGTGCTCGGTATTATCCGCGCGTTCGAAGACATCGCACTCAAGGGCAACTCGACGCCTGCAGTCGTTGCGGGCGGTGTGTCTGAAGCGCTGATCACCACCTTCGCCGGCCTCGTTGTCGCGATCGTGGCCGTGATTTTCTTCAACTACTTCAAGTCACGCATCAAGGCGTACAACCAAGAGATGATCGTCGCGGCCAACCAACTGGCCGAGATGCTGCACTTCCACAACACCGGCGCTCCGATCCCGACCGAGCTCTATCAGCCGTCGAAGACCGGCGCCTAAAACCGGAGCACACTTACTGTGTCATTGCTCTCGGCTCAGCAAGAGTCCGACGTCATGGCGGAGATCAACATCACTCCGTTCACCGACGTGCTCTTGGTGCTGCTCATCATCTTCATGATTCTGGCTGCGCTCGTGACGCCTCCCGGCTTCGAAAAAGAGCTGCCTAACCACAGCAACAACACGTCGCAACAGCAGAATCAGAAGAACGACATCGAGGTCGTGGTCAACGAAAAGGGCGTTATCTTTGTCGACGGTCAACGCACCGACGATAAGGGTATCTATCGCGTGATGACGCTCACCGCGATCAAGCGCCCGCACAAGCACGTCTCGATCACCGCGGATACGAAAGCGCCCTACGGGGTCATCATCCGCATTCTCGATGCTGCGAAGCTAGCCGGACTCGAAGACGTCGGCTTCGTCACTTCCTAGGTGGAGGTTTAAAGACTCGTGGCCGTTTCGACAGGTGGGGGAGAAGATGATGTGATGTCGACCATCAACATCACGCCGTTTACGGACGTGTTGTTGGTGCTCCTCATTATCTTCATCATTCTTGCTTCAGTCACGAAAGAGCCGAAGCTGCCCGATGCCCGCAACAAGGACAAGGTGCAGCCTTCGCAGATCGTCGTGATCATCGACGACAAGAACAACATTCAGATCGGCTCCAATACGGTGACGATCCAGCAAGCGAAAGACGCCTTTGCGACGTTACAGGATAATACTGGGCATAAGTTCAGGAGCGTGATCATTAAAGCGAACCCGAAGGCGAGCTACGGGACCATCCTGCAAGTGATGGATGCCGCTAAGACATCCGGTCTGGTCGACTTTGGTCTTGCCAACCACATCGAAGGAGCGCCGGAGGGGCAGAGTTCGTAGCGGATGGCAACTCAGAAGAATCAACCCGCGCCCAAAGCACAAAAGGCGCAGAAGTCCTACATCACCACGGGCGAACGCGTTCGGACCTATCTGGGCCTCGCGTTCTTACTCTCGCTTGGAATCAACCTAGTCTTCGCACCGTTCTACCCGAACCTCAAGACGCACCACGACGATTCGGAAGTTGAGAAGGTGAGCGTGACCAAGAAGGTTCAGGTTCGCGTGCCGACGCCGCCGCCGCCGACGCCGACGCCACCACCGACGCCCACGCCGCCGCCGCAGCAGACGCCGCCACCGCACAAGCAGACGGTCGTGCAGCAGCGGATCAAGATCAACGTGCCCAAGACGACCAATGCGGCCAATTCCGCGAGCGAGCACAGCAACGCGTACACGACCGGCAACGTCAACGGCGTGCCGGCGGGCACGGGCAATACCTCAGCACCGGGAACGCCGGCGCCTACGGCCAAGCCCGCGTGCGAGAACCCGAATGCGGAGGCGACGGTGACCAACGCGATGTCGCCGGATTATCCGGATTCGGCGCGCGATTTGGGCCTGGGACCCGTAACGGTGCTCGTGGTCGTGACGATTGGGCCGCAAGGGAACCTGGTCGAAGCGAGTATCCAGCAGTCTTCGCACAACAATGCGATCGACCAAGCGGCGTTGCGCGCCGCGCGGCAATCGCAATACGCGCCGAGGTACGTGGCCTGCACGCCGACCACCGGCTCGTATATCTTTAGAGCGGAATTCAATCCGGACTAAAGAAGCCCAGCCCCATGGATAATAAGCGAGCGCGACGGTTTCTTATCGTCGCGTTCGTTTTGTCATTGCTGATCCACCTGATCGTCACTCAAGTCGTGCGCTGGCCATTCCGCCCACCGGAGGAAGACGTGCAAATCGTGCGCATCGAGCACCTGCACGCGACGCGCATCGCGCATGTGCCGACGCCGCCCCCGCATACGCCGCGGCCCGCGCCGTCGGCGGCGGCAACGGTTGCCCCAACAAAGGTGGCGGCCGGTAATGGACGGGGAACCGTCGCGCGGATCGCAACGCCGGCACCGACCGCAGCACCGACGCCCACCGGGGCACCGACGCCCAACTGCGTCACGAACGACACGCCGGTGCAACTGCTTGCGAAGCCGGAGCCGCCGGCGGATATCGCGCCGGCAGCTCGCGCCGATCGTATCACCGACATTGCGCGCATACGCGTGATCGTCGATCCAAATGGCGGTGTGTCGAGCGCGACGGTGCTGCAGAGTAGCGGCAGCTCGTCGATGGATCTCGTCGCGGTTACGATGGCACGCGCTGCGCAATACGCGCCAGCCACGCACGCCTGCAAGGCGATCGCCAGCGACTACACGATGCAGATCAAGTTCAGCCCGTATTAGGGGCTACAACATACCCATATCACGGAGCAGGTGGAGCGTATCGATGTAGCGTTGGAGATGTTGCCGCGTCGGTTCATCGACGTCGAGAAATGCAATTCCGGTCCGATACCGTTGCAGCATCGGATCGTAGCGCGACCAGCGGACGACGCCACGCACACGCAACACGGGTTTCGCATCGCCGCGCAACTCGATCTGCACGTTGATCGGGTCTTCACGGTTGAGCTCAGCGTTGGTCAGCATGGCCATGCCGCCGAGCGCGATATCGTACGTCTCGGTGAACTCCGGCGCGAACTCGTCGCCGATGCTGTAGGACACGAGCAGCGAGTCGCCCACGCGCGGAAACTTGCGCTCTTGCGGGTCGGCGGCACGGGCCTCTTCGTGTTGGTCCACTTCCCGAAGCGCCTTAGGCTGCTTGGATTGGCAATCCTCTAGGGAAGCTGTTTCGAGCTTCTCGCGTGGGAGGCTCGCTTTGGTCGAGGGGCGTACCAAAGTGCTCCGTGACCTTTCTCCAGGTGCTCATACTCGCGCTACTCCAAGGCGTCAGCGAACTTTTCCCGATCTCGAGCCTTGGCCATACCATACTCGTGCCGGCGCTCTTGCACTGGACGAACGTCGATCGGTCGAATCCGACGTTCCTCGCGTTTGTCGTCATATTGCATCTGGGGACGGCGCTGGCGCTGATCGTGTACTACCGTGCGCGCTGGTGGTCGATCGTGCGCGCGTTGGTCGCAAGCGTCATACGCGGCCGTCTTTCGGGGGATCGGGATGAGCGTGTTGGGTGGCTGCTGGTTGTTGGAACGATTCCCGTTGGGATTCTCGGCGTGATCTTCGAAGAGCCCGTGCGCGCGCTCTTCGGTTCTCCAGCGCCCGCGGCGTTGTTCCTGGCGCTCAACGGCCTCATTATGTTCGGTGGAGAAGCCTTGAAGCGACGACAGGCCGGCAACCTCCCCATCGAGCACTTGAGCTTCGCGCAGAGTGCGCTGGTCGGGATCGCTCAGAGCTTCGCGCTGCTCCCCGGCATTTCACGCTCGGGTACGTCGATGGTTGCGGGATTACTGTGCGACCTCGATCACGAAGATGCGGCCGAGTTCTCGTTTCTGCTTGCAACCCCGGTGATTTTCGCGGCAGCGCTCCTAGAGACGCGGTATCTGGTCGCGCCGGGCGCGCACGTGGTGCTCGCGCAGGCGATCGTCGGCGGAATCGTAGCCGCGATCGCGGCCTATCTCTCGGTCGCGTTTCTCATGCGCTACTTCAAGTCGAACGATCTACGCCCGTTCGGCTGGTATTGCCTGATCGTGGGCGTAGTCTGCTTCATCTTGAGCAAACGAGGATACTTATCGTGAAACCACTCGCGCTGTTGCTTGCCGCGCTGTTCTTTGTGCTGGGCATACTCTACGGCCTCGGCACCATCAACTGGTTTACCAAATCCGGAACGGAACACTCCCACCACATCACGCACTTGGTGTTGTGCTGGATTCTGGCGCTCCTTGCCTTGATTTGGTACCGGTTCCAATCCAACCCATCAAGATAGCCTTACTTTGTCGCCACCAAATATATCTCGTAAGGGTGCGGTGCGATCGTCTTGACGTTTGGGCGTGCGTTGCGCACGATCGGCTCGATTTCGCCGATGCGCTGTTCGGTCGTCTGTACGATGACCACAGGGTATTGATCGGCACTGGAGATGATGCTGGCGATCGCGCGGGCATACGAGGGTCCGTCGGCGGCACGCGCGCCGAGGAGCGAATCGCGGTACGCGTGCTCGATCGTAAAATACGGGTTGCCTTGCCACCACGCTTCCCACATCCAAATGCGCGCATCCGCGCTGCGGAATGAGTTGCGCGGCGGCGGAGCGAGGAAGAGTGCATCGGCGGTGCGTGCGCTCATCGTCGCGAGCACGTCGCCCTGGCGTACCGTATTGCGGCGCATGTTCGATGTAACCCACTGCTCGGTCTGACGAATATACGACCAGGCCAACTCACTGGGCGGCGTGTCTTGCATGTCGTCGGGGTTCTGCATCTTCTGAAGCCAGTAGCAGAACGCGCGCCACAAGCCGAGAATCGCGAGGCCGGTCTGTTGATCGCTGCGCAAATTGCGCACGTTGTCGTACCAGACGCCGAGATAGATGCACTGCTCTTCGCTGAAGAAGACGCCTTCCCACGCTTTGAAAAGATCGAGCGAATAGATCCGGCCCGGCAGCATTTCGACGATCTCCGCGACTTCGGCATCGCGTAGGTAGGTCAAATCGTTGGTGATTAAGCCTTCGCCGACGCGCACGAACCACTCGAGCAAGTCGCCACCGTGCACTGCGATGCCGTGACGCTTGAGGTAATTCAAGTGTGTCGGCAATCCCATGAACGGGTCGACGAGGCTCTTGCAATCGTAGGCCTGGAGGATCTCGTGGAGACGCGAGGGCGAGATGCGGCGCGTGCGTTCGGGAAGCTCGATCATGCCCGGAGCTTTGCAGCCTCCATGAGAGCGCGAACGACCACCGGATCGAATTGCGTCCCGGCAGCGGTATCGATGCGTTCGCCGCGATCGAGACGGTCGTACGCAATCGCCGCGGCAAGTATCGCCGAAGCTGCCGGAATGCTCTTGCGCGAAAGACCGCGTGGTTTGCCTGTTCCGTCGAACCACTCGCCGCGAATTGCGACGACCTGACATCCGCCATCTAGCGTTGAAAATGGTTGTGCAAGCACGGCTGCAGCGTGCGCGTTGCGCGCGCGATGTTCGATGCCTAGACGTGCGAGTGGATCGAAGGCATCGTCTTCGACGGTCGCCTCATCGATCTCGCCGGCCCCGAAGATACGGCATGCGAGCGCCAGGTCGCGCGCTTCGCTCTCCGTGAGCGCGAGCACCGTCGCGGTCGCGTCGGCGATTCGCGCGATACGTCGCCAGCGGCCATCGACGCCGTTGTGCGCGTCGATACGATCCGCAAACCGCTCGAGCAACGTTTGCACGTCAAGTGCCGCATCGGGCAATGCGTCTACCGGTGGATCCACGAGGTCGACCTCACCGCCCGAGAGATGAAACCACATGGTGAACGTGCGTACCGTTTCGGGGTTGAACGCGCGCCCACTGGCCAGGCCAATTTGTCCAAGCGCAACTTCGGGATCGTGCGATCGCAGAAACCAGTCGGCCATGCCGAGGAACTGCGCAGGGCGCGGAATGCCGGTCCAGCGCAGCGTGTCGGGGTAGCCGGTGCCGTCCCACGCTTCGTGTTGCCAGCGCACCATGTCAGCGGTTTCGCCCGGCAGTGCTCCAATCGACTCGCAGATCCGCGCGCCTTGCGCCGGCGCATCCCAACTCTCCATTCGCGCTATCCGCTCGGGAAGCGGTTCGCCCTTCCGATAGGCGGGGTTGCCGATCGCGCCCACGGCGTGAAGCAGACCCGCGAAGTAAAGCGCGGGCCAATCGGTTTCGGGCACGTTTGCAGTCTTTGCGAGCGCTACGGCAAGCGAGGCTTTGCGAGCAGCAAAGCCCGGCGCGTTGCCCATCGCCGCATCGCCCACGGCGCCAAACCACGCAAGAACATCGGCCACGAGCGTGCGAGCCGTCCGAGGATCGCCGCCGGTGTCCTGGAATAGCGTCATTCCCTACGCCGTTTACATATTGCCGTGCAGAAACCCTCACATATCCTGGCCGATGGCCGCATTTCCATGGTGGATGTTTCCAGCAAGCCGGTGACGGCGCGCAGCGCGCGTGCGCAGGCGCTGGTACGGATGAGTCCTGCCGCGGCCCAGGCGCTGCGCGATGCAACGTTGCCAAAGGGCGATGCGTTCGTCGCCGCGCAACTAGCGGGCATCATGGCCGCGAAACAGACGGGCAGCTTGATTCCGCTCGCGCATACGCTTGCTCTTGCAAATGTCGGGGTGACGTTTGCATGGGAGGAGGATGCGCTGCTGCGCATCGAGGCCGAAGCAACGACGAGCGCGCAAACCGGCGTCGAGATGGAAGCGATGATCGCGGCGAGCATTGCGGCGCTCACGATCTATGATATGACCAAGGCCGTCGATAAAGGTATCGTGGTCGAGAGCGTGCGGCTGCTCTCGAAGAGCGGCGGAAAGAGCGGCTCCTTCGAGGCGCCTGTCGGCGCACCTCAGGATGACGTTTAAAACCGCATTGATCGTCTTATCCGATCGCGCCGCGGAGGGAAGCCGCGCCGACGGATGCCTACCGGTTATGCGCGAGAACCTCGGCGGTGCATATGAGATCGTCCGCGAGGTGATCTTGCCGGATGATCCGGGTGCGCTGCAGGCGGAGTTAATCGACATAGCCGATAGCGGCGCGGCAGAGCTCATTCTTACGAGCGGCGGTACCGGCCTCGCACCACGCGACCGCACACCGCAGGCAACGGCAGCGGTGTGCGACTACGAAGTACCCGGCATCGCGGAGGCGATTCGCAGCGCGTCGATGGCCATCGTAAAGACGGCAATGCTCTCGCGTGCAGTTGCTGGAGTGCGGCATCGCACGCTCATCGTAAATCTTCCCGGGAGCCCGAAGGCGGTGGCCGAGTCACTTGGCGTTATCGCGCCGGTATTGCCGCACGCGCTCGAACTGCTGGGCGATCGCGTGAGCGACGGATAACAACGAACTACATGGATTATGAAGCAGCCCAAGCCTATCTGCTCGGGACGATCAACGAGACGGTCTCGCGGCGTATGCCATACCGGCTGGAGCGCATGCGCGCCTTCATGCACGAACTTGGCGATCCGCAGGATCGCTATCCAAGCGTGCACGTCGGCGGTACGAGCGGCAAGGGCTCGACCTCGACGATGATCGCAGCCGCGCTCGCGCGAGCCGGCAAGCGTGCCGGTTTGCACACCAAACCGCACCTGCGCTCAATGACCGAGCGCGCGCGGATCGACGGCGTTGCGGTGAGTGAAGAGCGCTTTGCGGCGTTGCTCGACGAGATGATGCCGGCGATCGAACGAACGGCGCAGGCGCATGGTCGCCCCACCTACTATGAAACGCTGCTTGCGCTGACGCTGCTCTACTTCGCGCAGGAGCACGTCGATGTTGCCGTCGTTGAGGTCGGGCTCGGCGGACGCCTTGACGGCACCAACGTACTCGTGCCGGTGGTGGCCGCGATTACCTCAGTAGGATTCGACCACACCGACGTGCTCGGCGAGACGCTCGCGGAGATCGCGCTCGAAAAGGCCGGTATCGCGAAGGCAGGGGTGCCATTAGTGGTCGCGGTTGAAGATGATGCTGCGTTCGCGGTGATCGCCGAGCAGGCGCGCGAAGCCGGCGCGCCGTTGATCGATGCACGGGCTGCGGCCGTGCCGGTTGAGAACGTGCGTGTCGAGCGTGACGGTCAAAGCTTTGAAGTGCGCACGGCGCGTGCGCCATACGCGATCGAGACCCGCATGTTTGGCTCGTTCCAGCGCCGCAACGCCGCGACCGCGATCGTGGCCATGGAACAGCTGCCCGATGCGCTGCGTCCGACTCCCGCGCAGATCGAACGTGCCTTTGCCGATCTGATCATCCCGGGACGGATGGAGGTCTACCCAGGGCACCCGACGCTCGTGTTCGATATCGCTCACAACAAGGAAAAAGCCGAAGAACTCGTGCGCTCGCTGCGCGAGCGTTTTGCGGACCGGCGTTTCACGTTTGTCGTCGCGATCGGGGCGAGCAAAGACGCCGCCGAGATCTTGCGTACCTTCGCCAGCTTGCCGGCGAATTTCGTCTTTACGTCGTTCGACACGCCCGGACGCGAAGCGACAAATCCAATGCGCTTGTTGCGCATCGCCGAGACGATCGGCACCTGGGGTCGCAGCGTTAGCGATCCGATCGAGGCGCTTTCCGTGGCGCGCCGCAACGCATCGGCGAATGACGTGATCGTCGTCACGGGATCGACGTTCCTCGTGGGAACATTGCGGGAATGGTGGCTGGTCGCGGCGTGATGCGCCTTCGCGGGCGCAGTTTTGCCTGGGGCGAACGCACGTACTTGATGGCGATCGTCAACGTAACGCCGGATTCGTTCTCGGGCGACGGACAGACGCAGATCGACGCGGCGATCGACTATGCCGTCAAGCAGTGGAACGCCGGCGCGGACATGCTGGATATCGGCGGCGAGTCGACGCGTCCAGGACATGCGCAAATCGATGAAGCGACCGAACTCGCGCGGGTCGTTCCAGTCATTGCCGGCGTGCGTGGGCGGCTGCGTGATGCGGTGATCTCGGTTGACACGACCAAACCTGCGGTCGTGCGTGCTGCGCAAGCAGCCGGTGCCGACCTCGTCAATTCGGTGTGGGGTGCGCCGGAAGATTTGCTTGCGGCTGCTGCCGAGTTCGATATGCCGATTGCGATGATGCATAACCAAAGCGGCACGCATTACGACGAGGACGTGGTCGATGCGGTGGTCGACTTCTTACGTGACTGCGCGCAGCGCGCGATGCTCTGCGGCATCGGGCCCGAGCGCATCATGCTCGATCCCGGCATTGGCTTCGGTAAGACGCCCAACCACAACATTCGCTTATTGCGGAATCTCGAGCGCATCTGCGCGCTCGGTTTTCCAACGCTGCTCGGTACGTCGCGCAAATCGACGATCGGCAAGCTGACCGGGCGTGAGGCGCACGAGCGCATCTACGGAACCGCCGCGACGACGGCGCTCGGAATCTCGGCGGGCATTGACATTGTGCGCGTTCACGACGTCGCGCAAAACCGCGACGTGATCAGCGTCTCCGATGCAATCGTGCGCGATTGGAGGCCCAGCGGATGGACCGGATAGTGCTGCATGACATCATCGTGCAAGGCAAGCACGGCGTGAAACCTGGCGAGCGCGAAAAGCTGCAACCGTTTCGCGTCGATCTGGTGTTGCAACTCGATCTTTCGCGCGCGGCGGCGAGCGATGACCTGCACGATACGATCAACTATGCCGCGATCCACCGGCGCATTGTCGAGATCGTTAGGAGCCACTCCTACGCGCTGCTCGAGAAACTGGCGGCCGTGATACTCGATGAGGTTGCAAGCGACGAACGGATCCGCAGCGCCGACATCTCGATCGCCAAGCCGGGCATTCTCGACGGCGCAACCCCGTCGGTTCGCCTCGTGCGCGAGCGCGAACCTTGGCCCTAACCCGCGCCTACATCGGCATCGGTTCGAACTTGGACGACCCGGTACGTCAGGTGCGCAAAGCTGTCGATGCGCTGCGCGCGCTCGGCGAGGTCACCCTCGTCTCATCACTCTATCGCACCGCGCCGTGGGGTAAGACCGATCAGCCCGAATTCGTGAATGCCGCTGTCGCCCTTGACACCGACCTTTCTCCGCGACCGCTGCTGCAGGCGCTCAAATGGCTCGAACGTGAACTCGGGCGTGACGAGCAAGGCGAACGGTGGGGCCCCCGCCGGATCGACTTCGACATCTTAGCGTTTGGCGACGAGCGAGTCGACGATGGCGACCTCGTGATCCCGCATCCGCGTCTGCATGAGCGTGCATTTGCGCTCGTGCCGCTCGCGGAGATCGCGCCTGCGTACGCATCGATGCGCGAAGCGCTCTCACCGTTGGACCGCGCGGGCGTTTCCATCATCGCTACGGGATCGTAGCGATATACCCGGTCGATGACGTGCCGGCGGGCATCACGCCGATCACCGTATTCTGGTACACCGAGTTCGCGCTGACCGGGCCGAGCACGATCGGCGTGCCGAACTGCCAATTGCGCACCGGCAGAAAGAATCCGTAGACGGTTGAACCTGCGGCGGCGTTGCTGTAATCGCCGGCGAGATTGTAGTTGCCGTTGCCGCCTGCGGCGGTAATGCCTTCGAAGTGCGTGATGCCGGCACTGGGATAATCGTAGGTGATGATCGTGCCGCTCACGAGTCCCCGCACGTAGCCGTGCGTGCCTTTCATATCGGTGAACCCGCCCGTAACAACCGTATCGGTGTCGATCCAGATGCCGTAGGCGGTCGTGCTGACCGCGTTCGGCATGTTGATCAAGGCATAGGTGTTGGTCGCCGGTGTATAAAGAAATGCATTTGCGGTGGCGGAGTAGGCGAGCGGCACGGGCGCTGCGCTAACCGCATCGCAGTTCCCGACGATCTCGAAGAGCGTCATGCCGAAACTACTGTGCGCAATGACTTCGTTGCACAGGCTCGGCGCGCAAAAGCTCGGCGGTGGATCGATCGTGGCAAACGTGTTGCTCGCCGAGTCGTAATAGAACGCGTTGTCGAACTGGTACGGCGCTCCGGGCATCTTGAAACTGCCGACGACCCGAAAACCGTTCGTCGTGGCAGCGGGGCCATACGCGGCAGTTGACGTCGCCGATGGGTAGTTGATCGCAGTCCACACGCCGCTGTTGGAGAGCGCGCCGACGGTCGCGCCGCTGGTCTCGACGTTGGTTGCCGTGATGAAATTCCCGACGATGCCGGTTGGAAGCGTGATGCCGGGCGAGAACTGCGGCGTCGGCACCGCCAGCGGCGCGAACGCAATCGTTGGTGAAGGCACAGGCGCCGTCGACCCGCCGCCGCACGCCGCGAGCAGCATAGCAATGATAAGCGATCCGAGCCTCGCTGCGTTCATCGCAAACACCCCCGACGATGAATTACGAAACGTGTTTGATCAAGGGATTGTTGTCTTCGCGGTTCGTGACTTCGTAGAGACGCTTGTGGATGAATACGTCGAGCAGTAACGGATCGACCTTGCCGCGCTGTGCAAACTCTTTTGAGAGAATGTCGAGCGCGCGCTCGGTGGACATGCCCTTCTTGTAGGGACGATCCGATGCCGTCAGCGCGTCGAATACGTCGCTGATCGTCATCATGCGCACCTGCGGCTTGATCGCGTCACCTTTGAGCTTGCGCGGATAGCCGGTGCCATCGAGATGTTCGTGATGACCGTAGGCGAGGTCGGCAACATCGCGCCACGGCGTCTCTTGCCACGGAATCTCACGCAAGAACAGAAACGACTGAGTAACGTGCTCCTGCATGCGGTTGCGTTCGTCGTCCGAGAGCGAGCCACGTGGAATCGACAGAAAACTATACTCTGCCTGATCGAGCAACGGGCGAGGTCCATCGGTATCGCGGTAGCGGCGCTCCATCGCGCGCTGCAGCGTATCATCGGCGGCGTCGGCGACGACGTTGGGTTCGTTGGCTGTTTCAACTTTCGCGAGCAACTCGCGTAGCAGTTCCTTGTCGTCTTTGGTGCGCGCTTGTTCGAGCGCGAGAAGGAAGCGCAAGCGAATCGTATCGAGACGCCCGTCGGGCAGCTTCTTGGCCTTTGCAAAGATATATTCTGGAACGGCGACTTTGCCGAAATCGTGTAGCAGCGAAGCGTAGCGCACTTCGCGAATCTGCTCGGTCGTAAAGTGCAGGCCCGCGAGCGGACCCGAGTCGATCGTGTTGATCGCTTCAGCTTGGGCGACCGTAAGCGCGGCAACGCGCTCCGAATGGCCCTGCGTCGACTTATCGCGAACTTCGATTGCCTTGACCGACGCGTGGACGAAGCGCTCGAACAGATTCTGAATCGCGTCGACCAGGCGCGCGTTTTCCATTGCAACCGCAGCTTGCGAGGCAAGCGCGGTCAGGAGACGTTCGTCGTGTTGATCGTAGGGGCGCACGACCTCTTCGGTGTGCGCCGGCGATTCAAGCTCGGTATGGAAACTCGGCTTGTGGTTGATTAGCTGAATCGCGCCGATGACATCGCCTTGCATATTGCGCATCGGCACGCAGAGGATCGATTTGGTGCGGTAGTTGTTCTTGTCGTCGAAGCCGCGGTTGAACTGATACGGCGACGACTCGGGAATCATATATGCATCTTCGATCCGAAGCGGCTCGCCGGTTACCGATACATAGCCGACGATCGACGTCGTGGAGAGCGGCAGCAGCGCGTTCATCAGCACGCCGTCGTCCTTGGGGCCAGTCTGCGCGACCGCGAAACGCAGCCGCTTCTGCTCATCGTGCTCTTCGATGACGAACAAGCTACCGGCGTCGGAGAACGTGAGCTCGCGTGCCTTGCGCACGATCAAGCGCTGCAGGGTCGGGAGATCGCGCTCAGACGAAAGCGCCCGCCCGATTTCGAGCAGCTCTTCGCCTTCGCGCGCGGTGCGCGTCAGCGTTCGCGCGGTCTCGACCTTGGCTGCGGTGCGCAGCGCAGCGAGCAACGAGGCGCCGGTCACCGGGGGATGCATGATTGCAACGACTTCCGGATCGTCGGCGATCCAGGCGAGCGCCGAATGCTGCGGCGGCAAAACCACGATAGCCGTCGCCGGCGGGGCCCCAAGCGTCTTTAGGCCGCCGCGTTCGCGCAACCGTTTAAAGTCGACCGCGTGGACCGAGACGCCGACGTTGCCCAAAAGCAGGGGCAGTTCACCGAGGTCGAGATCGTGCGGATACAGGACCAATGTGGCCACGTTATATCATTGCTCCGCTTGCTAGATTCGCCGGAGCCGGAGGGAGGGTCCCCTAGGGCGAATCCAAAGCGCCGATGTCCGACCAGCCCCCCCTCTCCCAAGTGACCGAGCGCGTGCGCGCCCTGGCCGAGCTCTTCGTCGAGACCGATCTGCTCCGGCTGCGCATCGAACGGGAAGGCGAGGCGATCGAGCTTGGGCGGCGCGCGCTCCACCCGGACTCGGTGCCCGAGATCCCGCACGACCTCGGAATGCTGGAATCCCACCCGGTCCGCGCCGAGCAGATCCGCGCCGACTTGGTCGGGATCTTCCATTTGAGCCGGCCCGCTCCATCGGAGGGCGACCTGCTCGAGAGCGATCGCGAACTGGCCTTTATCGAAGCGCTCGGCATCCGAAACCCGGTGCGTAGCCACGGTCCTGGTAGGATCTTGGCGATCAGACGAGGCGACGGCGAGCCTGTCGAATATGGAGCAGTGCTCTTCGAAATCGATCGCGGATAGCGCGGATAAGGACGTAAACCAATTTTCACCAAGGTTCTGATCGCCAATCGAGGCGAGATCGCGCTGCGGATCAATCGCGCTTGCCAAGAGTTGGGCGTGCGAACCGTAGCAATTTTCTCCGAAGCGGATCGCGAGTCGCTGCACGTACGGCAGGCCGATGAAGCCTTCTGCGTCGGACCGGGCCCGGTCGCGCGTTCCTACCTCAATATTCCAAACATCATCTCGACCGCGTTGATCACCGGGTGCGACGCGATCCATCCGGGCTATGGCTTTTTAGCCGAGAACGCGCGCTTCGCACAGATCTGCGCCGATCACGGCTTGACCTTCATCGGGCCCAAGCCCGCAGTAATCGCGGCGATGGGCGACAAGGCGACGGCAAAGCGCGTCATGCGTGAAGCCGGTGTTGCAACGACGCCCGGCACCGACATCTTGGATTCGGTTGACGAAGCGATTAAGGCCGGCAACAAAATCGGCTATCCGCTGCTGCTCAAAGCGACGGCGGGTGGCGGCGGCAAGGGCATGCGCGTCGTTGAGCGCGCAAGCGAGATGGAGCGCGCGTACGCGAGTGCCACTGCTGAAGCGGAAGCCAGTTTCAAAGATGGCCGCGTCTACATGGAGAAGCTGATCATCGATCCACGCCACATCGAAGTGCAAGTGTTGGGCGATGAGTTCGGCAACGTGGTGACATTCGGCGAACGTGATTGCTCGGTGCAAAAGCCGTCGCATCAAAAATTGATTGAAGAGTCGCCGGCGCCGCATCTCTCGAATCGGGCTCGGTCGACACTGCTCGATATGGCGGTGCGCGCCTGCAAGCACGTGCGCTACAGCAACGCCGGGACGCTCGAATTTCTCGTGAGCCGCGACGACGTGTTCTTCATGGAGATGAATACGCGCATCCAGGTCGAGCATCCGGTCACCGAGATGGTGTACAGCGTTGATCTCGTTAAGGAGCAGATTCGCATCGCCGCGGGTGAGCCGCTCGGCTATGCGCAGCAGGATCTCCAGCTGCGCGGTCACGCGATTGAATGCCGCATCAACGCGGAGGATCCGCAAAACAACTTTGCGCCACAAGCTGGGACACTCACCAAGGTCGTCTTTCCCGGAGGACCCGGTGTGCGCGTCGACACGCACGTCTTTTCCGGCGCGGCGGTTCCGCCATACTACGATTCGATGATCGCGAAGATCATCGCGTTTGGCGCAACGCGCGAAGCCGCGATTGCACGAATGGAACGCGCGCTGCGCGAGACCGTCGTCGAAGGCGTGAGCACGACGATCGACTATTGCCTTGAAATATTAGCGACGAAACAGTTCCGCGAAGGCCGCTACGACATCGGATTCTTGCCGCGCATGCTGGCTCATGCCGTCGCGTAGGCAGGGGCGCGAAGCAGCGTTGCAGGCGCTCTATGCGATCGCCGTTGGGCATCGCGACCCGGGCGATGCGCTCACCGAGATGGTCGGCGACGGTAACGAGACCGACTACCGCGCCTTCGTGAAAGACCTGGTGCTCGGCACGCTCGATAACGCCGCCGAAGCCGACGTCTTGCTGGCGCCGCTTCTGGAGGGATGGACGATCGAACGTTTGCCCACGATCGACCGTTTGCTCTTGGAGATGGGGACCTTTGAATTGCGCCATCGGCCGCAGACACCGAGGGCGGTGGTGATCAACGAGGCGGTAGAGCTGGCTAAGAAGTTTTCAACCGAGGATTCCAACCGCTTCGTCAACGGCGTACTGAATGCTGTCGCGCAAGAAACGTCGCAAGCGTAACCCGCCGGGGACCAAGCGCCGCTGGCTACGCGGCACGCTGATTGCGATTGCGCTCGCGGTGCTCTTCTTTGCGGGCCTCATTGCCGGCATCGTGGCCGCCTACTCGCGCAACCTGCCCGACATCAGCCGTCTTGCGGACTATCAGCCTGAGAGCTCGACGCGTATCTTCGCGCGCGACGGCACACTCTTAGCGTCCGTCTACAAAGAAAACCGCACCTACGTGCCGCTCGCGCGTATTCCGCTCGTCATGCAGCAAGCCGTAATTGCGAACGAAGATCACAACTTCTACTACCATCATGGTGTCGATTTCGGTGGCATCATGCGCGCGGGCTTCGCCGACCTGACGCACCAACAGTTTCAGGGAGCGTCGACGATCACGCAACAACTTGCACGTAAGTTGTTTCTCAACGACCAGGTCTCGATCTCGCGCAAGATTCAAGAAGCTCTCCTTGCGATCGACATCGAGCGCTACTACACCAAGGACGAAATCCTCGAGCGCTATTTAAACATCGTCTATTTGGGTTCGGGTGCCTATGGCGTCGACGCGGCGGCACATACCTATTTCGGGGAAGGCGTCGAGCGGATCGATGTTGCGCAGGCGGCCATGATTGCCGGCGTCATCGCCGCGCCCTCGGACTACTCGCCATTCGTCAATCTCGCGCTTGCGAGGGACCGCCAGCACCACGTGCTCGACCGTATGGTCGAAAGCGGCTACATCACGCAAGCACAAGCCGATGCAGCCGCGAGCGCGCCACTGGGTCTGGCCAAAGAGCGCGCACCGGGCCTGCAAGGCTATCTCTATCCGTACTACACCACGTACGTCATTGCGCAACTCGAAAAGCTCTTCGGGAAGCAAGCGGTGGAAGAGGGCGGACTCCAAGTCTACACCGCGCTGGATCCGAAGATGCAAGAGGAAGCGCAGGAGTCGATCGATTGGGGTCTGCAGCGCGCGAAGTCGTGGGGTATTCACGCCGATGAAGCGGCGCTCGTCTCGATCCGTCCCTCGACGGGCGAGATCGTGGCGATGGTTGGCGGCAAAGGCTTTTCGCTCGACAACCAATTTGACCGCGCCTGGCAGGCGCGCCGCCAGCCCGGCTCGTCGTTCAAGCTCTACGTGTATACGGCCGCGATCGACTCGGGCATGCCTGCCAACACGATCATCGACGACTCGCCGGTCAGTTATCCGATGGGCGACGGCACCATGTGGTCGCCACGCGACGATGACGACAGGTACATGGGCGCGATCACGTTGCGTACGGCGCTCGCACTCTCACGCAACATCGTGGCGGTCAAGCTCGCCGAGCGTATCGGGCTCGACAAGGTCATCGACTATGCGCAGCGCATGGGCATCACGTCGCCGCTTGAGCCGAACCTCTCGCTGGCTCTCGGGTCGTCGGTCGTTACGCCGCTCGATCAGGCGACGGGCTACGCGACAATCGCGAATCAAGGGGTGCACATCGATCCGTCGGCGATTCGTCTGGTAAAAGATTCGCTCGGCAACGTCGTGCTCGACGACCAGTATCCGCAAGCCAACGAAGTTGTGAGCGCGGGCACGGCCTACATCATCACGACGATGCTCGAAGATGTGATCAATCACGGCACCGGCTACCCCAACGCGATCATTGGGCGGCCGGCCGCGGGGAAGACCGGCACGACGTCGGACTTTCACGACGCATGGTTCGTCGGGTTTACGCCCGACCTGGTCACGGCCGTGTGGTTCGGCAACGATAACAATTCGCGCATGACCGAAGCCTACGGTGGCGGCGTGCCCGCGATGACGTGGTCGCACTATATGAAGCAGGCGCTCATGGGCGTCGCCAAGCACGACTTCACGTTGCCGGCGGATCAAGTCATTCGCCTCGCAGCCTGTTCGGGACGGCCGGACGTCTATTTGATCGGGACGCAGCCGTCGTCGGGCGGATGCGGCACGGTCAACGAGGCCGCACAAGATCCCGCGACCGATGCCCCGGCGCCAACCGACTCGCCAACGCTCGCGCCGGATCAAACGCCCCCGCCCAACAGCGTAAGCGACGGCACGCACGTCATTCCGCTCACATCGTCTGCGCCGTCGCCGTCGGTGAAGCCGTCGGCGCATCCCAAACGGAGATGACCGAACTCCCGCTCGGCACGACTGTCCGCAGCGTGAGCGAGTTCGTCGCTGGACTCGAGCGGTGGTTCGTGCGCCAAAGTGCGTTTCAAGGGGCTGCGATCAGCGGCGAGATCTCCGGTCTCAAAGATGTGACCGGCGGCCATCGCGCGTTCGTGCTCAAAGACAGCGGCGCGATTCTCAACTGCATTATCTGGCAGAGCAAGCTCGCGCGTATGCCCGAACTACAAAACGGTGCGGCGATCGTTGCGATCGGCAACGTGCAGTTGCGACGCGAGCACAGCTCGTATCAAATGGTCGTCGATGCGGTCCATCTGACCGGCGTCGGCGAACTGCACGCGCGCTTCAACGCGCTCAAGGAAAAATTCCGGCTCGAGGGACTGTTTGACAGCAAGCGGAAGCGCCCCATTCCGCGCTTCGTACATCGCGCTGGCTTGATCTCTTCTGAGGGAAGCAAGGCCTCCGAGGACTTTCTTTCCACGATCGCCGCACACGTGCCGTTCGTCGAGGTGGTACGGCTGTGGTCGCGCGTGCAAGGGTTGGGGGCGGACGTCGAGATCAGCAAGAAGTTCGACGAGGCCGAGCGGCTAGAACTCGACGTGATCGTCGTTACCCGTGGCGGAGGCACATTCGAAGATCTCTTTACCTTTAATGAAGAGGCGGTCGTGCGTGCAATCGCACGTTCCCGCCATCCCGTGATCACCGCGATCGGGCATCAGACCGATCATCATCTCGCCGATGATGTAGCCGATGCCACGTATGGAACGCCCTCGAAAGCGGCTGAGGCGATCGCCGCGCCCTGGATCGCCACGCGCGAGCGAATCCAGAGCGCGAATCGTGCGCTGCGTCGGGCCATCGAAAACGTTATCGGTCGCGGCGGTCAGCGCGTTGCGCTCGTCCAGTCGCGACTCGACGGCGCATTGCGCGCGCGCTTTGGAAACGCGGAGCGCGCACTTGCCGGGTTGGAACGGCGCTTGGCCGCGCAGAGTCCGGCCGCACAACTTTCTAAACGGGCGGAAGCGCTCTCGTCGCTGCGCGCACGGCTACCGGCCGCGTGGCAGCAGTACGCTGCGCGTAAGACGAGTCGCCTCGCCGTACTCGACGTGAAGCTTGGCGGGCTCGATCCGCTTTCGCCGCTCGAGCGCGGGTACGCGCTGGTCTTCAAAGAGGGACGTCTCGTGCGCGCCGCATCCGACGTGCGTGCCGGCGACGCCATTACCGCACGCCTTGGGCGCGGAACGCTTGATGCACGTGTAGAAGCGAGTCACGATGAACCCTGAAGAACCGGGAGGCTTTGAAGGCAAGCTCGCGCGCATCGAAGAGATCGTGCGCGAACTGGAGACCGGGAATGTCAAGCTCGACCGTGCGATCGAGCTTTTCAAGGAAGGCAAGACGCTGACTGCGCAGTGTGAAGCGCTGTTGCGCACGTCACAGCAGCAGATCGACGCCGCCAATGACACGCCGCCTCGATGAGGCCGTAGCGGAACGCACCGGGGTCACGCGCTCGCAGGCGCGCAGCCTTATTATGGAAGGGCGTGTCCGCGTAGGCGGCGAGCCGGCCGGAAAAGCCGGCCAACGCGTTCGTGACGACGACGACATCACCGTCGACGCACCGCGACGATTCGTCAGTCGCGGCGGAGAAAAGCTCGAGGCCGCGCTGGAGGCGTTCGGCATCGACGTGGCCGGCATGCATGCGCTTGACGTTGGGGCCTCAACCGGTGGATTCACCGATTGTCTCTTGCAGCGTGGGGCTGCGGCGGTGACCGCGGTTGACGTCGGTTATGGGCAGCTCGATTGGCGCTTACGCAACGATCCGCGCGTCACGGTGCTCGAGCGCACGAACTTTCGGCATTTGCCCGATAACGCGTTTCCTGAAGCGTTCGAGCTGATCGTAATCGACACGTCGTTTATCTCGCTGCGGACGATTCTCGCACGCGCGAGCGCGTATCTCGCGCCGGCCGGCCGCATCGTTGCGCTCGTCAAACCGCAGTTTGAGGCAGGACGCGAGCGGTTGGAGCGTGGTGGTGTGGTGCGCGATCCAGCCGTACATCGCGCGGTGCTACACGAGGTACGGGAGGCCGCGGCGGCGCTACAACTTCCGATTGGAGGACTGATCGCATCGCCGCTGCGGGGGCCGGCCGGCAATCGCGAATTCCTGATCGAACTGCGGCGCGACGCCGCGCCGATCGAGAACGAGCGGATCGACCGCGTCGTCGGCGAAGGCCTAGCGTAGTGCACTCTACCATGAAGCTCGCCGTGGGCCGCAAGCTGATCACACTCTACGTTGACGTCGTGCGCGAAGAGGCGCGCGCGCTCGCGCGCACCGTTGCCGCGTCGTTCCGTGCCGGTGGTTATGAGATCGCGACGTGGAAGGGACAGCAGGCTGTCGCGGAACTCGCGACCAACGGCGCGCGCGCCGAAGACTCGGCACTTTTTATCACCGTTGGCGGCGACGGTACGCTCTTGCGAGCCGCACGTGTCGCGACCGAGATTGGTGCACCACTGCTCGGTATCAACACCGGACGTCTTGGCTTTCTCACCGAGCTCGACGAGGGCGATCCACGTATCGCGCAGCTACCGCAACTGGTCGATCGCGGGCTTCTAATCGAAGAGCGCACCGCGCTCGAAGCCGAATACGGCGAGCGCACCTTCTTTGCGCTCAACGACGTGGTTGTGCGCAAGGGGGATGTTTCGCGCATCGTACCGTTCGGGTTGACACTTGACGCGGAGCACATCGCCGACATTCCCGCCGACGGTATCTGCATCGCGACGCCGACCGGTTCGACCGCATATTTCTTATCGGCCGGAGGATCGATCATCTCGCCGCGCGTCGATGCGTTCGGCATCGTGCCGCTCTTGCCGCACACGCTCTTCTCGCGCCCGCTGATCGTCCCGTCGACGTCGGAGATCGGGATCGGCTGCGACTCGAACGTCGCACATGCACGCTTGGAATGCGACGGCGACGTCCTGGCTGAGATCGGTCCGAATACCGTGGTCAACGTACGCCGCCATCCCAAAACGGTGCGCTTTGCGCGCCTTTCCCCGTTGCGCTTTTTCGAGCGCTTGGAAGCGAAGATGCGCTGGGGTGTTTCCATCAAGGCGGCAACGCGGTAAGGACCGCCTGATGTTGACGCAGCTGGAGATCGAGAACTACGGCTTGATCGCCCGCGGTGCGATCGAGTTCAGTCCGGGTGCGACGATTTTCACCGGCGAGACCGGCTCGGGCAAGACGATGATTCTGGGCGCACTCGACTTCGCGCTCGGCGAGCGCGCCAGCGCCGACGTGGTGCGCCGCGGTGCCCAACGCGCGACGGTGACGCTGACGTTTGAGCCAAGCGTGGCGCTACGCGAACGATTGGTTGCCGACGGTTATGACTTGGATCCCGGCGAGGACGCAACGATCGTGCGCGAGATGAACGACGCAGGCAAGTCCAACGTGCGCGTGAATGGCCGTGTTGCAACAGCCAGTTACGTCCGCGAGATCGGCGAAGCGATCGCTGAGATCGTCGGCCAGCACGACGCGCAACGGCTACTTTCGCCGGCCTATCACGTCGAATTGCTCGATCGTTACGGTGGTCCTGAGGCAATCGACGCTGTTGCCAGAGTTAGCGCCGCGCGGTCGCGCGCAGCGGCGTGCGCTCAGGAACTGAGCGCACTTCACGGCGGTGAGCGCCGCGCACAGGAACGCTACGACGACGCGCGCTTTGCGCTCGACGAGATCGAAGACGTGGCGCCGCAGCCGGGTGAAGACGAACGCCTCAGCGAGCGGCGTCGATACCTCGACAACGTGGAGCGCATCGCCTTGGCATTGCGTAGCGCGCACGAGGCGCTCGGCGGCGATGATGCAAGTGCGACGAGCGCGCTCGGTGCGGCAGGCGCGGCTCTCCATGGAATTGCCGACATTTCGTCCGATCTGCACGCAATGGCAGACACGGCGGCGGCTCTCCAAAGTGAAACAACCGATCTAGCCACGACGATTGCGCGCGCGCTCGATGCAACCGACTTCGATCCGTCCGAGCTCGAGTCGATCAACGCACGTCTCGATCTGCTCGATCGTCTCAAGCGTAAACATGGCGGCACGATCGACGCGGTTCTAACGACTGCGGCGCAAGCTCGCGGAATCGTCGACGCGTTTGATTCTCGCGACGAGCGTACGGCGGCGTTGGCAGGCGCCCTGCGCGAGGCCGAGGCTGTGCTTGTGGCCGACGAAGCGCACCTCCTCGCGATTCGCGAAGCGGCGGCAAAGCGTCTGCAGGCAGCGATCGGCAAGGAGTTCAATGCGCTTGCGCTGGCCTCGGCGCGCTTCGATGTCTCGTTTGAGCCGATCGAGTTCGTCTTCGCGGCGAACAAAGGCGAGCCGCTGCGGCCGCTCGCGCGCGCGGCGTCGGGCGGTGAGCTTTCTCGCGTGCTCTTAGCGCTCGTCGTTGTTCTTGCTGGTGCGCGGGAACGCACCGCGCTGATCTTCGACGAAATCGACACCGGCATCGGCGGCACCACGGCAACGGCCGTGGGTGCGCGCATCGGCAAGCTCGCGCAAGAGGGACAAGTGGTGTGTGTCACGCACCTGGCCCAACTCGCGACGTGGTCGGATCGTCACTACGTCCTCGAAAAGCACGAGAACGATGGCGCGACGTCGATCTCGGTTCAGGAGATCTCCGGCGAAGAGGCGCGCGCGGCGGAGTTGGCGCGCATGCTCTCGGGCGAATCGCACGACGTTGCACTCGAGCACGCACGGATGCTGCTGCGCGCACGATGATCATTCCGCGCGAGCAGGACAACGTCGCGCTCGCGATCGGTCGCAAGCACGTCTCCGTTACGAACCTGAGCAAGATCTTTTTCCCCACGATCGGCGTCACCAAGGGAGACTTGCTCCAGTACTATGCTGACGTCTCGGACGTACTCTTGCCGCATATAGCCGATCGCGCGATGGTGATGAAGCGCTATCCGCACGGTGCAAGCGGCGAGTTCTTCTTCATGAAGCGCACGCCGGAGCCGCATCCCGACTGGTTGCGTACGTGCCGTATCGAGCACGACTCGGGCAATGTCATTAACTTTCCGGTAATCGACGACCTCGCCGCACTGATGTGGGTGATCAACCTCGGCTGCATCGATCTCAACCAGTGGTACGCGCGTTGCGACGATATCGATCGTCCGGATTACGTCCACTTCGATCTCGATCCGGGTGATTCGACCTTCGCGATGGTACGCGAAGTCGCGTTGCTCGTGCGCGACGGGCTTTCGGCGTTGAAGATGCCGAGCTTTGCCAAGACGACCGGTTCGAAGGGGATGCACGTCTACGTGCCGATCGTGCGTGGACCGACGCAAAAAGCGGTGTGGACGTTCGCCAAAGAATTTGCGCATGCGCTCGCACAGCACACGAAAGAGTTAACGACCGTCGCCTACCACAAGGACAAGCGCCCCAAAGATCGCGTGCTCGTCGACTACAATCAAAATCGTTGGGGCGCAACGCTCGCGAGCGTCTACTCGGTGCGCCCGACGCCACGCGCGACGGTCTCGACGCCGGTTACGTGGGAAGAAGTCGAAGCAGGCGTCGAGATCGACGATTTTCGTATCGACAACGTGCGCGAACGGATCGCGGAACTCGGCGACCTGTGGAAGCCGCTCGTTGCAAAGAGGGGCCGTTTCAATCTTGCGCCGCTCCTGGATGGGTCTGCGTGATGACGCTGCCGATTGGGCTCGACTTTGAACCGATGGAATTGGTGCAGGTCGAAACGATTCCAGCAGGGCCGCAATGGCAGTACGAGCCGAAGTGGGACGGGTTCCGTTGCATGGCGTTCCGTGACGGCGACACGGTGCATTTGCAGTCGAAGGCCGGACAACCGCTCGCGCGCTACTTCCCCGAAGTCGTCGAGCAATTACAGTCGCTCGCCGCGAAGCGATTCGTACTCGACGGCGAGTTGATGGTGCAGCTCGGTGACGAACTTTCCTTTGACGCGTTACTGCAACGGATCCATCCGGCCGCAAGCCGCGTCAATCGTCTTGCAAAAGAGACGCCCGCGCGGTACGTGGTCTTCGACATGCTCGTAGACGCGAACGGGGAGGACCTTACCGGAAAACCGCTTACACAGCGGCGCAAAGCCCTCGAAGCCTTTGCAGCGCAGTATCTTGGGACGAGCGGGATCGCGCTCTCGCCGGTCACAACCGACCGCGCGCAGGTCGATGTCTGGTACGAGCGCGTCGGCAATGCACTTGACGGCGTGATTGCGAAGCGCCACGACCTTCCCTATGTGTCGGGTTCGCGCGAAGGTGGCGTGAAGATCAAACATCTTCGCACTGCCGACTGCGTGATAGGCGGGTTTCGCCTAAACAAGCAAGGCAACGGCATTGGTTCGCTGCTGCTCGGACTGTACGACGATGCGGGCAAACTCAATCACGTCGGCTTTACATCGGGCTTCCGCGACACTGAACGCGGACCATTGTTGGCGAAGCTACGCCCGCTCGAGAAGCCGCCGGGCTTTACGGGAACGACGCCGGGCGGTCCGAGCCGGTGGAAGCAAACCGAGGAACCGTGGTATCCGCTCGCGCCGAAGTTGGTCGCCGAGGTTCGCTACGATCACGTGACGGGCGATCGCTTTCGCCACGGGACGAAGATTCTGCGCTGGCGTCCTGACAAGAAACCGCGGCAATGCACGATGGATCAACTGCGCGTCGCCGAAGCCGCCTCGCCGCTCGAGCTGCTGGCACGGTAATTCCTCATTTCTTCTTCGGCGGACGCTATCGTGAGCACATGGTCGGCGATCTAGGTCGGCGCGACGTCGAACGGATTTTGCGCGAAAACATCATCGGGCGAATCGGCATCCATGCCCTCGGCCGCACGTACGTTGTGCCCATCACCTACGTCTATGACGGCACGGCTGTCTACGCGCATTCGCATGAGGGAATGAAGATGCACATGATGCGTGAGAACCCCCACGTGTGCTTCGAAGTCGACCGCATGGACGGTGCCGCAAACTGGGAGAGCGTGATTGCCTGGGGCACCTTTGAAGAACTCCACGGCGACGATGCACGGCGCGCGATGGAGATGCTCGTGCGCGAACTCGAACCGCACCTCGAAGGCCCACCCGGTGGCTCGGCGCATCCGCGCAGCGGTCAAGAGCCCGCGTTGCTCTATCGCATCGCGCTCGAAGAGCGTACCGGCCGCTTCGAGCGCCGCGTTTAACTTATTGCTGCGGTAGCGCGCTCGTGGTTGGCGTATCCTTGCCAACCGGGCCGAGTCGAATGTCGCGCGCGGACGCCGAGCCAGCCCCCACCAACAGCAACCCGAGGTAGATCGTTTTTGCATTGGACGGAACGTCCAGCACGATCTCGAAGGGCGTCCACGTTGTATCGCCCTGCAACGCGCGGTTGACCATGTTGTCGAATTGGAGCGCTTTGCCATCAGCGTCGTCCACGCGCATAAAGAATCTGCCTGAGCCTGCCGCGGCGGTTGAAAGGACGCCTGACACTGCAAGGTGATCGCCCCGGTACTTGACTGCGTCCATCTTGTATGCGACTGAGCCGAAAGTATCTGCGGTCGCCTGGGCATTGGCTTTGATCGTGATCGTCGCGATCCCGGCCTTATCGACGGTGCGATCGCCATTGTAGCCGCTCGGATTGGTGCCGGTCATCCGCCAGTTCGACGTATCGAACGACGGTAGCGCCGGCGTTGCAGCGTCCACGCCGAGGAGAAAAACGAGTCCGAGGGCCGCCACGATTCGGTTCATCACGGGATCTCATGGATCTTGAGCAGGTTCGTGCCACCTGAGCCGACGGGCATACCGGTGGTAAACGCGATCAAGTCTTTGGATTGCACGAGTCCGGCCGACGTCATTTTCTGCTCGGTCATAAACAGCAACACGTCGAACGAATTATAGCGCTCGATCAAGAGCGTTTCCGTACCCCAGAGCAACGCCAGGCGCTGTGCGACTTCCTTTGAAGGCGTGAGCGCGATGATGCGCGCGCGCGGGCGAAAGGCTGCAATGTGGTGCGCGGTATTGCCGGTCGTCGTACCGGTCGCGATGAACGGAAGAAAGAGTTCATCGGCGGCGCGCGTCGCGGCTTCGGCGATCGAGGTCGCGACGGTCGGGCTCATGCCGGCCAGGCGCCGCTCGCGCAGCGTGGCGTGCGGGTAGCTTTTCTCGACCTCGCGGGCGATCTCGGCCATCGTGCGCACCGCCTCGGTCGGGAATTGCCCGCGCGCCGTTTCGCCCGAAAGCATCACCGCGTCGGTTCCATCGAGAATCGCGTTGGCGACGTCGGTAACCTCGGCGCGCGTCGGTTTCGAGCTGAAGGTCATCGATTCGAGCATCTGCGTCGCCGTGATAACCGGCTTGCTTGCGCGATTGCACTTCGCGATGATCGCCTTTTGTACCAGCGGCACTTGCTCGAGCGGAATCTCGATCCCCAAATCGCCACGCGCGACCATGATGCCGTTGGCCGCGTCCACGATATTGTCGAGATCTTCAAGCGCCTCGTGCTTCTCGATCTTGGCGATCACCGGGACGTCGTGCCCGCGTTCGGCCATGAACGCTTTCACGCGCCGAATATCTTCGGCCGAGCGAACGAACGAGACCGCGACGTAGTCGACGCGCTGTTCGAGTCCAAAGGCGAGCATGTCAAAATCGCGCTCGGTAACCGAGGGGATATTCAGCGTGCCGTCGGGATAGTTGATGCCTTGCGTCGAGCGCAGTTCGCCACCGAATTCGACCGTCGTATCGATCGCTGTCGCGGTCTTGCCGGTGATGCGAAGCGTGATCTGTCCGTCCTGCAGGTAGATGCGGTTACCGACCGCGACATCAGCTGGTAATTCCTTATACTGCACGCTGATGCGCGAGTCGTCCCCCGGCACGTCGTCAGTCGTGAGCACAAACTGGTCCCCGCGCTCCAGGCGCACGCTCGCCAGGCCCTCGCGCAGCTTGCCGGTGCGCACTTTGGGTCCGGGTAAATCTTGCAAAACCGCAATCTGAATATCGAGTTCTTGTGCGAGCCGTCGCGCGGTCGCGATGACCTCTGCGTGGTCTTCGAGCGTCCCATGCGAGAAATTCAGGCGAACGACATTGACACCCGAGACGAAGAGGGAGCGCATGACCGCCGGGTCGCGCGAGGCGGGACCGATAGTGGCAACGATCTTCGTACGCTTCTGCAAGAGGTGTTCCATGGAAGCTGTGCAGATGCGCGAGCGTGCTTGCAGGCTCCTGCGCTCCGTTAAGCGCATAATCACCGCGCATGCTCGAACGCGATCCGCGTGACCCGCGACGACGCGAGCGACTCGCGGGGAGCTACCTCGCATCGCTGCTGCTGCACGCGCTAATCGCGGCGCTGCTTTTTACGCTTGCATCGAGTTCATCGCAGCAAGGTGCAAGCGAGTCGGTCTCAGGCGGTACGGTCGTCACGCTCGAGCAACGTGCGCCGGTTGTTGCAGTTGCGGCAGCGCCCGCGCAACAAGCCGCGCCCGTGCCCAACGTGCCGCGCATCGCGCCGGTCGTGCATCACGCGCCGCTCGTGCAAGCGCAACGGCAACCCAATCCGCCGCAACGCCATGAGCTCGCGCAGTTCAAACCGTCGGCGCCGCCCAATCCAACGCCGGTTCCGCAAGCATCGCAACAGCCCAATCCGCAACCGACCACGCCGATCTACGAGCCGAACCCGCAAAACGAACTTCCCGCAGTGCCCACCTCGGTGCCGTCGATCGGGCCGCAGCAAGTCGCAATCAAAGTTCCGCCGAGCGCTGCGCCATCGCCCGTGCCGTCAGTTCCACCGACCGCGAAACCGCCGACGCCGCGACCAGTCGCGCCGACCGCTGCGCCAACGGCAAAAGCTGCTACCCCGGTGCCGCAACCCAGCGTAAAACCGACGGCGGTTCCAAGCGCCGCGGCGCTCGTTGCGAAGGCCACAACAGCGCCGAGTGCCTCGCCAAAGCCGACCGGAGCGCCGAGCGCTGCGCCTACCGCAAGCGCCGGCGTGCCGAGTCCAAGCCCAACGCAGGGTGCAAAACAAACGGCCCAAACCGGCGCGCAGCCGTCGCCCGGTCCGAAAACCGAAGGCTCGCCGGGTCCTAAGCCGGGCGCAATCGCTAACGCGAAGGCTGGTCCGGCTGCGCCGGTCGCGGTTCCAGCGACGCCGTCGCCAAAACCGCGGCCGACGCGTTCACCGGCGCCGGCGCAGACCAGTGGAAGTTCGAGCGCGATCGATCTGCACAAGTTTCTGCCGCCACCGATGGCCGTTCATCCGCATGAGACGAACCAGAGCTTCCGTACGTCGCTCGGCGGATCGATGGAACCAACGCCGCCGCCCGAAATCGTGGCGATAACCAAGTTCATGTTTCAAGAGAAAGGTGCCGGGAGCGACGCGCTCGATCGGATGTGGGTAACGAGCACGCATCGCGAAGGGCCGGCACTTATATGCGATGGCTGGATGCTGCGCTATCCGCACGCCTCACAGCCAGACGCCCAAGTAGGGACGATGACGCACCCGGTCGGCGGCGGCGTCGTGTTAGGGGTAGGCGGAAATCCGGGCGGCTATGGGGCGCCGATCGTCGAGGCGACGGCGCACGTGACGTGTACCGAGCGCGCGCTTGTGCCGTTTACGCCGCCGTCTTCACCGTCGCCGTAGCCTTCCTGATTCCCGCTTGTTGTGCGACTTTTATCGGAATAGAATGAATGCAGCATCAAGAGGGATGCTAAAAATCTTATCCGCGATTAGGGACCGACGGGTCCCAATCGCCACAGATCCGCCCACAGCGGGTCAACGGGAGGGGCGGTTTGGAGCCGCAGGATCCACCGGGCCATCTGGCCCGCGAATACGCGCACCCATAGCGGCGCACGGCGCCGACGCAAGCTGGACGTATCCGGCGACCGCGCAAAAATTCGCATAGGACGTTTCGACTGAGGGGCCGGAAGCCACGTAGGCTTGCGGCCCGTCGTCATTTTCGGTACCATAGGAGCCGGTTTGATCGAGTAAGCGTGGGCAGGTCCCGCGCTTTCTTCTTGGGGACCCAATTAAAACAGGGGGCATGCGGTGTCGGAACTGACGGATATGTTTGAGCGTGAGATCGACGCGATCGCGCACGAACGAGCTTCGTCGGGCGTCGAGATCGTAACGCACGCCGCGCAGACACGGCGCGGCACCACCTTCTTGACCGTCGCCATCGATAAGGAAGGCGGCGTCGATCTGGCCTCCTGCGAACGCATCGCCTCGCGCATCAACCGCGCGCTCGAAGCGTTCGATCTGCCGTACTCGCTCGAGGTCGAGTCGGCAGGGCTTGAACGGCCGCTCCTGCGGCCACACGATTACGAGCGCTTTGCCGGCAAGCGCGCGCGTATCGTTACCTCGCTCCAAATCGCCGGTAACAAAACGCATCGCGGCACGCTCGTCGGGCTGCGCGGCGAAACGGTCATACTCGCGACCGAGAACGGCGAATTGCCGATCCCGATCGCAACCATCAAGTCGGCTAACCTGGAGTACGACCCGCGCGCCGACTTACAACGTGATAAACGCGAACGGAAAGCACATGGCAGAATCGGCAGCTGACGAAAAACTTATCGACGTCCTTCAATTCATCTCGAGGGAACGGAACATTCCGTTCGAGATGTTGCTCGAGGCGCTCGAAGCGGCGCTGCTCACCGCATATAAGCGGCACTACGGCAGCGAAGCAAATGCAATCGTGATCGTCGACCGTGTAACGGGCGAGTATCGCGTCTACCATCGTCGCACCGTGGTCGAAACGGTCGAAGACCCCAAACTCGAGGTTGCCGTCAAAGCGGCGGGTGGCCCGTATCAAGCCGGCGACTTCTTCGACGAAGAGGTCACGCCCAAAGAGTTCGGGCGCATTGCGGCGCAGACCGCGAAGCAAGTGATCGTGCAGCGTATCCGTGAAGCCGAGCGTGACACGGTCTACAACAAGTACGCGCGCAAGCTCAACGACCTCGTGACCGGCACGGTGCAGCGTTACGAACAACGCAACATGTACGTGTTGCTCGAAGGACGTGACGAAGCGATTCTGCCGCTCTCCGAACAGGTGCCGGGCGAGACGTTCCGCATCAACGACTTCATTCGCGCGTACGTGGTTGACGTGCGCAAATCGCCGAAGGGTCCACAGGTCGTGCTCTCGCGCGCGGCCGAAGGCCTCGTGCAGCGTCTTCTCGAGTTGGAAGTGCCCGAGATTGCCGACGGCATCGTCGAGATCATGGCGATCGCGCGCGAAGCCGGCAGCCGTTCGAAGGTCGCGGTGCGCAGCCTGCGCGCCGAGGTCGATCCGATCGGCGCGTGTCTCGGGCCGAAGTCGAGCCGCATCGCGAACGTCTCCGACAATCTGCGCGGTGAGAAGATCGATGTGATTCGCTACGACACCGATGCGGAGACGTTCATCATGAACGCCCTTGCGCCGGCGAAGGTGATCAGCGTCGAGCAGTTCGATGACGACGGCGTCGCGCTCGTCGTCGTGCCGGACTATCAGCTCTCGCTCGCAATCGGACGCGACGGGCAGAACGTGCGGCTTGCTGCGCGCCTCACCGGCTGGCGTTTGGACATCGCAAGCGAAAGCGAAGCCGATGAAGCGCGCGAACGCTACCTTGCCGAACGTACCGAACGCGCCGGCGGCGGCGTCGAAGAAGTCACCGAAGAGGTCGTCGAGGCCGAAGAGGGTGTGGCGGAGCCGGTCGCTGCGGCCGGCGGTGGTGTCGATGAAGAGTTGATTCGCAAACTCGAGGAGTTCAGACGCGAGCGGCTTGGAGAATAGGGGGCGCCACGAACCGATCCGGACCTGTGTGGGGTGCCGCAAGCCCCTCCCGCAGGCGAGCCTGGTGCGCTTTGTCCGCGGCGCACATGGCTGGAATGCGGATCGGCCGGGCGGTACACGGCAGCCCGGGCGCGGGGCATATCTGTGTTCAGCAGCTTGTGCGCAGCACTCGGCGAAGAACCGCCGCTACCCGGGGCTTGCATCCGCGGCGGCAGAATATGGTTTAATAAGTAGTTCAATGGACACTGGAAACTCGTGATGTTCAAAAACGACCATGCTCTCATCTGAGGGCGAGGGCGGTTTCTTGGTGACCTAAAGCTGTGGTACCCCACGTGGGGACCACGTGGGGATACATGGCAGCAGCAACGACTGATAGTAAAAAAGTACGTATTTTCGAGCTCGCCAAAGAGGTGGGGCTCACATCGAAGGAGCTGATCGCGCTCTTTAACGACCGTTTAGGCGGCGTTTTCGAAGCGAAAAATCAGCTCAGCGTCGTTCCCGAGAACATCGCGGATCTCGTTCGCAGCGTCCTCAAACCGGCGCCCGCGCCGAAGACGAAGACGCCTGCAAAAGAGGCGTCGGCTGCGCCAACGCCCCGCAAGACCGCTCCCAAGGCTGCCGCCCCTGCCGCCACACCGACTCCACCTGCCGAAGCGCCGCCCGTGGCGCGTTTACGTCCGGTCGCTTCGAGCTCGGCTACGCCGCGCGCCCCCAAGGCTGCGCCCGCTGAGCCCGTCGCTGCCGCCCCTGCATTGCCGAGCGAACCCGTAGCCGCAGTGCCGAGCGAGCCCGTCGTCGTCGCGGCGGCGCCTGCGCCTCAACCGCCGCCTCCGGCCGCGCCGCGTCCACCGCGCCCGGTTGTGTCCGACGCGCCGATTCCGCGCTTGCAGCCGGTCCCGCACGGACAAGATTCGATCGTTCGTCGCCCACCGGCGCCGACTACCTCCGCGTCCGCATCGCCCGGCCCCTCAACCGGCGTGCCTGGCCGCCCCGGCGTCGCGCCGCGTCCGGGCCAGGCGCTCCCAGGTCAAGGCGGTAAGGGACCGGTTGCGCCTGCGCGACCCACCAATGGACCGCTGACCCCGCCTGGACAACGCCGCCCTGCGGGCAACGGCCCGTTCCGTCCGCTCGCTCCGGGCTCGCGCCCAATGGGTCCGCGTCCGGCGGGGCCGAGTGCAACCGATTCTCCCGCGCCGTCGAGCGGCGGCGGACGCCCCGGCGACCGTCCGCGCAGCCACGAAGATAAGGCGGCCGCGAAAAAAGATCGCGAGAAAGAATTGCTGCTCGAAAAAGAGCGGCAACGTAAGAAGAAGGGCGGCGTCGAAGCCGCACCGCCTACACCGGCGCGCGCGCTCGAGGCGATCGAGATTCCTGACCTCTTGACGGTGCAAGAGCTTGCAACCTCGATGATCGTTCCGATCAAAGATGTCATTACCGAGTTGATCAAAACCGGTACGATGGCGACGATCAATCAGAACATCTCGAGCGACATCGCGATTGCGGTTGCTAAGAAGTTCGGCTTCAATGCGGTCGTCAAAGAGGCCGGCGAAGAAGTTACCGTCGAGCAGGAAGAAGACAAGCCGGAGATGATGACGGCGCGTCCGCCGGTCGTCACCGTACTGGGTCACGTCGACCACGGTAAGACGTCGTTGCTCGACAAGATCCGTAGCGCCAATGTCGCTGGCGGTGAAGCCGGCGGCATCACGCAGAAGATCGGCGCGTACACGGTCGAGCGCAACGATCGCAAGATTACGTTCATCGATACGCCGGGTCACGAAGCGTTCACCGCGATGCGTGCACGCGGCGCAAAAGTTACCGACGTTGCAATCCTCGTGGTTGCAGCCGACGACGGCGTCATGCCGCAAACCAGAGAAGCAATCGCCCACGTCAAGGCGGCGGGCGTGCCGATCGTCGTTGCCGTCAATAAGATGGATAAGCCCGATGCGCAGCCCGACCGCGTCAAGCAGCAGCTTGCCGAAGAGGGTCTGCAGGCGGTCGATTGGGGCGGCACGATCGAAATGGTCCCGGTTTCGGCGAAGGCCGGCACCGGCATCGATGCCCTGCTCGACACGGTGTTGCTCGAAGCCGATATCAAAGAACTCAAAGCCAACAAGAATCGCCGTGCGACCGGCGTCGTGATTGAATCACAACTCTCGCGTGGTCGCGGTGCCGTTGCGACCGTGCTCATCCAGAACGGAACGCTACGCGTCGGCGACATCGTCGTCGTGGGCGGCACGTTCGGTAAAGTGCGTGCGCTGATCGACGACAAGGGCAAGCAAGTGAAGAAGGCCGGACCCTCGATTCCGGTCGAGGTGATGGGTCTGCAAGACGTGCCCGCCGCCGGCGACACGTTGATGGTCGTCAGCGACGAGCGTGTCGCGCGTGAGACCGCGCAGAAGCGTGCGGTACGCCGCCGCGACGTGCGCATCGCTGGAGCCGGATCGCAGCGCGTTTCGCTCGAAACGTTCATGCAGATGCCGACCGAGGGCAAGAAGACGCTTAACCTCATTATCAAGGCCGATGGACAAGGTTCGCTCGAAGCGCTGCGCGCACGCATGGAGTCGCTCTCGACCGAAGAGGTCGAGGTGCGCGTGATCCACGGTGGCGTCGGCGCGATTTCGCCCAACGACGTCAACTTGGCTAGCGCCTCGAACACGGTACTCATCGGCTTCAACATTCGTCCTGATGAAACGGCGAAGCGTTTGGCCGAGAACGAAGGCGTCGATCTGCGCTTCTACCAGGTCATCTACGAGATCGAAGATGATCTGCGTAAGGCGATGACCGGTATGCTCGCGCCGGTCGAACGTGAAGTCACGCTCGGCCATGCCGAAGTGCGCGAAGTCTTCAAGGTTAGCAAGGTCGGCACGATCGTCGGCTGTTACGTCAAAGACGGCAAGATCACGCGCAGCGCTAAGGTGCGCGTTGTGCGAGACTCGGCGGTGGTCTTCACCGGCGAGCTCGAGAACCTGCGCCGCTTCAAGGACGACGTCCGCGAAGTTGCAGAAGGCTTCGAGTGCGGTATCCAGGTCGCGAAGTATCAGGATCTCAAGGTCGGCGACGTGATCGAAGCCTACGCGACCGAGCACGTCGCGGCGGAGCTTGTGACGGCATGACGGTTGGGCGCGCCCTCATTTGGGGGCCCCACGCGCAGCGTGGGGGGCGCGGAGCCTCGGGCGGAGCGCCTTCCAAATGAAGTCGCAACGTCTTGCCCGCATCGATCACGAGATCCAACGCATCCTCGGCACGCTGATCACGCAAGAGCTCAAGGACCCGCGCCTGGGCTTTGTCACGGTCACGCGTGTCGAAGTCGGCGACGATCTGCGCACCTGTAAGGTTTTCGTCTCCGTGATCGGCGATCGCCACCAGGCGCGTCAATCGCTCGAGGCGCTCGAGTCTGGGGCGCGTTTCTTGCGCGGTGAACTCGGGCACCGTATCGACTTGCGCCATACCCCTGAATTGACGTTCGTCGAGGACCGCTCCACCGAGCGTGCGATTGCACTCGCGAAGACATTGCGCGAAGATGCGGAACGGCGAGCTGCGCAGGCTGAGGGAGCGGAATGATCGAGAACGAGCTGCGCTCGTCGACCGAGGCAGAGATCGTCGCCGAGCTCAAACGCCGTCCGGCGTTCGTGATGGTTAGCCACGTCAAGCCCGACGGCGACACGCTTGGCGCCGGCCTCGCACTCGGCATTGCGCTCAAGCGCATGGGTAAGCGCGTCGCGTATTTCAATCAGGATCCCGTACCGCGGAACCTGCGCTTTCTTCCCGACGCGGAGTTTGTCACGCGTAAGATTCCGGCGGACTTTCCGCCGGACACGCTCTACGTCTTCGGTGATATGAGCGACCACGCGCGTGCCGGCGAGTTTCTGCCGAAGGTCGATCGTGCGAATATGCTCGACATCGATCATCACCTCGGGAATTCGCATTTTGGCGCGCTCAACTACGTGATTCCGACCGAGTGTTCGACCGGTACAGCCGTGATGCAGCTCTTGCGTGAAATGCATACGCCGATCGATAAAGATATCGCGACCTGCATTCTGACGACGATTATGACCGACACCGGCGGTTTCATGCATTCGAACACGTCACCCGACGCACTGGAGCTCTCCGCAGCGTTGATGCGTGCCGGTGCGGATAAAGAGCAGATCACCGAGGAAATCTTCGGCAGCAAGCGGGTCGCGGCGACGCGACTGCTGGGCCGGATCATCGACGAGATGAAATTCGAACACGACGGTCGCTATTGCTACTCCTATGTTGACGACGCAATGCTCGCCGAAACGGGCGCCGATGGCGAAGATACCGAGGATATGGTCAACGTGCTGCGTGGCCAAGAGGGTGTTGAGGTCGCAGCGCTCTTCAAAGCCTTCGATGGCGAGATTCGCGTGAGTCTGCGTTCGAGCGGACGTGTCAACGTGCAAGCCGCGGCGGCGCGTTTAGGCGGCGGCGGCCACTTTCGCGCATCGGGATTGACGCTGCACGGTGCGCGCAACGACGCATTTGCCGCAGTCGATGCGGCACTCTCGGCCGAAGGTTTGTGAGCGGCACGCTCGAGATCGGGTTCGTCAACGTTTTCAAACCCGCGGGCTATTCCTCGGCGCAAGTCGTTGCCCGCGTCAAGCGTATCTATGGCGTGTACGCGCGCGACCGGCGCATCGCCGCAGGACATTTAGGCACGCTTGATCCCCAAGCCGCCGGCGTGTTGCCCGTTGCGATCGGCAAAGCGACCCGGCTGATTCCACTGCTCGAAGATCAACGCAAGGCGTACACCGCGATCATCGTGCTCGGGCGCACAACGACGACGCAAGACGCGCTCGGTGAGACGGTTGCGACTGGGATCTGCCGGCACACTGGGAGCGCAAGCTGGAAGACGCGATGGCGCAGTTCATCGGCAAGATCGCGCAAGTGCCGCCGATGTTCTCGGCGGTGCACCACGAGGGCAAGCGGCTCTACGATCTCGCGCGCGAGGGCAAGACGGTCGAACGCAAAGCGCGCAACGTCACGATCTATGGGCTCACGCTGTTGGGGACCGAGGCGCCGAATAAGGCGCGCATTCGCGTCGCATGCAGCGAGGGCACGTACGTGCGTACGCTGTGCGAAGACCTCGGCGCAGCGATCGGCGTGCCTGCACACATGGGCGCACTCGTGCGCGAGGCGTCGGGTCCGTTCGTCCTGTACGAATCGCGCTTGCTCGAGGAGATCGCCGACGATCCGCAAGGCGCGGTTACTCCGCCCGAGCACATCATTCCGTTCCCGACGATCGTGCTCGATCTGCGCGGATCGGCGGATTTTCGCGCGGGTCGCGCCGTGCCGCTGCCCGAAGGTGCGCCGGCCTCACGCGTGTTCGTGCGCGATCATTCGCGTACGCTCGTCGGCGTCGGTGAGGCGCATGGTGCCCTGCTCGCCCCGCGCAAGGTTTTCGTGTGAATGTATGGGGGTGCGGGGGGGAGCGCCTTTAACGTGAAAATCTATCACGAGCTGTTCCGAGAAAATGACCGGCCGCTGGTACTTGCGATCGGTTTTTTTGACGGGATGCATCGTGGGCATATGGAGATTGCGAAGGCAGCGCGGAGAATGCGTAAGCCAGGGTATCGTGTCGGCGTGCTGACGTTCGCGAATCATCCGGCGGCGTTTTTGCGTCCCGGCACGGAGCCGCCTTTGATCACCACAACCGCCGAGCGGATCGATCTTTTTGCGCGGGCTGGGTTTGAGGAGTGTTTCCTCATTACGTTTGACGACAGCGTTGCGACGTTGACGCCGGAACAATTTCTCGAAAGACTGACCGCTATGGGCGTGCAGGGCGTTGCGGTTGGCTCGACCTTTCGCTTCGGTCACAAGCGCGCGGGCGATGCCGCGATGATGGCGGCCCATTTTGGCGAGCGCAATCAGCCCTTCGTAGGCCTCGAGAATGTCGCGCACGACGGAGCGCGCATCTCGAGCACGCGCATCCGCGGATTGATCGCCGAGGGAAACCTCGAGCTTGCCGACTACCTGCTCGGTCACAGTTACGAACTGCGGGGCGTCGTCGAGGTGGGATTCGGGCGCGGGCACGACCTCGATTTTCCCACCGCAAACATCGCAGTGCCGAAGAAGTTATTGCCGAAAGACGGCGTCTATGCGGCGGTTGCGCGCCACGATGGTCGCGATCACGCGGCGCTGGTCTCGATCGGCACGAACCCGCAATTCGAGGGCAAAGAGCGGACGATCGAGGCGTGGCTGCGCGACTTTCATGAAACGATCTATGGGCAGGAGCTGGCCCTGCGCGATCTGCGCTACCTGCGCGAACAGCGGCTCTTCGCTTCGGTAGACGAATTGATTGCGCAGATGAGAACCGATTTGGAGGCGGTAGCGTATCCGAGTTATGGCTAAGAAACTCATGGTCGCAGTGGCGCTGCTCGTTCTGGCGAATGCATGCAGCGGGAGCGGTGCTAAGAGCGGCGGCTCGAGCAGTGGAGCGAATGCAACAGCGCAGGTCGGCCAGGCCGCGCCGGATTGGAGCGACCCACTCGTCGGAAGCGGCTCGCTCACCATGGCGCAGCTGCGTGGCAAGCCGGTGTTTATGGACTTCTTTGCGACCTGGTGCCCGCCGTGCAACGCGGAAGCGCCGATGGTCAACGCCGCGTATAAGGTGTACGGGCCGCAGGGCTTGCAAGTCGTCGGTGTCGACGTCCAAGAGAACGCACAAAAGGCCAAGCAATTCGTCGATCAACATCAGCTCACGTATCCGGCCATCGTCGACTCGGGCACGCTCAGCGATCAGTATCGGATCAACGGTATGCCGGTTGGCGTTTTCATCGACAAGACCGGCGTGGTCCGCAAGATCGAAATCGGGCAGCTCTCACCCGAGCAGCTCGACGCCGATATCAAGTCGATACTTTAGTACAGGTATCGCTGCCGCGTTCTACGGGTGTGCCGTTCACGCGCTGGCGAAAATGGCGCTCGATCGTGCCTTGCGGCGTCAGTGTCCACACGATGTTGGGATTGGGATCGGGCGGCTGATTCATCGGATAATAGGTGCCAGTCCATGTCCATGTGGAGCCCGGGACCGGCGCGATCAAGAGCAGTGGTGCAATCAAGTGTGACTGCGCGCCATCGGCGTGGAAGTCGTCGTAGCGAAATTCGTGCGCGCTCGGCACGTAGTATACGAATGCGAATCCGTCCGGCTTGTTCGGGTCGCCGTAGACAATCTCGGTGATCAGCGGATGCTCCGCGAGAGGGTGAATGTCCCAGCGTTCATGATAGTTGGCATTACCGCAGTTCCACACTCCGCCGAAATCATAGAGAAATGACTTCGGGCCGATGAGGGCAGCGAGCAACGCCGCTACGATCATGCCGCGACGATCTTGAGCTCGTCTCCGTCGAGCGTGACGTTAGCCGTGCCGCCTTCGCGCAGATCGCCGCGTAGGATTGCGGTCGAAAGCGGCGTGGAGATGTAGTGCGAGACGGTTCGCTGAACGTAGCGTGCACCGCTTCCTGCGCCGACGGAGACCTTGGCAAGATACGCTTTTGCATCTTCGCTCAACCGCAGATGTAAATTGCGAGCACCCATGCGCTGCACCAGCGCATCGACATGGATCTCCACGATCGCCTCGATGTCGGCGAGCTGCAGCTCGTTGAAACGCACACGATCGTCGATGCGGTTCAAGAACTCGGGCCGCAGATAATCACCGATTTGATCGTCCTCGAGATTGGTCGTCAGGACGATCAGCGTGTGACGGAAGTCGATCGTGCGCCCCTTGGCGTCGGTGACGCGACCGTCGTCCAGAATCTGGAGCAGCACGTTAGCGACGTCGGGGTGCGCCTTTTCGAGTTCGTCGAAGAGAATGACGCAGTACGGACGGCGCCGCACCGGCTCGGTCAACTGGCCTGGCTCGTCGTGGCCGGCATATCCCGGGGGTGCGCCGAGCAGGCGCGAGACGGTGTGCGCTTCGGTGAATTCGGACAAATCGATACGCACGAGCGCTTCTTCGGTGCCGAAGAGCGCAGCCGCAAGCGCTTTGGCGAGCTCGGTTTTGCCGACGCCGCTCGGGCCTGCGAAAAGAAAACTGCCCAGCGGTTTGCGCGGATCTTGCAGGCCGGCACGGGCGCGACGAATCGCACTTGCGACCGTTGCAATCGCGTGCGATTGGCCGATTACGCGACGCGAGAGCGTCGTTTCAAGCTCGAGCAACGCGTTCGTTTGCGATTCTGAGAGCGTCTGTTGCGGAATGCCGGTCCATTTCGTGACGACCGCGGCTACGTGTTCCGCAGTAACCGGCGGGCGGTCGATGGCTCCACGGTTGCCGAGCGCGACGTTGGCTGCGGCTTCGTCCATGAGGTCGATCGCTTTATCGGGCAAGAAGCGGTCGGCAATATACCGCGCGGAAAGACTTGCGGCGGCATCGACCGCTTCGTCGGTGATGCGGACCCGGTGATGCTCGCCGTATTTTGCGCGCAGGCCGCGCAAAATGGCTATCGTGGCCTCGACGCTCGGCTCTTCGACCATCACCGGCTGGAAGCGCCGCTCGAGCGCCGCATCGGATTCGATGTATTTGCGGTACTCGTCGAACGTCGTCGCGCCGATGCACTGCAGCTCGCCGCGCGCAAGCTCGGGCTTGATCATCGACGAGAGATCGAGCGCGCCTTCGGCCGCGCCCGCCCCAACGAGCGTGTGTAGCTCATCGATGAACAAGACGACGTCGCGAGCGCTGCGTTTGACTTCGTCGAGAATTCGCTTCACGCGGCTCTCGAACTCGCCGCGATACTTCGTGCCGGCAACCAGCGGTCCAAGCGAAAGCGCGAGCACGCGTTTGTTGCGCAGCGACGCCGGAACGCTCCCCGCCACAATACGTTGCGCGAGGCCTTCCACGATCGCCGTCTTGCCCACCCCGGGTTCGCCGACAAGCACCGGGTTGTTTTTGCTACGCCGAGCGAGAATCGAGATGACGCGTTCGATCTCGTCGTCGCGACCGACGACCGGATCGAGTTTGCCGCTGTGCGCAAGGTCGGTAAGGTCGCGCGAAAAATTCTGCAACGTCGGCGTGCCGCCGGTAATATTGAGGCGCTTTGAAAGCTCGTCGCGATTTTCGATGAGCATCGCGCCGCCCGCAATCAAGCCGGCGGCCGCAAGCGCCGCCCCCAGAAACGGAAGCGCGCCGGCAGCGGTGCGCCGCTGCGCGCAATTCGCGCACAGCGCGCTCCGGCCGATGACGGTCGTCGACGGGCGCCGTCCGCACGACTCGCAAGTGGTGGTCGTCATGCCTTCCTTTACTCCCGGCGACGGGGAATCGTTTCGGCCGCTTGCCGAGTGGCCTGCTAAGGCTGGGCCAGGAAGACAACCGTGAGCGTGACGCTCACATTGACGTTCCCCTGGTCAAAGACCGTTGGCTCCGGCGCCTGCGCGCTCATCGCCACCGCACGCATGAGCGGTTGAACGGTGGGTGCGCCGCCATAGGTGATTCGCCCGATTCCGGTGATGTGCAGACCGGCCGCGCGCGCGGCGTCTTGCGCCTTGGCCCGCGCGTCGGCCATTGCCTTGGTTGTGGCAACGCTCCGCGCGTGCGATGGATTGGAAGTGGTAAACGCGACGCTTTCGACATTTGTCACACCGGCTTTGGTGAGCGCATCGACAACCGCGCCTGCCTTGTTGACGTCGCGCACCTTCACGTCAAACGCGCGGGTGACCGTGTAGCCGTAGCGGCCGGGCGGGATGTTCTCGCCGGCGTTGACCGTGGGGCGCGGATTGTAGTTGAAAGTATAGTAAGCAACGGTGATGTCGCTACGGGCAACGCCTACCGCCACGACCGCGCTCACTGCACGCGTGTAGGTTGCATTGGTCTGCGACACGGCATCCTGCGCGCTCTCGGCCGTGTTCTCGATTGCAGCTCGAACGGCGGCCTGATCGGGCGTCACGGCAATTGATCCGTCACCCGTAACCGTGATGTGCGTCACGGTTGCGGCGTGGGCTGCAACCGTCGTAATGACGAGCAACGTGACAAGCAGGGCGAGCGGTTTCGTCATGGTGTTTCTCAGGGTAACCTGTTCCCAAGGGGGGCGCAATGGGCACCATTCTGTTCTTGATTCTCTTCGGCTTCGTCGTGGGTGCGGTTGCACGCTGGATCATACCGGGTACGGGCCCGGGCGGCATTCTCGGCGACATGATTGTCGGAATTGTCGGAGCCGTGATCGGCGGCTGGATCTTTTCGCTCTTCGGGCACCCGATTGCAATGGGGTGGAGTCTGGGGAGCTTCGTGTGCGCGCTGATCGGCGCGGTCGTGCTGCTCTGGACGGTGCGTGCGATCTCCGGAAGGCGTTCGGCGATATAGCAGGCGTCGGCTCCGGAAGCTTCTAATATCGAGCCGTTATGGCCTATATCATCACCGAGCCGTGCATCGGAACAAAGGATAAATCGTGCGTTGACGTTTGCCCTGTGGACTGCATCCACGGCAAAGACAGCGACGAGATGCTCTATATCGATCCTGAAGTGTGCATCGATTGCGGAGCCTGTGTTTCGGCGTGCCCGGTGGAGGCGATTTTTGCCGATTCGGACATTCCCGCAAAGTGGGAAAATTTCGTCGCAATCAATGCGGACTATTTCAAGAAGTCCGGGTAACCGCGAAGAGCGTGTGAGGACGCGCAACAACCGCGTCAGCGCTTTCAAGTAACGAAGTGTCGGCTTGCGACCGCTCGACCGCTATGACGTCGAGCGGCGTTGTTGCAACCGGCTCGCGCTGATAACGCATCGCGCGCGTGCGAAAGAACATCGCCGGATCGTTCGCACTCACATCCCCACGCAGCTCCACGAACGCACATGCGTAAGATCCAACGCTCTGCAAACGGTCGCCGCTTCGCACAAATCCGATTGCGCGCTCGCCACCGTACCCGATGTCGAGCGGGACGACGATGCGTCCGCCCGGTGCGAGCAGCCGCCACCAGTGCGGATCGATGTCGTTCGAACGTGCGGTCACGACGATGCGCTCGAACGGACGCTGAATTTCGCCAAGCTTGTCGGCGTGCACGAGCACCACGCGTCGATACCCTTGCTCGTCGAGGGCCGCACGGGCGCTTTCGATAAGATCGGGCTCGATCTCGACGCTTACCACAGTCCCGTCGCGCGCGAGCTCCGCGAGCAAGGCCGCGTTGTAGCCGCTTCCCGTGCCGATTTCCAACACGCGATCGCTGGACGTAACCATCAACAGTTCGAGCATATGCACGATCATCGACGGTTGTGAGATCGACGAAAGCACGGCGCCGCCGCGTTCTTTTATAGCGAGGGCTTTGTCTTCGTAGGCTTCTTCGGACGTTACACTCGGCACGAAGCGGTGCCGGTCGACGGCACGTAGTGCCGCCGTAATTCGCGGATCACGCAGGACGCGGGTACGCTCGAGATGAGCGATGAGCTCGTCGCGCAGCGCTCCCTCACGGTTCATGGCCGGACCTTCGGTCCCGGTTCCGAGGGCTCTTGCGCCACTCGTGCGAATGAGGGAATTCCGTTATGAATCCCGTGCTAAATGCCGACGTTTTTGGTTGGTTCTTCGCGTGGGCACCGCTGGTGCTCGGCCTTGCGATTTTTGTCTGGGTCTGGATGGCCAAGCGGAGCGAGGGGGCTCCGGTGACAGGGACGTTCGGCGCCACCTTCGCGTGCGCGAGCTGCGGCCGTCGCGGCGCCCGCGAGCACATGGTGCCGCAGCCGCACGACGGCGCCGTAAGCTATTACTGCTCCCATTGCAGTAAGTAGACTAAACTTGTAGGACTTCGCGGATCTCCGGGACGTCGGCACTTACGACGGCCTCGATAGCGCCTTTGAGCGTCATGTTCGACGCGGGGCAGCCGCCACACGCGCCGAGCATTTGCACGTAGGCCGTGCTGCCCTCGACCTTGATCAGCCACACCTCGCCACCGTCGGCCTGAATCAACGGCCGCACCTTATCGATGGCTCGGTTGACTCGTGTCTCGATGGACTCTCCGCTTGCCGTTTCCACGCTCATCCATCCAATCTTACCCGATAGCGTCGCCTTGAAGGTGCGACGTTCCCCGAACGGGTTAGCCGAAGCGGCGAGGACCCTGACAGTACTTGTCCGAGACGCGAGGCGTTAAGTGAGGGAAATGTCGCACCTGAAAAGGCGACAGCTACCGGTTCCTACTCTTCTTGACCGTAGTTTCCCATGAGTTCGTGCATGCGCGACGCCATCGAGAGCGCGGCGTCCCACTTGCGCTGCCACATGTTCCGGCCAAAGATCAATCCGACACATCCGGCTTCCATCGCGGCGCGCGCCTTCGCTATCGTGTCGTCGTCGCCCATTTTGCTGCCGCCCGAGACCAGCACGAGCGTGCGGCCGGCAGACTTCACAACCTTGCGCAAACCCTCAACGTCGTTGTACTGCAGCGTGTTGTACGGCTTCGGCATTTTGTCCGCGGTAGCAGCATCCCACTTTGGTTCGTTCAGTTTGACGATGTCGCAACCAATTTCGCACGCTGCGCGCGCGGCGTAGTCGACGGCATAGAGCGTATCGATGCCACCCTTGGCTTTCATCGCCGAACCGCGCGGGTACGACCAAATGATCAGCGGCATACCGTAGCGTTCGCACTCGCGACGCACTTCGTTGCACTGTGCGATATCGACGTCTTGCGACGGACTTCCGACGAAGAGCGTGTACCCGACCGCGTCGGCGCCCAGACGCACCGCGTCCTCAACCGACGACGTGAGCGATGAGAATGCTTCGTCGTCAGGAGGCACGTTGGTCTTGCCGTTGATTTTGAGCACGAGGGGCACCCGGCCGGCGTACTCTTTGTGGTACTTTTCGGCGAGCCCGATATGCAGCGCGATGCCAGAGAAGTTTCCGGCAACGGCGAGCCGATGAATCCAGTCGGTGTCGATCGAGTCGGGGTTATCGAAAAAGTCGATCGGGCCATGTTCGAGCCCTTGATCGATAGGCAGAATCATCAGTGTGCCATTTGCCGGTCCGTGTTCGTACATCAAGCGGTGCAAACGCGTCCGCTTACCGATCGAAAGGTTCAATTGGTCGAACGTCGGGCGCGAAATGGCGGGTGCTGCAATGCTCATGGCGGCCGCTTCGGCCAGGAACGGGGAGGCGCCTGTAAAAAGGGGCGGCGATGGATGCACGACCCGCGCTCGGGTTTCTTGGTATCGGCGCGATGGGCGAACCGATGGTCCGCTCGCTGCTCAAGGCCGGCTTCCCGGTGACGATCGCCGCGCATCGGAGGCGCGAAGCTGTCGAACGGCTCACCGCGGAGGGGGCGAAGGAAGCAGCCGATCCGCCTGCGGTCGCTGCTGCAAGCGACATCGTGATCACGATGGTTCCCGACGCGCCGCAAGTAGAGGAAGTGCTCTTCGACGAGCGTGGCGCTGCGAAGAGCTTGAAGCCGGGCAGCGTGGTGATCGATATGTCCACGATCTCGCCGATCGCTTCGAAGCGGTTTGCCGAGCGGCTCGCAGCGGCCAAGGTCGATTTTGTCGACGCGCCGGTGAGCGGTGGTCCGGCGCGCGCGACGACGGGCACGCTCACCATCATGGTTGGTGCAGCGCCCGCTACCTTCGAACGCGTTGAACCCGTACTCAAAGCCATGGGTACCCCGACCCTCTTAGGCGGGGTTGGGATGGGCGAAACCGTCAAACTCGTCAATCAGGTGATCATCGCGAGCGTGATGATCGCGAATATGGAAGCCCTCGTCTTTGCGCAGCGAGCCGGGGCCGATCTGGACGCGGTTCGAAAAGTTATCGCAACGGCGACGGGTTCCAACTACCTGCTTGACCAATGGCTCCCTAAGACGTGGTTTGCCGGGACCTTCCAAGGCGGCTTTGCCATGGATCTGTTGCGTAAAGATGTCGCGGCAGCACTCGACGCGGCGCGCGCGACGAAGTACGCTATGCCGCTGACGGCACTTGCGTACCAACTGTACACTGCACAATCGGCGGAAGGGGACGGCGCGCTCGACTACAGCGCGATCGCCAAAGCATATGAACGGACCGCTGGAGACTAAACCTTCGCGTGGGACGTTTGTCAAGAGCCCAGACTTCAACAAGAAGATCCTGGTGGTTGACGACGAGTCCGCGATCCTGCAAACGTTGCGCTTCAACCTCGAGCGCAGTGGTTATACCGTCGTAACTGCAAGCGACGGCCGCAGCGCGGTTGCGATGGCGCAACGCGAATCGCCCGACCTCGTCGTGCTCGACATTATGTTGCCGGTGCTCGACGGCGTCGAGGCCTGCAAAGAGATCCGCAAGTTCTCATCCGTGCCGATCATTATGCTTACGGCGAAGGACCAGGAGATCGACAAGGTGCTCGCGCTCGAGCTTGGCGCCGATGATTATGTGACGAAGCCGTTTGCGCTGCATGAGTTTCTCGCGCGCGTCAAAGCCCGCTTGCGCCGTCAGACGCCGATTCAGGGCGGGCATGAGGAGGCGATCTCCCTCGGACAGATCGTGCTCGATCCATCGCGCCAGCAGCTCACCGTGCGCGGCAAGGACGTGGCGCTCGCGCCCAAGGAGTTCGCGCTGTTGCGCGTACTGATGGAGAACAACGGCCGCGTCGTGACACGCCAGACCCTGCTGGATAAAGTGTGGGGTTACGATTTCGAAGGCGAACAACAGACGGTCAGCGTGCACATCCGCTGGCTGCGCGAGAAGATCGAGGAAGATTCACGCAATCCGCGCCACATCATTACAGTACGTTCGCGCGGCTACATGTTCAAATCTTAGGTCATGCTCACATACGCGCTGCTTGCCGGGGCGGCGCTTGTGGTTGGTGCGCTGGTGGGTTGGCTTGTGGCGCGCCCGCGACGCGCAAGCGAGCCGGTAAGCACAGTCGTCGCTGAACCCAACCACGGCTCGCAGAGTGAAGCGGACTTTGCAAGACTCGTTGCAGCCCTGCCGCTCGGCGTTGTTTTCGTCGACCGTGGCGCTCGCATTCGCTTTGCGAATCCGGCGGCCGGGACGATCTTTGAGTTCGATCCAAATCGCGCGATTGGCTCGCACGTCATTACCTCGATACCTAACGTCGAGCTGGAGCGGCGCATCGAAGAGGCGCTCGTCGGCGAAGCGTCAGTCGCACCGATTACGATTGCAAGCGCCACGCAGCGCCGGACGTACGGCGTTTCGGTCTACCCAATCGGCGACGATGCGTCAAGCGGCGTCGTCGTCTTTGCCGACGATCAAACCGATATCGCGCTCCTCGAGCGCGCGAGCAAAGAATTTCTTACCAATGTCTCGCACGAGCTGCGTACGCCGCTCTCGTCGATTAAGTTGATGCTCGAGACCGTGGTCGAATCCCCGGACGACGAAGCCGCGGACCTATTCTTGCCGCAAGTACTTGCGCAGGTCGATCGCTTGGCGTCCCTCGTGCAACAGTTGCTGGAGCAGGCGCGCGCCGAGTCGGGTCAACTGCGGCTCAATTTACGTGAGATCGATCTCGAGGACGTTGCGCATCCGATCGTCGCTTCGTTCGAACCGCAGGCTGCAAACAAGGGCGTGCGCTTGGAGCTACGGACGATACGCCCGGTATCGGTCGAAGCTGATCCCGGCCGCCTCTCGCAAGTGTTTGTAAATCTGATCGACAATGCAATTCGGCACACGCCGGCGGGCGGAAGCGTGACCGTCGAACTTGACGCCAACGGCAACGATGCAATCATGCGCGTGCGCGACACCGGCGTCGGCATTCCGTACCGCGACATCCCGCACATCTTCGAGCGTTTTTACGTGGTAGATCGGTCGCGTACGCGTGAGAGCGGGGGCGCCGGATTGGGACTTGCAATCGTCAAGGGTATCATCGATGCGCACGGCGGAACGGTTGCGACCGAGTCGATGCTGGGGCGTGGCACGCTCTTTACCGTGCGTTTGCCGATCATGCGCGTTGGCCCGCGCAGCTAGCTGCGCGCGATCGGACCAGCCTTAAAGACGTGATAAGGCCTGCCTAATCTACGTGCCCTACCGTAGTGCTATGTCGCGTTCGACAATGAGTCCCGACGTAGATGAGCGCACGATGCGCCGCCAGATTTTGGCGTTTCTGGATGAGTACTGCCGGACGTTGACACTACAAGACGTTCGAGAGTGGTATGTTGACGCATTCCCTGACGTAACGCCCGCGGCGCCCTTTGCCGAGGGCGTTTGTCTTAATGCCCCTTAATCGTCACTTAAGCTCTGTCTCGCGGTAAGTTCGGGTAATGACATAGGAGCTGCTATGCTGTCGGCTCAATTCTTGTGTACCTCACTCTGCTTGCATGGACGATATTACAACGCGCATGATCGCAACAAATCCGGAATTGACCAGCGCGCCGACAGCCACGAAGTTGGAGGCGCGCGATCTCGATGTGTACTACGGGACGTTTCACGCCATCAAGGATGGTAACTTGAGCGTACCGGAGCACTGCGTGATGGCGCTTATCGGTCCGTCGGGTTGCGGCAAGTCGACGTTTCTGCGCGCGCTCAATCGCATGCACGATCTCACGCCGGATGCTCGCGTGGAAGGCCACGTGCTGCTCGACAACGAGGACATCTACGCGAGCAACATCGATCCCGTTACGGTGCGGCATCGCATCGGCATGGTCTTCCAGCGGCCCAACCCGTTCCCGAAGACAATCTTCGAAAACGTCGTGTACGGTCCGAAAATCCACGGCGAGCGCAACAAGAAGACGCTCATGGAAATCTGTGAAAAAGGCCTGCGCGGCGCGGCTCTCTGGGACGAGGTCAAGGACCGCCTTGACCGTTCGGCGCTGGACCTCTCGGGCGGACAGCAGCAACGCTTGTGTATCGCCCGGTGCCTCGCGGTCGATCCTGAAGTCATTCTCATGGACGAACCGGCCTCGGCACTCGACCCGATCGCCACGAGCAAGATCGAAGACCTCATCGACGACCTCAAAAAAGCGTATACGGTCGTTATTGTGACCCATTCGATGCAGCAGGCCGCGCGTATCAGCGACTTCACGACCTTCTTCTTGATGGGCGAGCTGATTGAATCCGACACGACCTCCACAATATTCACCAAGCCACGCGATAAGCGCACCGAAGACTACATCACAGGTCGCTACGGCTAGGCTACCGAAGGAAGCGGGCGAACCCCGGAGGTGGCGCCATTGCCGCTTAAGACGATGTTAAGTGAGCCTTAATTTCGCCCAGGTAGCATTGGGCCGTTAGTCCTTACCCATACTCACTCTTTGCATAAAGGGAGTAGTTCTTACGTGTTTACCAAACTCGCGCGCGTCGGTCTGACCGTGGCGGCGATGGTTTTGGGGGCAACGACGTTCGCACTGGCGGAAACAACGGCAACACCAGTGCTAACAACCGTAGCCGCGGCTTCACCCTCACCGAAGCCTTCTCCAAATCCATTCACCTTTCACGGTTACGTCCGCGCCTACGACTTCACGCGTCAAAACGCGTACAGCAGCTATGGCGTTCCGAGCGGCGTTGGCGGCAAAGCCAACCAGTCGTCGGAAAACAATGCCATCAGTCTTTCCGGAAACTATGCCTTCTCGGGCTCGGGCTTTAGCGTTGGCGCTTCGTATCTCTATGCGAATCCGTTCAACCAATGTTCGAATCCGGCAACGGCAAGCTCCGCACTGCCGGGTCCTTGCGGTACGAAAAGCGTTCCGCCGGGCCTGAATCCGGATACCACGCTGCCGCAATTCGAGATGAGCACGCTTTACGAAGCGTACCTCAAGTACAACGGCAACGGACTCGGTTTCCAAGCCGGTAACATGGCGTACGGTACGCCGTGGACGCCGACCTCGGATTCGCGCCTCAAGCCGGTCGCGTATCAAGGTGCCGATCTTAGCTATAAGATCAACTCGAACTGGTACGTAGAAGCGATGGACTTTTGGCAGTGGGAGTGCCGTACGTGTTCGAACTTCGACCAGGGCACGAACCTGACATCAGTGGCGCCCGGCGGTTACAGCTACTCGGGCACAACCGCGTACTCGAACTTGTATTTAGCTCCGAATTGCACGCCAGGCGTCACGTGCACGCAGGAGATGACCCCCAAGACCAGCGGAACGTTCTACGGCCGCCTCGGCTACACGGGCACGAAGGAGCTGCCGCTGACGGCCAATCTCTACTTCTACGACTTCCAGAACATCGCCGACACGTGGTGGCTGGATGCGAAGTACAACATCGGCACGAGTAAGCTCAAGCCGTACCTAGCGCTGCAAACCGGTACCCAAAGCGCGCCGTCGGACGATTATCTCGGGAAGATCCAGTCGTCGATCTTCGGTATGCAAGTCGGCTTCTATCCGATGAGCAACGTGCTGCTCACCGCAGCATTCGACTCGATTCCGCTGAAGACCGACAGCGCGGTAGCGCTGCCGGCCGGCCTCACCTGCGGCGTGAATTCCCATACGATCGCCACGGCACACGCGTATGGCATCAACATGCCGTACTTCTTGCCAGCCGGCGGCAGTGCGCAGTGTACCGCCCGCAATGCAGCCGGCACCGTTGCCGACATCTACTACGGCGGCTGGGCCAGCCCGTACACCGACGGATACGTGACCGATCCGACGTACACGACCTCGGGTACGACGGGCTTGATCGATCGCCACGGCCCAGGTGGCGCGGTGAAAGTCCAAGCGACGTTCACGTCGGACAACAAGCAGTTCTGGGTTCAAGTCGGCCAAACGTGGTACGACTTCTCGAACCCGGGCTACGCGACGTCGTCCAACGGGACGGACTTCGACACCCAATACTTCTTCATGAAGGTGCCGAAGGCGGGGCTTTACAAGGGTCTCTCGTTCCGTCTGCGCCTGTTCAGCCGCTCGGCGACGAACTTCGCCCCGTCGGTTCCTGCGAATAATGCGATCGCGGGTCTGTTCAAGTACAGCCGCTTCCAACTCGAGTACGACTTCTAGTCGCGACTTCAGTCGGAGTAAAGCAGAGAGGGGCTCGCGCAAGGCGCGGGCCCCTTTTGCTTTGAATATTTGGGGCCGTCATGGCCACCACGATGAATGCGCTCGCCAAGCTCAAGCCGGAGCCGGGCTTCACGCTCACGCACGTTCCGATCCCAACCATCGGCCCGACCGATGTCCTGATCCGCGTGGAAAAGGCCGGCGTCTGTGGCACCGACCATCATATCTACTCCTGGGATCACTGGGCGCAGGATCGCGTGCACCCGCCGGTTGTGATCGGCCACGAGTTCATGGGCACGGTCGAAGCGGTCGGCGATGCGGTGCGTGCGGTGCGGCCGGGCGATCGCGTCTCGGCCGAGGGTCATATCGCCGATCTCACCTGCGTACTGTGTCGCACGGGACAAGCGCACATCTGCGAACACGTGAAGATCATCGGTGTCGATTGCGACGGCGCTTTTGCCGAGTTCATCGCGATGCCCGAATACAACGTGTGGAAACTCGATCCGGCGATTCCTGACGAGTTCGCAGCGGTGTTCGATCCGCTCGGCAACGCGGTACACACCGTTATGGCAGCCGGCGTGAGCACCAAGAGTGTGGTGATTATGGGCGTGGGCTCAATCGGCTTGATGGCGATTCCGGTAGCGCGTGCGGCCGGCGCCGCTTCGGTCTATGCAATCGACGTGAACCCGGCCAAGCTCGCGCTTGCCAAGCGCTTGGGCGCCGACGAGACCTTCGATGCGCGTATGCCGGGATTGGTCGATGAGATCAAGCGTCGCACAAACGGCGACGGTGTCGAAGTGCTCCTCGAGATGTCGGGCAGCGGCAGTGCGATCGACATGGGACTGCAGATGGTGCGCAATGGCGGCACCGCCGCGCTCCTAGGCATTCCGAGCGACAACATCAATCTCAATCTCGCCGAGCGCATCATCTTCAAAGGTCTTACCGTGCTCGGCATCAACGGCCGCACGATGTTTGAAACGTGGTATCAGACGCAGGCGCTGGTTAAAGGCGGGCGCGTCGACTTGCGCCCGATTATCACGCATATCTTGCCGTTTCGCGAGTACGATCGCGCATTCGAATTGATGCGTAGTGGCGAGGCGGCCAAGATCGTGCTGGATTTAAAAGGGGATATTGCTAAATGAAAACGGCGTTCGATGCATCGCTGCAAAAAGAGCTGGATGCGCTCAAGGCCGCGGGTACGTACAAGCACCTGCGGCATTTGACTACACCGATGGCGGCGGAAGTCCACATGGAAGAGGCGGGCGACGTCATCGTCCTCTCGAGCAACAACTATCTGGGTCTTTCCGATCAACCCGAAGTAGTCGAGGCGGGAATCGAAGGCCTACGTAAGTACGGTGCGGGTACGGCGTCGGTGCGCTTTATCTGTGGTACATATGATATCCATCGCACGCTCGAGGAGCGCATCGCGTCGTTCCTCGGTACGGAGGCATCGCTCACCTACGTGTCGTGCTGGAATGCTAATACCGGTTTGTTCGCAACGATCTGTGGTGAAGGCTCGGCGATCATCTCGGACGAGCTCAACCACGCGTCGATTATCGACGGCGTGCGACTCGCGAGCAAGGCCAAGCGCGCGGTATACAAACACGGCGACATGGCCGACCTCGAAGCCATCCTTCGACAGGCGCAGGATGACAAGAAATCGCCGATATTAGTGGTTACGGACGGTGTGTTCTCGATGGAGGGTTCGCTCGCGAAACTCCCCGAGATCGTGGCGCTCTGCAAGAAGTATGGCGCGGTCAGTGTCGTCGATGATTCGCACGGTACGGGCGTCATGGGTAAAACCGGTCGTGGCACGATCGAGCACTTCGGGCTTACCGGGCAGATCGATATTATCACCGGTACGCTCGGCAAGGCGCTGGGTGGTGCCGCAGGCGGCTTTGTCGCCGGTTCGCATGCACTGATCGACATGCTGATCCAGCGTTCGAGACCACAGCTCTTTTCGAATGCGCTTCCGGCAACGGTAGCCTGCAGTTCGCTCGCAGCGATCGACTATCTCGACGCGCATCCGGAGCTGGTTGATAGGCTCCGCGAGAACGTCGCATATTTTCGCGCGCGGCTCGTCAAGCTTGGTTTCAAACCGCTCGACGGTCCAAGTGCGATCGTGCCGATCATCATTGGCGAGACCGCGAAGGCCATTGCGATGAGCGATAAGCTGCTCAAGCGCGGCGTCTTCGTTACGGGCTTTGGTTTCCCGGTTGTGCCCGAAGGCACCGCGCGCATCCGCACGCAGCTCTCGGCCGCGCTCACGAAAGACGAGATGGATCGTGCACTTGCCGCATTCGCAACGCTGGGAGATTAGACGCGACCTTGGCAAAGCTTTATTTTAGGTACTCGGCGATGAACGCCGGCAAATCGACGGCGCTGATCCAAGTCGCGCACAACTACGAAGAAAACGGGCGAACGGTCGCGCTCTTTACCTCGGCAATCGACGATCGCTTTGGCCACGGCATCATCGCATCGCGCCTCGGTCCGAAGCGAGCGTCGATGACCTTTGACGAGTCGCTGGATTTTTTCGTGGCCATGTCGGGGATGCATGATATCGCCTGCGTCTTAATAGACGAAGCGCAATTTCTCACCCCGGCGCAAGTGCGGCAACTGCACCGCGGGGCACATCAACTCGACATTCCGGTGATTTGCTACGGTATCCGGAGCGATTTTTTAGGCGACCCGTTTCCGGGCTCAGCGTACTTGCTCACGCTTGCTGACAGCATCGAAGAGCTCAAGAACGTCTGCTCGTGTGGTCGTAAGGCGACGATGAATCCACGCTTCGCAGGTACCGAGCGGCTATTTGCAGGCGATCAGGTTGCAATTGAAGGGCAGCGCGTCGATTATAAGCCGATGTGCGCTCGCTGCTTTTACGAAGGACAAAGATGAGAGTCGAGTGAGTTTGGGACCTTCTTGAGTGTCACAGCCGTTAACGGGTATAGACGCTAGGGCATTCATTAGAAAAGGAATAACCACACATGACTCGCTTCATCAACATCATCGGCACGCTCGCACTCGCCTGCATGCTATTGGTTGGGATGGCTCCGGCACCCGCGAACGCGCAGGTCTCAGTGGGCATAGGCCTTTCAGTGAGCTTCGGCCCGCCGGCAATTCCCGTCTACGAGCAACCACCCGCTCCGGGGCTGAATTATATCTGGCAGCCCGGCTACTGGGCCTACGATCCGGTTGACGGCTACTATTGGGTTCCTGGCACCTGGGTCGCTGCACCGAGCATCGGTCTCTATTGGACGCCTGGCTACTGGGCCTACAATAACGGCGCGTACGCTTGGGATCCCGGGTATTGGGGTCCGGTTGTCGGTTTCTACGGCGGCATCAACTACGGCTACGGCTACTATGGAAACGGGTACGTAGGCGGTCGCTGGGACCACGATTACTTCCGCTACAACACGGCAATCAACAACGTCAATGTGACGGTCGTGCATAACTACGTCTATTCCGATCGCGCGGTCTACCATCCGTGGAACGGTAGCGTCGCGTACAACGGCGGACCGCATGGCATCCAAGCGCGTCCGACGGTGTATGATCGACGTGCGTATTCGGAGCGCCGCTACGGCATGACGCCGGTACAGATCGAGCATGCGACCTACGCAAAGCAAGATCCGGTCTATCGTTACAATACGAATCACGGCCGTGTGCCGCGCGAGTATGCTGCCGCGCAGCGTCCGTTTACGTCGCCGCGCGCACTTCCCGCGTATCATCCTGCGGCTATGACGCACGATGCGCCGGCGCAGCAACACGCCGCTCCGGTTCAGCGCGAGCAATACCATGCTCCGGTGCAGCAACACGCCGCTCCGGTTCAGCGCGAGCAGTACCACGCTCCGGCGCAGCAACACGCCGCTCCGGTTCAGCGCGAGCAGTACCACGCTCCGGCGCAACAACACGCCGCTCCGGTTCAGCGCGAGCAGTACCACGCTCCGGCGCAACAGCACGCTGCCCCTGCGCCGCAGCACCAGTACTACCAAAAACCGCGTTCGCAAGCCCCGGCTCAACACGCGTATCAGCCGCAAGCACGTCCGCAACCGGCAGCGCGTCCGCAGCAGCAGGGACGCCCGCAACAACAGGCGCGTCCGCAACAGCAGTCGCACCCGGCTCCAAAGCCGTCGCGCGGTCCGCTAGGCTAAGCGCGCGCTAACGCCGCATCGCGGTGGGCGAAGAGCCCTTCCGCTTCGGCCAGAATCGCCGCATCGTTCGCGATGCGGCGATCTGTTTTTCCATGCGCGCGCTCGAACGTGCGAATGGCAAGAAAGTGCATCACCGAGAGGCCCGAAGAGAAACGCGCGGTTCCTCCGGTCGGCAAGACGTGATTGGGGCCGCTGCCGTAGTCGCCGAACACCTCGGCCGCGCCCCCGCCGATGAAGACCGTACCGTATATCGTGCACTCAGGCGCGAGCGACTGTGCACGCTCGCCTTGGAGTGAGAGGTGCTCGGGTGCTAGGCGATCGCAAAATGCGGGCGCGTCATTGAGCGCGAGGAGTACGTAGCCGCCGCTTCTCGCCAGAGACTGCCGCGCCGTCTCATGCGTCAAGAGCGATGCAAGTCGCGCATCGATGCGCTCGCTCACGGCAAGCGCAAACGCGCGATCGTCGGTAATAAGCAGTGCTCGCGCGTCATCATCGTGTTCAGCCTGTGCGAGCAAATCGGCCGCCACCAAGTCTGCGTCGGCGTCCCCCGACGCGACGATCGCGATCTCCGAAGGTCCGGCTAGCGCATCGATGCCGCATTCACCGAAGATCGCGCGCTTGGCCGCGGTGACGTAGGCATTCCCGGGTCCGACGATGACGTCGACGCGCGGAATGCTCTGCGTGCCGTACGCAAGCGCGGCGATCGCTTGCGCCCCGCCGACTTCGAAAACGCGGTGGACGCCGGCAACGTAGGCGGCGGCAAGTACCTCGCGACCGGCGCGCGGCGTGCACACGATACGTTCGCGGACGCCGGCGACGCCGGCTGGAATTGCGCCCATCAGCAGTGATGAAGGCAGTGGATGCCGACCGGCCGGTACGTAGATGCCCGCACGTTCGAGCGGCATCAGCCGATGTCCAAGCTCGAGATTGCCCTCGCGGACCGTGACGTCGACGAATGCCTCGCGCTGCCTGCGTGCAAAGCGTTCGATTCGCTCAGCCGCGCCGGCGAGAGCCTCACGGAGTTCCGGCGCACAGGCGTTGTACGCCTCTTCAACTTCAGTGGGATCTACGCGGCGAGGACGCGGGTCACCGAAGCGCTGCGCGTACTCGGCAACCGCGGCATCCCTGCGCGTACGCACGGCCTCAAGAATCGGACGGACGTCGATCTCGTCACGCACGAGCGTGCGCGCGAGAACGTCATTGATCGAGCGCTCGATCACAGCGCTCTCGCAGCGAGTTGGGCCATCACATCATCGATGCGGATGCCCGCTTGTTGCATTCGCACCGAGAGAAAGTACAGCAGATCGGCGCACTCCCAGGCGACCTCGTCGCGCGTCACGGCCTCGGCGACTTCTTCGGCTTCCTCGACCAGCTTCGCGCGGAGAAGGCTTGGATCGGCGAGTAATTTGCGCGTGTACGAGCGTCTCATCACCGGAGGACGCGCGCGCTCCGATGCGTGAAAGCAACGTGGTCCACGAGAATGCCGGGCTTCCGAAGCACCGCTCTTGCCCGGTATGACACGTCGCACCGGTCTGCTCGACGTAGAACGTTACCGCGTCGCGGTCGCAGTCGATTTCCATGCGCACGAGGCGTTGGGTCGCGCCCGACGTTTCGCCTTTGCGCCAGATCTGGTTGCGCCTTCGACTCCAATAGGCTCCGATGCCCTCGCGCAGCGCGATCTCGAGCGACGTCGCGTTGGAGTACGCGAGCATCCGCACACCGCGGTCGGTGGCGTCGCACACGATCGTCGGTACGAGGCCGTTCCCGCGCGAGAAATCAACCGTCGCGACGACGGCATCGACCGGATCGATGCGACCAGTGTAGAGCGCCATGCCGACCTGCGCATCGATGTCAAGACGATCGAGGGCAACGATCTCCTCGGTCGTTGTGACGCCGCCGGCAAAGGTCAACGAACCGCCAATGCGCTCGCGTAATTGCGATGCCGCGGCGAGGTCGATGCCGCCGAGCATGCCCTCGCGCTCGATATCGGTGTAGAGGAACCCGCCGCAATATTCGCTGAAGCGATGTGCGCGCTCAAATGGCGTTTCGCCGGTCGTGCGTCGCCAACCGTCGACGGCAACGCGTCCCCCGCGTGAATCGAGCGCAACGAGCACACGCTCGCGCGGGAGTTGGCGAAGAAGCTCCTCGTTTGCCGCCGTACCGATGATGATCGCGGAGGCGCCGCCGCGCAGAAAGCGTTTGGCACGGTCGACGTCGCGAATACCCCCGCCGACGCGGCAGCGTGCGATCCGGCACAGCTCGAGAATCAGCTCGCTGTTGTCGCCCTCGCCGAACGCCGCATCGAGATCGATGACGGCGATCTCGCCGAGTCGACCGAAGCGCGTCGCCAGGTCGACGACGTCGTCGCGTTCGAGTACCGGATACTGCCCTTGTCGCAGTTGCACGGCCTTCCCGCCGCGCAGGTCGATGCTTGCAACGATCACGGGCGCACAATGAGCCCGGCGTCGCGGCACACCGCCTTCACGTCGTTCGCCGTCGCTTCGCCATTGTGAAAAATCGACGCGCCCAGCGCCGCATCGGCACCGGCGAGCAGCGCGTCGGCGAAACTGCGCGCATCCGATGCGCCGCCGGAAGCGACCACGGGGACGCTCACTGCGTCGCACGCGCTGCGGACCAGTTCCAGATCGAAGCCGTCGCGGCTGCCGTCGCGATCGATCGAGGTCAGCAAGACTTCTCCGGCGCCGATGCGCACGGCTTCGCGCGCCCACGAAATCGGCGAGCGCGCCTGCGCGCGGGTTGCGCTGTGCGTGGCAATCGCGTAGCCGTCGCCGGCACGGCGCGCGTCGATCGAGATCACGATACACTGCGAGCCGAAACGCGCCGCTGCCTCGTCGAGCAACTGTGGCCGTTCGAGTGCGGCACTATTGATTGCGACCTTGTCGGCGCCTGCATCGAGCAGTCGCGCCACATCGTCGAGTTCGCGCACGCCACCGCCAACGGTGAGCGGAACGTCAAGCGTCGCGGCAATCGCCTCGATCGTCCGGCGGTTAGCCAATCGCGACTCGAGCGTCGCTGAAACGTCGAGCACCACGATCTCATCGACCCCGTCGTCGCGATAGCGCAACGCGAGCTCGACCGGATCGCCGGCATCGCGCAGTCCCGCGAATTGTTTCCCCTTGACAACACGGCCGTCGCGTACGTCGAGGCAGGCGATGATGCGCTTAGCGAGCATACGCGACCGCCGTCGATTGTACGAAGGCTGCAAGGATCTGCGCACCGTAGCTGCCGCTGCGTTCGGGGTGAAATTGTACGCCCTGTACGTTGCGGTATGCTGCCGCACTAGCGAAACGGTCCTCTCCGTCCTGCGTCGTCGCGATTGCGTCGCGCGCCTGCGCATCCGGCGCGTACGCATTGGCAAAATACGCCCAGCCCGCATCGAGCGCCGCGGTCGTCGGCTCGACTTGATTCCAGCCCATGTGCGGCACGCGCGGCGTGCGCAAACGGCGCACCTTACCGCTGAAGATGCCCAAACCTTTCGCCTTAGGAGCTTCTTCGCTGCCTTCAAAGAGCAGTTGATAGCCAACGCAGATGCCCAGCAGCGGAACACCGAAGCCGACGGCTTCGAGCAGCGCGGAGCGCACGCCCGAGCGATCGAGCTCGCCCGCGATGAACCCGAAGTTCGCGACGCCCGGCAGCACGAGGGCATCGCAGGTTGAGATCGCGCGTGGCTCCTCGATGAAGCGCGTTGTTGCGCCGGCGCGTTGCAGAGCCGCATCGATACTGCGCCGGTTCGCGGCGCCGAGCGCAACGATTCCAACGGTTGGGTTCATACGAGCATGCCCTTCGTCGAAGCGACGCCGTCGAAGCGCGGGTCGAACGCGAGCGCCTGCGCGCAGGCGCGCCCAAGGGCTTTGAATGCGGCCTCGACGATGTGATGCGGATCTTCGCCGGCGAGTTTGTCGACGTGAATCGTCGCGCGCGCATTTGCGGCGAAGCTGCCGATGACGTGCGCGATCATCACGGTTTCAAAATCTTCGATCCGTTCGACGCCCAGATCGAGCGAGGTGCGGGCGTAGATGCGCCCGCCAAGGTCGACTGCGACGCGTACGAGGGCGTCGTCCATCGGAAGCGTCACTTCGCCGTAGCGCGTAATGCGCGCGCGGTCGCCCAGGGCCTCATCGAGCGCGCTGCCGAGCGCGATCGCGACGTCTTCGATCAGGTGGTGGCGAATCGCATCGAGCGAGCGTGCTTCGATTTCGAGACCGATGCGGGCGTGAAAGGCGAACTGTGCGAGCAGATGGTCGAGCATGACGATCCCGGTCTCGATGCGGATCCTGCTCTCGCCGTCGAGCACGAGTGCGAGGCGCACGCTCGTCTCCGTTGTTTGGCGCAGAAGGCTGGCACTACGCATACGCTGGAACCTCGCTCGCGATCGCGCGCAGGGCGGCGACGACACTATCGGTAGCCTCGTCGGTTGTCGCGCTGATGCGGATCATGCCGGCGAGCATCGGATCGTCGAACGTGCGAACGGCGATCCCACGCATCAGCAGCGCCTCGCGCAGACGATCGGCGTCCGCGCCGCAGTCGAGCAGAAGAAAGTTAGCCGGACCGCGCCAGATCTCGCGCGCGAACGGTGCGAAGGCACTCGTAAATGCATCGAGGCTTCGCGCAACTTGGGCTTCGAGTTGAATCTCGTACGATCGCGTACGGGATGGATCGCGCAAATAGGCTTGCGCAGCGACCAGGCTGAGCGCGCTGACCGGATACGGGCCGAGGCTACGCCGCATCGCGGCGGCGATCGCCGGCGCGGCGAGCGCGTAGCCGACGCGAGCGCCTGCGAGTGACGCGCATTTCGAGAATGAGCCGACAACGACGACATTGTCGAGCGCCATCGCTTCGCGCGCAAACGACCGATCGGAGAACGCCAGATAGACTTCGTCGACCAGGATCAGGGCGCTCGGCAGTGCACGGGCGACGGTCGCGAGATCGGCGGCGCGCAGCGGATCGGTGGTTGGATTGTTGGGATGTCCGAGGATCACGAGGCGCGTGCGCTCGTCGGCGGCATCGACCAGCGCCCGGGCATCGAAGCACCAGCGAGCCGTATACGGTGCTCGGCGCAACTGACCACCGGCGAGTGCAACGACCCGCGCGTACATGCCGAAGGTTGGTGTCGCGGCTAATGCAACATCGCCTGGATCGAGTGCGATGCGGGCGCAGGTAGCGAGAATTTCGTCGGCACCGTTGGCGAGCGCGAGATCCTCAGGGTTACGTCCAAAGCGTGCAGCGAGCCGGGCGATCACATCGCGCTGAAGCGCGGTTGGATAGGTTCGCAGCGTCTCCGCGTCAATGGTGCGAAGTGCCTCGAGCACGAACTCGGGGGGCGGCAACGCGCCTTCGTTGCGGTGCAAGCGGATGGCGATGCCGTCATCGCTGAGATCGCGCGGGTCGTAGTCGGGTACTGCTGCGATAGTCGTGCGAAGACGCGCGTTCATCAGCGCGCCTCCAACAGAGCGAGATCGCTCGTCATGATTACGTCGCGAACGTCGAGGTCGAGCTCGTCGATCGTGTAGCCCGAGACGACGATATCAATCATGAATGCGGCCACGTTGTGGAGAATGGCTGCTTCAACGGTGCCGGCGATGAGCACCGGTTCGATGCGCAGGCCGGGACGTTCGAGCCTCCGCAAATAGCGGCGTGCAAGGTTTTCATACTTCGCACAGAGTGCGACGCGCAGTTCGCCGCGTTCGGGAAGTGCGACGCCGCGCGGTCCGATCAAACACAGCGCCGGTTTGCCGTAGCGCGCGCTCGGATCGTTCCACGCGATGCTGCGCCGCTCGATGCGTGGATTGAGCGTGCGGCCGTCGGCCAGCCACTCTTCGAGTAGATCCTCGCCGGTGAAGGCGAGCACCAAGCGTCCACTGCGTGCGAGCTCGTTTGCGAGCAGCGGTACGTCTTCGCCGCGCACGGAGGTTGCTTCGTACGCTCCCGATGGCGGATTGCTACGCAACGCGTACTCCGCCATCGCGGCAAGCCCACGATTCTTTGGGAGGAGCACGACAGTCGGTGCGGAGATGGTGGTCGCTTCCATGAGCGTCCTTTCACGAGTACAAAAGAAAAAAGAAGAGGCCGCGGGCGGACCGCGACCTCTTCCTGAAAATCTAGAAACTCAGGCTTACGTCAAACAGTCATCGCACGCGACTCGCGAGTCCGTGATGATGGTGATGGTGAACGTGTGCCTGAAGGACCAGCATGGTGTTGTAGGGTTATACCAACGCCGGCCCAGACTGTCAAGCTTGAAAGGATCGATTCATGCAGCGCGAGGTCATCGAGGTCCCCGGAATCTCCCAGGTCAGCCGTGGGCGGGGGGTACCGATCTCGGCCGCCGTACGGGCCAATGGCTTCATCTTTGTCTCGGGAACCCCGCCGATCGACCTCGAGACCGGGACCTTTGCTCGCGAACCCATTGCCGAACAGACCGAGCGCTGCTTGCGCAACCTCGCGCACATATTGGAAACGGCCGGATCGTCGCTCGAGAAGATCTGCATGGTGCACGTCTATGCGAACGGCGACCACTACCGCTCGATCAACGAGGTCTACGCCCGCTTCTTTCCGGAAAATCCGCCGGCCCGGACCTTTGTGCCGGTCGGAGAGTGGCCGCTCGAATTTGATATCGAGATCGAGTGCGTTGCCCTTGCCTAGGAGCCTAACTCTGTGTTACAAAGTAATTAGCTTTGTTTTGCAAAGTTACTGCTTTGTGGGGGAATCGTGCTCAAAAACCTCGGTGCCATCGCCGTAATTTTCTGCGGCGCCAGCCTTGCATGGCTAATCCTCGGTGCAACACTTGCGACGCGCACTGGCGACTCGGACAGCGCGCAGCAGGCGCAGTTGGGTGCGCAATGGGGCGGCGCCAAGACACAAAGGGCGCCGTTGGTGTTTTCACACGGGGGCCCGAAGCTTCCAGATCGTTACTTGCCACTGGAGAGCAGCCGAATCAACGTCGTCCTCGATCTCACGCAACGGCGCAAGGGTCTGCTCTGGTACAACCTCTACGACGTGACATTCGCTGCGCGCTATAAGGCGCGCAACACCACAAACGCCCCACATCTCTACGTCAAACTTCCCGTGCCGGATGCCGGTGGGAGTTACGCCGATCTCGTTTATAAGATTGGCGACCGCCGCATCGACAACACGGCCGCGATCAATGGCGTTGTCGATTTTGATCTCAGACCGGGTGAAACCACCACGATTAGCGTCGCCTACCGCTCGCGCGGCGTTGAATCGTGGGTGTATCGGCTTGGCGACGGGGTCGCGTCGATCCAAAACCTCGACCTGACGATGGCAACAAATTTTCGTGCCATCGATTTTCCGCCAAAAACGCTACTTCCTACGAGTGAAGTTTCGCAAGGTGATGGCTGGAAGCTGCAGTGGAAGTACGCAACGCTCGTGACTGGAAACGGGATCGGCATGACGATTCCTTATCCGCTGCAACCCGGTCCACTTGCGCAACGGATCACATTCTGGGCGCCGGTGTCGCTGTTGTTCTATATCTTCGTCATGCTCCTGATTACGACACTGCGCGGCGTCAATCTCCACCCCATGAACTACTTCTTTCTGGCGTGCGCGTTCTTCGCGTTCCACCTCTTGCTCGCGTACCTGGTCGATCGCTTACCGTTGGAGGCGGCGTTCACGATCTGCTCGGTCGTGTCGATGTTCCTTACGGTTACCTATTTGCGGCTCGTGATCGGTTGGAGATTCGCCGCCTTCGAAGCGGGCGCCGTACAGTTGATCTACCTCGTGCTCTTTTCATGGGCGCTCTTCAACGAGGGCTGGGCCGGTTTGACGATCACGATCGGGGCAATCATCACGTTGTTTGTCGCGATGCAGCTGACCGGCAAAATCCGCTGGAGTGACCGCTTTGCCGTTGCGAGCTAGGATTCGAACGTGGTGGCGAGCGCGCATTTGAGCGGGCATTCATATTGCAAGATGCAAGAGGAAGTACCCCACGGCTAGGAAGGCTAGGAAGACGATGACGATGACGACGCAAAGGCCTAACAAACTGAGCTGACGCCCGTTCATCTTAGTAACCTCCGCGGGCGGGCGTTGCGCGTTGCACGGTACCGCCGAAGAAGACGACGATCGATTCGAGCGCGTGCCAGAACCGAATGCGGTCGAGCACCGGATTGAGAAACGCGGTCATCGTGCAGAAGCGCGAGGCGTAGGGACGTTTGTGGTGTTCGGCGTGATGCGCGGTCGATTGCAGCAGGCCCGTGCGCTGCAGCACTTTTACCGGCGCCGGCGGGCGCGAGCTATGCGCCCAGAGATGGACCTGGTTCGATTGCGAGAGCAAGGCGAGGACGAGGTACGGCTCCCAGTAGTGCACGTGAAAGAGCGCGAGAATCACCGCAACCACGACCGCGAGGACGATGCAGACGCGATTGGTGGCCCAGTATGCGCCGGCGCGAATCTTGCCGGGAGAGCGATGATGATCGATGTTGTCGTTGACGATGAAACGGTCGAGGAGGGCCGATTTCCCAGGCCGTAGCCAGGTATCTTCGGCCCAGTGCATGAGGCCGGTGATGAAGTCTGCGGTGAGGATGCTTACGATGACGCATCCGACGTAGGCGGCGAGAGCGATGAAGATGTCCATGAGGCAACGATAGCTTCCGGTACACGCTTGCCGCGTCCGTAGAACTACGTCATCGGTGGGGCCAAATGATTATTGCGGGTTGCGCGCGAGCGGAGTAGCCTAGTGAGTACTGATAAGCAGCGGAGGGAATCACTATGGGAACCCCGCTTAGTACCACGCAATGGACATCGCTCGGACCGGCGCCCGTCAACAACGGCGCTGGAAGCCTGCTGGTATGCGGCAGAATCGAGGGCGTTGCTCCACATCCGACCATTGCGGGCAGGCTCTTTGTTGCCGGGCAAAACGGCGGCATTTGGCAAACCAATGACGGCGGCACCACGTGGACGCCGCTCACCGATTCGCAGCCGAGCTTGCAGTTTAACGGCTCGCATAATCTGCTGTTCAGTCCCGCGAACGCAGACATCATCATCGGCGCCGTCGGGTCGCCGCGCGGCGGGATGCTGATCTCCCAAGACGGCGGTGCGACCTGGCAACACCAGCCGATCGTGGGCCCAGGCGACGATCCGCAAGGCATCGTTTTCGATGCGACCAATACGCAGACGCTCTATTGCGCGAACGGCGGGAACGGCTTCTACAAGAGTACGAACCTGGGCACGAGTTGGACGAACTTGAATCTTCCCGCCGGCTACTATGCCGACGTGCTCATGATGCCCTCGGGCACGCTCTACACCGTGCTGCTTGGCGCTGCGGATCCATCGAAGAACGGCATCCACTATAGCGTGGACGGCGGTGCGCATTGGAAACAGTCGACTTCGAGCGCGTTACCCTCGAGGGCGGCGCTCGGCGGCGGAAGCGGTGGGCGGCTCACCGGCGGCACGCACCATTACTTGACGTTCGTGGGGAAGACCGAATACGTCTATGCCTCGTTCCTGACGGTGAACGCAAAGGGAAACCCGATTGCGAGGCATCGCTTTGTTACCGATGACGGAGGTGCGCAATGGACAGCCCTCGCTGCGTCGCCAGGGCCTTTCGAGTACCGCTTCTGGCATCACACGATCGCCGCGGCGCCCGAAAGCCCGAACATCGTTGTCGTGGACGACGCATACGCGCTGTGTGTGAGCTACGACTACGGACAGACATGGACCCAGGCGGGCCCGGGCTGGGATTGGGTGAATCTCGCCGTCGGCAACGACGGCAACTTGTACGCAACTGCCGATCAAGGCGTCATGTCGATCAACCTTGAGACGCAGCAATACGCATCGATGGTGGGCGATCTCGCCGTCACGCAGTTCTATACCGCTGCGCTCGATGCGTCGAATTGGTCAAACGTCTACGGCGTCGCGCAAGATATAGGCACATTGAAATCGGCGGGTTCGACGTCGTGGTCGGGAATGCCAGGCGGTGAGGCCGGGAAGGTGCTCGTCGATCCGACGAGCTCGTCGAATATTTACGTGAACAACACGACGTTCGCGTCGTTCCCAGGTTCAACTGGAGATCCACTTGTAATCCGAACGCAGAACGGCGGCCAAACCTGGACGACGATTCTCGATGCGGTCAACGCCGGTGCGCCCGCTACGTGGCTTGCGACCGGCGCAAATTACTACACGTCAACGCAGCGCTCATTTGAGATGGATCCAACGGAACCCAAACGTCTGATCGTTGGCACGTCGGAGGTTCTGGTCACGGCCGACGCTACGGTTTCCGCGCCGGTTTGGGACACGCTCGGCGGCGGCCCCGTGTATGTCGACAGTTCGGGTCATACGCATTTGGTACAGTCCCTTGCGCTCGGCGCGGAGGATCCGAGCATAATTTACGCTGCGACGGATGACGGAAGTCTTTGGGTGTGGAACGGCGCCACTGCTACGTCGTGGACCAATACCGGATTTAGCGGCGGCGGCGCGGGCGTGAACGATATGCGCGTCGATCCGGCAGATTCGACGCACGTCTTTGCTGCAGCTGGGAGCAAGGTTTGGGAACTCGCCGGGGGCGCATGGCACGACCGGACGGGAAACTTCCCAAACGATCTCCGCGCAAACGCGATCTACGTCGACTGGACCCGATTTTCGCCGCCGACGCTCATCGTTGGTACGAGTTGTGGCGTGTATGCATCGAGCGACAATGGGACGACCTGGAATACGTTCATGCAAGGCTTCCCCAATACTCAGGTTCAGGATTTTGCAGCGCTCGGACATTTTGTCTTTCATCGTCGTCCGCCGATAATTCTGCAGGAGCAAATCCAACTCGTAGCCGTCACCTATGGGCGCGGCGCTTGGGGAATAATCGTACCATCAGGGATTGTGTCGGGAGTATAGTGCGATGGAATATATTGAATGGCTCACGGGCATCGACCCCGACGGCGGCTCGGGCGCACTCGAAGCGCTCTATTTTGCGCTGATTCTTGCGGTTATTGGATTGATTGTTTTGCGTGTTAGTGGCCGTCGTACCAGCGATCGAGATCGGCTTTGAGTTTCGTCAGACTCGCCGGGTCGATGTACATCATGTGTCCCGCCTGGTAGCGTCCGATCGTGACGTTGCCGCGCAGTGCCTCGGGGAGATGTAAGTGCGCGAAGTCGTACTCTTGCTGGAAGTACGGCGTCGACATGTCGTAGTAGCCCATCGCCGCGAAGACGCGCATGCTCGGATTCTCGGCCATCGCTTCCGAAAGGTCGACGATCGTGTTCGGCGGTTTGATAAGCGCGGCGTCGCCGCCGAGATCGGTCTGGTGCTTCCAGTCCCATCCGGCTAAGACATCGTAGAGCGAGCGATACTCGAGTTGGGTCTTATAGCCGAGTTGATTGCGCACGTAATCGTTGAAGATCGAAGACGACAGCGGGCGTGGTCGCGAGATCGGAGTTGTCCCACATCGGCGTTTGGCGATTTCCGACCACGTCATAGCCGAAGTAGCGCGTATCCATGTAGCCCACGACCTTGCCCTGCGAGCGTAGCAGATCGCTGCGGAAGTCATTGGGCTTGATGCGCAGATTCGCTTCGCGGATCACCGTCTCGGAGAGGCCTGTGTATTCGGCGAGTTTATGAATCGTGTCTTCGCGCGTCGCGGCCGTGGCGTTGTCGCCTTGTGCAAGTGTGGTGAGATATTCGCCAAGCGCGAAGTGCTCGACGCCGGCGAGAAAGGCGGGAAGATCGTCGGGGCGATTCGGCACCAGATGGTAGTACCACGCGGTCGCCGCTTCGGTCGGCAGAAATAACACGAACGCCCAGTCGTTTCCGCCGACGTTTTCATCGTCCCACAGCACATCGAGGTTCAACGCGTTCGACATCATGACCATGCCGTTGAGTTGAATCGCTTGCCCGAATCCGTTCTCGAGCTGACGAGCGACTGCGGCGTTGCGGACCGTACCGTAACTCTCGCCGAAAAGATATTTCGGCGAGTTCCAGCGCCCGTGGTCCGAGAGATAGCTGCGAATGAACTGCGCGAATGCGGCGGCGTCCTGATCGATACCGAAGACCTGCGAGCCTTTGCCGGCAGGAAGCATCCGGCTGAACCCGGTCGCCGGCGCGTCGACATAGACTTCATCGGTCTTATCCAGCAGCGAGTATTGATTGTCGACGACGGTGTACGGGGCGCTCGGTGTTTCGCCCGGCTTTCCGCCAATGACACGGACCGGGCCAAACGCGGCCATGCGTTGCCATACGCTCGAACCTCCCGGGCCGCCGTTGTAAAAGAAGGTCACCGGACGTTTGGCGGGATCGACGCCGTCCTGCGTGTAGGCGGTATAGAACATCGTGTCGATGGGCCGGCGTTTTTCGTCGTAAAGCGTGATCGTGCCGGCGCGCGCGGTGTAGTGAATCACGCGGCCGTCCATCGTGAGCGTGTGCTGCGTCACCGCGTCGGCCGCCAGCGAACGAATCGGCAGCAACGCGAGCGCAAGTCCGAAAAAGAGCGCTTTCATATGGGGTGATAAAACAACAGGCCCGATAATCCTATGCATTTCTGGCTGGGGCGGCCTGAGGGCGGTGCACGTTCGATACGTGACGAACGTATCGGCATGAGCGAGTCTTCTCAGAGGGCGGCGCGCGTTCTGCTGCCCGCCTTTGCGCTAATGTGGCTTGCCATGGTTCTAGCCGTATCCATCGGACCCGATGCCTATCATCCGGCATTTGAACTAGACAACCCCGGCTTGTGGCGAGCGGCGACGGTCACGAGGGCCAGCGCGGAAATGCAAGCGCTCGGTATCGTGCCGGGGGCGCGCATTCGACTCGATGCCATCCCTTGGGTAGACCGCATACGGCTGCGCTATGGTGCGAAAGACGCGATCGTGAGCGTGCCACTGGAGACGCCGTCGGGAATCCAATTGATCGCCGTTCGAGAAACGGTTCCGCGTGTTACCGACCTTTCGCAGCGAATCTTTACGGGGCTTTCAGCTGCGCTCGCGCTCTTGCTCGTGGGGTATCTTGGATACCGTCGTCCGAGCGCGATGCTTTTCGCCTTGATTCTGTTCATCGGCGGCGGCGGGTTGAGCTGGTCCACGTTTGCCGCACAGCTCTTCTGGGTGCCCGCGCCCGTCTTTGCGGTCATCGCCTGGATCTTGCGCGACCTGTGCAATATTTTCCCGGTCTTGGTGCTGGCGTCGTTTGCGATTCGCCTGCCCGGTACCGCGCCCTCGCCGAAGAGACTCCGCGCAATCCGCGTGGTCGATGCGATCGTCGTTCTCGGATTCTTGCTCGACGTCATCGCCGAAAGATCGCAAATTGCTTATGCGCTCATGTGCGGCTTGTGGGCACTCGTGCTGCTTTACGCGTCGGTGCTTTCGCTGCGTCTTGCGAAACCGGAAGATCGCGCCCGCGTCGGCATCGTCTTTGCGGCTATCATGATCGGCGGCGTGGGCTATGCCATAACCATGATCGCCTTTTCGCTCGGAAGAATACCGTTTACCGTATTTCTGATTTACACCACGATATCTATCGACCTGATTCCGATTGCGGTTACGTACGCCATACTCAAACACCGTGTCTTCGATATCGAGTTCGTACTGAATCGCACGGTTGTGTACGCGCTGACCTCGGCGATCTTAATTCTGATGTTCGCGGCGCTCGAATTCTTCGCCGAACGGTACCTGCTGGCGTTGACGCGGGTAGAAAGTGCGGTTGTAGATTTTATCATAGTCCTCGTGGTAGTCGTCAGCGCGCGGGTCGTGCATACTCGGGTCGACCGTGCAGTAGACAATATCTTGTTCCGCGCGAGGCATGCGCAGGAATTGGCTCTTGTGCGGTATGCGACGACGGCGCAGTTTTATACGTCGACGAAGCCGCTTATCCGCGACACCGTGGACACGGTCGGTCAGTATGCACTTGTGGATGGGACCGCCGTCTACTTGGCGGCGAACGGCGCCCTCGCGAAAGCAGGATCGTCGTGGCTTGAAGCTCCCGCAGAGATCGAGGAGAACGACGCCGCGTGCGCCGATATGCGGGCGCATCTAGAGCCTCTTGATCTGCAGGATCTAGCGACGGCATTCCCTGGCGTGCGTGCTTATCCGATGATCCTCGCCGGTCGCCTCGTTGGCGTTCTCTGCATTGGCAATCGCGCGGGCGGAGAGGCGATTCCACCCGATATCGACGATGCCGTTGCCCATATCGCCGCAGCGGTTGCAATCGCAGTTGCCGCGATTGAAACGGACGCGATCCGCGAAGAAAACGCCTTGCTGCAGCGTCGCTTGAGGACCCTCGGTACCGCAACCTGATGCGCTGCGAAAACGAAACAGGTCCAACAACGTTTCCGCTGTTGGACCTGTTCGATTTGGTTGCGGGGGCAAGATTTGAACTTGCGACCTTCGGGTTATGAGCCCGACGAGCTACCGGACTGCTCCACCCCGCGATGGGCATGCTTGGATACGGCGGGTCGAACGCCTTTCCTTCCGAACCTCAAATTCAATGGAACCGATCGATCCGGCCATCGCGAGTCTACCAAAGATTCACCTCCACTGCCACCTCGAAGGCTGCTTGCAGCCGGAGACTTTTGTCGACTTGACGCGCCGCTATGGCCTCTCGACCCGTTTTCGCCCCGGCGA
>CAWFYV010000002.1:0-975055 GCA_963820185.1 Vulcanimicrobiota bacterium | reverse complement strand
AGGATCCCGCATGGCGACGGTGTGTCACCGGCGCTCACATTCCTTACGCACGCAGCGGAAAGGGTCACCGTACCATGAATGTTCCGAAGCCCATGACGAGCACTATCGGCGCGTTACGAGCCTCGCACGTACGATACACGATCCTCGCACTTATCTGTTTCCTATATTTCCTCTCGTATCTCGATCGTACCGCCATCTCGGTCACCGCTCCCGCGATGATCAAAGAGTTTCACTTCAACAAACTCACGATGGGCTGGGTGTTTGCCGCGTTTTCAACCACCTATGCGCTGCTGCAAATCGTCGGCGGGACGCTCGGCGACCGCTTCGGACCGCGCGCGGTGCTGTCGTTCTTGATGGGGTGGTGGTCGGTGTTCACCGTCGCCACCGGCGCCGCGGTCAACTTCGTCACCTTGTTCACTGCCCGCTTGCTGTTTGGTCTGGGCGAAGCCGGGGGGTTTCCCGTTTCGACCCGCGCGCTCGCATCGTGGTTTCCAAAGGAGATGCGCGGTTCGTTGCAAGGGATATTGCACGCGTGCTCGCGCACGGGCGGCGCGGTGTCACCGGTCATCGTCGTGGCGATCGTTGCCGGGACGGCAGCTGGCGCTATGCCTTCTATATACTCGGCGTGCTGGGACTCGCATGGGCGATCGCCTTCTATATCATGTACCGCAACTCACCAACCGACGTACCTGGTGTCAACGCGCAAGAACTCGACTATATCCGCGGCGGCACGTCGACCACGCCGGCCGATGCACCACAGCAGGTGGCCATTCCGTGGCGGCAGATCCTCGCAAGCCCCGATGTCTGGCTCCTGACGTTCGCATACTTCGCCTACGGTTACACGTTTTGGATCTACCTAACGTGGCTGCCGACGTATCTGACCGAGGCTCGTCACATCCCCTTCAGCGGGCTTGCGCTCGCGGTAACGATCCCGCTCGCGGGCGGCGTCCCGGGCGATCTGGTGGGCGGCTGGCTCTCGGACTACATCTACAAACGGACGGGCAACTTAAATCTGGCTCGACGTACATTGATTGCCGGCTCGTTCATCGGCACCTTTGTGTTCATCGTCCCGGCAATTTTTGTCGGCAACGTGGTCGCCGCGATCATCCTGCTGGCGCTCGCGATGTTCATGCTGGAATGTGCAGTCTCCAATTGCTGGGCTGTGGCAATGGACTTGGGCGGCAAGAACTTCTGTGGAACGATCTCGGGGTTCATGAACACCGGGTTTGGTGTCGCCGGCATCCTCTCGCCGGTGCTTTTCGGCATCCTCGTCGATCGCACGGGCTCGTGGCGCCCCGGGTTCATCATCGGTTCCGCGCTCTTGCTCTTCGGTGCGTTTGTGATCTCGTTCGTCAACTCGAATAATCAGGTGGGCAACGCTCCGGAAAGCGCTTAACGCGACTAGAAATCTACTTCAATGGTCACGACGTCCGAATACGTTCCGGCGCGGACGTTTTGCTCGCGCGGAAGCACACCATAGACCGTAAAATCCGTTCGACCAAAGACTGCGTCCGTGACCACGCGGCCGCATATCGGGTTCAGGCTTCCCCATACGATGCTGTTGCCCGCGTCTTGGTACAGGTTGTAGGCCAGACGATCTACGGCCCTGCGCATATAGCGCTGTGTGCACCGGTCATTGGTTATCAGCGAGATCACCAGTATGTGTGGCGCATTGCAGTAGATGCTGAACCTATCGACGGCACTCGTATCGTAGGGCACCGAGGGATCGTAATTCGGAAATTGCATCGGGCCTACGGCAATATCGCATGAGTTACCGGGCAACGGCTGCGGCAGCGGCTGCGCCGGCGCCTGGGCGCGAGCGTCGCCCCCGAGCGTCAGCGCCGCCGTCGTCAAAAAGCCTATGGCTGCGACGGCTGACAGAAGACCGTTCCGAGGTCCACTTGGAACGCGTCGCTTTCCGGCAACATGATCGAAAACGTGCATGGTAAACCTCGAAGATTGGCGGTCCCCTTGTACGAACCCGCCGGCACGGTGTCGAATGAAAAGCCGCCGTCGCCGTCGGCTTGCGTGGTTTGCTCGCCAGCAGCGGTCGTCAACGCGATCGGTGCGAAGGCCACCGTCGAGGGATCGTTCGATCCCTCGACGCGCAGGGTTCCGAAGAACACGTGCTCGGTTCGGTGCGACGTGAAACGCATGATGCCGCCGCCGAAGCTGCGGGTGGAAAAATCACGAATCGGCCGATCGAGACTTTGATTGATGGCCTCTCCGCTTTCGTCGACGATCACGCGATTGTCGGCATTGCTCTGTGCAGTGGGAATCAAAAGATACCCGCCCGCGGAAGTCGTTCCGGCCTCCTGTCCGTTCAACTCGACGTCCGCTCCCGACCCGGCGCCTTGAAGAATCGTATATCCGTCGGAGATCGGTCGCCCAAAAAAGATGTGTCCGTCGCCCGCAACGAGCGACCCGGAGATCATCACGTTGCGGTCCGGCGGCGATCCACCACTGGGACGTAGCGAGCTGAGTTCAAGAATGCCCGACTGCGCGACCACGCGAACATCCTGCAAGCCGCTTCCATCGGTATTGATCGCGCCCGAGTAATCCGTTCCAAACGTGCCATCAGGCGAGGCGGAAAATTGCGCTCCCTCGACACCGTTCCCCGCGCTCAGCGTCAGGGTCGAACGCGGCCCCGTCCGGATGATCGCCTGTGCGATCAGCGAGCGCGTGACCATTCCCCTAGCGATGGTGCGCAGTCCGGTGACGGAGATTGACACCACGCTTCCAATGGTTTGATAGAGCGACGCCGATGAAAACGATGACGGGCCCATGTCGCGGTCGATGGCACGTCCGATTTCGCCCGAGATGCCGCCATTGCGACCGAACGCGATCGACGCGGAGACGTCTTGTGAAAGCAACTCGCGGTCGTCGCTCGCGAGCAGGCTGGTGTTCGCGTAGTTGGCGCCGGTTTGCGTACTCGACGCGGAGAAGCCGAATCGCTCGGTCTGATACTCGAAGTCGATCTGCAACGCTGAATCGCTGACGCCGCCGCTATGGCTCGCGCCATAAGCCACGCCGAGCGCGCCGAGGGTTCCCGCGATGACTGCATTGAGACCGCCGCTTACCACGTTCGGTCCGGCTTCAGCACGCGCTCCCGCCGTGAAGTTGTTCGTGAAGCCATGCGAATAGCGGCCAAGAAAGGCGTCGCCACCGTAGCGATCGTCAACAGTAAAGGCGTCGTGACGCAGGACTCCGGCGGTAACCGCAAAGTCGGTCAGGCCGGCACGCAACAGATCGAGCGAACTATAGTTTTGCGACGTCAGGTGCGTGGTGTTTCCGAAGGCGTCTTGCAGCACGACGACCGTCGAATTCAGCCCCGCCACGGTCGGCAGATTTCCGAAGACAAACGTCCCCGGTGGCACGTTGATCACGTTGGTCAGCACGCCGTTCACGTAGATCTCGGCGCGCGAGGGCGTGAGCACGGTGCCGCTCAGCACCGGCGCCGGAAATTGCAAAATATATGGATTGAGTGGGAAGGAACGTTGCACCGTGAGGCCCGCGATGTCAACGTTGCCGCCGAACGTGCCCGCGTCCACCGACGCGTCGCCGAGCGTGGCGGTAATCAAGTCGTTGCGATAGTCCCGTATGAGATAACTTTGGCCGCGCCGGAAGAGTCCTCCGGTCGAGAATATCGTGCTTGTGAGGAGCACGTTCGGGAAATTGTAGCCGGCCTGACCGGAATAGCCGAGCGGTCCGGAATTGCTCGCGGTGAGCGAATAATTCACGAAGGCGCTGGACGTTTGAAGAAATTGCAACGGCGCTTCGGGATGCGTGCCGAGATTATAGGTCGATGTCGGCAGCAGCGATGCTTGCGCCTCGACGTGCAGCACCAACGTCGACGCGTCGAAGACGTACGTGAGGGCGGGCTTCAGCCCTTGCAGCGAAACAAAATCGAAGCCGGCGATACGCTGCACCTTCGCGGTTCCCACCGCGATGTGGGCGGCCAGCAGATCACTCTTTTGGACGAGCAGATCTTGCTCGGTTATCGCGGCGAGCACTTCGACGTGCGCTTGCGAGTTCACGATCATCTCGACGTAGGCGAGGTCGCCACCGGGGTCGCGCGGCACAATCTCCGTCGCGCCTATCAATGAGAGCGCGAGTACCAGCGCCGCGAAGCGCATGTTGCTACGAGCAGGAACGCGTTATTTGCGTCGTGCTTCCTTTGAAGACATTGTGCCCGGTTCCGGCAGTGGCCGCAATGGTCGTCGTCGAAGCGCACGTCCCGGCCGGGATCGTAAAGGTGAAACCGCGGGTCGCTCCGCGCAGAATGTACCCTCCCGCCGTTTTCACCGAGAATGTCTGCTTGCCCGATGCATCGGTTCCCACCGCGGAGACTTCCGTCGGCTCGATGTGCACGTCGCCGTCGTTCTGCAACTTCAGATCGAGACTCGTGCGCTTGAGTACGGCGCCGGCGATCTTTTGTGCAGCCGTTGCCGTAGCTGGTTCGATGAACAGCGGCACGCCGACATTCGTGCGCACGAGGACGCCCGATCCCTTGACACCGGTCATCGCATTGGCGTCGGGGAGCTCCTCGAAGAGCACGCGATAGGCGACCTCTTGGTTTCCGGATGTCGCGGGCAAACCGATGCGCACGGTCTGCTGTGTGCTCGGTGCAACCGTCAACGAGCGTGGATAGACGACTAGCGTGGTATCGGGCGTAAGAACCATCGCCGAGTCCGCGGATTGCTTCCAGTCGAAAACGCGCACCGCCAGATGAAGCGGACGCGGATCTCGGTTTCGCACCGTCATCGAGGCGGTCTTCGTGCCGATTGGTACGGCAACCGGAATAGGTGAGATACTATAGTCCGTCGCAAGCGCGCCGGCGCCGAAGGCCAGCACTACAACAGCAGCCAGTGGAATGGCGCCCAATCGTTTCATCACTCTCCGCCTTCTAGTAGTTAATGGTAACGGCGACCGAATCGGTGTACGTACCGGTAGCCACGTTTTGCGCGCCCGGCACGGAACCGTACGCGGTAAGCGCTACGGGCGTTGTGCCGCCCGCGCCCGTGACCGTAACCGTCGTGCCGGAGGTCTTCGAGCCCCACGGCTTACTGTGCGCTGAATCTTGGAAAATGCTGTAGCCGAGATAATTCGTGCCGGTACCTTTCATCCGTCGACTCATCGCATTTCCCGTTCCGCTGGCGTTGAGACCCTGATCGATGTCGACCGTCGCCGCAGCGCCTTGCGTACACGTCGCGGTGATCGCCGCGGTCGCGTTCAGCGGTGCGGTCGCGTTCGTCCCAATCGCGTCGTAATTTCCGAAGCTCAAGTTTCCGGCGGTGATCGTGCACGTGGAAATGACGGTCGCGGTGACCGTCATCGTGGCTGAGGCGCTCCCACCCATCGCCGGCTTCGCGAGCGCGAGCCCGGCAATCAAAAGTAGGAATAGCGTCCGTTTCAGTATCATGCGAACCTCCCGGGCTGACTGATTGTAGCCCTGGGGTCGCACGAGGACGGCTCGCCCGTCCAGGACGGATGGCGATCACCACAGGAACGCTGCCCAATGCGGCTAAGGCTCGACTGTGCTCAAAGCCGGGCCAGGACTTCGCCGCCGCGCGCACGTGTATGCGTACGCGTCCGTTACCACGGCGATCTTGTTGCTGCTCGCACTCGCCGAATGGGCCACGGAGAAGCTCGTCTCGGATCGCTCGCGAGCGGCCAGCACAACGATCGAAATCTGTATCGTGCTCGCCGGCGCGCTAGTCTTTCGTCCCATTCACCAGCGTATCGAAACGGCAGTCGAGGCCGCATTTCACCGGCGAAAACATCATGCGCTCGCAGCTTTGGCGAAATTTCGTCGCGAGCTTTCATCGTTTAGCGACGAAAAGCAGCTTCTGCGGCGCGTAATTGAGGCGGTCGATCACCATTTGGAGTCCCTCGCGAGTGCGGTCTATTTGCGCCGCGATACCTTTCATGCCGCAGCGTCGTCGTACGAAAGCCCTGCTGCGGATCTGGCTCCCAACGATCCGCTCCTCGTCCGGCTGCGATCGAGCGGAGCGCCGGCTAAGCCCGCACAGCTGAAGTCGCTTGCACTGGGGACGCACGCGTTTCCCATGACGATCGCGGGCGAACTGGTCGGGTTTCTTTCGGTCGACGCTGACCGCAGCGACTACGATAAAGAGGAAGCGCTGATGCTTTCCGGCCTCGCCGAAGACCTGGCGGGCGCACTCGTAAAACTCGACCCCCGGCTGCGCCCCCAAACGCTACGCGCTCCCAATAATCTCCCGGCACATCTCGCTCCGCTGATCGGCCGCGAACGCGAACAAGCCGAGATCAGTGCGGTACTCGCACAGTCGCATCTGATAACAGTCACGGGGTCCGGCGGCGTCGGAAAAACGCGCATCGCGCTCGCGTGTGCTACGGACGCTATCGAGCGATACGAGCACGGCGCTTGGTTCATCGACCTCGCGCCGATTTCCAACGGATCGCTGCTCGTTGCGACACTCCTGGCCACACTTGATGCCGGGCCGGCCGAGGGCGGAGCCGAGACGGCGCGCCTGCTCGAGTACCTTCGGCCGCGTGAACTGCTGCTCGTCATCGATAATTGCGAACACATGGTCGCCGACGTAGCATCGCTCGTAGCGCGCATTCGCTCCGCGTGTGCGCGCGTCTCCATCCTTGCAACGAGCCGCGAGCTACTCCACGCCGAAGGCGAGCAGGTGTACCGCCTTGGACCCCTACCCGCAAAAGCTGCCGCCGAGCTTTTTGCAAAGCGTGCAGCTGCGGTGTCGCCGCAGTTCGATCCCAGCCAGCAGGATGCAATCATTCGCGACATTTGCGATCGGCTCGACGGCGTTCCCCTCGCCATCGAACTCGCCGCCGCGCGTGCGCGCGCGCTGGGCCTCCAGGAAATTTTGACGCGTTTGGATGAGCGGTTCCGCCTGCTCACCAGCGGCTCGCACACCACCGTCGAGCGGCAGCAAACGCTCTCCGCGACGATCGCGTGGAGCTACGAGCTTCTCACACCGAAAGAGCAATCGCTCTTCGAGCGGCTTGCGACGTTCCGCGGCAGTTTTTCGCTCGCTGCTGCGTCGGCAGTTTGCGGGGAGGGCGATACATGCGATGAGTTCGCGGTCTTGGACTTGCTCACGTCGCTAGCCGATAAATCACTGCTGACGGTGACGCTAGCGTTAACGACGCGTTATCGGTTCCTTGAGACGATTCGCGCCTTTGCATCAGCCAAAGCGATCGAGCATCAGGCGACGGCGATTGCGTCGCAACAGCACGCGAGCTATTTTGCGGCCCTTGCAGCACAAGCATACTTCGAGTTCGACTCGCGCCTCCAACCCGGTTGGCTCGAGCGGCTTGCGCCCGAAATAGATAACCTGCGCGCGGCACTGGCCTGGACGCTCGCAGGCCCGGGCGACCGAAACGCCGGTGCGCAACTTGCCGCCGACTGCGGACCGATTTTTCTGCGCATGGGGTTGCTCGGAGAAGGGCTCGACTGGTGCGACGTTGCGCGCATGGTAGATTCCGTCTCGCCCGCTACCAGCGGGCGCATCGAGTACGTCACGTCGATGATGCAATACAACCTCGGACAGAACGACACCGCGCTTGCATCGGCGCAACGCGCGGTCGTTTTCTACCGTGCATCGCCCGATGCACGCGGTCTCGTCCGGGCACTGTCGCAAGAAGCCCAACTTTTCGCCAAGACCCATCGCTTCGAAGAGGCCGAAGCGCCGGCGCAGGAGGCGATACGAGAAGCGCGAGCCCTGGGCGAACCGCGCGTACTGGCCGGCGTGCTCAGACGTTGCGCGTCTTCGCTACCGCTGTCGCAGATCGAGCGCGCACGAACGCTGTTCGACGAAGCCTTAACGGTCGCGCGTTCGTCAAACGATCGCGACGAAGTGTGCCGAATTCTGGAGTGGTGGGCGGCGCAGGAATCCGGCGAGCGCGCCATCCAGTTGGCGACGCAGGCGCTCGAGTGCGCCGACAACAACGTGCGCCCCTATCTCGAAGTGAGCATCGCCGGATACGCACTCGCTGACGACCGGCTCGACATCGCGGAGCCGCATGCCCGTCAGGCTGTGGTCCTCGCGCTCGAGACGAACCATCCGCTGATGCGCGCACTCGCGATTGCCTACTGGGCCCCATTTTTCGCACAGCAGTTTCCTGAGGAGGCTGCCATGCTCTTCGGGTATGCTGACGGGCAATTACGCTCGCTGGGATGGGCGGGCGAGGATGACGATCGCCGGGCGCTTCAAACCGCTTCGCGCATCGTGGCGGAGTTGCTAAGCGAATCAGATTTCGAAGCACTCGCGAAACGGGGCGCAGGATTGCGGCACGAGGAAGCGCTGGGGATGCTCACGCCCCTTCTAGCAAGCAGTAATGCCGCCGGCCATTCTCCGGCGCTCGATACTGGTGATGGTGTCGGTACACTGCTGCGTTAGCGAATAGGTCCCCGTATCACCCGTGCAGTTGGTTACCGCCGTATACGAACCGCTGAGTACCGCAGTGGCCGAATTGTAGTTTCCGGTCGTACTGAACGTGCAGGTCGTGCCGTTAGCAAAATCGATCACCATCGACCCGCTGACCGCGTTCGACGTCGTTAGCGTGAGCGAGATTTGCGCGCTGACGGTCGCCGCGGCTTCTTTGACGTCGATCGCGCCGCCCGCCGTGAAGCCGGTCTGCGCGAGCGTTGCGGTCGCGGTGCCGCTGCCACCTTGCGCATCTTGCATCGTCCCGCTGTAATCGCCGGAGATGTTCGAGGGCGCCGGCGTCGAGGCGGGGGGCGCAACCGATCCCGAGCTGCAGCCAGCCAGCGCGACGAACGAGATCAACGTAAAAAGGCCCGTAGAGAAAAGAACTCCACGCATCGTGTCCACCTCCGGCTAACGGTCTTTTTCTATTGCCTCGTAGAGCCCTTTCAGCGCGAGCAGCACGGCATGGTTGAAGGCAAGTTGTTGTTCGGGTAGCGCGCCATGATCAAGGCCTTGGAGTTGCATAAAACTCTGCGCGGCGATTTGGCACTGTTGCTTTGCGGCGGCGAGCGCTTCAGTATTCATAGGGAACTATGTCGACGGGAGCGCTGCGATTCCCGCGCGAGAGCAGCGAGCAAGCGATGGCTAGCGCGTTAGCTCGATAGCTCGCTGTGGGTATGACGGTTTCATGAAACAGCTTCGCATCATCCAACCTCTTGCCGCGTTGGCATTCTTTGCGGCATCTTCATCCGGAATTGCGTGGGCCGACTGCACCGCGCCCTCCGTAACCTCCGCGCACGTCGCCAGTGTCTCGCACGACGGCGGACTGAACCATTACCGGATCGCCATCGCGATCACCAACACGTCGCAAGCGATGGCTAGCGCGTTAGCTCGATAGCTCGCTGTGGGTATGACGGTTTCATGAAACAGCTTCGCATCATCCAACCTCTTGCCGCGTTGGCATTCTTTGCGGCATCTTCATCCGGAATTGCGTGGGCCGACTGCACCGCGCCCTCCGTAACCTCCGCGCACGTCGCCAGTGTCTCGCACGACGGCGGACTGAACCATTACCGGATCGCCATCGCGATCACCAACACGTCGAGCGTGGCGCAGCCGAGCAATACGCTGCAGTTCGTCGACATCCGCAAGACCGGCAATAAGATCGACGCGATCGGCGTTCCTCCGCTCAAACCCGGTGCGTCATATACCGCAGGTTACACGTTCGCCCGGTCCAGCGACGCCGGCGACAATTCGACGACGTTGCACTTCCAAACAGAAATGCGCCAGCCGCAGTGCGCTACGACACCCGCCGTTAGCGTTACGTTCTAGAGCGGCAACGCTTTCGGCCGCGGAACATCGGCCGGGAGCGTTTGAATGTAGGCGTTGAACGCTTGCGCGTCCGTGGCCCATTCCGCATTCATACGCCGTTCCGCACTCAACACCGCCGGCGTGATCAGCCCCGCGCCGGACAGGCTCATCAAATCCTCGCGCAGCTTACCCGAACGTTGAATGAAGTCTTCAAACCCCTGATAGTTTGCAGTTAGTTGATCTTGCATGTCTTGCAGATGTTGCAATCCCACCGTATCGTTCTTCTTCGTTAGTGCCGCCCGGACGTCGTCGAGGCTATTGAGCGCCACATCGAGCGCCGAGAGCTTGGCGAAGATCCGATTCGAGAACTCGTACGAAGCGACCATTTCCGCTTGCGTGAAATGCGTAGATGGATCGGCTTTGACGACGAAGGTTCCGCTGAACGTCTTTCCACCGACCGTCATGCGATAGCCGTAGGTCCCCGGAGGCACCGTCGCACCCGCCTCGGGGCCCTTGAAGAACTTGCCGGCGCCGTTCCATTTCACCGGCCCGTCGGCGGCGTAATCCCATGCGAACGATTGCAGACCTGCACCGTTGGGAATCTTCGGCTTCGGTTTGCTGTCGGCAGAAGGCGGCGCGAACGGCGATGGTTCGCGATTGCCCTGCAGCGTTCGAATCACGCGGCCCTGGTCGAGAATCTGCAGCACCGGTGCTTGTGCGCCCGGCGTTGGCTGATAGTACCGGAAGATCGCGCCGTACTCCGGATTGGTGCCGGCGTAGTCGGTGTAGATACCCTCATCGTTGCCGTGTAAGGTATATTGATACGACAGGCGCGGCCCGATGACAAACGGTTGTGCCGGCGTAGAACATGCCTCCATCTGCAACGGCCGCAAGTCATCCATGATGTACAGTGCCCGCCCGTGGGTCGCGATGACCATGTCATTCCACGTCGACTGATAGCGAATGTCGCGAACCGCGACCGTCGGCAGATTGTTCTTGAAGTCGTGCCATGACGCACCCGCGTCGCATGAAATGAACATGCCGGTTTCCGTACCGGCGTACACGATATTCGCGTTGCGGAGGTCCTGGCGAACCGAACGCGCGTACCATGTGCCCGCCGGCAGATTCTTGCCGATGTTGCTCCAGGTCTTTCCAAAGTCGTGCGTCACCAGCAAGTACGGCGTGTAGTCGCCCATCAAATGGCGATCGATGCTCACGAACACGGTGCCGTCAGCGGTCGTCGAGGGGGCGACGGTCTCTGCTTCACCGTGGTCCGCTACGCCGGGCGGCGTGACGTTTTTCCAGTGCACTCCGCCGTCGAGCGTGTATTGCACTTGCCCGTCATCGGTGCCGACCCAGATCTCGCCTTTGCGCAGGCTCGAGCCTTCGACGTCGAGGATCGTGTTGTAGTTTTCAGCGCTCGACACGTCGTGCGTGATCGGTCCGCCGGGCGGCGCCTGATGGTTCTTCTCATCGAGCGTCAGGTCGGGACTGATCACGCTCCAGTGGCGTCCTCGATCCTTCGTTTGAAAGATCACGTTGCCGCCGAGCCACGCGATATGCCCATCCCATGGCGCAAACGCAATCGGCGAGTCCCAATTGAAGCGATATTTCGCGGTACGCAGATCGAACTGTTCGCCGACCAACGCGATGTACGGCTGCGCGAGGAATTCATCGTTGTTCGACTTGTCAAACACGACTACCGATCCACCTTGCGAATCTGACCAGAAGATATTTGCATCGAGCGGATCGGGGACGGCCCACTCGCCGTCGCCGCCGTTGACGCCGATCCAGTGCTTGTTGAGGATTCCCGACGGATCGAGCGAGTTGCTCGGACCGCACCACGCGTTGTTGTCTTGCCAGCCGCCGCAAACCCAATAGGGATTGCCGACTACACCGACACCGCCGTGATAGACTTCGCCGATCGGCAAGTTGCGATCGAAGAACCACGACGCACCGCCGTCGAGAGAACGCCCGACGCCACCGTCTTCGGCAACGATGATGCGCTTGGGATCATTGGGAGCGATCCACATGCCATGGAAGTCGCCGTGTGGCCCGTTGAGCAATGGACGGAACGTCTTTCCGCCGTCGCGCGACGAGACGAGGACCACCGAAATGCCGAAGACGTGATCGGGGTTACTCGGATCGACGGCGAGATGCGAGAAGTAGAACGGCCGCTGATTCACGAGTGATTCGCTGCTCACGAGCGTCCAGTTCGCGCCCGCATCGTCGGAGCGCCAGAGTATGCCCTTCGACGCTTCGATGGTTGCATACACGCGATTGGGATTGCTCGGCGCGACCGCGAGGCCGATGCGGCCGAGCATGCCGCCGGGCAGACCGTGTCCCGTGAGTTGCGTCCAGGTCTTGCCACCGTCGGTTGATTTGTAGAGCCCGTCGTCGGGACCGCCACTCTCCGTCGTCCACGGGCGCCGCTCGAAATGCCACATGCCCGCATAGACGACATTCGGCTCGTTTGGATCCATTGCGAGATCCGACGCGCCGCTTTGATTGCCGAGGTACAAGGTCTTCGTCCACGTCTTGCCGCCATCATCGGTGACGTACACGCCGCGATCTTCGCTCGGCGCGAACGTATCGCCGAGCGCGGCAACCAGCACGTGATTGGGATTTTTGGGGTTCACGAGCAAACGCGTGATCGTGCGCGTCTTCTCGAGTCCCATCGCGGTCCAATCCTTGCCGCCATTGGTCGACTTGTAGACGCCCGCGCCCGGAATGACGTCATTGCGCGGATTGCCTTCACCGGTTGCGACCCACACCGTCTCGTCGTTGGTCGGATCGATCACCACGTCGCCGATCGACGCGACTTTCTGCTTTTCGAAGACGGCGTTCCAGGTCGTGCCGCCGTCCGTGCTCTTCCACACCCCGCCGCCTGCTGCGGCAACATAGTAGAGGTTCGGGTTCTTGGCCGAGCCGGCCACGTTGGCCGCGCGGCCGCCCGGGAGCGCGGGGCCGATCTCACGCCATTGCATGTCCTGGTAGACGGGCTTCGCGGTTGGAATTGGAGAGGGCGTCGCCGATGGGGACGCCGAGGGCGAGGCGGCAGCAACCAGCGCCGCGAGCACAATCGCAGTCATCCTATACAGAGTACGGGGTACGACATCAAAAAGTCTTCAGAGCGGGACGTACGGATCGAAAGCCCGTCACCACTTAGCGCCAGAGTCGCGTCCCGTGATCGTCTTATTGAAGAAAAAATTCGTGGAGCTGTAATTCCAATTGGTGTCCTGGGCGAGCTTCTTGATCGTACTGCCGCGGCAATTGGTTTGTGACTTTATCTCGGCGATGACCTTATAGGGGCCTTGGCCTTTACCGAACGTTCTATCCACCGTTTGGTTGGGGGGTACGCACCACGACCCCACGATTTTGTCTTTGAATTCCCGCATGTAGGCGGTCATCCAGACTCCGTTCGGTGACCAGTTTTTTATGACGATATGCACCGTATAATTCGGCAAAGGTTGCGCTGCAAGGGCGGGCAATGTCAGGGCCCACCCCATGAGTACAGCGATGAGAAAGCCCGCGCGGTGTTTAGTCATGCGTTCCTCCTTTGTTCTTGTCGAGGCAAAGAAACGTCGCGGCCGATCCCGGTTCGACGCTACGGACAGGTGACGACGATTGCGTTCGTCGTGTGGCCGGCGTACGACGTTGGCTGAATATGCGTCTTTGGGGTTGCGCCATCGAGAAGTTTGTCACCGGCTTTGTCGAGGCAAACGACCGTCCCGGTCATGCCGGATTTGACGGCTGCGGTGCCGTTGATCATCGCCCAGGAGCCGGCAACGGCGACGCCCGTCGCTACGGAAACAGCAAGACCTAGTCCAGCGAACAGAGCGACGATTTTTCGTGAATTCATAATGAAGCCTCCAATAGCAGCGCCCAAGGTGGGAAAAACCCATCTTCCCTTCTCGTGATCTCAAGCTCCTTCAGTTTTCTTCGCCGTTCGGAAACTGGGAAAACTGAAGTAATGGCGAACACGAATCCGTGGGTTAAGTAGTATGTTTGGCCAATTAACGCCCGACGCGATCGAAGCTCTACTTCACGAAGAGATCGTAGGCCGAATCGGCTATGTCGATCGTCGCGGCCTTCCGACTATCGTTCCGATCACGTATGCGTACGATGGACGAGCAATCTACGGATACAGCGTGCTAGGCGCGAAGACCGAGAACATGGAAGCGAATCCCAGCGTATGCGTCGAGGTCGATCGCGTTGAAAACGCGGCCGAGTGGCGCTCGGTCCTCGTTCGTGGAACGTTCGAGCTGCTCTACGGCAACGCCGCCGTCGAAGCCGTCGAGCGTATCTCCGATCGTCTAGAGACGGTCGCGGCTGCCACCAGCGCCCCCGCAATGGCCTGGCAGACGTACGTCACTCGCACAGGCGGAGATGGTATCGCGTATCGCATTCACATTGCCGAGAAACACGGTCGCTACTCGACCTCCGAGACGGGTTAAGGTGTAGCCGTCAGTACGAACGACGCAACGTGCAGCGACGATCCGCCATGAAATTGAAACCATAACTTGTACGTTCCAGGCTCGCGCACCGTCACGTGGAGAACCATGTTTGGTGATACGACCACTTCGTCGTTGGAGTACACCGCCGTGGTAGCAGACCCCATCACCATTCCGGGAAGTACCGGGTGCATGTGAACGTACGAAAGGTCGCCGGCATCGATGAAAACGGCATGCGCGAGTTCTCCCAGATACGGATGGACGTCCGGCGCGGGCTTCGCGCCCTTCGCAATACGCACCACGATCTCGGCCGAAGAGTTGGTCTGCAGTGATAAGCTCGACAGCGTGACCGAATATCCGTCGACTTTCGCGACCAAGTTACTTTCGCTCAAGTCTCTCGCCGCGGGGGCCGCGTTCCCAGCTTGCAGATCGAAGCGGAACACTTGCTGCCCGATACCGGATGGCCGGCCATCAGCATAGATATGGTAGAGCCCTGCGCGCGGCAGCGTTTGGTCGAGCACGAAGTGGCCGCTCGCCAAGAACTTCGGATGCACGTGCATGAACGTCTTGAAGTCGTCGCTGACGACGATAACGTGCAGCAGCTTGGTCATATCGAGGGCGTAAGTCCGGATCGGACTGCCGCCAGTCGACGGGGTCATCCAAAAATCAAACTTCCAAGCGCCGGGCCGAGCGCCCGGTGCGGCTTCGAGGTATCCAGCCGTTCTTGCGAGGCCGCCCTGGAGCGCAAACGTGCCATGAAGCTCCGTTGCTGCCTGTGACATAGCTATCGCCATCGTCATCAACCAGATCCCGCCAGTTACGGCTAACAGGCGTATCGTCATGATCTGCTCCTGCTTCTACTCAGCATGCAAAAGCGTGCCGTCGGTAGGCTTCGCCAACACATGAAATCGGGGAAGTGCTAATGTTGTCATCATTCGCTTCGAAATTGCCCTTTTACCATGGTATGACGAGCTCGAGAAAGCACCGAGAAGCGCGATTCTCGGGTTCTTCACACGGCCACAATTAAAAAAGCCCCGTGTTTACGGGGCTTTTATTTGGTAGCGCCAACGGGAATCGAACCCGGCGCTTGGTGCTTCTGGCCGGTTGCCGATGGTCGCTGACGCCTGTGGTTGTTGAAGCTTCTGATCGTCCGTGGTCGCCCGCAGCCGCGATCGGTTGCCATTGACGGCAACCATTTGGCAACCGTCGCCCGTCAGACCCGCTCGGCCTGCCTGGCGAGACCGCGCGCGCGCACGGGCGCGCGTTGGGAGTGCGAGAAACCCGGCTAGGGCCTGTGAAAGGCCCGCGTTTGGCAGCGGTGCGCCGCCGGTATTCCCGCTTTCCATCTTTCCAGCTTCCCTAGGTGCCGAGAACGCGGCTGCCGCAGGTTACGCAATCGCCCAGGCGATTGAAGTGAGGATCGGGGAGGTAGCTGAGCTTCACTGCAATTCCAGCATTTAATGCCGACACATCGCGGAGGAATCGCCGGTCAAAATGAAGACCGGCCGTACCCTGATAGTCTCCTCTCTCCACGAATCTCACGTGAAGCTTGGGTTGATGGTCGGCCGAAGCAAATTCTCCAACGTGGCGCTCAAGCGAACGAAGGAACCGTCTCGCGAGCCTTTCGGGTTCGAGCTCGCGAACGTAGCCGGAGCATGGGAGTACGTCCGAGCTGAATTGCAAGCACGCTAATGGCTCTAAATATACGATGTCCATGCCGTCGTCGCCGAGCCTGCGGCAGTTGTCCTCGGGATCGAGATGGAACCGCGCGAAAGCTTCATCTAGCCTAATGCCCGACACTGTAAACGCAAATTGGCACTCAGCGGCGCGCCGCTCGCCGCCGATGAAGGACTGCAACTCAGCTAACTTCTCCGGAACGCGCACTCCGCAAGGCACACACAGGCCGTATCGGACCTGCGGATCGCACACCCAGTACAGATCGCAGTCAACCTCAGCACCGATCCGAACGAGATTCCGAACAAGTGCGCTACTCAGTTGGAACTCTCTGGGCTCGGTGGTGGTCTCGATCGCATAATTCAAAAAAGGCGCGTGCGGCTTCAGCGCTGCGCGTAGATTCTTGTTTGAGTCGAGAAGCGCGCATATCGCGTCGGCTTGCTCAGTCAAACTCGCGGTCAGGCCCGCGGGAGAATGAACCGACCAATGATCCTTGGTTCTCTTTCGGCCGGAGGTCGGGGCGGGGTCGCCGCAACGCCAGCTCCTCCACGGATCGACTGCGGTATGTCGCGTGATGTCGTCTGGGTCGAAGCCGTCCTTTTTCGTACCCTCGATGCCGAGGTACAGGTAGCTTTTAAGCAACCTCGTTTCGCGCTCACTAGTGCTGCTCACTACGCTGCTATTCGCACCCGGCAACGACGACGACTTCTTCGCTGACATGGGCAAAAAGCACCGCATGGCAACCGAATGGCAACCGCGGGAGACTGGACAAAGAAAAAGCCCCGTGTTTACGGGGCTTTATTTGGTAGCGCCAACGGGAATCGAACCCGTCTTTCCGCCTTGAAAGGGCGATGTCCTAACCGATAGACGATGGCGCCGCGGCCCTTCGACAAGCTCAGGGTGACAGTGTCGTACACTACCGGAGCGAGCGAGGCCTGTCAACGGCAGAGGTCCTGCGGCTCGCTCGCGAAGGCGCCTGCCATGAGATACGCCTGCGCAGTGCTCTTCCTCTGCTGCATTGCCGCGCCGGCCAATGCTGCCACGCCTCCGCCCCAAGAGGCGACGACTCCGGCCAACGTGGCGATCACCGGCTGGAAGCTGGAGTGCGACCCCGGGAAGACCGCGCTCGCATGCCAAGTGCTGAACTCCATCCAGACCGCAAACGGCGCGCTCGTCATCGGCTTCTCGGTCCAACCCGCAGCCGACGGGAAGACAAGTCTCACGATAAAAGTGCCGCTGGAGGCGTCGGTGCGCACCCCGATTGGCGTGAGCGTCACCGGCGGTGCCTCACAAAGCTTCCAATTCCTCACGTGTTCGCCGCAAGGGTGCTTTGCAACCGGCACGATCAGCGCGGACTTACTGGCAGCGATGCGTGCAGCCAAGGGCGATCTGAAGGTCGCGTACGTCTTGTTAGATGCCTCGTTGACTGAGCGCACCATCACGGCCACGATCCCGCTGGCCGGGTTCGCGCAGGTCTACGACAAGCTGAAATAGCGCGAAGCCTACACCACGAGATTCGTCAACGCATCGAGTGCGTGACTCATGTTGGCAATGAGCGCATCCATGCCGGTCACGTTGTAGCGCGCGGCAATCTCCTCGGGTGGGACATACGCCACGCTCACGACGCCCTGCTCTTCCCACACGAGCACCTTGAGCGGAAGATCGAGCGCTGCCAGCGGAAACGCGGCCATCAGTCCGGTCCCGCCTTTGGGATTGCCGAAGACGATCAGCGTCGTCGGGCGCAAGTTGAGCCCAACGCCTTGCGCTGCGGCTGCTTGATCGATCGTCGCGAAGATCGCGTTGCCTACGCCGGTAATCGCTTGCGAAAGTTTCGCGATCGTGTCAGCATACGAATGACGGCTCGTCTTGACGATGCTAGTTGCCATTGCGTGCTTGCTCCTGTCTTGCAAGTTTGTAGCAGGCCGCCGCAAACTTGCCTGCTCCCAAATCATAGTATACGCCGGGATACCCGGCGCCTCCGTGCCGGATGTACGCTCCTAGCATGATGGGAGTTGCTTTGCTGCAGCTTCAAAGGAGACATCATGAGAATCCAAAGATTTGCGGGTTTTGCCCTCATCGCCGCTCTGGCGTTTTTGGCAACGCCTGCAATCGGCTCCGCGTCGCCGTCGAGTGACGCAATTAACACCGTCAAACTCGCCATCAACGCGATAAACAAAGGCAACATGAGCGCGTTTGTGGCGTTGTGCAATTCCCCGACCGTCGTCATCGACACGTTCGATCCGTACCTTATAGGGGGACCGACGGGTTGCACCGATTGGTGGAACGCGCGCGTGGCCTACAACAAGACCGCGCAAATCAGCGACGTAACGGCCGGCATAGGCGCGCCGTACCACGTGTTCGTGACCGGAAACAACGCCTACATCTCTGCTCCATTCGACTACCACTACAATCAAAAAGGTCAGACGATGCGAGAAACCGGTTCATCCCTTACCGTGACACTCACGATGAAGGGGACGAGCTGGGTCATAACATCCTGGGCACACACCAAGAACCTTGGGGGCTAAGCAACATCGCGCTGCAGGCGCGAGCGCGACGCAGTTCTCGAGCTTGCGCCTGCGGCAATGAGCGTTCCGATCAAGGCACGATGCGAACGTTGCGAGCGGGTCTTCCGCGCGGGAGACACCCGATTCATGTGCTCGTATCACTGCACGTTCTGTGCCGAGTGCACGCGCGAAATGCAGCAACGCTGCCCAAACTGTGGCGGCGAACTTATGGGCCTGGTAGGATTCGAACCTACGCGCAACCAGTTATGAGCCGGCCGCTCTACCGCTGAGCTACAGGCCCCTACTGCGGCTCGGGACGATTTCTGGAGTCCTTACAGAACTCCTCATAATCGCGCCCGACCTGCTTAGCGTACAGGAGCGCAAAGCGCGCCATGCCGTCCTCGAATGCATCGCTCGCACCAAGATACTCGGCGATCGCCTGAGGATCGCCCGTGCGCGCATGCGCGCGCGCCAGCACCGTGCCGCAGCGCTGCGCAAAGTCGATAAGCTGCGCGGCGTTGATGCGGTCGAGATCGAGCGACGCCTTTTCGTCACGCAGCTGCCGCACGTAGAAGTCGCGGCCCTGCGCACTCGTCCAACCGACGAAGAGATCGCTCGCGGCTTGCATCAGATGCTGACCGGCGACGACGCGTTCACCGTGATTGCCGGAGGCCGATTTCCCGAGATACGGCTCGAGCGCCGAAGCCACGGCCTCCTTCACCTGGAGATAGAGTCGTTCACCTGCACGCGCTTCGAGGTGCGCAACAATCGTTAAGAGGCCTACGCTCCCGACGCCGACCGGATGCTCGAAGAATTCCACCGGGTGGTAGCGATCGAGCACCGTGCGAATATACGGCGGGAGCGACCGGCGATAGGCGTCGATCGTACTCTTGGCCAGCTCCTCGTGCTCGGGAGTTAGTTTGACGCGCGTCGCGTCGCGCGGGAGCGTCAATTCGGTTGCGAGCATGCCGCGTACGTCGACGCGCGAGTACCAAATCTGCAGCGGTGAGAACAGCGCGAGCGCGCGCATGTGGCGACGATAGGCCCGGGCTGCAAGATAGGCAGCGTCTTCGCCGGCACGCTTCCCGAAGCCGCGCACTTTCGCCAGAACGGGAGCGCTTGCGCACAGCCGCGCGACGTCCCACTCCCACGGGCCCGGCAACGTTTCGTCGAAGTCGTTGACGTCGAAGAGCAAATTGCGCTCGGGGGTCGCGTAGCCGCCGTAGTTCATCAGGTGCGCATCACCGCCCAGTTGGACGTGCAATCCCGTCACCGGATGCCCGGCTAAATCTGCCGCCATAATCGCCGCACATCCGCGATAAAACGCAAAGACGTCGGCGCGCATGCGCTCGTGGCGCAGGATGAGGAGCGCCGGAATGCGTCCGGCTTCGGTCTCGTGTAAGAGTTCGACTGGGTCGCGCCGGTTCGAGGCCGGCTTCCAGTGCGCGAAGCTCGCGCGCGGAACGCGCTTGCGGAGCGCTTTCACCGCCGCGGATAACGCGCGGCTGCGCCCAATTGCTCCTCGATTGCCATGAGGCGGTTGTATTTCGCCGTGCGGTCGCTTCGCGAAAGTGAGCCGGTCTTGATTTGCCCGGCGCTCGTCGCCACGGCAATATCGGCGATCGTCGTGTCTTCGGTTTCACCCGAACGGTGCGAGATCACGCACGCGTAGCCCGCCTTGTGCGCCATGTCGATCGCATCGAAGGTCTCGGAGAGCGTGCCGATCTGGTTGACCTTGATCAGAATCGCGTTGGCAACGCCTTCTTTGATCCCGCGCGCGAGAAACTCCGTGTTCGTTACAAAAATGTCGTCGCCGACGAGTTGGACCTTCTTTCCGAGTGCTTCGGTCAGCTTGCGCCAACCCGCCCAATCGTCTTCGGCCAAGCCGTCCTCGATCGAGACGATCGGATAGCGCGCGCATAAGTCGGCGTAGAGTCGCACCATCTCATCGGCGCTCAAGCCATGCTGCTTGTCGCGCGCGAAGTACTTCCCATCGCTATAGAATTCGCTCGACGCGGGATCGAGCGCGATCGCCACATCGGTGCCCGGCTTGTAGCCGGCGTGCACGATCGCAGTGACGAGCAACTCCATCGCGTCGTCGATCGAGTCAAGCGGCGGCGCGTACCCGCCTTCGTCGCCGACTTGCGTCGGCAGGCCGCGGTCGTGCAGCAGTTTGCCCAGCGCGTGAAAGACCTCGGCGCCGTAGCGCACGGCCTCATCGAACGTCGGCGCACCCGACGGTACGATCATGCACTCTTGGAACTGCAGCGCGCCCGAGGCGTGTTTGCCGCCGTTGATCACGTTCATCATCGGCACGGGCAAGAGCGACGCGGTAGGTCCACCCAGATACCGGAAGAGCGGCAACGAGAGGCTCGACGCCGCCGCGCGCGCGACCGCGAGCGAACAGCCGAGCAGCGCATTCGCGCCGAGGTTCGACTTATTCGTCGTGCCGTCGAGCTCGATCATCCGTTCGTCGATTTCACGTTGCGCGGTTGCGTCCAACCCTTCGAGCGCCGGTCCGAGCGTTTCATTGACCGCCGCGACCGCACGCAACACGCCCTTGCCGCCGTAGCGTTTGGGATCGCCGTCGCGCAGTTCGACCGCTTCGTGCGCGCCGGTCGACGCACCCGACGGCACGAGCGCTTCTTCGACCGCGCCAAAATTCGTGGCGACGCTCACGGCCACCGTCGGGTTGCCGCGGGAGTCGAGCACTTCGCGTGCATGCACGCCCTCGATGAGCGGCCGCCCACCACCGCGCAGCGATTCGATCACTTCTGCTCGCTGATCCAGCGGTCCATGTCGTGCTTGCGCGACACGAACTCATTTGCGTTGAAGAAAATCTTGAGCTCGCGATCGGCCGCGCCTTTGCTGTCGCTACCGTGCACGAGATTGCGCCCGATCGACTGCGCGAAATCGGCGCGAATCGAACCCGGCGCTGCCGTGAGCGGATTGGTCGCGCCGATGAGTTGTCGGCAGGCTTCGATCACGCCCTCGCCTTCAACCGCGATCGCAACAAGCGGGCCACTGGTAATAAAGTTCACCAAGTCGCCGAAGAACGGTTTGTCTTTGTGTTCGGCATAGTGTTCGCGCGCTTTGTCGCCGGGAAGCTGCATGAGCCTCATCGCCGTGACGATGTACCCGCGACGCTCGATGCGCGCGATGATTTCGCCGACGAGTCCGCGTGATACGGCGTCGGGCTTGCAGAGAATGAGTGTCGTTTCTATAGCCATAGCAGGCCCCGATTACGTCGCAGGCGCACGCTCCCCCTATGGAGCCCGCCGGACACCCGTACGAAAACGTCGAACGCGAACTGCGCGGGACGGCATTCGCACGCATCCGCTTCGAGCGCTCGACCGCAAGCACGAATGACGACGCTGCGGCGCTGCTGGGCGATCCCGCTTGGGCCGGCCTCACGATCGTTGCCGAGGTACAGACAAAAGGCGCCGGCCGTAAAGGCCGTTCGTGGATCGCGGCGCCCGGCAGCGCGCTGCTCATGACGACGCTGCCCGCGCGTCAAATACCGGCCGCGCACGCCTGGATCGTCCCGTTCGGCGTTGCGATCTGCGTGCGCCGTGCCCTGCGCACGAACGGCGTCCCGAGCGAGGTGCACTGGCCCAACGATCTGCTCACCGAAGGCAAGAAAATCGCCGGCATCCTGTGCGTCTCACGCGTCGTCGGCGATCGTGCATGGGTTGCCGCGGGCGTCGGCATCAACGTCTATCGCACGCCGGGCGCAGACGAATCGATCGATCCACCGCCGGCGTTTTGCGATGACGTCGAACCGACGATCACCCGCGCGGCACTCTTGCGCGACATCCTGTTGAATTACGATATATGGGACCAGACGCTCGAGATGCCGCAACGCGTTGCACGCATTTGGGAACGCATGGCCGGCTTACCCAAGCGCTACACGATCCTCAAAGACGGCGACACGCAATCCATCGAGATCACGGCTGTTGCGCTCGCCAACGGCGGTGGCCTCGTGGTCGAACACGACAACGGCAAGCGCGAAACGATCGCGTTTGCCGATGCGAGAGCCTTGCGCTAGTTATTGAGCCAGCGCGGCGTCATAGAACTTGTCGAGGTCACTATGGAACGCCGTGAGCGACTGTTGGTTCATGTACACCATGTGGCCGGATTCGTAGTAGCCGAACGTCACATGTTGTCGTAGCTCCGGCTGCAAGCCCATATGCGAGAAGGTCCACTCCGCGGCGCCGAACGGTGTCGCCATGTCGTAGTAGCCGCAACCCACGAAGACCCGCAGGCGCGGGTTCGTCGTCATCGCTTCTTCCAGATCGGGACTCGTCGTCGGGGCTAGCCATTTGAAGACCGACTTGCGGTTGTAATCCCACGCCTGGTTTGCGTCGCCGTAAATCTGTTTATATGTCTCGTCGCTCTTGTAGTTGAGTTCGCCGCGAACGTAGGTGAGAAATCCGGCCTGGAAGCCCGGACTGCTCGCCGTATCCGACGGATCGTAGTCCGCCGAATCGCCGAGCGTGTCGAGATTATAGCCGACGTAACGCGCGTCCAGTCGACCGGTGCTTTCATCTGTTTCGCGCAGCAGTTCCTTTTCGAAGCGCTGCGGATACACGCGCAGTTGCGCCTGCTCGATGTAGTGCGGCGAGAGCCCAATCAGATGCGAGAGCTGCGTCGCGACTTGCACGAACTGGTCGTGTGGCAGACGGTCGCCCTGCATCAACGCTTGCGTGTAGGTCGTGTTTGCGAACGTGCGCGCTTCGTTGACGACGGATTGCAGCGAACCTTTGTCTGCCGCTTTGCTATGATACCAATTCACTGCCGCTTCGGTCGGCACAAAGGTTGCGAAGGCGAGGTCATTGCCCGGGCCCGGGAAGATCGTGTCGAAGTCGAGGACCGACGAGAGTAAGATCACGCCGTTAAACGCCATATTACGATTTTGCAAATAGTCCACGAGCGCCGCTGAACGCGGCGTGCCGTAGCTCTCGCCAAGCAAGAACTTCGGGGAGTTCCAGCGATCGTTGAGCGTGACGTAGCGCTCGATGAATTGCCCGAACGCCGCGGCATCCTGATCGACACCGAAGATCGACTTGACGTCGATTCCCGGCATCACGCGACTGTAGCCCGTACCCGGCGCATCGATGAAAATGAGGTCGGACTTGTCGAGCAAGCTGTTCGCATTGTCGGTGAGCGGATAGGGCGGGCCACTGTTCGGCGAGGCGTTCGACGGGAACGCGATCCGGCGCGGACCGAACGCGCCCATATGCAAGTAGACCGTTGCTGCGCCGGGGCCACCGTTGTAGAGGAACGTTACGGGACGCCGCGTCCGATCCGCGCCATCCTGGGTGTAGGCCACGTAGAAGACACTCGCCTCGGGCGCCCCCTTGTCGTTCTTGAGAATCAAATTGCCGGCCGTTGCGGTGTAGCCGATCGCGCGACCGCCAAGCGAAATCTGGTGGCGCGTCACGACCGAATGTTCCTGTGCCGACGGCTTGGCAGCGGGATGCGGCGTCGCAGCTTTCTTGGGCGCGGCCTGCGCAACGAGCGACGCGCTCACGAGCGCGCAGAGCAGGCCCGAAATAAATACTCGTACTTGCATGAGACGAGCATTCAAAACTCTATTTGACGACGCCTCCAAGCGCGACACCCGCGCCGGACAACGCATTTTTCGCCTGCGACTCTGCGCCGCCGTCGATCGAGAGGCACAGGTTCGAGGCCGTATTGACCGTAGCGGGTTTGGGAATCATCTTGGCCGCAATGCCCGCGTCCTTCAATGCCTTGGTTGCGATCATCGTGTCGGCATTACTGCCGAAAAACAGAATCAAGTCCGCCATGACTGTGACCCTTTTAGCCCGCCTCTCCCGTTACGAGTTGCGTTAGCGCGGCCGCGACCTCGTTAAGTTCCGAAACGCGATTGGCCGCGTGCTGCATCCTGCTGCTCATCTCTTGCGAGAGCGTATCGATCACGATGATGTCGCTTTCCAATTCCGCATTGACCGCTTTGAGTTCCGAGAGCTTCGGCGACGGTGATTGCGCGTTGAGTTCATCGATGAGCGTACTGCTGCGCTCGACTGCAGCCTTCGTCATCGCAACGTGATCGCCCGAAACCTCGCTGCCGACAACCGCCACGCCGAGTTCCTTGGCGGCATCGCGTACTTGTTTGCTGCGGTGGTCGAGCGTGTTCGAGAGCAGTTGCACGACCCCGATGCCGAATGCGAGCGCAACGATCGCGGCGATGACACCCCAAATCAGGACCGTCGCGGTTGTATGATTGATGATGGCATTGAGATTCGCGAGCGGCGTCCCGTACCAACGCGCGCCGACCACATGCTGTTGATCGTCGAGGATCGGATCGACGCGCACCAAGTACTGCGTGCCGCCCTCGGTATCGATGCCGGTGTACGGCTTGCCGCTTTTCGCGACGTCCGCAGCCGGTGCAACTTGTTGATCGACCGTGCGCGTACCGTCGGGCTGCTGGATCGTACTCGAGACGATCGCATCGCCTTCGAGGACGGCCGCGCTGCCGCCGAGCGCGGCGGTTGCTTGATCGACGAGGTCGTAATAGTGATTGAGCAGCACGCCGCCGTAGATTGCGCCGATCGTGCGCTCGTTCTGATCGCTGATCGGCGCGGCCGCGACGATCGCCAACCCGCGATTGATGCGTTCGGCCGCGGCCTTTCCGTCGCTCCCGCGAATATCGGCCTGCGCTTGCGGAGCAAGGCCCTCGCCCAAGAGCTCGTTTTGATTGAGGAGCGTCGCCGTGCTCACCGTTTCACCGGTTAGCGCGCGCTGCACCACGGGGCTGCTTTTGAGCGAGCCGCGTTGCGCGCCGTTGGCGCGCGCGATCACATTCCCGTTCGCATCGACGACCGTCAAGAACGACAAACCCGACGTACGCGCGACATTGGCCAATTGATCGGTCAGCGCCCCAACATTCTTCGTTTGCAAAGCTTTGCGCAGCGCATCGCTGACCGCGTCCTGCGCCACGAGCAACCGAATCTGGTCCTTGCGCGAATCCCAGTAGCCGGCGAAGGCCCCGCCACCATTCGTGACTTGCGTTTCGCCGAGCTTGGTGAGATCGTGCTGCAGCACAAGGCGCGTTGCGATAACTGTGACTAAAAAGAAAAAGACGATGGCACCGACGATTGTCCCCAGAAGGCGTACCCGAAGACTCACCCTCATGCAGTGACTTCCTCCGTCCCTGATTCGCTGACCTTAAACTGCGACAGTCGCGAATCGATCTTCCCCGCAAGATCGTTCATCTGATCGACGGATCCCAGCATGCGCTGCGCGGCATCCGTGACTTCCTTATTGACGTAGGTCAGCACCTCAACCGACGAGGCGTTTTGCTGCGAGATCGATGAAATATCCGAAAACGCTTTGCTTACGTCGTCCGACTGACGCGTCATCGACTGCGTCGCCTTGAGATTGAGCCCGACGGATTTTGTGATCTCCTCGATTTGCCTGATCACCTGATACGAGTTGGCGCTCATCGCGCGCGTGACCGAGCTGATCTCGCCAATCTGCTGGTTCGCGGCAAGCACCGCGGACACGATCTCTTGCAGCGCGCCCGAGGCCGACGACGTGCTGCCCGTGCTCTCTTCGACGCGTTCGGTCAAGCGATCCATGGCACCGACGACTTCGGAAATCACGGCCTGCGTCGAGCTGATGTGGCCGGCGATCTCTTTGGTCGCTTGTACGCTGCCGTCGGCGAGCTTGCGAATTTCGCTCGCGACTACGGCAAAGCCGCGACCGTGCTCGCCGGCTCGCGCTGCCTCGATTGCGGCGTTGAGCGCGAGCAAGTTCGTCTGTTCGGCGATACGATCGATGACTTTGACGATGTCGCCGATCTGCTCGGAGTTGTTACCGAGTTGGCGGATGTCCTCAGCTAGGTCATTGATCGTCGTGCGAATCGTGTGCATGCCATCGACGATCGTGCCGATCGCCGAGCCGCCGCGTTCCGCGGTGCGCGACGTTTCAGCTGTGCTGGTCGAGAGCGAATCGACCTGCGCCGCGACCTCTTCGATCGATGCCGCCATATTGGAAACGGCGAGCGCCGTTTCATCCAGGCTGCGGGTTTGCTCTTCAGCCGAGGCGGCGATCGTTGAGATCGCTTCGGTGAGCACGACGACTTTCGACGTCGCTTCGTCGACGATGCGTGATTGCTCTTGAATGCCTTCATCGAGCTGGCCTTGCGCAACCGCTGCGCCTTCGATCACCGCGAGCGCGGTCGACGCGGTCGTGCGCAGATCGCTACCCGCACTCCCAAGGTTGCCGGCGTTACGGTGCAACGTCCGCAAAAACTCGCGCATCCCGAAGATCAATTTGTTCAGCGCGATCGCCAAATCTTGAAGCTGCCCGTCGCTCACTGCGATGTTCTTGGTGAAATCACCCTGCGTGACTTCACGGATACCCGACGCAAGCGCCGAGAGGCTGGTGTTCATCGCCGAGCCGTTCACCGTTTCACCGCGCGGCAATGCCCGCATCGTGGCGGGGCGGAACGCGAGCTGACCGGGTGCGATCTCGCTCAACTCCTCGATCGGCGACATCTCGCCGTAAAAGAGTGCGCTCACCGCGATACCGGGGACCAAGACGCAGAGTGCACCGGCCAAGGGGTCACCGGCGGCATGCTGGGTGCGCGAGACATAGTCGGCAACGGCCGCGAGCAGCGCGCATGTTGCACCCAGCGGGAAGCCGGTTGCAGCAGCGACGAGCCCGATCAGACCAACGAGTACCGCTTCCATCGGGAAGGCAGATCCAAACCACGCAACCACCCCACACGCTACGATGCCGGCTAGCGCGAGGCCCAGACGGGGCATTAAACCCAGCCGTGCCCGAAGACCGGCGAAGTAGGCAGAGATCACGGGGCTCCCTTCAACGATGAGGCGTTTTAGATGATTGACGGTTGAAAACGCCGTGACCTTTAGCCTAAAAACCCCCTAATTAAGGGCCCCCCTCGTCGTGATGACGTGGTCGGCCCGAGACCTCACAACCGCAGGGTCGCGAGTCGAAGGGCGCCGCTAGGCACGGCTTATCGCCGGTTTAACGGTCTGTTCAGCGTTCGTTACGCGCACGCGTAATGCGCTTGTCGCAAGCTTCGCAAAAATGCGACATCTTATTGTCGGTCTCAAAGATCGAGTTCGAATAGTACATGGCGCAGCGCGCATTATAACAATGGCGCAACCCGAATGCGTGCCCAAGCTCGTGCACGCACTCCTTGAGCGTCCGCTGGAACAACACGTTGGGATCGGGTTCTTCCCCGTAATATTCCGAACGCAAGCGATGCAGCGACACGGCGGCCACACCTTGGGCTTCGTCGGCGTCGCCATAAATGAAGCGATGCGAGGTCTTGTAGAGGTCGTACTCGGTGAGCGCGAGGTAGAGGCCGGCACCGTCGGGGTGCGCGCGCCGCACGCGCGCCACCAGTGTTGAAAGGAAGAGCTGTGCGCGCGTCGCGTTGAGCGTGCTGCGCGGAATCGCCAGCGCCCGATCGATCTGCACCGTTGCCAGAAACCGCTCTTCCAAACAGGGTGCGAGCCGGTCGAGAAATGCGCCTTCCATGGCGTTGATCGGAACGATGCGGATACTCGAGTCCATCTTTAGGCGACGCGCTTCGACACACACAGCCGGAACACCGCTCGACAAAGGCGAAGGGCGCCGAATGATCGTCGGCATCGGCATCGATCTCGCCGAAGTGGAACGCTATCGGTTCGACGAGCGCGCGCTCGCGTGGTTCGCGCGCAAAGTCTACACCGAAGAAGAGATGGCATATGCGATGCGCAAGCGCCACTGGCCCGAGCGTCTTGCAGGATTCTTTGCGGCGAAGGAAGCGACGCGCAAGGCGTTCGGGCACGCGATACCGTGGCGCTTGGTCGGGGTGTCGCACGAGCGCAGCGGCAGGCCGATCATGCGTTTCTACGGTGCCGCCGAACGGCTTCCGGCATCACGCGAAATAACGGCGATCCACGTAACGATCACGCACTCCGCGACGACCGCCGCAGCCGTCGTCGTCTTAGAACGATGATCGAGCTAGAACGATGATCGACGTTCTCACCCCGCAAGAGATGCGTGACGCGGATGCACAGGCCGTCACCATCTTCGGCGTCGACGCGCTGATGCGCAGCGCTGGAGGAGCGATTGCAGCCTATGTGCGCGAGCACATTCCTCCCGGCAGCCGGATCGTCGCATTCGCCGGACCAGGAAACAACGGCGGCGATGCGCGCGTTGCATGCGCGCAACTCCCCGAATACGACTGTGCCGTCTACGGGCCGGACGAGATGCCGGGCGATGACACCGCGGCGCGCGCCTTGCTCGCGGGCACGGCGCTCGCGATCGACGGCCTTTTTGGGACCGGTGCGCGCTTGCCATTGCCGGAGCCCTATCTGCCCGCCGTCCGCGCGCTCGACGCGCGCGAGCGGCACGTACTTGCGATCGACATTCCAAGCGGCGTCGATGCGCGCACCGGCGCGGTTCCGGGCGATGCCGTTCGCGCAACTGCAACCCTCGCACTCGCGGCGATGAAGCCCGGGCTGCTTTTCGAGCCGGCGCGCGCGCTCTGCGGCGAACTCTGGCTCGCCGATATCGGCATCGACCGTACGACGCTCGAGGCGCACGCGCACAGCTTTGCTGCGCTTGATGATGCGGCATTTCTCGACCTGCTGCCCAAGCGCGCTCGCGATGCCGACAAACGCAGCGCGGGCGCTCCGTTGATCATCGCGGGCTCGGCGCAGTTTCCCGGTGCGGCGGTCTTATGCGCGCGTGGTGCAGCGCGCGCTGGCGCCGGCTACGTCACCGTCGCGACCGCACCCAAGGCAATCGACGCGTTACACGCGCACCTCATCGAACAAGTTGTAGTAGAGATCGGTGACGATCTGCTCGACATCGCCGAACGCAATAGCGCCGTCGGCATCGGCCCCGGGCTTGGCCTGGACAAGCGCACCGGCGAGACAATTCGCAATTTCGTCACGCAGTGCGATCTACCGATGGTGATCGATGCAAGCGGACTCTTCCATCTCGCCAAGCATCTCGACATCTTGCGCGGAAAGCGCTGCGTCCTGACGCCCCACGAGGGTGAGTTTGCCCGGCTCTCGGGTCTGGGCACGATCGCGCCCGGAACCCGCGTGGAACGTCTGCGTGAATTCACGCAACGCACCGGCATCACCACCTTGCTCAAAGGACCGGAAACCTTGATCGACGATGGCGCACGCACGCACATCAATCCGACGGGCACGCCGGCACTCGCGACCGCAGGCACAGGCGACGTGCTTACCGGCATGATTGCAACGCTGCTCGCGCAGGGACTTTCGCCGGTGGATGCGGCGTCGGTAGGCGCCTACTGGCACGGACTGGCGGCGCAGCAATGCGCGAAGGCGCGACCGGTCGGTGTGACCGCCGGTGATCTGCCGGACGCGCTTGCGGCTACGCTACGCTCGATATCGCCGTCAACAGGCGCTCTTCGACGCGTATACGCTTGAGCAAGTTGCTGACGAGCGTTTCCAGTTCATCGCGAAACGCTTGCGTGAGCAACATCTGCGTATTTGCGCGTTCCCAGCGCGCCGCGAGCACCTCGAACTGCTGTGGAAATTCTTCTTGGTCTTCGAGCACGCGCTCGGCAAGACGGCGTACGAAATCGCTCGGATGTCGCAGCAATAAGCGATAGCCAATAGCGAGATCGGCATCGAGATGTTCCTTGAGATTTGAAACAAAATGACGGAATGCGTAAGCAACGCGCTGTTCGTCGCGCTCGTCGAGAGCGCGGAAAAGGGTTGCCGCATCATCGTGTAACTGCGCGTGTCGCAGCATTATTTCCGTTTGGCTGCCGACCATGGTACCCACCCCCGTACTGATTGGTCGAGGGAGGCTACTCCTCCAGCAGCCGCCTTAACCCCTTTTCGTCAAGGATAGCGAGCCCCAGCTCGCGGGCCTTGCCCAGCTTAGTCCCGGCTGCTTCACCAGCGACCACGTAGTCCGTTTTTCGGCTGACCGAGCCGGCCACTTTACCCCCCCGGGCCTCGATGAGGGCGCTCGCCTCGTCGCGGCTGAGGGTCGGAAGGGCCCCGGTCAGGACGAAGGTCTTGCCCGCGAGGGGTCCGCCGCCGCGCTTTTTGCGCGCGCCTTCCAAGACGACCCCGGCGCGGCGCAAGCGCTCGACAATGGCGCGGTTGGCCTTTTGTTCGAAGAAGAGGCGGACACTTGCGGCAACTTCGGGCCCGATGCCTTCGCTCTCACGCAACTCCGCTTCGCTTGCCGCTTCAATCGCGTCGATCGACCCGAAGTCGCTCGCCAGGATCGCCGCCGTTTGCTCCCCGACGAAGCGAATCCCCAACCCCGTGAGCACGCGCGCCAGGCCGCGCGACTTCGAGCCTTCGATTGCGTCGAGAATGTTGGTGATGCTCTTTTCGCCCATGCGCGGCACGCTCGCGAGCTTTTTTTGGGTGAGCGCGTAGATGTCGGCAAGATCGTGCACGACACCCGAACTCGTCAGCTGCTCGGCGAGCACGTCGCCGAAGCCTTCGATATCCATTGCACCACGCGATGCGAAATGCCGGACACGTTCGAAGACCTGCGCCGGACACGAAGCATTCGTGCAACGCGACATCGCTTCGCCCGGCGGATGATCCACCGCGCTTCCGCAGACCGGGCATACGTCGGGCATGACGAAGATGCGTTCTTTGCCCGTGCGCTCGCTCACGATCGGGCCGACGACGCGCGGGATGACGTCGCCCGCGCGCGTGACCAGCACGTGATCGCCGATCCGAATGTCGTTGCTCCCGATGTACTCTGCGTTGTGCAGCGTTGCGCTTTTCACGGTGACGCCGCCGATCGGCACAGGCTCGAGCACGGCGTTTGGATTGAGCGTTCCGGTGCGGCCGACGGTGATCGTAATATCGAGTAGCTTCGTGCGCGCTTCCCGCGGCTTGAACTTGTACGCGATCGCCCACCGCGGTTCGCGCGAAACCGCGCCTAACTGTCCTTGCAGCGCGAGGTCGTCGACTTTGACCACAACGCCGTCGATCTCGTAGTCGAGACTATCGCGCGCAGCCTCCCAGCGCTCGCAGAAGGCGATGACTGCATCGATGTCCTTGGCGGGTTCGATGTGGTCGTTGACGGCGAAGCCCGCCGCGCGCAGGTACTCGAGGGCTTTGCTCTGTGTTTTGAGCGACGGTCCCTGCGCAATCGCGTAGGCGAAGAACGAGAGCCGGCGTGCTGCGGTCAACTTCGGATCGAGTTGACGCACGCCACCCGACGCGGCGTTGCGTGGATTGGCGAAGACCGGCAAGCCATCGCGCTCGCGCCGGGCGTTCAGTTTCTCGAAGTCGCTTTTCCTCAGGTAGACTTCACCACGCACCTCCAGGAAGGGCGATGCCTTTCTCAGTGAGAGCGGGATCGTGTTGATCGTGCGCAGGTTCGGCGTGACCTCTTCGCCGACGCGGCCGTCGCCACGCGTCCCACCGCGCACGAGTGTGCCGTCGCGATAGTCGAGCGCGATTGCGAGCCCATCGATCTTGAGTTCGCAGACATAGGAATGCGGTACGTCCGCCAGTTTGCGGACGCGTTCGTCCCACGCGCGCAGTTCGTCGGCATCGAAGGCATTTGCCAAACTCAGCATCGGCTGCGAGTGTTCGAACGGCGCAAAGCGCTCCGACGGCGTGGCGCCAACGCGTTGGGTGGGCGAGTCCGGCGTACGCAGGTCCGGATGCGCCGCTTCGAGATCGAGCAGCTCGCGCAGAAGCTTGTCGAACTCCGCGTCGGTTATCGACGGATCGTCGAGCACGTAATACCGGTGATTGGCGTCGTCGACTAGCGCGCGCAATTCCTTAGCACGTGCTTTTGGCGACGGGGACACTAACGATTGGATCCGATTTGAATCGGATAGCCGTCGGGATCGCTGATCACCGCGATCCGCAGCTTCCCTTCCTCATAGGGATACTGCAGAATCGGAACACTGAGCGTACCGCAGTCGGCGATGAACTTATCGACGCTCTCGACCGAGAATCCGAGTTGCAGCGATCCTGGCCGCACCGCGAGCAGATCGCTCCCCTGATGGAGCCCGAGCGTAACGCCTGCACCGAGATCGAACTCGACCCAATGTGGGGCACGATCGGATTTCACCTTGAGCCCCATGACCGTGCGATAAAAATCGCGCGAGCGCGCGAGGTCGTTACACACGAGCATCACTACGGAAAACACCGCAGCTAGGCTTCGACGGCGATTCGATCACCCTTGGCAAGATCGTCGAGCGCGGATAAGTTTTCGCGCTCCATACGCTCCAGCGCGACCTGGTCCGTCCGGTGATGGCCGACCGCCCGCTCGTCTTCGAGCACGGGCACGAGATAGGCGCCGGTGTACGATGCGGGGTTCGCAGCCAATTCCTCGGGCGTCCCGGTGCCAACGACGGTGCCGCCGCGATCGCCACCTTCTGGACCGAGATCGATCAGATAGTCCGCCGTCTTGATGACGTCGAGGTTGTGCTCGATGACGAGCACGGTATTGCCCATCTGCACGAGCTTCTGCAGCACCTCGAGAAGTTTGTGGATATCCGCAAAGTGCAATCCGGTCGTCGGCTCGTCGAGCACGTAGAAGGTGCGGCCGGTCGACCGGCGCGACAGCTCGGTAGCAAGTTTGACGCGCTGGGCTTCGCCGCCTGAGAGCGTCGTCGCGGACTGCCCCATCTTGATGTAGCCCAGGCCAACTTCGCAGATCGTCTTGAGTTTGTTGTGGATGCGTGGAATCGCCGAGAACAACTCCGTCGCCTCGTCGACACGCATCGCGAGGATGTCGGCGATCGTTTTCCCTTTGTATTTGACCTCCAGGGTCTGCGCGTTGTAACGCTTGCCCTTGCAGACTTCGCACGGTACGTAGACGTCGGGAAGAAAGTGCATCTCGATCTTGATGATCCCGTCGCCTTCGCAGGCTTCACAGCGCCCACCCTTGACGTTGAACGAGAAGCGTCCGGGCGTATACCCGCGCATCTTCGCTTCGGGTACGAGGGAAAAGAGCTCGCGAATGTGATCGAACGCGCCGGTGTACGTGGCCGGATTCGACCGCGGCGTGCGCCCGATCGGCGATTGATCGATCACGACCAGCTTGTCGAGTTGCGCCGCGCCTTTGACCGTCCCGTATGTGCCGCCGGCGGGCTGATCGTGCAGGTGTTGGTTGAGGGCACGCACGAGCACCGCATTGACGAGCGTCGACTTGCCGCTGCCACTGACACCCGTAACCGCCGCAAAAACGCCGATCGGAAATCGCACGTCGACACCATTGATGTTGTTGGCCGAGGCTTTGCGCACGTCGAGCCAGCCGCGCGGTTCGCGCCGGTGCTTGGGAATCGGAATGAACTTGCGCCCGGAGAGGTACGCACCGGTCTCGGACTTCGGATTGGCGAGCACGTCATCGAGCTTGCCGACCGTGAGAATCTCGCCGCCCTCGGCGCCCGCGCCCGGCCCGATATCGACGATGACGTCGGCCATGCGCATCGTATCCTCGTCGTGCTCGATCACGATCAGGGTATTGCCCAAATCGCGCAATGTCTTGAGCGTCGCGAGCAGCCGTTCGTTATCGCGCTGATGCAGCCCGATCGACGGCTCATCTAAAATGTAGAGCACGCCGACCAGCGCGCTGCCAATCTGCGTCGCGAGGCGAATGCGCTGGGACTCACCGCCCGAGAGCGTCGTTGCCGAACGCCCGAGCGTGAGATAGTTCAAGCCGACGTTCGTCAGAAATCCGAGGCGCGCCCGAACCTCTTTGACGATCTGATGCGCGATCTGTTCCTGGCGCGGCGTCAGGGTTAGGGTCCGAAAGAACGCCTCCGCATTTTCGATCGACATCCGCGTCACGGCATCGATGTTGCGACTGTCGATCGTAACCGCGAGCGCTTCGGGTTTGAGCCGTGCACCTTTGCAGGTCGGACAGGTCGACGTCGACATGTACTTCTCGATGTCTTCCTTAACGTAGTCACTTGACGTATCGCTGTAACGGCGCTGCAGATTGTTGATTACGCCTTCGAACGATGCGCGATATTCCCACGTCTTGCCGGAACGCGATGTAAAAGCAAAGTCTTCTTCCTTCTCCGTCCCGTAGAGTATGACGTCAACGACGTTGTCCGAGAGCTGATCGATCGGCGTCGTCATCTTCACGCGGTGCTTGCGCAGCACGCGCTCGAGTTGCTGAAGGTAGTACGGATTCATCGACGGGAAGCGCCCACCGCCCAGGCTCTTGCTCCACGGCGCGATCGCGCCATCGGCGATCGACTTGCTTCGGTCGGGAATGACCTTCCATGGATCGATCTCGATCTTCTCGCCGAGACCGGTGCACGCCGGGCACGCGCCATACGGCGAGTTGAACGAGAACAAGCGCGGCGCCAACTCTTCAAACGAAATCCCGCAGTGCACGCACGCAAAAGCTTCGCTAAACGTGATCTCGCGCTCACCCGCGAGTACGGTCACGATGCCGGTCGACAGCCGCAGTGTCGTTTCGACCGAATCGGTCAAGCGCTTGCGAATCTCAGGCTTCATCACGAGACGGTCGACGACTACCTCGATCGTGTGCTTGCGTTTCTTGTCGAGCGTGATCTTCTCGCGCAGTTCTTTGACTTCGCCGTCCACGCGCACGCGCGCGAAGCCCTCTTTGGCGACTTCCTCGAAGAGTTTGGTGTATTCGCCTTTGCGTCCGCGGACCAGCGGAGCGAGCAATTGGATCTTCGTGCCATCGGGCAAGTCCATGATCGAATCGACGATCTGCTCGCTCGACTGCGAGCTGATCTCGCGCCCACAGTTATAACAGTGCGGCGTGCCGATGCGCGCGTAAAGCAGACGCAAATAGTCGTAGACTTCGGTTACGGTGCCGACCGTCGAGCGCGGATTGCGCGAGGTCGACTTCTGGTCGATCGAGATCGCCGGCGAAAGCCCCTCGATATAATCGACGTCCGGCTTCTCCATCTGGCCCAGAAACTGGCGCGCATAGGACGAAAGCGACTCGACATAGCGGCGCTGGCCTTCCGCGTAGATCGTGTCAAAGGCAAGCGACGACTTGCCCGAACCCGAGAGGCCGGTCACGACGATGAGCTGGTTGCGTGGGAGCGTGAGATCGATGTTCTTGAGGTTGTGTTCGCGCGCGCCCTTGATAACGATATGGTCGAGACCGGTTGCCATGCTTGCCTATAACATCGTAGCTTGGGTGAGGAGTTGCGGCACTTCGCCGATCGTCGCACAGATCGCATCGGGCGGTGGAACGCCAGGCGGCAGCGTTTCGCCGCGGATGTTCAGCCACACTGCGTAGAGCCCGGCCTCGAGCGCGCCGCGGACGTCGCGCTCGTAGCGATCGCCGACCATCGCGCTGCGCGAGGGCGCCGAACCAAGCGTCGTACACGCATGCGCGAAAAGGAGGGGGTCGGGTTTGATCATCCCGACCTCGTCGGCGATGAAGATCGCGTCAAAGAATTCGCCGATTTGCAAGAGCGCGATCTTCTCGCGGTGCGTCTCGGCAAAACCGTTGGTGAGTATGCCCAAGCGCAACCCGCGAGCTCGCAACATTCGCAGCGTTTCGATCGCGCCGGGAAACACGACGAGGTGCTTCTTGCGGTATTCGTTGTAGCGCGCTGCGCTCGTGTGCGCAACCTCGCGGTCGTCGATGCCCACGCGTTCGAGCGCGGCGCCCCACATCGTCGCCCGAAGACCCGAAAGACGTGTTTTGAGCTGCTCGGGCGTGAGACGGTGCCAGAACCCCTCGGCTTCGGCGATATACGCGCGTTTGAGCGCAAGTGCATCGACGCCGTGCTCACGTGCGATTTCGCGCGCGACCTCTTCCGCAGCGCTCGTGAACGCGTGCGTATCGTCGTGTAACGTATCGTCCAAATCGAAAAGAACAACTTCGAATTTGCGATTCACGAATTAAAACCGTACCCGGAACGTGCGCTCGCCGAAACCGTCGATCTGCGCTACGATGGTTTCGCCTTCGATCTTACCATCGCCGTTCACTTCCCGCATGCGTGCGCCACAGCGCAATCGTAGCAGGCGCTCGACGCCATCGCACTCGCGCACGCGCACGATCACGCCATCGCCGTCCTGCGCCGGTTTCGTCTCTGCGATGTGGACCGCGGGATCCTCGCTTGTAAAAAGACGCACGCGCGGTTCGTAGGCGAAATGCTCCCACGCCTGCTCGAGCGCGCCCATCGAAACGCCCGGTTCGAATGGCGCGAAGGCCCACGCGAGTTGGGCGGAGCCTCGCGCGCGCAACAACTCGGCGGTCAGATTCATGCCACCCTTGCGCAATGCGCGAGCCTCCCAACCCAGCGGATCGATGGCAAAGATCGCGATACCGGATCGCTCATCGCTCATCGCAGCAAATCGTTTGTCGCTGCCATAGCGCGCAACATTCGTCGCGAGGGCAAACCAGTTCTCGAGCCGTAGCGATCGCCAGCGCTCGCGCCAATCGACGGCAAGCGCGACGCGCAGAAACGGTTCACCACGTCGGAGCTCGAGCTCCATCGTCGCCGGCGATTTTCCGATCAGAAACTGCAGGCGCGCGCCTCCGTCATGTAACTCGAATCCGTGCGGTCGTGCACGCGCAAGCAGATTCGCCTGCGACACCGGCACACGCATGCGCGGCGTCGCAAGTTCGAGCAACGCACCTTTTGGATTCACCAGCGCCTGCACCAAGCCATTATCGAAACGCGCACCATCTTCGTCGCGCACCGGCCGCGACGGCTCCAGCAGGCGCACGTTGGCGCGCGGCAGCATCGAATCGGCCGACTTGGTGACCAACTCCAATTCGCCGTCGGTTAGCGCCGCGCGCAAACGGTCGAGCAGCTCGCGCGGCGCATGTACTGCAATGCACCACGCAAGCTTCTCTTCGACGACCGCACGGTCTACGATATTACGACGCTTTCGCCCGGGCGCATTACGGTGACGTTCACCTGTGGTGCAGCGCTCGCGCAAGCGGACTTGAACATCGCGCCGGCCTGGACGCCGAGCACGAGCGGGTTGTGGGCATAGTGCACGGGAATCGCATGCGCCACGCCCAGCATTCGCGCCGCCTCGGCGGCATCTGCGGGGTTCATCGTAAACGGTCCGTTCCCAACCGAGAACACGCCAAGGTGCGGCTGGTAGCGTCGGCCGAGGTCCGCCATGTCGCCGAAAAGATCCGTATCGCCGGATGCATACACGCGTGTCCCGCCGATGTCGATCATGAATCCCGCAGCTGGAAAGCCGGAAGTCGTCGAGTGCAGCGCGGGAACCAGGCGTGTGTGAATCGTCTCCCACGTCGCCGCGCCGCCGAAATTCATGCCTGCGCCGTTGTTGAGCACGATTTTTGCCGGATCGAGACCCGCAGCTTTGAACTTCGGCACGAGCGCCACGCGCATCAGATCGCTCTGCCCAACCGTCATCACGGGAAGGCCCGCCGACACGAGCGCCGGCAGCAGTTCGAAGTAGTCGCCGATGTGATCGCCGTGATCGTGCGTAAGCGCAACGAGCACCGCTTGCGGATTGCGCGATTTCAGGTGCGCCGCGTAAGCCGCCGCACTCTGCAACTCGGGAGGTTTTGCGAGATTGAAGGCCGTCCAGCCGGCGTTGTTCCATATCCACGCGTCGACCAACACGATCGCACTGTCGTCAGGCGTCGCAAGTTCGTAGACACCGCCGCCAAACCAACGTACCTTCACTTTGCCGCCGCTGCGGGACGCCTGCGCGACCTGCCCCGCAGCCGCGGTTCCGACCGCTGCAACTGAACTCGTTTGCAAGAAATCGCCTCGCGTCAGCATTTATGCCAGCTCCTTGAGTGCTTCTTGGAAAATCTTCGGTGCTTTGCCCGCAAATAGCAGCTTCTCGTTACCGCCGATCTGCCGGCGAAGGTCGATCAATTCGTCGCGCAACGCAGCCGCCTTTTCGAACTCCAGGTTGGCTGCATATTCGCGCATCTTCTTCTCGACGTCGGCCGCCATGCGCATCGCAACGTCGCGCGGAATCTTCTCGAGCTGCACCTGCGCTCCCGTTTCCTCGTTCGCGCCGACCATGCTCAGGATATTGCGCACTTCCTTGCGGATGGAGCGCGGCTCGATGCCGTGCTCTTCGTTGAAGACTACCTGCCGTTCGCGCCGGCGTTTGGTCTCGCCGAGCGCGCGCGCCATCGATTCGGTGACGTTGTCGGCATACATGATCACCTTGCCCTCGACGTGGCGTGCCGCACGGCCGATCGTTTGAATCAGCGAGGTCGCGCTACGCAAATACCCTTCTTTGTCGGCATCCAGAATGCCGACGAGCGAAACTTCGGGTAGATCGAGGCCTTCGCGCAAGAGATTGATGCCGACGAGCACGTCGAACACGCCCAAGCGCAGGTCGCGCAGAATCGCGACGCGCTCGAGTGTGTCGACCTCGCTGTGCAGGTAGCGCACTTTGAGCCCGTTCTCGAGCAAGAAGTCGGTGAGATCTTCGGCCATCTTCTTGGTGAGCGTCGTGACCAGCACGCGTTCGCTACGCTCTGTGCGCAGGCGAATCTCTTCCATGAGGTCGTCGACCTGATTGCGCGTCGGGCGCACGTCAACTTCGGGATCGACAAGGCCCGTCGGGCGAATGATCATCTCGACGGTTTGCGAGCTGCGGCCGATTTCGTATGTGCTCGGCGTCGCTGAGACGTAGACGATCTGCTTGACGTGATCCTCGAACTCGTCGTAGGTCAGCGGACGGTTGTCCATCGCGCTCGGGAGCCGGAATCCGTGGTCGACCAGCACTTGCTTGCGCGAACGGTCGCCCGCGTACATGCCGTGCACCTGCGGCAGCGTGACGTGCGATTCGTCGATAAAATACAAGTGATCTTGTGGGAAGAAATCGAGTAAGCACCACGGCGTCGAGCCCGGCTCGCGACCGGTGAGGTGCCGCGAGTAGTTCTCGATACCATTGCAGTAGCCGACTTCGCGCAGCATGTCGAGATCGTAGCGGGTGCGCATCTCCAAACGCTGCGCCTCGAGCAGTTTGCCGTGCTCCTTGAAATATTTCAGGCGTTCGTCGAGCTCGATTTCGATCGATGAGATCGCGCGGCGCAGCTTTTCGTCGGGCGTGATGAAGTGTTTGGCTGGGAAGATTAAGAGCTCGTCTTTGCTCTCGACGTATTCGCCGGTCAGCAGGTTGACGACATTGATCGCTTCGATCGTGTCGCCGAAAAACTCGATGCGATGGACCAGCTCCTCGTCGACGCCGACGAATTCGAGCACATCGCCGCGTACCCGGAACGTGCCGCGCACGAGGTTGAGGTCGTTGCGACGGTACTGCATATCGACCAGTTTGCGCAAGAACAAGTCTCGATCGATCTCGCCGCCGACCGCAATGCGCGCCGACATCTCCATATAGTCGGAGGGCGAGCCCAAGCCGTAGATGCACGAAACCGAGGCGACGATCAGCGTGTCGGGGCGCGTCAGAAGTGACTGCGTCGCGGAATGGCGTAGCCGCTCGATCTCGTCGTTGATCGACGAATCTTTCTCGATGTACGTGTCGGTCGACGGCACGTACGCTTCGGGTTGGTAATAGTCAAAGTACGAGACGAAATACTCGACCGCGTTGTTGGGGAAGAACTCGCGGAACTCGGCGCAGAGCTGCGCCGCGAGCGTCTTATTGTGGCAGAGCACCAGGGTCGGCTTCTGCACAAGCTCGATCACCCGCGCCATCGCCATCGTCTTGCCGCTCCCGGTGACACCGAGCAGCGTCTGGGCGCGGTCGCCCCGGCGTATCCCCTCGGCCAGCGCGTCGGTCGCCTTGGGCTGGTCGCCGGCGAGCGCGTAGGGAGCCTCGAGTTTAAAACGATTTTCGGCCATGAGCGCTGTTTCAACCCCATTTGTGGACCTCCGGTTGCGAACGGCCGACAAGGGGGAAGTTAAAGGGCCCCCTCCGGCGAAGCTCGCCCCCACGTTCCCTCACCGTGCGGAGAAGCACCACCGTTGAGCCACAATCCTTTGCTCTTTAGCGGCAATTCGAATCCTAAATTGGCCGAAGAGATCGCCAAGCGGCTCAAGTTGCACGTGGGCAAGTCGCTGGTCGACAAATTCAAAAATGAAGAAACTCGGATCGAGATCGGCGAGAACGTCCGCGGATCCGAGGTCTTCGTCATCCAGTCGATCTGCAAGGCTGCCGACGGTCGCATCGGTGTCAACGATGCGCTGATGGAACTGCTGCTGATGATCGACGCCCTGCGCCGCGCCTCTGCCGCACGGATCACTGCGGTGATCCCGTACTACGGCTACGCCAAACAGGACAAAAAGACCAAAGGCCGTGAGCCAATCTCGGCTAAGGTGGTCGCGAACCTCCTGAAGGTAACCGGCGTCAAGCGCCTGGTCACGATGGACTTGCACGCAGCACAGATCCAAGGCTTCTTCGACCTGCCGGTCGACAACCTGATGGCCATGCCGGTCCTGTGCAACTACTTAAAGGAAAAGGGACTCTGCAAGGACCGCATCGTCGTGGTCTCGCCCGACGCCGGCGGCGTGCACCGCGCCGAGCTTTTCGCCAAGCGGCTGGAGAGCTCGCTCGCAATCGTCTTCAAGCGGCGTCCCGAACCCGACGTCTCCGAGGTCACCGACATCGTCGGCGACGTCAAGGGCAAGATCGCCGTCGTGGTCGACGACATGATCTCGACCGGCGGCACGCTAGCCAAAGCCGCTGAGGCGATCAAAGCCCGCGGCGCGACGCAGGTGTATACCGTGGCGACGCACGGTATTTTCGCCGGCGACGCGATGCGCGTGCTCGAAGAGTCGGAAATCGAAAAAGTCATCGTGACGAATACGATTCCGTTTGCGGTGGGTGAAGCGCACACCAAGTTCGTGCAGCTCTCGATCGCACAAACATTTGCGGACACGATTAGCCGCATTACCACCAACCGGTCCGTCTCGGCCCTCTTCGATGGCGAGGAGGGGACGGCACCGCCGGAACCGGGCCCTAGTCAATCCGTCGCTTCGCTGATCGAAGCCGCGACGGCTTGAAACCACCTCTGGAGAAATTTCGTGGCAAAAACTAACGGTAAACAGCTCACTCTTCCCATCCAAAAGCGCGCCACAGTCGGCACGACGAGTGCAGCGGCACTGCGGCGCGACGGTAAGATTCCTGGCGTCGTCTACGGACACGGCACCGACCCGGTCCACGTTTCATTCGAAGCGAAGGTGTTCGACGATCTGATGCATCACGGCGGTCGCAACGGCATGCTGACGCTCACGCTCGACGGTCGCAAAAGCGATACGGCGCTGGTGCGCGAGGTTGCCCGCAATCCGGTCACGCGCAGGGTCGTCCACGTCGATCTACAGCGCGTCTCCGAGCATGAGACCGTGCGCACGACGATTCCATTGGTCACGGTCGGCACACCGCGTGGCGTACGCGATTTCGGCGGCGTGATGGACGTAATCGTGCACGGAATCGAAGTCGAAGGTCCGGTCGACGAACTTCCCGATCACCTCGAAGTCGACGTTAGCGATCTCGGCATTCATCAGCACAAGAGCGCCAGCGACATTACGTTACCGGCCGGCTTCAAGTTACTCGAAGAGCCCGACATGATCGTGGTTTCGGTTGAAGCCTCGAAGACCGAGAAGAATCTCGAAGAAGCTGCCGCAGGCGCAACGACCGAACAGGCGACACCCGAAGTTATTGGCGCGACACCGGAGAGCGAATCGCAATAGGCGAGCAGCAGCCACCCAAGCTCGTTGTCGGGCTCGGAAACCCTGGACGAGAATACGAACGAACCCGGCACAACGCCGGGTTCATGGTTGTCGACGAGGTCGTCGCACGCTACGGCTTGAGCGCGTGGAAGACCAAAGACAGCGCAAGACAGATCTACGACTCGCATCGACGCGTCGTCTTCGTCGAACCCACGTCGTTCATGAACCTTTCTGGAACGCCCGTGCGCCTGATCTCGTCGTGGTATCGCACGCCGCCAGGCGACGTGCTCGTGGTCGTCGACGACATCGATTTGCCCTTTGGCACTCTTCGCATGCGACCATTCGGTGGGCATGGCGGCCACAACGGCCTGCGTTCGATCATTGCCACAATCGGCGATCGCTTCCCGCGCATTCGCATCGGCGTGGGACGGCCGGAGCACGAGTCGGTCGATCATGTCCTGGGCCCTTTTAGCAGCGACGAACGCGCGGTGCTCCCACAGGTCATCGGCGCGGCCGCCGACGGAGTTGTGCGCTGGCTGGACGAGGGGCTCGAAGCGGCGATGCAATATGTGAACAATTGGGTACTAAATACAAAATAGCATTCGAGCCGATACTGTAGACAAGTGGATTTCAGCGGAAAGACCTTCGTGCTCCGCGTCGACGATGTAACCGCACGCGACGCGAGCGCCACCCTGATCGACGACCTGCGGGTGCTGGCCCAGCACCACGTACGGCCGATTGTCGTAGCCCCGGATTCACAGGCTGCGCGCTCGATCGTGCGCGCGCTCAATCGCAGCGCAAATGTCGCGCTCATGCTGGGCGGTTCCGACGCGGCGCTCTTGCCGCAAGGGCCTGGCGGCATCGGACAGGTGCAGTCGCGCATCCTCTATACCCTCACCGGCGCGGGCTTTATTCCGGTCGTCGAGCCAACGGCATTTGCGCTCTTTGGCGAAGACGAAGCCGTGCTCGCGGATGACGTCGCCGCGGCGATCGGTGCGGCCACCGATGCCACGCGCGCAATCTTCTTTCATCAGGCCGGCGGCGTCAACGACCCCGCGACCCACGAGTTGATCGCGGAGCTCACACCGGCCGAGGCCCTTGAACTCGCCGGCGATGCTCGCGTCGAACTCCAGCTACGCAACGCCATGCGCGCCGCGGCACTCGGTGTTCGCAGCGGCATCCCCGCAGCGCAGATCGTCGACGGTCGCGTTGCGCACGCCGCCCTGGTCGAAGTACTCACCGACAAGCACCTCGGCACGCAAGTGACCGGCGGTATTATCCTTTAGTATTAGCGCGGACAGGTTGACGGTATGCCGTTAATCGCCGTAACGCGCAGCGATGCGTCTTCGACACGCTGCACGAAAAGTCGCGCCAGAATATCCGGACACACTTCGTTCAACGATTGGTCGGTTGCGCGGACGACATTTCGCACCGCAACCGCACGGTCAACGTGTAGGGAGAGCGCGTAGCGATCCGCATCGCGCGAGATGCCGCGCAGCACCGCATAGTCAATCGGCACGGCGATCAGATAGAGCAGACCGAAGAACGCACCGACGAGCGCAAAGCGTGAGACTGGATCGTCGTCGCCGCGGAAACCGATACGGTCGGAGATCCCGACGGCAATCGCCGCGCCGAAAATGAGCAACAACGCATCGGTCAACGCGATCTTCCACTGCGCCCCGGTCGCGATATCGCCCAACTGACGCGCAACCACATACTCCAGCTCCGCGGGACTCGTGACGGTGATAATCGCATCGCCGATCATGATCCGCTGCGAGGGCCCGAGGCCAATGACGTAGGCCGTGCCGACGTGCGAGCGTTTGCGAATCTGTTCGAGAACCGGCGTTCCCAAGTGCGCGGTGGCTTCGATCTGTTGGACGCTGCGGGCGGCGCGCGCGGGCAACGGCGCAACCACGTCAAAGAGCGGGGTGGTCACGAACGGTGCGAGATAGCTCGCCACGAAGCTCGCGCCAAGAATCGTGAGAATGGTGTAGATGTACCAATGGTGCGTCCGACCGACGAGCCAGAGTACCGCGAACGTAACAAAGCCGACTGCGAGCATCCAGAGCAGCGTAACCAGCAACCAGTCAACGCTCCATGCTCGGAGCAGCTGATCGCTTTGACTCATCGCGCGTTCGACGCGAAAGAGATACAGGCTCGGTAAAAGCGCGGCAACGCGCACGATCAATCCCAAAATTGCACCGAAAGCGAAGCGCACGGCGTTCTCATTGCCGAATCGCCGGCGCAGCGCATCGCGGGTCATCGCCGCAGCGCCGGATTGCCAGAAGTAGGCGAGCGCAACGACCGGCAGCACCACGCCGAAAAACCAGCCGGGCAGGTACCAGTGCACCAGCCGCAACGCCGCAAGCTGGCGCTCGGGATCGACGAGTTGCGCCGCGGAGTGGGTGAGGAGGGTGTGGCTTGAAAGGGCGTCGGCGCGAAAATCGATCGCGTTGGGTCGCAAGGTCACACGGGCCTGTTCGCCTCAGATAGCCGAATCGCTTGCTACAGCGCTACCCTCTCGAAATACCGCAAAAGTTGCGCCATTGACTGCAAACGCGACGCGGTCGCGCCCGGTACGTTTACTGTGGTACATCGCCGCGTCCGCGACTTCCAGGAGCTCGTTCGCATCGCGTGCATCGTGGGGAAAACTTGCAACGCCGACGCTCGCCGTAATCTGCATCGCAACACCGAAGTCGAAACGTCGAACCGCGTCGCAGAATGCTTGCGCGCGCTCGATTGCAACCGTCTTTTGTGCGTCGTGGATCAAGGCGCAGAATTCGTCACCGCCGTTGCGCCCGGCGACGTCCAAATCGGGCACGCCGTGCGCGCGAAGCAGTTCGGCCATGCCTTGCAGCACCGCATCGCCGGCGGCATGCCCAAACGTGTCGTTCACGGCCTTGAAACGATCGGTGTCGATGAACCAAAGCGTAAGCACGGCGCTTGCGCCGAAACGTGCGCGTGCGATCTCGTCGCGCAGGCGGTTGCGAAAAGCGCGCGGCGTCAGCAATCCGGTCAAACCGTCATAGGTAGCGTCGGCACGAGCGAGCTCGCGTTCGAGCGCGATCACATATGGTGAGGCCGCATGCTCGATCGTGCGGACGATCGCCTCCTCGCCGTCGATGGCTTCGACCGCGCACGACGATGCGTAAATCACCGCTCGCAATCCACTCGCGTCGGCCATTGGCACCGCGAGCCCGCAGCGATCGGTCGGAATCAGGACGCCTTCGCATCCGGTCGCCCGGTGGCCGGCGAGCGCGGCACGCGAAGGTAGATAGTCACACGTGTCACGCCGCAAGCGTACGCCACCATAGTGTTCCGCTCGCGGCCCGTCGACAAATACACACTCGAGCTCTTCGCCGCTGGGCGTGAATGCAAGCACCGCATCGATCGCCGGGTCGCGCTCGCGAATGGTCTGCGCCAGCGCTTCGATCACCGCGTCACTGGAACGCCGCGAGGCGTCGAGCAGCGCGCGCACCGCATCGAGCACAAACTCCTCGCGCTCGCGTACGGCGTGGACGCGTGCACGTTGCTCGCGCAACTGTGCGTGCGCTCGCACCGCGACCGCTCCGAGGATCGCGCAAGAGATAGCGGCGACGGCGATCGCGATGCTCATACGGCTCTATCAGGCGAGTACCCGTCGCAGTGGGGAAGAGGACTTGCGCGTACGTCGAACCTCGCAAACGTGCTCGATCCCAAAGATTGGCCCGCCTTTCGCCGCTTTAGCCACGCTGCGCTCGACGACGCGCTCGACTATCTCGAGCGCATTCGCGAAGGTCCGGTCTGGCGTGAAATGCCCGAAGCGGTGCAAGCGCAACTGCAAGAGCCGCTTCCGCGAGACCCGGCGCCGCTCGACGACGTGTATCGAAGTTTCGTCGAAATGATTCTTCCCTACGCTAGCGGCAATACGCATCCGCGCTTCTTCGGCTGGGTACAAGGAGCGGGCACGCCGTCGGGCGCGATCGCCGATTTGCTCGCCTCAATAATGAATCCTAACGTCGGCGGGCGCAACCACGGCGCCGTCTACGTCGAGCGCGTGGTGCTGCAGTGGTTTTGCGAACTCTTCGGCTTACCGGAACGTGCAAGCGGCGTGCTCACGGTCGGCGCGTCGGCGGCAAATCTCATCGCCGTACTGGTGGCACGTACGCGAGCGCTCGGTGCCGGTGTGCGCGAGCATGGCATCACGCGCGAAGGCGGACGGTTGATCGGATATGCGTCGTCGGCCACGCACAGTTGCGTGCGGCGCGCGTTCGAGGTCAGCGGCTTGGGCAGTGGATCGCTGCGCGTGCTGCCGACCGATTCACTGCACCGCGTCGATCCGAGCGCGCTCGAACGCGCGGTGACCGAAGATCGTGATGCGGGCAACCGACCGTTCATGCTGATCGGGAACGCGGGAACGGTCGACGTTGGCGCGATCGATCCGCTCGACGAACTCGCCGAACTCGCGCAGCGTGAGGGGTTGTGGTATCACGTTGACGGCGCGCTCGGCGCTCCCGCGTTACTTTCGGCGACGCTCGCGCCACGCTTCCGCGGCATCGAACGCGCCGATTCGATCGCATTCGATTTTCACAAGTGGCTCCAAGTGCCGTACGATGCCGGATGCCTGCTCGTGCGCGACGGCGAGCTGCACCGCGAGACGTTTGCGTCGACGCCGAACTATCTCACCCGCATGCCACGCGGGTTAGCGAGCGCGCAGCCGTGGTTCACCGACTTCACGATCGACCTCTCACGCGGTTTCCGCGCGCTCAAGATTTGGTTTACGATGAAAGAGTTCGGCGCGCAGGGTCTTGGCGCGGCGATCGAGACCAACGTGCGGCAGGCACGACTCCTCGGCGATTTGATCGACGCCGATCGGGATTTCGAACTCCTCGCGCCGGTCCAGTTGAACGTCGTCTGCTTCCGTTACCGCCGGCAGGACCTCGACGAAGACGAGCTCGATCGCTTCAATGATGAGCTGGTAATCGCGCTGCAAGAGAGCGGCGAAGCGGTTGCGTCATCGACGACGGTCGGCATGCACCGCGCGATCCGCATTTGCATCCTCAATCACCGCACGACCGACGCAGACTTGGTGCAGACGCTCGAGGCGATCAAGAAGATCGCAGCAGGAACCACAAAATACCCGACGGTATAGCGCACCTATGAAGCGTATTGTTGCTATTCTCTTAGCCGCGGCTTTTGCCGTCGCTCCAAGTGCCGTTCCCGCGGCATCCGGCTCCGCATCGGAAAAGCTGCTAAGCAAGATGGAGTGGCGTCTCGTCGGTCCATATATCGGCGGCCGCGTGGTGGCCGTTGCCGGCGTACCCGACCAACCAAATCTCTTTTATATGGGCGGCGTGCAAGGCGGCGTCTGGAAGAGCGAAAATGCCGGCAACTCCTGGGACAACATCACCGACGGCAAGATGGGCAAGATTTCGCACAGCATCGGCTCGATTGCCGTGGCGCCGTCAAATGCAAAGATCATTTACGTCGGCACCGGCGAGAGCGATATTCGCGGCGATTGGGAGAATGGCGAGGGACTCTATAAGTCGACCGATGCCGGGGAGTCTTGGCGATACGCGGGTCTGCGCGAAACGCGTCAAACGAGTTCGATCGTCATCGATCCCCACAACCCCAACATCGTCTACGCGACGTCGATGGGCCACGTCTTCAAACCCAATGCCGATCGCGGTGTGTACAAGACCATCGACGGCGGCAAGACATGGCAGAAAGTCCTCTTCGTCGACGAGCGCACCGGTGCCAACAACATCGTCATGGACGCAAAGAATTCGAATGTGTTGTACGCGACCATGTGGCAGGCGCAGCGCACAGAATGGGCTTTGACTAGCGGCGGACCCGGCAGCGCGATCTACAAAACGGCAGACGCAGGCAAAACCTGGAAGAAGATTTCTACCAACCCAGGCTTTGCCAAAGGCCTGCTCGGCAAGATGGGCGTCGCGGTGGCCCCGAACAATTCGAATGTCGTCTATGCGGTCGTGCAAGCGAAAGACGGCGGCGTCTTTCGGTCCGACAACGCCGGCGCGACGTGGTCGCGCGTCAACGACGAATGGAAACTTCGTCAACGCGCGTTCTACTATATGGCGATTTACGTCGATCCCACCAATTGGAAAGTCGCCTATGCGCCCAATGTCGATAGTGTCTTCAAGACCACCGACGGAGGCCACACGTGGAAGCCGCTCGGTCCGGGTCTAGGCGACAATCACATCATCTGGATCAATCCGCGCAATCCAAAGATCTTGATCATTGGTGACGACGGCGGTGCTAACGTGTCCGTCGACGGCGGCAAGACGTTTAGCACGACGCTGAATCAGCCGCTTTCACAGTTCTATCACATCGCGCTCGACGGACAATTTCCGTACCACATGTACGGCGCGATGCAGGACGCCGGTGCATTCGAAATCCCCAGCGCATCGAACGAGGGCCTAGGATTAAACGTCGTCCACGGTGTTGCGCTTGGCGAGAGCACCTACATTGCCGTCGATCCAAACGATCCGAAAGTCACCTACGGTGGCGCCTACTACAGCGTGCTTGCGCGTCTGGATTATTCCACGGGCGACGAGAAGAACGTCACGCCGTGGGCCGTCTATCTTCCGGGCCATCCGGCGAGCGACCAAAAGTATCGCTTCGGCTGGACGCACCCGATTATGTTCTCGCCTGCGGAACCCCATACGCTCTTCGAAGCGGCGCAGGTTCTATTCCGAAGCGATGACTACGGACGCACGTGGAAAGTGATCAGTCCGGACTTGACGCGTAACGACAAGTCGACCGAAGGTCCGAGCGGCGGCGATGTCTACTGGGATCAGACCGGTGCCGAGACGTTCCCCGACATTGCATCGCTCGGCTTTTCGCCCGTGAACAAAGACACCATGTGGGCCGGCTCGGCGGACGGACTCGTTCACGTCACGCAAGACGGCGGCGCGAACTGGAAAGATGTAACGCCGAAGCAAATGGGTTCGCTCTGGTCGCGGATCACGAGCTTCGAACCGTCCCAGACCGACGCATGCACGGCGTTTGTCACAGCATCGCGCTACATGTGGGACGATATGCGTCCCTTTATCTTCAAGACAACGGATTGCGGCGCGAACTGGACGCAAATGACCAACGGCATTCCGTCCGATCAAACCGTCTATGCCGTGCGTATCGACCCACGCGAGCCGCGCGTGATGTTTGCCGGAACGCGCAGCCGCGTGTACGTCAGCCTCAACGGCGGCCAGTCGTGGCAATCACTCGCATTGAATCTGCCGCCGGTTGAAGTGCGCGACATCGCGATCAACGCCCGCGAAGGCGAAGTTGCGATTGCAACGCACGGCCGCTCGTTCTGGGCACTCGATCATCTGCAACAGGTCGAGGAAATTGCGCGCGAGTCCTCGCCCTCGACCTCCTCGGCGCAGGTCTTCGCGCCCGAGACGGCATGGCTCACGCACGCGTACGGCGGCGGCAGCTTTGGTCCGTCAGGCGACAATCCAGACTACGGCGCGAGCGTCTTCTTCAATCTCCCGTCCAACTACAAAGGACGCACACCGGTGACGCTCTCGTTTCAAGATGCAACCGGGAAAACGATTCGCACGTTTAGCCTGCATCTCAAGAATAAGAAAGCGAAAAAATATTCGCGCGACGAGCTAACCGCGATGGACGCGATTACTGTTGCGAACTATCATCTCTCGCGCGAGACTGCGGTCGAGCCGGGGATGAACAAATTCGACTGGGATCTGCGTTACGCGGGGGCTACCGAAATCGTCGGTCAGCACATCGTGCCGACGGACGACTTCCGCGACGACCTGCTCGGTCCGACGACGCTTCCCGGTGATTACACCGTGGTGTTGAACTACGGCGGAACGATCACCAAGGCGCCGTTCAAGCTTCAACTCGACCCGCGCTTCAGTCCGAGCGCGGACGCGTTGCCGTCGCGTTTGGCGCTTGCCACCGAACTCTCGAACAAGATCGACGCGCTCGATACAACCGTCAACGCCGCGCAGAACAAGATGGCGTCGTTGCCGCCTGCGCAGCGCGCTGCAGTTGAGACTGCGGTCACGGCGGTCTACGAACCGAACTATCGCTCGAGTGAGGCGGACATTATGCTCCCGTCGAAGCTTCGCGATCACCTCGCGATGCTGATGAACTCACTCGACCTGTCGTACTCGGCGCCAACAGCTGCGGAGGCGGACGCGGCCAAGGTCCTCGAGGATCAAGCCGACGCTGCAATCGCGCGAATCAAAGCAGCCGCCGGAATGTAACTAGCCACGCAGCAAAAATAAAGCCCGCCGCGACCTGGCGGGCTTTATCTTTTGTCATCCCGAGCGTAGCGAAGCGTAGTCGAGGGACCGCACGCAGCCGCGCGGGTCTCATAAAGTCCCGTACTCACATAACTGGGGTACTGAGGAGGATGGCGGCGCCAATTGGCACGTTGTGGTACTTTCGGACTACACCACCGAGGAGAACGCTGCCGAGCCTCTTGACAGGCCTCCCTAATGTTGGCACGCTTGCCCTACAAAGAGGCCAGTCGCGAAAAAAGGTGTGGAGCGCGTGAAGTATTTGATGCATCGGTCAGCCTATGCCCCGCTCTGTCTTGCAATTCTCACCGCATGCGGCGGAAGAACCGCCGCGCCGCTCGTTCAAGACTACAGCACAGCGCCGCAAAAAATCGTGGTTACGCCACAGTCTGTGTGCATCAAACGCAATGGAATCATATATTGCGGCGGCGGTAGCAACGGCGGTGATTCGCCGTGCGTTCTGGAGTCGAGCGCTTCGGACACGAACCCCCCCGATCCCTCGCGCACAACAATCGGTGTGTACGAGCTGATAAACATTAAGTCGCAAGGGGGCACGTCCTTGAGCGTTTCGGGCGGCGACGCAACCTTGACGGAAAGTGCTCCGCCGCCGTCCTCAATGCGGGGACCAGGCTGGAACGGTGACCGTCACAGTTAATGATGGTGGTGCGAAGACCTGCACCGAGAATTCGATCACGTTCAACGTGATTGCGCCGACGATTTCGTACTACAATGCAGATGGTAACGTTTACCACGTCGCGGGCTTCGCGACGATTGGAAGGCTTGCAAACACGTATCTCGGACCGAGTACGGTTTCGTTTGACGGCGTTTATGCCCAGGAAATTGGTAGTACGTTTGCAGCAACGGGTTCGTGGTATTGCCACCACTCACACGCCGATGCCCGCGTCGCCAGCGTCGCTTGGGTACAACTCGTCGTATGGCTATCAGGTCGGGACAGACGAGGACTTCATACTGTCCTGCGACCAAACAAACCCCAACAACGCTGACCAATACCTGACCAGCAACGCAACGATATTCATACCGACGCAATATGGCCCACCTGGCGGCGGAACAACGCCCTACGGCATGAACACCGTCGTCATGCAGACCACCAACAACCCCTCGGGAGGTCTTACCATCTCGAAGGACCATATGGCGGGCAACACGTCTGTGTCAAATCCGAGTGAAGGCTTCTGAGGTGTGGCAATGATAAGGCGAAATCAGTTTCGCAACCTTGTTGTCCTAGCATGCATCGCGCTGCTGGGTGCAGCACCGAGTGCAACGGTTCCCTCGGCGGCAGCGAGGCACATCAGTGCGTCCGCAACGGCACTGAATCGCTACGCATCCACACACGCCCTAAGCGACCTGCAAGCCGCGATCGAAGGGCTGAGCGGTACAGTCAATGCATATTCTCTCAACCCGCAGAATTTCGGACCAACGCGGCGCGCGCTGGTACAGGCCTGAGCTCCTGTGCTCAAGGCCGTAGAAAGCGCGTATGATCCGAGTTATGATCCAAACAGCCCCGAAAACATCCCAACGTCCTGCGTGATGCCTCCGCCCGTTCCGAACGCGACAAGTGTATGGATCCGGATCAAGTCGCTGACCCTACCCTACGCGCGCAATATGCATCAGCCGTGGCGGCAAACGAGCAAAAACGCAAAAATCTGAGCCATTATGGTGCGGTTCATCGTTTGGATAACGAGGCGACGGGGTTGTTCGCCGCGACAATAAGCACGTTAAATCAAATCGCCCCGGAGGGCGCAGGGGCTGATTTCAATGCCCTGGACAGCATTCTGCGAAGCGCGGGCATCAGCGAGAACCGAATGGCAAAGCTCGATGCAATCCTTTACGAAGATAGCGCGAGAGACTAGCAGCCATAACCTCTGAGCGCCTTTTGTCGCAACCTCGCCGCGAAGCAGGCTTCTAGGCTATTCTTTCTGGCGTCGCCTCGTTGCTGCTCGCCGAAGACGCCAGAGGTGAGCATAACGAAGAATGGCTGACGTACGGTCATGACTATGCGAATCAACGTTACGTAAGAAGCAACAGCATCAATGCACGTAGCGTAAATCGGCTGGTTCCTATTTACGCAGTGCAGACAGGCATTTCAGAAGGTTCGTTTGAGTCTACACCGATCGTGGGCGCGGGCGTACTGTACGTTACAACTCCCTACGATGGTGTGGTTGCCGTCGATGCCCGTACCGGGGACACCCTTTGGCGCCGTGCTCCTATCGCGGGCCGGTTTCGATTATGCTGTGGCCCTCCTAACCGTGGTGCAGCGATTACCGGCGATCTTGTGCTCATCGGGCAGGTTGACGGCGTACTCGTCGCGCTTGACCGCGAGACGGGTCAGGTGAAATGGGCTCGAGCAGTCGCTGACAACGCAGACGGCGCAAGTATCACGATGGCCCCGCTTGTTCATGATAACACCGTGTTCATAGGCGTTGCGGGCAGCGAATTCGGCGTTCGAGGCTCGCTTGCGGCTTACGACGTAGACAACGGCACTCTTCGTTGGCGCTGGTATGCGACGGATCCCGCGCACTGGTTCGGCAAATCGCCTCGTTTGAAAACCGACGACGGCGTTGCAACAACTGAAGCCTCTTCACGCTTGCGCAACCGCTTTGCGGACTCTTGGAAACGCGGCGGAGGAGGGATTTGGACGACGCCTGCGCTCGATACCGCCACGGATACGCTGTTCGTGACGACGGGAAATCCCTGGCCAGATGAGCCAGAGCTGCAGCGACCTGGCGACAATCTTTTTACGGATAGTCTCGTCGCACTCGACGCTTCGAACGGGCGTCTAAAATGGTACTTTCAGCAAACGCCACATGACCTCGATGATCTCGATGCCGCTTCACCGCCGGTCCTTCTGGACGCAGCGAACGGCGCCGGAGCGAACGTTCCTGCTGTTGCGGAAATCGGAAAGAACGGAACGCTTTACGTTCTCGACCGAGCTACGGGCAAGCTTCTTCGACGAACAGTAGACTTGGCAAGAATCGTCGGCCTAAAGCATCCGAGTAACTGGAGAGGCGGGGCGAGCTGGTCGCCGGCGTCATTCGATCCGGCACTTGGTTATCTCGTTGTGACCTGCGCACAGCACTTGGTTCACGAAGTCGGGAGCCGAAAATCTCAACCAGGTGGATCGTTGAGAAACTCCGATTGGAACGCCGGCTACGGTATCGTCTCCGCTGTAAACGTAAATACGGGAAGGATCATCTGGCAAGATCGATTCGATCAGGGCCTTGTTGGGGGTTCGACTTCAACGCGAGGCGGTCTAACATTCGTCGGCGAGGGCACTGGCTATCTTGACGCCCTCGACACGGCAACCGGAGAACGGTTATGGCGATTTCAGACGGGAGCCGGTGTGAATGCGCCACCGGTGGTCTTTTCTTTGGATGGCCAAGAGTACGTCGCCGTTGCCTCTGGAGGAAACCAGCAGTTTGGAACTCCCCGTGGCGATGCACTATTCGTGTTCGGCCTCCGCTAGATAGCCCGCCACGGTGACTCATTGTAGTTGCTCGATCACCATTGTAAACTCGCCGTTCGTCAGAATACAGATGCCGCCATTCTCGTCTGTACGGTAGATCTTAGGCCCGAAACGCGCAACGTCTCGATTGTCGAAGGAGCGGGGTGTCCGAAGAGATTGTGTCGTCCCACGGAGATGATCGCATAGCGCGGATGCACGGCTTCGATAAATTCGGGCGACGAGCCGTAAGCTGAACCGTGGTGACCGACTTTAAGCATGTCGGCATGCAGATCAACGCCTTCTGCAAGAAATCGTTGCTCTGCTGCGATGCCGGCATCGCCGGTGAATAGCATGCGAAACCGTTCGTACGTCAGGATGAACCCGATCGAGTTGTCGTTGATCGCGTTCTTCCCACCAATGAATGGCATCGACGGCCCGATGAACGTCAACGTTACCCCGTCACCGGTGTTCGCCAAACATCGCCCGCGCGCGGATACACGATCGGCACGTGATCAGCGTGCAGCGGTATCGAGACAATCATGTACGCATGTCCACCGTATGTTTGCCCACTATCAGCGATTTCTTCTACGCGCAATTTCTGTCAGCACCGGCCGAGCATCCGCCGACATGGTCGCCTTGCGGTTGCTAAGCGACGAGCGTCTTCGCGAGCAAGCAGCGAGGCGAGAGCCGAGACAACGGCGGTCCCTCGACTTCGGCGCTTCGCGCCTACGCTCGGGATGACAAGTGGCTACTTCTTCGGTAACGGTTTGGCGGGATTGCCGGCGACGCGTTCACCGGGCGCAACGTCTTTTGTGACGACGGAGCCGGCACCGGTGAGCGCACCGTCGCCGATCGTGCGCGGGGCGACGATCGAGGTGTTCGAACCGATCGAGACGTTCTTGCCGATCTGCGTGTGATTCTTGTGCCTACCGTCGAAGTTACAGGTGATGGTGCCGGCGCCGATGTTGGTCTCTTCGCCGATGGTTGCATCGCCCACGTAGGAGAGGTGCGCCGACTTCACGCCCAGCGCATATTTTGCGTTCTTGACTTCGACGAAGTTGCCGACGCGATTGCGGCCCGCAAGCTTCGCGTGGCCACGGATGTGCGCAAAGGGCCCAACGTTAGAATCGTTGCCGATCTCGCTCTGCACGACGACGCTCTCGCGAATCTCGACGCCGTCGCCGATGCTTGACGCGGAGATACGCGTGTGCGGCCCGATCACACAATTCTCGCCGATCGTCGAGAGTCGCGAGATGCTGGTCGCAGGATAGATGACCGTGTCGCGTCCGATGCGCAGTTCGGGCTCAAGATAGGTCGTCGCTGGATCGATGATCGTGACGCCATCGCGCATGTGGGCAGCGCAGATGCGCGCATTCATCTCGCGGCGGGCGATCGCAAGCTCGACGCGATCGTTGATGCCGAGCGTGCACAGGTGATCGCTCACGGTGACCGGCCGCACGGCCTTGCCCTGCGCTACGAAGTGCGCGACCGCGTCGGTCAGGTAGTACTCTTCCTGCGCGTTGTCGTTTTTCAATGCGCCAACAGCGTCGCGCAGGGCGCTCTCGTCGAACGCATAGATTCCGGCATTCATCTCGTCGATGGCAAGCTCGTCCGGCTCCGCGTCGCGCACCTCGACGATGCGTTCGACGTTGTCGCCGCGACGCACGATGCGCCCGAAGTTCGACGGAAGCGGCATCTTTACCGTGACGAGGGACATCGCTGCCGGTGTGCTGCCATCGAGCGCGGCGAGGATCCGTGCAAAGATCTCGTGCGGGACGAGCGGCATATCGCCGTACGCAACGATGATCTGCGAGCCAGGTCGCGGTGCGCTCGCGTCGAGCGCTATCTTGACCGCATGCCCCGTGCCAAGTTGTTCGCTCTGAACAACTCCGGGAACGCCGAACTCGGCGATGCGCGCTTGCAGCTCGTCGTTGGTCACGACGAGGATATCGTCGATGCCGGCAGCACGCAGTTCGCGCAACGTGTACCACAGCATCGGGCGACCGCACACGTCGTGCAACACCTTCGGAATGCGGCTCTTCATGCGAGTGCCCTTGCCTGCCGCAAGGACGATTGCGCGTACCGCCACTAGTGTAATGCCTCCCGCGCGTTTTCCAATCGCCGTAATGATTCTTGCTGACCGAGGATCTCCATGTCATCGAAGAGCGGCAGACCCGTCGGACTTCCGGTAATCGCGATGTAGAACAATCGAGCGACGTCCTTGAATTTCATGTCTTGGTTTGCCGATGCCAACTTCAGCTTCTCACCGATGGCCGATTCGGTCCAGCCTGCGGCATCGAGCGCGAGGAGGGCGGTGATCGCACTGTCGAGCACGGCTCGCGCCTGATCGGGAGAAAGCTTTGGCAGCTCGAAATCGCGCCGCGAGAGCTCCGGCCGATTCACAAAGAAATCGATCGACGGACCGAAGTCCGCTAGCGTCTCGATCCGTGACATGGCGATCCGCGCGATATGCTCGCGCTGCGCTTGCGGAATCGCCGGCCAGACAAAGCCCCACGCCGCGAGCAGCTCCATGAACTGCGCGACGCTCAGACGGCGAATCCACTGGCCATTGAGCCACGTCAACTTCGGAATGTCGAAGACCGGGCCGCCGAGCGCAATGTTCGTGAGGTCGAAATGTTCGGTGATCTTTTCCAGCAACGGGGAGCCAATGAGCTGCGGGTCGTCGTTGCGCGCGTCGATCAAGATGCCAAGGAAGTTCATCAGCGCTTGGGCCAGATACCCGCGCTCGCGGTAGTATAGGATGCTAGTTGGATTCTTGCGCTTGCTCAACTTCGTGCGATCGGGATTGCGCAACAGCGGCAAGTGACACAGCACCGGCGCATCCCAGCCGAAGTAGCGGTAGAGCAAGAGATGTTTCGGGGCGGAGCTGATCCATTCTTCGCCGCGGATCACATGCGTGATCCCCATCAGATGATCGTCGACGACGTTGGCAAGGTGGTAGGTCGGGTAGCCGTCGGCCTTGAGCAAGACTTGCATGTCGACGGTCTTCCATTCGACAGTGATCTTGCCGCGCAACAAGTCTTCAAAAACGCAGGCACCTTCGGTCGGGATCTTCAGCCGCACGACGTACGGCTCGCCTGCCTCCTCGCGCCGTGTAACCTCCTCTTGCGTGTAGGTGAGGCACAGCCCATCGTAGTGCGGCGGCTGCTTCGCGGCGCGCTGCGCTTCGCGCATCTCTTCCAGACGTTCGGGCGTGCAGAAGCACTTGAACGCATGGCCGCGATCGAGCAGTTCACGCGCGTAGCGCTGATAGATCTCGCTGCGTTCGCTCTGACGGTACGGCCCGTGCGGCCCGCCGATATCCGGACCCTCGCTCCACGCCAATGCCGAACCAGTGCAATGAATCGAGGATCGCCTGCTCGCTCTCGGGCGTGCTGCGCACTTGATCGGTATCCTCGATACGCAGGATGAATTCGCCGCCATGACGCTTGGCGAACGCATAATTGACCAGCGCGACATACGCCGTGCCGACGTGCGGATCACCCGTCGGCGACGGCGCGACCCGAGTACGTACCTTCATAGTTCTTTCGACAAGGATGTATTAGCCGACGCGTTCGCGGCGCTTGCCGCATTCGGCTTCGACAAAATTGACGATGTCTTGCAAGGGCGCGCCGGGCGTAAAGACTGCCTTCACCCCACGCTTGCGCAGTTCTTCCGCATCCTCGGGCGGGATCGTGCCGCCGCCGAAAAAGACGACGTCTTCGGCGTCTTGCGCTTTGAGCTGCTCGATCACCAGCGGAAAGAGCGTCATGTGCGCGCCGGAAAGGATCGAGAGGCCGATACCGTCGGCATCTTCTTGGATCGCGGTCTGCACGATCTGTTCGGGCGTTTGAAAGAGCCCAGTATAGATCACTTCCATGCCCGCATCGCGCAATGCGCGCGCGATGACTTTCGCTCCGCGATCGTGGCCGTCGAGACCCGCCTTAGCGACGACGATCCGTAGTGGTCGATTGGCCATGCTTTCCTTTGTGTTGAATTTGCTCGCTCAAGCGCAGTGCTTCTTCGAGCTTGTCTTTTACTTCGGCGAGTGTACGCCGCACCCGGCGGCGTTCCATATCGTTGTGAATTTGCATATCAAAACACCGATCGCTCCGTATAGCGCCCGTAAACGGCCGCCATCGCTTCTACGATTTCACCCTCGGTACAGTAGGCATTGACGCAGTCGATGAGATGCGGCATCACGTTGTCGCCCTCATTTCGACACGCTTGTTGCAAGCGCTCCAGCACGCGTTGCACACGGTTGTTGTCACGCGACGCGCGCAGCTCCTTGAGGTCGCGCGCCTGACCTTGCGCGACTTCGTCCGTGATCTTGAGCAGGTCGATTTGGACCCGCTCGTCGTCGCGCTCGAAATAATTGACCCCGACGATGACGCGATCTTTCGATTCGATCGAACGCTGATACTGATAGCTCGCCTCGGCAATCTCTTTCTGGAAGAACCCAGCCTCGATCGCTTCGATCACGCCGCCATAGCTTTCGATCTGTTCGAAATAGGCTTCGGCTTGGCGCTCCATCTCGTCGGTGAGCGCCTCGACGAAGTACGATCCGCCCAGCGGATCGACCACGTTGGTCACGTTGGTCTCGTACGCCAAGACCTGCTGCGTGCGCAGCGCGATCTCAACCGATTTTTCGGTCGGCAGTGCGAGCACTTCGTCCATCGAGTTGGTGTGCAGCGACTGCGTGCCGCCGAGCACCGCAGCCATCGCCTCGTAGGCGACGCGCACGATGTTGTTCTCGGGCTGTTGCGCGGTCGCACTGCAACCGGCGGTCTGCGTGTGAAAGCGAAGCTGCCACGACTTCGGATTCTTTGCGCCGTAGCGCTCGCGCATACGCCGCGCGTAGATACGCCGCGCCGCGCGGAACTTCGCGATCTCTTCGAAGAAGTCGATGTGCGAATTGAAAAAGAACGAAAGCCGCGGCGCAAACGCGTCGACGTCGAGACCGCGGGCGATCGCCGCTTCGACGTACGCGAACCCGTCGGCGAGGGTAAACGCGAGCTCTTGCGCCGCGGTCGAGCCGGCTTCGCGGATGTGATAGCCCGAGATCGAGATCGTATTCCACTTCGGCATCTCGCGTCGTGCAGAACTCGATCATGTCGACGATCACGCGCATGTGCGGACGCGGCGGAAAGATCCACTCTTTCTGCGCGATGTATTCTTTGAGAATATCCGCTTGAATCGTGCCGCCGAGCAGTTTGCGCGAGATACCCTTCTTCTCGGCCGCGGCGATATATTGCGCAACGGCAATCGCTGCCGGGCCGTTGATCGTCATCGAGGTGGTGATGTCGGCCATGTCGATGCCGTCGAAGAGAATCTCCATGTCGCGCAGCGAGTCGATCGCCACGCCGCATTTGCCGACCTCGCCGCGCGCTTGCGGTGCGTCGGAGTCGTAGCCCATCAGCGTCGGCATATCGAACGCGACCGAAAGTCCGTGCTGCCCCTGCTCGAGCAGAAAATGGTAGCGCTCGTTGGTCTGCTTGGCGTTGCCGAAGCCGGCGAATTGCCGCATCGTCCACAGGCGGTCGCGATAGCCGTTGGGATGGATCCCGCGCGTATATGGGTACTCGCCGGGCAGCGGCTCAACGCGCTCCACGTCTTCGGGCTCGTAGACCGTCTTGAGCGGGACGTCTGAGATCGTGCGGTCGGTCGCGCCTGAGCCGGGGCCGGTTCGGCCCGCGGCCGCCGGGCGCTCGATCATTCTTGCCAAGCGGGCTTCCTCTTTAGGTGGGTCACGGTAGGCTATTCTCCCAAACCCCAGGCCGCCCCGCAAGGGCTGAGGTCAGGGTGCGGGGTTTGCGTCGAAGAGCTTTGACAGTGGATCGGTGTCCCCGGCCATGGCGTGGAGCTCATAGCCGCGCTGATTGAAGAGCCAATCGGGCAGCGTCTCGGGGAAGCGCATCTTCTCGACGCGGAGTTCGCGATAGAACGGCGGCTGTTGGCCGAGGAAATGGTAGATCGCAATCCAGTGGGCCGCGATCCAATAGGGGCCGACCGGCTCGAATTCCACCGTAAGATAGACCGTCGCATCGGGCACATTGATGTCGCGCGTGACGTAGTCGGCGCGCCGCACGTCGTGCGTCGTCGTATCGATCCACAGGTCGCGCAGCGTGTAGCGCGTCGGGTCGGTTGATGGATGCAGCTCGATACGATCGGTGTTGTGCCCATCGATCGTTTCGATTCCGCGCGTAGTTGCTGTGTACACCGGATGCGCACGCGCGCTCACGACCGCGATTGTCCGCAGGTCCGAGAGCAGACTATTCGCTTCTTCCGGGGGAAACGGCGTCGATGCGGCCACTGCGGCGCTCACGCTCGGCGCCGGTGGCGGCGACGCTCCTTTCACGATCGCCTCGTGCATCGTGATCGAAAGCGGGCCGACAAATGCACGGTAGACGAACGCCGGCGGCAAGCTCTTCCGGACCGGATTATATTCGCTGTCGTTCATCATTTCGTCCGACGCGCGAAACGCGATGCGATGGTGGTCGCCGTTTTCATCCGTGATGTAGACCACGTAGGACGGCGTGCCGTACGAGCGCATGCGATCGTACGCCTGCGCGACGATGGTCTGAGCTCGGAGGCAGTCCCTCGACTGCGCTCACTGCGTTCGCTACGCTCGGGATGACAAGCATCAGCTCCAGCTCTGCAAGAGTGCCTCGGCCGCAGCATAAGGATCGAGATCCGTGTTGAGGCGCGCGCGCAGATCTTCGTCGAGCCGCTCTTGCAGTTTGCCGAGTACGAGTTGCCGCACCTGATGCGCAAACGCTTCGCGACGCTTACCGTCGATCTCGCCGGTCTCGTTGAGGTACGCCCTGTGCGCTTCGATCGCGCGCCACAGATCGTCGACGCCCTCGCCCGAGAGCGCTTGCGTCATGACCAATTCCGGCACCCACCCTTTGAACTCGAGCATCTTCATCATGGAACGAATCTCGCGCTTCATTTGATTCGCCATCGGGTGATCGGCCTTGTTGACCACGAAGACGTCCGCAATCTCCATGATCCCCGCCTTGAGCACTTGGATCGAATCGCCGCTGCCCGGTTGCAAGGCAACGAGCGTCGTTTGCGCGAGTTCGGCAATCTCGATCTCGCTCTGGCCGACGCCCACGGTTTCGATCACGATGACCTCGAGGCCAAACGCATCCATGAGCAAAACCGCGTCGGCGGTTGCGCCGGCGACGCCGCCCAAGTGCCCGCGGCTGGCCATCGAGCGAATGAACACGTCGGGATCGACGAAGTGCTCGGCGAGCCGAATTCGATCGCCGAGCAATGCTCCGTGCGAGAATGGCGAGCTTGGGTCAACCGAAACCACGCCGACACTTTTTCCGAGTGAGCGTGCCTTGCGCACGAGCGCTGATGAGAGCGTGGATTTCCCGACGCCCGGCGGTCCGGTAAGACCGATCGTCAACGCGCGTCCCGTCTGCGGATACAGGCGCCGGATCAATTCGGCGCCGCGTCCGCTCTCCGCCCACGAGATTGCGCGAGCGAGACCGCGTGGACGCCGCGCGTTGAAGTCGCGCAGCAACGTGTCAATATCGATAGAGCCTGCCAAAGTACGGGTGGATTGCGTGAGCTACCCGGAATCACCCTGCCCGCCGTGGAACGGAGCGAGTAATGTTGCCCGTGGCGCTCCTGGCTGCGTCGCTGGCGTTGACGCCCGCGCAATCGGCAAAGATCGATGCGGTGGTCGCGCAGGTTATGCGTGCAAGCCACATTCCAGGGCTCTCGTTGGGCGTCGCCCGCAAAGGGCACGCTATCTTTGCGCGCGCGTACGGCACGCGCGAATGCGCCGCAAACGCACCAGCCAACACCTATACGGTCTATCGTGTCGGCTCGATTACCAAGCAATTCACGGCGGCACTGGTGATGCAAGAAGCTGACCGCAGTGCATTGCCGCTCAACGCCGAGGTCGCCGGCATCACGATCGCGCAACTGCTCTCGCAGACCAGCGGCCTCGTATCGTACACCGATCCGGGGCAAACCCTCGACTCCGCACTCAACGCGCCGCCGCAGTTTGCGCCGGGAACCCAGTGGCAATACAGCAACAGCAACTACTATTTGCTCGGCACGGCGCTTCAATCTGCGTCGGGGATGAGTTTCGCAAATTTGCTGACCTCACGTATTACCGGGCCGCTACATCTGAGCTCGACGACGTTCGCGCCGCCGCTCGCGCAGAACGTCGCGCAAGGCTGCACGTGGGACGGCTCGACGTGCAGCCGGCATCCGCCGGCCCGGACGACATGCCTGCGGTCGCGTTTAGCGCCGGAGCGATGAGCAGCAACGTTCACGACTTGCTCGTGTGGTTGTCGAATCTCTACGACGGCGACATTATTTCACCCGACAGTTTCGACCAGATGACTACTTCGTGGACACTTGCCGACGGATCGCCGACACACTATGGTTTCGGATTCTTCACCGACACGTGGTACGGTTTGCGCATCGCGCAGCATACCGGCTACATCGATGGCTTCAGTGCGCGACGATGGGCTCGTACTCGATGACGGCACCGCGTTTGCGATCCTCTCTAACGCCGACCGCGTCGATCTGGTGCCGCTCGCAAAAAGCCTTATCGAGATCGTCGAGCCCGTGAAGAACAAAGCACTTGTCGCCGATCTCTCGCATCCCGGCGTATTCGAAGATCCCGCAGTCACGGCGCTAGCCAAGCAAGTCATTGGGCAATTGGCCGATGCATCGCATCGACCGCTCGCTCCTCACCGCGGACTTCGACGTAAAACTTGACGAGAATCGCTGCGCGCGTACGCGGCAACGTTGCGTCCGCTCGGGAACCTTGAGCAAACGCTCTTCAACGAATCAACCACCGTCGGAACGTCGACGAGCGAGGTGTACACCCTCGTCTTTGAGCACGGAAAGCTTACGCTGATGTTTAGCCTCCGTAGCGGCAAGATCGGCGCGCTTACGCTCGAGCCCGTCCGCTAAAAGGCTTCGATGCTGCACGCGATCGCTGCCGCACTACTGATCGCGCAAACGCTCATCGTCCCCATGACGGGCGCGCGCGCGCGCAGCGTGCAAACCGAAACGCTCTTCCACACGCTTTTCCATGATTTTTATCCCGAGGACGACCGCACGACCTACGTGCAGACCGGCGATATCCCCGCGATGTGGCTGCGCGACTCCTCGGCGCAGACGATTCCCTACGTGCGCTTTCAGCGCGCCTATCCGTTGCTGCGCAACCGTTTTGCCGGCGTCATAGAGCGCAACGCGCGTGCAATCAATTTGGACGTCTATGCCAACGCGTTTCAGGAAAACTACCATGCATGGGAGCGCAAGTGGGAGGTCGATTCGATCGCGTGGCCCGTTGTATTGCTCGCAAGTCTACTACGACGCGACGCGCGACCGCAGCATCTTCTCGCCGGAGCTGCACGTTGCGCTCAAACAGATCGTGGTGACCTACGACTGCGAAGAGCATCATCGCGAGTGCAGCAAGTACGCGTATCCCTATCACGTCCCGACGAAGGACGAGTTCGACGAAGGCACCGGACTGATTTGGGGCGCGTTCCGTCCATCGGACGATCCGGTCGAGTATCGCTTCAATATCCCGCAGAACGCGCTCGCGGCGGTTGCGCTGCGCGATATAGCCGCGCTCGCGCACATCGGATACGGCGACACCGCGCTGAGCAACAACAGCTGCACAGCTCGAGGCACGCGTGATGGTCGGCATCCTGCGCTACGGCATCTTCTACAACGCGCAACGCAACGTGTGGATGTATGCGTACGAAACCGACGGCTACGGCAACTACAATCTCATGGATGACGCCAACATTCCCAACCTCACCGAACTTCCGGGCATCGACTGGTCGTCGGCTTACGATCCGGTCTACCTGAACACGCGCGCGTTTGTCCTAAGTATGGACAACCCGTGGTATTTCAGCGGCCGCTACGCGCAGGGGCTCGGCAGCCCGCACACACCGTACGGTTTCGTGTGGCCGCTCGGCATTATCGGCCGCGCGCTCACCTCCACCGATCGGGTCGAGATCGAGAACAGCATCACCACGCTTGCCGAGACGGACAGCGAGAACGGGCTCATCCACGAGAGTTTTTATCCTGACGGCTACTGGCGTTTCACGCGTCAAGAATTCGGGTGGGCCAATGCGCTCTATGCAGAACTGCTGTTTCGCACGCTCGCGGGATTTCGCGCCGAGCTGCTCGCCAGTGGCGACGGCACGATGCTTCCGTACGAACAGCGAACGCAAACTCCGGTGCTGGTCTCCCAGATCGATCAACTCGAAAACACCGCGAATTTGATGGGCGCGCTTGGGCGACTGCTCTACGAAGGGCGCGCCGCCGCGATCAATCAGAATCAGGCGCCGTAGCGACGCTGCCGTTCTCCGAAGACCGACAGTGCCTGCGCAAACGTAGTCTCGTTGAAGTCGGGCCACATCACCGGCAACGTGAGCAGTTCGGTATAGGCGAGCTGGTACAGCAAAAAATTCGAGACGCGGTGCTCGGCGCCGGTGCGAATCAAGAGATCCGGATCGGGCGCGTCCGGGGCGTACATTTTCGCGCGGAGCAACGACTCGTCGATCTCTTTGGGTTGCAGACGTCCGGCGGCAACCTCGGCCGCAACGGCTTGCACCGCGCGCACGATTTCGCTGCGTCCGCTGTAGTTCAATGCAAGCGCGAGCGTGATCCGGGTGTTGTGCCGCGTCGCGTCAACGAGCTCGTGGAGCGCCGCGCGCGCCGGGAGCGCAAACGCATCGAGCTCTCCGATGATCTCGACACGTACGCCTTGCCGCACGAGGTCGGGTTTTTCACTGCGCGCGCAGGCCGCGTAGAGCCGCATCAAGAGGCTTACTTCACGCGATTCCCGCTGCCAATTCTCAGTCGAAAATCCGTACGCCGTGAGCCGGCGAACGCCCGCATGCGCCGCGGCGCGTACCGCGGCACGCAGGGAACCCACGCCGCGCCGATAGCCTTCGGCGATCGGCAGCCCGCGTTCTCGGGCCCATCGCCGGTTGCCATCCATGATGACGGCGATGTGCTCGGGCGCGGTCTCGGGAACGTGAGCTTGAAGCATACTTCACTTTGTATCACAAAGTAACATCATCCCGCAAGAGCGTGCCTGCGCGTTCGCCAACTCCCCGCAGACCATGAGTCAAGGCTACTACCGGTACCCGACGATTGCGGGCGATCGCATCGTTTTCGTTTGCGAGGACGACCTCTGGAGCGTTAACGCGTCGGGTGGCACCGCCACGCGTCTGACGGTGAGCTTCGGGACGTGTTCGATGCCGCGGCTTTCGCCCGACGGCTCGACGATCGCGTTCATTTCCAATGACGACGGCAATCCCGAAGTCTACGTGATGCCCGCGGTCGGTGGCAAACCGCAGCGATTGACGTTTCTGGGATCGACCGTCGCGCAGGTCGTCGGGTGGAGCGCCGACGGGAGTGAGATTCATTTCGTCGCGAATGCACGCACGTGGTTTGAAGGCGAGACGCGCCCCTTTGCAATTGCGCGTGCCGGTGGCGAGCCTCGCGAACTCAAGCTTGGACATGCGCGTTCGTTTTCGATGGGGCCCGATGGTGCGCTGGTCCTCGGACGTAACGCATTCGATCCTGCGCGATGGAAACGTTACCGTGGGGGCACCGCAGGTGAGATTTGGACCAACGCTACGCACCGCGAAGACTTCGAGAAACTCAAGCTGCCCGACGGCAATCCGACATGGCCAATGTGGATCGGCGACCGCCTGTATTTTCTCGCCGATCATGAGGGCATCGGCAACATCTATTCGTGCGCCCTCGACGGTAGCGACGTCACGCGCCACTCGAACGAAGCCGAGTACTACGCGCGCTTTCCCTCGACCGACGGTTCGCGCATCGTCTACGCGAGCGGCGGCGCGATCAGCATCATCGACCTTGCGAGCGGCGAGAACGTACAAATCACGATCGAGACACCATCGGCGGAACCGCAAACCGTGCGCAAGTTCGAGCACGCCTCCGAATCGCTCGAACACTTTGCGCCGCATCCCGACGGCACGCGCCTCGCGTTCGTGTCTCGCGGGCAGGCGTTCACGATGCCGCTCTTCGAGGGCGCGGTACTCAATCACGGCGGTTCAAGCCGCGTGCGCAAGCGTCTCACCGAATGGCTCAAAGACGGCAAACGCTTTGCCTGCGTAACGGATACCACCGGCGCGGAGCAAATCGCCGTCCAACGAGCCGACGGCGCCGACGAACCGAAGATCGTCACCAGCGGCGATATCGGCCGCGTGACCGAACTCGCCGTCTCCCCAGCGAGTGACGTGATCGCATTTGCCAATCACCGCCACGAATTGTGCGCGATCGATCTCGACGATGGGAAAGTGCGCGTGCTCGACACGAGCCCGGCCGATCGCGTGCGCGATCTTGCCTTCTCTCCCGACGGCCGCTACATTGCCTACGTGTGGTCGCCGACACGGGGCGCGTCGATCATTCGCGTCGTTAAGGTGCGCTCGGGCAAAGTGCACGACGTCACATCGCCGCTGCGCGTCGATCGTTCACCGGCGTGGGACCCGCAAGGCAAATATCTCTACTTCATCTCGACGCGCGATTTCCACCCGGTTTATGACGCCCTCCAGTTCGATCTGAGCTTCCCGCAAGCCGAGCGGCCATTCGTCGTGACGTTGCGCAGCGACGTTCCCTCGCCGTTCGTGCCGCAGCCGCGTCCCGTGCATCGCGACCACGACCATAATCACGAGCACGATACCGAGAAGAAAAATGGCAAGCCGGAAGAGTTGCGCATCGAGATCGACTTCGATGAAATCGCCGGCCGCGTGCTCGGCTTCCCGGTGGAAGAGGGTGAATACGAGCAGTTGGTCGCGGTGAAGGACCGCGTGCTCTATACACGCTTTCCCGTCCGCGGCATCAAGAACGCCTACGACGACGATGATGCCGAAGAGTCGGCCGGCGGCACGCTCTATGCCTATGATTTCGAGAACCTGCGTCAAGCGACGGTCGCGAGCGATGCCGGCGAGATGCGTCTTGGCGCCGACGGCCACACGCTGATCTATCGTTCGCACGACCGTCTGCGCGCGATCGATGCGACCGCGGATCTCGGTGATGACGAACCCGAGAAGCCCTCCAACGAATCTGGGCGCAAGAGCGGTTGGATCGATCTCGATCGCGCGAACGTCGAGATCGAGCCGCGCGACGAATGGTCGCAGATGTACCGCGAAGCATGGCGGCTGCAGACCGAACAGTTCTGGGTCGAGGACATGAGCGATATCGACTGGGACCGCGTCTACGACCGGTACAAAGCGATTCTTCCGCGCGTACGCACGCGCACCGAACTCTCCGACGTCATCTGGGAGATGCAAGGTGAGCTCGGAACCTCGCACGCGTACGAATACGGTGGCGACTACCGCATCCCGCCGCAATATCAACGCGGCTTCCTGGGCGCGGACCTCGCATGGGACGACGAGCGTGGCGGCTACCGCGTCGTGCGCATCTATCGCGGCGATTCGTGGAATCGCAGCGAGGATTCGCCGCTTGCCGAACCGGGCCTCGACATTCACGAAGGCGACGTGCTTCTCGCACTCGGCGGGAAACGTCTCTCGCGTGACCTCGCGCCGGATCGCGTGCTCGTCAACGGAGCGGGAAAAGCAATCTCGGCTACAGTGCGCACGCGCCGCGATGAAGAACGCACGGTGCTCGTCAAAGCGCTCGCCAATGAGTCGCTCCTGCGCTATCGCGCGTGGGTCGAGGCGAATCGCCGTTACGTGCACGAGAAGACCAACGGGCGGGTCGGCTACGTGCACATTCCCGATATGGGGCCGTGGGGCTTCGCGGAGTTCCATCGCGGCTACCTCAGCGAGTTCGATCGCAAAGGCTTGCTGGTCGACGTGCGCTACAACCGCGGCGGTCATGTATCACCGCTATTGCTTGAAAAGCTCGGCCGCCGTCGCGTGGGTTACGACGTACCGCGCTATGGCACGGCGATTCCCTATCCGCCCGAATCGGTTGCCGGACCGATGATGGCGATCACCAATCAGTTTGCAGGCTCCGACGGCGATATTTTCAGCCACTGCTTCAAGCTCTACAAGCTAGGACCGCTCGTCGGCAAACGCACGTGGGGCGGTGTGATCGGCATCAATCCGTATCACCATTTGGTTGACGGCACGCTCACGACGCAACCGGAGTACTCGTTCTGGTTCTCCGACGTCGGCTGGAAAGTCGAGAACTACGGCACCGATCCCGACTACGACGTGGACTTTGCGCCGCAAGACTATCGCGACGGCCGCGATCCGCAGATGGATTTCGCCCTGCGCATGATGGACCGCGCGCTCGAGTACGCGACCGAACTTCGTCCGGATCTCTCGACGCGTCCGTCGCTTCCGTTACCAACGCTGGTGTGATGCCAGCCGCGATTGGCCTTGTCACTCGTCGCGGCGCTACGCTTCGTACTCGCATACTGCTTCAGCGGAGCCATCGCCGACGGCGTTCCACGGCGTAGCCGCTGGCATCGAACGTGCACTGCTGCCGATGCCTCAGTGCCGCGGGTTCAATCGTCGAGCCCTACGTGCGTGTCCACACGGCGTTCGGTATTGGCTGCATGGTGCAACGTTCCGCTTCTGGATCAAAGTCGCGACCCTCGAACCGCCGCCGCTGAGTTACGCGGTTACTGACATTGGGAAGACCGCGAAGTTCCGGAACTAACCCCGAGTGAACGCCACGCGGTTAAGAGAATCGAGCGGTATCGTACCTTCACAAGACCGCTACGCATTGCGTCGTTGCAAGGAGCGGCACCGAGCCCGAATTCATCATCTTCGACGCAAAGGACGGCCCGTGCGAAGTTTGGGCCGCCGGCTATCAAGTGCTCAATGGCTGATGCAACGAATTCTATCAGCCCGGCGAGAAGCCGTACCAAACACACGCATTGCCCGATTGTTCCTGGGCGCCGCCCTGGAGTACGCCGACGCCGAACGTTATGCGCATCCCTCGACTACGCTTTCGCATACGCTCGGGATGACAAGGTGGCCGTCAGTGTGCTATTATCGGGACGCTTGAGGTATCACTTCAGACGGACACATCGAAGCGATGACTACGCTGCTTCGCAGTTACGCGACGCCTCGTTCTTTTAGTGCAAGTATTTGTCGAACCAGCCGACGGTGCGCACGAGAATATCGATTTGATTCTTGGGCTGGCGCGGGCCATGGCCTTCGTCGGCGTAGACGACGAGTTGCGATGGTACGCCGAGTGCTTGCATCGCGTGGTAGAACTCGAAGGCTTGCGGCGCAGGTACTTCTTCGTCGCGCTCGCCTTGCAGAATCAGGATCGGCGTGTGCGAGTTCTTGATGAACGTGATCGGCGAACTCTTGGCGTACACGTCCGGATCGTCGTAGACCGACGCGCCAAAGAACGGGATCATCCACTGATCGATCTTGTTTTGGCCATAGTACGACTGCCAGCTCACGATGCCGGCGCCACCGACGATCGCTTTGAACCGTGTCGTCTGCGTTTCCGCCCACATCGCCATGTAACCGCCGTAGCTCCAGCCAAAGAGTCCCAAGCGATTCGGATCGATCGGCGCGGCCGCGATCGCCGCATCGGCACCGGCCAGATCGTCACGCCAATCGCCATAACCGAAGTCCTTGACGTTGGCCTTGGTGAACGCTTCGCCTTGCCCGTAACTGCCGCGCGGATTGGGCTCGAGCACGAAGTAGCCGCGCGCGGTGAGCGCTGCTATGAAGCGGCTGTCGTACGCCGGCACGGACTCCGACGAGGGGCCGCCGTGCACGATCATCACCATCGGATACCTCTTCGCCGGATCGAACTGCAGCGGATAGACCAGCCAGCCTTGCACGGTAAACGGGTCGCTCTTCCACGTCAATGAGACGGCTTTGCCGGTAAGCTTGGGAATACCGGCGTTCACGCTGGTTATCGGGTGCAGCTCCTGCGACCCACCGCTCCAGACTTCCGGAGGCGCGGAGAACGAGCTGCGCACGAGCGCGATCGCGCCATTACGCGCAACCGAAAGACTGCGCAGCGCTTCTTCGTTGCCGATCAGTGTGGTCGTTGTACCCGATTGCGGGTTGAGGTCGAGCAAATGCAGCGAACCCATCACGTGTGCAACAACGAGCATGCTCGCGGGTTTGACCCAACTCAGCGCGGCCGCATTGAACCTCGCATCAGGTGTTGCGTCGCGTGCTTCACCGCTCTTGGCGTCGACGACATAGACGTCGCCGCCGACCGGCCCGAAGTCGCTCATCAACCCGCCGATGACTGCAACGTGCGTGCCATCGGGCGACCAGGTCGGATCGTTGATCTGAAACTTCGGCGCGAGGATATCGTGCAACGCGCCACCAGCAGCGGACACGGTCGCGAGCTTCGCAATCCACCAGTTGTTGTCGCCGTTGCCACGCGCGTACGTGCAGGCAAACGTCGTTGAGTCCGGCGACCAGGCATATTCGTACACGTAGTCGGCGCCCGGCGTCACCAGCGTAACCGCACCCGTTACCGCATCGATGGTGGCGAGCTGTTGTTCATCGGTGACGCTGCCGATCACGCCGACGTCGCGCGCCCCCGGCGCAAGCGCGCCGGACATGCGGTGCGGCTTGGCAATATAGAGCACCGCGAGATGCTTGCCGTCGGGCGACCAGGTCAGACGTTGGGGCAGACCGCCGAGCGGCGCGAGCAGATGCACGCCCGCACCGTTGGCATGCGCAACATAGAGCGAGGGTGCGCCCCTCTTGCGCGCGTCAGAGAGAAATGCGATACGACTTCCGTCCGGCGACCACGCCGGAAACGTCTCCTCGGCCTTCGCAACGCCGGCGGTGAGCTGCACGGTCCGCCGCGTGGCGACCGTGGTGATCCGCAGCGTGGTGACGTGGTGTAGCGTCTTCTGCCAAGCGACGCGGGTAGCATCGGGCGAGATCGCGACGTTGGTGAGGTCGCTCATCGCGTCGGTCGTGCGCAAAACATCTTGCATCGACGGTGGCGACGGTACAGCATACGCAAGCGGCGGACATAAAAGTGTGAACGCCGCAATAAGGGCGGCAAAGCGAACGGTCTGCATTTTCGGGACTTACGGACTACGCGCGCGTTTTCATTTGTTGCCGCGGCGCAAACCTGGTGTTCGGATTCCGCCAACCGTGACGCAAGCAACCAGGCGTTGTAGTACGATTAATTCGGCGCGCGTATTGACACGTGCTTGGTAAACTTTGTATAAGTTTGTAATCAGTCCAAGGATTCTAGTTGAACCATCCAATTGAATCGATCCAATGGACGAATTGAGCGATCCAATCGAAAAGGAGCTATCCGTGAGTACGAATCGCTGGGCCGGTGTGGAGCGCCCCTACTCTACCGACGACGTCCGCAGACTCCAAGGAAGTGTCGTAATCGAGCAGACCCTTGCGCGCCTAGGCGCCGAGCGGCTCTGGTCGTTGCTCCAGGAACCCGACGCTACCCCAGCCCTCGGCACGATGACCGGCGGCCAAGCGGTGCAGGCGGCCAAGGCCGGTCTCAACGCGATCTACTGCAGCGGCTGGCAGGTCGCCGCCGACGCAAATTCGTCGGGGAACGTCTACCCGGATCAAAGTCTCTATCCGGTCAATTCGGTACCGCAACTCGTCAAGCGGATCAACAGCGCGCTGCAACGCTACGATCAGGTCGAGACCGTTGAAGGCCGCGGCACGCCGCGGAACTTTCTCCCGATCGTTGCTGACGCGGAAGCCGGATTCGGCGGACCGCTCAACGTGTTCGAGCTAACTAAAGCACTGATCGAAGCCGGCGCGGCAGGCGTGCATTTGGAAGATCAGCTCAGCTCCGAAAAAAAGTGTGGCCATCTCGGCGGCAAGGTGTTGATCCCGACGCAGCAAGCCGTGCGCCATCTTATCGCGGCCCGGCTCGCGGCCGATGTGCTCGACGTGCCAACGATCATCTGCGCGCGCACCGATGCCCAGGCAGCAACGCTCATTACGAGCGACGTCGACCCGATCGACCGGCAATTCATCACCGGCGAGCGGACGCCCGAAGGCTTCTTCCGCACGCGCGAGGGCGTTGATGCCTGCATCGCACGCGGGCTCGCCTACGCGCCCTATGCCGATCTGCTTTGGATGGAAACCTCAGAGCCCGACATCGCCGTAGCGCGCAAGTTTGCCGAGGCGATTCGCGGGAAATTCCCCGGCAAGCTCTTGGCGTACAACTGTTCCCCGTCGTTCAATTGGAAGAAGAAACTCGACGATACGTCGATCGCCTCATTCCGCGACGACCTCAACGCGATGGGCTACAAGTTCCAGTTCATCACGCTCGCGGGCTTCCACGCCCTCAACTACAGCTTCTTCGAATTGGCGCGCGACTTCAAAGACCGCGGCATGTCGGCCTACGCCGAGTTTCAACAACTCGAGTTCGCCGCGGAAGCCGATGGCTACACCGCCACGCGTCATCAGCGCGAGGTGGGGACGGGCTACTTCGACGAAGTGGCGCAGACGATCAGCGAGGGACAATCCTCGACGACCGCGCTGCACGGTTCGACCGAGACCGAGCAGTTCTATAGCAACGGTCGCACACCGGAGATATTGAGCGCCTAACATGAACGTCGCCCCAGCAGATTTCGCACTCGAGCGCGATCTGCCGGCGGGATTCGCGGAGTTCTTTCTCCCGCTGCACGAGCGGTTCACACCGCAGCAGCAGGCGTTGGCGCGCGCACGGGCCGTCCGGCTCGAGCGCGCGCACCAAGGGGAACTTCCCACGTATCTGCCGCCGTCAGAAGCCACAACGACCAACTGGCAGATCGAACTGCCGGCGTGGTGCCAAGACCAGCGCAATCAGATGACCGGTCCCGCCGACGACGCGGAACTGGTCGTCAAGATGCTCAACTCCGGCGCGCCCGGTGTGATGCTCGATCTCGAAGACTCGATCGCGAACACCTGGGACCACCTGATGCTCGGCCAGCAAAATCTCGTTGCTGCGCTCTACGGTGAGCTGACCTACGACGACGCAAAGCGCGGCCGCACAATCGGCATCGAGCCGAGCTCGACCGTCGTGTGGAATCGCGTGCGTGGCCTGCACATGTCGCAAGCAGGGCTATTGCGCGACGATTTCACCAGCGCATCGCTCTTCGATCTCGCGCTGCTCACGTATCGGCTTGATTACGAGCGGCTCAAGCATCCGCTCTGCATCTACATTCCAAAGTCCGAGTCTGCCGAAGAAGCGTTCTGGTGGCGCGATGTTTTCGACGCGATCATCGCAGCCAAGGGCTGGGAGCCCGGCTCGATCAAGGCGATGGCGCTGATCGAAGCGCATCCGATCGCCTACGAGATGGAAGAGTTCCTCTTCAATCTGCGCGATTACATCCTCGGGCTCAATCTCGGGCGTTGGGATTACATGGCGAGCCTCGCGCATTTCAACTTGCACGATCCGAAGTGGATCTTGCCCGATCGCAACACGATCCCGTTCGATGTGCCGTTCTTCCAGAACTTGCGAACGCTGATGCCGGAGATCACGCACAAACACGGTGCGCTAGCGATCGGCGGGATGACCGCACTCTTTCCCGACCGTGCCAATCCCGAACTCAATGCGCGCGCACTTGAAGTGCTCGAACGCGACAAGAAGAACGAAGCGGCCTGTCTGATGGACGGTGCGTGGACCGGGCATCCCGACCAGAACACGATCGCGGTTGACCAGTTCCCGTTCCCAAACCAGCTCGAACGATTACCGCAGCTTGCAACCGAGCAGCCCGATCTGCGGCCCGCACCAACCGGCGTGGGCGCAACCACGCTCGAGGGCACGCGCGCTGCGGTGCGCACCGTGATTCGCTATCGCAACGGCGTGCTCAATGGTCTGGGCGCGAGCCTGCTCGACGGTTACATGGAAGATCTCGCGACCGATCGCATCTATCGCGTGATGATCGCGCAACGCTTGCGCTTCCCGGGACCATACACGCCCACGTCGCTCGGTCAAATGTTCGACGAGGAGACTGCGAAACTCGGCGCGGAGTACGCACGTGCGCGCGACATCTCCGAGCGGATGATCCTCACCGGCGAGTTCGACCCGAAGTAGCCTTCTTGCGAGCGGTCGTCTTCTTGCGCGCGTTCTTCTTGCGCGTGGCGACGGCTTTCTTCGCCGAGCGTTTGCGGTCGGCAGCCGTGCGTCCGGTCTTTGGCCGCGTGGTAAAGTCGCTCGCGGCTGATTCCGTCATCTCCACGCCGTAGTGCTTTGCCGCCTTCTTGATGTTCGCGAAGGCCTCGTCGCGCTCGGCTGCGGTGACGCCGGTCATTTGATCGAAGCGCGCGATGGCGTTGCGCACGTGCTTTGCATCGGTCAACGGCTCCTTGCGCTTCTTAGGAATGGCGAAGACGCTGTTCGGCAGATCGCTCCGCTTCGTCAGTTCGCCGTGTTTCTCGTGCGGTTTCCAGGTCGCTCGCATCGCTAGGTCCTCATCAAATCGTGCCAAGAGCTCTCGGAAACATTGACGCCGTAATACTCTGCGGCCTTGAGAATATTTGCCCAGGCCAGGTCACGATCGCTATCCGAGACGCCCTCGACCTGATCGAAACGCGCGATGGCGTTGCGCACGTGCTGCGCATCGGTCAGCGGCTCTTTGCGCTGGTTGGGAAAGGCGTAGACATTGTCATCTGGTTCCCACGTGGTTTGCATAAGTGACACCCTCCTGACGTGAGGCAAGATACGCGCGGACCGCGGGATCGATGGTGAGACCTCTTGCCCGTTCAAACGCGACGCGCGCGGCCTCGGTTTCACCGCAACGCGCAAGCATGTCTGCGCGCGCGGCCCAGTATGGTTGGTAGTTTACCATCCGCGCATCGACCGCAAACGCGTCGAGCGCATCGAGCCCGGCAGCGGGACCGCGGTATGCTGCGAGTGCCACGGCCCGATTGAGTCCGACGACCGGCGAACCGGTCGCTGCAAGCAAGGCATCGTAGAGCAGCACGATTGCCGCATAGTCCGGTGCGCGGCCAAAACGGCGTACTGCGTGCGCCGATTGCACCGCCGCCTCGAGCTGGAAACGACCCACGTTCTTTGCGTCGGCGGCATGCGCCAGCAGCGATTCGGCTTCATCGATCAGCGTGCGATCCCACTGCTGAGGGTCTTGCTCATCGAGGGGAACAAACGTTCCCTCAGCGCTCCGTCGCGCATTGCGGCGCGCGTGCGCGTGCAGCATCAACGCGAGTAGCCCGCCCGCCTCGGGCTCATGCGGACAGGCGTCGTTGACCAGGCGCCCGAGCCAAATCGCCTCACGCGCAAGCCCGCGTGTATCCGGATCGGTTTCGCTTGGATCGTCCCACCCTTGCCCAAAGGTGACATAGATTGCGGAGAGCACGGCATCGAGCCGCTGTGGGAATTCCTCGGCCGCAGGCACGGTGAGCGGAACGCCGGCGCCGACGATCTTGCGCTTTGCGCGCACCAATCGCTGGCCCATCGCCGCCGGCGCCACCAGGAATGCGGACGCAATCCGCGCAGCATCGATTCCCAGCACGATCTGCAGCATCAACGGTGCACGAATCGGTTCGGCGATTGCGGGGTGCGCGCACGCAAAAAGCATACCGATGCGCTCGTCTTCGGGCTGGAGGCTCGACTCATACGCCGCTTGCGCGACGCGCGTCAGGTGCGCAACGCGCTCGAGCGCGGTCGTTTCGTAGCTGCGGCGCCGTATCCCATCCAGCACGCGATTGCGCGCGACGACCAGCAACCATGCCTCGGGATTGTCAGGCACACCGTGCTGCGGCCAACGCTCGAGCGCCGCAGCGAACGCATCGGCTAATGCGTCCTCCGCGGCGTCGAGACTGCATCGCGATGCCAGATACGCGAGGAGCTTACCGTAGCTCTCGCGCGCGGCACGCTCTACACGCGAACCGGCAGTTCCCAAATTGCACGCACCTCGACGGTGCCGTGGCCCGCGCCCGGGCAACGCGCCGCCCATTTGATCGCTTCGTCGAGATTCTCGACATCGATCATGTAGTAGCCGCCGAGTTGCTCCTTGGTGTCCACATAGGGACCGTCGAGCACCGTCGTTTTGCCGCTAGGGTCGACGCGAACTTGCGTCGACTCGCCCGACCGGACGCAGGCGATCACCCCCGACGTACACGCCGGCATCCTTGAGTGCTTGCGTGTAGGCCATATAGGCGTTGAAACCAGCTTCCCGCTGGTCGGACGGCAGTGCCTCGTATGCGGCTTCGTCGGCAAAAAGATGAAAAATGTACTGCATGATGGTTTCCTCCTCGGCACCATGACGCATCGGAACGCCCGATTTCGACAATTCGGGCCGCTCGCCCGCAAAATCGTCCCGCTCGTCACCAGGCGGTTGACCGGCGCGCCCGGCTCGCGGTATGAGGTGAGCATGACCTTCAAGCGCCCCGCCGCATGGATATGGCTCTTCCTGGTCTTTACGGCGATCGGGATCTTCTTCACGTTGCATCAGTACCTGGACGACGTGACGTGGCGCCACTACGGTACGCTGCGCCAACGCGCGCTCGAGGAGATGACTGGGGCTTACAGCGCGATGATCCTGGTGCCGTTCCTGGCATGGATCGCCGCGCGCTTTCCGTTCAAACGTGGTCTCATCGTGCGGGCACTTGCCGGCAACGTCGGCGGATACATCGTCTATACGATCGCGCATACGACGCTCAACGCCGTCGCGCGCACGCGCTATCTCCCCGCTTATCGGCAACGGCCCGTACAGACTACGGCGATTTGTTCGTCCGCTATCCGATGGAAGCAGCCGGGGACGCGGTCTACTACGCATTGCTGATCGCGACGTGTCTACCTGCTGCAGCACTTTATCGCGACGCGTAATCTCGAGACCAAACTCGCGCGTGCGCAACTGGAAAATTTGCGCCTGCAACTTCAACCGCACTTTCTCTTCAACACGCTCAACGCGATCTCGTCGGTAATGTACGAAGACGTCGGCAAAGCGGATCGCATGCTCGCGCAGGTCAGCGACTACATGCGTCTCGTGCTTGCCTCTGGAGGCGTACAAGAGATTCCGCTCGATGAAGAACTGCGCATGGAGCGCATGTACGTTGACATCATGAAGACCCGCCTCGAGCGCAACCTCGCGCTAAACGTGAACGTCGCCGAAGATGCGCATGGCTGCAACGTGCCGTTCATGCTGCTCCAGCCGCTGCTCGAGAACAGCATACGCCACGGCATGGGCTCGTCGCGCTCCTCGATCGAACTCGGCATCGACGTCTCGCGCACCAACGGCTCGACCGTCATTCGCGTGAGCGACAACGGCCTCGGCTTCGACGCTTCGAGCCCGCGTGGTATCGGCCTGAGCAACATCGCCTCGCGCCTTGCGTATCTGTATGGGCCGCGCGCGACATTCGACGTCCGCCCTCGCGACGGGGGCGGCACGATGGCGGTGGTGAGCCTGCCATGTTAACCGTGATGATCGCCGACGATGAAACGCCGGCACGCCGCAAACTCGCGCGCTTTCTCAGCGAGCACGAGGACGTCTCGATCATCGCCGAAGCCTCAAACGGCATCGACGCCGTCGATCTTATTTCGATGACGAAACCGCAACTCGTCTTTCTCGACATCCATATGCCCGATCTCGACGGGCTCGGCGTCGCCGAAACACTGGTCCGTAGCGAAGCGCCGCCGTCGATCGTGTTCGTGACGGCGCACGACCAATATGCGGTCAAAGCCTTCGAAGTGAGCGCGCTCGACTATTTGCTCAAGCCGTACGACCGTGACCGCTTCGAGCAAACGTTGAGCAAAGCGCGTCGCTCGCTCGATGCGAAGCCGGATACCGACCACCTCGCGGCTACGCTCGCCCAGATTCGCAACGAGGAGCAATACGTGCGACGGCTGCTCATCCCCAATGACGGGCGGTCGTTCTTCGTCGCCACGCGGGAGATCACGCGCCTCGAGGCCAACGGCAACAGCGTCGCCGTCCACACCGCGCGCGGCGATCATGCGCTACGCGCGACGCTCGAATCGCTCGAAGGGCGGCTCGATCCCGCGCAGTTCGCGCGCGTTCATCGCTCGCACATCGTCAACATCGACGAGATCGCCGAAATCCATCCGTGGTTCCACGGGGACTACAAGATCCTCATGCGTGACGGCACCGAGATCGGTTGGAGCCGGCGCTTCGCGACCCAGCGTCCCGATCTGCTGAAGTAAAGGAGCACACCCGACGTGACCAAACGAGTGGCATGGATCGCCGCGGGCATCGTGTTTGTCATACACGCGATCGCAAACCCGCACTACGGATTTTTCCGCGACGAACTCTACTTCATCATCTGTGGGCAGCACCCGCAGTTTGGCTACGTCGATCAACCGCCGATTGTACCGCTGCTCTCCGCGTTGACGCAGATTGGCGGCCATTCGCTCTTCTTGCTGCGTCTCGTTCCAGCATTGTGTTCGGCCGCGGGCGCATTCGTCACCGTGTTACTTGCGGCCGAGTTCGGCGGCGGCCTCTTCGCACAGATCTTTGCTGTGCTCGTGTATGCGCTAACCGGGGTGCTCGCGAACTTCGGCATGAAGGTTTCGCCCGATGAGATCGGCCTGTGGAGCTGGCCGCTCATCGCGTATTTCGTCGTACGCATCACCAAAGGCGCTGACCCCCGGCTGTGGATCGCAGCCGGCGTGGTTGCGGGCGTTTCGTTGGAAAGCAAGTACGCGGTAATCTTCTTCCTCGTCGCGTTGCTCGCAGGCGTGTTGCTTACGCCGCAACGTTCGGTCTTATTCAGTCGCTGGTTTGCACTTGGAGGAGGCCTAGCGATCCTGATCGCGCTGCCGAACTTCCTCTGGCAAGCGCACTACGGTTTCCCAATGTGGGAACTGCTCCGCAACGGACAAAACGGTAAGAACGAAACCGTCGGACCCTTGATCTACATTGTGCAGCAGTTTCTGATCACCAATGCGTTCTTATTTCCCGTATGGGTTATCGGCTTCATCTGGTTACTGCTACGCCCAGCGTTCCGATTTCTTGGATATACCTATGCAATCTTGATCCTTGAGATGATCGTGCTCCACGGCAAGCACTACTATCCGGCCGATATCTATCCGATCGTGATCGCCGCCGGCGCAACGGCGATTGGTTTGTGGACCTCGCGGGTGACGCTGTGGCGCATTCCGATCGTCGCATACGCGTTGTTGCTGGGGACGTGGTTTATCCCATTCGATCTCCCAATTCTTCCCGAGAACACCTTCGTTGCCTATCGCATGGAAATCGGCAAGATCTTCCATCTTGGCGTCTCGACCGAAACCGAACACGGCCGCGAGGCCAATCTGCTCACCGGCGACTATGCCGATATGCACGGCTGGCCCGAAATGGCCGCGGCCGTGCAACAAATCTACAACGCACTTCCGCCGGAAGAGCGCGCGCACGCGGTCGTCTTCGGCGACAACTATGGTGAGGCTTCGGCCGTGAAGTTCTTTACACCCGACGTTCCGGTGATCAGCGGGCACAATCAGTTTTGGCTCTGGGGACCGGACGGCTTCGACGGCAGCGTGCTCATTCAAATCGGCGGCACGTGTTGGCACAAGGAAGGTATCTTTACCTCCCGTACGATTGCGATGACCCTCGCCTCGTACTATGCCATCAACTATGAGACGAACATTCCGATCAACATCTGCCGCGGCCTGAAGAAACCCGTCGCCGACCTCTGGGCCAGCGCAAAAAGCTACGAATGAAGGGCGAGGACTTCGATAAGCTTCCTATTGACCAGCCCGATGCGTGCCTGAGGGTTGTCGGGATCGATGATGTCGTGATTCTCGGGCAGGTTCGTCAATTCGATATAGTCGATGCCCGCGCTGCGCCGGCGCTTCCAGCGCTCGACGACCTGCTTCGTTGCCGCATTATTAACCGCGGGATCGCGCACGTTTACGACCGTGCTGATCCGGCCCGCCGCAGGCGCCGTGGTCTTCGCAGCTTTGTAGACGGCGTTGCCGATTCGCAACGTTTGCATCAGCGCGTGCGTTGCGAAGCGCGGATACGCGGTTGCTGGCCGTTGCGCTTCCTTCAGGCGCGGATCCCACCAGAGAAAAAAGTTCGGTAACCGAAGCACAATTGCACTGAGCACATCGGTGAGACCGCGCCCGAAGCGCAGCAGGCCGAAATCGGGGGCAACCGGCACGCTGGTCGCAACGTCCGCGCGATACTGGGCGAGATGCGCGCACAGGAGTCCGCCCATCGAAATGCCCAGCACAGCGACGCGCTCACCGAGCCCCATTGCGGCATCGACGGCTTCGTACGTGGTCGTGATCAGCATCTCGGCGGTGAGTCCGGCAAGCGCGTTAGTCATGCGATCGGCATAGCCGTGAAACGGCATGCGCGGCACGACAACGTTGACGCCCAGCACATAAAGCTGCGGCGCAAGGTCGACAAACTGTCCCGGATGGTTCGTGAGCCCGTGCAATAGCACGACGCTCCACGGCGCACGCGCGCCATGCACATAGAGCGCGGTCCGCGCGTTGCGCCCGATGCGATCGTCATCGCGATCCATGATCGTGTGGAGGCCGTCGATCCCCTCGCGATAGTCGCGCGCCGGCGAGCTAACCGGAGGCGCGAGCATGTTCCGGACACCCGACGATATGATCGTTCACCAATCCCGTTGCTTGCATGAACGCATACATGATGGTCGGGCCGACGAAGCGAAACCCACGCTTGACCAAATCCTTGCTCAACGCGCGCGATTCTTCCGATTCGGCTGGAAGATCCTCGCGGCGTTTGATTCGATTGTTGAGCGTCTTGCCGCCGACGAAGTGCCAGACGTACTTGTCGAACGAACCAAACTCTTTCTGAATCTTCAGGAAAGCCTTCGCGTTGCTGACCGTCGATTCGACTTTTGCACGGTTGCGCACGATGCCGGGATCGGTGAGGATCTTTTCAACGCGTGCCGGCGTCATACGCGCGACTTTCACGGGATCGAAATCGTGAAAGAGCTTGCGGTAGTGCTCGCGTTTGCGCAGAATCGTCTCCCAGCTCAAGCCGGCCTGGGCGCCCTCGAGCGTGACAAATTCGAAGAACGTCCGGTCATCGTGGACGGGTTTGCCCCACTCGTTGTCGTGATATGCGATCGAAAGTTCAGACGTCGCCCACGAGCAGCGAGTGCTCAAAGCGTTTGCAGCGACGCTTCGAAGGCCTTGAGAAACTCCTTGACGTCGTCGCTGCTGAAGATCAGCGGCGGCTGGATGCGCAACACGTTGCCCCAGCGCCCGCCTTTGCCAAGCAGTACGCCGCGTTCGCGCATCGCCTCGAGCATGCGATTCGTCGACGGCGCGTCGTAGGCTTTGGTCTTCGGATCCTTCACGAGTTCGACGCCGAGCATCAAACCGTGCCCGCGCACTTCGCCCAAGTTCGGAAAGCGCTTTTGCAATGCACGCAACCCGGCAAGTAGGGCGTCACCCTGCTTTTTGGCATTGGCGATCAGGTGTTTCTTTTCAATTACCTCAATCGTCACGGTCGCGGCGCGCGTAGAGAGCGGATTGCCGCCGAACGTGTTGATGTGCGGTCCTTTGAACGCGTCGGCCAGTTCCGGACGCGTAATCGTGATGCCGATCGGCAACCCGCTCGCGAGACCTTTTGCCGACGTGATGATGTCGGGAACGACGCCGTAGGTCGAGACCATGCCGAACCAGCCGTCACCTAAACGTCCCCAGCCGGCTTGCACTTCGTCGGCAATCAGCAGTGTGCCAAACGGTTCGAGCGTTTCTTTGAGAACCTTGTAATACTCCGGCGGCGGCGTGATGATGCCGGCCACGCCTTCGATCGTCTCGGCGATCATTGCGGCCGGCGCGCCGTTCGTCTGCGTTTCGATCACGCGCTTCGCCGATTTGGCGCAGGCGATTTCGCACGACGGATAGGTCAAATTTAGCGGGCAGCGGTAGCAATACGGATTCGGGACAAATGCAACGTGCGGCATCTGCGGACCGTAGTTGCGCCAGTTCGAAAGGCCGGCGAGCGCAACCGTGTAGACCGTACGACCGTGATAGGCATATTCGAGCGCAAGAAAATCGGCTGAGTTCTTCGCCGTTCGGGCGACCAACGCAGCCGTTTCATTTGCTTCGGAGCCGGAGTTGCTGACGAAGGACTTCGTCATCCCCGGCGGCGCGATCTCGGCGATCTTCTCGGCGAAATCGAGCTGCTGCTCGGTAAGGTAGAGCGTGGAGACGTGGATCAGCTCTTTGGCTTGTTCGGCAACGGCCTGCGCGACCTCGGTGTCGCCATATCCGAGCGTATTTGTCGCGATGCCTGCGAAGGCGTCGAGGTATTCGCGTCCTTGATCGTCGCGCACGCGCGTTCCCTCGCCGTTGACAAGCGTCAGCGGCTCTTCGTAGTAGGTTTGCTGCGCGACAAACAAATGGTCTTTGGCACGCTGCTTGTTGGTCTTTTTGGTCGCCATCGCCATGGGTTACGCCCCTCTCGCGAGCGGTTCGCTCTCGTTTTCCGTAATGTCGTTATATTCCGATTCGGAGAGCACCGAAGCCTCTCCGCGCATAAGCAGCCAGTAGGCGATAAGTCCGCCGAGCAGGCTGAAGATCCAGCCACCGCTCCACAAGAAATGCAGCGGCGGCGCTACGAGGCCAAGCAGTGCGAGGCCCCATCCGACGAGCACCGCGATCACCGCGCGCGGGTTGAGCCCACGAGCATACGAGTACCGCCCGCCCGGTGTGTACAGTTGCGCGAGATCGAGACGCGTCTTTCGCACGAGCCAGTAGTCGGCGATCGCGATGCCGTCGAACGAGCCGAGCATCGCGCCGTACGTGCCAAGCCAAGTAAAAATATAGGTAGCAAACGTGGAGAGCACGTACCACGGCTGCATCGCCAAGCTCAACACTCCAGTGAGCACCGCGCCGGTCGCGAAGCCGATGCGTTGCGGCCAGAGATTCTGGAAATGCGCGGGCCGGCGCCATCACATTTGCGCCGACGTTGATCGTGACCGACGAGAGAATGATCAGGATGCCGGCGATAATAACCACCGGCGTGGGAAACGTGACGATCAGATCGACCGGATTCCAGAGCGCCTTGCCATACAGGAGCACGGTCGTCGACGTCACCGCGATCCCGACGAATGAAAATGCCGCCATCGTGAGCGGCATTGAGAGAATCTGGCCGAGCATCTGCCCGCGCTGTGTCTTTGCGTAACGCGTGTAATCGGGAATGTTCAAGTGCGAGCGTTGCCCAAAACGCGATCACGCCGACAGCCGACGGATAGAAGACCGCCCAGAACGCGGGTCCATGAACCGTCGCAGGCGCCGCGAGAATCGGCCCGAGGCCATGTTCGCTTCGCACCGCCCAGAGCAACAACGCGATCGCGCCCAATGCGAGTGTCGGCGCAGAGAATTGCGCGAGTCGTCCGATCGCTTGCGGTCCGCGCATCGCGACCAGCACGTTGATCGCCCAAAAGATTGCAAATGCAATGCCGAAATGGATCGCGATTCCGCTCCAGAACGGCAACGACGCGCGCGAGAATTGCATCCAGCGCTTCACCGCCGAACCACGAGTTGATGCCGAACCAGCCGGCGCCGATGACCGCACGCGCGAGTGCGGGTAGATGCGCACCGCGCGTCCCGAACCACAGCCGCGCAAAGACCGGATACGGGAATGCCGAATTTTGTCCCCGCATGCGAGACGAGCAAAATCGCGACCATGACGACCGCGCTGCCGCTGAGAATCGTCAGCACCGACTCCCACCAGTTCATCCCGAGCGAGATCATGCCGCTGGCGAGCGAGTACGTCGGCAGGCACAAACACATCCCGACCCACAGCGCGGCGAACTTCGAACCGGGCCAAGAGTGTTCGGCGAGCGTACACGGCCGCAGGTCGTCGTTCCACATCGCGCGATTGCGCGAGAGCAAAGCCGCTTCCGACGACGTGAGCACCACGACGTCGTCGAAGCGTTCTTGCGTGAACGTCACTACTGCGCCACCAGCGAATCGTAGCTGTCCGGACGGCGATCGCGGAAGAACTGCCAGGTATTGCGAACCTCGCGAATCACGTCGCGATCCATCACGCCGATCACGACCTCATCTTTGTCGCGGCTACCCATGGCGACGAAGCTGCCGCGCGGATCGACCAGGTAGGATTGCCCGTAGAACTCGCCCATGTTCCACGGCGCTTCGACACCGACGCGATTGATCGCGCCGACGTAGTACCCGTTAGCGACGGCGTGCGCCGGCTGCTCGAGCTTCCAAAGGTACTCCGAGAGCCCCGCAACGGTTGCCGACGGATTGAAGACGATCTCGGCGCCGCCCAGGCCGAGCGCACGCGCGCCTTCGGGAAAGTGCCGATCGTAACAGATGTAGACGCCGACCTTTGCAAATGCCGTATCGAAGACCGGATAGCCGAGATTGCCGGGACGGAAGTAGTACTTCTCCCAAAAGCCGCAGCCAGGCGGTCCCGCCTGCACCTGCGGGATGTGATGCTTGCGATATTTACCGAGATATTTTCCGTCGGCGTCGATGACGGCCGCCGTGTTGTAGTAGACGCCCGAGAATTCTTCCTCGTAGATCGGCACGACCAACACGACGCCGAGTTCCTTGGCGAGACCGCACATCAACTGCGTCGTCGGCCCCTCCGGTATCCGTTCGACGGCGTCGTACCACTTGGTCGTCTGCTCGGTGCAAAAGTACGGCCCGTAAAAGACTTCTTGCAAGCAGACGATCTGCGCGCCGCGCTGCTTGGCCTCGCGGATCAGGCGCACGTGCTTCTCGATCGCCGCCGCCTTGTGCTTCTCGACCGGCTCGTTGCCGTTGACGTCGTTGTGCGCTTGAATCAAGCCGATGGTTACTTTCGATTCCACGTTCGCTCCTTACACCTGGACCGGATAGAATTTGTCGCTGCGCACGAATTTGCCGTGCCCGGTGCGCCCCGTGAACGTGTCACCCTCGGCGACTTTGGTGCCGCGCGAGAACACGTAGCGCGGCCTGCCTTTCACCTTCATGCCTTCGAAGACGCTGTTATCGACGTTCATATGGTGGGTTTTGGCCGAGATCGTGCGCTCGAGTTTCGGATCCCAGACGACGATGTCGGCATCGCTGCCGACGGCGATCGTGCCCTTGCGCGGGAAGAGCCCGAAGAAGCGCGCCGGATTGGTCGAGCCGAGCGCAACAAATTGGTTCGGACTGATCACGCCGCCGTTGACGCCGACGTGGTAGAGAATCGCCAGGCGATCTTCGATCGTCGGCGCCCCATTGGGGATCTTCGAGAAGTCGTGCTTACCGAGTTCCTTTTGCCCGCACAAGTTGAAGCTGCAGTGATCCGAGCCAAAGGCATGCAGTTCCATGTTCTTGAGCTTGCGCAACAGCACGCTCTGGTTCCACTTGTCGCGGATCGGCGGAGAAAGCACGTACTTCGCACCCTCGAAATCGGGGCGCAGATAGTCTTCGGTGTCGCAGACGAGATATTGCGGGCAGGTCTCACCGTAGATCGGCAGGCCGCGTTTACGCCCGTCGCTGATCATGTCGGCGGCCATCGCGCTCGAGACGTGCACAACGTAGAGCGGAGCGCCGGCGATCTCGGCCAAACGGATCGCGCGGTGCGTCGCTTCACCTTCGCATTCGACCGGACGCGTGCGCGCGTGCCAGATCGGATCGGTCTTACCTTCAGCGAGTGCCTCCTTCGTGATCACCTCGATCACGTCGCCGTTCTCTGCATGGACTTGCACCAGGCCGCCGGCATCGCGACAGGCTTGCAGCGTCTTGAAGATCGTCTCGTCGTCGACGTACAGCACGTGCTTGTAGGCCATGAAGACCTTGAATGAGTTGACGCCGTGCTCGTTGATGATCTTCGGGATCTCGTTCATCGTTTCGTCGCGGCCGTCAGCAATCGTCAGATGAAATGCGTAGTCGCCGCAGGCTTTGCCGTCGGCTTTGCCATGCCAGGTCTTCAGTGCATTGTGCAGCGAGTCGCCTTTGGTATGCAGCGCGAAGTCGACAACCGTTGTCGTGCCGCCGAGCAGCGCCGCGCGCGTGCCGGTCTCGAAGTTGTCTGCTGTGACGGTTCCGCCGAAGGGCATATCGAGATGCGTGTGCGGATCGACGCCGCCGGGAAACACGTACGCACCGGTTGCATCGATCGTCGCATGCCCGTTGCTCGGGATCGACTCGGCGAGCATGGCGATGCGCTCGCCCTCAATAAGGACGTCGGCGCGTTGGGTATCGGTAGCCGTAATGACGGTACCGCCGCGGATGACCGTTCCCAAGGGATGACTCCTTTACACGTTAATGCGGCTGCTGCGTTCCTTCCAGCTCTCCGAAGGGAGGCCGTTGTCGACCTGCAGCATCGTGATGCATTCGTCGACGGGGCACACCATCATACAAAGATTGCACCCGACGCAGTGCGCCTGATCGACGGTCAGGATTGCCGTGCCGTCAACGACGCTGCGATCGATGCACTGATGCGCCGCGTCCTCGCAGGCGATATAGCACTTGCTACAGTGAATGCACGTCTCTTGATCGATTTGCGCCACGATCTGGTAGTTGAGGTTGAGGTTCTCCCACGTGGTCACGCGGCTCTTGGCCGCGCCGATGAGCTGCTCCACCGATGGCAGCCCGCGCGCGTCGAGATAGCTGTTGAGCCCGTCGCACAGCTGGTCGATGATGCGAAATCCGTGATGCATGACCGCGGTGCAGACCTGTACGTTGCTCGCGCCGACCAGCAAGAACTCCACCGCGTCCTGCCAGAACTCGACGCCGCCGATGCCCGAGATCGGCAGATTCACGCGAGGATCGCGCGCGCACTCGTTGACCATGTTGAGCGCGATCGGCTTGACGGCCGGTCCGCAGTAGCCGCCGTGGGAACTCTTGCCGTCGACGTTCGGAATCGGATTCCACGAGTCGATATCGACGCCCATCAAGCTGTTGATCGTATTGATCATGCTGATCGCATCGGCTCCGCCGGCGGCAGCCGCGCGTGCCGGAACGCGCACGTCGGTGATGTTGGGCGTGAGCTTCACGATCACCGGCACGCGAGCAACTTCTTTCACGTATGATGTCACCGCTTCAATCAAATCGGGATGCTGACCGACTGCGGCGCCCATACCGCGCTCGCTCATCCCGTGCGGACAACCGAAGTTGAGCTCGAAGCCGTCAATATCTTCTTCTTGCACGCGCTTGACCAATTCGTGCCACGCGTCGCGCTCGCAGACTTCCATCAATGAGGCGATGATCGCGCGATCGGGAAACGCGCGCTTACATTCGCGGATCTCGCGTAGATTTTCATCGAGCGGCCGATCGGTGATGAGCTCGATGTTATTCATCGCGATCATCTTGTTCTGCTTGTAGTCAAGACCCGCAAAGCGCGAGCTGACGTTGGTAATCGGCGTACCGAGGGTCTTCCAGACCGCACCGCCCCACCCGGCCTCGAACGCGCGCATCACTTGATAGCCGCTATTGGTCGGCGGCGCGGAGGCAAGCCAAAACGGATTCGGGCTCGTGATACCAGCGAGCGTGCTGCGCAGATCGGCCATTAGTGCGGCGCCTTTGCGCGCAAATACCCATCGACGCTTCGCGCTGCGAGCTTCCCTTGTTCGGCCGCCTCGACGACCATCGCTTCACGCGCGCCCTTTATGTAGGTGCAGTCGCCGGCCGCGAAGACGCCGGGCCGCGTCGTCTGCAGCGTTTCGTCGACCCGGACGGCGCCGTCGTCGATCTTGATGCCGAAGGCGCCCAGCGTGCGCTCGAGCCGCGATTGCCCGATCGCGCTGATCACCGCGCTCGCCGGTTCGGTAAACTCACTGCCAGCGATCGGTACGACTTTGCCATCGCGCAGTTCGGTGCGGACGAACGTGACCTCGCCATCGCCGATGCGTACCGGCGTGCAGTAGAAACGAAACTCGATGCCCTCGTCTTTGGCAAAGGCATATTCGAAATCGTAGGCGGTCATGTGCTCCTCGCCGCGGCGATAGTACATCGTCACGCGCTCGGCGCCGAGTCGCTTCGCGCAGGTCAGCGCATCGATCGCCGTGTTGCCCGCACCGATCACCGCGACGCGATCGCCCAGGTCGCCGATGCGGCGTTGGGTCTTGACGTGCTCGATGAAGTCGAGCGCATCCCAGGCATAGTCCTCGCCCTCTATCCGCAGCGACGGCACACTGCCCATGCCGCAGGCAAGAATTACCGCATCGTGGCCTTTCACGAGCGCGTCAACGGGAATGTCGGCGCCGACTTCAACGCCGGTCTCGACATCGATACCGAGTTGCACGATGTAGTCGGCTTCCCACAGCGCGACGTCGTTGGCGAGGCGGAACGGCACGATGCCATAGGTATTGAGGCCCCCGAGCCGATCGTGCATCTCGTAGATCGTCACCGCGTGCCCGTACACGCGAAGATCGCGCGCAGCGGAAAGGCCTGCCGGTCCACCGCCGACGATCGCAACCTTCTTCCCGGTTGGCGTGCCCGGCGCAAAGAGTTGTTCGCCGCTGCGTTGCAGCGCATCGATCGCATAGCGCTGCAAATCGCCGATGCGGATCGGCGAGTCATCCTTCGCATAGACGCACGCACCTTCGCAAAGCTCGCTCGTCGGGCAAACCCGCGCGCAACTTGCACCCATCGCGTTCGCGCTCAAAATGTCGCGCGCACTTCCCTTGAGATTTCCCTGCGCGATCTTTGCGATGAACGACGCGACATCGATGTGGGTCGGGCACGCGCGCATGCACGGCGCATCGTAACAGTAAAGACAGCGATTGGCTTCGAGTTTGACTTCCAGCTCAGAGAGTGGCTCGTGAATCGACTGGTCCGGTATCGTGCATCAAGTTATTTATGCGTCGGGAAGCCAAGATTGACGCCCGTCTGGTTCTCGTCCCAGCGGGCGGTTACGACCTTGCCACGCGTATAGAAGCGGAATCCGTCCTCGCCGTAAATGTGCAAATCGCCGAAGAGCGAGGCCTTCCATCCGCCAAAACTGTAATAGCCGACGGGCACGGGAATCGGAACGTTGACGCCGACCATACCGACTTGCACTTCACGCTGGAATTTGTGCGCCGCGCCACCGTCGCGCGTGAAGATCGATGTGCCGTTGCCGTACGCGTTGCGATTGATCAGGTCGAGCGCGTCATCGAGCGTGTTTGCGTGCACGTTAACCAGAACCGGGCCAAAGATTTCGTCGGTGTAGATCGTCATGTCCGATCCGACATCGTCGAAGAGCGTCGGGCCAACCCAGAACCCGTCCTCACAGCCGGCGACGCGCAGCTCGCGGCCGTCCTCCACCAGCGTCGCGCCGGCGCGATCGCCTTGCGCGATGTAGTCGACGATTCGTTCGCGCGCTTGTGCCGTAACGACCGGCCCCATGTCGTTGGCTGCATCTGCTCCCGGCCCAACTTTCAGCTTTGCGATGCGCTCGCGAATCTTCGGAATCAGCGCTTCGTGGGCATTGCCGACGGTAACGCTCGCCGAAATTGCCATGCAGCGCTGACCGGCCGAGCCATACGCGGCTGACACCAGTGCATCGGCTGCCGCGTTCATGTCGGCGTCCGGCATCACGACGAGGTGATTCTTCGCGCCGCCGAGGGCTTGCACGCGCTTCCCGTTTGCTGCCGCCGTTGCGTAGACGTACTTCGCGATTGGCGTGCTGCCGACGAAACTGACCGCCGCAATACCTGGATGGGTGAGAATCGCATCGACCGCGACTTTGTCACCGTGCACGACGTTGAACACGCCCTTGGGCAAACCGGCCTGCGTCCACAACTCGGCGACGAGCAGCGACGCCGACGGATCCCGTTCCGACGGCTTGAGGATAAAGGCGTTCCCGCACGCAATCGCGATCGCGAACATCCACGCCGGCACCATCATCGGAAAATTGAACGGCGTGATTCCGGCGCAGACGCCAAGTGGCTGCCGAATCGAATACGTGTCGACGTTGCGCGAGACGCTCTCGCTGAACTCGCCCTTCGTCATCTGCGTGAGCGAACAGGCGTAGTCGACCACCTCGAGAGCGCGCGCGACTTCGCCCGCGGCGTCGGTGACGATCTTGCCGTGTTCCGACGACACGATCTGCGCGAAGCGCGGCGCGTTAGCGCGCAAGAGTTCGCGGAACGCAAAGAGTATCTCGGAGCGTTTTCCTAGCGGCGTGTCGCGCCACCCCGGGAAGGCTGCAGCGCCCGCGCGCACGGCGCGATCGACCGTCGCGACGTCGGCAAAGGCCACCCGCGCCTGCGGCACACCGCGCGCCGGGTCGTAGACATCGCCGTAGCGCGCTGCGGGTTCCCCGACGGGGGCGCCGTCGATATAGTGGTTGATCGTGCGGGTTGCTGTAGATATGGCCATACGGAGATTATGAATTATAAAGGACGATCGATCAAATCGAGGAGTTCCGGAAAAACCCGGTCGGCAACCTCCGGGCGGCGCAGCGGCTCGATGATGTCGTGCGAAAGGGGCGTGTTCGAGAGCACGAATTGCTCGATGCGTCCACCCGGCGCCGGGCGCAGCAGCCCCGCCAACCGGCGCACGGCGCGGTTATTTACCGCGGTTTCCTTTGCATTTATTACCAAAATCAGCTCGCGTGCAGCGACCGTATCGCTGACGCCCGCAAAGACCTCGCGCCCAAGGAGTAGTGCTTGGCCTACCGCGTGTGAGGCGTACCGCGGATACCCGTGATCGGGCTCTTGACGCTCCCGGGCGATCGGGTCCCACCACCCGAAAATGTTCGGCAATTTCAGGAGTAAGTCGGCAAACGGCACGGTCAGACGATTGGGCATCCACGACATGCCGAAAAAGGGCGCGATCGCTACGGCGCGCGCCACCGGGTGCCGTTGCGCAACCCACGTTGTGAGCAGCCCGCCGAGTGAGAATCCTGCGACGACAACCTGCTCGCCCAAGCCTTGCGCGAGTTCGATGCTCTCGTCCGCAAATGCACGCAAGTCGTCGGCTCGTAGTTGTGCCAATGCCCCGGTGAGGCGATTGCGATGCCCGTGGCGCGGCAGACGCGGCACAATAACGTTGTGTCCACGCGCGTGCAGTTCGTGAGCGAAGCGCACGAACTGTTCGGGGCTGGCCGCAATGCCGTGATAAAGCACCGTCGCCACCGGCCGGATCTCGCCGTGCAACAACAATTTCGTGCGACCTTTCTCTGAAATGCCGCGATGGTCTCGGTGCCGGAAACGCTCGAGCAGCGCGCTCGTCTGGTCGGAAAGTTGGTGCATCAGTGTATGATGCTATTATGCTCGGCAATTCTGGGATCACGCAAGGCTTCATCGACCTCGACGAGACGTACGGTGCGCATAACTACGCGCCGCTTGATCTGGTCATCGAACGCGCCGAAGGCGTCTGGCTCTACGACGTCGAGGGGCGGCGTTATCTCGACTGTATAAGCGCGTATTCGGCGGTAAATCAAGGGCATTGCCATCCTCGCATCAAGGCTGCGCTCATCGAACAGGCGGCAAAGGTACAACTCACGTCGCGCGCTCTTCGCAACGATCGCATGGGGCGCTTTTTGCAGAAGCTCACACGCGTCAGCGGATTCGACCGCGCGTTGCCGATGAATACCGGCGTCGAAGCCGTAGAGACGGCGATCAAGCTCGCGCGGCGGTGGGGCTACCGCCACAAGGGCATCGCACACGATGCCGCGCAGATCATCGTTTTCGCAAACAATTTTCACGGACGGACGATCACGGCAGTGAGTGCGAGCGACAACCCCTCGTATCGCGCGGATTTCGGACCGTTCACGCCCGGTTTTGCGATCGTAAACTACGGCGACGCCGATGCACTCGAACGCGCGATGTCACCGAATACCTGCGCGATCCTGATCGAACCGATTCAAGGCGAAGGTGGCGTCGTCGTACCACCCGACGGTTTTATCAAACGCGCGTGGGCGCTGTGCAAGGAGCACAACGTGCTCTTTGTCGCCGATGAAATTCAAACGGGCTTCGGACGTACCGGCGATCTCTTCGCCTGCGATTTCGATTCCATCACGCCCGACGTGCTCATCGTCGGCAAAGCACTCGGGGGCGGCTACTATCCGGTCTCCGCAATTCTCGCCAGCGACGAATTGATGTCGCTCTTTGGTCCGGGCGATCACGGCAGCACGTTTGGCGGCAATCCGCTTGCCAGTGCGGTCGGCGAAGCCGCGCTCGACGTGATCGTCGATGAAAAGCTCGCCTCGCGTGCACGCTATGCGGGTGCGAAGATCATGCAGGGTCTGCGAGCCGTGCACTCGCCCCTTATAAAGGAGGTTCGTGGACGCGGACTGCTGATCGGCGTCGAACTGACGGTTCCGGCCGAGGGTCTTTCGGAAGCACTGCTAGCGCGCGGCGTCGCCGCCAAGGACACACACGGCTCGGTGCTGCGCATCGCACCGCCGCTGGTTATCGACGACGAGGCAATCGATTTTCTCCTGACCCACTACGGGACGCCCTGGAAGGCCTTACCTGCCGTTGACACCCCCTGGGCGACCGTGCTATTCTGCGCAGGCCGAAGAAGCGCTTGGGGTACGCCCCAGGAGCTCACCGGATGCCCGCGGGCGATCCGGTTACTACTCGAGGGGCCGTCGGTAGGTTCCGCGCGTGGGGTTGCTTCGGCAGCGCCATTTTTTGTTCTCTCGTGAAAGGGAAAACGCCATAGCTCGACCGCTACGAATCAACGAGCAAATCCGTATTCGGCAGGTCCGTGTGATCGACGAAAACGGCGAACAGCTCGGCATTTTGCCGACCGAGGACGCGCTTACGCGCGCCCGAGGCGCGGGGCTGGATCTGATCGAGATCTCGCCAAACGCGCAGCCGCCCGTCGTGAAGATCGGCGACTTCGGACGCATGAAGTACGAGCAGTCGAAAAAAGATAAAGACGCACGCAAGAAACAACGCAACTTTGAACTTCGTGAAGTGAAGTTGCGGCCCAAGATCGAGACGCACGATTATGAAACGAAGGCACGCATGACCGAACGTCTGCTGCTCGACGGAAGTAAGATCAAGGTCACGATCATGTTTCGCGGACGCGAAATTACATATACGGCGTTTGGCCGGCGGTTGCTAGACCGCATGGCTGAAGATATGGCGCCGCTTGCCACGATCGAACGCGAACCGCGGCTTGAAGGTAAGAACATGTTTATGATCCTGGCGCCGCGCGTGACGCCGACCGGTCCGCCCAAGTTCTCGCTCCACAAAGAGCACAAAGAGGACAAGGCGCACAAGGACGGCGCGCATGCTGAGGATCATAAGGACGGCGCGCACGCCGAGAATAATAAGGCCGGCGCGCACGCCGAGGAACACGAGAAATCAACGAAGGAGCCTACCAGTGCCTAAGATTCGTACCCATCGTGGTACCGCAAAACGCGTGAAAGTGTCGGCGACCGGCAAAGTGATGCATCGCCACCAATTCAGCGGTTGCGGCCATATTCTCAGCAAGAAGACGCGCAAACGCAAGCGCAACTTCCGCAAGGATCAACCGACGTTCAAGGGCGATTTGAAGCGCTTGGCGCCGACGATCCCGTATTTGGTGTAAGGAGGGCTCGAAGAAATGGCACGCGTCAAACGTGGTGTATCGGGGCTCAAACACCGCCGCAAGGTAATGAAGCTCGTCAAGGGCTTTCGCGCCGCCCGCCGTCGCAACTATCGGGTTGCGAACGAAGCGCTTCTCAAGTCACTCGCCTATGCGTTCCGCGATCGTCGTGTGCGCAAGCGCGACTTCCGTTCGCTCTGGATCAGCCGCATCAACGCGGCCGTTCGTCGCGAAGGCATGACGTACTCGGTCTTCATGAACGGTTTGAAGAAGTCGGGCGTCACGCTCAATCGCAAAGCGATCTCGGAGCTTGCGATCAACGATCAGCAGGCCTTCGGCTCGCTGCTCAAGATCGCAAAACAAGCCGTCGGCAAGTAACGCACCGCTTAAGGCGGGATCGCGGAGGGGAAAGTCAACATGACTTTCCCTTCTTGGTTTCTGGACGTACGAGGAGCTCAACGATGGTCAAAGAGTTTGCTTTCGTCGCATATTCCGTGCGCGACGTTCCACGTGCTATCGAATTTTATCGCGATGTTCTAGGCCTAAAGCCCGGCCAGCTCTTCGGCGAACACTGGGCCGAGTTCGACGTCGGAAACTGTACGTTTGGTATCGGCAACGGCGAAGGTTTGGGCATGGCGCCCGGAGCGTCATCCGGCGCCGCCTTCGAAGTCGACGACATCAACGCGATGCGCCAGGGCTTGCTACAGCACGGTGTTGCGGTAAGCGACGTGCATGAATTCCCGCCCTGCTTTTCGGCGTTCGCATCCGATCCCGAGGGCAACAAGTTCGCGATACACCAACGCAAAGCTTAGACCTTTAGGACGATCTGCTCTCCGTCGTTTAGCGGAATGTTTTGCGGCGCGCCCTTATACGGCGTGCCGTTTAAATATGCGCGCACGTGTCCAGTGTATCGGCCGACGCGCGTGCTCGAGAGTGGCTGCCCCCACACGGCAAAGAAATCGGCCAGCGTGAAGTTGCCGCCGGGCGCTTCGATGTGAATCGTGCCCGAATCGTCGTGCGTGTGCAGCCAGTAGATGCAGACCATCGCGTCGCCCCCGCCCACGATTCCGATGTTCGCCGGAACGCCCACCTTCGCACCGTTATGCTCGATAGCGAGCTGTGCATGAATGTGCTCGGTGAAGATCTCGTTCACGTTGCACCCCACGTGGTGCGGCCCGACCGGTTGCCCGGTGGCCATCGCGGCAGCCAGGATGGCCGCTTGTATCGTCCCCATTATTCATCCATCGGCTGTCGCGGGGCGTTTCCTAGGTGATGAGCGCGCTCGCCGTCGAACGCCCCCGCTCTATGCGTGCCGTCCCCGATGACGAGGCGCTTGCGGCCGCCTTTGCCGCTAAAGAGCGCTGGGCATTTGACGAAGCCTACGCGCGCTTCGGCAAGCTGCTCTATTCGACGGCCTACCACGTGCTCGGGAATGCCGAGGACGCGCAAGACTGCGTACATGACGCCCTCGCGCGCGTCTGGCGTTCACCCGATTCGTACATGCGTTCGCGGGGCGCAGTGCGCAGCTTTCTCACCGTGTGCGTGCGCAACGAAGCGATCACCCGGCTGCGTTCGAAGACGCGCCGGCGCAGACTCGAGGAGCGTGTCGCCGCCGAGCCACCCGAGCACGATGAATTGGGCGCCGTCGACGTGATTGAACACGATCGTTTGCGGGCGGCGCTGCGCACGCTTCCGCCCGAGCAGCGCAAACCGCTCGAACTCGCGTATTTCGATTACAAAACACACGTCGAGATCGCGCGTGAATTGAACGAACCACTCGGTACGATCAAGAGTCGCATCGCGCTTGGGTTACGAAAACTCGGCGCGGCGCTGGGAGCCGGCGAATGACCGATCATCTCGGCGAACTCGCTGCGCTCTATGCACTTGGAATCCTCGAACCGCACGAAGCGCGCGCGGCCGAGGAACACTTGCTCGGTTGCGATGCATGCCGGCGCTTGCTCGCGCAAGCGCAAGCCGACGTTACTGCGATGGCGGCGGCACAACCCCAGTTCGATCGACCGATGCAACGCGCGCCGGCGTCCGCTGCGCCACGCCTATCCGTGACCCTGCCGCGCATGGCACTGGCATTTGCGGCAGCGTTGGTGATCATGCTGCTGCCGGTCGGTTACCTGCTCGAAGAAAATCTTTCGATGCACCAAGCGATGGCTTCCGATACGGCAGCGATGGCGCGCGTCGCGACGAGCCCACATCGCACGGTTGCCTTCAGCGGCACCGATGCACACGTGATGTATGGACCGGACGGCTCATGGTATTGCATCGTTATTCGTGGCGTGCGCGCACCGTTGCACGTCGTTTGGCCGCACGACGGTCAGCAGACCATGCTCGGCATGGCGATACCGCACGGCGACGTGGCGCTTCTCTACTTGCCCAAGAGTCACCGGATGGATCAACTTTCGCTGACGCAAAACGGCGTTGTGGTAGGCCAGGCCCAGCTCGCTTTCTAGCCGAAAAGGCGCGGCATGCTGACGGGCTTTACTCTGGGCGTCCTCATGTTTACCGCGAAGATGGAGCGGCAGGTCGACGATCTCTGCAATCACATCGTGCAAGAGAAGCGCACGCCCGGCCTTGGAATTGGCATCGTGGAGGATGGCCGGTTGGTCTACGCGCGCGGTTTCGGCTATTCCGATCTCACGCGGCACACGCGCTTTTCGCCGGGAACGCAAACCTACGCCGGATCGATCAGCAAGCAATTTACGGCGGCAGCGATTCTCCTCTTGCAGCAGGGCGGCAAACTCAAACTCGACGATCCTGTTACGCGCTATGTTCCCGAGTTTACGATCGCAAACGGCGTAACGATTCGCCAGTTGCTCAATCAAACTGCCGGGCTTCCCGACGAACTCGACGCGAAAGGCATCGATCAAGATCGCACCAAGAGCATCAAGATTCCCGACTTACTCGCGGCAATGAACAAGCTGCAGCCGGTCTCGCCGCCCGGCACGCAGTATCGCTACAATAACTTCAACTACGTCGTTGCGGGATTGATCGTCGAACGCGTGAGCGGCATTCCGCTCTCTGACTACTTGCAGCAAAACATCTTTATCCCACTGCTGATGAATCAGACGCTTTACGCAGGCGACTCGGGCATTTCGCCGCAGCACGCGGTCGGATATACGGGTTCGCCTGGGAACTTCACGCGCGTCAAGCCGTGGGATCCTGCGTGGCTATTCGGCGACGGCGGCGTCGTAACGAACGTCTACGATTTGGCGAAATGGGATATAGGCATGCCGCTGTTACTACGCGTCGACGCCGAGCGCGACATGTTCACGCCAAGCGGCGCGCCTGGCGCAACGCAGTACGGTTTGGGCTGGGTCATCGACCAACGCGGCGGAAAGCGCTTCATCTGGCACAACGGTGAGCTCGCCGGCTATCATGCGATGAATGCGCTCTTGCCCGACGATCACGTGGCAGTCATTGTCTTTGCCAACGTCGACATGTTTCACTCGCAGGCCGTTGTGCAACCTGAGGCTGTCGCAGGTGACATTCTCGACATCGTGTTGCCGCCCGCGCGCGCGAACGTCAACAATGCGGTCGTGGCCAAGGCCACCGAGTGGCTCGGACGCATCGCCGACAAGAACATCGATCGCACCCAGCTGACGCCTGCCTTCTCGTCCTACCTTACCGATGATCTCGTGGCAAAGGCGAACTTTGCGGCATACGGGAAGCTGCTCGACATCATACCGATTTCGAGCACGAGTCAGAATGGCGGGGGTACGTTGTATGAATTTATCGTCCGCTTTCAAAACGGACGTTATCATTATCGCTTCGGGTTGACGCCGGACGGGAAGATCAACGAGATTCTTCTGTTACCCTAGCGCGATGCGCTAGTCGTCTCCGTCGGCGAGGCGGCGGCCGGTCGCTTCCACGACTTTCCCGAGCATCGTTACGGCTTCGGCCCGCGTCGCATTACTAAACATATAGCGCAGGCGCTCGTCCGCATCTTCGACGATTAGCACCGCGCGGCGACCGCCGCGAACCGAGGCGATTAGCGACGACAGATAAGACTCGTCCTCCGGAGCGAGTACAGACTCTCCGGACCCTTCATACGAGCCTTCCAAAAGGCGCCGCAACACGGCGTCTATGTCGCGAGGTATTTCCACGGTGTCCTCCATGGTCAACGACCGCAATGTTTATCGCAACGCTGCAGCCGTGTAAACCCGTACCTCAATTATCGGCACCAACGGGCCCAAGTTCACCCCGAAAACCGCGTAACCACATCCAAGAAATTAGCGTCTTTGCGTCAGCAATCTCGCCATTACGCACGAGTTGCTGGACTTCGTCGATTGTAAAGTTTTGAACAACTATCCGTTCGTCTTCGTCGAAGCTCGTCTCACCTGGCGTGAGCTCGTCTGCATGCACGAGGTGCATGATCTCGTTGCAAAAGCCGGGGGTCATGTAGAAGCTCCCAAGCAGTCGCGCCGCGGCCGCGCGGTACCCGGTCTCCTCGGCCAGCTCGCGTAGGGCCCCGTCGAGCAGCCCCTCCCCCGGCTCGGCCGTTCCGGCCGGGATCTCCCACAACTCCCGCCCTACCGCGTGCCGGTACTGCCGGACCAGCACGAGCGTATCCGGCGCGGGCGTCGCGATGATTGCATAAGAGCCGCGATGTTCGACGATATCCAACCGTGCATCGCCGCCATCGGGAAACACGATCTCGTCGGTGCGCACGCGAAAAACGCGGCCGACGAAGCGTTCCTCCGAGGAGATGACTTCCGGTGTGGAATCCATAACGACCCTTTCGTGCAACAACGCTCGTCAATACTGGCAGAGATCGGCTGGCTTGCGTATTTTCTCGCGATTTTCGCTGTGTTGGTCTATGTTTTCAACATCTTTGTTGTGCCGCACCATTTTAACTACATCGTGGCAAACGTACTTGCCGGTGGTGTCGCCGCGATCGTCATGATCGTTACGCGCGCGCGGTGGCGACGCTAACCGGCGCGCATGCGGAGCGCGTCCTGCGCGTCCGCGATCTGCAAACGGTCAAAGGGCGCAAAGAGCACCGGCGTTTCGCGTTTGAAGGGCCGACCCTCCTCGACGAAGCCCTCCGAAGCGGGGTCACGGTCGAGGAGCTTTACGTCACCGCACCGGTGCTCGAAGCCAGCCCGACCGTTCGCGAGCTCGACGCGGCGGGGACGCCGGTATACGTGGTCGACGACCGGACGTTGCGCAAGATCTCCGACCTCGACACCCCGACCGGCCTGATCGGGGTCGCCGCGCAGCAGCCACAGGCCCTTGCCGCCCTTTTGTGCGGCCGCCTGACGCTGGTGCTCGCCGACCTTAATGATCCGGGTAACGTCGGAACGCTATTGCGCTCCGCCGAGGCCTTCGGGGCCACGGGGGTCGTCCTCGGGAGCCTCGGGGTCGATCCGTATCATCCCAAGGTCGTGCGCGCGGCCATGGGCACGATTTTCCGGCTGCCGCTCGCAGTCGCCGGCGCTGCCGACTTTGCCGCTTCGGCAAATGCCGCCGGCTGCACGGTCGTGGGGCTGGCAGCCAAGGGCGCGGATCTGAGCCGGCTGGAGCCCGGCGAGCGCACCGCCCTGGTTGTGGGCCACGAGCGCCGCGGCCTCGGCGCCTGGGAGAGCCCAGGCACCATTTTGACCGGTATTCCGATGCGCGGGACCGCCGATTCGCTCAATGCGGCCGTTGCTGGTTCCATTGGCCTTTACGCACTTGCGCAAGCCCTGTCAAGAGAGTCTTGACAGGCCTAAAAGTCAAGACTTCCCGCACGAAAAGTAGCATGGTACAATCTCGGCAATCCCATGGTTTTAGGCCGAATTTTAACGGCTGGAAGGAGACGAAAGCAAGCAATGGCAACCAGCGATCTCTTCTGGAAGCTCTTCGCCCAAACGGGCTCGATTAGCGCCTACCTTGTCTACCGTCGGATCCAACCCGTCGCGAGCCCTGGCTGACCAAAGAAGTCCGGATAGTATTCCCGAAGCGCCCGGTCTATGGACACGGGCGCTTTGAATTTATCCAGCCTGCTTGACGATTTGCACCGCCGCTTCGAAGCGGCGGTTGCGCAAGCTGCGGACGAGCACGAATTAGAAACCGTTCGCGTAACATTTCTCGGGCGCAGTGGTGAGGTCACGCTCGTGCAGCGCTCGATCGGAAAACTGCCGCCCGCCGAGCGTCCCACTGCCGGCAAAGTCATCAACGAAGCCGTCAAACGCATGGAGGCCGCGCTCGCCGTCGCGCAAGCGCGCCTTGCGAATCGCGCCTTTGACGAAGAACTTGCGCAAACCATCGACGTGACCTTTCCGTCGATACCGCCCGTCACCGGCTCGATCCACCCGATACGCCGCGTACTACGCGATGCGACACGGTACTTTCAACGGCGCGGCTTCGCCGTCGTGCTCGGCAACGAGGTCGAGGACGATTACAAGAACTTTGACGCACTCAATATTCCGCCCACGCACCCCGCGCGCGAAGGCTTCGACTCGTTCTTTATCACCGACACGCTGCTGCTGCGGCCGCACACGTCGCCGATGCAGATTCGCACAATGCAAGATTACAAGCCGCCAATCGCGATCGTTGCGCCCGGCCGCTGTTACCGGCGCGACGCGGTCGATGCGCGCCATCTCTTTCAATTCAATCAGATCGAGGGGCTGCTGGTCGCCGAAGGTATTCACTTCGGGCACCTCAAGGGGATGTTGACCGGCATGTGCCGCGAACTCTTCGGCGAGGATCAACTCGTGCGCTTTCGCCCGTCGTTCTTTCCGTTCACCGAACCGAGCGCCGAGTTCGACACGACCTGCCCGAAGTGCAAGGGACTCTCCGACACGTGCAGTATGTGCGGAGGCTCGGGCTGGATCGAGCTTGGCGGTTCGGGCATGGTGCATCCAAACGTGCTACGCGAAGTCGGCTATGATCCCGACGTGTACACCGGTTGGGCCTTCGGCTTCGGTATCGAACGCCTCGGCCTCGCGCGCTACGAGATCGATGACATTCGCCGATTCGTCGAAAGCGATCCCGATTTTCTGACGCAACTCGCTTAACTTAAGGAATCTAAAGTAGAATCGTGCGCGTCCCAATTTCATGGTTGCGTGAGTACCTGGATCTTCCCGAAGATGCGCAAACAATCGCCGACCGTCTCGCCACGCTCGGGTTTCCCGTTGAAGAGATCACGCGTCGTCCACGTGTGAGCGGCGTTGTCGTCGGCAGAATTGTCACGCTCGAGAAACACCCCAACGCCGACAAGCTCCAGGTCGGATCCATCGAGATCGGCGCCGAGCGCCGGCTCACGATCGCGACCGCGGCAACGAACGTCGCCGCAGGGCAAACGATCGCCGTGGCGATGATCGGCGCGAAACTGCCGGAGATTACGATCGGACCGCGCAAGATGCGCGGCATAGATTCCGAAGGCATGATGATTTCGGCTGAAGAGCTTGCGCTGCCCGCAGAGTGGTTTGAAGACGGTATCATGCAGCTCGACCCGGAGACGCCGCTCGGCGCCGACGTCATCGAGTACTTCGGGCTCAACGACGACGTACTCGACGTTGAAGTAACGAGTAACCGCGTCGATGCGATGTCGGTGATCGGGCTCGCGCGTGAACTCGCCGCGTCGTACGGCGTGCCGCTGCGACTACCGTCGTTTGAGAATCCCGGGGCAGACCCGGATCCGACGCCGCCCACCGTCAGCATCGACTCGCCGGATTGCACGCGTTTCGTCGCGCAGCGCTTCGACGGCATCGCGGTCGCACCAGCACCTGCGTGGATGCGCATTCGGCTGGCACTGAGTGGGCAGCGCCCGATCAACAATCTCGTCGACATCTCGAACTACGTGATGTTTGAAACCGCGCAACCGTTACACTTCTATGACGAGGCGCAGGTCGCGAATCGGCACTTCATCGTGCGCGACGCCCGCGAAGGAGAGAAGCTCACGACGCTCGACGATATCGAGCGCGCGCTCGGACCGCGCGACTTGGTTATCGCCGATGCAAACCGCGCACTTGGGCTCGCCGGCCTGATGGGTGGCGCGGATAGCGAAGTGCGTGATTCGACGCGCGCGATCATCCTCGAATCGGCAAACTTCAATGGGGCACGCGTGCGCCGCATGTCGGCGGCACTCGCACTGCGCACCGAAGCGTCATCCCGGCATGAGAAGTCGCTGGCGCCGATTCTTACCGACATCGGTGCGGCGCGCGCGGCACAATTGATCGTTGCGCTGGGAGGACACGCCTATGCGCCGCACGTTTTCGGGGCTGCGCTCGCGAACGCGCAGCCGATCGAGTTGTCGCGCCGCGAGGTTACCCATCTGCTCGGTCTCGAGCTCTCGACCACGCAGATCGCGCGGCATCTACAACTGCTCGGTTGCGAGGTCGCAACGAACGGCGACGTGTTGCACGTCGTGCCACCGGCGTGGCGCCGCGATCTCACGATCTCCGCCGATCTTGTCGAAGAGGTCGCGCGCATGGAGGGATACGACGCGATCGAAGCCGCTGAACCGACGATTCCCGCGCACGCGATCCCGAGCGCGCAGTTCGATCTCGAGGAGCAGGTTGCAACATCGCTTGCAGGTCTCGGGTATCACGAAATCGCGACCTATGCGTTACAGGGGACGACGATCCAGAACAAGGTTGCGCGTTCGGGACTGCAGCCGAGCCATCGCATTGTCGAGGTCCTCAATCCGCTCACCGAGGAGCAGCGGGTGCTGCGCTGGGCCCTTGGCCCCGGCATCTTCGAATATCTCTCCAAACTCGATCGTCCGTATCGCGTCTTCGAGCTCGGTCACGTCTTCTCGCTCGACGAGGGCGTCATTCACGAAGAACCCGCGCTGGCGTTCGGATTTGCCGTCGAACCGGTTGACGAACCAGCCTGGCGCGATTCGAATTTCTTGCGGCTCAAGGGCGATTGCGAAGCCTTGTTGCGTGCGGTAGCCGGCATCGAGGTCGAAACCGCGGCGGACGTGCGCGGTGGCTATCATCCCGGCAAGAGCGCGGTCGCGATGTGGCGTGGCCGCGAGGTTGCCGCGTTCGGGAAGATCGATCCGCGATTAAGCAAGGCCTTTGACGTGCGCCTGCAAGTCTACATGTGCAACATCTACCTCGACAGCATCCCGGAGTATCAGCGTCCGGTCTATCACCCGCCCTCACGCTTTCCCTCGACCTATCGCGATTTAGCGGTTGTCGTCGATCTCGACGTCGACGCCGAACGCTTGAGCCAGGTCGTGCGCAAGGCGATCGGGGACCTGTGTACCGGTGTGCGCGTCTTCGATGAGTATCGCGGCCCGCAGGTTGATACGTTTCACAAGAGTTTGGCGGTGCGCGTGACGATGCAACGCTCCGACGGGACGATCACGGACGCGGAAGCCGACGCAGCGCAAGCGCGCGCGGTCGCTGCGTTGCGCGAAGAGCTTGGAGGCACGATCCGCCAGTGATCGCAGGCGTTCCATGGCCCGATATCCTCATCGCGATCATCCTGTTAATCTCGATTTACAAGGGTTTCTCGCGCGGCTTCGTCTCCGAGCTGGGCGGCGCGGTGGCGGTCGTTGCGGCGCTCATTACACCATGGTACTACAACGGTTCGTTCGATCCGTGGCTCGGGTCCGTCACCAAACTCGGCCCCGGATCGGCGCACGTCGTTGGAATGTTTCTCTGCGGCTTCATTACCTACGCCATCGTGCTCGCGATCGCATGGGTGCTCAATCGTTTTGCGAAGCTGCCGATCCTCAACATCGGCAACTCGCTGGGTGGCGGAGCGATCGGCCTTGCGAAGGGCGCGGTGCTTATTTGGCTCGTGCTCTTTGTCGCGCTGTTCTTTCCGCTCTCGCGCGACATTCGTGCCGATCTGCACGCTTCACGCATGGCTCCATACTTCGTGCAGCCCGATAAGCAGATCGATGGCGTGATCGAATCGGTGATCCCGTGGTTTGCGCGCCCGGCACTTTGGCCGTACTTCAGCCGCCACCACCTCTAGAAGTTGGTCTGGAAGTTCACCATGCCGAACGCCAGGATGAACCAGATCGCGTAGAGCGCGCCGAGCGCGACGACGATCTCGCCGATGCGCACGAGCCACCCGCCGGGTCCCCGCATCACCCGGATGACCGTCTCCGCGATGACGCCGAGCATGCCGACCAGGGTAAGTACGCCGAGCGTGTAGAGCAGTTGCATCTTCGGCACGATTGACGCCGAGAGAATCGAGTCTTCATCGGAGAGGATCACGACCCATCCGAGCAGCGTGACGATGAATAAGATCACGCCGAGGCGCGCGGCAAGATGGATCCACTTATCTCGGCCCGACAGACCGAGCTTGAGGCCCAGCTTGCGCCGCGCAATCCATGCACCCAGCCGAATCAGCAGCGAGAGGACGAACACCGCGATCGTGCAGAGCAGCAGCACCTTCACCGAGCCCATCGATCTCCAAGCCGTTGACGCGCAGCGGTATCTCTACCGGGATGAAATCGTCGCTCGTCCATGAGGTGACGTTGCCGTTAGCGTCGGCGTTGAACTTCAGGTGCGCCTGTCCGTTGTCTTGTTGATAATAGAGCGGGCCGACTTCATGCCATTTTAGCGGATTGCCGGCCGCGTCTTTGAGCATGCTAACTTCGACCGTGCCGTCAGGCAGCGCGCTCACCTGCGTTTGCCCGAGCACATACACGAAGCGCAGCGCACGTCGGATCTGACGGCTCGACGTGTAGTAGCCGGAGACGCGCGCGGCGTCGGCTTTGGCCGTTGCGACCGTCGGTTCAACCTTTGCTTTGTACGGATAGTAGCGATCCAGGAACTGCCGGAAGAGCTGGGTGCGCACGGTTTCAACCCCACCGGCTTTCCCGATGCTGTTGAACGACATGAAGATCCCGATATGATCTTTCGGCATTAGGTGCAGGTCGCTGTGGAAGCCGACCAGATCGCCTGCATGCGACACGACCTCCTGGCCGTTGCGCGACTCCTGGTAGAACCCGAGATCGAAGCCGTTGAGGTCTGTCCCAGGGCCAGGTTCGATCTGACGCGTCCACATCTGCGCGATCGTCGCCGGCTTGAGCATCGAGAAGCTGTTTAATGTCCCGCCATTCAAGTACGCGAGCATGAACTGCGCCATGTCGACGCCGGTGCTCGATGCCGCGCCGGCGGGCGTGGGCACGACGAGTTCGAAGGGAACCGGCTTGTCGCTGGATGCCTGCTTATAGCCTTGCGCCATGTCGGGCGCCAGATTCGCCGGTAAGGGCTGCACAAACGTCGAGTGCAGCATGTGCAGCGGCTTGAAGATGTGCGTTGCAATGTAGTCGTCGAAGGGCATGCCCGAGACGCGTTGCACGATGTAGCCGGCGAGCGCCGCTCCGTAGTTGGAGTACGCGATCGTACTGCCGGGCTTGTAGATTTGCGGAGGTTGACGCTTGACGAGGTAGTCATGCAGTGGATAGAGATCGCTGACCTTCGCAACGAGCGTGTCGCGTGCGACCTCTTCCCAGCCGGCCGTGTGCGTCATCAAGTTGCGCATCGTAATCTTGCCGAGCGGCTCGTTGATCTTGAAGTCGAGGTACGTGTTGACGTCGGCGTCCAGGTCGATCTTGCCGGCCTGCACCTGTTGCATCACCGCCGTCCACGTAAAGAGCTTGGACGTCGAGCCCGGCCGGAACATCGTGAGGTCCGGTATGACGGGCGTGCGCTTCTTCAGGTCGGCGTAGCCGTAGCCGCGTTGGAAGATGATCTTGCCATCTTTCACCACGACCAGCACCGCGCCGGCGATGTCGTCGCGACGAATCGCGTAGTTCATCATCCCGGCGAAGAATGCGTCCAGATCTTGCGTCGTCATCGCATGCGCGGTTTGCGCAGGCGCAGGCGGTGCTGCCGTTGCGGCGCGTACAGGGACTGCCGGCAGCAACGTAAGTGCTGCCAGCAGTGCGGAGGCAAATCGTTTCATAATTCCTTAGAAGTCCTGCGTGAGGATGAGGCGGAACGTGGTTGGTCCGTAGTTGCCGCCTGCCGTCGCAGCGAACGGTACCGCCGACGTCACACCGGTAAGGGGGTTGGTCTGCGTTGCGCCGGGGACCAACGGGAGCGGAATACCATTGAAGAAGCCGGCGTACGGATTAGCGTATGCACCGGTCAGATTGTCGGCCGAGAGCTGCACGTGCGTGCCATACTCGTTGAGCTTGATACGCATGTTGGCCGAGAGCACGAAGAACGGCGGCTCGTTATAGGTGTTGTTGTTCCCGAAGTACGTGAGGCCGACGTTGTAGTACTGACCGTAGTGCCCGTGCCAATTGAGTTCGCCGTAGCCGGACGCATAGGGCACGCGGCCGCCGGCGATGCCGTTCGGCGCGCCGGATATTGCGGTAGGCTGACCGCCGAAATTCGAGTTAGGAACGACTGCGAGATTCGTGTTGTAGAGACAGCCCGGCCCCGGCGGCGTGGTGACGCCAGTGGCCGGATTGGTCGAGCCGGCGCAGTAGAAGTACGGCGGCAGGTTATAGGTGTAGGCACGCTGCAGCGAGCCTTGCAGTCTCCACCCGAAGCCGAAAATCGGCACGTGATTGAGCGCAAATTCGACGCCTTGGTAGCGCGCCTGGCCGAGATTTCCGGTCCCCGAGACCACACAAGGGGCGCTGATGGCCACACCCGGACATCCCGCAGCGGCGGCACCGGTGACCGTTGCCGTCGAGGTCAGAAACAGGTTGTGCAACTGCGTGTAGTAGAAATCGATGTCGACCGATGTTGCGCGCGCGATACGGTGCGACACGCCGAGATCGTAGCCCCATGCCGTCTCCGCGTTAACGTTGCCGTTATTCGCATTTTGGATGTAGCCGGCCGACGGCACACCGCCAATGATCTGGCTCCACGTCGGACCGCCCGAAGAAACGAGACTGATGTACGGCGGCGCGATCGATCCACCTGTCGAGAGACGATAGCTCGTATTGTTATTCGGTTGCCAGGTCAGCGCCGCGCGCGGTTCGTTGTACGAGTGAGAGGCATCGTTAAACGTTACGCCGCCATCGATCGAATAGTGGCTAACATAATTGAGTTGATAGTCGCTGAGGTTCAATAGGAGCTTCGGCTGGAGCGCGATGTCACCGCGCAGCGAAAGCGTTTGGAAGGTCTGCTTCGATCCTTGGACCGGGCTGTTGACGACGATGCCGACCGACGGCTCATTCGCTGTTGAGGACGATGCCTGTTCCGAGCGGTCGTACGCGGCCGTGAACGTATTTTGACCGAACTGCTCTTGCAATTGCAGCGTTTCGCCGCTCATCGTGTCGTTCGTGAGAAACGTATTCGCTTGGCTCGCGGTCGTGAACGTGACGGGCCCACCGTTGAACGTCGTGTTCGTCGGGGCAACGGCACCCGCACCGGCGCCGCACATAGCAGTCGCAGGATCGTATGCTACGCCGACCGGACAAAGCGGAACCGTACCATAGACGTTCAGGAGCGTTGCATTCAGCGACCCCGTGCCCTCAGTGGCGAATTCGTTCAAAGAACCCGTGTAGTATCGCGCGAGCACCGTTCCTGTCGAGCCGAGCGTCGTGCGGAACTCGCCCTGAAAGAGGTTCTGCTGTTCGTACGTGTTGCCCAGGCCGTTAAACGAACTGAGATCGAACGGAATCGCGCTTCCACATGCGGGGCCGGTCGGAGCCGCGCAGTTGTATGGCGTTCCCGTTGTTGTCAACGGATTGCACGTCAGCGCCTGACCCGCCGTGCCGCACGGTTCGAAGGTAAATGCCGGCATACCGGTAGTGCCGACCTGTGAGGTGTCATAGGCATTCACATCGCCGTTGCCGACCGTCGACTGTCCGCCGAGATACGAGAGTTTCAGCGACGTGCTGTTTGAGAAGTTGAAAATGACTTTGGCGAGTTCTGAGGTCGAGTGGTAGCCGGTGTCCATCGTGTAACAACAGCCGGAGAGCGGCTCTTGAAAGACGATTCCCATGCCGGCGTACGGATTGAAAGCGGACGGCCCGAGGCCTTCACCGACCGGAGCGAGCATTCCAAGCTGTTGGCCGTTCACATAGTATGGGCCGCCGGGCGGTCCGTTATCGAGCAGAATCTGCGACCCTTGCATTTTGAAGTTCTGTAACGCCCCGGGCGCACCGTCGGTCACGTAGCCGGCCACATATTCGATCTTGTGATTCTTCGTCGAACCCGTAAATTTGAATCCGGTCGAGACGCCACCCCACTTGTCGACGCCGAACTCTCCGGAAAATTTATTCTCCGGCGTCGGCTCGAGCGTGCGGTAGTTCACCGTACCGTTGATCGCGTAGTTGATCTCGGCCGGCATGGAGCCCGGACCTTTGACGATCTCGACGTTGTCGAGCAAGAACGGGTTGATGAGGTTCGGCGAAAACGTTCCCGAAGAACCGACCGAGACCGGGTGACCGTCGATGAGCGATTCCGTTTCGTAGGGCAGCGCGCCGCGAATCTGCGGCGTCTGCGCTGAACCGGGCGACGCGCCGTTGCTCGGATTGCCGTTGCCCGGAGAGTACGGCGTGGTGAAGATGCCGGGCGTTTGGTTGAGCACGTCGGTGACCTGCTGGGCACCCTGATCGGCGAAAACGCTGTTCGAGATCGTGCTGATCGACGCGCTGGACGTGTTGATCCGCGCAACGCCGGGTGCGTTGGTCGAAACGGTAGCAATCGTCTGCAGCGACGAGAACGAGGCTTGCTGGAGCGTGACAGCGAGCGTCTCGGTCTCACCGATGAACACCGCAACGCCGTCATTGCGAGCGATCGTATAGCCGGCCTTGCTTACCAGCACGGTGTACAGTCCCGGTGGGATGTCGTTGAACGCGAACGCGCCTTTGGCGTCGGTGCTCTTCGTCGCGCGGGCCGGGCCCGTGATCGAGACGTCAGCACCCGCAACCGCAACACCATTCACGTCGTGCACGCTACCAGTAATTGCACCGGTTGTGGCCGCCATCGCCGGCGCCGTCATAACCGTGGCATATACCACGGTAACGAGAATGACGATAGCCCGTTTAAGAAATCCCATCGCAACAAGCTCCTATATTATGAACGCCCTAACGAAATTTCGGTCTCTTAAGCCAAATTATGATCGCTCTCCTCCAAAAAACCGTCCTGCCAAGCAAAATTTTGGTGCTTGGTGGACGACGCTACCGACTAATGGTTAGCGCCGCCCCACACGGTCTCTGGGCTGAAGACGCATCCTTCATCGTCATATATGACCGACGGCGTGCGGTCTTTCGCGAGGAAAATCGGGCCGTCGAGATCGACGATCTCGCATAGTTGACCCAGCAAGAATCCCGGCGCCATCGCAAGCGACGTGCCACCCATGCACCCGACCATCGTCTTCATGCCGAGGCGCCGCGCTTCCGCGTGCATTGCGAAGCCGCGCGTGAGCCCGCCGCACTTATCGAGCTTAATGTTCACCACGTCATAACGCCCCACGAGCCCCGGCAAGTCACCGATGTCTTGCGCACTCTCGTCGGCCGCGAGCGCGATCGGCGATTCGAAGCCGTCGAGCTCGGCGTCGTGACCGCGCGGGAGCGGCTGCTCGACCAGTTGCACGTTCGCGGCAACGAGTGCCGGCATCAGCGCCTTGAGCGACGCGCGGTTGAACCCTTGGTTTCCGTCGACGGCGATCCACACGTCGGGACGCGCCAGACGCACCGCTCGCACCCGATCGGCGTCTTCGCCGTCGCCGGTAAGCTTGAGTTTGATCGCGCGCGCTTTCACGTAGCCGCGCGCACGCTCCGCCATGAGCGCCGGATCTTCAGCCCCTAGCGTGTATGTCGTGCGCAACGGCCGCGGCGCTTGTAAGCCGGCGATTTGCCACGCCGGACGGCCCAGCTGTTTCGCTTCGAGATCCCACAACGCGCAATCGACGGCGTTACGCGCACCGCCGGCGGGCAGCACCTCCAAAAGCTCTTCACGCGTGATGCCTTGACGTAAACGATCGGCAACGGCTTCAATCTGCGCTTTGCAGCGAGCTACGTCGTCATCGAGGTAATAGACGCCGAAACATTCCCCGCGACCGAAAAGGTCGCCGGCGCGCAGCTCGACCACGCCGTATTCGCAGTCGTTAAAGGTGTATCCGGTGATTTGGAGCGGGTGCAAGAAGGGCCAGCGCTCGATCGTCATCGTCACGTCGAGCTCGTCGGTGTGCACGTTGTGGGTCATTACATTTTCCCTGTGGTGACGGATATCGCCGTGACCGATTGCTTCGAGTCGTTGCGAAGTCTGTGCGGAAATCCGGCGGCAAAGATCGTGCAGTCGCCGGCGGTCATCGGATAGTCCACCTCGTTGAGCACGAGCATCACATCGCCTTCGAGGATATACAATACGTCGATGCCTTCATGCGTGAGCGCGTCCTTGAAACCCGATCCAGGCGCAAGTGTAACGATCACGAGGTCGAGATCGAGCGCGGGAAGATGTAGTGCTTCGTACTCGACGCCTTTGCCGCGGTTGATACGTTTGCGGTTCTCACCGGTGATAAAACTCGGGCGCGAGATCGTCGCGGTAAACCCGAGAAACGAGCCGAGGTCGTAGTGAAAGACGTGCGCAAGCCGCGCGAGACGTCCGAGTGAGATGTCGGAGTCGCCGCGTTCGACGGCACGAATGAATGAGGCGGAGAGTCCGCTCTGCTCGGCGAGATCACGGACGGTCATCCCGCGTTGCGTCCGCAGCCGTTCGAGAATCGCTCCGACGTCGGGAATTGAGACGGTTCCGTTGGTCGGGTCTTCCTCGCCGCGTTTCTTCTTAGTAGACTTAGTCGAACTGCTCATGGCTAGCGACGGGTTCCATACCGCGCGCGGCGGTATCCTCTTAATTTCGTCGTTTATACCAAAATTTTGTTGGCCGTCGCCGCTGCCGCGACGCCGCTTCCGAGCGTAATCGACGCGCCGCAATCGCTGAGCGCAAGTTCGAGTGCTGCGATCGCTCCGAGCAGATCGTTCTCCGCCACGTCGCCCATCGTGCCGAAGCGCACGATCTTCCCCGTAAGCTCGCCCTGGCCGCCGGAGAGCACAACGCCGTAGCGCTCGCGCAGCGTCTTGAGCAGCTTCGCGGGATCGACGCCCTCAGGCGGATAGGCGGCGACAACCGTAACCGAGTGTGCATCAGGACGCGAGAAGATCGTACATCCGAGCGCCTCGAACGCTGCACGCACCGCGCGCGCGTAGGTTGCGTGACGTGCGAAGTTCGCCTCGAGGCCGTCCGCGTGATAGCGCTCGAGCGCAACTGTCAGCGCGTAGAAGATCGAAATCGGTGGCGTCCACGCGGTCTGCCCCTTGCTCGCGAACTCGCGTGCGGTGCGCAGATCGAAGTAGAAACGCGCGCCACGCGATTGTTCCATTGCCGTCCACGCGCGTTCGCTTGCGGCCACCATGGCGACACCAGGCGGAGCCGCAAAGGCTTTCTGCGACGCCGTGACCACGACGTCGTAGCCCCACGCATCCATCGCGAACGGCGACGCGCCGAGTCCGCTCACAGAGTCGACGAGCGTCAGAGCATCATGATCGCGCGTCACCGCCGCAATTGCGGCCATGTCGTTTTGCACGCCGGTGGAGGTCTCATTGTGCGTCAGCAATATGCCGCGAAAGCTCTTGGCATCGTCGCGTTGCAGCCGTGCGCGCAGCAGCGCGGGGTCGAGGGCCGCGCCAAGCGGCGTGTCGAGCACCTCGACGTCGCATCCTTGCGCCCGCGCAATCTGGGCGAAGCGTTTCCCGAAGACACCTACCGGGCACGAAAGGAGCCGGTCACCCGGCGAGAAGCAACTTGCAACCGCAGCCTCCATGGCGCCGGTCCCAGAAGAGCCAAGGAAGACCACGTCGTTGCTCGTGCCGAAGACCGGCTGCATCCCGCGTTCGAGCCGCGCGAGCAACTCCGCAAACTCGGGCCCGCGATGATTGATCATCGGCCACGCCATCGCCTCGAGCACGGGCTGCGCGACAGGAACCGGACCAGGAAGCAGGAGCAGTGTCTTTTTCATCTTCAAAGGGTTCGTTATGGATGTAGAAATCCCGGTCCGGCTCACCGCGCTTGCGTCGTGCGGCGGGTGCGCGAGCAAGCTCGGCTCGGCTGAACTTGCGTCGGTGCTGCGTACGTTACCGTCAACCGCGAACGATCGCGTATTGGTCGGCTTCGGCACCGCCGACGACGCGGGCGTGTATGCGCTGCACGACGATCTCGCGCTCGTGCAAACCGTGGACTTCTTCACGCCGATCGTCGACGACCCATACGATTTCGGCCGGGTAGCCGCGACCAATGCGATCTCCGACGTGTACGCGATGGGCGGCACGCCGATCTCTGCGCTCAACATCGTCGCATTTCCCGAAAACCTGGAGCTCGCGGTGCTCGCGCGCATCCTCGAAGGTGGTGCAAGCATTGCGCGCGAGGCCGGCGTGGCGATTCTCGGCGGTCACACGATCAAAGACGACGAGCCGAAGTACGGCATGGCGGTAACCGGCACGATCGATCCGCGCCGCATTGTGACCAATGCGAATGCCAAACACGGCGATGTGCTCGTGCTCACCAAACCGATCGGCACCGGCATTCTCACGACTGCGGCCAAGCGCGACGCGATCTCATATGACGCGTTGGGGCCGGCAATCGGCTGGATGACGACGCTCAACGCCGGCGCCGCCGCAGCGATGCTGGAGGCAGACGCGCACGCTGCGACCGATATCACCGGGTTCGGCGTGCTCGGACACGGCGGCGAACTTGCGCGCGCCTCGGGCGTCCGGCTGCGCATCGATGCGAAGGCTGTACCGCTTATGGACGGGGTGCTCGACCTGATTCGCCGCGATGTCGTCCCCAGCGGCACGCGCAACAACGCGCGCACGCATGCAGCGTTTACCACGTTCGCGGCGTCCGTTGACGATGCGCTGCGTGTCGCGCTCTCCGATGCGCAAACATCGGGGGGACTCTTGATCAGCGTCGCGCCCGAGCACCTCGAACTTCTGCGAGCACGGCTACGCGCAGCCGGTGTATTGGATGCAGTGATCGGCGAGGTCACGCAAGGCGAAGGCATAACCGTCGCGTGAGAGCGGCAATCCGCTCGCACGGGCAGTACCGGTGGTACGCGCTCGCTGTCATCATGCTCGGCAGCACGATGGGCACGCTCGATGCGTCGATCGCCAACGTTGCGTTGCCCACGATTGCGCGTGCCTACCATCACTCGGTCGACGACACCGAGTGGGTGATTCTCTCGTTCATGCTCGTCACCGCATCGACGCTCGTGCTCTTTGGGCGCCTCGGCGACATCTTCGGGCAGAAGCGCATCTACCTCATCGGGTTCGGCATCTTTGGGATCAGCTCGCTTGCGTGCGCGTTTGCCCCGTCACTTGAATGGTTGATCGCGGAACGCGCAATTCAGGCCCTCGGCGCCGCTATGCTGCTCTCGTCGAATCAAGCGCTGATCGTCGACACGTTTCCCTCGACCCAACGCGGGCGCGCAATCGGCTTCAACGGCGCAGCAGTCGCGGTCGGTCTCTCGCTCGGCCCGATCATTGGCGGTGCAATCGTTACCTTCGGTGATTGGCGCTGGATCTTCCTCATAAACGTCCCGATCTCAATCGTCGCATTGATCGGGGCAATGCTCGTGCTCAAACCCGTGCAAGAACGCAGTGGCGGCCTTGATCCGATCGGCGCCGTGCTCTCCGTTATCACGCTGTTCTCCGCGTCGCTCGCGCTCTCGCGTTCGCACATCTGGGGCTGGACTTCGCCGTGGACCGTCGGTTTGCTCGTGCTCTCGCAGGTTACTTTATGGATCTTCATTTATGTTGAACGTCGCGTTGCAACGCCCACGCTCGATCTCTCGCTCTTTAAGATCCGCGTCTTCGCCGTGTCGGTATTTGCCGCGTTCGTCTACTTTACGGCGGTCTCGGGCTTGATCTTCATCGTTCCGCTCACCGCGCAGACGGCGCTCGGCGACACCGCGTTTGCCGCGGGATTCTTGCTTATGCCGATCACTGCGCTCAATATCGTGCTCGCGCCGACGGCAGGCGCACTATCGGATCGCGTGCCGATCCGTTATGTCTCCACCACAGGCGCAGTGATGGTCGCTATCGGGCTCTTTATCCTTTCGCGTTTGCCTCCGGTGCCGACCACGTTCGAACTTATCGGTGCACTGATCGTTACGGGCCTCGGCACTGCGGTTTTTACGCAGCCGAACAACAGCGCGATCATGGGCTCAGCGCCGCCGGACCGCCGTGGCATCGCCGCCGGCACACTCGCAACTGCGCGCACGAGCGGGCAGCTGTTGGGCGTCGCACTCGCGAGCGCGGTCTACTTCTCGCATGGGATGCAGGGTGGCGTGCTCGTCAAGACGTTCGCACCCGCAAGCGCATACTTCGGCTTTACCGCATTTGTTATGCTCGGCGTCGCCGCGCTTTCGTGGCTGCGGGAGTAGCGCGAGCCGGGCGTTTTGCAACGCCGTTGCGGCGGCGCATCGGCACGACGTTGCTTCCGCGCACGTCTTCTCCGAGCGGCACCGGCGAGATCACGCGCTTCCCGAGCGCGTGATGCAGCACTTCGCTAATCTCTTCGACCGGCACGAAGCTCATCGTGTCACGCACTTCCTTCGGAATGTCGTCGAGATCCATCTCGTTGCGCTTGGGGAAGAGAATCTTGCTGATCCCGGCACGCTTCGCGCCGAGCACCTTCTCTTTGAGCCCGCCGATCGGCAACACTTGCCCGGTCAGCGTGATCTCGCCGGTCATCGCGAGATTCGGATCGACTTTTAATCCGGTGAGCATCGACGAGATCGCCGTGGCCATCGTGATGCCCGCCGACGGCCCGTCTTTGGGCGTCGCGCCGGCCGGCACGTGCACGTGGATATCGTGCTTGTTGAAGTAGTCTTCCGCCATACCGAGTTCAGCCGACCGCGAGCGCAAGAACGAGATCGCGGCCTGCGCGCTCTCCTTCATCACGTCGCCCAGCTGGCCGGTGAGCACGAGCTTACCCGTGCCCGGCATCGCCGAAGATTCAATGAAGACGATGTCGCCGCCGACCGGTGTCCACACCATGCCGGTTGCTACGCCGATCGAGGCGACGCGCTTCTTCACTTCATTGAAGAACCGCGGCTTGCTCAAGTAGTCGGCGAGATTCTCCGGTCGAACGCGCGCCTTGAAGCGAGCGTATTCCGCGATCTTGCGCGCGACCTTACGGAAGACCGTGCCGATCTCGCGCTCCAGATTACGCACGCCTGCCTCGCGGGTGTAGTCGTTGATGATCGCGCGCAGCGCGCCATCATTGATCTGCACCTGCGTTTCCTTTAGGCCGTTGGCGTTGCGCTGCTTCTTGACGAGATAGCGCTTGGCGATCTGCAACTTCTCGAGCTCGGTGTAGCCCGCGAGTTGAATGATCTCCATGCGATCGCGCAGCGGCGGCGAGATCGTATCGAGTGAGTTAGCCGTGCAGATAAACAGCACTTGGCTCAAATCGAACGGCAGATCGAGGTAGTGGTCCCTGAACGAGTTGTTCTGTTCGGGATCGAGCACTTCGAGCAGCGCCGACTGCGGGTCGCCGCGGAAATCCGCGCCGACCTTATCGATCTCGTCGATCATCATGACGGGATTTTTCGTTCCGGCATCGCGAATCGCGCGAATGATCGTGCCCGGCATTGCGCCGATGTAGGTGCGGCGATGGCCGCGAATCTCAGCCTCGTCGCGCACGCCGCCGACCGAGAGACGCACGAACTTGCGTCCCATCGCCCGCGCGATCGATTGCCCAAGCGACGTCTTGCCGACGCCCGGTGGTCCGACGAAGCAAAGGATCGGGCCGGCCAGCTTCTTTTTGAGTTTGCCGACGGCCAAATACTCGATGATACGATCCTTGATCTTTTCGAGATCATAGTGATCCTCGTCGAGAATCTCGCGTGCTTTCTTGATCTCGATGTGGTCGGGCGTCTCCACACTCCACGGGAGCTGCACGAGCCAATCGAGATACGTACGAATAACGCTGTACTCCGGGCTCGCTTGTGGAACTTTCGAGAGCCGGTCGAGCTCGCGATCCGCCGCCTTCTTCACGTCCTCCGGCATCTTGGCTTCATCGATCTTGGTGCGCAGCTCGTTGTTCTCGGCTTGCTGCGGATCGACTTCGCCTAACTCTTCTTGAATCGCGCGCAACTGCTGACGCAGGTAGAACTCGCGCTGATTCTTTTCCATTTCGCGCTGAATGTCGCTCTGAATCTTGTGGCCGAGCTCGACGACTTCAAGCTCTTTGGTGAGCATCAGCGTGAGCTTGCGCATGCGGCGCCCGGTGTTGCGCTCTTCAAGCAGCGCCTGGCGATCCGCCGTCTCTAAACGCATCGTCGATGCGACGAAGTACGTCAAGACGTTGGGATCCGTAATGTTCTGGACTTCCATCTCCATCTCACGCGGCGCTTGCGGCAAGTAAGAGAGAAGCTTCTGGAAAAGGCCCCCGAGGTTGCGCTGCATCGCGACGAGCTCTTCGTTGTCGACGGTGACATCGGGCATCTCGGTATAGGCAGCAACCATGTAGGGCTGCTCTTGGGTAAATTCTTCGATTTTGAAGACACTCTGGCCCGCGACGATGCAGCGAATCGTGCCGTCGGGAACCTTCAGCATCTTCTGAATCACGCCGATCGTCCCAACGCGTTGCACGTCATTCGGTCCGGGATTCTCGATCTCGCGATCTTTGAGCACTGTCAAGCCGATGGGCTTGCCTTCGCGCAGCGCCTCTTCAACCAGCAAAATGCCCGGTTTCTTCACGACCGCGAGTGGAATCACGGTGTTCGGAAATAGCACGGCTTCCTGCAGCGGCAGAATGCCGATCAGGTTTGTTGGGGTGAGCTCTTTGGCTTTGCGTTCAGCCATTTTCAGGATAACGTCCTCTTCACGATCATTCGAATCTCGGTGCGCGCAGGCGGCACGTATGCCGTCGACGAGATGGGCAGCGTTATGACCAGCACGCCGTCGGCGTAGTTGGCTTGCGCATCGCCAAGGAGATCGACCGCCACCGGCAGCCGGACGCGCTTGGCAAAAGGCCCATATGAGATCTCTTTTTGGATGTAGGAGCCGCGGCGGATACGTACCGATTCTGATCGTACCCCGGAGATCGTAAGCGACCGGTCGTCTACCTCGACGCGCAGGCTCGTGGGGTCGGCGCCGGCCACTTCGACCGCCACCAAGACCACCGCTCGCTCCTCGTCCAGAACGACGTCGGCATTGGGTTCGAATGCCCCAAGCCGGGGCCTCACGATGTATTCCATGGCTCTAGGTTCCTAGATTCGCAATCTTAGCACTCAGTTGCACCGTCTGCTAGCCCCCTGTAGCTCCCGCGCCCGATTTTGCCGAATACTACTACTTAGGGGGTGCCTTTCGAGCCGCCCTGGTTTTCTCCGTGGTCCGCCAAGGGGCGGGAGGGTACATGCACGTCGCCGTTATCGACGACCAGGAATCGTCGCTCGCGGGGTTCTCGCAGATTCTGCGTCGCATTGCCGACGTGGAGCCCTTCTACTTTAGAAAGGCGTCCGACGCGCTGCATTGGGTGGGGGGCGTGGACCCGGTGTTCATCGTCGTCAACAGCACGCTCGCCGATATCACCGGCATCGACTTCTTGCGCCGCCTGCGCCTAATCGACGGGCGGCAAGCCACACCGGTGATCTTCCTGACCGCGCAAGCCGATCGCGATTTGCGCCGGGCCGTTTTTGAACTCGACGCGCACGCTTTTCTTGAAAAGCCGATCAACCCGTCGGAATTTTTGGTCCACGCGATGCACATCGTCGATGCGCGCCGCGAACGCGCTGACATGCAGGCACGGCTCAAAGAAGCAGGTTCGCGCGGCAGCGCCCCCCAACGCGCCATCTCCGGGGCCAGTGTCGAGGCGGTGATCGATAGCATGCTCGACGTCGCCGTGCTGCACGATCCGTCGATCGTCGCGCATCACAACCTTTCCTCACAGCTAGCAATGGCGCTCGCGCGCGAGATGAAGCTGACCGACGACGAACTCGAAACCCTGCGTCTTGCCACGCGCATCTACGACATCGGCAAAGCTGCAATTCCGCAGCGCATCTTGGAAAGCCGCAACACGGCGACCCAAGCCGATCGCGTCGAGATCGAACGCCACGCTGAAGCGGGATCGCGCATTCTCGCCGGGCATAAAGATGACGTGATGCGCGCCGCCGCCGTAATCGCACAAACGCACCACGAGCGCTATGACGGCTCGGGCTATCCGAAAAAATTGCGTGGTTCTTCGATTCCAATCATGGGGCGCATCGTTGCGGTCTCCGATACGTTGAGCGCGCTGTTGCGCGCCCGCGGCGACCGGCCCGCACTCATGCTCGCGCAGGCGATCGAAGTGCTGGACAAAGGCTCGGGGACGCTCTACGATCCGGCGATCGTCAGCGCCGTGCGCGGCAATCTGAACGAAATCTCCCGCGTGGTGCACGAAGCTACGCAGCGGAGCGCGCAGGCAAGCTAGCCCTTCCGTAGTATTCAGCCAGGCATGTCCATGCTGCAACGCCGGTTGAACGTCTTCGACCTGACGCTGATCACTATCGGCAGCATCATCGGGTCGGGAATCTTTCGCAATCCCGCAGTCGTCGCGAACCGCGCCCATCTCCCCTGGCTCGCCATCGGCTGCTGGGTGATGGGCGGACTGCTCGCGCTGATCGGTGCGTTCGTCTTCGCCGAACTCGCCGAACGCCGGCCGTCTAATGGCGGTATCTATGCATACTTGCGCGACGCCTATCATCCCGTGGTCGCGTTCGTCTTCGGCTGGACGCTGCTGTTGATCGCCGACACCGGCGGCACGGCGGCTGCGGCCGTCCTGTTCTCCGGTTACCTCACGCCGCTCACCGGCCTAACGTTCGATCCCCATATCGTAGCGGTCGTCACGCTCGCCATTTTGGTTGCGATCAATTGTCTGGGCGTGCGCCAGGGCGGCACGTGGCAAAACGTGCTTGTGATTTTCAAGGTCGCGGCTATCGGCGGCCTGATCGTCGCCGGGCTCATTGCGCATCCGGCGGCGGGGGCGAGCGCGACCTTACCAGACTTTGCTTCAACCGGCACGCTGCTCGGCGCGTTTGGTCTCGCGATGCTGCCGGTGCTCTTTGCGTACAACGGATTTCAAGGCGCGACCTATATCACCGGTGAGACCGTAAACCCCGAACGCACGATTCCGCGTGGGCTCGTCTTCGGTGTAGTCGCGGTAATTGCGATCTATGTGCTCGTGAACATCGGCTGTCTGCGCGTGCTTGGGCCGGCCGGGCTAGCCGCAACCAAGGTGCCGGCGTCGGATGTGATGCAAGCATTGGTTGGACCGATCGGCGCGCGGCTGATTGCCATCGCGATCGCGCTCTCCACCCTCGGCTTCATGAGCACGCGCATGCTCGTAACCCCGCGGATCTACTTTCAAATGGCCGCCGACGGAACGTTCTTCAAGCAGATCGCCTGGATTAACCCGAAGACACACGTGCCGACGATTGCGATCATCCTCGAAGGGCTGATTGCCGCAATCATCGCGCTCAGTGGGACCTACGACAAGATCGTTAACTGGATCACCGCGCCCGAGTGGATTTTCGTCGTGCTCGCGGCCGGCGCGATCTTCATCTTTCGCAAGCGCGATGGCGATAAAGTGAAACCGCGTTTTCGCGTGCCACTGCATCCGTTCTCGACGATTCTGCTCATGGCGGTGCTGCTCGGCATCTTCTTTACAGAGGTGATCCTCGTGCCGCTCGATACGCTCTACGGCTTCCTCGTAATCGTCGCAGGCATCGTGTTCTTCTATGCCTGGAAGCGCTTTGCCCGAACAGCCTAAACCGCATCTCCTCCGCACGCCTCGGCGTGCGCGACGCCGCACTGATCGTCATGGGCGGTATCGTGGGCTCGGGTATCTTCGTCAATCCCTCGGTCGTGGCGCGGCTGGTCCATACGCCGTTCCTCATCATGCTCGCGTGGATCATCGGCGGTGTCGATTGCGATCGTCGGCGCCGGCGTCTTCGCCGAACTTGCGGCGCGCCGGCCCTTCGACGGCGGCGTGTACGCATATTTGCGCGACGCCTATCATCCGGTCGTCGCGTTTTGCTACGGTTGGACGCTGCTGCTCGTTTCGCAAAGCGGCGGCTCGGCAGCAGCGGCGGTTACCTTCGCACTCTATCTGCCCGCGATAACCGGTATAACGCTCACGACCGTGCAGGGCACAATCGTTGGTGTCATCGTGCTCGCGATCTTCACGATCATCAACTGTCTGGGCGTCCGCGAGAGCACGTCGACGCAAAACGCCTTCATGATTGCGAAGATCCTGGCGATAGGCGCGGTGATTATCGCTGGGCTTTTTGCTGTGCATGCCACAGCTGGAGTGGGAGTACCGATTGTACCGGCGGATTTCAATCCCGTCGTTGCCATCGGCCTTTCGTTGGTTCCGGTGATGTTTGCGTACAGCGGTTGGCAGACGTCGAGCTTCATGGCGGGCGAGATGCGCGAGTCGAATCGCTCGCTGCCGATCGGCATTATCGTTGGCGTGATTGCTGTTATCGTACTGTACCTCGCGATGAATGCGGTCTGCATCTACGTCCTTGGCGCGGCGCGGCTGGCAAGCACCATGACCCCGGCTTCGGATATCATCCAAGCCGTCGTCGGCCCGATCGGCGCAAAGATCATGGCTAGCATCGTCGCGCTCTCGACGCTCGGCTTTATCGCCAATCAAATCTTGACGTCGCCGCGCGTCTATTTTCAGATGGCCGCCGACGGCACGTTCTTCAAAGCACTTGCGTGGATTAGCCCGCGCACGCACGTGCCCGTCATCGCGATCGCCGTGCAGGGCGCAGCGGCCGTTGCGATCGCGCTAGCCGGCCCCGAACGCTACAGTCTCATCCTCAACTGGGTCACGAGCATCGACTACATTTTCTTTGGCTTCGCGGCGCTGGCGGTCTTCATTTTCCGCCGGCGCGACCGGGTAGCCGGCGCCCCCGAGCCGTGGTTCCGCATCCCACTCCACCCCTGGAGCACGCTGCTCTTCCTAGTAGCGGCGTGGGCCATCGTGGTCGATGTGGTCCTAAAGTCCCCCATGGACGCGTCCTTCGGGATCGGGGTGTTATTGACCGGAATCCCGGTTTATTACATCTTTCGTCGCCTGCGGGGGAACGGGGGCTAGGCCCCTTTGACGACCGCTTTACCTAGACCCACCCAAAGGTTTTCGCGCCGATAATCCGCGCCGGGCAATAAATGGGCACACTAGGTACATGTACCGCGTCGTAATCATCGACGACGATGAGGCTACCCTCAAGCTCTACAGCGCCGTTATCAAGCGTGTGTTGGGCGAGAGCCCCATTGCGTTCTCCGACCCCCATTTGGCGCTCCAAGAACTCGAGCAGCTGCGCCCGGCGCTTGTGATTGTCGATTACTTCATGCCGGACATGGACGGCGTTGCGTTTACGCAAGCCCTGCGCGAACTGGCGCCCCATGCCTTTACGCCGGTGCTCATGCTCACAGCGAATAGCGACCGCAGCTTAGGCCCGCGCGCCTTGGGCGCTGGGGCGACCGCGTTTGTCGAAAAGCCGATTTCGCTCAAAGATTTCACCGCGCACCTTCGTCGCTTCGCCGTCATGCAGCCGGCAAGCCGCGCGACCTATGGCGAGATCGTCATGCCGACCGACGAACGCGATACGCTCGAACGCCTGCACCGCGCCTTGCGCGTAAGCAGCCGCGAACTTGCCGATCAGGCCGAAGCGGTGCGCGACCTCGCCGTTGCGATTGCGGAACAACTGCGCCTCGATCGCGGCGATATCGAAGCCTTGCGCTCTGCCGCGCTTGTCTATGATATCGGCATGCTCGCGGTTCCCGAACGCGTGCGCTCGACGCCGGCGGGACTGCCGACGCGCTGGCGCAGCCTCGTGAACAACCACGTCGACGCCGGCGCGGCGATTCTCGGCGGCGCCACGCGTCCGATGCTGCGCGTAGCCGAAGTGATTGCGCGCTACCATCACGAGCGCTTCGACGGCACCGGGTATCCCGACGGACTTACCGGTGCGGAGATTCCGCTGATGGCACGCATCGTTTCGCTGGCGGACACGTACGTCGCGCTGACGTCGGAGCGTCCGCATCGCATCGAGTTCACGCAGCCGCATGCGCTGGCGCAGATCCGCGGCGAGAGCGGCAAGGCCTTCGATCCGATGGTCGTCGAGGCGTTCACGCGTCTTGAAGATCGTCTAGGCGAGTTTCGCCGCTCCGCATAAACGCGTCATACGCTCGCCTTTCGCGCGAAGATCGGCGCGAATTGGGCGCGGATCGGCCACGCGGTAAGAAACCACAGAATCGTCGCGAGGATTGCCGTCGGGAAGCCTTGGGGGTTCATCGTCGCGTGGAAGGTGAGGATGTTCACCAGTACCGCTGCAAGCGCGACGATCGCGAGCGGTACATACAGGTCGATCAGCAGCAAGATGCCGCAGATCAACTGCACGCCGAACACCATGATGTAGAAGCCCGAGCCGACGAGCGCGGTGAAGAAATCGTGGAGGTAGCCGGGCGGGAACGCCGGTGACGGAATGAAGTGCAGAAAGCCGTTCAATCCGAACACCGTGAACATCACGCCCAGCAGAATGCGGGCGACCATCGATACAATCCTCATCGCAGATAACCTCCGAGCAGGTCAAGAAGCATTTCTGACCCCAGTTTACGATCCTCGATTCCAGTGCTCCCGCGCCTGCGATCTTCTTCGGTCGGATAGGCTTCGAGGTAGACGACGTGTTCGACGAAATCGAGTTGCGTGCGCGCGCCCACCGGTGTGAGCACGACGGTCGCAAGAGATACCGAAATCCGGCGCGCATTTACGTACATATCGTAGGTATAGACAAGCCGGCTTTCTGGGACGATATCGCAGTAGATTGCTTGAAAATCCGTCGTGCTGCCGTCGCTCCAAGTGCCTTTTAGACGTTCCTTGCCGCCGACGCGCAGATCCATGGTCCGCTCGAGCTGCGTGAACTGGCCCGGCGGACCGGTAAACCATTTGGCCTTTTCGTCAACGTTCGTCAGCGCGCGGAAGACACGAGCGCTCGACGCATCATATGTGCGCTGGATGCTGAACGTGAAATGCTCGGTCGGCGTCGTGGCTGTCATGATTCTCCTTCGTTTCGTTGCGGTTGATTCAAATAGTCGCCGAGGCGATCGAAGCGCTCTTCCCAGAAGCGCCGGTGTTCTTGCATCCATTCTGCGAGTGGCTGCAAGCCGCGCGGATCAGGCCGGTAAAACGTGTTACGCCCCTCCTTCCGGCCGACGATCAGGCGCGCCGCTTGCAATACTTTGAGGTGCTGCGAGACGGCGGGCTGCGACACGCCTGCGCGATCGGTCAGTTCCCGCACGGTCGCCTCATTTGAAGCGACGATCCGCTCGTAGATCGCTCGCCGGGTCGGGTCGGAAAGCGTCCGCATCACGGAATCAACGGGGCCGGTGGCGGTCACCTTCGAATCATAAGCATCGACTTATGCGTTGTCAAGCGGTGGGCGTACCCCGGCGGCGAAAGGCAGCGACACCGCCCGTCGCAAGGAGGCCCCTACCACATGATTGAGACCTCTCCCAGCGCGAATGACAAAGTTGCCGCAATGCTCACGCACATTGCCGGCATTTTCTTCTGGTTCATCCCGTCGCTGATCGTCTATCTGGCCGTGAGTAACAACCCCTGGCTCAAAGAGCAAGCGCGCAACGCGCTCAACTTTCAGCTCACGATGCTAATTGCGGGCATTATCGGCGCCTGTCTCGCAATTGTCGGCATCGGCTTCCTGATCATCTGGGCCGTCCAAATCGTCATCGTGGTCTTCTCGATCATCGCAGCGCTCAAAGCCAACGCGGGCGAAGCGTACACGTACCCGCTTTCGATCAATCTCGTTAAGAGCTAAACAGCGCGTCCCAGTCGGTGCGGCTGATCCGCAGCTCGTCCTCTTTGAGGTCCTTGAGCGGCTTTTGCACGAGCTTTTCGCGCTCGTTCAGATCGGGTACGCCCGTATCGGCGAAGAGCAGCCCCGTGACGAATTCACCTTTATCGCGCGTCTCGTGAATCAACGAAAGCGCACCGATGCGGCTGGTAGCATCGTAGTCGCGGTCGACTTTGCGTAGCATTACGCGCGAGCCGTCTTCGAGCTTGATCTCTTGAACGGTGCCCGGCTCGTAGTCGACCGTGATCTCCTCGCGCGACGGAACGAAATCGGGCGCGTTGATCGCGATCTCGTGATCCTTGACGTAGGCGTAGCTTTTGGTCGAGCCTTCGTGGTCGTTGAACGTCACACATGGGCTCACGATGTCGAGAATCGACGTACCGCGATGCGCGAGCGCAGCTTGTAACAGCGGAACCAGCTGCTTGCCGTCGCCGGAGAATGAGCGAGCGACGAAGGTTGCACCCAGTTCAATCGCAAGGCCGCAGATGTCGATCGTCGAGTATTCGTTGGGCGTCCCGTTCTTTAGCGTCGAACCCGTGTCCGCGGTGGCGGAAAACTGTCCCTTGGTCAATCCGTAGACGCCGTTGTTCTCGACGATGTAGACGCAATCGACGTTACGCCGGATCATGTGCGCGTACTGCCCGATCCCGATGCTTGCCGTATCGCCGTCACCACTGATACCGAGCACGAGTAGCTCGTGATTGGCGAGCTTCGCGCCGGTAGCCGCCGAGGGCATACGTCCATGCACGCCGTTGAAGCCGTGCGCCTGCTCGACGAAATACGCCGGTGTCTTAGACGAGCAGCCGATGCCGCTCATCTTCGCGAGCAGATGCGGCGCGACACCGAATTCGTAGAGCGCCTTGATCAAATGGTTGGTGATCGAGTTATGCCCGCAGCCAGCGCAGAGCGTAGTGGGCAACCCTTTGTACACATCGCGGGAGAGACCTAAGAGATTAACGGTCATTCAGATACCACCAAAGGTTCACGTTCCGCTTGGAGAAGCGGATCGACGATGGCGTGCGCATCGATCGGCACGCCGTTGTAGTGACGGATCGATTGGATCCGCGAGACGAGATGATTCGGCAGTTCCGCGCGCAGCAAGCGGAAGAGCTGCCCGTCGCGATTCTGCTCTACGACGTAAACTCGTTCATGCCGTGCGATAAACGCTGCAACATCCGAGGAGAACGGCAGCGCGCGGACGCGAATATAGTCGGTTTGGACGTCGCGACTCGCGAGGATGTCGCGCGCCTCGATCACCGCGTGATGCGTCGTGCCGTAAGCAAGTATCGCGATCGGATTGCCGTGTCCCTCGACCAGCGGCTGCGGAACAGCGGTGCGGGCGGTTTCGTGTTTGAGCACGAGACGATCGAGCCCGCGCTGCCAGACGTCGGGCAATTCCGAGTAGCGGGCTTCCTCATCGTGGCCGGTACCGCGCGTGAAGTATCCGGCGCGATCGTGCTTGGTTCCCGGCAGCGTACGATAGGGCACGCCGTCTTTGTCGACGTCGCGATAGCGTCCCCACTTTTCGAGTTTGTCGAGATCTTTTTCACGCAGCACCTTACCGCGATCAAACGGACGACGCGGATATGGCAGCGGCGCGGTCATCCACGGGTTCATGCCCAGATCGAGATCGGAGAGCACGAAGATCGGCGTCTGGAAGCGATCCGCGAGATCGAATGCATCCATCGCCATCGTGTAGGCTTCTTGGACGGTCGCCGGCAGCAGCACAATGTGTTTCGTATCGCCGTGCGAGAGCGTGTACGCAAACGAGACGTCGCCTTGCATCGTGCGCGTCGGCAAACCGGTTGACGGGCCTGCGCGCTGCACGTCGAAGATCACCGCCGGCACTTCCGCGTAGTAACCGTAGCCCGCCCATTCGGCCATCAGCGAAATACCTGGGCCCGACGTTGACGTCATTGCACGCGCACCAGCCCAGCCTGCACCGAGCACCATGCCGATCGCCGCGAGCTCATCTTCGGCTTGCACGATTGCGACGCGCCGCTCGCCGGTTTTCGGATCGACGCGATACTTATCGGCAAGCGCAATAAAATTCTCGCACAGCGACGACGAGGGCGTGATCGGATACCACGCGGCAACCGTACAGCCGCCCATGATACACCCGAGCGCCGCTGCGCGATTGCCGTCCATGAACGAAAGTCCGTCGGTCGCGCCGGTCATGGGCTCGAGCGCGAAGCGATCGGTTTTCTTGAGATGTTCGCGCGCAAAGTTGAACCCGATGCGTGCGGCTTCGACGTTGGTTGCAGCGGCCTTCGCTTTACGTTTGAACTGTGCCGCGATCGCCGCTTCGACGTCGGCCTCAGAGATGCCGAGCAATTCAGCAACCACGCCGACGTAGATCATGTTGAGCAAATACTTGCGCAGCGCGCCGTCGCTGAAGTTCGTCTTGGCGAGCTCGTTGAACGGCACCGCATAGTACACGATGTCGTCGCGCAGGCTCTCGCCCGAGACCGGGTAGCTCGCTTCGTGAATCACCGCGCCGCCGGCTTTCACCGCTGCGATATCGGTGCGCCAGGTCGCGGCGTTGAGCGCGACGAGCACGTCAACGTCGCGCGAGCGACATTGATAGCCCTTCGAGGAAATGCGAACGTCAAACCAGGTAGGTAGCCCCTCGATGTTCGAGGGGAACACGTTTTTCGGCGCAACCGGGATCCCGAGACGGAAGATGGCGTTGGTCAAAACCAGATTGGATGATTGACTGCCTGACCCGTTGACCGTAGCAACCCGGATAGTGAAATCGTTGGTAGCCCGTTGGTGCATGCTTGAAGGACTCCTGCTATTCCGGCCCAACTCCGCCGGGATGAATAAGTTCGCGTTCGTCACCGTCATTACCGTTCTTGCGGCGCTCTGCGCCTGCGGCAGAAGTTCCAACGTTTCGACGCAAAGCGCCGCGAGCGGCGCGCCCGCCGCGCCGGGCGGCTCTGTGCTCGTGCCCGCCGGGACGCAGTTCCGCGGCAAGCTGCAACAAGAGATCTCGACCAAGAAGAGTCACGACGGCGATACGTTCACGATCGTGCGCAGCGACGGCACAACCATCGACGGCCACCTTGCAAACGTGTCGGCAGCAGGCTTCAACAAGAAACCAGGCCCTGACCGTCGTCTTCGACGACGTGAAGCTACCCGACGGGCAAACGGCCCCGATCAACGTGCAACTCGTCAGCGAGGGTGCGTTCAACGCGCAGTCGCATCACTGGCGCACGATCGGCATGGTGCTCGGCGGCGGAACCGCCGGACACATCGCCGCGGGCAAACATCACGGCGGCACGCTTGGCGCAGCGGGAGGCTACATGCTTTCGCAAGCGATGAAAACCGACGTTGACGTGAAGCCGGGAACGGTGATCGTCGTGAAGTTTGTCAGCGACGCTGTAGCGCAGACGTCGCCCGCGCCGAGTGCGAGCTAGCGATCTGATAGTTGGAGAACGTCGCCCACGCCATTGCGCGGTACTGCGGCATGACGATCTCGGCTTCTTCGGTTGACGGGAAATAATAACCCGAAACCGCCTGCGGCACGATCGTGAGCTTCACGTGCCCACCGTAATCGTAGGTCCAGAGCACCTGCAACAGACCCTGCGTCGGATCCACCTTCGCGCGCGCCTCGGTGAGGTGGCTATCTTTGGCATCGTGCATCGCAAGCGTTGTGACGTTGCCTTCAGTTTGTGCAACCGACATCGTGTAGAGGACGGGCCAGTTGTTCAAATCGAGCGCGCCCATCGGCATCGTTTCGAAGCCGCGACCAAACCACGGTACGTTGTCAAAGTGCACGCTATTTTCGCCACCGCGCGTGTATGTACCATGGCCGTGCAGTGTGAAGCGAACCCATGGAAAGGTCAGGAGCGCGATCCGCGCGTCGACGTCGAACGTGTAATGTTGCACCGGAGCAATACGCCCGGTAAATGACGAAATGACCTCCGGCGCCGGAGCAGGAGCAGAGGCAACAGTCGCGGCTTGTGGCACTTGGGCAACAAGCAGCGCGGCTAAGAGGAATGCTTTGATCACTTACCGCCCGCTAGCAGAAACGTAGCTTTCTTTTGTATAACCTAGGATTGCTTGCGGGGTTGCAACCAATGTCGCAAACCATCCGGGAAAGGCCGGGTTCAGGGGGCTTATGGCGGAATCAACGGTCGTCGCTCCGGTCACAACGCGCGAAGAATTGCTTTACCTGCTGACGCGGGCATCGGAGCTGGAGCACAACCTGGCCTGCGTCTACCTTTATGCAGGCTATTCGCTCAAGACCGATCTGGCTGAGGGCGGCATGACCCCCGACGAGCTGACGGCCGTGCGCGGGTGGAAACGCAAACTGGCGCACGTCGCGGTCGAGGAGATGCTGCACCTCGGGCAGGTCAGCAACATCATGACCGCGGTCGGCGGTGCTCCGCACTTTGCGCGCGAAAATTTCCCGATCCCCGCGACGGCATTTCCATTCGGCATCGAGATGTCGCTCGATCCAGTTTCGCAAGAGTTGCTCGACCGCTTGGTGTGCTACGAGCTGCCGGCCGATGGCGTCCTTGCGCCCGAGCGAGCCGCCGAATTTGCGGCGATAAGCGCTCGCATCGCCTACTGCGATCACGGCGAGCGCCTGCGGCTGCAGAACACGATCGAGCCCTTCGATATCGACTTTCGCACGGTCGGCGAGTTCTATCGCAAGATCGAATCGGCTTTCTCGTGTATCGATCCGGCGCGGCTGTTCGTCGGCCACCCGAGCGAACAAGCAACCCCGAACTACCTCGACTTTCCGCGCGAGCTCGTGCGGGTCAGCGACGCCGCGTCGGCCATGGACGCGATCGAAATGATCATCTCGCAAGGCGAATCGCCCACCGAAGAACATCCCGAGGCACACTTCTGCGTCTTCAATACAATGCGCTCGGAATACATGAATCTTGTCGCGCAGGCGAAGGCTGAGGGACGCATCTTCGAGCCCGCACGCCCGCTTTTAAGCAACCCGAGCACACGCGGCGTCGCCGAGATGCCCGGAACCAACCGCATCACCAATCCCGTGGCGCAAGAACTCGGCGCGCTCTTCAATAGCATGTACGCCCTGATGCTGATGATGCTCGAGCGCTTCTTCGCGCACGCGAATGAAACCGAGGAGGAGATGCGTCTGCTGGCGCGCGGCACGCTGCGTATTATGGCGTCGGGCCTGCGTCCGCTCGGCGAAGCGCTTGCAAAGACGCCGGCTGGTCCGGAGTATCCCGGGAAAAACGCCGGACCCGGTTTCGGCTTCACCCGCAACATTCACTTGCTCGCGCACAAGCACGCGGCGTGGATCTTCTTCTTAGAGCGGCTCTACGATCTGTCGACGCGCCTCACGCGGCTGGCCGACGAGACCAGCTTGCCGCAAGAAGTGCAAGAGGCTGCCGCCGCGATGGAGTCGGTTGCCGAGCATATAACTCCGTTCGTTCCGTCGAAGTTTGCGGTGTCGATTCGCAGCGACGCGAACGAGCGTAATGCACGCACCACGATTCGCCCCGAGATCAACGGGCCGTACATCGTGCGCAATCTGCACAAGCTCACGAACTCCAAAGGTGAGACGCTTGCGGTTCGCCCGATCCTGGCGCTGTGCCGTTGCGGCGGTTCAAAGCTCAAGCCGTATTGCGACGGCACCCATTCACAGAATGGGTTCGACAGCTCGAAGGATCCCGCGCGGCGGCCCGATCGCTTAGACAAGTACGAAGGCAAAGAGATTACCGTCCTCGATAATCGGGGTACGTGCTGCCATTTCGGCAATTGCACCGACCATCTGCCGTCGGTCTTTCACGAAGACGGCGACAGCTTCGTCAAACCCGACGGTGATACGCCGGAGAAGATCATCGATATCGTCAGCCAGTGTCCCTCGGGTGCGCTCGGCTACATCTATAACGGTACGGTGTATGCGGGCGAAACGCGCGATCCCGAAATCTACGTTGCAGAAAATGCGAGCTACTACGTGCGCGGCAGCATCGAGCTCGAGGGCGAGCCGATGAATCAGGGTGCGAATCGCGAGCACTACGCGCTCTGCCGTTGCGGCCAGTCAAAGAACAAGCCGTTCTGCGACGGCACGCACTGGTGGATCAAGTTCACCGATCCCGATAACTAGCGCGCCGGAGCCGCGATCCAGACGAAGCCGAAACCGATTGCTTGCTGCGGGCCAAAGCCTGGAGTGGGCTTGAGATTGCGTTCAAAATCGAGATCGATCGCCAGACGCGAGCCAACCGTTTGCTGCAACGCAAGAAAGCTGCGGTTGCCCGAGGGCGCGACCGGGCCCTGGCGCGATTCGAGCGCCACTTGTACCAGCAACGATGTCGCGTTGGTAATTGCGTACGCGAACGTGTACGACGGCGTGTAGTCGAAGTACGTGACGTTCAGCCCGGCTGCGTTGGCACCGACATTGGTGCCGAAGGCCTGACTCGTTGCGAAACTCAACCGGTCATTTATCGTGATTCCGAGATTCCCCGAAATCGAGTAGGTCGGCGCGCCATTGGTGAACTCGCCGGTGCCAGTCGGTGGTACGTAGGCGAAATCGACCGATGCCTGCGTGAGCTGCTGATCCAGCAGCATGTACTTTACGTCAAGTGCTGCGTCGGTTGAACCGCGCGCATTGTCGAATCCGAACCCCGATTCCGCGAAGCGCGATTGGTTTGCGGGAGGCGCGAATGCCACTTCGAAACGCCGCGCGACGCCATAACGCAATAGCGTAAGCGGTCCGCTCGAAAGCACGGAATAGGCAGGTTGCCACGTCTGCTGCCGCCGCATGCCGCTTTCAATGACGAGTTCGCCGGGCGGCGCAACACACGGTGCCCCGCCGGTCGAGGTGCCGCGACCCGTGCCGGGACGATCCGCAAGCGTGACGGCAATCGGCGCAACGCACGGCGGTTGCGGCGTCGGTGAGGGAGCGGGCGTCGCAGGAAGCACGCGGAGATCGTACCACACGCAGCCAGGAGTATGAAGATTACAATAGGATTAAGCATGCCGCGCTCATAGCGACGATTCTTTGCGCCATTGCGTTAAGTGCAAAGCCAAACAAACCGATTACCCAAGTGTGAGGGCTCCTAAACTGTTACGCGCAATAGCGTTTCTTGCGGCGGGATTTTTTCTCGCATGCGCCCCTCTGGCTATCGATGCACGTCGCGCGCCGGCACTCAACGTCGGCACGACGAAGATCGATGGCCATGTCGTCCAATTCGTCATCGCGCGACTCGATCGCGTACAGGTACATGCCGCGCTCGGGGGTCGCGACGTCGGCGACACCGCGTGGCTCGCCGACATTGCAAAGCAGCAAAACGGAATAGCCGCCATCAATGGCGGCTATTTTGAAGCTTACGCCAAGCACGTTTCGCGCAAGAACCTCGATCAGACGACCGTGATCGACGGCGCGATGGTCTTCAAAGGCGACGTCGGCAGCGTGCTCTACTTCGATCGCGGGAACCACGCAACGATCGAGCGCATCCCACTGCGCATCGTCGGGTTCCTCGACGGCAGCGACCTCTACCCGAACAACTGGTATGCCTATTGGTTCAATCGCTTGCCGGGTCCGACGGGCCAAACGATCACGATCTTCACCCCCGCGTGGGGCGGCACGACCGGCTTAACTGGCGGTCCGCAGATTCAAGTGACCGACGGCGTCGTCTCGCAGATTAACTACGGACCGACGATCATCCCGCGCAACGGGTTTGTGATCTACTTCAAAGGCGAGAGTCAAGTCGCCGCGCGCTTCTGGGTCGGCCGTCACGCCGGCTACGCATTGAAGCCCGCGTTAGGCGCCGATCTCGGCAGTTTCGCCAACGCGTGGCAAGCAATCGGCGGCGGCCCGCAGCTGCTGGTTGAAGGCGAAGAGTTTGCCGACCCGCGCGCCGAGGGATTCCACGATCCGAAAATCTTTGGACCGGGTAAGCGCAGCATGGTCGGCGTAAGCGAGGATCAATCCGAACTGATCTTTGCGGTCGCGAGTGCATCGCTCGACGAGTGCGCGCACATCATGAAGACGCTCGGCGCGTACGACGCGATGAATCTCGACGGCGGCGCTTCGACCGGCCTCTGGGCAAACGGCAAATATCTGGTCGCGCCCGGCCGCCAAATCAACAACGCGCTCGTACTCACAAGGTAAGCTCCCTCTTGTCATCCCGAGCGTAGCGAAGCGCCCTTTGTCATCCCGACCGTAGTGGAGCGTAGTCGAGGGACCGCCACCCAGTCCACGAATACAGCCTTTCCAACGACTCCACGGACGGATGCTGGAGGTTCTCTATGAACGTTCAATCGGTCCACTCGGCCCACACGATTGATTTTGGCGCCACTTCATATCCGCCGGCACCGCCCACGCATGAGACCGCCGGCGAGACTGCGCAGGACGTCGAGCACATACACGCTCTCGCGCCGGCCGCAAACCCCGCCGTGTTCCAAAATGCCCACACGCCAACGGGTAGTCGCATAGACAAACACGCCTAGTGGCAACGATTTTTCTCGTTCTCTTGGCAGCGCTGCGCATCGTGCACTTTACCGGAGGCACAGCGACCGTTACGACGCAGAACGGCGCTCAGCTGGTTGTCATTAAAGATGGGCAAGGCCACGTCGAGGCCCACTCGTACTGCGATTCGCAATCCGGATACTACGATCAGATCGTAAAGTTCGGACATTCGATGGTCGCCGCAGCAAAAAACAACGATCGGGCTGCGATGATGGCGCTGGTGCAATATCCGCTTCGCGTGAATATCTCTAGCTTAAATCACTTTTTCATCAAGGATGCGACGACGCTGAAGGCGCGCTACCAAGCAGTTTTCACTCCAAAGGTTCTCGGGGAGATTCGATCGGTCGAACCCCACGGAGCCTTCTGCCGCACGGGAATGTCGATGTTCGGCGGCGGCGTTATTTGGGCAAGTGCTGACAAGAGCGGCGAGTTGAAGGCCGCGGTCGTCAATCAATAAGGCTCACATGCAAACACAACAACGCGTCGCCCTGATTACCGGGGCATCATCGGGTATTGGCGCAGCCACGGCCCGTGCACTCGCGGCAGCTGGAATGGCGGTTGCCGTCGCGGCGCGCCGCAAGGATCGCCTCGAAGAACTCGCGGCTGAAATCGGTAAGGCCGGCGGTACGGCGCTCGTCTTGACGGCCGATCTTACCAAAGAATCCGAAGCGCAGCGCATCGTCAAAGAAGCCGAGGCACATTTCGGTCGTCTCGACGTATTGGTGAACAATGCTGGTGTGATGTACCTTGAGCCGCTTGAGACCGCGAGTCTCGAACGCTGGCGCTCGATGTTCGACCTCAACGTCATGAGCCTGATCGCTTCGACGCAGGCCGCGCTTCCCGGGATGCGCGCACGGCACGACGGGCATATCGTCAACGTCTCGTCGACGGCAGGGCGTATGGCGCATCCGAATTCAGGCGGCTATGCCGCGTCAAAATTCGCGGTCGGCGCGGTCTCCGAATCGTTGCGCAAAGAAGTCTATATGGACAACATCCGCGTGACCATCATCGAGCCCGGCGTGGTCGAAACCGAATTGCGCGAGCATATCGCCGATGCTGGAATTCAGAAGGCGCTCAACACGTGGGCGGACTCAATGCGGCAACTGCAATCCGACGATATCGCGCGGATCGTCGCGTTTTGCGTGACGCAGCCTGCGCACGTGAACATCAACGAAGTGCTGGTGCGCCCGACCGATCAGGAGCGCTAAGCATGAAGCTACGGCTCGATATCAAAATGGAGAACATCCTCTCGCGTTCCAAGCTTCGTGTAGAGCGCGACCGCGGGGAGATCGGGTGGATCAGCCTGGACGAAGATCACGTAGGCGCGACGGGTTCTCGCGATATCGCGCAGCGAATCAATGAGCGCGGTCGCGACACCTGAACGACGGTGACGTTCCGCCACAGCAATGTCATAAATATAGATTTCGCGTCGCTCCTGTTCGAACTTCTGCAATTCGTACGCGGCGACTCCGCCGATGATCGCGTCACCATCGGTGGCAACGAGCGCGATGAACGTGTCACTCGCGAGGAGTCCGTCGATATACCCATCACTGGGCTGGGCGCCCGTGTAAACATCGATCTGGTCGAAGGCGTCACCCATCATCGCGAGCATGGCACGAAAGAGCGGGGTATCACCGCGACGGAGTCTACAAATCGTGTGCGACATGCTAATGTAACGAAAGAAAAGGGCCCCGCGTGAGCGCTAAGGCACGTAGTACAACGCCATTACTTCCTCGACGTTGGCGTCGAAGGTGATGTTGCCGCCGCCTATTCCAAAGCTTACCGTTGAGCCGCTTGCTGTAACCGGACCTTCCAACGCCGGAAGCCAGCCGAACGCGCCGCCACCACTATTTGCGGCAATGTAGAACTGCCGGCCCGCCGCTCCGACGCCGGCCGGCAACGTAATGTTGAGCGACGGCAGGCCGGTCGCGTATTCGGTGCTGCTAAATGTCATGCCGAGATACAGCACGGTAACTCCTGCGGGGTTTGTCGGCGTAAATGCCGATCCGATCGGCAGCAATGACGTGTACGTGTTGACGGTCGCCGTCGAGAAGCACTTATACGCCGAATTGATCGTTCCCGAGGCCGAGAAGCCCGCATCTGCCGGGAAGTTCATCGAGAAGCTGGTGGGCGAACACCCGCCGCCTAAGAGGCCGCCGATACCACCGCTCCCGCCGCAGCCGCTGAGCGCGAAGATAGCGGCACATAGCAAGAACGCCATGCGTTTAATCATGGTCCGGTTGTACCATAGGACGGAAAAAATCCCTGTGGTCCTTTCGGACTACGCAGTGACGAAAAAGAAAAGGCCCCGCGTTCGCGGGGCCTGTCATGCGAATGCTTTGCGGCACGGAAGTGCCGCAACCACTCTACATCATGTCGTAGCCGCCCATGCCGCCGCCGCCCGGCATCGCCGGAGCAGCTGACTTGGGTTCGGGCTTGTCGGCGATCAGCGTTTCCGTTGTCAGGATCAACGCGCCGATCGAGGCTGCGTTTTGCAGCGCCGAACGCGTGACCTTGAACGGCTCCACGATGCCGGCTTTGAACATGTCGACGATGTCGCCGGTCATTGCATCGAACCCGAAGGGCGAGTTCTTCTGCTTGACGTTGTTGACTTCGACCGAACCTTCGTAGCCCGCGTTGTACGCGATCTGACGAAGCGGCTCTTCGAGCGCCTTCTTGACGATCTCGATACCGATCTTCTCATCGGCCCACGTGTTTGCGTGGCCGTTGGTCTTCGGCGCCGTTTGGATGTACTTGTCGATCGCTTTGACCGCATGCACGAGCGAGGCACCGCCTCCGGGGATCATGCCTTCCTGAACGGCGGCACGGGTTGCCGAAAGCGCATCTTCGATACGATGCTTCTTCTCTTTGAGTTCGGTCTCGGTCGCAGCACCAACTTGGATCACTGCCACGCCGCCCGAGAGCTTCGCAAGACGCTCTTGCAGCTTCTCGCGATCGAAGTCCGAATCGGTGTCCTCGATCTGCTTTTTGATCATCTCGATACGGCCCTTGATGTCGGCGGGTTTGCCCGCGCCGTCAACGATGGTCGTCTCTTCCTTGGTCACGGTCACGCGCTTGGCTTGACCGAGCTGATCCGGCGTCACCTTGTCGAGTTTGAGACCGAGCTCTTCCGAGATCACCGTCGCGCCCGTAAGCGTAGCGATGTCCTTGAGCATCTCTTTGCGGCGGTCGCCGAAGCCCGGCGCCTTGACCGCAACCGACGTGAACGTTCCGCGCAGCTTGTTCACCACGAGCGTCGCGAGGGCTTCGCCTTCGACATCTTCGGAGATGATCAGCAGCGGACGCTGCACTTGGACGACCTTCTCGAGCAGCGGCAGAATGTCGGCGATTGCCGAGATCTTGCGCTCCGTCACGAGAATGTACGGATTGTCGAGCACGGCTTCCATGCGCTCGCTGTCGGTGACCATGTACGGCGAGATGTAGCCCTTGTCGAACTGCATGCCGTCTTTGGTCTCGACTTCGGTCTTGAGCGTGCGCGATTCCTCAACGGTGATCACGCCGTCTTTGCCGACCTTCTCCATCGCTTCAGCGATGAAGTCGCCGATTTCTTTGTCGTTGGCCGAGATCGACGCGACTTGCGCGATCTTCTCTTTGGTGTCGACCTTTTGCAGGTTCGTTCCCGAACCCATCTCGTCGACCGCGACTTGCACGGCCTTCTCGATGCCGCGCTTGATCAGCAGCGGGTTGCTACCGGCGGTAACGTTGCGTAGACCTTCGCGGATGATCGCTTGCGCGAGCACCGTCGCGGTGGTCGTGCCGTCGCCGGCGATGTCGTTGGTCTTCGACGCGACTTCTTTCACGAGCTGTGCGCCCATGTTTTCGAACGTGTCGGAGAGTTCGATCTCCTTGGCAATGGTCACGCCGTCGTTGGTGATCGTCGGCGAGCCAAATTTCTTGTCGAGTACGACGTTGCGGCCCTTGGGTCCAAGGGTCACTTTCACCGCATCGGCAAGCAGATTCGCACCGCGCTCGAGTGCGCGACGCGCGTTTTCGTCAAATACGATTTGCTTTGCAGCCATGATTTAGTTAATTGCTCCCTTTGACGCCAGCCGGCACTTTGTCGACAATGGCGAGGACGTCTTTTTCAGATACGATGAGGTACTCTTTACCGTCGATTTTGATCTCGGATCCCGAGTACTTCGAATAGATAACCCGGTCGCCGGCCTTGACGGTCATCGCAAGGGTCTTGCCATCGTCGGTCACGCGGCCGGTTCCGACCGCACGGACGACGCCTTCTTGCGGTTTTTCCTTAGCAGTGTCGGGCAGAAAGATGCCACCTGAGCTCTTGTCATTTTGCTCGACGTGCTCAATGACCACGCGATCGGCCAAAGGCTTGAGATTCACGTAAACCTCCAGAATATATGGGTTTTTAAAAGTTGGCACTCGCAGCAATGGAGTGCCAGCCCCGAAATCTTAGCAGACGGAGATTAAGAGTGCAACCACCTCAGGGGTCCTTCGGGCCCCTTTAGGGCGCTTAAGAAGAGAGGGCCGCGAAGGCGCCGGACCCGGCGAAAAAGGCGACGGCCATCGAGGCGGCCATCAGCATGAGGAAGAGCCGGGCGGTCCGGCTCGGCACGGCCAGGCTAATGAGCCCAAGCCCAAGGGTCAGGGCCCCGACCGCGGCGGTCACGGCCAGCGTCGCAGGGCTGGCATGGAGCACACTCCACAGCGCAAAGGCGACGCCTATTCCGGTGAGTATAGCAAGCGCCACAATCGTTCCGCGAATGACCAACTCGGCAGATTGCTGCGCCTGACGTTCCTGTCCCAACATCATACGTGCATGCTACCCAGGAAAGCTGAAAATGGTCTCGGGTTTGTCTAAGACGTGCGAAATTTAATCTCTACGCTTCAATCGTCGCCTTCGCTGCAATCGAGCGCATCACAATGCCGCATATTTTTCACAATACCCGGCAAGTCTCTATTCTGATAGAAAAAGATCGATGCCCCAAATGTGGCATACGCTAGCTTCTTTCCCGCCCAAATGCTCACGCGCCCCGTGTGCGGAACGCGCGTGGCACTTTTGAAATCATCGACATACGCGGATCCGTAGATCGCGCGAATTGTGTCGTTGACGAGCGCGAGATGTTGTGCGAGATTCCACGCATCCGGAACATCGAGTTCAACGAACTCGCGGTTCGCGACTCCAGCTTTCGTAACGGAATTGAACTCGCCATTGTGGCCCTCGATCGTCATCGACGCAATGTAGGTTGTGCCACCTGTCGCGTCATCGATCGTCGGTTTGAAGTCGTGCAGCGCCGCATTGGCCTTGCCCCACGCTGCGAGCTGCACGGTCGTTTGACCGGGAATCGCCCACGCCGGCGCGATAAGCGCCATCGACAAAAGTAGGAAAACAAGAACTCCACGCATCGGCTACGAACTTCCGCGCATGGCAACTGCGCTCCGCCCGAACTGGGCGCTTATCGTTCGGCAAGCCCTCGTCGCGGGCTTCGCCGGCGCGGTCATCTTCGATCTCTACCTCTGGCTTTCGACCGTCGTGCCCATGCACGGCAGTTTCGTTGCGATGCTCCAGCATAGCGCGTCGATCGCGGTTGGCCCGATTGCGCTCACGAGCCCAAGTTACGTGTGGGTTGGCGCACTCGTCGACCTGGTGTTGAGCATCGGTTGGGCCGGCGGCTACGCGTATTTCGCGCAGCAGCAATCGTTCGTGAACGAGCGCTGGTTCATTTCCGGCTTTTTCTATGGTTTGATCGTGTACGTGTTGATGTTGCTCCTGCAACTCGGCGCGCATGCGTTCATCTATCCGGCGAACGTCGGCATCCTACTCAACGAAGTGCTTGCGCGCACGGTCTTCTTCGGCGTACCCATTGCCTATGTCGTCGCGCAGTTGGACCGCTCGTGATCGGCACGCTGCGTATCTCGACGTCGGCACTGCGTGAGAACGCACGTTTGTTGCGCGCATTGGTCGGCCCGCATCACGCGGCGTTTGTGGTGAAGGGCAACGCCTACGGACACGGTATCGCTGATACCGCGCTTGCGATCGAAGGCCTCGCTGCCAAACTCTGTGTCTACAACGTCGACGAAGCGCTCGAACTGCGCGATGGCGGCATCACTGCTCCGATTTTGATTATGGGCCCGATTCCCCCCGAACGCCTCGACGATGCCATGGCCTGTAACGCCGAAGTGGCGCTGTGGGACACCAAGAGCTTCGCGCGCGATCTCGCGCTAGCGGCACTCCGCGCGCAAATGCGCGCGCGCGTGCATGTGAAGATCAACACCGGACTCAATCGGCTCGGCCTCCAGCCCGGCGATCTTCCCGACGCGGTTGAAGCCTACGGTCGTGCGAACGGTCTCGAGATCGCGGGCGTTTTCTCGCATCTCGCCGCAGCCGAAGAGATCGACTCGCCCTACACGATGCTGCAACTCGAACGCTTTAATGACGCCTACCGTCAAGCGGAGCCGATTCTCGCAGCGCGCGGGTTCACGCCGGTCCGGCACATCGCGGCGTCGGCCGCGGCGATGTTGTGGCCGCAAACACGCTTGGATCTCTCGCGCTTCGGCATCGCGCTCTATGGGCTGTGGCCATCGGCCGCAACGAAGGAAGCGATGAACGGCGACAAGCTGCCGCTGCAGCCGGCGCTTTCCTACGAATCGGAACTCGTGGTCGTGCGCACCATCGACGCGGGCGAGGCGGTCGGCTACGGCATCACGTATCATGCGCCGCGTCGCATGCAGATCGGCGTCGTGCCGCTCGGCTACGCCGACGGCATTCCGCGCGCGCTTTCGAACAAGGGTTCGGTGCTCATCGACGGTACACGGTGCGCAATCATCGGCCGTGTTGCGATGAACATGTTCTTCGTCGACCTCAGCCACGCGCCGAATGCGCACGTTGGGTCAAAAGTCACGCTCATCGGGTCTCAGCATTCTCAGGAAATCACGGTCGACGATTGGGCAACCTGGAGCGATTCGATCAACTATGAGATCGTGTCACGCTTGCCATCGACGCTTTCGCGCGTCTACATCGAGGATTAGCCGACGGCTGCTATCGCGTCGACGAGTTTGATCGTGCCTTTGTAGACCGCGCTCGCAACTATACAAGAGTCGACCGCCGCCGGCGCTTTGGCTTTAAGCTCGCGCAGATCGTCAATCGTGCGCGCGCCACCGTTGGCCGTCACGAGAATATCTGCGTCGCTCGCGACTTCCGTGAGTGCCTGGATATCGTAGCCTTCGCCCATGCCGTCGCGGCGAATCTCGGTGAAGATGATGCGCTTGATGCCCCACATCGCCACGCGTTTGACCAGCGCGTCGCGATCGATCGGGGAGCTTTCTTGCCAACCGTGGGTGGCAACGTGTTTGCCGCGCACATCGATGCCGGCGAACACCCGGTCGGGAAACTTGTTGATGATCGCCCGTGCCGTGCGCTCTTCGGCAACCAGCATCGTGCCCAAAATGATCTCCGTCACGCCCGCGTCGATACGCTGCTGCGCTTTATCCAGGGTGCGAATACCGCCGCCGACCTGCACCGGTACGTCGACCGCTTTGCAGACAGCGCTGATGACGCCCATGTTGTCGCCATGGCCGAACGCCGCGTCGAGATCGATCACATGTAACCGGCGCGCGCCTTGCGCTACGAATGATTTGGCCTGTGCCACGGGGTCATCGGCATACACGGTCGAGGTCGAAATATCGCCCCGCTCCATGCGAATGCACTTCCCGCCGCGAAGGTCGAGCGCCGGGATAACGATCATTACCGCGAACCGATTGGCACGAACGGCCCCGGCGCCGGTCCGGTGTACGTCGCCTGCGGACGAATCAACCGGTTGTCGTGGAGCTGCTCGAGAATGTGCGCGCTCCAGCCGGCGATGCGGCCACACGCAAAGAGACAGGTGAACTCATCGCCGGGGATGCCGAGATCGGCCAGCACCGGCGCGGTGTAGAAGTCGACGTTCGCGTAGATCTTGCGATCCGGATGCTCGTCGGCGAGAATGCGTTGACTCTGATTTTCGAGTTCGCGCGCGATCGGATACCACTTGCTGCCGCTATGCGCGGAGAGTTCCTTGGCAATCGATTCCAGATGTTTGGCACGCGGGTCGCGGACGCGGTACTCGCGATGACCCATGCCCATGATGCGATTGCCCTTGGCAATCTCGTCGTGCACGAACTTCTCCGCCTTTTCCGGCGCGCCGATCGCGACGAGGTTCGTGTACGTCGCGCTTGCCGCACCGCCGTGCAGATCGCCCGTGAGCGTCGCCAGCGCTGACGTGACGCTCGCGTAGATGTCGGCGCGGGTCGAGGCGGTCACACGCGCCGAGAAGGTCGACGCGTTGTACGAATGATCGGCTAGGAGCACGAAGTACGTATCGATCGCATCCTCCTCGATCTCAGCCGGCACCTTGCCCGTACGCATATAAAGGAAGTTCGCCGCATGTGAGAGATCGGTGCGCGGTTCGATCGGCTGCAGTCCGCGACGAATGCGATCCCACGCTGCAAGAATCGTCGTCATCTTTGCGATGAGTTCGATTGCGCTATGCACGTCCGAGACGTGCTCACCATGATCGTTGACCGGAACGAAGAGCGCGAGGCCGCTCACGACCGTGCGCAGCACGTCCATCGGCCATGCCGTCTTCGGCACCGTCTGCATCGCTGCGATCAATTGACCCGGCAGCGCGCGACGCGACGCGAGTTCGGCTTTAAAAGCTTTGAGTTCCGCGGCGTTCGGCAAGTGTCCAAACAGCAACAAATGCGCGACTTCTTCAAACGTCGCGTTCGGCGCAAGGTCGTCGATGTCGTAGCCTCGGTAGGTCAGCCGGCCAATTTGGCCTTCGACATTGCTTAAATCCGTATGTCCAACGACGACGCCCTCAAGCCCGCGGTCGACAACCAAACCAGTAGTAGACACGTATCCCTCCAGGAACTGCCCCCGAACCGTTCCCGAGGGCTAGGGGGATTTATGCAGCGTTGACCCGCTTGCCTCCCAACAATATCAGGGCCGGCGGCTTCTCAATCAGAGAAATGTCGCGTGTCGGATCCCCGTTGAAGGCAACGACATCCGCTCGTTTACCCGGAGCAAGCGTGCCGCGGTCGCTCACGCCGATCAGTTCCGCGGCGGTTACCGTGGCCGAACGCAGCACGTCGGTCGGGCGCATACCCATATGTACGAGTAGTGCAAAGTCTTTGTTATTCTCGGCGTGCGGGAAGACGCCGGCGTCGGTGCCGTACGCGATGACCACGTTCGTGCCCAGCGCGCGCTGCATCCCCGCGTTACGAATCGTTGCCGCGTATTCGGCCTTTTGCACCGATCCAGCTGGAATGTGGTTCGGATTTCCGGGCTGCAGAATCGAATCGAGCGCCCAAATCGTCGGCACCAAATTGGTGCCGCGCTGCTGCATCTTCGCGAGCGTTTCGGCGCTCACGCCGGTGCAATGCTCGACTGAGTGCACGCCGCCCTCGACCGCGACCGAGATGCCTTTGTCGCCATGGCAATGCGCCGCGACTTTGCGATTGAACTTCGTCGACTCATCGACGATGGCCTGAATCTCGTCGAGATTCATCTGCGGAATATCCCACACGTCGCCGTAGCTCAGCACGCCGCCGGTCGCGAGAATCTTGACCAGATCGGTGTGCCGCTTGACGTGTTCGCGCACGACTTCGCGGAAGCCATACGGCCCGTACGACACGCCGCTTTCAATAACCGTATCTTCGTGCACGAAATCGGGCAGGTCGTTCGAGTCGCCGTGACCGCCGGTGATCGAGAGCGCCGGACCGGCTGCGAATATCTGCGGACCGACGTAGACGCCTTCGGCGATCGCATCGCGCACCGCAAGATCGACGCCCCAGCCGCCACCCACGTCGCGCACGGTAGTGAAACCGTTGTGCAACATCGTTTGCGCGTTTTTCATTCCATACAACGCAGCCTCGCCCACGTTGTCCGCCGTCTTGCCCGGTTGCACCAAATAGTGCGAGGGCACGATGAATGGCGCGACGTGCGTATGACAGTCGATCAGGCCCGGCATGATCGTCGCGTCGCCCAGATCGATCACGTGCGCATCCGCACCGGCATCGCCCGCGCTCATCGACACGATTTGCATGCCCTTGATCACGAGCACACCCGGCGTCACCACTTTGGTTCCGGTGAACAGTCGCGCCGCTTTAATGACCGTCACTTCGTTTGCGGCGGCGCGTGCGCGCCACGGTATCAACGTCGCGGCGGTTGCAGCAGCTGCGCCGGCGATAAACGCGCGGCGACCGAGCAGCATCTTCGCCTCGTCAAAGGCGCGCTGCGAAAAGCCTCCATGCGGACAACGGCAATCAAACGGATCGGGGGGTGCGTGCATCGGATACCTCTGGCGTGGCACTTTCGCCACTAGTTTCACGGCTACTTCTTCAGGTTGATCAGACCCGCAAGAGCGCATCGTGCAGTTTGCAGGACGCGCTGATCCTCCAGTCATCAGGGGTATCTTCCACAGCCAAGCAGTAGCGACCAATTGCCTCTCGTGTCCCCGGCGGAATGCTGTTGTCCAGCGGCAGCATGCAATACCACTGCGCATAACGTCTATCGCTGTAAACGGGCTCCGCGAGATTCACGTGAATTCTGCCGTCGATCTTTGGGCCTACCGCAAGCGCTAATCGGCCAAACTCTGTGGGCTTTCCAAGAATCGCTTCGATCTCAACGAGCTTCATCGCGCTAGGCAACATCCCTTACGTCGCGGCGCGCGAGCGCATAGCTCACGAGCCGATCGACCAGCGCTTCATAGGAGATACCAACGGACGCACATGCATCGGGCATGAGGCTCGTGGGCGTCAAACCTGGTAGTGTATTGATCTCCAAAATCTGCGGCCGGCCCTCTTTGGTCACGATGAAATCGGTGCGCGAATAATCGCGCAGCCCTAGCAGACGGTGTACCGACAACGCGATCATCTGCAGACGAGCGGCGAGATCTTCGTCGATCTTCGCCGGCACGATGTGCGTGCTGCCACCCGGCGCATATTTGGCTTCATACGTGTAGAATTCGTCGGCATTCGGCACGATTTCGATGACAGGAAGTGCCTCCTCACCCAAAATCGCGCACGTAAACTCGCGCCCGTCGAGATACTCCTCAGCCATTATCTGACCGTAGTTCTTCGCTGCCGCAATCATGGCATTGGTCCACTGCTCATGCGTGCGCACGATCGCGACGCCGATCGCGCTTCCTTCAAAGCGCGGTTTGAGCACGAGCGGTAAATCGAGTGAGCCGGGCAAGAGCGGCAGCGTGCCGCCGGAGAGATCGAAGAGATCCCAGGCGGCGGTCGGCAGGCCCTCAGCCGAGAGCAGTTTCTTCGTCAAATGCTTGTCCATCGCGAGCGCCGACGCTTCGGTATTGCTGCCCGTGTACGGAATTCCGACGTACTCGAGCAAGGCTTGCACCTGGCCGTCTTCGCCGCCCGGGCCGTGCAGCGCGATGAACACCGCATCGGGCGCGAGTTCGCGAATCGCATCGATAAAACGCGCATCGTAATCCAACGACTGCGCATCGTATCCGAGCGATTGCAACGCGCGCATCACACCCGACCCGGTCTTGATCGAAATCTCACGTTCGGCGCTCGAACCGCCCATGACCACGGCCACTTTAGCTTTCTTCTGCATGCTCTCGCTCATCGATAAAGACACCGACTAAGTGGACTTCCAATTGCAACTCTACGCCGAACTTCTCAAACACCGCGCGGCGAACGCGCGCCAGAACCGTGGCGACGTCCTTGGCACTTGCTCCTCCGACGTTGTTGATGAAGTTGGCGTGGAGGGTCGACACTTCCGCGCCGCCTTCCCGCCATCCCTTACAACCCGCCGCTTCGATCAATCGCGCCGCCTTGTCGCCCTCCGGGTTGCGGAAACACGACCCGGCATTGGGGAGCGCGACGGGCTGCGTGCTCTTGCGGCGCACCAAGCGCGCCTGCATCTCCTCGCGCACTTGACCTGGATCGCCGCACTCGAAATCCAAATGCACGCGCGCGACGACCGCATCGCGCGATAAAGTCGTGTGGCGATAGAAATACTGCACGGCGATCGCGTGCGGCTGCGGCTTCGCGGGACTCTGCACGAGAATCTCCGTCACGAACTCGCCGAACTCGCGATCGGTCCCCGCGTTCATCCGCAGCGAGCCGCCGACACTGCCGGGGATGCCCGCGAGCGAGCCGATGCCGATCGCGCCGAGCGAGGCTGCGCGCGCGGTGACGGTCTCCATCTTCGCCGATGCACCGGCATCGACCAGCACGCGCCCGCTATCGACGCGCGCGTCGATCGACGTGAACGCGCCGTCAAGCCGTAAGACGATACCGCGCAATCCGCCGTCGCCGACCAGCACGTTGCTGCCGCGCCCGAGCACGAACCACGGCAGTTTGCGCTTGAAACAGCAGCGCCATCACCTGCGCGACTTCGTCCTCGCTTTCCGCGACCGCGAAGGCGTCAGCGGGTCCGCCGACCTTCCAGGACGTGTACTCGGCGAGCGGCTCGTCGAAGCGCACGCGCTCGCCGAAGGTTTCCAGCAGCGCCGCGCGATCTTCGACCGCGAGCAGCGACGCCGTCGCGAGCGCATTGGTGAGACTCATGAAACCTTGACGTCGGCCGAATTTGCGCGCTGCGCGAGGCGTGCCGCAACGTCGGTGATGTTGCCTGCGCCGAGCATCAGCACCAGCGATCCGCGCGGCGTTTCGTCGAAGATACGCTCTTCCAATTCGTCGACGCGGCTCACGTACGTAATGCGCGCGCCCAGCGACGCAAGCGGTTCGCCGATCGAGCGCTCGCACACGCCCGGAATCGGCGACTCAGAGGCGGCATAGACCGGTGCGAGATAGATGCGATCCGCACCGTTGAGCGCATCGGCGAACTCGCGCGCGAGATACGCCGTGCGCGAATAACGGTGCGGTTGGAACGCAACAACGAGCGGTCCGCGATGATACTGCCGCGCTGCCGCAATCGTTGCGCGTACCGCGGTCGGATGATGCGCGTAGTCATCGACCAGCACGAAGCGGTCGCTGCGCACCAAGATCTCGAAGCGCCGGCGCACGCCGCGAAAGGTGCTCAGGCCCTCGGCGATATGCACGAACGGCACTTCGAGTTCGCGCGCGACGGCGATCGCGGCAAGAGCGTTTTGCACGTTCATCGTGCCGGGCACGTTCAACTCGATGGTACCCAGCGCGACGCCATCCACGATTGCATCGAAGGACGAGCCGAGGCCGAGCGCGCGGACGTTGCTCGCGCGCACGCCGGCGCGTGGACCAAGTCCAAACGTCACCGTGCGTGCCCGCCGTTCGCGATCGACGAGCGACGAGGCGAGCGGATCGTCGACACCGAGGATCGCGCAGCCGTCGGCCGGCAGCTTCGCCAAGAATTCTTCAAACGCGCGCACCAGCTGCGGCAACTCGTCGTTGCTCTGCAGATGATCGTTTTCGATGTTGGTGAGGACCGCGATTTTCGGATCGAGGATCGCAAACGAGCCGTCGGATTCATCGGCTTCCGTGACAAACCACGGTGAATGCCCATCGTACGCGTTGGTGCCGAGGGAGCCGTCGATGCCGCCAAGCATCATGGCCGCGTCGATATTGCCCGCGCGCAACACCGCCGCGATCATCGCGGTCGTCGTCGTTTTACCATGCGTGCCGCAGATGGCGATGCCGCTGCGATTGCGCAGCAGCTCGGCCAGCATCTCGCCGCGATGCAACAGCGGCAGATTGCGGCGTTGCGCCGCGACATATTCCGGATTGCGCCGGTCGATCGCTGAACTCACGATCACCGTGTGCGCATGCTCGACGTTCGTCGCGTCGTGACCGATGCGCACGTCGGCGCCTTCTTCACGCAGCCGCGCGATCAACGCGGTTTCTTTGAGGTCGGAACCGGAAACGCGCTGGCCGCGCGCGAGCAGAATGCGCGCGATCGCGCTCATGCCGATCCCGCCGATGCCGACGAAGTGCCAGGTTTTTTCGGTCACGGGGCAATCTTCCGCATCGTCAGCGCATCGACCCGGGAGAGAATCGTCGCGAGCGGATCTTCCGCGCGCTCGCGTTCCGCCGCAGCACGGAGTTCCGCCAGGCGCGCGGGCTTCGTCACGTCGGCGAGCACGCCGCGCAGCTTGCCCGCGATCAACTCGCGATCATCCACGACGACGGCCGCGCCGGCTTGCGCGACCATCGCGGCGTTCGCCCGCTGGTGGTCCTCGGCCGCGTATGGGTAGGGCACCAGAATCGCCGGTCGCCCGGTCGCTGCCAGCTCGCCCAGCGTCGAGGCGCCGGCTCGCGCGAGCACCAGATCGGCCGCCGCATACACATCGGAGACATCGTCGAGATATGCGCGAAGGCCATCGGACTTACCCAGCGCGCTGCGCACGCGGTCGTACTCTTGTTCTCCGGTGACGTGGATCAATTGCCAGCCTTCCGGGAGGCCGTCGCTCTTCAGTAGAGACGTTAGCGCATCGTTGATCGAGCGCGCGCCCTGACTTCCACCCATCGCGAGGAGCGTCGAGCGCTGGGTCGAGAGACCCAAGCGTTCGAGTGCCGTGTCGCGCGCCGGCAACGATCGCAGCGATGCGCGCACCGGGATCCCGGTATGGACGTACTTGTTCGCAAACCGCTTGTCGGCTTGCGCGAAGGCGCCCCACACCTCATCCACCAGTGGCGCGAGCATGCGATTGGTCAGTCCGGGCCGTGCATTGGGCTCGAGCAAAGCGATTCGTTTGCCTAACACGCGCGCCGCAAGGACGACCGGAAGACAGACGTAGCCGCCGGTTGCAATCACAATATCCGGGCGTAACCGTCGCAGCGCACTCAGTGCTTGAAACACACCGACGACGTTGACGAACGGGCGCGTCCTTGGTGCACTGCGTACGGTGATCAGCGGGTAGCCTGCTTGCGGCACGATCTTCGCTTCGAGCCGATCGGCCGTGCCGATGAACGTGACGTTCGCGCGATCGCCAAGCGCTTGCGCGATTGCGATCGCGGGATAGAGGTGGCCGCCGGTACCGCCGCCGGCGAAAACGACGTTTAGGCGATCGCTCACGGTTCGGGGACGCGCTGGCCTCGGCCAACGTTCGCAATCAGTGCAACGGCTACGAGGTTGACGATCAACGAACTGCCGCCGAATGAGATGAACGGCAGCGGCACGCCGGTCACCGGCCACGACGACGTCACCACGCCGATATTGACGAAAGCTTGAATCACGACGATCGACATGCAACCTATTGCGAGGAAAAATCCGAAACGATCCGGCGCGGCGATCGCGATCTTGATCGCACGATAGCCGAAGACGATGAAGAGAATGACGACGGCGAGCGCACCGATCAATCCGAGTTCTTCGCCGAGAATCGAGAAGATGAAGTCGGTGTATTGCTCGGGCAGATAGAAGAACTTCGCGCGCGAACTGCCCAGGCCCAAGCCGAAGATGCCGCCACTGCCGAGCGCGAGCAACGACTGCACGATGTGGAAGCCGGCGTTCTGCGGATCTTTCCAGGGATTGAGGAACGCGAAGACGCGCTCGCGCTTGTACGGACTTGCGAGCACTTCCACGATCACCGCCGGCGTGGTCGCGAGCAGAATCGCGAAGAGATGCATCAGGCGTGCACCGGCTGCAAAGAACATCGCAAACGCGATCATCACGAGCAGACTCGCCGTGCCCATGTCGGGCTCTTTGAGCACGAGCACCGCCATCAACACGACCGGAATGCACAGCGGGAACAGCCCGCGGACCAGCGAGACGATGCGCTCGCCACGCGTTGCGAGCATCGCCGCCAGATAGATCACGAGGCCAAGCTTGGCAAATTCCGAGGGTTGAAAGCTCACTACCGAGGCGCCGATCCAGCGGCGCGCACCGTTGACCGAAAAGCCGACGTGCGGCACCAGCACCGCGAGCAGCGAAAGAATCGAGAAGACGAGCAGATACGGCGCCCAGCGTTTGAGCTGACGATAATCGAGCCGGTAGGCACCGTAGGCGATTACCAATCCGACGATGAGCCAGACTATTTGGCGTTTGGCGTAGTAGGCGACGTCGTGATGCTCGACCAGCGCGACCGCGCTCGAGGCCGAGAAGATCATGACGAGGCCAATTGCGACCAGTGACGCGACCGAGAAAAAGAGCAGCGTGTCGGGCGGTCTGGCGATAAACGAGCGGCGCGCGGGCTGGCGCGCGTTCGACCTTGCGCTAAGCACCGGCGGGCTGCCTCAACGCATGCACTGCGGCAGTAAACTGTTCTCCGCGATCTTCGGCCGAGCGGAACATGTCGAACGATGCGCAGCCGGGCGAGAGCAGCACCACATCACCGCCGGCTGCGAGCTGGCGGGCCTTCTGCACCGCATCGATCATCGACGCGGCGCGCACCGTCTCAACGCCCTTCGCGGTCTGCGCAATCGCATCGGCCGCTTCGCCGATCACCACCAGCGCCTTAGCGCGCTGCCGCGTCGCAACGCCCATCTCGACGAAATCGGTGCCCTTCGCACGACCGCCCGCGATCAAGACGATCGGCCGGTCGTAAGCCCGCAACGCTGCGAGCACCGAGCCCGGATTGGTCGACTTCGAATCGTCGACGTAGAGCACGCCGTCGATCTCGTCGACGCTTTGGAGCCGGTGCGGCATCGCCGTAAAACTCATCACCCCTTCGCGCAGGGCCTGCGTCTCGCACCCCACGGCATACGCCGCGAGCAGCGCAGCCATCACGTTCTGCACGTTATGCGCGCCGGCCAGCGGAATCTCGTCTTTACGCATCACTTTGACCGGGCGCGGATCACCGCTGATCGGCGCGTAGACGATGTAGTCGCCACGCACGTAGATCGTTGCGTTCTCGTGCCGTTCGCCGAGCGTGAACCAGAGCTGGCGCGCGCGAATGCTGCGTTCGTTCTTGCTGACGTCGAGCGACGCGATGCGCTCGTCGTCGAGATTCCCGATGAAGACGTCGTCGAAGCCTTGGTTGGCGGCGATGCGAAACTTCGCTTCGGCATATTCGTCCATCGAGTGATAGCGGTCGAGGTGATCGGGCGCGACGTTGAGCAGCACGGCAACGCGCGGCTTGAACGCCCGAATCGTCTCGAGTTGGAACGACGAGACCTCGGCGATCACCCAGTCGCTCGGCCGCGCGTCGAGCACTTCAGCGATCAACGGGTTGCCGATGTTGCCGCCCACGCGCACGCTCTTCCCGCACGCGCGCAGCAGGTGCCCGATCAGTGCGGTCGTCGTCGACTTGCCTTTGGTTCCGGTCACCGCGACAATCGGCGCCTTGCACAGACGGAAAGCCACCTCGATCTCACCGACCACCGGCACGTTGGCGTTTTGGACGGCGATGACCATCGGCGAATTGAGCGGCACACCTGGGGAGAGCACCGCGGAGGTAAGTTTGCCGGCGATCGAGCCAAGTTCGTTCGGCGCCACAAAGTGTGCGCCGAGCGATTCGATCGTGCCGAGCGCATCGTGCAGCTCGTGTGGCGCCTTCTCGTCGGTCGCATAGACCGCCGCGCCGCGCGCGCGCAGCACACGCGCGCATGCCAGCCCGCTTTTTCCGAGGCCAATCACGAGAATCGTCTCGCGTGCATCAAAGGTCATCATCGTACGAGAAACCATCCGAGGGCCGAGAGCACGAGTGAAGCGGTCCAGAAGCGCGTCGTGACCTTGGTCTCAGGCCAACCGCCCAACTCGAAGTGATGGTGCAGCGGACTCATGCGAAAGATCCGCTTTCCACCCGTCATCTTAAAATACGACACTTGCATTATGACTGAAAGTGCTTCGGCAACAAACACCCCGCCGATCACGATCAGCAGCAGCATCTCACCTTCGAGAATGGCAATGCCCGAGAGCAGCGCACCCAATGCAAGCGAGCCGGTGTCGCCCATGAACATCTTGGCCGGATGCCGGTTGAAGATCAGGAACGCGAGGCAGGCGCCGATGCCGATCGCCGCTGCATCTTCGGGCACGTGCGAGAACGCCGGCGTTGCGAGCGATGCGAACACGAGCAGCGGCGGAATGATCGTGCCGGTTGCTAGGCCGTCGAGCCCGTCGGTGAGATTGACCGCGTGAATCGTCCCGGCGATCGCGCAGATGCCGAGCAATAACCACAGCCAATGTGGCGCGACGAGCATATAGCTGCCGGCGCGAAAGAGCACGTCACGCGGATAGATCGTCGTCGTTGCATCGATCCAGCGCAGAAACACGATCGCGATCAGCGCTGTCGCGAGGAGCTTGGTGCTCGCACGCAGGCCTTTGTTACGCCCGCGGGTGATGCCAAGCAGATCGTCGACCATGCCGACCGCACCGCACGCCACAATGAGAAAGCACAGCGGGAGGGTGAGCGCATCGCGCATCGCGCCGAAGACGGGTAACAGAAACGGCGCGATGAAGACGACGCCGCCCATCGTCGGCGTACCGGTTTTGGCTTGATGCGACTGTGGCGCGTCCTCGTAGGCATGCTGACGCAACTGGAGCTTGCGCAAGAGCGGAAGCGCGATGAAGCCGGCGATCAGCGCGACGACGAATCCGCCAAGCGCGTGGAAGAGTAGGACTAACGCCACTTCAGTACCACGATTGGGGTTTGCTCGTCGCTGTTGCCATGCGGGTTGTCCAGCAGCGCCTGCTCGACCACGGCGCGATCGACGCCGGCGGATGCACCGAGTACTTTGGCTTTCTCGAGATCGTTTGCGTCGACGATCGCAGCGGCAACGCCGGTAACGGCAGCGATCGTCGCACAGACGGCGTCGGGATCGCGCGGTGCGAGCACGATCGCGCGCTCGTACGGCGGCATGGTCCCGGTGTAACCGTCGATCGCAGCGATCGCCTCGCCGAGCAATTCGTAGAAACGGCCACGCTTGCCGAAAACGCGCGCGACCGCGTGCTGCGCAGCTGCGGAAAAGACACGCCATGCGCCGACCTGATCGATCACGAGCTGCACCGACTCCGGTTGACTGACCGTCGCCATCGCGCCGGCCTGCCGAGCGAGCACGTAGGCCAAGCGCGACGGACGAATGTGTTCCGCGACCACAAACTCGCCTTGCGCGATCGCGACCGCCGTTTCGGAGATCGCGATCACGTCACCCGGGCGCGCGATGCCGTGGATGGCGGCGGCAACGAGTGACGCGAGATCGTCGCCTTCGCGCACGATGCGCGTGCGCACGGGGATTGCTACGACTCCGGGGACGCGCGTGATCAACGACGTAACTCCTCGACGATCTCTTCCAACTTATATTTGCGCGAACCCTTGAGCAAGACGGCGTCGCCCGCGCGTGCATTGGTGCGCACCCATTGCGCTGCTTGCTCGTTCGTGATGAAGGGCACGATGCGCTCCGAGGGCATCCCTGCACTACGCGCGCCGAGCGCAAGTTCGCCGGCGAATTCGCCGCCGACCAGCATCACGTCGACCTTGGTGGCTGCAGCGTGGGCGCCGACGCGCCGGTGTAAATCGGCTGCTCCCTCGCCAAGCTCAGCCATACTTGCGAGCAGCGCGATATGGCGCGGCGCGCTTTCCGCCGCGAACGCGTCGAGTGCGGCCATCATGCCGGCGGCGTTCGCGTTGTAGGCATCGTAGATCAGCACGACGCCGCTCGGCAGCGAAATCCGCTCGTAACGTCCGCGCGGGAGTTCGATCTCGGGAATTGCGCGCACGATCTGCGCCGGCTCAACGCCATACTCGACCGCCGCCGCAATTGCCGCCGCCATGTTCGCGCGGTTGTGCGCGCCCGGTACGCGGAGATCGATATCATACGTCGTATCGCGTTCGCCATCGATCTCGACCCAACGGCGCGCGCCGGCCAGCACGGTCACACGGCCGTGCATCGGAAAATCGCCACCCGGCTCGCCACTGAAGAACCAATGTGCCGGTACGCCAAGTGACGGGGCGCGGCCAATCGAGGTGACGTCGCCGGCGTTGAGGATCGCGCGCGCACCCGTTGCAAAGATTGCCCACTTCGTTTCCTCGAGCCGCTCGCGCGAGCCCATGATCTCGAGATGCGCATCACCAACGTTGGTGAGAAGTGCAAGGTCGGGTCGCGCCGCGCGCACGAGCTTCTCGATATCGCCGTAGTGGCGCGCCCCCATCTCAACGACTACGACGTCGTGCTGTTCGTTGTCGGCCGCGAGCAGCAGTTTGCTCACGCCGATCTCGTTGTTCTCATTCGCGGGCGACGCAAGTACCCGCATTCCATAGCGTGTCGCAAGCAACTGCGCGGCAAAAGCTTTGGTGGTGGTTTTGCCCGAGCTGCCGGTGATCGCGAGCACGCGTCCGCGGAACTTGGCCCGCGCCGCGCTTGCGAGTGCCAGGTACGCTTGCACCGTATCGCGCACGAGCAGCGCCGCGCTGCCCGGCACGATCGCGTCGGCACTATCGACGATCAGCAGTTTGGCGCCACGTTCGACCGCTTCGCGCGTGAAGGCGTTGCCGTCGAAGTGCTCGCCGTGCAGCGCGAGGAATGTCTGCCCCTGCACAACCGTGCGCGTGTCGGTCGCGACGTCGATCTCGGCCGGCGCCGCGTTGCTCTCAAAGACCTTGGCGTCGGTCGCCGCGACCGCTTCGGCAAAACGCAGCCTCACGTGCGCGCTCCCCGTGCGGCGAGCGCATCGTGCGCAACTTCGGCATCGTCGAAGGGCAGCGTTTGCTCGCCGATGATCTGATACGTCTCGTGGCCCTTGCCCGCGATCAACACCACGTCGCCCGGCTCCGCCTCTTCGATCGCACGATGGATCGCTTTGCGCCGATCGACTTCGCGTACGTGCGGATGCGTGCCAATCCCAATTTCGATCTCGGCCAGGATCGCTTCGGGCTTCTCGCTGCGCGGGTTGTCGCTCGTCACGTAGATCCGATCAGCATACGACGCCGCGATCCGTCCCATCTCGGGCCGTTTGCCGCGATCGCGATCGCCACCGCACCCGAAGACGACGGCGAGTTTGTGCGGCGTGGTCTCGCGCAGCGCAATCAACGCATTCTCGAGCGAATCGGGCGTATGCGAGTAATCGACCACGACGTCGACGTCGCCACCGCTGACGTGTTCCATCCGCCCGCGCACGCGCTCGAGCGCATCGAGGCCTTTCGCACAGGTTGCGAGATCGATCCCAAGCGTCACGGCGACGCCGATTGCGGCAAGCGCGTTGTGCACGTTGAAGAGTCCCGGCAGATGGATACGCATCTGGGTGCCGTCGACGTTGAACTCGCTACCCGATGCATAGGTCTCGATCTGACTCGCGACGAGATCGGCGTTCGCGCGCAGGGAGTAAGTTAACGTCGGGATGCGCCCGCGCGTCTGCGTGAGCCAACGCTCGCCGTGCTCGTCGTCGACGTTGAGCACCGCGGCCGCCGCCAAGCTGAAGAGCCGGTGCTTTGCGGCCGCGTAGGCTTCGAGCGTTTGATGAAAGTCGAGATGATCGCGGGTGATGTTGGTCAGCGCCGCGACGCGAAAGCGCACGTCTTCGACGCGATCGAGTACGAGTGCGTGCGAACTGACCTCCATCGCGACCGCCCATGCGCCAAGCTCGCGCATCTGCGCGAAGAGGCTGTGCAACTCGGGCGGCAGCGGCGTGGTGTTCTCGAGATCCCACTTCTTGTCGCGGAATTCCGCGCCGACCGTGCCGATCACGCCGCACGGCCGGCCGGAGGTTTCGAGAATCGACGCGATCATGCGCGTGGTTGTCGTTTTGCCGTTTGTACCGGTGACGCCGAGGACGTCGAGATTGTGTGACGGATCGCCATAGAAGGTCGCAGCGATAATCGAGAGAGCGCGCCGCGACTCGGGCACCAAGATCGCCGTTACGCCGGCGGGCACGTTCTGCGCACGCGATTCTTCCACCACAACAGCAGTTGCGCCACGTCGCACGGCGGCATCGACAAACGCATGCCCGTCGACACGTTCGCCGCGCACCGCGACAAAGACCGCGCCCGGTGTGGCTTTGCGCGAATCGACCACGAGCGACGTAATCTCCAGATTCGGATCGCCGACGACCTGCGTACTTGCGGGCAAGCGCGCGACGAATTGGGCGACCGTCACGGTAAGACGCCCGCGTGGAGCATCGCTTCGCGCGCGATCTTCCTAAAGACCGGGCCCGCGACGTAGCCGCCATAGTACACGCCCTGCGGATCTTCGATCTTCACGTAGATCACGTAGCGCGGATGCTCGGCCGGAATCATGCCGATGAACGACGCCACATACTGTCCCGGTGAATAGACGCCGTGGACCACCATCTGCGCCGTGCCGGTCTTGCCGGCGGTCGTGTAGCCCTTTACTTCCGCGACGCCTTTACCGGTGCCCCCGGTCACGACCGCGCGCAAGAACGTCCGCAACTCGGACGCGATCTTTTGCGAGAAGACGCGGTGCTCGACTTCGGGCGGATATTGATAGACGAGTTTGCCGTGCTGATCTTCGATCGCATGCACGATACGCGGACGCAGCAACATGCCGCCGTTGGCGATTGCGCAGTAGTAGCGTGCCATCGCGATTGGCGTCACCGAGACACCTTGGCCGAACGACATCGTCGGCAGCGACAGTTCGCTCCATTCCGCCGGCGAGGGCACGATCCCCGGACTCTCGCCCGGCAGCTCGACGTCGCTCGACGCGCCGAAACCCGCATCGCGCTCCATGTCGTAGAAATGCTGCGAGCCCGTCGCCATGCCGACTTCAGCGGCGCCGACGTTGTGCGAGTACTCGACGATCTCTTGCAGCGTTTCGGTCGAGCCTTTGATCGGCATGTCGTCGTCGGCGTTGTGAATCGTCTTGCCGTCGAGCGTCAGCGTATCGCGCGCGGGGAAGCGCGTTTGCAACGTCACGCGACCCGACGCGAGCGCCGCCGCCGCCGTGACCAGCTTGAACGTGGAGCCAGGCTCATAGGCATCCGCAACGGCACGGTCGCGGTAATCGTTCGAGGGATATTTCCAGAAGTGGTTCGGATCGAAGTGCGGGATGTTCGCCATAGCCAGAATCTCGCCGGTCCACGGGTCCATCACGATGGCCGTGCCGTCTTTGGCATGAGCTTTCGCGACCGCTTGGTCGAGCGCTTCTTCGCTGACGAACTGCAAGTACGAGTCGATGGTCAATGCAAGCGAGAGCCCGGGCTGCGCAGGCTGTCACGACCGTTTCGTGCCCGAAGGGAATCGGGCGCCCGAGATCGTCGGTTTCGAGCGAGACCTGGCCGGACTTGCCGCGTAAGAGCTCGTCGAACTGGTACTCCAGGCCGTCGAGCCCGTTTTCATCCGTGCCGACGAAGCCCAGTAGCGTCGAGGCCATGTTGCCGACGGTATCGATGCGCTTGCCGGTCGGCTCTTCTTTGAGCTGCACGCCGCCGAGGTCGGCCTTGCGCACGCGATCGGCGATCTCGACTGGCACCTTGCGCGCGATCCACACGAACCACAGCGACTTGTCGTGCAATTGCGCGATCGTGGCGGGTTCGAGCTTGCCGAAGATCGCTTGCAGTTTTGCGACGGTGGCATCGGGATCGGTCAGGTCGTGGGGCACGGCGTAGACGCTCTCGGAGGGAAGAGAGCGTACGAGCACCGTGCCGTTCCGATCGGCAATGAACCCACGCCGTGCAAAGACTTCGACGGTGTCGGAGCGCTGTGCGAGCGCCTTGGCCGCGAGGGTCGGACCTTGCACGACTTGGACGAGATAGAGGCGCACGCCGAGATAGAGCGCCATCGCAGCGCAGAGATAGAAAAACAGTTTCGCGCGCATCGGTGCGACGCGCGCGAAGGCTCGGTGGTGGAGCGTGCGCGCCACGGGTTAGAACCAGGCGAGGATCGCGTCGAACATCGGGAACCTCGACTTCGCAACGACAACCGGCGCATCGACGCGGACGACGGCGAAGGTTAGCGCGTCGTGCATCTGCAGTTTGGCGGCGATCGCCGCAAGCCGCTCTTCGGAGGAAGCTTGCGCGATGCGATCGTCGAGCCGGGCGGTCTGCTCTTGCAGCGCGTCGCGCGAGCGATGCGCCTTGTCGAGCTGGTACGTGAGGCTGGTCGCGTTCGCCCACAACATCACGTACGTCATGAAACCAACCAGTACAACGCACAAGGCGACGGTGACACGCATGATGGCGCTATAGCGCGCACGCGTGTTCTTGACGATGCGCGTTTGCGTCGCGGTGCGCGCGCTGCGAGGATTGCGAATCCGTTGTGGAGCTACCATTAACTAGCTTTCCGTTGGGCGGCACGCATTTTTGCGCTGCGTGCACGGGGGTTTTCAGCCATCTCGCGCTCCGATGGCACGAGCGGCTTTTTGGTGAGCACCTCGAGGCGCTCGTCATCGCGGAAGGTTTGCTTCACGATGCGATCCTCGAGCGAGTGGAAACTGATCGCTACGATGCGGCCGGCGCCGCGCAACGTGTCGACTGCCGCGACGATGCCCTTGCGCAGCACGCCGAGCTCGTCGTTGACGGCAATGCGTAACGCTTGGAAGACGCGCGTGGCGGGGTGGATGCGCTCCCGCTTCCCGGGCCGGTGCACGACCCCCGACACGAACGCGGCAAATTCGTAGGTGGTCTTCGGTAGCATGCCCTTGTCGCGCCGCACGACAATCGCACGCGCGATGCGTCGCGCCGCGCGCTCTTCGCCGTACATGAAGAAGATGTCGGCGAGTTCGCTTTCGGTCGCGGTCGAGAGAATATCGTAGGCGCTGCGGCCCACGTAGGGATTCATCCGCATATCCATTGGCGCGTCATCACGAAACGAGAAGCCGCGCTCTGCATTATCCAGCTGCATCGACGAAACTCCTAAATCGAAAAGCACTCCGTCGACCTGCGCCACCCCGCAGTCGTTCAGGACCCGACGAAGTTCCGAGAAATTCGCATGGACGAAGGTGAAGTTCGGATCGGTTATCGTTTGTGCGCGTGCAATCGCGTCGGGGTCGGCATCGATCGCGATCAACCGGCCCGTCGGCGCAAGATGCGAAAGTATCGCGCGTGAATGTCCGCCCGCCCCAAAGGTCGCATCGACGTACGTCCCATCCGGCTGGATCGCCAAGTAGTCGATCGCCGCATCGAGCAAGACGGAGACGTGCATCATGGAGGCATCCCATCAGAAGAGCCCGAGGTCGGCCATGAACTCGGCCACCTCGCCCTCCGGCGCAGCGTGCGCGGAATATTGTTCCTTGGCCCAGATCTCGACGCGGGTGAGCGCACCGATGGAGACCACGTCGTGGTCGATGGAAGCGTAGCCGCGTTGCGCGGCTGGGATCAGCAGCCGCCCTTGTGCATCGCACGCCACTTCCTCTGTATGTGCGAAGATGTTGCGCACAAGGCGACGGAAACGCTCATCTTTGCGTGGAGCCTCCTCCAGGCGCGTGCAGAACTCGGCCCACGTAACGCTGGGGTAGAGCGCAAGGCATGGCTCAGGCTGGGCAATCGTGATGACGAAGCCCGCCCCAAGACGTTCCCGAAAGCGCGCAGGGACGATGAGGCGGCCCTTTTCATCGAGGGCGTGCTCCACCGAACCCGTAAAGCGCGGCAGCTCCGCGTGCAAAGTCCCTCCCCACGGCTCCACCTAGCACCACTTCACACCACTATACCCGCTGAGGAGAGCAAGGGCAAAGGCGAACTGGTGTTCGATGGAATAATCCGCCTTCTCTGCTCTTCCCGCTGGCTAGCCGTCGGGTGCCAAGGCCCCGTCGAAAAAATTCATACTTTGATTACGCGCTGAAGCGCTGGGCGCGACATGCGCCACCTTCGCCGGGTCAGTTGGTCGCGTCGTGAGCCAAAGGAACCATCTCGTAAGTAAACTATTCGAGATCGGCGAAACCCGGTCAATGCGTATGTAGCGGGGGTTGAATCATTGCGCGTCTTGATAGCTCATCTGAGTGACATTCACGTCGCCTAAATCGTCCGATGCTGTTCTGTCTCGCGCGGAAAAAATCGGGAGCGCTATAAGAAGTCGCGATGACGGCTCTGATCTGATCGTTTGCGCGGTTGGCGTCGACATCGCATATTCAGGCTAGGCGTCGCAATATGAGCTCGCATTACGCTTTTTCGACGAGATACAAGCATCCGTCGGCAAACCCATGCACTTTGTCTTGGCACCTGGGAATCATGATCTGGACTTCGATAAGGATAGCGGCGCCCGCAAAGCTCTGATCAGCGCAACATTGACGAGCCGTCAAAACCTGTGACTCCTCCATCGTTGACGCATGCCTGGTTCCGCAGGAAGCATTTTTTGTTTTCCGCGACCGGTTGTCCAACGGTCTAGACGCGCCAACGGGCACGGGAGCCTCCTACGAGTATCGGTTCACCGTTCGCCGGCGAAGAACTAATCATTCGCAGTATCAATACCGCTTGGATGTCATCGATAAAAGAACAGCCAGGGACACTCTTGGTCCCGGCGGATTTCGCTAAAGACCTGGAGCATAGCGCGTTCACGATCACAATCTTTCACCACCCTTATAACTGGTTACATCCACAATCGAAGCAGTTCAGTCGAGATGTTGAGTCGCGGTCTGATTTGATTCTGACCGGTCACGAACATGAACATGACCGCACCGTTAAGTACAAGCCGGACCATCGATTTTCAACGACCTATATCGAAGGCGCCGCCCTACAAGAGCATGCAGATCCTGAAGCGAGTGCTTTTAATGTCATGATGGTTGATACCGAGCAAGAGCGCTATCAATTCTTCCACTTCCAATGGGAGGGCAATCGGTATGTTTCTCAGAGTCTAGTGGCCGATTGGGAACCCCTGCCCCTAAAGGCATTGCAAATCGCGGCCTGCTGGACGCGACACCACAATTTTTGGCTTGTTAAACGACATTGGCATCCCTAACTACAAGGAGCGTCAGGGCAAACAGTTCCTAAGGGACGTCTATCTCTATCCAGAGCTACTGGAGTCACTTCTAGATCCAACCTTGAGGCGAAAGCGGGCGCGCGTCGCGAGTGAAAGTGTATTCAAGGGGATCGAGAGCCGGGCACTTACATTCGTCTCTGGTCCACCAAAAAGCGGACGCACCTCATTGGCCAAGAGCCTCTACATTGATTTTGCCGCCGCTCGGTACGTTCCACTTTATCTCGACGGCGCGAGCGCAGGAATGCGCGCCAGATCCGGAATTCAGCGATTGTCGCCAGAGAGCAAAACGTCAATACGGCGACGCCAACGGCGAGGCATACCTGCAGCTCGCCGCGGAGCGCCGCGTTCTGATTATCGACAATGCTGACCGCATTAGGGGTCGCGCAGAAGATGTAATTGCACTAATATCGGCGTTAACATTTTTCGCTGGACACGTTGTGGTCATCGGTGACAATTCTACTGGAGCAATCACTGAGCTGGACGCTGGCAGCGGGGTTGATTCGGCTTCCTCTAGAGCGCACGCAAGGATCAGCAAAGCCGAAAGAAAGAGATTCTTCATGTGGCCCTCCTTCAATGATTTCGTTGCTAGCTACCTCAGTAACAATATCGCGACGACCGATGTGCGCGCCAACATCGAAGACCTGACGCGAAATCTCTTCGATGATCAAGCTACGGACATTCTAATGTTCTTAGCGCACCTCTCTCACGACCCATTCATAATCGCCCGACTCGTATCCACCGCCCGGGAATTTTTTTCCGGTCGCGAGCCTGAGACGCTCGACGAACTGATTAACATCGACATCGAAAACGTTCCGCTTGAATACGTCGAGCGCTTCGCAAACCGAAGCAAGAGCGGAACTTGCGAAGAGCGAGGATTCGAGCCTCGATCGAGAGGATACGAAGGAGGAAACGGGACCGAAAGATCCCGCGTCGCTGGAATTTACACGTGAGTTTAATTCTGCATTACATGCGATTCGCGTAATGGGTCAGATTCTCAAGAACTTTCCGGCTGCATTGGTCGCCGAGACAAAAGTCGAGGTAATGCAGGAGAGCTGCGATCTCGGCCTCAGGCTCTTGAGCGTTGCGCTAGAGAAGGTAGAAACCGGACGCAAAGAACTTGTCGAAAAGGTGGTCGCATCGATACGCCGGCTGCACCCATCGCTTCCAGACCAGAAGATTCGGGCTCAAACGGAGCGATATCTCTGGATTCTGACTCTCCTGACCTCTTACGGGTTATTGAAGGTGACCGCGCGCGCAATAACTTCTCCGGAGCTCGAGCCGATCTACAGTCGCGTTTTCCCCGAAAAGAGCACCAAAGCGAAAATGCTCATAAACCTAGCTCTCAGGCTCGAGACCTCAAGCTCCTTCCCGAAGGGGCTGATTACGAGGGTTTCCGAGAGGGTCAAGAACCGCCCGCTTCCCGACCTGTTGCTGAAGTTTCTTGTATTGGATCACTTTGCTCGGATACACGTCCCGCCGCCCGACCGTCAGAGTATTTGCGATAAGCTTGGGATTAAGTATCTCCCTTTGGCCGCAAATCGAAAGTATCTAAAGTAAGTCAGGTTGGGAGAATCCCGACAGTCCCCTCGGGCTCAACCCGGGGGAATGCCTTCCGCGAAATGAAAGACATTTGCGGGATCGAATTTCGATTTGATCTTACGTAGGTGTTGAAAGTTGCCGTCGTGATAGGCAAGGTGCCAATCGCGTAGTGATGGATCGATGAAATTCTGATAGGCGCCGCCCTTTGCGAGCGGAACGATGGCGTCGTAGAATCCGTCAAGCCAGGCCAGATTGCGCGCGAGCACGTCGGGCGGCGTCGTCTGGGTCCAGTACAGTTCGATCGAACTCAACCACTGGCTGAGGCGATGGGCAAAAGCCATGTCGTGCGGTCCGTGATCGTTCACGCGCGCGCCGGTTTGAAACACCTTGAACGCCGCGGTCTTTGCCGTGCGCGGATAACGGCGAAGCCATTCGAACACAGTTGCATTCGCGTCGTGATCGAACGGCGCATTGAAGAATCGCGAGCGTTCCTGATAGTACGCCGGATGGCCCGGTTCGGCGAGGACGTCTTGTGCGGCCCAGTACTGATCGTATTTGACGATGCCCTCGGGTTCGGCGATCGCATAGACCGGCGCAAGCATCTCGCGCAGTTCCGCAGGGCTCCCTTGATACTGCCCGAGCAGTTGCACCGTAATATCGGGCGTGTTCGCGTCGGGCGCAATCGCCGACACTTTTGACCCGAGCGTCGCCGGTGCACGGCCGAGGACCTCGATCAATCTTTCGAAGACGCGCTCCGGTTCACGCTTCCAGATCACGTCAAATACGGTCAGCGGTCCGACTTCATACGTTTGAAACGAGAACGAGGTGTTGATACCGAAATTCCCGCCGCCCGCGCCGCGACAAGCCCAGAACAACTCGTCGTTCCCGCGCACCGTGCGAATCATGCCGTCCGCGGTGACGATTTCGGTCCCAATCAGCTGATCACACGCAAGCCCGTGCGCGCGCATATTGAAGCCGATGCCGCCGCCGAGCACGAACCCGGCAGTGCCGACGGACGGGCAGCGTCCGTGGGTGATCGCGAAATTACCACTGCGGAATGCCGCGAACACGTTTGCGTTTCGAGCGCCGCCGCCGAGCGTGGCGATGCCGGTCTGCTCGTCGAATGCGACGCGATTCATGCTACGTAGATCGATCATCAACCCGGGCGTCGTCGAATATCCCGCGTACGAGTGGCCGCCCGATCGCGCGACGAGCGGTACCCCGTATTCGCGCGCGAAGAGAATTGATGTGCCCACGTCGCGCGCGTCGCTGCACACTGCAATTGCTTGCGGAAGTATGGCGTCGTAGCGGAGGTTATTCGGTTGCGCGTAGGCGCTGTACCATTGGTCTCCGGGACGTACGACCTTCCCCTTGAGACGGCGCGCAAGGTCCGCCCACGGGATGGCGCGGCTCGCGCCAAGCAGCCCGAGCGACGAAGCGGCGAGCGCAACTCCAGTCGTGCTCTGAAGGAACGCCCGCCGATTCAACACGGCCGTGCGCTATTTCGGCGGGATGATTTCGAAGGTGTTGCTTCCCACCTTCTTGACGCTGCAGGTCCAGGTGGCCCATCCAACGGGCGGTCGCGCAGTAACATCCCACCTGTCGCCTTTGAAGAGCGAGCCGCCATTTGCCACGGTGACCGAGCACCCGTCTTTTCTTTTCTCATCGCGGAACGACACGACGGTTGACTTTCCGTAACTCGGGTTGCAGTGGAAGCCGGCGCTGCCATAATAACTACACTGGTTCTTATCCCACGGCTTTAGGCCGTTCGTCCCATTGATATAACAATCGGCACTCGCGATGCCGGCGGTCGTAAAGAGCGCAACGAGCAGCGCCCCGAGAAAGCGACGATATTTCATAGCTCAAACTCCCAAAAAATAGCGGTTGATTTGACTACTTCCAGGAAAACGCTAAGGCGACCCTGCGAGTTCCGCTTTCCTGCGCTTCATTCGCCCTATAGTGTGCGGGAAGACGCCCAATCCTCGTGAATAAGCGTCGCGTGGGCTACATCGACGACAGTCTCCTCACCGGCGAAGAAGTCGTGTATCGGGCAAGGCTGCACCCAATCATCTTTGCGCCCGCTGCCGTCGTGGTGCTGCTGGGAATCTTCATCGCGCTCGCGTACTCGCAAACCATTGGGCTGGTCGTCGGGGTAATCGGCGTAGTTATGGGCGCGTTTGCGCTGGTTCGGTACAACTCATCCGAATTTGCCGTCACCAACCGTCGCGTCATTATCAAAATTGGGGCACTTGGTCGCAGGTCTCTCGAAGTGGAGCTAAACAGAGTCGAGGGGATCGACGTTGAGCAGAGTGCATTTGGCCGGCTCTTCGATTACGGCACGATCGGCGTTCGCGGAATTGGCGGCACGGAGGAGAGCTTTCCCGCGATAGCCGCGCCGCTCGAATTTCGCAAGCACGTGCAAGAAATGTTACCGCAGTAGAGAAGCAGAGCGCGCGGAGGGCTTCCATCGTGCGCGGTAGTAGCGCGGTTTTTCCCTTGGTCGCCATACTCGCCGGTTGTGGCGGGTCAAACGCGAACATGACCTCGACGCTGCCTTCCGCGACGCCGCCGCCGGAAACAGCCACGCTTGCGCCGGTCGGCGCGACGCTCGTGCAGTACAACATCAACCCTTCAAAGATTTACGTCGTCGGCATATCGTCGGGTGCGTCCGCTGCGGTGCAGATGGATGTTGCACATTCGGCAACCTTTCACGGTGCGGCGATCTACGCCGGGAGCGTCTATTGGTGTGCGGGAGCCGGCGGCGCCACGATGGCGCTCGATGATTGCGGCGGCAGAACGCTCTCGACCGGCTCCGCGTCGTACTACAGTACGCTCGCGCAGTCCGAAGCGTATCTGGATCAACAATCGAGTCTTGGCACGATCGACCCGTCGTCACACTTAGCAAGCGAACCCGTGTATCTTTGGTCTGGAACGAACGATACGGTCGTGAATCCGCTCGAGATGGCCGATGTCGCAGCCGAATACACGCATTACGGCGCACACGTGCAGTTCGACAATACGTTTCCGGCGGAGCACGGCTGGGAGTCGCCCGACGGTGAAATCGCTTGCGGAACCAAGCACAGCCCGTACATGATCGTGTGCGATCAAGGCAGCAGCGTGTACGACTCGGTGCACACGTGGCTGGCGATGTTCCTTGGAACGCTGGCGCCGCGCAATAACGGAACGCTCTCGGGCGCGCTCACAACCTTCGATCAAACCGCATTCGGTGCGTCGTCGGCGGTTTCGATGTCGGAAAAAGGCTATATCTTCGTGCCGGCGGACTGTGCGAACGGTGCGCAATGCGGCTTGATTCTCGCCCTGCACGGCTGTCTGCAAGAAGCCCAGTTGATCGGTCGCACATGGGTAAACGAGGCGGGCATCAACGAGTGGGCCGATACCAATCACCTCGTCGTGCTGTATCCCGATACGGTCCCTTCTGTCCAACCCGGACCAACGAATCCGGAGGGCTGTTTCGACTGGTGGGGCTATGCTAATGATGGCGACCCGAACTACGCGCTCAAAAGCGGCGCGCAGATGCAGGTGCTCTACGCCATAGTCCGCGGCATCGCCGGCATAAATTAATCTCGGCTGCGTTGATTCGGTACAAGAAATGTTACCGGAGTAGCCGCCTAACCCGAACTTAACGCGCGCGCTACGGCAGCATTAAGGGAACGCGCTTCTTCGAGCGAATTCTGCGCTTGGAGGTCGGCTTGGAGACGTCGGAGCGCGAGGCCTATCGAGCTTGGCTCGAAGAGGTCGGAGCGACAAGCATCTGGTTTTACGCCGGATTCATCGTCGTGCTCATGCCGGCGTTCCACTACATCCTAAATGTTGTCCCAGGTCATCCTCCGGATTCGCTGCTGATACGAATCGTTGTGGCGGCCATTTCCGCCGCTGTTGGGCTGACGGTCTGGCTCTACCGCCCCGCACGCCGCTTCACCGTGCAGCTGCAGATACTGAATGTGCTGCCGACAATGCTCGCGATCGATGTGCTCGTGGTCGACAGCGGCAACCATTATCTGTATATCGCGTCAGCATTGCTCATGATCGTCGGCGCGCAGCAAGCTTTCTATCGCGCATGGGCGCTCGCGCTCTGCATGAGCGTCGCGCTCGCGTTTCAGGCGCTCTATTCTGCGTTCGCCGGTATGTTCTACACGCCGGCGAATCTCGCAACGCTCGCAATCTTCGCCGCCGGGTACGTCCTCGCGTTCATTCCCGCGGCGCTACGCATACGGGTCGAGCGGCGTGAGATCCTTGGGCGCGTTGAGGCGCGAAAACTCGCGCGAAGCGATGCGCTCACGGGATTGCCGAATCGCGTATCGCTCAGCGTGCACCTCGCAGAAATCTTGACCGGCGCATCGGGCGAGCTGGGCTGCGCCGTGCTTTTCCTCGATCTCGATGGGTTCAAAGACGTCAACGACAGCCTGGGCCACGGTGTCGGCGACGTGCTTCTACGCTCGGTGGCGCAGCGCTTGGAGTCTGCGCTCGAGGGCGGAACGATTCTTGCGCGCTGGGGCGGCGACGAATTCGTCATCGTGCTGCCTGCGGTAGGCGATCCCGACGCCGTCTCGGCCTTCGCCGCCAAAATTTCGAGCCTTTTCGCGCAGCCGTTTTTTGTCGACGGCTACGAACTCGCCATCGCGGTGAGTATCGGCATCTCGCTCTCGCCCGCCGACGGCACCGATGCGAACGTCCTCATTCGCAACGCCGATACTGCAATGTACAAAGCGAAAGAGCGTTATGCACCGCGCATCGCGTTCTGGGCACCCGCGATGCACAATGCGGCCGACGTGCGGTACAAAGCAGCGAGAGCACTGCGCGAAGCGGTCCTCGAGGAGCGCTTCATTCTCCACTATCAACCGATCGTAGACACGGTCAGCGCGCAACTCGTCGGTGCCGAAGCGCTGCTGCGCTGGCCCGACCCCTCCGGAATGCGCTACCCCGCGACGTTCATCGGCGTTGCCGAGGAGTCGGGGCTGATCGTTCCGCTCGGCGCTTGGGTGCTGCGGAATGCCTGCGCGCAGCTGGCGCTCTGGACTCGGCGCGGCTTGAATCTGTACCTTTCGGTGAACATCTCAGCGCGGCAATTCATGCATCCGGACTTTTGCATCACGCTCGCCGAAGCGCTCGAGAGTAGCGGCGCCGATCCGAATCTGCTCGATATCGAGATTACCGAGTCGACGCTGCTTACCAACGTGCACGTGGTGCGTCATATCCTCGACGAGGTGAAGGCGATGGGCCCGACGGTGACGATCGACGATTTTGGAACCGGCTACAGCGCACTCGTCTACCTCAAGCAATTTTCGTTGCACGCGCTGAAGCTCGACCGCACGTTCGTTTCGGACATCGAGCAACGCTCGGAACGAGCGATCGCGCGCTCCATCGTGCGGATCGCGCATACGCTCGGGATGAAGGTTACCGCCGAAGGCGTCGAAACCCCGCAGCAATTCGATACGCTCCATCAGTTACGCTGCGATCGCGCGCAGGGTTTTCATTTCGGCAGACCCGTGCCGGTTGAACAATTCGACCGCCTCTACGCGGACGCCGTCGCTACGCCGCTCGTCGCTCCCCATCCCGCGCGCCGCCTGGTCGCATTGGAATAGCGATCGCCTCGGGCGCCCCATGACCGGCCTTCTCCGGTCGCGCCCACGCCCTTCCTCGGTTCCAGACAATTCGGGGCTAGGCTTGAGGCTATGAACTACTATCTTGATGTTTGGCGCAAGTATGCCGTATTCGACGGCCGGGCGCGTGGTAAAGAGTTCTGGTACTTCATGCTCATCAGTACAATCGTCTGCGTGATTCTTGAGATGCTCGGCACGATGCTCGCCGGCGGGCGCTCGGATTCATACATCGCGAGCGGCTTGACGGGCATCTATTCGCTTGCGGTGCTGCTGCCGTCGATCGCCGTGACGGTGCGCCGCCTCCATGACGCCGACAAGAGCGGATGGCTCGTGCTCCTCGGGCTGATTCCGATTGTTGGCACGATTATTTTGTTCATCATCTGCATCACGCCGGGAACGCCAGGCCCCAACAAGTACGGACCCGATCCAACCGCCGGCAATATCTCGATCGCGTCAGCGATCTAACCATTGCCATGAAGGTGCGCGACCTCACGCCGCTGGTTGACCTTGCCCACGAACGCCGGGCTGGTCCCGTTCGGAAGAGCCGCCCCGAATACGTCGATTTGCTGCCGCCGTGCAACGCTGCTTGTCCAGCAGGCGAGAACATCCAGGCCTGGCTCGCGCTCGCGACGGCCGGCGATCATCGCGCCGCTTGGGAGACGATCGTCGCCGACAATCCGTTTCCCGCGGTCCACGGCCGCGTGTGTTATCACCCATGCGAATCGGCATGTAATCGCGAGGAACTCGACGGCGCCGTTGCGATCCACGAGGTCGAGCGATTTCTCGGCGACCTCGCCCTCGAAGCGGGCTGGACGTTGCCTCCCGCCGGACGGCCGAGCAACAAGTCCGTGCTCGTCGTCGGCGCCGGGCCGAGCGGATTATCCGCGGCCTATCATCTCGCGCGGCTCGGTCATTCCGTCGAAATCAGAGAAGCGGGTCCGCAGCCGGGCGGCATGCTACATTTCGGTATTCCGGCATACCGCCTTCCACGCGCGGTGCTCATGCAAGAAATCGCACGACTCGAACCGCTCGGCGTGCGCATCACCTGCAACACCAAAGTCGATGACATCATCAGCGTGCTGGACTCAGGAGAATTCGACGCCATCTTTCTCGCTGTCGGCGCGCACCTCTCGAAGCACATCGACATCCCGGGGCGTGATGCCGGGCGCGTGTATGATGCCGTCGCGATGTTGCGCGATGCCGAGGACGGCGATGCGCCGCGCCTCGGCCGGCGCGTTATCGTCTACGGCGGCGGCAATACCGCGATGGATGCGGCACGGACTGCTCGCCGGCTGGGCGCAACCGAAACGATGATCGTGTATCGGCGCGACCGCGAGCACATGCCGGCGCACGCTTTTGAGGCCGACGAGGCGATCGCCGAAGGCATCGCCATCAAATGGTTAACGAGCATCAAGAATCTCGACGGCTCGCAGGTTACCGTCGAACGCATGGAGCTCGACGCCGACGGGCGCGCGCAGCCGACCGGCACCTTCGAAACGCTCGAGGCTGACGCCGTCGTGCTCGCACTCGGTCAGGAGAGCGACACATCATTCTTACGCAACGTACCCGGCATCCAATTTGGTCCCGACGGCACGGTTGTCGTTAACCACACGATGATGACGGGCCACCCCGGTATTTTTGCCGGTGGTGACATGGCGCCGACCGAGCGCACCGTCACGGCCGCAGTCGGTCACGGCAAGAAAGCGGCACGTGCGATTGACGCTTGGCTTCGCGGCGCGCGGTTCGCTATGCCCGTGAAACATCGGGTCGTCTCATTTGCAATGCTGCACGTGCCGATCCATGTTGCGATCGCACCGGCAGAGGAGGCACGTCTCAACGTCTCCGAGCGCATCGCCGGTTTCGAAGAGATCGTCGCGAGCATCGATGCAACGCACGCGCTGCGCGAAGCGCAGCGCTGCCTCTCGTGCGGCAACTGCTACGAATGCGATCAGTGCCTGGCCGCGTGCCCTTCGGACGCAATTCTAAAGCTGGGTCCGGGTAATCGTTACCGCTACGATTACGATCGGTGCACGGGTTGTGCAGACTGCTTCGAACAATGTCCCGTGCATGCAATCGAAATGAGCGCCGAGGAGCCGCTCATCGTGGGGATGCCATGAGCACGCGACTCGACGTGATGGATGGGAACACTGCCGCGGCGTACGTTGCGTACCGTATCAACGAGGTCTGCGCGATCTACCCAATTACGCCGTCGTCGACGATGGCCGAACTGGCCGACGAGTGGGCGTCGGCGGGCATTACCAACATCTGGGGCACCGTCCCGAGCGTCGTCGAAATGCAGAGTGAAGGCGGCGCGGCGGGCGCCGTGCACGGAGCATTGCAGAGCGGCGCGTTGACGACCACGTTCACCGCGTCGCAAGGGCTCTTGCTGATGCTCCCCAACATGTTCAAGATCGCGGGCGAACTCACGTCGGCCGTCTTTCACGTCGCGGCCCGCTCGATCGCGACACACGCACTCTCGATCTTCGGCGATCACTCCGACGTCATGGCTGCACGTCCGACCGGTTTCGCGATGCTCTCCTCCGCGTCGGTGCAGGAAGCCCACGATTTTGCGCTGATCGCGCAAGCCGCAACGCTGGAATCGCGCGTGCCGTTCGTGCATTTCTTCGATGGTTTCCGGACCTCGCATGAGATCAACAAGCTCGAAATCCTTTCGGACGAAACACTCCGGCTCTTGATTCGCGAAGATCTCGTGCGTGCGCACCGCGCACGCGCGCTTTCGCCGGAACATCCGGTCGTCCGCGGAACCGCGCACAACCCCGACACGTTCTTCCAAGCGCGCGAGGCATGCAATCCGTTCTATGACCGCGTCCCCGCCGTCACGCAGCGCGCGATGGATGCCTTTGCAGCAGCGACCGGACGCCGCTACCAGCTCTTCGAGTACGCCGGCGATCCCGATGCCGAACGCGTTGTCATCGTGATGGGTTCAGCAACCGAAACGCTGCGTGCAACCGCAGCCGCGCTGCGCGCGACGACCCCGCGCATCGGCGTGCTGGCCGTTCGCCTTTTCAGACCGTTCTCGAGCGAGCATCTGCTGAACGCGCTTCCGCAAACCTGCCGGGCGATCGCGGTGCTCGAGCGCACGAAGGAGCCCGGCAGTAGCGGCGAGCCGCTCTATCTCGATGTTGTCGCAACGCTGGCAGAAGCGGTTGCAACCGGTCGCCGCGCGATCATGCCGCGCGTCATCGGCGGTCGCTACGGTCTCTCCTCAAAAGAATTTACGCCGGCAATGGCGCGCGCCGTGTTCGACGAACTCGCACGACCGGCGCCGCAACGCTCCTTTTCGATCGGCATCGACGATGACGTCACGCACCGAAGCCTCGCGTACGACCCGGCCTTTAGCATCGAGGGCGACGAGACCGTGCGTGCCGTGTTCTTCGGGCTCGGCGCCGACGGCACGGTCGGCGCGAACAAGAACAGCGTCAAGATCATCGCCGAGGATCCGGCGATGTACGCGCAGGGGTACTTCGTCTACGACTCGCACAAATCGGGCGCACAGACCGTGTCGCACCTGCGATTCGGACGGCAGCCCATTGCGGCACCCTATCTCATCGAGTCGGCGCACTTCGTCGCGTGCCATCAATTCGCGTTCCTCGAGAAGCTCGACATCGTGCGCTATGCGGCTCCCAACGCAACGCTGCTGCTCAACAGCCCGCACCCTGCTGAACGAACGTGGGATGCGCTTCCCTTCAGCGTGCAGACAGCCATCATTGACAAGCGGCTTCATCTCTTCGCGATCGACGCTGGGAAGGTCGCACAGGAGCTTGGGCTCGGCAACCGCACGAACACGATTCTACAGACGTGCTTCTTCGCGCTCTCCGGCGTGTTGCCACGCGATGAGGCAATCGCGCGCATCAAGCACGCGATCGAAAAGACCTATGGTCGCAAAGGCGCCGATGTCGTAGCAAAAAATTTCGAAGCCGTCGATCGGACGCTTGCGAACTTGCACGAGATCGCGGTCCCAGCGCAGGCAAGCGCGGCGTTCGATTTGATTTCGCTCGTCCCCGCGAGCGCGCCGCGTTTTGTGCGCGAGGTTACCGCGCCGATGATGGCTGGCCGTGGAGACGCGATCCCGGTGAGTTTGATGCCGGTCGACGGTACGTTTCCGGTGGGAACGTCGGTCTGGGAAAAGCGCAACGTGTCCGACGTCGTCGCCGTCTGGGACGCCGATCTGTGTATTCAGTGCGGGCAGTGCGCGTTTGCATGCCCGCATGCCGTTATACGCACGAAGTATTTCGATGCCGCCCTGCTTGACGACGCGCCCGCAGCGTTCGCGTCGGCGCCGATCAACGTGCGCGGTTTCCCCGACGTGCGCTACGCGCTAGAGGTCTATGCGGAGGAGTGTACGGGCTGCGGCAACTGTGTCGAAGTCTGCCCGGCCACAAGCGCGCGCGTTCCCGACCGCAAGGCCATCCGGCTCGAGCCCAAGGAACCGCACCTCGCAGCGGCGCTCGAAAGCGTATCGTTCTTCGAAACGATTCCTTATAACGATCGCAGTCGCGTCGATTTCGCCAATGTACGCGGCGTACAATTCCTCGAGCCACTCTTTGCCTTCCCCGGCGCGTGCGCGGGATGCGGCGAAACCCCGTATCTGCGGCTGCTCTCACAGTTGTTCGGCGATCGGATGCAGGTTGCGAACGCGACCGGCTGCTCGTCGATCTACGGCGGCAATCTGCCGGTCACGCCGTGGGCCGCCAACGCGGACGGTCGCGGTCCGGCGTGGTCGAATTCGCTCTTTGAAGACAACGCCGAGTTTGGTCTGGGGTTCCGGCTCGCGGCCGACAAGCATCTCGAGTACGCCCGCACCCTCCTTGCAAAATTGGCGCCCGCGATCGGTGCGCCGCTGGCCGATGCGATTCTGAACGCGTCGCAGATTCGCGAGTCGGACGTGGTCACGCAGCACGAGCGCGTCAGCGCGCTGAAAGCGAAGCTGCCGGCGATTGACAGCGAAGACGCGCGCGAGTTGCTTTCGGTCGCCGATCACCTCATCCGACGCAGCATTTGGATCGTCGGCGGTGACGGATGGGCGTACGACATCGGGTTCGGCGGCTTGGATCACGTGCTTGCAAGTGCACGTGACCTCAACGTGCTCGTGCTCGATACCGAGGTCTATTCCAATACCGGAGGGCAGGCCTCAAAAGCTACGCCGCTCGGCGCCGTCGCGAAGTTCGCGACCAGCGGGAAACGCACCGCGCGCAAGGACCTTGCGCTTCAAGCGATCGCGTATGGAAATGTGTACGTGGCACAAGTCTCGATGGGCGCCGATCCACAACAGACGTTGCTCGCGATGCGCGAAGCCGAAGCCTACGGCGGTCCTTCGCTCGTGCTGGCGTACAGCCCATGCATCGCGCACGGCTTCGATCTGCGCGACGCGCCGCTCCACCAAAACCTTGCCGTCGCAAGCGGATACTGGCCGCTCTTCCGATACAATCCCGTGCTGCTCGAGGCCGGCAAGAATCCGTTCTGTCTCGACTCGCCGCGCCCGACGATACCGCTGCGCGAGTATGCCTATCAGGAGCTGCGTTATCGCAGCCTCACGACCACACATCCCGACGATGCCAAACGCCTTCTGGATGCTGCGCAAGCGGTCGTGCTCGAGAAGTATCGCCAGTACGAAGCAATAGCGGAGCGCAGTGCAGCGAGCTTCCATCCATCGACGAGGTAGTGACCATGGCCGACTTGACTACGAGCTACATGGGGATGCAACTACGCAGCCCGCTCATCGCTTCCGCTTCGCCGTTGACCGGCGACTTGGAGCAGTTGCTCCGTCTCGAAGAATGCGGCGTCGGGGCCGTTGTGCTTCCGTCGATCTTCGAAGAGGATCTCCGCGAGGAGCAAGACGTTTTCGATAAGCTCGTTACGTTCGGAGCGCAGAGCGTCGCCGAAGTCGCGGAAGGCTACTTCCCCGCAAGCGCGACGGAATCGCACGCGCTTGAACGCCACCTCCAGCTGATCGACCGCGCGCGCGGAGCGCTCAGCGTGCCGGTTATTGCGAGTCTGAACGGTTTCAGCGTCGAGGGATGGGTCGAGTACGCGCTCTTGATGGCGCAAGCCGGAGCAAACGCGATCGAGCTCAACATCTACGACCTGGTCGTCGACCTCACCGTCTCGGGGCGTCAGGTCGAAGATCGTCACGTCGGTATCGTCGAACAGATCCGGCAATCGGTCGCGCTGCCGCTTGCGGTCAAAGTAACGCCGTTCTACTCCGCGTTTGGTGACATGGCGATGTCGCTCTTCGCCGCCGGAGCCGATGCGCTGGTCCTCTTCAACCGGCTCTATTGCGCGGACATCGATCTCGCGCGGCTACGGCCTTCGTTCGAACCAAAACTCAGCCACAAGAGTGAGATCGGGCTGCCACTGTTGTGGATCGCTAATCTCTATGGGCAAGTGGACTGTTCGTTGGCCGCAACGACGGGCGTGGACTCGGTCGATGAAGTCGTGAAGTACCTGCTCGCCGGAGCCGACGCGGTCATGACCACATCAGCGCTATTGCGCAACGGGCCAAGCTACGTTCGCCTGCTCCTGGACGAGCTCGACACGTGGTTGGACGCGCGCCAGTTCGCGTCGGTCGGTGAGATTCGCGGAATGATGAGCCGGCTTCACGGAGACGACCACACAATCGAGCGCGCAACGTACCGGAAAGTTCTGCATTCGTTTGTGCCGTGAGCCCGCTCAACGCTTGGGGTGATCGAACCAACGGAATTGCAGCGTGACCGAAGCCGTCGAAAATTGCTGCCCGTAGGTTCCACTGAGCCAACGCGACCACGAAAGTTTTGTCGAGAAACCCGCTCCAACCGGTTGCGAGAACGACAGCCCGTAACGCGAGTTCGCCAATCGATTGATCGCCGCAGCGCCATTTATGCTGGTTGCGCCGCCGTCATAGTAGTTCGCATCGGCGGCGAGCCACTGGCCGGGACGAAAGTTGTATCCGACGTGAAACTGGTAGTTCGCCAGCGCTCTCTGCTGCAGAATCCCGCCGCCGTAGAAGTTCGTATTCGCGCAGAAAATCGATACGGCCGCGGCCCCATCGACGAACCACTTTCCCATCGGCTGCTCCATGCCGATCTCGGGCTGGAACCCCCAGCGATTCGAGCCAATGTTGATGAGGTGCGTCGGATCGTACGAGCCGGTCGGAGCGGCAACCGCCAGGCTCACACCGAGCGTGGTGCTGGGTTTGCGACGCGCGAACTCACTCGGCGTCAGCGCTGGTCCCAGTAGACTCAGCACAAAGCGCGCGCGCACGTCCGAGAAGCCGAAGCGCGAGCCCGCCTGCGCCTGACCGTAAACCGCTCCGGTGATGTGCGCACCGAGATACGGCACGACGAGCGCCCAACTCGCGGTGCGCCCTCCGAGCGCGAAGCTGTGCGAGAGGCCCAGCGTGTTTGTGTTGACTGAAGCATTTATATCGCTAATCGGAAGTGACGGATCGACCGAGACTTGTCCGGTCGAGACCTGGTACGTTTCGAGCACGAAATTCGTGCCAACCGGCACCGCGGAATACGAGCGCGGTTCGAGCTCTTGGCCGATCGCAGGCGGCGCGCTCGCGAGTAATGCGAGCATCAGTAGAGACCAGGCCGCAATCCAGCGAAACGTCTGCGTCTTCGGGACCTCGACTGCGGTAGCCATTAGCGCCTCACTTCGCAAACTAGGAAGGTTCGCCTATCCCACCCCGATATGCTTAAATCGTAGAACGATGAACCGACGGGCATTCTCCGCTTCGGCTGCGGCTTCGGTCGCAGCGATCGCGCTTGCGGATTGCGCGGGCCAAGCGCCGCGTGCACTGCCCCCGGTGCCGGCGGCGCTCACGTACGGCGATTCTGTTCGCGCCATCCGCGCGATCATCGATCGCGATGCCGCCGATGCGACGCTCGCGCGAGACGCTCTGCCTCGGCTTTACGAGCACGGCCATCAAGTCGAAAACGTCGTCATTCTCTTTCACGGATTTACGAACTGTCCGCAGCAGTTCGACCTGCTGGCGCGCCAATTTTACGCGCGCGGTTGCAACGTCTACGCAGCGCGCACGCCGCGCCACGGTTTAAAGGATCGCTTGACCAACATTTTGGCGGATCTCACGATCCCCGAATTGGGAGCATGCACGCTCGACGCGTTTCGGTATGCGCGTGGCCTCGGCCGGCGGGTCAGTTCGGTCGGCCTATCGCTCGGCGGCTCGATGTCGCTATGGCTCGCACAAGCGATGCCGATCGATATGGCCGTGGCGGTCTCACCGTTTCTCATGCCGATCGGGATTCCACGCGGCGTGGGCACGGCAGCGATGCATGCGCTGTACACGATTCCAAGCATGTACTGGTGGTGGGACCCGCGCGTCAAGGAAAAATGCTTGCCAACGTATGCCTACCCCGGCTATCCGTCGCACGCGCTCGCCGAAGTGACGTTTTTCGGCGATGGGATCTTCACTTATTCTAGTTCCAAGCCGCTCGGAAGGAACTGCGTATTGGTAACGAACGCGAACGAGAGCGCCGTCAACAATTCCGTGTCACGCGGCTTACTTTCGCAATGGAAGGCGAATGGCGCGAACTATTCAGAGGTCGTGCTGACCGGGCTTGGGGCACCCAGACACGATATCATCGACCCAACGACATTCCCGCAGGGCGAGCACCTCGTCTACCCGCGGCTCGAAGAAATCGTGCTCGGAAGCTCATAGAAACAGCGCGGATCGTCATCACGAGCGGGTGCTCATTGACGACGATCCGCGCTGTCTCCCTGCGCTTCTGCAAAGGGGCTATGTTATGCGTGCTTAACCGTCGGCGTTGCCACCGTGCCGTGCAGCGACCGGAGCCTGAACGCGACTACAACCTCCGCAATTCCGTAGAGCAGGAAATACCATCCCAGGAGAAATGCCGTAACAACGACACCCTCTGCTCCGTTGCGGAAGATCCATACACCAAACGCGATGGAAATGACTCCAGTCAGAACATAGATCCACTCGTTATTGATGACATCGTGCAGTCGCACTCCGCCAGCGACTTGAAGGATCCCGGAAACGATCAACCATGCCGCCACGAAATAGACAAACGCGAGCGTGCTAGAGACCGGCCACGACCAAATGATCCCGGCTGCAACAATCGCGATGATGCCTTCAAGCAGGAGCGCCCACCAGTGGTCACCGCCGAAGCCGGAGATGGCCGCCACGATTGCGAGTATACCGGCAAAGCACGCGTAGGCGCCGAGCACGATCACCATCGCAACGAGGGTATCGCCGGGATGAACGAAGGCGACGATGCCGACAGCGATCGCGGCTAGGCCACGCAAGAGCAATAGCCACCACTTACTTGCGACGTTGTCGATCGTATTGGCAACTCTATCAACCATTGTGATTTCTCCCTTCTATCGTAATCACATACGACTAGCTTACGACTCGGGATCGCAATAGATGAGAAAGAAACCCGGCGAAGCTTCGCAGGATCTTCTTATTGCAATAATGGGATAGCGCTAGATCATCGACAACTGGCCATGATTGTCGCAGTGCGACTCGTGCACGTGATGCAAATGACCGTCATGCAGGTAGTCGACGTGCCCAGCGTGCTGGACCTTGGCATGCGCACAGTCGGCACTATGCTTGTGCGCATGCTCGTCGTGGGTTGTGTGTTCCATAGTTAGGCCGGCTTAGGCGTCTCCCGTGGCTTCGCATTGGCGTGCTGCTGTTGCTGCGGTTTAGCGGCCGGAGCTGCGTGCTGCTGCGGCGCTGCATGCTGCTGTTGCGGCGGTTTTTGCAGCCGTCGTGCGCGGTTGCTGCTGCACTGGCGCAGCATGTTGTTGCGTTTGCACTGGCGCGGCGTGCTGCTGCTGCGGTAGCGTACACCGGATCGCGGCGCGTTGTTGCGGTTGCACCGGCGCGAATCCCACCGGGCGAGTCGTCGGCGTGAGCGGCCTGGGCACAGCGACCTGCCCCGGGCTGCCGTGATTCACGCTTGAATAGTAGTTGCGATTCTGTTGCGAAACCGCGACGTGCGCGGTTTGCGCCGACGTCATCGGATAGGTGCGCTGATTCTCGACCGCAATCTGCGCTTGCGAAGGGCGCGCCACGACGCCATGCGCGCCACCGTTGTAGGACGTGCGCGAAATGTCATGCTGATTCACGTAGGAGCGCGGGTCGCTGTAATAGTCATTGCGCGACATCGACCGGCTTACGTGTGTCACCGAGGTGTTGTAACTGGAACGAATTGCCATCCCACCGTCCACCTCGATAACCCTGTCCGTAGTATCCGTAGCCATAGTTTATTCCGCCGTAATATCCGACATTTCGGCCCCAGTATCCGGGATTCCAATTGTATTGACCGTTATTCCAACCCCAATAACCTGGCGTCCACAGCAGGCCGACTTGCGGCGCTTGCACCCACGTGCCCGGCACCCAAAAGAATCCGCCCTGGCCGAAGCCCCAATAGCCCGGTTGCCAGATCATATTTGGCTGCGTCGCTTCCGGTTGATAGTACTGCGGGAGTGCCGGCGGCGCGAAACCGATAGAAATGCCGATCGACATCTGCGCGTTCAACACGCGACGGAGCGGCGAAAACAAAGAGCGCGGCCGCGGCCACGATGACTGAAAGTAAGACAGCTGAACGCACATCGACGCCCTCCTTCGGGCGCACCCTTAAGCCTATTGCAGCTTGCCGCGCCCAGGCATAGTGGAATGCCCGATTAAGGCCGCTATTCGAAGCGAAGCGCGTCGATCGGATTGAGATTGGCTGCTTTTCTTGCAGGATAGTAGCCAAAGAAGATGCCGACGAGCGCCGAGAATCCAACCGCCAGAAAGACCCAAGCAACCGGTATCTGCGTCGGCCATTTCGCGAGCACCGACACGATGAACGTGCCGATAAATCCGAAACACCACGCCGATGATTCCGCCGACGGCGGATAAGACGGTCGATTCCGTGAGGAACTGACGCAGAATCGAGGATCCGCGCGCGCCAAGCGACATCCGCAAACCGATCTCGCGCGTACGCTCGGTGACCGAGACCATCATGATGTTCATGATGCCGATACCGCCGACGATCAACGAGACCGCCGCGACGCCCGCCAGGAGAAACTCCATCACCGCGCCGGTCGACGAAGCAGCCGCGGCGATCGACTGCAGGTTGCGCACTTGAAAATCGTCCGGCGCTCCCGCGACGATGCGATGGCGTTGCTCGAGCAGTTGCGTCACGCTCGGTCTGCACCGAGTCGACCAGCGCTGCGCTCGAAGCAGAAACCATCAGTTGGCTTACCGTCGTTTGGCCGGTGAGCCGCTGCATCGCCGAGGTATAGGGAACCAAAATCGTATCGTCTTGATCGGTGCCGGTGCTGCTCTGTCCCAGCGCGATAAGCGTGCCGATCACCGTAAACGGCACGCCCTTGACGATGATGTTCTGGCCGATCGGATCGCTGCCGCCCGGAAAGAGTTCGCTGACGTCGGTCTGCCCCAACACGGCGACCTTGGCCGAGCTTGCGATGTCCTCGTCGGTAAAGAACGTTCCCGACGCGAGCGGCCAGCCTTTGATAAACGTGTACGTCGGCGCTACGCCGCTGATCGTTGTTTGCCAATTGTTCCCACCGGCAACGACCTGCGTGCGCACGGTGACGAGCGGCGAGACCGCCGCGACGCCGGCGAGCTGCGTCAATCGCCATCCCGTCGGCAGGCGTCAAGGTCGAAGCACCACCGAAGCCCGTGCGCGCACCGCCCTGCGTCACCGACCCGGGCTGCACCACGATCAAGTTCGATCCGAGTGCGTTGATGCTATTGGTAACCGAGGTGCGCGCACCGCTGCCGATCGCGACCGTCACAATGACCGCCGCCACGCCGATGACGATGCCGAGCATCGTTAGCAGCGAACGCACTTTGTTGCGAATCAGTGCCTCGAGTGCAAGGCGCACGGTCGCCATGAAGCTCATGCCACGATTTTTTCCGCGTCGTGGCGATGCACAGTTCGGAGCGTCGGAGACGATCTTTCCGTCGCGAAAGTTCACGAGTCGCTTGGCATAGAGCGCGATGTCCGGCTCGTGCGTCACCAGCATGATCGTGATGCCTTGCTCGTCGTTGAGTCGCTCCAGAATCGACATGACATCGTCCGACGTTTTGGTATCGAGCGCGCCGGTCGGCTCGTCGGCCAGGATCAACCCCGGGTTGTTGACCAGCGAGCGCGCAATTGCGACGCGTTGTTGCTGGCCACCGGACATCTGGTTCGGCGCATGTTGCGCGAGCTCGGCAACGCCGACGATCGCCAGCTTTTCGAGCGCGATGCGCCGGCGCTCGACTTGCGGCACGCCGGCGTACACCATCGGCAGCTCGACATTTTCCAGCGCGCTCGTGCGCGCCAAGAGATTGTAGGATTGAAAGACGAAGCCCAAGCGGCGGCTTCGAATGTCGGCGCGATCGTCCGCACTGAGATTCGCGACATCCTTGCCCTCAAACATGTAACTGCCCGAGGTCGGCGTGTCGAGCAAGCCGGTGATCTGCATGAAGGTCGACTTCCCCGAGCCCGACGGTCCCATGATCGCGATAAACTCGCCCGGCTCGATCGTGAGATCCACGCCGTCGAGCGCGAGCACCTGGGTTTCGCCTAAGGTGTAGACCTTGCGAAGCCCTTCGATTCGCACGACGGGGGTCACTAGTGGATCCCTCGCGTTGCGTTGGAGTTCGAACCGCCGAGTGACGGCACCGCATGTGTCGCGCCCTTTGTACGGCCGCGCCGCCGGTGCTCTGACCCACGACGACCAAGTCGCCGACGTCTAATGTACTGCCCGCGGCTCGCGCTTACCGCCGCTTGCGTGCTATTTGCGAGCAGCACCGTTACGTGTTCCGCCTGCAATTTGCCGCCGCGTTTAACGAACACGACTCCGCTTGTCGCAGTGCTCCCGCTCGAGGCACTGCCGAGGGTCTGCTCCCCAGGTCGCCGAGCCGGTCGTCGCGGAGCCGCTCGCGCTGGAAGCGAGGCCGAATTGCAACGCCGCAAGCGGCACGATCAAGGCATTCTTGGCGCTCGCCGTGTCGATCGTGGCGTTCGCCGTCATTCCGGGAAGCAACAGTCCCTTGGGATTGGCGACGTCGACCACGACGTCATAGGTGACCACGTTGTTGAGCGTCTGCGGGTTGATGCGCACCTGCGTGACGCTTGCCGGTGAAGATCGATTTTGGATAGGCGAGCACGGTGAACGTCACCGTGTTCCCACGTACGATACCGCCGATGTCCGGCTCGCCGACATTGATGTCGACTTCCATCTTCGAGAGATCTTGCGCGATAGAGAACAGCGTCGGCGCTGAAAGCGACGCTGCCACCGTCTGACCGACCGAGACCTCGCGCGCGACCACGGTTCCGTTCACCGGCGAAGTGATGACCGTGTTGTTCAAATTGATCGTGTCCTGTTGCACGGTCGCTTGCCGCAGCTTGCGCCGCGGCCGCGGCAGCATTTGCACCGGCGCCTTGCGCTTGTGTTTGCGCCTGTGATTGCGTGTAAGCGGCTTGCGCCTGCGCTAACGCGGCTACGTCTTGCGCAACGGTCGATTGATCGTTCTGCACCGTTTCTTGCGCAACGTAACCTTGCTTCAAAAGCGTTTGATCGCGCGTGAGCTGTTCTTGCGCAACGGCGAGCGCGGCCTGCGCCTTGGGGATCCCGGTCTGCGCGGCGGTTGCGCCGGCGGCTTGCGCGGTCGTGTTTGCGTTCGCTTCTGTCGCGCTTGCTTGCGATTGCGCAAGGTTTGCGTCGGCCTGATCGAGCTGCGCTTGAATCGTGTTCGGATTGATTCGCGCAAGGACTTCGCCTTTTTTGACCTTCGAGTTGAAATCGACGTAAATCTGCGAGATGATCCCGGAGACCTGCGTGCCGACCGTGACCGTGTTCTGGGGATTCACCGTTCCCGACGCCGTCACGCTCAACACGAGCGTTTGTCGGACGATCGGTTTCGTCACGTAGCTCACGGCGGTGTGGCTGCGCACCGCGACGATCGTGACGATCGCCGCAAGAACGAGAACGCCGACGACAAGCGCCGCGTATACCCAGCGCGGAATGTGCTCGAGCCGCTTCAGGCCCCCGAACCACCCTGGGATCGCAGCTGTTGGCGTGGACATCCTCTTAAGCTACCTTTTCTAAGCCACCGCATATAGTCTATGCTCGTCGTGTGAAGATTGTGGGAAAAATGCATCGCGTGGTTTTACTCGGCATAGTGTTCTTGATGGGTGCGACGCAAGTTGCACCTGTGCGGACAATGCCGCCGGCGTGGGTGGCCTTTGCGCTCGCCTGGGTCGGCATTACCGGATACAGCGCTAGGGTCACGGTCTTCGAGCAACTTGACGCGAAGACGCAACAAGAGGCTTTCGATTACACGTTTCTCAAACCGTCAAGTGCAACGATGCATGTTATTGCCGGCCCCAATGCAGGCGTGACGGTCGTGTGGGGCGGCGGAACGACGGTGGTTGCGCACCGCGGCTCCGGTCTGGCCGCCATGTTCAAAAAGACATTTCCACTCCACGATCCGCAAGTGACCACGATTCGCGGCTCGTCGCTCGACAGCTGAGCTTCGGCGCCATTCTCGACGCACGCGGCTGACACGGCGGGAGTCGTCGCCACAGGCGACGGGCCGACGATCGGCGACGTCCCGACCGAAGAAGTCACGCTGATTCCCACAAATTCCGTGATCGACACCGGATCTGACGCTGGAAGTGATCGACCTCTCGAAGGTCACCCACTTACCGGTGCGATTACTCGGCTACGAGGGCGCCACGCTCGTGCGAACGATCGACTTCTCGAACGTCGTCCTCCAACCCTAAACTGCTACGGTTGGCCGACGCGCTGGTTGGCGTTGTTGAGGAGATAGACTTTGTCGGCGTGTCGCATGCCCATGAACTTTTGATCGTAGACGATGCCGACGTAGCGCCCGGCTTTTATGTCTTTCATTTGATACGTGGTCTTCCCGTCAGCCGAGAAGAGCTGATCGAAGTGCGGAACGATCTCGAACGCGAGTGTTTGTTTCGTTCGCGTGTCCTCGACTTTGATGCTGTTGTCCGAGACGTGAATCACGATGCCGTAGAACGTCGACGCGGCGACTCGCCGGTGCTGCGGTCGCGCCCAGCAGCAACACCGTTGCCGTGACCGGCGAGAGGAAGAGTGCGAGGGGTCGTTTCATTGTTGCCGTCTTTCTTTAGTTGCCGCCCGGGTTGGTGATGATGAGTCCGGTCACCGGTGCGGAGATGGTGATGCCGGCACCGCCCGCGAGCGCCCGCCCACCGAACGCGTGGATGGCGGGTTGTAAACGAGATAGCGCCGGTCGGAGCAATGATGTTTCCGAAGAAGGACGCACCGGTAGCCACGCCACCAAGTGTTGCTCCGCTGTAGTCTGCCCAATAGATATTGCAGGCGTTCGCGCCGTTGATCAGGATCATGTTGCCGCCGGGTGCGGCCATCGTCAGTGCGGACCCGATTTGGAAGACGAAGACACTCTGCGGGTTACCGCCGCCGTCGAGCGTCAGCGGTCCGGCCGTGATCGACAGTCGTCGAAGCCGATTTGTACACGCCGGCGCCGAGCACGCCCAAGCCGCATACCGACGTTCCGGTCGGACCGCAGTTCGCAACGCCCGAGTATCCGGCGGGTGTCTGCGAGAGGTCAGCGCCAGCGCTGAAGGTGGGGGCGGTCGGCGCTTCCGCGTTGGCGGCGTTATAAGCGGTCGTCACGGCGTTCTGCGCGGCCGTGAGGAACGCGGTGTTCGAATTGAAGCCGGTCGCATAGATCGCGGTCGCTCCGCCCGCGGTGTTTCCACCGGTGATGCCGGTCACCGTCGTGGTGGGATATGCGCCGATGAGATCGTCGTTGAACGTGCCGAACATGTTCGTGGTCGTGGCGCCAGTAGCGTACGTCACGAACATATTGCCGGTGTTGGTGATGCCGCCCGCGCCAAGCAGCGCGAATGGCACGGCATCGCCGAGTGCGATCGTCGACGGTCCGCCTTGCGAACATGCCGCCAAGGGAAGTGGCGTCGGCGACGGTGTTGGTGTGGCTGGTGGAACAACCGGCGTCGGCGTAACAATCGGCGTCGGCACGACGCCCGGAGGGGTCGGAGTCGCGCCCGGAGGCGTCGGGAGCGCGTGCAGGGCCGGTACGTTGCAATTGCCGCAGTTGCACGCGGTCAAGAGCATAAACGCCGCGAGCACGGAGAACAACCGAACGGAGCGTAAGATGTTGAACATATTCATCGTCCTTAGAACTTTATGCCGAGGCCGAGATACGGGCCATTATGCGTCTGACCGATCGGTGCATTCGTTTTCGCGCCATACTCATCGCCGCCATAACCGCCGTAGAGATAGACCGGGAAATGCCGCAAGACGAGGTGAGGCCGATATCGAGCTTCCAGATCGAATATTGCATCTGATACGTCTTGCCCACGTTCGAACTGAACGGGCTGGCTACGGTGTAGTAGCCGCTCGCGTTCGGGTAGTAAAACGCTGAGCCGTAATAGCCAAGCCCCGGGCGAAGAGTGGGCAACTTTTCGAGACCCACGCCCCAGCCATCCCAATGCGGGTAGCCGTAGTTGTTGGCCGTGTAGATGTATCCCAACCCGAGGTAGATCCGAGGATTCGCGATCTCATACTCAAAGCGGCCGTCTATGCTGATTTGGTGTGCCCAGAACACCGGCGTAAACGATGTGCCCCCGTCAACGGTGGCAAAATGTGTAAACTGATTGCCGACCAAATCGGTAAGACTGTCGCTCGTGATGTAGGAGTCGTTGCGATAGTCGACTTTCAGGGCGAGCTTCGAATTGGCTGGTGCAATCACCGCGTTCATCTGCCACGATTCGCAGAATGGGCCGGCAACGAACTCGTTGTAATTGCTGGAGCTCCACGTGGTCGCGCCTTGCAGGAAGAAGACGTATGGCGCAGGCGACGGCACGGGTGTAGGTGTCGGCGCGACGGGTACCGGCGTCGGTGCGGCGGTCGGCGGCGCTGTCGGTGGTGGCGTCGGCGGAATATATCGAACGACGACGAGTTGACGCGTCGGCACCCACTCGACGTAGGCGCCTAGTGCTTCGGAAAGCACACGCACCGGAACGAGCACGACACCTTGGTACAGTATTGGCGGCACGTCGAGCGGGCGACTGTCGCCGTTCACGACGATCTCATTCTTGCCCAGCGTGACCGACGCACTCGTTGTGCCGCGCGTCACGGTATAGGTGTTGCCGGCGACGGACACCGTTGCGCCCATCTGCTCGAACATGCTCTGCAGCGGCACGTAAATCTGACCATCTTTGACCAACGCCGCCAGCACGCGACCTTGCCGCAGTGTGTCAGGCTTGGCGTAGACGGTGTGGTCGTTATAGAGAATTGGAACTTGGCCCGACGGCGGAGTGCCGAAATTGGCGGTGTCGGCAACAGCGACCGCACTGGCGCAAATAGCCAAGGCGAAGCATAGCGAGAGCGCGCGAGTCAGCATGTTAGAACCTCACCATTGTCAAACCGTTACTCGTGTTGCAGCCTTGCGATCCCGTGTGGGGCGGCTCGCGTACATCCATCCGAAACCCGAGCGCGGTCGTTTGGGCGCCGGCTTGCGCCGAACGCTCTGCCACGTACTCGAAGGTGTACGATTCGCCGGCTCGCAGCGGCGGAATACCGCGCGAATCCAACTTGGTGCTGCCTTTATAAATGTCGACGAATTGCAGGGTGTTCGAAGCTTGCGCCGTGCTCCCCACATTGACGACCTTGCCACTCAACGTATAGTGATTGAGTCCGCCGGATGTGTGCATTCCCTTGACGGCGACCGAGACGATCGCGGGGTCCGGCCCCATGCACGACGTCGCAAACGCGGGTGCGGGCAGCAAACATACGAGCAATGCAATGGCTGCTGCGACGGTGCCAAGCCCGAGGGACACACGTATACCCATGGCACAAGCTTAGCTGGGGAACGGTTGGGGGGGTATCGTGGAAAAACCCGGTTTAGAACTCCTCCGGCGGGTTTTCCCAACCAAGCACGCGCGCGATCAATTCGGTGCGATTCCGGCTTTCGGTCTTATCGACCATACTCTTGATATGGTCCTGAACCGTCGAGGTAGTGATGCTTAAGGCTTCCGCGATTTCCTCGAGCTTCGCACCGTCGAGCAAGAGCGCTAACACCTCGAGTTCGCGCGGTGAGATGTGGTAGCGCGCGGCCGGCTCCACCAGCGAATGCGCCGGTTGAAAACGGTCGATCCGCACGCCGATAAAAAGGCCGGCCGGACCGGTCACCGGTTGCGTGTGCACGACGAGGAACGGCACCGGACGCGCCACACCCGGAAGTTGCGTGGCCGGATCGCTCTGCCAGCCGGCGATCAATGCGCGCACGGTGTCTTCGAGCACCGCTGGAAGCCGATCGGCAAGGCGCGTCTGCAGTCCGGTGAGCGCCGCGCGCCGTTGCTCTTGTGACGTCCAGGTCAGGACGATCTGCAAATCTTGATCCAGGACGTAGTGCTCGCCTTCGGGATGTTCGATGGGATTTGGGGCGGTATCGCGATTCTCGGCGATCGACCGGGCCTGCGCGGTGGGGTTCAGTCGCAGTGAGGAGAGGCGCTCCGACCCGGAGTCGAGCGCCAAGGTGAGCATCGCGATCTCACTCGAGGTGAAGGGCCCGAGTTCACTCGTTCGCAGCAGCGTGAGAATCCCGAAGTTGGCCTTGCCGTCGGCAAAGAGCAGCGTGACGCCGCTGGCGTAGTCGCCCAACGGTCCGAGGGTCGCAGCAATGCGTGGTCCGGTCTTTGATCTCTCACGCTGGCGCGAGATCTCGCTCTTGAGCGCGGCGAGTTCGTGGCCGTTTCCGGCTCGAGGCGAGCAGATTGCCGAGTTCGCCGTCGGGCTCCGGTCGTGCGAAGGCCCAACGCGACGCCGGAACGATCCGCAGGATCGCCGTCACGATCGGATATGCCGCATCCGACTTCGGTATGGTGTCTACGAGCACCATATCGCGCTTTTTCACGATGGCTGCCTTCTACTAGCGGTGGTACGTTTGGGGTCGATGATTCTTCGCGAGGAGCAAAAAAATATCATGGCCCGCACCTGTTGCTTGGCCGCCGTTGCCCCAGAGGACCTTCCGCTGCTCACCGGGGCGGTGAACGCGGCGTTTGCGCACGCCGATGCGAGCATCGCGGAAGTCGACATTCCGGTGCTCCGCGCGCTCCGCCCCGATGTCCTGATCATCGATATCGACCGGCTCGAGGTGGATCCGATCGAGGCCGTCCGCCAGCTGCGCTTCGTGCTGCCCGATTGCGTCATCGTCGTCTATACCAGCGGCACAAACTCTGACGTCGTCCGTCTCTGCCATAACGCCGGCGCGAGCTGCCTGCTTTCAAAAGCTTCGGACGAAGCACAACTTGCTACCGGACTGCGCCGCGCGATGTGGAGCGGCTGTTTTACCGATCCTCGTTTCGTTTCATCATTTTAGCGAAATAACCAATCTGCCACGCGAACGGCAGCGGGTCCGCTTCAGGGGCGATAAACTCATGCATATTGATGCATGGTCAGGACAACATATCCATGCCGACCCACGAGGTTGGAACCGCCGCTGCGCACAGTAATCAAGAACCAACGACTCCCCTCGAAACATTGCTCCTACGAATTCAAGAGCGAACCGCCACCGTAGGAGTGATCGGCCTCGGCTACGTCGGCTTACCACTCGCGATCGCCTGCGCGGACGTTTTTCAACGAGCAATCGGCTTCGACGTCGGCCTTGAACGGGTCGCGCAAGTCAATAACGGCCGCTCGCACATTGCCGATGTCCCCGACGACGCAATCGCAGCGCTCGTCACGCGTCGGAAACTCTGCGCAACAGCTGATTTTGCCTCGCTGCGCGACTGTGACATCATCATTGTCTGCGTTCCGACGCCGCTGGAGAAAAGCAAGAATCCCGACCTTTCGTACATTCGGGATGCTGCGGAACGCATCGCCGCGAACCTTCGCTCCGGCCAGATCGTCATTCTCGAATCCACCTCGTATCCGGGAACCACCGAGGAGTTGCTGCTGCCGCTCTTCGAGGCGAACAGCATGATGCTGGACCGCGATTTCTATCTCGCGTTTTCACCCGAACGCGTCGATCCGGGCAGCACCTTTCCGATGCGCAAGATCCCGCGGGTTATCGGCGGCTGCACAACGCTTTCGACGCAGGTGGCTTGCGAGTTCTACGGCGCGCTGGTGGATGTCGTCCACCCGGTTTCGAATGCGCGAGCTGCCGAAACCGTGAAACTGCTCGAGAATACGTTCCGTCTGGTCAATATCGGCTTGATCAACGAATTCGCAGTTCTCTGCAACCATCTTGGGATCGACTCGACTGAGGTGATCACCGCAGCCGCAACCAAGCCATTCGGCTTTCTCCCTTTTTTCCCGGGACCCGGAGCGGGCGGCCATTGCATTCCGCTCGACCCGCTGTATCTCAACTGGAAGGCCAAGCAGCAAGGTGTCGTCTCGCGCTTCATCGAGCTTGCCGACGACATCAATACCAAGATGCCGGCGTACGTGGTCGACCTCGTTGCGAAGACGCTCAACGACAACGCCAAGTCGGTGCGCGATGCCCGCATTCTCGTGGTCGGTGTAGCGTACAAGGACAATGTCGCGGATACGCGCCAGAGTCCGGCGATCGCGATTATCGATCGACTGCGTTTCAGCGGCGCGTTGGTAACCTATCACGACCCGCTGATTCCACTTCTCGATTTCGACTTGCACGGGTGGCCCGAGTGGCGGCCGCGGCTTGATGTCGCTGTCGAGCGGCGCAAGTTACACGTCGTCGCAGGACCGTGCCAACCACGCCGTCGACGCTACGATATGCTGCACAGCACCATGCTCGACACCGCAGCACTCGAGAGCGCCGATTGCGTGCTCGTTCTTTCCAAACACGACGACGTGAACTACACCGCAATCGCGCAACACGCGCGCGTCGTCGTCGACACGCGCGATGCGCTCTCCGCAAACACCCGCGCTAACGCACGAGCAAGGATCGTGCACTTGTGAGAGTCCTGGTTACCGGCGCCGCAGGTTTCATCGGCTCGCATCTCACCGATCACTTGCTCGAGCACGGCCACGAAGTCGTTGGATTCGACGATCTTTCGGCCGGGTCGCTCGATAATCTGGCTGCCGCACGAACCAGGCGCGGATTCTCTTTTGTGAACGGCGACGTTCGAAATCACATTGCCGTCGACGACGCAATCCGCGGTTGCGATGCGGTCGTGCACCTTGCAGCACGCGTCGGCGTGCGTACGACCGTTGAGAGCCCGCTCGGATCGCTCGAGGTCAATGCGCGCGGAACGGAAGTCGTACTGCAAGCCGCGACGCGAGCGCGCACACCCACGCTCATCGCTTCGACGTCGGAAGTCTACGGACACTCGCTGCGCTTCCCGTCGCGAGAGGACGATCCGATCAGCATCGGCTCGCCCACGATCGGGCGCTGGAGCTATGCGTGCGCGAAGATCTATGACGAATTCTACGCACTTGCGCTGCATCGCGAGCGCGATCTTCCGGTAGTTATTTCCCGGCTTTTCAACACGGTTGGTACGCGTCAGACGGGACGCTACGGCATGGTCATTCCCCGGCTCATTGCGCAGGCGCTTGCGCACGAGCCGCTGACCGTTTACGGCGACGGCACGCAAACGCGTTCGCTTCTGCGCCGTCGAAGACGTGGTTGCGGTGTTGCTGAAGCAGCTCGAGCGATTTGGCAGCGTTACCGGAGAGATCTTCAACATCGGCAATCCCACCGAAACGGCGATCGTCGATCTTGCGAAACGAATCATCGAGCGCACCGGCTCACGCTCGACGATCGAATTTATTCCCTTTAGCGAGGCATATCCGGCCGGGTTCGAAGAGATCATGCGCCGCGTTCCCGACGTCTCGAAAGCGCAGCGCCTCTTGCAATTCGAGCCGCGCGTAAGTCTCGACGAAACGCTCGACGCCGTCATTGCAAGCCTGCGCGCAGGTGCGGTGCTCGCGTGATTCCCGCGATCTTATTGATTGCCGCGTGTCAATTCGCCGATCCCCCGGCAAAAAGGTTGGACGTCCAGGCCGGGTCTACGAGTGATACGCTGACCGAGAATCGCGGCACCTGGAACGAACAATATCTCACCGTTGCCAGCGCGCGACGGACCGGGGCGCGGGGCATACGCCGCGATCACAACCGATCAGCGGTTTGGCTTAAGCGACATCACCTATGAAGGCGGCTGGTACGCGCCGCTCGCGCCCAAGGTCCTCGTCGATGTCATCGCGTCCTTCAGCCCGACGCATCAAGTGCTGCCGGACTCGGCGTTACAGGGCGGCCTCGACCTGCGAGCCGGCAGCGGGTACGGCTACCAGGCAACATACGCGCAACGAAACTATTCGAGCGCGGTTGCCGGCATTGCGACGGTCGGCGCGGATCGCTACCGGGGCAATAACCATTTCGCGATTACGGTCACCGCGGTCCATCTCTCGGATGTACCAGGCACGGCGATGTCCGCCGGCGTTGCCTATACCGGATATCTGCATTGCGACACCCTGTCATTTGCGCTCTCAGGCGGCAGAGACGTCGAGAACACCGGCGTCGGCGCGAACGTCGCCATCTATCAGCAAATTTCTTATGCGGTAAACGACCTGCATTGGTTTACTCCGCACACTGCTCTGGGCTTCGGCGCTGGTTGGTATCTCTTGACCGGCGCGTACGACCGTTTCGAGTTACACATTGCTCTTCACGAACGGCTTTAATCTCCTCGAGCTCATCATTAAACTCGAGCGTTGCACTCTCACTGCTGATGACCGTCGTCTTGCTTGTAGCCCTGATCCTGGTTCGTTCGCGCAACGCGATCTATCGCCGCCGCCAAATCACGCTGACCACTCGCTGGCACAATATTTTCAAGGCAGCTTCTACGGACAGTGTTCCGGACGCGTTGCCGAAAATTCGCAAGCAAGACTGGTTCACGGTACTGGTCATCTACACGGCGTTCCCCAATATCCCGGAGGTCGCAACCCGCCTGGGACTCGCTGACTACGCGCTTTCACTCTTGGAGCGCGGCGATGACGCCGACAAGATCATCGCGCTCAACGTGCTCGCCCAGATCCGGGACGCCCGTGCGCTCGATGGTGCTCTGGCTCTGACGCACGATAAGGGGGCGGAACTCTCTCGCGCGGCGGCCCACTGTGCGCTTCGGCTCGATCCGACCTTTATCGCGGGCATGTTGCGTTTGTTGCGTGAACGTGACGATTGGGCTCGCTCGCGCGTCGAGACGATGCTACGAGAGGTTGATCCGGACATGCTCGGCGCCGCCATGCGCGACGCGGTCGCTGATGCGTCTGAGGAGGAACAGCCGCGCATTCTAGATTACGTTCGCTTCTGTCCGGCGAATAGCGCGCATAGCATCTGTGATGGCGTGCTCAAGACATCGCACAAGCCTGAAGCGCTCGCTGCGGCGTTGCGTTCGCTTGCCCCGCTGGCGCAGGAACGCGATCACGAGATGGCCGTGCGCTTCACAAATCATGAAGACAGCATCGTAGCATTATCTGCGCTACGAGTCTTGCGCAAATGCGTGTTGAGCGAAGATCGAGAGCTCCTCGTTAAGATGACCTCGCATCACGACTACTGGGTACGCCTACGAGCCGCCGAGGCCGCGGTGCAGCTCTTCGACACCGCCGAGCTCGCACGAGAGTTTGCCGCAACCCTCGCCGATCGGTACGCGCGCGATGCAATGGAACAGGTCCTTGCAGAAAAGGCTATGGTCGCGCACCGCAGATGACGCACGGCAATCCATCGGACGCTATCATAGCAATAGAATCTTTTCTCTTCGTCTATTTTATTGCCATCAACACGTATTATTTTTTTACCGCGACGATCGCGTTATTGCGCCTCCCGTGGTACGTCAAACTTCATTTAGCGGATCCGGTGCAACGTTCTACCTCGACGCTCGACCAACCGGTGACGTTAGTGGTCCCGGCATTTAATGAGGAGTCCATCATCGTGAGCTCGCTGCGTTCGATGCTGGCGCTTGAATACGTCAATTTCGAAATCATCGTCGTGAACGATGGATCGACTGACGATACGCTCTTAGCCCTTGACGATGCTTTCGAACTCGAGCCATACGAGGGGATCTATCGTCCCGGGCTGCGCACCCAAGACGTTAAAGAGATCTATCAATCCTCGCTGTATCCGCAACTGCGAGTTATCGACAAGATCAATGGTGGGAAGGGCGATGCCCTCAACGCGGCGCTCAATCTCGCACGCTTTCCGTTGTTCTTCACCGCGGACGCCGACTCGTACTACCACCCTACCACCCTTCAATGGATGACCGAGCCGTTTCAACAGAATCCGTTGACCGTTGCGGTCGGGGGGACGATTGCGGTCGCTAGCGCGGAGCATCATCTTCCGAAATCGATGATCAAGCGATTTCAGGTGCTCGAATATCTTCGCGCGTTTCTGGCCACGCGCATGGGATTTGCTCCGATGAACGCACTTGGGATTGTGTCTGGCGCTTGCGGCCTGTGGCGAAAGGACATCCTCATCGAATGCGGCGGATTTCGCACGGATACGATTTGGGAAGACATGGAAATCACGATGCGCGTTCACAACTATTGCATTAGCACACGGCGCGCATACCGCATCGCATTTACGCCATATCCGGTGTGCTGGACTGACGTAGCGCCGACGCTGCGCGCACTCTATAACCAGCGAAAGGGTTGGCACCGTCATTTGTGCGAGTGCGTCACCATCCATCGTCGCATGCTTTTCGGCACAGGCGGCTTCTTCAGCTGGGTCACGATGCCGTGTTTCGTCTTTTTTGAGTGGCTCGCACCGGTTATTGTCACGGGCGGCGTCGTGTTTTCAATCGCCGGCGCGATCTTAGGATTTCTCGACGTGCGCGCTCAGGTATGGCTTCTAGCACTAGTGCTCGTGCTCGCGATCTTCGGCAGCGTGGTAAGCATTCTTCTGGATGAGATCTCATTCGCCGCCTATGGTTTGAGCGAGGTATGGCACTTAATCGTCGCCGCGTTGTTAGAGAACTTCGGTTACCGCCAGTTTGTGATGGTGGCAAGTCTCGCGGGCTTTGCAGCGTGGCTCTTTCGCCGCCCGATCCGCGGCAGCACGAACCATCCTGGGCTGTTCGTCAAGGCTTGGCGCCCGGAATCAAATAGGCAATGAAAGCGAAAGAGCGGCCACATGGCCGCTCTTGTTGCCGATGTAAAGCTCGTCGCGCTCAGACTGTGGCAGCAACCTTGTGAAGGGTTGAATTTGTGACGTCGAGATTCTTCACTTGCGGTGTGCCGTCGATCAAATTCGATAGCGACTGCAGCACTTGCGGATACGCCTTCTGACTATAGGATTCGGCGCTTTCCTTACGATCCCATACACTCACAGCGATCGCTTCCGCTCCACCGGGGACCACGAAAACCAATTCATCTTTAAAGCCGGCCTGCGTGCGCAGCAGCGGCAGGACCTTTTCGTCAATGGCCTTGGTTAAGTCGGCAACGTGATTCGGTTTGAGCTTCATGGTTACGATTCGAGAAAACATTCTATTCCTTAAAGACACCGACCCGAGCGGTGGTCGAGAATCGACCAACAAAAAAACTGCCCTCACCGAGAAACTGCGTTTGGGGAGGCAGTAACGGTGGGCAGCTATTTTATTTTCGCCTAGAGTCGCTGTTCGTTTAGTATAGCACAGTTTAGACGGATCGCGGCATAACGCGGAAAGGGCCGGAAGCGCAAATCTCGGCAATTTGAGGATTGCTCAGCCGGCTAAAAGGCTTGCTACAGTAATGGAACGCTTCACCGGACTCGGCGGCGTCGTAGCGCACTTTTGCCTCGGAATTGAGCCCCGGGTGCTGGCGAACGCTCTTGTTCTTGAGGTTCACACGATACGCGAGGCGCTCTCCAAAGAGAGAAATCTCTCCTCGAGCATTCGAGTAGCCGCCGTAAATAGGCTCGGATGTCCCCGGAAGTACGCTATCCTTCGCTTTCGTGACGAGGGTCCCAACCGGTGCAGTTTCATATTGGATCATACGAACTGCATAACTCCGAAAACGCAAAAAAGGTTTCCTGGCGACGCGAGTGAGGGCACCCTATGCGCGTAATCGGAGTCGACGTTGCATCTTCGGCGTCGGCACGCGAATCTCGCGAGCAAGCTTCACGAATGCCAAAAACTTAATCGTAATCCACGTGACGTCGAACTCATACCAACGCAAGCCGTGGCGTGCGGAGAACGGAAAAGCGTGATGGTTGTTGTGCCACCCCTCTCCCCACGCGAGCAATGCGAGCCACCAGCAGTTCGTCGAAAGGTCCCCCGTACGATACGTGCGATACCCGGTCGCGTGGCTGGCACTATTTACCAGCCACGTGACGTGATAGACCAGCACCGATCGTACAAATATTCCCCAGACGATCCACGGCCAGCCGCCGATGGCAAAGAGCATAAGCGCCAGCGCCAGCTGGAGTTGTAACTGGTTGTTTTCGAGGAAGACGTAGTAGGGATCGGCGACCAAATCGATCGCGGCGCGACGATATTCGTCGGGACGCTCTCTGCCGTGCGCTTTGGAAAAAAGCAGCCACTCAAAATGGGACCAGGCGAAGCCCAGCGTTGCGTTATGCGGGTCGTCTTCTTGGTCGGAGTGGGCGTGATGAACCCGATGCGTTGCGACCCAACTAATCGGTCCGCCCTGCAACGCCAACGTGCCCAAGAGCGCAGTGACGTATTCGAGGGGCTTGGCCAGGCGTAGGCTTCGATGCGTCAACAGACGATGAAAGCAGAGCGAAATACCGATTCCGCTCGTCGCGTACACCAGGACGAGCATCACGATCACGGCCGACGGCGCAAAGAACATCGGCAAAAGCGCCGCAAGGGCTCCAACGTGAAGGCCGGCCAGCGCCGCGCCGACGCGCCAGTCAAACCTTTGAATAACAGCTGAACGCAAGACTGAACAACCCCCTGCGCTTTCCAGGGTAGCATCCGAATCAGCAGGTGACCATCGCGCTTTCCACTATAGCTAGATTTGTGAAAATAGGAATCCATGGGCTGGACGCGCGCGCGGCCGCGCTCGGACGGCTACTGGCCGCCTGCGGATACGACGTATGCTCCGGTGAGGTTGGTACTGATGCGTCGATCTGCGATATGTTGATCTTCGCGGGTGCGCGCGACGGGACGGCCGGGATTCTCGGACAGCTGGGAAAAATCGACACGCGAACGATCGTTGTGGACGCGATGGAGGGTGCGCCGTCGCTGCTTTCACACCGTGTCGTTCGAGCATCTCTTGAGGTGCCGCGACGGGCGCGAGCGTCTTTCTTAGCGGGAGCAAAGCCGAGGCCGTAGGGCGTTGTCGCTGAAGTGTTCCGCGCCGCCGGGTGCGCCGTGATCGAACGCGATCGATCGCAACCGCTTGCCATGTCGCGCTGAAACCCTAACTATGCTTAAATCGGGCTATGACGACATCGCTGACGGTCAACGGGCAACCCCATCACGTCGACGTCGATAGCCGAACCTCGCTGCTCGATTTTCTGCGCGAGACGCTCGGGCTGACCGGAACGAAAAAAGGCTGCGATCACGGCCAGTGCGGCGCGTGCACGATCCACGTGAACGGCAAACGCACGCTCTCGTGCCTGACGTTCGTCGCCATGCACGACGGCGACGAGATCACGACGATCGAAGGGCTTGCGAGCGGCGGAGAACTGCATCCGGTGCAGGCCGCGTTTCTCGAGCACGACGGCTACCAATGCGGCTACTGCACGTCGGGACAACTGATGTCGGCAGCCGCAATGATCGACGAGCCGTGGGGACCCGACGATGCCGACGTCGCCGAAGCGATGAGCGGGAACATCTGTCGCTGCGGTGCCTACCAGCGCATCGTCGCAGCAATTCAATCGGTTCGTCAGTCGAAAGCCCTCGCATGAGACCGTTTACGATGACGCGAGCCGCCGATCTCGACGACGCGCTGCGCGCGCGCAACGGCGCAGCGTCACAATACTGCGCCGGCGGGCACGACGCTGATCGACTTGATGCGCCTCGACGTCGAACGGCCCGAACGCGTCGTCGCGCTCAACCGCCTTCCGCTCGCAGCGATCGAGACGTCATCCGACAACGGTCTGGTGATCGGTGCGCTCGCGACCAACAACGATGTTGCGCACCACGCGAAGGTACGTTCGGAGTACCGCGTGCTCGCGGAAGCGATTCTCTCGGGCGCCACGACGCAGATCCGCAACATGGCGACGACCGGCGGCAATTTGCTGCAGCGCACCCGCTGCATATATTTCCGCGACCCGAACGCGGCATGCAACAAGCGCGAGCCCGGAAGCGGGTGTCCGGCGATCGCCGGCTTCAACCGCAATCTCGCGGTGCTCGGCACGAGCGAGCACTGCATCGCCACCAATCCGTCCGACCAGAACGTCGCGCTCATGGCGCTCGGCGCGACCGATCGACGCGCGCAACGCTTCCGCGTCGCGAACGATTCCGATCGAACAATTTTTTCTTCTTCCGCGCGACACGCCCGCAGCACGAGACCGCGCTCGAGCCCGGCGAGTTGATCGTCGCCGTCACGCTGCCGCCGATGCACGGTTGGCGCTCGCACTACCTCAAGCTTCGCGACCGGCAATCGTACGAATTCGCGCTCGCGTCCGCCGCGGTTGCGGTAAAGCTCGACGGCTCTACGATTGCCGATGTGCGCATCGCGCTCGGCGGCGTCGGAACGATTCCGTGGCGCGCGCCCGAGGCCGAAGCGGCATTGCGCGGCAAGGCTGCGTCGCGAGACGCGTTTCGCGCCGCGGCGGAAATCGCGCTGCGCGACGCACGTCCGCAAAGCGAAAACGGTTTCAAAATCGAGCTCGCCAAGCGCTGCCTGACGCAGGCGCTCATCGAGGTGACGGCATGATCGTCGGAACACCCATCGATCGCGTCGAGGGCCGGCTCAAGGTCACCGGCGCCGCGGACTACGCCTCCGATCGCATCCTTGACGACATGCTCTACGGCGTCCCGGTCGGCAGCACGATCGCTGCGGGACGCGTGCTGCGCGTCGATGCCGACGCCGCGCTGGCGGTCCCCGGCGTCGTCGCGGTGTTCGACCACACCAACATCGGCACGTTGCATTCGCTCGATCCGGACTCACCGTTCAGCGCGCGTGCATCGTCGACGAACATCGCGCACCGCTTAGCGACGACGCCGTCGCGTACTACGGGCAATACGTCGCGCTCGTGATCGCGCAAACGCACGAGTCGGCAGCCGAAGGCGCGGCGCGTCGTGCGCGTCGCCTACGCGCCCGATGCAGTGCATGATGCACCGGTCACCGTCGACGAAGGCGAACGTCAACTTGGCAGCCACCGCGGCGACCCCGACAAAGCCTTCGCCGCGTCATCGATCAAGCTCGACCAGATGTACAGCACGCCGGCCGAGACGCACAATCCGATCGAGCTGCACGCGACGGTCGCGTCGTGGGACGGCGATTCGGTCACGCTCTACGAGACCTCGCAAGCCGTCGTGAATCACCGCAACGTCTTGGCGACGATGCTCGGCGTTCCGCGTCGAGAACGTCCGCGTCATCACGCGCTATCTTGGGCTCGGGATTCGGCGGCAAATTGTGGCCGTGGCCGCAGTCGCCGCTTGCCGCGGCAGCCGCGCGCAAGCTCGGTCGGCCGGTGAAGATCGTCGTGACGCGCGAGCAGATGTTCATGAACGTCGGCCACCGTCCCGTGACGGTGCAGCGCGTGCGCCTGAGCGCCGACGCGGACGGGCGTCTCACCTCGCTGCAACACGACTCCACCAATCACACCGGCATGCTCGACGACTACGACGAGAACTGCGCCGAGGCAACACCCTACTTCTACAGCGTGCCGAATCTGCGCATCACGAGCGGCCGTGCAAAACGCAACGTCGGCGCGCCGACCTCGATGCGCGGTCCCGGCGCCGTTCCGGGTCTCTACGCGACCGAATCCGCGCTCAGACGAACTCGCCGTGCTTTGAACATGGATCCGGTCGCGTTGCGCTTGCGCAACGCGCCGACACGCGACGAGGGACTCGATCTCCCGTTCACGTCGTGCCATGTCGCCGAATGCTACGAACTCGGCGCAAAGAAGTTCGGCTGGGAACGACCGCACCGCGGCAGTCGGCTCGATGCAGCGCGACGGCGTGATCGTTGGGTGGGGCGTGGCCGGTTGCTCGTGGATCGCCGATCGCTTCGCCTGCGAAGCCCGCGTCGAGTTGCACGGCGACAGCGCGCACGTGTTTTGCGGCACGCAAGACATCGGCACCGGCACGTACACGATGCTCGCGCAAGATCGCAAGCGACCGCTCGGCATCCCCGTCGCGCGCGTTACCGTGTCGCTCGGCGATTCGTCGCTTGCCGCCCGGCCCGATTTCCGGCGGCTCGATGGTGACCGCATCGGTTATTCCGGCAACGATCGAGGCGTGTAAGGAGGCGTTGAAAAAAGGCGTGGGCTACGGGAAGTCCGATGCGACGTTCGGGCCGAAGGACCGTCAGAAATCGAGTCACTCGTTCGGCGCGCACTTTCGTCGAGGTCACCTGGCAGCCCGAGATCGCGCGCCTGCGCGTGCGACGCGTGGTGAGCGTCATCGACGGCGGGCAAGATCATCAATCCGAAGACCGCGCGCAACCAAATCGAGGGCGCGATCGTGATGGGCGTCGGAATGGCGCTCTTTGAGGAGACGCACTACGATCCGCAGACGGCGGCGCCGCTCAATCGCAATTTTGCCGATTACGTCGTCGCGTCGAACGCCGATCATCCCTCGATGGACGTCACCTTCCTCGATTATCCCGACTACGATTTCAACGAGCTGGGCGCGCGCGGCGTCGGCGAAATCGGGCTTGCGGGCGTAGCGCCGGCGATTACCGCGGCCGTGTATCACGCGACCGGCGTGCGCGTTCGCGATCTTCCCGTCAAGATCGAGAACCTCATCGCGTCAACGCAATAGCAATCGGCACGGTAACGATCATCGAAACCGTCGTGAGCAGAAACGTTGAAGCAGCCTCAGCTTCGTAGACCTTGTAGCGCACCGCGAGCATCGGGCACATCACGGCGGTCGAGACCGAGCAGATGAGGATCGCTTCGGTTCCGGTGGGCTTGGCGATCGCAAGCGCCTCACGAGTAACGCCATGAGGGCCGGCTGCACGAGCATCTTGATCGATACGTTTCCGAAAATCTCCGGCGTTAATTTGACGCGGTACGCGGCGAGAATTAGCCCCGCCACGAAGAGCGCGACGCCTGACGTTGCGTTACCGAGAGCTCGAGCATGTTCTGAATCTCTTGCGGAACGCGCACGTCGAGCAGCACGAGTATCGCTGCCAGCAACGGCGCCCATACGTACGGCTTCTCGAAAGTGGCGAGGACGCTCCGCCAGATCAGCGCCGGAAGACTGGGCATCGCGCCGCCGGCGGCCGTTGGCGATCGTATTCGAGCATCGTTACGGCCACCGGAACGAGGCATTGGAATATGTGGCACTCACCGCTTGGATCGCTGCGGCGCCGACGGCGTGGCGCAGAACAAACACGCTCAGCAGCGCAATCACGACAAACAGCCCGAATGTCGCCACGACCATGGCGAGGACGAAATGAAGGTCCGCAAAGAGCGTCGCGCGCGATGACGGACTATCGCGACAACAGCAGCGCTGGGAAAGCGAATGTGAGAACCAGGTCATTGAGCCCTTGAACCTGATCGCCGTCGAACCGCTTTGCGCGTCCCGCCCAGAATCCCAAGGCCAATACGAAAAGCACCGGCAAGAGGACCTCGAGCGCGCTAAAAAGCGTCTGTAGGGCCATGCTATCCATTGCGTTTCATGTTGTGAAAATACTGCCGACGGGTACGTATACAAGCGTGAAACAGATCTGGGATGGCTTTACTCTTTTGCTCGACACGTCAATGCCTTTTGCTCAAGCCCGGTAGCCACGGCGCTCGCCTTTTCGGTCGTCGTCATCTGGGCTCTTTCTGGGCCGCATTTTCACTATTCCGATGGCTGGCAGCTTGTGATCGATACAGGGACAACGATTGTGGCGTTCCTCATGGTCTTCGTGCTCAATAACGCGCAGAGCCGCGATACGTCGGCGATAAATGCCAAGCTCGACGCAGTCATTTTTGCTATCGAAGCCGCGGACAATCGGATGATCGGCCTCGAGCAAGAGACCGAATTGGCTGCGAAGGAGATTCGAGACGACGTCGTCGGAGACGTTCAGGAGGCGGTCACACCGAAGGCCCATTGATCCTGATGGGATGGAGCCGGAGTTGCGCGATGCCTTATTTGACGACGGCGCTGGTCAGACGCCACGAAGCCATAGCGGCGTCATCCAGCATTTGGAGTTGCCGCAGCCGCCTTACCGGTAACGTAGGTCGCGAGAAAAATTAAAGCAAAGGGAATCCAGGTGCCCCAAAGGCTCGCGAACATTGCGTAACTCTTCTCGAAGACGGGAGCAACGAGGCACGCATCGAGCAGCAATGCGACGGCGCTAAAGGCGACGGCTGTTTGAAGCGGCGTCGTATAATGGAACCGGCGATAGTAGCCGAACGAGACGGCCGCCGCCGCCAGCGGCGCAACGAAAGCGTGAATCCACAGCGTCACCCCGAGCGTCGCTACCATTCGCCCTATGCCGATCGCGACGCCACAGATCAACCAAACAACAAAGGCGTGCCCGAGCAGCACGGCGGTTCGCTTGATGTTCCAGCCGTGAAATATCATTGGATCTCCCCCTCCGTTATACACAATATTGACATATTTCGATATAGCGTCTAATATCGAAGCATGTCAATGCAGCGCTGCTGTCCCCCGGCCAAGGTCACCACCAAGAACTTCGAACCCCAGGCGGCACTCCTCAAAGCGATTGCCGACCCGTACCGGCTCACGATGCTTGCGACGCTAGCCGCGGCTAGCGATGAGGTTTGGTCTGCGACTTCACCGATGCATTGCCCCTCAATCAACCGACGGTCTCGCACCATTTGCGTATCTTGCGCGAAGCTCAATTGGTCACGTGCGAACGTCGCGGGACTCGGGTGTATTACCGCATCGCTGCCGACGCGCGCGATCGCCTTGCCGACGTGTTGACAAGCATTTTTCGACAGAAAGTACTCGCATGAAGACCCATCTGAACTTGGCAACGACGGACTTGGAGAAAAGCGTATCGTTCTACTCGACGCTGCTCAACGCGAAGCCGACCAAGGCGCTCGCCGACTACGCGCTCTTCATTACCGACGATCCGGGACTCGAGCTCGCGCTAGATCTACGAGAATCGGTGAAGCCAACGCTCGATGCGCATTTCGGTATCTTTGTCGAGAGACACGCTGGAGGTGGAAACGGCTATAGCACGTTTGGAATCAGCCGGCCTCGCCGATTCCATCCAGCGCGAAGATACATGCTGCTATGCGAACCAGACGAAGGTGTGGGCCACCGATCCCGAGGGCCGTCGCTGGGAGGTCTACGCCGTACACGAGGACACTGAAGGGCGCGACAATGCCGACACGAGCTGTTGCCATGGATAAAGTGCTCTTCGTCTGTATACGAAACAGTGCACGTGCGCCAAATGGCAGAAGGCTTCGTCAACGCGTTATGCGGCGACAAGTTTGTTGCGGAAAGCGCGGGCTTGGAACCCGGGCACACTAAACCCGCTGGCCGTCGCCGCGATGGGATGAAGTTGGTATCAATATCTCAGAAAAGGGCACGCAAAGCGTCTTCGACGTTTTCAAAACGGGCCGGCTATATTCGTACGTCGTGACCGTTTGCGACGAGGCAAGCGCTGATTGTGTCCGATCTTCCCAGGTATCGTAAAGCGCATGCACTGGGGCATTCCCGACCCGGCCACCGTGGAAGGTACCCTACGAGTACCGGATGCGCGCGTTCCGCGAAGCGCGCGATGAGATTCGAGCAAAAGTCGAGGAGTTCTGTGGAGCGCCATGTCCGGCGTGACCGCTGCTTCGTCGATGCATCGCTGAGTTCGTTGGTACCGCGTTTCTGCTCGCGGCCATCGTCGGTTCGGGCATCATGGCGCAACGCCTTTCCGGTGGCAACGTAGCGCTTGCACTGCTCACGAATTAGATCGCGACTGGCGGTGCGCTCGTCTGCCTGATCCTTGCACTCGGGCCGATCTCCGGCGCACATTTCAATCCGGCCGTCTCCAGATCGCCGATGCAATGCGACGCGGTCTTTGCGCGACAGCATGCACCTGCTACATCGCCGCGCAGATCCTTGGCGGGATCCTCGGTGTGTTTGCGGCGCACGCCATGTTCGGTCTTCCGCTCGTGTCCTTCTCCCAACACGTCCGGACCGGCCCCTCGCAATGGTTCGCCGAGTTCGTCGCGACGTTTGGCCTGCTTGTGGTTATCTGGGGCTGCGTGCGGTTCAAGTCACCCTTCACCGCATTCGCCGTCGCGGCCTATATCGTCGGCGCGTATTGGTTCACGTCCTCAACATCATTCGCCAATCCCGCAGTGACAATCGCGCGTTCGTTGTCCGACACATTCGCAGGCATCCGGCCCGCGGACGCGCCTGCGTTCATCATCGCGCAACTCCTCGGCGCCATCGCAGCCACCGCTTTGTTCGGTTGGCTAGACATTCCAATAAGTGCGCTGCAGGCGCACGATGCTCTGCTTCCACACGATGGAGAAACTCGTGTCGCATAAACCGCTGATACTCTTTGTCTGCCGGCACAACACGGGACGTAGCCAGATGGCAGAAGCGTATCTGCGGCATTTCGCAGGCGATGCAGTCGACGTCGCTTCCGCCGGAACCGAAGCAGCTGACGTTCCCAACGCGGGCGTTGTTGCGGCGATGGCGGAGGACGGCATCGACATTTCCGCGGCGCGTCCGAAATTGATTGACCCAGCCGTTGCACAACGCGCGGATCGCGTCATAACGATGGGGTGCGATGTCGCGGGCGTGTCGCGCATCGATGCTGACTGGTCCCTGCCCGATCCAAAGGGGCAACCGATCGAACGCGTACGCGAGATCCGCGATCTGGTACGGAGCAAGGCAAAGGCACTGGCCGCCGAGTTGCTAGCGGCGCGCTAAGTGACTAAGCTAGTGCCATGGTCGATGATAAGGCAACCTATATCTCCGCACTCACCTTTACGATGGATGCGAAGGACGTACCGCGATTCGGCGCGGAAGCGGCGCAACTCGTGCAGCGCAGAGGAGCAGGGGCGCCCGGCTTCATCGAGAGCGCGGTCATGGTCGATGAAACCAAGACCCAAGTGCTGATTGTTACACAGTGGCAGTCCCAGCAAGCGTGGGTGCAGATGAACTGGGATCGTGACGTGGGAAATGAGTTGGCCGCGCTGGTCGAAAGCGCCAAATCATTTAACGTTCGCAGCTTCGACCCGATCGCCGTGGTCCACGCGGACCCGAGAGGATGACGAGATGACATCACAAACCGAGACCGCAATTCTGGCCGGCGGCTGTTTCTGGGGCATGCAGGATCTGTTTCGCCGTTACCGACGGCGTCGTCTCGACGCGTGTGGGCTACACGGGCGGCGATGTGCCCAACGCGACCTACCGCAATCACGGCACCCATGCCGAAGCGATCGAGATCATCTTCGATCCCGCGCAATCAGCTACCGCCAGCTTCTCGAGTTCTTCTTTCAGATCCACGATCCGAGCACGCCCAATCGGCAGGGCAACGACATCGGGCCGAGCTATCGCTCGGCGATCTTCTACACGAGCGACGAGCAAAAGCGCGTCGCCGAAGACCATCGCCGATGTGGATGCCTCGGGGCTCTGGCCCGGCAAGGTCGTGACCGAAGTCGCGCCGGCCGGTCCGTTCTGGGAAGCCGAGCCCGAGCATCAGGATTACCTGGAGCGATATCCCGACGGCTACACCTGCCACTTCGTGCGACCCAACTGGAAGCTTCCGCAAACATCGCGCGCGACCTAAGCGCGCAGCGTTCCCGGAGTACCGCGCGCAGGTGCGCTCCGCCGCGCACCGTGCGATGGCTGGCGGTAAACTCGCGCGCCAGTTGCGAGACGATGTACAACCCGCGCCCGCGTTCGGAATACACTTCCGAAGGAAGCTTCGGATTGAGCGAAAAGCCCGGGCCGCTATCGAGGACGTTTAACACGGGCGATGCTTGCGTTAAATCGAGGCCGACCTGGATCGGCGTGCGCGCATGGCGCACGGCGTTCCCAACGAGCTCGAAAAAGATCGTGTCCGCCGCGAAGCGATCGTCGGCGTTCAGGCCACCGCGAACAAGAATTGAACCCATCTCGCTGCGCGCACGGTGCGCGGCGATACCATCGTCCCAGGCAAACGTCCAGCTTGGTGCAAACGGGGTGCCCAACATCGGCTGCTCGAAATAGGTCGTGAGCACCGCGACGTCGTCGTGCGAAATGCCGCCCGCGCCAAGCACCGCGTCGCGAATGGCGCTGGCAGCACACGAGGCGGTCGCGCCCGTCGTGTTCATCGCCGATACCGCTTGCATTAAGCGAAATTCGCCCTCTTCATGATCGTGATTCGCTTCCGTCAAGCCGTCGGTGTAGAGCGCCAACAGCGAACCGGGTTCGAGAATGACGCTCGAGACCCGCCGGTACCCGTGACGGGTTTCCTGGTCGAGGCCAAGCAGCAGATCGTTCTCGACCAGCGGAACGATCGAACCATCCGGACACCGTAACAAGCCCGGCGGATGTCCCGCGCTCGCGTACTGCATCGAAAACGTCAGCGGATCGACGACGGCAACAAACGCACTCGCGAACGGCGGTCTTCCCGAATCCAAGAACACGCCGTCGGCAGCCTTGAGCATGAGTTGCGGATCGGGGTTGATCGTTGCCGCCGCTCGGATACTCTGACGCACCGCGCCCATCGTCGCGGCAGCTTCGACTCCCGAACCCGCGACGTCGCCAATCGACACCACCAGCCGTCCGTCGAGGAGCCGAAATGCGTCGTAGAAGTCGCCGCCGACGCGCGTATTGATCATCGCTGGCTCGTATAACGACGCAAAGTGGATGCCTGGAACCTGCGCCAGCGCCGCGGGGAGCGCTGCATCTTGGAACGAGCGCGCGATCCGCGCTTGCTGTTCGATATGCCAATCGTGGCGGCGCGCCGCGGCCAACTGCGCGCGTACACGCGTCACGAGTTGATCGGCGGAAAACGGCTTGACGAGATAGTCGTTGGCGCCGGATTGCAAGCCTGCTCTCGACGATTCTTCGCCCGCTCGCGCCGTAAGAACGATGACGGGCAGTGCGTGCAACATGGGATCTTCCCGGATCGCTTGTAGTAACGCAAGACCATCCATCTCCGGCATCATTATGTCGCTGATCAGCAGATCGAACCGCTCGGAACGTAGCGCTGCCAGCGCCTTTCTGCCGTTGGGAACGCCCACCACCTCATAGTCGCTTCCGAGTAAATGCGTGACGTAGTCGCGCAGGTCGCGATTGTCATCGGCCAGGAGAATTCGTGCAAGCTCGGATTTCGGCTCGTCCCGCAGCGGCGCCCGAAGTGTGGCGGCGGTCTCAATCGTCGCTTGTATTTCTGCAAGATATTGCTCGACCGAGCTAATCTGCCCGACGTGCTGCTGCTGCTTAATCTGCGCCGCGTCCAAGTGCGCGGTTCCTAGCGGAATCGCGACGCGGAACGTCGTGCCCTCGCCGACCGCGCTCGTGACGGTGATCGCGCCGCCATGCAGACGCACGAGTTCCTCGGCAAGCGCGAGCCCAATCCCCGAGCCTTCGTGCGAACGCGCCTGCGCGTTACGAGCGCGGTGAAACCGCTCGAACACGCGCGGTAGCTGTTCTTCGGGGATACCGACGCCGGTGTCGGACACGGTGAGCACCGCCGCATCGCCCGCCACGGCAACGCCACGCGAATCTCTCCCGTAAGGGTAAACTTCAGGGCGTTCGAGAGCAGGTTAAGGACGATCTTCTCCCACATCTCGCGATCGACGAAGGCGTTGCGCACCGGAGTAAACGCAGTGACGAGACGCAAGCCGGCGCTCTCGATCGCCGAACGAAAGACGCTGGTCAAGTCGTTGGTCACCGCCCCTAAATCGGTTTCTTCAAATGCGGCGCCGGCGCGACCAGCCTCCAAAGCCGAGAATTGCAGCAGCGTATTGACCAGTTTGAGCAACCGCAGCGCATTTCGCCGCGCCGACAAGAGAAGCGGCGTCTGCCCGTCATCGGCCGTGCGCAATAGCTCCTCGAGCGGACCGAGCATGAGCGTCAGCGGCGTGCGAAATTCATGACTGACGTTACTAAAAAAAGCGGTCTTTGCGCGATCTAACTCGGCAAGGGCCTCGGCGCGCTCGGCGGCTTCGCGTTCGCGCATAATCCGTTCCGTCGTCTCGGTGACCGCGCAGAACACGCCGCCGATTCCGCTCTCGGTTCGAATCGGGCTGTAGGAAAACGTGAAGTAGCGTTCTTCTGCAACGCCATGGGTTTCGAGTGGCAGATACAGATCTTCTGAGTACGTCGCGCGCCCATCATTGATCACACAATCGAATAGTGGCTTAATCGAGGACCAGATCTCTGCCCAGATCTCTCGCGCCGGCTGGCCAAGTGCCGCCGGGTGCTTGTCGCGCAGAATGTCGGCGTACGCGTCGTTGTAGAACAGTATGAGGTCGGAACCCCAGAAGATGACGATCGGAAAGCGCGAGTCGAGGCAGATGCTCAGCGCCGTGCGAAGGCTTTGCGGCCAGCTCGACTCTGGACCGGCGCAGGTCGATCCCCAGTCGACACTGGGTAAGAGACCGGCAACAGTCCCAGACCCAGCCAGCCTCGTAAAATACTCGTCATCCCGTCTCCGGCACCCCTGTGCGGTCTTACCCAACTTCAGGCGCTTGCATGCCTTCTCAAAAGAGCGCGCGAAGACGCAGCCGAACAGGAAGCCGCCGACGTGCGCGAGATAGGCGACACCGCCGCTTTGCGCGCCCGGCACGACGGTGCCGGCGCTTAAGAGTTGCAGCAAGAACCACCCACCGACTAAGAGCACGGCTGGGACATAGGTCACATCGACAAAGACGCCGATCACCAAGAGCGAGCGAATTTGGTCGCGCGGGATACGTGACTAAGAACGCGCCCATGACCGCGGCGATGGCGCCGCTTGCACCGAGGTTCGGGATCGTCGAGTGCGGGTCGAACGCGATCTGAAAAACGGCCGCCGCGATGCCGCCGAGGAGATAGAAGATTGCGTAGCGCAACGGCCCCATCTCGTCTTCGATCTCGGGTCCGAACGCCCAAAAGAACACCATGTTGCCGATGATGTGCGACCAGCTCGCGTGCATGAACATCGCCGTGATGATCGTCTCGACGTGCTGTCCTGCGCTGACTTGCGCCGGGACCATCGCCCAGCGTGTCACGAACGCGTCGCCGCCGATCAATTCAGCGATAAATACGACTACATTGATCGCGATGATCGACAGCGTGACGATGGGAAAGGCCGTCGGACGCCGCGAGACGTCGGCTAGCGGAATCATCGATTTATCAGCGTCGCCTGGCGCTCGTTGTAGCGCGGTCCGGAGATCTTCTCGGGCGCGAGCGCCGCGTCGAGTTCGTTCATGTCGTCTTCGCTCAGGTGCACCTTCGACGCGCCGACGTTCTCTTCTAAATAGCGCACATGCTTGGTGCCCGGAATCGGCACGATGTCGGGCCCTTTGTGCAACAGCCACGCTAGCGCGATCTGGCCCGGCGTCACGCCGATGCGCGCCGCGAGGTCGCCCACGATCCGCGCCGCACGCATGTTCGCATCGAAGTTTTCACCTTGATAGCGCGGGTCGCCGCGGCGATAGTCGCCTTCGGGGTATTCCTCGGCGCGCTTGACACTACCGGTCAGGAAGCCGCGACCGAGCGGTGCGAATGGCACGAGGCCGATGCCGAGTGCGCGCAGCAATGGAATGATTGTCGGCTCGAGATTGCGTTCCCACAATGAGTATTCGCTTTGCAACGCCGAGATCGGATGCGCGGCATGCGCGCGGCGAATCGTCTCTTCCCCGACTTCCGAGAGCCCGAGATAGAGCACTTTGCCTTCGTGCACGAGGTCGGCCATTGCTCCGACGGTTTCCTCAATCGGGACGTTCGGATCCAAGCGATGCTGATACAGCAGGTCGATGCGATCGGTGTTCAGTCGGCGCAGCGAGCCTTCCACGGCTTCGCGCACGTGCTCGGGCCGGCTATCGGTACCGTTCACGGCGCCGTCGGGGCCAAACGTAAAGCCGAACTTCGTTGCGATCACCGCATCGTCGCGCTTGCCCTGGAGCGCGCGTGCGAGGAGTTCTTCATTCGTATACGGACCATACGCTTCGGCGGTATCGAAAAACGTGACGCCGAGTTCGAGCGCGCGGTGGATCGTTCGAATCGATTCGTTGTCGTCGCGCTCGCCGGGACCGTAAGCAAAGCTCATGCCCATGCAGCCGAGGCCAAGGTCGGAGACGGCGAGGCCCTCGGTACCGAGATTACGTAGCGCTAACAATGGATCGCTCATACCTTCTCGAGCGCCTCCACCGCATAACGCCGTCGCCGTGGACCGCCCTCCGATGCCTTGAGAAACTCCACTTCCACTTGCGCGTCCGGGTGTACCGCGGTAACAACCGCTATAGCATCTTCATCTATCACGCGAACGTGATCGCCAACGTGCAACATCGGACAACCTTCCTTACGGCTGCATAGTCAAGAGTTCAAACGTTCCGGGCACCATCTTGAAGCGGTCGCGCGGCCCAGTCGGATTTGGATTCGCGATCATCTTCGCCGTTACGAGGTACACAAAACCGTTCGACGGATCGAGCTCCAGCGTGCGTGCGCCGGCGACGGTGGCCGCGTTCTGCACGACCGTGTAGTGATTCGGATCGTCCTCGTGCACGACGGTTAGCGTCGCGTCGCGTCCGTTTGACGCAAATGCAAGCTGTCTGTTTGGATCGAAGCGCGTTGCGTCGGTGCCCGCTCCAGTCGGAACCGTGGTAATCACGTTGCCGCTATCCGCATCGACCACACCGAGCTGTCCTTCACACGCGGGGAAAAGCCGGCGATGTTGCTGATCCATAGAGAGGCCCGACGGACTCTTGCACGCGCCGAGTGGAAACCGCTTGACGACCGTCGCGCTTTTGGCATCGATCGCCACGATCTCGCTCGTGCTCTCGATGTTGTCGTAGACCGTACCGCGCCCATCGACCGCCGGAAACTCCGGCCGTCCACCGAGCGGAATCGTCGCGACGACGGTGTTGGTTTGCGCGTCGATCGCGGTCGCATCGTTACTGCCACCATTAAAGGTAAAGACGCGTTTGGTCACGGGGTCGTACGCGATGCCGTCGGGATTCTTTGCGCCAGTCGGAATCGTCGCCAGCGTTTTCAAAGAGGCGAGATCGAAAACGGTCACGGTGGCGTCCATGCCGTTCGAGGTGAAACCCTTCCCGAGATCGTCGGCGATCGCGATCCCGTGCACACCAGGTGTGTTCGGAATGTCGCCGACCACCGTGCCGCTCTGCGGGTCGACCACCATCACATGGGTCGAGCGCGAGATGAACAAGTGTTTTGTTGCTGGGTCGAAGCTAAGGTAATCCCAGCCGCCCTCCCCGCCCAACACGTGGGTTGCCGCGAGGTGGTAGTTGACCATAACGGCTGCGGCGAGAAGAACGGCAAAGAATTTCATACCGCAGTAATACGGCCGCGTGCTAGACTAGCCCTATGGCAGAGGCGACCGACCAACGCGAGATCACCAAAGAGGTCGACACCTCAACCAAGCTGGCCTACGAGCGCACGCGTCTTGCCTACGAGCGTACGATGCAGGCGTGGATTCGCACCGCCACCTCGCTCATTACCTTCGGCTTCTCGGTCTACAAATTTTTCCAGCTCGAGCGGCCTACGGGTCTCCCGCAAACCTCGATTATCGGCTCGCGCGAATTCGGCGAGATACTCGTGCTGCTCGGCATCGCATCGCTTGTGATTGCAACCATCGAATATCGCGGCCGCGAGCACGAGCTGGAAAAAGAATGGCCCCACAAACAGCGGCGTTCGCTTGCAATCTGGCTCGCCGGCGCGATGTCCATTCTTGGCCTGCTCGCGCTAGTCTCGATGTTTGTGCGCGCCTAGCAGCTACTGCTTGACGCCGGATTCTTGCAAGATCTCCTTTAGATCGAAGCCGCGCTTGATCGGAAAGAGCAGCTCCAGACGAAACGCAATTGCGTTTGCGGGGTTGCGATCGGGCGCTCGAGGTAGGTGTAATAGAAGTATCGCAGATCTGCATCGGCTGATCGCCAAGCTTGAACGTCTTCGATTCCGCCACCACCGACCGGAATCGACCACTTCTGATTGCCCGGCGCGCCGTAGTTGACGGTCAAGAATCGGAGCGCCGTGGTTATCGCCCAGCCGCCCTTGAGATTGTAGTTGACGAACGGCTAAAAAGAGTCCCGAATTTACGGGCGTCGACGACCTTGCTGCAAACGACCAGAGTTGCGTCACGAGCACGCCGGCAACCCATGGACCCGGGCATCACCAAGGCGACCGCGGCCGGGCCGGCCGACCATTTGACCGGGTGCCGAGAAATCCGGCGATGCCGTTGGAAACTGGAAGATCGGTCCGGCGCCCCGATCAGTGCGCCCGGCTTCGTCTTGGGCGCAAAGAAGAGTTGCTCTTGAATGTCGCTGACACCGAATGTGGGATCCGCATACGCCATTCGGCGGACACAATTGCGGCGGCAGATTCGACGGATTGACGAGCACGGGAATGATCGTGCGCGCGATCAGTGTCATGCTTTTGCTCAGCATCAGCGGCACGACCGGTTGAATGTTCACGTTGAACTGATAACGGGCGTACGGACCGAGCGCGTAGTTGTTGTTGAACTGGAATGGGATGATGGCGATGTTGCCAACCGGATTCTGCGAGGCTTTGACGACGTACGCCCGCACCGCGGCCTGCTGCTCTGGCGTGAGCTTGCTCAAGTCAGCACTGGCCGCAGGTGTTGCGCTTGCTTGCGGTGCGGGTGACAGCGTTGTTTGCGCCAATAAAAATATGGTCATTGACAGTAGCAGGTGCATGGTTCATTCTAACAATCTCAGGGCAAACGCCTTATCCCGAAATAATGAGGGGCCCCCATGACACGTCCACGTGAAGATATCCAGCACCACACAGCGGTTGACCATAGACCCGGTGGGCCGACGATCCGGTTTGCGCCGAACGCATGGTGCGCCATTGATATCGTGCACGTGAGGGCCGAGCGCGTCGATGCGGGCGTTTCGACCTACGAAACGCTAATCGAGCAGGCGCGGAGTTCTTCAGCAAAGCTGCGTTCGAGTGCAATTCTGCGCTCGCTCGACAAGCGTCGCATCATTGTGATTGCATCACTCGGCGGGCACGACGCATTTAGGCATCTCAAATCAGCGTGGGACGACCATCATCTCCGCGCCGAGAAACACACGGTCGCCGAATCGAGTACGCCTCGGGCTCTATCAAGTTGCGCACGCCTTCGGTGAGGTCGGGCTCGATCCGAAGGCCAAGAATGTCTATGCGGTCGAGCACATTGCCGTCGACGCCACAAAGGCGCAGGCGATCGCGCGAACGACCGCGCAGTCCCCGGGATTCCAGGGCGCGCTCGTCTTCGGTTCGGACGATGGAACCGCGTCGGTGCTGGTGTACCAGTTCGAGCACCCGTCCGAATTCGAGGTGGCTAAGACTTTCGGCTAGGCGGCGGCCTGCGCGCGCAGAACAGCAGCATATGCGCGCGCTGCTATCGCAGATTCGATTCCAAGCGATTGTCGTCGCATTGGTCCCGGTCGCCGTGCTCGCCGCGATCTTCGTCTACACGCTTGGAGCACGCGACACGACGAGGGCGACGGTCTTCTGGGCCGATCACACGCAGCGTGTCCTCGTCGCCAACGATGCGTTGATGACCGCATTCAATAACGAAATTCGGACACGTGGAACGGCCGGCTTTGTCGCCGCCACGCGCGACGTCGCACGGCGCTCGGCGACGCTGCTCGCGGTCGCGGACGCGACACCGGCAGAGCGGCGGCAAGCTCGGGCCTACGTCGAGGCCCTTAATGCAGCCAGCCGCTCGCTTGCTAACTCGCCGCCGGCCCCAGCGCTACTTGCGCGCCTCACGCTCATGAAACGCAACGTCGATCGATCCGAACGCATCATCGCGATCAACGCGCTCCGTCAGGCCAGCAACCTTCTCGCGCGCTTTTCGGAGGTGCTCCTTTGGACACTCGTTGGCGGCATGATACTTTTTCTAACGCTGGGTGTCGTTTTCGGCTCGCAAGTGTGGCTACGCGCGCGCCTGCTGGGCCTCAATGCACGAGACTTGCGAGCCGGTAAAGACCCCAATCCGCTGGGCGGTCAAGACGAGCTCTCGGTTGCCGAACGTGAATATCGCGGCGTCATCGAACAATTGCAGCAGGAGCACAAAAACGTCACGCTCCTCCAGCGCGCTTTGCTACCGCAAAATTTGCCGCAAGTACCCGGCGTACGCATCGACGCATCGTATATGCCCTCGGCCAGCGATGCGGACGTCGGAGGTGATTGGTACGACGTCTTCACGCTCGGTGACGGCCGCCTCGGCATTAGTGTCGGCGACGTCGCAGGCCACGGATTGCAGGCAGCCAGCACGATGGCGCAGATGCGTCAATCCGTGCGTATGGCCGCGCGGTTATACGATCAGCCGGCCGATGTCCTGCACGCCGTCAATCGTGTCGTTTGCGACGAACTGGCCGCGCTCGTCACGCTCTTCTACGGTGAACTGTGGCTCACCAACGGGTTGTTTGTGTACGCCTCAGCGGGACATCCATTGCCGATCACCATTCAAGCAACCGGAACCGTCGAGCAAATTTCCGGCGGCGGCTTGATCATGGGCGCCGATCGGCGCACGGAATACCGGCAGTATTCGATGACGCTCGACGCGGGCTCGGCCGTCGTGCTCTTTACCGACGGGCTCGTCGAGAGCGGGCGCCTCGCCTACGATTACGATGCCGGCGTACGGCGGCTGATCTACGTCGTGAATCGCGAGTATTACAGCGCGAGCGAGAACATCGCGCAAGCAATCCTCCGTGGCGCACTCGAGGGACGGCCGCAACTCGACGACGCCGCCGTGCTCTTTATCGCCGTAACCGACGTCGGCTTCGCGCGCACGACCACGACGAATACCTGGACGGTCGACGCGCGAAGCGCTGCTGCTGCGCGGCGCGCAAAGCGTGCGTTCCTGTGGCATTTGGGCGAGTTTGCGTCCGACGGCACCGATCTCTCCGCATCCGAGCTGATCTTTGGCGAACTCGTTGGTAATGTTGCGCGTCACACGCCGGGCCGCGCCGAAATCACGCTCGAGCTAGTCGGCGACAACGCGCTGCTGCACGTTGTCGACGAAGGACCGCCGATCGTCCACGCAGTTGCGCGACCCGAGGATTTCGCCGAGGGTGGGCGCGGTCTGTTACTCGTCAAGAGCTTGGCCCGTGAGCTCACCATCGGACGAACGATCGGCGGCAACCAAGTGACGGCCGAGCTGCCGATCACCCTGAACCGCCGTGAGATCGGCCCGCGTGCGCCGGCGCGCATCGAGCGCCAGCGCATGATGGGAACCTAGTCACTGCAGGTGATATGCGCCGGCGAGATCGTGCATTGCGGTCGTGAGGATCGCGTGATACTGCGCGTCGGCGGCTAGGCCGTACTTGGCATCGATATCGGTCATCACGGTGACGTGAATCGGATGCGAGACCGCACGATCGAGCATCACTTCCACGTTGAAGCCCGCACCGGTTTGTCCCGCGCCCCACAGCGCCTTGGCTAATGCTGCGCCGTCCTTCGGATTGGGATCCGGCCGGCTCGGCAGCGCGATGTTCTTCTCTTTGACGATGCGCAGCGAATCACCGATCACAAAGTCGAACGTCTTGAGAAACTGCGCGACTTGGTCCTTGCCGTATTGCTTGGTGAGTTTTGTGACTTCGGCGTCGAATTGCGAACCGGTGAGCGTCTTGAGCAGCGTAACGGTGTTGAAGTCGCTCGGGCCACCGCCGGCTATGACCATTGAGAGCGTGACCGGCAACGCGGGTGCTCCGCTGTAGACGCAGCACGAACCCGAGAAGCGCGTCGGCTCGTTGACGATGTTCGGCATCAACATTGCCGCCGCGATGATTGCGAGAATAAGACCCTTCATGTTTCCCCTTCCTCACAGAGATGCGAGTCTCCGGAGTAACGGGGCATCAGCCGTTTTGGATTGGGATAACCGCGATGGGTTTTGTTGTCGGCTGCTTCGACCCACCCACGGGCTCGACGCTGATCGCGGCTGCCGCGGTCGTTGCGGGATCGGCGGGAACTGTAACCTCCGCGTTGCCGGCGCTGTCCGGCACGAAAGTCACCGATGGCGCCATTCTCGTCGCGCCCTTGGCCAGCGTCCAGGCCTGATAGACTTTGCCCGATGGCAAGGGCGGCAGCCCGTGCGCAATGACGTAGATGCTATGCGCGCGTGCGAGTGTGCCGATCGTCTGACGCTGCTGCAGCACGATCGCGCCGAGGCCGATCGCGAGCGCCAAACACGCTGCCGCAAATGCGTAGGCGATCCACGCAAAGCTGCGGGCCGGACGCAATTCCTGGATGCGAACCTCGCGCATGATGCGCGCTTTGAGTAGAGGACTTGGCGCCATTTCGGCTCCGACGGCATTGCCGACCATCGTTACAACCGGACGCAATGCAGCGTACTCCGCCTGACATTCCGGACAGGTCGGCAAGTGCGCTGCGACCGTGCGCGCCTCATCAGCATCGAGCGCGCCGAGTGCATAGGCGGCGACGTTGTCGAGCATCTCGTCGTGTGGGCTCATACCGCCGCCACCCCGTCGAGCATCGCACGCAGCTTGCGCAAGCCCGAGCGAATCCGCGTTTTCACGGTGCCGAGCGGCGTGCCGGTGCGCCGCGCCAATTCCTGATGTGTCAAGCCGCCAAAGAATCCAAGCTGGATCAACGCACGCTCCGCTTCGGGGAGCCGCGCCATTGCATCGCGCACGACCTGGCAGTTCATGTTCGCAAACGCGGTGTCTTCGAGCGCGTCGCGCTCGGGCATGTCGGTCGAGATCTCAACCTGCGGATGTGCGGTACGCGCGCGCAGCACATCAAGCGCGCGATTGCGCGTGACGCGGAGTAGCCACGCCGGAAAATTGCCGGCGCGGAACGACTCGGGATCACTCCACAGCTTCAAAAACACGGCCTGGGTCACGTCCTCCGCGGCGGCCGAATCGGCAAGCACGCGCAATGCGACGCCATAGACGAGCCGCGAGAACTCATCGTAGAGCGTTTCAAAGGCATCCGGATCACGCGCGCGTACGCGCGCCATGAGCTGGCCTGCGTCATCCACTGCTATAAACAACGCAGGCGAGGAGCGTTATGGATTCAGTTCGCGCTGAGTTTGCTCATCTGCGACTGCAGCTCTGCGAGCGTCAGGCCGGCCGGGAGCGTCAGCTTGCCGTTCGTGGCGCTAGCGGTCCACGCCGCATCAGTGCCACCAACGCTCTTGTTGTTCGACGGATCGACAGTCCAGACGGCGTTTGACGTCGTCGATGTTGCGCGGATCGACTTCAACGAACCCGAGAATCTTGTCGACCGGTGGTCCATCTTGCCCGAACCGGCGCGCCTTTGCTGTGGATGTACTTGAGGACGTGCTGCTCGTCACCACCTGGGCCTTCGCCGGCTTGCGACGGTTTGTAGCCGCAGGCGCCTTCGTACAGCAGCTCTACGTCCTGATCGGGAACCCACTTTTTACTAAGCTTGTGGCGGCCATTGGAGCATCCGGTAGATGCGCGCGAGTGAACGCAAGCTGCGAATTTCGGAGCGCTCGAACTCTTCGACCGTTGCCTCGATATCGGTGCGCTCGGTTCTGAGCGCGCGCCTCACGGGCGATCTTTGCTGCTAGGGAGAGGACGTCAGGGTTTTCCATGGTTGGGCTGGGCTTCCGTCGGTGGGCCTTGGGTATTACTTCCACTTATACCCAATTTGAAAAGTCATCGGCTCGCTCGCTTCCCCATTTTAGGCGATTCTGCCGTTCTGGCTCATCAATAGTCGACGATCTTATCGACGTTGTCGGGATCGATCGGGGCGCCGTAGGCGTTCTTCATCTTCAAAACCTCCGCCGTCCATTGCGCGCGATTGAGCGGCGGTTGCGTGTAGATGTAGGCCGCCGAATGACACGTGCGGCAGTTCGCGGTGGCAAGGTCGACATTCGGTCCGGGTTTGAAGGCGATGTTCGGGCGCGGCAACGTTACCGTAACGATCGCCGAAACGACGAGCAATACCAAGATCTTCATGCGACACCTACTTTATATGTCTCGATCACGTTGCGCAGATAGCCGCCGGGATTCCAGACCGGAACCGTCGTCTGCGTGTCGCCGTCGACGGCCGTGGCGCGACAGGCGAGCACGTACGATTTGCCGCGCTCCGCACTAAACGGCGCTCCCACTGACGGAACGAGAAGTTGCCGTAATTGGGCCCAAGCGTCGCAGCGCGCCACGTCGTGCCGCCGTCGGAAGAAAACTCGACCTTCTTCAGCCGCTCACCGTTGGTAAAAGCGATACCGCGAATCGTCTGCGCGCCGGGGTGGAGCGTTTGTCCGTCGGTCACATTCGTGACGAACGAACGAATCGTCATCTTGTTGATCGGAATCGTCGGATAGCCCTTATCGGTCGGTGCGACCGTATTGCCGGGCGTATCCGGAATGCGGTACGCGGTCTTCATCCAAAAGTTGTCGTCGACCGTGTCGATGGCCTCGATCTCGGCGAGCATCTTCATCCAGTAGGTCGCGTACCAGCCGGGGATGACCAGGCGCACCGGATAGCCGTTGAGCAGCGGCAGCGGCTCACCGTTCATCTCGTACGCGATGAGCATATTTTCGTCGAGATCGTCGATCGAGAGCGCTTTTATGAACGGCGGCGTGGTCGGTAACACCGGCTTCTCGAGCCCGTGGAAGCGAATCTGCGCAGCACTCGCCTGGAGCCCTGCACTCTTGAGCACGTCGAGCAGACGTGCACCCGTCCAGCGCGCGTTGCCCATCGCGCCGTTATCCCACTGCCCGCCGGGCACGCGCGGCGAGAACAAGCCAGCGGCTATTACCCGAGCACTGGTTCACGGCGATGATCTCGACGCGCTCGTATTTCGTGCGCAGATCGTCGACGCTGAGGCTGAGCGGACGCTTCACCGAGCCGTGGACCTTGATGCGATGCGTCGCGCCGTCGACGGTTGTCGGGATACCGGCAAGGTGCCAGCGCACGAAAAACGCGTCGTTTGGCGTCAGCACGCCCTGATTGAAAATGGAGAAGGGCGTTTCGAGCTGCGGCGGGCGGGGCGTAAGCACGATAAGATCGCGCTTTTGCGGGAATGCTACCAGGGGGCGTGTACCGTTCGCGAAGGGAAGCTGGACGCGTCGTGGCCGCAGCGGCGGACATCGTCCCAAGCAGAAAGTCGAGGCGAGCAATGGACATAGCGCTACCTCCAAGTGCAAAAACGGTATTCCACACGCTCCTGCCGCTCCTTGCAATTTTGATCTTCAGCGTCGCCCAAGCGGGTGCGACGGGCACCGTGCGCGTGCAGCAAAAAGACGGTTCGGTTCAGACGTATGACGACGTCTCTATCCGCGTTAAGCACAATACGGTGCGCATCGGCTCGAAAGACCAGAAAGGGGTGCTGGTCATCGATCGCGCCGCATGCTCCTACGTCGGTGAGCTCCTGCGCTGTCTGCCGACGAGTTTTCAACTCGTCCAGACCGGGCAGACGAAAACGATCCAGCTCATCAACGGGCTGCTCTATGCCAATCTCACCGACACGCCGCAGCAGATGACGCTCTCTTCTACGCAGATGAAGCCGCACCACGTCGTACTGACGCTGCACACGTTGCGCGGAACCTACATCACCGTGCGCGGCCAGATCGACGTGATACAGCCATGAAGAGCTTACGCAGTTTCACCGCAATCGTGCTTCTTGTGAGTTTCCCGCTGACGGCGCTTGCGCAACAGCATGGCGGCACGCGACCTGCACAACCGGCTGCGCGCCCCGCACCGCCCGCAGCGCGACCAGCACCGCCGGCAGCGCGACCCGCACCGCCACCGCAAGCTCGCCCCGCCGCACCGCCGCAAGCGCGTCCGGTGCAACCGGGCTACAATCTCAACCCACGACACGCAACGGACCGCCGAGCAACGTTCCGAATCGTCCGCCGGTCAACAATCCCGCGTACCGGCCCGCGCCGCCGAACAACACACGCCCGGTCACACGTCCGCCCAATCCCGCCTATCGTCCCCCGAACTACCGGCCGTCGCGTCCGCCCGTCGTCATCGTGAATCCGCGCTATCACGGACACCCATCGTGGTATTGGAATCGCGGCTACGCCTGGTATCCGGCGCCCGCATACTGGGGCGGCGGTTTTTGGGGCACGCTCGCGATCGCCGCATCGTCGGCGGCGATCTTCGGCTACATCTACGGTTCGTCGGGCGACCAGTACGTCTCGTATCAAGTGCAGCCCGACAGCCCGGGCGCGCAATTGTTGCAAGCGTATCAGCCTGACGCAGACGCCCTGCGGTCCCGACAATCTCGTCGTCATCTACGGACCGGACAACAGCGTGATCTGCGCCTATCCGAACGACCTCGTCTCGGCGGGCACATATAGCCTCGATCCGTCGACGCTCACGATCTCGTCGTATTAGCGCGGAGTTAAAGCGGCGCGAGCAGTTGCGCGAGCAACGGCGTTGCGGGGGAGGTGTTTAGCGTCTCCCACGTATCGTCTTGCACGACTCTGCCATGTTCAATGACGATCGCGCGGGCGCAGATGCGCTCGAGCACCGCGGCTTCGTGATCGACGACGAGTAGCGTGAACCCGAGTTCGCGCTGCCACTCGACGATCGCGGCGAGTAGCTCGCGAACGAGATGCCGGTCGAGCCCGGCAAACGGCTCATCGAGCAAAACGAGCCGCGGTTTGCGCGCGAGCATGCGCGCGATCGCAACGCGGCGCGCCTGGCCGCCGGAAATCTCGTGCGCCGGCGCATTCCAAATCGTCGCCAGCTGCAACCGGTCGCGCAAGTGCGCAACCCATGCCTCGCCGCCGTCGCGCGCGCCGTTGGTCAAACCGAAGCGGACGTTCTCCGCAACGCGCAGATGCGGAAAGAGGTTCGCGTCTTGCGTAAGATAGCCGATTGGGCGCCGATGCAACGGCATTGACGGCGGAAAGAGCGCAAGATCCTCGAGCGCAACGAAACCATCATCGGGCGTCGTTGCGCCGGCAATGCACGCGAGAATCGTGCTCTTACCCGCACCCGATGCACCGAACAGCCCGCAGGCTTCGCCGCCGCCGACGCGGATTGCGACATCGACGGTAAACTGCGCGCGCACCTTACGAATCTGCGCTTCAAGCATAATGTGCTGAGCCGGTCGAAGCACCGCGCACTCTGCGCTGGGCGAGTACGTGCGCGAGCCACGGCAGCGGCAACGCAGTGAGCAAGAACACGACGAGCAGCGGCATCACCGCCGGCAGCCCAAAGCTCTCGAGGTTGGTCCAGATCGCGACCGGCATGCCGGCCGGATAGTACGCCGTGATCAAGATCGCACCGAACTCGGTCAGCGCGCGCACCCAGGCGAGACTGAGCGCGACGGCAAACCCGAGGCGCGCAATCGGATAGGTGACGCGCCAAAACACGCTCCACGCGTCGTGTCCGAGCAATCCCGCCTGGATTTCAAGCGCGGGCGGTACGCTCTCGAGTGCCGCGATCGCGCCGAGCACGTAGTAGCCGATGCTCGCGTAGACTTGGGTAACGACGAATGCAAGCGGCGTATTCGCAAACCGAGCGCCGAACGCAAGTGAGAGCAAGATGCCGAGCGCCAGCGGCGGGAGCAACACCGAGATCAGCAATACCGCTTGCCACCACACGCGCTCGCGCGGTGCCGCGCGCGCAATGTACAGCGCCATCGGCGTCCCCAGCACAACGACGATCACCATCGCGATCGCGGTGAGCACGAGCGATGTGCGTACCGCGTCCAGCGTACCCGCCTGATTCCACCGCCACGCGCCGACTGGCGCAAACAATCCGGCGAGCGGATAGAGCAGGACGAGGGCAAAGAGCAGCGCGCCGGTACGCTTCACTTACAGATGCCGTCGCGCCCGCTGGCGGGTCGTAAGAATACTTGCGCAAAATAGCCTGCGCCGACGGCGACGAGAACCACTGCAGAAATGCCGCTGCTTTGCCGGCGTGCGCCGATCCGGTAATCGTCGCGGCGTAATACACCAGCGGCTGAGGACGATACGTCTTACCGTTGAGGTCGAGCGACGTGGTTTCGTACGTCGCGTGCATCGATGCGTTGCCAAGATTGATTTCGTCGGGCAGCGTGATGAACGGCAAGTTGAACGGCCCCGGCTGCGTTTTATAGGCCGATGCGGCATCGAGTTCGCCGCTCTGCAAGCGCGCCTCCACGGTGGGCTCGCTGAAGATCTGCGACGCATTGAGCGTCTCGCCGAGGATCTTCTTTGCGAAGCCAGGTTGTTTGTAGTACACCTCGGCGAGTTGCATGGTGAAGATGATGTTGCGGCCTTGCGGATCGGTCGCGGGATCGGTGCGCCCGAAACGTATGCCCGGCTGTTGCAACACCTCGTACCAGGGTTGCGACGCAAACGCTTTGGCGAAGCTGCTCTTCGGACTGTAGGCAATCACCATCTCGGTGCGTGCGATCGGCACCGCGTGCTGCGCTTTGCCCGCTTTAAGTACGGTTATGCATCGGCCCGGGCGTGACCGGCATGAAGACGTCAACCGGTATCGTTCCGCCGACGATCAACTGCGCGAGCGCGTCCGAGCCCTGCGCGCGACCGCGCATCTCGATGCCGAGCGGTGCCGACCGCAGCTTTGACCGGCCCCTCCATCATCGAGCCCATCGAGCCGGCGTAGGCGACGTCGAGCGGCGTCAGCTCTTGCGCGAACGCGTTGCCAGCCCACGCGGCGCCGGCAAACCCAACGTTACGCCGAGTACTTCGCGACGATTCATGCGATCCGTTCTCCTGTTCTGCGCACGTCGTAGGCATCGAGCGCTTCGACGTCGCGACGATACGGCTGCGAGCGCAGGGCGTCGAGCAGCGCACGCACCTCGGGCGCGTGCACCGCGTGACGGGGGACGAGCAACGTGCAACGCTCCTCGCGCAGCGGAATGAAATCGAGTCGCAAAGATGCGCGCGATGCTCGCCATGCCAACCGCGATATCGGCAAAGCCTTGCGCGATCGCACGGCCGGCATCGAGTTGCCCCGCGACTTCGCGCGCGTAGCCATGCACGCGCTGCGGATCGATGTGTGCGCGCCGCAACTGCTCGTCGAGCAGCGTTCGCGCGCCGGCGCCCACGGGGCGATTCACCAAACGCACGCCCTTGCGCGCAAGATCGGCCGCGCCGCGCAGGCGCAACGGATTGCTGCGCGCGAGCAGCCAGCCTTCTTCTGTGGTCGCAAGCTCGAAACGCTCGTAGTCGCCGCCTTTCATGCTCGTGCCGTGCACGACTGCGGCGTGCACCCGACCGCGACGCAGCTCCTCGAGTGCAGCGCGATTGGTCATCGGTAGCCATACGCATGCGCAATTCGCGCTCCCGCAGCATCGCATGGCGCGCAAGCAGCCCGGTTGCAATGTCGCATCCGGCGACGTAGACCGTCGGAACGCCCATCTGCATCGGCTCGAGGACGTGTACTCGCGCGCGACGTGTTCGAATGTGCGTCGGCGCGGGCTCGGCCGGGGCACCAAACAGTTCTTCGACGGTCGTGCCGAGCACGCGCGCGAGCGCAAGGGCGATGCCGACGCCCGGCTGCACGCGCCCATTTTCGATCGCGCCCACGGCCTGCCGCGTGACCCCCGCTGCCTGGGCCAGCGCACGCTGCGAGAGGCCGCGCGCCGTGCGCACCCGTTCGAGCTCCGGAGGCAACGATACCTGACATAGAGGAAGGAATCATTGCCTCGGCGGGCCGGCCGATCCTCCCGTGGAAAGCTGCGCGAATGAACTACAGCGAGCACTTTCTGGTCAAGCCCGGCGAAGCCGTCGACCTCGATCGCATCGATCCCGGCTTCACCGGCAAGCACGAGAAGAAGGCCGACGCCGCCGACGAGATGCAGCATGACATCGAGAAACTCACGGCGCTGCAGTATCTTACTCTACGCCGGCCACGCGCACTCGCTGCTGATCGTCCTCCAAGGGCTCGATGCCTCCGGCAAGGACGGAACGATCAAGCACGTCTTCAGCGGCGTGGATCCGCAAGGCGCGCGCGTTCACGCGTTCAAGGAGCCCACGCCCGCCGAGCTCGCGCACGATTTTCTGTGGCGCGTGCACGCGCATACGCCCGGCGCGCGGCGAGATCGTCATCTTCAATCGCTCGCACTACGAAGACGTGCTCGTCGTGCGCGTCCACGATCTCGTGCCCAAGGCCATTTGGTCGAAGCGCTACGACCTGATCAACGACTTCGAAGAGAATCTCGTCGACGCCAACACGACGATTCTGAAGTTTTATCTGCACATGAGCAAGCACGAGCAACTCGAGCGCTTCAAAGGCCGGCTCGAGGATCCGATGCGCCAGTGGAAGATCAGCGAGGCCGATTACACCGAGCGCGCATACTTTCCCGAGTACCTCGAAGCCTATACAGATGTGCTCGAGAAGACCAGCACTCCGCATGCGCCTTGGTTCATCATCCCGTCGGATCACAAGTGGTTTCGTAATCTTGCGGTTTCAAAGATCGTCGTCGAAACGCTCGAGTCACTTCATCTCGGGCTACCGCCTACCACGGTCGACCTCGACGAGATCCGGCGGAAGTATCTCTCCGCCAAACACGACAATTAGTGCATTAAGGGAGGCGTTAAAAGCGCAGCGAAGCTCTTAAGCGGAGGTGTATGCTATGGATGTTTCTCGTAAGGGCTTCCTCGCCGGGACCGCGGCTGCCACAACGCTCGCCGCAGGCGCACCCACCCTCATCGAGGCGTCGCCCGCCTCCACCACCGGACTGACACTCACCACCCTGCGCGACGGTAACGTCGATCATCTCGGCGTGCGCACCAGCGCGGGCATTATTGACGTCGCGCGCGCGGGCCACGCACTCGGGATCAACACGCTCCCGAAGACCGTCGACGACGTCGTCTGCGGCCGCGGCTCGCTCAGCGCGCTGCACCGCATCGTCGCGCACCCGCCGCAGAGCGCGCTGCGTAGCGAAACGTCGGTGCAATACGGCCCGCTCGTCTCGCACCCCGAAAAGATCCTGTGCGTCGGGCTGAACTACCGCGCCCACTTGGCCGAGACCAACATGAAGCCGCAGCCCTATCCCGATCTCTTCAACAAGTACAATACCTCGCTCAATCGTCATAACGGCACGGTTGCGGTCTCAGCACTCCCGCTCACGCAATATGACTACGAGTCCGAGCTGGTCGCGATCATCGGCAAGGCGGCGCGCAATGTCTCCGAAGCCGACGCGCTCAACTACGTCTTTGGCTATGCTTGTGGCAACGACTTCAGTGCGCGCGACGCGCAGTTACGCGTGTCGCAGTGGATGACGGGCAAAACGCCGGATCAATTTGCTCCGCTCGGACCATGGCTCGTAACCGCCGATCAAATCCCGGACCCGCAGACGCTGCAGATCCAGACGTTCGTCAACGACGAAACCACGCCGCGCCAAGACATGAACACGTCGGAGATGATCTTCTCGACCGCGAAGATCATCAGTTACATGTCGGAGTTCATCACGTTGCGCCCGGGGGACGTCATCTTCACCGGCACGCCCAGCGGCGTGATTCTCGGTTACCCGAAAGACAAGCAGGTCTGGCTCAAAGCCGGCGATCGCATCACGACCAAGATCTCGAAGCTCGGCGCGCTGCAGTTCACGCTCGTGTAGTAACGGTTAACCTGGTACGGCTATGAGAGGCCGGAGCATGCTCCCGGGGAATACAGGGAGGCGATGAAAGCGCTGCTCGGGATGCTTGGCCTCTTGAGCCTGCTCTACGGATGTGGTGGCGGGGGCTACCTTCCGTATGCGCCGCGCGCCCTCGACACACTCCAAATCGGCACGCTGGTAAACGAGGCGTCGCTCTCGACCGGCGCACCGCCCGGCTTGGTACGGGCGGTCCTCATGGCCGAAAGCGCGGGCGACCCCTCCGCAATCAGCCTCGCTGGGGCGCAAGGGCTCATGCAACTTATGCCCGGTACCGCTGCCGGCTGCGGCATCTCCGACGCGTTTAGCCCGAGCGCAAACGTGCAGTGTGGTGCCGCATATCTCAAGCAGATGCTCGACCGTTATCACGGCAACGTCACCTTGGCTGTCGCGGCGTACAACGCTGGACCCGGCGCGGTCGATCGCTATCACGGCGTTCCGCCCTATCCGGAAACGCAGGCGTACGTCGCCCGCGTCATTTCCGCGTACCAGAGCTACTAGCTCCGGATCGCTCATGGCCACGCTTACCGAACGCCAGCCGCACCCGGTCGTAAATCTTGGCGCGCTCCGCATACCGATTCTCGACCGGTATCTGTTGCGCGAAATGATCGGCCCGTTTCTCTTCTCGTTCTTCGCGTATCTGATCTTCTGGGCGCTCAATATCTTCGTCATCGCGGCGGACTACATCATCAATCAACATGCGCCGTTCTTCTTAGTGCTGCGCTTTGTGTTGTTCCGCGTGCCGCAGGCGATTCCGATGGCGTTTCCTTTCGCCTCGCTCTTCGCGGCGCTGCTCGCGATGGGGCGCGTTATGGGCGACAACGAGGTCACCGCGATGCGCACCTCCGGGATTCCGGTTTGGCGCATCGCGCTCACGCCGCTGATCTTTGGCTTTGCGATGTTCGTCGTGTGCTACGAAATGAACGAGCACGTCGCACCGGCCGCGGTCGACATCTCCACCCGCACGTTCTATCAGATCATCTATCATACCGATTCGTTGCCGGTCGAGCCGCAGTTCTTCCGCAAGGACCCCGACAACGGAAACGTCTTCTATGTCAATCAGGTGCTGCCCGACAACAAGACGATGCAAGGCGTGCAGGTCTTCAAACTCGGACGCTACGGCGTCTTCGTTGAGACGCTGCAGGCCAAGACCGCCGTGGTGCAAGATACCAAACTTGCGCTTCACGATGTGATCGACACGCGCTACAACGGCGACGGCTTCATGACCAGCCAACAACACGTTAAAGAGATCTTGATCGGGCTTCCGCTGGCCGAAACGGCCGCGCAGTTCATGAGCACGCAAAACTCCGATCCGTGGACGATGTCGAGCAAGGATCTCTCCTCGCAAGTCAAGGCGTTACAACAGCAGGGCATCGGCGGCTCAGCGCTGGGCAGCATGCAGATCAATCTCGCCAACAAACTCGCTTGGCCGTTCGCTTCCTTTATCGGTGTGGTCCTAGCGATTCCGCTCGCAATGCGCTTCGGCAAACGCGGGCGAACGCTCGGCATCGCAATGGCAATCCTCGCATTCTTCGTGTACTTTTTGATGACGTCGGCAGCCGCAGCCATGGGACGTAACAGCAAGATCGATCCGGTTCTTGCCGCTTGGATCCCAAACATCATCATGGGCGGCACCGGCCTCGTCTTGCTTTGGTTGGAAGAGCATTAGTTCTTGAATCCGAGATCGCCGAGCGGTCGAGGCATTGCAGTAATCGCATGCCTTATCGCCGTTTTCGCCACGTATGTGCCCGCGCGCGGCCAAACGATCGACGACAACGATCGCATCGTTGGCCTGCTCAATCATCAGTCGTGCGCCGTGCACGAAGCCAACGCGTTCGCGCAGGACGTTAAGCGCGCTGGTTTCGCGCCCGAGGGAAGCCGATACGTCGCGCAGTTTCAGTTCACGCCGACGCCGTCCCCTAGCCCGAGCGGAACGCCCAATCCCTTTGCAACGCCGACGCCGTTTGCGACTTTCGGTCCGCACGGCAACGCGACCACGACGCTCGTTGCAACGCCCTTTCCGAGCGGTTCGCCCGGCGCAACGCCGCCGCCGATACCGACGGCGACGCCCAACCCGTTCGATCAAAACCAACCGATCTTTGTCACGCGCGGCGGTAACACACCGCCACCGATCACGCCGGCGGGCAAGGTCGCGCCGACACCGGCTGCCGTGCCGTCGGGCGCACCGACGCTCGGACCGAACTATATCGCGGTGCTGGCCGACAACGTTGCGGGCAACACGAATCCCGGTCAGCCCGGTGACGCATCCGGAAACGTACACATCCTCTACGGCGCCGAAGAGATCGTCGGCGACAATGCGCACTACGATGGGTTGCGCACGATCACGATCACCGGCCACCCATTCATCATCAATCACGCGAAAGACTCGGTGCTCGAAGCTGACAAGATCACGTTCGACACGATCGACCAAACCGCGATCCTCACCAACGGACGCGGCACGAGCTCCGAAGGCGTCAACGTCGGCCTCGTGCATTTCAATGCGAAAGATCTGCACACCGATGCCGAGGGCGTCGGGCACGGCCTCGCCCCGTCGGTAACCACGTGTGAACACCAGCGCGGCGGGTACCATATGACCGGCAGGAACATGGACGTTTATCCGGGTGACAAGATCGTGATTTACAACGTGATCTTATGGCTTGGCGCGGCCGCCGTCTTCTGGTTGCCCAAGGTCGTCATTCCGCTTCGTACCGTCGACAACCCGAACCAGCGCCCCAAATACTTCCCTGACGTCGGGTACGATCAATACGAAGGCTTCTGGATCAAGACGCGCATCACGTTCGGAAAAGACCAATACTTCTACGGCTACTACGTCATCAATTATTTCACCAAGGTCGGCCTCGGCCTTGGGTACGTCGCCTTTTACAATAAGAAAAGCGGACATCGCAGCGCGAATATCAACTTCTACGAGATCCAAGACAAACGCGTCGACCAACGCACGGACAACTTGACGTTCGGCGAGACCGAAAACTTCTCGCAGACGTTGCGATCGAATTTCCAATTGTCGTATCAGTCGAACTACGGCCCGTATACCAACCTGCCCGCTACGACGCAGATCACCGAAACCGTCGCGCACACTACGGCGCACACATCCCAACAATATGGGTATACGCGCAGTTCGACCGGATCGCAGTCGAGCAGCGACAGCTTCTCATTTACCGACAACCGGCAGTTCAACACGAAGTTGAGCAACGCGATCAACCTGAACGTTTCGGACAGTTCGTCTTCGTTTGGCGGCGTTTCATCGACGAACTCGACGACCACGTTTAACGATCTCTTACATTGGGTGACGCCCGGCACCGACTATCAGCTCACCTACAACAAAACGCTCGCCTTGCAACCCTACGGTGACGAGCAGGTCCCGCAACTGCAGATCCGGCCGTACAAGTTCTTCCCGCACTTTTGGATTCCGACGTCGGCGAATTTCACGATCGGCGAGTACAGCGAACCGGCCAACGACTTCTCTGCGTGCGCGCGCACTCGCGGCCTTCGTGCTCGGCCCCTATATCACGCAGATAGCCGGCAGCGATTTTCAGGCAACGGTCAACGTCAACCAGTACGCCTATAGCACCGGCGACTTAAAGGCGTCGATTCAGCAAGCGGCATCGCTCGTGACGCCGATCACGCAACACTTCGTCAATACGATCACGTATAGCGAAGAGAACTATAACGGGCCACAGTCAGTACCGTTCTATACGCTAGATCAATTCCCAGGCATGAACACGAAGAACGCGCAGGATCTCGTGCGCGTGCTCAACGGCAATAACTACAATCTCGCGGTCGGCTACTCAACCAACTTTAACGGCGTCGCGCAACCGATAAGCTATCAGTTTACGGCGCTGCCGAGCTCACGATCGGTGCTGCTCCTCGGCGGCTCGTTTGCGCCTGGTCCGGGCCAGGGTTTCAGCTCGACGAATCGTGCAGCTGTCTACGCCGCTCGGACGCGACACGTCCGCACAGTTCGTGACGACGATCGACTGGAAGAATCACGCGCGTTTAGAGCAGAAGGTCCTCTACCTAACGCACACGATCGGCAACTGCTATCAGCTGCAAGGGCTCTACAACGAGTCGCAAAAGCTGGTGACGTTCCAGATCAACATCCTTGCCTTCCCGACGCAAGGCGCGACCTTCGCGCTCGGGCAAGGCGGCCCGCTGATCCCGACGAGCTTTAACAACCTCTCGAGCTACTAGGCCGTATTCGGGTTGTTCGCGATATCGCCGCCGACGAGCGCATCCGGGTTTTGAGTGTGCGGCGCGGCCTATCGCATAGAACGCGCCGGTATCAAACGCGGTTGAGATGTCGAGTTGCGGCGAGATTCGTAGGTGTGATCGTTCGCGCCGCCGGCACCGAGCGAATCGATGATTGTCAGACTTCCCTGGCTTTCGCACGGCGTCGCCTGGCCTCCAACCACGAAAAAGTTGAATTCCAGGGTTTGACGACGGCGATGCCCGGATGCCGTTGGCGAGGGCGATGGGCTCGTGCTCGAACTCGGTGTCGGCGTCGGACTCGCCGATCGCCGTTGGCGTTGGGCTCGGTGTCGGCGAGGTCGTGACGTTGAAGCTGGCGATGATCGTGTCGAAGATCACCGTGAATTGATTTCCTTGGCCGTTGCTGTTCGGCTGGAATTGCAACTGCTGCGGGGTCGGGTTGATCGGATAGAGCACGGGAATCTGCGACGTGTTGTTGGGGCGATAGTAGTAGTAGGCCGTCGCCCCGACTGCGCCGTCCACGCCGCCGACGACGATGGCGATCGAGTAGCCCGCATAGTTGTTGGCGATGCGTCACCGGCAACGGCGTTACGTTTGGCTGCCGGAAGTGTTAAAGACGATCGCGTAGGAGTCGGACGAGAAGTTGAATGCGGTCACGACATTGAACTTCACGCTCATGAAGCCCGGCTGCAGGCCACCCGGCCCGGTGCCCGTGCGGGTGGGCGTCACCTGTCTGCCACATGCCGAAGCAATGAGTGCCGCTGCTGAACCCGTTACAAAACCTGCTCTACGAATCATGCTTTCCTCTGAACGCCTGCGCGCTGCAGTAATTGCGGCGCTCTCGGGCCTGTTGTTTGCACTGGCGTTTCCGCGCGCTGGACTTGCGTGGGCGGCACCGCTCGGCGCAGGGGCGCTGTTCTGGACGTGGCAATGCGCATCCTGGAAACGTGCATTCTTCCTGGGATGGCTCTGTGGACTCGTCTTCTTCACGATTTCGTTTTGGTGGTGGAGCACAACGATCGTCACGGACGTCGGCGCGCTTGCATATGTCGCGGTTGTTGCAAGCGCAGCGATCGAAGCGCTCGCAATTGCGCTCGCCGGCGCAATGACGGCACTCGCCTCCCGGCACGTGGCGCCGGCGCTGCTCCCGCTCGCCGCCGCAACCGCATTCGCGATCACCGAGTGGCTGCGCTCGATCGGCATCGCCGGCGTCCCGTTCGCACAACTCGGCGTAACACAAGTCGACACGCCGCTGCGCGCGCTCGGCGCGTTTATCGGCACAAGCGGACTCACGTTTGTAATTTGGCTGCTCGGCGCATACGCGGCGTACGCGCTGCGCACGCGCACGTGGCGCGCCTTCGTGGCATGTGGCGTTGGCGTTGCTATAGCGACGAGCGCCGCATGGTACGCGTGGCCGGCGCGTGAAACGCCGCCGGCGACCGTACCGGTTGTCGCGGTACAAGGCAACATCACGCAGTCGCTCAAATGGCAACCAGGCGCGCTCGAGCACGCGGTCAACGTCTATACCGCGATGACGCGCATGACAATCGCCTCGCATCCGCGCTTGATCGTCTGGCCCGAAACCGTTATTGCGATCGCCGGCGGACTCAATACCGATCCGGCCCTGATTGCGAAATTCACCGCACTGGCCGAAACGTCCAATGCGACGATCCTGGTCGGCAGCATTTACGTCGCGCACGGCCGGGTCTACAATGCGCTCTACGTGTTCACGGGAGCCGGTATCGTCGGCATCTATGACAAGCGACAGCTCGTGCCGTTCGCGGAGCATTTTCCCGGTAAGCAATTCTTGTGGTGGCTTCCTTACGTTGGAACGCTCAACGGCGGATTTGCGCAAGGCGACAGCAACGGCGTCCTTCCGACGAGCGCAGGTTTGCCGATCGGCGCGCTGATCTGTTGGGAATCGGCGTTCGGTGACATTGCCTACGATGAACTGCGCGATGGTGCGCAGCTCTTCGTCGTGGCAACCGACGACGCGTGGTTCGGCACGTCATCGGGTCCATATCAACATGCGCAGATCGCGCAAATGCGCGCGATTGAATCGGGTGCATACGTCGTGCGTGCTGCGGCAACCGGCATCAGCGGTATCATCGCACCCGACGGCACATGGCGTGCGCGTTTGCCGCTCGAGGTGCAAGGCAGCGTGAGCGGCTACGTGGGTCCTCGCGTCGGCTCGTTCTTTGCACGACTGGGTCCGACGCGCATCTGGTTCGCGCTCATTACACTCTATGTGGTGCTCGTGCTTTTCCCGGTGAGACGCAATGCAGCGGAAGCGTAACTGGTGGCGCTGGGGGGCTTTAGCCGTCGGCGGCGCGCTTGTAATCTGGCTGAGTCGTCGGCGTCATTCTCGCCGGTATCGGCACGCCGCCGTTGCCACCCGATCAAACCGGCATCACGCTCAACGGCGGCACCGTGAAGGGCAATCGCATCGCAACAAAATCCTGGAGCTTCGATTACAAGGATGCGCAGCTCTCGCCCGACGGCACGACCGGCACCGTCGAGGGTGTGCGCGACGGCACCGTCTTTAAAAACGGCAAACCGCATCTGAAGATCACGGCGCAACGTATCAGTGTCGATACCATGTCACTCAATTTCACGGCCATCGGCAAGGTCACGGTAGCCATGATCGGCGACCCCCTCAAACGCTCGTTCGATACCGATCTTGTCGTCTGGACCAACGCGACAAAATTGCTGGAAATGCGTCACCCAAGTTACCTGCACTCGGAGGGACATACGCTTGCCTTCAGCTCGGTCACGATCGACTTTAACAAGGATCAGATCCATTTTGGCTCGATCCAGGGCAGCACGCTCTCCGGAAAGTGAACGGTCCGGCCCCTGGAGGGGCTTGCTCGGTTGACCGATAGATAGGTTATGCGCCGTTTACGGCTAGCTCTCGCTTGTGCATTTGCTCTGGCTGCTACTGCGTGCGCGCATAAGAGCGGCGACGCTGCCCCACAGCCTTCGCTCCCGCCGATGCTGATCGACGATCGTGGCATCGTGATGCCGCTCGAGGATGCGGTCAGGAAGATCAGCTACAAACCATGGATTCCGCCGCGCCAGATCCTCAAGTACGCGGTGATTCCGCCGTTGGGCAATCTCGACACACCAGATCATCGGGGCGTCGCGATCGAGTATCAATTCAAGAATCAGGCGATGCTGCTCTCGGAGTGGCCAAAGCAGAACTTCACCCTGCTCTTCTTACACGGCGAAGACATCACGTTGACCCCGTGCAAGATTGCGCACTACAAAATCGACGGTGCGGCTTGGACAACGAAGTCGAAGCTAGCAATGACGCTGCAACCGGATGGAAACGTTAGTCCAAAAGAGGTCGATGCGGAAGCGCAAAGGTTGATCGCTTCCGGCGCATGTACCTAACGACGACGCTTATTCGGTCGTTTCCTCGGTGCGTTTTTTCTTGGCTTCGGCGATCAGCTTCTTGACTTTTTGTCCGCCCTTGTGGCCGATTTCTTCGTAGAAATCGGGACCGTACTTTTCTTTGACGACCTTACCGCCTTTTTGTCCGATCGATTCATAGAACTCAACGCCGTGGCGATCGCGGGTGGCTTTACCGCCTTTGCGACCGATCTCTTCATAAAAGCTCGACCCATAGCGATCGCGAACCGTGTCGCCGCCTTTTTTCCCCGCTTCGCGTACCGACATTTCCTTGGCAGCGCTGTCGGCAGCGTCGTCCTCGCTGCCTTTTTTTGTCGCCACTGTGTGTTACGACTTGCGCTTGGGTTTCTGACCGCCTTTTTGTCCGATCACTTCATAAAACGACGGGCCATACTTGGTCTTGGTTGCCTCGCCGCCTTTGCGGCCAATTTCTTCATAGAATTCCGTGCCGTATTTTGCTTTGACACGTTCGCCGCCGCGGCGACCGGCTTCGCGAACGCTCATGCCGCCTTGCGGCTCGTCTTGAATCGACATTCTGGACTCCATCTCCGTTCGGAAAGGGTACGCCGGTCTTATGCCCATCCAAGCGCTTGCCAAACCCCAGGAATTTGGCCGGCCGCACGCGACGCTTGCCCCTAGTCCGCAGAGCGGGCGCACGCTAACTTTGCCCTCAGTGCTGGTATCGGCGTGGTGTAGGTTGAAGTCGTACCCATGTTTGCCGCGCTTACACTCTCGCTGCAATTGCAGCAGACCAGTTTCGATTTGCTCGACGGGGTCTCGATCGCGCTCGCCGTGCACAACAGCGCCAGCGCGCCCTCAATTGTAAAGTTTTCGAAACCCGCCGAATACGAGATCCAGGTACTCCACGGGAGCGACGTTATTTGGGCCAACCAGACCGTCGCGCCGGAGAACGCGAGCTTCCCGGTGCACACACACCGGTTCGTGTCGGGACCGAGCGTGCTCGTGGTCTACATCTGGAATGCCGTCAAGGCGAGCGGCGCCTCGCCCGGACCTGGTCTCTATACCGTGCGCGCACGTCTGCTCGGTGAAGGCGTGACACCGGAAGCGACGGCGAAGCTGCGCTTTACCGACCCGTTCCCGGCATCGGGACTGGGCACACTCAAGACCGGTGACATTGTAACAATCGCCGGCACGCTCGATGCAACGAAGCAGATTTTGACCGATTCGAGCGGCACGGTGACGCTTGCAAAACGTTTGCTAACGGCACCCGACAGCACGATCGCTGTACGCGGGTACCTGTTGCACCGCGTCGGACGCTCCGACGTCTTCTACGTCCAACGCTGGGCGCCGATGCAATGACGCGCGAGTGGCTCTGCGCCAACGGCCTCGGCAGTTATGCGTCGGGCACACTCACCGACACGCTCACGCGGAGATATCACGGGCTCTTCGTTGCGGCATTGGAGGCGCCGCTCGGGCGCCGCGTCCTGCTCAACAAATTCGACGCGTCAGCACGCTACGACGGCAAAACGATCGACCTCTCCTCGAACTGTTGGCACGACGGTACGCTCGCGCCACGCGGCGATGAAACGATCGTCGATTTCCATCTCGACGGAAGCGTACCCGTTTGGACCTATGCATTTGCCGATGCCTTGCTCGAACGGCGGATCTGGATGGAACCCCGTGCACAGGTCACCTATGTCGAGTGGCGCCTGCGCGATGCGAGCGGTCCGCTCGACCTCGCGCTCAAAGCCTACGTGAACGATCGTGACTACCACGCGCTGACGCATGCCTACGATGTTGCGAACGTTACGCGGGTGGACGGCGAGGTGGCGACGCTGCGCATGGGCGGGGGCGCGACGTGGTATTTGCGCGCGAGCGGCGCGCGGCTCGAGCCCGCAAGCGAATGGTATTACGGCTTTCGCTACGACGCGGAGGCCGAGCGCGGGCTCGACGCTACCGAGGACCTCTACCACGCGCTGACGATCCACGCGCAACTCCCAGCAGCCGGCGCAACCTTGCTGGTGCGCATCGGGCTCGACGCGCACGATGCACCCCCAAGCGATCCGGGCGCGCACGATCGCGACGTGCTCGACGCCTGGCGTAAGGCACACCCGCGTATGACGCAGGTACCGCCGTGGATCGAGCAATTGGTGCTAGCCGCCGACACGTTCGTCGTTGCACGCACCGTCGATGGCACGCCGGGATCAACGGTTATCGCAGGCTATCACTGGTTCGGCGATTGGGGGCGCGATACAATGATCGCGCTTCCCGGGCTGACGCTTGCGACCGGCCGGCACGAGATTGCGCGCACGATCTTGCAAACGTTCGCGCGCTTCATCGATGCGGGCATGCTGCCGAACCGCTTTCCGGACAGCGGTGCACCGCCCGAGTACAATACGGTCGACGCCGCGCTCTGGTTTATCGAGACCGTGCGCTGCTATCACGCCGTCACGCGTGATACTGCGCTCGTCGAAGCAATCTTCGAGAAGCTCGACGAGATCATCACGTGCTATGCGCACGGGACGCGCTATGGCATCGCCGTCGATCCGAGCGACGGACTCGTCCGCTCGGGCGAACCCGGCGTTCAACTGACGTGGATGGACGCGAAGGTCGGTGATTGGGTCGTCACGCCGCGTATGGGTAAATGCATCGAGATCAACGCGCTCTGGTACAACGCGCTGTGCGCGATGGACGGCTTCGCGCAAGCGCTCGGCCGCGCGCCCGCGCGATATCGCGAGCTCGGCTCGCGCGCGCGCGCGTCGTTCGACCGATTTTGGAATCCGCAGCAGAACTATCCGTTCGACGTGCTCGACAGCCCCGAGGGACACGATGCGTCGATTCGTCCGAATGCCGTCTACGCGGTCGCGCTGCCCTTTCGCGCGCTCGAAAACAGGCGCGAGCGCGCAATCGTCGATCGCATCGCACACGAGCTTTGGACGCCGATGGGTTTGCGGTCACTCGCACCGTCCGACCCAGCCTACACCGGGCACTACGGCGGATCGCCGCACGATCGTGACGCCGCGTATCATCGCGGTACGGCATGGCCCTATCTCGCAGGAGCCTTCGCACGCGCTTACGCACATGCATATGGGGACCGTGCGCGCGCCCTACGCTTCATCGAAGCGCTCGCCTCGCGTTTGGACTGCTATGGCATCGGCAGCTTGGCCGAGATTGCTGATGGCGATCCGCCACACGATGCACGCGGCTGCATCGCGCAAGCCTGGAGCGTCGGCGAAGTCTTGCGCACGTGGCATGCTTTACAGGAGAGTGAAGGGAGCCTTTGATGATCGAGCCCCCGACCGTCGAGCACGGACGCATGGCCGAGCACGAAGACCGCGTGCATTGGCGCAAGTGGGGCCCGTATATCAGCGACCGCCAATGGGGCACGGTGCGCGAGGACTACAGCGCGACCGGTGAAGCCTGGGATTACTTCCCCTTCGACGTCGCGCACAAGCGCGTGTACCGCTGGGGCGAAGATGGCATTTTCGGCATCTCCGACGTCAACCAGCATCTCTGCTTTGCTATTTCGATGTGGAACGGCAACGATGACCGCATCAAAGAGCGGCTGTTCGGCCTCTCGGGTCCGCAAGGCAATCACGGTGAAGACGTTAAGGAGTACTATTACTACCTCGACAACGTGCCATCGCACGCCTACATGCGTGCGCTTTACAAGTACCCGCACGCGGCGTTTCCCTACAACGATTTGATCGATACTAATCGCCGCCGATCGCGCTCAGACTCCGAATACGAGTTGATTGATACCGGCATTTTTGACGAGGATGCCTATTTCGACGTTGCCGTCGAGTACGCCAAGGGCGAACCTGACGACATGCTGATTCGCGTTACCGCGACGAATCGCGGCGCGCGGGCCCACACACTGCACCTGCTGCCGACGCTGTGGTTTCGCAACGAGTGGTCGTGGCGCGAAGGCATCGAGCGTTCGTCGATCGAGCTGCGCCATCACGTCCGCGGCATTCACGCCTGCGTCGCGCATCAAGCGAACCTTGGCGATTATTGGTTTTACGTCGAAGACGCACCCGAACTACTCTTCACCGAGAACGAGACGAACTTTGAGGCGCTCTACGGCGTCCCCAATCGGGCACCGCGCGTGAAGGACGGTATCGACCAGTACTTGGTTCACGGCGAAGCGAGCGCGGTCGATTCGGTACGCGGCACGAAGTGCAGCGCGCACTTTACCCTGGAACTGCAGCCCGGCGAGACGCGCACGACGAAACTGCGTCTTTCAAACAAGACGCACGATCCGCCATTCGGCGAGGGCTTCGATGCCATCTTTTCGACGCGTCTCGAAGAGACCGACGCCTACTACGAAGAGCTCAATCCCTTTCACGCCGACGGCGAGGCTCGCAACGTCCAGCGACAAGCCTTTGCCGGACTGCTGTGGACAAAACAGTTCTACCACTACAACATGATGCGCTGGCTCGCCGGCGATCCGTTGCAGCCCTCCCCGCCGCCCGAACGGTTGCGCGGACGTAACCACGACTGGATCAACTTCGATTCCGCGGAAGTCATGTCGATGCCCGACAAGTGGGAGTACCCCTGGTTTGCGGCGTGGGATCTCGCCTTTCACACGGTTGCGTTTGCGCTGATCGATCCCGCGTTCGCGAAGGGGCAGCTGATCCTGCTTGCGCGCGAATGGTTTATGCACGGGAACGGTCAGTTGCCCGCTTACGAGTGGGCATTCGGCGACGTCAACCCGCCGGTCCATGCGTGGGCGGCGCTGCGCATTTACAACATCGAACAGAAAGAGCACGGGCGTGGCGACATCGCGTTTCTCGAGCGCATCTTCCAGAAACTGCTGCTTAACTTCACTTGGTGGGTGAACCGCAAAGACTCACAAGGCAATAACGTGTTCCAAGGCGGGTTCCTCGGTTTGGACAACATCGGCGTGTTCGATCGCAGCCAGCCGATGCCCACCGGCGGCTTTCTGAATCAATCGGACGGTACCAGTTGGATGGGCGTCTATACGCTCAACATGCTTGCGATCGCTATCGAGCTCGCGATGCACGATAACGTCTATGAAGACATCGCGATCAAGTTCTTCGAGCACTTCCTCTACATCGCTAACGCCATGAATCACCTTGGCGGCTCGGGCCTGTGGGACGATCACGACGGCTTTTACTACGATATGCTGATGCTCGACGACGGCCAAACGATTCCGATGCGCATCCACTCGATGGTCGGGCTCCTGCCATTGTTGGCGGTCGAGATCATCGAGCCTGAAGATTTCAACTCGCTGCCGGAATTCAAACGCCGCGTCGAATGGTTCATAACCCATCGCCCGGATTTAGCGCGTGGCGTCGCGAGTATCGAAGAGATGGGCATGGGCGAGCGCCGCCTGCTTTCGATCGTCGGACGTGACCGGCTGACGCGATTACTGCAAACTATGCTGGATGAAGCTGAATTCCTGAGCCCTTACGGGCTCCGCGCACTCTCGCGTTACCACAAAGACCATCCTTTCGTCCTACGTCTCGATGGGCACGAGTATGCCGTGGACTACGAACCGGCCGAGTCGACCAGCGGCCTTTTCGGCGGCAACTCGAATTGGCGCGGCCCGATTTGGTTTCCGCTGAATTACTTGTTAATCGAAGCGCTGCAGCGCTTTCACTACTACTACGGCAGCACGCTCAAAGTCGAAGCGCCGACCGGAAGCGGGAAAATGCTGGACTTGTGGGAGGTGAGCGCCATGCTCTCCAATCGCCTCATCAATATCTTCTTGCCGAACAAGCAGGGCCACCGGCCGGTCAACGGCGGCGTCGAAAAGTTTAGCGAGCCCGAGTGGCGCGACAACGTGCTCTTCTACGAATACTTCAACGGCGACAACGGTGCCGGCATCGGCGCGAGCCATCAAACCGGCTGGACGGCGCTGATAGCAAAGCTGATCGAACAGCGAAGTGAGTACGGATCGATGAGCCGTTATCCGCACATTCCAGCCAACGTCGTGATCCTCGCGTTCGAAGGGCCCGATCGCTACTCGATGGTCGGCGGGCTTGGCGTGCGCGTGACCGAACTTGCGACTGCGCTCGACGAAGCAGGCCTACGCACCGATCTCATCTTCGTCGGCGACCCGCATCTTGATGCGGTCGAGCAACGTGGCAACGCGCTCACGCTGCGGCGTTGGTGTCAGTGGATCTCGTTGCACCACCCGCAGGGCGTCTACGACGGCGAGTGGGGCAAGATGGAGGACTACCGCAACAGCGTGCCGCCGTTTGTCCTCGAGTCGATCGTGCAACCGGCGGCGCAGCGCGGTGAGCGTGTGCTCGTGCTCGCCGAGGATTGGCAGGTCGTGCCCACGGTGCTCAGGCTGGATCGCATTGCGCGCGAAGCGGGTCTTCGCGGCTCAATGACGATGGCGTGGAACGCCAATAACACGTACGGTTTTCACACGATCGACTTTCACGAGCTCGCGCGCGCTACGCAGCTCACCTGCGTGAGCCGCTACATGAAATTCGAAGTTGCGCAACACGGAGCGCAAGCGCTGGTCATACCCAACGGGATTCCCGAACGCGTCTTTTCCGAAGCCAGCGCAGCGGACGCCGCCTATCTGCGGCGCATGCTCGGCAACCGCCACCTTTTGCTCAAAGTCGGACGCTTCGATCCCGACAAACGCTGGCTGCAAGCAATCGACGCGGTGGCGGATCTGCGCGCACAGAGCGTGCCGGTCCAGCTGATCATCCGCGGCGGGAAAGAACCGTACGCCGGCGAGGTCTTCGCGCGCGCGCGCGATCGTGGACTCCAGATCGACGACGTGAACCTCGAATCGCCTTCTGCGGAATCGCTCGCCGCCATCCTGGCAACCTCGCGCGCCGATATCGTGAACATTCGTAGCTTCTTGCCCGATGCGTTGCTCTACACGCTCTATGCCACGGCTGATGCGGTGCTCGCGAACAGCGGCAAAGAGCCCTTCGGTCTGGTCGGATTGGAGGTCATGGCCTCGGGCGGGATCGCGGTCTGCGGTTCGACCGGCGAAGACTATGCGCGTCCGTTCGACAACGCGATCGTGTGCGATACGGGCGACCCGGCGGAACTTGCCAGCTATCTCGAACATCTGTGGAGCAGCTCCGGCTTGCGCGAGCGCATGATCGAAAGCGCATTTGCCACCGCGCGCCAGTTCACGTGGCCGTCGGTACTCGAAATCCTCGACGCCAAGCTCGCGTTCGTCGCGACCCAATGACGCAGCTGCGCACCCAGGTCGCGATTATCGGCGCCGGTGCCGCCGGTCTCGCGGCCGCGCGCAAACTGCGCGAGCGCGACATCGACTTTCTGCTCGTCGAGGCGCGCGATCGCGTCGGTGGGCGCGCACACACGCTATGCTCGCCAGACGGCACCGCGCCGGTCGAGCTCGGCGCGGAGTTCATCCACGGCGCAGCGCAATCGACACGCGCGTTGATGCGCGAGATCAACGAGCCTGCGCTGCCAACCGACGGCGCGTCGTTCACCCTGGAGCGCGGCCATCTCGAAGCCTCGCCGGATTCCTGGCGCGCCGCTGAACGCATTCTGCGCCGCGTCGACGTCAACGGACGCGACCAGAGCGTAGAGGCCTTTCTCGACAGCCTCCCGCCGGACGAAATCTCGACCGACGATCGCGCGCGGCTGTGCACGCTCGTCGAAGGCTTCGATGCGGCTCTCGTCAATGACGCGAGCATCATCGGCATCGCCAACGAGTGGCGCAGCGGCGTCAACGACACGTCGCATCGCCCGCGCGACGGCTACGCGCCGATCATGGAGCACCTCGCGCAGACCGCTGGAGATCGGCTCTTCCTGCGTACGCGCGTTACGCACATAGCATGGTCGGCGCATAGCGTGCAGATCGACGCCCAGTGTGACGGCGAGCCGCTGCGCATCGATGCACGGCACGTCATCATCACGTTGCCGATCGGCGTGCTCCAGCACGACGTCGCGCTCTTCACGCCCGCGCTTCCTGCCGACAAGCGTGTTGCCATCAACGCGATCGCGATGGGACCCGTCATAAAAATCGCACTCGAGTTTCGCGAGCCGTTTTGGCGCCAAGTCGAAAACGGCCGCTACCGCGACGCCGGCTTCTTTCGCGCTCCCCAGTGTCAACTGCAGACGATCTGGTCGCGTTATCCGGATCGAGCCCCGATCCTGATGGGCTGGGCCGGCGGCGGCGCCGCGCAACGCTTGCGCGATCGGGGCGTGGATCCGATCCGCGCCGCGCTCGACTCCGTTGCGATGCTCTTTCCTTCGGTTGACGTCAAAGAAGAGCTGCGCAACGCGTACTTTCACGATTGGCAAGCCGATCCGTTTGCGTGCGGTGCATACAGCTATTTGCGCGTTGGCGCGGGCAATGCGCGCGAGTGGCTCGCCGAACCGATCGACGGTACACTCTTCTTTGCCGGCGAGGCGACCTCGAGCGACGACGCCGGCACGGTTGCCGGGGCCCTCGATACTGGTTACTCGTCAGCGTTGTCCATTGCCAAATAAGTCACGACGTCCCACGCATTGTGGATCCCGATGAAGATCAACAACAGCGTTGCGCCGCCGATTGCAAACGCCGCTTGCGACGGTACGTACACGAGCATAAATCCCGCGACGAAGAGCACGATGTACGCCGCCATTGGCAGCCCGAAAAACCAGGTCCAGTCGCTAAAGTCCGGTTGGTAAACCGTCAGCCGTCGCGCGCGAACGACCAAATGCGTGACGTACACGATACCGAAGAGTCCGGCCAAACCAACCGATATTCCGGCAAGGGCGTGTCGAGGCCAGGGCGCTGCAAAGATCCCCGAGATAAGAAACGCGATGCAGAAGTGCATGATCGTCGGTGAATTGAAGATCGACGTCCCTTCGCCGCGGCCGGGTTGCCCGCGCCGGCGGTCCGCGGAAAGCGTCACGACGATGAACACCAATCCCGTCAGCGCCGCCGACGACGAGCCGGTGATGACGTAGAAGTTCGACCACTCGCTGAAGACCGTCTGCGGATCGTTCATGCGCTTGAAAGTTGCTCGATACGCGTGCCCATGCGTTCCGCATAGGCAAAGGCTTCTCCGTCGCTCGGTGCCTCGGCGTAGATACTGAACGTCGGGTCCGATGCGTCGGGCAAGACCAAGACCCACCCATCATCGTGGCGTACGCGCAAGCCTTCGAAGAGCTCGATCTGATCGCGCTGCTGCTCGGCGATCAACGAACGCATCACGCGGCCCTTATGTTCCCACGGACACGGGACGCGCACCGTTGCGACGTGCCAGTCGGGCAACATGTCGACCAGTTCGCTCATACGCCGGCCTTCACGCGCGAGCAGTTCGAGTACCTTCGCGCAGCCGTAGAGCGCATCGAACGCCGGGTGCAGTTCGGGAAAGATCACTTCGTAGTTGGCACCGCCGGCGAAGGCGAGTTCCTTGCCCCGGGCTTGAGCGAGCGCCATCAACGAGCGGCGGTCGCTGCGCGCGCGAATTACCGTCGCGCCATAGCTTTGCGCGATGCGTTCGATCGCTTCGGGCGCCATGACCGGCACGGCAACCATCTTCGCGCCGGCCCGCACGACCATCAGCGTCAAGAGCGCGATCAGTTCCTCGCCGACGACGATCCGCCCGGTATCGTCGACGATTGCAAAGGTCTCGCCATCGTGATCGAGCAGAATGCCCAGGTCCGCCCGCAACGTACCGACGATGTCTCTGAGTTGCGCCAGCGACTGCGAACGTTCCACGTTGACCGTGTGCACGCGATTGTCGTCAAAGTAGGCATTGAGTGCGATTGTCTCGATGTTCAGTTTGCTCAAAATACGCGGCAGCACGAGCGCAGCATTGCCGTTGGCGTAGTCGATGACCACGCGAAAGCGCCGATCGCCCATCCCTTGTGGGTTCAGCGCATCGAGAAACGCCGCAGTATAGCTTTCAAGTGCTCGCGCCGGAAAGTTCAACAGTCCGACATCATCCATCGCGACACGCCGGAAGTCCTCACGGAAGAAGAGATTTTCGATCTTGCGTTCGGTGGCTTTGTCGACGTTGATGCCGGAACTATCGAGAAACTCGACGAGTAGGGAATGCGGGTCATCCGGCGCCAAGCGCACGTGCACCGCGCCATTACCGCTCGTTCGTGTTGCAAAGCGCGAGAGTGGCAAGGGATACGAACGCAGATCTTCGACGTTCGCGCCGACGCTGAGGAGGCCCGAGATCACGCAACGATTCATGATGCGGCTCGACGGGTGTGTGTCGCGACTCGTCATGACCGTGTCGCCCGACCGCAAAAACGACCCGAACGCCTGCCCCAGTTTGAGCGCGAATTCCGGTGTGATCTCGAGATTCGCCAGACCGCTCACACCGACACCGCCGAACAGCGAACCCGGCCACTTAATACCGTAGATAAGCGACATCGAGACGATCGCGCCCGAGGTCACATTTTTTTCCGGCCACAAGCGCAAGTGCGGCCGGATCGTCGCCGCTTCGCCGATCACACAGCGCTCGCCGACGACTGCCCCCTCGCCGACCGTCGCACGGGCTTTGACGATCGTGCGATTGGCCACCGTGCAGTCGGTGAGCTGCGCCTCGTCGCCGACGTACACGTTCTCCCACAGCACCGAGCGACGTACCCGCGCGCCTGCTTCCAAGATCGAACCGCTTCCAATACACGACGGCCCCTCGATCAATGCACCGGGGCCAACGGTCACGCCGTCGCCGAACTGCACGTCGCCGCGAATCGTCGCACTTGGATCGATCTCGCAGCCCTCACCCACCCACAGGCTGTCGCCAATTTGATTGCGTGGACGGAGCGTACGTACCGAACCGGTGAGGGCGTCGTAATTTGCCTGCTGATATTGTTGCAGGTTTCCGACATCGGCCCAATAGTCAGAGATCACGTGACCGCCGAGGCGCTTGCCGTCACGCAACAACAGCGGAAAGATGTCCTTGGAGAAATCGTAGTTCTTGCCCGCTTCCATGTACGCGAAGATCTCGGGTTCGAGGACGTAGATGCCGGTGTTGATCGTATCTGAAAATACCTCGCCCCACGACGGCTTCTCGAGAAAACGGGTGATGCGGCCGTCGTCATCGGTGATCACGACGCCGAACTCGAGCGGATTGTTCACGCGCCACAGTGCAAGTGTCGCGACGTTGCCTGCGCGCTTGTGCGCATCGAGCAACGCGGTGAGGTCCACGTCGGTCATCGCGTCGCCCGAGATGATCACGAAGGTCTCGGTGCCGAGCAGTTCTTCGGCCATCTTGACCGCGCCGGCCGTGCCGAGCGGCGTATCTTCGACCACGTACTGCATCGAGACGCCGAGCGCCGAGCCATCGCCAAAATACGTTTCGATCTCATCCGCGAGATAGTGCAACGTCGTCACGACTTCGGTGATGCCGTGTTGCGCGAGCAAATCGACGATGTGGTGCATCACCGGTTTGTTGGCGATCGGCGCCAGCGGCTTGGGACGCCGCGACGTAAGCGGGCGTAGACGCGAGCCTTCACCGCCGGCCATCACCACCGCTTTCATCCTGCACCTCCCCCTCGCGGGCGTTCGTCGCGCAGCGCGCGCGCAACCGCAGCAAAGACCGGATACTCCGCCAGCGTCTCGAGCGACACCGCTAGCTTACGCTGCCAATTCGGCTCCTCGTCGACAGTTCCGGGGACGTTGACCTGATCGTAGGAGCCGACCCCGTCTTCGAGTTGCAATAGGACCAAGCGCGATGGAGAACGCGCAAGGTAACGATAGGCTGCGACCAATAGCGCCGTCAATCCGTCGTTGGACACATCGATGCCGCTGGACCGAAAGGCCTCGAGCAGCCGCTCCCGAGTGCCGCTGTCGGCGTCGCGCCAGTAGGCGGGGAAGGTCGGGAGATCGTGGGTGCCGGTGCTCGCCACGGTGTCGGGCGGATTATCATAGAGATTGAATTGCAAGACGCGGCAACCGAAAATGCGCGCGTCGTGCAGCCGCTCGCGAAACCCCTCGGGTACGGTGCCAAGGTCCTCGCCGACGATCATGCAGCGGTTACGCACGCTTTCGAGCGCAACGATGCCGAACATCGCCTCGACGTCGTAGTTAACGTATGCGCCACCGTGCGGGAGCGCGCGCGGAATACAGAACAGCCGCTGCAGACCCATCACGTGATCGATCCGCAGCGCACCCGCATGCCGCATGTTCGCGCGCAGCAAGTCGATGAATGGCTGATACTTGCGCTCGCGCAACACACGCGGATGGAACGGCGGCAGCCCCCAGTTCTGCCCCGCGGCGTTGAGCGGGTCGGGCGGTGCGCCCACCGAGAGCCCCAGCACATACGCTTCGCGATCGCTCCACACGTCCGCGCTGTTCAGATCGACGCCGACCGCGAGATCGCGATACAGCCCAATCGGCATGTCGCGCGCGGTCCGCGCTGCGGCCTTAAGCTGGCGATCGGCGAGCCACTGCAAAAAGATGAAAAACTCGACGCGCCGCGCGTGTTGCGCGGCAAAGCGCTCGACTGCGGCGCTGCGCGCATCTTGGAGCTGCGCCGGCCATTGTTGCCATCCGTAGACCTCGGAGTCGAGCGCGGTCAGCATCTCCATGATCGCCTCGTAACGCGCTACGTCGCGCAGACCACGATCGCGTGCGGCAAACCTGCGCCACGGGCGCCGCTCGTCCAACGCATCGAAGACGCGTTCGAGTGCTTCGAGTTTGAATGCTGCCACGTGCTCGTATTCGACGAGCGGAGAATCGCGCAGCCCGCGGGTATTGAAGTCTGCGAGCGAAACGCCGAATTCCAGCGCAGCCGCGTGCACGTCGATGTAGAGCGCGTTGAGATAGCGCCGGCTGAGCGGCGCATATGGACTTGCGGCGCTCGCGTTGGTGAGATGCGATTGGTGCAGCGGGTTCAGCGCGACGGCCGATGCGCCGGAGCGATGTGCTAACCCTACGAGCCGCGTGAGATCACCGAAGTCGCCGATGCCGTCATTTTGCTCCGAGCGTAGCGCGTAAAGCTGCGCGGCGACGCCCCATGCGCTGTCGCGCTCCAACGCCTCGGGCACATAGGCACGCGACGGGACGACGATCATGTCGTCGTAGTAGCCGATTTCGCGCGGTACATCGAGCCGATCGGCGCGTATGACGGGCACGGGCGGCGGGCCACCGTCCTCGCCGAGTGCATCGCGCATTGCGGCCATCGTTGCATCCGAGACGACGACCGGGTTGCCGAACGCGTCGGCATAGTGCGGGTCGATCATTCTGCTACGAGGAGCGACAGCGACCGTGCGCGCAGCGGAAAGATCGCGCCACCGAGGAGCCGGGCATCCCGATCGAAGCGCACCGGGCGCACCGTGTCGAGGACGAGGCGCCACGCGATCAGTCCCGGCAGCGTTGGCAGCGTGAACGCAATGTCGTGATCGTGCGCATTCGTCAGCATCAAAAACGTGTCGTCATACTCGGGATAGCCGCGCAGACTCACGAACCGGTCCCCGGTGTCACCGCCGAAGAGCGCCGCAAGATAGCGTCGTCGGGGGTCGTGCCAATCCGCATCGACCATCTCGCGTCCGCTGCTCTCGATCCAGGTGATGTCCTTGAGGCTGCTCGGCGATGCGGCGCTCCCCTTGAAAAAATTGGGGCGTCGAAAGACGGGATGCGCCCGGCGAAGTGCGATCAGCTCGCGCACGAATTCGATCAGCTCGGGATCTTCCTGCGTTTGCGTCCAGTCGAGCCAGCCGATCTCGTTGTCTTGGCAGTAGGCGTTATTGTTGCCGAGCTGCGTGTTGCACAGCTCATCACCCGCAAGCAACATCGGCAGCCCCTGTGAGAGCATGAGCGTTGCCAGCACATTGCGCTTCTGCTGCTCGCGCAGATGGCGAATCGCCGGATCGTGGGTCGGGCCTTCGATGCCGCAATTCCAGCTATAGTTCGCATCATGGCCGTCGCGATTGTGCTCGAGATTTGCCTCGTTGTGTTTGTGGTCGTAGCTGACCAAGTCTTCGAGTGTAAAGCCGTCGTGTGCCGTAACGAAGTTGATGCTCGAACGCGGGCGCCGTCCTGAGCGATCGAAGATATCGCTCGAACCGGTGAACCGCGTCGCAAACTCGGGGATCATGCCGTCGTTGCCCTGCCAGAAACGGCGGACCGTATCGCGATACCGGTCGTTCCATTCCGACCAGCCCGGTGGAAAATTTCCGAGTTGATAGCCGCCGGGCGAGAGATCCCACGGCTCCGCAATGAGCTTGACACGCGAAAGCATTGGATCTTGTTGCACGGCAGCGAGAAACGCATTGGCAGGTTCGAATGGTCCCTCCGGGCGGCCCAGCGCCGGCGCAAGATCGAAGCGGAAGCCGTCGACATGCATTTCGTTGACCCAGTAGCGCAACGAATCCGTCACCAATTGCAGCGCGCGCGGATGTTCGAGGTTGAGCGTGTTGCCGCAGCCGGTGTAGTCGGCGTAGTACCGCCCGTCGTCGAGATGGTAATAACTCTTATTATCGATGCCGCGAAGCGAGAGCGTCGGACCGAGATGATTGCCCTCGGCAGTGTGGTTGTACACAACGTCGAGTAGCACTTCGATGCCCGCTTCATGCAGGCGCTTGACCATCGTCTTGAACTCGCCAAGCGACGAACCCGAAAGCAAGTGCGGATCGGGAGCAAAGAACGCGATCGAATTGTAGCCCCAGTAATTACGCAAGCGCCGTTCGACCAGATGGCGGTCGTCGACGGCTGCGTGGATCGGCAACAGTTCGACGGCGGAGACGCCCAAGCGGGTGAGATATTCGATAATCGGCGGCGACGACAGTCCCGCAAAAGTGCCGCGCACCTCGGGATTCACGAGTGGATGCTTGATCGTAAACCCGCGCACGTGCATTTCGTAGATGACCATTTCGTGCCAGCGCGTGTAGAGCCGCTCGTCGCGGCCCCACGTGAACGCCGTGTCGACGACGACGCACTTCGGCATCGCTGCTGCATTGTCGCGCCTATCGAAGGAGAGGTCGGCTCGCGACGAGCCGAGACGATAGCCAAAGTTCGCATCGGTCCAACGCACCTGGCCGAACAGTTGCTTCGCGTAGGGATCGATCAAGAGTTTATGATGGTTGAAGCGATGCCCGCGATCCGGATCGTACGGACCGTAGACGCGATAGCCGTAGAGCGTGCCGCGTCCGACTTCCGGAAGATAGCCGTGCCACACCTGATCGGTATACTCGGGCAATGCGATGCGACGTAACTCCCGCGTACCACGCGCATCGAACAAACAGAGTTCGACTTTCTCGGCGTGTTCGGAGAAGAGCGCGAAGTTCACGCCGCTGCCGTCCCAGGTGGCACCGAGCGGATACGGCCGTCCCGGGAGAACCGCCGCGCGACCGAGTGGCTTCATCCGCGAACCGGCCGGAAGTAGACGGAGGCGAGCGGCGGCAACGTGATCGCGATCGATTGCTCGCGCCCGTGCGACGGAATCGCGTCGGCGCGCACGCGTCCGAGGTTGCCGACGTTCGTACCACCGTAGCGGCCGGAATCGCTATTGAACACTTCTTCATACTCATCGGCCGCCGGGACGCCGATGCGATAGCCGTAGCGCACGACCGGGGTAAAGTTGCACGCGGCAACGAGGACGTCGCGCGGATCGTGCCCGTGTCGCACGAACGCGATCGCAGAATTCTCAACGTCCTGATGGTCGATCCACGAAAAGCCATCGCGCTCGTTGTCACGCTCGTAGAGCGGGCCGGTACAGCGATAGAGATGATTGAGGTCGCGCACGAGAAGCTTGACGCCGGCATGCCAGCCGCGATCGTCGGCGAGCAAATCCCAGTCAAGGCTACGATCGTGATTCCACTCGCGGCTCTGCGCGAACTCATCGCCCATGAAGAGCAGCTTCTTGCCGGGATGCGCGTACATATAGCTGTAGAGCAAGCGCACGTTGGCGAATTGCTGCCACCGATCGCCGGGCATTTTCTCGAGGATCGAGCCTTTGCCGTGCACGACTTCATCGTGCGAAAGCGGCAGGACAAAATTTTCGTCGAAGGCGTAGATGAGCGAGAACGTTAGCTCGTCGTGATGATACTTGCGGTGCACCGGCTCGTGCGAGAGGTACTGCAACGTATCGTGCATCCAGCCCATATTCCACTTGAACCCAAAGCCCAGACCGCCAAGATACGTCGGCGCCGACACTTTTGGCCACGCGGTCGACTCTTCAGCCACCGTCATGATGCCGGGCACGTCGCGATAGACCGTTTCGTTTGTGCGCTTGAGAAAATCGATTGCTTCGAGGTTTTCGCGACCGCCGTATTGGTTCGGTACCCACTGGCCGGCCGCGCGGCTGTAGTCGAGATAGAGCATCGATGCAACCGCATCGACGCGTAAACCGTCGACGCCGTACTCTTGCAACCAGAAGAGCGCGTTGTTGACGAGGTAATCGACAACTTCGTGCCGGCCAAAGTTGAAGATATAGGTGTCCCAGTCGGGATGCCAGCCTTGGCGCGGATCGGCATGTTCGTAGAGTGCCGTACCGTCGAATTGCGCCAGGCCGTGTTCGTCGCTCGGGAAATGCCCCGCAACCCAATCGACGATCACGCCGAGTCCCATCGCGTGCGCGCGGTCGATAAAATTGCGAAATTCTTGTGGCGTGCCAAAACGCGACGTCGGCGCGTACAAACCGATCGGCTGATAGCCCCACGAACCGTCGAAGGGATGTTCGGATATCGGCATCAGCTCGAGATGCGTGAAGCCCATCTCTTTCGCATAGGGTAAGAGACGATCGGCAAGCTCGTCGTAGCTAAGAAACCGGTTGTCCTCTTCGGGCACACGTTGCCACGAGCCCAAGTGCACTTCGTAAATCGCGATCGGTGCGCCACGATGCTGCATGCCGCCGCGCGCGTGGGTCCACGCATTTGACGTTGAGAGGGGCAATCGGCTGACGACCGACGCCGTGTCGGGGCGCAGCTCGCAGCGGAACGCAAATGGATCGGCCTTGAGCGGAAGCCACGTACCATTGCTCGCACAGATGGCAAATTTGTAACGCGTGCCCTCGCCTGCGCCCGGCACGAAGACGCGCCAAATTCCGGTCGCGTGCTCGACCTGCATCGGGTGCGCGCCGATCTGCCAGCCGTTGAAATCGGCGACGACACAAGCCGCACTTGCGCTCGGTGCCCACACGGCGAACTCAACGCCGTCTTGACCGTCGCGGGAGCGAAGGTGTGCGCCCATCCAAAGGTACTGCATGTGTGCTTAGTGTGCTAGTCCGGTGAGAGCATCGTACACGGCGCGCGTCTGTTCGCGCAAGTGCGCAACGTCGCCGTTATTCTCGATCACGTAATCGGCTCGTGCGCGTGCTTCCTTTGGATCGATCTGCGTCGCCATGCGCGCGCGCACGCGATCCGGGTCCGTATGATCGCGCTGCACGACGCGCGCAATTCGCTCCTCTTCCGGGGCAATTACCACGACGGACTTATCGACCATCTCGATGTAGCCGGATTCAAAGAGCAGCGGGACGACATGCACGATGAGTTGATCGGGCTTTGCATGCGTCTCACGCTCCTTTGCAAGCCTCCGCACGAACGGATGCACGATCTCATTCAGCCGCGCGAGCGCCTGCGGATCGGAGAACACCACCTCGGCAAGGGCCATGCGATCCAGCACGCCGCCGCGCACGAATTGCGGCCAGACGTGCGCGATCGCGAGCAATCCGTCGGAATTGGGAGCAACCGCTTCGCGGGCGAGCTCGTCGGTGTCGATGATGTACGCACCGAGCTCAGCGAAGATGCGAGCCACCTCGCTCTTCCCCGAACCAATTCCACCCGTGAGCCCGACCCGGAGTGCCATGGAAGGCGAGAATTTCGCCGCGACTAAGCCGGACGCCTCATCTACGGGTGGGTCACTGGTTCACCTGAACACGAAATGCGTAGCTTCCAGCCGCCGGGACGCAGTCGACGATCGCTGGAGCATACGTGGATTGCTGCGCGGCGCGCAGCGCGGCCTTGTCCATCTCCACATAGCCTGAGGATTGCCGGATCGTCAAACTCTGCACGTTGCCGCTCGCGTCGACCGCAACGTTGACGATCACGACGAGACTACGGAAATTGACGTCTCGCAAGGAGCGCGGAACGTCTGGCGAAACGGCTTTGACGACGGTCGCAGGTCGATCCGGGGGGCAGCTCGGCGTTGGACTCGCTAACGTCGCCTTTGCGGCGGCTGGAACAGCGAGCATAAGAAGCAACGCGAATAGCGAAAGGCGCGGGGTCATACCCGCGCCTTTTTCTTTCTTGGTTTCGTCGGTCCCTCGACTTCGGCGCTACGCGCCTACGCTCGGGATGACAAGCGTCTACGCTTGGACTTCGTCCGGGACTGCGATTTCCTCCGGGACTACATCCGCTACGGTCGGGACCGCGACGGCGTCGGCGACTGTACCGAGCGTGTCTTCTTCCAAGTGCACGTACTGCTCGATCTCTTCGGGCGGGACGTCCGCAACGTGTTGGATCGAGGCGGTGATGCGCCGCGTCGCGCTGTTGATCGTGACGAGCGTGACTTCGACGTCTTGGCCCGCGTTGAACTGCGCGTTGGGATCGAACTCGCCCTTGGGGACCATCGCGAGGATACCCGGGAAGATCTCGACCAGCAGGTAGTTCGGCGTGACCTTGACGATCTGTGCCGCCAACTTGTTTGCCTCGACCAGCTTGTCGGCGTGCTCATCCCACGGATCGGGAAGCGCATGCTTGAGTGAAAGACTGACCTTCTTCGCTTCGGTATCGAATTTCATGATCTCGACGTTCACGACGTCGCCGATCTTCACGACCTCCGACGGGTGCTTGATCCGCGCGTAGCTCAACTCGCTGTTGTGAATGAGGCCATCGATGCCGCCGAGATCGACGAATGCGCCGAAGTCCGCAAGACGGACAACGATGCCTTCTCGGATCTGGCCGACTTCAAGCGTGTCGAGCAACTCTTGCTTCTTGGCCTGCAGCTCTTCTTCGAGCACGAGGCGCTGCGAGAGCACGACGCGATGGCGTTTGTGATCGAGATCGATCACCTTCAGACGCAGTTTCTGACCGACGAGCTCATCGAGATTACCGACCGGTTGACGGCGAATCTGCGATGCGGGAACGAAACCGCGCATACCGAGATCGACGAGCACGCCGCCCTTGACGACTTGCGTCACGGTGGCTTCGATCACTTCGTCGTTCTGATGCGCTTCAATGACCTTCTCCCAGGTCTTAAGCGCGCGTGCGCGACGTTCGGACAGATACAGCGTTCCGTCCATGTCGTCGATGCGGTGAATCATCACCTCGAGGGTGTCACCGACTTTGAGCGTCTTAGGCTCGATCGCGAGCGAGAGTTCGCGGAATGGAAGCACGCCTTCGGATTTACCGCCGACGTCGACGAGCAATTCATCTTTGTCTTTCTGAACGATCATGCCGTTCAGAACTTGTCCCTCGTCGAGGACCTTTAGCGACTCTTCGTAGAGGCGCTGTTCGAGCGCGAGTTGATCTTCCTCAATAGTAGCGGGAGCGATTTCTGTCGTAGAGATGTTGTGGTTCCTACCTAACAATTTTTATTTTTGCGGATCAACGCTGACAATTTCGACACCACCAGGTTCCGCGTTGCGCAAGTACCGTTCGTACTATTGGTCTTCCGCATCGCGGGCAAGGTTCTCCAAGCTTCCCGTACACCGAGAGGGCGTTTTGAAATCCCCCTTGGAGGCCCTCGGCATCCACGTAGTCATCGACGCTCGTACCGCGCATTTCGGTTGCACGAGACAAAACATCGCGGATTGCGTGGTAAAGCCGCACAACGGCCGGCTTGGTTAACGCCTTAGCGGGCTTGCTGGGACGGATCCCGGCTTCCCACAGCGCCTCGCACGCATAGATATTACCGATGCCTGCGATGCGGTGTTGATCGAGGAGCAGTGTCTTGATCGGCGTCGTCCGCCCAGAGAGCATACCTGCAAAGCCCTCCGGTGTAAAGGCAGAAGAGAGGGGCTCCACGCCCAGATCGGCGTCCCAGGGCTCACCTGGTTCGACCAGCCGCATGCGCCCGAAGGTCCGCACGTCGGCAAAAGACAGGCGGGTTCCATCCGTATAATGCAGCACCACGTGCGTCCCCGGATAGTCCGTTTCGCCCGCACGCTGGACCACCAAACGACCGGTCATCCGCAGGCTGGTGACCAGCTTGCGTCCCGATCGGAGCTCCATTACGACATATTTCGCGCGCCGCCCGACGCCCTCGATCCGCTCGCCGCGCAGGGCGGCAGCAAACCGCACGCCGGGTGGCGCGACGGCCATTTTCGGAAGATGAATCTTAACGGAGTCGATCGTCTTCCCCGCAACCGTGTGAGCTAGGCCGCGGGCAATGGTCTCGACTTCAGGTAACTCGGGCACGCACCCCTTTTACTGGCCGCCGCGGCGCCTTTCCTTATATCGACGTCTTGGTCGCGAAAAGTGCGACGATCACGGTGCCCCACACGGTGAGCAAGATGTTGCCGACCGCGTAGGTTATCGTGTACCCGAGCGTCACCAGGTTGCTCTTGGCCGCGTCTTGCACGGCACCCAAGGCGGCCGTCGTCGTATCGGCGCCGGCTAAGGCGCCACACAGCACGACGTTATTCAAGCGCAGCACAAATTTCCCGAAGCAGGCTGCGAGCAGCAGCGCGATGAGCGGAACGAGGATTCCGCCCAGCACCAACGGTACTCCGGCAGCCGCGACGCCGCCGATGAAACTGGGACCGGCTTTGATACCGACGACGGCGATGAACACCGTGAGTGCGAATGAATCGAACACCCATTGCGCACCCGGTGAGATGTTTCCAAACGTTGGTGAGCGACCGCGTAAATAGCCGCCGACGAGACCCGCGACCAGCGCGCCGCCGCTCGCGCCCAAACCCACGGGGATCCCGCCGATGGTCACACTCAACATGCCGAAAAGACCGCCGATGACAATCGCAAGCGCGATAAACACGACGTCGGCGGTCGGCGACGGACGCAAGGGATAACCCAATGCCGTCGCGGCCCGCTCCACGCTGTCGTGGAAACCCGCGATCTGCAGCGTATCGCCGCGCTCGATGACCGTACGTGGAAGCGCCGGAATCTCGACGCTGGTTCGCGTGATCTTTTTGAGCACGACGCCGCGCCCGCGCCCGGTCATCAGCTCTTCAACGGTCAATCCAATTGCCGCAGCATTCGTCACGACGACGTCGAGTTGTTGGAGTGGGATATCGAGCAGCACGGGATCGTGCACCTCGGCTCCTGCCGCCTCCAAAATAATCGCTTCGGATGGACCGGCCAATGCAATGACGTTGCCTTCTGCAACGATGTCGGACGGCGTCGCGCTCGCGATCGCGTCACCGCGACGGATCGCTGCGATAAATACGCGTTGTCCGCGTTGCGCAAACTCGCTCTCGATCTCGCCGACACTCTTGCCCGCCATGCCGCTCCCGTTCACGCGCACAGCGCGAACACTGTTAGGCAAATTGGCGGTGAACACGCCCGGAGGCAGCTCGGGCTTCAGCCCCATTTCGGCCGCGAGCTTTCTACACTCTTCGGCCAAGTCAAAACGGAACAACCACGGAACGAGTCGCGAGCACACGAGCACCGCGACGAACGTGGCAATCACGTAGGTTACCGCGTAACCGACGGCGACTTCGGTTTGAAACGTCTTCGTAATCGCAGGATCCAGCCCGAGCCGGCCAATTGCGTCGCTCGCGGTTCCGATCGCCGCCGATTGCGTGAGCGCGCCCGCCAAGAGCCCGGCGGCCTGTCCGACGTTAAAATGCACGGCGAGCGCAAAGCCGGCCGTCACGGCGAGCCCCGCGAGGCACGAGAACACCGCAAATCCGATCTGCGCGATGCCGTCTTTGCTGAGTCCGGCGAAGAACTGCGGCCCAACTTTATAACCGACCGCGAAAAGAAATAACATGAATGAAAACGCTTCAAGCGGCCCGCCGACGGGAACGTTGAGTTGGCCTACCAGCACGCCGGCGAGCAGCGTCGCCGTCACGTTCCCGAGGTGAAAACTTTTAACGCTCAGCGGCCCGACAACGTAGCCGATTGCAAGCGCGAGAAAGACCGCGAGCTCCGGGCGTTGTTGTAGTGTGCTTACGAACCAAGCGATCATGGCGTCAGGCTAGAATCTGGCCGTCGCGTTGGCTTCGAACTTATATCTCCACAGCCGGTTACCAATGCCCCACGAGTCGGTAATCGACAGTGCGACGTCGTTCATATTGCCGAATATCGTTCCGCCGAGCGCACCCTTCCATACGCCTCCGGAGTCAAAAAGCACGCGGTAGTTATAGAACGCGGAGGTTTTCAGTCCACGTAACGCGCGCACGAAGGCGTATTCCGGGAGGGTCAGTTTGCCCTCGTAATAGCTCGTCCACGAGTTACCGGGTCCGGGCGGCTTGATGACCGTCTGATCGTATTCGTTGGCGTAGGCGATCGAGCCCCAACCAAATTTCCACTTGAGGTTATAGAAGCCCTTAAGCTGCGTGTCGTTGCTGGAGACACCGTTCGCCGCGGTTGCGAATGCGCCGCGAATCTCGAGCGAGTGGTCGAACTTTTTTGAGGAGACGTTGTACGAATATCCGAGCTCGATGTTACCGAGACCGGTATAGGGATTGCCCGTGAGCGGATATTTTGTTATGAACGGGATTCGTATGCGCAACTGGGCGTTGTCGTTCCAAAGATTTCTGCCGTAGCGGATCTCCGATTTGACCTTGGCGGTCCCATCGGTATTTGACTGAAAGTAGTAATAGAGCGTGCCGTCGCGGTCGACCGTGAAGATGTCGTCATTCATCTGGTAGAGCGGGGGCGGCGTCCACGCCGGGCTAGGCGACGGCGACGGTGACGGCGACGCTGAAGGAGCCTGCGCCGTCTGGTCTGCGGCAGCGTTGGCTGTAGCTATGGCAACGAAGAGCCCCAGAAAAACTAACACACGCATGCGAGAAGCGTAGGGGGCGCCTACGCGCGGTTCAACCATCGGCTAAGGTCCACTTTTCAAATGGGGTTTGCCCCGAAAATCCGCCATGTAGTGCCAATGCGCAAGTATCGATTCGGGCATTCCGCGATTTCCCAAACGATACACCGTGATACCAACCGCCCGCAGGTTCAGGGCTTGCGAACCGCGTGCATGGGCAGGCTCAAGCACCGGGAGCGCTTTTGAGGGTACAAAGTCGCGGACGAACTGCTCGGCTTCGGCACCCATAGCGTGCGCGCCATCCAGGAGCATATCGTTTCCGCTGTGTGCCAGACCGGGCTCCGTGACGCGGATGAGCTTCGATTGCAATTTCCGGAGTGCTAGCATCGGCTCGATCGAAAAGGCTCGCGGTGCGGCATTCGCCGATCGCATCGGCGTTGGAACGATGCGCAAGTCCGAGGGCGCCCGCGCAGGAACAGCGCGATCGACCGCGGCGATGATACGTTTGAGTTGCGACGTCAAGGCGAAGGCGGCGACGAGACAAATGCGCGGTTCGGCTGGTCCCGAAAACGCAAGATGCGACGCATCGTAGAGTAGCGTCGTCTCCAAATCTAGCGCGATCTCGATCGGCGTCACGTCGCTCATTCGAGTAATACTTGGCGCGTTCGGACGATCTTTTTAACCCATTAGCAGGGTGGATTTGCGAAAGACCCCCTCAGAAAAGACGCTACCTGCGAAAGGGCCGTCTTGGACAGACACCCATCAATTGCTCGATTTCGGGCTATACTCGGCCGGTGCGCGAGAGGAGCGTTCTCGATCGGGAACCCGGCTGCCGGATGGATGAAACCGGCCGGCAGGCCCTTGGGCGATTTCTGCGCGAGCGCCGCGAGCAGATCAAACCGGAACAGGTCGGCATTTCGTCGACACGTGGGCGCCGCACGCCCGGCTTGCGCCGGGAAGAGGTTGCGTTTCTCGCCGACATTGGGGTGAAGTGGTACGCGCGGCTGGAAGCGGGTGATCAGATCAATCCGTCGCCCGCGACTTTAACCGGCATTGCGGTTGCGCTTCGGCTTTCGAACGTAGAACTCGAGTACATGCTCGAACTCGCCGGTGCAACGCGGCCCGTAGCCGCCGTGGCCGAAATCGACGTGACGATCCCGCAGCCGCTCGCGGCACTCTTGGACAACATGCACGGCGTTGCCGCTTCGATCGGCGATCGTATTCTCACGCCGCTGCGGTGGAATCCCCTCTCCGATGCGCTCTACGGCCACTCTCGATATCGCTCGCCGGTAGAACGCAATTACCTGGTGCGAAGCCTCGTCGATCCGGAATTCGCTGCGTTCCTCGGCCCCGATCGCGAAGAATACATCACGAAAGCCGTCGGAATTTTTCGGCTTAACTATTCGTCTGAACGACCAAGTCCGCTCGTCGAGGCGGTCTATGAGACGATCAGGCACGAACGGCTTTTTCTGCGAGCCTGGAACCGGCGCATCGTAGCGCACGACCTCACCGGCGAAGACGTCGCGATTCGGAGCCATGCCGTAGTGGGAAGGCTTGCGATGTACTGTGTGGATCTCAGCATCTGGACCCGGCCGGACCTGTCCTTGCGCACGATGACTCCGGCCGACGAGGAGAGCGCCGCAAAGTTCGAGGGCCTGACGAATAGGCTCCACCTGCGAAGTAACCCTTCGCGCATGGTTGTCCCGAGCGGTCTTCGGCGACTAGGCTGAACGCATCATGCGCCTTACAGCATTACTCGCCGCACTCATCCTCATTGGACTAAATACCAATTCCGCTCGCGCCGCCGGAACGCTCCAAATCCACGATGCCGACGGATCGTTCGACACATACGCTGGCGTCACGGTCAACGTGTTTAGCGGCTCGCTCTTTATTACAACTGCCGATGGCAAAGGTACGCTCGTAGTCAATCGCTCAGCCTGCTCGTACCAAGGCAAGATCATCGTCTGCCTTCCCACCTCGGTGATTCTCGTGCAAAAGGGAACGAGCAACGCGCTCGCACTTACGACCGGAACGGTGTATCTCAACTATACCGGTGAAGCGCAGCCGCTTACGCTATCTTCGCAGAAACTACCGGCGCATGCGGTGATGCTCTCGTTTAGCACAAAGAGCGGCACCTACGTTACGCTTCACGGGACCCTCGATCAGGTGATCAAGCAATGAAATATTTTGCCGTCTTTCTCTCGATGCTGTTGGCATTTCAATTTTGCTTCACGCTCAACGCAAGCGCGCGTGGCGGCGGTGGCGGACGCGGTGGCGGTGGTGGCGGCGCACGCGGCGGTGGCGGTGGCGGACGTGGTGGCGGCGGCGGTGCACGCCCGAGCGGTGGCGGCGGTGCACGCGGTGGCGGAGCACGCCCGAGCGGCGGCGGCGGTGCACGCGGCGGCGGTGGTGGTGCACGCACGAGCGGCGGGTATAACTTCACCGGCAACGATTTCATGCGAGGCGGCAGCGGCGGCGGCATGCAGCGTCCGGGCGTAGCGCAGCGTCCCTCGACCGGTCAAGGCATCGGCAACAATCAGGGTATCGGGAATAACCAAGGCCTCGGCAATAATCAAGGCGCCGGCAATCGCCAAAGCAATAGCGGTAATCGCCAGGATAACCGCACCAACAACAGCGGTGATCGCCAAGACAATCGCGGCGATCGGCAAGACAATCGCCAAGGCAATCGTGGCGACCGCCAAGATAATCGCCAAGGCAATCGTAGCGACCGCCAAAACAATCGCGTCAATAACCCCGTCTATGGCGGCGGATACTATGGCTGGAACGGCGGCATGGTGTGGGCGCCGGCGCCGTACTATTGGGGCGGTGGATTCTGGGGCGCGATGGCCATCGGCGTTACCTCAGCTGTCGTCTTCGGTGCGATCGTCGACGAGGACGATGAAGGTCACGACGTCACGTACAATTCGTACGAGGTTCAACCGAACACGCCGGGTGCGACGTTCCTCACAACGTATCAACTGACGCAAGCGCAATGCGGACCGCCGAATCTCGTCGAGGTCTTTGGTCCCGAACAGAGCGTGATTTGTGCAAACCCGAATCAGTTTGTGGGTGCGGGAAAGTATTCACTCGATACGGCAACCCTATCGCTCACCTCGTTGGATGCGCCGGCGGCCACAACGGCGCCGGCTGCACCGAAGTAGCTAGCTGCGCGGGTCCACCTGGAGCCATCGCGTCTTGCCGGCGACGACTTGTACCGTTCCCTGGTATTGCGCCGGAGAGTCGCCGAACGCAGTGATCGTGTAGATCTGCGGCGGGAGATGCTCGAAGCAGAAGCTGCCGTCGGTCTGTACCGTTGTGGTCGCAGTCGCGGCCGCCGAGTTTGCTACGATGATGTTTTCGGGAACCGGCAAGATTTGCAATGCGGCGATTTGCGCCGGCGGCGCGTTCAGATAGCCGCAAATCCCACCCGTAGGACCAGCATATGGTGCGACATCTGTCACAGCCGATGCTGCGATTGGTGCCACGGCGAGCGCTGCGCCCAGCGCCAGGCCTGACAGAAGTATGAGTTTCATGCTCTCCATAACGCCGCCTCGCGCGTAAACGTGACGCCCGCGTGCTTTTTTTTAGTGCAAACCTGCGATTTCGCTGAGCTTCACGTTGGGCACAATGCCATCTTTCCGCGCTTCGCCAGCCGGCAATTCGATCACGTACTTCGCAATGCCGGGGCGCGTTGGTATCTTGTCATCCGGCGTATCTTCGGGAACCACCGGCACGTTTACAGCGATGCTGCGCACCGTGCCGTCGGCCGCAACGAACACCATATCGAGTGGCACGAGCGTATCTTTCATCCAAAACGTCACCGGCGCGTCTTGCTCGAAGACGAAGACCATGCCGGTATGCGCCGGCAGGTGCGTGACGCTCATCAAGCCGGTTTCGCGTTCCTGCTCCGTCGTCGCCACCTGTAACGTGAGCATTGCGCGCGGCGCATGCACAATAATCGTCGCGAGATGCTGCGGTGCCGGCGTCGCCGGTGCGAGCACCGCGGCTAACAATAGGGCGATCACGCTTGCGCTGCCTCCGCCATCGACTCTACGTCGTACCAGTTTGCGCCGGACTTCGTCGTTACTTCGAGCGGTACCGTGAGCGTCAATGCTTCTTCCATCTCGCGCCGCACCAGGTTGGCGAGCGCCTGCAACTGGTCGCGCCGTACCTCGAAGATCAACTCGTCGTGAATCTGCAGCAGCATCGTTGCATCGAGTCCCTCCGCACGTATCGCGCGGTCGGCCTTCACCATCGCGAGCTTCATGAGGTCCGCCGCGCTCCCTTGTAACGGCGCGTTGGTCGCTTCGCGTTCCGCCGCCGTGCGCAGCATGAAGTTGCTCGAGGTCAGTGCCGGCATGTAGCGGCGCCGTCCCAGAATCGTCGTCACGTAGCCGAGCTCGCGGGCCTCTTCGAGCGTGCGATCGATGTAGGCGCGAACCGACGGGAAACGCGCGAAGTAGGCGGTCGTAATTTCGCGAGCCTCGGCGCGCCCGATTTCGAGCCGCTGCGCAAGGCCGAAGTCCGACATACCGTAAAGCAACCCGAAGTTCACGCTCTTGGCCATGCGCCGCTGGTTGCCGTCGACCGTGCCCTCGCCGACGGCGAAAATCTGTCGCGCGGTGAAGTCGTGAATGTCTTGGCCTTCCTCGAACGCCGTCCGCATCGCTTCGTCGCCGGAGAGGTGCGCCATCAGCCGAAGTTCGATCTGGCTGTAATCCGCCGCGAGGAGCACGTACTCGCCGCTCTTTGCGATGAACGCCTTGCGAATGCGCCGGCCCAAATCCCCGCGCACCGGAATGTTCTGAAGATTCGGATTCGTCGAAGAGAGACGTCCGGTTGCCGTCGCGGTTTGATTGAAGACGGTGTGCAGTCGCGATCGTGCGTCGACCAGCTGCGGGATCACGTCGATGTAGGTGTTCTTGAGTTTCGTGACCTCGCGCCACTCGAGTACGAGCGCGCAAATCGGATACTCCTTGGCCAGCCCCTGCAATACCTCGACCCCGGTCGCCCAGCCGGTTTTGGTTTTCTTGCCGCCGGGAATCTGCAGTCGTCCGAAGAGGATGTTACCGAGTTGCTGCGGCGAACCGATGTTGAATTCTTCGCCGGCGAAGTCGTAGATGCGCTGCTGTAAGCGCGCGGCGGCGCCCTCCACTTCCGCGGCGAGCACGGTAAGCTCCGCTGGATCGATAGCAAAGCCCGCCGCCTCCATGCGCGCGAGCAGCGGAGCGAGCGGCACTTCGACCTCTTCGTAGACGCGCATCTGCGCGCGCTCCTCGAGCAGTGGGCGCATCACGTCGAGTAACTGCAGTGTTGCGTCGGCATAGGCTGCGGCATCGTCGCCTGGTGCGGCCTGCAGGTGTTCGGCCGCAGCGTCATCGATCGATGCATAGGTACGCGAGGGATTGAGCAGGTGCGCCGCCAGCATCGCATCGTCACCGACGTCGACCACTTCCACGCCGTGCGCACCGAGCACGCGCGCCACGTGCTTGGCATCGTAGGTGACGATGCGTTGCGCCCGATCGATCGCGTGCGTCAGCGCAGCGCGCACATTGTCGTGCGCGAGTGCACTCGCGGCAAAGGCCGTGCCGGTGCCGCGCGCACCGCTGACGCCGATCGCATCCTCGCGCACGGCGAGTGCCAGGCGTTCCGCACCGGCAAGCCCGCGCAATTCATCGGCCAGCCGGGCAAACTCCGGCGGATCGACCGACGCCACATACGTGCGATAGGTGCCTTCGAGTTTGTGCTCGGCGGCAAAGAGCGGCAAGCCGTCGACCGGCGCTTTGAGGCGCGCGAGCAGCGTCTTGAATTCGAGTTGCGAGTAGATCGGATAGAGGGCCGCGTCGCTCGGCTTCTCGTAGCGCAGCTCCCAATCGATCTCGAGCGGCAGATCGCAGCGCACGACCGAGACGTCGCGACAGATGCGCGCCTGTTCGCCATAGTCTTCGACGAGCTTCTGCAGCTTCGGCGTACCTGCAACGGACGGATCGGCAAGCAGCGCATCGAGCGAGCCCGCGGCCTTGATCAACTTGATCGCGGTCTTTTCTCCCACACCCGGGATGCCGGGCAGATTATCGGATGGATCGCCTTTGAGTCCGCGATAATCGGCAAGCTGGTCCGGCTGCAGCTCAAACCGTTCATATACCGCGGCGGGATCGTAACGACCGAGATCGGTAATGCCGCGGCGCGTCGTGAGCACCGTCGTGCGCTCGTCGACGATCTGCAAGAGATCGAGATCGCCGGTTATCACCAGGGTTTCTTCGCCGGCGTCTTCGGCTTGGCGCGCAAGCGTTGCAATGATGTCGTCGGCCTCTTGGCCTTCGATCTCGACCACGGGAATGCGATGCACCGCGAGCACGTCGCGCACCAGTTGAAATTGACTGCGCAAATCATCGGGCATTGCGTCGCGCTGCGCCTTATAGTCTTTGTAGAGCGCGACGCGCGACATCGGCATTCCCTTGTCGAACGCCGCGATCACGTGCGTCGGCTTTTCATCGTTGATCAGCTTGTTCAACATCATCGTGAAGCCATAAACGGCGTTGATCGGGATACCTTTGACCGTTGTCAGCGGCGGCAATGCAAAGAACGCGCGATACACCAACCCATAGGTGTCGAGGAGCATGAGGCGGCTTGGTTTCTTACGCGGCATTACTGCACGGTAATCGGCGACGAGGCCGAGATCACCCGCCCGTCGTCTTCGATCGTGAGGATCGAGAGCGTATAGCGCCCGCGCGCGCTCGGCATTTGGACGAGGATGGTTGCACCGTCGGAATGCGCGACGTTCCACGATACCGCTTGCGTATCGGCCTGCTCGAGCGCAAGATTTTGCGGCGGCGACCCGCGACGTTCGAAGCCGATGACTTGCGCGTGTTCACCCGTCGAATCCACCCACGGATGCCAGGTCCGTCCCTCCGGCGCGCTGACCTGCGTCGCCGCAAGTCCTACCGCTAAGAGTGAGGGCGCGGATTCGAAGAGCGCACCGCCCGAGGGCGCACCGCGGCTGATGCGCACGATGGTCGTGCCGGCGCCCGGCGCAACGTCGCGCAGCGACATGTTCACGGGTGCACCCGGTGCAAAGCTGCCTGCCGGCATCACGATGCTCGCACTTACCGGACGGCCCGGCGCATCGAGCGCGAGCGGCACGCTCGTCCACGCGATCCCGCCCGCGCGCACAAAGGCTGCACCGATGCGCAGATCGCCCGGTGCATCCGCGATGCGCAGCGATGCCGCCGCGTGTCCGTCGTGTACCGGTGCGACGATAGTTTGCGTCCCGCTCGCGCTCTCGATCGTGAGCAGCGCGTCGCCTTGCGCTCCATCGAGCGATGCCGAGATCTGCACCGCGTCACCGGCGCGATACACGGGTTTGTCGAGCGCGATGCGCACGTTTGCGCTTCCGTTGAGGCTCGTATCCTGCGTGGCTTGCGGCACGATGTCGACCTGAGCCGCATCAGTCGCGCTCGCACCCCCTACATCCAGCGTCGCAAACACGAGGTTCGTGCCGAGCGACGGCGCCGAGAACGCGCCGTGCGCGTGTCCGTCGGAATCGAGCGTCAGGCTCTGTTGTTGCGAGGATGGCCCGTGGTGGAGTGCTGCCGTGACGTGCGCGCCGGCGAGCGGCCTGCCGCTATTGATGTCGTTACCGTAGACATCGAAATTTACCGGCGTGCCGAGCGTTTGCGCCGCGCGATCCAACGCAACGCGTACCGCTCCACGCGAGGTCGGCACAACGATGCGCGTCACCGCGCTCGCACCACCGGCATCAGCGCGCACACCGTAGGTCGACGGCAATCCATCGGTCGGGTGCGCGATCATCACGGTCGCGCGCCCGTCGCTGTTGGTTTGGACGGTTTGATCCAGCCACAAGCTCGTGCCCCACGGAACGTCTTGCGGCGTGTACCCAACGTAGACGTGCGGTGAGCGCACGATCGCTACGCGTACCGGTACGTTGCCGCGCGACGATGTGATCGTTACCGGTACGTCGTTTTCCGGATTGCAAGGTCCATCGCAGCCGCTCGCAACCTCGAGCGAAAGGCCGTTGGCGTCGGCATCGACGTGAAGCGTCGCACCCCCCACGCCGCCATCGACTTGTGCGAGGACCGCGTAGTCACCGGCGGTTGCACCGGCGGGAATCGGAATCTCGGCCGTAAATGCGCCCGCACCATCGACGGCTGCCTGCACCTGCGCGAGCAGCGTGCCACCAAGGCGTATCGCTATCGTTGCGTTCCCCGATGCGGGTCGCAGCGAGCCATTACTGCGCGTCCGCGCAAATCCCACGATGCGCACGGTGCTGCCTGCATGCACGACCGCGGTATCGGTACGCACGCCAACGATTGTGCCGGGCAGCGGCGCCTGCGGTAGTAAGCTCGCGAAGGCAAAGCTGTTTCCGTACTGCGCAAGTGCAAAGACCGGGTGCGGCGCTCGATTCCAGCGGATGATGCCGTGTGCATCCGTGTAATGCGTTTGAAATGCGCCCTCGACAACGAATTGCACGCGCGCGCGTGCGAGCGCATGACCGTCTCCAAGATCCGTCGCGTAGAGGAGCAATTCGCCCGGCGTTTCTTTCGTCAACAGGCCGATGCGCGTGCGATTGATCCACACTTGCTCACCGACGGCGCCGCGACGCGCCTCGACAACGAAGAAACCTTCGCGCGATCCGAGCTGCACGTCGACCTGGCTCGACTGGAACTGGTAACCACCCGGCGGCGTAAAGCTAAAGCGCGCAACTGCGCGGCGACCGCGCGTATCAATTGCACGCGGGCGCGCGTTCGAGCCCGCGGTAACCACATCGGCCGGATCGACTTGATAGACCGCAAATTGTACGGGCGCGCTCGAGTACGTGTCCAAACGCACGGTGGTTGGTTGCCATGGTACATTCGAGTCGCTCGCGAAAAGAGCAAAGTAAGCGTCGAGCTTGTGCAGGTCGACGATTGGGCGAGCGGCGTCGACCGGGGCGGCGAGCAACGCAAGGGCCAGCGCAATGACTGTAAAGCGACGAAGCGGGAGCACGTTGCCTGCGACTTCGCGGCATCCCAGGAGCGGCCCCGCGGGAGGTCGGGCCGAACCACCCGCATAAAGGCGCTGGCGTGAATCAATCGGATTCTGCCGGGAACTCTCTGCGCACGCGCTGCCGTTACTGCGGCTGTGAAGCGTCTATCGAACGTGCTCCCGATCCGAGCGAACGACCCCATTTACAAGTCATCGTCGCGTGCGGTTCCTGCGGGCGGCAGTTCACCGCCCTCTCGGCGAATTAACGTGCGCGCGCTTCTGCTGGCGCTCCTCTTCGCCGCTACCACCGCGGCAACCACACCCTTGCCCTCACCACCGATACCGAAGGTTCCGTTGCACACGGAGTTCGTCGTCGAAGTCAACGCCAAGGGCCAAGTCGTCCGGGTCAAAACCGCCAAAGCTTCCTCGGACCCGTTCTTCAACACGCAGACGAATGGCAATGTGCTGCAGATGTGGATTCGGCATCCGGACGGCACTGCCGAGGTCGGGCTGTATCGCGTGAACTACGACTACGATCCGAAGACGAAAAAAATCAGCCGGCGTATCGCAATCGTCTCAGAAGGCGGGAATTGGGGCAATGAGCCCGGGGCCGCGACGGTCATGGTGAACACGGCCAGACGCGAGCAAGAAGAAGCGGAGCAAAAGCAGCAACAGATGCGGAGCAATCTGCCGCCGCTTGAGGGCATCATTGGCGCGACGCCGTCGCCCACGCCCCACCCCTAACCCGCTGCCGCGCGAGTTCGTGCTCGATCCGGTGGCGGATCGCGCGCGCAGTTGCACCGGCAAAGACGCGTATCCGAGCGAAGAGCACGCGCGCGCCTTCATGCTGATGCGCGGCGTTGCGCTTGCAACCTATCGCTGTCGCTACTGCGACCAATGGCACCTCACAAGCAAGCGCAGTTAGCGCTCGCGGGCGTCGCGATCAACAGCGCCTTCTTCGCGCTCGTACTCTTTGGTCCGGCGTGGACGTTCGATTGGTGGCGCGCATGGATCATCATTGCGATCGTCGCGATCGGCACTGCAGGAAGCACGCTCGACATAGCGCGCGCCGACACCGGGCTCATTGAAGAGCGCTTCAAGTCACCGGTGCAACAGGGTCAACCGCTAGGCGACAAGATACTGCTGATCGCGCTGCTGGCTTCGTTCTTCGGCTACCTGACGTTCACGTCGCTCGACGCGAGCCGATTGCATCTGCTTCCGGCGCCACCGGCGTGGCTCTGCGATCTCGGTTTGGTCGCCGTGATTGCCGGCTGGGGCATCGCTTGGCGCGCGCTACGCGAGAACGCCTTCGCCGCACCGGTCGTCAAAATCCAAGGTGACCGCCGTCAACATGTCATCGATACCGGGCTCTACCATTACGTCCGTCATCCGCTCTACGCGGGCGGCGCACTGCTCATCGTGGGCCTGCCGCTCTGGTTGCAGTCGACGGCCGGTACGCTTGCGTCGTGCGTGACGATTTTCGTCTTGATGGCCCGCATCGTGCTCGAAGAACGGTTCTTGCGCCGCGAACTCGACGGCTACGAAGCCTACGCCGCGTGTGTCCGTTATCGACTCATCCCGCTGATCTGGTAAGGCCACGCGTGCTACACTAGCCCGTATGCAGTTTGTAACGTATAGACTGAAGGACGGTCCGACCGCGCCGGGCGTGGTCGAGGGCGACACGATCCGGCGGATCGATTTGCCGTCGATGCAAGCCTACATCGCTCTCCCGCCCGAACAGCGCGCGAAGCACCACACGAACGAAACCACTCACCTGCTTCTTGCGCGGCTCGACGCACCGGTGCATCCACTACGGAACATCTTCTGTGTCGGGCGCAACTATCTCGAGCACGCCAAAGAAGGCGCCGCGATCTTCGGCAAAGAGCTCAAGCTTCCCGACGTGCCGACGTTCTTCACCAAGGCGACGCCGACGACGATCGCCGCGCACGAGCAGACGCTCAAATTAGAAGCTCGCGTTTCGAGCGAGTATGACTTCGAAGCGGAGTTGGCCGTCATCATCGGGACGACGTGCAAAGACGTGCGCGAAGCCGACGCGATGAGCGTGATCTTTGGCTATACCGCGTTCAACGACGTCACTGCGCGCGATCTACAGCGCGCGCATTTACAGTGGTTCAAAGGCAAGAGTCTCGATGAGTGTTCGCCGTATGGGCCATGGATTGTCTCTGCCGATGAGATCGGCGATCCACATACCCTTGAGATCATGTTCCGTCTCAACGGCGTTGAGAAGCAGCACAGCAACACATCGGACATGATGTTCAAGATTCCGCGGCTGATCGCCGAGCTCTCCAAGGGGATGACGCTCTTGCCCGGCGACGTGATTGCAACGGGTACACCATCTGGCGTCGGCTTTGCGCGGACGCCGCCGGAGTTTCTTAAAGACGGCGACGTAATGGAAGTCGAGATCGCCAAGATCGGCATCCTCCGAAATACAGTGTCAATAAAGTAGGGTTGCGCAATCCGGCGCGTGAAACTCGCGCCCATGATCGTCGCCGTACCTCGTGAGGCCGCTTCGAATGAGCGCCGCGTGGCGCTGGTTCCGGAGACGGTAACGAAGCTGATACAGGCGGGCGCTTCCGTGCGTGTGCAACGCGACGCCGGAACCGCGGCCGCCTTTCCCGATGACTTTTACACGAAGGCCGGAGCGTCGATAATCGACGACCCGGCCGCACTTGTTGCGGACGCCGATCTCGTCGTAACCGTCGGCAAGCCCGCGCCGAACGTACTCGCAGCGATGCGCAAGAACGCGACCCTGGTCGGCTTCTTGAATCCGCTCGGCGATCCGGCATATGTGGAAGAACTCAAGCGTGACGGCATCACGGCACTCGCGATGGAGATGATTCCGCGCATCACGCGCGCGCAATCGATGGACGCGCTCTCTTCTCAAAGCAATATCGCGGGCTACAAAGCGGTGTTGCTCGCTGCCGGCGCGCTGCCGAAGTTCTTCCCGATGCTCACGACTGCCGCCGGCACGATCCCGCCGGCGAAAGCGCTGATACTTGGAGCCGGCGTCGCGGGATTGCAAGCAATCGCGACCGCGCGGCGTCTGGGCGCGGTTGTGAGCGGCTATGACGTGCGCACTGTCGTGAAAGAACAAGTACAGTCGCTCGGGGCCACGTTTTTGGAATTCGATCTCGGTGAAAGCGCCGAAGGCGCAGGCGGCTATGCGAAGGAGCTGACGCCCGAACAACAGGAACGCCAGCGCGCATGGATGGTCGAACAGATCGGCAAGAACGACGTCGTGATCACGACCGCGCTCGTGCCGGGACGCAAAGCGCCGCTGCTGGTGAGCGAAGAAGCGGTTGCCGCCATGAAGCCCGGCTCGGTGATCGTCGATATCGCCGCGGAAGCCGGCGGCAACGTTGCGCTGACCAAAGCCGGCGAAACCGTTGTATCCCCCAACGGGGTGAGTATCATCGGGGCGGTCAACCTTGCCTCGACGATGCCGTACAACGCAAGTCAGCTTTACTCACGCAATGTTCACGCACTGATCTCGCCGTTTATCAAAGAGGGTGCGCTCACGCTCGATTTCGAGGATGAAGTGATCAAAGGAGCACGTATCGCATGACCGACGTCAGTCACTTCATCACCCTGCTCACGATCCTCGTACTCGCGATATTCGTGGGCTTCGAAGTGATCGCGAAGGTGCCGACTACGCTACATACGCCGCTCATGTCGGCCACTAACGCGATTCACGGCATCGTCGTCGCAGGCGCCATCGTCGCGACCGTCGCGCTCTTCAATAGTGGCAATCCTTCGATCGGCTTGACAATCGTTGCGATTGCGGCCGTGACGCTTGGCGCAATCAATGTCTTCGGCGGGTTTGCCGTGACCGAACGCATGTTGCAGATGTTCAAAGGCAAAGGGGGCAGCAAGTGACGATTGCTGCGCCGCTCCTCGATCTCGTTGCGATCTCACTTTTTATTCTCGGTCTGCATTTCTTGAATTCACCCGCATCAGCGCGATTCGGTAATCGGCTCGCGATGGGCGGCATGGTAATCGCAGTCGGTGTCGTCCTCGTGCAGACGGGCTGGGTCGCGTGGTGGGCGATTGCGATCGGCATGGTCCTCGGCGCGACGATCGGTATCTTCGCCGCCGTGCGGGTGAAGATGACCGCGATGCCGCAGATGGTCGCGCTCTACAACGGCGCAGGCGGAGGCGCTGCGGCGATGATCGGCATCGTCGAATACGTCGTCTTTTTGCGCAGCGGCGGCTTAACACTCGATCCGGTTATCTCGGTGTCGCTCGTCGTGTCTATGATCATCGGTGCCGTGAGCTTTGCCGGTTCGATCATCGCCTTCCTCAAATTGCAAGAACTGATGACCGGACGCCCCATTACCTATCCTGGGCAACAGGTCGTCAACGCGATCATCGCACTCGGCATCATTGCGCTGGGCGCCTGGTTCATCGTCAGCGGCGGTACCCTTCCGGTGTGGGGCTTTGCACTGCTCCTCGTGGGAGGGCTCGCGCTCGGCGTGCTCTTCGTACTGCCGATCGGCGGCGCCGACATGCCGGTCGTCATCTCGCTGCTCAACTCGTTTACCGGGCTCGCGGTCGCAATCGCCGGCTTCGAGATCGACTCCGAGCTGCTGATTATCTGCGGCGCAATCGTCGGCGCGAGCGGCACCATTCTGACCGTCGCAATGAGTAAGGCGATGAATCGTTCGCTAGCCAACGTGCTCTTCAGCGCGTTCGGCTCTGCGGGTGGATCGGAGCCCGCCGCAGCTTCGGGCGGCCCACAAAACGTGCGTAGCGTGTCCGCCGACGATGTCGCGGTGATGCTCGCCTACGCGAGCAAGGTGATGTTCGTGCCTGGCTACGGCATGGCGGTGGCACAAGCGCAGCACTCTGTCAAAGCACTCGCCGATCAGCTCGAAAAGCGCGGTGTCAAGGTGCTCTATGCGATCCATCCCGTCGCCGGACGCATGCCCGGTCATATGAACGTGCTGCTGGCCGAAGCCAACGTGCCGTACGAAGCGCTACTCGATCTCGACGACGCGAACAATGAGTTTCCCACAACTGACGTTGCGCTCGTCATCGGCGCCAACGACGTGACGAATCCGGCGGCACGCAGCGTCAAGAGCTCACCGATCTATGGCATGCCGATCCTCGACGTCGACAAAGCCGGTAACGTGATCGTGCTCAAGCGTTCGATGCGCTCGGGCTTCGCCGGCATCGACAATCCGCTCTACGAGTTGCCCAACACCGCAATGCTTTTCGGCGATGCGAAGGCATCGGTCGATGCACTGACCGCGGCGGTCAAGGCCTTGTAATGGCGACACGCCGCCGCCACATCGAGAGCGGGAGCGTGTGGGAGAAGCGCGTCGGCTACGCGCGCGCGGTGCGCATCGGCGACTTCGTCTTTGTCTCGGGAACAACGAGTGATGGCCCGGACGCCTATCTGCAGGCCAAGGGCGCGATTGCGCGCATCGAGCGCGCGCTCGAGGAAGCCGGAGCCTCGCTCGAGGACGTGGTGCGCACGCGCATGTACGTCGTGAATATCGACGACTGGGAGCTCATCGCCAAAGCACACCACGAGGCCTTCGCCGACGTGCGTCCAGCCGCAACGATGGTCGAAGTGCGGCGCCTCATCGCGCCGGATTTGTTGGTCGAAATCGAAGTCGACGCGTTCATCGGATGATAGCGCTTCTCGCAGCCGCGGTACTCGCGGCAACGCTCGCGCCCACAACGCTCGTCGACACCTTTGTCGGCACGTCGGGCACGCAGATCGGCGGCCCGATCGACACGTTCCCCGGCGCCGACATGCCGTTCGGCATGGTGCAATGGAGTCCGGACACGCCCTCGCAAAATGCCGGCGGTGGTTACGAGTACACCGACTCCACGATCACCGGATTTAGCCTGACGCATTTGAGCGGACCCGGTTGCAACGTGTTCGGTGATTTCGCGATGTTGCCAACGATCGGCCCAGTCACCGACCCGTCAACCACGCAAGAGGGCTTCTCGCACGCGTCGGAAGTGGCCGCACCCGGTTACTACGCGGTTTCGGTCGGTGCGCCGGCGATTCGCACGGAACTCAGCGTTACGCCGCGCACAGGGCTCGGAGCATTCACGTTTCCGGCAAACACGCAAGCAAACGTCGTAATAAATCCCGCGTCGAATCAGGCCGGAGTTACCGACGCAGCGATTCGCATCGTGGGCGCAAACGAGGTCGAAGCCTCGGCGTCGAGCGGCTTCTTCTGCGGGATGCCTGATCGGTATACCGTGTATTACGTCGCGCACTTCGATCGCCCGTTTGCCGCGTCGGGCGTGCTGCACGGCGGGCGCGGCCCGCACGCCGCGGCCTGGGTTCAATTCGATACGACCAGCAATCCGCGGGTGGGCGTGCAAGTGGCGATCTCGTTCGTCGATAGGCAAGGCGCACGCAACAATCTCGCGGCTGAGGCGAAGAGCTGGGATGTCGCTACCGTGCGCAACAACGCGCTCGCCGCCTGGCAGCAGATGCTCGGGCGCGTTGAGATCTCCGGCGGCACGCGCAGCGAGCAGCGCCAGTTCTACACCGCGCTGTACCACACGATGTTGCATCCGAACCTTATCAGCGATGCCGACGGGCGCTATCGCGGGTTCGACGGCAACGTGCACCACGTTAAGCCGGGTCACGCTGAGTACGCAAACTATTCCGACTGGGATATCTACCGCACGGAGATTCCGCTGATCGCGCTGCTTGCACCCGACCAGGTCAGTGATATGGAGCGGTCGCTCGTCGACGCGTACGCGCAGAGCGGCTGGCTACCGCGCTGGCCGGTCGTCAATCAGCCGAGCAGCGTGATGGGCGGCGACTCGGTCGATCCGGTGATCGCCGGCGGCTATGCGTTCGGCGCGCGCGACTTCGACACGCGCACCGCGCTGCAAGCGATGGTCAAGGGCGCAACCGACACAACGAGCCCGCCCGGTTACGGCTGGTATCTCGAGCGGCCGCAATCGGCCGACTATCAGCAGCATGGCTACATTCCGAATTACTACACGACGTCGGTCTCACCCGTTCCCAACGGCGCATCGGAGACGCTTGAGTACGCACTCGACGACGCTTCGATCGCGGCGTTTGCGCGTACGATCGGCGACAACAGCGTGTACCAGCGTTTTTTGCCGCGCGCCGATAACTGGACAACGATTTTCGACACGCAAACCGGCTGGATCGCACCGCGCAACGGCGACGGCGCTTATCTTGAGACGCCCATCGGTGGATCGGGTCAGAGCGGATTTCAAGAGGGCAACGCCGCGCAGTACACCTGGATGGTACCGCAGGATCTCCCCGACGTCGTGCGCGGCATGGGCGGTCGCGACGCGACCGTCGCCAAACTCGACACGTTCTTCTCGCAGCTCAACGCCGATCAAGACAAGCCGTACGCGTGGATGGGTAACGAGCCGAGCCTCGGCTCGCCCTGGACCTATTTAGCTGTCGGCGAACCGTGGCGCGCACAAGCGATCGTGCGCACCGTGATGACAACGCTCTACATGGATACGCCCGACGGCATTCCCGGCAACGACGATCTCGGCACTATGAGCGCGTGGTATGTGTGGTCGGCGATGGGCCTTTATCCGCAGTTTCCCGCGATGCGCGCGCTCGACATCGGCAGCCCGCTCTTCCCGCACGTCGTCATCCATGCGCCGCACGGTCCGACGATCACGATCGACGCGCCCGCCGCGTCGGACGGAACGCCGTACGTCGACACGCTACGCGTCGACGGCCTCGCGACGCAACGTACGTGGCTCGCATTACCGCTTCGCGGCAACGTACATCTCGCGTACGATCTCGCATCGACGCCGAACAAAGCATGGGGCGCAGCAGCAGGGGATGCAATGCCCGCCTTCGCGCCGACGAGCGCCGCGTTTCCGGCCTCGAGTGCCGTGCGGATCGAGCATGCGAGCGGCGGCGTGCAACTCGAGCCTGGTGCGAGCAACGGCACAATCGACGTGACCTTCCGCAATACCGGCAGCGTCGCCGCGTCAGTGACGTGGACGGTTCCCGGGCATACGGGCTTCTCGCTCGCGCCGGTGGCCGGCGTCGTGCACCTTGCGGCGAAGGATGCGCAAGCGGTGACGCTGACCGTCGCCACAGCGGCGAGCGGCCTGTACAACGTGCACATTTCGGCCGTCGACGACAACGGTGCACGCGTCGCGCCCGCAGTTGTCGACGTTCGCGCGCAGCACGAGGGCGAACGCCTGCCGCTGGCATGGATCGCCAACCGCTTTAATAACACCGTCATGCCATACGACATGCACACTGGCGCACTCGGCACGCCAATAGCGGTGAAGGATGAGCCGCGCGATGGCGCACTTACGCCGGACGGTCGACTCTACTTTGTTGCCGATCGCAGTGCAAAGACGGTAAGCGTTGTCGATGCGGTGCAGAACAAGGTCATAGCCGATGTCGCCGTCGGCAATTCGCCCAACGGCCTTGCGATCGCGCCCGACGGTGCGACGGTCTGGGTCGCAAACTACGACGACGGGACGATTACGCCGATCGATGTCGCTTCCTTGCGCGCGGGCAAGCCGATCGCCGTGGGTACCGGCCCTCGCTATATCGCGGTTGCGCCGGATGGATCGCGATTATACGTAACGACGCAAGGCTCTAACGCCGTTGCGGTTGTCGACCTCAAGTCACAGACGCCGCTGACCCCGATCGCCGTCGGACAACGGCCTGTCGGCGTCGCGCTCTCGCCGGACGGCAAGACGCTCTATGCGGTCAACAACGGGGAGAACACGGTAAGCGTCGTCGATCTCGCGAGCGGCACAACGATCAAGACGGTGAAGGTCGGCGTCGAACCGATGTACATTTCCGTCGATCCCACCGGCAAGCTTGCTTACGTCGCGAACTATGCAACGACGACCATAACGCCGATCGACCTCACGACCAATGCCGCGAGACCCGATATTACGGTTGGAGGGCAACCATTCGACGTTGAATGGCTGCACGACGGCTCGGCCGCCATCGCTATCCTCCACCGTGGCAACGCGCTCGTGCGCATCGATCGCGACGGCCACACCTCGGCCCCACTCTTCCTCGGCAGCGGCGGAGCGTATACGATCTCGCTCCCCCACTAACAACCAGGGTGTCACTCAAACTCCATCGCTATCTGCGCCGCATCAAATACGGCGGCCCGCTCTCGCCCACAAAGCAGACGTTGCATAATTTGCACCGCGCACATCTGCTTGCGATTCCATTTGAGAATATCGACGTGCAGCTCGGCGAGGTGCCTTCACTCGAATCGGATGCGATTTTCGAGAAGCTCATTGTGCGCGAGCGCGGCGGCTGGTGCTTCGAACACAACTTGCTCTTCGCATGGGCGGTCAAGCAGATCGGCCTGCGGGTAGAGCTTATCGGTGCCACGGTCAACCGCATGGGTCACGTCGTGGGCGCGCCGATCAATCACCTCGCACTGCTCGTGCATTTCGACGAGCCCTACCTCGCCGACGTCGGCTTCGGCAACGGGTTTCTCGTACCGACACCGCTACGCGAAGGTCCGTTCAACGACGGGCGCTTTGACTTCAAGTTGACCTGTCACGGGAACTATTGGCGCTTTTACAACCACCGGGAGAACGGCGCGACCTACGATTTCACCGGTGACGCGGTCGATATGGAGACGATCGAGGCAGCGAATCGCAGCCTTGCAACCACAAGCGAATCCCCCTTCGTGCAGACGCTCGTCTGCGCGCAACTCACCGAACGCGGGATGGTCACCTTGACCAACGCGGCACTGCGCATTTTCTCGCCCGAGCACATGAACGAGGAATCCGCCTCCTCGCACGCATCGTTTGAGCGGATTCTTCGCGAGCACTTCGGGCTCGAGATCGAAGGCAGCGAAGCGTTGTGGACGCGCGTCGCCGACCAGCATAAACGCTGGCTGCGCAAGCGCATCCGCGGCTTTTAATCTACCGGGGCGATGATGTCGAGCAGCCCAAATGCTTGCCATCCTTCGAAGACCTCCACACCCACGGGTCGTCGAGATAATCCGAGTGGATCAGCGGATGGATCGGTGTGATGTGCCGGTTTCCGCGTTCGTTGCGACAGACGTCCTTATAGGACCGAATCTCGTTACAGATGGGATCCTCGAAGTACCAATAGTTGATCCAAAATATCCGCGAGCTGCGTTTAGTCGACAGCAGTTTCGCATCGTCGCTAAAGAGCTTTTCGTAGGCTTTGCCGCGCCACTCGTCATAGGAGACCGACGGCGTCGTCCCGGCGACGTTGAAGAAATATTGCGTTTTCTCGAGCGACGACCCGAGCATCGCGAAGGCGCGCACTTTCGCGAACGCAGCGGCGCTGAGTGCGCCCTGCTCGGTGGCGCGCTTGAGCCGCGTGATCGCGTCGGTCGCAATCGTCCCACCCAGGCTGTGCGAGAGCACGATGACCCGATCGTAGTCGTAGCCGCCATTGCGCTCCGGCGTGACCGCACGGATAATCGCCGTCACGGCCGTATCGAGAATCCCGTCCCGCAAGTCGTAAAAACGCGCGTCATTTTCATCGCGCGTCGTGTAGACTTGCACGTCTCCGAAGAAACCGACGATGAAGTCGATCAGCAGCGCGTAGCCGATCTGAAATGCGATGAAAATCCCGACGAGGAACGCGACGCCGGACCAACCCATCGAGCCTTTCGGGAATTTTACGACGGCCATCGCGTAGATCATGGCCCCGCCAAGCACAACCAAAATGCCTATGGCAAGCGCGCGGTGCCAAATCGACGCACGATTCGCCAGCAATTCCTTGCGCTGCACCCACGTCTTTACAATTGCCTCAAGGGCCTGACCGATCAGAAACCCACCGAGGATGCCGACGAAGATCCACACCACGATCTTGATGCGCGCGCCGCCGGGCGCCGCAGCATTTGCGTTGAGCACGTTGATTGCTTGGCCAACCGTCGAATTGTTTATAAGCCCGGTGATGTTCAATACGTGAATCGCGGAAAGCCAGACCGCAGTGATCGAAACGGCGAACAAGATGAATGCCGCGACGAGCGCACCACCGATAAAGCCGAAATCGAAGAATTGCTTCGCAAAGGGCGATTCGACACGTGCGGTTGTGTTAAACGGCGCGAAGACCGACCGAAATATCCACATCAAAACCGAAAGCCAATTGGTTGCGCCCTTGTCGATGGGGCTCCAATACGCCTCGATCACGTCAAAGAAATCCCGCTCAGGTTCATCGATGTCGTCGCCGGCTTGCATGACGCGTGTCGTCGTCGGGAGCGGATCGTCGGTCCCTTCTTTAAGCACATCCTTCGGGTTGACGACTTCAATTTTCCAGGTTTTCTTGCCGTCGCGCTCGTTGAGGCGCATGCACAGATCGCCCGCGACCTGATCCTGAAACTCGTAGCGCGGATGCGAAGCAACTCCGTGCACGCCAACGATTGCGACGCCCTTGCTCATGTTTTCCACTCCCATGCATTCCATGTCGGCAAAAAGGCATTTGGGGCAAAGCCATGCAGCCGATCGCCGTACGCGTAGATGTAGCGTGCGTTAAACAGATAAAGCACTGGTACCTGATCGGCGACCCTACGCGCAATCGCGTCATAGATGCTTCGGCGCTGCGATTGCGAAACAGCGGCGAGCGCCTCCGATTCAAGGGCATCGACCTGTTTATCGCACCAATGCATGTAGTTCGACGGTGCCCCGCACGCGAGCACATCGCTGTCATCGGGGTCAGCGCCCATCGTGAACGGCACGTATGCAAGGTCAAAGTTTCCGGTGGCGAGCGTTCCCGTCTTTGGGAGAAACAGCTGCGAGTTACTAATGCTCTTGACCGTCACTGCCACGCCGCGCTCGCGCAACGCAGCCTGTACGACCGCCGCGATGCGCATGCCGCTCACCGTCTCGGGGAAAGCGACGTAGACGAGATGCATGGATACGCCGTTGCGCGAGCGCGTGCCGTCGGGTCCACGCCGCCATCCGGCGGCATCGAACGCGGCATCGGCTCCGGTCGGATCGTAGGACGGTTGATGCACCTGCGGATCGTACGCCCACGAGAACTGGGGCTGGATCATGTTGGTGACCGGATACTTGCCCAGCGTGATTTTGTCGCTGATTGCTTTACGATCGATCGACAAAGCAATCGCGCGCCGTACACGAGGATCGTTGAGCGGCGTATGCGAGGTGTTCATGACGAGGCCGGCGACGACTGCGGTTGGCGTGGTGACAAAGCGCAACCGCGCGTCGTTAGCGATCATCGGGTACTGGACCGGGGCGACCAGATTCCAGTCGAGCGTTCCGGTTCGCAACAGCAAAAGATTCGTTCCGGGATCGGTAACGATGCGAACGTCGAGTTCCGCTACCGCGGGCTTTCCGCGCCAGTAACGTGGATTCGCGCGGTAGCGCACAGCGTTCCCACGCTGCCACGACAGAAACGTATACGGTCCGTCGCCCACGCTCGGCGCTGCTCCGAACGGTGCGCGATCGAGTGGCGTCTCCGTTTTTAGCACGTGTTCCGGTAGCACGAATTGCGGCGTCGTGCCGTAGGAGAAATATCCAAGTGCAGCCGGCGCCCATGCGTGCTTGAGATGAAAGACAATTGTGCGCGCGTCCGGTGCGGTCGCGCGGTCGATCAGATCGTAGCCTTGCGTCGATCGCACCGGGTTGCGCGGATCCAGGATCGCACGCAATGTGAAGAGCACGTCACTGCTCGTCACCGCAACGCCGTCGCTCCAACGAACGGCGCGCAAATGGTAGACGATCGTGCGTCCGTCGGCGGAAACCGTCGGCAGACGGTCGAGCAGCGCGGGAACCGGGCGTCCGGAACGGTCGAAATCTACGAACGGCTCGAAGCCGAGCCGCGCGACCTGCGCCTCAGCTAAGGAAGCATCAGGATGCATGAGGAGCGGATCGAGCGTCGTCGGGTCGGCCGCTAGGGCGAAGCGCACGACTCCGGGGGGCGCGGCCGCCGGGCCGCCCGCCTTCGCGCAGCCGGCAAGCACGGCCATCAAAAGAAGCGCTGCCTTGAACGAACGGATATGGGGTGCTATAGTCAAATCGCCGAACAACCTGCGGCAAGAAAAGCGAATCTGGCGAATATGATTGTCTCCGACGACCTCGACCACCTCGACCTTGCGCTGCTGGAGGCTCTTCAGCGCAATGGGCGTTCGACCTTCGCCGAGCTCGGGGCGCTGGTCGGGCTCAAACCGCCGGCCGTGCACGACCGCGTCAAGCGGCTCGAGGCACGCGGGCACATTCGAGGCTATAGCGCGCAACTCGACGGCCGCAGTCTCGGTCTCGAACTCATTGCGTTCGTCAGCTGTTATACGACTCCAGATGCCGGATACGAGCAATTCACCAAAAGTTTGAGCAAGATGCCGGAAGTTTGTGAAGTCCATTCCGTCGCGGGCGAAGAGTCGTTCGTCTGCAAAGTGATGACGCGTTCGACGCAGCACCTCGACGAGTTGCTCTCGCGCTTGAAGGGGCTGCCGGGTATGGCGCGCACAAAAACGACGATCGTGCTCTCGACACCGTTCGAGCGCGATGGTATCGCGGTACGCTCGTGAGCATCGCTTCGGAACGCGAGCCGCACCCGCTGGGCGCACATCGCGTGCTGGAACCGGCCGGCGCCATGCCGCAGAACGCGTACAAGCTCGACAACACGCCCGTCGCCTACGCGGGCGAACTGCTGTGCGACGTCGATGTGCTCAACATCGATTCGGCATCGTTCAGACAGATTGCCGATGTTTGCAGCGCCGACGCGTCGCGCATCGCCGAGCACGTGCTCGGGATCGTGCGCGAACGCGGCAAAATGCACAACCCGGTAACCGGCAGCGGCGGTATGTTTATTGGTACGGTGCGCGCGACCGGCGAGCGCATCGCCTCGCTCGTCTCGCTGACCCTCACCCCGCTGCACATAGAAGAAGTGACGCGGGTCGACGTCGGCACCGGCCGCGTCTGGATCCGCGGCAGCGCGATCCTTTTTGCCGCGAGCTTGTGGGCCGCGCTACCCGATGACATCGACGAGAACGTCGCGCTCGCGGTGCTCGACGTTGCGGGCGCACCCATACAGGCGTTGCGACTATGCCGCCCAGGTCAAACGATTGCGGTGATCGGTGCCGACGGCAAGAGCGGTATACTCGCCTGCGCACAGGCCAAAGCACGTGTCGGCAAAACTGGCCGTGTAATCGGCATTGCGCCGTCAAACCAAACCGTCACCGCGAAATTGTTGATCGAGCACGAATACGTGGACGCGTTCATCGCCGCCGATGCACGCAACGCGCTCGGGATGAGCGATGCGCTTGCCGCGATCGCTCCCGATCTTGCCGACGTTACGATGAATTGCGTCAATGTGCCGGGGACCGAGCTCGGCTCGATCCTATGCACCAAGGATCGCGGCACGGTCTACTTCTTCTCGATGTCGACCTCGTTCACAGCGGCTGCGCTCGGCGCCGAAGGCGTCGGCAAAGACGTCACGATGATCATCGGCAACGGCTACGCCCGCGATCACGCGCAGGTCGCGCTTCAGACGCTGCGCGACCACCCGCACATTCACACGCACTTCAAGCGCACGTACGCCACCCGCTAAGGAACCAGCAATGAGCGAGATCACCCACCTCAAACCGCCCGTCGATCCGTCGCACTTCGAATATAAGGAGCTCAAAACAGGCGAGTTCTGGCGCCACGTACCCGCGTATCGCAACATCGACGAAGCGACGTTCCTCGATCATCTGTGGCAGCAGCGCAATGCGGTCAAGACGCCGCAAGAACTGCTCGCGACGATCAAAGATCTCTGCACCGGTGATTTCGTTGCCGACGCCGCTGCCGGGTTCGAGAAGGCGCCGATGGCTGTGCGCGTCTCGCCGTACGCGCTAGCGCTGATCGACTGGAACGATCCGGTCAACGATCCGATTCGCCGGCAGTTCGTTCCGCTTGCATCAGCACTCTTGCCCGATCACCCGCGCTTGACTCTCGACTCGCTGCACGAGCAGGCCGACTCGCCCGTCCCCGGCCTGGTGCACCGCTACGTCGACAAGGCGCTCTTCCTTCCGCTGAACACCTGTCCGGTCTATTGCCGCTTCTGTACGCGCAGTTACGCGATCGGTCCCGACACCGAGAACGTCGATAAGGTCGCGCTTGCCAAGACGCCCAAGCAATGGGAAGACGCGTTCCAGTACATCAGCGAACGCCCGGAACTTGAAGACATTGTGATCTCCGGCGGCGATGTGTATCAGTTACCTCCAAAGAATATCGCGCTGATCGGTAACGCACTCCTCGACATCCCGCACGTGCGGCGGATGCGCTTTGCGACCAAAGGTCCGGCGATCATGCCGATGAAGCTGCTCACCGACGATGCTTGGCTCGACGCGCTGACCGCGATCGTCGATCGCGGCCGCGCGATGGGCAAAGATGTCGTGCTGCACACGCACTTCAACGCCCCCGAAGAGATCACGTGGATCACGCAGCTTGCAATGGCGCGCCTGTTCGAACGTGGCATCTTCACGCGCAACCAGTCCGTGTTGATTCGCGGCGTCAACGACACACCGGAGCGCATGGCGCTGCTCGTCAAACGCCTCGAGTATGTCAACGTGCATCCGTACTACGTGTACATGCACGACATGGTCAAAGGCGTCGAGGAGTTGCGCACCACGATCCAAACCTCGGTCGATATCGAAAAGTTTGTGCGCGGCGAGACCGCCGGCTTCAACACGCCGCTCTTCATCTGCGATGCCCCGGGCGGCGGCGGCAAGCGCGACGTGCACTCGTTCGACTACTACGATCGCGAGAACGGCATCTGCGTGTACACCGCGCCGGCCGTCAAGAAGAACAAGGCTTTCGTCTATTTCGATCCGATCGACAAGCTCTCGCCCGACGCACAAGCGCGCTGGGCCGTCAAGGAGATCCAGGATCAGATGATCCGCGAGGCGATCCGTAGGGCAGGCGACGCAGCCGACGAACTCGTTTTGGCGTGAGTGAAAAGGCGTTCCGCCTCGACTTCTTCATTGCCATCGCCGCGCTGCTCGTCAGCGCGTTGACGGCTGCGCGCTGATCTACCAGACGCGCATCATCGGCCAACAGTACGCGGCGACGATCTGGCCGTACTAGTCAGCACCGGGTACAGCCTCCGACCGGACGTAATTGCATCACGGTCGCGAACGACGGGCTAGGGCCGGCGCTGATCGAATCGGCGCAGCTTTCCATCGACGGCACACCCGTGCCGTCATTGGGGCATGTTCTTCGCTCGGCTCAACCACGACCCGACGGTGCGTGCCTATTTCGTAAAGCGCGCAGGCTCGACGCCGCCGGAAAGTTACCGGCCGACCGCGCATCACGACGGGATCGCTCAGCCCCGGCACGACCATTCGGCCGGGGGACAAGGTCACGTCTTGCACGTGCTACCTGCCGGGCCTACCCTTCGCCGCGTGCTGCGCCACGCGTTAGCCATTCGCCTCTGCTACTGCTCGCTCAACGGGAGCTGCTGGACGCTGCACTCCGACACCGGATCCGAGAAAAGCGAGCAGTCCGAAAGCCGGTCTCGCGACTGCACGGACCGCGGCAGCGATCAGTGCATCGGTTGCTACGTCCCCTTCGTCGCGCCCGCGTAGAAAATGATCTTGAAGAGCACCTGCGGGAGCGTGGAGAGGTTGTTCGGGTCGCCGTACGCGGCATAGAGTTCGTATTTCTTCCAACGCAGGTGATACGCAACCGACACGTTCGAACACGCACCTTCGCAATTGCCGCCACCGTTGGGCTGCGGCGGATAGCCGATGATCTTGCGATCGCCGATTGAGATCGACGAGTCGCGGCTGATCTGATAGGTGTAGCTGACGCTATCGAACCACTGGATGTTGTCCGGCTGGCGGCCGTAGAACCACTGCGATGTGCTGTCTATCGCGATCGAGAGCGTACCGCGGCTGCCCGCACGCATGGTTATGTTGCGGAACCACGTGTCGAGCCGTCCCTGATCGCCGTACGCACCGGTGTAATACGTAACGTTAACCGGTGTCGCCGACGACCCGTGATATGGGAAGTTGCCCGGGTTGTCGGTTTGCAATCCGCTGTGCCATGTCAGCGAGAAGCCGGCGTTCTGCGAGATCGGCGTCAACACTTGACCAAAGCGCCAGTAGTTCGATCCGCTGTAGAGCTGCAGATCCCACGAACTCTTGGTAAGGATATCGAAGGTTAGGGCATTGTCGCTCTGCGATTGTCCGTACTGCGGCCCTTGGTAGCGATCGAGAAATCCGTCGATGCCGACCGCTGCGATCTTACTGCCGCTGTCCTTCTTCGGGTTCCAGATGTAGGCGCTGTAGAGCGCGTAGCCGGCGATACCCGGATGCGGATTGATGCCGTCGTAGGGCGTGAAGTCCGCGCCGTAGTTACGCATCGCGCCGTAAAGGGCGAAGTGCTGGTCACCATAGCCGCCGCCGGCGTCGATGAACTTGGCTTGGCTCGGGTCGAGGACGTCGCTGCCGATCTCGTTTCCGACGTTGAGATACAGGCTTGTGTACTTGCGGTCCCACCAGCTCGTGCCGAGCTCTTGGGCGACGTCGTTGAGTCCTGGAAGATTGGCTTGCACGCGCACGTATGAGGAGTTCCACGACTGATTCGGCGAGGTGTAGTCTAACGCGCTTGCGATATCGGTTCGCTGATCGCCGATCGAATCGAAGCCTGCGAAGCCGAAGTTACCTTGCCGGCCTTCGACCGCATAGCCTTGCGACGGCGTCGGAATATCCGGGGTGTAGAGAATTGTGTGGTAGCCGCCGCACACGTCGCAGTTGAAGTTGCTATAGAAGTTTGCGGCCTGCGTGAAGAATGGCCGTACCTCGCTGTAGATGCGCTGGTACACCGTCGGCGAGATCGACTGTTGATCGAGCTCGACGTTGGAATAGTCCGGATGGAAGGTTGCAAAGAACGACGAGGTCGTCGTGATCGGAATCGAGATGTCGGCACCCACTCGGGAAGTCGCGCCGCCATAGGCCGGAGTCGTAGCGAGGCCGAGGGCGTATAGCGCCGCACGTGCGGACGGCCGCGGCGGCGCGACGCCTGCGGCGAGTGCCATCTGAGTTGTTCCGGCGCGCACGACATCATCGGGATTGGTTTGCGCGCCATCGTACGACCACACATCCTCTTCACCCGTCGCGTGCGTGTAGCGCACGAATTGCACGAGCCACGTGCCTTTATGTGCACCGTGAATCACTTTGAGCGGAATCTTCATTGTCACGACGTAGCCGGTCGCGGTCGTTTCACCCGCGCTCTCCCATTGCGGAGAGAATGCGGTGTTTTCGGACGACGATTCGTAGTGCGTACCGTTGGGCGTCGTTTGGAATTGGTAAAAGAAGCCGTTCGGTCCACTCGGCCACAGGTCGACCCACACCGCGTCGTCGCTCCCTTGCCCAACGTCGTTATTGTGCTGGCTGGCGGTGATCTTCTCTTTCTGCGTCACATCGAAGCGGACGTAGAGAAACGTTCCGTCGGTCTCGGAGCGCACCGCGGTCGGCTCTGAAGCCGGGCGTCCGTGCACGACGTCGCGCTCGAGTTGCATCGTGGAAGCAGGCCACGTCGTTACCGCGGTCGTCGTCGGCGCGAGCGCCGGCGGATCGGTGCTTGTCGGCATCGCGAGCGTTGCGATCGCGGCAAGTAGCGCAATCATTTAGGGCAGCACCGCTCCGTCGAGTGCGTTCTCGGATTTATCGCGCAGCATCGCCGCACTGATCGGCGAGCACTTGCGGTCACCGTTGTCGCGATCGCACAGCTGTGCGCCGGTGAATACCGTACCACGCACCGAGGCGCCGCGCAGATCGATGCACTCGATCTCGCGCTGAATGACGACGCCGTCGTAGTCGTCGGAGTTGTGCGAACACACCCAGGCGTTGCGCAGCGAGGCACCGTCGAGACGCGCATCGCGCATATTGGCTCCGGCGATGTCATCGCCGTCAAAGCGCGCGTTGGTCAGGTTCGCGCTGGCAAAGTTCGCCCCGATGAAGCTCGCACCGGTAAGGTTCATGCCGTGGAGATCGATGCCGTACAGATTCGCTCCGGTGAACTTGGTGCCGTCGAATCGCGCGCCGTCGAGCCGAGCGCCGCGAAAGTTCGTCCCGACCAGCTGCGCTCCGCGCAGGTCGGCGTTGCGTAAATCAGCGTTCTCAAGGTTTGCACCGGTCAAGCGCGCATCGCGCAGATTCGCGCTACTGAGATCGCTTCCGCGCAAGTTCGTGCCGACGTAGTCGACGCTGTGCAAGTCCGCGCCGTGCAGATGCATGTTAGAGAGATTGCACCCAACACAGCGGGAGGGGAACGTACTCGTTTGCGCAACCGCGAGGCCCATACACAGAACAAGTAGCGCGCCCACCAGTACCAAGTTTCGCATCAGTGCCGTCATAGTGGCCGAGAACCTTTCGTAAGTTTTGTCACAAAGATGCCCGGGGCGATGCTCGCCCATCATCTCGTTAGCGTGTGAAGATTATCTAGGGATTACCGAGCTGCGCTCCGGAGAAATCACAGCCGATGAATTGGGTTCCGTCGGTGCGCGCTCCGCGGAGATCCGCGCCCGAGAAGTCGACGCCGCTAAAGACGGCCTTGCTAAGATTTGCTCCGCGCAAGTTCGCCTTACTCAAGTTGACGCCGATGAGCTTTACGCCGCTCAAATCCATACCGCTGAGGTTTGCGCCTTCGAGGTCGCAGCCGTGACAGTGCGGGAGGTAGGCGCGAATCTGCGCCGGTGAGAGCGTACGAGGGTTGAGATCGGCGCCACTCAGGTTCGCATCATCGAAATTCACGCCATCGAGTTTCGCGCTATCGAGATTTGCGCCGCTCAAATTCGCGCCGACGAATGATGCGTTACGAAGGTCGGCGCCCTGGAAATCCGAGCCGCTGAGGTTTGCGCCGTTGAAGTTTGCGCCCTGTAGATTCGCGTGGCTGAAGTCCGTGCCGGTAAAATTCGAGCCCGAGAAATTCTTGCCGGCGAGATTCTGGCCTTGGAAGTCGCAGCCGGAACAATTCATACCTGCGCCTTCGTATGCGACCTTGACCGGCGTTTTGGTCTTGGCGGCTGTTGGCTTCACGTAACCGATCGTGGACATCGTCTCGACGGCGGTTCTGGTCGCCGTTTCGACCGCTGTCCGCGTTGCAGCTTCCGCTGCGGTCGACGCCGCCATTTGCGGCGCAGCCTTGGCATAGGCCTTGGAAACCGGCTTTGCCACCTTGACCGTGACGTCGGGAACCGTCAGCGTGAGGGGCGCCCAGCTAAGGGCTATCTTCGGTGCGTTGACCTTAACCGGCGCGATTGACGGCGCAGCGGGCGGACACGGCATCGCAAACGCGATCTCCGGCGTGAGTGTCGACGCGACGAAATAGCCGCCGAGCAATCCGATCGCCACCGCACCTGCCGTTGCAGGCGAGATCGAGGAACCGATCGTGCGTCCGGTGCGTAACAAGCGCTCGATACGAATCGAGATGTTCTTGCGCGTGGTGAACACGCCGGGTGCTGCGAGCGGCTGATGCGGCCAGCTCGTTATCTCGGCCATCTTCGTGAGGCAAAAAGCATAGGTACGAACGGCGCCCGTAAGCTCGAGCACATAATCGTCGCATGCGACCTCGCGCTCGACGTCCATTTGGCGCGCGATGAACCACACCGCTGGATTGAAGAATAAGAGCGAGGTGACCACACGCTGCAGACCGTTGGTCCAGTCGTCGTGGCGCAACAGGTGCGCAAGCTCGTGCAAGCTGATCTGATCGATTTCTTGTGCATTGAATTCGTTGAGCAGATTTCTCGGCAAGAGTACCATGGCGTCGAACAACCCGACGGCAACCGGCACTTCGATGCCGCTCGTCACGCAGATGCGCACATCGCGATCGCGATCTATCCGCTGCCACTGCGCGAGCTGATCGCGATACTCGATGGCCAGCGGCATCGCGTCGCGCTTGAGGCGCTCGAGACGCAGCAGCGCAACCGCGAGGCGCACCACGAGCAACAGTGCTGCGATGCCCCAAAGGGAGAAAAAAATCGTCATAAGCAGCAGCGATGCGTTGATGTGGAGATCGGGGACTTTAGGTAGGCGCAGACTGCTGCTTTGGGAGGACGGTGCTTCCCTCGCGACGCTTCGGTGCTGCGTCGCTTCGCTCGCCGTAGTATGTTTAAGCTCGCTTCGCGACGCAGCGCCCTCAGCCGTGGACTGGGTAGCGGCGCTTGTCGCGGGCAGCGTGTAATAGCTGATGTGCGGGAGCGACGTTGCGATCGGCACGATCGACCACGGCGACGAGCGCGAGGGTCCAGGCAGCGTAGCGCGTCGACGCGTTCACGCGCGGGAAGAGTCGCAGTGCAAGCCACGTCAGCGCGGCGATTGCCACGCCCTGCCACAAGCCGTTGACGAGCACGACGATAACGGCGCGGGCAATGACCTCGAACAACGAGGGCTGCATGGAACTAGGCCTCCTCGTAGCGCTCGATCAACGAGCGTAACCGTGCAAGCTCTTCATTAGAGGGACGTTCCGTCTCGATCAATCGTAACGCGAGCGCCCCGGTGCTGTTGCCGAAGAACTTCTCGACGACGTTCTTGACGGCGCTACCGGCGGCGGCTTCGCGCGCGACGAGCGGACGATAGACGAATGCTCGGCCCGCCTCCTCGTGCGTGACGTGCCCCTTTTGCTCGAGAATTCGCAGCGTGGTGAGCACGCTGTTATACGCGAGCGGGGGCGGCGGGAGGGCTTCGGTCACCTCGGCGACGGTCGCGCGCTCGAGGCGCCAAAGCACCTCCATAATGCGCAGTTCGGCTTCGGTGAGGGTGCGTGAGGGGGGACGGGGCATTCCTGGTTCTCCTATCTCCTAATTCTTTAAGAGCAGAATACCGTGCCGCCCTCGCCTTGTCAACTAAAAGTTTAGTTTTGAGAAGTTTTTTAGTATTCGTCGTCTCCGTAGGCAACGACCGGGCAGTTCACCACGAACCCGGCCGGTTTGGCGAGCGGCGCGACCTGCCCGAAGCTCGTGATCCGGCTTGCCTGGGGCGCGCCGACCACGAGGACGTTCCAGAGCGGGCTGTAGCCGTTGTCCGCGTAAGGATGGGCGAGGTCGGGAGCGACCGAGAGGACGTTGAACGGCGAGCCGATCGTGGGCGCATTCGCCGCGGTCGCATCTTGCGCAAGGGGCGTGCGCAGCGCCAAATATTTTAGGCCCTGCGGCGCATTTTCGCTCTGCGGGCCATCGACCACAACCCCGATCGGGATCTCCGCCGCACTTGAAGCCTTGCCGATGTTCGGCGCGTACGTCGCGCGCTCGACACTCGCCGCAACCGGATCGGATGCATCGGGACTGAGATAATACACAGGCTTCCCATTGAAAAAGCCGCGAGCGAGGATCAGCGTCACCGTCATCTTTTTCGTATCGATGGCGACCACGCGATCTTCGGTATCGACATGCGTCGTGACGTCGGAGGGTGCGTCGCCGCTCGCGACGATCGGCGCGTTGAAGACGACGCCGCGCATGCTGTTCGTCAACGTAACAAACGGCGAATACTCGGGATCGGCTTTGCTGCCCGGCGTTGCGGATTGCGGCGGAAAACCGTTCGCGCTCGCGACGTACGTGCGCGTCGCTTTAAACGAGGGCGCGCCGTCGAACGTGAACGCGCCGTCGGCGTTGCGAGTTCCCTTCTGGATCGCCGCAGCACCCAAATGTACAAGTGACGGTGCGTAATTGACGCCGAGATTCTGCGCGACGCGCGCGTCGGACACATCGGTAATGATGAACCAGACGGTCTTACCTTCTTCGATTCCGCGATGAAGCGGCAAGGTCACGGTATGCGCGGTCGTGTCGACCGCGAGGGCGCTCGTGATGGTGAACTGCGAATGCGGCAACAACACCGCGAGCATTGCGAAGAGTATATGCATGTTCGTTGGTACGCTTCGGCGGGTCGCTCGGTTTACTAGCCGCCGGCGATCTTTGCCTTGCGGCCCTGCGCCACGAACCAGGCCACGATGCGTTCGCGGTGATCGCCCTGGATTTCAACGATACCATCTTTGCTTGTCCCACCCGTCCCGCAGTGGCGTTTGAGCGCCTTGGCGATCTCATCGGCCTCGTGCGGCCGCAGGCCATGGATGAGACTCACGACGCTCGCGCGACGGCGCTCGCGCGCGACGCGGATGACGCCGTCGGCGGGCATTGCGGGTTTGGGCATGCAAAGCCCCTTCGCATGGCTCGGCTCTGTATCTTCTGTGGCGCCCATGCCGGTACGAACGCCGCGTACCGGCAACTCGCCGCCGAGCGTGGCGCTGGCACTGCATGCGCGTGGATTCGGTTTGGTCTACGGCGGCGGCCGCGTCGGACTCATGGGCTCGCTCGCCGACGCGATGCTTGCGCTCGGCAGCGAGGTGATCGGCGTGATTCCGCGCGGACTCGCAAGCGACGAAATTGCGCATTCCGGCGTAAAAGACTTGCGCGTGGTCGACAGCATGCACGAGCGCAAAGCGCTGATGGCCGAGTTGAGCGATGGCTTCATCGCACTACCCGGCGGTTACGGCACGATGGACGAGTTTCACGAGATCCTGACTTGGCGCCAACTGGGCCTCCACGATAAACCGATCGGCTTGCTCAACAGCGACGGCTATTACGATCACCTACTCGCGCTTTATGCACGCATGCGCGACGAAGGCTTCGTCGCGCGCAGCGGACGCGAGCTCTTCGTAAGCGCACTGCAGATCGACGAGTTGCTCGCCGCGATGGGCTATTAGCCGTGTTCTTCGCGATACTTCTTGTAACGGGGAATCGCTTTTGCCATCGCCGGAAGTAAGCGCATTGCGACGGTAATATCGCCCTGCGCCTTCGCGCGTCCGGTCATCAGCGCGGTCGGCGACATTTCGCCGCGATAGAGCGCGTCGAGGGTGTCGGCGCGCATGAAAAGCTCGAGCGTTGGCGTGGGCGCATTCGGATCGTCGACGTAGACGTCGTAGCGGTGGCCCGGCTCGGGTTTGCGCGTCGTGTCGAGCACGATCCGAATGACCGGGTCCTTCAGCGTGTAGGCGATGACGACGCCGTTCCCGCCGAAGAACGGATCGTCGACCTCGGCTTCATATTTGAAGAAACCTTCAAGTACGTCGCGCGCATGCGCGCTATCTCGGAATGCTGCCATTGCGCCTCCTCAAAGGGAACGACGTTTCCACGAACGTACGCACCCGAAGAGTACGTGGAAGGAGACCGGCGTGAATTTCACACTTCGATCCCTAGGTATTGTATCGGTCTTAGGCGCGCTCGCGCTTACCCAATATGCCGGGCTGCCGGCGCGCGCGCAGTCGACGACGGCGGCGCAGACGACGGTAGCGAAAGCGTTGCCGGCTAGTGCCGACGGGTCGGATCCGTACCAGTGGCTCGAGGACAAAGACGGCGCACAGTCGATGGCGTGGGTCAAGGAGCAAAATGCCAAGACCTTGCCGGTGCTCGAGAACGATCCCCACTATCAGGGTCTCTACAATGATGCACTCGCGATCGCACAAGCCAAGGGTCGCATCCCTAATCCGGACACGATCGGCCACGCGGTTTATAACTTTTGGCAAGACGATCAGCACGTGCGCGGCATCTGGCGCCGGACGACGGCGGCGAGCTATGCCTCGTCATCGCCCGCCTGGACAACCGTGCTCGATCTCGATGCGGTCAGCCGCGCCGAGAACGCAAACTGGGTCTGGAAAAGCGCCGACTGCGCGTGGCCGGCCGAAACGCGCTGTTTGATCTCACTCTCAAACGGCGGCGAAGACGCAGTAACGGTTCGTGAGTTCGATCTCGGGACGTCGTCGTTTGTTACAGGCGGGTTCGCGTTGCCCAGCGGCAAGCAGAACGTCGCGTGGGAGAATGCCGACAACCTGCTCGTCGCACGTGAGTGGAGCCCTGGCGATCTTACGCCCTCGGGCTATGCCTACATCGTCAAGCGCATCAAACGTGGGCAGCCACTTTCGAGCGCGGTCACCGTGTTCAGCGGCCAGAAGAGCGACGTTAGCGCCAATCCGTTTACGATGCACGACGGCAACGGCCATTCGGTCACACTCATAGACCGCAGCGTCACGTTCTTCACCTCGAAATATTATCTCGTGACGCCGGGCGGGACCAAAGCGCTCGCGCTTCCCGAGAAGCTCGACTTCCAAGACATGATGGGCGGGAAGGTCGTGCTCACGCTCAACCAAGATTGGAATGCAGCGGGCAAGACATTCAAACAGGGCTCACTCGTTGCGCTCGATGCCGCCGCGATGCGCGCCGATCCTGCGCACCTTTCGCCGACGCTCATCTACGCGCCGGGGCCACGCGAGTCGATCGACGGCGTGGCGGCGACGCATTCGCATCTCCTCGTCGTGATCGATCAAAACGTGCGCGGCCGCGGCTTTGTCTTCACGCCCGCCGCTGATGGCACATGGACGTCGGCGAAACTCGATCTTCCCGACAACGCGGCAATCAATCTCGTCGACACGAACGACCACAACAATACGGCATTCCTCAGCGTCGCGAGCTTCCTCGCTCCGACGACGCTCTGGTCGGTCGATGCGCAAAGCCGCGCGGTTGCCGTCGTGAAATCACTTCCGGCCCAGTTCGACGCCAGCAACGACGTCGTCGAGCAGCACGAAGCGACGTCAAAGGATGGCACGAAGATTCCGTACTTCATCGTGCATCCGAAGAACATGCAACTCAACGGGCAGAATCCGACGGTGATCAACGCGTACGGCGGCTTTCAAATCTCGATGAAGCCGTCCTATTCCGGCACGTACGGCAAGCTGTGGCTCGGACGCGGCGGGGTCTACGTGCTTGCCAACATCCGCGGCGGCGGCGAATTCGGTCCGGCGTGGCACGAAGCCGGACTCAAGACCAATCGTCAGCGCATCTACGACGATTTTTATGCGGTTGCACAAGACTTGGTCACGCGCAATATCACCTCGCCGCGCCGCTTGGGAATCATGGGCGGCTCGAACGGCGGCTTGTTGATGGGCGTGGAGTTCACGCAACATCCCGAGCAATACAACGCTGTCGACATTGCCGTACCGTTGCTCGACATGCTGCGCTACGAAAAGATTCAGGCCGGCGCTTCGTGGGTCGGTGAATACGGCAGCGTGTCGGTTCCCGCCGAGCGCGCGTTTCTCTCGTCGATCTCGCCGTACAACAATCTCAAGGCCGGCGTCGCCTATCCCGAGCCGTTTATCTGGACGACGACCAAGGACGATCGTGTTGGGCCGCAGCACGCACGTAAATTTGCTGCAAAGCTTTCGGCGATGAGTGTGCCGTATTTGTTCTATGAAGTCACCGAAGGCGGCCACGGCGCGGGTGCTAACTTAAAGGAAGCTGCGCAAACGTCCGCGTTGCAGTGGACGTATTTCACAATGAAACTTATGGATTAGCGCACGAGGGGGCGTAAGGCCGCCTAGCGCATACTGTAGTCACCCTTTTCTTGCTACGTAGGGGTGCCAGCGATGCGTCTTCAGGCTGTCGGTCTTCTTGTTGCACTCGGTGCACTGCTCGCTGCTTGCGGCGGCGGTGGAAAATCGCTGCTGCCATCGGCAGCGCAGCCTGCAGCGAGCGCAGCCGCGCCCGGTCAGCAAGCAACAAAGCACATGGCGATCGTGCTCAACGTGCCACCCGCAAGCAAGCAATCGAAGGCCCGCAAGCCGTTCTTTATCTCCCCGAACACGCTGTCGGTTGCAATCGCGGTCGTGCCCAATGGTTCAGGAACGCCGACGCCAAGCGAATTGCAAGTCTTTCCCGTCACGACGCCGAGCCCGTGCGCAACAACCGGTGCCGGCGGTGAAACGTGCACGTTCAATGTCACCGCGCCATACGGCACCGATATCTTTTATGTCGCGACGTTTGCCGTCGCAAGCCCGAACCCGGCATCGACCACCGTGCCGCTCGCAAGTTTTGTCTCGGGTGCGATCGTTATTTCAAGTCCGGGCCCTGGCCCGACGCCGTCACCGCTTGCATTTACACTGAACGGCGTTGTCAACAGCGTCGTGCTCACCGTGCCAAGCCCCGATCCGAGCAACACACCGAACACGCAAGTGCTTGTCGCGGCGTCACCCACAACATTGCCGCTTGGCATCACGCCGTACGATTCGAGCGGCGCGCCGATCTTGGCCGATGCGTTCCTTGCGCCGATTCCGATCATCGTGACGCCGCAAGGTCAAGGCGTCGGTCTCACGATGACAGCGACGTGTTCGACGTCGACCGGAAGTACGACGCCGACGCCGGTCGTTGACGTCGGCTGCGCAGCCGATTTAGCTAACGTGCAGATCGCGTATCCCGGCACGATCTTCGCCGACGCAAACGCGCACATCGTCGACACGTTCTCGATCGCCGCAAGTCAAATGGCCTCGCCCGCTCCGTCGCCGGCGAACGTTGTGCTCGCAAGCGAACGTGCACAACGCTTTGCGCCAGCCCGGGGAGCTCGAGCTACAATCAGCCGGCTATCTCCAGGCGCTGCCCAACAACATGATTGCGTACATGTTGATGTCGAACTCGCTCACGACCGCCGCGTACGGCACGATCAACGCGTCGACCGGAGCGACCACGAGCACGATCACGCTCAACGGCACGACACCGAGCGGCTTCTACACGATGAGCGACGGCAGCATCTGGGTGAGCGAAGCGCGACAACGACGATCTGCTCTGCTTCACCGATGCGGGCGGCACGCTGGCGAACACCTTCAGCCTCTCCAGCTTTATGGCGTACTGCGAGCGATGTGACGTTCGACGGCACGAAGGTCTGGGCCAGCGGCATGCGTGCCTCTCCCGCTCCTTCGCCGGACGTCGTCGCGTACGCGCCGCTTACCGGCACGTGCGCGATCGGCGCGCTTGCGAGTACCGTCTTTGGGCGGCGACATCTATCAAGACAACGGGCTTCTCATGGCACCGCAGAGCGCGCGGCGGCGTATTGATCGACGGCGTCGGGACGGCGGCGCGTGGACGGTGACAGTCGAGCGGCGCAGCAACGCTAGCTCAACCCCGGGTTTACGCCGGGCAGCGGGTTCGGCGGCGGCGTCGGCATCGATGGAACCGGCGTCGGCTACTTTCTGTTCAACAACACTGCGCAGGGCAACATGATGAATCTCGCGAGCGGCGGTACGTCGCTTTCGGACAGCTGCTCGTCGCTCCGACGGACGCAGTTCGGCGGCCTCGCCGCTTTCGGCCCCAACGGCGGCGCCGCCGATCGCATCGGCTACGCGGATCGCCACGAATCAAACGCTCGGCGTGGTCGAAGGGCCGAACAGCGGGACACCGATCAACATCTTGACGACGCTGGGCATACGCGGAGTTCGACGTCGACGGTCAAAACGTCGCGATCTCGACCAAGGGCGCCGGCTTCGTCAGTTTACTTCGACCTCACGAGTAATGCCGTGACGCTCATCGCGCACCGAGTTTACCACCACGTGGTGGATTCCGGTGACGACGCTTCCGCTCAAGAAACATGCTGAGCATCGACGAGCGCGGCGACAGCGGGCCGTTCACGTTGACGCCGGTCGGTACGCCGCCGGCGTGTCTCGGCACGATTACCGCGGTGCCGAATACCGACCACGATTTCTACATTCAGAATACCTCGTCTCGGGTCCGCCGTGCATCGTACGCTCAAGGTCACCGACAAAAACGGCCGCTCGCAGACGGTGACGGTTACGGCCGAATTCAACGCAGGCTAGCGTTTACGGCGTGCTGCTCGGACTCGCCGATGGCGACGGCGCCGGCAACTGCAATCCGTTCTGCCAGTTAACGACCCATTGCGCGAGCCCGCGATCGAGCCCGTCAGGTACCGGTGTTGGTGCTGCAAGTGCGGCAGGTGCAACGGGATTGATCCACTGCGTTCCGTCGGTGTAGTGCACGAGCACGGCCGTGCAATTTTTCGGATCATCGAGGGCGAAGTACGAACGGCCCGCGAGCGCATCGGGCATCGGCACTCTCATCTTGTGCCGCACGTAGATTCCATCCGGAAACGTCCCCTGATCGACGAAATCGAGCGTGCCGCTTCCATACGAAACACGGAACGTGACCGCGTCAACGGTTTTCCCCGTATTGACGTCATAACCAATATCCGCCTCTGCGGTGTTGCGCCCCGAAGGAAACACTAGGTGGCAATGCGCGATGTCGATGAGGCCGTGCGGTTCCGTTTCGCCCGGCGCAAGCGTCGCTTGCGTACTCGGGGCGGGATTCGGCAACACGTAGTGTTGCTCCGGCACCGTTGAATCCGTCCACGTCGCACCATCGGCGGTGACGGCTTTGATGATCCGGCAATTCTCGGGATCGTTCAAGCTGGCGTACTCCGCAAAGCGGACCTGCGATTCGACCGGAATGTCGGCCCCACGCGGCGCGAGCAAGAAGCCGATAACGTTCACGTGGGCTTTGCCGATCGCCGAGAGCACGAAGTTGTCGATCCGGACCTGCGGCGAAAACGTGCCATCGTCTAAGAAATCGACGTAGCCGTCACCGTATTTTGCCCGCCACAGGATCGATGTGTAAGGTTGACTGGCGTTATTTTCGAAGCGCACTGCGAGTCCGACCTGATAGGCCACACCTAAGATTGGCTGCCCACTGAGCACCTTACACGAGAAGATATGGATGTCCGGCGGCAGAGCAGAGGGCGCATCGGCGGCACGCACGCCGCCGACGACCAGCGCAAAGAGCGCGATCGCGACAAAGGCATTTTTCATTTTTGCCGCGCTTCGAGATGGAAGCGCGCTACTCCGCCAGCGCCATAGGACTTTTTACCTATTCGGTCAGCGCCATCTTGACGACGCGCTCTTGCTCGGCCGCGTGCGCGCCGGGATAACCTTCCGACGGCGAGGCGCGATAGCCGCGTCCCGCGTAGCCGATGTCGAGCGGTTTGCGCAACTTCTCGAGCAAACGCCGGCGCGCGTATGCGCGCGCGCCCATGTTCTTCGGCTCTTCTTGCACCCAAACGAGCGACTTGAGGTTCGGATACGTGTCGAGCAGATTGTTGATCTCTTCCGAGGGCATCGGCGAAAGCAACTCGATGCGCACGATCGCGCTTTTCTTCATCTTCGGGTAGAGTTCCGACGCAATCAGATCGTAGTAGATCTTGCCCGAACACAGCAGAATACGCTCGATCTTCTTCTTATCCGTAACGTTCGGATCGTCGATGACCGGTTTGAACGCGCCGTTCGCCATGTCGTCGATCGAACCCGACGCAGCCTCCGCGCGCAGCAACGACTTCGGCGTCATCACCACCAGCGGCACAGGATTGTGCGAACTCGCCTGCAGCCGAAGCAGATGATAGTAGTTGCCCGCAGTCGAGGGATACGCGACGCGCAAGTTGCCCTCGGCCGCGAGTTGTAAGAAGCGTTCGAGCCGCGCGCTCGAGTGTTCCGGCCCTTGCCCCTCGTAGCCGTGCGGCAACAGCAGCGTCAAGCGCGAGGTTTGACCCCACTTCGCCTGACCCGCGGCGATGAATTGATCGATGATGATCTGCGCGCCGTTGACGAAGTCGCCGAACTGCGCTTCCCACAGCACGAGCGCCTTCGGTACGGCCGCCGCATACCCGTATTCGAAACCGACGCACGCGTACTCCGAGAGCGGTGAGTTGTGAATCTCAAAGCTCGCCTTCGCCTGCGTGATATGCTGCAGCGGCACGTACTCGATGTTCGTCACCGGATCGTGCAACACGGCGTGACGGTGACTGAACGTGCCGCGCTCGGTGTCCTGACCGGTGATGCGAATTGGAACGCCCGATGCCAGCAACGAACTGAACGCGAGCGCTTCGGCCATGCCCCAATCGACGAGGCCCTTCTGCGCGATCGTCGCTTTGCGGCGCTCGAACTGCGTGATGAGCTTCTTGTTGGCTGCAAAGCCGTCGGGCACGCTGACCAGATCGTCGGACCAGTGCAGCAGCTGCGCCTTGTCGACCGGCACGAGCGTAGCGGTCGGCAGCGGCGCCGATTGCGAGATCTTCTCGATCATGCTGCCGCCGTGCGATTCTTTGATGGTCTTGTACGCCTCTTGCAGACGCGCGGTCGACTCGTCGACCATCTCTTTAGCCTGCTCGGCGGTGATCACGCCCTGCGCAATCAACTTGTTCGCGAAAGAGCTCGCGGGCCGTCGGATGGTTCTTGATCCGCTCGTACATCGACGGTTGCGTGTACGCCGGCTCGTCTTGTTCGTTGTGGCCAAAGCGGCGATAGCCGATCAGATCGATCACCACGTCGCGCGCGAATCGCTTGCGGAATTCTTCGGCAAGGTGCACGGCCGAGATGCATGCATCGACGTCATCTGCATTCACGTGAATGATTGGGGCATCAAAGCCCTTGGCGAGATCCGACGCATAGCGCGTCGAGCGCGAGTCGCGCGTATCGGTCGTGAAGCCGATCTGATTGTTGGCGATGATGTGGAGCGTGCCACCCGTCGCGTACCCCGGGAGCGACTGCAGATTGAAGACTTCGGAGATGATGCCTTGGCCCGTGAAGGCGGCATCGCCGTGGATCAAAATCGGTGCCGCCTTGCGTACGTCTTGCGAGGGGACCGGCTGCGCATGATCGGTCTGCAGTGCGCGCGCGCGCCCCTCAACGACCGGATCGACCGCTTCGAGGTGACTTGGGTTGTGTTGCAGCGTCACCATGATCTGCTTGCCGCCGGTCGTCGTGTAGACGCCGGTCGCGCCGTGGTGGTACTTCACGTCGCCGGTCACGTCGTTGTCACTCGTGACGTCGCCGCGTTGATGCGCCGCTTCGAATTCGCCGAGCAACTCTTCGTACGGCATGTTGACGACGTGCGCGATCACCGCCAAACGCCCGCGATGCGCCATGCCGAGCACGGCGTTGGGCGTGTCCTCGTCGGCCAACATCTCGAGCGTCTCCTCGAGCATCGGCACCATCACATCGAGCCCCTCGCCCGAGAAGCTCTTCTGGCCGAGGAACGTCTTGCGGACGAAGCGCTCGAAGGTTTCGACCTTCGTCAGACGTTGCAAGAAACGAATCTGGCGGTTCGGAGACAGCGCAATCTTGCCCGCGCCGCTCTCGATCGTTTCGCGCAGCCACCGGCGCTGCTCGGTGTTCGAGATGTGCTCGAATTCGTACGCGGTCGTCGAGCTGTAGATTTCGTGCAGCTTCGGCAGAATATCGGCAAGCGTCGCGCCGGGCACGTAGACATTGAGGACCGCGGCGGGAATCGCAGCCTGAAGCGAGGGCGTGAGCCCGTAGGTCGCCGGATCGAGCTTCGGATCGCCGGGCGGCTCCGCACCGAGCGGATCGAGATGCGCGGCGAGATGCCCGTGCGTGCGATAGCCCGAGACGATCGCCATGCCGGCCGCAACCGCCCGCAACAGTTCATCAGAAAAGGAAGATGCCGCGGCGGCGGAATCTCGCGGCGCAGTCGCGACTGTAGCGGGCAAAGCTTCAGCTTTGACCGGTAAAGTCTGTCCAAGTTGGGCAAACAGCGTTTCGTAGAAGTTGTCGGCACCTTGCAGCAACTGATCGACGCGGCGCAGATATTCGCCGGACTGCGCACCTTGAATCACGCGGTGATCGTAGGTGCTGGTCATCTGCATCACTTTGCTAACGCCGAGTTGGCGCAGCGCCGGTTCCGACGCGCTTTGGAAGCCCGGCGGATACCCGATCGCGCCGGTTGCAAGGATCGCGCCTTGTCCCGCGAGCAAACGCGGGACCGATGCAACCGTGCCGATGCCGCCCGGATTGGTCAGCGTAAACGACGCGCCTTGTAGATCGTCGGCCGTGAGCTTATTTTCGCGCGCCTTGGTGACGAGCTCTTGATACGACTTGTAGAAACCAGCGAAGTCGAGCGCGTCGGCATTCTTGATGACCGGGACGATCAAGAAACGCGTGCCGTCTTTGCGCTCTGAATCGACCGCGAGTCCAAGATGAATCCCCGGCTCTACACGCTGCGGCGCGCCGCTCTCGTCGCGGCGGAAACTGTAGGTGATAAACGGCATCTCGCTCGCCGCGCGCACGAGCGCCCACGCGATCAGGTGCGTGAACGAGACTTTTTCGCTGCGGTTCGCCGCTTTGATTGCATTGTTGAGTGTTTTGCGCCGTGCATCCATGACGTCGACCGGCAGCGTGCGGAAACTCGTCGCCGTCGGGATCGTGAGCGACTGCTCCATGTAGCCGGTGAGCGCGGCCGCCGGGCCTTTGAGCGGCGTCAGCTTTGCGCCCGCAGGCGGCGCAGGTAATGGCGGTACATTCGATTTCGGCGCGGCGCTAATTTTGCGCGCACCGTTCGCTTGCGACGAAACATCGCTGCGCAGAATCAAGCCGTTCGGCCCGGAGCCGTGAATCGATGAAAGATCGAGTTCGAGTTTGTTCGCGATACGACGCGCTTGATGCGACGCGGTGACGTCGGCGGTCCCTCGACTACGCGGCGCTTCGCTTGCTACGCTCGGGATGACAACGTCAGGCTTCGGTGCGCTCTTTGCGGGTACGCTTGCAGAAGCGTTCGCATCGATTTCGGCGAGCTTTGCGCCGACGGCGATCGTGTCGCCGGCGTTGCCGAAGAGTTGCGTGACCACACCACTTGCGGTCGCGGGCACTTCAACGTCGACTTTGTCGGTCGTGACGTCGACGATCGAGTCGCCTTCGTTGACGCTCTGCCCAACCTTGACGCGAAACTCGACGATCGAGCCTTCGGTAACCGACTCGCCCATTTCGGGCAAGGTGACCGCGACAATCTTTGGTTCCGCTTTTGCACCCTTCGACTGCTCCTTCGGAGCGCTCGGGGTGACAGATCCGTTGCCGGACTTCGCGGCGCCGTTTTTCGACGTGTCGATTTCGGCCAACGTTGCACCGACGGCGATCGTGTCGCCCTCTTTGCCGTAGAGCTGCGTGATGACACCCGCAGCGGTTGCGGGAACCTCGACATCGACTTTGTCGGTCGTCACGTCGACGAGGGTGTCGCCCTCGTTGACCTGATCACCGACGCGCTTGCGCCACTCGACGATGGAGCCTTCGGTGACCGACTCGCCCATCTCGGGCAGGGTCACTTTGACTACCGCGTCCGCCACGTTCCTTAGATTCTCCGTCCTAGGTAGGGGGTTGAAAGACTTCCCGCCATTCTAACCCGGCCCTTGCGCCGACGGATACGCCCTTTTAGGCCACGCGAAAGAGCCGAGCCAGACCCAGGCTCGAGAGCGCGATCGCCGCCCAGAGGATCGCTCCCAGGACGAGTGGCCGGACCCCCGCGGCGCGGATCCTGTTGATATCGGTGCCGAGCCCGACACCGGCCAGCGCCACGGTAATCGTAAAGAGCGCGAGTTCTTGCAGCGGGCCTTGCATTGCCGCCGGAATCAAGCCGAGCGAATTGATCGCCGCCGCAACCAAGAAATAGAGGATGAACCACGGGATGATCGCGCCCCACTTGATCCCTTGCGCGCCGGCCCGCGCCTGCTGGATCTTGCGCCAGCCGTAAAACAGCACGATCGGCACGATCAGCGTCGTGCGCGTCAACTTCACGATCACCGCATCGTTGCCCGCGTCACGCCCGTATGAAAATGCTGCGGCAACCACGGAAGACGTATCGTTGATCGCCGTGCCGGCCCATAAGCCAAAGGCGTGTTGCGACAGCTGCATCAGGTGGCCGAGCGCGGGAAAGATCAGCACCGCCACTACATTAAAAAGGAAGACGACGCCCAGCGCATACGCGATGTCGGCTTGATCGGCTTCGATCACGCTCGCCACCGCCGCAATTGCCGAGCCTCCGCAGATCGCGGTCCCGATCCCGATCAAGCGGCGAATGTCGCGGTCGAGCCCGAGCATGCGCCCCACGACATATGCAAGTACCAGCACGATCGCGAGCGTGCCGAGCATGACCGGCAGCGACTGCGCTCCGCCTTGCACGATTTGCTGCAAGCTCAAATGAAAGCCAAGCAGCACGATCGACCACTGCAAGAGTTGTTTGCTTGCAAAGGTGATACCGGGCCTGAGCGCTGGTCCAGGCGTGCGCACCGTTGCAATCGCTGCTCCAAGGAGAATCGCGAAGACGGGGGCGCCGACGATTGGCGCGAAGTGGCCGAGCACCGCGGCGACAATGGCGATCGCGAGTGCGAGAAGAAAACCGAACATCATGCGCTAGAAGAACTTCGGCCCGTCATCCACGAATCTTTACCTCGCTATGAAGATGAACCGCCGTACTTTCACCGGCCTTGCCGCCGGTGCGGCGGCAACCGCAACGATGCCGGCACAGGCGCCGGCACAAAGCGCCCTCGGCGCGCCCCACCCGCCGATCGTCCCCGAAAACGACCCGGCAATTACGGTCGAGCGTTTTCAACTGAGCCGCCCTGATGGCACCGTCAACGCCTACGCTGCCTATCCGAAGCAGGTAACCGCGACCACGCCGGGCGTCGTGCTGTGCATGGCGATCTGGGGTGTCGACGACCAACTGCGCGACACAATACGGCGCTACGCCAAGGCAGGCTACATGTGTATTGCACCGGACCTCTACTCACGCATGGGCGCGCCGAGCGGCGACGGCGCAACGGACTTTAGCATCTTTCGACCGTTCGCGGCGAAGCTGCAACGCGAGCAGTACGATGGCGATTTAAAGGCCGCGGCGATGCACCTGCGAGGAAAAGCGCCGAGCGCAAAGCTCGGCGTGAGCGGTTTTTGCATGGGCGGCCACATCGCGCTGATTCAAGCTCTCGACAACGCCGACGTGTTCGTCGGCGTCGCGCCGTTCTACGGCGCGGTCAAAGATATCGATCCCGCCAAAATGACGATCCCCGTGTGCGGCAGCTACGGCGCAAAAGATACGAGCATACCCGAGGCTGACGTGCTGGCGTGGGCTGCCGCGCTCAAGGTCCCGCACGATGTGAAGATCTACCCCGAGGCTGGGCATGCATTTTTCGACGATACGCGAAGTTCGTATGTAGCGTCGGCTGCGCAGGACGCGTGGACGCGCGTTCAGACATTCTTTAAGGATCAACTCGGGCTGCAATCGTGACCGCTTTCGTCGATCTGCTCTTCCTGCTCATCGGTATCGCACTCGGCGCCTTCGTGATGTACACGCGCGGACGCGGTGAGCGCTCCGCCATCGATGCACTAGTGGAACGAGCGAAGAGCGATCTCCATGAGAGCACGACGCACCGCCTTGGCGAATTCGATCGAATGGTGCGCGAGATCGAGAACAAACGCAGCGAGGATTCTGGCGCGCTGCGTGCGCAGCTCGAGCAACTCTTAAGCCGTGCCGACAAGATGGAGTCGGCTGCTAACGCACTCTCTAACCAGACCTCGACGCTGGTTACGGCGCTGCGCAGCCCGACCACGCGCGGCAAGTGGGGCGAGATGCAACTGCGCAACGTTGTCGAGAAGGCCGGCATGCTCGTGCACTGCGACTTCGATGAGCAGCAGACGATCGCGTTCGAAGGCGGACGCGGACGCCCCGATATGACGATTCGTCTTCCCGGTGAGCGCCGAGTCTTCGTCGATGCCAAAGCGCCGACCGACGCATTGCAAGCCGCACTCGAAGCGGTCGACGACGACGCGCGTCGCGAGCTGGTCAAGCGCCACGCGCGCGCGCTGCAAGATCACGTCGATGCACTTGCCAAACGTAACTATCAGGCAACTGAAGGCTCCGCCGACTTCGTCATCATGTTTGTGCCGGGCGAAGCCTTCTTGAGCGCTGCATGCACCGAGAACCCGATGCTGATCGAGTATGCGCTCGATAAGGGCGTTTTGATCGCCGGACCGCTCTCGCTGATTAGCCTCCTGCGTTCGTTTGCGATGGGTTGGCAAGCCGTCAAACAGGAAGAAAACGCCAAACGCATCGCCGCGCTCGGCCGCGAGCTCTACGACCGCACCGCGCGCTTCGCCGAAAAACTCGCAAACGTTGGACGCAATCTCGAGCGGTCGGTCGGCGCGTACAATGAAGCCATCGGCAGCTACGAATCGCGCCTGCTACCGCAGGGACGTAAGCTCAAAGATGAAGCGGCTATCGCCGGCGACGAGTTACCCGAACCCGATGTCATCGATCTTGCGCCGCGCACGATTACCGCACTCGATGCCGAACCCCGCGACGCTCGCGCGAAGCGCAAGCCGGCCGAACCGAACCTCTTCCAAAACCAGAACGATCAAGCCGGTTAGCGCAGCGCCGCCCGCTCCAGCACGGTCGCGCCATCGCGCAGTTCGACGCTAACGGCGGTGACCGGGTGGTCGATGTAGAGCGTGCTCGATGAACCTTCGGGATGCAGCTCGCCCAAACGCGTTGCCCCGGTTGGCGCGATCGCGTAAACGGCGTAGCGTTCCGAACCATTCGCGACGATAAACAGCCAGCTCTTGTCGCGCGCAAAGATGACTTTCGCCCCCGGCGCGCTTTGCGCAGCGACGGGCGCAAACTGCGCGTGATTGAAATGGCTGTTGACCATGGCCACGAGCGCGGGTTGGTCGTGTGGACGCAGCACCGCCGGAAGCATCGTCAGGATGCCGAGCACGAGGCCGGCCGCGACTGCCAGTGCAAGCGTCGCATACCGTTGCACCGGCGGCGCAGCAAATCGCATGCGCCGGTCGAGGAACTCGGGCGTCGGTTCTGCAAGATCGCCGCGCTCGAGCGCCAAAAGCGTTTCCTCGGCCTCGCCGACGCGACGCAGACACTGCACGCAGCTCGCAATGTGTGCCTCGACCGCCGCGCGCTCGCTCGGGTCGAGTTCACCGAGCACGTAAAGCTCGGCGAGATCGCCGACGTGCAGTTCAAACATCGGCCGTCACCAGGGAACCTCGCAGCGTACGTAATGCGGCCGCGAGACGACTCTTGATCGTTCCGACCGGTTCGCCGAGTGCGCTTGCGATCTCGGTGTGGGTCATGCCCTTGAAGTACGCAAACTGAATCGTCTGCGCTTGCGCCGCCGGCAGTGCGTCGATCGCGCGCGCGATCCGCTCGCGTTCAATCGGGTCAGACATCAGCTCCTCGCTTTCTTCCGACGCGGCGGCGCGACGCATCGCGACGGATTGCCGCCCCGCACTGCGCAGGCGTTCGAGGGCGCGGTTTCGCGAGCAAGTGACGAGAAATGCCTCGAGCGCGCCGCGCTCGGCTTGATATGTGTCGCCGCGCTTCCAGAGATGGAGCATGACCTCATGCACGCAGTCCTGTGCGCTTCCGCGATCGGCGAGCACCCGCAACGCGGTCGTGTACATGCGCGCACCAAAGCGGCGATACGCCGCTTCGTACGCCCATGATTGGCGTTCTGCAAATGCGCGTTCGAGCGCGGAATCTCGCATTGCCTCCTAGCCCAGTGGATGTTGCTCAATGCCTGCCGTACCGTTATCGAGGCGCACCGTCCGATACCCGATCGCGTGCAGTAATTGGTCGTGGGGAAGGGTTACCGGGCCTGGATTCGGCGCCGTGCCCGGTTGTGGCTGCGGATACGCCGTCGCGGTCGCCGATGCGAAGTGGATGTTGCCATCGACGTGGGTGACGATCTGGTGGATATGCCCGTTGAGGACCGTCACGTGGTCGAAGCCGCTGAGCATTGCGAGGGCGCTTGCACCGTCTTGCGTGGTCCAGCCCCACTGTGGAAAGAGCGCGTAGAGCGGGACGTGGGTAAAGACCACGATTGGTGTCGATTGGTACTGTGACTGCAGATCCTTCTTCAGCCAAGCGAGCTGGTCGTTGCCCATCAAGCCCATCTTCTCAAAATTGAAGACATTGAGCAGCACGATGTAGTGCACGCCACCGTCGTCCCACGACGCCCAGCCGCCGTCTTCGGCGTCTTTGATCCCGAAGTTCGTGCGATAGGTCTTGAAGTCGTTGCCAAGCACATCGTGCTCGCCCGGAAGCGCAATCAGCGGTGCGCGCAGTTGACTCAAGATTGCGCGCGCATCGTCGAATTGTTGCTGCGTCGAGAGATGCGTGATGTCGCCGGTGTGCACGACGAACTTTGGTTGCACCGGCATGGCATTGATCGCATCGACCGAGGCCTTCAACGTGGCCCCGACATCGGGGTTGGCAGGTTGATGAAAGCCGATGTGGCTATCGCTGATCTGCACGAATTGCGTGGACGGCGCGGCATCGGCGAGCGCGCGGCCGGTGAAAATGCCGGCGCCGGAGAGCGCGTAGGCGATACCGCTCCCCGTCCAGGCAACGTGGCTCAAGAAATCGTTGCGTCTCATGCTTTCACGTCCTTCACGATGATAGTGCCCTTCATGAACGGATGCAGTTCACAGAAGTAGTGATACGTGCCGACGCGTGTGAACGTATGACTCCACGACCCGTCCGTGTCCATGCCCTTGGAGTCGAAGGATCCGTCGGTCGCGGTGACCGTGTGCGCGTCGTCATCGTCATTAACGAAACGCACGGTATCGCCGGTGTGGATCGTAATGCTCGGCGGATTGTAGGCATCGCCGTGGAGATGCACGGTGACGACGGGGCTCGCCGAGGCACCCTGCGCGAGAACCGGCACGAGCGCGATAAGCGCGAGGCCTAGCAAGAAGCGTTTCATACCCCGTATATGCCGCCCGAGGCGCTTTGGTTCGTCCAGGACGTTCCATCCGCGAAGAGGATGGAGTTGACGCTACAGGAGACGTCTGTGAGGTCGCGGTCGCCTCTCCAATAGTGCGAAATGGCGACACCGGGCGAAAACGTTCCCCGATCGAGGATCGTTCGCGTCTTTCCGTCCTCATTGACGGCAAACGCGACCGATGAAATCGGTTGGCTACCGGTGTTGACGAATGAAATGTGCACTTGCGTTCCGATGATCTCTTGAGTGGTCGTATCACCGGAGGTTACCATCACGATAGGGTCGACCGAACAGGTTGCGATATTAACGGGATTCGCCATAGTGAGGGCGAGGGTGAGCGCTGCTAGTGTAATCATATCTTGTATATGTCGAAGCGCGCTCTTCGGTTCGCATGTTAGACGACGATTGTTGGAAACAACGCAACGAACGACGCACCGTGCTCGCGTTCGTCGAGCGCGAGTGTCCCTTCATGTGCGCGCGCAACCCACTGCGCGATCGCAAGGCCGAGACCACTGCCGCCGACACTTCCGCTCACAAAGCGGTCGAAGAGGCCCTCTCGCAATTCGGGCGCAACGCCGGCGCCGTCGTCGGTCACGCGTAACACCGCGCGGCCGCCATCAACGCCGGTCGTAATAGTGATGTGCGCGGACGCGTGTCGCAATGCATTCTCGAGCAGGTTGCGCAGCAGTTCACGCAAGCGTCGCGCGTCGCCGTCGACGATCGCCGGCGCCAGGTGCAGCTCGAGGTTGATGCCGCTACGCTGCGCGAGCGGTTCGATCTCGCGAACGCACGTGTGCGCGAGCGCCGCGAGGTCGACCGGCTCGCGCTGTAAGAGCGTCGGCTTGGGCGAACGAGCGAGCGTGAGGAGATCGCCAACCAGAGCGCTTGCTTCGAGCGCGGTCTTGGCGATCGCATCTAAGACGTCGTCTTTCTGTACCGCCCCGTCGCCGCGCGCCGCCTGGGCGACACTTGCGATCGTCGCGAGCGGTGAGCGTAGTTCGTGCGCCGCATCGGCGATAAACGCGCGTTCACGCGCTTGTGCTTCGAGCAGTGGGCGCAGCGAGAGCTTCGCGAGCGCCCACGCGGCGAGTCCTACCAGCACGAGCAACGGAACGTCGGCTGCGAGAATTTCGAGTGCGACCTTGCGCATCGTCTGCGTGTAAACGCCGGCGCCTTCTGGCGTCGAGAGCGCGGGCAGCAGTAAGCCGTGATACTGTCCCGCAAGGAACACGTACAACGCAAACGACGCAGCAGCTAGCACGACGGTGAAGATGACGAGATACGCGCCGACGAGTCGCGCGATCACTTCTCGAACTTATACCCGACGCCCCACACCGTGGTGATGACGTCGCCGGCACCGGCTTTTTTCAGTTTGCGCCGTAGCTGGCTGACGTAGACATCCACGATATTGCTCGACCCGTCGAACTCGTAATCCCAAATGCGTTCGAGCAAGTCCGTGCGCGAGAACGTAATCCCCGCGTTGCGAGCAAGAAATTCCAGCAGGCGAAACTCCGTTGCGCCGAGGTCGACCTGGCGGCCCTCGTAGATCACGCTCCGCGCCGAAACGTCGACGACGAGCGGTCCGGCTTCGACACGATCGACGATCGGCCGCGTTGAGCGCCGCGCGATTGCACGCAAGCGTGCGACGAGCTCCTCTTCCGCGAACGGTTTGACGAGGTAGTCGTCAGCACCGCAATCGAGGCCGGTCACCCGATCTTCGATGCCGTCGCGTGCAGTCAGCATCAAAATCGGGGTCGTGATGCTAAGCGCACGTGCGCGCCGCGCGATCTCAAAACCATCGCGCTTGGGCAAACCCACATCGAGAATCGCGGCGTCGTAGGCGTCGCGCAGGAGAAAATCCAGACCGGCTTCGCCGTCGGTGACGACGTCCACCGCGTATTTACGCCGTTCGAGCATCGCACGAACGGCGTTGGCCACGGGCAAACTGTCCTCGACGACCAAAATGCGCATTAGTGACCTTATCCTTTCACCGAGGTACGCTCCTCTACATTTTTAGCGGGGCCGGGATCGCGAGAGTTAAGGCTCCGCCAAAGCTGCCGGTGCTTCCGATCGTCTGCACCTGCTGGAACACAATTCGCGCGCGTTGGAAGATCATCAATGCGCCGTAGTACGTGACGTCTCGCGTGACGATCGGATTGTCGTAGGCGTCGTAGCGGACCCCCAAATACGCGTGGTCGCCGTCGCCGATGTAGTATTTGGCGCGCACGTAGCCGCCTGCACTACCGATCAACGTGCCGAAGCCGTCTGCATCGAAGTCGCGTCCCCACCACTGCTCGCCTTGGAGCTGCAAGCGCCCGTACTCCCACGCGCCGTCGATCCCCGAACGTGTGTAGGCATCGTTGAACGGCGCCTTCCCGACGAGCACGATGTGACGCGTACCTTCCATTGCTTGCGCGCCGATCGAGAACGCGTCACCGAGCGGTACGCGCGCCCAGAGCGAGATCTCGGGAGCTTGCGCCGACGTTGTCGCGCCGGTCGGCACGGGCGCTCCGCCATACGGCGCGCCTTTGAATTCACCAAAGTCCATTACCGCATCGACTACCGTGTTGCCAATCGTGCGTTGGTACATGCCGCCCCAACGCGGCGATGCAAGCGTCAGATCGTTGAGCCCAACGTGGGCGCCATAGTAGCCGTACTGCTGGAGGTCGTCGAGCCGCTGGCCCGGCGATTGCCAGAGCGGCAATTCGAAGAGTCCGCCAGTATACAGCGCCTGCGTGTGCGCATTGTAGTTCGTGAGAAAGCCGAGGTAGAGCCCAGCCGGCCCACCTTGCGCGCCGAGATTGTAATGCACGAACGCACTCACCGCACCGACATCCCAATTCGTGAGCAAGATGCCGCCCGGCGTGTAGCGCCGGCTGTTGACCGGGTCGACCTGATATTCGAGTTGATAGCGTATGGCAATCCCGGTCGTACCGTGCTTGGGCAGTGGCAACTGCAATCCGCGCGCTAAGAACGCTTTGCCGAACTCGTTAAGTTCGGGAACAACCGTGTGACATTGCTCGCACGAAAAATGGTAGCGCTGCGCAAAGAGCGGCATCGCCACGAGCAAGAAAATCTTAATGAGCAACGATCACTCCGCGCATGCCGCCGCTGTAGTGAAAGAAACAACCATACAAATACGTGCCGGCCGTGTTTGCAATGAAGACACCGGATGAACCCCCCGGCTGCAATACGCCCGCACCCCACGCGCCCGAAATATCGCTTGTCGCACCCGGCTGCAACGCCGATGCCGAAAACGGCGAGATTGCGGGGAACGTACTCGCACCGGGAATCGCAGTCACCGTATGCGTCGTGTTGTCAACGTTGACGAAGCGCACACCTGATCCGACCGCAATGTTGATGGCCGCGGGCGAGAACCCCAGTGCGCTCCCGGCCGGCGTCGTCTGCGAGCCAAACGCCGCGATGCTCACGTCGACGGTCGTTATGCTACTAACATTGCCCGAGCCGGCCGGACTTGCGTAGATACCGCCTGCCGTGCAACCGGCGAGCGACATCACAAGCGCGAGCGCGGCCGTGCGCGCGTTCAATTACGCCCTGCCGGCGGCAACATCGTGCCGGCCACGCGTCCGTCGCTTCCGAGCACGGTAATGAACGTCGTGTGCGCATCGGCGTATCCGTCGGCACCGCGCGCGACTTCGACACCGAAATCCGCCATGAGCCGATGCACGGAAGCGGGATCGCCGCCGGCAATGAGCCAGTAGGTGGGATCGGCATCGAAGGTGCGCGCGATGCGCGCCAAGTCCGCATGCGTATCGCGCTCGGGGTCGAGCGTGATCGTCAAGAAGCGCAGACTTCCATGCTCCTCGCGCTGACGCTGCGCCGCGGCCGCGATCTGCGATTCGATGAGCGGACACACACCGTCGCAATGCGCGGACACGAACGTCACGAGCAGCGGGCGGCCGCGCAGATCTGCGAGGGTGAAGCGCCGTCCGAGTTGGTCGGTCAACTCGATCGCGCGTCCCGGTTGCTGCTGACCGCGAGCCGCCGCGACCGCTACGAGGAGCGCCGCAGCGGCTGCGAAGAGGCTGCGCATGTTAGAGACGGATCCGGATGTACGGATTGTACGGCGTCGCTGTCGGCATCGTGGACGTCGATCCCGGCTGCCCCGCGGTCCATAAACCGCCGAAGGCCGTAATGCCTTGGCCGTTGGCCGTTCCCGCTGCAGTGTCGCCGGCGTATTCATAGAGTGGCTGCGTGCCTAGCGTCCACTGGAGCGTGCCGTCGCTGCGCATGATGATTCCGAATCCGCTACCTGCTGGCGCGGTCGTTCCGGCGGGTGCGGCATATGGCGGCCACGCGGCGGTGCAACCATTCGATGCGCCGCAATTCGACGTGTTCGCTGTATCAGCGCCAAAAACGTAGAGCGTGTGTCCGTTCTGGCCGACCAGAACGGTGGCGCCGCTAACCGTCGCGGTTGACGGCATGCTCGGCGGATTCGTCGCGGCTGGAGTCGGCGTAGCTGTCGACGCCGGGGTCGGAGTGACTGTCGGTGAACCGCTCGGCGCCAACTGCGTTGGCACGACAGTCGGTGCAGAGCTGGTACCTCCACCACCGCACGCCGCAAGCAGCACCGCTGCGACGAACGCCGTTCCCGCAAATAGAGGTGTACGTTGCATAAGGGGAGAGCCTCCAAATCAAGAGTGAGGCTCGCAGCGTACTGATAAGTTCTGAAGAAAGTGTAAAGTACGGTTTTACGGCGCGGGAATTGCGTTGCGCATTTCAAGCGCGAGCCCGCGCAATGCGGGATCATCGCTTGCATCCGCTGCCGCTCGCTCGAACGACGAGCGAGCACCCGTGCGGTCGCCGTTATGCAGAAGCACGGTGCCGAGTGCGAAACGCGCCCGCGCGTAAGCCGGCGCGAGCTGCAACGCAGCCGCAAACTCACGCTGCGCATCGTCATAGCGGCCGGCGCGCACCTCGACGATCCCGAGATCGTAGTGCGCGACCGCGTATTGCGGATCGTTGCGCAAGAGCTTGGAGAAATCGTCGTGCGCGGTACCGAGGTCGCCGCTTTGCAATGCAACCAGCCCGCGCGCATAGAGTGCGCGAGCCGAATCGGGCGCGAGAGAGACGAAGTGATTTGCAACGGCGCGGGCATCGGCCAGATTGCCACGGCTGACGTCAACGGCGATCAAATTGGCCATCGCCGCGAGGAAGCCGGGATCGAGGGCGATCGCACGCTGGAACGAATTTGCCGCGCTGTCGTATTCGCCGAGTTGTGCCTGCGCGATGCCGAGGTCGTACGCGGCTGTCGAGCCCTGCGGCTCGCGCGGCTGCAATGCGAGGATGCGCGTGAACTCCGCTTCCGCATCGCTCCAATGACGTGCGTCGAGTGCGGCTAAGCCCAAGTGAAAGCGCTCGACGATTTCGCGTTGCACGGCCTGCGCGTGCATCGCAGCAGAAGACGTACTTCGCGGCGCAGGCGTTGGGTTATATGTTTGCGCGCTCGCAGGGCTCGCCGCGAACGCACATGCGACCGCGAGCACGAACCACGAAGGGCGCATAGCGCTTAAGGCCGCGGCCCCGACGGAAGCTCCGCGATCTTTGCGCTCTTCGCGCCCGCGGCTTGCTCCGGACGGCACAACCACCCCGTGCGTCCGTCTTCGTTGATTGCACCGAGCAACGCCGGTTGCGTTGATGGCGCGAGCACATCGGTGCTCGCCGTGAGTACGCCCGCATCGACATACGCGTAGCGCAGGCTTACTGCGGCTAAGAGCAGTAGTCCGGCCAGGGCCAAGCGCGCGACGAGGCGAGTGATCATCAGCACCAGTATAGGCCAAAATCTGAGGAATGCATGAACCGCCCTTTTTTGCTGCTGCTGGCCGCGTTCGTCCTGGGCGCCGCTCCGGCGCCCCTCGTCGTCGGGAGCGTGCGCGACCAGGAGGGAGCGCCGATCGCCGGAGCGCTGGTTCGCTTGGCGGGCGCAGCGCCGGCGGTAAGTGCTCGAACCGCGCCTGACGGAACGTTCGCGATCGAGGGCGCGGGCACAGCAGTCGAGATCACCTGCGATTTCTGCCGGCCGACCCGGGCGCGGGTTGCCGCCGACGGAACGGTCACGGCCGTGGTCCAGCGCTACGACGCCGTGCGCCTCGAGGGCCCGTCGCACGCCGATCTCGCGAATCTTCCGTACACGCACGCTGAGTCGGCCGTCTCGCTCACGCCGTGGATCGTGTTAGAACAAAATGCCAACCCGCTCTTCGCGTCATCGCTGCATGACCGGAGCACTTCCACCGTCGGCGGATTGTTGGTCCTCGATGGCGTTCCCGATTACAACAGCGCCGACGGCTGGACAACGTACTCCACGATTTCTTACGACAGTGCCGCAGATGTCGATGTCGAGCGCGTGCCACAAGCCTACGAATACGGCAACGTGGCCGGCGCCGGAACATTTTCCGTCACCACGACGGGCGGTGCACCGCTTGTCGCCGCCGGCTCGAGCGTGATCGGCGGCCTCTCCGTCAACGGCACGAACGCCGCCGCGGTCGGCTATTCGTCGGATGCAAGCGGAACGCGCAGTCGCGGCATCGCGTCGCTCGCGCTGCCGCTTCCGAATGCAACCTTGCAGGTCGCGCTCATGAGCGGCTCCGGCGAGCTCGCGAGCGGCAATGCCGGCACGATGGATAGCTCGTTCTCCGCCTATCGTCTTGCCTACGAGCGCACGTCGGGCACGGACGTCTATGCGTCGCTTACCGGCGATCGCGGAACCGACGGTTACACGTCCTCACTCTTCGATTCGAACGACTTGTGGTCGGATTTCGATGCACGTGTGGGCGTGCGTTCGCGCGCGGTCATTGCGCCGTTTGCCGAGATTGCTACACACGACAGCACCGGCTGGTTTTGGGCACCGTCATATTCCCCATACGTTGCCGGGACAATCGATCAATCGCGTGCCTACGCAGGCGTCAACGCGAAGTTGCCGTGGCTGACCGCCAACGTTGCCTACGGCGTCGACGGCGTGCGCTTTGTCAATACGTACCCGGAGCCGGCGACGACGTCGCTCACCGGCCACGACACGTCGGCCACGCTCGATCTTCACCCGTCGCCCGCATGGGATCTGCAGGGGAGCGCGAGCTCCGGGTATCTGCTTCAGACAGTGTTCGGCGCATATAACGCGAGCGAATTTGCGATCTCACCGCTCAGCCCAATGAGCAGCGACGAGCTCGATCTTATCTATACGGACGTGCGGCAGGTGCGCATCGGACTGACGTCCTTCGGCACCCGTAGCGCAAGCATCAACGACACGAGTGCCGGCGCATTTCTTGCGTGGCAGCTCGCACCGTCGCTAAGTCTGCGTACCTGGTGGCTCGAAGTGCATCCGCACACGGGCTCGGCGCAAAGTGTTGGTTCCGCGTGGCTCTCGGCGAATGCTGGTACGTTGCGCTTCGATCTCATATGGCGCCGCGATCTCTACAATCTCGCGGGCAATGCGCATCTCGATGGCGCGATAAGTGGTCCAATAAGCGTCCATGCACGGTGGTTTGCACAAACCGAACAATTCGCACACACCCGCATGACAAACATCGGTATTCGTTTTTAGACTTTCTTCATGCTTTCTGCAGATCGTAGAAAACATGAAGAAACTTGCAGTAACACTCATGCTCCTGGCCGCATTCACCGTTCCGGCAGCGAGCCAGGAGCCCAACTCGATCACGATTCCCATGAAGGCGCTCAACGGCAGCGGCGAAGACGGTATAGCGACCATCACCCAGGGCACCGGCGGCATCGGCGTCGTCGTGGCGTTGCAGAACGGCACCGTAGTGGCGCAACCGACGCACATCCACATCGGCACCTGCGGTGCAATCAACAAAGCGCCCGAGTACGCACTGCGCGACACGGTCAACGGCAAAGGCGATTCGCTCGTCGCAGGCGTCAATCTGAGCGATCTTCTCAAGGGACATTACGCGATCAATGTCCACAAGAGCGGATTCGATCTCGGCACCTACGTCTCGTGTGGAAACATCGCCCGCTAGAATGAACCTGACGGCGTCCATACGGAGCCGCCGTCGTACTCGACACGCGTAACACGATAGCTTGCCGTGCGCGCTTGTAGGAGCGGCACGGCGGCGGTGGGCAGCGTTCGCAGGATGCAATTGTCGACGCGACCGCGGGGGCCAATTGCACCATTCTGCCAATCGGAGAAGCCGTCGTAGGTCATGATCGCGATGTTGCTCGAGAACTCGCCGGTGCGATCGAGCGTCAGCGTTCCCAGTGGATTCGCTTGCGCATCGAGTAACGGAAACTCGAACACGACGCGGCGGGCCGTCATCGGGCTGAGGTTCTTGAACGAGACGCACGCAATTGCTCCGGTTCCGTCGCGCCGGACCGCGGCAAAGCCACCGATGATCTGTATCTGCCCCTGCACACCAGCGTCGAGCGTTGCTGAAGCGAGGGGAATCTGGCGCCACGGACCCGGCGTTGGCGACGGTGTCGGCGCAGCCGAATCGGCGGGTGCGCGCGGCGGTCCGATCTGATAGTCGTTCGCGCCACGCGCATATAGCGCGGAACGTCCGTTACCCTGCAGCCACCACAACACCGCCTGGCGATCCTTATCGCCAAGCTTAAGAATGTCGGCCTTCGTTTGATCGATTGCAAAGCCCGTATTATATGGCGGCGGCGCACCGTTGTTTGCCCACGAGGCGAGCGCGTTGAAATCGTTCTGTGAAAGTTGCTGGACCTCCGAAAGCACCGAAACGAGCGCACTCGATTGTGCATGCACTGCTGCCGGTCCGCTTAGGAACAGACCGGCAACGAGCGTAGTAATCGCGAGCGCAGCAAAAATGCCGCGTCGCATCACGGTTTCTTATTCTCGAGTCTTTCGAGCGCAGCGAGCGTGTTCGCCACGTGCTGATCGGGATGGAGATCGGTGTAGCTATAGAAGATCGTGCCGTCTTGCGCGATCACATAGGATGTGCGATTTGCATACTCCGGCTTCTGCGCCAGGATCGAATCATATTGCTTCTCGACGGTTTGATCGACGTCGGCGGCAACCGGGAATTTGCTGTGACATTCGCTGACTGAGAATTTCTGCAGCTTATCGATCGGATCGTGCGATACGCCGATTACCGTTGCGTTCATCGCCTTGTATTTGTCGATTGCATCGGCGAAGTCGTGCGCTTCAACCGTGCATCCCGGCGTGAAAGCAGCCGGATAGAAGTACAGCACGACCGGGCCCTTCTTCAGTGCGTCGGCAAGGCTGAATGTGAATGTATTGCCGGCCATCGCCGCCTGCAACGTGAAAACCGGCGCCTTCGCGCCATTCTCGAGTGCCGCATACGCGGGGGCACAGATGAAAGCTGCGATTAATGCGGTCGTTGCGAGGGAACGTCGAAGCATCGGATAACCTCCCCCTTATGGCTGATTGGATTCCGTACGAAACCGGCGACACCCCATCGCTCGAAGTCTCTGTCGACGTTGATTTCGCGGACGATGATACCTTTCGCAAGGCCCATCCCAATCTCCTGACGATTACTGCCTCGGGATTTGCAATCGATCCGGACGGTCAGCCGACCGACGGCAGCGCGCAAGCGCTCTTTCGCCTCGAGCAACAACTCGAGGCGGTCTGCGATGAGCACGACGCCGCCGCAGTGTGCACGGTAAGTGGCGCAGGCAACTACAAAATCTACGTCTACGCTGCGGGCGAGGAGGCGGCGGCCGCGTTACGCGTCCGTGTCGCCGATCTGCAAATTGCGATCGACGTGCAGTCGCAACGCGATGACGCGTGGGCGACCTACGAGCGCTACGCGCTGCGCGGTGAGGAGCTGGAAGAGGCGCGCGACAACGATCAGATCGCGCAGATGGACGAAGCCGGCGAGGATCTCTCGCGACAATTCGACGTGGTCTTTGACTGCGAGATACCCGATGGAAAGGAAGCAGTAGCACTGCAGGCCCTGCGCAACGCAGGGTTCGCCACCGAGGATGAATCCTACGACAGCGTGATCGAAGCGAGTCGCTCGATGATCGTGACGCCGGAGAATCTCAAAGCCGCACGCGCCGAGATCGTGCGCGTCATCGCACCGTTTGGGGGCACGTACGAAGGTTGGGGCATCGATCCCGACGAGGAAGGCGCCTACGAAGACCAGGCCGCGGAAGACGGCGAGGACTAGCTAAGGTACACCGCTGTTACGACGCCTCGTCCAATGACGGTCGTACCTTCGCATAGCTCGAATGTTCTCCCCAGAATTAAGTCCGGCATGTACTCCGGCTCTGGGTGACGGAGGAGGATGTCGAGATCCACTTCCTCGCCTGGGGCGACGGCGATCACGACGCCCGCTATTGCGTCGACTGGTCGGAAGTAACCAGCTCCATACATCCCACGATCATCGCCGTGAAATTTCATATCCGGAAGATAACCTGGAAAATTTCCTGGTGACTTGCGGCCGCCCTCTTCGTTGGTCAGTAGTCTCACGCGAGCGCGAAAATGCGGTTTAAGGTCGTCGTAGATTGAAGGCATCGACTGTAACCCTTTCCACGCGGACCGCTGCGCGTGATAAACTTGTTGGTATCGGGCTGTGCGTCACCGGGGCCGCTCATTGAGCGGCCCTCGGCATTTAGTTTAGTGACAAAAGGTTATAGTCCCATCATGCGCGCGAGCACGAGGCGTTGCACTTCGTTCGTGCCTTCGCCGATCTCGTTGATCTTCTGATCGCGATACATGCGCGAGACCGGATACTCGTCCATGAAGCCGTAGCCGCCGTGGATCTGCACCGCCTCGTTGACGACGCGGCGCGAGACTTCGCCGGAATACAACTTTGCTAAGCTCGCGGTTTGCTCGAACTCGCGGCCTTCGTCTTTTTCCCACGCGGCCTTGAGCACCATCATCTTCGCGTGCTCGATCTCGCACAGCATGTCGACCAACTTGAACTGAATCGCCTGGAACTTACTGATCGGTTTGCCGAACGCGACGCGATCCTTTGCGTACTGCAGCGCTTCGTCGTATGCGCCCATCGAAAGCCCGACCGACAAGGCCGCGACCGAGATCCGCCCACCGTCAAGAATCTGTAAGAACTGATGATAGCCCTCGCCGCGTTTGCCGAGCAGGTTCTCCTGCGGCACGGCCGCGTCGGCGAAGCTCAGCTCGCGCGTGTCCGACGCGCGCCAGCCCATCTTCTTATACTTCTTGCTGCGGGTGAACCCGGGTGTGTCTTGCGGCACGATGATGTTCGAGATCTCCGGCTTCCCGTCGGGGCGCGTGCCGGTGACCGCGGTGATCGTCGTCCCGCCGGTGATCGTGGTCCCCGCGTTGGTGATGAAGGCCTTGGTTCCATTGATGACCCAGTTGCCGTCTTGCAGCGTGGCCTTCGTCTGGACGTTGCCCGCGTCGCTTCCCGCGTTGGGCTCGGTCAAGCCGAAGCCCCACAGCATCTTGCCCTGCGCGAGCGGCACCAGATAGCGCTGCTTCTGCTCTTCCGTCCCAAAAAGGTAGAACGGCGAGGCGCCGAGCGAGATGTGCGCGGCCATCGTGATTGCGGTTGAGGCGTCGACGCGCGCGATCTCCATCACCGCGAGCGCGTAACTCACCGTATCGGCGCCGGCACCGCCATATTCTTCAGGAAACGGAAGGCCCATGAACCCGAGCTCGGCCATGTCGGCGACGAGTTCGTAGGGGAAGGCCTCCTCCCGATCCATCTCCTCGGCGCGCGGGCGCACCTCATTCTGCGCGAAATCGCGCGCGAGGCGCTGGATCGCTTTCTGATCGTCGGAGAGGTCGAAATTCATAGCCCGGAGGTATAGCGATTGGCTTAAGGAAAAACCCTTTTGCAGCGATGATTTCCCTTCGCAACGTTTCGCTAGTCTACCAAAACGGCGTGCGTGCCCTTGATAATGTCACGTTGGAAATCGCCAAAGGCGACTTTGTTTTCCTCGTGGGACATTCGGGCACGGGCAAGTCGAGTCTCTTGCGTCTCCTTTATCGGGAGCAACTTCCAAGCAGCGGTGAGATCACCGTTGACGGCATTCGCGTCGAGCGCTTGCGGCGCGGCCGCGTGCCGGCGCTGCGCCGGCATCTTGGCGTGGTGTTCCAAGATTTCAAACTGCTCAGTGACAAAACCGTTTGGGAAAACGTTGCGTTCGCAATGCAAGTTACCGGCGCGCACACCAAAGATGTGATGCGGCAAGTGCCGCGCGCGCTTGACCTCGTCGGGCTCGCGCACAAGAGCCGCATGTATCCGGGTGAACTCTCCGGCGGCGAACAACAGCGCACCGCGATCGCGCGCGCACTCGTCAACAATCCGAAGATTCTCCTGTGCGACGAGCCTACCGGCAATCTCGATCCATCAAACACGACCGAGATCATGGAGTTGTTGCTGCGGATCAATCTCAAGGGCACGACGGTGCTCGTCGCCACACACAACCAAGCCGTCGTCGATCGCATGCGCCGCCGCGTCGTGCGTCTCGAAGACGGCAGGATCGTTACCGACGAAGAACGGGGCTACTACTATCTTGGACTCGGGCAAGGTCAAATTCTTTCTGGGTGAGGTGTTGCGCAACTTCACGCGCAACGCCGGCATGCAAGCGACCGCGATTGGCACGGTCGCAATGACCATCGTCCTCCTCGGCGCCTTCCTCTTCGTTCGTGAGACACTCGCCGGACTCGGCAACGAGCTATTGAGTCAGATCGAGTTTTCCGTGTACTTCAAGAGTGACGCCACCACCGCCCAAGAAGACGCGGTGCGCGCAGCGATGCAGCACGATCCGCGGGTTGCGGCGATTCAATTCGTTCCCAAGAAAGCGGGACTCGCTGAGCTGAGCGCGCAGACGCATGGAAAAATCGATGCCGGCTCGCTGCTCACTGAAAACCCACTCCCCGACAAACTGCGCGTACAAGGCAAGGATCCAAGTTTGGTTCCGGCCATCGCGACGAGCGCCCAAAAGCTCGCGGGGGTCGACAACGTGGTCTATCAAGGCGACGTCATCGCGCGACTTGTCGCAGTCATACAAGTGTTGCGGCGCGTGAGCATAGGTCTGATCGCCACGTTCTTGATCGTGGCGTGCGTCATCATCTCGAACACGATCCGGCTGACGGTCTTCGCCCGACGACGCGAGATCTCGATCATGCAACTCGTCGGCGCGACGAATATGTACATTCGCTTGCCGTTCATTTGCGAAGGGTTAATCGCGGGTGTGCTTGGTGCGCTTCTAGCGATCGCGATCCTAGCGGTCGCGCGGTATGCGCTGTGGCCAAATCTGTTGCTTTCGCTCCCGTTCGTGAAGTTTGGCAGCACGACCGTCGACGTACCGCTGCTCGTCGCCGAGTTGTTTGTTACCGGCGGCGCGATCGGCGTTGCGGCGTCGTGGTACTCGGTCGGCCGGCATCTGCGGACGTAGCGACTGATGCACCTTCGCGTTGACGTCGATTTTGATGCACTCGCCGATTGCATCTCGGACGGCATCGCGTTTGTCGGCGCCGATGGACTGGTCTCTGCGTGGAGCAACGGGGCGGCGGCAATTACGGGAGTTGCGCGCGTTGACGCCGTCGGAAAATCGCTCGATGAACTTTTCGCACGCATCGAACCGCCGCTTGGGCTCGCTATCGTGCCTGAGCCGGTCGAGCTTCTGCGCAATGACGAACGCCGCCGGTTGTTGCATGCGACGATGCTCTCGATCGACGACGGCTGGCTGATCTCTTTTGGCCGCGAAGTGCGCTTCGCGGCAATTGAGCAGCTCAAAGACGAGATCGTCGCGGCCGTTTCGCACGAGCTCAAGACGCCGATTGCGACAATCAAGGCGTACGCGACCACGATGCGCGCCAATCCCGACGCGCTCGCCGCCGGCGATCGCCACGACTTCCTTTCAACGATCGAAGAGCAGGCCGACCGCCTCGCGCGCGCGGTTGAAGATCTGCTCCTGGTCGGGCGCGTCAACGCTAAACACTTGCTCGAGAAGCGGGCGAGCATCACCCTCGATCATCTCGTGGATGCAGCCGCGCAGCGTCTCGGGCCGACGGCCGCGCGGACGCCTCGAGCGCGTCTCGACCACGGTGACGTTAAACGGCGATCCGGATCTGCTCGGCAACGCGCTCTTGCACCTCGTCGAAAACGCGCTCAAGTTTTCGCCGGATAGCGCGTCGGTCGTGATCGAAGGACATGATGAGGGCGAACGCGTCGCCGTTCACGTGCGCGATCGCGGCATCGGCATCGGCGAAGAGCATCTGCCGTACATTTTCGAGCGCTTCTATCGCGTCGAACGCAACCTCGCCGCCGCGGCCGGCGGCAGCGGACTTGGGCTTACGATCGCGCGCGAGATCGTACAGGCGCACGGCGGTACACTCGCGGTTGAAAGCACGCAGCACGGCGGCAGTACGTTCACGATGGTGCTTCCCGGCCTGCGAGCGACATCGTGAGAGATCTCGCACAAGGAGCCGGCCATCGCGTGCTCGTCGTCGACGACGACCGCAACTTACGCAAGATCATCGCCACCAATCTCGAGCTTGCGGGCTTCGCCGTCGAGACGGCAGCAGACGGCCCGGAGGCGCTCGCGCTGATCGAGCAGGCGCAGCCCGACATCGTCTTGCTCGACTTGATGATGCCACACATGGACGGCTATGAAGTCGCCAAACGCATCCGCACGCACCAAAACCCGTCGATCGCCAACGTGCCGATCATTATTCTTACCGCCAAAGGCGAGACCGAAGACAAGTTGCGCGGCTTCGAGGCGGGCGCCGACGACTACATCACCAAGCCGTTCGGTCCGCAAGAACTGCTTGCGCGCGTGCGCGCGAAGATCCGCCGCGTCGAGGTCGACTCGTCGCTCTCCCCGCTTACGCGCTTGCCGGGCAACCTCGCGATCGAGGCCGAGCTCCGCCGGCGCATCGAGGACAACGAGCCGTTCGCCGTCATCTACCTCGATTTGGACAACTTCAAGGCGTTCAACGACGTCTACGGCTTCACGCATGGCGACGAAGCGATCCAAATCGTCGCGCACGTTACGGTCGACGTCGTGCGTCGCCGCGGCGCCACCAGCGATTTCGTCGGGCATATCGGCGGCGACGACTTCATCGTCGTGACGCAGACCGAGCGTGCCGAGGAGATCGCGAAAGAGATCATCGCCGAGTTCGATAAGGACATTCGCAACCTGTATTCCGCCAAGGATTTGCGCGCAGGCTACATCGAAACGCGTGACCGCCGCGGTGCGCTCAACCGCTTTCCGATCATGACGATCTCGATGGCGATCGTGAACAACGATCGAGGCCAACTCAGTAACTACGCACAGGTCGGCGAGGCCGCCGCCGAACTGAAGCGCTACGCAAAATCGATTGCCGGCTCGGTTTACGTAAAGGACAAACGCCGCCAATGAGAGTGCTTTGCGTGCATCCTGTTGCTCCTGACTGCTTGATTCCATCAGCAGCGTATGCGAAAAGCACGCCGCTGCAGCAGCGCATCGAAGCACAGCGCAAGAAGGCTGAGGCTTTGCAGGCGCAGCTCCACGCCAAGAAGGCACAGCTCAACGCCGTAACGGTCAAGGTGCAAGGGTTGCAGGCGCAGCTTAGCGAGACGACCTCGGCCATCGGTAGTGTCTCCGCGCATCTCGACGACCTCAACGCCCAGGAACGCTCGACGCAGAACCGAGCCAACTGGAACAGCGTACAATTACAAGCCGCGGAGCGTTCGCTGCACACCCACGACGACGCCCTGCGCAAGCGTCTGGTCGAGATCTACGAGAACGGCGATCTCAGTTACGCCGAAGTGCTCCTTTCGGCGCGCACGTTCACCGAGTTCGTCGAACGCTGGGAAGACCTGCGCCTGATCATCAATGCCAACGAAAAGGCGGTGCGCGAACGGCGCGCGGCCGCCGAGCACGTCGCGGACGTGCAGGCGGCGCTCGATCAGACGCGGCTCCAACTCGCCGGCGAACAACAAGACCAGCAGCGTATGAAGAACCAGCTCGACACGCTTGCGCAGGAGCGGCGCAATCTCGTTGCGGTTGCCGATGATCAACGCCGCCACGTTGCAACCGAAGTCGCCGAGATCGAAGAACTCTCCGCCTCGGAAGAAGCGCAACTCGAAGCGTTGATCCGCAGCAGCGCGAACTCGAGGCCCAGAACAAGGCGCATGGGATTGCGGGCAACTACGTGCCTTCGGCGCCCGGTGCGTTTGGGTGGCCGGTGTCGGGCACGATCACCTCGCCCTTCGGCTGGCGCTCCAGTCCGTTTGGCGGCGCGCCGGAATTTCATCAGGGGCTCGACATTGCGGCGCCGATGGGCACGACGATCACCGCGTCGGCCGGCGGGACGGTGCTGATGGCGCAGTGGTACGGCGGGTATGGCAACTACATCTTAATTGATAACGGCGGCGGCTACTCGACGGGCTACGGCCACCTCTCCGCCTTCTACGTTTCTGCCGGACAGCAAGTCAAGCAGGGTCAAGCAATCGGCGCGGTCGGTTGCACCGGCGCATGCACGGGACCGCACGTCCACTTCGAGATCCGCTTCAACGGCAAGCCGATCGATCCAGCCCCTCGCTTGCACTAGAGAAAAGGCGCGGAGGTTAAGAAACGGAATAGGGTGCACCCTGCGTTAAGGTAGGCGGGTATGATCGATCCTATGGCCGGTAAATTCAAGGCGCTGATTGCGGCGCTCGTAGTTCTCATCGTCGCGCTGCGCGGGCGCGCTCTATGTTGTCGTGCGCGGGTTCGACCAAACGCCCTCGAGCGCGCAGTTCAGCGTGAGCATGGCGGGCAATACCGCACACGATGGCGCCGCGTCAGATGTTCCACCGGCCGCCCTTTTCGACAAAGCCCTCACGGACTTGGAAACCGAGTACTACAAGCCGTTCGAACCGCAAACGCCGTTCCGCGGCGAAGCACAAGCGCTCACGAAGTATTTGCAGAGCAATCACGTCGCGCATCCGGTATTACCCACGGAGATTGCAAGCGGCGATCCGCAAGCCGACGCGCAGCGCCTCGCCAACGTCGTCACCTACGCGCAACACACCTACGGTGCGCATCTGAGCGGCGGACCGAACGCGCTGACGCAAGTTGCACTAACCGGTGTGATGAACTCGGTCGACGACCCCTACACGGTCTACCTGACCCCGCACGAGATCCAGAGCTTGCAAGAGCAACTCAACGGCGGCGACTTCGGCGGGATCGGCGTCTACATTCTGCAGCTCAAGAGCGGCGAGGTCGTGCTCCAGCCGATCGACGGCGCCCCCGCGTCACTTGCCGGCATGAAACCCGGTGAAGTCGTCGACACGGTTGACGGTCGCACCGTAAAGGGCGTGCCGATCGACGTGATCGAGCGCTGGATTCGCGGCGAGGAAGGCTCGCACGTCGTCCTGACCACGCATCCGTATAAGAAGCAAAACGAACATCACTTCACGATCACGCGCGCGATCATTCACGTTCCCACGGTGCAGAAGCATATGGAGGACGGCTACGACTACATTCGCTTGAGCGATTTTGGCTCGACGTCGGCGACCGAAGTGAAGCAAGCGCTGCTCTACGGTAAAGCGCACAACGCCAAGGGCTATATCCTCGACTTGCGCTACAATGGCGGCGGTCTCGTGAGCGCAGCAATCGACATCTCGAGCTACTTCATCACGCAGGGCACGATCGTCTCGACGATCGACCGCGAGGGCCATCGGCAGATCGAAGAGGCGCGCGGCGATGCGATCGGCGGGCAACCGCTCGTTGTCCTGGTCAACCGGTATACCGCCAGCGCATCTGAAATTACCGCCGGCGCGTTACAGGATTACCACCTCGCGAAACTCGTCGGAACCAAGACCTTCGGGAAGGGTGTCATCCAGAGCATTTACGATATGCCCGACGGTGGCGCGCTGAAGATCACGACGCAACGGTATCTGACGCCGCTGGGTCGGGAAATTCAACACAAAGGCATCGCCCCGGACGTTACGGTTCCGCAAAGCGACGACGTTCCGTTGGACACCCCCGCCGACAAACAGCTTGCCGCTGCCAAGGCCCAACTCGCTCAAAGTTCATCAACAGATCGGCTACCATGAAGCGCACTCTCTCCCTCGCCCTCGCGAGCGCCATCGGCGCCGCCGTTCTCGCCTTTCCGTCAGCCCACGCGGCAACTGCGACGCCTACGATCAGCGCAGCGCAAGCCAACGAAGTCTCCACCAGCTACCACTATCTCACGACCGAGTTCTACAAGAAGGTCGACGATCAGAAGGTGCTTGACGGGGCGCGCGACGGGCTCGACAAAACACTTGTTAAGCATCACGTCACGACCAAGGTTCCGGCGTTCCACGCCTCGAGCGACGACGCAAACGTACGCTCGATCGAACTCGACCTCGAAGACGCGCAGCGTGCGGCGGGCACGAAAGTACCCGCGACCGATCTGACATACTCGGCGATCGCCGGGATGCTCAATTCCGTGAGCGATCGTTACACCGTCTTTCTCGATCCGAAAGAGTATGCCGAGCTCAACACGGGGCTCGACGGTGCTGACTTTGGCGGCACCGGCATCGTGATCCAAGAGGACGACACGAGCAAATACATCGCTGTCAGCGACGTCGTGCCGAACGCGCCTGCCGATAAGGCGGGTGTCCTGCAAGACGATCTGATCATCGCGATCGACGGGCAATCGACCAAAGGTTGGACCACCGATCGCGCGAGCGCGCACCTGCGTGGCAAAGAAGGCACCAAGGTCTCGATCACGGTGCAGCGCAATGGAAAGGCGCTCGCGCCGTTCACGCTGACGCGCGCGAAAATCCACCAGCTCAGCGTCTTCGACAAGATGCTGCCGGGCAACATCGGCTACGTCGCCCTGACGGTGTTCGGCAAGGACACGGCGACCGAGCTCAAGAGCGCACTTGACCGCCTGCAAAAGAAAGGCGCGAAAGCGATCATCATGGATCTGCGCAACAACGGCGGCGGCTATCTTCAAGCTGCGGTCGGTGTAAGCTCGAAGTTCATCGCGTCAGGCCCAATTGTCTCGGTCGAATCGCGCGCATCGAACATCACTACGCTCGAAGCGAACAACACGGCAATTGCGCCGGTCCCGCTCGCGGTGCTGGTAAATCAATTCACCGCGTCAGCTTCCGAGATCACCTCGGGCGCGATTCAGGATAGCGGTGTCGGCATGCTCATCGGCGAGAAGACATTCGGCAAGGGCGTCGTGCAGACGATCTATCCGCTGCCCGATGGCTCAGCCGTAAAGATCACGTCGGCGCGCTATCTCACACCGCACAACCGCGACATCAACCATCTGGGCATTCAACCCGACATCGCGGTCGCGGAGCCGCGCACGTCGCGTTTCGGCGACCCGAAGAACGACCCGCAACTGCGACGCGCGATGGAGTACATCGGGCAGCAGATCGCGCACATCGATCAGATCAACGGAAGCAGCGAGTAGTCTTGTCATCCCGAGCGTAGGGGCGAAGCCCGTAGTCGAGGGAAGCGATACGAACAAAGGGCCCGGCAAAACCGCCGGGCTCTTTCTTTCTACTTCGTGAGGACTGGCGCTACGACACCTTTTGTTTGCGCTGAGCGATGAGCGCGCCCGCGATCACACAGCAAGCGCCCATGTTCGCGATGATCGCGAGGAGCAGCGTGGACGGTTGATGTCGCAGCCCATAGGTAACCAGCAGCGCCATGGCGACAAGCAGCAGCGTCGAGATGCAGGACGCAAGAGCGATCGTCCGAGCTCGGGATGACAATTACGTTGCTTTCTTCTTTCGCGTCGTTGTAGATGTCGACGCTTTCTTTCGCGTCGACGTCTTTTTTACGCCGGTCGCCTTGGGTTTTGCAACTGCGGCTTTGTCGCTCTTCGGTTTGCGCATCCGCCTGGTCGTACTCACGGGTGCCTCTTTCGCAGGCGCCGGCGCCTGACCGGGTGCAGGCCCGAGCGCCGCGCGGGTCGTCGTCTCGAGTTCGCCGGCGACGCCGCCCGCTCTCGTGCGGGAACGACGCGCAGGTTTGGTGCGCCCAACTTCTTCGGTCGGAAGCGTGAGGTGCGGCGGCGGCGCATCAACTGCGGGAGGCGCAGCTTTACCAATCGGCGCGATTGCACGCGACGGCTCGCGCGGCGCGGTCATGCCCGTCGGTTGCGCCGAGCCGCGAGAGTCAACGCGGAAGACGTGACGGTCGGGCACCGACGGCGACATCGGCAGCGAGCCGGTGAGTCCCTCGACGGGAGCGCCCACGGGACCACGCTCGCCATCGCCGGCACCGCCGCGTCCGCGACGGCGACGCCGACGCCGGCGCTTGCCATGGCCTGTCTCGCCGGCGACCGTTGCACCGTTGGTGTTTATCGCCGCGGGCATCGGCGGTTGCGCGTCTTCGTCGTCCTCCTCGTCTTCGTCGAATTCGCTCTGTGCAGCAGCGCTTTGCGGCGTGATGCCAACTTGCGCTGCGACATCGAAGCGCTGCTGTTCACCGTTACCGCGTCCACCGCGGCCACGACGACGACGCCGGCGACGGCGCTTGCCGCGGCCCTCGCCATCACTGCGCGCTTCGTTTTCGTTGATGACGATCGCATCGGGCAGATGCTCCGCCTTCGTTTCCGCGACCAGCGCCGGATCTTCGGCCTCTTCTTCTTCGGTCGCTTGCGTGATACCGATCGGCGGGCGTGCCTGCTGCGCAGATGCCGCTTCCGCTGCGAGTTCGCGCAGCTCTGCCGTTTGCTCGGCCGCGGTGAGCGCTTTGCGCTTGCCGCCGCCGCGGCTGCGCCGTTTCTTCTTCGCTTCGCCGACGGCGGCCGCGACGAGCTCCGCGAGCACGTAGTCGTCGGCATCGTCGATGTCGAGGATGCGAATCTTCGCGAAGTTCCCCGCGTTGTTCGCCGCGTTCTCGACTTCCACGATGCGATCGCCAACCACCGCTGTCGCCGAGGTGGGATTAGGGAGACGTCCCGGCAAGAGATCGACTTCGACTTCGTCGCCAACGCGAATCGGTCGCAGCTGCTCGATCGGCTTCATCAGCCGCTCGACTCGCGAGCGCTCCGGATGCAGCAGCGGGTCGACGCGCACGTGAATCTTGGTATCGATCTGCTTGGCCAGCTCGCCGACCTCTTCTTCGTACCAGAATTCCATCTGCGCCGCGACGGAAGGCGCCGCGTGCACGAGGATCGGATGATGCGCGTGATCGCGATGACCGTTCTGGCGCACCTGGCGCAGCGTGTCGATGGCGACGGTCTGCGGTGACATCACCGAGCCCATGCCGCTGCAGGTCGGACACGTGCCGCGCAGCTGCGCGCCAAGATCCTTGCCGATACGCTTGCGCGTGAACTCGAGCAGACCGAGGTTGGAGAAGGATTGAATCGTAGCGCGCGTACGGTCGCGACGCAGACCATCCTCGAGCGCCTTGATAACTTTGCTGCGCGCCGATTCGGACGCCATATCGATGAAATCGACGACGATGATGCCGCCGATGTCGCGCAGACGCACTTGACGTGCGATCTCGGTTGCGGCTTCGATGTTCGTCTTGACGATCGTGTCTTCGAGGTTTCTGCCACCGGTGAACTTGCCGGAGTTGACGTCGATAACGGTGAGCGCCTCGGTCGACTCGATCACGATCGATCCACCCGAGGGTAGATTGATCTTCGGTTTAATCAGCCGGTCCAGTTCTTCGTTGACCTTGAAATCTTCGAAGAGATCCTTGCCGTGATTGTAGTGCTGGACGCGATCGAGATACTGCGGTCCAAGCAATTGCAAGAACTCGCGTACCTTGCGATACTCTTCCTCGTCGTCGATCAGGACGCGCTCGACGTCGGCCGTGATAAAATCACGTGCCGCTTTGTAGACGAGGTTCATGTCGCGGTGCAAGAGTGCCGGCGAGGGCGCGCGCTTAAATGTTTCGAGAATCCCGTGCCACATGCGGATCAGCACGCCGAGATCCGCAATCAGCTCGGCCTCGCTCACGCCGGCTGCTGCCGTGCGTACGACCGTCGCCATGCCTTCGGGACGAATGCGTTTCATCACCGCCTTCAGACGGTTGCGCTCGTCGGCCGATTCGATCTTGCGCGAGACGCCGGAGTATTTACCGGTCGGCATCAAGATCAAGTAGCGGCCCGGCAGCGAGATGTTGGTCGAGATGCGCGCGCCTTTGAGGCCACGCGGCTCCTTGACGATCTGCACCAGCACATCGTCGCCCTTCTTTACCTTCTCGCCGATTGTGAAGCCGGAGTGCCCGTGCGTGATCTCGACGTCGCCGATGTTTAAGGGTTGTTTATTGATGTCGTCGACGTACAAGAACGCGTTGCGTCCGAGCCCAATGTCGACAAACGCTGCGCCCATGCCGGGCAGCACGTTTTGAACTTTTCCTTTGTAGATCGATCCGATAACGCGCTCTTCGCGTTCGATGTAGAGTTCGGCAAGCGTGCCGTTCTCAAGTATGGCGACCCGGTTTTCCCATGGGTCGCTCGAGATGAGAATCTCGGTTGACAAATTTTCCTCTAGAGTCTGGAACACGCCCTGCGAGGCGCACTACGTGCGCATCTCAGGATGACGGGACGCTGCAAGCGTCTGACCTGGCAACACGGGCCAACCGTCCGGGCATGCTCCGGGTGAAATCTTAAAACGCCGACGAAGTTCAGGAGAGCCGGCGAGCGGACCTGCTCTGGGGCCTCGGCCCCTCGACAGCGTGCCCCTTTTGGGCGATGATGCAGGAAGATGATCCTCGCGTCTTTGCGGCCGCGCTTTTCGGCTATGGCAACGAGCCCGTAGTGGCGTCCAACCGGCGGAACGCCTTCCGGCAGGCCATGTCCCTCCCCATCACGCTCCGGGTTTCCGGTGTACGGGCGCCGGTGGTCGCCACGCTCGTCGATCTTTCGGGCGGGGGTGGGATGGTGGCCGCCCGGACCGCGCTCAAAGGCCAAACCGCCGTCGAGTTCGACCTGCCGCGCGACGGGCAACCGCACCTTCGCCTACCTGGGAAAATTCGCAAGGTGACCTTCTTCCCGGCGGAGCGCACGTTCAAGTACGCGGTCGAATTCGCGAACCTCGACGAGGAAACGGGCGAGGCGCTGCACCGCTTCATCGTCCAGCAGCAACGGCGCGAACTGGCCGTGACGCGGCGCGGAACGGAACCGAGCAAGCCGACGCACGCCGCCCAAGAGCAACGTGCGCATCGGCGCATCGACGTCGACATCCCCGTGCGCATCGCCATCGTCGATGTGCCCGGCTCGATGGAAGCCACCCTCATCGACGTCAGCACCGGCGGCGCACGCATCTTAATCGACCACGTGCTGCGGCAAGAGTGGGTTGTCACGCTGCGCTTCACATTGCCAAGTGAACTGCTCAAAGGCGACGCGGAACGATTCAAAGAGATGCGAATCAACGCGCGCGCCCTCCCCGGCATCAAGCAATTGCGCGGCAAGTACGTGCAAACGTTAGCCTGGGTCCATCCCGACCCGCTGGCCACGGCGGAGATCAACCGCTTCGTCCAAGCCGCGCACCTGATCGCGCTACGTCGCGTTTAGCGCGTTTAGAACGAAGGGCCACGGGTAGGCCCAGTTGGCGCGCTTGTAGAGTTCAACATTCTTACGCCGCCCGCCGATATCGATCTCCGCGCGCAGCAGATTAGGCAAATCGAGCAACGGTCTCGCGTCCTCGAGCGTGAGCTGCCAGAAACCCAACATCTCGAGTTGCTGCAACGTTGTGAAACGTGCCAACGCATCGACGCCGCGTGCTTCGCGCAACTCCTCGAGATGCAGTGTATGCAGTTGCAGCCCGGCGAGTTCGCGCAAGTCGACAGGCGTGGTGATCCATGCGAGCCGCAGCGCGCGCAACGTTGACGGAAACGCGAGCGAGGTCAGCGCTACACCCGAGCACTCGAGCGCCTCAAGCTTCGTAAATCGCGCAAGCTCGCGCGGGTCGAGCGTGACGCCACGCCCGGCAACGCGCAGGTAGCGCGAATCGAGCGGAAACTCCGGTTTCCATTGGTTGTGCACGTAAAGCGGCGGCAGCTCGAGGCTGGCGATGCCAAGGTGTGCCGCCACGATTCGCTCGGCATGCGCCGGCCCGATCCAAGCGTTAGTTCGGTCCCTCGACTTCGCTTCGCTACGCTCGGGATGACAATGCTTTACCTTCCAACGGTGCAGCACGAGCGCGCGATCGCTTACGCGTAACACGAGATCGGAGACGGCGATGTCGACCGTGTGGTGATCGTGCGCGACGATCGTCGCCTCGACCAGGCTGCCATCGCCGACCGGCATCGTAAATGTATCGCCTACACGGTAGGGAAGCTTCATGCGTGGCTAAGTCGCGTAGCGGTGGACGCCGGTTCGATCACGACTACGGTGTTACCACGCACGCCGTACTCTTCCTCACCGATCTGGATCCGGATGCCGTTGGTGACGCGGGCGCGCACGCGACCCACTACGAGGCCGTACCCGTGCCCGACTTTCGCGCACTTATGGCGCTTGTACCGAAGGACGCGGCGAAAGGCAGCACGTTCGTCGACGTCGGCGCCGGCATGGGCCGAGCGGTGATCCTTGCCGCAGAATATCCGTTTAAACAGGTGCTGGGCATCGAACTTTCACCCGGCCTCTACGAAGTCGCGAAGGAAAATCTCGCCACCACACGCGAGCGCGGCTTACGATGTCACGACGTTCGACTCGTGCGCGGCGACGCGCGCATCGCGCACTATCCGCCCGGCGATCTCGTCGTCTTTCTCTTCAATCCGTTCGATGCTGAAGCGCTTCGCACGACGCTTGCGAGCATTGAAGGTCGCCGTGATCCCGGCGCGACGTGGCTCTTATACCACACGCCGGTCGAGCGTGAAGTACTTGATGCGATGCCCGCATGGGAATTGATCGCGCAGATCGCCTGCGGTGCGTGTTATGCGTTGCCGAGTACGTCTCGATCTTTTTGCGAGTAGATATTTAGCAGCACACCGACGGCCGCGAATTCGGTGAGAATCGCCGAACCGCCGAAGGACATGAACGGCAGCGGGATGCCCGTGATCGGCATGATACCGATCGTCATCCCGATGTTGACGATGATGTGGAAGAACAACATCGCGACGAGGCCGGAGGCAAGTAAGACGCCGAAGCGGTCGCGCGCGACGATTATCGTGCGAATCCCGCCATAGAGCAAGAACCCATAGAGCACGACGAGCGCCAGCGCCCCGAAGAAGCCGAACTCTTCGGCCAGTACCGTGAAAATGAAATCGCGCGAGTGGAACGGCACAAAGTTCAACTGCGTCTGCGTGCCTTGGTGCAAACCGCGCCCAAACCACTCGCCATTGCCGACCGCGATCTTCGATTGATTGAGATTGTAGCCGGCGCCTTGCGGATCGGCGTGCGGATTGAGAAAAACGAACAGCCGCGCTTTTTGGAATGGCTTCAAGATCGCATTCGTACCGACCGCCGCCGCGCCCGCGGTGAGGACCGCCATGATGTAGATCAGAAAGTCGCCAAACTTCGGCAGGCCAAAAAAGAGTTGCACGGTGAGAATCGCGCCAATCACAAGTCCCGTGCCAAGATCGGGCTGCTTGATGATCAAGAGCGCGGGAATTGCGGCTGTGAGCAGCGGCTGCCACAGATCTTGGATGCGATCGTAGGTGTGCCGGCACAGCACGAACGCGAGCGAGATCGCAAGAATCAGTTTCGCGGGTTCAGACGGCTGAAACGTACCGAGCGGGCCAAGCGAGATCCAGCGCTGCGCACCGAGCGCCGAATGACCCCCGCGCAGAATGAAGATCAAGAGCAAGAGATTGATGACGTAGAGCGCGGGTGCCCAGCGCCGCCAATTGCGATAGTCGACGAGCGAAAAAGCGAGCATCAGCGGAATGCCGAGCGCAATGTAGATCAGTTGGCGTTTGTATTCGCCGGCACCATCGGCGTCGTGCAGATTGGCCGACTGTATGCAAAGCACGCCGAGAATGGCGATGAGCAGCGGCGCAATCGCAAGCGGCCAATTGAAATTGCGGGCGTAGCGCCGGGTGTCGATACCGAGGGAGAGAACCGCCATTGCGGATTAGTTCAATGCGCGGTCGCCGGATTCTGCGTCTGCGGCTTCTTTCTTCGGCGACGGCGCGGCGGCGGCCCGGAGAGGGTCCCCGGCTGCGGCGGCGGCTCGGGCGGCGGGCTCGGGCGATTGACCGAGACGATCGGAATGTTCGCCAGCATCGCAAGCGCGCGGTCCTCGCGTTCGAAGTTCACTTCGACCTTGTCGCGATCGACTTCGACATAGCGCGAGATCACGTCGATCAGGTCGCGCTTCATGTTCTCGATGATGTCGGGAGCGAGCGCGAGGTGGTCGGTCATCAGCACCAAACGCAGCCGCTCCTTGGCGGTCGTGCTCGACGCGGGACCGCCAAAGATCTTCCGGACCCATTCAATCATGCGCGCTTCCCTCCGAAGATCGACCCGAGCTTCTCCATGAGCGAAGGGTTCGATGCGGGCGAGGGAGCGGCGACATCTTCGCCGGCGATACGCGCGGCAATGGCGTGGTAGGCGTTCGCGGTCTCGCCCTCGTGGCGCAGCGCGAGCGGTTCGCCTTTGTTGGTCGTAATGATGATCTCCGGTTCGTCGGCAATGACGCCCAGCAGCGGCAGGCGCAGAATCGCGTTGACATCTTCGACCGAGAGCATCTTGCCCTTCTTGACGAGTTGCGGTCGCAGACGATTGATAATCAGTTGCGGCTTGAACCGGTTACCGAGCAACCCGACAACACGATCGACATCGCGCACCGCCGAAACCTCGGGCGTACACACCACGATGGCTTCATCGGCGCCGACGATCGCGTTGCGGAAACCCAGCTCGATGCCGGCCGGACAGTCGATCAACACGTACTCGTAGCGCTCGCGCAGACGTTGAATCAGCGCGCGCATCTTGTCGGTGTCGACTTCTTCCTTTTCGCGTGCCTGCGCAGCGGCGAGCAGCACCAGCGTCTCGCTGTGCTTGTCGGGCACCAGCGCTTCCTCGAGGCTTACCTTGTCCTCGAGCACGTCGAGCACGTGGTACTTCACCCGGCTCTCAAGGCCAAGCACGATGTCGAGATTGCGCAGACCGACGTCGGCGTCGACCAGCGCCACGCGTGCGCCGCGTTGCGCCAGCGCCGTACCGAGGTTGGCGGTGGTCGTCGTCTTACCGACGCCGCCTTTGCCCGAGGTCACGACGATCGCACGCCCCAGCTTTGGTGCCGGAGCCGCGATCTCTTGAGGGAGTGGTTGATGCATAGCCATTGCTACCCCGCCTTGAGCGCGCCGAAGAGTTTGCCGAAGAAGCCTTGCGAGTCGAAACTCGTGAACGGCACCATCTCACCCTCGAGACGGCGGGCGATCTTGTCGTAGATTACGCCGAGTCGCGCAGTCGGATCGAGCACGATCGGCTCGCCACGGTTGGTTGTGTCGATGACCTCGGCATCGTCGGGCACGACGCCGAGCAGCTCGATCGCGAGGATCTCGCACACGTCCTCAACCGAGAGCATGTCGCCCGTGCGCACCATCTCCGGGCGCAGGCGATTGACGATCAAACGCATCGGCATTCCGCGATCGTTGACCTTGCCGACCACGCGATCGGCGTCGCGAATCGCGCTGACCTCGGGCGTCGTTACGATGATCGCCTCTTTCGCGCCGGCGACCGCATTGCGAAATCCGCCTTCGATGCCCGCCGGACAGTCGATCAACACGTAATCCGCTTGCTCGGCGGCCTGCGCGACGATCGCTTCGAACTGCGCTTCGGTGATCGCATCCTTATCGCGCGTCTGCGCCGCGGGAAGAATGGCAAGCGACTCAAAGCGCTTGTCTTTGATCAGCGCTTGGCGCAACTGACAGCGACCTTCGGCGACCTCGACGAGATCGAAGACGATGCGCTTTTCCAAGCCGAGCACCAAATCCAGATTGCGCAAGCCGATATCCGCGTCGACCAGCACCACGCGCATGCCGCGTTTGGCAAGCGCTGCGCCGAGATTCGCGGTTGTCGTGGTTTTGCCCACGCCGCCTTTTCCCGACGTTACGACGATGCGACGTCCTGCCATGCTATCCGGGTACCTCCGCAGCTTTGGAAAATGGGGCGATCGTAATGCGCCCCTCACGGACAAACGCCACCTCCGGCTCCGACGTGGCGCGCGAACGCGCCTCATCGACCGCTATGCAGGTGGCAATACGTAATTGTGTTGCTTGCAGGTGCAGTGCGTAGACCTTTGCATCATTATCACCTTGCGCGCCCGCATGTGCAACACCGAGCAAACGTCCAAAGACGACGATATCGCCGGTTGCGACCAGCTCCGTACCAGGATTGACGTCTCCGACCACCACGATGTTGCCCGCGTGATGCAACGCTTGGCCACCGCGCAGCGTGCCGACGTGGTAGAGCGTGCCCGGCGGCGGCGGCGCGACTTGCAACGGCGCGGCGGCCTGCGCCGCCGCAGCCGCAACGTTCACGCGACGCACGCTCGACTCACCGCGTTTACGGCGCTCCGCGATATCGGCACGGGCCCCGGCGAAATCCGCGACGAGCGAACGCGCGGAATCGGAAAGCTCGGCCTCGGTTTTGGGGCGCATGGCGCGCCGCCGCGCCAACTCTTGGCCCGGCGCCGCCCGTCCGATCGCGCCAAGCTCGATGCCCGCTAACCCGAGGGCCGCCTGAAGGGCGTCGATTTGCTCGGGGGTCAAGGGCTCGTCACCCAGCGTTACGCTTGCCGTCGCACCACGATAGAACTCGGGCCGCTCACTAAGGCGAGCGGTCAACTCCTGGATCGCCGTATCGAAGTCCAAACCGGCGAGATGGACTTCGAGGCCGAGGCCTCGCCCGCGAAGTAACGACATTGGGCTCCGATTTGAGACGCTTGCGTCGGACGGCCCTTTCCAAATCCACAGGGACTCGCAAGTTCTTCCGGTTATACACACTTCTGTACACACTGGTAACGCCCGGTCCTGGCCAGCCGTTGTACGGGAACACGTGGTCGCCGTAACATTGAAGAAGCCCCTCCGGTAAAGGACGTCACAGTATGCTCCGTCGCCTCGCCGCCTTTCTATCCATGATGCTCGTCGTTGGTGCCATATGCCCGGCACCTGTTGGCGCGACGTCGACCCAAACCGAAGTTGAGATGGGCCGCTCGGAAGACGAGCAGATCGTCGTGACGAGCGTCGTCGAGACCGATCCACTGCTCAATGCTTATGCGCAAAAGATCGCGGGCAGTCTTTGGAAGCAAGTCGAGCGCAAAGACGTTCCGTACAACATCAAGATCATCAAGGATAGCTCGGTCAATTCGTTCGCTACGCTCGGCGGATACGTGTACATCGATGAAGGGTTGATCGATTTCGTGCAGTCCGACGACGAGTTCGCCGGCGTGATCGGCCACGAAACCGGCCACATCGAGCGCCGTCACGTGCTCACCTCGCAAGCGAAACTCGAAGGGCTCAATCTGCTCTTCGGCATCGCCTCGCTCTTCTCGCCGATCATTTACGAGTTCGGCAACTTGATGGAAGCTGGCGCATTCGCGAAGATCGAGCGCGCCGACGAGTTGCAAGCCGATCGCACCGGATTGCAGTTGATGTCGCGCGCCGGCTACGACCCCGACAACATGAAGACGATGCTCGAACATCTTACGATCCTGGGCGACGAGCACAACGATCTCGTGAACAAGTATCTCGAAGACCACCCTGCTCCCGGCGCACGCGTCAATCATCTCGATGGCTACCCCGAACTCGATCCGACCAAAGTGACGACCGATCAGCGAGTCGTGGAAGCCGCGGAAGATCAAGAGCGCGCGCGTTATGAATTCTCGTCGCTGCAGTTCGAAAAGATTCTCAAAACCGATCCGAACAACGCGGAAGCGCTGCTTGGACTCGGCCAAGATCAAATCGCGCTCGGCTTCCCTAACAAGAGCGAGCAAACGCTGACCGAAGCGATGAACACCGGTTCGCCGCAGACCAAGGCACTCGCAACGCAAAAGATCACCGCACTTCGTGCGGTGCAAGCACAGCGCGTGATGCTCACACAGCCCAACCTCACCGGCTTGCGCAACCAGCTCGCATCCGCCGAAGCCTCACAGCAAGCGGCGAACTCTGAGGTCGCCGCGCGGCGCGATCAAGCCAAGGATCAACTCAAACAGATCGCGACGCGCACCGCCGCAATCAACGCGGAGCCGCCGCCGTTTCAAAACATCAACATCCAACATGGCTCGAAGGTCGAAGCGATCTACAAGAATCTGATGGCGATGTCGCGCTCGCTCAACAGCACGATGGATGATGCAGGTCAGGTGGTCGGTGGGGTGGGTTCGCTCGAACGCAATAAGGAATCGGGCCTGCTCAAGGAGAGCAACGGCATCCTTAGTGAGATGCAAGATACGCTCAACGCGACGCCGATCCCGAGCGATCATATCGCAATTCTTCCCTCGTATCCGGGCATCTTCGACGAACTACGTCGCGCCGATAGTGACATGATTCGTAGCGTCGATGCTGCGCGCGCCTCGTTGACCACGCTCGATCAATCGCTTGGCGACCTCGACGAGCTGCTGCGCCGGCTCGCGTACACGACGACGAGTTTCCGCGGCGACATCAACCAAAGCGACTATGCTCAGCTCCAGCAGATGATGCAGAAGGGCCTGGACGGGCTCAACGCAGCTGCAACCGAGGCCTCGCAAGCGGCGCAACTCTACAACATGGCGCGCACGCGCCAGATCTCGGCCCACATCACCTTGCTTGGTTTGGGCGCCTCGCCCGGTCGCTATCAAACCTTGCAGTACGCCCTGCAACAACGCTTTGGTATGGACGGTATACCCTACGACGAGATGATCCACAAGAACATCACGCCGGGCGACGTGGTCGTAGCAACGATCCTCGCTGCCGATATCAAGTCGACACCCGAAGAAATCGTGGATCAGATGGTTAGCGAACACAAATCGCCGGTTGATTTAGCGGACGAGCACGGGATGCACGCGTGGCCGCTCGAGATCTTTACCGGTTTGGTTTACCTCGACTACACAGACGATCCGGCAAAGGAAATGGCAACGACCTAATTTATGGCCTCGGCACTCGGCGCAAGCGACATCTTTCGACTCGTCCGCAACGGGATCGACGTCAAAGCAGTCCACGCGAAAACGCGTAAACCTTTCCGCTTCTTGCTCTGCGGTGATCCGGCGCTGATCGCGCAGATGCGCGCGATGCTGCTCTCGGGCCACGCCGACGATTCAATACCGCTCGACGCTGCGGCATGCATCGAAACGATCTCGCCAAACGCGCCGCTGATCACCGAGCCGAGCGAAGTACGCGTGGTGATCTTCCTCGGTCGCCCGGGCGATCGTGAAGGCGCGAATCTCGAACCACTCAAAGCGTTAAAAGTGCCGATCCTCGCGCTCACCGTCGATCCGGACGGCGTGCCGAGCGGGCCGGTCAGCGTGCCGGCACCGGCAACCGTCGGCGAGTACGTGGTCAACGCGATCACGAAAGACGCCTTGAAAGGCCGCGTATTCACGCATATCGTCGAGGCATCGAAGGGCGTTGAGATTGCGGTCGGACGCCGGCTTCCGCCACTGCGTGAAACGGTTGCCGCAAAACTGACGCGCGACGCCGCGAACAATTCGCTCAAAGTCGCGCTCGCAAGTGCACTCTTCGACCACATTCCGGTGGTCGGCGTAGTACTCGGCGCATTTGCTTCGGCCGGCGACATGGTCGCGATCACCGGGTTGCAGATGATGCTGCTGCTGCACATCGAGGCGACGTATGGCAGAGATCCCGACGTGCAGCGCATGTGGAAGCTGTTGCCGGTCATCGGCGGCGGTTTCGGATGGCGCACGCTCGCCCGTGAACTCGCCGGCTTCGTGCCATTCGCCGGCATCGCGATTAAGGGTGCCATCGCCTACGCTGGTACGATCGTCGTCGGCGAAAGCGTGACGTTCTTCTTAGAACACGGTTCGCACATGAGCAAGGCGCAAGCCTCGCAACTCTACGATCGCACGAAAGACGATGCGATGCGCTTCGCCCGCGAACTCATCAGCCGCTTCCGCAACAAGTAATTTCGTCACACCGAGCGTAGTTATTTTGTCATCCCGAGCGTAGCGCTCTTTGTCATCCCAACGTAGAACGGCCATCAAAGCATCGCAGAACGTAGACATAGTAGCGTTTCACATCCCACCGTCTGCTTCGCCGCGCCGCATTGGCTAGCGTCGGTCCCTCGACTACGCGCTTCGCCCTACGCTCGGGATGACAAGGGTTTGCATCGGTCCCTCGACTACGCGGGTGAATGCGTAGCGTTCACCCACTACGCTCGGTATGACAAGAAGCGAGCTACGCTCGGGATGACACGGGGTTACAACCGCTCGAGTAAGTCTTCGTCGGCGAGGCGTTGCAAGTCCGGCCCAAGACGCGGGCGCACGCGTTCGGCCAGTTGATGCGCGAGCGCGGCGCGGCGTTGCGGCACAAGGTCCTCGCGACGTTCCAGGAATCGGCGGATGAGCGAACGCTCGTCGCCGCTGACATACGCGGTCGCCGCGTACACCGGCTCGACCACGTCGCGCAGCATCTTCTCCGGTGACTCCATTCGTGACTCGCGAATCACCACGGTTCCGGCTGCGAGATCGCCGAGACGTTTGTTCAACGGCGAGAACACCGCAACCACGGCTGCAAGCGCATAGAATCCGAAAATCATTTCGCCTACGCGAATGAGATTGCGGATCAAGGACGCCATGAAGTCGACCGGATAGCCGCCGTCGCGCACGACGCGAATCCCCAAGATGCGCTTCCCCGGGGTCTGGCCATGCCAAAGGGTCTCGAAAAGGACGAAATAGCCGTAGAAAATCAAGAAGAGGAGCGCGACCAGGCCCCCGATCCAGATGTTGTAGGCGATCCGGCCTCCCCCGATCGGCCCGTAAAAATGCGCCGACGATGCGCCCCAGATGAGTAGCAAGACCAGCGCCACTTGGATCGTCAGATCGATCGCGACCGCGAGAAAGCGACTGCCGATGCCCGCCAACTCATACGAGAAGGCGATCGATTCGGGCGTGCGGACTTCTAGGGTTCGATCCATCGCCGGAGTACCTAAGACGGCGTGACGCAGGCCACCTTCGTCGAGCGCCGCACCGCAGCGTGGACCGAGCTCGACGCGCTGCTGGCGCGCGCGGGCCGCCGCAGCCTGCGGCGAATGCAGCCCGAGGAGGTCGAAGCGATCGGACGACTGTACCGGGCGGTCACGAGCGATCTCGCCTACGCGAGCGGCCGCGGGTACGACGCGCGGTTGATCGTCTACCTCAACCGGCTCGTCGCGCGCGCGCATGCCTACGTGTACGGCGGTGCGGCGACATCCGGGTGGCAGCGCATCGCGCGCTTTTACACCGAGACCTTTCCGCGCGAATTTCGCCGTTCGTTCGCCTTCATCGGCATCTGCACCGCGATCACCGTGGCCGCAGCCGTGGTTGCGTTTGTGCTCGTGCGTACCCATCCGGGCGACGCCTATGCACTCTTACCCGACCAATTGATCCCCGCCCAAATCAAGAAGAGCTTGCACGATTCCAACTTTGCCTTCGATCCATCCACATCGCCGGCGGTCGCGTCGGAAATCATCACCAACAACATTCGTGTCGCAATCATGGCTTTCGCCGGCTGCGTCACGCTCGGATTGCTGACGTTGTGGATCATCTTCTTCAATGGCTTGATGCTGGGCGGTGTCAGCGCGCTCTTTACGAACGCCGGATTCGGCACGGATTTTTGGGCCACGGTTGCGCCGCACGGCGTCATCGAACTGACCGCGATTCAGATCGCGGGCGGCGCAGGCTTGTTGATCAGCGCGGGCATTCTCGCACCCGGACGCATGCGTCGCGGCGACGCGATCGCTGCCGCCGCGCGGCGCGCTGGGGTGTTGATCGCCGGGGTTGCCTCGATGCTGCTGGTCGCAGGAACGATCGAAGGCTTCTTTTCCCCGCTGCGTCTGCCCGCGTCAGATCGTATCGCTGTGGGCGCGGTTACCGCGGTCGCGCTGCTTGCGTACTTCAGTTTAGCCGGGAGAGCTAGAGTAGACCGCGCGACTTGACGCGCAAGTATTCATCGATCGCCGCGATCGTGAGCTTCTCGGCGGGCACGTCGAGTACGATGATGCCCGATCGTTGGAGCGTCTTTGCCGCGACGGTGCGTTCGAGCGCAAGACCGAGCGCAACGCCGGTCGCGTAGGATTGCTCGATCGTCTCGGGCGAACGCGCGAGCGTCGCGCTCACCGCCGCGTCGTTCATGAAGATACAGAGCACCACATGGCGCTTCGCGAGCGAACCGAGCTCGGCCAGCACGGCGCTCTGTGCGACCGGATCGATGACGTCGGTAAAGAACGCGATCAACGTACGGCGATGCAGGTGCGAGCGCAGATACGCAAACGCACGCGCGTAGTCGGACTCCTCGAAGCGCGGCTCTACGTCACAAATCGCATCGGCAAGCGCCCGCACCGACGCGGTCGTCGAACGCGGCGCACGCGCGACCAAAATCTGACGCGCAAAGGCCACGACACCGACCCGGTCGCTCGCCAGCGACGCGATCGAGGCCATCGAAAGCCCCGCGGTGACCGCGTAGTCGAGCTTGCGCTGCGCACCGATGCGTGCGGTCATGAGACGCCCGCAGTCGAGCAGCAGCATGACGTCCTGACTGCGCTCGACCTCGCGCTGCACGACCATCAACTTGCCGCGCCGCGCGGTAGCCTTCCAATCGATCGAACGAAATGCATCGCCGCTTTCGTAATCGCGCACGCTCTCGAACTCGCTGCCCACGCCACGCAGTCGCATACGGCGCAGTCCCGCGTCAACCAAACGATTGCGGACGTGCAACGAGCCGTACCGTTCGACGGCGGAGAGATCGGGATAGACGCGCAACGCTTCGGGTGCATCGATCACCGTGCGGCGGCGGATCAAACCGAGCGTACTCTCGTACCACACGTAGATCCGCGTGAAGCGGTCGCTGCCGCGCGCGATCGGCAGTGCGGTCATGCTCGAAGTTACTTCGCTGCTTGCCGGGACCACGGCGACAACCTCCGCATCGCCCAGATCGAGCGTGCGCAGCGGCGCTTCTACGAGTCCAACGCGTAGCGCGCGGCGCGCCCGATTCTCGATTGCGTAGCGTAGCTCCGCGCTGCGCCGCAACGAGAAGTGCGCCGGCAGTTCCCGGCGTATGGAGAGCGTGCGCGGCGACGGCAAGCGTACGATGTCGGCAACGAGCGCGACGATCAAGAGACCACCTAGGAAAAGCGCGAGCGGCAAGCAGATCGGTACACCGGCCGAGCATGCAAGCAAGATTGCAATCGCCCCGAGTGCCCAGAGCGCACGCGCCGATGGCCAGAGTCGCAAAAATCTACTCACGCGGCACGGGCACGCTCGCCAAGACTTCGGCGAGCACCGACGCAGCGGTCGCACCTTCGATCTCCGCTTCGGGCTGCACGATCAGGCGATGCGCGAGCACCTCCTCGGCCACGTCTTTGAGATCGTCGGGCGTCGCGTAGTCGCGCCCGTCGATCGCCGCCGCAGCTTGCGCAGCGACGAGCAGCGCGACCGTCGCTCGCGGCGAAGCGCCGAGCGCGAGCTTCGGATGCGAACGCGTCGCGGTCGCAACCGCATGCGCGTACGCTCGCACCTCCGGCGCAACGTGTACGCGACGCACTGCGACTTGCGCATCGAGCACCTCTTGCGCCGTCGTGACCGCAGTGATCCCGGCAAGCTCGAGCGCGCGCGAATCGAACCCAGCGGCAACGCGCGCGAGCAAATCCAACTCTTGTTCGGGCGCGGGATAGCCGGTTGCGATCTTCACGGTGAATCGGTCGAGCTGCGCCTCGGGCAACGGATAGGTGCCTTCGTACTCGATCGGGTTCTGTGTCGCGCAGACGATGAACGGCTGCGGCAGCGGAATCGGCGTCCCGTCGATCGTGACGCGCGCTTCTTCCATTGCTTCGAGCAGCGCAGCCTGCGTTTTGGGCGGCGTGCGATTGATTTCATCGGCCAGGACGACGTTTGCATTGATCGGACCCGGCCGCACGCTGAAGGTCGCGCTCTGCGGATTGAATACGGTCGTGCCGATGACATCCGACGGCATCAAGTCGGGCGTGAACTGAATGCGCCGCAGCGGTAACCCGAGCGCCGCGGCGAAGGCGCGCACCGCAAGGGTCTTGCCCGTGCCGGGCACGCCTTCGATTAGTGCGTGGCCGCGCGAAAGGAGTGCGATCAGCAACCCAAACGTCACGCGCTCGCTCCCGACGACGGCGATGCCCACCGCACCGCGCATTCGTGCCGCCAGATCGGCAACCGGAGTAAGTGAATTCACGCATGTTCCTTTCGCAGCGCGGCGTACAGTGTGGCGGCGCGCAGCACCTGCGCATCGTTTGGTCGTGTGACGCCCGCAAGCTCGCCGAGTTCGCGCGATTTTGGATAGGCGCGTGCGAAACGCTCGATCGTCGTGCGACCGGCGCGTCCGCGCCGCAAGAGCGCGGCCATCGAACGCAGATAGAAGGAAGAATCGCGGTCGGCCGGCGCTTCGCGCACGATCGGCGGCGCAAAGCGCACGTTTGCGTCAATGAGCGCTAATACAACTGCGAGCAACGCGACCCATACCGCCGCATGCGCCGCGGGCGGCAACACCGACCATAGCGAGCGCGTACGATCGTAGCCGTACGGGCGCTCGTCGAACGCCACAAGTCCCTTGCCCGCAACCGCGTCATAGACGTCGAGCGCCGACTGCGGATGCTTTTGCAGCGCACGATTGGTGTAGTTGCGGCCGTCGAAGCTACGCGTAGGATGCAGTCCACCGATCTTCACGAAGGCAAGCACCGTACCGCCGCGATCCATGAAGAGCTGCAAACGCCGCAGGTCGCTGCGGTCGTAGGCCTTCGTCGTCAACGCGAGCACGTGCGTACGCGGATCGCGCTGCCCGAGCGGCAGCTCCAAGCGCACGACCGGAATCCCTTCGCGCGCCAGCACGCCGAAGAGCGCGCGGTACCCGTTAGGCCCGGTGTCGTGGCTCGAGTGATTCGAGATGGGCGGTTCGAGCGCGCTGCCCGCAAGGAGCGCGAGCAGCCCGAGCAATGCCACGAGCACAACGATCTCGATGATGCGCGTTCTCATGACGTGGCGCTCGCGACAAGTTGGTCGTAGGCGGCGCGCGCATGCCCCCAGGCGTCGGGCCCTGCCGGTGTCTGCGCATACGCCGCAGCCGTATACAGTCGCGCGATCTCGCCAAACGGTCCTTCGAGCTCTTCGTCGCGCGCGTGCAGCGCCCGGCGCAATTCATTGATCGTGGCCGAACGTTCGTCGCGCATCACGCCGCGCAGATCGAGCAACGTCACCGCCGCCATAAACGTCAACCGAATTGCGCGCGCATAGTCACCTGCGTTTGCCGCCGCCGCGGCCGCGACCGCGAGCGCGTGCGCGTTGCGCGAAGGGGCAAGTGCGATCGCGCGGTCGCGCCGGCCGCGTTCGTATTGCAACTGGAGCAGCAGATGCGCGCCGACGACGGCTATGCCGATCACACACAGCACGATCACCGCATCACCGATCAGCGAGGTCCCTTGCGGCCCGATCTTGATGTGGCTCGTCAGCGCGCGAAAGACGTCAGTCCAGCGATCCCAGAACCACTGGAAGATTTGATCGATCAACGATTGATGGGGCGTGCCTCCAATTGCCAGATGATAACGGCCGGGCACGGCAAGCTCCGCGCGAACCGCAGTAACGATATCGGTCGGCGGAGCGCTCACGCGGGCGCCGTCAGGCGTTCGAGTGCGACTTCTAAATCCAGCCCTTCGGTGCGCGTGCGCACGTCGTAGTAGTAGACGGCCATGAGCACGGTGAGAAACGCCGTCAACATCGCGCTGATCACGGTACCCACGGCAATTTGTGCGGCGGTGCTATGCGCGTAGTTGAGGATCAGTATGCCGATAACGCCGGAGAGCATAATCACGCCCAGTTGGAGCGCCAAATAGGCGAGCGCAATCAGCAGCGCCTTAGGAAACTCGCGTCGATTAAAGATTCGCCGAAACGCCTCACCTATCGCGTCGGCGGGGCGGCTCGCCTCGATGGTGGTTGCGTAGAGCGCAAAGGCCAATACCATTACGAGCACGACGAAGAACACCACGATCGCAATGGTGAGCACGATGGCGGCGATCGCGAGAATCACGCCGACGACGACCGACCCGCGAGCGAGCGCAACGCCGAGCACGAGCACAATCGCAAGGCCGATGACCAGCGCAAGATACGTACCGATCAAGATAAGCGTCGAGAGTAGCGACGTACCGACAAGCGGAACCCAACGCGCGAACACGCGCGTAAAGTCCTCGCGATACGTCGGCTTGCGGCCGGCATAGATCGCGGCGACGCCAACCGCTACAGCGTTGTTAGTAAATGGTGCGAGGAAGATGAGGAGCAACGCGATGCCGACGAGCGCGGTGAGTTGCGAGCCATCGTACGGCGCGACCGAGCCGGGATGCTGGATCTGACGAAGCACGCGTGCGAGGGTGTCGCCGGCCTTATCGGTATAGAGATACTGCACAATGCCGACCGGAACGAGCAAGGTCAGCACGGTCAGCGTGAAGACGACGAAGTTCCGGACATACAGCGTCACGGCACGGTCGAAGATCTCGCCGATCGTGAGGGACCGCAGCGCCGGTCGCTCCGCGTGTACGTCCTCCATAGTGGGCGCCCCGTTCTTGAGGACTCTTGGCCCTTCCTACGGTACTAAGGGACTATGCAGATTGGAACGTTGCGCGCGATCCGGCGCTATCCGGTCAAAAGTCTCCGCGGCGAGGCGTTGGATGCCGCTACCGTGATCGACACCGGACTCGAGGGCGACCGCACGAGCGCGCTGATCAACGACGACGGTCCGCGTGCCGGCAAGCCGGCGCGCGGCAAAGAATTCGACCGCCTGCACCTGCAACGTACGGTCGACGAGGCGCGCGTTTTGGCGCCGCATGCCCACCTCGAGCACAACGTCGACGACCCATTCTTCGATGATGCGCCGGTGTCGCTGCTCTTGAACCGCTGGCTCGACGGGGTCTCGTCGTTCGTTGGCTATCGCGTCGAATGGGAGCGATTTCGTCCGAACTTTTACGTCGAAGCACTCGACGGCATCGCAATCGATGAAGCCGCGCTCACCGGACGCGAGTTGCAACTCGGCGACGTGACGCTGCGCGTGCGCTATCCGATCGAGCGCTGTGTCGTGCCGACGTACGATCTCCACGGCGGTGAAGCGGATCCGCGCATTCTGCGCTACGTTGCGCAGGCGCGTTCAAATTGGATGGGGATCTACTGCGACGTGCCGCGCGCGGGCATCGCGCGAATCGGCGATTCGCTCGAACTCATCGAACGCTGAACGTCACGCACGATGTGCTCGAGTGCATCGATGTAGGCAAGGAAGCGATCGCGACCTGCGGGCGTGATGCGCACGATCGTTTGCGGGCGTCCCGAGCCGGTGCGACGCTGCGTCTGCACGATGCCTTCTTCGGCAAGCGCGTGAAGATGGCGATTGAGGTTGCCGTCGGTGAGCGCGCACGCATCTTGCAGCTGCGTGAACGAGACGCCGTCGGCGTGTGCGACCAGCGTCGAGCAGATCGCCAAGCGCCCCCGTTCGTGAAAGACGCGATCGAGATCGGTTGCGCTCATGGCTGCTCCCGGCGATCGCGGCTGACCAGCACACCGATCGCGATTTGTCCGACACCAAAACCGACCGGTAGCACCCACCAGGCCAGTGCAATCGACATCGGCACAAAGAGCAGCGCGATGCCCGCGACTAAGAAGAACGCCGCGATCGGCAGGACGTCACGCGGCAACATCATGCGCGATGCGAAGAGGCCAACGCCATAACAGCCGTACCACACGCCGGGCAGATAGGCGAAGCCACCGCGCAGCACGAGCGCGAGCGTCAAACCCGCGCCAAGCGCAATCGCGGGAAGAATCGCAAGTCCGACGGTGCGCGTTTGCCAGCGATCGCGTACGCTTGTATCGCTGACATACCAATGCGCGATCGATGCGTAGTTTACGATCATCGCGGCGGTCCCGCACACGAGCCAAATTGACGCGTAGACGCGTTGCTCGTAGCCGCTGCCCGGGACCGCGACCAGCAGCGCTTGGAGCACGCCGGCCGCGAGCGCGAACACGCCCGAGGCGATGGCCGCCACGCCGGAGATGCCGTGGAAGCGCTGCGAGACCGCGAGGCGCTCGCGCACTTCGGCGATATTGAGGAGAGCCTGTTCCAACTCGGTCATTACCTCTACTTTGTATCACAAAGTCGCATCCGGCGGCAACGCGGGCACTTTCTCCTCGTGCATGGACCGCCAGGCGGGGTTTACGCTCATCGAAACGCTGATCGGGGCAGCGATCAGTGTGCTCCTGGTCTGGGGCGTCCTGGTCTTCGCCGACCGGATGGTGGCCTGGGCCAACGCGGCCAACCAGCGGGTCAACGCGGTCGCCGGCGCGGACCGGCTCGTCGAGCGGATGTCCAGTGAGGCGGCGAGTTCAATGGCGGTCTACGTGCCGGCAACCGACGCCCTCGGTGCAAGTAACAGCAACGGTCACGAGGTCGACTTCTTCACCGAAGACGGCGCACACCGCACCTACGGCTGGGCCTATAGCTTTAGTCCGGCTGCAAAAACCGTGACGCGGTACACGCTCAATCCCGGGAACCCGGCGATCGCCGGAGATACGCTGGTCGACATCGACACGTTTAGCGCAAGCGCGCTGAGCGTCACGCAGCTGGCCTCCTACGATCCGCTCTTCGCCGGCGCAAGCGCGAGCGACGTGCCCGGAAATCGATTGGTTGCAGTGCAGATCACTGCAAGCGGCGTCGATCGCAGCGTGCTGCTTGCAAGCGCCGATGCACCGACTGCGTTTACGGTTGTCGTCACGTACACCGCGTCGCCCGCACCGGTGGTAACGGCAACACCCTCGCCACCGCCATGGTACTAACGCTGTGTATACCACGCGGGATTTACACATAAAGCATCGCAGTAGAGCCTTCCACCACGCGGGAGGATCCGATGTTCAAAGGACGCGTTGCAATCGTTACCGGCGGTACGCGCGGGATCGGTGCCGCAATCTCGAAGTCGCTTGCGGAAGCGAATGCGCACGTCGCAGCGGGTTATAACAAAGGCGCAGAAGCGGCGGAAAAGTGCGTTGAAGCGCTTCGTGCCAAGGGCTATGCGGTTTCGACGCATCAGGGACGCGTGGATGATTTCGAACATTGTCAACGCGTCGTTGATGAAGTGCTCAAAGAATTTGGCCGCGTCGATTTTCTGATCAACAACGCGGGCATCACGATCGACCACACGCTGCGCAAAATGACGTCCGAGGAATGGTGTAACGTTATCAACGTCAACCTCTCAGGGGCGTTCAATATGACGAAGGCGGTGCTCGAGCATATGATCGAGCGGGGCTCGGGTCGCATCGTCAACATCAGCTCGGTGATCGGGTCGACCGGCAACGTAGGGCAGGCGAACTATGCCGCCTCGAAAGCCGGTTTGTTCGGCTTCACCAAATCGCTCGCGCTTGAAATGGCGAGCAAAGGTATCACCGCCAACGTCGTCGCGCCGGGCTTCATCGCTACCGAGATGGTCACGGCGATGCCCGAAGCCGCACTCGCGAAAGTCGTGGAAAAAATCCCAACCAAGCGCCTCGGCAAGCCCGAAGAAGTCGCGCGGGTCGTAAAATTCTTGTGCGAAGACGATTCGGCATATATCACCGGGGCCGCATTCCACGTTAACGGCGGCCTGGACATGGCCTAAGGCGGGCCTAACTTCCTTAACCTACTATGTAAAATCCTAAGATTTTCTTTATCCTTTGCTAGGTATGCGTAGCACATGGGTACAAAGTAGTATCCATGGTAACCACCTCGACAGCCCCCTCGGGCACGCTTACGCGGCTCGATGGTCGAGTGGCGATTGTTACCGGCGGCTCGCGCGGTATAGGCGGCGCGATTTCGTCGGCTCTCGCCAACGACGGAGCGATTGTGGCTGTGGTCGGCATTCCCGCCGATCGCGAGCGCACGGATGAACTTCGCGCTTCACTTAACGGTAGCGCCACCCTCGTTCAATTTTACGAAGCCGATGTCGCCGACCCGCAGGCATGCGCGGCCGCTGCGCAAGCAGTGATCGCGACGAATGGGAAGGTCGACATCCTCATCAACAACGCCGGCATCACCAAAGATCGCACGGCGCGCAAGATGACCGTCGAAGAATGGCAAGCGGTCCTGAACGTAAACCTCTCAGGGCCGTTCTTTATGATCAAAGCCGTGCTCGATCACATGCTCGAGCAAGGCTACGGTCGTATCGTCAACATCAGTTCGGTCGTCGGACGGACGGGCAACTTCGGGCAATCGAATTACGTTGCGGCCAAAGCCGGATTGCTCGGATTGACCAAGACGCTCGCGCTGGAAACGGCACGCGCCGGCATCACCGTCAACGCGGTTGCACCCGGTTTTATCGCCACCGAAATGACCACGATGATGCCCCAGGCTGCAATCGACATAGCGCGTAGCCGCACGCCGGTCGATCGTATGGGGCAACCGTGGGAGATCGCACGCGCGGTGCGCTTCCTCGTCGATGACAACTCGGGATTCATCACGGGCTCGACCTACGATGTCAACGGAGGCATGTACATGTGATGATCGGCGCGGTACCGCTCGAAGAGTTCAGCTACGGTCTCGATCTCTCCGGTGCCGATCCGGCATCGCTCAACGACTCGCTGCGCGCCGTCACGCTCGAAGTGATGAGCGACCCGGTGCGCATGGGCATGATCGTCACCAGCATGATGCTTGCGCAACAGACCGTTGCGCTCAACGCCTTGCGCCGCATGCAAGGTGAGAACCCCGCCCCGCCCGCGGAGATCGCAGGCGACAAGCGCTTTAGCGATCCCGCCTGGACGAGCAATCCGTTTTTGCTCTCGATGGTCGAAGAATATTTACTGCGCCGCCAATACGCGCAGCAGATGGTTGAAAGCTCGCGTTTGCCCGATGCGACCAAACGCAAAGCCCGCTTCGCGATGAACATGATGATGGACGCGCTTGCGCCGAGCAATTTGCCGTGGCTCAATCCGTCGGTGATCAAAGAAGCGATGAACACGGGCGGCGAGAGTTTGGTCAATGGCCTGACCGAAATGCTCGACGACATGCAGAACAACGGCGGCTATCCCAAACAAGTCGACAACTCGCCGTTTACGCTGGGTGAAAATCTCGCGGCGACGAAAGGCGAAATCGTCTTTCGCAACGAGCTTTTCGAGCTCATCGCCTACACGCCGCAGACCGAGACGGTCTACGAGCGGCCGATTCTGATGTCGCCGCCTTGGATCAACAAGTACTACATCATGGACCTCGCGCCCGGACGTTCGTTCGTGGAGTGGGCGGTCTCGCGCGGCCATCAAGTCTTCATGATCAGCTATCGCAATCCCGATGCGTCGATGCGCGACTACACGATGGACACCTATTTTACGCGGGGTCTCCTCTGCGCGCTCGATGTCGTGCAAAAGCTCACCGGCGCTCCGCAGGTCAATCTCGCGTCGCTCTGCCTTGGCGGAACGATGAGCGCGATGCTGCTCGCATATCTGGCCGCGAAGGGCGAAGAGCATCGGATCGGCAGCGTGACGCTGACCAACACGATCGTCGATTTCGCCGAGCCGGGCGACCTCGGCGTCTTTACCGATGAAACGACGATCTCGCGCCTCGAGCAGCAGATGAGCGAGAAAGGTTTTCTCGAGTCGGCCGACATGGCGCATACCTTCGACTGGATGCGTGCCAACGATCTGATTTGGAGCTACGTCGTCTCCAATTGGTATATGGGCAAGAAGCCTCCGGCGTTCGACATTCTCACCTGGAATTCGGATGCGACGCGCATGCCTGCAGCGATGCACTCGCAGTATTTGCGCGCGTGCTATCTGCACAATCTGCTTGTCGTGCCCAACGCGTTTGTGCTCAACGACGTGCCGATCGATTTGGGCAAAGTTACGACGCCAATCTACATCCTCGGCGCCGAAGCCGATCACATCGCACCGTGGCGCACGAGCTTTGCAACCTCGCAGTACGTCAGCGGCCCGGTGAAATACACGCGCACGAACGCCGGGCACATCGCCGGCATCTGCAATCCACCGGGCAATCCCAAATCGTGCTTCTGGACGAACGACAACGTGGAGCCGGGCGAGACGCCCGACACGTGGCTCGCGCGTGCACGTAAACACCAGGGAAGCTGGTGGGAAGATTGGGCCGCGTGGGCCGAGACGCACGGCGGTGCACGCCGCGCGCCATTTACACTTCCAACGACCGATGAGCCGGCACCGGGCCGGTACGTCCGCAACGAAACGGCCGAGCCGTTCGATTTCACCGCATCTACTTCACACGAGGTGACCATCGCATGATGGGCAATCGCGACCATTTAAAAGGTCTGGGCGAGTTCATTCGCACCCAGCGTGAGCTGGCGAATCTCTCTCTGAGGCAGCTCGCCGATCTCGCGAAGGTCTCAAACCCGTACCTGAGCCAGGTCGAGCGCGGACTCTACAAGCCCTCGGCCGAGGTCCTCAAGCAGATCGCGCGGGCGCTGCACCTTTCGGCCGAGACGTTCTACGCCCAAGCCGGCCTGCTCGACAACGACGTGCGCAACGAAGCGGCCGACGCCGTCGAATCGGCGGTCAAGCTGGACCCCCGGCTGACCTCCGAGCAGAAAGAGACCCTGATCCGCGTCTACCGCGGCTTCACCGGCGAGAGATAGCACCGAACAGATTGACAGGCCTCCCATTCGCTTGGTATACTAAGCACAGCCCAAGTAAGGAGAATCTGTCCACCATGAATACCTACACTGAATTCCTTGAGAAGGCCCAGACCGAGTTTCTGAGCGGTCTCAAACAGGCTCAAGATCTGAACGTCAAGGCGATCGAGTCGGTGACCGAGCTGCTCAAAGAGAACGGCAACGGCACGGCCAAGCTGCCGACCCCGGCCGAGATCGTTGAGCGCACCTTCGCGTTCACAAACCAAGTGATCGAAGCGCGCAAAGAGTACATGCTCAAGCTCGCGGACCTGCTTCCGAAAAACTAACCCCTCTTACTAACCAGCGTATACAGCTTTGCCAGTTATAGCGAATCATGCTATAACTGGCTTAGTTTTTTATGCAGGTTAGAGAATCGCTCGCGGTCGCGTTCGTCAACGGCACCGATGGCCCCCTGGCCGCTTCGCGGGCGACGGAACTCGAGCAGCTCCGCGAGGCTTGCCGCGCGGTCTTCGCCGCCCACGTCGAGGGCCGGGCAACGACCCGCGAGCTCGCGCCCCTCAATCGCTTGCTCGACCAGCATTTAGCGGCGCGCTACATGCTCGTCGCTGCGCAAGGGCGCGTCGGCAGCGCGCGGATTTCGACCGGCGCCGACGACGCAACGCTCGCACTCTCGGATATCTGTCTCGCGATCGTGGAGCTCTTCGCAAGCGCGAAGGCCCTGCGCGTCAAGCAGTGCGCCCACGAGGCATGCAGCCGCTTCTTTCTCGACGAGAGCAAGAGCGGCACGCGCGCGTGGTGCAGTATGAAAACGTGCGGCAATCGCGTGAAAGCCGCACGTTACTACGAACGAACGAAGAACTAGCTGAGTTTTTTACAACTGAACAGCGCGAGATAGCAGCCCGGCGAAATACCGAGCGAGGCTTGAATCGGCTGCAATTCGCATAAACCGAGTTTGAGATGCGCGATCAGGAACGGCGGGACGCCGGGCTGCAACACTTCCCAATCGGCCCACATCCGCTCGAATTCCGGATGCTCCATCATCGTCGCGAGCAGTTCGTCGAAGTGCGGATCGCCGTAATACGTCGCATAGGTGTTGCGGAAAACGGCGACGCACCCGCGCGCGGCTGTCTCCCAATCGGCGTACAGTTGGCGGCGTGATGGATCGAAGAAGATCCGCCACAACACGTTGCGCGAGAGGAGTTCGCCATCGTGATCGTAGCCGAACATCTCGGCCATGAACGAGTTCCACACCAACAGATCTAAGCGCGGGGTCGCGATGTAAGCGGGCGCTTCCCGATGCAGTTCAACGAGTTTGCGCAGCGCGTCGGGCACGTCGGGCGTGAGCGTGCACGTCTGCGGCGGCGTATCTGCCGCGAGCACTTTGAGATACGCGATCTCCTGGGGCGTGAGCAAGAGCGCGCGCCCGATCTCGTCGATCACATCGAGTGAGAAGTTGATCTCGCGCGCCTGCTCGATCCAGGTGTACCAGGTAGTGGAAATGCCTGCGAGCTTTGCGACCTCTTCGCGGCGCAGACCGGCGACGTGCCGGCGCGCCGAATCGTCTTCGAGACCGACGTCGACCGGCCGCAATGCGCCGCGCCGGGAACGTAAAAATAAACCTAGGTCATTACGACGGGAGAGGGTCGGGACGTCGAGCATGCGGTTCTCCGTACCTTGGTGGGCCATCGGCTATGCCGTTTTTGCCCTGGTTGGCTTACCCCGCGCCCTTTGCCTCCATCGGAAAACGCATTGTTACCGTGGTCCCCGTCTCGAAACCGCTTTCCAATGCGATCGAACCACCCATGCGCTCGACCGCTCGCTTTGCGATGGCTAAGCCGAGGCCGGAGCCGTCGACTTCGCCGTGCGACGAGCCCCGGTAGAACCGGTCGAAAGCATGCTCGACGTCGAGCTGCGCCATCCCGGGCCCGCGGTCCGCGACCTGGAGGACGGCGTCGTGGCCTTCATGCCCGACCCGCACCGTTACGAGTGACGCCGGCGCGTAGCGCACCGCATTCTCGACCACGTTCTTGACCGCTTCGTAGAGCTCGATGTCGTCGCCGACGACCTTGGCGTCGCCGTCGGTCGCGAGCTGAATCCGTTCGCCGGCGAGCGGCCGCAGCGCATCGACCGCACGCGCCGCGACCGACTTCAAGTCAATCGTGTCGGCGAGCGGTTCGGCTTCGCGCTCGAGCCGCGCGAGCAGAATCAGCTTCTCGATGATCTGCTTCATCTTGCGGCTTTCATCGAGCATCGTCTCGTGCACCTGAGCCACGCTGTCGGGATCGCGTACGACGCCCGAGCGCAGCGCGTCGAGATACCCCATGAAAATCGTCAGCGGCGTACGTAATTCGTGGCCCGCGTCGGCAATAAACTGGCGCATTTGCGACTCTTGACGGCGACGCTCGTGGGTTGCCGCGTTCAAGCGCTGTGCAACTTCATTGTAGGTTTGGGTAAGTTCGTGCAAGCTCGAATCGCTCTCGAGCAAGAGTTTCGGTGTGAAGTCACCTTCGGCGATCGAGCCGAGCGCCGTATTCACTTGACGCAGCGGGCGCAGCGCGCGCCGGGTGATGATCCGTCCGGCAAGCCACGCGATCACGACGGCGATCAGGCCGATCGGCAGAATACGTTCCCAGTAACGCAAGAGCGAATGGGTGATATCAGCAACGTCGGGCTCGAGCACGATCGTGCCGCCGCCCGGAACGCCGACGAAGCGCGGCCGCAACAGCAGAAGTCCGGCGATCGCGCGCTGACTATCGTTGAGCTGCGCAGATTTGCCTGCAATGACGTTATGTTGCGGATCCAAAATGAAGATGCGCGAGCGCGAGCCTGGTTCGGCGGCCAACACCTTCGGCGCGAGTTGCTTTAGCGTGAAGTGCTGTGCAGTAAGGTCGTGCACGCGTTCTTGCATACGCGCTTGCGCCGAATCGATGTTTTGGTTGAATGTGCTCGTGAATCCGACGATCGCAAATGCCGACGAGGCACCGACCACAAGTGCAATCAGCGCGACGGCTAAAATGACATAGCCGCGCGTGATGCGCCGAGCGAAGTTGCGAAAGGTTGGGTCAGTCGGCACGCAGCGTGTACCCGGCGCCGCGCACGGTTTGAATCAGCGGCCGCGTGAATCCCTCGTCGACCTTGCCGCGCAAATACGAGATGTAGCGCTCGACCGCGTTTTGGCCCACGTCTTTTTCGTTGCCCCATACTAAGTCGAGCAATTCGTCTCGCGTAAACACGCGACGCGGACGGCGCAACAGCGTGACGAGCAGATCGTATTCGAGCGGCGAGAGTTCGATGCGCTTGCCCGCGCGCACGACTGTGTGCTCGTCGAGATTGACACTGATGTCGTCATACGCTATCACGTTGCGATTCTCGAGGTGTGGCCGGCGCAATTTCGCATCGATATGCGCGATCAATTCTTGCATCTCGAACGGCTTGCTCAAATAATCGTCGGCGCCGTGCGAGAGGCCCTCGACCTTCGTATCGACCTCGCCGCGCGCGGAGAGCATCACGACCGGCGCATCGGTAACCCGGCGCAACATCGGCAAGAGCTCGATTCCGCTGACCATCGGCATCATCACGTCGAGGACGATCACGTCAGGCGACCACTCTTTCACCAAATCGAGGCCTGACGGGCCATCGGGGGCGGTTTTCACCGCGTAGCCGTGGTGGCCGAGGGTGAGCTCGAGCAGCTCTCGGATGCGGGGCTCGTCGTCGATGATCGCAATACGCGGCTTGGTGGCTGACATATGGTTAAAAACTAGTACCCCGGCTTGAGACTTCCTGGAGAGGGCGCCAAAATAGGCCGCAGCAGCTTATAGAGTAAGACCGCTATCTGGAGACCCAGAATAGCGATCCAGCCGTAGAGTGTATAGGTTGCGATGAGGTTGAAGGGACTATCTGCGGGCAGCACGAGCGGCTGTTTCGTGAGCGTGATCGCGATACCGATGAGCGTGATCGTGCTCGCCGCGACGCGGCTCCATCGATACACTATGGTAATCGTCGGTCGGAAGAAGGCGGCGACGTCGCCGATTGCGATCATCGCGGCGCCGATCAACGCGCCAAGGTAGGCCGGCGTCCACACTGGATAGTTGAACTGTGCGGGAATGTGCGTCCCCGCGAGCGGTCCGGCGACGAAGAAGTAGAACAGCCAATACCGCACGCCGGGCACATCGAGCAGCGCGAGCATAAAGGTAACGTTCACGACGAACTCGATGACGCTGTTCGCGCGGGAAACCGGCTCGAAGCGGCTCGATCCAGGCGGTGCAGGCAGACGGCGCGGATCCCAACGCGCAACGCCGATGCGCTCGAGGGCGGTCTTCTTGTTATTCATGCGCTCGAGCACGGCGAAGGCGATTGTGACGGCGCCGAAGATATAGATCGCGGCGTTCTTCGCCGCGACGAGCGCCGCAAAAAAGATGGAAATTTTGCTTTCGCCGAGCGCAACCAGCGCGCCACCGATCAAGATGATTGCGAGCACGATCGTGAGCACGAGACGCAGCGTGTACCAGTAGAACGGCAACATGTCCGGGCCGATCAAATACGGCACCGCGTCGTAGCGCGCCGCGACAATGCGCGGATGCCCGTAGGCCTTGATGATCGCGGCTTCTTCGTCATCGGTGAGTGGACGGCCGAGCGCGGCTTCGCGTTCGTCGATCTGCGATTCGAGTGCTTCGGCAATCTCGGCAATGATATCGTCGCGTTGCTCGCTTTTCGGCAAGTCTTCGCGAACGGCGTAGAGATAACGGCTGAGCATGTCCATGATTAGAACTCCGCGCTGATGCGTTCGAGAGAAGCGTTGATGCGGTGCAATTCATCCGTGAGTTGGGCAAGGATCGTCTCGCCGGCCGGCGAGAGGCGATAGAAACGCTTGCGGCGCTTGTTCTCTTCGCGCCACTCGCTCCGCAAAAGCCCCTGGGTTTCCAGGCGTCGCAGGAGCGGGTAGAGCGTGCCCTCGTCGATGTCGAGCCCGGCCTCCTCGAGCGCTTTGCGGAGCGTGTAGCCGTAGCGCTCCGTGCGCAGCTGCGCCAGGACCGCGAGGGAAAGACACCCTCGCCGCAGTTCTAGTCGCAGGTTTTCAAAGAGGCCGGGAAGCTGATCGCTGATACCGTGTTCCATATCCTATGTGATATACAGTATATGGCAAACGGTACTAGTTGTAAAGTATACTTTCCTACATGGAGCGTATTACACGGCTCGGAGCACGCGTCCGGGCCCGACGCAAGGAGGTCGGCATGACCGCAGCCCGGCTCGCCGCGGCCGTTGGCATAACCGAGAACGCAATTCGCAAGCTCGAATCCGGCGATTCGGCTGAGCCACGCTTTTCTACCGGCGTCCGGATCGCGCACGCATTGGAGATGAGCACTGATGCGCTCGCCGGCAACGCGATTTCGCTGCTGGCCGGAACGCCTGAACTCGCAAACGTAATCGCGGCGATCCGCACCATTCGCGAGCCGCTGGAGCACGAAGGCGTTGAACACATCGACGTCTTTGGTTCCGTTGCGCGCGGCGATGCCAGCCCGGAAAGCGACATCGATGTTATCGTCACGCCGCGTGCGGACGCACGCTTCTCTCTTTTTAACCTTTCCGCAGTGGGTAGCGCTCTCGAAGATACACTTGCGCGGAAAGTTGATATCGTCACGCCATACACTGCCACGAACTCAAAGCGCCTTCGCGGGGTGTTAGAAGAATCTATTCGTGCCTTCTAAACCGCCGCGCCGCGAACGTCTGCGTTTTTACTGCGAAGACGCGATCGATGCGATCGATGCTATTCAATCTTACGTCGACGGCATAACGGCCGCCGACTTCGAAACCGATCGCAAGACCGCCAGTGCTGTCGAGCGCGAGTTGCTCCTCATTGCCGAGGTCGTCGCGCGCATGCCCGAATTTGAGGAAGCTTATGCTGACGCACATAAGGTCCGCGGCCTCGGCAACCGCCTGCGTCACGACTATGAGCGCATCGACCATCACGTCATTTGGGAGGCAATCAGCGGGCCTCCGCTCGCAGAGCTGCGCGCCGCGTTGGTTGCCTTCTCGCCGAAATAGGTGCGAGCCCCGGTAGAGGAACAGTAAACCGGGGCTCGCGTGGGGTCGAGAGCGCCCTGCCGGCGCCCGACCTTTCTTTATTCGAAGCGCAAGGCTTCGATAGGGTTGAGACCCGCCGCTTTCTTCGCCGGATAGTATCCGAAGAAGATCCCGACGAGCGCCGAGAAGAAGACCGAGAACAGCACCCACTCGATCGGAATCTGCGTGGGCCACTTTGCGAGTGCAGCGACGACGAACGTGCCGATGAAGCCGAACACGACGCCGACGACGCCGCCCGCTGCGGCGAGCACGGTCGACTCGGTGAGGAATTGGCGCAGAATCGTTGCACCGCGCGCACCGACCGACATGCGCAAGCCGATCTCACGCGTGCGCTCGGTGACCGAGACCATCATGATGTTCATGATGCCGATGCCGCCGACGATCAGCGAGACCGCTGCGACGCCGGCGAGCAAGAACTCCATCACCGCACCGGTGGACGACGCAGCCGCTGCAATCGACTGCAGGTTGCGCACCTGAAAGTCGTCGAGCGCGCCAGTTGCGATGTGGTGGCGCTGTTCGAGCAGCGACGTCGTCTCGGTTTGCACCGCGGCGATGTCGTCGGAGGTTGTCGCCGAGACCATCAACTGGCTCACCGTCGTTTGGCCGGTGAGGCGTTGCATCGCCGACGTGTAGGGAATGAGCACGGTGTCGTCTTGATCGGTGCCGAGGCTGCTCTGGCCGAGCGCGCTCAGCGTTCCGACGACTGTAAACGGCACACCCTTGATCAGAATTGTCTGCCCGATTGGATTTTGTCCGTTCGGGAAGAGCTGCGCAACGTCGGTCTGTCCGAGCACGGCGACTTTGGCTGCGTCGTTGACGTCGCTTTCATTGAAGAACGTGCCGCTGGCCATCGGCCACGAACGAATGAACGCGTACGTGGGCGCAACGCCGGTGACCGTCGTTTGCCAGTTGTTACCGCCCGCAACGACTTGCGCGCGCACTGTCACCGCCGGCGAAACGGCCGAGACGCCAGGGAGCTGTGCAATGGCCATCCCGTCGGCGGGTGTCAGTGTGGACGCGGTGCCGAAGCCGCCGCGTGCGCCGGAGCTCGTAACGCTTCCCGGTTGCACGACGATCAGATTCGAGCCGAGCGAGTTGATGCTTTGCTGCACCGACACGCGCGCCCCGCTGCCGATCGCGACGGTCACAATGACCGCGGCGACACCGATGACGATGCCGAGCATGGTCAGCATCGAACGAACTTTGTTGCGAATGAGCGCCTGGAGCGCCAAGCGCAAAATACCTTTGAAGTCCGACATTATGCCACCGCTTCCTTGTCATCCCGAGCGTATTTCGGTTTGTCATCCCGAGCGTAGCGAAGCGTAGTCGAGGGACCGTCTCCAACAATGTGCCCATCACGGAACGTGACGATGCGGTTCGCGTGCGCAGCGATATCGGGTTCGTGCGTCACGAGCATGATCGTGATGCCTTCTTCCACGTTGAGTTCTTTGAAGATGCGCATCACGTCTTCGCTCGTCTTGGTATCGAGCGCGCCGGTCGGTTCATCGGCGAGGATGAGCCCCGGGTTGTTGACCAGCGACCGCGCGATTGCGACGCGCTGTTGCTGACCGCCTGACATTTGGTTCGGATGATGTTCGGCCAGATGATCGACGCCGACGATGCGCATCTTCTCGTGCGCGATCTGCGCGCGTTCCGCCGCGGGCACGCCCGCGTAGACCATCGGCAGCTCGACATTTTCGAGCGCACTCGTGCGCGGGAGCAAATTGTACGATTGAAAGACGAAGCCCAAGCGCCGGCTGCGAATGTCGGCGCGTGCGTCGGCATCGAGATGCGAGACGTCGGTGCCTTCGAAGTAATAGTGACCGGCGGTCGGATTGTCGAGCAATCCAGTGATCTGCATGAACGTCGACTTGCCCGAGCCCGAGGGGCCCATGACGGCGACGAATTCGCCGGCGCGGATCTCGAGATCGATGCCCGCAAGCGCAACGACCTGGCTCTCGCCAAGTGCGTAGACCTTGCGCAGGCCCTCGACTCTCACGACTGGTTCCGCTGTAGTTGCCACGATAAGTTCCTCCGCATTCAGGATAGGGCGGTGGCTTGAGGGACCGTGGCAAGCCGGGTTAGAGGCATGTGAGAGCCGAAAACGCCGCCCGATGACGCTCGCCGCCCTCAATGTGCTCGATGAGTCCGCCTTTACGGCGACCGTCGGGCCGGTTTTCGAGCACTCGCCGTGGATCGCTCGAGCGGTTGCCCGGCGCCGGCCGTTCGCCAGCTTGGACGCCCTCGAGGCGGCGCTTTCCGACGAGCTGCGCGGCGCGGGCGAAGCACGGCAGACCGCGCTGATCGCCGCGCATCCCGATCTTGCCGGACGCGTTGCGCGCGAGGGACGGCTGACGCCCGCATCGCAGGCCGAACAGGCCGGCGCGGGGCTCGACGCGTTGAGCGATGACGAGCGCGCCCGCTTCGATCGCCTCAATGCAACCTATCGTGCGCGGTTTGGCTTTCCGTTCGTTATCTGCGTGCGTGAACAGACGAAGGATTCGATTTTGCGAGCCATGGAACAGCGCGTCTCGCACTCGCGTGCGGATGAGATCGCGACAGCGCTCGACGAAATTGCCGCGATCGCGCGCTTGCGTCTACACGATTTGGTGCACGAGTCGTGAGCGCATACGTCCTCATTTGGCTCGATCTTGTCGCGCGATGGTTTCACTTCGTCGCCGGCATCTCGTGGATCGGCGCCTCGTTCTACTTCGTCTGGCTCGATAACCATCTCGTCGCGCCGGTCAAGCGTGAAGACGTCGATGACGGCGTGTCCGGCGAACTGTGGTCGGTGCACGGCGGCGGCTTCTACCACAATCAAAAGTACCTGACCGGTCCGCGGCGTGAGCCGCTCACCGAGCACCTCCACTGGTTCAAGTGGGAAGCCTACTCGACGTGGCTCTCGGGCATTGCGCTGATGGCGCTCGTGTATTGGGTCGGCGCACGTTCGTTTCTCATCGATCCGAGCGTGCTGGCGCTGACGCCGGGCACGGCGATCGCGATCAGCATCGCATCGCTGATCCTCGGGTGGTTCATCTACGACGGGTTGTGTCGCATCTTCGAACGTCAACCACGTCTGCTCGCACTCAGCGTTGCAGCGTTTTTGGTCATCGCGTCGTGGGCACTCTACCACATCTTCAGCGGTCGCGCGGCATTCTTGCACGTCGGCGCGATCATCGGCACGATCATGGTCGCAAACGTCTTCTTCGTAATCATTCCGGGACAGCGTCGCATGCTCGCACAGATTCGCGCCGGAGTGCAGCCCGATCCGCGCCCCGGACAGCTGGGCAAGATGCGCTCGGTGCACAACACGTATCTGACGTTACCGGTACTTTTTCTGATGCTGAGCTATCACTATCCGATGACCTATTCCGGACCGTACGGATGGCTGGTACTCATTGCGATCGCCGCAGCCGGCGTTTTGGTCCGCTATTTCTTCGTGCTCACGCATAAGGCGCGTATCGTGTGGGCACTCCCGGTTGCCGCAGCGCTCGTGCTCACAGCGACCGCGATCGCCCTCGCGCCGCGCGGCGCAGCGAATGCCGCGCCAGTCGCGTTTGCGCAGGTGCAGCCGATCTTCGCGCAGCGTTGCGCGACCTGTCACACTGCGCATCCAACCCAACCCGGTTTTGCCGCAGCACCGAACGGCGTGCTGCTCGACACGCCGGACCACATCGCCGCCAATGCCGCGCGCGTCGACGCGCAGGCGGTGCGGTCGCGCGCGATGCCGCTCGGCAACATCACCCACATGACCGATGCCGAACGTGCGCTCGTCGGCGCATGGATCGATCAAGGAGCAAAGATCTGAAATGGCTTCACTGAGTACGCACGTTCTTGACACCGCGCGCGGCGTGCCGGCCGCGGGCATCGACGTGACCTTGTTACACATCGGCACGCACCCGCGCGAACTTGGTAGCGGCATGACCGATGCTGACGGCCGCATCGCGACAAGCTTCGGCGGCACGCTGGTGCGCGGCGTCTACGAACTACGTTTCTTCGTGCGCAGGTACTTCGAGAGCATGCACACGGCGTCGCTCTACGACGAGATTCCGATACGCTTCATCGTCGCCGAGGAGGGGCACTATCACGTGCCGCTGCTGCTCTCGCCCTACGGCTACACTACGTACCGCGGGAGCTAGCCTTAAACGCGGCCCAGCCGCCGAAGTGCGAGATATCGGGATAGCCGTGCTGCTCGATCAGCGTGCGCGGATAGAGCATCGCCTCCGCATTCGTACCATCGTCCATCTCGATCCTGACCTGATACATGTCGGGTGGCTCACCAGCCATGAGTTCTGCGTGCTGCGCGGGTGTCAGCTCGTACAATTCACCGAGAATCGAGATGCCGCCGCTGGGCACTTCGTAGATGCCCGGATGCCAGCCGTCTTTGACCGCGTGGAGCCGGTATTTCGGCGCAGTACGCGCCGGACCGAGCAGCTTTGCACCGCCGAGATTTTTGTTATCGGGTTGTCCGGTCAGCGCCGAACCACAGATAAAGAAACGCATAGTGTCACCCTTCGAGTGTTTTGTCGACTTCGATAATCGCCGCGGCAAGCGCTTCGACGCCCAGGAGCAGATCGGACTCGGAGGTCCGTTCTTCGCGCACATGGCTTTGCCCGCCGATACTCGGCACGAAGAGCATCGCGGTCGGCACGATCGTGCCCAAGCACATCGCGTCGTGCCCCGCGCCGCTCGCCACATCGGCGTATTTCTGGCCCAGTCCGTCGAGCGCGCGTGCAAGTGCATTACGCAGCATTGGCGTCATCGGCGTCGCGCTGCGCCCTTCAAACGATTCCAGTTCCACGGTTACGCCGCGTTCACGCTGCACGCGCGCGATCGCCTCGCGCAGGCGTGCGTCGATCGCATCGAGCTTTGCGTCGTCGGGCGAGCGCAGATCGAGCGAAAACGTCACCTGACCCGGCACGATGTTGGTGCCGTTAGGCTCGACGACCATGCGCCCCACCGTCGCAACCGCATCGCCGGCGCTGCGAGCGGTAGCCTCGAACGCGAGCACCAGCTCCGATGCGGCGCACAGCGCGTCCGCGCGCATCGCCATCGGGAGCGTGCCGGCGTGCCCGCTGCGCCCGTGCACCGTTGCGCGCAAACGCCGCTGCGCGGCAATCGCGGTCACGATCCCAAGCGAAAGCCCAAGTTGCTCGAGCACGGGACCTTGCTCGACGTGCAATTCCAGATACGCCGCGACGTCGCGACCGTCGCGCATCGGCACGCCGTCGAGCAAACCACCCTGCGGCGATGCGAGCGCATCCGCAAACGTGACGCCGTCGTCGCCGACCAGCGCGCGCACCGTCGCTTCATCAGTTAAACCGGCGAAGACCGCGCTGCCCAAACACCCGAGCGGAAAGCGACTCCCTTCTTCGCCCGCCCACGCAACGGCCTCGAGCGGATACGCAGTGCGCACGTTGCGCGCATCGAGTAGCTCGAGTGCACTCAGCGCCGCCGCGACGCCATACGCGCCGTCATACGCGCCGCCGGTCGGCACGGTATCGAGATGCGAGCCGATCAGGATCGGTTTGCGATCCGCGCGCGTGCCGTTACGGCGCGCAAAGAGATTACCAACGCCGTCTTGCGTGAGCGCAAACCCGCTCGCACGCGCCCACGTTGCGAAGAGTGCGCGCGCCGCACGTTCCTGCGGCGTGAGCAACGCGCGGTCGATGCCGCCCTCGTAGGCGCCGAGCACACGCAGCGCCTCGAGTTTTTCGACAACGTTCACGGTAGGTGGTTCGCGATCCAATGCCGTGCGATGTCGACGCGACGGCAGATCCACACATCGTCGTGTTCGAGTACATAATCGAGGAAGCGTTCGAGCGCGGCTGCGCGTCCTGGTCGTCCCGCTAGGCGTGTGTGTAGTCCGATCGACATCATCTTCGGCTGCGTCGCGCCTTCGCGATAGAGCACGTCGAACGCATCGCGCATGTATTCGAAATAGCCCGACGGCGACGTAAAGCCGGGTGCGACCGCAAACTTCATGTCGTTGACGTCGAGCGTGTAGGGAATCACCAGGTGGTCTTTCTCGCCGACCTTCACCCAATACGGCAGATCGTCGTTGTACGCATCGGCATCGTAGAGAAATCCACCCTCTTCGACGATCAGGCGCCGCGTGTTCTCGCTCGGCGCATAGCGGCAATACCATCCGTACGGACGTTCCCCGATCGTGCGCGTGAGTGACGCAACGGCTTTGCGCATCTCCTCGCGCTCGTGCGCTTCGTCCATGTCCTGAAACCCGACCCAGCGATAGCCGTGCGAACACACTTCATAGCCGGCGTCGCGAATCGCGCGCGCCGCGTCGGGGTTGCGTTCGAGTGCGAGCGCCGCGCCAAAGACGGTAACTTGCAGTTTCCGCTCGGCAAAGATCCGCATAAGCCGCCAAAAACCCGCACGGCTGCCGTATTCGTAGATCGACTCAACGATCAGATCGCGCTTGCCGGGCCCCAAGGTCGCGCCCGGCACCTCGGAGAGGTAGGTCTCGGAGATACCGTCACCGTCGGGAATCGAATACTCCGATCCCTCCTCGTAGTTCATCACGATCTGCAGCGCAAGGCGCGCGCCACCGGGCCATTTGGGGTTGGGCGGCGTCGCGCCGTAGCCGATCATGTCGCGCATAGCCGCACAATACCGACGTAGAAGGATGGCATCCTTGCGCGCATGCGGAAAAATACGGCCTTCCATGTGGTGGCAACAGGTACTCCAACCCCATTCCCTCGATGAGGCGCTAGCGCTCCTGGCGCAGGCCGACGAGCATACCCGGATCGTTTCCGGCGGAACCGACGTAGTGGTCGAGTTGCAGCGCGGCGTCAAGCCGGCGCGTACGCTGATCGATATCACGAAACTCACCGCGTTGAAGTACGTGCACGCGGACGGCGAGCGGATCGAGCTCGGCGGCCTGGCAACGCATAACGACGTGCTCGCATCGCGCGCATGCATCGAGCACGCGCTGCCGCTCGTGCAGGCCTGCGCCGAAGTTGGCGCACCGCAGATTCGCACACGCGGCACGATCGCGGGCAATCTCGTCACCGCATCGCCCGCCAACGACACCATCGCACCGCTTGTGGCGCTCGATGCAACGCTCGAATTGCGCAGTGCGGCGGGCACGCGCACCGTGCCGATCGAGGAGTTTTTCACCGGCTTCCGCACGACGGTGTTGCGCCGCGACGAACTGATTACCGCGATTCGCTTTCCCGCGTTGCGCGCCGCGCAACGCGGGCTCTTCTTGAAGCTCGGGTTGCGCCGCGCGCAGGCGATCTCGGTGATCGACGTCGCGTTCGTCGTGACGCTCGACTTCGACGGCCGGCGCGTCGTGCGCGACGCGCGCATTGCGCTCGGCTGCCTTGCGCCGACGATCGTGCGCGCGACCGGCGCAGAACGCTTTCTGCGCGGCAAGACGCTCGACACGGCGACGCGGCGCGAAGCGGCGCGTGTAGCACTCGACGATGCATCGCCGATCGGCGACGTGCGCGGCTCGAAAAACTATCGCGAGACGACGCTTAGCGTGTTCATCGAAGATGGGCTCGCGCGCATTGCGGACGGCCGCCACGCCGACGGCTTGCTCGATCCGCCGGTGCTGCTCGATACCGGCGAGGGCGCATCCGTGCCGCGCGACGCGTTCGACGGCGCGATCGCGACGACGATCAACGGCACGCCGACGCGCCTCGAGCGCGCGCAACGCAAGACGCTGCTCAACGCGCTGCGCGAGAACGCGCACTTGACCGGCTCGAAGGAAGGCTGCGCCGAGGGTGAGTGCGGCGCGTGCACGGTGTGGCTCGACGGCATGGCGGTGATGTCGTGCCTCGTGCCCGCGGCGCAGGCGCACGGCGCATCGATCGTGACGATCGAAGGGCTGGCCGACGGCGAGACGCTGCATCCGTTGCAACAGGCCTACATCGATCGCGCCGCCGTGCAGTGCGGCTTCTGCATTCCCGGCATGCTCATGGCCGGCGCGAAGCTGCTCGACGAACATCCGCACCCGACGCTCGCGCAGCATCAAAGCGCCATCAGCGGCAACATCTGCCGCTGCACCGGCTATCGCAAGATTCTCGATGCGATGATCGAGGCGAGCGAAGCCGCGAAGGCCGAGGCGCGCGTATGATCGGCAAGCCGCTGCCACGCCCCGATGCGCGCGGGAAAGTGACCGGCGCGGCAAAGTATCCGGCCGACCTCGTCGGCGACGAGCACCTGCGTCTGAAGGTCGTCTTCGCGCAGCGCGCGCACGCGCGCATCCGCGCAATCGACGACAGCGCTGCGCTGCGCGTGCCGGGCGTGGTCGCGGTGCTCACCGCCAAAGACGTGCCGCACAATCGCTACGGGCTCGTGATCTCCGACCAGCCGCTGCTCTGCGATGACGTCGTGCGTTTCTACGGTGACCGCGTCGCCCTCGTCGTCGGCGAAACGGACGAAGCCGCCGACGCCGGTGCGCGCGCGCTGCGCGTGGAGTACGAGGATCTGCCGATCGTCGACGATCGCGCGCAAGGCGATGCACGATCCCAAGGCGGTGCTCGAGCACGTGCGCATTCGCCGCGGCGACGCCGATGCTGCCTTTGCGAGCGCGGCGGTCGTCGTCGAGGGCGCGTTCACGACGTCATGGCAGGAGCACGCCTATCTGCAGCCCGACGCCGGCATCGCGTACTACGAAGGCGATCGGCTGGTCGTCGAAACCGCCGGACAGTGGCTGCACGAAGATCGCCGCCAAATCGCCGAGATGCTCGCACTCGACGCCGAGCAGGTCGTCATTCGCTATGCGAAGATCGGCGGCGCGTTCGGCGGGCGCGAAGATCTCAACGTGCAACCGCTGGTCGCGCTCGCCACGTGGAAGCTCAAGCGGCCGACGGCGATCGTGTGGAGCCGTGAAGAGTCGATCATCGGGCACCACAAACGCCATCCGTACTTCATTCGCTCCAAGTGGGCGCGCCGCGCGCGACGGCACGATCGTCGCCGCGCAAACCGAGTTGATCGCCGACGGCGGCGCGTACGCCTCGACCAGCGTCGAAGTGCTCAAAGGCGTCGTCGCTCTTCGCCAGCGGCACCTACGCAATCGAAAACGTGAGCACCGACGGCTACGTGGTGTATACCAACAACACGCCGGCCGGTGCGTTCCGCGGCTTCGGTTCGCCGCAAGCGCAATTCGCCGCCGAGGTGATGGTGACGCGGCTTGCGCACGCGCTCGACATGGATCCGGTCGAGATTCGCCGCCGCAACATCTATCGCGAAGGCGATCTGCAACCGACGCAAACGCCGTTGCCGCCGAGCGTCGGCGCGCTGCCGGTGCTCGAGCGCTGCGTGCAAGAAGCGCAGGCGCGTTTGCACTACGGCCGTCCCGATCCAACGCCGAAGACGCATCTGCGGCGCGGCGTCGGCATCACGTCGGGCATCAAGAACGTCGGCTATTCGTTCGGGTTCCCCGAACAGGCGACCGCGACCGTCGAACTCTACGGCGCGCGCACGATCGAACGCGCGGTGGTGCGCGTCGGCGCCGCCGAGTGCGGGCAGGGCGCGCACACCGCGCTGCGTCAGATCGCCGCCGCAACGCTCGACATCGCCCCCGAAGCGATCGAGATGATCACCGACGACTCGTCGGAAGCACCCAACGCCGGCAGCGCATCGGCCTCGCGCTTGACGTTCATGGGCGGACGCGCGGTGCACGATGCGGCGCTCGCCGCGCGCGCGAAGTTCCCCGGCCCCGATGCGAAGGCGACGGTGAAGTACCTTCCGCCGCGCACGACGCCGCTCGATCCGCAGACCGGCGTGGGCATCCCCAACTACTGCTACGGCTACGTGTCGCAAGCGGTCGAAGTCGAAGTCGACACGCGCACCGGGCTCGGTGCAAGTCTTGAAGATCATCAGCGTGCACGATGTCGGCCGCGCGATCAACACGCAGCAAGTCGAAGGACAGATCGAAGGCTGCCTCGCGCAAGCGGTGGGCTACACGCTGACCGAAAATCTGCTCACGCACGAAGGCAAGATCCTCACGCCGTACTTCAGCACGTATCTCTTGCCGACGACGCTCGACATGCCGACCGAGGTCGTATCCGGTGCTGCTCGAGACTCGCCGATCCGAACGGCCCGTTCGGTGCGCGCGGCGTGGCGGAGATGCCGCTCGTGCCGTTTGCCGCCGCGGTTGCAAGCGCGATCCACGCCGCAACCGGCGCGTGGGTCACGCAGTTGCCGATGACGCCCGAGCGCGTGCTCGAGGCGATCGTCTCAGCGCAGCTCGTCGCGCACGAGCGCGCGCGCGATCCGGTTGTGCCGCTCGATTATTTCGGCAGATCGACGTCGACGAAGGCGCCCGTTCGCAATGCGCACGCGCCCGTTGATGATGCTCAGATCGACGTTTCCGGGACGGCAGAAGACCAGCGACGCGAGCGGATCGTGCACCGCGCCGCCGGCGAGCCCGAGCGCATCCAGCCGATAGCCGACGATATCCGCCGCCATGCCCGGCGCGAGCACGCCGATGTCGTCGCGTCCGAGTACCGCTGCACCGCCGCGCATCGCCATGCGCAACGCGTCGCGCGCGCTCATCGCCTCGGGCCCGTCGTGCACGCGATGCAGCAGCATCGCATGCCGTGCTTCATCGAGCATGTCGGACGCGTCGTTCGAGGCCGAGCCGTCGACGCCGAGGCCGACGCGCGCGCCTGCGCGCGCGAGCGCGCGCACCGGCGCGATCCCGGAGCCCAGCCGCATGTTCGAGGTGGGACAGTGCGCGACGCCGGTGTGCGTGATGCCGAGGACGCGTAATCTCCGCCGGCGTTGGGATGCACCATGTGCGCGTGCCACACGTCGTCGCCGACCCAGCCGAGCGATTCAGCCAGTTCGACCGGCCGCATCTTGTAGTGCTCGAGACAGTAGCGCTCTTCGTCGAGCGTCTCGGCCAAGTGCGTGTGCACGTGCACGCCGCTGATGCGCGCGAGCGCGAGCGATTCGCGCATCAACTCCGCCGAGACGGAGAACGGCGAGCACGGCGCGAGCACGATGCGCGTCATCGCAAAGCGCGCGGCATCGTGATACTGCTCGATCACGCGCTGCGAATCGCGCATGATCGCAGCTTCGTCTTCGACACAACTGTCGGGCGGCAAACCGCCCTGCGATTGCCCGACCGACATCGAGCCGCGCGACGCGTGAAAGCGGATGCCCATTTCTGCTGCGGCTTCGAGCTGATCGTCGAGCCGCGCGCCGTTGGGCCACACGTAGGTGTGATCGCTCGCGGTCGTGCAGCCGGAGAGCATCAATTCCGCCATCGCGACTGCGCTTGCGACCCGGATCGCTTCGGGCGTCAGGCGCGCCCAGATCGGATAGAGCTGCACGAGCCACGGGAAGAGCCCGACGTCTTGCGTGCCGGGTACGTTGCGCGTCAGCGTCTGGTAGAAATGATGGTGCGTGTTGACGAGGCCGGGGATGAGGATCGTGCCACGCGCGTCGATCGTCGCGTCGGCGGTCTGCGGGAGCTCCGCGGCCGGCCCGAGTTGCTCGATGACCTTGTCGCGCACGAAGATCGACGCGTTCGTGAGCGTGGTATCGGCGTCGTCGAACGGCGCGATGACGTCGGCGTTCTGTAGAAGCAGCGTCCCCACGCGCGGGGGTTCCGCTAGCGTATCCGCCAGTACCTCCAGTTCCGCGCAGGGGGTGCAACTACGAGGTCGGCCCGAAGTATGCATCGCGGTGCGAGTTCTTTGTGCGCTTACGTTCATTTTTGCGTTCGCCGGTTGCGGCGGCTCTAGCGGCTTGACGCCCGCGCCGCAACAGTCGCTGCCCGGCTCTGGCACGCAAACCGTCCCGGTGACGCTGGTTATTACCGTGCCGCAGCAGAGCACCAACGCTCGCGTGCGTCCGCACTACGTGTCGCCGGCGACGGCGAGCCTCAAGCTCGTCGTGCAACAAGGCACGACGCAAGTGACTAGCATCGTTGCGAACGTCACCGCGGGCTCGCCCGGCTGTGGCGCAAGCTCGCAAGGCTTGCAGTGCACCGTCACGGTCTCACTGATACCGAATAGTTACACTGCGACGATCTCGACCTACGACCGGGCCAATGCGACCGGCAATCTGCTCTCCGAAGGGCAGAACATCCCGTTCCTCGCGTCTGCAGTGTACGTGAACAATACGATACCACTGACGCTCAGCGGTGTGCCGGCAAACATTCTCGCCGCACCACAAACCAATGCATCCTCGGGAACCTCGTCACAAGGCTTCACGGTCGGCGGCATGCAGGCGCAACCATTTTCGGTATCGGCGCTCGACGCGGACGGCAATTTCATCGTTGGTCCGGGCGCGCCGGCATTTACCGTTGCGCTCGCCAGCGGCACCGGCTGGACGGTGACCAATCCGACGCCAACGCAGCCAAACACGTTCACCATCGCGCCATCGACGACGCAAAATAGCTCAGCGACAGTCGTGCTCACTGCGCAGTATCCCGACACGACGTGTACGCTGAGCGGGGCCGTGTGCAGCGCGACGATCCGCGTGAAGAACGATCTCCCGACGCTTTTTGTGGCCGCGTGTCCGAACACAGTTACGGAGTGCCTCCCGCAGAACACCGGGGTCGTCTACGTTTACAGCCCGCCGTACACCGGCGCGCCGATCGCCACGATCAGTGCGGGCATCAGCCAGCCGCAGCAAGTCGCGTTGGATGCAAACAAGAACCTCTACGTTGCCAACGCGAACAATTGGACGCTGACCCAGTATCCGCCGCCATACACGACGACATCGCCCAACACGCTTTCACTCCAGTCGTATGTCGAAACGGTCGAACGGCGTGCTGGTCACTCCAAACGGCACACTCGTCCTCACCTCAACTGGCATCTTATTGGGATATCCGGCACTGACCGCAACGACCTCGCCGACGGATCTGCTGTTTTCGTTCACGAACTCCGGCAATATACCGCCGGCCGCGGTCGACACGAACGGGAATATCTATGCAGCGACCGGTACAAATGCGGTCACGGAATTTTCGCCGCCTTCTTACAATGTTACACGCACGATCGCGTATCCCGACGAATTTTCCGGTGCATTTTCGGCGCAATGGTACACGGTCGACTCGTTCGGTACGGTGTACATCGCCGCACTCAATAGCGTAACCATCGCTCCCGTAACCGGATCTGCGAGCGTTTATACGGCGCCCTCGATCAACTCGGTCGACAGCGTGGCCTACGATCCAAGCGGCAACGCGATTGTCGGTACGTCTTTCGGCGTCGTGGTGCTCACGCCGAAGGCGACGGTCGCGAAGACCATCACGAATGGCGTCGCGATCGGCCAGACCTCGGTCGGCTTTGCTGCGACCGTGGCGGTCGACAGCGGCGCCGACATCTTCGTCGCAAACTCCGGCGGCAATACCGTCACGATCTACGAACTGCCATACACGACCGCGCCAATAACGATTACCATGCCGAATGGCTACGTGCCGCAGTCGGTAACGCTGGGCCCGTAGCGCTTACGGCTGGATGATGAGCGTAAGCGTGTTGCCGTTGTCCCAATTTATGCTGCAGATGTTTCCGGGATTCTTACTTAAATTGGCGTGCCACGTGACGCCACCGGTCGTGCCGGATTTCCACACACTAAGCGTGCACCAGCCCTTCGCGGCCGATCCGGTAATTTCGAAACTTCCCGCACCGGTGCACCCGGTATGGAATTTGCGCGGATAATACCGCGTGCATTGGCCGTGCGCCTTGATGTACTCGTAGCCATCGGTACGATTCCACCCGTGCGCGCCACGGTAGTTGAGCCAAAAATCAGCACGTGCTGCGATGGGAACGGCAGCGATGAATAAGCGCCGCCAATAATGACAAATAACGCATGGGCCAGCTTTAAGTGTGCTGGCCCATGCCCTCCTGCTTCCTTGTCATCCCGAGCGTAGCGAAGCGGAGTCGAGGGATCGCTACGGGAGGCCGCGTGTTGCACCGCGCGAGGCGCCTCCGCCGGCGAGCGGATTGCTATTGCTCGCGCCCGCTCCGGCCTGACCCGTTCGACCAGCGCCGCCGCCTTTGTGCGTGCCGCCGCTGAACGCGGTGACCACTTTGTCACCGGCTTGCAGCGTTGCACTACCGGTCGGCGTAACTGCGGCTTGCGTCGCGGTGACGAGACCAACTTGTACCGGCACGCGCTGCAGTTTGCTACCTTGCTGCACCGTCACCGTGGCGTTCTCGCCTTGTGTGACCGCAGCTGCCGAAGCGGCACCACCGCCCCACGGACTCGCGGCGTTCGCGGCGTTCGCGCCATTCGTTGCGCCGGTTTGCGGTGCAGCGTGGATCGCAGCGAGCGGAACCACGAGCGCATTCGGCGCGCTTGCAACGTTGATCGTGGCGTTCGCCGTCATACCCGGCAGCAATTTGCCGCTGCTGTTGTTCACGTCGACCACGACGTCGTAGGTGACCACGTTGTTGACGGTTGTGGGATTGATGCGGACCTGCGTGACCGTTCCGTTGAAGATCTGGTTGGGATAGGCCAGCACCGTGAAGTTCACGCTGTCGCCGGCTTTGACGCCACCGATGTCGGGTTCGCCGACGTTGATGTCGACTTCCATCTTCGACAGATCTTGTGCGATCAGGAAGAGGGTTGGCGTTTGCAACGACGCGGCGACGGTTTGCCCGATCGAGACGTCGCGTGCGACGACCGTTCCGGTGACCGGCGACGTAATGACCGTGTTATTGAGGTTGACGCGTGTCTTGGCGCACGGTTGCCGCGGCAGCTTGTGCCGACGCTGCAGCTGCTGCCGCACCCTCGCCCTGCGCTTGCGTTTGCGCCTGCGATTGCGTGTAGGCGGCTTGCGCCTGCGCGAGCGCCGCTTCATCTTGCGCAACGGTCGATTGATCGGTCTGCACCGTCGCTTGCGCGACGTAGCCTTGCTTCAAGAGCGTCGAATCGCGCGTGAGCTGTTGTTGCGCAACCGTCAGCGCGGCTTGCGCTTTAGGAATCGCGGTTTGCGCAGCCGTTGCACCGGCCGCTTGCGCGGTCGTGTTTGCGCTCGCTTCAGCAGCGCTTGCTTGCGCTTGCGCCAAGATTTGCGTCGGCTTGATCGACCTGCGCTTGAATCGTACTCGGGTCGATGCGCGCGAGCACCTCGCCCTTGGTTACTTTCGAATTGTAGTCGACGTTAAGTTGCGAGATCGTTCCCGACACTTGCGTGCCGACCGAGATGCTGTTCTGCGGATTGACCGTACCCGAAGCGGTAACCGACTGGGTGAGCGTTTGCTGCACGACCGGTGCGGTGACGACTTGGACGGCCGACTTGGAGCGCACCACGATCGTGCCTGCAATCAGGACCACGACCAAGAGTGCGGCCAGTACGGCGTACACCCAGCGGGGCAGCGCCAGGGGCTTCGGCAGCGATAGGGTGAGCGTTGACATTGTGAATTCCTCCGCTGTCAGGGTACCGAGCGGGCCTGACGGAGGATGGTTATTCGGGTTAGTACTCGGTGAGAGCAATGTCATCCGAGCGTAGCGAAGCGTAGTCGAGGGACGAGGGGTTACAGGGCGTATGAACATCGGAATTATCGGCGCCGGAAACATCGGCGGAAACCTGACGCGGCGCCTAACGGCTTTAGGCCACAACGTGGCGGTGGCGAACTCTCGCGGGCCCGAATCGCTGTGGTCACTCGCGCACGAAACCGGCGCGCAGGCCGTCACCGTTGCGGACGCGGCAAAGAACAAAGATCTCGTCATCGTGACGATCCCCGAGAAGAACATCCCGAACCTTGCCGAAGGGACTCTTGGCCAATCTCGGGCCGAACGTCGTCGTGGTCGATACCGGGAATTACTATCCGCAGCAGCGCGACGGACGCATTGCCGGAATTGAAGACGGCCTCACGGAGAGCGGCTGGGTCGAACAACAGCTCGGCCATCCCGTGATCAAAGCGTTCAATAATATCTACGCCGCGCATCTGCTCACCAACGGCAAACCGAAAGGCACGCCGGGACGTATCGCGTTGCCCGTTGCCGGCGATGATCTACGCGCAAAGAACATCGTGATGGATCTCGTCGATCAACTCGGCTTCGATCCGGTCGACGACGGCACAATCGCCGATTCATGGCGGCAGCAACCCGGCACGCCGGTATATGCCCAAGACTTCGATGCGGACGGCGTGCGCCGCGCGCTCGGCGAGGCGAGCAAAGAACGCAAACCGGAATGGCGTGCAAAGAGCACGGCTGGGGTATCATAGCGACATGAGTACCGAACGCGAAAAACCGCTTACGCCCAAAGAGGCGGAGTCAATGGGCCGTCAGACCGAGACGCACACGATCGGCCAGAAGATCAGCGACCAAGTCGTCTACGGCGACACCGAATCAGTTGAAAATGAAGACCAGATGGACGAACACCACGCCGACGCTGACGATATTGTCTAGGCATGTCCCACGCTGCAATGGCCAAGCCATGGCAACAAGGGGATATTGACCAAGGCTGGCCCAATTCGGCCAAAACGTGAGACAACGCCGTTCTAGCGCTGACTCACTCTAACTTGCGCAAGAATGCGAGTTGGGATGAAATGGCAGCAAAAGTGGAAATGCCGTAACGGCATCAACGAAAAGCGCCCCATATACAGGGGCGCTTTTGCTTCTCTTTTTCGCGGTCACGATGGGCCCATTCGGTGGGTGCGAGTTCAGCGCCGCAGCGAAGGTTTGGCGCGTCTCATCGTGCCGCAGACCGGTACCCCGAGCAGAGACGAATGCGCGCATGGCCCAAATGGCCCATATTTGGATTGCTCATCCACGAAGACCATGGCACCACAGCGGAGATCTGGCGTGCTAACTACTTTACCCCAGCAATTCCCTCATGTTACATTGGCTTGGATGGCTCATCGGTAGATTTTGTGCCGCGGTTCGTGGCATGTGGAACAAAGGTCCCAGCCTATGCGCTGAATGACTCCAAATTCCAACTACAAGGATTCCCCAATCCCTGATAGCATCCCAAGTCCAAATAAAATCCATGAAGGTCTAATCGCGTAAGAGTACCGATGAGCCGCCCATTACATAAACGTCGACCGCGATTGCCTCTGAGCGTCCTGAAGGAGGCAAAGACACTTCATGACGTGGCTCGCATTCTAGGCTTTAAGCCCAGCTCTCTCGGTTACATCGTGCGTGGGCTGCCGCCGGCAGCAAAGTACACGACGTTTAGGATTCCAAAACGAACGGGCGGTTCACGGAAGATTAGCGCGCCCAGTCCAGCTCTCAAATTGATGCAGCGCAATCTCGCTGATCATATGCAGGATTGGATTGAAGATCTGAACTCCGCCGCCGTGCGCTCCGATCGAGCTGCGCACGGCTTTGTTCGTAAGCGTTCGATAATTACGAACGCACGCATGCATCGTCGTAATAGATGGGTGTTCAATCTCGATCTCAAGGATTTCTTTCCGTCGATCAACTTTGGTCGTGTCCGCGGATACCTAATAAAGAACCGAGATTTCGAACTGGCCGCCGAGGTCGCAACCTTGATTGCTCAGATCGCATGCACAGACGAAGGCCTCCCGCAGGGCAGCCCGTGTTCACCGGTTTTTGCAAATCTCATTGCACATCATCTTGACATGCGCCTCGTCGCGCTTGCCGCGAAGAACGGTTGTATATATTCACGCTATGCCGACGATATAACGTTTTCGTCGAACAAGAAGGTCTTCTCGGCTGAAATAGCAGTGATGGAGTCCGTAGCGGAACAGGGAGCAGTTCATCGTTGGCGGCCGTCGGATCAGCTTCGCGAAATCATAACGAGGTCTGGCTTCGCCATCAACGACAAGAAGACGAGCATGATGTACGGTTCCTCGCGTCAGCAGGTTACGGGGCTTGTCGTAAATCGGAAAGTTAATACTACTGCGGAGTATCGGCGAACTGTTCGTGCGATGGTTCATAGATTGGTCACAACCGGGACCTTTGATGTGCTTGGCGCAGTCAATAAAAACGGTGTGATGGAGCTGGAAAAGCGTCCCGGCACGCTTGACGAGCTTCATGGGATGCTCGGCTTCGTCGACAGTATCCAAGTTTCGAATCTACCTAAGGATCAGAAGAAAAAGTCTGCTACGTCAAAAGACAAGTCAGGCTCAAAACCTTCGAAGGAGAGGTCGACAACAAAGCCCACAGCGGGAGAATCGTCGTATCGCAGGTTCCTATTCTACAAGCTATTCTATTTGGCTAAGCTTCCCGTAATAATCTGTGAGGGCGATACTGACAATGTTTACCTCACGCACGCAATACGAAGTCTCGCTTTTGAGTATCCGGACCTTGCGCGAGTCGAAGGCGACAAGATAAGCCTATTGGTGCGCCTCTACAAGTATCCCCAGTCAAGTACAGCTCGACTTCTTGAACTGAAGGGCGGTGGCAGCGCGCAGCTCGTGAATTTCATTGCCGCATACCACAAAGAGATCTCGAGTTTTTCTGGGCGAGGATTGAGGCATCCGGTGGTTGTCATTTTTGACAATGATAGTGGCGCAAAGCCGGTTCGGGGCGCGATAAGAAGTATCAGTGGAAAGGCGGTTCCCGACGATGCCTCATTTGTTCAAGTGACAAGAAATCTCTATGCGGTTCCGACTCCTCTCAAGGAGACAAGGAAGGGATCAATGATCGAGGATTTCTTTGATAACCATACCACAGCGAAAATTATTGACGGAAAGAGTTTTAATCCTGACGAGGAGTCGTTCGATGACGCCCGTCACTACAGCAAGAAAGTCTTCGCACACGCCATCGTGCGCGCGAATGCGGATGCCATCGATTTCTCTGGCTTTCGACCGCTCTTGGATCGGCTCGTGGCGAGTATTCAACACCACCGCTCTCTGATGGAGCAATGATTGTACACTCTGGATGAAACTGTGGCGGATACTCGATCGTCCTGACTCGATCGAGATCGCTAGTTCTCTCGACGTCGTGATAAAGGCTGCGCATGAAGGAGATTTCGAGAGCGAGATTCGATGCGCTCGCGGGCTATACTCGCCGTACTACCCCGACGACAGAAATCGAATGGTACGGAGTGCAAGGCGAGCGCATCCTGGGCGTTCCTGTCGTTTGGGAGCCAGATTAGAACGTTCGGCGGCGCCGCTCTCGGTAGAGACCGAGCTGGGCGATTCCGCTGGATAGACGGGACCGACTTCTATGACGATCTTGGCACTGCGCGTGATGCGCTCGCCACGACTCTTGAGAAGCAATCTCATGAAAGCGATGAGTCTTTCTGGCAGGGAGATGAGGCGCTTGAGCCTCCACCCGCCCTGTTGGCACCCGTCGTCTCGCTTGAGCGCCAGCATCCTTATTTCCGCTCTCTTATCGAAGACGAAAGGCATTCTGCGGCAGCGGGAATTATCGATGCGATGTCTCCGTACTTCAGGGATCTGGATGGGAATTTCGTTGAGCAATTTCAGACCACGGCCTTCGATGCTCGCATCTTCGAACTCTACGTCTTTGCGATGCTACATGAGATAGGCTATGCATTTGACGAATCGGAAAAGGCGCCCGATTACCATTGCCTCTGGCCTAGGGGCGAGTTGTTTGTCGAAGCCGTTGCTGTGCGGGCTCCCGATGGAATCGAACCACCGCCTCTGCCAAGGACGCGCGACGAGAAAATGGCGTTCAACGAAGGCTACGGGGCGATACGATACGGTAGTGCGCTCTATTCTAAATTGCAAAAGGAATATTGGGAGCTCCCTCATGTTTCAGGTAAACCCCTACTTATAGCGATCCAGGACTTCCACCAGCCCTTTGCTATGACTGTTACATTTCCAGCGCTTGCCAGCTACTTGTACGGATGGCGTCACGTTCCGACCGCTAAAGACGGAACGCTCGTAATCATGCCTGAGCGCATTGGTTTTCACCGCTATGAAGATAAAGAAATCCCCTCTGGGTTTTTCGCTTTGCCGGGCGCTGAAAACATCTCCGCTGTGCTCCATAACCCAATGGCAACGCTATCAAAATTCACGCGGATGGGCGCCCTGGCCGGCTTTGGCTCCAAGGATGTCGTTATCGTCCACGACGTTGCGTATCAAGATCCCGACCCGGACGCCTGGAAGCCGATACGAGTTAGCGTCGACGTCAGTGATCCGGACTATTCTGAGTATTGGACAGACGGTCTAAGTGCTTACCACAATCCGTATGCGCTCTACCCAATCGACCGAGACGCCTTTCCAAACTCCGCCCATCACTATATCCGCGACGGCGGAATGCTTGAGTCGTGGTTGCCAGACCTCTTCCCGATGTCTTCGTCGACAAGGCTGTTTGTGCCAGACCGTGGGGGCTAAACGTCGAGCGTGTACTATCACTCGCCTTAAGCCCTCGCTTGCAAACGGCCGGCGGACGAAAGACGCATACTCGCGAAGTGTCAGCTAATGAGTGAAAATGCCTCAGAGCTGAAGGACCTGTCAGTTCGCGTGGACGCATTGCGGCGCGCCATGGATGCCGCAACAGCCGGGTCGACTCCGGATCACGCGAAATGGGTTAATTATAAAAGCTTCGGCGGCGCTTACAACTCATTTGCCTCAAAGTATGTCGAACTCTCGGGCGACGATTCTATCGCAATCTACAAGGTTGATGATCTTCCAAAATGGGCAGATACCGGTTGGCCCCAGCACAAGACCTTTTTTGAGACGATTTACGCTGCGACGTTGATACTTAGCGCGGCGCTCTCGAAGTTCGACGTTGGGCCATCGAAGATGATTTCGGGAATCGAAGATCTTCTCGTCGCGAATCTGCGAAAGGTGATTTTTGCGCAACCTGAACGTGAGATAGACGTGCAGAACGCGATCGAGGCCCTGATGGTTGGCAGGGGCTACCAGAAAGGCATCGACTACGACAGAGAGTCGGGTAAATTGAGTTCTCTGGGAGAGAATTTATACCGGACTTCGTTTTCGCCGCGCCCAAGATGGCCCTTGAGGTCAAACTCGTCAAGGCCGCAGCACGGGTTTCTTCGTGTGTCGAAGAGATGAGCGCCGATACAGTCGCTTATTTGTCCGCCTACGAAAACGTTCTTTTTTGCGTCTATGATCTTGGGGCCATTCGCGACGTTCAAGAATTTCAGTCGGGGATTCACACACTTGCTGGCGCGCGAGTCTGCGTTATTAAGCACTGAGCACTGTTCGGGCGAAATGCGCGTTTGAACACAGAGCAATCCCAGCGGCTAATTCTAAATCTAGTTAGGGTGAAATGCCGCTCGAAACACCCAGATAGGGTAAAATGGGTCTAAAACGTGAGACGGCGCCATTTTAGGAAGGCGCAGAATGAGACGTCCGCAGTCGGGACCATCGCGACCTAAGCGGCGTGGTGTCCGTCAGTCAGCATGTCGATCAGCGCCGCAAGTGTCTCCACTGAGCTGGCGACTCCTTGTAAGTTCGGGAGACCAAGGTTCACTGTAAGCAGCCTGAACTTAGTCTCGTTGAGACGGTAACTTACATCGATGTCAGCATCAACCTTAGGATAGAGCAAGACTCCCGGACATCGCATTGCCTCGCAATACGAGATTATTTGATAGATGTCCGCATTGTGGAACACCGGCCTCCCGCGGTATGCCCGGATAGGCCTCTTGTACTTTGTGTCAATAACGAGAAGAACTTGCTCATCGCGACTAACGATCGCTCTTAGCGACGAGCCCACGGCAACCGCATCAGGAATGAGCGTAATCGAAAGCGCCGGCGCCCCCTCTTGAAACACAATCTTATTGCTGAATGGGCGGTGATGAATGATTCTATTTCTTCCAAGCTTCTTCGCGAGCGCGTTGACCATAGCGCGTTCGAACACCTCATGCATTGGCACGAAAAAGCCGGGAGCGGCAACGGAACCCGGCTCAAGCTCAATTCCCATTCCCCGAAGGTACAAGGAGCACAGCGCGATTGCCGGGCCGTAGTGCTGCATTAGTGGATTTGAATTAATGCTCGGAATCGCCGCAGGATCAGGTCGCGGAATGCTAACGCCGCTCATGAAATCCGTTGCGTCGAGGAGACGGCGCCTTATGCCCCAGTCGAGCGTTGTCGTGAGCATCATCTCCACGATCCCGCGGATAAATCTATTCTCGACCGTATCTATCGTAAAGTCGGAGTAACGACAAACAGGCTGGGAGGCGTCGAAACTTCTCGAGAGCGTTTCGCAGAATTCAATGCGACCGCGTACATAAGAGGAACGTTCCGAAAACTCGATGTATCCGCGGCGCAGCCCGAGCCCGAAGAGTCGCTCCAACTCTACCGCTAGGAGAAAAGGCAACCACTCCTGAGGCGATGCTTCCTGGTATAACGCAGAACCGGTGGTCCCCGGAAGTTCCTTTCCCTCGTAGGCCAGTGAGATAAGGCTGAGCAACTGCGTAACCGGCACCTTCGGGCGCACAACAACCTGAACGTCTGATGAAAGTCTAGCGAGTCCAACAAAGCCCTCCTTGGGTCCAATGGATGTCCCGCCCGACTTGCCCTCCCTAATTATCAACTTGTCTTCGAACTGTAGCAAAGCGCGAAGTTCGGCGGTGCTGAGCCGAACCTGCCTCGGCTTCCCCCATTCCTCGAGCTCGATCTGCTTCACTTATTCTAGGCTTTCAAGAATGCATCTTTGGCGCGGTCTAAGTCGCTCGTTGAATTGAAAAGATGCTCGCTAAGAATTGGCTCGAGATCCTCGGTCCAAACAGCCTCAAAGCCGATGTCGTTAAGGTTGTCGCGGAGAAAGAATGAGTGACCGATAAGGCGGCCTTTATCAAGTACTTCCCCAAGGGCATCGTTCAGGCGCGCAAGGCGCGTCGCAGCCTCTTCGCCTACCTGCGGCTCTCCGCGCCCAGTGTGCCAGCGCCTCACAACGTCGGGATCTGGCGCAAGCGTGTACTGATGAAATCGGCGCCGAAAGGCAGCGTCGATTAGGGCTATGCTACGATCGGCCGTATTCATCGTTGCGATGATCTTAACGTTTTCGGGCACGTAAAATTCCGCGTCGCTGTACGGAAGTGTTACTTTATATTCGGGTGCTCGATACTCGAGACAGAATAATAGCTCGCCAAATACTTTGCTGACGTTGGCGCGATTAAGCTCATCGATGATCAGAACGTATTTTTCGCCGGGGCTTTGCAACGCCAATCTGACCAAACGTTTTAAAACCCCCTCGCGAATCGTGTACGCGAGACCTCCGTTCCCACTATCGGGCAAGCCCGACGATTCGTCGGCGACTAGAACCGGTCGGATGCCTTCAATGAAGTCCTCATATTGGTACGATGGATGAAATTGAAGGCGCTCGATGCGGCCGCCGTCACGAACGGCATGCTCGGCGAGGCGATTAGCAATATACGATTTGCCGGTGCCCGGTGGTCCCGCCAAGATCATTTGTGGCGACCTTGCAAAAACGTCCAGTAGGTGCTGCGCGGCAGAAACGTCCCAGTAAATCTGGCGCGCAAACTCATCGGGAGTCGGATAGGTAACCAACGTCTACGGTCCTTCCGAGAGCAATTTGTAAAACGCCGATTCCGTCATCGTCCGGATCGAATGCTGCACGTTGAACCCGGGCTGCGAAGCAATGATACCCAGCTGTTCCTTCTGCAGCAATTTCGGTGGGTTAAGATGACGATACTCTTCATACGAAGCAACGAACTCGCCATCCGAATCGGCGACACGTTGAACCCCGGCTACGATACCTGTGCCGATTAGTTGCAATCCTTCAGATGATCTGCGATCAACGATGAATCTAGCGCCCGGGGCGATTTCGTAGTTTGTGATGGTTCTGCTGAAATGGTAGGTCTTCGCGTCTTCATCGTCCCACTGACTTGACGAATTGGAACGAAGCAACAGATACGTGCTCGTTGCTTTCAGGAATCGCTGGGTAACAAAGGCGCCAACGTCGTCATAGGACTCCAGTATCCGTGAAGTGCGACTTGCCGGAATCTTCGTGAAGCCCATATACGGGGAGGACTGAAGATAGTCACCGATATCGTCAAGGCTCTTGCTTATCCGCTCCGGGGGCGACAGGAAAAACATGAGCTCCCATGTTCTACCGCCACCGTCGGTGCCCCAAAGTGCACTCGCGAAATTTGCGTCGGCCTTTTTCCCGATTACCTTGGAAAGAAACGTATAGTGTTTCGATTGGTAGAAGGCGACGTAGTCGCCAACTTCCATCGCCTCCCAGGTTTTGCGGTTGTCAGGTCCCGGAACGGCACCCCAGGCAAAGACGCCATCGCCGTCGTTGTTCCACTTTTGGATCTCGCCCGCATCCAGGAATCGATTTGCAATCCCACTATCTAACGGCTGTTCAATCGTCTTCGCGATATGCTCTCGCGCGGCCGGCCCGGAGGCCGGAACAACAAACAGACCCTGGTTTTCATCCGCCAAGTGTTCGCCCTCGCTCACTCAAGATGCCGCGAGCTTTGCCACCTGTCTAACTAAAGCCGGCGGCGCCCCTCTAGCGCCCTCGCTAAAGTGACCTCGTCAGCATAGTCAAGATCGCCCCAATCGGCAGGCCGTAGGCCAAACGGCTCACTGTTCCGGCGATGGTGCAAGAAGCGCGAAAGGTAAAGCGCTGTTGCCTCACCCTCGGCGTTTGGGTTCGTCGCAAGAATGATCTCGGTGGGATTTTCGAGGCCGATTCGCTCGACGAGCTCCTTTACGCGGAGCTGCGCGGTGCCGATGCCGTCCATCGGCGAGATCAATCCGCCGAGCACGTGATAGCGGCCCTTGAATGCGCCGGTGCGTTCGATCGCGTAGATGTCTTTTGCTTCCGCGACGACGCAGATGATCGTGCGATCGCGTTCCTCATCGGTGCAGATATCGCACGGATCATCTTCCGTCAGCGAAAAGCATACCGAGCAGAAGCGCACTTTGTCTTTCACCGCGAGGATCGCTTCGGCGAGCGATTGCGCTTCGTTGCGTGGGCGATTCAACAAATGAAACACCAACCGCGCGGCCGTTTTTTGGCCGACGGTCGGGAGTTTCGAAAACTCGTTGATGAGGGCTTGCACCGGCCCCGTGATGCTACCGCTTTTTGTTGGCATCCTTTACATGAGGCCGGGGATGCGCATGCCGCCGGTCAAGCCGCCCATGCGAGATTGGGCCTTTTCATTGGCTTTCGTCAGCGCGTCGTTGACCGCGACGGTCACGAGATCTTCGAGCGTTTCGATGTCGTCGGGATCGACGGCTTCTTTGTCGATCTTGACCGACTTTCATTCGCTGATCGCACGTCATTTCGACGGTCACGATGCCGTTTGCAGCGCTGCCCTGCACGGTGGTGTTGGCAAGTTCTTCTTGCGCTTTCACCATCTCGGCTTGCATCTTCTTGACTTGCTGCATCAATTGCGCTTGGTTCATGTCGTTCTACTTGATCCGTTCGTTGGCGTAGCCGAAAAGTTCGTCGGCGCTATCTTCTTCATTCGCGGGCATTGGTTCTGCCGCCGCTTGTGCGGGACCTGAGGCGCCGGCTTCAAAGCGAACCTGCAGCGATGAGCCGAGGACGTCGGCGATCGCCGACTCGAGGAGCTTGGCGTGATCCTTGAGGATGTCGGCGTCGAATTTGGTGCGCAGCTTGAGGACGGCGGCGTTGCCGTCGATCTCGGAGACCATGGCGCCGGAGAGCGGGGCGCGCAGCGGCGGGCGCTCGGCTTCGACCTTGCCACGGATGGTGGTCCAGGCGGCACGGAGTTTTTGGATAGTGATGGGGCCGGTCGGGTTCGTCGGCCCCTCGACTACGCTTCGCTACGCTCGGGGTGACAACGCGGAGCTGCGCTCACCGCGTTCGGACGCGGCTCAGCGGTGACAGGCTCAGGCGCCGGCTAGCGACGCTCGGGGCGCCTCTTCAACCGAAGCGGCGCGACCAGCGGGAGCGGCGCTACCTTTGCTAGGGGTGACGTCCATCGCCGTTCTTCCAACATGAAACCGCAACAACGCCGTTTCCAGCTCCAGCCGCGGATTCGCACCCGTGCGGGCGAGGCTGGCGGCGTCGGCCAGCACGCGCAGCGCGCGCACGATCATCGCCTGCGGCACGTCGATGGCGCGTTCGGTCGCGATCTCCGCATCCTCGGGCGCCAGGTCGCGGGCGAGCAATTCGGGGTCGATGTGCGCCACCAGCAGATTGCGGAAGTTCGCGATCAGCGAGCGGGTCAAGACCAGCATGTCGGCGCCGGCGTCGCTTGCTTCCTCGATCGTCCGCAGCACCGCGGCGGCGTCGTGTGCAACCACCGCGTCGATGAGCGTGTTGGCATAATTGCGACCCGTCGCTCCGAACGCGAGATCGATTACTCCTGTAGTGATCGGTCCGTCGGCAAATGCGGCGGCCTGCTCCAGCATCGTTAGCGCGTCACGTAGTCCACCGTCGGCGCGATATGCAATTGCCGCCAGCGCCGCTTCATCGATGGTAATACCCTCGTATGTTGCGATCTCGCGCATACGTTCGATCATCACCGGAATCGAGATACGACGGAACGCGTAGCGCTGACAGCGCGAGAGGATCGTTACTGGCAATTTCTCAGGTTCAGTCGTCGCAAGAATAAATACTGCATGTGCGGGTGGTTCCTCAAGCGTCTTTAAGAACGCATTGGCACCCTCTTTAGTAAGCATGTGCGCTTCATCAATGATATACACTTTCATGCGCATCACACTTGGTGCGAATTTTACCGCTTCACGCAGCGAACGAATTTCGTCGATGCCGCGATTGCTCGCAGCGTCGATTTCCAACACGTCTAACGCGTTGCCATTGAGCATCGCGATGCAATTTTCGCAGGTGTTGTCGGGATGAGCGGTCGGGCCTTGCACGCAGTTGATGCACCGCGCCAAAATCTTGGCCGCCGACGTCTTGCCCGAACCACGTGGGCCCGAAAAAAGGTACGCGTGGGCGAGCTTGCCCGCCTCGATAGCGTGGGTCAGCGTGCGAACGACGGCGTCTTGCCCGACGAGGTCCGCAAAAGACTTCGGGCGCCAGGTACGATAAAGGGACACCGCTTCAAGATTCGCGCCGGTCGTTTGGTTCGGCCTGCCGGTGGGTATGTTATGCTCTACACAGGGGAGGCTTTCGAACTCGTCGTGGATTTCCGTTCCACCCTACAAGAGAAGTTCGGATTCGAACGTTTCTATCCGGGCCAAGAAGAGGTCGTGTCCCGCGTTATGACGGGGCAGGACACGCTTGCAATTTTAGCAACCGGCGCCGGCAAAAGTCTCACCTACCAACTTCCCGCGCTGCTCCTCGAAGGTACGACCGTCGTCGTCTCGCCGCTGATCGCGCTGATGAAAGATCAGCTCGACATGTTGCGCGAACGCGGCATCACCGACGTCGTTGCGCTCAACTCCACACTGTCTGAAGAGCAAGAAGCGCGCGCGCGTGCACGCATCGCAAGCGGCAGCATCCGCATCGCCTACACGACGCCCGAAAAGCTCGAAGATCGCACGTTTCTCGAGCTTTTGCAGTCGATCAACGTCCCGCTCTTTGTCGTCGACGAAGCGCACTGTATCTCGCAGTGGGGCCACGATTTCCGGCCCGCGTATCTTGCGCTGGGCTCGGTGATCAAACGCCTCAACCGCCCGACGGTGCTCGCGCTCACCGCGACCGCGACGCCCGCGGTGCGCGAAGATATCTTGCATCAGCTCGGCATCGAGCACGTCAAACCGATCGTCAAAGGTTTTGACCGGCCGAACTTACAGTACGAAGCGCGCAAAGCCGACAAAGAAGCCGACAAGCTCAAGATTCTCGCCTCGCTCTTCACCGGGCCGAAGACGCTCGATGGCACCGGCATCATCTACACCGCGACGATCAAGAACGCGCTCGAAGTGCAAAAGTTCCTCGTTGAAACGCTGCACATTCCGGCCTCGGTCTATCACTCGAAACTGCACAAAGAAGATCGCACGCTCGTGCACGAGTGCTTCATGAACGAGTCGATTCGCGCGGTGGTTGCGACCAACGCGTTTGGTCTGGGCATCGACAAACCGAACATTCGCTTCGTCGTGCACTACGATCTGCCGGGCTCGCTCGAAGCCTACACGCAAGAAGCCGGGCGCGCCGGCCGCGACGGCGAGCTCTCGCGCTGCATCCTGATCTATCGGATGAGCGACACGCGCGTGCAGAACTACTTCCTCACCGGCAAGTATCCGGATATCGAAGAAGTGCAGCGCGTCTTCGGCACGATCGAGGTCTTCGGCGAACAAGTCGGCGGCGTCTCGATGACCGATCTGCGCAAGATTCTGCAGCTGCCCTTAACCAAGCTTAAAGTGATCCTCGCGCTTTTGAAAAAGTCGGGCTACATCGAAGCAAGCGGCAAGTCGGCGTACGGGCTGACCGAGGCCGTGCGCAAGAATCGCGATTTGGTGCTGAGCCTGGCCAACTACGAGACGAAGAAATCCTACGATCAGTCGAAGCTCGCGATGATGCTGCAGTACGCCGAGTGCGTGCCGTGCCGCCGCCGCTTCATCCTGAATTATTTCGGCGAAGACTTCGACATCACGAACTGCGGCAAGTGCGATAACTGCTTGCGCGCTTCAGCGGCGCGGCGCGCGGCCGATCTTGACCCGTCGACGGTCGCGGTCGGCGCATCGACCGGCGGCTACAAGATCGCCGACGTCGTGGAGCATCCGAAGTTCGGCACCGGCACGGTCGAGCGCGCCGAAAAAGACCTCATCACCGTGCTCTTCCCCAACGTGGGCTACAAGACACTCCTGGCAACGGCGGTAACTCGGGGCGAAGCGGCGAAGATCGCCTAACGTTGCGTCCGGAGGCAATACTTCTTTTTGTGCTGATGTGCGGCGCTGCGCTGAGCAGTGCTGCTTCGGTTCGCGCACAATCGACGCCGCAGCCCACGATCACGGCGACGCCGTTCGCGCAACCGCTGCTCTCGCCGACGCCGACCGAATCGCCGACACCGCCGCCCGGCCCAACAGCCACGCCATCGCCCACACCGACACCGACGTTGCCGCCGATCAGCGTCTCGCCCGCAGCCGCGTTCATTCCGGTCGGCGCGACGCAAGCGCTCACCGTGCAAGGCTCGCTCGGCGCCTTGACCGCGGTGCCCGCGTCCACGGCGTTCTTCACGTTCACGATCAACCAAGATCAACGCCAGGTGCTGATCACGGGCACCGCGCCCGGTTCGACGACGATCACGATCGCCGATTCACGCGGTGTGAGCACCACGGTCGGCGTGCGCGTCGCATTTCCGGCCGGTGCGCTGCCGCAACCAATCACGATGAATATCACGGGCGATCCCGCGAGCAGCGCGTACCTCAAGCAACTCGTGGTCAACCAGATCCTGCGCTACGCACAAGTGCGCCCGGGCGCGCAAGCGATCGTGACGCCCGATGATGTGAGCGTCGGCGATCTCGCGCAAGACAATGTGGCCACCATGAACGTCCCGGTGCTCATCCAAGGCGAGCAGTACTTCGATGTCAACGGCACGGTGCCGGTGACGCTCAACAACATCGCCGTGCCGCGCATCTCGCCCGATCTGTTGATGGTCAGCGACTTTCCGGAAAAGCTTACCGAGAACGGTGTGCTCTTCACCGCCGATCTCAAACGCGAAGTGCCATCGCGCTTTCTGTACTTCCACTACAATCCGCCGGGCCAGCCGGATCGGCGCATCGTGCTCGTCGCGCAGAATCAATCCAATGAACCGGCAACCGTGCAGTTCATCAGCGGCCGTGGAAACAGTAGGTTCGAGATGGAAGCCGGACACAACGCGACGCGCGACTTTCTCGTCGCTGTCGTGCAGAATCAAGGGCGGTTGATTCAGATTCCTGCCAACTCCACGCAGCTGATCGCGATGCAAGAGATGCCCGCGACCGCGATCGTCACCAACCTATTGCAGTTGCGCGTGCTCGAGGGCGGCACCGTGCACCTGACGCTCGTCGCGCAGAACGCGAGTGACGATCCCCAAACGGCGCTTACGACGGGCGAGCTGCTGACCAGCACCGTGAAGCACGCGCGCGGCATCTACACCGTGCCCGAATTTCATTTCGCCACGCAGTGGAACATCAACGACGCATATCTTGAATTGCCGATCGGACAGTTGCCGCTGCCGAATAGCTTGGCCGGTGAGGCGCTCTCCGGCGATTACGGCGTGCTCGAATCGTTTGTCGTGAACGTGCAGAACCCGTTGTCGACGCCGGCGAGCATTGCGATCTACGAAACGCCGCGCGGCGGCGGCGCGACCGGCTCGTATCTGATCGATGGCGTGCTCGTGCAGTCGCACCAAGCCAAGGCCTTCACGCGGTATAAAATCCGGCAGTACGTCATCCCGGCCAAGGGCTTCGTGCGCGTGACGATCGTGACGATGCCTGAGGCCGGCTCGAGCTATCCGCTCAATCTCGTCTTCGCGCCCGACGATGGGTCGGTCGCGCCGGGAGGACCAGGCTCACCGGTGTATTAACGGGGCACTAACGGGGGTGTGGGCACTATGAACTTGCGTGTGATCGCAAGCGCCGTTTTTATCGCAGCAGCACTCGTCGCGTGTGGCGGCGGTGGAAGCGGGACCGTGCCGACGCCCAGTAACACTCCGTTCTCGACGCCGACATCTTCCACAACTCCGGCGTCGATCACGAATGCGAGTGGCACGCGTCGTTGACGATGGCACCGGAATGCCGCTTGCGGGCGTCGCGGTGAAGTTGATGCCGTGGGCACCGTGCGGACCGACACCCGCACCCGCAACATCGATCACGCCCGAAAACGACGGCTGCCCAACACCGTTACCGTCTCCGCAAGCGACGACCGCGTCGAACGGCACGTTCACACTGAATGGCGCGCCGAACGGGCACTATTTGTTGATCATTGGTGCTGACGCCGTTGCGACCGTGCCGCCAGGCTACACGACCCCACCCGGAAATTGCAGCCCAAACCCATGCCCGACGCCGTCACCCGTGAGTTTCACGGTGCAAGCGACGGTGCACGACAACGTGACGCTGACTGGCGGAATCAAACGCTACAAGCGCCAACACTTCCCGCAGTGCCGTCCGGCTACACACCGCCAAGTTGGGAAACCAACGGCGACTATCGCCTCGCAACGCTGAATGCCACAACCGAAATGCCGTGCTATATCGCGTGGCAATATGAACGCTCGCAGAATAGTCTTGCCAGCTCAAGTGTCGATGAGTGGCTGTTAGAAAACGTTCGCGCCAATAACGCATATGCACAAGTAGCCGCCGCAGGGTACTTATAAGACTCTGACGACGGGCGGCACCGCCGCCAGCGGTGGGACTGCATGCGCGGGCGCAAACATTACACCGGCCTTTACGCTTACGCCGGAAAATTACGAAGCAAACGATCCACGAGCACAGTGGTTCGCTGGACAATACCTGCCTACGCGTACAACGGCAATACAAGTATTAGCGCGATGGGCCTCGCTGAGTTTCCGATAGATCGCGTTCATACGCGGATCCCAATCACCCGACCTGGCCGTAGCTAGTAGACGAATCCCCAAAGTTGCGCGATGACGTGCGGACTCACGCCTGGGCCCGACAATGTCGTGCCCGGATCGGAATCCTCGCAATCGAGATAGTACCAGTCCCCGGACCATTCTGGAAGCGTAACAATGCCGGTAAACAACATTGCTCCATGCCCATGCCGGGCCGCCGAAATAAACGCGGTACCGTCGCTTGAGCGGTTGATCTCTGACTCGACCAAGATTGTCTCGATTTGTTCCGTCACCGCCCGCCTCGCCTGTGACATTCAACGGTCCCCGCCGTGCCAGTTCCAGATGTGCATGGGATTGGAAATCGTGTCCGCTTGCCCGTGCAGCCACTGCGTGTCCCATCTTCCTGTATAGTTGCATCGTCGCGTCTCCCTCCGTCGTAATCCGAGCAGTTAGCGACATGTTCCCACCGTTACGACTGACCAGTACCCGAATCGGGGGCGGGCGCTTGCGTGGACTTGCCGTCAGTAATGGCGACAGATACACACGCCTTGCGCAGTACCGGATGCCGCGAGCAGAGCCTGCGCACCGCTCGCGCCCGGTTCGGATACCACGAGCCAAAGGCAACACCTGGGCACTGAGTATTTGCGAAGTTTCCCGTTTGATTGCCACCCGGCGGCTCGTACACGGCTATAACGCCGCTCGTCGATCCCGAACCAGGCGGAACATAGGCATTGCTCCCGTCAAAAGTCGAGAATGCAGCCATCGCTTGTAACATTAACGTTCAACGCCTGCGCGATGGTGGAGGAAGCGAGGTGTCAGGTGGACCGCTGGCTCCCGATTGAAACGCGTGCGCATAAACACTCCGGTATCAACGTAACTTGCTGCGCGCGCGACTCCCCCGCCCAACAACGCATTGATAATCGGGCCACGCGTGCAACGTCATTGACCTGTCTGCGCCTCGATACAGCAATTTGACGCTGCCAGTGTACCTACTGCGCCACCTGTGCGCCGCCTACGGCCACGACTAGCGACGACGGCCACGTTCCGAAATTCTGCCATGGTGGGGGAGTCGGCAAAGCAACGTTGATCGGGACTGGCACCTGCTCACCGTACTGATCCGCACGATCATCGTGCATGCACCTTGCGCCAGTGGCGTGATTGTCATACTTGCGCCGGCCGACGCCGTTGTGGGCGAACTTGGGATGAAACCCGAGGACGGCGCTGCGCTGACAATCCCCAAGCACGGACCGCCCGGGAAAAGCTTCAACTGCTCGCTATCAAAGGTTTTCCCGAAGTTGATCGTCGTTGCGGGTTGCCCGGCCGTCAGTTGCAACGGATTTGGCGGCGCGGGCGATCCTCGAAGATCGCCCATCACCTGCACTTGCACAGAACCTGACTGACCATAGTCGTCGGCAACCGTAACCGTGCACATCCCGCCGTTATGCAGTACGGGCGAAAGTTGAAATAGCGCCGGAGGATCATTGGGATCACCGCCAGGCCAGGTATATGGTGCATTTGGAGCGGCGGGCGCTAGTGCTCCCTGGCTCGCCGGACTTGGTGCAGCGTACGGCCACGGACTCGCAAATGTTGCCGGCGGATTTCCCGTATCCGACGACTGCGTCTGGCAATTCTGGCCGACGAGTGAATCGTACCAATGATAGTAGCCGTATTCGACGGCCTTGAATTTCAGTGGTCCGCTGTCGGTCGTGTAGTGCGCGAGCAGATACGTGGGCTCGACTTTCATCGGATTTGGTGACGGCAACGGATCCGTTCCGGTCGTGCCGGACACGACAACATTGCACTGCAACGTGCGTGTCGCGGTTACGCCTTGCGGACTTGTGAACGTTAACTCGATCCCGCCTGCGGGGCACGGTGGCTCGGTCGCGATCGTCGTGAAGTTTGGCACGCCGGCATTTACCGTTGGATAACCGGCTTTGCCCGTTGGATAGCCGGCGCTGCTCAAGAAAATCGCAAACGGCGGGCTGCCAAAGTGGGTTTCTTTCACCGTTGCGGCGCTACTCGCGATCATCGTGTTCGTCTTATTTACCGCACCTGCGGCAGTCGGACGACCGGAATAGACCGTGAGCGTATATCCCGGCCGAGCCGTTTGTTTGCGGCTCGAAGATCAGCGTCGCGCCGTTACCGCTTGTTGCGGCGATCGCTTTCGCGCTTGCGAGATTCGCGTCGAAATCATCGAGCGCGCCGCGCAGTGCGCCCGGATGCATCGACAGCATCATATAGCCGCCGGCGGCGAGCAAGATCACGGCAATCGCCACCGTTACGACAAGTTCGAGCAGCGTGAAACCAGCCTCGCCTCGGCGCATACACGAGACAGTGCCCGCGCGCCTTAGAACCCGGGACGAACTTACGCTTGCGCCTCGCCCATGCTCACCCAGAACTTGCGCAGCACTTCACTTGTACGGCCGAAGGCGCCCTTGGTGACGACCGGATCGGCCCATGCGCTCGCGGACGCCGCCTTGTACGCAGCGTTGAGCGAAACTGCCGCGTCGTACAGCGCTTCAGCTTGAAAGTCTTTGAGCGCGGCGCAAAACTTCCACGTAAGAACCAGCGCGTTGAGCTGCTCGAGCGACTGCCCGAACGCAGCCGCGTCCGTTGTGCCGGCGTTCCGCGCCGCGCCCGCAAAAGCGGAGACATTTTTCATCACGGCGCCGATTTGCACGCGCGTGGCTGCGTTGGCGCGATCGAACTCCATCTGTTTCAGTTCGCGTGCGTGGGAAAGTTCCACCTCATCAAGCAACACGAGCGCTTCTACCCGATTGCGCAGCGCGTTCGAGAGCGTCGACGATGGGGCGCGATTGCGCGTCGGCGTTAGCGCGCATTGCTTGCAGTACGGCGCGTGGCGATCGGTAGCGGCCCTGCTCGTCGGGGGTAATGCGTGTTTCGAACTCGCGGGCGACGCATGCAATGAGCCACGCCTGGCCACGCTTTGCGATGTGCCGCAGCTCCGGGATACGTTCGAGCACCGCCGGCTCGATGTCGAACAACACGCCGGCTCGCCGCGCGGAAGCCGGATCGGGCCCCGCAGGCAGCGCGCTCGCGATCCGGGCGGCCCATTCGCCGGTATGGCGGGCGCGGGCCAAGGCGCGCGCATCGCTCAGACCGACCACCAGGACCGCATCGATGACCGCTTCGATTTGGGCCTCGCGGACCCAAGCGGTTTCGAGGACGGCCACCGGGAGGGCCCGGAGCTTACGCTCCGCCTCGAGCCGGGCCAGTTCGTCAAGCGTGAGTTCGTTATCCATAATCTAAGCGTAACCAGGGGGATATAGCCGCGCCATGCTTGACTTTAAGTAGCCTAAGTGGCAAGTTTTTTGTCTAGGGTGGAGTAATCAGGAAAAAGTGCTCAAACAGTACCCGGTGGCGGGTACTCCCGCTTCTCCCGCTTCTGGAAGGGGCCCCAATGCTATCGTTTTTCCTGGCGGCTTTCATGCATCTGGCCCTCCTCGGCGGCGTCGGAGGCTACGGGCATCCGGCGACCGTCACGTCACCCAGCCACGGCCACGTCCACAGCTTTGATGCCGGCACGCAGCCGCCGAACACTTAGCTAGTCTTTTTGTCCTACTAACCAATCGAGCCGAAGGGGGGCACCCTCCAACGGCAAACTCCGAGTAGATGCATTCGCGGATGGAGATCGCTCGGGCGTGGGATCTCTTCCATCTCGGCTCCCTTTCCGAAGCCGAGGCGGCGCTTTCGTCGTTTGCCGATGACCCTGAGGCTGTCCGTTTACGCCTCTGGGTTTCGATGCGTCGCGGGGACCAAAATGCAGTCTGCCGACTTGGCGCGTGGCTCGCTGAAAACGGCGACGAAAGACTTGCGGCAGTCGGCCGCGCCCAACAGAATATCGCTCTATCCACCTTGCGGCGGCCGCTCGAAGGCTGGCTTTCTGCCACGTCGAGGTGGGCACAGGCCGAAATCGCATATGCGCGCGCACTCGTTGCATTCTTGGAAGGCGCCGCTAGTCAAGTGCGCGACGAACTCGCAAGTGCTCTGCCACAAACGATCGAGCAGCGAGTACGTTACGCTACATTGCGCGCGTGGGTCTATGGACTACACGAACAGTTCGAGAAGCAGGCAACTCATCTGCTTCACGCGCTTTCATTGGCGCTGGACGGTGGCGTCGATCGCAGTCTGACTGCTAATGTCGCAGGTACCTTGGCGTTGCTGATACGAGAAGTAGAACTTGGCGAACTCGCCGTTCGTGCTGATACGCTTCTGGAAGCGGTAGTTTGGCCTCAAGATCGCTCAATGTCTCTGTTCTATGCGCAACGCGCGATCGCGTGGCGAAAAGCATTGCACGGCGGCTGGATTCCTGCGATGCATCTACTGGATCGGCACGTTGTCCCTCGCGCCGGATGCTGCGCGCCGCGGAATCGTCTTTCGCTGATCGCTCGCGCGTAAGCGATGCGGTTGGGGAATCGGTCGCCGCCGCGTCGTCGCGCGCCAATGCATTTGACTGCTTTGCCGAGATCGACTGGAATCGTGACGTGGTCGACGAGGCGTCGGGTCTCTTTGCCGCGATGGACGTCCTCCGTGCGGATCGGCAGCGAGCTCTGGAGCTCTTTAGGCGTGCTGACGCCGCGACTATATCCAAGATGTCGTCCTTTGCGCATGGCCGTCGTCTCAAAGCGTTCCGCGAATTTGCTCTCTCGCATCTCAGCGACGGCGACGAAGCACTCGAGCATGCGCAGACGCGCTTACAAGATTTTCAAAGAACTTAAATATACGCACCGCGCTACGAGTTGCGCGCTGCGTGCGGTCGAGCTTGGCGGAGGTGCGCGGTGGCGCGAGCGCGTGGAGCGACTCATCGCCGAATACCCACGTTCACTCGCTGCTCAAAGAATACGAACGGCTTACGTCGCCGGTCGCGCGGATTCGCGGGCGCATGCGTGAAGTTGCGGAGCTCCTGGTTTCGAGCAATAAGACCGCGCGCGAGATCGGCGAGACCTTGGGCATGGCCGAAGGTACGGTTCGCGTGCATATCAAGCATATGAACAAGATCCTCAACGTGCAAAACCGCTCGCAGCTCGTACGCCTCTTCATGGAAGCCAGCAGCGCCGCTTAACGCGGGCTGAGCGCCATTTCGTAGGTCTCGCGCATCGCATGCGCGCTTTGCCGCCAGGCAAAGCGTTCGATCGCGGCCAGCGCGTCCGGCGGCGGCACGTGCATCGTCTTCGCCGCGCAGTGCGGCGCCGAGCGCATCGATCCACGCCTGCGTGTCGTCGACCGGCACAATCCGCGCATCCTCGCCGACGATCTCCGGCAACGACGACTGGTCCGACACAATGACCGGTACGCCTGCGCACAGTCCTTGGGCCGCCGCGTAGCCGAAGCCCTCGTAGCGCGACGGCACGGCGATCACCGCCGCGTGCGTGCACAACTCGAGCAATTCCTCACGCGCAATGTAGCCGAGAAATTCCACCCGGTCGCGCACGTGCAAACGGTCCGCGAGCGCCTCGCACTCATCCTGATACTGCGTGTACGGACCCACCGAGATCAGGCGCGCATCCTTGAGCGCGGGGAGCGTTTCGATCAGCCGCTCGAGGTTCTTGCGCCGCTCGACCGTGCCGATCGCAAGAATCGTCTTCCGATCGCCACCGTCACGCTGCACCAAGCAATAATCGCGCATAACGCCGGGATACACCACGCGCACGATCGCCGGATTCAACTCCGGCATGACGTCGAGCAACTCCATGCGCGAGAAGGCCGAATCGACGGCGATCGCCGATGCGCCGCGATAGCGATCCATCGAGAAGCGCCCGAAATAGAAGCGCGCATAGGGACGCGTATGCGACTGCACGCGCAGCCACGCAACATCATGCACCGTCACGACGTAGGGAATCTTGAGGCCGAGCGGCGCCGTTCCCGAGGCGCAATGCAACAACTCGGCATCCGAAGCGCGCACGAGTTGCGGGAGCCGCACTTGATCCCACACGACACGGCGATCGAAGCGCCACGGATCGAGTTTGGGATCCATCAATTCGATCACGTCGAGCCCATCGGCGCGCAACGCATCGATCAAGCCGCGTACGTATTCGCCCATCCCCGTCGCCGTGCCGACGAGCTGCTGCGCGTCGACCGCGACCCTCATCGCAATGCCGCGGCCAGCGGGGGGATCTCCGGCGCGTGTGGATCGACCGCGCGCGCTTGTTGCAGATAGGCGCGCGCCCGCGCGCGATCGCCGCGGCGCAGCGCAACCAGTCCGAGCCCAGCGTAGCAATCGCCGTTCGCGGGACTCACTGCGACGCAGCGCGCGAAGTAGTGCTGCGCGTCGGCGAGGTCGTGGCCCAGATACGCGTTGTTGCCAGCGGAAAGCAGATAGCCCACATTCAATGGCGCAAGCGCCAGCGCTTGTTCATCCAGCGCGAGTCCGGTCAAGTAACGGCGTAACCACACCTCGTAGTTGGCACTGAGGTAATACGATTCCGCTACCGCATCGGGATGCGTGCCGAGCGCGATCAGCCGGTCGCGAAAGCGCGCCTCCGTCGCGATTGCGGCGTAGACATCGGTGCGCGCCAGCGCCGCGATCGCGTGTTGCATCGCCGCAACGTCGGCCGCTGCATAGTAATACTCGCGCGCCAGCACCTCGTCACCGCGCTTTGCGGCAATTTTTCCGAGCAGATCATCGCGTCGCTCGCCCGCGGGCATCTGCGTGGCGTAGCGCTGCGCGGCATCCAGATCGCCCTGCGCGAGCGCCGTCGTGGCCAGCGCATCGCTCACGAACTCGGCCGGCGCAACGTTATCCAGCGCGCGATAGATCGCGAGGCCAAACGCCAGCGGAATACGCGCCACTAACGCGTGCGGCGCGACGGCCGGTGCGTAGAGCGCATCCGACGCGAACTGCACAAAGCCAAGCGTAATCGCAAAGCACGCGACGACCGTCGTGAGGATCGCGCGAACCACGAATCAGAACTTGATCGTGAAGTTGAGGTTGGTGTTGATTTGCGTGAGCGCGTTCGACGGCAGCAGGTTGTCCTGGAAATGATACTGCCGCGTGGAGAGCGAGATTGCGCTCGAGCCGCGCAAGTTGTACGTCAGCTGCGCGCCGTAGATCGTATTGTACGCGTCGAGGTTGGCAACACCGGGTATGCCGTACGCCCCCATCAAATGCTGCGTGTCGTACTGCAGGCTCGCGGTCAGTTTGCGCGTCACCGGCACCGTGAAACCGGTCGAGATCGTCTGCGCGCTCACGTCGGCATACGCGGGCACGAACACCGGCAGTTGCGCAGCGCTAAGCGACGGCGCCGATGCGCTCGCCGCTGAGAACTGCGGCGAGGTCAGCGTTACGTGCTCGAGCGCACTCGAGAGATCCAATCCAACGTTGCGCGCACCGGCGCGTACGTTGAGCGTCGCGCCTGCACCCACTGCGCTGTTGGTCGAATTCGATTGCAGCGCATCCGATTGTCCGGCTTCGGCGTGCGGCGCGAACTGCAGCCGGCCAAGTCGGATCGGCACGTACGCACCGGTGGTCTGCACGTTGCTCGCCCCGGTCGAAAGTGCGGTTGCCGCGAAGCCGTTGAGTTGCGCTTGGCTCATCTGCAGCGCTGAGAGGTCAAAGCGCCGTGTCGCCGGCGCGTCGGTCGGCACTGGGAGTGCGCTTTCGTAGTACTCCACCGCGGGCACGTGCGTCGGCGAGCTCAGCTGCGCGAGCGAAAGTTCTTTCACGGGCAGCGGCGCGGGCGCAAACGACGGATCGGAAACCGTCACGGTTGGTGCGGCCTGCGCCTGCGCAACAGGTTGCGTTGCGGCGGCTGCCGGCGCGCTTGCCTTCATCGTAAACGCGACGCCGCGCAGCGGCGCATCGAACGCAACTTGCGGTTCGTTCGATGATTCGCCAAAGCAGCGCGCAAAGAGTTGTGCGGAGAGGTTGAACGACTGCGGTGCGAAGGCACCGTCGAGCGTTATCGACGCGGCGGCAACACCGGAACAGAGCACCGAAGCCAGTGCTCCAATCTGCAGTGCGCAGAGCCAGCGACGCATGATCCCTCCGTCATCCACGGCGACCACCCTTATTACCGTAGGTGACTTCTAGTATCGTCTAAAACGGGCGGACGTTTCAGTTAGATTCCGGGCCCTGGGTTGCCTCCGTCCGCGAGGAATCTGCGGGCGATCAGGACCGCCGCGTAGTCGTCGATGGGCCGAGGCGGCACTTGCATGCCGAGCGGAATAAGCCGGCGCCAGCCCCGTGGCGGGTGATCGGCAAAGTAAAGCGAGCGAGCCTTGAGCGTCGTTTCGCGCTCATCCACGTAGATGACGGGGATCCCGAGTCCCGTCAAATCGCGGCCCAGGGCGCGGGCGTTGGTCCCGGTTCCGATCGCGATAGCCGTAAAGGCCCACTGCGTCACGAGTCCCTGGACCCGCGCGCCAAAATCGTCGATCATTTCGATCCCGCGGTCGCGGGTCTGACCCTCGCCGTCGACGACGGCGAAACCAACCTTGCGTGTGCCTGGATCGACGCCGAGAATCGTCACTTCGCCTGCGTCAGCGTTACCACGAGCGGGATGCCGCCGGTGCGTGGATAGATGTCCTGCACCGCAAATGCGGTCAGCACGTAGCTCCCTTTGCCGCTTGCAAGCTCCTTGTTCATCACGTCGATCGTCGGCAAGAGCTGCACCACTTGGACGTTGTCCGCGAGGAACGGCGGCAGCTTGAGCTGCGAACGCGCGATGCTCGAGACGTATTGCTCGAGCTCGTTGATTGCCAGGCCCGGATTCGCGTGCGCGCCGCCGGGGATGATCAGCGACGCGATCACGCCGCCTTTCTTGACCAGCTCAACGTCGGGGATCGTTTGCAACTCGAAGTGCAGTTCGTCGTTGCGGTACAAATTCTGCGGCGCCGTTACAAACAACAGCTGGTTGTTGTTGAGCGTCGCCTGGGTCATGGCCGGGCTGCCGAACTTGTCGGTCAATGTCTTGTTGATGTCCGGCGGCACGACGTAGCGCTTGAGCCCGCGTTGCGCCCAGGTTTGATTGATATAGTCGACCGACTGGTGATAGAAGCGCTCGACCTCTGTGAGCCGTTGATCGACTGGCGTCCCCTTTTTGATCTCGAGAAAGAACGGCGTCATCAAAGCGTTGACCGGCACGATGATCTCGCCGGTGTTGACCTTTGCTTCGAGATCGCGCTGCTGCCCTTCGAGCTGCGCGATGCGCGTCGTGATCTGATTCATGCGAAAGAAGGCGTTACGCACTTCGCGTGATGCCAACAACGCGACGACCGTGACACTGAGCGCAATGAGCATGCCGGTGCCGATCGCGACGATCGTCGACGTATAGCGCGGCCGGATCCCAAAGAGCGTTAAGCGCCGCCGCCCGACTTGATGCCCAACGCGGTCACCGACGTACGCGATCCCGCCCGCAACGATCATGATCAGCAGCACGGTGCCGCTGCCCCGAATGAAATCGACCCAGTTCATTGTGATGCCGCGCGCCGCAATCGCGCCACGCCGATCGCGGTAAAGATGATGTTCGGCAACCACGCCCAGAACCACGCCAGGCCCACGAGCGACTGCGAGACGTACGTACACACCGTGAGCACGATATAGTACACAAACACGATGATGATCGCGAGCCCAAAGCCGACACTGGTGCCGCCGCCGCTGCGCGCTGCGCGCATGCCATACGGAATCGCGATGAGCACGAAGACGAAGCACGCGAACGGCTGCGCCAGCTTCTCTTGATACGTCGTTACGTATTTGGCCATCTCGGACTGCGTGAGCTGCCCCGAGTGCACGATATCGGCGATCTCTTTACGGCTCAAATTCTCAGGATCGTTTTGGCTCAGGCGTTTGACGATGTCGGTTGGCTTCTCGCCCAGTTCGACCTGCTGCTGCGCAACGCGCGGCTCCGAAATCAGCGTCCCGTCCGGATTGAACCGGTACAGGCTCGCGTTTTCAAGCACCCACTTGTCTGCCGTAAATTCGGCACGGTCGGCAAAGACGATCTGCGTCGCGATATCGTTGCGATCGTATTGAATCAGCGTCACATGTAGCAGCGCCTGCGTGCCCTTGTCGTACGACGTTGCGGTCGTGATTTGCTTGCCGCCGCCGGGCAGCGGCGCCGAGACGGTGAGGTCGCGATTGAAGGCGCTTGCTCGTGCGATCACTTGGTTCTCGATCTGCGTCACTTGATCGGCCGCGTACGGCGCAACGATCTCTTGCACGAGATACGTCACGAACGACATCACAAAACCCGCCGCGAGCAGCGGTATTACGATGCGCATGAAGCTGATGCCACCGGCCTTCATCGCGGTCAATTCGCTCTCGCCCGATAAGCGCTGAATCGCGAGCAGCGTACCGAGCAAGAGCGCCATTGGAAAGACCAGCCCAAAATACGCCGGCAACGTCCAGATGAAGATTTCGATTGCGGCCCAGAGCGGAACGTGCTCGGTCGATACCAGGCGCCCGACGTAGAGCAACTGCGTCGCCGCAAAGATCAACATGAAGGCCGAGAGGCCGAACACAAACGGACCGCCGAGCTCGGTGAGCATGTAGCGGTCGAGGATCGAAAGCCGCGAGTAGCGCCGCAGCCGGCGCGCCGGAAGTGCGAGCGCCACTACAGCCGGAAGCCTTCGCCCAAGTAAAACGTGCGCGCGATCGGCGACTCGAGTACTTCGTGCGCGGTCCCCGAGACTTCGATGCGGCCGTTATTCATGATGTAGGCACGGTCGACGATGGCGAGCGTCTCGCGCACCTGGTGATCGGTGATCAAGATGCCGATGCCGCGATCGCGCAGCTGCCGGATCATCGCTTGAATATCGGCGACCGCAATCGGATCGATGCCGGTGAACGGTTCATCGAGCAAAAGAAACGCCGGCTCCATCGCAATCGCGCGCGCGATCTCCACGCGACGCCGCTCGCCCCCCGAGAGGCTGTCGCCGCGCGCATTGGCCAGCTTGCGCAGACCGAACTCTTCGAGCAAGATCGGTAACCGCTGGTTTTGCTCGGCGCGCGTGACGCCGTTCTGTTCCCAAATCAAGCGGACGTTGTCGGCGACCGAGAGTTTGCGAAAGATCGAATTCTCCTGCGCGAGATACCCGATGCCGTTGCGCGCGCGCTCGTACATCGGCCGGCCGGAAAGCTCGAGTTCTCTGCCCCCTTTGTCAAGCACGACACTGCCACCGTCGGGCTTGACCAACCCGACGACCATATAGAACGTCGTCGTTTTGCCGGCACCGTTAGGCCCGAGCAAGCCGACGACTTCGCTTTGGTGCACTTCGGCGCTTACGCCGTTGACCACGGCGCGTTCGCCGTAGTTTTTCACCAAGCCGCGGAGCTTGATCCAGCTATCGTTTCCGTTCATTGCATCCGTGTGTGTGAGAGAGAAATATCGGACTCGAAGCGGCCGCCGGTTGCCCGAAAGCCATTGGCACTCGTGATCGTGACGTGGCCCGTGCCGTAGATCATCTCGGTCACGTGATCGTAGGTCAGCGTATCGCAGCTCAAGGTCGTGCCGAGGTCGTTCTTCGCGCGCACGCCCCCGAGCATATTGATCGTATTCGTCACCTGGTCGACTATCGCTCTTGGGGCATCGGCCACGAGCGTAGAACCGTCCTTCCCATGGAAGGTTACGTGGACATGCTCGAATTGCGCACGCGAACCGGCACGTTCGCTCAGCGTTTCGTAGGACGTCGCCAAGAGGTCATACTGCACGCGGCCGGTGTCACGCTGCTGCTCGACGATGCGAACCGGCTGCTTCGCCGTACCGTGGCCACTGATCTTGAACGAGAGTCCGCTCGCGCTCGGACTCGGGCTGGGTGTCGGCGAGCTCGAGGTTTGCACGCTCGGATTGCACGCACACAGGACGACCAGCGCAACCGCAGCAATCGCAATACAGCGGATCATGCGTCGCCGCTACCGCTGCGAGCAGCGGCAAGCGCAACGGCGAGCATGGGAAGAAAGAGCCCGAAAATAACAACGCTCACAGTATCGATGAGCCCTTGCACGAGCGCACCCGCGACTCCCGCCGCGACCGCGGTCGCGAGCAGCGATGTACGCGGCGTGAGCGCTTGCACGCGCTGATACCACGCGCGCGCAAAACGCCAAAGTACCCAGCAAAATGCCAGGAATCCCACGATGCCGAGCTCGGCGAAAAACGTTAGGTACATGCTGTGTGCGTGAAACGCGGTGGCGTCACCGCCGGGTAGCCGTACTAACGGATAGATCTTCGAAAAGCCAAACGGCCCCACACCGGTGAGCGGGAAGCGCTCGATCACGCCGATCGCTGCCTGCCAAATCGACAGACGCGTGTAGTTTTCGCTTGGGTTATGGCGCTCGTTGAAAAACAGGAGCACGATTGCAAAGGCCGCGACCACAATTGCCGCGGCCTGCACGAAGCGCGCGCGTCCGCTACGTGCCTGCGTCACGACCATGAACGCAATGCCCGCAGCTAGGCCAATCCAGCCGGTGCGCGAGAACGTCAAGACCATCGCCACGGCGCCGCACGCGAGCGCGGCCCACGCGGTCGTGCGCAACGCCGCGCTCTTCGCGCTTCGCGCGAGCGCATACGCAATCGGTAAAAAGAACAGCAAGTATCCGGCGAGCTCACCGGGCAACACGAACGTCCCGACGGCGCGTCCGTTAGCAATCGTGTAGAGCGATGCAGGCACGCGCGTCACCACCATGGCGATCGCCAGGATGCACGCGAGTATGCCGGAGAGCAGATAGGCCCACCAGAGCGCGCGCGCGTAGCCGGGACTATCGTAGTACCGGTCGATGTGCGCGTGCCAGATCATTCCGAGCGCAAAGATCACCACAAAGACCAGGCCGTCGCGCAGATTCAAGCCCAGAATAAGCGCAAGCACAATCGTCGCGAACCACACCAGCAGCGGATAAAACAGGGTTGGTTTCGCACGCGGCGGCTGTGCGACGCCGATACTCGCGACGATCGCGAGCACGAACATCGCGCCCAGCAGATTGAGTGCGAGCGGCAGCGGCACGATCGAAACACCCGGAAACGCGACATTTGTCAGCGTGATGAAGCTCGGAAAATACGGCACACACGCCCAGGCAAGTGCGCTTGCAGTAACGCCGGCGCGATCGATCATCCGCATTGCAAGCGTTCCACCAGATCGCGCGCGATTGCGTGGGCTCCGCCCGGGCCGCCCATCCGCTCGCGCCCGAGCGCCCCCATGCGCGCACGGCGCGGTGCGTCGTCGAGCAGTTCGCGCACGCCCGCGGCGGCGCGTGCAGGCTCACCCGGCAAGACCACCAGCGCTTCGCCCAGCAATCCATGCTGGCGCATACGATACCATGCCGTCTTGCGATCGCGATCGCGCTCAAAGGCAACGACCGGCACGCCCGCTGCCGCCGCCGCTTCGTTCGCCGTGCCGGCTTGGCCCATCACGAGTTGGGCGCGCGCGAGCAACGGTCCGATCGAGCCGCGCCATGCCCGCGCATAGACGCGGTCATTGCGCCGCACGGTAAACGGGATGCGCGCGTCGCTGCTTTCATCTACCAGCCAGCCGTCGGCACGAAAGCCGGCCACAAACGTTGCGGGATCGAGCAGCGGTGCAATCGAGATCAGCGCGCCCAACTGCGGGCGATCGACCGCAACACGCGCCACGATCTCGAGCAAGAAGCGTGCATCGTCGTAGGCGCTCTGCCGGCTGCCGGGAAAGAGCGCGAGCGCCGGCACAAAACCCTGCGCGGCTGCATCGGCACGCGAATCGTCATCGCCGCCGAAGAGGTCGACGATCACGTTGCCCGGCGCTCGGGCATCGACACCCTGCGCGCGCAACCTTGCGGCTGTTGCCTCGTCGCGTACAAAGACGGCATCGGCGCGGCGCAACACGCGCCGCTCGAAAAATCCGTACGGGGCAACGCGTACGCTTTTTGCGGTGCCGATGTACGTCGTCGGCGCCCGCGCGCCGAGCGCCATCAAGAGCGCGAAGACATCCCCAATCGCCACGACGCGATCGTACGTGCCCCGCGCGCGCGCGAGGAACGCGCGCTGCTCCCAGGTGAGTGCGAGCAAGCCGCTGCGCAGATCGGCCGCGATGTTGCCCACATTGCCCATCGCGATCAAGCCGCCGCTGGGCATCGTGCGACGCGGACCGACCTCGTGCATGTGCGCGGATCGGCTTTCACCGACGAGCGGGAGATGATCGATTGCGAGCGCCGGCGCAAGGGCGCGACACCTCTTCGGCGATGCGATCGGCAATCGCGATTTCGCCGTGCCCATTGGTGACGAAAAGTACGTTCAAGGTGCGCCGAGCAGTGGCACGAGCGCGAAGTCCTCGACCGCAAAATGCTTGCGCTCCGCACAATAGGTGAGCTCGGTGCGCGAAACGTACTGCGCGTACGGGCCCGCATGCACGATCGGCACGCCGTTGACGAACTCGGGCGCAAAGAGCGTGTCGTGGCTGTGGCCGCCGAGAATCAAATCGATGCGCGGTACGCGCTGCGCGAGCTCGCGATCCAGCGTAAGCCCCACGTGCGAAAGCACCAGCAGCATGTCGCCTTCGGGAATCCGCTCCGCATACGGCGCCACCGCATCCCACGGATCGAGAAAGCGCCAGCCGAAGATGCGCTCGTAGAAACTGCCGACCGGATACTGCATGATCAGCAGACCCAAGATGTGAATCGTGACCCCATCTTGACGCACCGTCATCGACTGCAAGAACGGCAGCTCGCGGCCTTTGGTATCGAGCAAGTTCGAGCACACGAGCGGATGCTGCATCTTACGCGACCGCGCACGCAAGAGCGGATACGCGTAGCTGAACTCGCGGTTCCCAATCGCTTGCGCGTCGTAGCCGGCTTCGTCGATCTCGGCGATGATCGGCTCGTTGCGGTAGTACAGCGTTTGGCTTCCGCGCAGTGAATCGCCGCAATCGAAGAGCAGGCCCGGCTTCTCGTCGCGCAGCGCGCGCAAGCGCGGCGCGAACCCGCGATGGTTGTGCATGTCCGAGGTGTGATAGAGGCGCATCACTGCTGCCCGGCTCGGGCAAGCGCAACGGCAAACTTCGCAGCGTCATCGAGGGCATTGGGCGGGCCCAGACGCGCCCGCACTTCCGCGAAGTGGGCGTGCTGCTGCGAGGGATCGAGCAGCAAGGCTTCCATCGCGGCGGCGAGCGCTTCGGGGGTAGCGTCCTCTTGCAACAGTTCGGGCACGAGCTCGCGCTCGAGCACCAAGTTCGGAAGCGTGATGTAGCGCGCTTTGAAGATTTTCTTCTGCATGCGCCGTCCGTAGCCGACGACCATCGGATTGACGATGTAGAGTGCGACGGACGGAACCCCGGCGAGCACGGCTTCGAGTACTGCGGTCCCCGAGGCAACGTACGCAGCATCCGCATCGGCGATCGCCGCCGCGACGCCATGCGCAATCGTCACGTCCTCAAGCCGCTCGCGTTTGATCGCGCGCGCGATCGACCGCTCGCCCTGTGCATTGGCCGCGCCGAAGACCGCGCGCAGCTTCGGACGCGTGACGCGTAAAATGCGCAACGCAGCAAGCAACGCCGGCACATGGTAGCGCAATTCGCCCGCGCGACTTCCCGGCAAGAGCGCAATCGTGCCGCCGTCGAGCGGCGGCGCCGGGCGCGGCGGACGCAGTTCGTACTGACTCGTGAGCGGATGCCCGAAGAACATGATCGGCAGCCGGTGCGACTTGTAGAACTCGTACTGATGCGCAAACGCCGTCACCGGCACGGTCATCGCGCCGACCGCGCGCGCCACACCCTCTTTATCCAGCCACGTCGCGGGCGGAAAGAGATACATGATCGGGCTCTTGTACTGCAAGCGCGTGCGCAGCGTCTTGGCCAAGCGCATGTTGAACGCGCCGAAGTCGACGAGCACGATGAGCTCGGGTTTCTCTTCCGCGAGATGCAGCGCGGTGCGCCACATCGTCACGAGCAGCGGCGGAATTTTCGGAATCGCGGCGAGCGGCCCCATGCTCGCCCAACCCGTATGATTGCGCCAGAGCGTGAAGCGCGCGTTTTTCATGCGCTCGGCACCGATGCCTTCGAAACGCGCGTCGCGATCGTATGTCTCGATCGCGCGCGCGAGCAGCACGGCGTTTAGTTCGCCCGAGGCCTCACCGGTCGAAAAGAAATAGCGCAGGGCAGCACCTTCATTTGAGAATGCCCCGCTGTGAGGGGGCTTCCAAGAACGCGATCAGCTCGCGACCCGGGTCGCTCGATGCTTCGGCCCGCATCGCCTCAACCGCCTGCGAGACATTGAGCTTCGGGTTGTAGAGGATCTTGTAGAACTTCTTGATCTCGTTACGCTCGTCGACGGTGAAGCCGGCGCGGCGCAGGCCGACCGAGTTCAAGCCGTAGGGTTCCGCCGGATTGCCTTCGATCAGAAAGAACGGCGGCACGTCTTTGGTGATCTTGCTCGCACCGCCGACCATGGCATAGCGTCCGATGCGCGTGAACTGATGCACGCCCGCTTGGCCGCCGATCGTCGCGAAGTCCGCGACCTCCACGTGCCCGGCGAGTTGCGCAAGGTTCGACATTGTCACGTTGTTGCCCAAGATGCAGTTGTGCGCGATGTGCACGTAGGCGAGCAGCAGACAGTCATCGCCGACCTGCGTCACCTGATCTTCGCCGGTCGCCCGCTGGACCGAAACGTATTCGCGCAGCACCGTCCGGCTACCGATCTTGGTAAACGCGCGCTCGCCCGCATACTTACGATCTTGCGAGGTCGCGCCAATTGTGGCGAAGGGATAGATCTCGCAATTCTCGCCGATGCTCGTCCAGCCGTTGACGACGACGTGGGCTTGCAACATCGTGCCCTTGCCGATCGTGACGTGTTCGCCGACCAGACAGTACGGGCCGATGTCGCAACCGCGCGCGACGTCGGCGTTCGGGTGCACGATCGCTGTTGGATGGATCAAGCGTGGAGCACCGCGGCATCGAGGTTGAAGCTGCGCGGGTCGGTCGCAATCGAGAACATCAAATCCGCCGAACAGACGAACTGTCCGTCGACATTCGATTCAGCGTGCACCCAGCCGATGTTGCGCTTGTGCCGCTCGAGCACGACTTCCATCGTCAAGCGATCGCCGGGCACGACCGGCCGGCGGAACTTGCACTTGTCGATACCGGCGAGATACGGCACGCGCCGCGCGAATTCACCCGGCTCCAGCACGACTGCGCCACCCAATTGCGCCATTGCTTCGATGATGTAGACGCCGGGCAACACCGGATTACCCGGAAAGTGCCCGGTGAAGACCGGCTCGTTATACGTGATGTTTTTGTAGCCCGCTGCGCGGACGAAGGGTTCCAACTCCAGAATACGGTCGACCAAAAGCAGCGGATAGCGGTGGGGCAGGATCTCCATGATCCGCCGGATATCGATTTCAGCCACGATTCCTCAATTCGTTTACCACGCGTGCATGCATCGCATGCCCGCTCTTGATCGCGATCACCTCGCACTGCGGCCATGCGCCGAGCAGCGCGAAATCGCCGATGAGATCCAAGACTTTGTGCCGCGCAACCTCGTTGGGCCATTGGAGCGGCTGCATCGGCCCACCTTCATCGTAGACCAGCGCGTTCTCCAAACTTCCGCCGCGCGCGAGGCCGCGCGCACGCATCGCCTCCACGTCGCGCAGAAATGCGAACGTGCGCGCGCCGGCGATCTCGTCGCGATAGATCTGCGGCGTAATCGCGGCGTCAAAGTAGTGCGTGCCGATCGGCGCGGGATAATCGCCGATAAATCGCACGCGAAACGCATCCGACGGGAGCACGACGACGATGCGCTCGCCGTCGCGAAACTCCATCGCTTCGAGCGGCGCAAAGATCGGCCGCGTCTGCGACGACGCGCGCACACCAACGCGTTCGATCGCCTCGATGAACGGTTTCGCGCTGCCGTCGAGGATCGGTACTTCCGGCCCGTCGACCAGAATCTCCGCGTCGCTGACGCCCGCAACCAGCAGCGCCGAGAGCACGTGCTCGATCGTCGAGATCGCCACGCCGTCGCGCCCGATCACGGTGGCGAGCGGTGACTCCGATGCAAACTCGGCGGTGGCCGGAATGCGCACGCCCTTCGTCACGAAGACGATGCCGTTCCCCGGATCGGCGGGGCGAATCTCCATCGTTGTCTGCACACCGGTGTGCAGGCCGACACCTTCAAAGCGCAACGGCCCGGCGAGCGTCGCAGCGTTCACGACTCGTCTTTCTCGAGCGCGTCGACGCGCTTGAGCAACTGCGGCAACTTGCGAATCATCACTTCATTGCGCAGCGTCTCGCGATGTTCGCGCGCGGGATTGCCCGAGATCATCGCGCCGTCGGGCACATCGCCCCACACGCCGGATTGTCCCGCGACGGTTGCGCGCGAGCCGATGTGCATGTGGCCGCGCGTACCGACTTGGCCAGCGATCTTCACGAAATCGCCGACACTCGTCGAGCCGGCGAACCCCGTTTGCGCGGCAATTGCACAGTGTTTCCCAATGCGGCAGTTGTGGCCGATCTGCACGAGGTTGTCGATCTTCGTACCTTGGCCGATGAAGGTGCTGCCGGTCTGCGCACGATCGACGCAGCTGTTCGCACCGATCTCGACTTCATCTTCGAGCACGACGTTGCCGACCTGCGGAATGCGCTCGAGCCTGCCCTCTAAGAACGCCCACCCGAATCCCTCGCTGCCGATCACGCTGCCCGAGTGCAACACCACGCGGGAACCGATCACGCACTTCTCGTGTACCGTTGCCTGCGGGTGCAACCAGGTCTCCTCGCCGATTTGCACGTCGTCGCCGACATACGCGCCGGGCGCAATCGTGCTGCCGCGCCCGATCTGCGCGCGCGCGCCGACGTACGCGTTGGCGCCCAGATAGACATCGGCGCCGATCGTTGCGCTCTCGTCAACGACGGCGCTCGGATGGCGAAAAGGTCCGCGCGGACGCGGCGGCTTGAGCGTCGCAAGAAAGTTCGCGAGCGCAGCGCGCGCGTTCTCGACGATCAACAACGGTTTGCTCGCCTTTGCGGCATCGAGCGGCACGCTCGCATCGACCAGCACGGCAGCTGCAGCGCTCGCAAGCGCTGCAGCGTAGTACTTCTCGTCGGTGGCAAAGGTAAGCGCATCAGCGCTTGCGTCGTCGACCGCGCTTACGCGTGCAATCGCGACCGTGCCGTCACCGACGATGCGCCCACCGACGCGAGTCTGCAGATCTGCGAGCGTGCCGAGCATTTAGTGACCCACTCTAGGTCGGCGCGGGGGTGGCCTTGTCCGTAATGTTCATCGCCTTCTCGACATCTTTGGTGATGTCGACGCCGCCGTACCCGACGCCCTCTTTGGTCACGACAAGCGTCAGATTCTTCTGCTGCGCGACCTTGGTCGCCGCGTCACGGATTTGCTGGGTGAGCTCGTCGGTGATGCCGGCGTATTTCTTTTGCAGCGCCGCGGCTTCGCGTTGCTTGACCTGCGCCGAAGCTCTGCTCGCCTGAATCGCCTGCGCGTCTTGCGACAGTTGCTGCTGGAACGACTGATAGACCGTCCAATTGGAAACGATCCGGTTGACGTCGACGAGTCCAACCGGACTCGCGTTTGCACAGCCGGCGACGATCGCCGCGGCAAGAGAGAGGAGAAGTAGCTGCTTTTTCACTCGTGTTGGCTTTCAAGGTCGTGAATGAGATCGTTAGTGAGGTCGTAGCCGCCGTTGGCGGCGGTTACATTATCGAGGACAAGGGAGAAGCCCATCTCTTTGGCAAGGCGGGTAGCCTCGCGTTGGATTTGGTCCTGGATTTGCGACTGCAGCTGCGCCTGGCGTTTCTGCAGATCGCGAAGTTTAACGGCGGCCGCGCCCGTGGCGCTGACGCCCTGCCCGTGCATGGCGGCAAACTGCGCGTCGAGATCGCTCTTGGTTGCGTTGTACTCTTCGATAGCCTGCTGCGCGTCGGCCTGGAATTTCGCCGCATATTGCTGGTGAATTTCCGCCAGGCGCTTCTGCAGGTCCGGCGGGAGCTTGACCGTGGCGACCGGCGGAGCGCCCAGGCCCTTCAACTGCGCCCCGACCTGGTCGCGGCGCTGCGCGAGCTTGGCCCCGGTCTGCGACTGGATCGCGGCCTGTTGCTGGCGCATCTGGGCCGCGGTTTGCGCACCGATCTGTTTCTGGTACGCCGCGAGCGCGGCCGCATCGGCATTGCGCAACGCACCGACCTGGTCGGCTTCCTTTTTGTCCAGCGCCTGGAGCTGGCCCCCGACGCTCTTGCGCTGGTCGGCACTAAGCGCCAGCGTGTTGAGCTGCGTCTGCAGCGCCATGCGCTGCGCACTGTCCTGTTGCGTAAGCTTCAATGACAAATCGCTCTCGGCTTGTTGATACTGCTCGGCGCGCGCGCGCAGCTTGTCATTCGCCGCCTTCTGTAACTGCTGCGAGATCGAGTTCATCGCGGCTTGGTCTTGCGCGATCACGCCCTTCTGATAATCGACGAAACCTTTTTGCGCGGCAGCCGCTGCCTGTTGCGCCTGCTGCGCCGACGTCGCATTCATCACTTGCCCGAGTCCGGCAGCATTCGGATCGACACCCGCCGCCTTGACCGCGGCGACGTCGGCATCGTGTTCTTGCTGCTGGTACATCTGTTGTTTGCTCGCAATGATCGCGGACGCCTTATTCTGCGCCGCCTGGAGCTGCGCGTTGAGATCCTTACTCTGTTGCGCGATCTGCGCAGGCGTGAGCGGCGCGTGCGGCATCGAGGCCTCGAAGTTTATCGCATCGATCGCATCGTTGAGTTGGGCGAGTTGCGGGTAGAGCGGATGATGTTTGATCACGTCGTCAACGCGCACGTACGCAACGCCGCGCACCTTATCGGAGTGCACGTCGACGCGCGAACAGCCGCATAGCGCGGCTGCCCAAAGGATCGCGGCGATTGCGAGCGGAGCTCGCTTATTTATTAAGAGCATTTTGGACATCTTGCGTGATGTCCGTGCCTCCAAAGACCACGTCGGCGCGATCGATCACGAGCAAGAGATTCTTGCTGCGCGCGACGCTGTCGGTCGCGCTCCTGGTCTGACCGATCAGCGGCTTGAGCAGGTCGTTCTTCTTGTCTTCCATCGCCTTGTTGTAGTCCGCCATGACCTGTTGTTTGTCAACGTCGGTCTTGGCGTTCTTGAAGCGCGCTCGGTAGATCGGCTGCTGCGCGTCTTGGAACTTCTGGAGCTGATCGCTCGCGGTCTTTACTTCTTGCGAGTTTGCAAGTGCGGACTGATCGACAAAGCCGATCGGCGAGGCGGACGGGCTCGCCTGCGGCGCACCGATCGCTGCGGAACTGCGCACCGCGCTGACGACGTCGCTCGTAATATCTTGACCGCCGTAGATCACGATGCGCTTGTCGACGACAATCGAGAGCTTCTTCGACGCCGAGACGTTGGCAATCGCGGCTTGTGCGCGCTGGAAGAGCGGGCCCATCACTTCGTTCTGCTTGTCGGAGAACTCTTGCTGGAACTGCAACGTGATGCGCTGCTTGTCGGCATCGCTCCGCGCGCCGCGCATTGCGTTTGCAAATTGGCTCTGGAGCTGCGCCTTGTACTGTTCGACCTGCTGATTTGCCGCCACGAATGCCGGCAGCGTAGCCACCGCCGACTGGTCGAGGAAGCCCACGCCGGTGAGGTCGGCGGCAATTGCCGCGGGCCCAACGATAGGCAGCAGTGCAAGAAGAACCGCAAGAGTGGTAATAACGCGTCGTTTCATACTATGTCCTTAGAAGCTTTGGCCGATTCCGAAGCTGGTATGGCCGCCATAGGCGCCCTTGGCAAAATCGATACGGATCGTGTGCAAGCCGAGTTGCGGCACGTCGAAGCGCAGACCGACACCGTAATCGCCGCGCCACGACCAGTTGCCCGGATACGCGGTGATACGACCGGTGAACGGATCGAGCACCGGATACGCGCCGCGAATTGCGTAATCGAGTTCATCGACGAAGGTGACGATCGAGAGTTTCCGGTCTTCGGTGAGCGGTTGACGCAACTCGATTTGCCCGAGGAACGCATTGGTAGCGTAGAAGACCGAGTTGTACCCGCGGACTTGCTGATCGGAGAACGTAAAGAGCGAACTCGGTGGTACGACGCCGGTCGATAAGTAGTATTGCCCGTTAAGGGCGAAGGTCGCGTTGCGCAGCACCGGTATGAAACGTGAGACACCGAGCGTCGTCGCAGTGTAGTCAAAGCTCGAGCCGAATGCCGGTAGCGAGATCGTCTCCGAGATTGATGCCTTCCAGCCATGGCGCGGATTGTACGGGTCGTCGACCGTGATCGGCGACGTTCCTATTCCAAAGCCCAGCGTGTTGAGCTGATAGGGCAGGCCGGTATTCACGTTCGCAATCGAGCTCGAGGCGATACCAAAGCTGCCGTTGAGGCTTTGATTCGAATTGAGTGGGTTGGGCGTCGGGCCGACGAGCACGTTGGGCTGCCCGCCCGAAAAGAAATACGGATTGGGGACTGTCGTCGAATACTTCACCGTAGAGATCGTCGGGGTCAGCGACGCGATGATGTAGTCCGAGAGCCGCCGCCCGAGCGAGAAGTTGAAGCCCGTTTGCGACGATTCACTGGTCGAGACGACGCCGCTAACCAGCGACGAGGTGCCGTTGCCATACAGCGTCACGGGAATCGGAACCGGGGTCCCACCGACAATTGGCGCCGGCGCAATCGAGTTCGACGACACCGCATACACCGGATAATAGTACGTCTGCTTCGTGTAGAACACGCTCGCACTCAGCGAGTACTTCTGGCCCTTCGGGGTATCGCTCAAATACGGAATCGTCCCGGAGATCGTATCCGACGTGGTGCGCGCACCTTGTTGGATCTGCAGCGAGAGCTGGTTCCCGTTACCGTGGAAGTTCGAGTCTTGGAATCCAAGCGTGCCGTAGAGACCTTCGCCGTTGATGCCGCCGGAGTAACCGAAACCGACGTTCGCCGATGCGGTGCGCTGTTCGGTCACCTGCCACACGAGCGTGACGTCTTGCGGCTTCTTCGGATCGGGGCCATCCTTGACGTCCGGATTGACCTTCGAGAAGTAGCCGGTTGAATTCAAGCGCTCGTAGTCGGCCTTGATCCAATCGGTGTTGACGATCATGCCCGGCGTCACGCGGAGCAGGCGGCGAATCACTTTGTCTTTGGTACGCGTGTTGCCGGTAATCTGCACCGCGGCAACGCGCGCCACGTAGATGTTGTAGTTCACCTCGGCTGTGCCGGTTTTTTCGTCGACCGTCGCGGGGTTGATGCCGCCTTCGAAGTTACCGAGTTCGAGGTGGAATTTGTCGTCGTAGAACTTGCGCAGCGCGGCGATGTCTTTTTCACGGATCTGATCCGAGAACACCATGCCGGGCTTGAGCGAGAGCTGCTTCTGGATCAGCGGGACGGGCAGCACCGGGTCGCCGCCGATATTGATGGCGCGGACCGTCAGGCCTTCGCGAATGCACAGATTCAGCGCGCCGGTCTTCGAGTCGAAGTTGACGTCGCAGATGTGCGTGGGCACTTGGCCGCCATAGCCGATGCGCTCGTAGTAGTTGTTGATCTTGAGCACGTCCGAACGGAACGTGTTGCTATTGAACACTTGGCCGACCGAAAGGTCCATCAGCGCAAGCAGCGTGTCGTTGGGCACACTCTTGTTGCCGGTAAAGCTGATCTTGGTGATCAGCGGATTTTCGACCACGCGATAGGTGATCGCGATGCCGTTGGGACGCGCGCGCACGAGCGGCGGCGCAATCGACGCAAAATAGCCCAGCGCGTTGATGCGTTCGAGATCGCCCTGCACGATTTTTGGATCGTAGGGCACACCCGGTCGAGCTTGGATGACTTGCATGATCGTCGCCTTGGGCACGTGGAGGTTGCCCGTGATGTCGACCGAGACGATCTCCGGCACACCCCCCGGCGCGCTCTGCGAGCGTGCGGCGGGCGGCGCAACGATCGAGAGCGCGACGACGAGAGCGAGCACCGCTCCCGCGCTGCGCACCAGAGCGCGTGGCGCGCGCCGAAGGTCGAAGATCATGCGAATTGTGTTGTCCTTGCTGTGGGCATGGAGGCTGACGAAGGCCAGCAGAGTTCCGGCCCCTGGTTCGCGCTAGCGCCCATCGGTCCTTGCCTGCGTAGATATGCCAGGGTTTTACCAAAAAAGTCGAGAGAACGTGAATGCAAAGCCTTGTTGCCCCAGGAGTGGCTGGCCCACCGAGATGCGATCGTTCGGGATCGAGCCGGCTGCGGGAATTTGGAAAACTCTCTGCGGTCCATTTTCGAAAAAGAAGGTTAGCTGAGCACTCGTGGCTCGTTCACCCACGAGTTGCAACCCGAACGACGTCCGCTGCGGGATGCCAAAAGTCGCTGCATAGATGAAGTTTACGGTCTTACCCAGCAAACGTGACGCCGAGAAGCCAACGTTCCCCCAATAATCCAGCGTCAGATTGACGTTCTGGACACCCAGGCCTTGCGAGAGCGCTCCCTCGACCGGGTTGAGCAGCCCAGCGGCAAACTGGGCGTTGAGGATATTGAAAGCCTCCTGCCCGGCGGAGAACGTGCCGGTGGCACCCGCTGCTTGGCCGGGGACGGTGCCGTAGCCGTTGAGGCTCGGCGCGTAGGAGAGCCCGCTCAAAATGACGCCGCCAAACGGGGCGATCATCGCGAGGATCTGCTCGTTAGAATAGCCCGCCGGGCTCGAGCTAAACGAGATCCGCGGGTTGGTCGCCGGGCCGTCAACCGCGACGGTCACGTCGACGCCGCTGTAGGGGCTGTTCGGGTCGGGATTGGTGACGTGCGTGGTCGCGGTCGCACGGATCGTCGGGATGATGCCGTTCTCCGGGCGGAACACGACGTGCGCGCTCTGCACGCGGAACGCGCGGTCGTAGTATGTCAGCGTCCCGCTCGTGGCCGAGAATGTCCCGGCCATCGTCGGCGCGGCGAGTGTACCGCTCAACTGCGCCGAGCCGGTTGCGCCGATGTCGAGACCCGCGCCAAATCCCGACCCGCGCACGCGTACGTTCTTCCCGATGGCCATCGCGACATCGAGATCGAGCGGTGGGAGCGTCGTGGTCTGCGCAGCGTGTTGTGTCGCTGCGAGAAATGCGGAGAACGGAATCGTGGCGTTGGAAAGTTGGACCTTGCCGTTGAGCAGCGCGGCCGCGCCGCCGTTGCGGCTCAACGTGACTGCGCCGTCGAGCGTACCCGTGCCGTAGGCCGGCAGGTTGAGCTGCGCACCGCGCGCGGTGAGCTTCACGAGATACGTCGGGTTGGGACCGAACGCGAGCGAACCCGAGCCGACGATCGTGCCGCTGCCGAAGTTGCCTTGCAACTTGTCGACCGACGCCGAGCTGCGATTGAACGCGATCTGCGCCTCGATGCCGGTGATCGGCGTGCGCGAGAGATCGCTCACGAACAGACCTTTGCTGATGCTAAACCGTCCGTTGATCTGCGGCTGCACGACGGTTCCCGAGATGGCCAGGTCGCCGGCGATCGTACCGCCCAGCTTCGTGTTGTTGCCGAGCAACACATCGAACGCGCTCGGATCGACGTCCTTGGCGGTGACGTTGACGCTGACCGGCGCGTTGCGCGGCCCAATTACAAACGGATTGATTTCGATCGGCACGGAGCCCGTAATCGCGATCACACCGCGCGGCAACGTGATGCTCGCGTCGTGCAACACCGCGTTGTGTCGCTGCAAGGCAATCGCGCCATGTAGCGATGGCACGCTGACGCCGTAGAGTACGGTCTTGGTGCCATCGAACGTGGCGTTCACCGTCGGATTGGCCGGCGTACCGCCGAGCGTCAGCGTCGATTCGAACGATCCGCTGACTGCGAGCTGCCGGCGCCACAGTTCGGCAGCCAGTCGGGGCAAGTCGCTCGAGCTTGCGTGCAGCGTGAACTGGAGCGGTTGTTGCATCGAAAAGCCCATGCTGCCGTAGGCTTCGGCGGTGAGTCCGGGCGACGCGACGCTCGCGGAATCGAGCAGCACGCGCTGTCCGCTGGTAGAGAGCGTTGCGGTCGCTTTATCGATGGGAAAACGCCAGACGGTGCCGTTGTCCAACTCGACATTGCCCTTGAGGTGCGGATACGGCCAACGGCCGCTCAGCGTGGCGTTGGCGCCGACGCGACCGGTTACCGCTACCTGCGGCGCGCCGAGCGCCGCGATCCACGTCGAGAGATCGACGTCGACGAGCTGCGCGCTCACACCGTAATACGTCGAATCGCGCACCGTGTCGAGAAAACTGGGCTCTTGCGCAATGCCGATCGAACCGTGTGAATGGAGCGTCCCTTGCGCGCCGGTGATATTGAGCGAACCGACGACCACGCCGCGCACGCTCGACCACGACGCGACCGTCGTGCCGATCGGAAGGTTGCGATAGCGCAGGTGCGCGATGTTGATGTCGCCGTTGCTCGAGAGCCGATGCGCCGATGAGACCACGTCGAAGCGCACCGGCCCGGTACCGCTGAGCGTATCGCCGGTATCGAAGAAGTTATTGAAGTCGGAGAGGTTGGCGTAGCTCGAGCGCAGCTGCAGCGCGCTGGTGGCCGGATTTTCGACTGCGTCGAACGCGAGCTGCGTGCTGCCGACGGTCACGGCTCCGTCTTGCACCACGACGCCGCTCGTGCCGGCGTCGATGATGCCGCTGCCGCCGGTAAAGTACAAGCCGTTGACGGAGCCGGCCGGCACGGCGATCAGTCCGCTCACCTGCGGCGCCAAGCCTGCACCGCGTACCGCGACATCGGCGCCGAAGGTGCCTTCGGCGTAGTGCGGCACGATGCCGAGATCGTTGACGACCGTGCGCAGATCACCGGCCGGCACGTTGGCGTTGACGTCGTAGGCCGGCGCCCCCGACGTGAGGGCCTGCACATCGCCCGAGGCGATCGCATAGACATTGTCCATGCCGCCGACGGTATGATCGAGTTGCACGCCATCGCCCTGCAACGCAACGAGACTGCTTCCCGCAACGGCGAAGTGTTGCACGCGTCCATTCGCAACGGCGACGCCGCCGTTGAACGTCGGCAGAGGCGCGCCTTGCGCGAGTGTGCCGCTCGCGTCCACGGTCCCGGCGTCGAGCGGAAGTCCGAGCGCGCGCAATTGCTTGGCATCGAGATGCGTGGCGACGAGCGCGATGCCGCGATCGAAGGGTCCGGCGGCAACGACCGCACCGCTTGCGATCGTTGCGCGCGCGCTCTTGACTTGGAGCGCTCCGTTACGAATCACGAGCGTCCCGGTGGCTTGCGAGATCGGCAGCCCGTGAATCGTCGCGTTGTGTAAATGCAGCGCGTCGGCTTGCACGACGATGCCTTGCGGACCGATTGCAAGCGCCGCGGTACCGTCGATGCCGCCGCTCGCCGGCGTTTGATTGAGGAACTGACGCAGACCCTCGAGCGTTCCGGTGTAGTGCCCGCGCACCGCGAGCGTGTTGAGCGAGAGCGCGCCCGAACCGCGGAGCGTGCCCCACGGCCCACTCGCATCGATCGGATCGACGGCCGCGTCGGCGAGCGTGCCGGCAAAGTTCGCCTGCACGCGTTGCAAGCGCACGCCGGCAATCGTCGTCGCGTGCAAGTGTACCGCTCCGGCAACGAGCGTGTGCTCGCCGCTCGGACCGCCGCCGAGAATCGCTGCATCGTCGACCGTACCGTCGAGCGGCGGCATCACCGGCAACGCGACGCTGAGGAACGACGCGTGCATCGGCGTGTGCAGCGCAAGATTGTGCGCATTGATCCAAAAGCTGCTCGTGTCGTGCGCGCGATCGAGCGAATACGCGGCATAGAGCCGGCCGCGCGCCGTGTCGATCCAGAGCGGTGCGACGTCGAGTACGCCGCCCGGATCGGCATGCACGACCGCAGCCATGCGCGATGGGTCACGCGCCGATTGCATCGCACCGTAGCCGTAGAAGTTCAGATCCTTGCCGTGCAACATGAAGTCGCCGGTGAGCGGCTCCGCGCCGAGCAACGCGCCGAGGTACGGTAACGCATCGGCCGGCGCATCGACGTGCAGCGCCACGCGCGATACGACGTTGTCGCCGATCTCGAGCGCGCCACGAATCGTGAAGGTGCTGCTTTGCGCGTGCGCTTCGATCGGCATGAAAAAGACCGTCGAGTTGAAGTAGGCGACGCGCGCACGCAAGTGGTCGAAGGCGATGCCGCGATAGAAAAAGCGCGGGGCATCGACCGTCGCCTGCACGCGCGGGCCCGGGTCGTCGAGGCCACCGTCGACCGCGACGCCGATGCGCGCGTCACCCGCGAGCGGCTGGTTCTTCGCGAACTTGAAAAGCGTACGCAGGTTCGCGAGGTCGCCGCGCCCGGAGATGCCGATGCGAAATTGCGGCGCCGCCGGAAAATCGAAGATGCTTCCAACCCCCGTGATCGCCATACCGGCGATCTGTGCGGTGAGGTCGTCAAAGAAGAGCTGATCGTCAACGACCTGCAGCGTGCCGCGCAGATGCTGTACCGGTTGCGCCAGCCCGACCAGGATCATGCTCGCATCGTCGATCACCGCGTGACCGCTTAGATGGTAGTCGATCGGCGCCTCGGGTTCGACGCCGAGCGCATAGATGCGCAGGTCGATCCCGCGCGCGCTACCCGAGAGCACCTGCGACGCCTTGGAGTTTATGAAGAAGTTGGCGACAGGCCGTATTGTGAGCGCTGCGACTTGCACGTGCTGCATCGCGTAGCCGCGCGTCGCGTCGGCCGTGCCGCCGATTCGCAGCGGCGCGCCGGCGAAGTTGGCGCGCAGGCGATAGTGCGTGCGCGTGGCGGTGTCGATCGTTGCGTCGAGTTGCACGTCGCTGATGTCGATACTGCGCGATTGCGGATCGAGCGCGTGCGGCGCGCGCAGCGCGATCGCGCCGTCGTGCACGCGCAGCGTGAACGCGAGCGGCACCGCGTTGAGTCGCTGCGGGCCTGCGGGCCCATGCGCGGGCGCGCCGCCGCCGCCAAGCCGCAGGTTGTAGCTGTTGTCGGCATGACGTTCGAGCGTGAAGACCGGGCGATCGAGATCGATCGCGACGAGGCCGAAGCGGTGCGCGCTCCCGGGTAGCAGATCGCGTAGCGAGTAGTCGATGCGAATCGCGCGCGCATCGAGCAACGGATCGCCCTTGGTCGTGATGTGCACGCCGCGCAGAAGCAGATGGCCGCCGCCGATCTCGATCTGCGCGATCGCGGCTTTCCCGTGGACCGCAAAGCCGAGCGCGGGTGGGAGCGCCAACGCAAGCAGCGTGCGAGCGCTGACCGCGAGGAGGCCCACGACCACGAGAGCGATTGCCATCCAGGCCCAAGCGGCTCGCCTGCGCATCAATGGGTTAAATACCCATCCCTAGCGCCGAGGCCTCTCGGGCCGGCTCAGCGTTAATCGAACCTAAAGATCTAAGTTTCTTACCGTCTTCGCGTAATCGAAGATATACTGCTTGCGCGGCTCGACTTTATCGCCCATCAGATCGGTGAAGATTTGCTCGGCCTCGACCGCATCTTCAACCGTAATCTTCTTGAGGCGACGGTTCCCGACTTCCATCGTCGTCTCGGCGAGTTGCTCGGCGTCCATCTCGCCCAGACCCTTGTACTGCTGGATGGCGAAGTCTTTGGGGTCTTCCGCACCGATCACCGCCTTATAGTCGGCCTCGCTGAACGCCCACCACTGCTTCTTGCCCTTCTTGATGCCATAGAGCGGCGGTTGTGCGATGTACACGTAGCCCTGCTCGACCAGCGGTTTCATCTGACGATAGAAAAACGTCAGCAGCAACGTGCGGATATGCGAGCCGTCAACGTCGGCATCGGTCATGATGATGATCTTGTGATAGCGCAGCTTCTCGAGATCGAATTCGTCGCCGAATCCGGTGCCGAACGCCGTGATCATCGTCCGAATTTCTTCGTTTGACAGCACTTTGTCCAAGCGCGCCTTTTCCACATTGATGATCTTGCCACGCAAAGGAAGGATCGCTTGCGTGTTCGGATCGCGGCCGCCCTTGGCGGTCCCACCGGCCGAGTCGCCCTCAACCAAAAAGATCTCGCTCGACTTCGGATCGGTGTTCTTGCAATCGACCAGTTTGCCGGGCAGCCCCGAACCTTCGAGCGCGTTCTTGCGGCGGGAGAGGTCGCGGGCCTTTTTCGCCGCTTCACGCGCGCGCTGCGCCTGCATCGTTTTCTCGATGATGATGCGTGCCAGCTTCGGATTCTCTTCGAAGAAGAAATCGAGCCGCTCGTTAACCAGGTTGTACACGATGCTGCGCACGCGGGCGTTGCCGAGCTTGGTCTTGGTCTGGCCTTCGAATTGCGGATTTTCCAGCTTCACCGAGACAACCGCGGTGAGACCTTCCATGATGTCGTCGGTCGAGAGCGATCCGTCGTTTTCTTTGAGGATGCCCTTCTTCTTCGCGTACGAGTTGACGGCTTGCGTCACGGCTTGGCGGAAGCCTTGCAGATGCATGCCGCCTTCGATCGTGTTGATGTTGTTGGCGTAACTGAAGATCTGCTCGGTATACGTGTCGGTGTACTGCATCGCGACTTCGACGTCGATGCCATCACGCTCGTTGTGCGTCGAGATCACCGGATGCAATGAATCTTTTTTCTCATTCAAATACTCGACAAACGACACGATGCCGCCGTCGAACTTGTAGGCGCGTTCGCGGGGCTCTTCACCCCGCTCGTCGCGCAGCGTGATCGAGAGGCCGCGATTGAGAAACGCGAGCTCGCGCAACCGCTTCTGCAAAATATCCCAGTGCAAGTCGACGGTCTCGAATATCTGAGCATCCGGCTTCCACCACTGGAACGTGCCGTTCTCGTCGGTCTTGCCGATCTTTTTGAGCTTCTGCACCGTGATGCCGCGCTCGAAGCGCATCTCGTAGATATTGCCGTCACGCTTGACGCGCGTGATCATCCACTCCGAAAGCGCATTGACGACCGAAATACCGACGCCGTGCAAACCGCCCGAAACTTTGTAGCCGCCTTTGCCGAACTTGCCGCCGGCGTGCAGGATCGTCATCACGACTTCGACTGCCGGCATCTTTTCTTCAGCGTGTATGTCGACGGGAATGCCGCGACCGTCATCTTCGACTGAGACGGAGCTGTCTTTGTAGAGGACGACTCTGACCGTCTTTGCATGGCCGGCCAGCGCCTCGTCGACGCTGTTATCGACGCCTTCGTACACGAGCTGGTGTAAGCCGCGCTCGGACGTGTTGCCGATGTACATGCTGGGGCGCTTGCGAACCGCCTCGAGGCCCTTAAGAACTTCGATTTGCTCGCCGGTGTAATTGCTGGTCATCGCGTTGTTATCGTTCTACCGTTTCGTATAAGAGTTCGTGCAAGTCGTCACCGAGCACGTTGCGCACGATCGCAGGCGTAAGCCGTTCGGGCGCGAGTTCGCTTTTGAGTAAGACGTACGAACTCGCGATCAGTCGCTCGGCGCCGTCGCGCGAGAGCGTTCCGGTCAGGTGAACACGGCGGAGCCGATCCCACCAGCGTTGAAGCAGGCGGCGGCGGATCGACACGTATTCGTCCTGACGCAGGTCCTCGATCAGCTTTGCGGTTCCGGCGAACCCCAGCCACGGCGCTTCAAAAAGCAACCGCGAGATCTGGCGCTCCCGCTCGGCCTCATGTGCGATCTCGCACGTCGTGCAGAGCGGCCCGGTATCGGGCGCGATCAAGGCGTTGCAACCACTGCATTCTTTCCACCCGCGCTCGCGTTTGGCCCGCTGCGCGCCGTCGACGCTGGCACGGAAGCGCCCAAGCGCTTCGCGCGCGTCGTTGGCCGGCTCGCGCACTTCGCGCGGCTCGGCCACGTACTCCATAACCCGTTTGTGGCGCGATTGGCTGCCGCGCGTAGGCAGCTTGCCGACGCGAAAGCGCACTTTGGCGATCGCGGCACGCGGCAAGCGCGCGCGCAGCGCATCGACGATCTGCTCCGACAAATAGCTGAGCTGCGCACTCCATACGCTCGAGGTGGTGGTGACGAGCAGCGTGTCGCCCGCGACCTGCGCGGGATGCGAGTTGCGCGCGTTCTCGTCGCCGACAATCTCGCTCCAGGCGGCGCCGAGCAAGACCACCGGATCGGCGGGACCGCGCTCCGACGGCGTCCACGCGCCGAGCGCGTCGGAGAGCTTTAGCACCCGAACACCTCGGCGCGCTCGACGCGATAGGTCCTCGAGGCGCCGGGAAGTCCCGCCGGCAGATGCGTCGCGGTAACAAAAGCTTGCTCGTAGCCGCCGACCCCGTCCAGAAACGCGGCGGCGCGTTCTGCGTCGAGTTCCGAGAGGACGTCGTCGAGCAGCAATAATGGGGCTTCGCCGGAGCGGTCGCGCATGACCGTATATTCGCCAACCTTGAGCGCCAGCACCGCTGTGCGGCCTTGCCCTTGCGAGCCATATGCTGCGAGCGAATGCCCGTCGAGCTCGAGGTCGAGATCGTCGCGATGCGGCCCGGCGACCGAGGCTTTGCGGCTGCGTTCGCTCTCGGCGACTTCACGGAGCCGCGCTTCGAATGCACCGGCTACGGCTTCGGCGGTCGGCACCTCATATTTGATGCTTGGTGCGTACCGGACGACGAGCTTTTCTGCGCCACCGGTCCACGCGCCGTGGATGCGCTCGGCTTCGCGCGCGAGCTCTTGCACGAAGTGATTGCGCGCGAGCATCAAGCTCGTGCCCGTTTCGACCAGCGTGTTGTTGTAGATCGCGAGCAGCTCGTCGTCGAATTCAACCGTGCCGCGCAGCATCGCATTCTTCTGCTGCAGCGCCTTGCCGTAGCGGGCGAGCTCGTGATAGTAGCGCCGGTCGTCTTGCGCGAGCGCAATGTTGATGAGCGCGCGGCGCAACGCCGGCGGCCCAGCGACGAGTTGCAGATCGGCCGGCACGAACGTCACGACGCGAATGCTGCCGAGGAACCGCGCGTAACGCACGCCTTGCCCGTTGATCGTGTAGGTCTTGCGCGTGCGGTTACCGCTGCGCACGATCGTGCAACCCAAATGAATCAACCCCGCGCGCACTTGTGCATCGCCGCCGACGACGGCAAGCTCCAGTCCCTCGCGCATCAGATCCGTATCGCGACTGGTGCGAAACGATTTGCCGGTGCCGAGCATCGCGATCGCTTCGAGTAGATTCGATTTGCCCTGCGCGTTCGCGCCAACGAACACGTTGAGCCCCGGCGCCGGGTCGAGATCGAGTTGCGCGTAGTTCCGAAAATTCGACAACGCCAAACGCGTTAGTTGCACGGTGTCATCCCGAGCGTAGCGCACTTTGTCATCCCGAGCGTAGGTGCGAAGGACCGTAGTCGAGGGACCGACGGGGTGTTATACTTAGGACGGGTATCAGGCTGCCGAGACACATCGAAACGCACGAGGCGTCGCAGAAATGCGGCGCCTCGTTCATTTTCATTACGTTTACTGACGTAGCGGCATTAATACGTAGAGTTGTTGCGCGCCTTCGGTGGGTTCGACCGGACGAATTGCCGCCGGTGAAAGCGGGCCGAGGAATTCGATCACGGTTTGCGCGCTCTTGACGTGGTTGAGGATCTCGACGAGATAGCGCGCGTTGAACGCGATTGCGAGATCTTCGCCGGTTTGCTCGACCTCGAGTTCTTCGTACGCGTTTCCCGAGATGTCGCTGCTGGCGGTCACGATCAGCGTTTGATTCGAGACGGCAAGCTTCACCATGCTCGCACGATCGCCGGCGACGAGCTCGGCGCGGCGCAAGCTCCCGATCAGCGCTTGCGTGTTGACCGTCACGCTGCGATCGAACTTGGCCGGGATCACCTGCTGATAGTTTGGATACTGCCCGTCGACTAAGCGCACGGTGATAGCCGTGTCGCCCGAGTTCATCTGCAGCTGATTGCTCTGCGCGCCCAGGGCGCTGACCGCAATTTGGTCGCCGCCGCCCAGGTTGCGCGCCGCCTCAGCCAGCGCGCGCGACGGAACGATGTATTTCTCGGTGCCGGTGATGCCGTCATCAAGCGTTGTTTGGTACCGTGCGAGGCGGTAGCCGTCGGTCGCGACCATCGTGAGTGAGTTACCCTCAAGCTCGAGCAGCGTGCCCATCAGGACCGCGCCACGTGCCTCTTCGCTCGAGGCAGCGAAGATCGTGGCCTCGATACCGTCGCGGAAGCGCTTGGAGCCGATCGTGAAGTGCGAGCCTTTGGTTGCGGCCGGTAGCGGCGGATACTCGTCGGCCGGGAGCGCATGGAAATCGTAGTTGCTGCGCTCGACCTTGACCGAGGCGCGGGTCGGCGTGCCCGAGAGTTCGAGCAGTCCCGCCGGCAAGTTCGCGAGGTAGCTCGAGAAGAGCTTGGCCGGAATCGTCACCGAGCCCGATTCCCCGATCTCCGCCGGAAAGGCGTGTTCGAGCGTGAGCTCCAGATCGGTCGCGCGGACGGCGATCTTTCCACCCTCGGCTTGCAAGAGCACGTTGGAGAGGATCGGCACGGTCGTGTGCGCGTTGACCACTTTGCTCGCGGCGCCGACCGCCGAGGCGATGTCTTTGGTGTTACAGGTGAACTTCATATTCCACCGATTCGAGCGTCGTCGTGTTTCCGGGTAAGTTATATAAATAGAGTCGTAACAGTAGTAGGGCGGTGTATTCCGCGTATAAGTGCCTTTTTGCTTGTCCTGATGCGGGTTTCCGCCTGGAATAAGGTGTGCATCGAAGCCGCCCGACGATACACATCTCCACCGTCTCCGGCCCCGTGCCTGTTATCCACCCGGAAAGGCGCGCCCTTGTTCGTGGAACCGTGCATAGCGTCGGATAAAAAGAGGCCGGGAAGTTACTCCCGGCCTGGCTAGCGTTACGGTGACTGGCACATGGCAATGAGTTGCCGAATCTTGTTGCGATACGCTTCATCGCGCTGCATTTGATCCTTGATCTTGTCGCGCGCGTACATAACCGTGGTGTGGTCTTTCTTGCCGAAGTCGCGCGCAATCTGCGGCAGCGAGTAGTTCGTGAGCTCGGTCGCAATGTACATCGCGATCTGGCGCGGCCCAGCCAGGCGTTGATCGCGCCGGCCGTTATCCATCTCTTTGACCGTTAGGCCGTGAGCGCTCGCGACCGTCTCTTTGATCTTGCCGATCGTGATGCGTTGCAGCGGCGCTTGCGCGACCGCACTCTTGAGCACTTCGGCAGCAAGGTCGAGCGTGATCGGCGACTTCGTCAGCGACGCATACGCGACCACGCGAATCAGCGCGCCTTCCAGCTCGCGAATGTTCGAGGGAATGACCTTCGCGATGAACGACGTGACCTCGTCGGGCACCGGGATCTTCTCGCTTTGCGCTTTCTTGCGCAGAATCGCTTCACGGGTCTCGATGTCGGGCGCCTGAATGTCGGTGAGTAAGCCCCATTCGAATCGCGAACGCAAGCGCGACTCGAGCGTTTGAATCTCTTTGGGTGGACGATCTGAGCTGATGATCAACTGTCGTCCGGATTCGTGCAGCGCGTTGAACGTGTGGAAGAACTCTTCTTGCGTCGTCTCTTTACCGGCCAAGAATTGAATGTCGTCGATCAAGAGCACGTCGACTTGCCGATAGCGGTTGCGAAACTCCGGCGTGCGGTTGTTCTGCAGCGCGATAATGAACTCGTTGGTGAACTTCTCGCACGTTACGTACACGACGTTGGCACTCGGGTTGTCGATCAGCACGCGATGCCCGATAGCATGCATCAAATGGGTCTTGCCCAATCCCACGCCGCCGTACAGGAACAGCGGGTTGTAGGCGCGCGCCGGGGCACATGCGACCGCTTGGGCTGCCGCGTGGGCGAAGCGGTTGGAGTTGCCGATGACAAACTCTTCGAACGTGTAGCGCGCGTTCAGGTTGGAGCTACGCAGGTCTTCCTGTGGGCGCATCACGGGGGCCGCGGCCTGCTGCGCGCCGGCCGGAGCGTTGTCGGGCTCGGCTACGGCGAACTGCAGGTCAAGCGTCGCCCCGAGGACCTCGGCGAGCACCTCGGCGATCTGGGTCTTGAGCCGATGCTCCACCCAATCCCGGGCGAAGTTGCTCTGCACCGAGAGGACCAGGGAGTCACCAGTGATCGAGACGAGACGGATCGGCTTGATCCACATCTCGAAAATCGGCTTGGAAAACTTCCGCTCGAGTGCCTCCAGTGCCGACCGCCAAAGCTCGTTCGAGATATCGGAACTGCCAACCGCAAGCGCCATCCTATGCGTGCCTCGTGAGAGAAGTGTCGAACGCCGATCCGCACAAGACGACTGGTTAGTCGTAGTACCCCGTGCGGTCGGTGAGGACGCATTCGGTTGGCTTAATCAGGCCCTGGTCCTGCGGGTTTCTTCCACGATGTTATGCACTTATACACAGGCGGCGCGATACGGTTTTTCGGGCCTTTTCGCCGCATCAGGGGCTGATCAAAACGACCCCTTGACAGCACGAAAAAAGCCCGGTCCGACGCCGCATTCCGCGATTCTACGAAGCCTCCAAAAAACGAGTTCTCCACAACGCTATCCACACGTGTGGAAAGCCGGGTCACGGAACGACAAATCCGGCCGGTACGGCTTCGCTCAGCGACTGCGCGACCGGCGCGCGCGGCTGCCCAGCGGGATCGCAGAACTGCGGGTGCGTCGTGAGCACCCCGACGCCGTAGTGGGCCTTGAGCGTGTTGGTGAAGAGCACGCAACGGAAGATCGGACGCCCGGTGCTCGCCACAACGAGGCCGGTATTTACCGCGGCGCCCGGCACCGGCGGTGCCGGCGTCGGCGTCGGTCCGGCGGCTGCACAGAATTGCGGGTTGACCGTCAGGACGCCGATGCCGTAACCGTTGGAAAGCGACGCGATCGCGTGGTTGCATACGAAGATCGCGTCGCCCGCGAACGGTGCCGACGTTGCCGGCATGCGCAGACCCGTTGCGGTTGCAACATCGGGCGCGACCGTTTGCGGCGCGCGTGTACCGTTGACCGGCGAGCAGAACTGCGGATGCGTGGAGAGCACGCCGACGCCGTAGTTGAGTAAGAGGTTCGTCGAGTATTGCACGCAGGCAAAGACGGGGAACGGACCACCGGGCAGGGGTAGTGACGTCGGCGGCGCGCTCACCGGCGGCGGGGGCGGCCCGCCTCCGACCGGTGTAGGAATCGCCGCGATTGCGATGTGGGCGAAACGCACGTCGGGCTGGTTCGGTTGCGCGCCTTGTGGAAGCCGATTGTCGCCCCACGTGACGTCAAACGACGCATTGTCCGCGATCGCTTGATCGTAGTCGCCCATGTACACCGCATTGACGTTCGGATCCGCGCCGATCACGACCGGAAACGCGCCGCCGGTGATGCGGAAATTCGGGCCAAATGTGACGGCTGCGCCGTTGAGCGTTGCGCCCGCACCGAACAGATCGATCGTCGTGTTCGTTGGCGAGAGACGTCGATCGTAGAACGCGACGAAGAGATGCGCACCATCGCCGCTCACCGCGAGCACCGGTTGCCACTGATCGTTGCGCGTCTTGTCATCGTTGACGCGTCGCGGCGCGCTCCAAGCTGCGCCGCCGTTGGTCGATTGCGTGAAGAAAACGTCGCTGCGATCGCCGGCCGCGCCCACGTTGTTGAAGACGACGTACACGTTGCCGGTAACCGGGTTCACCGCAGCATGCGGGAACGAGTTCGTCCGAAAACCGCCGCCCAAGTTCAGCCCACCATTCACGGTCACGGAGTTCAGATTTGCGACGATGATCGCCGGACCGAAGGTCACGCCTTGATTGGTGGACTTGCGCACACGTAGTGTCGCGTGCGCACCGACGCCGCCGGATTCGTCGTACCAAAACACGTAGATTTCGTGCTTGGGTCCGACGATGACGTTCGCGCCTTGCACGTTGTTTGCACCGGGCACCGCGATCGTTAATCCGCCCAGTGGCCCCCACGTCAAGCCTTGATTGGTCGAGCGCAGAAATGCGATGCCGCCCGCGCCCGCTAGGCCGGGTGCACCAAAGTCGCGCAAGACGAGATACACGTTGCCTTGGCCGGCGCCGGCGGTATTGTCGACGGCGATCCACTCTTTGTCGAGGAAGTGTCCCGCGACGAAGCCCGGCGCACCGTTGACCGCAGGATTGAACGTATTGCCGCTGTTGAGCGAACGGAAGATCGACATCGCCGTGCCGTTTGCCGCAAGCGTCGCGAGATAGACGACGCCGGTGTGGACGTCGCGCGCGAGCACCGGATCGCCCGCATCACCGGTCGCCGAAACCGGCAGCACGCCTTTGTCGGTAAAGTTCGCGCCGCCGTTGGTCGATTGCGCAAACCCGGTGAAGTGGGTCGGCGAAACCTTGAATGAACCGGAATCGTTGAACGCCACGATGACGCTCGGTGTTTCGCCTAAAACCAGCGACGTTTCGCTCTCCACGTCTTGCGGCGGCGTATCTTCGGCTAAACGATTCACCAGTATGTTTATTGGTGCAGCTGACGCGACGACGACGATGCACGCCGCGATCGCTGCGATGAAAAGCACGCGAGCGTTTTTCATGGCGTGTTCACCGTTTGCAACGACGCCGTGCTTAGATGTACCGATGTCAAAATGAACTGCACGCCGTAGACCGTTTTGCGATCGACGGCCGCGCTACGTTGACTTGCGGTGTGCGGCACGTAGAGCGTGATCGTCGTCGAGGCTTTGCCGTTGGTCACGGTGAGCACGACGCGATCGGGGCAGCCCTGTGGGCCGCCTTCGCAGCCTTGCGAAGTAAAATCCACGACTTGCGCGACCCGTGCGGTGACGCTCGTGCCGGGAACCGCGAAGGTTTGGGCGCTCTTGACGGTCATCGTCGTCGTTGCGGCGTTGGCGCCAAGAGGGATGAGGAATGCAGCGAGGACGCTCGCCGCGGCGATGCGCTGAGTCATCTTTTCACCCTCCGCTACGAGCCTACGCTATGCAGGCAGGCGCCCACTAGAGACCTTTGCCCTATTTTGGGGGCGTTGGGCCGGCAACGAGGTTGACGCGTTGCCGGGGCCTCCCCTATACTAAGGCGCTGTGTGCCGCCGGCAGGGCGGCTATTTTCCTTTAGGAGTAAGAGTCGATCATGAAGCGGACGTTCCAGCCGCACAACAAGCGCCGCAAGCGCGTCCACGGGTTCCTCGAGCGCATGAGCACGAAGAACGGCCGCGCGGTGCTTGCGCGCCGCCGCAAGAAGGGGCGTCACCGCCTCAGCGTCTGATGCGCCCGTATGCCAGCCTGCGGCGCCCCGCGGAGTTTTCCCGCATGCGCCAGCGTGGCCGGCGCGTAGCGCTCGGCGCTCTGACCGTCTATCGGGCAGAACCCCACGCAGCCGATCGCACCTCGGTCGTAGGTATCACGGTCGCAAAGCCGGTCGGCAATGCGGTCGTTCGCAATAAAGTTCGCCGCCGGGTGGCGGCGATTTTGCAGCAGCTGTTGGCGCAGCGCCGCCTGCGGCTCTTGGTCGTAGCGCGGCCTACCGCAGCGGCCGCGCCCTTTGCCCAACTGCGAAACGAACTCGAGCGGGCGCTGGTATAGCACACGGTCTTATGCGCACGCTCCTGATTCTGCTCATCCGCCTCTACCAGGGCACGCTTTCCAAGCTACTGGGCCCGCGTTGCCGTTTCTATCCAAGCTGCTCGCAGTATGCGGCCGAGGCGATCCAGAAGCATGGGGCGATCCACGGCATCGCACTTGCACTCATGCGCGTCGTGCGCTGCCACCCGTGGCACCCGGGCGGAGTCGATCTCGTGCCCGATCGCGTGCCCCCATCCGTCGAAAGGTAAGCGTTGCACCTCCTCCTCGCCTCGAACTGGCTGCTCGATCCCATTGTGGCCGGCCTCACCACCGTCGTGAACTACATCAATATGCCACTGCACAATCTTGGCTGGAGCCTGATCGTGCTCGCGGTACTCTTCCGCATCGTTTTTTGGCCGCTCAACGCGCAGCAGTTCAAATCGATGATGGCGATGCAAAAGGTCGCGCCGAAGATCAAAGCGCTGCAAGCCAAATATAAGGGCGATCAGCAGCGGCTACAGCAAGAGACGATGGCACTCTACAAGACCGAGGGCGTCAATCCGCTCGCGGGCTGCTTTCCGCTGTTGCTCCAATATCCGTTCATCATCAGCGTCCTTTATATGGTGCTGCAGCAGAAGCCGCTGTATGCGACGCAGCACTTCTTGTGGATCGGCTCGGCAGTTTCGTTGCACGCACCGATGATTTTCGGCCACGTGCCGCTGTTCGCACCGAATCTCGCGAGCGCCGACGCGGTGCTGCTCGTGCTCTACGGACTCTCGATGTACGTAAGCATGCGCTACGGCACGATGCCCGCGACCGATCCTTCGCAGGCGCAGACGCAGAAGCTGATGTCGTTCCTGTCGCCGGTGATGCTGTTCGTGTTCGGTTTTCAATATGCGTGGCCGTCGGCGCTGCTGCTCTATTGGCTCTGTTCGAATATTTTGCAGATGGCACAACAGTTGTTCATGCTGCGGCGCTTCCACGAGCCGCTCTCGTTCATCGACAGCACGCACGTGATCACCGACGATGTTCCGCCGGACGACGCGGCGCTATCGCTGACCAGCGGCAACGGTTCACGGCGCAAAAATAAGAAAGGCGCAAAATCCTAAGATGCTCTACGAAGACGACTACGAGTTCGAAGAACAACCGGCGAACATTCGCGATCGCCAGATTCCGGGCAAGACGACCGGCGAACGCACCGGCGGTGGCAGCGGCGCTCCGCGCACCGGCGGCGGTGGACGCGGTGGCGGTGGCCGCGGCGGTGGCTACAACGGCGGTGGCCGTCGTGGCGGCTATCAGCACACGCCACGCGAGCGCTCGACGCACGCGCTGCCCGATGATGCCAAGCCCGCGCGCGATTTGCTCGCCTCGATTCTGACGCAGATGGGGATGGACAAGGTCGATATCGGCTACATCCCGCGCAAAGAGGGCGAATATCTCGAAGTGACGGGACCCGATCTCGCGATGCTGATCGGCCGCCACGGGAACACGCTCGAAGCGCTCAACCTGATCTTCAACAACATCATCAACGCCGGCGTGCGCAACAACCGGCGCTACTACACGATCGACGCGGAAGGCTATCGTGCGCGGCGCGCCGATCAGCTCATCGAACTCGCGTTAGCGACGGTCGAGCGCGTGCTGCGCGACGGCAAACCGCACAAGCTCGAACCGATGCTCCCGTCGGAACGCAAGATCGTGCACCTCGCGATTTCCGAGAATGTCGCCGTCCGCACCGAATCGGAGGGCGAAGAGCCCGAACGCTGTGTGGTAGTTTTCCCGACCGAAGCATAAAGGCAAACGGCGCGTAACCCGCGCCGTTTTCCTTAGTAGGAGACGGCATGCCGTACGCACGCACGCAACAAGCCTATTGGATGTGGGTTCTTGCGTTGGTCGTGAGTGTCGTGATCTTCTGGGCATGGTCGAGGGATCCGCGCCTCGCGATGCTGGTGCCCGCGTCCCTCCCGATGGGCATCCTCGTGCTCGCGGCGCTGCTGTTTTCGCGGCTGACGATTCGTGTCGACTCCGCAGCGGTGACGTGGTATTTCGGGTGGGGATGGCCGGGCGGCTCAATTGCCATGCGTGCGATCGATCATGCCGAGGTCACGCAGACCAATCTCTTCGAAGGCTTTGGCATCCACTGGACGATCTGGCATGGCTGGCTTTGGAATGTCGGCGGCTTTCAAGCCGTCGAGATTTTCAAGCGCAACGCCGGCGGCGTGACCCTCGGAACCGACGATCCGCAAGGACTTGCGCAGGCCATCGAACGATTCCGCAAGGGTGCGTAACGCCCGAATCCTGATCGCGCTGCTCGTTGCTCTGGCTGCCGGCTGCGCGCGGTCCGGCGGCAGCTGGGGCACACCGGGCGAAGTGCGCATCGGCTACCTCGGTACGATCTACACGCTCGATCCGCTGATCGCGTTCGGCCAACGGCTGATCGATCTCACCCAACTCTACACGCAGCCACTCGTAGGCATCGGTCCCGACAGCCGCGCGATTCCGATCCTCTGCACGGCGATTCCGAGCGTGCGCAACGGTGGCATCTCGCGCGACGGTCTAACGATCACCTATCATTTGCGCCACGTGCGTTTTGCCGACGGCGTCCCGCTGACGTCGCGCGACGTCGCGTTCACGTATCACGCGATTCTCGATCCGCGCAATCCGATCACCGAAGCCGACCCCTATCGGCGCATCGCGGCACTCGAGACGCCCGATCCGTACACCGTGCGCATTCATCTGAAAGCGCCGTGGTCGGGCGCGATCTACGAGCTCTTCGCCGCCAGCGACTACGTCTTCGGCATTTTGCCGGCGCACGCGTTTGCGAACGACACCGAACTCGCGCATGCTGTCGCGTGGAATGCGAAGCCGTTCGGAACGGGGCCGTTCGTCGTGACGCAATGGAATCGCGGCGACTCGGTCGTCTTCGATCCCAATCCATACGCTTGGCAGAAACCGAACTTGCATCGCATCATCGTCAAGATGATCGCCGACGAAAATACGGCATATATCGATCTGCTCGCCCACAACATCGACTTCACCGATATAACCTACGATCAAATTGCGCAAGCGAAAAACGAACCGAGCATCGCGCTCGTGCCGATTCCACGCAATAACGTCGACAGCATCGAACTGCAGACCGAACACCTTCCCGACGTGGACGTACGCAAGGCGATTGCCTATGCGATCGATCGCGCGGCCATCGCAAAGACGATCTACCACGGCGAAAGCGCGCTCGCGACGACCGAGATCCCGTCGCTCTTTCCGCAACACGACGCGTCGATCAAACCGCTTCCCTATGATCCGGCGCGCGCCCGTGCGTTGCTTGCGGGGCGTCACCTCGCTGCACGCATCTCGTTCAACTTGTCGGAGAATACCTACAAGAGCGTCGCGACGCTCGTCCAAGCGAATCTCCGCGCGGTCGGCATCGATGCAGCGCTTGACGGTGCGACGCCGAGCCTGCTCTACGCGCCGCCGGCCCAGGGCGGCGTGCTCTACAACGGCAAGTTCGATTTGGAGATCGGCGGCTGGTACGGCGGGCTCGACCCCGAAGCGTCGGAGCCGTGGATCTGCGCCAACCGCGCGCCGCACGGGCCGAACGTGGCGCGCTGGTGTGACGCGCAGTACGATGCGGCGTTCGCTGCGCAACAGCGCATCCTCGATCCGGCTGCGCGCACGAAACAGTTCTGGATCATGCAGCAGCGTATTGCCGCGGAGTTGCCGGTAATCGTGCTGGTCGAGCGCACCGAATTTGAAGCGGTGAATCCCGCCCTGCGCGGGTTCGCTCCGAACATGCTCTACAACTTCGGACAGACGGAAGACTGGTCGCTGCCGTGAGCGAGACGATCGCTGCGCTTGCGACCCCGCCGGGGCGCGGGGCGATTGCGATCGTGCGCGTCAGCGGGCCGCAAACCTTACCGATCGCGCAGCGCATGATCCCCTCGACGCGCTTACAACCACGCTACGCCCACTATGTCACGATCCTCGACGAACGCGGCGACGCAATCGACCGCGGTGTCGCGATCTTTGCGCCGCAGCCGCACAGCTACACCGGCGAGGACATGCTCGAACTGCAAGTGCACGGTTCGCCGGTCGTTGTGCGTGAGGTTTTGCGCACGCTGATCGCGTGCGGCGCGCGCCTGGCCGAACCGGGCGAGTTCACGCGTCGCGCGTTCATGCACGGCAAGATGGATCTCCATGCGGCCGGCGCCGTCGCCGACTTGATCGACGCCGAGACCCGCTCGGCCGCACGCGCGGCGCTCGCGAATCTAGGCGGCGGGCTTGCAAGCGAGGTCAATGCACTGCGCGAGCGCCTGGTCACGATCGTCGAAGAGTGCAGCGGCGCGATCGATTTTCCCGACGAAGTGCCCGATCCCGATCGGGCGCGCGTGCACGGCGAACTCGATGCGCTCATCGCGGAACTGCAGCGATTGCAGCGCGACGGCGAAGTCGGACGGCTCGTGCGCGAGGGGATAACCGTGGCGATCGTTGGGCCGCCCAACGCGGGCAAGTCGTCGTTGCTCAACGCGTTGCTCGGCGAGGATCGCGCGCTCGTCTCCGAGATTGCGGGCACGACGCGCGACACGATTGAGGAGTCGATCGCCATCGACGGCGTGCGCGTGCGTTTGGTCGACACCGCCGGTATCCGCCAACACGCCGACCGCTTGGAGGCTGCCGGTATCGAGCGCTCGCACCGTGCGCTCGCCTCGGCACGCATTGCATTGGTCGTGCTCGACGGCGCGCCGCCGCTCTCGCCCGAAGCCCGCACGCTGCTTACCGAAACGGCCGAGCGCGAGCGCGTCGTCTTCTTCAATAAAGCCGATGTAGGTGAAGCCGGGGCGCGCGAAGCGGCGATCCCGGATGCCATCAGCGGCAGCGTGTACGAAGCGGGAACGCTCCGCGCGCTGCGTGCGGCGCTCGCGCGCGTGGGCTGGGGTGGCGACGTGCCGGATCTCGAGCGCCCGCACCTCGCATCGTTGCGCGAATTTTCGGCAGTGACCACGGCGGCGCACGCGCTCGATGCCGCGCGTGCGACGCTGCACGAAGGTGCGGCGATCGATTTGATCGTCGGCGATCTGCAGGAGGCCTACGCCGCGCTCGGGCACGTCACCGGAGACGTCGCCGCAGAAGACGTGCTCAGCGGCGTCTTCAGTCGATTCTGCATCGGGAAATAGGAGGAACGACACAATGTTGCACGCGCTCGCGCGAAACTGGTGGGCCCTTCTGCTCCGCGGCATCGCTGCCGTGATCTTTGGACTCCTCGCCTTCTTCTGGCCCGGCGGCGTTGCCGTGGTCCTCGTGATCCTGTTTGGTGCCTACGCGTTCGTCGACGGCGTCTTTGCGTTGATCTCGGCGGTGCGCGCGGCCGAAACGCACCAACGTTGGTGGGCGTTCTTGCTCGAAGGCATCGTTGGACTGGTGATCGCTGCGATCGTCGTCTTTTATCCGGGCATTGCCGGGCTTGCGCTCTACTTTACGATCGCGATCTGGGCGGTTTTGACCGGCATCCTCGAGATCGTCGCGGCCGTGCAAATGCGCAAGCTGATCCCCAACGAATTCTGGTTGATTCTCGGCGGCGTGCTTTCAATTGTCTTTGGCGTGTTGCTGTACATTTTTCCGCTCATCGGCATCGTCACGGTCATCTACCTCATCGGGTTCTACGCGATTCTCTTTGGCATCGTGATGATCGTGTTCTCGTTCCGCCTGCGCTCGCACGCAACGGGCTAAGCGCCGCCGCCGCCGGGCGAACCGCAGTGATAGTCGAGCGTGGTGCTGCAGGCTTTGATCGTCTGCGTCGTGCCCTTGGTGATCTTGTACTCGAAGCGCTGCAGTGGCACGTCTTTCGATTGCACGGTAATCGTGTAGTGCCCGGGCTTGAGATTGCCGAGCGTGAACTTGCCGCGCGAGTCGGTTGAGGCGCGCGCGGTACTGGGGCCGGTCGCGTTCACGCGGACAGCCGTGAGCGGCTGGTTCGTCGTTTGATCGAGCAGCGTCCCCCAGAAGGTCACGAGCGCTAGTGCAAGCGTCGCGAGCGTTTTCACGGGATAACCGTGATGTGCGTGGTTGCCTTGAGCTCTTTGACATCGCCATTCTTGTCTTCCGCGGTCATGGCGAAGCGGAGATAGCAGGTGCCCGGATGCTGCGCCTTCACGTCGAGCGACATCGCGCCGCTTTGCCCCATCTTCATCTGGTGAACGTTGCTGACCGCTACCGTGTCGCCGGGCTTCGAATGTGGGAACGCACCGCAGGTGGTCCCATCAAGACCCGGCCAGCTGCCGCGCGACTCGACATAAATGTACTGGCTTTGGCCGACCTTCAGGGTCACGTTTGTCGGGCGCGTAGTGATGCTCATGGTCTGGGCCAGTGCCGGCGCAACGAGGAGCGCTCCAGCGATGGCGGACGCAAGCGCTCGTGGCACGAGCCTTCTCACGGTTTCACCGTGAAGTCCGTCTGGGTGGTTGCCGTGTGAGACTGCCCCTTGTCGTAGGCGGTAACGCTGTAGCGGATGAAGCAGTGCCCAGGGTGTTGGGCTTTCAGGTAGAGCGTGAGATTGCCGCGCGAGCTCCCTTTGGTTTGCCCGAAGCTGGTGATCGCGACCATGTCGGATGGCTTCCCGGGCGGATAGCTTCCGCACGTACCGCCGGCGATGCCCGGCCAGCTCCCCTCCGATGACACATAAACATCGGCCGTCTGTCCGACCATCATGGTCATCGTTGGATGGTTTACGGTAATGGTCGGTAGCGTTTGAGCGAGGCCGGCGTCATACCGAGCGCCGCAACACTAAAAAGCGCGCCCAGGGTCATGGGAAGCATCTTCATGAGTTAATAAAGTTGTAGGGTATTTCGTTTCGGACTTTCTAAACCGCAAGCCTAGCATGCCGCATATGCGCAGTGATGACGCGGGGGTCATCGTCGTCGGAGGTGGTCACGCGGGCGTCGAAGCGGCGCTCGCGTCAGCGCGTCTCGGCGTCGACACCATGCTCGTTACCGGTGATCCCGAGAAGATCTGCACGCTGCCGTGCAATCCGTCGATTGGCGGCAGCGCGAAAGGCCAACTCGTGCGCGAGATCGATGCACTGGGCGGCGCGATGGCGCGTATCGCCGACCAATGCAGTTTGCATTCGCGCTTCCTGAACGAAAGCAAAGGCCCCGCGGTCCGCGCCCTGCGCCAGCTGATGGACAAACCCGCGTATGCACGCATGGCGATCGACGTGTTGCGCGCGCAGCCGAATCTCACGATCGTGCAAGGCCTGGTCGAAGATCTCGTCGTCGACGGTGATATGGTGCGCGGTGTTGTGTGCGCTGGCGGCACGAAATATTTTGCGCGCAGCGTCGTGCTCGCAACCGGCACGTTTCTCGGCGGCAAGACCTTTCGCGGTAGCGTGGTGCAAGCCGAAGGCCGCTTCGGTGAAGCGCCCGCGGTCGGCCTCGCGCACGCGTTGCGCCGGCTTGGTTTTCCGACCAAGCGTTTGAAGACCGGCACGCCACCGCGCATCGATCGCACGAGCGTCGACTACGACGCGATGATGATGCAAGCGCCGAGTGCAACGCCGTTGTTGTTTTCGTACACCAGCGAAGCGAAATTCGCCGGCCCGCAATATCCGTGCTATATCACGGAAACCAACGAGCGCACGCACACGCTCGTACGCGACAACCTGCTCTATTCACCGCTCTACGGCCTCGATTTGATCGAGGGCATCGGTCCGCGCTACTGCCCATCGATCGAAGATAAAGTCGTCAAGTTCGCGCACAATCCGTCGCATCAACTCTTCATCGAGCCCGAAGGCTGGAACGAACCGACGCTCTATGTCGGCGGCTTTTCCACATCGTTACCTGCCGAGATTCAGATCGAGATGCTACACACGTTGCCCGGGCTCGAAGAGTGCGTGATGTTGCGTGCGGGCTATGCGGTTGAATACGATATGGTTCCGCCGACGGAATTGCACGACACACTCGAGACACGACGCTATCGCGGACTCTACCATTGCGGACAGCTCAACGGCACGTCGGGCTACGAAGAAGCGGCGGCGCAAGGCTTGATCGCCGGCGTAAACGCGGCGCGCGCGGTGCAAGAACGCGAACCGTTGCGCTTGTCGCGCAGCGATGCGTACATCGGCGTGCTGATCGATGATCTCGTGACCAAAGGCGTCGATGAACCGTATCGCATGCTGACCTCGCGCGCCGAACATCGCGTGATCTTGCGCCACGACAATGCGGACGCGCGCCTGACGCCGCTCGGTCGCGAGCTCGGCCTGGTCGACGATGCAACGTGGGACGCATACGAAGATCGGCAGCGCGCACTGCACGCGGCGATGTCGCGCGCGGAGCGCACGCGCGTCGGTGTGGAGCGGATCAAGGACGAGCACTTCGAGGTGGGGGCAACGCTGGCCGATGCGCTGCGCCGCCCGACGCTAGAGTTTGGTGATATTGCCGAGCGTTTCGATCCGCCGCTCGCGTCGTCGGTCGGCGAGCGCGCAACGATCGAGCTCAAGATCGCGGGATACGTGCGCCGTCAGGAGCTTGCGATCGAGCGCGCAGCCAAGACCGAGCGCGTGCTCATCCCCGGGAACTTCGACTATGCCGAACTAGCGGCACTCTCGCGTGAGGCGCGCGAGAAGTTGAGCGCACAGCGCCCACGTACGCTCGGCGCAGCCAGCCGCATCCCCGGCGTGACGCCCGCCGATGTCGCGATCGTGAGCCTCTTCATCGAGCGTGAGCGGGCTTCGCGCGCTTCTTGAGGCCGGCGGCGCGCCCGCCGTGCACCTCGACCGGCTCGCGCGTTACGGAGACGCGGTGCTCGAAGCCAATCGCCAGTTCAACCTCACCGGCGCGAAAAGCGCGGAAGAGTTCGTCCCGCACATCCTCGACAGCTTGAGCATCGCCCGATACGTCCACGATTCGCTCGTCGATATCGGCTCGGGCGGCGGATTGCCGGCAATTCCCCTCGCGATCGTCACCGGCGTGCGTGTCACGATGGTCGAGACGACCGCCAAGAAGGCGCGCTTCCTCGCCGCAATGCTCGCCGAACTCGGCCTTGCGGGCGCGGTGGTGGCCGAGCGCGCGGAAGTTGCGGCGCACGATCCCGCGCTTACGCGAGCAATTCGCGACCGGCACGGCACGCGCGGTCGCCAGTGCGCCGACGGTCGCGGAACTGCTGCTCCCCTTCATCGCGGTGAACGGGACGGCGGTGCTCCAGCGCGGCACGATGGACGAGCGCGAGCGGCATGCGCTCAGCGATGCGGCGCTGATGCTCGGTGGTATGGTCGAGAGCGAAACGCCGCTCGACGGCGAGCGGCGCGTGATCCTCGTGCGCAAAACCGAACCGACCGCGTCGCGTTTCCCGCGCCGCACCGGCATCCCCGAAAAACGCCCGCTCTGCTTCTAGAGGTCCCGCTTGAGCGAAACGGCTTGTAAGAAGCCGCGGAATATCGCGCCCGAAAACGGCTCGTCGAGGCCCATGCGTTCGGGGTGCCATTGCACGGCAGCCAGCCAGGGGCGGCGCATCGGCCGCGTCCACTCGATCGACTCAATCGTCCCGTCAGCGTGCTTCGCCGCAATCTGGAGGCCGTGCCCAAGACGGTCGACGGCCTGATGGTGCGTTGAGTTCACGAAGCCCGCGTGCTCGTTGACCAGCAGCGGGAGGGCCGCGTGCGGCTCGCAGACGATGGCGTGCCGTTCCTCGCCTTCGAGCGCGTGGTTGGCCGGGTGCGGCACCTCGGGCAGCAGCGTGCCGCCCTGGTACACGTTGAGAAGCTGCATCCCGCGGCAGATCGCGAGCATCGGAAGACGACGCTCGAACGCTTCATCGAGCATGGCGAGCTCGATCGCATCGCGACCCGGGAACGGCTTGCAGACCTGCTGCTCGTCCTTAGAGCCGTAGTGACTGGGTTCGACATCGGCGCCGCCGGTCAAAATGAGCCCATCCATCGTTTTGATCGAGGCCTCGTCGGTCGCGCGGTCGGCACCGGCGAGCCAGAAGGGCGCGACCTCGATCCCCGCCTGTTCCGCCGCAGCCATCAACGCGCCCAGGTAGTAGCGATAGGCGGGATCGCCTTCGTCGAAGCTCAACCCGATCTTCACGCCGCGTGACCTTCGCTTGCCTGGTTCCAAAGGCATGTTCATCGTGAAACAATCTGCCGAGCGGCCACAAATTGTTTCACGGCAAACTTTTTTCCACGTACCATAGGAGACGATGTACCAGCCCCACCCGCTCGATGACCGGCTCGCCGGCGTGCTCCCACCCGACTCGCTGTATGCGGTCGGCGGGCGCGTGCGCGACGAGTTGCGCGCGGCGATCGACGGCGTCGAGGTACCGGCGAAGGATCTCGATTACGTCGTCACCGGCGTTGGGCTCGAGGAGCTGACCGAGCGCCTGCGCCGGCTCGGAAAGGTCGATCTGGTCGGGGCGGCCTTCGCGGTCGCAAAGGTGACCGTCGATGGTCTCACCGCGGATGTCGCGCTGCCACGCCGCGAGCGCTCGACCGGCCATGGCCACCGCGAATTCGACGTCCAGAGCGGGCCGGAGATTCCGCTCGACGACGACCTCGCGCGCCGGGATTTCCGCATGAACATGATCGCCCGGGCCCTCCCAAGCGGCCGGCTGGTCGATCCCTACGGCGGCGAGGCCGATATCCGTGCCCACCGGATCGACGTCCTGACGCCGGTTGCGTTCGAGGAAGACCCGCTGCGGATGCTGCGCGCCGCGCAATTCGCCGCGCGCTTCACGTATGCGCTCACCGAGAAGACGCGTGCCGCGATGCGCGGCGCAGCGGAACTGGTCACCACGGTCGCCCCGGAGCGCATCCACGATGAGCTGCAAAAACTCTTCGCGCTCGCGCCCCGCCCCTCGCTGGGCTTGCGCATCCTCGCCGAGACCGGCGTGCTCGAACGCATTTGGCCCGAATTGCTCGAGGGGGTTGGCGTTCCCCAGAACGAGTGGCACGCGTACGACGTCTGGGAGCACACGCTCGCCACGTTGGATGCGACCCCGCCTGGAGATACAACCTTACGCTTAGCAGCCTTGCTGCACGACGTTGGCAAGCCACGAACCAAGGATGGACCGCACTTCTATCGTCACGAGCAGATCGGTGCCGAGATGGCGACCGAGATGCTGCGCCGCCTGCGCTACGCCAACGAAACCGTCGACATCGTCAAGCACCTGGTGCGCCAGCACATGTACGTCCAAGACCCGGCGTTGAGCGACGCCGCGATTCGCCGCTTTATCCGCCGCATTGGACCCGCCAATCTGCAGCGGCAATTTGCGGTGCGCCACGCCGATATCATCGGCTCCGGCTTGGCTAAGCGCGACGACACAAACGAGCGCTTCGAAGCTCGCGTCTGGGAGGAGATGGAGCGCGAGCCGGCTTTTTCTGTCGCCGACCTTGCGGTCAACGGGAGCGACGTCATCGCGGCGATGATTGCGCGTGATTTCGCGCCGCCGGACTACCGCGGTGACGCGCGCGTGGGCGCTGCGTTGCAGTGGTTATTCGAGCAGGTCACCGACCACCCCGAGCGTAACTCGCGCGAAGTTCTCCTCGCACTTCTGGACGGCTATCTCGCCGTTCTTGACAGAGCCATCGGTTGAGTCGAATTATTGCCCTCGTAAATCAAAAAGGCGGCGTCGGAAAGAGCACGACGGCCGTTAATCTCGGCGCTGCACTTGCTATAGAAGGGCGGCGCGTTCTCGTTGTGGATTGCGATCCGCAAGGCAATACGACGACCGGTTTCGGCATCGACAAACACGGCATGCAGCGCGACATTTACAACGTGTTGCTGCAGGAAGCGTCGATTGACGACGTTGCGGTTCCGACCGAAATCGACACCCTTACGCTCGTGCCCGCAACGATCAATCTGGCCGGCGCTGAGATCGAGCTGGTCTCCGCGCTCTCGCGCGAAACGCGCTTGCGTCAAGCGCTCTTGCCGGTGGCCGATCGCTACGACTTCGTCTTGATCGATTGCCCACCGTCGCTCGGCCTCCTGACGATCAACGCGCTTACTGCCGCCGAAGAAGCGATCATCCCAGTGCAAGCCGAGTACTACGCGCTCGAAGGACTCTCACAGCTCACCGCCGTCGTGCGCCGCGTGCGCGAGGCGCTCAATCCGACGCTACACATTAGCGGCGTGTTGGTGACGATGTTCGACGGTCGCACGCGTTTGGCGATGGAAGTGCTCGATGAACTCGAGAAATTCTTCCCGCAGCAGATGTTCAAAACACAGATTCCGCGCAACATTCGTCTTTCCGAAGCGCCGTCGTTCGGGAAGCCGGTGATTCTCTTCGACGTGAAGAGCCGCGGCGCGCAAGCATACATCTCGCTTGCGAAAGAGATGCTCGGAGCGCCCGCATCGGTATGAGTCAACCCAAACGCGGGCTCGGCAAGGGTTTAGGCGCGCTGCTCGGCGATGCGCCGGTGCCGACGTCGCCCGAAGCGCACGGCGTGCTGCGCGAGATTCCCGTCGCGCGTATTACGCCCAATCCGTTCCAGCCGCGCAAGAACTTCGATGCCGCGGCAATGGACGACCTCAAAACCTCGATCGCCGAGTACGGCGTGCTCGTACCGATCATCGTGCGCAAACGGGGCGAGAACTTCGAGCTCGTCGCCGGAGAACGCCGCTGGCGCGCGTGCGCCGCGCTCGGGCAAGCACATATTTCCGCGATCGTGCGGGACTCCGATGACAAGGATTCGCTCGAAGTTGCGATCATCGAGAACCTGCAGCGCGAGAACCTCAATCCTATCGAAGAGGCCGCGGGCTTTTCGAGCTTGATGGACGAGTACGGGTTCACGCAGGAAGATTTGGCGCTGCGCGTCGGCAAGAGCCGCCCGGCAGTCGCCAATGCGCTGCGTTTGTTGGCCTTGCAAGATGCGATCAAGGCGATGCTCGTCGACGGGCGCCTCTCGGCCGGACATGGGCGTGCGTTGCTCGCCGCACCGGCGAGCGATCGCCTCAAGCTCGCGCAGCGCGCCGTCAAGGAAGAACTTTCCGTGCGCGCGCTCGAGAAACTCACCGGTGCAGTGAAGACGGCTAGCGTGCCACGCGTGCGCGAGCTGACTGCCGATGAGGCGGTATTTGAATCGCGATTGCGCGAGCGCTACGGTACACACGTTGCCTTGGTGCGCGGCGGCAAGGGCGGTAAGATCGAATTTCGCTTCGCGAACGAAAGCGAATTGCTGCGCATCTCCGACCTCTTGCTCGATTAATGGTACCCTTTACGCGCATCGTCACGGTCTTGATGTTCGCTGGGATCTGCTTCGTGTTGATCGTGCCGCTGGCGCTGCAGCGTCATCAGCCCGCGATCGCGATCGGCGTCGCCCTCATCTTCGCGTGCTACCTCGTCGCAAACGTTGTGCTATGGCGACGGATGAAGTCACCGCGCTAAGACGCGCGCGGCGCGCGGAAAAACTGCGCGGCATCTACGTTATCGTTAACGAAGATGCACGTGCACCCGCGCTTGCGCGCGCCGTGCTCGAGTGCGGTGTGAAAGTGCTGCAGTATCGCGCAAAGGGCGGCATAAACCTCGGGCACATCCAGTTGCTGCGGCAGTACACGCTTGCGCATGAAGCGCTCTTGATCGTCGATGACAATTGGCGCGCAGCCCTAGCCTATAATTGCGACGGGGTGCATCTTGGCCCCGATGACGAGGGGTTTGCCGCGATTGCAACCGTGCGTGAAGCGTTCGGCGACCGGTTGATCGGACTTTCGTGCGGCACGGTCGATGAAGTGCGCTTTGCCAACGCGGAGGACGTCGATTACGTCGGGGTCGGCGCGGTCTATGCAACCGCATCAAAGGCCGATGCGGGCGCGCCGATTGGGATCGAAGGGCTGCGCGCGGTCGCAGCGGAGAGTTGGAATCCAGTCGCGGCGATCGGCGGCATCGGACTCGCGCAACTCGCCGAAGTGCGCGCAACCGGGGTCGCGATGGCCGCAGTGATTTCCGCCGTGACCGACGCGAGCGATCCGAAGGCGGCGGCGCAGGCGCTGGTGGAGCAGTGGCGTGCCGGCGGCGCGTGATTTTGCCGGCACGTTCCGCGTGCTCAAGGGCTTGCTCGTGCCCTACGCGCCGCGGCTGCACGCGACGCAAGATTCCGACACCTTCTACATGCTCGACGGCGAGTACGTGGCGGCATTCAAACGCGCGATGCCTTTCGGCGGCGTACAGATCCGCCGCGCCTACGTCACGTTTCATCTACTGCCGGTGTACTCGCATCCGGAGCTGGTCGGCAACCTGAGCGACACGCTGAAGAAGCGGATGCAGGGCCGCTCGACGTTCAACTTCACCCGTCCGGATCGCGAGTTGCTGGTCGAGCTCTCGGCGCTGGTCGATCGCGGGTTTGCGCTCTACGAGCGCTTGGGGTGGGTACGGTGAGCGTGCTCTCGATCGGGACGACCCATCCGTGGAACGTCGCGGGCGTCGGGCTCGACATCCGCATCGGCGCGGAGCTCGGCGTGCGCGTGCTGACCGTGGTCGCTGCGGTGAGCGCGCAGGACGCGCGTGGGGTGCTTGCACTCGAGGTCCAGGCGCCGCAAACGATCGACGCCCAGCTCAAAGCGATTCAGTGGGAGCTCGTGCGTGCGGTGCGCATCGGCGCATTGGGTGCACCCGACGTGGTCCCGGTGATCGCGACGGCGCTCGCGCGGCGCAACGTGCCGGTGGTTGTCGATCCGGTCCTCGCCGCGAGCGGCGGCGGTGCGCTCGGCGGTGAGGGAACGGTGCATGCCATCGGCGAGACGCTCGCCACGATGCCGCAGACGATCCTCACGCCCAATCTCGCCGAGGCGAGTGTGCTGCTCGGTCGCGAGATCGGGCGCGAGCAGCTCACATGGGCAGCCGCCGAGCTCAAGAACCGTGGTGCACGCGCGGTGCTGCTCAAGGGTGGCCATCTCATGGGGGAACCCTCCGATGCACTCGCCGACGCCGATGGTGTCGAGATGTTTTCGGGGCAACGTCTCGCCGTCGAGATGCGCGGCACGGGCTGTACGCTTGCGATGGCGCTGGCATGCGCGCTCGCGCGCGGCGACGGCTTGCGCGACGCGGTTGGCTTCGCGCGCGCATTTGTGCGCGAGAAAATTGCGCACGCCGTGCAAGTTGACGGCATGCGTGCGGCGTACTGAGCGCCGATGACCAGCGCGATCGCCACTAAACCGCGGGTAATGTCGGGCATGCGCCCGACCGGCGGGCTCCATCTCGGGCATCTCGTCGGCGTGCTCACGCAGTGGGCGAACTTCTGCGACACGGCCGACGCGTTTTTTGAAATTGCCGATCTGCACGCGTACACGACCGGCTTCGAAGATCCGCAGGCGATTCGGGATGCGCGCAACGAGATGGTGGCGGTCTGGCTCGCGGCCGGCGTCGATCCGAAGAAATCGACGATCTACTTGCAATCGGCCGTGCCGGAGATCATGGAGCTCTACACCCTGCTCTCGATGATCACGCCGATCTCGTGGCTCGAACGCGTGCCGACGTTCAAAGGGCAGATCGAGGCGCTCGGCCAGCAAATCGCGACCGTGGGCTTCTTGGGCTACCCGCTCCTGCAACTCTGCGATGTGGCAATCGTGCGCGGGCAACAGGTACCGGTCGGACGCGATCAGGTTGCGCATCTCGAACTCGGGCGCGAGGTGGTGCGCCGCTTCAACTATCTCTACGGCGAGGGCCAAGAGATTCTGGTCGAGCCGCATCCGACATTGAGCGAGTTCCCCGAAGTACCGGGCACCGACGGACGCAAGATGTCGAAGTCGTATGACAACGCGATTCTGCTCGCCGACGACGACGAGACCACGACGAAGAAGGTCCGTTCGATGATAACCGACCCGCAGAAAATTCGGCGCAACGATCCCGGGCATCCCGAAGTCTGCCCCGTGTTCGCGCTGTGGCACTTCGTCAATCCGCTCAAGGTCGACGTCATCGCCGCCGAGTGCCGGTCGGGCACACTGGGTTGCGTCGACGACAAGACCGATTTTGCAGCGCAGCTCAACGAGTATCTGCGCCCGGTGCGCGAGCGTTTGGCGGTATATCGCAGCGATCCGGCGCAGGTCGAGCGCATTATCGCCGAGGGCACGGCGCGCACACGCGAGATCGCCGCACCCGTCATCGCCGACGTCAAGCGCGCGATGAAGTTGCTCTAGAGATCAACCTGCTCTAGAAACGAATAACCCCGGCAGGCCAGTATTCCGCCGGGGCTTTCGCGTAGCAACGGGACTTCTTGGGTTTTCCCTGGCAACAAGCATAATGAGCGAAGTACCGAGCGATCATTAGATTGGGCTAAGAGAAACACAGAAGGCCCGGCGCTTACTCACGCCGGGCCCGGTTCATCGGGAATCGTTTATCGTTTTCCCAATCTCATGATACCGCGGTTGCAGCAGAATTAAACCGGTAATTCGACCGCCTGCTTACTTGGCCACATGCCAATCGTCGATCACATATTGCGTTCCGCTCGGGGTTACGGTCAGCGTGCCGTCGCCGAAGCCGTCGACCGCGAATGTCGCGATCTGCGTGCTGCCGTTGCTAATCGTGCCGGTGATGAAGTTCGACACGGTGTTGGACACGCCGGAGTTCGTCGTCACGTTGAGCGTGTTGCCGTTGGCAAGTTGGGCGTTCGTGACGGTGAGGTTGGTCAGCTCGCCGTGCATGTACGTGGTGGTGACCGGGATCGAGTAGCTGCCCTGCGACGTGCCACCACTCAACGTGTACTGCGGGGTGGCGACCAGGCAGGTCGTGTTCTCCGAGCCGACGGCGATCGAAAGCGAGCCGATTGCGCCGGTGAAGACCGATCCGGTATGCGTGGCCGTCCACGTGACCGAGCCGTCGTTGTTGAGCGTGCGCGTCCCGCCGCTCAGTACGCCGCCCTGCCACCCAAACGTCTCGTTAAGCGACGCGATACCGGTTGCGTTGTAGCCGGCCGAATCGCCGCACCAGGCATTGCTGCCGTTGCTGCCGGCTTGCATGACCAACTCATCGTCACCGACGATGGTCTTGGATCCGGCGATGTTGGTGCTGCTCGCAGCGTCGCGCGCGAACCCGTCGGCGACGACGGGATAGCCGTTGCTGCCATAGGTGCCGTTGAGGTAAGTGACGGTGGACGTGCGCGACGCGATCGCCGTGCTGTTGTTGATTGCGTACTGCGATTCGGTGCGATTGACCGTTTCCGACGTGCCGGTAATCGCGTAGATGCGCACGACGTCACGCGCGAGTTCGCTGCACGCACTGTCGTAGAAATATTGCTCTTCGGTCGAATTCGGATCGCCGTTCTTATCGGGCGACCAGAACTCGACGCCGTTGTTGCAGACGCCGCTCGAGAGCATGACGGTCTTGTTCGTCGCGCGTTGCGCGGTTGCCGTGCCGCTGGTCGTGTCGTTGAAATCGGCCACGGTTTTGACCGGATCACCCAGCGCGTTGGTAGCATCGATCGCGGTTTGCGACTGCGTTTGATTCGCTTGGGTCGATCCGCCGCCGCCTGTCGATGGCATCGTCGACGTGCTGCCGCCGCCGCTGCATGCGGCTAGCGTCATCGTGGCAGCGAGGACGGCTAACAGTATAGTTCGCATGGATTGTTCCTCTTGCGTGGACGCGTTGTACTGGCGCTTTCCGAGCATAAGTTGGGGAACCACGCATGATCATTAGGCACACCTGAGGAAGCGTACGAAGATGAACCAGCGATTAATTGTGGTGCTGTTTGCGTTTATCGCGCTGATTGCTGCGGGAACAAGCGCCCCGCCGACGATGACCCAGATCCTTGCAACGCCGCTGCTAGCGCACGCGATCGTCGCCGGCGAAGTGTACGATCTCGACACCCACCGTGTACTCTTTGCGCGCAATGCGAAGACGTATATGGAGGCTGCATCGACGACCAAGCTCCTCACCGAAGGAACGAGCCTCGCGCTGCTCGGACCGAATTTCCGCTGGACGACACCGGTCTATCGCACCGGACCGATTGACACGAGCGGTGTGCTGCACGGCGATTTGGTTCTCGTCGCAAGCGGCGATCCGAACATCTCGCAGCGCATCCAACCCGACGGTACGCTCGCGTTTGAAAACGAAGACCACGCCTACGACGGCTCACCGCATACCAAGGCGGTGCCCGGCGATCCGTTGACCGTGCTGTGGCAGCTCGCAGTGCAGGTGCAGGCGAGCGGCATCAAAGCGATCGACGGCCGCGTCGTCGTCGACGCATCGCTCTTCGCAAGTCCCGGTCCCGAAGGCGGCACGGGCACAATGGTCTCACCGATGATCCTCAACGACAACGTCGTCGACATCACGATCTCGCCGGGTGCGCACACCGGTGATGCAACGACGAGCACGATCTCGCCGCAAACGCCGTACGTGCAGTTCGTGAATAAAACTACGACCGGGAAAGTGGGCAGCGAACCATCGGTCGACATGAGCAACGACGTGACGCAGCCCAACGGCACGCACGTTGTGACGATCACTGGTACGACGCCGGCTGGCCTGCCGATTCTCTACGCCTATCGCGTGCCGAACCCCGAGGTCTTCGCGCAGATGGCCTTTGCCAATATTCTGCAGAATCTGCGCGTTACGATCACTGCGCCGGCAAGCGCGGCGCCGTTCGATCCGACCGTTGCGAAGTCGAGCTATACCGTGCAGAACCTCGTTGCATCCCACACCTCACCACCACTCGCGCAAGACGTGCGCATCACGCTCAAGCTGAGCGATAACTTGCATGCGGCAATGGGTCCCTACACCTGGGCCGTGCACGTTGCGCCCACGCCGCACACCAATCCGCTCGCACAAGGCTTCGCCCTCGAACGGGCGATGTTGCAGCGCGCAGGACTCGACACCAACAGCGCCTCGATGACCGATGGCCTCGGCGTCTCCGCGTTTTTCACTCCGGACTTCATGGTGCACTACCTCGCGTGGGTGCGTACGCAAACGTGGTACAACGACTTCCACAACGGGTTGCCCACATTGGGCGTCGACGGCACGCTCTTCAATATCCAGAACGACTCGCCGGCAGCCGGCAAAGTCTTCGCGAAAACCGGAACGTTCGGCGCTCCAAACCAGCTCAACGATAACGAGATCATCACGGCCAAAGGGCTCGCCGGCTACATGACGACGCGCAGCGGCCACCACATCGCGTTTGCGTTTTACATCAATCGCACGCAAGGCAAGGGCAGCATCTACGACGACAAAGACATTGCGCACCGAAACGGCCAACTGCTCGGCGCGATGGCAACGGCAACATGGTTATCGCTGTAGCCCGCCTTTGTCATCCCGAGCGTAGGCGCGCAGCGCCGTAGTCGAGGGAGCCGCATACCGGCTATTGCCCGCGAAGACGCTCCTCGCGGCGCATCGTGCGCCGCTCCTGCTGCGCGAGTTTTGCGCGACGGCCAAAGGAAATTCGCATCCTGCGAATGGCGCAAAACTTCGAGCCTTCGCTTGGCAATAGCCAACATGCGTCCCTCGACTACGCTCACTGCGCTCGGGATGACAAGAGGCGCTTTAGCGCCACTGCATGGCGCGGTAGAATTCGCGGTATTTGCCGCTGAAGCGCATGTGCAGCACCCATAGGGTCTTGCAGATGACGAAAGCGGCGAATAAACACGCCGGCAGCGTCACCCACCAGATTCCGGTCATGCTGGCCAACGCGACGATTGCGCCGACCATAATGAGTGGCATTACGGCGCTTATCCAATAGAGCTGTCGCGCACGCGGCGTGGCCAGATACTCGTCAACGCTGTAGTTGCTCATCAGTGTGATGGCACCCCAGCCCCGAACGACCGCGGCGACGAGAACGGTGACCGCTAGAAGAAAAACAACAGCGAGCGTAGGCACTAGCCTTTAAACTTCGGCAAGTACTCGGCAAGTTGGTGCAACGCGTAGTCGATGTCAGCCAGCGACGTCGCGTAGGAGAAGCGTAAGTACCCTGCGCCGGCCGGGCCAAAGCTCGAGCCGCCGCCGCACGCAACACCCGCTTCTTCTAGGATGAAGCTGGCGAGCTTCTTGTCGTCTTTGGTGATGCCCGACACGTTGGGAAAGGCATAGAACGCGCCTTCGGGTAGCGTGCAGTGCACACCGGGCAGTGCGTTGAGCCCGTTCACCAGCTTGTCGCGACGCTGACGGAAGATGTCGTTCATCTCGCGCACCGCGGTATCGGGCCCGAGCAGTGCTTCAATACCGGCCTGCTGCACGAACGACGTGACGCAGCTAAACGTGTTGTTATTGAAGAGCGTCACCGCTTTGCACAGGTCTTCGGGCATGATCGCATAGCCCAGGCGCCAGCCGGTCATCGCATACGCTTTCGAGAAGCCGTCGACGATGATCGTGCGCTCTTGCATACCGGGCAGCGCGGCGATCGAAATGTATTCCGAATCGAGATAGAAGTTGCGACTGTAGATTTCGTCGGCGACCACCAGGAAGTTGTGCTTTTGCGCAAGCTCGGCGATGCGTTCGAGATCGCTCTTGAGCAGCACACCACCGGTCGGATTGTGCGGCGAGTTGATCATCACCGCTTTCGTTTTGTCCGACACACACGCAGCAAGCTCGTCGAGATCCATGCGCCAGCCGCGCTCTTCGTGTAATGGGATCCGCGTGACGCTGGCTTGCAAGTAGCTCGATGCCGATGCGTAGGCGGGATACGCCGGGTCGAAGTACACGAACTCGTCGCCTGGATCGAGCAGCGCCGAGAGGATGTTCCAGATGATCGGTTTTGCGCCCGGCGAGATCGTGACGTTCGCCGCGGTGTACGGTGTCGCCATCTTGCGGAAGCGCGACGCGTACTCGGCGACGACTTCACGCAACTCCTTCGTGCCTTGTGACGGCGTGTAATGCGTGTCGTGCGCCAAGAGTGAATCGACTGCGGCGCGCTTGATGTTGTCGGGCGTATCGAAATCCGGCTCGCCGATCTCCATGTGGACGACGCGCCGGCCCGTTGCTTCGATCTCGCGTGCGCGTTGCAAAATTTGGAACGCGTTCTCAGAGCCGAGGCGCGCGAGGGCGCGCGTAACAAACGATTTCTGTGTGGCGAGCATGTGGATTTTCCCCTCAAGGTAGCGTGCCGCGCGCGGCGAACGTTCACCGCGTCATGCGCACCCTGTCTGAAGTTTTTGCGCCGGGAGCACCAACGTTACCTGAGGGGCTCCGGACGCTCGTCGTTTCGCCCGACCGCGAGTTGGAACCTGGAATGACGGTGCGCGCCACGTTCACGTTCCGCAATCAAGGCGGCGCTCCGGCGACCGGCGTGCGCGTGCGCTTCAATCTCCCCGACGGCCTGGTGTATTTGGTCGGCACCGGGCAACTCGATGGCACAAGCCTCGACGACGAGCAAGGCAACTCACCGTTGCTCTCGCGCAGCGGAGCCCACATCGGCGACATCGACGCGGGCGAAGAGCGGCGCATCGAAATCTCCTATAGCGTCGCGGGTGCCATCGAGAACGGCACGATGATCGAGTTGCAGGCCGCGGTTGCTTCCTTTGAAGTGCCGCCGGTCGGCTCGAACATCATCCGGCTGATCGCGCGCAGCCGCCCGCTCCTCGAGAACAAGCTGACCGGGATCGCCATAGAGGCCCGCTCGGAGCCGGTTCCCGGGGCCGAGGCACAGATCACCGTACGCCTGCACAACGCGGGCGAGTCGAGCGCCCACGATGTGGTCGTGGTGGCCACGATTCCCGAGCACACCCGCTACGTGCCCAACTCGGCCCGGGTCAACGGCCGCGAGATCGAACGCGACCTCGGCCAACCCTTCGATCGCGTGCACGCGCCGATCGTCACGCCGGCACTCGCGGCGAGCGCGAGCTCAACACTCGTCTACCGGGTGGAGATCGCATCGCCCTTACACGATGGCACGGCGATCGTGGCGCACGCGCACGTCGCCTCGCAAGAAACTGCCGCATTTGCGCTCGAGCCCGCGTCGCTCGTCGTCCGCTCGACGCCCGACTTCGACGACGATCGTACGACCTTCTCGGTGGAACCGGCCTATGACGTGCGCCCTGGTCAGCGCATCACGATGTCGCTATGCGCGTTCAATGCCGGATCGGCCGCCGCCGAGAACGTCACCGCGGTGCTCGAACTGCCCGACACGCTCGTACCTGTGCGCGGCGCGACGTTGATCGACGGCCGTCCGATCAATGGCCGTTCGATCAGAGAAACGAAGAAAAAGGAAGCGCTGACGTTCGACCTCGGACGCGTCGACGGTGACGAGCGCGTCGATCTCTTGTGCGAAGCGATCGTCGTGTCACCGTTGCCCGACAGCTCGACGATTGAAATCGCCGCGACGCTCGCGTGGGAGCCCGCACGCGGCGACGATTCGCAGCGCCGCTTCGAACGCACGGTCGCCATTCACTCCGAGCCGGCGTTGCCCGGACGGCGCAACGCGATCGCGCGCACGCACGGCGAAGTCGTTAAACCCGGGGAGGAAGTCGAAGCAACGATCACCGTCGCAAACGAAGGCAGCACGGGCGCGACGGATGTCGTGTTGCATCTGCGCATCGATCCCGCGCTCGACGAAGTGCGCCTGGTTGAAAAAACTTCGCGCGTAGCGTTAGACGGCGACACCGCCGAAATCGGCACGATCGATCCGTATGCGCAGCGCAAATTCACGCTGCGTGCGCGCGTGCGTACGCCGTATCCGGATCGTAGCGAGCTGCGCATCGGCGCGAGCGTGCACACCCGCGAGTTGGGTGAGACCCCGCTGGGTGAAGCGACGTGGCGCGTCGATTCGCATCCCTCGTTCTCGCCGCAAAGCTCGGACCTGCGCCTCGAGAGCGATGAAGTGTTGCGGCCCAATCAACTCGCCGATGTCGCGGTGCGTATCACCAACGTCGGCAGCGACGTCGCGCACAACGTGCGCGTGCGCTTGTACATTTCGCCCGAAGCGCGGCTGGAAACCGTCGACGGCGCGACGCGTGAGAAATCGAAGCTCGTCTTCGGCGAGATCGGTCCCGGCGCGACTGCCGAAGCGCGTTTGGGCTTACGGCTCTTGCGCAGTTTGGCGCGCGAATATCCCGTGACGGTCGACGGCGTGCTTACCGCCGATGCGATGCTTCCGGTGCCTCTCGATCGTTTGACGATCGCGACGACCGCTGAACCCGATTTCTCGGTCGGCACGCTGCGCAGCGAACCGATCGACGTGGTCGACGTCGGCGAAACGATCGAATGGACGCTGCACGTGCGCAATGGCGGCGATGGGCCGGCGCGGCGCGTGCAGATCTTCTGCGCGCAACCCGCGTCGTTGATCTACGTCCCGAACTCGACCACGGTCAACGACGTACCGATGCGCGACGTCGGGGCGCTTTCGGCGCTCGCAAGCGAACGCGGCATCGTGCTCAACGACGTCGATCCCGGCGTCGAAGCCACGATTCGCTTCCGCGACGTGGTACATAATGGCTTGCCCGCGGGCGAAGCGATCACGCGCACGGCAACGGTGCACTACGATGGCGACCGTCACGACGAGATGCCCTCGAATGAGCTCAAAGTGCGCGCGGCTCCGGTCTTTGCAAATGCGATTCCGGGGTTGCCGTTCGGACTCGACGGCATGGTTGGCCCGTCGTTCGGCGGCCAGCGCATGCTCACCGAAGATCGCTTCATGGAATTGCCGCCGGCAACGCCGGTAGCGGGCAATGGCGAGACCGCCGGTCGCAGTATCATCGGCGCGGAGTATCCGGCGCTTGTGGCCGCGAGCAACGGCGACACGCTTGACGGGACGCTCGCAGGCGAGCGGGTCGGCGTCGCGGTGACGTTCACCGCCGAGCGCCACGCGCGCGTGCTGCGCTTCTTGGATGAAGCGCGCTTCGACGGATTGATCACGCATCTGTTTGCGATGCGCGCGTTCTTCCCCGAGGCAATCGGCGATACGCACGTGGGCGCCGTCGCCTCGATGCGGGAGATGCTGCGCGACGAGACCGATCGCTTGTTCATCAAGTTACGGCTCTCGAGTTACGTGATTGCGCCGCGCGACATCGAGACGCCCTCGATGCGTGCGACGCTCGAGCGCCTGCTGCACGACGTGCACGGCGCGCGTGGCACGCCCGCCGAGACGCCGGGCGCAACCGTGGTTTTACGCGGAAGCTACGATCCGCAAGTGATCGCGGAATTGGGCGATCGTTTGGGCGATACCGAACTTGCAAGTGCATTGCCATGGGCAATTCTCGCGCGCTTCTTGCCGGATGGCACGGCGCAGTTTGCGCACTATCGGGGCATGCTGATCGCGCGGCTCGACAGCTTTGCCGACGCCGATAGCACGGAGTTCCTCGATGCGTTGCAACGACGGCGTGACGTCGCGCTCGATGCGGCGCTCGATGTGGTACGGACCTCGCTGCACGCGAACGTCGTCTAGGGAGCAACGTTTGTCGCTGATCGCCGCTGCCGCTTTGCTGACTTTGGCCGCCGGAATCTTGATCGGCCTCTATGCGTGGCTTGCTCCGCGTCGCGCCACGGCACCGAAGATCACGCGCGACGGTGCGCCGTTGCAGGCGACGACCGCGTGGACGAACGGAGCCGGTGAAGAATTTGCGGGGCTTTCCGAAGCGGCGCGCTGCGATTTGATCTTTGCCGTCGCCGCGCTCGAGGACGAGCGTTCGCAGAAATTACTCGAGTATGCGCTCGATGATCCGGCGGAGCCGGTTTCGCTCGCCGCGGCGCACGCGCTCGCGGGGCATGGCCGGCAAGGGCTGGTCGACGCGTACCTCTCGAGCCACCCCGGCGCACGCGCCGACCGCATCGCGCAGGCGTTGGCTCTCTTGGACTAGTAAGGGAAGCACGTGGCTACGACGTCGTTGACCGGGATCTTCGCGCCGGGATCGCCCGCCCTGGTCGAGAGTCTCCGGACGCTCGTGCTCGACCCCGACCGCGCAGTAGCGCCAGGCGAAACGATTCGCGTCCACTTTTCTTTTTCAAATCTCGGCGGCGCGCCGGCAACCGGCGTGCGCGTGCGTTTTGCGCACCCGCAAGGCGTCGATCATCTCGCCGGCGGCGATACCGTCGACGATGCAGCACTCTCCGAGGGATCCTTCGTCGATCCGAGCGGCGCGCCGATCGGCGATCTCGAGCCTAACGGTCTACGCCGGGTCATGTGCGTCTTCCGCGTCAACAGTACGATCGAAGACGGCAGCGATCTCGTCTTCCAAGCCGCGCTCGTAACCGAACAAACGCCGCTCGTGGCTTCAAACATCGAGCGGCTTTTTGTACGCAGCCGTCCTGAACTGCAAAATAGCGCAACGTTCGTGACGATCGCCGCGCCGAGTGCGCCGCGCCCAGGCGATGCAATTACCGTGCGCGCTGTCGTGCGCAACACCGGCAGTTCAAGTTCGCACGACGTGGTCGTCGTGTTGCCCGCGCCCGATCACACGACGTACGTTGCGCGTAGCGCACGTATCGACGGCCGCGTCGTGGCCGGCACCGAGGGCGAAGCATTCGACTACGACAGCTCAACGATCGTCAGCGAGCGGCTGCAGCCGGCGCAATCGGTGGTCATCGAGTATCAAGCCACGATCGACTCGCCGCTTGGCGACGGCACGCGCATCAAAGCCTTCGGTACAGTCGGGTCGCGCGAGACGTCGGAATTCGCAATCACGTCGGCCGAGATCGTCGTCGCCTCACCGGTCGATTTTGAAGGTGAAGAGACGGGGCTCACCGTCATCAGCGACGATGTCGTGACGCCGGGCATGCGCGTGCCGATGATCTTGCGCGCGATGAACACGGGTACCGGTATCGCCGAGCGCGTGCAGATCGCGTTCTCGTTGCCGCCGGGACTCGTCTATGCGCCGGGCACGGCGCACGTCGATGGACAACCCGTTAGCGATGAGACGCTTGCCAACCTGACCTTCTCGCTCGGGTCGCTTGCGGCCGGGCGCATGGTCGAAGCGGGGATCTCAGCGACCGTCGCGGTGCCGACGACCGCGGATACCGCGCTGCCGATCGATGCCGCGCTGCGCTGGCGTGGCGCAGAGCGCACCTTCGCCCGGCGTCTGCAAGTCCGCGTCGCTCCGCGTTTCAGCCGCGCGCGCAACTATGTCGAAGCGGATCGTGGCGTCGCAAATGCGCGCGAGGAACTGGAATTCACCGTGCACGTCTTCAACGACGGTACCGCACCCGAATCCGACGTGCGTTTACGCCTCATCCCGGGCCTGCATCTGGAAGATCTGCGCATCGGCGAGACCGCCGACGACACGATTCCATATGACGTGCCGATCGCGCTCGGCTTCGTGCATCCGCATCAGGAACGGGTCTTTACCGTCGTGACCACGATCGCGTCGCGCGTGCCTGACCGTTCGTCGGTGACGCTCGGCGCCGTGCTCGAACACGGCGGCGGTGCGATCGATCTTGGAGTGGCAACAACCGTCGTACGTTCGCGGCCGACGGTTGAGAGCGTCGCCTGGGAATTGGTCTCGCACGAACCATTGCGTCCGGGACGTACCGTCGACGCGATCGTGCGCGTCGTCAATTCCGGCTCCGACGTGCTGCGCGATGCGCGCGTCTCGCTTACCTTACCGCCGGAACTTGCGATCGAGCGCGCGGTCGATGCGCGGCGCGATCGTGAGGGCCTGGCGTTCGCGGACATTCCGGCCGAGACCACGCTCGAGTCGCGCATCACGCTGCGCCTGTTGCGCGCGGTGAGCGACAATCGCACCTTAACGCTCGAAGGATGGCTGCACGGCAAGGGTATCAGCCCGGTGCAGTTTGCGCCGCTCGACGTGACGACGTTCGCGCAGGCGCAATTCGCACAGACCGCGCAGATCCTCGCGATTCCCTCCGAGAACGTGAACGCCGGCGAACGTCTCTACTACGAGATTCGGGTGCGCAACGACGGCGACGGTCCGGCGGATCGGTTAACCGTGCGTGTCGTCGCGACGAATCTTGCGGTCTACATGCCGTCATCGACGACGATCAACGGCATGACGATTCCCGACGATGCCGGTGCGTCGCAGTTATGGTCGGCGCGCGGACTGGTGCTCGCCGACGTCAATCCCAACGTCGAGCTGCGCATGCGCTGGGAGATGATGGTCATGGCGCCGCTCGCCGCAGGCACTGCCCTTGATACACGTGCGATTCTCGAATGGGGCGAAGGCACGACGTTTGCCGTCGCCGCACCGACCGTGCGCGTGCAGGCGCAGCCGAGCTTGAGCGAATCCACCGCCGGCACGCCGATCTCGATTGCGCGCATCTTCCCGGTTGAAGAACGCTTTGTCGAACCGCCGCCGCTTCCCGAACCGCAGGCGCCGGCCGAGGCACCGACCGTCGTGCCCACGGCGGAAGCCCCGCCGCGCGCCATCACCGAGCTCGTCGAGACGATCACCGCAGCGCAAGAGCTTGCGCCGCCGGCCGAGCGCGAAGAAGTTACCGCGCCTGTGCTCTACATTGACTTCAGTGCGGAGCGCCTGGCCAACACGCTGCGTATGCTCGAACGTAGCAACAGCGCGGGCGGGCTCGTGCAACATCTCTTCGCACTGCGACTGCTCTTCCCCGAGCATGCGCAAAACGCGCCGCCGGGCGTCGATGCAACCTTCGCCAGCGCAAGCCGCGCGTTGCGCGCGCCGCTCGAAAAACTCTTTGTGCGTTTGAAGATGCCGCGCCTGACGATCACCGGCAAAGATCTCGAGGACCGTGAAAGCCGCGATGCATTGCGCGATGTCGTCGAGAGTTTGAACTTCGCGCCGACGACCTCGCCGCAGCCACCGGGCGAGGGCATCACGCGCGTAACCGGCCAGATCGAAGTCGACGTTGTGCAAGCATTGTTGCCCGATCTAGAATCGGCACCGCTTGGCGCGGTGACGCCGTGGTTGATCAACGCGCAGTTGCTCGGCACGGCGATCTATCACGGCGGCGAGCGTTCCGAAGTGCTCGAGAGTTATCGCGGTGAAGTACTGCACGTGCTCTCGGTGCTCAACGAACTGCCGATCGAAGAGTTTCACCGCGTCCTTACCTCGAGCGTGAATCGCACGCTCGACGAGTCGCTCGCGCAAGCGATCGGGTCGCTGCGCGGCGCCGCGCAGATTGCACTCGAATAGAGCAGGTCTGATTCTCCTCGTCGCGATCTTTGTGGTCGGCGCGATTTTCTTCGCGGTTGGGACCTTGCTCGTGCGCCGCGAGCGTCTTGCGCGTGAGGAAGAGCCCGCAGCGGTGCTCAGCGTCGAAGATCGTCTGGACATGATCGAGCGACTGGTCATCGTTGGGCAGCCGTGGTGCGTGGACGAGCTGCGCGGAATCCGCGACCGTGATCCCGATCCCCTCGTGCGTGATGCGGCCGACGCAGCGCTGCTGGTGATCGGTTCACGGAGCGTGGGCTAGTATGGTACGCTAGCCGGACAACCGCTTTCGGGGGAGGGCACGGGGCATGTTCCTGGTTACCGAAGCACACGTTGGTGCGGGCGATCCATTCGGTGCGGACGAGGTCCAGTCGCCGATCCGTGAACTGCTCGCGCGTGTCGGCGGCCGCTGGAGCCTCGACGTGCTCATCGCGCTAGGCCCGCTCCCGCGCTCCTTTGGGGAGCTTTCGCGCGCGATTCCGGGCGTGAGCCGCCGGCTGCTCGCACTCACGTTGCGCGGGTTAGAACGCGACGGATTGGTTGCGCGCAACGGCTCGCTCTTCGCGCCGGACCGCGCGTCGTATTCGCTCACCCAGCTCGGACTCGAACTCGCGATGCATCTGCGTGCGCTCAGCCTGTGGTCGGAACGCAATCGCGATGCGATCTACACAGCGCGCGACCGGTACGACGGCTCGAACCAGTTCCGCTAAGCGCCGCTATTGCGCGTACGCCGCGCTCTTGTGGAAATACTTGATGAGAATCTCGCGCGCAATCGGTGCTGCAACGGTTGCACCATAGCCGCCGCTGCGATCGACGAAGACCGCCATCGCGACTTTGGGATGATCCGACGGTGCCCAGGCAATAAACCAGGTGGTGTTTGCGCCCGAACCGTTGCCCGTTTCCGCCGTTCCCGTCTTGCCGGAGAACGGCAAGCCCGCGATCTTTAGTCCGTAGGCGGTGCCACCCGGGTCGGTGACTTTTGCCATGCCTGCACGCACGAGCGCGAGCGCTTCTTGCGTTGCCGGAACGTGGCGAATGACTTCGGGAGCAAAGGTTTTGATGACGGCGCCTTCGGGCGTGCGAATCTGCCGCACGACTTGCGGACGATAGAGGGTGCCACCGTTGATTACGGCCGATGCAATGTCGGCCATTTGCAAGGGCGTCGCTTGCATCGCGCCCTGTCCGATGCCGAGCATGCACGTTTCACTCGGTTCCATCGGCACGCCGTACACTTTCATCTCCCAGGCGTTGGTCGGCCAGTTGCCGGCGTTCTCGCCGGGCAGATCGATGCCGGTCTTGCTGCCGACGCCGTAGTAATGAGCCCACTTCGATAAACGATCGTAGCCCAGCCGCCACGCCATCTGATAGAAGAAACCGTCCGACGACGCCGCCAGTGCCGGCACGAACGTGGTATTGCCGATGCCGCCGGCGGCGATATCGCGCGCGATGTAGCCACCGCAGTTCCACGACCCGCTGTCGTACACGACCTCTTTCGGTTTGACGAGACCTTCGCTCAAGACACCGCTGCCGGTCACCATCTTAAACGTTGACCCAGTCGGCGTTGCGGCGCCGATGGCGTTGTTGAAGAGCGGGTCGGCGGGATCGAGCAGGTAGTGCGCAACGCGCGCATCATCAGCGGCGAAATCGTTGGGATCGTACGATGGATAGCTCGCCATCGCGAGCACGCCGCCGGTCCATGGATCGAGGGCGACGACCGCACCGGCCAGCTTGTGACCGTGCGACCACTTGGCGATGCCGTCATCGAGCGCTTTTTGCACGATCACTTGCAGCCGTCCGTCGATGTTCGTCACGAGGGTATCGCCTGGAACCGCTGCTTTCGACGGCAACTTAATGCTGGGCACGACGCGTTCTTGCGCGTCGACCACCACGCGCTGCCCGCCGGCGACGCCGCGCAGGTAGCGGTCATAGACGTATTCGAGCCCATCTTTGCCCACCACGTCGTTGGGCGAGTAGCCCTCGTGTTTGCGTTTGTCGTATTCGCTCTGACTGATCTGTCCCACGTAGCCGAAAAGCGCCGCTCCGGTCGGCCCGAGCGGGTAATCACGGGTGGCCTGCACCTCGAGATCGACGCCGGGGAGATCGTCGAGAAACTCCGAGAGCCGCGCGACTTTGGCGACGGGGAGGTCGCTCGCGAGGATGACCGGGCCGTAGGGCTCGTAGGTCTGCACCTGCGCGAAGTCCTCGTAATTTACGCCGCGATGATGCAGCAGCCGGTAGCGCAGTTTGACCGGATCGACACCGATCGTGCGCGCGAGTGTTGCGAGCTCACTGTCGACATCGGTCACTTCCGACGGGATCAACCCCACGACGAAGGACGGGCGGCTGCGCACGAGCACGTGCCCACTGTCGTCATAGATCATTCCGCGCGGCGCCGCAACCTCGATCAGACGAACCTGGTTCTCGAGCGCCGCCGCTCGGTAGCGCTCGCCTTGCACGAGTTGCACCTGCACGAGCTGGACGAGCAGTGCGATGACGGCGAGCGCGATGATGGCGATGAAGCCGGCGATGCGCCACGGCGAACGTTCCCATGAAACGCGCGGGGCGCGGCGACGGTCGATGATCACGCGTACCGCGAATCGAAGCGGCGCGAGACCAACATGATGAGCATCATGACAAGCGCATTGAGCAGCGCTTCGAAAAGGGCTTCGTGAAAGTGGATCATGCCCAGACCACTGGGGTAGCCCTCGAAGCCCATAGTGACCCAGAAGAGCAATTGGCGCACGAGCGTTGCGACGAACGTAATCGTCGCAACGAGCGGAATCGAATCGGCGAAGAAGCCGCGCGAGATCATGCTTGCAACGAGCGCAACCGCCGTTGTGGAGATCGTCCAAGCGCCGCCGGTGTGATAACTGAGCAAATCCTCAACGACGCCGCCGGCACAACCATACGCTGCAGCGCGCCACGGTTCGACGCGAATTGCGTACCAGACAACGACGACGAGCACGAGGCTCGGCTCGACGTTGCGGATCACGAGCACGTGCATGACGCACGCTTGCGCGAGGAGCGCGAGCGCAAGCCACGCCGCCGACACGTACCATGCCGGCGCAATGATCCGACCGATATGGATCTTAGAGTTGCGCACCACTACTGTGGGACGACGACAACGCGATCGAGACTGCCGAGATCGACGGCAGGGCGCAGCACCGCGGTCTGATACAACGCGGCATCACCGCGCTCGATAGCTACGATCGTGCCGATAGGTACGCCCGAGCGGAACGAGCGGCCGGCACCGGTGACAATCATGTCGCCAATTTTGATTGCAGCATCTTGCGGGATGTACTCGACGCGCACGCTGGAAAGATTGCCGCGTGCGATGCCCCAGTAGCGTCCGTGGCGCGTGACCGCCGGGAGACGGCTGGTGTAATCCGTGATCAACACAACGTCGCTCGAAAACGGGCCGACGCTATCGACGCGTCCGACGATGCCACCGGCAGCGATCACGCCATCGTCTTTGTGAACGCCCGCGTTGCTCCCGCGATCGATCGTAACGGTGCGCGAATCGTTCTCCGGCGGAAAGCCGACGACGCGCGCTTCGACGCCGCTGGGATAGACGTCGACTGCGGGACGCACGCTGACCTCAGCGGCATATTGTGCGGCGAGCTCGTGCAGGCGTGCGTTGTCGGCGGCAAGCGTGCGATTCTGCGCTCGCAGCTGCGCGTTCTCCTTGGCCAGCGACGGCAGTGACGCGACGTTGGATGCACCGCCGCGCACGCCATCGATCACGAATGCCGACGCGCTTTGCGCAAACGAAACGAGTGATGTTGCAAATGTCGTGAGCGGACTGCTCGTGCCGGCGCGTTCGGCGCTGATTTGCACGAGCGCAAGCGTTGCCGCCACGATGATGACGGCAATCAGCGCGAATAATTTGCGCTCGTCCCGGTAAGTAAAGATGGCCGGCTCCTGAAAAAGCCTATTCGTTGAGTGTTTTCTTCGCCACCGGTAGGGCAAAACCCAACTGCCGTAAGGCTCGAACGAAGCGGGCAAGCGGGAAGCCCATGACCGTGTAAAAATCGCCGTCGATCGACGCGACCAGCGACGCCGCGCGCCCCTGAATCCCATACGCTCCGGCCTTATCCATCGGCTCACCGCTTGCAACGTACGCGGCGATTTCGTCATCGTCGAGCGGATAGAAGCGGACCCGTGTGGTCGCAGCGTCCTCGAAAAGTTCGGATCGACCGGGCAGCGCGAGCGCATATGCGGTGTGAACCTGGTGCTCGCGCCCGGAGAGCATGCGCAACATCTGGCTTGCCTCGCCGGCGTCACGCGGCTTTCCCAGGGCGCGTCCGTCGACGTCGACGACCGTATCGGCCGCCACGATGATCTCGTCTGGGAAGCGCGCACGCAGGTCCTGCGCTTTTGCTGCCGCGTGGCGGATCGCGAGGTCCCGCGGTGTGAGCACTGGATCGTCGGGCTCGCCATACCCGCTCGGTTCTACCCGCACTGCAAAGCCGAGCGACTGCAAAAGCTCGAGCCGTCGCGGGGAGGCACTCGCGAGTAAGATGCGTTCGAGAAGCACCGTGGAAGGATGATCGCAATATGAGGGTCGCACCTGCCGGGCTCTGTTGTCTCGCGCTGGCCGCCTGCGCCGCCCCAACTTCGCATTTCAGCGGGACCGTGCAGACAGAGTACGTCTCGGTTGGAAGCCAGGTTGGCGGGCGCGTGATTGAGGCCGACGTCGCCGCCGGCACGACCGTCAAGCGCGGCACGGTGATCGTGCGTCTCGATCCGTCGCTGCCCCAGGCCACCTATGACCAGGCGATGGCGCAAGCGCGTGCGGCCGACGCAGCGCTTGCGGCGCTGCAGACTGGGACGCTGCCGAGTCAAATCGCACAAGCGCGCGGTTCAAGTGTCGCGACCGGTGCAACCTACACGCAGACGGTCACCGGTGCAAACGATCGCATCCGTGCCGCGCGCGCCACGCTTGCCAATGCGCGCGCAACGGCGCGGCTGGCCGATCACGACTATGCGCGAACCGACTCCCTCGCGCAGACCGGCGACGTTTCGCGGCAGAGCTTGGATCAAGCCCGCGCGGCCCGCGATCAAGCGCATGCAAACGTGCGGCAAGCGCAGGCGCAACTCGCGCAGCTCGAGCGCGCCGACCTGCCTGGGCAAACCGCCTCCGCGCTGGCAAACGCCAATGCTGCACACGGCACCTACCAGGCGACGCTCACCGGCGCAGCGCAGCAGCTTGCGCAGGCGCAGGAGCAAGCACGCAGCGCGCACGCGGCGGCAGCACATGCGCTCACCGAATTACGCGAAGCCACCGTGGCGTCGACGGTCGACGGTGTGGTTGCGAGTTTCAATTTGCATCCGGGCGACATGCTCGTTGCGAATCAGACGGCCGCGGTCATCGATACGTTTGCCGATCCATATGTCTACATCTATGCATCGCAAAGCGATCTCGGACGCGTTCGCAACGCAAAGTCGCTGCGCGTGCAGTCCGACGCCGGCGCTGGTTCCTTCACCGGCACGGTTGAAAGCTACGATCGCACCGCGCAGTTTACCCCGCAGAACGTCGAAACCGCCGATCAGCGCGCACAGCTCGTCTACGGCGTGAAGATTCGGGTCCACGATCCCGATCATAAATTGCTCGACGGCACTACGGTTACTGTCGAACCGCAATGAGCGACGGGGCGATCGTGCTCAATGGACTGACGAAAGTATACGGGGAGCGCACCGCCGTCGATCATGTCAGTTTTTCCGTCGCGGCGGGCAGCATCTTCGGCTATCTCGGTCCCAACGGCAGCGGCAAAACGACGACGATCAAAATGTTGTGCGGGCTGGTTCGCCCAACGGCCGGCGATGCGCGCGTCGCGGGCTTCGACGTCGAACGCCAATCGAATCGAGTTCGGCGTGCCATCGGCTATATGGCGCAGGGCTTTTCGATGTATGGGGATTTGACGGTCGACGAGAACCTCGAGTTCTACGCACGTGCGTATGGCTTGAACGCTGTTGCGCGAGAATCGCAAAAGCGGCGGGTCGTCGAGATCGTCGGCATCGGCGAGTACATGCACTATCTCGCCGCGACCCTCTCCGGCGGCTGGCAACGACGCCTCGCGCTTGCCTGCGCGCTGCTGCACGACCCGGCGGTCGTCTTTCTCGACGAGCCGACGGCCGGCATCGATCCGGTGGCGCGGCGCGATCTGTGGGATCTGCTTTTCCAGTTGACGTCCGAAGGCAAGACATTTTTCGTCACCACGCACTATATGGACGAAGCCGAGCGCTGCTCGTCGCTCGCCTACATCTATCAAGGACGTATCTTGGCGAGCGGTTCGCCCGATGAGATCGCGTCACTGCCCGATGTAACGCCGCCGGGAACCGTACGCTATGCGATTGCAACTGACGACGTGATGGTGACGTTTCGGCGCGTGCATGACGTGCCGAGTGTGCGCGACGCAACGATTTTCGGGCGCGACATACACGTCGTCGTCGATCGCAGCATGACCGCGGCGCAGCTCGCGCAAGCCGTCGGGGTCGACGCGTCGCGCGTCGAACCGATTCGTCCGTCGCTCGAGGATGCGTTCGTCGCATTGACCCGCAAAACGGATGCCGCCGCGTGAACGAGCTCTTCGATTTCTCGGGCATGAGTGCGGTGGTGTACAAAGAGCTACGCCAGATTCTACGCAGTCCGGTGACGCTTGCACTTGCAATCGGCGTGCCGCTCGTGCAGATGCTGCTGCTCGGGTACGCGATCAACACGACGGTCGAGCACGTGCCGGCGGCCGTGTATCGTGAAGATCGTGGACCCGCAGCGCAAGCCTTTATCGACAGCCTGAACGGGTCGCGCACGTTCGACGTCGTGACCGAAGTCTCGAGCCGCCAAGGGTTGATCGGTGCGATCGTCTCGGGCAAAGTGCGCGCCGCGTTCGATATTCCGCAAAACTTCACCGCCGATCTCGAGGCCGGTCGCACGCCGGCGATCGGCGCATTCGTTGACGGTTCGGATTCGGCGATTGCACAGGTTGCGTACGGCTCGGCGGTTGCACTGAGCGGCATTCCGCTGCGTAACTTCAGCCCGCAGACCGCGACACCGTTCGAAGTGCGTCCGGTCGTGCTCTTTAATCCGGCGATGCGCAGCGCGAACTTCTTTGTGCCCGGCCTCATTGGGCTCGTGATGCAGAACATCACGATCATGCTCACCGCACTTGCGATCGTGGGTGAGCGCGAGCGCGGCACGCTCGACCAACTTCTGGTGACGCCGATCGGCATCGCCGGCCTGATGCTCGGGAAGTTGATTCCCTACGTGCTCGTGGCGGCGGCGCAGTTCGCGGTCGTCTTGCTCGGGATGTACTTCGTCTTTAGCGTCCCAATCGCGGGCAACGTCTTGTTGCTGTGCGTGCTGTCACTGAGCTTCTTGCTGGTCTCACTCGGCCTCGGGCTCTTCATCTCGACGGTCGCGCAAACCCAGATCCAAGCGCAGCTGATGGCGATCTTCATTCTCTTGCCCTCGGTGCTGGTGAGCGGCGCGGTCTTCGAGCGCTCGCTCATGCCCGAACCGATGCAGATCTTCGGCTACGTCATTCCGCTGACGTACTACATCGAGATTCTGCGCGGCATCATCATTCGTGGGGCGGGCGTCGCGCAGCTTTGGCCGTACATCGTTCCGATGCTGGCCTACGGCATCATCATTTTCGTGCTGGCAAGCGTGCGCTTTGCCCGCAGCACGCGTTGAGGAGGGGCGGACCTCTGTAATGTTTAAATATTCAAATAGTGCAATATGTCTTCAAGGCCGAGTTCTTTAAGGTTCTCGCGCATCCCCTTCGCATACAGATCCTCGACCAGCTACGCGGAGGCCCGATCAGCGTCAGCGACCTGAAGGACCGGCTCGGCGTCGAGCAGTCGACCGTATCGCAGCAACTGGCCGTCCTCCGGGCGCGCAACTTCGTACAGGCCCAGCGTGACGGTACGACGGTTCGTTATCAGATCAGCGACGCAGCCATTTTCTCGCTGCTCGACTCGGCTCGCACGATCTTCGACAATCAACTCGTCTCAATTCGTATCACCCTCGAAGAACTTGCCAAAGAGAGTGGGAAGGCGTGAGGCTCCGATTGCTGGGTGTTGGTTCGACGTTTGCACTCACCGTCGTCGCAGCCACCTTTGCCTTTATTGCAGCAACCCGCGGGTCGGTCGTACTTGGGAGCATCCCCGCGATCGTTCCCGCCTTGCAATTGGATTTTGCGCTGACTCCGCTTGCTTCACCATTTCTTGCGTTGCTCGCAATGCTTGGCGCCGCCGTAGGGACGTGGGGCTTGCGCCGCGATCGCCCCATCGATGCCGCGTTGATCGCAGGCTTTATGGCCGCGATGCTGCTCGTCCTCATCGCGAGCAGCGTTGCGTCGTTCTTTCTGGCTTGGGAAACGATGTCGCTCGTGTCCGCGTTTCTCGTCGCCGCGCATCACAAGAAGCGCTCTGTCCGGCGCGCGACCTGGGTCTATCTCGTTGTCGCACAAAGTGGTGCGCTCTGCATTCTGGTTGCGCTGCTGCTGCTGGCAGCACACGCGGGGCAGCCGTCGCTCGCGGTCATTGCAGGTTCCGCGGCAACGCTGCCGGCGCACACGCGAAGCCTTATCTTCGTCCTGGCTCTCCTCGGCTTTGGTTCGAAGGCGGGATTGCTGCCTCTGCATTTCTGGCTTCCGCGCGCGCATCCGGTGGCGCCGCCAAGTGCCTCCGCAATGCTCTCGGGCGCGATGCTGAAGGTCGCGCTCTACGGTCTTTGCCTCGTCACGTTCGAACTGGCGGCTCCCGCACCACCCTCGTGGGGCGTAACGCTCATGATCGTCGGAACGCTCAGCGCGATCGGCGGCGTTCTCTATGCGCTCGTCGATCATGATCTCAAACGTTTGCTGGCCTACCACTCCGTCGAGAACGTCGGCATCATTGCTATTGGGCTCGGTCTTGCGCTCCTGGCGCGATCGACCGGAAGCGCCGCCCTCGCTGCGTTGGCCCTGAGCGCGGCATTTTTTCATGCAATCAATCACGGACTGTTCAAAGCGCTGTTGTTTTTGGGCGCCGGCATTGTCGCTGAAACCGAAGGCACCGTCGACCTCGAGCGGCTTGGCGGGCTCTGGTCGCACTTGGTTTGGACCGGGCCGTTTTTTCTCGTCGGGTGCGTCGCAATTGTGGGGCTGCCGCCGCTCAACGGCTTCGCATCGGAATGGATGACGTTTCAAAGCCTTATCGCCGGGTGGACGAAGGTGGCTCCACCTTTCGCTCTCGTGCTGCTGGCGGCGGTGCTCGGTTTGGGCTTGACCGGAGGTCTTGCGGCAGCGTGCTTTGTGAAAGTCTTCGGCGTGGCGTTCTTGGGGCGGCCTCGCAGACCGCTCATGCGCGTAGCGACGCCGGAACGTTTCGATGCATCGACACTCGCGCTCGCAATGCTCGCCGCGCTCTGCGCACTTTTTGGGATCGCACCCTTGCTCGTCGTCGTTCCGCTCGCGCGTATTGCGACGGTGATGCTCGGTACGGCGCCGCTCGCTTTGCCGGCGCTGCCCGTGCTGCCAATCACTCTTGCGCTCCTGCCGCTGGCGGGCGCGCTTGTCGTTCTCGCGCTTGGACGGTATCGCGCCGTGCGGCCCGTGCCCACGTGGACCTGCGGCTCACCGGTCGCGCCCTCGTCTCAATACACGGCAACGGCGTTTTCTAAACCGTTGCGCACGATATTCAGCTTCGTGCTCTTCCCCGAACGGCGTCGAATCATCGAGGCCGGAGCGTCACAGTGGTTTCCGCAACGGATTGTGTACCGGACTGAAAGCCGTGACGTCATCGATGACCTGGCACGCCGTTTCGCGGCGATCATGCTTCAATTAGCTCGTCGGTCGCGCCTGTTGCAAAGCGGCAGCCTTCGCTTATATCTCGCGTATGCGCTTGTCGCGGTCTTCGTCGTCGTCACGCTTGCAAATCGATGAATACTGCCCTTCAGCTTCTTCTGATTGTTGGACTTGCGCCGCTCGTTCACGGCTCGATGAAGATGCTTCGCGCCCGATTCGCCGGCCGGCCCGGCCCGTCGATCGTGCAGCCGTATCGGGACCTTGCAAAATTGTGGAACAAAGAAGCAGTACTTCCGGAGGGGGCTTCGGTGATCACGTTTTGCGCGCCGGGAATCGCAATCGGCACGGCGCTGACGTTGGCAGCGGCGTTGCCTCTCAGTGGCGCATTATGGCCGCTAGGCGACATTATCGGACTCGTCTTTCTTCTCTCGATAAGCCGGTTCGCTCTTGGTTTGGCCGCGCTCGATAGCCGCAGCGCCTTCGCCGGGATGGCTTCGAGCCGGGAGATGACGTTCGCGAGTCTGATCGAGCCGGTGCTTCTCGCATCGCTCCTCGGCGCAGCGGCACTTGGAAAAGGAACGCAGCTTTCGTCACTCCTGGCATTGCCGACCGGGCCGGTGGCGATGTTGGCGTTCGCAGCCTTTTTTCTGGTGATGCTGGCGGAGACCGCCCGTGTCCCGATCGACAATCAGGAAACGCACTACGAATTGACGATGATTCATGAGGGTCTGTCGCTCGAGTACTCCGGGTGGCACCTAGCCTTCTTGCAGGCGGCTGCGCAGATACGCCAATTGAGCTTCCTGCTCTTGGGCGCAATGCTCTTACCCGGCGGGAACCTGTGGGCAATTTTGGGTTACGTCGTCGTGCTCGCCGTGGCTATCAGTGTGGTAGAAACACTGTTTGCAAAGCTGCGCTTATTTGAAGTTCCGCAGCTGCTCTCGACCGCGCTTGTCTTCGCGACAACGAGCGTCGTCCTACGACTCTTCGGAATAATTACGTGACGATCTATTTGGTGTTCTTGCTCGCGGGAGGCGCACTGTTCTTGAGCACGCGCACGCTACACTTGCTGATGGCGTACGTCGTTCTGGCAGTAACGGTCTGTATCTTCGTGGCCGCTTCGGCCCTGACCTCACCGGTTTCAATCGCGCTCTTCGCGATTGCCACGTTACTCAAAGTCGTCGTCGCACCGCTGGGGATCCTGGCATTCGTGCGCGCGAATCCCGAGGCCAACGACTTGCGTCCTTCGCTCAGCGCTCCGCTACGGCTGCTCCTAGTGCTGGTTTTTGCGCTCGTCTCGCGCGCCGCAGCCAATTTCGTTCCATCAACCACTCCGTTGCGCGATGTCTTGGGGTTCGTCGTCTTGTGCGGGGTCGGTATCTTGATCGTACACCGGAATCTGCTCGCGCACGTGGCAGGCTTGTTGGTCTTGGGGGCAGGTGCGGCTTTAATCGGCGCAGCGCTCGCGCCGACGCTACCGGAATCGGTCGAGCTCGGCGCCGCCTTCGATGCACTCGTCGCGACGTTTATCGGACTAGCACTGTTGCGCGCGTATTTCGCGCATAATCCACTGCTCGACGTGGACTCCTTGCGAAGATTACGAGGATGATAGAATTCGTTGTTGCAGCGCCGTTTGCATTTGCGATCGCCGTACGGTTGATTCCGCAGCGCTCGGCGCGCCGCTTTGCTCGCATCGTATTGGCCTTCGTCGCGGCGCTCTTGCCGGTTGCTACGTTTGGCTCGATCGATCGCCTCTCGATGCTTTTTGCAAGTCTCGTATCCGTTCTGGGACTCCTTGCGACCCTGTTCTCCTCAGCTGTCTTGGCAGACGACTGGACTAAAGGCTACGCTATCTGGTCGCGTAAGCCGGTGTACTTCGTCATGCTCGGGGCGTTCTGGAGTTCGATGCTGCTCGTCGTACTCGCCTCGAACTTCGCACTACTCTGGCTCGGCGTGGCGCTGACAACGCTCGCCACAGCGTTTTTGGTCGGATACAGCGGCGAAGCCGCGGCGCTTGAAGCTGCCTGGAAATACCTGGTCTTGTGCAGTGTCGGCATTGCCTTCGCGCTCCTCGGTTTGATTGTGCTCGCGCATGTTGCAATCGCCGAAGGTATCGGTCCCGTGGGCGCGCTGTCGTGGGGAGCGATCGCAGCGCACGGTAGCGCGAATGCCTCTACGCTTGCGCGCGTGGCAGTGGCGCTCATGATTGTGGGATTCGCGACCAAGGCGGGGCTTGTGCCGCTCCACGCGTGGCTGCCCGATGCGCACTCGAAGGCGCCTGCTCCGATCAGCGCATTGCTATCGGGTGTGCTGGTGTCATGCGCGCTGTACGCGCTCGCGCGGACGCTCACGATTGCGGCGGTTCTCGGCGTCGGCAGCTTCGCCGATCAGTTGCTCCTCTGGATGGGCGCGCTCTCGATAGCAGTAGCGGGAGCCCTGATGCTCGTGCAACGCGACCTGAAGCGTTTGCTGGCGTATTCGACCATCGAGCACGCCGGAATTGTCGCGCTGGCGTTGGGCTTCGGAACGACGCTCGGGTGGTTTGCGGCGCTGTTTCATCTCACGGTACACGCCTTTGCAAAATCGTCCGCATTTTTTTCCGCCGGCATGGTGCAGCGCGATCGAGGTTCGACCGAGATCGCGCGGCTTCACGGGCTCTGGAACGATGGATCGCCGGGACGCCTCCTGCTCGCGGCGCTTGCAGCCCTTGCGGGTATGCCGCCCTTTGGGCTGTTCGTCACCGAGCTATTGGTCGTGTTTGCCGGCATCGCGGCGGGGCGTTGGATTCCGCTCTCGCTGGCGCTCGTGGGCTTGTTGCTGGCTTTCGCAGCTCTGGCGCGCGCAACAATCGATATCGAGGGCGGTGCAGAGGCCTCTATTAGTTCGCAGGAGCGTTTGGTTGTTTCATTTACACGGTTGCACCGGCGCGCTGCAGTTGCAACGGTGGCCATTGCTCTAACGTGCTGCCTGGCGCTCGGCATCGTGCCGTGGACGGGGCTAGGACGATGACGTCGACGTTGCCCAAGCGGCAGGCACAAGACTTCAAACAGCGTGTCGTTGCCGAGGTTGCTTGCAACGTCATGTTGGGGGCATATGCAAGTGCCGATGCATTGCGGTACCTATTTCTTCGTGAAGGTTCCGGTCCGTATGCGTTGACATGTGACCATAGGCGTGACGAAGTGGCCAGTGCTATCTCGTCGGATTGCCCCGCATTCGCATGGGACGAACGCGAGATGGCCGATGAACGCGGGGTCCGTTTCGGTGATCTTCCCGATCCACGTCCGTTGCGCGTGCAGGACGGGGTGATGCCTCACGCCGTGCTGGCGCAGGGTTCCGGTCTGATGCACTTCGTTGTGGGCCCCGTTCACGCGGGCGTAATCGAGCCGGGCCGCTTCACCTTCAGCTCGGGTGGCGAAACGGTTGTCTATCTCGATGCGCAGTTGGGGTATTCGCACCGCGGTATCGAGCACGCAGTGGAAGCGCTAGATGCGATTGAAGCCGCACCGAAGGTGGCGCGCATCTGCGGAGGTTGCAGCGCCTCTCGCTCTTACGCGTACGCTCTGGCTTTAGAAGCATTGAGCGGAGAAAAGGCGGGTGCCGAAAACGACTTGGCGCGACTCGTCCTCGCCGAATTGGAACGCATCTACAATCATCTTGCGGATTTAGCAGCGAGTGCTTCGGGCGCCGGCTGGGGCGTCGGCTTCACCCGCGGCATGGGTCTCAAGGAAGAAACCATGCGTATTTGTCAAGTGGCCGGTGGACATCGCTTATTGTTTGACGCGATCGTACCCGGCGGCGTTGCGCCGGGCGCGTTATCCGAGCGAGGCGTGATCCGTGAGGCACTCGCCCGGCTCGAGCAACGTGTCCACCGATATTTGGGCGCCCTTTTCGGCAATGCCTCATTGGTGTCACGTTGGCATGGTGCGGGGCTGCTATCGCACGAGGCCGTGCGTGCACTTGGCGGGGTCGGCCCCGCGCACCGTGCATCGCACGGCACGATCGACGTGCGGACATTTGCGCCCTATGGCGCCTATGCGCGGATCGCGGTTCGTTCGGCGTGGGCGTCGGCTGGAGATGCGTTTGCGCGTTGCCGCGTTAAGCGCGACGAGCTAATCGAGTCCTTTCGTTTGATACGCGAAGCACTGTCGCAGCTGGGAGAAGAAGCGCTGCCACCCGTTTTGCGGCTCGACTTGGGCGCCGGTAGAACGATTGCCACGGTCGAAGGCCCACGTGGCGCGGAGACGATCGCCGTCCACATAACGCCCCAGCGGCGTATCGAGCGGCTCCACGTGATCTCAGCGTCGTATCGCAACTGGCCGCTGGTCGCGCACGCAATGGAAGGAAACATCGTGCCGGACTTCCCGCTCGTCAACAAAAGTTTCAACCTCTGCTATGCGTGTGCGGATCGTTGAGTGATGGCAAAATTCAAGCGATCGCTCGGAATCCGGCATCTCGTCTGCGGCAGTTGCAACGGTTGCGAACATGAGATGAATGCGTTGAGTAATGCATTTTACGATATCACGCTACAAGGTTGGGATATCGTTGCCTCACCGCGCCACGCGGATGTCGTCACCGTGACGGGTCCGATGACACCCGCGATGGCTGATGCAGCGCGTGACACGCTCGCCGCGGTTTCGCAGCCCTGCGTGGTCGTCGCGATCGGTGACTGCGCCGCAGGCACCGGCGTCTGGTGTAGTGTCGGCGTAGCCGGTAACGGCGCTGCGGAACTCGGTGCGCAGGTTACGGTGCGGGGTTGTCCCCCAACGCCGCAGGCGATCGTTGAAGGCTTACGCGAAGCGGCCGGCGTGCTCGACCGCGATCACTGATACAGCTTGCCGTCGGCCTCGACGTAGCCCGAAACGTGACGGCCCGAAGGATCGTGGTGCGTCCAGTGGATGACGCCACCCTCGGCATCGTCTTCGAATTGGCCCTTCACGGTGACGATCTCGCCCATCTGTAGCGGCACGGGCCCGGTGACATCGACATTCGTTTCGACGCGCAGCAAAAGATCGCACTGCTCGCTGAGTTTGAGTAAGAAGCCTTCGTGTTCGCCGCTTGGACCGCCACGCGTGCCGAGCACGCCAAGCACGGTCCCTTGGGCGATCACTTCGACGCCGCCGGAGCCGCTGGCATAGAGTGCGCAGATCCGCGCGTTATTGGGCTGCTCGGCGCTTCCGCCACCGCACGCGCTGCAGCACAGCGCAAGGGCGAATGCTAGCGTTCGATGCCGTAGAGTCGGTGCGCGACGATGTACTGCCATACTGCCTCGGGTACGAGATACCGTACGCTACGTCCCTGCGAAAGCAATGAGCGCACCAGCGACGCCGATTCTGTGAGCTCGGGCATGTTGAGCGTCGCGATGCGATCGCGCAGAACTTTGGGAACCGCGGCGATCACGCGCTGCAAAGCTTCCGGGCGCACGCCGATGCGCGGCGCGATCACGAAACGCTCGAGCTGTTCGAGCACCTCGTCGAAGCGCTCCCAAGTCGAGTTTGCCAGCGAGTCGGCGCCAATGACGAAGGTGAAGCCGGCTTTCGGATACTTTTTCTTGAGCAGCGGAATGAGGTCGGCCGTGTAGCCGGTCGCATCATCACGCAGGTCGCTCTCGTCGAGCGCAAAGCCGGCATTGCCCTCGATTGCGGCGAGGATCATCGCGCGGCGATGCGCGACGTCGGCTTGCGCGTCATCGCGGTAGTGTTTCTTCTCGCGCGTCGGCACGAAGAGCACACGATCGAGATTTTCAAGCAGCCGGGCGGATTCGGCCAAGAAGAGATGCGCGTTATGGACCGGATCAAACGTGCCGCCGAAAATTCCGAGTCTCACGAGTATGTGAACTCGTACGGGCCTATGCGCACCGTATCCCCTTCGGCCGCGCCAAGTTCACGCAATTTTTTCTCGACCCCCATCTTGGCGAGCGCACGCTCAAAACGTGCCAGCCCCTCATCTGTGTCGAAGTTCGTGACAGCGGCGAGCCGTTCGATGCGTGGTCCGGTGATCACGAAGGAACCCTCGTCGTCACGCTCGATCGCGAACGCCTCGCTCGCGACGAGTTCGATGTGCGCGGGCGGCGGCGCGACGATCTCGGGCAACGGCGTCTCTTTGATCGTCCGCCAGATGGCGTAGACCAGGTCTTGGACGCCGTCGCGCGTCACGGCACTGATGCCGCGTGCATCGGGAAATTGCTCGCGCAATTCGCGCAGGCGCTCCTGCGCATCGGGGAGATCGAGCTTGCTCACCACGAGCAGCGTCGGCTTTTGCACGAGCGCGGGGTTCCACGCCTGCAGTTCATGTTCGATCGTCGTTTTGTCGTGCAGCATCTCGTCGAGTGATTTTGCGCCGTCGAGCAGATGCACGAGTGCGCGCGTGCGCTCGATATGCCGCAGGAATTGATCGCCGAGTCCCGCGCCTTCGTGCGCGCCTTCGATTAAGCCGGGCACGTCGACCATCACGAACGACTCTTCGTCGGAGACACGCACGACGCCGAGTTGCGGTTCGATCGTGGTAAACGGATAGTCCGCAATTTTGGGACGCGCGGCCGACACGACCGAGAGCAACGTCGACTTGCCCGCGTTGGGGACGCCGATCACGCCGCAATCGGCGAGCAATTTCAACTCGAGCCGCAACGCGCACGCTTCGCCGGGTTCGCCGTTGTAGGCGATACGCGGTGCTTGGCGCGTGCTGGTCGCGAAGTGTTGATTGCCCAAGCCGCCCTTGCCGCCGCGCGCGACCTGCACGCGTTCGCCGTCGTGCGCAAGATCGTGCAAAAACGCTTCGGCCTTGCCTTCGAACGTGCGGTAGACGAGCGTGCCGACGGGCACGCGAATCGTGAGATCCGGACCGCTGCGCCCGGATTTATTCGACTGTCCTCCGGCGTTGCCGGATTCCGCGTTGAACTGGCGCTTGTAACGAAATTCGACGAGCGTCGAAAGCTCCGACGTCGCCTCGAGATAGACGCTGCCGCCGCCGCCGCCGTCACCGCCGGCCGGGCCACCTTTCGGTACGTACTTTTCACGACGCCATGCAACAATACCGTCGCCGCCGTTTCCGGCTGCTACGGTTATTGAAGCTTCGTCAATGAATTGCAGCGCGTGTCTTAGGCAGCAGAAGCCGGGAGCACGTTGATATGCTGCCGGTTACGGCGCGTCGTAAATTCGACGGTGCCTTCGACCAACGCGAAGAGCGTGTGATCTTTGCCCATCCCGACGTTGAGTCCGGGATAGAACTTTGTGCCGCGCTGGCGCACGAGAATATTGCCCGCGAGCACGCGCTCGCCGCCAAAGCGCTTCACGCCCAGACGTTGGGCATTGGAATCGCGCCCGTTGCGGGTAGAGCCGGCGCCCTTCTTGGACGCAAATAGCTGCAGGTCGAACTGGAACATAGCCGGAGGAGTATAGCAAAGGGTCCGAAGGCTTGGCAAGGACCGGTTTTGGGTAAAATCGCGGAGCACCATGAATCTGCCCGCAATCCACGCGACCGGGCCCACCGCCCTGCTCCCATCGGCTACTCCAGTAACAGCGGCGAGTAACCTCGTGCGCGCCCAGGCCTTTGGGGTCTCGAGCTACCGCTTTGCGAACCCGGCCGGGAACCTCAGCGAGGCAGCCAAGCCAATCTTCGAGGCCCTCCAATCGGCCGCGGCGTTCCCGCCGTCCGCCAATCCGACCTACGTATTGCCTGTAAACGGAAGCAACTTTTTGCGGCTGTTCACGGCCGTCCAGGCGCTCGCGGCGGAACGGGTCTATCCGGCTCCGGTCTTTTCGTTCCGCGCCTGACTTAGGTCGCGTGGGGCGCGGGGTGATGCGAGGGCTGCGGCCGACCACCACCGCTGCACGGGTTCCCGTGATTGGCGTTATTGAAGTGGTGGCCCTGAGCCACGCCACGCTGGCTGCCGCTTGAGAAGCGATTGTTGCAGCTGTAGGGATACGGATAGTAGTAGTCGCCGTAGTAGAGCGGCTGCGGTGTGATGATCGGTACGGGCTCCGTTGGCCCGGCGTGGTTGGTCGAGAAGGTCTGCTGCTGGGCGCTCGCCCCGAGGGTAAGGGCCGCGGCCAGCGCGAGGACGGCAAGGATCGATGCGAGGGCTTTCACCTGGCCTTTCTTCGGAAGAGGTTGACCGGGGTCCCGGCCGTAACTGTGAGGCGTTTTGAGCAAAAGACGCGTCGTTGTCACGGGTATGGGTGCCGTGACCCCCTTAGGAAACACCCGCGAAGAATTCTGGCGTCGCCTGGTAGCCGGCGAGTCCGGCGTCGGGCCAATCACGGTCTTCGATGCAAGCGACTTTACTACGCGGATCGCCGCCGAGGTTAAGGATTTCAACCCGGAGGAAATGATCGGCCGCAAGCTGTCGCGCCGGATGGATCGCTTTGCACAGTACTCCTTCGTCGCCAGCAAGGAAGCAATAGAAGATGCGGCGCTTCCCGACGACGAGGCATTCAAGGACCAAGTCGGCGCAATTATCGGAAGCGGCATCGGCGGGATACAAACGTTCTGGTATGAGGCGATCAAGGCGTCGCAGGTCGGCAACTGGACGAAGACCTCGCCGTTCTTCATTCCGATGCTGATGGCTAACGCAGGGCCGGCACACGTTTCGATGGCGTATGGATTTCGCGGTCCGGTCTTTTCGGTCGCGAGCGCATGCGCTTCGGCCAACGACGCGATCTGCCAAGCATATACCGCGGTAGCGAAAGGTGATGCGCTGGCGGTGGTTACCGGCGGCAGCGAAGCCTGCATCTCACCACTCGCGGTCGGCGGCTTTTGTTCGATGAAAGCAATGACGACGCGCAACGACGACCCCACCCGGGCCTCGCGTCCGTTTGATAAAGAACGCGACGGTTTCGTGCTGGGTGAAGGCGCGGGTATTTTGATCTTTGAGGACTACGAGCACGCCAAAGCGCGCGGCGCGAAGATCTACTGCGAAGTCTACGGCTACGGCCAATCGGCCGATGCGTACGATCTGGTAGCCGTCGACCCCGGTGGCCACGGTGTCGCGCTGGCATTCGATCGCGCGTTCAAATCGGCGAGCATTTCGCCGGCCGAGGTCGATTACATCAACGCGCACGGCACCTCGACGCCGATCGGCGATCCCGCCGAATCGAAGGCCATCGAGAAAGCCTTTGGCGAGCACGCCAAAGCGATGGGCGTTAGCTCGACGAAATCGATGCACGGCCACGCGCTCGGTGGCGCTGGCGGGATCGAAGGCGTAGCGACGGTGATGGCAATCGCGACCGACATCATGCCGCCGACGATCAACTATGAATTCCCCGATCCCGAGTGCACGCTCGACTATGTGCCCAATGTCGCACGCAAGGCGCCCGTCAACATCGCGCTTTCGAACTCGTTCGGATTCGGCGGCCACAACAGTGTGATCGTCTTCGGAAAAGTCCGCTAACGGACAAGTGCGATGGCCGGTGAAAATCGCCGACGTCGACTGCGGGCATTGCTCGCCCGCGCAGGCGTGCGCGTCGCGGGCGATGTCAGCTTGATCGAGCAGGCATTCGTGCACGAGAGCTCCACGAAAGAAGGCGGCGGCCCATCAAACGAGCGGATGGAGTTTCTCGGCGACTCGGTCCTCGGTGCAATTACCGCGCGCTGGCTCTTCGAGCACTTCCCCGAAGAGCCGGAAGGACGCCTCACGGTGCGCAAGGCGGCGATTGTCAACGACGCACAGCTCGCGCAGAGCGCGCGACGCCTAGGATTTTCGGAGCTAGTCGCACTCGGCACGGGTATGCGCAACGCCGGCGGAGTGGATAATACGTCGATCCTCGCCGATGCCTTCGAAGCCTTTATCGGTGCGCTCGCGCTGCGCTACGGCGTGACGAAAGCGCGCACGTTCGTGATTCGCGAGCACATCGAGGCGCTCGAACACGCGCCCGAGGCGCTGCTGGATGCGAAGACGCGCCTGCAGCACTACGCGCAGGAGCACCTTTCCGCAACGCCCGTCTACCACGACCGCAACGCCGGCACCGCGCAGGTCCCGCACTTCGACTCGAGCGTGCAGGTGAAGGGCAAGACGTTGGGAACCGGGAGCGGGCCATCGAAGAAAGCTGCACAGCAGGCCGCGGCGCAGGCGGCTCTAGCCTCCCTTTTGTCAGAGTGAACGCATGCATTTAAAGAAGATCAAGGCCTTTGGGTTCAAGACGTTCGCGGAAGCGACCGGACTCGATTTCTCGGGCGGCATCACCGCGATCGTGGGCCCCAACGGCTCGGGAAAGTCGAACCTGGTCGACGCGTTTCGCTGGGTGCTGGGCGAGACATCGAGCCGCAGCCTGCGCTCGGGCAAACTCGAGGACGTGATCTTCGCCGGCAACGAAAAGCGCAAGCCGCTCGGGATGACCGAGGTCTCGCTTACGTTTGACAACACCGAAGGGAAATTGCCGATCGAATTCAGCGAGGTCGAGATCACGCGCCGCGCCTATCGCGCGGGCGAGAGCGAGTACTTCATCAATCGCAACCAGGTGCGCTTGCGCGACATCGTCGAGTTGCTGATGGGAACGGGACTCGGGCCGGGTTCGTACGCGATCGTTTCGCAAGGCCAGATCGACTCGATACTTACGAGCAAACCCACCGAACGGCGCGCGCTCTTCGAAGAGACGGCAGGCATCAACAAGTTTCTCGCGCGTAAACACGAGTCGATGCGCCGCCTCGAGCAGACCGAGGCCAACGCGATCCGCATCAATGACCTCATCAGCGAGCTCGAACGGCGTATTCCGGAGCTCGATACACAGGTGCGCCGTGCAAAGCGCTACCGCAAGGTCAACGCCCGCGTGCGCGACCTCGAAATCCTCTCGTACATGCGCGCAAGTGCGTCGCGGCGTGGCGAGCGCGAGAGGCTGCGCAGCGAGCTCGAAAAGCACGACGAGATCCGCGGTGCCGCGGCCGGCAAGGTCGCGCAACTCGGCGCGAATCTCGCCGAACTGCGTACGCGCGCCTATCAACAAGAACTACACCTTGAAGAGATCCGCGGGCAGGCGCAGAGCAAACGTGCCGAGCTTGCACGGATAGAAGCCGACTACGCCGCGGCGCTAGCGCGCCGCGAAGCGCTCGAATCGCAGTCGACGCAGACGCACGAAGATGCTGCACGCGTGCAGGCCGAACGTGAATCGCTCGCAGTGACGATTGCCAATCTCGAAGGGCGGCTTGCGCCACTTGCAACCGAGCTCGATGCAGGACGCGAGGCCGAGCTACACGCGCAGACGGCGCTGGCGCAAGCACGCGCGCAACTCGATTCTATCTTCACGCAGCTGCGCGAGGTCGAAGCGCACGCCGCAGCCGGCGCGGCCAAGCGCGCCGAGCGACGGGTGCTGGGCGAGAACTCGCGCGCGGAAGCTGAACGCCTCGAAGGCGAGGCGCATGCGGCACGGGAGCACGTGGCGCAGCTCGAGCTCGCGGCCGGCGCGTCGTCGCAAAAGTACGCTGGACGTGAAGCGCAGTTGGGCTCGCTCGAAACGCAGGCCGCGAGTGCGCGCCAACGATCCGAGACGACCGAGCATGCGCTGACGCTCGCGCAGCGCGAACTCGCTACGGCGCTTGCGGCGCATCGCGATCAGACCGGCGAGGTGATGGGCGCACAGTCGCGCTTACATACGATCGAGGAATTGGAGAATTCGCTCGAAGGGCACGTCCCCGGCACGCGCGCCGTCGTCGAAGCCTGGCAGCGCGGGGACATCCGCGGCGTCGAAGGCATCGTCTCCAATGTAATCACGACCGAGGAGCGCTACGCGCGTGCGATGGATGTTGCGTTCGGCGCACGGCTCTCGAACATCATTACCAAGACGTCGGAAGACGCCGAGCACGCGATCGAATTCCTCAATCGCAGCGAAGCGGGCCGTGCGACGTTCTTACCGCTCGACACCCTGGGCAATCGCGACGCCAAGTCAATGACGCCTGAGATCGAACATACGCCGGGTGTGATCGGCTATGCGCACACGCTGGTGCGGACGCAGCCGCAATTCGAAGGCGTGGTGCGGTTCCTGATCGGCAACGTGCTCGTTGTCGACACGCTGCAGACCGGTATCCATTTGGTGCGCGAGCGCGGCTTACGCGATACGATCGTTACGCTCACGGGCGAGCAGATCGCGGGTGGCGGCGCAATCACCGGCGGACGTTTCAAGCGCGAGCGTTCGATTCTCTCGCGGCGGGCGCAGGCGCAGACGCTGCGCGAGCAGCTTACCGGCATGCGCGCCAAGCTCGAGCAGCTCGAGCATGCGGCGGGCGAAGCCGGACGCCGCGTCGAGGGTGCTGTGGCGGCGCGCGACGCGGCACGTGAGTTGCTTGGCCGCCTCGAATTGCAGAGTGCCGAGCTTCGTACCGAGATGGCCGCGCTCGCGGGTGAGCTCGAACGCATGCACGCTGAAGTCACGCGTGCGCACAGCGGTGTTGACGAGGTGTTGGTGCGCGCGCGCACGGCGCGCGAGCGCGAGCACGTATTGGGAGCGCCCGAACCCGAAGCTGTCCACAGTGACGAGGAGCGCGTGCGGCTCGAAGCCGAACTTGCACGTGCACGCGAGGAGATTGCGCGCGCCGAAGAAGGACAGCTCGATGCAAGTCATCGCGCGGGCGACTTGCGCGAACGGGCTGCTGCACTGACGGCGGAGCGCGACGCGTCGCGTGGGCGCCTCGGCATGCTGGATCAAGATAGCGCACGCGCGCGGCTCGCGCGCGAGCAGATGCTCGCGGAGATCGGTGCGCTCGTCTCGCAGACGCGCGACGCGCACGCGCATCTCGAAGGCTTACGTCACGGCGTGAGCGACCTCGACGCGAAGCTCGACGTTGCGCGGCGCGAACGCGAGACGATGGCCAACGAACTCTTGCAGCTCGAGGCCGATCTGCGTTCGGCGGAAAACGACGAACGTGATGCGGTCGCCGGCGGCGAGCGCCAGCGCACGCGTTTGGCCGAGATCGAAGCCGAACTCGGCATGCTGGTCTCGCAGTTTGCGCAGAACCCAGCAACCGACGACGAGTGTCACGATGTCGAAACGCGCTACGCGCAAGAGCCTGACACGGTGATTGAGGAGTTGCCGCGGTTACGCGACGAGTTGGCGCGGCTCTCGGCCAACGTCAATCTCAATGCCGAAGCCGAACGCGAGGAAGTCTCCGAACGCGAGAACTTTCTGCGTACGCAAATGGACGATCTGGCCCGGGCACGCGAGACGCTGCTCGAGTCGATCAAAGAGATCGAAGCGCAGTCGCAAACGCTCTTCAACGAGACCTTCGAAAAAGTCGCGACCGCGTTCACCGAGATGTACGGTAAACTCTTCCCCGGCGGCGACGCCAAGATGTGGCAGACCAATCCGGAGAATCTCTCGGAAACGGGGATCGAGATCTCGGTGCAACCGCCCGGCAAGAAACTGATGGCACTCGCCGCGCTTTCGGGCGGCGAACGCGCGATGACGGCCGCTGCGCTGATCTTTGCGCTCATTGCGGTGAAGCCGTCGCCGTTCTACTTGCTCGACGAGGTTGATGCGGCGCTCGACGACGCGAACGTCGAGCGCTTCTCCGACATGGTGCGCGAACTCGCCGGCGATTCGCAGATGATCATCGTCACGCACAACAAGAAGACGATGGAGCTGGCCGATAAGATGTACGGCGTGACGATGCGCGAGCCGGGTGTCAGCACGATCATTGCGGCAACGCTGAGTGCGGAGCGGCATCCGGAGCTGGCGCTTGCCTGACCGAACCAAACCGGCGGCGCTCTTTTCGCTTTCTGACAAAACTGGATCGGTCGAACTAGCGCGCGTGCTGCACGATCGCGGCACGGTGATCTACGCAACCGGCGGTACGAAGCAGCACCTCCAGGACCATGGAATTCCCGCGCACGACATCGGCGATATGACCGGCTTTCCCCCGCTCTTCGATGGCCGCGTGAAGACGTTGCATCCCAAGGTCTTCGGTGCAATCCTTTACGATCGCAGTAACGCCGAGCATCAGGCGCAGGCCGAGAAGTATGCGATCGCGCCGATCACGACTGTTGTCGTCAATTTGTATCCGTTCGAAGCGACCGTTGCGAAAGCGGGCACGACGCGCGCCGAAGCGATCGAGCAGATCGACATCGGCGGCGTCTCGCTCTTGCGTGCCGCAGCCAAAAATTGCGATCACGTTTCGGTGCTCAGCCACTTCTCGCAGTACGCGGACTTTATCAAAGCGTTCGAAGCGCAAGAGATCCCAGCGAAGATGCGGCGCGATTTCGCGGTTGCCGCCTTCGAACGCACGGCCGAGTACGATGCGGCGATCGCCCACTACCTCGCGGCGGAGGGCAGCGTGTTGCCGAGCGACTTGCCGGGCGCGCTCACCGTCACGTTGCCGCTCTCCCAACGCTTGCGCTACGGCACGAATCCGCAGAACCGCGCGGCGTTCTATCTCGATCGTCCGGACCGTCTGCCCAAACAACTGCACGGCAAGGCGCTTTCGTATAACAATCTACTCGATCTCGATGCAACGCTGCGTATGCTTTCGCGCGCGCCGATCGGCGCGTCGTTCGGCAGCGAGCACGAGCGTTTTGTGCGCGCGGCCGTGGTGAAGCACACGGTTCCGTGCGGTGTTGCGCAACGTTCGAGCGTGGGGAAGGCGGTTGCCGATGCGCTCGAGGCCGACGCAGTCTCTGCCTATGGGGGCATCGTCGCCACCGATGCCCCAATCGATCTCGACGCGGCGAAGGCGCTTGCAAAGTTTTTCCTCGAGATCGTCGCAGCGCCGGGATTTAACGACGATGCGCTCGAGCTGATGAAGAACACGAAAAGACTCAAAGATCTGCGGGTCATGCGCTTTACGCCGTCGCTGCCGGACGAGCTGGCGCGCGAGCTGCGCGTGCGCAGTGCGCTTGGCGGGGTGCTCGCCGAAGACGACAATCCGGCCGCGCCGCCCGAAACGTGGCGCGTGGTCTCCAAGCGCGAGCCGACCGCGCAAGAGTGGCACGATCTCGCCTTCGCGTGGGACGTCGTGCGCCACGTCAAGTCAAACGGCATCGTGATTACCAACGGCGGCACAACGCGCGGCATCTGTGCCGGGCCAAACCAATCGCGTGAGCGCGGTCCAGATCGCGGCGCATCGCGCCGGCGACGGAAGCCAAGGGCGCGGCCTGTGCAAGCGACGGCTTCTTTCCATTTGCCGACGGTTTGGAGGCTGCTGCGGCCGGCGGCTGCACTGCGATCATCGCGCCGGGCGGCTCAATCCGTGACGAACAAGTGATCGCCGCCGCCGACAAGCTCGGGGTATCGCTCGTGTTCTCGTCGTATCGGTACTTTCTGCATTAACCGGCGGGAGGTGCGCAATGCCCCGTTTCCTACACACGTCGATCTTCGTTAACAATATGGACGAGTCGATCGACTTCTACACCAACAAGCTCGGGCTCAAATTGCTGGATGGGCCGTTCCACTATCCGGGCAACGCCGACATGGCGTTCGTCGGTTCGGACTGGAACGCATACATCGAACTCGTCTACGACCTCGAGGAGCACCCGCCGTACACGATCGGCAATCGGTACGAGCACCTCGCGATCGAGGCCGACGGCGAACTCGAGCCGTACATCGCACGCCTGCGTGAAAGCGGCGTGAAGATTCTCAAGGATGCGTATAAGTCGCCGAGCGGCACGCGCGCAATTGCATTCATCGAAGATCCCAACGGCATTCCGGTCGAAGTGCTCGAGCCGCGCAAGGCAGCGGTCCTTTCGTAGCCTAATCGAAACCGAGTACCAGCTTCGCGCGAGCGCCTAAGCGATCGAACGTTTCGCGACTCATGCGCGCACGGAAATCCGTGGCGGCGTGGTCTCGGCGACGAACGAAGGCCCCCTGAAGAGAGCGCCGCGGCAGGCTGGTGCGATTCGCGCCATGTCCGTGCCAGACGGAACCGTTGAACACGATCAGCGAGCCCGCCGGCGCGACCGCGTCGACGATGGGGCGCATGGCGTCCAGATGTTTGTCGCGTTGAGAACCAGGGACGAATCGGGTGGCACCGTGCTGACCGGTGAACGCGTCAATCGTGTAGATGAAGCCCAGAAGCGGAAAGCCGCCTTCGTCCGGCGACTGATCGACGTGCAGGCGTTGAGCGTCGGCATGTGGGTGCACCGTCCGCGCAAGCCTGCCGAACGGCGCAATCGTACGCTTCGGTAATCGCCAACGTTTCGGCCGCCGTCAACACCGAGCGTATGACGCTGACGCCCTCATTGCGGAGCCGATCGCCGAGAGGTGTCATAGGCTGATGTTCGCAGGGAACGTGATGTCGTTCAGCTTGAAACGCCAGATACCGTGATGCGTCGAGATGCCGAATACGCGTATCGTGCCGTCGATGAGGCCACCGGTCTCAATCCAATAACCACCGACATCAGCATAGTCTTGCTCCACGATTCCGTGGAACCCGAGTGCGTCGCTGACCCCGAAACGGATCATGCAGAAACGATGCGACGACTGCTCGACGATGACGCCGTTGAGCTGATGGTGCCAATCGTGGTCGCGTGAGCGCAGACGCAGCGCGCGTCCCGGCGAGCCGTTCGGACATGCCGCCGGCCCCTGGTCCACGACGTTGTAAATGTTCGAGCCCATCACCGACGTAATCGCGATCGTCTTCAAGGTGAGGTCGGGCGCCGGCGCGGACGGCGCGGGCGACGTGCGCGGCGGAGCGGGATCCTGCGCGTCGAGCATACCTTCGTGCAACGCGCGATACGTGCCGTACCAGGTTGGATCAAAGAACGAGCGATGCGTGAGATAGGTCTTGCCGTCGGGCACGTTGATGATCGCGCTCGTGTAGTCGAATGTGCGGTGATCGATTTGCCACCGCGACGTGTCCGAGCCGCCGTGCATCTGCAGCCAGACGTTCCCACCTTGCACGACGAGGCCGATGCTCAACCCATCGCCGACGCCATCGATGCGATAGCGGAGATAGGGCGGTTGAGGCAGGCCGCTCATCGCGGCGATGGCCTGCTGATAGAGCGCGGCCGCATCTGCATTCGCCGTAGAGCTATCCGCGTTCAGCGCGGCAGTCACTATCAAAGCAAGGAGTAGATGCATCTAAAATCGCCTTCGCACGGTACGTGGATGAATCCCGCGAGCGTGTATTAACGATAGATGAATGGATCGCCCGGCGGTGCGATCGGTATCAAGGCGTCAACGTGGAGCCGCAGCTGCGCGTCCTCGCGCTCGAGCGTGCCTTGCGCGCGTAGCCAACGGCCGTCGACCGCGGCGACATTGCGGTCAAGCGCGAGCGCGACCGGTGCTGCGTCGGCACGGCAGCAAGTGATTGCGTAGCGCACGAGCACCGAGTGGGAGCGATCCGTTACGGCGACACCGGTGAAATCGATGCGCTCGCCGGCGAAGGCATCGGCCAGCGTCGTTTCCGTTGCGCGATACGCCGGCGCTGGCGCGCCGATGATGATCGTTGCGAGCGCAGCGGCTGCGATCCAGCGCGGCGCGCGAGCGGCGTGCGCGCGAAAGCGCCAGGCTAAGAACCCACAGTAGATCGCGCAGAGCCCAAGCGGGATCGTCATGCGCGGATGGACGAGCGCGCCGCCATGATGCGCTGCGACGATTCCGCTCGCGATTCCGAGCAAGAGATATGCGAGCGGATCGTGCGCCGCGCCGTGCCTATGCACTCGAAAAAAGTTGGGCAAGATGCCGGCCGTACACAAAACGCCGGCCGCGGCGAATGGAGCGCTCGCGCGCAGCGACGCGGCGAGTGCCAAGCCGCCGAGCGCACACGGCGACGCGACGACGCCGAGCAGCGCACCGCCAAGTGCGAGCAGCGCCGGAGAGGCGCTGCGCAGCGGTAGTGAGGGAATAGCGAGCATCAGCAGGGCGGCCAGCAGTGCCGCAGGTACGAGGTTCTGCAGTTCGCCCAGCAGATCGCTGTGCGTGTGGTCGTGCGTGGGCCGCAACCGCGCGACGAGACTTGCGAGCGCAACGCGCGCGAGCGCAACCGCCGGCCCGAAGATCGCGGCGGTCGCAATCGCTGCCGGAATCGAACGCGCGCTCGGCCCGGCACCGCAGCCGCAGCCGGCGTACGCCACCAACGTATGCGCGTAACGCCCGACAAATGGCACGAGGGCCGTTGCAACGGCAAGGTACGGAAGCGACTCGAGCAAGATGCTCGCCGCGCTCGCGGCCACCATCATGGCCGTCTGCGGCGCGATCGCCGCAAGGGCGATGACGAGCACAATGCCGATCCACTGGCGCATGCGCAACAATCACGCCAAGGATGCGTGGTGTCTAGATCTCAGGTCATGGTCGACAAAATCTGCGCGATGCCGTCGTCGTAGGACGTGACGTGCAGATTCGGCAGCAGCGCGCGTAACGCGCTGTCGTCGAGCAGCACCGGATCGGTCTGCAGATAATTCATCTCCACAAGTTCGCGCATGGTTGGATCGAAGAGGCCGACGATCTGCAACATGAATTTGTTGAAGACGATCATCTTCGGCTTCCCGGCGCCGGCTGCGGCAAAAACCTTCGTTGCGAACTCGCGCTGCGTGATCGTTCCCGAGCCGGCGAAGTTCCACGCGCGACCGTAGGCGCGATCGTCGCGCGCGAGAGCGAGCACGATCGGGCCGATGTCCGGAACGTACACGTACTGGTGCGGGCGATCGATCGGACCGATCACCATCGCGGGGCGATTCTTGACCGCCGCGGCGAAGATGTCGCCGACCAAACTCTTCTTGCTATCGCCGCCATAGAAATCCGGGACGCGCAGCAGGGTGCCTTCAATGCGGCCGGAGGCGTGGGCGGCGAGCACGAGATCCTCTTGCTCCTTGCGCATTTTTCCCTTGAATGTTTGCGGATCGCGCGGGTGCGATTCGTCGACGGTGGCCGACTGTGGAAGGCCGTACGAATAGACCGGCGCGAGCAGGACGATGCGGCGCACGCCGGCGGCGATTGCGCCGTCGAGCGTCGCGCGCATGATCTGCGGGTGCAGTTCGAAGTGATCGTACTGCACGCCAACCAGATAAAAAATCGTATCGATGCCAGTTGCTGCGGCCTGAACCGACGCCGGATCGTCAGGATTCCAGACCGCGATCTCGGCGAGTGGCCGACGTCCGAATTCGTCCTCGAGTGCTGCGCGGTTGCGGCCGACAACGCGATAACGTTCTCCGGCGGCTTCGAGCGCGGCGGCGACGCTGGCACCGGTCGAACCCGATGCGCCAAATAGTGCGAACGTGCTCATACTTCCGTCGTAACACGTCGGCCTTGAAAATGTTTCACGGGCAGTGTCGCGAAGTCGGCCTTGTGTCCTCGAAAATCACCGCGCCGCGCGGCACGCAAGACGTTCTGCCGCCCGACTCCGCCAATTGGCTCGAACTCGAAGCGCATATTCACGCGTTGGCGGCCACCTTCGGCTACAGCGAGATTCGCACGCCGATGTTTGAGGCGACCGAGCTCTTCGTGCGCGGCGTCGGCGAAACAACGGACATCGTCGAAAAAGAGATGTACACGTTTGTCGACAAGGGCGAGCGCAGCATGACGTTGCGCCCGGAGTGGACCGCGCCGGTGATGCGCGCGGCGCTCGAGCACAATCTCTTTGCACAGGGACCGCAGCGACTCTACTACGTCGGTCCGATTTTTCGCTACGAACGGCCGCAGAAAGGCCGGTATCGCCAAGCGCATCAGTTCGGTATCGAGTGTACCGGCTATGCCGGACCGGAAGCCGACTTCGAGGTAATTTCGCTAGCGTGGAATTTGGTCCGCGACTATGCGATCACCGACGCGCAGCTGCGGCTCAACACGATCGGCGACGAGGTCTGCCGTCCGCGCTATCGCGAAGCGCTGCTCGCACACTTCCGTCCGCACCTCGCCGAGCTCTCCGCGGATTCGCAGCGGCGCCTGGAACGCAATCCGCTACGCGTGCTCGACAGTAAGGACGAACGCGACCTCGCGCTGGTGCGCAGCGCACCAACGTTCCAGTCGGTGCTGTGCGATGGTTGTCGCGAACACTTCGACGCGCTGCGCGCCTATCTCGATGCCGTGCAGATTCCCTATGTCGTCGATCCCGCGATCGTCCGCGGGCTCGACTACTACACGCGCACGGTATTTGAAATCACGTCGAGCGTACTTGGCGCGCAATCGACTGTATGTGGCGGCGGTCGCTACGATGGATTGGTGCGCTCGCTTGGCGGTCCCGATGTGCCGGCGGTGGGCTTTGCGCTGGGCATCGAGCGCTTCTTGATGATGCTGGCTGCCGCACGTGGCGAACGCGCGGCGCAACGTCGCGGCGTGCAGGCGATTGCGCTCGGTGCGCAGGCGCGCGCCACGTTAACCCCGCTCGTCGAGCTCCTGCGTCACGCACTGGAACGGCCATTCTTCATGGATTACGAGGAGCGCAAGCTGCTTGCGCATCTCAAGATTGCCGACCGCAACAACGCCCGCTTTGCCCTCATTCTGGGCAGCGACGAACTGCGCGACGGGGTGCTACTCCTGCGGGATCTCGAAACGCGCAGCGACAGCCGGATAGCGCTTGGCAGTGCAGCAGACGTTGCGGCCGAGCTTGCCGAATGGGTCCGGTGATGGCCTACGAAGACGAGTCCGAGACGATCCAGTCGCTGCTCGACATCATGCACGAGCACGACCTCGACCGTATCAAGGTCAAGATCGGCGACGCGGTCTACGAATTGGTACGACGCGAAGCCGGTGCGGCAATCGTGGCGCCGGTGGCCCACGCGGCCGCATCAATACCGACTGCGCCGAGCGACGCCGCGAGCGCCCCTGCTGTGCCGGCGAACGTCAAGCGTGTAACGGCGCCGCTGACCGGTGTCTTCTATCGCTCGTCCTCGCCCGACGCCGATGCCTTCGTGAACATCGGTGACCGCGTGGACAACGGCGACGTGCTGTGCATCTTGGAAGCGATGAAGCTCTTCAACGAGATTCAGAGCGACTACGCGGGCACGATTGCGCGCATCATTCCCGAGAACGGCGAGCTAGTCTCGCAAGGCGACGAGTTGTTCTGGATCGCACCATGACCATCGACTACAAAGCGCGGCGCGGCTTCGATGCATTGCTCGCCGATCGTGCAGTACTCCGTGACATGGCGCACTACCAGAAGGACGTCGAAGCGATCGTGGACGCGGTTGTCGGCGCACTGCGCGCGGGCAACCGCATCTACTGGTGCGGCAACGGCGGCAGTGCAGCCGAAGCGCAACACATGGCCGCCGAACTCTCCGGCCGCTATCTGCGCGAGCGTCCGGGTCTCAACAGCGAAGCGCTCTCGGTGAACACCTCGACGCTCACCTGTGTCGGCAACGACTACGGTTACGATTACGTCTTCGCGCGTCAAGTCGAAGCCTTCGTGCAGCCGGGTGACGTGCTGATCGGTATGACGACCAGCGGCACCTCGCCCAATGTTGTGCTCGCGATGGAAGCCGCCAAGAAGAAGGGTGCGATCACGATCGCGTTCACCGGCAACGGCGGCGGCGCGATCATGCAATATAGCGATCTCGCGCTGGTTGGGCCCGACGGCTATGCCGCGATCGTGCAAGAAGTGCATCAAGTCATGGCGCACATCGTGTGCGATCTGGTCGAGCAGCGCTTGATTTTCGAGGACCACATCGCATGAGCGCGACGCTGCTCACGAGCGACGCGCGTGCGCTCGTCGAACGGATGCGCGGGCGCACGATTTTGGTCGTGGGCGATCTGATGATCGACGAATGGATTTGGGGTGCGGTGTCGCGCATCTCGCCCGAGGCGCCGGTCCCGGTCGTTGCCGTCACCGATCATTCGTTCACGCTCGGCGGCGCGGGCAATGTCGCGAACAACTTGGTCGCACTCGGCGCGCACGTCGAATTCGTCGGCACGGTGGGCGAGGATACGTTTGCTGCCGACGTGCGCCGGATGTTGCGCGAAGAGTCGGTCGACGATCGCGGCATCTTTACCGTCACCGATCGGCCGACGACGCGCAAGACGCGCATCGTCGCCCACAACCAGCAGGTCGTGCGCGCCGACTGGGAGGACGCGGCCCCGCTTTCACCGGCCGACAATGCGCGCGTCGTCGCCCACGTGCGCGAACGCGCTCCGCGGTGCGATGCGGTCATTCTCAGCGACTACGCCAAGGGTTTGGTTAGCGCCGAGGTCGTTGAAGCGTCGCGTGCCTGTGCGCTCGTGCTCGCCGATCCCAAGCCGCAGAACCTCGAGTTGTTTACCGGCGTGACCTGCGTTGCACCCAACGTCCACGAGGCCGAAGCTGCGAGCGGAATCAAGATCGTCGACGATGCCGCACTCGAACGCGCTGGCACGCGCTTGCTCGAGCGGCTGCGCTGCAAATACGTCGTGATCACGCGTGGCGAGCACGGCATGTCGCTCTTCGGTTCAAACGGCGAGCGCCTGACGATACCGTCGGTGGCGCGCAAAGTCTACGACGTCTCCGGTGCGGGCGACACGGTCATCGCGGTGCTCTCGCTGGCACTTGCGGGTGGCGCGTCGATCGAGCGCGCAATGCAGCTGGCAAACTTCGCTGCGGGCGCGGTCGTCGAGAAGCTTGGCACGGCCACGGCAAGCGGCGATGAGATCATCGCCTTGATCGAACATGGCGGCAGCTGAACTCTTCGGCGCGTTGCTCGACGTCGAAGCGGCGGCGCGGTGGCGTGAGGAGCAGCGTGCACGCGGGCGGCGCGTCGTATTCACCAACGGGGTCTTCGACGTGCTGCATGCGGGACACGTCGAGTATCTCGCTTGGGCGCGCGCGCAAGGCGATGCCTTGATCGTCGGCCTCAACGGCGATGCCTCGGTGCGCTCGCTCAAGGGCGAGAAGCGTCCGATCGTGCCGTTCGCCGAGCGTGCCGAGCTGTTGCGCGCGTTGCGCAGTGTCGACGCGGTCGTCGAGTTCGGCGAGCCGACGCCCGAGGCGTTGCTGGAGCGCATTCGGCCCGACGTGCACGTGAAGAGCACCCAATATAGAGAAGAAGACTTGCCCGAACGCAGCGTTGTGCTCGCGCACGGCGGCGAGGTCCGCCTCGCACCGCATCGCGCCGGATTGAGCACGACCGACATCATCGCCGAGATCATCGCGCGCCACGGGTCCTGACGCAGGCGCATCATGCGAATTGCTTTTACCGCAAACGGTCCGGGAGAGGTCGCGGGCTGGTTCCGTCCCCTGGTGCGCCGGCTCTACGAGCACGATCCCGATCTCGAGGTTCATCTCTTCTGCGTTCCGGACGACTATGCAACCGGGTACGAGGCCACGCTTGCACGCCGGCTTTTCCCGAGCGCGCACGTGTACGACCCGAAGACCTATCTGCGCGTGGCGCTCGGTCGCGACGCACCAGGCTTGCCGGATCGCGTCGATGTGGTGCAGTATCTGGGCGGCGATCTCATGCACGCCCAGCGCATCCACGCGCGTTTAGGCGGCGTAGCTTCGGCGTACAAGTTCTCGAAGCGCGCGTATCGCGAGCGCTTTGCGCGTTTCTTCGCGGTCGATGCGAAGAATGTCGAGCAGCTTCGCGCGTGGGGGTCGCCCGACGACCGCATCGTGCGCGTCGGCAATCTCGCAATCGACGGTGCGCTGCTCGAAGCGCAGCAAACGTTAGAACCGGGAGCACCGGACGGCGGCATCCTGGTGATGCCGGGCTCGCGAGACTACGAAGTCGACAATCTGATTCCGTTCTTCTTCACGATGGCGATGCGCATCCGGCGCGAGCGGCCGGAGGTGCCGATTGCCTTTGGCCTTTCACCGTTCACGCCGCTTGCCGACGTGCGCAAGGCGATTGAGGGCGGTGGTCATCCGCGCATTTGGGCGCAGCGCGGGCGCCTCGTCGAAGAGGATGGCCGCGCATTCTTATCGAGCGACGATGGCACGATGCGCTTTCCGATCCTGCACAATGCGCTCGCCGCGGCGCTGCGCGCGCGCCTCGCCGTTACTATCCCAGGAACCAAGACGATCGAACTTGCGGTGCTCGGCGTGCCGACGATCACGATCACGCCGCTCAATGCACCGGAGATGATCACGTTCAACGGACCGCTGACCTATCTCGATCGCATTCCGCTGGTCGGTGTGCCGCTCAAGCGAGCCGCTGCGGTCGCGGTGAATAACCGATTTAAGTTTTCCACGCAACCCAACATGGACGCCGGTGAGTCACTGGTTTGCGAACTGCGCGGGACGGTGACCCCCGGGCGGGTCGGACGCGTGGCGCTGGAACGGCTCGACGATGCTGACTGGCTCGCGCGCAGTCGCGAGCGCTTGGCCGCGCTCTATGCCGATCACGTGGGGGCGGCGGACCGCATGGCCGAATCGCTCATCGAATTATGCGCATCTCAGTAATCATTGCAACGAAGGATCGGGCTTCGTATCTCGTGCGAGCATGCGCATCGCTCGAAGAGCAGATTGGTGCGCCCTCATTCGAACTGATCGTTGTCGACAACGGCTCGCGCGACGAGACGAGGGCTGTTGTTGAAGGGCAAGCGGCGCGCGGAACCTATCCGGTCCAGTACGTTCACGAAGCCGAGCCCAATCGCGGAAAGGCACGCAACCGCGGCGTCGCCGTCGCGAGCGGCTACCTTGTACTCTTCATCGACGACGACGTGCAACTGCCACCCGGATTTCTTGCCGCGCACGAAGCCGCGCATGTTACCAGCAACCTAATCGTCAACGGTCCGATCATCAACGTCCCATCGTATGACGAGCGTCCGAAGCCCGCGATGGCGAACTATTCTCGCGCGTTCTTGTGCACCTGTAACGTTTCGTTGCCGAGGCACGCAATCGATGCGGTCGGCGGGTTCGACGAAAGGTTCCATCTCTACGGTTGGGAGGACACGGAGCTCGGCGTGCGCTTGCGCGAAGCCGGCGTGCGTTGGCGCTTCGCCTGGGACGCGTATCTGTGGCACATCAAGGCTCCCACGGATAATACGCTCGAAGTCGAGACGCGCAAGGCGTTGGAGCGAGCACGGATGGCGCGGCACTTCCTCGACAAGCAAGACTCCTCGCGTACAAGAATGGCGGTCGGCGCATACCCGGCGAACTTGTTGCGTGCACGGTATTTGCTGCCCGATTCGCTACTTGCGATCTACGCGGGTATCGCGACGAGTGAGACGGCGCCGAGCTTTCTACGTGCGCTCGCCCGTACCCAATTTCTCGATGGCATGTATTCGCGCGAACTGGTGCGTGTGCTCGACGAACCCGCCGGAACATGACGCGCGCGTTGCTCTATTGTGCGGGGGGTGGCATCGGCGACTCGCTGGTCGCGTCGGTCGTCGGTCGCGCGCTGCGCACAAAGTACGACACCGTCGACGCGCTTACGTTGCCGGGCCACCGCAGCACGCTCGAGCGCGTCCCCGATCTCGACGGCGTGTTCGTTGATGATGGCGGCGATGTAGATACGCTAGCGGCATCGCTCGGCGAGCGAAACTACGATGTGTGCGTGGTGACGTGGGCCACTGCACGCACGGCGCGGGTTCCCAAGCTCGCAAAGATCCCCGTGCGCGTGGGACAAGCGCGCCGGTTATATTCCAGCGCCTTTACTAACCGTGTTGTCGTGCGCAGCGAGCGCGGCGACGTCACCTCGCCGTGGGTCGACATCTTACTCGATTACGCCCGCGCCCTCGGCTGCGATACAAAAGACGTGCGACCGAAATTCGTGCCCACAGTTGAAGACGAACGAGAGGCAGAATCGCTCGCGTACGACGACTTCGTCATCCTCCATCCAACCAATGCGATCGCGTCGCAACGCGGTATCTGGCCGACGCAAGGTTGGGCCGCGCTCGCGCGTGCTCTCGCGGAACGGTTTAGTGCGACCGTGCTTCTCAGCGGCGCTCCAGGCGACTCCGCTATAAATGCTGCCATCCTTCGACAAGCTCAGGGTGACGGAATCGTGAATATAGCCGGGAAATTGAGTATTGGTGGGTTCGGCGCGCTTGCGCAGCGGGCCCGCGGCTTCGTCGGCATCACGACCGGCACGATGCATATTGCAGCGGCGGTCGGCGCGCCGACGCTCGGCATCTTTCCCTTTCAGAGCGATTTTCCCGAACGCTGGGGGCCGCTTGGCGAACGGACGGCGGTCGTGCGCGCGAGTTTCCCGTGTCATCGCGGCGACACGAAAGAACATTGCCGAGACTACGCCTGCATCGCCAACCTCGACGTCGAGCGCATCCTCGCCGCAGCGGCGCCGCTGATCGGAGGTGCTCGTGCGAGCGACCATACAACTGTGCACCTATAACCGCGCGCCGCTGCTCGAACGCGTGCTCGACGCCTGCTTCGAACAGACGGTCGATCCCGGCGACTACGAAGTTGTACTTGTCAACGACGGTTCGACCGATGCAACGCCTGCGATAATCGCGCGCGCGGCGACACGCGCGACCTGCCGCTTCGAAGTAATCAATCAGGTCAACAGCGGCCTTGCCAAGGGCCGTAACGTCGGCATCGCGCGCGCGACCGGCGAGCGCATCATCTTCATTGACGACGACGTGCTGCCACTGCCGAATTTTGTCGAAGAGCATTTGCGGTCCGACGCGCGCACACCAAAGGCAATCGTGCGCGGCGGCGCGATCAACGTTGAGAACTTCGACGTACTTCCGGTCCCGATCTGGAGCATCAAGGACTACAGCGGCAACTTCTTCTGGACGACCAACGTCTCGGTGCCGCTGGCTACGATCCGCGCGATCGGCGGCTTCAATGAGTCGTTCTCGGAGTATGGCTGGGAAGACATCGACGTCGGTTTGCGCCTGCGCCAGGGAGGCGTGCGGGCCGTCTTCAATCCGAAGGCGCTCGTCTATCACTACAAACCGCGACCGCGCAGCGGAAATGTCGAAAAGATGATCGCGCAAGCGCGCGCACAGGCGCGAACTGCGGTGCAACTCGCCGCGATCCATCCGCATTGGCGTACATACCTTGCGACCGGCAATAATCCCGTGCAGCGCATGTTGGGCCGGTTGCGTGGCGGTGCGGGCAACGAAGGTGCGTTGCGCGCACGTGTCGGCGACCTCTCGAGCGATCGCGCGCTCTCGAACCGCGAACTTGGTGCGGCTCGCGCGCTCGCGAACATCGCCTACTTCGAGGAGTTGGAGAGAACGCTTCGGCGGAGCCCGTCTTGAAGATCCTCTTAAGTCGAACCGATCGGATCGGGGATCTGATCCTCTCGACGCCGGCGATCGCGACGGTGCGCGCGTCTTTTCCGGACGCGCACGTCACGATGATCACGAGTCCGTACAACCGCGTGGTGATGGACCGCAACACGGACATCGACGAGTTGGTCGATTTGCCGCGCGAGGTTCGGGGCGAAGCGTTCGGCGCGCAGTTTCGCGGCTACGATCTTGCAATCGCGCTTGCGCCGCGCTCGACCGATATCCGTTTGGTGGGTGCGACGCGCGCCCGCGTGCGGATCGGCTACACCTACGTACGCCGCTGGCTTGCCCGCATGACCGCACGGCTGTCGCTCAATCGCGTGATGATCAGCCCGGCTGATCCCGATCTGTGCGAGCGCGATCCGGCGCGGATCGTTCCGCACGAAGTCGAGCAATTGCTCGAGCTCGTCGCGCTTGGCGGCGCGTACGCGCGCCAGACGGCACTTCGGCTTGACGTTGTCGATGCGGACCGCGCGGCGATCGCGCAGTTCCCGGCCGACCCGATCGTGATGCACGTGGGGCAGCGCTGGTTCACGGGAGGCAGCACGCTCGAGAGCACGTTGCGCCTCGCCCAGGAGTTGCGCGCGCTGGGGGCGCCACTCGTGATCAGTATCGCCGCAGAAGCCGATGATCGCGCGGATGCGTTCGAGGCACAAGGCCACGTTGTCGCGCGCGAACTCCCGTTCCACCATTGGGTCGCGCTCTTTGAGCGCGCGCGCTGCGTGGTAACCGTCGACACCGGTGCGACCCATGTCGCAAGCGCGGTGCGCAGGCCCACGCTGGTTGCTTTCGAACATCGCTACTTCCGGCTCAACTCGCAAGAATGGGCGCCTTACGGCGTCCCGAGCGTGCTGGTTCGCAAGCCGGGTTCCGATGACGACGCGTCGCTCGAAGCCTTCCGCGCGCAGATCGTCACCGGTGTTCGTGAATTGATCGATGCCTGAGATTTCCGTCGTGGTTCCGACCTATAACCGGTTGGAGACGCTCGAATACGTACTCCCGACGTTGCTCGCGCAGAACCTCGCGCGCAGCGAGTTCGAAGTGCTCGTCTGCGATTCGAATTCCACCGACGGTACGGCGGAATTCCTCGCGCGCGTGCAGACCGAGCATACGAACGTGCGCTATCTGCCGGGAGCCTACAGCGGACGGGCGGCTGCGCGTAATGCGGGTATCGCGGCCGCGCAGGGTGAGGTCGTCCTTTTCAACGACTCGGATATTTTCGCCTCACCAGATCTGCTCGCGCAGCATCTGCGCCATCATCGTGGCGCGCACAACGTTGCGGTCGTCGGCTTGGAAGTGCAGGTCAAAGACTTCGATGACTACGCGTACAAGCGCGACCATCCCGAGGCGCGCGGGTTTTTACACAACCCGAGGCGTAAACGCTTGCCGTGGCTGTATTTTCTGACCGGGAACGCATCGGTGCGGCGCGCGGACCTGTTGCGCGTGGGCTGTTTCGACGAGACCTTCACCGGCTATGGCCACGAGGATTTGGAGCTCGGGTATCGGCTCGAACGTGCCGGTGTGCGGATTCTCTACGAGCCGCACGCGATCAACTATCACTGTCAAGACGTGCCGCACGACGATCAGAAGGAGAAGATGCGTCTGGCCGGACGTTCGACCGTGCGTTTTTATCGCAAGCATCCTGACTTTGCGGTACAGTTGAATCTGGGCATGACGCCGGTGTCGCTCGGACTGCACAGCGTGCTCGAGCGCGTTCCGGGATTGCTTGCGTTCTTCGATTCGCGCTCGACGCATTCGAAATTCGCGCGAGATCTCGTGCAACAATATTACTATGTCTCCGGCGTCAAGGACGCTTTGAAGGATCAGCGTGTTGGTTAAACGATTTTCGTGCGGCGCATTGCGCGCGAGCAATGTGGGCGAGCGCGTCGAGTTGAACGGGTGGATCAATCGCCGTCGTGATCACGGCGGCTTGATCTTCGTCGACCTGCGCGACCGCGAGGGTATTACCCAAGTCGTCTTCGATCCACAGCATCCGAGTTTCAAAGAAGCCGAACATTTGCGCAACGAGGACGTGCTGCGCGTGGGTGGCGCGGTCCGCGCGCGCCCAGCGGGCACCGAGAACGATCAACTTGCCACCGGCACGGTCGAGGTCGGTGTCGACGCATTGGAAGTGCTCAATCGTTCGCAAGTGCCGCCGTTCCAAGTCAATCTCGACGGCAACGTCGACGAGCAATTGCGGCTCGAATACCGCTATCTCGATTTGCGCCGCCCGCGCATGCAACGCAACATCCGTTTGCGGCACAAGATCGTCAAGGCAATGCGCGACTTCTTTGACGAGCGCGAGTTCATCGAGATCGAGACGCCGATGCTGATTAAGAGCACACCGGAGGGCGCGCGCGACTACCTCGTACCGTCGCGCCTTTATCCGGGCACGTTCTACGCGCTTCCCCAATCGCCACAGCTCCTCAAACAGATCACGATGATCGCTGGGTTCGGGAAGTACATGCAAATCGCGCGCTGTATGCGCGACGAAGATCAACGTGCCGACCGTCAGCCGGAATTCACGCAGGTTGACGTCGAGATGTCGTTCATCACGCAAGAGGACGTACTCGAGACGATGGAGTCGTGCATGCGCTACGTATGGAAGCGCTGCCTCGACGTGGACCTGGAGCCGTTTCCGCGTTTCAAACACGCCGAGGCGATTGCGCGCTATGGTGTCGACAAGCCGGATTTGCGCTTCGGACTGGAATTACAGCAAGTCAATGATGTCTTCGCCGGTACCGACTTCGTGGTGTTCAAGTCGGTGATCGAAAGCGGCGGCGCGATCGTCGCGTTGCGCTATCCGGGCGGAGCAACGCTTTCGCGCCGTGACTTCGACGCGCTCACGGAAGACGCCAAGGCCTTCGGCGCCAAAGGCATGGTGTGGATCGCGCTAGGCGCGGACGGCACAAAGTCGTCGGCGCAGAAGTTCGTCTCCGACGAACATATTGCGAAGCTGCGCGCGGCAACGAGCAGCGAAACCGGTGATGCGATCCTGCTCTTTGCCGACGCGCGTGCACTCGCGCTTGCCGCAGCGGGTAAGATGCGCAACGTCGTCGGCGAGCGCTGCGGGCTACGCGACCCCAACACGTATGCGTTTTGCTGGGTGCTCGATTTTCCATATCTGGAGATCGACGAGGAGACGGGCAAGGCGGTGCCGTCGCATCACCCGTTCACCGCGCCGGGCGAGGACCAGTGGCAATACATCGACACCGACCCGCGGAAGATGCGCGCGCAGCACTACGACATGGTGCTCAACGGTTGGGAGCTCGGCTCGGGGTCGATCCGTATCCACAAGCCCGAGCTGCAGCGGAAGATCTTCGAGATGCTGGGTATGACCGCGCAGCAGATCGAGGACCGCTTCGGGTTTTTCGTGCGGGCGCTGGAGTATGGGGCACCCCCGCACGGTGGGATGGCGCTAGGGATCGATCGGATTGTGATGCTCGCGTGCCACGAGGAGGACCTCCGGGAGGTGATCGCATTTCCAAAGAACCAGGTCGCCCGCGACGTGATGATGGACGCGCCAACCCCCGTCCCGGAGGCACTGTTGCGAGAACTTTACCTACGCAGTGAAGCCCCCCAACAGCCAAGCGGCCAATAATTCAACCGTGAAGCTTCGACTTGTCACCGGCGTGGTGACCGCCTGCGCACTGCTCGGGCTGGTCGGTCTCCTCGCGCCGCCCGCGCGCGCGGCGACGGCGGGGCCATCCTGCGGCGAACACCTCTACAAAAACGATCAAGGTATACAGATCCGCATTCTGTGGGCCAAAAACGGCGCGGTGCAACGCTTCGAAATCGTTGACGCGAGAGAAAATCCGGAAGAAGTCAACGACATGGAAAAGGATCTCGAGAAGGTCTACGGTCCGGAGGGGACCAACGCGCCGCCGCTACGAATCGTGTCGTTCAAACCAGGCTCAAGCGGCGGAATGATGGTACCTGATAAAGCGGTCGATTCGTGCGGGCGAACGCTCTCGTTCCAGTAGCGCTCCTGGCATTCGCCGGCTGCGCCGGCAGCCACGCCGATAGCGATGCATCTCCGTCACCGGCAAGCTCCCCCGACGCGTTGCGTTCGTGTGAAGTGCGCGAATTTTCGCTGGACGGGGCCGACCTCGTCGTGCAAGCGAACGTTGACGGCACGCCGGCTTCGATCGTGGTGATCCGTGCGCCAAGTGAAGATGCGCGCGTGCAGGCGTTTCAAGATGCACGCAAAGCTTTCGGCGATCCCAAACCCGATGCGCGCACCGAAGTGCGCCAAATCAAAGACGGTTTAACGCAGCTCACCGACCTTTGCGGCCGTCCAGTTATGCCGAAGTAGCGAGCTGCTAAAATGGAGCATCCGCGCTAAGGTGAGTTGGGATGCGCTGACGGCGGTTACGAGCGTTTTTCAGGCGGCGTTACTGCTCGTCGCCGGCGGCATCGGGCTCTATCAACTGTTGGAGATGCGACGCTCGGGACAGTTCGAGGCGACTCGGACGATGATCGACCGAATGTTGGATCCGTCGTTCTTTGCAGCGCTGATGTACGTGGTCAACGACTTGCCAAAACGCATGGAGGATCCGCAGTATCGGGCCGAGCTGACCTCGGTCCGCGGGTGGGATTTGTCCGAACAGCGTCATCCGGAAATCATCGTACTCGCCCGCCTGGAGGAGATGGGGATTTACGTTCGCAACCGGCTGTTGCTTTCGTCGACGCTCCTCGATTTCGGCGCCGAGCTCATCTTGGAGAGCTGGGAGCGGCTAGGCGACGTCGTGACGCTCATGCGCGCGTCGAATCGCAATCCGAACGTTTGGGCGAACGCGCAGTTTTTGTACGAGTTCACCAAAGCCCGGCGCCCCGCCGTCGATCAAAGAATCGCTGCCCAAGCGGGAAAATAACCAAGGCTTAAAAGGACGAAACGAGCAACGCTTTCGCGCGCGTGAAAATCGCATCGAACATCGACACCGTGAGTTTTCCGGTGTTGGTGTTCTGGCGGCTCGGATGATAGGACGCAAGGATCGTAATCCGCCGCTTCCCATTCGTCGCGACGCATTCCGCGGCGTGTCCGAAAGAGCGGCGGCGACGCAAACGAGAAACCGCGTTCACGCATGACGCGCACAATCGCATCGAAGCCGACGGAACCGAGGGCGATCATCACTTCAAGCTTCGTTAGCGCATCAAACTCGTCGAGTAGAAATGGGAAGCAGTTGCGCAGCTGTTGCGGCGTGGGCTTATTTTTCGGCGGTGCACAGCGCCCGGCTGAGGTGATGAAACAGTCGTTGAGCACGAGGCCGTCGTCGCGATCGGTAGCGTGCGGCTGCGACGCAAAGCCTGCGCGATAGAGTGCCGGGTACAGGAAATCGCCCGACGCGTCACCGGTGAACGGGCGTCCGGTGCGATTGCTCCCATGCGCGCCGGGAGCAAGCCCAACCAGCATCACACGCGCATCTGGATCGCCAAACGCCGGAACGGGTTTGCCCCAGTACGGTTGATCCGCGTAGGCGCGGCGTTTTTCGCGCGCGACCTGCGCGCAGTAGGCGCGCAGCTCGGGACAACGCTCGCACGCGATGATCGACCGATTGATGGCTTTTAACGTCGGCATTAGAATTCGTACCGTGTGGCGCGGATAAACTCGATGAAGCGGCTCACCGCCGGGCCGTGATGTTCGGCACGCATGACCAATGACATCGTGCGCATGATCGGCTGTGGTGTGACCGAGAGCAGCGCAACGTTGGGACCCGGCGTGTTGCCGATCGTCCGCGGGTAGAGCGCCACGCCAAGGCCTTCCGCGACGAGCGAACGCACGGTGAGCGAGTCTTCACTTTCGAACGCGACGCGCGGCTCAAATCCGGCTTCGCGCGCAAGCCGGTTGAGGCGATGCGTCATCGTCGATCCAGGGCGAAAGATCACGAACGGTTCGTCGCGCAGTTCGTCGATGCGGACTGTCGCGCGCGAAGCGAGGCGGTGGCGCGCGGCGACCGCGATCACGAGTTCGTCTTCGTACAGCGGCTCGGTGCGAAAGCTCTGTTGGGGGAGATTCTGCGCGGCGACATCACCGACAAAGACGTCGAGCGTGCCGCCGTGCAACGCTGCGAGCAGCGCATCGGCCAGGCCTTCGCGCAGGGCGACCTCAATGCCGGGATGCTCGGCATGGAAGCGCCCCAGGAGCTTGGGCAAGGTGTATTCCGCGAACGACTGATAGGTGCCGACGACGACGCGGCCGCGCAACCCGCCGGCGTAGGCGCTCATTTCTTGGGCAGCCGCATCGACGTCGGCGATGATCCGTTCCGCGCGGGCGACGAAGGCCCGGCCCGCATCGGTCAGGGCGACCCGCCGATTGGTCCGGTCGAAGAGACGGACGCCGAGCTCGCGTTCCAGGGCCGCGACCTGCTGGGAAAGCGCGGGTTGAGCCACCGTTAACTCCTCGGCTGCCGCCGTGAAACTCAGTCGCCGGGCTATGGTTACGGCCGTGCGGAGCTGTCGGATCTCCATAGATGCATCGATCTTATCAAATCGAGTCCAATTATGTATTGGACTTATGGATCGCATCGTGCGAGACTCGACCTATGACCGCCAGCGCGCCCTCTCTCGCTAGCTCTGCCGTCACGCCCTCGACGGACCGGGCTGGCCTTCGATTGTTGACCGTTGCCCATGGCTTTACCGATCTCAATCAGGGCGTGCTGCCGGTCATGATTCCATTTTTGGTCACCCAACGGCATCTGACCCTGGCCGTTGCCGCGCTGCTGGTGCTCGCCGCAAATCTGCTCGGCTCGGTCGTGCAGCTGGCCTTCGGACACCTCTCCGATCGGCACCCCACCGCGTGGGTGATCCCGGCGGGACTGGTGGTTGCCGCGACCGGCACCGCGCTGGTCGGACTTGCTCCCACATTTCCGTTGATGCTGGCCGGCGCGATGCTGATGGGTTTCGCCGTCGCCGCGTTCCACCCGGAAGGCTCGCGCTTCTCGAACTACTTCGCCGGACCCAAGCGCTCATCGGGGATGAGTCTTTTCACCGTCGGCGGCTATATCGGTTTTGCGGCCGGACCGGTGCTCGCGACGCCGTTGCTGCTCGTCTTCGGATTGAAGGGCGTGGCGTTCTTGCTGCTTCCAGCGCTCATTGTTGCGGCGCTGCTCCTACGCGAATTGCCGCGTTTCAATGCGGTGCGCAGGACGGCGCAGCGCGCCCATCGCGAACGCCCGGGACGCAACGATTGGCGCGGCTTCTCGATCATGTCGGTCGTTGTTGCGTTGCGCTCGACCACGTTTCTCGCCGCGATTACGTTCTTGCCGATCTTCGTCTTGCGCGTCGTGCACGACAACGCGTTCGTGCAGTCCTTTGCGCTGTTTGCTCTCCTGATCGGCGGTGCCGGCGGAACGATGCTCGGGGGACTGCTCGGCGATCATTTCGACCGGCGGCGCGTCATCGCGCTCTCGATGCTGCTAACGATGATCTGCGGTGTGGCGATTGCGTATACCGGCGCGCTGCAAAACGCGGCACTTACCATAACGTGCTCAGCGCTCTTCGGCATATCGCTCGGACTTTCGGCGGGCGTGCTGGTCGTGTTGGGGCAGGAGTATTTGCCGAAACGCATCGGCGTTGCATCCGGTGTTACGCTCGGACTCGCAAACACGATCGGCGGTATCGCGGCGCCCGCATTCGGCCACATCGGCGATCTCTTCGGGTTGGTCAGCGTCTTTGTGACGATCGCGATCTTCGCGGCGCTGGCGTTGGCTGGGTCGGCGCTAATGCCGAAGCCGGGCACGTCGGTTTCGCGCTCGGCGTCAGCGTCATAATCTGACGGATCGCATCGATCACCACTTGCGGCTGATCGATCTGGATATAGTGCCCGGCGCCCGGGACGATGCAATTGATACCGCGCGTTGACTGTGCTGCCAGCTGGTCGTGCAGCGTGACCCATCCCGCCTGCGCGACGGCAACTTGCGCGTTTGTTGCACCCATCATCGGCTGGATGGTCTTGAGGTTGGTGCTCGACGTGAGTACGATCAGCGGCATCGGGCCGTAGCCGTGCGTCGCAGCGTTGAGCTCGGCCGCGCTTTCGCTAAAGTTGTCAATTTCGGACACCGGATCTGCCCATGCGGCAGATGTGCGCAGGGTCGCGCCCTCGCACGACGCTAGCGTCGGAGCCTCTGCACATTTGTGCATGTTTGCAGACTGCTCCGTTTCGTAGGCCTGATACTTTGGGAACTGGCTCGCGATGAGTTCTTGTTGCCCTGGTGTGGAGGGGTCGACGAGCACCATTCCGGCAACTTCGGAGCCGTACCGATCGGCGAACAGCGGCTCGTACAGTCCAGCGATCGAGTGGCCAACGAGAATGTACGGTGGCGCAATACCGGCGCGATCGAGCAGCGCTTGCAGGTCGCTGACCACCGCATTTGCCGTGCGCGGGAGCGGCCCTGGATCGCTAAACCCGTTGCCGGCACGATCGTACGAGCACGCTCGCGTGAATTGGGCAACGGCCGGTTGCACGTGATTCCAGTACAGCGTTCCGCTGCCAACCTCGAGCCCGGAATCGAAGATCACGGCTGGCGAACCGCTCCCAAGGCAATAGATGTTCATGCGCCGTCCGTTGCCGATGTCGACCAGGCGCTGCGCATGCGTGTAGGGCTCACTGTTTACGGTCGGCGGGGGCGTCGCGTGCAATGCGGCCAGCAAGAGCAATGCGATCATGCGCGTACCATCACGATATCCGAGAACGGTTGTGCGAGCAGCTCGACGCCGTCGGTCGCCACGAGGCGCCGGCGCCGATCGTCGACGCGAGAGAACTGAAACCCCGCCGTGGCCAGCTCTTGGAGCTGCAATGCCGGATCCATCCCGGCCTTGCGCATGAACGCAGGCGCGAACTCCATCATGATCGTGATCGGATAGCTCACGTTGCCAAAGATGCTTTGACCGCCGCGAATGATGTCGGCTTCCGCGCCTTCGGCGTCGACCTTGAGAAAGTCGATCTTGTGAGGGTAACTCGCGGCAAACTGATCGAGCGTCACCGCCTGCACGACAATCGTTTGACGCTCGCTTTCGGTCAGCTCGGGAATTTGCTGCAGGTCCGCTACCAGCGTGCCGCCGCCGCGGTGTCGCAGCGCGGCGCGAAATTCGAGTTTCCCTCCAGCTTTACTCACGGCACGCTCATCGATTGTGCCAATCGTCCCAAGCCCATTGACTTCGAGATTGTCGCGCGCGATGCGCGCAAGCGTGGGATCGCACTCAAAGGCGTGTACCGAGCCGCGCTCGCCGACGCGCTGCGCCATGAGCAGCGTGAAGAGCCCAACGTTGGCGCCGATCTCGACGACGTGCATGCCGGGTTTGACGATGCGACGCAACACGGCATCGGTGTGTTCTTCGTACACACCTTCGAGAATCAAGTGCGGCGCGATCGAGACGTCGCGCGAGTCGACGAACATCTTGAACCCGCTCTTCGTCCAGAGCAGCACGCGGTCGTTCCCGAGATAGACGGCCGGCTTCCTCATAATGAGCGCACCATTACGTGCTGGCGTTCGACAACGCGCCACCCGGCATCCCGCAACGCCGCACTCACGGCGGAGTCTGCTGGTTCATTGTTGAGGGTGAGATCGTATGGAACCCGCTCGTCGAGCGCGCGCACCAGGTCGCGTGCTCGCGGTGCATCGACCGCGCCCGCATCGAGGACGTGCGCAAATTCGCCCTCGGTGCGCATGAACGCGTAGGCGCCCGGAAGCGACAGAAGCGCGATACGCCCCGCGCGGGCGATGCTACGCGATTCGCGTTGCCAGCAGGCCGCCTGTGAGGGCACGATCGCGCGTACGGCCGGTTCGGTGAAGCGGCGCGGCGCGGGCAACGTATCCGCGACCTTCCGCGTCTCGCGTGCCCACACGAGCAGCTCGCCACGTTCTTCGAAACCGAAGCTCTTGCACAGCGCGATTGGTGCGGTGTTGCGTTGCGAGACCTCGAGCTCGATTCTGCGGACGCCCTGCGTCTGCACGGCCGCGATCGCGTCGCCGAGCATGCGCGCACCCAGGCCCTCGCGACGATTGTCGGGATCGACGCCGATAAGCCCAAACCATGCGCGCGTTCCGCGTACGCCGAACGCAAGTGCGCCGAGCAGCAAGCCCGCTTCGCGCACCACGATTGAATGTGTGAGATCGATGTCATTGCGATGGACGAAGTCGGCGTACGAACGCGTCGTGAAGATGTCGTGGTTCCCGAAAGCGCCGCCGCGAAAGAGCGCGTTGAAGTCTTGCGCGTCGGGGCCGACGTTCATTGCAGGCCGGGAAAGCCGATCGTGGCGAGCGCCGCATACGTCACGATCCCAACCGCGGTCGAGAGATTAATGCTGCGCACGGTTTCCGCGCGCATTGGAATGCGCAACGCGTGCTCGCGTTCGCGCTCGAGCAGTTCATCGGGCAAACCTTTGGTTTCGCGTCCGAACACGAGGATGTCGCCCGCGGCAAATGGTGCCTGCGCGTACGTCCGTTGTGCGCGGGTTGAGAAGAACCAGCGCGTGTGCGCGGCAGTTTGCTCGAGAAAGACCGCGAGCGAGGAATGCAACACCACGTCGATCTTGTCCCAGTAATCCAGACCCGCGCGCTTGAGCTCGCGATCGTCGATCGAGAAACCCAGCGGTTCGATCAGGTGGAGCGCGCATCCGGTTGCGGCGCAAAGCCGCGCGACGTTACCGGTGTTCGGCGGAATCTCCGGTTCGACGAGTGCAATGTGCAACGGTGCGCCGCCGACCTCGTCCGGCCCGCGCAATCGTTCGCGCGGCTGGGTCATGCAAGGATGCTCTGGTAGTCAACCCCGGCCGGCGCGACCACGTAGGCAACACAACTATTGCGCTGCCAAATCGCTTCGATTGCACTACGCGGATAGACGACCGATATGGCCGGTGCGGCAGGATCGTTGATCGCGCAATCGCCGTTCTCGGTAAATCCGCGCAACACGGCCAGATGTCCATCGGAATGCGGAAGCGGCGCGCCGGGAAGCTCTCCCTCGCGCCACGAGTACGAGATTACGAGCGGAATATTACGTTCGATCAACCGCGCCGCGTGATCGAGGTTTTGCAGGTACGCAACCGCCGCGCGCAGACCCAGACTTCCGCTATAGGCCGTGTTGAACGCCCAGTTGCCCGTACCGTTGTAGGCACGGTCGAGCACGGCGCGCGCCGTTTCTTCCACCGGCCGATCGATCCCATGGTAGGCATTGACCATCGCAAGGCTCGCCGCGCTACACCAGCCGCGCTCCTCGGGGACGACGTACTGCGAGCGCGCCGGGACGTCCAAGATCAACGCTTCGCGCGCATACGGTAACGAGGCGCTCGTGCGCGAAGGCGCAGCGAACGCGAGCAGATTGAAATCGATCTCGTCGCCGAGTAATTCGATTCCGTCGAAGGGCTGTTCGGCGTCTAAAATATCGACATTGACGTTGATGCCGTCGCGATCGCTGGTTGGACTAAACGACTTCCGTCCGCTCGTCTGCCATTGCGCGTAATCATACCACGCGCTCGCCGGCGATCCCGCGCGTAAAATGCGAAACCGCAACGTCCCGGCCGGTGCATGCGTGTTCCAACTGATCACGCCGCCACGCACTGGTTCAAAGCGCAGCGTGGTTCCCCCACGTACGTTCAACGCTTGCGCAAACATGTTATTTTATGTTCCACTCCCACGCGTTCCACATGTCGCTGACAAACGCACTCGGCGCAAAACCGGTGACGTGGTCGCTAACACCATAGTATGCCGTCTCCCAGTAGAAGAAGACCGCCGGCACGACTTGGCGGATGCGTGTCTCTTCCTCCTGGTAGAGACGCTTGCGTGTTGCCTGATCGAAGGTTGCCGCAGCGGCTGCGCTCGTGCGATCGACGATGGGATCGCGCAACCACGACGTGTTCGCACCCTTGGGCGGTATAAACGCGGAGCTCCACGACCCGGCGTTGTCGGGGTCGGGGGCGTTAGTGTCGATCGACCACTCGAGGTCGTAGGTGCCCTTGTAGATTGGGCCGTCCTGCGCGAAGAGCACGCTGCCGGGATAGTTGCGAATCGCGAGCTCGATGCCGAGCGGACGCAGTGCCGACTGCATCACGATCTCGGCGTCCTCGTTCGTCTTGGCAGCGACGGTGGCCGAGATCGTCAGACGCAGCGGGCGCGCCGCCGTGTATCCCGCGGCCGCGAGCAACGCGCGCGCCTGTTGCGGGTCGTAGCGGTACGGCGGAAGTGACGGCGCGGCCCACAGATCGGGGAAGATATCGGAGACGGCGAGCCGGTTATAGCCATGATAGACGGTGTCGTTGAGGCGCTTCCAATCGACGCCGAATGCAATCGCGCGGCGTACGCGGACGTCGGAAAGTCCGGGGCGGCTCATATTGATACCGAGGTGGCGCCAATTTGCGATCGAGCGGTGCATGAGCGTGATGCCCGGAATCTTGGAGAGCGCCGCAACCGAGTTGCCGTCGACCGTTGGATAGAGATCGATTGCATGCGTTTGAATTGCCGCGAGCAGCGAGTTGGTATCGCCGATCACTTGCCAAATCAGCTCCTTCAACTTCGGCGCGCCACGCCAATAGTGGGGGTTCGGCACGAAGACCAGTGACCCGCCGTGATTCCAGGTTTGCAAAAGGTAGGGACCGCTCGAGATCGGCGCACTGTTGAACGGCGCGCGATTGATGTCCGGCAACGTCGCGAGTAGGTGCGCGGGAAGTGGCGGATAGGCCGAGCCGCCGATCGCGAGGATACCGAGCGCAGCAACACTGGGCTTTTTCAGATGAATAACGAGCGTGTATGGATCGGGCGCCACTGCCGATGCAATCGTGTCCCACCCGTACGCGAGTTTGGTGTTATTGCGGGGATTGAGCACCGCGTGGTAGGTGAAGAGCCAATCGGCTGCGGTCAGCGGCGCGCTATCGGACCAGGTGACGCCATGGCGCAAGTGTAGCGTGATCGTGCGGCCATCGGCGCTAATGCCGCCGTTCTTCGTCGTCGGCACCGTGACCGCGAGATCGGGAATCATATTGCCGCTGGAGTCGTAGCGCAAAAGGTGCGTGAAGAGCAACGCGTCGATGTCGTCGGTTGCGGCCGAGTGTCCGAACATCGGATTGAGCGAATCAGGCTCGTTCGGCTCGCCGAGGCGCAGCACACCGGGAATCGTACCTGGCCGCGCGCACGCGCACAGCGCGATAAATACCAATGCGGCGATTAAACGCCGCACGGCTGTCCTTTCGTCTTGAGCGCCGGCGCGATGGCCGCGTACAGTGCGTCTGGTCCGTAGCGCACGATGTCGTCGGCCGGCAACCCCGTTTCGCTTCGAGCGCGTTCGATTGCATCGCGCGCCTGCGCGTCGTCGAGCAAGCGCGTGTTGAGCGCGATGCCGACCGTGCGTGCGGGTTTAACGGTTGCGAGCAGCGCCTCATGCAAGCGAATCAATTCACGATAACGCAGCGTCGGGGTGTTGAAGCCGCTCACCCGATCGCGCACCGGATCGACGACAAGGACGAGCGTATCGGGCGCCGCTCCGTACATCAACGCGAGCGTAACCGGCGCATACGCAGGATGGTTGATCGCCCCTTGTCCTTCGACGACAATCAGATCCGGATTCGATTGCGCCGCATAGAGCACGAGCGTCTCGGCGGCGCCCGGAGCGAAGTCGGAGATCACGCGATCGACCGAGATGCCCCAGCCGGCGATCATGATGCCGGTCTGTCCGGTCGGAACAAACGTAGCGCGCGTGCCCGCGCGTTCGGCGGCGCGGCAGAGTTCGAGTGCAACCGTCATCTTGCCGACAGCACAGTCGTTACCGACGAGCAGAAGTGTCGGCGCGGCGACCTTATACACGGCCCCCGAAAAGAGCGGCACCGCCGGTGGTTCGCGCACGTCCCAAATCGTCGTCCCGGCGCGTTGCGCCGCAAGTTTGAATTCCGTGTCATCGCCGAGTTGATCGTGCAGACCGCTGACGATCTCGAGCTTTGCAGCGATTGCGGCGAGAATCTCGGCGCGCCATGCGGCGGGAAGGCCGCCTCCGATTGGCGCGGTGCCGATGAGTAGCGACGTGGGGGCATACTGCAGTGCTTCGGCAACGCTCGAAACGATCGGTGCATCGCTTTTGAGATAAGCCACGGCATCGCGCACGCGCTTGCCCGCGTTCGTCGGATCGATGACTGCAACCGTTTCGTCGCTGCCGTACGCAATGACGCCGTGCGCCGTTTTAGCATCGTGTGCAAAGTACCCGGGAGCGAGGACAACGTAGCGGCGTTTCACGCCGCGCGCCGCTCGCGCACGCCGAGACCGGGCCGATTTGGAAGCACGATCTTGCCGCGTTCGTACTGCACGCCGATAAAGGGATCGTCCTTGGTGAGGAACGGGCCGTCGATGTCGGCCCAATCGACCAGCGGCGAAATCTGCGCGGCAGCGGTCGCGGCAATCGCGCTCTCTACCATGCACCCGAGCATAACCTTGAACCCAAGCGCGCGTGCCGTGTTGATCATCCCGAGGGCGCCGCGAATGCCACCGGTCTTGGCGAGCTTCACGTTCACGCCGTCGACGCATCCGAGCAGCGCCGGCAGGTCGCGCGCATCGAGCGAGTCTTCATCGGTCACGATAGGAATGCGCGTGCGTTCACGAATCGCGCGCAAACCCTGCGGCGATCCGGCTGGAATCGGCTGTTCGCAGAATTCGATCTCATAGCGTGTAAGTTCGTTCAAGATGTGAATCGCGCGATCGACGGTCCAGCCCTCATTTGCATCGATGCGGATCGTGCCCGTGTAACTATGACGAATCGTCTCGATCGTCTCGATCTGTTCGCGTGCCGTCCCCAACCCGAGTTTCACCTTGAGCACAGGATGGTCGCCGATCTCTTCGAGTTTGCGCTGCACCATCTCGGGAGCACTGATCCCTATCGTGAATGATGTGTAAGGTGTGCGCGCGGGATCGAGGCCGAGCAATTTGTAGAGCGGCACGCCCAAGCGTTTGCCCAAGAGGTCGTGCAACGCGAGGTCGAGTCCGGCTCGCGCGGCGGGCGGAATACGCGGGTCGATTAGCGTCTCGAGCGCAAACGGATCCTGCGAGAGCAGCTCGTGATTGGCGAAGTAGTACGCGACGCTCTCGGGCGATTCGTGATAGCGTTCGATCGGTGTCGCCTCGCCCAGCCCTTCAAGCTCGCCGTCGTGCAAGCGAAAGAGCAGTGTATGTGCCGCGGTCTCTTCACTGCGGGCAATTCTAAACGGGTATTTGAGTGGTAGATCAAGCGGCGCGATCGAGAGCGAGAGAGCCACAGTGGCGCCGATTCTGGGCGGCGCCGCGCGATCCTCGGAACGGCAAGCACGCTTGGTACCCGAAATTTTTTAGATGCGAAGGACTAGGCCGGGCTTTCGCGCATTAAGCCGCCTTAAGAGTGAACGAACGCGTCCTGCGTCGGTCACTTTTCTTTTTCTCGGGGGGCCGCTTTCGTCTTAATAAAGGAGCTTTGATGCGGTTGACGCTTCATCTCACGCGCTTAGCGCGGTTCGCAGTAGCGCTCGCGATGGTCTGCATCTTGATCGTTGGGCTCGCGCCGCCGGCGTTGGCCGGCACGACCGGGCAGATCGACGGCACCGTCGTCGATGCGACCACCGGCGCACCGGTGGCCGGCGCGCAGGTCGTCGCCAATTCGCCGACCGACCATCGCGCAACGACGACCGACGCCAAGGGCTTTTACGTGCTGCAGGCCCTTAGTGCAGATACATATTCGGTTTCGGTCAACGCGACCGGATATAATGCGGTCAGCCTGCCCGGCATCACGGTGTTTCAAGACGAAACCAATCGTCAGGATTTCAAGCTTTCCAAATCGCTCAAGACGATCGCCACCGTAACGTCAAAGGAAGGTTCGCTCGTCAAGTCCGACCAGACGGAAGATTCGTACAACGTTTCCGGTGCGCAGCTCAACGCGATTTCGCTCGGAAACAATTTGCACAAAACGCTCTATCAATACATCGCCGCGATTCCGGGCGTCACTGGTAGCGGATTCCCGGCGCAGCCGCGTATTCACGGCGGCGACGTGTCGGATATTGCTTACGAATTCGACGGTATTCCGATCAACGAGCGCATCACTGGGTTGTTCACCACGAACCTCTCGAACGTCGGTATCAACAATATCGAAGTCTATACCGGCGGTTTGAGCGCGTCGCAGTCGTCGAGCGGCCTCGGCATCATCAACACCGTCGTCAAGACCGGGACATACCCCGACACCGCTGTGCTTAGCGTTGCCGGATCACCGACGTATCGCAACGCGTATGAGACATTCGAATATGGCGGCGCTACGCCAAACCGGAAATGGTCGTGGTACCTTTCGGCTGATATCACCAACGCGATGAACGCGTATGATAGTGGGCAGTTCTATCCGGCGGAAGTTGTCGAACAAGACAATGGCCCGGGCCCGGTCAAGACCAGCGACCTCATCGGCAACTTCCATTACAAGCCTGACAACAAAAACGACTTCCAGTTCCTGATCCAAAACGGCCTCGGCGATTTCATCTACTCGTACGGATTCCAGCGTCAACCGGGTGAGCCCGTACCGCTCACCGCGGTACCGTGCGCCGGCGCCGCTGCAAACCCGATTCAAAAAGGCGCCGGCTCGACGTGGACCGGGGGCATCGGCGGCGTTGCGCCCAACGGGCAATCCTGTCCCGTGGGTTTAGCCTTCGGCACGGCCAACACGCAAGTGGGCGGCGGCAACATCTGGCACCACTACTCCGGCATCGGGAAGATCCAGTGGAACCACATCATCAACGACCACTCGTTCTTCGCCCTGCGCCTCGCCGAGAATTTCAATCAGTACATCTTCGATCAACCGATCGTCGATGCGAACATTCCGTACATCGAAAACTCGCCAGACTTTTCCGTTCCGGGGTGTCCGGCGCTGCCGTATAAACCGGGGACACCGATACTGGCATCCTCGAACAACAAGATCTGTGCGCAAGAATCCAATTGGCTGAGCACCGGCTACTACCAAGATCGGCGTTCAAACATGTACCTCGCGTCGCTGGACTATACCAACGATATCAGCGAGAATACGGAGATCCAAGCGGGGCTGCAGCAAGAATATGACAACAATGTCGATGCGGTGTACTACACGACGTTCTTCAATCCCGACGGGTCGTGGCCGGGCGTCAACTACACGTCGACGTTCCCAAGCCATGTTCCGGCAGCGTACGTGCAAGGTGAGTTCACGATGCACAAGTGGCGCTTCTCGCCGGGCCTCAAGTACCAGCGAATGTACTACGATTATCCCAACGGCGGGACATCGGTCGGTGTATGGAATCCAACGTTCTCGCTGAACTACCAGGCTGGCTCGCGTGACGTGTTCATCGGTTCCTACACCGACACGAATACCTTCGCCGGCACGTCGTACGTCTACCGGAACATTCCGTCGAGCGCGCTCAACGGCTTCCCCGCGAGCACGCCGTATTGCGGCCCAACCTCGGGCAATGGCTGCGGATTCCAACCCGATCCAACGATCTACCACAGCACGAATCTCGTGTGGGAGCATCAACTCAATCCGAGCACCTCGTTCAAATTCGGGCCATACTACTACAAAACGACCAACCTCTACGAAAACTACACGCCGTATACGTGTACGCCGACCAGTCCGACGACGCAGAATTGCGTTGCGACCGGACCCGCCGTGCCTTACAACGGCGGCATGCGGCAAAGCTTCGGCGCGGAACTTGGCCTGTACCACACCGATACGCATAAAGTCGGCGTCTCCTACTGGCTCACCGGGACGTACGACAACTTCTGGACGAACTCACTCACGTCGCTGCTCACGCCGTTCGGTATCACGCCGCTGCCGCCGTCCGCAGTCTCGCAAGGTATCCGCGTGCGCTCACAATACGATCCGTTGCTCAGTGGTACGCTGACGATGGATATCCACGTGAACGACCTGAGCTTCTACCCGATGTGGTATCAACAAGGTCCGTCGTTCTACTACAGCGGATCGACGAGCACGTCGCACGGTACGGTCTCGGAGATCCTGCATCAGACCAATGGATATGGGATCCTCGACGGCACGGTCGCCCTGCGCATCGGGCCGAACAAGGACATCACGATCGGTGTCCAGGGAACGAACATCCTGAACAACCTCAATCCGGTTACGCCGTGTGTGGCTAATCAGCTCGGGCATACACCGTCGCTTGGTGTCGGCTGCGGGCCGCTCTGGCCGCTGGGCGGCGGCAGCCAACCCGGTGCACTTCCCGGGCAATACAGCTACGCGAGCGGCGCAGTAACCGGTCAGTGGTTCATGTTCTTCATATCCAAGAAGTTCTAGAGCGTCGACGCCTCAAGGCGGTGGGTCAATCCAGAGCTGCGCGCATCCGTGCGCGCAGCTCTTCGCCTATCTCGAGCGCGTCTTGCTCGGTCAGCGGCTTGTCGCTCGCGACTAAGCGCGCAATGTCCCAACGCTGATGGTCGCCGGTACCGAAATAGCCTTCACGTGCGGCCGCTTCCGCGTGCGACATGATGTGGTCGGCGTCGATCGGCACACCATAGAAGGCCGCGAGACGCGCGCCAACGGTGCACAAGCCCTCGATCAATGCTTCGGTGAGCGGACACGCGCCGAAATCATCCGGTCGCGCGCCTTCCATCGCCATCACGGAGATGCCGAGCGCAAAGGAATTGCGGCCGCGCGTGTGCTGCGCGTACGGCAACCCGGGCTCTTCGTGGACGGCTCGCATGTTTTCACGCACGTCGTGGGTGTTGACCACCAGGATGGCGCTCGGCGCTAGCACGATGCAGAAGTGATATGCGGGAAACACCGACGCGTAGTCATGGGCCGACCAGTGGGTATAGATGTGAGTGATCGGTCCCGGGGTATCGGGCCGCCATGCGTGCAGCGGCCAATGCGGATAGCTTTCGATTCGATTGGAGTCTAAATCTGCCATTCCCACGCATTCCACTCGTCGGCGATAAAGGCCGCGGGTTTGAAGTTCTTCAAATCGTTGTTGTACGCATAATAACTTTCGTGCCAGAAGGCGAAGATCGAGGGATTCAACTGCCTGATCCGCGCGGCTTCCTGTTGATAGAACGCCTTGCGCTGCGCTTGGTCGAACGTGCTCGCCGCGGCTTCGCTGGTTCGATCGACGATCGGGTCACGCAGCCAACTCGTGTCCGCGCCGTGCGGCGGAATGAAGTGCGAATTCCATGAGCCCGAATCGTCGGGATCGGCGCCGTTGATCGCTTGCGACCATTCCAGATCGTACTTGCCCGTATAGATCGGGCCGTTCTGGGCAAAGAGCAGGTTCGCCGGGTAGTTGTGGACCTCGATGCCGATGCCGACCTGTTGCAGCATCGACTGGATGAGCAACTCGGCGCGGTTGTTGACATCGCTGTCAGTCACGGCTGCGAGCGAGAGATGTAATGCGAGCGGGCCTTTGTGCATGACGCCGTCGTCACCCATGCGCCAGCCGCCTAGCGCGAGTCGCCGCCGCGCGTCGACCGGATCGTAGCGGTACGGCGGCAGATTCGGTGCAGCCCACGATTGCGGAAAGATATCCGAGACGGCGAGCGCACCGCTGCCGTGGTAGACGGTGTCGACGATGCGCTTCCAATCGACGCCCTCGGCGATCGCCGCGCGCACGTGCGGATCGGCAAGTGCGGGACGACTCGTGTTGATGTTGAGGTGCTGCCACCACGCGACGAGACGCTTGGTCACGACGATCCCGGAGATCGTATGCAATTGATCGAGGTTGTCTTCGCTCACCGAAGGATAGAGGTCGACCTGATGCGCGTGTAATGCGTTAAGCAGCGTGGTCGGATTCGGAATGATCTTCCAGACGATCTTGCTGAGCTTCGGTGGTCCGCGGAAGTAGCGCGGATTCGCAACGAAGGTGAGCGAATCGCCACGATCCCAGCGCTGCAAGATGAATGGGCCGCTCGAGATAGGTGCACTGTTGAACGCTGCGCGATTGATGTCGGGGAGCTTTGCTAAGAGGTGCGCGGGAAGCGGCGGGTAGGCATCGCCGCCCATCGTCAGGATCTCGAGCGCTTCAACCGTGGGCTTCTTGAGATGCATGACGATGGTGTAGGGATCGGGCGCGTTTGCCGAGGCGATCTCGCTCCAGCCGTAGTTCGTTTTGGTGTTGTTGGCCGGATTCAGTACCGCATGATAGGTGAAGAGCCAATCCGCAGCGGTCAGCGGCGCGCCGTCCGACCAGGTCACGCCGTGACGCAGATGGATCGTGACCGTCTTGCCGTCGTGGCTGATGCCGCCGTTTTGCTGCGTTGGCACAACCGTTGCTAAGTCCGGAAAGAGATTGCCGTCAGCGTCGCTACGCAGGATGAACGAAAAGAGCAGACAGTCGATCTCTCCGGTGGCAAGCGTGTGGCCAAAAAAGAGGTTCAAGTTATCGGGTTCTTCGCGATCGCCGATCCGGAGCACGCCTGGAATCGTCCAGGGATTCGGTCCGCCGCTTGTCGGTGTGTCGGTTTTCGTGCATGCACACAGGACAGCCAAGAGCAAGCAAATAGCGGCACGTTGCAAAGCCATGCTCCTCTTTTCTACATCCTTGGCGGTCTCACCATGCGCGCAGCGAATTCAACGGCCTGATGTTAGGCGCACATTTCGAACGAGAGATTCGCGAGCAACCTGATGTCTGGACGGCACTCGCGGGATCTGACAAGGCCGATGCCCTCGCCAACGCGATCGACGGAAGGGATATCATCCTGCTTGGTAGCGGCAGCTCGCTCTTTATGGCCCACCTCGGCGCGTTGGCACTGCGGCGTCGTGCGATTCGCGCGCATGCGCTGGCGGCAACGGAAGCAACGCTCGACCACGTTGCTTACTCGGGTTCTGCAACGATTGCGGTCTCGCAGAGCGGGCAATCGGAAGATTTGCTGCACGCGCTCGATGTGCTCAACCCCAAGCTGCTTATCGCGCTGACCAATTCGCCGAAGTCGCCGCTCGCCGAGCGCGCGTCGCTGACGATCGACGTCGGCGCGGGACCTGAGGCCGCCGTGCCGGCAAGCAAGAGTGTTACCGCGACCGCAGCGATCCTGCTGTGGGCTGCCGGTGTTGTGGGTCAGCCGCACCAGCGCAACGCACATACGCTGATCGAAACCGCGAACGATGTCCGCTCGTGGCTCGATGGGGATGGCGTCGAAGCGGTGCGCACCGCAGCGCAGCGGATCGCGAGCCGGCAGAGCGTGTTGATCTTCGGCACCGGCTACGGATTGCCAATCGCGCACGAGTTTGCGCTGAAACTCAAAGAGGCAAGCTATATCCATGCCGAGGGATTTTCAGCCGGCGAATTTCGTCACGGCAGCGGTGCGATGCTCGATGCGTCGTGCGCGTCGATCGCGATCGTCGACGACGTCTCACGCCAAGTCGTCAATCGCCCGATGCTCGAGGCCGCTGCCGCCGACAGCTTGCGGTACGCCATTGGCGGTAAGCTCGGCGACGTGCCGGTGCTTGGACCGGTCGTCGGGATCGCGTTCAACACGCTCGCCTGGCTGGTTGCGGCACAGATGCTCGCGTTGTACACCGGCCGCGCACGCTACGTCGAGAGCGATGCGCCGCGCGGCCAGGTCAAAGTGCTGGATTCTTAGGTCGCCCGGCTACTGCCAAGCATCGACGATCGCTTTCGAAAGTTTGCCGATCATGAGTTGTCCGGGGTTATCCCACGTCCAATTGACGTCTTTCGTCGTCGAGAGGAACGCCGAGATGATGATTGGACCGTTCTTGGCGTAGACGATGCCGACGTCATTGCGCGCGGCGTCGACTGCGCCGCCTTTATTCGCTACGGTGAGCCCGTCGAGATACCGCGGAATGCCTCCGCGGTCTTGCTGCGCCTTGAGGATGTCGAGCGCAACGTTGCAGATCGCGCGATCGCTCGCCGAAGACGGTGTCGAATCGTTCGGCGGATTCAAATCGCAGGTTGCAAAGCGCTGCATGACGGTGGCCATCTCGCGTGCGGTGGTCTTGCCCAGTCCGAACTTCGGCTGATCTGCCGGCACGGGCGCGACCGGATCCATGAACACCTTTTTGTAGAGCCACGTGTTCTGCAGTCCCATCCAGCGAATGCGATCGTCAATATTTTGCAGACCCAGATCATCGATTGCCATGTTCGTCGCGGTGTTGTCGCTCAGCACGATCATCAATGTCAGCGCGTCCTTGAGTGTCAGTGTCGCCGGTGCGTCAAAGAGCCCGAGCACGCCCGACCCCTCCACTTGATTGGCTTTGGTCAATGTGAGCGGATCGTTCCAGTGCCTGCGTCCATCCTGAATCTGCTTGAGGGCTTCGAAGAGCACGGTCAGTTTTATGACCGAGGCGGTGGGCACCACGGCTTCGGCGTTGAGCGCGGCCGCTTTGCCACTATTGAGATCCGTCGCATAGAGCGCGACGGTGCCGGGATAGGCGGCAGCGATGGCGCGGAGCTGCGCCTCGAGCGAGGTGTCGGGTTGGGCCGATGCAGATTGTTGCAATGATATAACCAAAAAAATAACGGCAAGCAGTGTGCGCATGGGAACGGCGCATTCGCTGCGCGTATCGTAGGAGCATGCCAAACGTTCGTCGTCTTGCGGTTGTTGTACTTGCGTGCCTCCTCTTCGGCGCAACGACGCCGGAAAAATTCTCGATGGCCGACGTGCTCGCGTATCCCTTTCCCGAGACGCTCGTCAGCAGCGCGGATGGGACTGCGATCGCGTATGTCATCAATCAGCGCGGTGAGCGTAGCATCTGGTTTGCGCGCGCACCGGCGTACGCGCCGCACGAGCTCGTAGCCGAGCATCAGGATGACGGGCGCGGCATCGGCGGTGTTGCGCTCTCGCGCGATGGGTCGCGCCTTGTGTACGCCTACGGGAGTAGCGAGAATCCAAGCTTGAGCGTCGCGGAACCAGTGACGCAGATTTGGACGGTCGACACGTCGAGCGCGGCGCCGGTGATGCTCGCAGCAGGACGTGCGCCTGCGATTGCGCCCGACGGATCGCGTGTCGCCTTTCTGCGTAGTGGTGAAGTCTGGATCGCATCGACCGATGCGAGCGGACAACCGAAGCGGCTCTTCTACGACGCCGGAAGGGACACGGATTTGCACTGGTCGCCGAATGGCGACGCGCTCGCATTTGTGTCGCAACGCGGCGATCACGCGTTCGTCGGCGTCTATCGTGGTGACGATCGGCCGCTGCAGTTTCTTGCGCCGTCGGTGACCAATGATTGGAACCCACGTTGGTCGCCGGATGGCACCCGCATCGCGTTCACGCGTACGCCGGGAAACGGCGGGAAGTTACAGTCACCGTTGCAGATGCCGATCGTGCCATGGTCGATTTGGATCGTCCGCGTGAGCGACGGCGCAGCGCGCGAGGTTTGGCAAAGCGCGCACGCGGCTCGCGCCTCGTTTCCAACGCAAGGCGGCGATCCCGATCTGAGCTGGGCCGGTAATGCACAATTGCTTTTCCTCAGCGAGGCGGATAATTGGCCGCATCTGTACGCTGTGAATGCAGAAGGCGGCAACGTCCGCAGGCTGACCAGCGGTGCATTCGCGGTCGTAAGTTTTGTCGTAACCGGCGATGCGCGCGCTGTGCTCTACGTGGCTAATACGGGGGCCACGCCAAATGATGTCGATCGCTGGCATCTGTTTCATCTCGATCTCGCCACGGGAACGACTACGCCGGTGACCTCGAGCTATAGCTCGCAATGGTGGCCGGCACCGCTTGCTGACGGCAACATCGCCTACGTTACCGCGAGCGCGCAGCGGCCGCCACTCGTGGCATTGAGCGCGATGAACGGAAGTGGAGAGCGGTTGCTCGACGCTGCGCTCCTGCCGGCTGACTATCCGAGTGCGCAACTCGTTACGCCGACCGAGGTGACGTACCACGCGCCGGACGGTACGTTGATCCACGCGCAGCTCTTCGCGCGTACATCGCAAAGGCGAGGGCCCGCAATCGTGTTCGTTCACGGCGGACCGATGCGGCAAATGTTACTGACATGGAACCCGCTCGACTACTACAGTAACGGCTACGCGGTGAACCAATACCTCGCAAGCCGCGGCTACGCGGTGCTCTCGGTCAACTACCGCTCCGGCGTGAACTATGGACACGATTTTCATTACGCCGTGCGCACGGGATGGACCGGCGCAAGCGAATACCAAGATGTGCTTGCAGGCGCGCGCTGGCTCCAGCGGCAGCGTTTCGTCGACGCGAAGCGGATCGGTATTTGGGGAGGCTCGTGGGGCGGCTATCTCACCGCGCTCGCGCTTGCGCGCAATTCCGATGTGTTCAAGGCCGGCGTCGACTACAGCGGTGTGCACGATCTGATGCACGACGCACGAAGCTATTTTGCGAACGGGACGGAAGGTAGCGCGCGCGTCGATCTAAAGCCGTGGTTGAAGCTCGCGTGGAGTTCATCGCCGGTCGGCGCAGTCGGCACGTGGCGTTCGCCGGTGTTGCTGATCCAGGGCGACCAGGATCCCGACGTCGCATTTCACCAACTCGTCGATTTGGTGCCGCGTCTGCAGCAGCAGCGCGTTACCTATCAATTGATCGTCTTGCCCGATGAGGCGCACGGTTTCTTACGCTGGAATTCGTGGCTTCGGACGGACAGCGCGGCCGTGGCGTTCTTCGATCGCTACTTGTAGAGCGACGGGAAGGCCTCCATGATCGCGCGTTTGATCGCGTCGTCGGCAAAGCGGACGGGGCGCCCGTCGACGAGGCCACGTGTCCCAAATGCGTCGAGGTAGATAACCGTGACGGTCGCGCCACGTGCATCGCGTAGACGAATCGCGTAACGCAAATCGGCGGTCGTCGCGTCGGGATACGCATCGGTCCGGCGGATTGCCGCAACCACGCTCTCGATCGTTTGCGGATTGCGTGATTCGACGCGAACACGTGCTCGTGCGGCGACGTCGCTCGGCGTGAGTGCGGATCGATACGAAATGTCGCTCGGCACATAATCGATCTGGAGACTTTTGGCGCCGGTAACGGCGATGGCGACGGCGAGTACCATGGGATGCATGTTTACCTCGTTACCGGAGACGTCACGCGGTACGTCGTGCCGCTGTGATCGTAACGAACCGATTCGCCGAGGGCGCGTGCGGCGTGCGTTTCGCTGCCGGTGATCACCCGTCGCTCCTCAGCGTTGTCGTAGCGTGGATCGGGCGTGTCGCGGAGGCGTTGCGCGGCCGCGGGGTCTTCGACCGCGTGATCGACTTCGTGACCAAGACCGAGTGCGGGCGATTGCGAACCGCCGCGTGTCGTGCGCAGCGCGCTATAGGGATCCCACGCGATTTCGTTTTCACTCGGATCGAAGTGATCGTCACCACGATGGTTGATCGTCAAATGATACGTGCGGCCGTCGGGCGAGCGCTCCAGTTCGTTAAAGAGCTTCGTCTCCACGGGATCGCGCGAAAGGTACTGCTTGGCTTGCTGGTAGAGCGCATCGTCGGCGCTCGGAACGCTCAGCGTTCCGTGTTGTGTAAAGGTTGAGAGGGCATACATAGCGCCTCTCCATCCCGCGCGTGACCCCCGGTGTCAACCCCTACTTGACGAGCAGTGGTACGTTAGTATGGCTCGACTGCGCTTAGCGCGCACCATGCTAAGGTGCCGAACCACCTTGGATACCTCGGGAGCATCAGCTCCGGATACGACGAGAGGGCTTGGGCCTCGTGCCTGCCCGCAAAGCGCCCGGGCCGCACCCACCTGCAAACCGCAGGTTCAGTTGCCTCGCATGGAAGACGCTACGTGCGGTTGAGTTTTTTCTATTACGGCGAAGCCGTGAAAGTCGCGCCAGATCGCATCGAGCGGCTCTTCGCGCACACCAACCCAGAGCAGTACGGTCTTCTCGCGCAGCGCTGCTACGTCGCTTGCGGTGTCGAATGCCGCAGGCTCGAGCCCATACCGTAGCCACGCAGAGTCCGTCTCTTTGCTCGCGCGCTTGCACTCGTGTTCGGTTGCGGCGAACGTGCCGGGCGCGTTGCGCACTGCAAGCGTCACGTTCGCGGCCTTGGCAAGCGAACTCGCGGTACCGAGCTTGTGGAGTTGTTCGCTCCAGGAAAGCGCCGTCTCTGTGCCGAGCCGGCCGGCGAGTAGTGGTGCACCTACCGTGAGTGCGCGATCGAGCGTGGCGCGCATTGCGTCTTCGTCGGCGACAAAAAAGGCATCGCTCGCGAGCGCGGCAATCGTCAGGCCGAGGTCTGCCGCCATCTTCTTGACCTGGGCGAGGTAGTCGCCGTCGGTGCGCGGAAAATGCCGGTCGTCCAACACGACGCCGTCAAAGAGCGTCTCGCGCGCAATGGCGTCGATAAACTCGAGTTGGGTCAGGTCACCGCGCCGTAGCGCCTGATCGAAAGCTCCGCTCGAATACGCGAACTGCATCAACGCCAGGATTTCAAGCTCTATGCGTATTGCCCTCGGCGCCGATCACGCCGGCTATGAATTCAAGGACCGCATCGCGCAGATGCTGCGCGAAGAGGGTCACACGATTTTGGATTTCGGGACGCACGATGCGACGCCGGTCGACTATCCGCAATATGGGTACGCGGTGGGCGAAGCCGTAGCGAGCGGACAAGCCGAGCGCGGCATCGTCGTGTGCGGCTCGAGCTTAGGCATCTCGATTGCCGCAAACAAAGTGCCCGGCGTACGCGCCGCGGTCGTGACCGAACCGCTCTCGGCTGAGCTTGCGCGCCGTCACAACGACGCGAACGTACTCGCGCTCTCCGAGCGGCTTACCGGATGGGAGATGATCGAGCGGCTCGTTGATGTCTTCGTGCACGCGCCCTTCGACGGCGATACCGATTCGGGAAAGCGTCATAAGCATCGAGTTGCGCAACTCTTTGAATTCGACGACGCGCAGCGCGCGCGCACGTTCCTCGCCATCGAAAAGGGCGAAGTAACCGGCGCGGTGACACCGAAAGATCTGCTGTAATAGTTAGGAAAGCCATGGATATTCTGACCCCCTCGCATATCGAAGCCCAAGATCCCGAACTCTTTGACGCGATTCGCGGTGAAGAGCGCCGGCAAATAGAGAACCTCGAACTGATCGCGTCCGAGAACTACGCGAGCAAAGCCGTACGCGAAGCGATGGGCAGCGTGCTGACCAACAAGTACGCTGAAGGCTATCCCGGCAAACGCTACTACGGCGGCTGCGAGTGGGTCGATATCGCGGAGAACCTTGCACTCGAGCGGCTCAAGCAACTCTTCGGCGCCGATCACGGCAACGTGCAGCCGCACGCAGGCGCGCAGGCGAACATGGCGGTCTTCATGGCGCAGCTTCAGCCGGGCGAAACCGTGCTAGGCATGTCGCTCGCGCACGGCGGCCACCTGACCCACGGAACCAAGGTCAGCTTCAGCGGCAAACTCTATAACGCGGTTGCGTATGGCGTGCGAAAAGACACCGAGCTGATCGATTTCGACGAAGTGCGCGCGATGGCGCGCGAACACAAGCCCAAGATGATCATCGCCGGCGCAAGCGCCTATCCGCGCACGATGGAGTACGCGCCTTTCCGCGAGATCGCCGATGACGTGGGCGCGACACTGTTGGTCGATATGGCGCATATCGCGGGACTCGTTGCGGTGGGCCTACATCCGTCGCCGGTTCCCCTCGCCGAGTTCGTCACGTCGACGACGCACAAGACGCTGCGCGGTCCGCGTGGTGGTTTTGTGCTATGTAAGGAAGCCTACAAACAGGCGATCGACAAGAGCGTCTTCCCGGGAATCCAGGGCGGCCCGTTGATGCACACGATCGCTGCGAAAGCAGTAGCGTTCGGTGAAGCGTTGCAGCCGTCGTTTATGACCTATCAACAAAGCGTTGTCGACAACGCGCAGGCGATGGCCGAAGAGTTTGTCCGCGGCGGTTTGCGTCTTGTAGCTGGTGGTACCGATACCCACCTCATGCTGGTCGACGTCTCGGTCAAGGGCCTCACCGGAAAAGCAGTCGAGGCCTACCTTGATGAGATCGGCATCACCGTCAACAAGAACGCGATTCCGTACGATCAGCAAAAGCCGATGGTCGCGAGCGGCATTCGTATTGGGACGCCCGCTATTACCTCACGGGGATTAGGAATTGCTGAATGTCGCGAGGTCGCGCGGATCATGGTCGATGCGCTCGACGACATCGGCTCCGCCGAGAAGGTCGAAAAGCTCCGCGGTCGCGTGCACGAATTGACGTCGCGTTTCGACGTTCCGTAACGACCTAACGTAATTCACAGGATTCCGTCAGCAATCTCATCCCAGAATGGATGGGATGGATGAGGAGCGCCTGCTCGTCCTCTGCGACGTTGTCGGTGCGGAGGGCGGTTCCGAGTCAGCGATGGAGCGGTATCTTCCCGCGTTGCAACGCGCGGGGTTGAACGTTCGCGTGCTCGCGCGGCGCGTGAACGATCCGAAACGCTTTGGCGTTCCGGCACGGGCACTAGGCTGGGCAGACGAATACGCGGAGCCTTCGACCGGCGCGGCGAGCGCAATCTCCGCGGAAATCGCGAGCGAGCGCATCGATCTCGTGCTCTGCTCGAATGTCTTTGATGCAGCCGTCCTGGACGCGGCACGGGATGCGCGCCGATTCGTCGTGCACGTGCGCGATCACCGCGTGTTCTGCCCCAACGGCGACCGTCTCTTCCCGAGTTTTTCGCGCCCGTGCCATGCCGCGATGGGTACCGCTTGCCTGGTGAATTCCGTGCTTCATGGCTGCATCTGCGGGCCGCGTTCGCGTACCGTGGCACGACTGCGAGCGCGCGAACGTACCGCCGCCGCCACGCGGCGTTGCGATGCGTTCGTTGTCTCGTCGCAATTCATGGCGCAGCTCTGCGAGCGTAACGGTATCCCGCCCGAGAAGATTCACGTGCTTGAACCTCCGATCGCCGACGGCAGCATTGCCGACCGCATCGCGCCGCCGCCCGCACTCCCTCGCGTGCTCTTTGCGGGACGCATCGTCCCCGCAAAGGGTTTGCGTTCGCTTGTGCGCGCGCTCGGGAGACTTGCGCCGGAAGCACGACCCGAATTGCGTGTCGCGGGACAGGCAACATTCGAACTCGACGCCTGTATCGAGCTTGCGCGCAGCCTTGGCGTGCGCATCAAAGCGCTTGGCTGGTGCGACGGCGATGCGCTCTCGCACGCGATCGACAGCGTTCATGCCGTGGTCATTCCATCGCTGTGGCCCGAACCGTACGGGCTACTCGGCATCGAAGCGCAGGCGCGCGGACGGCCCGCTGTGGCCTATGCGGTCGGCGGAATTCCTGAATGGATCGGCGACGCCGGCGCATGTGCGCCCCGCGGCGACGAGGCTGCGCTCGCGCGCGCAATCGCGACCGTCACCGATCCATCGCGGTGGCCGCAATACAGCGCCGCCGCGCGCGCCCGAGCAAGCGCGCATGATCTCACCACGTTCGGGGAAAGGTTGAAAGCGGTACTATGCGCGTCCTAATCATTGGTGGCGACGGCTATTGTGGCTGGGCAACGTCCCTTCACCTTTCGGCTCGCGGCCATGACGTTGCGATTCTCGATAACTTGGTGCGCCGGCGCTGGGATCGCGAGCTCGGTGTTTCGACGCTGACGCCGATTCGCTCGATGCCGGAACGTCTGCGCGCCTGGGAGCGTCAAGGCGAACGGCCTATCCGCTTCATCCGGGCAGATGCAACCGACTACGTGGCGCTGTGCGAAGCAATTGCCGCGGCGCAGCCGGACACGATTATCAATTTCGGGCAGCAACGCAGTGCTCCGTACTCCATGATCGATCGCGATCACGCCGCGCAGACCATGATCAACAACACGCTCGGCAACCTCAACGTGCTGTGGGCGATGCGTGAAATGGTCCCTGAGGCGCATCTCATCAAACTCGGAACGATGGGCGAGTACGGTACGCCGAACATCGAGATCGAAGAAGGCTTCATTACGATCGAGCACAAGGGTCGCCGTGACACGCTGCCTTTCCCCAAACAGCCGGGTTCGTTCTATCATCTCACCAAGGTTGCAGACAGCGATCAAATCTATTTCGCCTGCCGGGTCTGGGGTCTGCGCGCGACCGATCTAAATCAAGGAGTTGTCTACGGATTGCACACCGAAGAAACGTCCCGCGCAGTGGAGCTGGTCAACCGCTTTGACTACGACGGCGTTTTTGGCACGGCTCTCAATCGCTTTCTGGTGCAAGCAGTGCTCGGGCACTCCTTGACGGTGTATGGCCGCGGCGGGCAAACCCGCGCGTTCCTCAACATTACCGATACGGCGCGCTGCATCGAACTGGCGCTCGAGTCACCTGCGCCTGCGGGCACGTTCCGCGTTTTCAACCAGTTTACGCAGACCTTCAGCGTGCTCAGTCTGGCGCACCAGGTCGAGCGCGTTGGAAATATGCTGGGCCTCAACGTGCACATCGATCACGTCGAAAATCCGCGCGTCGAACGCGAAGCGCACTTCTATAGTTCGCTTAATACGAATCTGCTCGGGCTCGGTCTCGAGCCGGTGCTCTTAACCGATGAGATCGTTGCATCGATGCTCGAAAGCGTGCGCACGTACCGCGCGCGGGTCGACCGCGCGCAGATCATGCCGAAAGTCCAGTGGAAGGGTCTAGCGCCCCGTTCTGAGTTTGGCTTCCTCGATTCCGAACGCGTCGGCTAGCGCGGCAAGCGCCGCGAGCAAAGCGCAGCCGAGAGCGACGCCGCGATAGCCGTTCTCAAACGCGTGCGTCGATGCGCCTTGTAATGCGGGGTCTGTGAACCGAGCCCCACCCAAACGATCCTGCTGCGCGGCGACCGCGCTATGCATCGCGGGCGTCGCGTGCATCGCGTCGAGCGAACGCGCCATCGACGTCCCATAGATTGCTGCAAGCACAACGGTGAGCGCAGCGATTGCGAACAGCCCTGCGATCCTGGAGACGGCATTGTTGATGCCCGACGCGATGCCGACGTGGCTCGGGTCGGCCGCACTGATCACGCCCGTGGTCAGGGGCGCGACGGTGATGCCCATGCCAATCCCGATGCCGAGGATGCCGGGAAAGAATGCGGACCAATATGACGGCATCGGTTCCAGCAACGCGAGCAAGACGTATCCAGCCGCGACGATTGCCGGACCGATGGTCAGTATGGCGCGCATGCCGATGCGTTGCGCGAGAGTCGGCGCGAAGCGCGAAAGCACGATCGTACAGATGCCGAAGGGCAGTGTCGCCAGCGCTGTCTGCAGCGCACTATAACCGTGCGCTTGAATCATCACGAACGGCATCTCGTAGAACAGCGCACTGAGCGATCCGTACAAGAAGAGCGTCGAGAGATTTATAGCGGCAAACGTGCGCGATCGAAAGATATCGGGTGGAACCAGGGGCTCCGGCGTGCGATGTTCGTGTATAACGAAATAGGCTAACAGTGCAATACCCGCGAGCATCGCACCCCGGAGCGCGACATTCCAGCCGGCCGAAGTCGATTGGATCAGCGCGTACGTGATCGCACCGAAGGCGAGCGTCGAGAGCGCAGCACCAAGCCAATCGAGCCGGCGCGGTGCGTTCTCGTCACGGCTTTCGCCGATATGCCGCATCGCGACAACGATAACAAAAGCCGCGAGCGGCACGTTAATCCAGAAGACCGAGCGCCATCCAAAAGCGTCGATCAAGACGCCGCCCAAGGCTGGTCCCAGCGTCGAGGTCAATGCGCTGAACGCGGACCAGATGCCGATGGCGCGTCCACGAGCTTCGCCCGAGAAGTGATCTCCCAGAATTGCCAGGCTTGCTGGGACGAACAGCATTCCGCCTACGCCCTGAGCGACACGCGCGATCAGCATCGACGGAATCGACCATGCAAATGCGCAGCCAATTGAAGCGAGTGTAAAAAGCGCAACGCCGGAGACGAAGGCGCGTTTGCGTCCGTAACGGTCGGCAAGCGCGCCACCCAGCAGCATCAACGAGCCAAGGACGAGCGTGTACAGCTCGACGATCCACGCAACATCGCCGGCATTCGCATGAAAGTCGCGTTGAATCTGAGGGAGCGCGATTGAGACGACCAGTCCGTCGATAAATGCGAGGCTCGATCCAACGACCGTCGCGAGCAGCACCCAGGTATCGCGTCCGCGCATACGAAACCGACTTGCATGCCCGGGAGCCAAAGCCTTTACATCGTCGACCATCCGGCGGTCGCCGATCGGCTCGCGCGATTGCGCGAGCGTTCGACACCGACACCGGTGTTTCGTACGCTGCTCGAGGAACTCGGCGCGTTCCTTGCCTACGAAGCGACGCGCTCGCTTCCGTTGCGCAAAGAACGCATCACGACGCCGCTGATCGACGCGGATGCGCAACGGATTGCAACCCGTCCCGTGGTTGCACCCGTCCTGCGCGCGGGTCTTGGTTTGCTTCCGGGTTTTCTCAATGTGATCGATGACGCGGTAGTCGCGCATTTGGGATTTTATCGCGACCCGGCATCGTTGCAGGCCGTTCCCTACTATGCGAACGTGCCACCGGAGTTGGCAGATCGTCACGTATTCGTCCTCGATCCGATGCTCGCGACCGGTAACTCGGGCGTTGCCGCGTTGGATGCACTCGTCGAACGCGGTGCACGCACACTTACCTTCGTCTGTGTTATCGCGGCGCCGGAGGGCGTGGCGCGCATTCACGAGGCGCATCCGAAGGTGCACATCGTTGCCGCGGCACTCGATGCCGGACTTAACGATCACGCGTACATTGTGCCGGGGCTCGGCGACGCCGGCGATCGCATGTTCGGGAGTCTCACTTCGGTACCGGCCGCGGTGCGCGTACGCAACGTATGAGCCGGCCGGGCTGGGACGAGTACTTCATGGAAATCGCCCACACCGTTGCGACGCGTGCAACGTGCCCGCGGCTTTCCGTAGGCGCGGTACTGGTGCGCGAGCACCGCATCCTGACGACTGGCTACAATGGGGCGCCTCGCGGTGTCGCGCATTGCACCGAAGCGGGGTGCATATTGGCCAACGATCACTGTCTGCGTGCAACGCACGCCGAAGCGAATGCCATCGTGCAGGGAGCGCTGCACGGCGTGAGCTTGCAAGGGGCGACGGCTTATTGCACGCATCAACCCTGCGTCAATTGTTCGAAGCTGCTCATCAGCGCGGGTGTGAAAAAGATCATTTACGAGGAAGCCTATCCCGATCCGGTCGCGAGCCAACTCCTCGCGGAGGCCGGCGTTGCGCTGATTGCCTTCGCGTCGCTCGAAGGCGTACGTCCGTGACCGCGGCACTGATCTATTTTCTTACCTTCGCGATCGCCGCAGTCACGGCCGGGATCGCGACACCGCTCGTCATTCGCCTGGCAACGCATCTCGAGATCATCGACGCCACACACGAGGAGCGGCGCATCCACCAGGTACCGACTCCGCGCATTGGCGGCATCGCGGTCTTCTTCGGCTTTGCGGTGGCGCTCTTCGCCGTACTCGGCTTCGCGATGAGCTCGCCATACGCGCTCTATCCGTCGATCGCGCATCTGAGCGCGCATCAGAAGGTCACGGCGATCACCGACCAGTTTGACGAAGTCCATCGGCTCGTGGGCCTGCTCTTCGGCGGTATGCTCATTCTTGGCGTTGGCTTGTGGGACGACATCATGCAGATGCGCGCTCGCAGTAAATTCATGGCGCAGATCGTCGTTGCGCTGATCTCGATGCTCTATGGCTTCATCATTCCCGGGATCAATAATCCGTTCGACCACAATCCGGCGACCAATTGGATCGACTTTCCGCTCTGGCTCTCGGTGCCGCTAACGCTCTTCTGGTACGTGGCGATGATGAACGCCATCAACTTCATCGATGGACTCGACGGATTACTTTCAGGCTTCACCTTCATCTCGTGCATCTTCTTGTTCACGATTTCCGTCGTCCACGCGAGCCCGGTCGTCGCGCTCGTGGTCATTGCGCTCGCCGGCGCGTCGCTTGGATTTCTGCCGTACAACTTTAATCCGGCAAAGATTTTTCTCGGTGATGCCGGCTCGCTCTTTATCGGCTACGTCTTCGCAACAGTCTCAATCATCGGCGCAAGCAAGACGGCGATTGCGATCTCGATCGTCGTACCGCTTGTGGTGCTTGCGCTCCCCGTGCTCGACACCGCCGCAGCGATCGTGCGGCGTGCGAGTGCCGGCAAGCCGATCACGGAGGCCGACCGCGGACACTTTCACCACCAGCTGATCTTCCGCTTTGGACTGAACGTGCGTCAGGCGGTCTTGCTGATCTATGCGGTGTGCTTCGTGCTCGGGTTCGTAGCGCTCGCGCTCTCCGGCGAATTCACGCACGTCTTCCACCATTCATTATAGATGAGCCAAAACAAACTGCGCGTGATGACGGTGTTCGGCACGCGCCCCGACACGATCAAGATGGCGCCGGTCGTACGTGCGCTGCGCGAAGCCGACGCGATCGACGACATCATCTGCGTGACCGCGCAGCATCGCCAGATGCTCGACGACCTCCTCGCGCTCTTTGCGATCGAGCCGCAGTACGATTTGGACATCATGACCGAGAACCAGACCCTCACGCAGATCACCACGCGCGTGCTCGAGGGCATGGAAGCGGTCCTCGAGCAAGCGTCTCCCGACGTCGTATTGGTGCACGGCGATACGACGACGAGCACGTCGGCGGCACTCGCAGCGTTCTATCAGCAGATTCCGGTTGGTCACGTAGAAGCGGGGTTGCGTACCAACGATCGCTGGCTGCCATTTCCCGAAGAGATGAACCGCCGCCTCACCGGAACGATCGCGTCGTACCACTTCGCTCCGACGGAACTCGCGCGCGAACATTTGCTCCGCGAGTTCGCCCGCGACGACGACATCGTCGTGACCGGCAATACCGTGATCGACGCGTTTCTCGAAACGTCACGTCGTATCGACCTTCCACAGCCGCCCCGCTTGAGTGAGCTCGATCGATCGCGTCCGATCATCGTCGTAACCGCGCACCGCCGCGAGAATCATCCATTTATGCGTGAGATGTGCGAAGCGATGCGCGACATCGTCGAGCTGGAATCGCGCCCGCAGGTCTATTGGCCGGTGCACCCCTCGCCGCACGTGCGGCCGATTGCGCACCAGATACTGGGTGGCATCGAAGGCGTCACGCTGGTCGATCCGATCGACTATGCGCAGATGGTGGTTGCCGTGCGTGCATCGACGTTCGTGCTCACCGATTCGGGAGGCTTGCAAGAGGAAGCGCCAACGCTTGGCAAACCGGTGCTCGTGATGCGCGAGGAGACGGAACGCCCGGAAGGACTCGACGCCGGCACGTTGCAGTTGGTCGGCCACGATCGGGCGACGATCGTTGCAGCCGCGTATCGTTTGTTGCACGATGCCGACGCTTATGCGCGCATGGCACGCGCGGTCAATCCGTACGGTGATGGGCATGCTGCCCCGCGTATCGTCGCGTGGCTGCTAGCGCGTTTGCGCGGAGGACCCTACCCCACCCCGTTCGACGCTCGTAGCATGACCTGACGGCCGCACGGTCAATACCGGAACTTCGGAACGGCGTAGCACGCCTTCTGCGACGCTACCGATGAACAACCGCGCGAGACCCTGACGTCCGTGCGTCCCGATGCAAATCAATCCGGCACCGTTTTCGCCGGACACGCGAAGAATCTCGTCCACCGCGTCGCCCTCACCAACCGTCGTCGACGCCTTGAGCGTATTCTTCTCGGCTATCGCTTTGCGCTCATCGAGCAATTGCTGTCCGGCGGTGCGCATGATGTCGAGCGTCTGTTCGGGATAGGGCGCATCGTAGCCTGACGCGGCGATCAATTTAGAAACGTCGATGACGTTGAGCAGCACGAGTGCTGCACGATCCTCGAGCGCGAGCTTGCACGCAAGTTCGAACGCCTCGCGCGCCGCTTGGGACTCGTCGACGGCGACGAGAATCGTGTTAAACATAGTCCTCCTCAGCGGTGCATGCCGCGAATGTCGCGCGCGTGCCGCTCTTCGCGTTCGCGTTCGTCACCGGTTATGTCATCGGCGATGCGCTGCAAGAATGCCTGCAAGCTCCGACGGGCCGCATTGCGGAGCAGCGTGCGGTCGAGCAGCGCTCCGAAAAAACCGAACGGCGGTGAATAGGCACCTTGTAGCCAAAGTTCGCTGTGCGTCGCGACCGGCGAGATGCTCAACGTCCCTTCGAATGTTGGAAAAAATCCCTGGTCCGATGCAGCACGGATAGAGATGCGGCTTTCCCAGTGCGCGGGGCGCTCCGCGAGTTCCATCGTGACCGGTACGCGGATTTCGCCGCGCACCCCAACGTGCAGATCGCCTAGGTAGACCGCAAGCGTATGACCTTCGGGCGATTCAGTTCGTTCGCCGAGTTCGCGCACGACGCGTTCAAACGAATCGCGCGCCGCCGTCGCGGCGAGCGCCAACTGCACGTACAGCTCAATCGGCCGCGTTGCCATGACTAGGCGTCCGTTGCGCCGGCCGTCTTGGCTTCCTCTTCTTGTTGATAGCGCCGCTCGAGCGCATCGCCGACGGTGCGCAGCAACTCGTTTGCGGTCGCGGCGGCTATGCGTGAGCCGATGACCGCGTCGAATGCGGCACCAGCGGCCCCACCCGGCGGTGTGTACGATCCGGTCAGTACGAGGCGCGAGGTCTGGTATGTGTCGTCGGCTTGCACGGTGAGCGTCCCGTCGAACGATGGATAGACGCCGCCGATCGGATCCCAGTGCAGTGCCCACGGTTCGTCGAAATGCGTAGGATCGGTGCCGCGCTTGACCTCGACGAGGACATCCTTAGCGATTTCGCCGCCTTGCACGCCGGGAATCGGAAGCGTGAGGCGAACGGTGCGTCCCGTGCCGCTGGCGACCGCGTCCGCAACCGCTTCGGCGAGCAGCTCGCGCGCGCGGTTATACGGGCATTTCAGGAAACGACGTTCATGAAGTTCCGACATGGCTCCATTATGACGGCTCCCTTAAGATGAAAACAATCGTCCCGGTCTTGACCGCAGGAGCGGCCTTCGCCGGTACTACCCTGGCGGGGTTGTTGCTCGGTGTGCTCGTCGGGCAGCGGACGGCCCAACCGCTCTGGGCATTTGCCGGCTTGATGATCGGTCTGGCCCTCGGGGGCTACAGTGCCGTGCGCTTGCTCTTACGGTCAATATGAGCGGCTGGGATGAGGAGGAGACGGGGGCTCCTGCGCGTAGCTACAGCGACGCCGAAGCGGCAGCCGATCTGGCAAGGTATCAATCCCTCAAACGATCGGTCCCGGTTCGATCCCTCCTCATCGCTGCCATCGTCGGTTTGGTCTTCGTACACTGGTTTGCGCTTCCGTCGCTCGCGCTGGTCGTCGGCGGCATATGCGGTGTACTGAATCTTCTACTGACGATGTACTCCGGAGAGCGGGTGGTTGACCGTCGTAAGGTGGGAGGCTTCGTCTTAAGTAGTTTCCTGCGAATCGCGGTCTTCGGTATAGTCCCGGTGGCGTTTGCCGCCGTCGGCCCGTGGTGGTCGATGGGATGGTACTTCGCCGGATTTTTCCTCCCGCTAGCGCTATACGCCGCAACCGTAGGGCGCACGTTTAGACGAGAGTAGCTTCGTGCACGAGCAGATCGGCGAGCATATTCTCTGGCAGTGGCCGTTCCTCGGTGCCATAGGCCGGCTGCTGCATTCGCCGTTCAACCTTGCCGAAGTGCACGCCGACACGCTGATGACGACGTGGCTGGTCATGATCGTCTCGCTCATCTTCTTCGCGTGGGTGGGCAACAGCTATCGGTCTTCCTACGTCAACAAGCGTCAGGCGGTCGTCGAGGCGGTCATCAACTACATCGCGGATCTCGCGAAGAGCACGCTGGGGGAACGCGGCGAGCCGTTCGTTCCTTTCTTTATCGCGCTTTTCGTGTTCATCTTTTTGATGAATCAGTTCGGCATCTTTCCGTTTAAGGTGCTGGGCCTGCCCTTCGGCGGATCGCCGACCGCCGACATCAATACGACGGCGCCCCTCGCGCTGATCGTGTTTTTCATGACATGGACCGTCGGGATTCGCAGAAACGGGCTCAAGCAGTTCCTGCATCTGGCTAAGCCCTTCCCGTGGCTCTTGCCCATTAACGCGCTCGAGGAACTGGCGCGGCCGGTCACGCTCGCCGCTCGCCTGTTCTTCAATATCTTCGTCGGTGAGCTGCTCTTTATCATCATCGCCTCGATCGTCGTCGCACACGTAAAGATCGGTAGCTTCGATCTATCGCTTGCGGTGACGGCGGTCCCGTTCTTCATTCAGTTTTTCAACTTCTTTGTCGGAACCGTTCAAGCATTCGTCTTTACCCTACTCGCGATCGTGTATCTCTCGCTCGCGATGGGCGAAGAGTCGCATTAACTCGATCCACTTTAGGAAAGGTATCGTCTTGACCTCAGAAGCGTTGGTTGCAGGCCTCACCCTGCTCGCGTTCGGCCTTATCATCGCAGCCGTGGCGTTCGGTTCCGCGGTCGGCGACGGCATCGTCGCGAGCAAGGCCGTAGAGGCGATCGCGCGTCAGCCTGAAGCGCGCCCGAACATCTTCACGTTCTTGTTCCTCGGGGTCGGCGTTCTGGAAGCGTTCCCGATTATCGCGCTCGGTCTCGCGTTCTACATGCTGCTCGTCGTTGCAAACGTTCCAAGCCTGTTGCAGCACCTGCACTAGCATTCGATGTTTCTACAGCTCGACGGGACGTTTCTGGTCCAGCTCGTCAACTTCGCGATCTTCTTCGCGCTGTTGAACGTGGTCTTTTTGCGTCCGGTCGGCGCGGCGATACGCAAGCGCCGCGAGTACATCAACAGCGTCGCGAACGACTATGAAAAGTATCAGACGCAGGCGAAGGCGCTGCGCGAACAGGCCGAGGCGATTCGTGCCGCGGCACGCCGAGAGGCGGAGTCGCTGATCGCAACGGCGCGCGCGGAAGCGTCGAATTCCGCGGCGGAGCTTGCCGTGTCGTATGGTTCGCAAGTCAAATCGACGATCGAGCAGGCAGATAAGACCGTCGCCGGCGAGCTGGAACAGGCGCGCGTCGGCGAACACGAGACGGTCCAGCAGTTGGCCAATCTCATCCTCGAACGCACGCTCTCGGAGTCGGTGTAATGCCTAACTACGAAGAGATTGCGAAGTGGAGCGATATCGTCTCGGCGCTGCTGTTCCTCGGCGTGCTCGTGTATCTGTGGCTCAAATTCATTCAACCCGCGGTGCTTGCAGCGCAAGCCAAGAGCAACGAGCTGATTAAAGTAGCCGAACGGCACCGCGACGAGGCTAAGGCGGCAATCGACGCGCTCAATCGCGAACTCGAGGGCACGCAACGCGACGCCGGCTTGATTCGCGAACGTGCCAAGGGACAGGCGCAACGCGAAGCCGAGGCGATAATCGCGGAAGCCAAAGCTGCCGGCGAGCGCGCGCTGCACAACGCCCAAGGCGAACCTGACCGCGCGCGCGCGGCCGCGCGTGCGCAACTGCGCGACGAACTCGCCGAACAAGCACTCGACCTCGCGCGCAGCGAGGCGCAACAACGCGTCGATGGTGCACTCAACCTGAAGCTGGTGCAAGCATTCATGACGTCGCTCGAACGCGGGAGCACGAACTGATGCCGAACGAAACGCTGGCGCGCCGCTATGCAACCGCGGTCTTCGCACTCGCTTCCGACGCCGGAAGCGTGGATCGCGTCGGATCGGAGCTGGAGACGATCCTCCAGACGATCCATAGCGACCCGACCATTCTCCAATACTTCACGTCACCCGTCGTCAACCGCGTCGAAAAAGAGCAAACGCTGCTGGAATCGCTGCGCGGCAAAGTCGGGGACGTTCCGCTGCACACCCTGCTTTTGCTGGTGCGCAAGCGCCGTGAATCGCTGCTCGAAGAATTGGTCACGGAGTACGGCAAGCTCGCGCGTGCTGCACGCGGCGTGGAGCCGCTCGTAGTAACGACTGCGCGCGAGCTCAGCGACGGCGACGTGCGCGCACTGGTCGACCAACTCGAGCGCACGTACGGAAAGAAATTTGAAGCGAGCGTCACGGTCGATTCGTCGCTCATCGGGGGCGTTCGCGTCGCAATGGGCGATCGCTTAATCGACGGCTCGGTTGCCGGACGCCTGGAAGAACTCACTCGTACACTCTTTGGAAGTAACTGACATGATCAACGCAGACGAAATTGCGGGAATCCTCAAACAGCAAATCGCGACCTTCAACACCGGGGTTCAAGAAGACGAAGTCGGCACGGTAATCGAGGTCGGCGCGAATCTCGCACGTGTCTACGGTCTGCGCGGCGTGCGGGCTTCGGAGTTGGTCGAGTTCGGCGACGGCGTGCAAGGCGTCGCGCTCAATCTCGAAGAGGACAACGTCGGTGTCGTGATCATGGGCGACGACGAAGCGATTCAAGAGGGCGACGAGGTTCGTCGGACCGGGCGCATCGCATCGGTGCCGGTCGGTGAGGCATTACTCGGGCGCGTCGTCAATCCGCTGGGTCAACCGATCGACGGTAAGGGACCGGTCGAAACCAAGAAATATCGTACGATCGAAAACGTCGCGCCCGGCGTCGTTCAACGCCAAGCGGTGAAGCAATCGCTGCCAACCGGCATTCGCGCGATCGACGCACTGATTCCGATCGGCAAGGGTCAACGCGAGCTGATCATCGGCGACCGTTCAACCGGGAAAACCGCAATCGCGATCGACACGATCATCAATCAAAAGGGTAAGAACGTCTTCTGCATCTACGTCGCGATCGGTCAGAAAAACTCGACTGTTGCGGCGCTCGCCCAGATCCTCGAGCAAAAGGGCGCGATGGAGTACACCACGATCGTCGCCGTGAGCCCGTCGGAAGCGGCGGCGCTGCGCTGGATTGCGCCGTTCGCCGGCTGCGCGATGGGCGAAGAAATGATGTACGCGGGCAAAGACGTGCTGATCATTTACGATGATCTCACCAAGCACGCGCAGTCGTATCGCGAGATGTCGCTGTTGCTGCGCCGTCCACCGGGCCGCGAAGCCTATCCGGGCGACGTATTCTACCTGCACTCACGCTTGCTGGAGCGCGCGGCGAAGCTTTCCGACGACCTCGGCGGGGGCTCGATGACGGCGCTGCCGATCATCGAAACCCAAGCCGGCGACTTCTCCGCCTACATTCCAACCAACGTGATCTCGATCACCGACGGACAGATCTACCTCACGCCCGAGCTTTTCTTCCAAGGCATTCGCCCGGCGGTCAACGTCGGTCTGTCGGTCTCACGCGTCGGCGGCTCGGCCCAAACCAAGGCGATGAAGTCGGTGGCTGGCCAGCTCAAACTCGAGCTTGCACAATATCGCGATCTCGCGGCATTCGCGAAGCTCGCGAGCGATCTCGACAAGTCGACGCAAAACCAGTTGATGCGCGGCGAGAAGCTTACCGAGTTGCTCAAGCAGCCGCAGTATCAGCCGATGGCGATGGAAGATCAGGTGGCCATTCTTTACGGCGCGACCAACGGCTACGTGAACGACATCCCTACGCCGCGTCTGCAAGAGTGGGCAAAGGGCTTCATCGACTTCCTTCATCAGAAGTACGGTGCGGTGACGGAGGCGATTGCGGCCAGCGGCCAGCTTTCAGATGAAAACAAGAAGAAGCTCAACGACGCGCTGACGGAGTTCAACAAGAGCTTCTAATGCCGAGCGTCAAGGATCTTCGCGAGCGGATACGTTCGCTGAAGAATACGCAACAGATCACCAAGGCGATGAAACAAGTCGCTGCGGCCAAGATTCGCCGCGCGGAACAGGCGCGGAAGGAAGCGCGCCCGTACGCCGACACGCTGGCGGAGATGCTGCGCGACTTGATGGCTGCAGTGTCCACCATCGATCATCCGTTCATGAAACCGGGCGCTGCGAGTTCCCCGGCGGGTGTGATTCTGATGACCGCCGACAAAGGGCTGGCCGGCGCATTCAACTCCAATGTGATTCGTGCGGGCGAGCTCTTTGCACGCGATGCAAAGAGCGTTGCGTGGTATACGGTCGGCAACAAAGCGCGCAACGCGATTCGGCGCTTAGGCCAAGGCGATCGTCCGACATGGGCGGTCAATGCGCCGTCGAAGCTCGATGTGGCCCGCGAAGTTGCGCAGCGTGTAAGCGAGGATTTCGTCAACGGCAAGATTTCTTCGATCGTCCTGATCAGCTCGAAGCTGGTCTCGATGATGTCGCAGAAGCCCGAAGTGCGGCAGCTCGTTCCGATAACTCGAGACGACATCACAATGACCGGCGAGACGGAGAAGTCGAGTCCGAAGGGTGCGGTCGAATTCTCACCGTCCCCGGAGTTCGTGCTCTCGCGCCTACTCCCGAAGTATCTCGAGTTCACAATCTTCTCTGCCATCCTCGAAACCGACGCGGCGTTTTTTGCGGCACAACTGCTGGCGATGAACAATGCAACCGAGAACGCCGGCAAGTTGATCGACGAGCTCACAATTCAAATGAACAATGCGCGCCAGGCCGCGATCACGAAAGAACTGCTTGAAATCGTCGGGGGCGCCGAAGCCCTCGTAAAAGGATAGGAAATGGCTGCCACCGGTAAGATCGCCCAAGTACTCGGGAACGTCGTAGACGTCGAATTCACGCCAGACACGCTGCCGAAGATCAACGATGCATTGACCGTGCGCGTCAACGAAGACGCGCAAGCGGGAAGCAACGGTCATGCGCACGTGTCGGGAGTCGAGCTCGGTGGAACGGCGATGCAGGCGCGCGATCTCACGCTCGAAGTGCAAGATGAACTGGGCAATAACCAAGTACGCTGCCTCGCACTTGGCTCGACCGACGGCTTGCGCCGCGGCGATCTGGTGACGAACACCGGCGGACCGATTAAAGTCCCGGTGGGCGAAGGCACATTGGGTCGCATCTTTAACGTGCTCGGCAAAACGATCGATTCCGACGAACCGATCAAAGCCGCCGCGTATTGGCCGATTCATCGTCCGGCGCCCGACTTCAAGTCGCAAGATCCGACCCCGAAACTCTTCGAGACCGGCATCAAAGTCATCGACTTGATGGCACCGTACACGCGCGGCGGCAAGGTCGGACTCTTCGGCGGCGCGGGCGTTGGCAAGACCGTATTGATTCAAGAGCTGATTCGTAACATCGCTAACGTGCACAAAGGGTTCTCGGTTTTCACCGGTGTCGGCGAGCGCACGCGCGAGGGCAACGACCTCTGGCTCGAAATGAAAGAGTCGGGCGTGCTCGCGCAAACGACACTCGTGTTCGGTCAGATGGATGAGCCGCCGGGTGTGCGCTTCCGCGTTGCGCAGACCGGCGTCACGATGGCGGAATATTTCCGCGATGAAGCCGGCGCCGACGTGCTGCTCTTCATGGACAATATCTTCCGCTATCTGCAAGCCGGTTCGGAAGTCTCGGCATTGATGGGCCGCATGCCCTCGGCGGTCGGCTATCAACCAACGCTCTCGACCGATATGGGTGCGCTCGAAGAGCGCATCACCTCGACCGACAAAGGCTCGATCACCTCAGTTCAAGCCGTGTACGTGCCGGCCGACGACTACACCGATCCGGCGGTCGCCGTGACGTTCGCGCATTTGGATGCGACGACCGCGCTTTCGCGTCCGATTTCGGAACTGGGCATTTATCCCGCCGTCGATCCGCTCGCCTCGACCTCGCGCATTTTGGATCCGCAGATCGTCGGCGACGAGCACTATGCGGTGGCGCGCGGCGTGCAAGAGACGCTGCAACGCTACAAAGACCTCCAAGACATCATCGCGATCCTGGGCATCGAAGAGCTATCCGAAGACGACAAGATCGCCGTCGGCCGCGCGCGCCGGATACAGCGCATGTTCTCGCAGCCGTTCTTCGTTGCAGAGCAATTCACGGGCACGCCCGGTAAGTACGTCAAGATCCAGGATACGATTGCCTCGTTCCGCGAGATCCTCGACGGCAAAGTGGACGATTTGCCGGAACAGGCCTTCTTCTACAAAGGCGGCATCGACGAAGTCCGAGCTGCCGCCGAAAAGTTGGGAGCAACGGTCTAAACGTGGCCTCAACCATCCCGTTCAAGCTGATCACGCCTACCAAGGTCGTCTTCGCGGGCGACGCCGAGCTGGTGATCGCGGTGACGACCGAGGGTGAAGAGGGCATCCTGCCCGAGCACGCCCCGTTTTTGGCGACGCTCAAGCCGGGTGTCGTGCGCGCCAACGTCGTGGTCGAGGGCAAACCCGAGCGGTTGGAGCTTGCAACCCGCGAAGGCTTCATGCAAGCGTTGCCGGATCGGGTCACCATCCTGGTCGATGAGGCCCTGCGCTTTGCCGACGTCGACGTAGCCCAGACCCGCGACGAGCTGGCGCACGCGACCACGCAGTCTGAGATCGATTTCGCAAACGCCAAGCTCCGCCTCACCGGACACTAGAGAAGCGGTTTTTAATCTAATTTAGCGAACCTTTCCCGTAATGCTCGATCGCTTGGAGACCACGCTGCGGGTGCGTGGCGGCGTCCGCCTGGAAGGCTCGGTTGCAACGCACGGCGCGAAAAACGCGGCGCTGCCGATCATGGCTGCCGCTATTTTGTGCAAGGGCAAAGTCACGCTGCACCGCGTGCCGCGCATTACCGACGTCTCGGTGATGTGGTCGCTACTCGAAGCACTCGGCGCGCGTATCCGTTACGAAGGCGACAACACCGTCACCGTTGACGCGAGTAACGTCGCGCAATATCGTGCACCGTACGCACTGGTGCGTAAGCTCGCCGCGTCGTTTGATATCGTCGGTCCGCTGCTCGGACGTTTCGGCAAAGCCGAAGTGCCGCTCCCCGGCGGCTGTGTGCTCGGCACGCGCGCTACCGATATGCACGAGCAAGCGTTCCTCGCGCTCGGATGTGAGGTGCGTAGCGCACACGGCTATCTGATCGCTGAGAGCAAACACAAACGCATGCGCGGTGCGACGATCGAGTTTCGCATGCCGAGTGTCGGCGCCACCAAGAACGCAATGCTCGCCGCCGTGCTCGCGCAAGGTACGACCGTTATCAAAAACGCCGCGATGGAGCCCGAAGTCGTCGACGTCGGATACTTCCTTAACGCAATGGGCGCCAAGATCTCCGGTCTTGCGGGCGACACGCTCACGATCGAAGGCGTGAAAGAACTCACGGGCGGTGAATACGAGATCATTCCCGATCGCATCGTGACCGGCACATTGCTGCTCGGTGGTGCGGTCACGCGTGGCGACGTCACGGTTACCGGTTGCCGCCCCGAGCATCTCGAAGCGTTTATGCTGAAACTGCAAGAGTGTGGCGTCGATCTCACCTATGGCGAAGATTGGATTCGGGTCGACGGCAGCGGCATCACCGGCGGCACGGAGATTCTCACCGCACCGTACCCAGGTTTTCCGACCGATCTGCAACCGCAGATGGTCTCGTTCCTCACCACCGCGCCCGGCACGAGCGTCGTGGAAGAATCGATTTTCAACGCGCGCTTCTCGTACGTGAACGAACTCGCGCGCATGGGCGCCGACGTACGCGTCTCGATGGAGAGCAATACGGCGGTCGTCAAAGGCGCCGCTCAGCTCTCGGGTGCGCCGGTCGAAGCACCCGACATTCGCGCTGGCGCCGCCCTCGTGATCGCGGGACTTGCCGCGGCCGGCGAGACCGAGATCATCGGCCTCGAATATATCGACCGCGGCTACGAACGTTTGGAAGAGCTGCTTTCAGCGCTCGGCGGCCAAGTGCAGCGCAGCAGCGGCATCACGCCGCTTGTTGAACCGGCGGGAATTTTTGAAACGCGCGAGTATCCTCGCGTGGGTTCAGCTGCTGGTTGATCACGGTTCCCCTCTTACCGAAGCATCTCTGGAGTTACTCGTTTGGATATCGGCATCGATCTTGGCACAGCCAACGTGCTCGTGCATGTCAAGGGCAAAGGCATCGTGTTGCGCGAGCCCTCCGTCGTCGCAAAAGACATGAACACGGGAAAAATTCTCGCGGTCGGTGAGGAGGCGCGGCTGATGCTGGGCAAAACACCGGCCCACATTCAGGCCATTCGACCGCTGCGCGACGGCGTAATCGCGGATTTCGAAGTGACCGAGGCGATGCTCTCGTACTTCATCAAGAAGGTGATGAAAGATCGTTCGTGGTGGTCGACGATCATCAAGCCGAAGCCGCACGTTATTATCTGCGTGCCGGCCGAGATTACGAGCGTTGAAGAGCGCGCGGTGAAAGATGCCGCGAAGCTTGCGGGTGCGCGGCAAGTCGACATTATCGAGGAGCCGATGGCTGCGGCGATCGGCGCGGGCCTGCCGATCGACGGACCGTCAGGATCGATGGTTGTCGATATCGGCGGTGGCACGACCGACGTCGCGGTGATCTCACTTGGTGGCATCGTCGTTTCGCAGTCATTGCGCGTGGCGGGCAACAAGCTCGATGACGCAATCATTCGCTATATCCGACGCGTCTACAATTTGATGATCGGTGAACGCACGGCTGAAGAGATCAAGATCAAGATCGGTTCCGCATACAAGCTCGAGCAAGAACTTGCAATGGAGATTCGCGGTCGCGATCTCATCAACGGCCTGCCGAAGACCGTGAAGATCACGAGCGAAGAGATCCGCGAAGCGCTCTCCGAACCGGTCGGCTCGATCGTCGAGGCGGTGAAAGCTGTTCTCGAGAAAACGCCGCCCGAACTTGCTGCCGACATCATCGATCGTGGCGTGATTCTCACGGGTGGTGGTGCGTTGCTGCGCGGGCTCGATAAATTGCTCTCGGAAGTCACCGGCGTGCCTGCCATCGTGGCCGACGACCCGCTCTCGTGCGTGGCGATCGGCACCGGAATGAGCATCTCCCTCTAGGATGCCGACCTTAGACGCGCGCGTCGAACCGCTCGAGCGCGTCGTCGACGCGTGCGCGCAGGTTATTTTTGCGGGCGGCACCATCGTGTTCCCGAACGATACGAGCTATTGTCTCGCATGCGATCCAAACCGCGTTCCGGCAGCTCACAATCCATTGGAGCTTCTCGTTGCAACGCCGACAGAGTTCCTGGAATATGCCTGGGGCAATCCGCTTGCGATTCTTGCGTCCAAACGACTATTGCCCGGCCCGGTGACGTTGCTCGTGCGACGGCCATCGTACGTAAGCAACGACGTTGCTACCGGGGAGAGCGCCGTGGGACTCCGCGTTCCTGATGAACCGCTGGCATGCGCAATCTTGGAGCGCGCTGGGCCACTCGCGGTCGCAAGCGTCGAGGGCGGCGACAAAGACGCCTGCGACCTTGTGATCGAAAATGGTCCAACACGCTACGCCATCGAATCAACTATCGTGGATTTAACCGGCCGCTATGCCCGGCTCGTGCGCGAAGGCGCACTGCCCTACGAACGTCTCGCAGAACTGCTTGGGCCAATCGAGCGTCCAGCGGCGAAGGTGCGTTCGCAATCATGAGGCGCGCTGTTGGGCTGATATTCGCACTCTCGTTGCTCGCCGCAACGCCGTCTCCAAAGCCGAGTCCGTCTCCAAGCGCACTGCCGTCGGCTGCACCCGATACGATTCAAGTCGGCGTGTGGACCGTGCACATGTTGCAGGTCGACGTCAACTTTAAGTCGGGCGACTTCAGCACGCCGCAGAAGATAACGATGACGCGCGGCGGCGGCGATATCACCGCCGATCGCGGGAGCGGCAACTACAAATCGAAGGGCGCAACACTCTACGGTCACGTCGTCATGCACGATACCGAAGGCAATTTCGCCGGGCTCTCGAGCACAAAACCGGCGAAATCGAAAGGCCCGTCGACGCTCACCGCGGATCAGGTGCACATCGACGGTCTCGGCAAAATCTATACCGCAACCGGCAACGTGCACTACGTGCAGGCTGACACCACCGTCGATGCGGACAACGGTGTGCTCAACGACCTATCGCACGATTTGGATCTCAAAGGCAACGTGAAGATCAAGCAAGGCGAACGCAACATGGTCGCCGATCACGTGCTCTACAACACGATCTCGGGCCAAGCGCATGCCGAAGGCGACGTGACGATGCAATTCCCGAGCGAAGTGAATAAGTCCATTGCGACACCGCGGCCGATTCACGTTCCAAATCCGCTCCAGCACCGCAAAGCCACTCCGGCTCCAAGTCCAGCGCCGCACCGATAGTCATGGATTCGTTGTTCGGGGAGCCGGATGCGCCGCTCGCGGCGCGCATGCGTCCGCGCTCGCTCGACGAGTATGTAGGGCAGAACGACATCGTCGGCGAGGGGCGCGCCTTGCGCCGCGCGATCGAGACCGATCGCGTACCGTCGATGATCTTATGGGGTCCGCCCGGCACGGGCAAGACCACACTGGCCGAGATTATCGCGCGTTCGACCGGCGCGCATTTCGAAAAGCTTTCCGCGGTGAGTGCCGGCGTCGCCGATCTGCGTCGCGTGGTGGCTGAAGCGCAGGCACGGCGCCGCGTCGGTGCGCGCACGGTGATGTTCATCGATGAAATCCATCGCTTCAACAAGGCGCAGCAAGACGCAATTCTCCCGTACGTCGAGGACGGTACGGTAACGATGATCGGTGCAACGACCGAGAACCCATCGTTTGAAGTGATCTCGGCGTTGCTCTCGCGCTCACGTGTTTTCGTCTTGCATCCGCTCACCGACGAAGACATCGCAGCGATTGTCGATCGCGCGCTCGTCGATCCGCAGCGCGGGTTGGGCGGGAAGCACATCGTGCTCGAATCCGAAGCGCGCGAGACGCTGATCGGCTATGCCAATGGCGATGCGCGGACCGCGCTCTCGGCGCTCGAGTTCGCCGCTGACAGCGCCCCGCAGAATAATGGCGCGCGCACGATCGATCGTCCGTTGATTCTCGAAGCCTTGCAGAAGCGCGGCTCGACCTACGACAAGGGCGGCGAGCAGCACTACGACGTCATCAGTGCGTTCATCAAAAGCATTCGTGCAAGCGATCCCGACGCGGCAGTTTACTGGCTTGCGCGCATGCTCGACGGCGGCGAAGATGCGCTCTTCATCGCGCGCCGGCTCGTCATCTTAGCGTCGGAGGATGTGGGGCTTGCCGATCCGCAAGGCATTCAAGTCGCGATCGCCGCGCAACAAGCCGTGCACTTCATCGGCATGCCCGAGGGCTTTTATCCACTTGCGCATGCGACGCTCTACCTTGCGCGCGCGAAAAAGAGCAACAGCGTCGGACGAGCGTATGGTGCGGCGATACGCGACGTGCAAGAGACGCGCAACGACCCGGTGCCCCTGCATCTGCGCAACGCGCCAACGGGTTTGATGAAAGGACTCGGCTACGGGCGCGACTATCATTACGCGCACAACGACTACTCCGTCAAACAGGAGAATCTGCCGGAGAACTTGCAGGGCCGGACCTACTATGACGCGGGTGAAAACGACGAGAAAAAGTAACGGTCCGGAGGTTGACCCCCCGGACCGTCGTTCCCGTTGCTACTTCTCGGAGTGTGCAATGGAGCTTCGCACACGAACTATCGTAAAACCGAGCTCTGAGATGGCTCTGAGAAACTGATGAAAAAGCGCATTTACCTCGACCACGCGGCGACCACCCCGGTCCACCCCGATGTGCTGGCCGAGATGCTACCGTTCTTCACCGAATCGGGGCACAATCCGAGCTCGCTTCACGCCGAAGGGCGGGAGGCGCGTGCCGGTTTAGATCGCGCGCGCGACCGCGTTGCTGCGGCGCTGGGGGTTGGGCGCAAGGAGATCACGTTCGTCGGCAGCGGTTCCGAGGCCGACAACCAGGCGATCCTCGGCGCGGCCCGGGCGCACCGAGGGCGCGGCGCACACGTTGTCTCGACCGAGATCGAACACCATGCCGTATTGCATGCACTCGATGCCTTGCGCGATGAGGGCTTTGAGATCACGTTGCTCCCGGTCGACGAGCGCGGCTCGGTCGATCCTGCTGCATTTGCGCGCGCGCTGCGTGACGATACCGTTCTCGCGAGCGTCATGTACGCCAACAACGAACTCGGCGTCCTCCAACCGATCGCCGAGCTCGCCGGGCTCGCGCGCGCGCGCGGCGTGATCTTTCACACCGATGCGGTGCAAGCCGCGGCGTGGATCGACGTGCGCCCGCGCGAGCTCGGTGTCGATCTGCTCTCGCTCTCCGCGCACAAGTTCTATGGCCCCAAGGGCGTCGGCGTGCTGTATGTGCGTGACGGCTTGGCCTTGCAACCGCTCGTCTATGGCGGCGGCCAAGAGTTCGGACGGCGATCCGGGACCGAGAACGTCGCGGGTATCGTTGGACTCGCCGCGGCGCTCGAACGCGTCGTCGCGACGTTACCGCAACGTGCGCAGCGCATCAGCCGGCTCCGTGACAAGTTCGAGCGCGGCCTACAAGCGCGCGTACCGGAGATTCGCATCAACGGTGCCGGCGCACCGCGCTTGCCGAATACGAGCAACGTGTCCTTTGATGGCCTCGATTCGGAGGCATTGCTGATGCGTTTCGACTTGGAGGGCATCGCCGTTTCGGCCGGAAGCGCTTGTACCTCGGGTGCGCTCGAACCAAGCCACGTTATCGCCGCCCTCCACGTCGATCCACGCTGGCAGCGCGGCATCATCCGGTTTTCGCTCGGTGAGGGCACGACCGAGGAAGAGATCGACCGGGTTCTGGAACTGGTGCCGCATATCACCGAGGTGATGCAAGGGAGAGCAACGTGACCACAGCGGACTGGATGAACATCGGTATCGGCGTCGGCGTGTTTTTGGTCGGCGCGGGCGTGCTCGCCGCGGGAATTGCGCTCGCGCGTACGCTCGGACGTGTGAACGTCACGCTCGATGTCGTGGATCAACAGATGCAGAGCCTCGGCAAGCCGATCGGCGAAACGCTCGACCACATCGGCGGCATCGCCGACACCGCCGATCAGACGCTGGCGCGCTTGCGTGGGGTGGTCGAGTCGGTCGAGGGGGTTGCCGGCTCGGTCTCTGATACAGCTGAGCTAGCCAAGGGAGCGCTTGGCCCGGCGATCGAGAACGTGGGTGCAACTATTGCGGGGATAAGCGCTGGTTTGCGGCGCATCGTGACGGGTAGAGGAGATCATGAGTAACGAGAGCAGCGGCGGGGGCGGCGGATTCCTAGCCGGATTCGTTCTTGGGGCGATCGCCGGTGGGGCGGTTGCCGTGCTGCTGACGCAGGAAGAAACGCGCGATCTCCTGGTTGGGAAAGCGCGCGAAGCGGGTAACCTAGCGATAGACGCCTCCGGTGATCTACGTGGACGCTACACTGATCTCTACGAGCGCGGTCGCACAATTGTCGAAAACGCACGCGCCACCATGGGTGACGCGGCCGATCAATAGATGGAGAAGACGTTGGACATCAAGGTAAATGTTCGCGAAGCACAGGGTGATTGTTACATCGTAGAATTGAGCGGCGAAATCGACGTGTACACGTCGCCGAAAGTCAAGGACGCAATTGGCGACCTCATCGATCGGGGCGTCTATAACCTCGTCATCGATCTCGAAAAAGTGCGCTACATCGACTCGACCGGCCTGGGCGTTTTGATCGGCGGTCTCAAACGCGTGCGCGAGCACGGTGGTTCGGTGAATCTTGTCTGCACGAATCCGCAGATTCGCAAGATTTTCGACATCACCGGTTTGGTCAAGATCTTCGGCATCTTCGAAAGCGAAGACGCCGCGATGAAGGCGCTTGTGTGAATCAGCCGCTGCCGCACACGGAAGAGGTCGATGTCGTCGATCTCCGCATACCGTGCAAAGCGGAATGGGTTGCGCTGGCGCGGCTTTCGGTTGCAGCCGTAGCGAGCCGCCTGAATTTTTCGATCGACGAGATCGAAGATATAAAGCTCGCTGTTGCAGAGGCGTGTACGAATGCAATCCAGCACGCCCATGGCAGCCCGTATATCGAAATCAAGGCCGAGGCTGTTCCCGGTAGTCTTCGCCTAAGCGTACGTGACTATGGCCGCGGCACGCGGCCCGAGCACATTCGCTCGCGGGATCTTGGCGACGAGCGCGCCGGAGGCCTCGGTGTATTCCTGATTCGTTCGCTTATGGATGAAGTCGAGTATGACGTCCAGCCGGATCAAGGTACGCTACTGGTCATGGTTAAACGGCTAGCGAATTAACGTGCGCGAGCAGAGCGAGGACGTGCGTTCGGTCCGTGAACGTACGCGCGAGTTATTTGCGCACTTTGAGCGCGCTCGCACGCGGCACGAGAAGCAACCCAACGTGCACGATCGTGAGTACGACGGGCTGCGTAATGAGCTCGTCGTCGCGCACCTCAACCTCGTTCGTTTTCTTGCGCTGAAGTTTGCCAACCGCGGCGAACCGCTCGACGACCTCATCCAGGTTGGCACCGTTGGATTGCTTAAGGCGATCGACCGTTTCGAGCGCGATCGCGGCGTCGAGTTCACGACATACGCGACGCCCACGATCGTCGGTGAGATCAAGCGCTATTTCCGCGACAAAGGCTGGGCGGTCAAAGTGCCGCGCCGCCTGCAAGAACTCAATCTTGCGGTCAATCGCGCAAACGAAAAGATGTCGGTCGAACTCGGCCGAAGCCCGACGGTACACGAGCTGGCCGATCGGCTGAATGCAAGCGAAGAAGAGATTCTCGAAGCCCAGGAACTTGGACAGGCGTACAACCTGCTCTCACTCGACTCCGAAATTGCGAGCGAGGGCGATAAGCGAGCGCAGAAATTAGCCGACACGGTCGGCATCACCGATCCCGGCCTCGAGTTGCTCGAGGACCGCACCTATCTCGAGCGCGCGTTCCACGTGTTGACCGGGCGCGAGCGGGTGATCATCTACCTGCGCTTCTACGAATCGGTCTCGCAGACCGAGATCGCCAAACGTCTCAACGTCTCGCAGATGCACGTCTCGCGCCTGCAGGCCAAGGCGCTAGAAAAGCTCCGCGCCGCCCTGGGGGATTAGGGCGCAAACGCATCGCCCGGATTGGCGAGTCCGCGCTTGATCTCATCGACAAGCTCTCGGTCCTTGGCTTTGGACTCCTGCGCGGTGAGTGCGATCACATATGCGCGTATTAGCGCATCGGCGGCCGACGTGGCAACATCGGGAGCGATACCCGTACCTTCCCAATTGGTTTTCGTGATCGGGCTGTACGCGCGCCCGTTCGGCATGAAGATGCCAAATGCGTTGCCGAGCGAGAGGAAGGCGCCGGGGTTCGCACCACCACCGGTTGTTTCGCCGACGACGGTCACGCGCTTGAGATTACGCAGGTCGTAGGTGAACTGTTCGGCGCATGAAAATGTGCGGCTGCTGGTGAGCAGGTAGATCGGCTTGTTGAGATAGAGTGGTCCCGGGACGGTTGCGTCGGTATATTGTTGGGTTTCGGTAACGACGCCGGTTTTAGGATCGCGTAGCATAAGCGACGTGATCTGCTGCGGTTTGTCGAAGAAGTACGCCTCGAGCGTTTGCGCCGCGCGTGGACTGCCGCCGCCGTTCTTGCGCAGATCAATGATCAGTGCGTCCGTATGCGATACGAGGGTCATCGCTGCGTCGATCACGTGACCGACCTGGGCATCGTCGGAGAACTCGCGAAAATCGATGTAACCGATATTCCCGCGCAGACGACGCACGGTAAGGAACCCGGAGTTGATCAATTGATCGAATTGGTGCATCGCGGCGGCGTTCGGTTGCGATGCATCGCCGAACTGGCTTGGGTCGAATGGGTACTCTATGCGAACGTGCTTGTCGTGCGTGACGGCGAAAAGATCCGCAGTCATCGTCTTGGCGAGTACTTCGGGATCGGTGATCGCCCGATAGGCCGGCGCCTTTGCTTTGAGGACGGTGACGGCCTCGGCGGCGACGTCGGGGAAGATGTAAGAGCTGAACGCCTTTTCGGTGCCCGCGACGACGGAATCCACCTGCGCGGGCGTAAGGACAACGGCCGCAAGGATCAGTGCGTGAAACATCGCCTCCGATTATACGGCGGCGTGCACCGATTTTCACACAGATTTATGAGGGAATACCGCGCTACCAGCGAAGGAAAACGCGGTGACTGACCAGATCGACCGCGATATCCTCACCCTGCTCGAGCGTGACGCCCGCGTGTCCTTTAAGGAACTGGCCGAGAGCGTTGGCCTCAGCGCAAACGCCGTCGCGGAGCGCGTTCGAAAACTTCGAGGCCAGGGGGTTATTCAGGGTTTCACCGCGGAGATTGACCCGAGCGCATTCGGGCTAACGTTGCGCGCGCTGATCGAAGTGAAGATGGAATCGTCGACGACGGCAGTGCAATTCGAGGCGCGGGCGGCCGCAACGCCGGGCGTGGTGCGCGCTCTCGTAACCACGGGCAATTACGATTGGGTGTTGGAAGTAGTTGCACGTGACCAAGCCGATTTGCAACGGATTGTCGAGGCGCTACGTGTAGGCGGCTTGACGCGCGATACCTACAGCCGCGTGGTCGCGAGCGACCGCCGCTTTCCGCTTGCGCGCCCCCACTCCCGAGGCCGGTCGTAGGAGGCCGGCCCCTCTCTCTGCTAACATGCTGCATTGAACCCATGAAAAGCCAAGAACTCCGCCAGGCTTGGATCGATTTCTTCGTTGCCAAGCAGCACAAGCTAATGCCCTCCGCGAGCCTCATTCCCGACGAAATGAGCACCACGCTCTTTACGATCGCCGGGATGGAGCAGTTCGTCCCCGTCTTTCTGGGGGATCAGCCGCCGCCCGCGCCGCGTGTGGTGACCGTGCAGCGTTGTCTGCGTGTGGCCGGCGCGAAGAGCGACATCGAGAACGTGGGACGCACCGGACGTCACGGTACGTTCCTCGAGATGCTCGGCAACTTCAGCTTCGGCGACTACTACAAGAAAGACGCGATTGCGTACGCCTGGGAGTTCGTCACGAAAGTGCTCAAGCTCGACCCTGCGCGCTTGTACGTAACCGTGCATACCGACGATGATGAAGCGGCTGAGCTCTGGCACAAAGATGTCGGGCTCGAGCGCTCGCGCATCACGCGCTTCGACGAGGACAATTTCTGGACGATGGGACCCACCGGCCCCTGCGGTCCCTGCACGGAGATCTTCTACGATACCGGCGTTGAGTACGCGAGCGGGCCTGAAGACATCGGACCGAATCTTGGCAATCGTTACGTCGAAATTTGGAATGTCGTCTTTCAGCAATATAATCGTGGGACGGATAATAAGCTCACCGAACTGCCGAAGAAGTCGATCGACACCGGCGGTGGCCTCGAGCGGATGCTTGCCGTCTGCAACGGCAAGGCGTCGATGTATGAAACCGACCTCTTTACCGATCTGATCGACGCGCAACCGCCGGTCGCCGCGAAGGCGATGCATGCGCAAGAGCAGCGCGAACGGCAGAACATCGTCGCCGATCATGCCCGTGCCGTAACGTTCTTGATCAACGACGGCATCTATCCGTCGAACACCGATCGCGGCTACGTGCTGCGCTTTTTGATCCGGCGCGCCATTCGCAACGGCAAGCTGCTTGGGTACCCCAACGGATTTTTGACCGAACTCGTGCCGGCGGTTGTGAAGTCGCTTGCGCCGGGATATCCCGAGCTGCGCGACAATGTCACGCGCATCCAACAGACGATGCGCGCCGAAGAAGAGACCTTCGACCGCACGCTCGAGCGCGGCATGGCCATGCTCGACGGTTTGATTGCGGATGCGAACGAGAACTGCACGCGCTTGATCTCGGGCCAAGATGCCTTCGTGTTGCACGACACCTTCGGGTTCCCGATCGAGCTGACGCGCGAGATCGCGGCCGACGGCGGCGTCGCGGTGGACAGTGTCGAGTTCGACAACGCGATGCGCGAGCAACGCGAGCGCGCACGTGCCGACGCGAAATCAAAGCGCGCGGTGGTGTCGGTCGCCGAACTGCCGGCGCTGCGTTCGGATTTTGCCGGCTATGGCGGTCTCGAGAGCGACGGCGAGATCGCTGTAATCTTGCGCGACGACAAGCCCGTGCCAACATTGAGCGCAGGAGAGCATGGCACGATTATCCTGGACCGCACCTCCTTCTACGCCGAGCGGGGTGGACAGATCGGTGACCGCGGACGGCTCTTTCTCGACGACGGCTCGGTCTTTGACGTCGACGACACGCAGTACATGGGCGAAGCGATTGCGCACCAGGGCGTGGTCAAGAGCGGTGAATTCAGTGTCGGCGTGCGTACGCACACGCTGGTCTTCGACTGGTGGCGGCGCGAGATCCGGCGACATCATACCTCCGCGCACCTGTTGCAACGAGCGCTCAAGGACGTGTTGGGCGACGAGGTGACCCAAGCCGGTTCGTGGGTCGGCATCGATCGGATGCGCTTCGACTTTCGCAACCCAAGCGGCGCCTTAACGCCCGAGCAGAAACACGCGGTCGCCGCGCGGGTCAACGAAATGATTCGCGACGATTCGCCGGTGATTACGCGAGAACTGGCGATAGACGAGGCCAAGCAGAGCGGCGCGATCTGGATGTTTGGTGAAAAGTACGGCGAGACCGTGCGCGTGTTGCAGGCGGGTCCGTCGGTCGAGTTCTGCGGCGGCACGCACGCGCATTCCACCGGCGAGCTCGGGATGTTCATCATCCTCAGCGAGTTTTCGATCGGCAGCGGCATTCGTAGAATCGAGAGCTGCGTGTCGCTTTCGGCCGAGCGATTCGTCGTGACGCAACAGGATCTCGTCGGCGCGCTTGCAACCACGCTCTCCACTACGCCCGAAGAGTTGAACGATCGCGTCAACAAGCTGCAGCGGGAGATGCGCGATCTGCAGACCGCGGTTGGACAAATGAAGGCGCGCATGGCGGCGGTCGAGGCGCAGAGTTATCTCGATCGCGCCGAGCGCAAGGGCGAGCGCACCTTCGTCGGTGCGGTCGTGCAAGAAGCTAACGCCGAAGCGATTCGGCATCTCTCGAGCGCACTGCGCAGCCGTTTGCCCAGCGGCGTGATTGCGCTCGCCGGTGTCGACGACGGCGCAGTAAGTCTCCTCGTTTCCGCAAGCGATGATCTCGTGAAAAGCGGCGTGCATGCCGGCAATCTGGTGAAGCTCGCGGCCCCGCTCGTCGATGGCAAGGGCGGTGGTGCGGCGACGCAGGCGCAAGGTGGCGGAAAGAACACCGCCGGCGCGCCCGCTGCGCTGCAAGCAATCCGCGACGCCGTACTCGCATGAAACGATTCCTCGTCGCCGCGCTTCTGCTCGTTGGCGCGGCGCCGGTGAGTTTGGATTCGCAGATCGTGTTGCAGCGCTACGAGCTCGAGATGGGCGACCTGCAGGCGCCGAAGGCGATGATCTTCACCTACAGCGTATCGCAGCTCGGCATAACCGACATCGAGCAGCGACACGTGATCTATCGCAGTGGCGTGCGGGTGCGCGACGAAACGATCTCGGTCGACGGCATTCCGCTCAAGCCGAAGATCGTCAATTTTGGGCGGCGTGAAGATCGTTACGCGATCGGCCGTCTGGCACCGCGCAGCGCGAGCTATGCGATGCTGTTCGTTAAGACGCAGCGCGACGGCGCGCACCTTGACTATCGCTACGAGGTCACGCCGCTCGGATCACCAGACGGCTTTGTCGTGACCGGACTCGTGATCGATGGCGTCTCGTTTCTTCCGCGCGAGATCGACTTTTCGACCGCATCGGGCAGAGCTCACGGTCACGGCACGCTTGTGTACGGAAAGTCCGACAAGTATTGGGTGCCGTTCTACGTAAGTGTTGAGGCGAGCGTCAACGGCAAACCGGCGCGCGAACGCATCATGTGGGGTGACTATCGTTTCCCGTCTGCATTGCCCGCCTCGACGTTCATTGCACCCAAGCCGCTCCCGCACGCGACGCTTCCACCGATTTGAGGCTGAGGCGGTGAAGATCAAGCCTTCGATCCTTGCTGGTGCCATCGCCCTCGCGGTCATCGCATTTGTGGCGCATGGCCGTTCGTCACCGTACAACAACTACGTGCTCTTGGCGCAGGCGCTCGTCCACGGGCACGCCTGGATCACGTGGCCGGGCAACTACATCGACGCGTTGGCTTACAACGGGCAGTACTACATTATCGAAGGGCCGATGCCGGCGTTCTTGCTCTTGCCGTTCGTCGCGGTCTTTGGGACGTTCAACCAGACGGCGATCGCTGTCGCATTGGGCGCCGTTGCAATCGGCGCGGCGTATGAACTGGGCGAGCGGCTCGGCGTTGCGCGCGCGATCAACATCTGGATCTGCGCATTTTTTCTCGCCGGTACGGATCTGCTGTGGTGTGCGATGCTCGGCGATGTGTGGTTCATTGCGCACGTCAGCGCGGTGTGTTTCACGACGCTCGCGCTGGTCGAACTTGCCGGCGCGAGACGGGGTTGGCTTGTCGCCCTCTACGCAGGATGTGCAATCTTCTCGCGCTTCGATCTCGTCCTCGCGCTCCCGGTTTACGCCTATTTGCTAGCCGACCGCGCGAAGCTGCGCTCGTTCGGATCGGTGCTCGTACCGATTGCGCTTATTTGGATCGGCTACAATCTGGCACGCTGGGGCACCTGGTACGACATCGGCTACAGTACGTGGTATCACCAAGATCAGGCCGGCATGCCGACCGGCTCCCCGTTCCGTCTGCAGTACTTCCCATACGAGCTGTGGTCGTTTTTCGTGCAGACGCCGGAGCGCATTGCGAATTTTCCATGGCTCAATCCGACGATCAGTGGTGTCGCCTTGACCTGGACGTCGCCCGCGCTCGTGCTCGCATTGCTCGCACGCAAGCCGCAGAACTGGGTGATCGCGATGTGGGCGGCGACGCTTTTGTGCGCGGCACCGAATTTTCTCTATTACGTCAATGGGTTTGCGCAGTTCGGTATGCGCCATGCGCTCGACTTCGAGCCGTTTATGGTGGCGCTGATGTTTCTGGGATGCAAGGAGCGCCTGCCCGTGTGGGGCAAGGCGCTCATCGTCTACTCGTGCGTTGTCGGACTGTGGGGCGTCTGGTTCTGGAATTCGTTTATTAGAACGACTTAGCTTCGTGCGTACACCATGGGGAGTCCGCCGATGTTCGGGCGTTTACCGCTCGGCGTCACCGGTTGCGGCGGCTCGACCGCATTGGTGAGCGGCAAGTAGCGGCAGGCCAGCGCCCAGGCGACGTAATCGTTGTACGCGTCGCACTCACCTTGAATCGTGAAGATGCGCGCGATCCAAAGCGGCACGCTGATGAACATCCCGACGCCGGTAAACAGCGCAATCGTCATCCACAGGCCACGCTTCCAATCACCGATGTAGTACGCCTCGCCGCCGACGATGCCGAAGAAAATCGTGAGCACTTGGGCGACCGCTGAATCCTTGGCGTAGCGATCGTACTCGTAAGCGTACACGCCTTGCGCCTCCGGGCGAACGTAGGCGAGTAACATTTGGGCGTACGGCGTCATGATGGAACTCCTCCACCCTTCACTACGGCCGGCTCGCCCTAGTGTTTCATGTCAGCGAGGCGTAGGCCGAGTCCAGCTCCTTCGGCCGGCTTACCGGTGCCGCGCAAGCCGTGCCCAGGCAGAGGTAGGCCGTGAGCGGCCCCTCCGCGTCGCTCGAAATCGCGACGAAGGGTGAGGGCAGTTGACGCGCAGCACGGCGCAGTTCGTACCCTGCGGCGAGCGGGCCGGTCACCCGCACGGTGACTTCCTGCGCGACGTCGTGCGCGAGAGCGCGCGCGTAAGCCGCCGAGAACGACCCTGCGCGCGCGAACGTTTTTGCGTAGAGCACCAGGGTGCGCTCCGCCTGCTCGCGGTAGCCCGGTTCGTGCAACAGCGCACTCAAACGCAACAGGTTTTCCGCCATCACACCGTTGTCGGTTATCGGGCGATCGGCGATCTCGAGACGGCCGAGCGTGTCGCGGTCGGCGCGATCGTAGAATCCGCCCTCGGGCGCTCCAAACGCATCGATCGTTGCGTCAGCATGCGCGCGTGCGCGTTCGAGCAGGCGCGCTTCTCCACTGATTTCATACGCGTCGAGCAATGCACGCACGTAAGCTAACCTGATCGACGAGCAATCCCCGAATACGCGGCGTCTCGCCCGGCGCGAGAACGTGATACAGCAAGCCCTCATCGTCGCGCAAGCGCTCGTGCATCGCGTCGAGGGTCGTCAACGACTCGTTGACGAGTGAACGATCGTCGAGGGCGAGTCCACACCAGGCGAATGCACCCGCAAGCCCGGCGGTCCAGTTCGAATACGAACGACGGTCAATGAACGGTTCGGTACGCTTTGCACGTTCTTCGCGCGACAGAGCATAGTACTCCTCATCGGCGTCCTGACTGCCCGCGAAAAATCCGGTCTGCGAATCGCGTAATACCGCGCGCACGTAGGCGATCGTGCGTTCGAGATCCTTGCGCGTGCCTTCGCTCGGCGCCCACAACTCGAGTTGCGCGAGCACGCGCAGCAGGCCGGCATGATCCTCGGCCATTTTTTCGAAGTGCGGAACTGTCCAGTCGCGCGTGGTGGAATAGCGGAAGAAACCACCCTCGACCGCGTCGTACATGCCGCCATGCGCCATCGCACGCATCGTATGGGCCACGATTTCGTAGAACCGCGTATTGCCAGTGAGCCGCCAGTACGCGAGCAGAAATTCGTATAGCTCGGGCTGCGGGAATTTCGGTGCATCACCGAATCCGCCGAACTCTTCGTCGTAGTTGCTGCGCAGAGCAGTCGCGTACTCGTCGATCAGTGCATGCGAAAGTGCCTCGGGTAGTGCGATGTCGTAGCTCGGTCGTGCAGAGCGGATCTCGCGCTCTTTCTCGGCGATATCGCCTTTACGCTCGGCATAGAACTCCGCCACGTGCCCGAGTGCGCGCTGCATCTCTTGCGCCGGAAGATACGTTGCGCCGGTGAGGAGGGTGCCATCGGGGGTGAGAAACGCCGTCGTCGGCCAGCCGCCCATATTGTAGCGTGCGTTGACGTCGGGGCGCTCGTCGTTGTCGACGCGCACCGGGACGAAGCGCTGGTTGATTGTGTCGATCACCGCTTCATTTGAATAGGTCGTTTCGTCCATGACGTGACACCAGTGGCACCACACGGCGGAAATCGAAAGCAGGATCGGCTTGTCCTCGAGCGCTGCGCGTGCAAAGGTCTGCGCGGTCCACGGTTGCCAATCGATTTCTGCGGCCCGGTTGGGGCGGGGTGAGAAGTGGAATTCAGTCGTCACTTTCGGCGGCTCCGCGTAGGAATGAGGTGATGTAGATTACGGCAAAAAGCACGAACGCGGCGCCGAGCCAAATCGTTGCAGCACTGCGAGGCGACCATACGGCAACGGCGAAAAACGCGAGGGCGAAGGCCAGTGCGATCGCGGCATACCGCTGATGGGCAACCGGCGTCATGCCGTAGACCTCGGCGTCGTAGAAGCCGCCGGCCGTGCGGCTGCGCATGTACGCCGTTGCGGCAAGGAGTAATGATGCGATTGCCAGCGCCAGCTCCCAGGTCATGGGTGTGATGATTCGACAGCGAGCAGCCGGAATCGGCCTCGCGGCGATCGTAATCGCCGCGGCGTTGATCGCGCTCATTGCACATCTTGCTGGGTATGGGCACTAGCATGCCGCCTGCGAAAACCGGATCGCTCGAGACCTATAACAAGAAACGCGATTTCAAGGCAACGCCGGAGCCTGCGGGCAAATCCGAGCGGGCCGGCAAGCGCTTGCGTTTCGTGATACAAAAGCATCGCGCCACCCGCTTGCACTACGATTTTCGCCTCGAAGCCGACGGCGCGATGCCGTCGTGGGCGGTGCCCAAGGGACCGACGATGGTCCCGGGAGACCGTCGTCTTGCAATGCACGTCGAGGATCATCCCCTCGCTTATCGTACGTTCGAAGGCGTCATTCCCAAGGGCCAATATGGCGCAGGCGAGGTCATCATTTGGGACGAGGGTTGGTACGAGCTCGCCGAGGGCACCGATCCGGGCAAAGAGATCGCAAACGGTAAGATCAAGTTCATCATGCACGGCAAGAAACTGCACGGCGAGTTCACGCTGGTCAAGATCAAGCCGAAAGAGGGCGAGAGCGGCGATCCGTGGCTCCTGATCAAGGACCACGACGGCAACGATCCGACGCACTACGATATCGACGACTACCCCGAATCGGTCGTAAGCGGCAAGACGATCGAAGATATCGCAAAAGAAAAAAATCCAAAAACGTGGCAGTCGCGGCCGGTCGATCCCCCAAAGAGAACGCGGGCCCGCGCCGCCGCGAAGGCGCAGCCGCTGCCGAAGATCACCGGCGTCGAACTTGCGACCTTGATCGACGAGCCCTTCGATAACGACGAGTGGCTTTTTGAGATAAAGTGGGATGGCTATCGCGCAATCTGCACCGTCGATGCGAAGGGCACGTTGACGCTCGAATCGCGCAACGGGCTCAACCTGCTCGACCGGTTTTCCGGTCTCGACGATCTGGCGGACGCATTCGAAAGCGTGCCGATCATCGTTGACGGAGAAATTTGCAGCCTCGATGCAAAGGGCCGGTCCGATTTTCAGCTCTTGCAAGATGCCGAAGATAGCGGCAACCCGCTCACCTACGTCGTGTTTGACGTGCTCTATGCAGACGGACGCGACCAGCGCAAGGAGCCACTGGAAGCACGCAAAGCGCTGCTCGAGCGCCTCATCGGCGACGAGAACCTCGTGTTGTATTCAAAGCATGTCGTCGGGAAGGGTAAAGCGCTCTTCGCACAAGCCAAACGCAACCACTTGGAAGGGATCATCGGCAAGAAGCGCACCTCGACATATGTCGGCCGGCGCACGCGCGATTGGGTCAAGATCAAAGCCCAGCTCGAGCAAGAGTTTGTCGTCGGCGGATGGACCGATCCGCGCGGCAGCCGCAAAGGCTTCGGCTCGCTGCTGCTCGGCGCATACGATGGTAAGGATTTGCGCTTTGTCGGCGCGGTCGGCACCGGCTTTTCGGTCAAGCGCATCAGCGAAATTTCGAAAGCAACTCAAAGCGCTCGCGCGCGAGAAATCGCCCTTCGTCAACGATGTCATCGCGAATGCGCCCGTGCACTACGTCAAGCCGCAACTCGTCGCCGAGGTGCGATTTGCCGAGTGGACGCGCGATCGTATTTTACGGCAACCCGCGTTTCTCGGCTTGCGCGAAGACAAGGATCCCAAAGACGTCAAGATCGAGCTGCCCGAAGACGTGGAAACGAACTGATGGCAACCGCGCAACGTACGGCTGTAACCGTCGGCAAGCAACAGGTCTCGCTCTCGAATCTCGACAAGGTGCTCTTTCCACGCGACGGCTACACCAAGGGCGACTTGATCGACTACTACCGCGGCGTTGCGCAGTGGCTGCTTCCGCATCTGCGCGATTGTCCGCTCACGCTGCAACGTTATCCCGACGGGATCGACAAGCAGTCGTTCTTCGAGAAGCATCTGCCGAAAGGCTTGCCGGATTGGGTGGAGCGCACGACGCTTACGAGTCCCGAGGGCCAGCGTGCAAAAACGACATACATGCTCTGCAACGACGAAGCGACGCTGACGTACGTTGCCAATCTCGCCTCGATCGTGCTGCACGTTTGGACGTCGCGCGTCGAGACGATCGAGGAGCCGGACTACATTTTCTTCGATCTCGATCCGGGCGAGCAGTGCACGATCAAGACGCTTGCTGCCGTCGCACTCGAGGTGCGCGACCAACTCGCATCGATCGGTCTGACGACGCTTGTGAAAACGTCGGGCGGGATGGGGCTGCACGTTGTCGTGCCGCTCGCCGATGGCTACACCTACGACACCGCGAAGATGTTTGCCGAACTCGTGGCGACGCGTCTCGCGCACGAAGACGGCACGCGCATCTCGGTCGAACGGTCGCTGGCAAAACGCGATCAAACGGCAGTGTACTTCGACTATTTGCAGGTCGGGCGTGGCAAGACGATCGTCAGCGCGTACTCGGTACGCGCGCGCGACGGCGCGCCGGTCTCCACGCCGCTCGCGTGGAGCGAAGTCGAAGCTTTTGCGCGCAAGCGCAGCGGCGTTCCGGCCGAGATCTTCGCGGCGTACAACCTCAAGACGACACCGAAGCGGCTCGAGCGCGATGGCGACCTGTGGGCCGGCAACGCCTGGAAAAAGCAGCGATTGGAACCGGCCATTACCAGGGCACAGAAAGCCTGGTCGTGACGCTGATATCTAGTATTTCCGGACACCTGGGGCCTACAATATCTGGTGGCGCGTGCGGCGCTTGCCTCTCTCGGGTAGACTTAACTGGCTATGGCTCACGCAATTTGGTCCGGCGCAATCAACTTTGGCCTCGTTACGATCCCGGTCAAACTCTTCACGGCGGTGCGCACCGACGAGCTCTCTTTCAACATGCTGCACGCCAAAGACGAAGGGCGTATCAAGTACGAGCGCATCTGCTCGGTCGACGGCAAGCCGGTGCCGTGGGATGAGATCGTCAAAGGCTACGAATACGAGAAGGGCGAGTACGTCGTCCTGACCGACGAAGATTTCAAGAAGGTCAATCCGGAAGCGACGCAATCGGTCGACATCCTGGAATTCGTCGACCTCGATACGATCAACCCAATGTTCTTCGACAAGCCGTACTATCTCGAGCCGAGCAAACAAGGTAAACACGCGTACGCCTTGCTACGTGAGGCGCTGTCTGAGTCAAACAAAGTTGCGATCGCGCGGGTCGTCGTGCGCACCAAAGAATACATCGCCGCGGTCAAACCGATTGGCGATGCGCTGGTGCTCGAACTGATGCATTGGGCCAATGAGATCGTGCCGTCGTCAACACTCGAACTTCCGGAGAACGAGAAACTTCCCGAAGGCGAGATGAAGATGGCGCGGATGTTGATCGACACGATGAGTGTCCAGACGTTCGAGCCCGAGAAGTTTACGAACAAGTATCACGACGAACTGCTCGCGATGATCGAGGCGCGTGCGCAAGGCAAGGAATTGCCCAAGGCCAAGAAGGTTGCCGCTCCACGCTCCAAGGTGGTCAACCTCATGGACGTGCTGGCGCAGTCGCTCGAAGAGAGCAAGAAACGTCGTGCATCGGGTAATGGCCGCGCGCCGTCAAACGATAAGCCGGAGAAGAAAACAGCCGCAGGGCGCCGCAAGAAGTCGGCCGCTTAGCGCATCGAGCGCGCGATTAAACTGCGCGCGTTGGGGAAAGAACTTCTCAAGTCCCGTTACCTTGAGGAGTTCTTATATGCGCGTCTTTCTCACCTTCGTCACGATCGCAGCGCTGGCAGTTTTCGGATTCGCGAAGCCGGCACAAGCACAAAATTACGCCGGCTGGCCGGGTGGCAGTTGGCAAGCAAGCTGCCGTCACGCTCACATTCGATGGGCGGCAATTTAGCGCAGTTTGTCAAACGACCGGCGGTTCGTGGACACGTTCGGCTATCAGTATGGATTCGTGTCCGGGCGGCCAATTCGGCAATAACAACGGTCAGCTGTTCTGCGAAAGTGCAAATTCGTACAGCAACGATGCCGGCTACGGTCGCTGGCACCATCTTCCCCGCGGTAGCTGGACCGCCAGCTGCGACAACGCCTCGATGAATGGCCCGATGTTCAGCGCGGAGTGCAGCACCGGCAACGGCTATCGCAGCTCTACGATCGACCTGCGTTCGTGTCCGTCGCGGCAAGTCGGCAACCGTAACGGCTATCTTTTCTGTGAAGGCTAGCCGCCTCCAAATATTGTATCGAACCCGGCGAGTTTATCGCCGGGTTCAAGAGGTTGTCTCCAATTCTTCAACAGACACAATAGTTGTCGACTCGACCGTGACGGTTGTTACGACGGGAGTCAGCAAACTGTTGCGCACGCCCAAGATCAAGCCGACGATGGCCATGACCAACGATTCTACGCCGGCGAAACTCGAACCGTACGTTGTCAGGAGGCCAGTGGAAATCGGCGGCGCGATGATGCCTGAGAGCGAATCGAGCGATGAGCCGACCCCCAACACGGTGCCTTGCTCGCGCTCCGAAGCGGCGTTCGAAAGCATAGCATTGATGCCGTTGTTCGCGTACGCGCTGCCCATCGCAAAGAGCACCATCACACCGGCGAAACTCAGCGGATTGTGCACGAACGGTGTGCACGCCATGCCGGCAACGAGCAGCCCCAGGCCAAGCGTCGACATCACGCGGTCGCCGAAGAAATTCGAGGCCTTGCCCACACCGACGCCGTTGATCAACACGTTGATCACCGCGAAACCCGAAAAATAATACGTCGTCTGGACCAGGCCGAAATGCAACTGCCCGGCGAGATACAGTGCGATGACCGAATACCAGCCGTACAGACAGAGCGAAAGCGCAAGCTTCTGAATGAGGAGCGGTGAGAATCGCGGATTGGTGAAGGTCGCCGCAATCTCGCGTATGCCGACGTGGGCCTGCTCTTCTTCTTGCTTGGTGCGCGACTCGGGCAGAAGCACGATTGTGAGGATCAGTGTAAGGAGCTGCAGCGCCGATGCCGCGAGAAACGGCGCGGAAAAACCGAATCGGCTATAGAGCAGCCCGCCGCCGGCCGGCCCAAACACCATCGCCGCGGCGAACGTCGCGCTGATGAATCCAAATGCGCGCGCGCGATCCTTGCCTTCGACCAAGTCCGCGACGTAGGCTTGCGTCACGCCGATGTTTCCGCCGGAGACACCTTCGACGATGCGAGCGATGAAGACCCATAGAATATTCGGCGCGAAGGCGAGCATCCCCCAGCCGATGGTTGCGCCGATCTGACTGATGATCAGCACGCGTTTGCGTCCGATACGATCCGAGACGTTGCCCCAGATCGGCCCTGAAACCAGTTGGCAGAACGAAAACGTCGAGAGCAAGAGCCCGACGACGATCGCGCTCATTCCGAAGTGCGTCACGAAATACGGCAGCACCGGCAACAGCATGCTGAAGCCGATGATGTCAACGAAGGTGATGCCGAGGATCGGAATGAGTTTGCGGATCATTGGGGTGATTCGACGGGAAGGATGATCGGGTCCAGACGTTCGCCTTTGCGCAAAACGTCGAGTTTATACGGCCGGCGCAGATCGATCGACGTTAAGCGCTTGTGCAGATCGTCGACGCCGTACACCCGCTCGCTTTCGATTGCGAGCAACACATCCCCCGCGCGCAAACGCGCGGTGTCAGCGGGACTACCCGGTTCGACCGAATCGACGAGTACCCCACGTGGATCGCTCAACGAGAATCGGCGTGCGGCGGATGCCGAAAGCGTGACATCCTGACCCGCAATGCCAAAATATCCGCGTCGCACTTTGCCGTCACGAATCAGCAAGCCGGCGATATGTTTCGCGGTGTTGATTGCAATTGCGAAGCACAATCCTTGCCCGGGTAAGATTGCGGTGTTTACGCCGATTACTTCGCCGGCCGACGTAACAAGCGGACCGCCCGAGTTGCCCGGATTGAGCGCTGCGTCGGTTTGAATGATGTTGTCCATCAGGCGCCCCGATTGCGAGCGCAGCGAGCGACCGAGCGCGCTCACAACACCGGCGGTCACGGTATAGGCGAGCCCGAGCGGATTGCCGACGGCGACCACCAGTTGTCCGGGACGCAAGCGCGATGAATCACCGAGCGCGGCCGGTACGATATCCGGGGGCATCGACACGGAGCACCGCAAGATCGCTGTGTGGATCGTCGCCGACTAGACGCGCTGGAAGTTCACGCCCGTCGAGCAGCGCGACCGTGATACGATCGGCGTCGCCCGCGACGTGACTGTTGGTGAGAATGAAGCCGTCGGGAGTGAAAATAAAGCCCGAGCCATTGCCGCCATGACGGCCGGCATGGACTTCGATCGCGACGACGGAGGGGCTGACCCGCTCGGCCGCGGTCGTCACCGCTTCTGAATACGGATCGAGGGCTTAAGGAGATCCGATATAGGTCTGAGGAGGGGCATTGCTTCTGCGCTAACCCCGAGGACAATCCCCCGGTTTCACGAACGAAGGCGAGCCGCGTCGCTCGCTTTGCGCGCGGCGAAAATATGCTCAGGTGGCGGAATTGGTAGACGCACCGGCTTCAGGTGCCGGCGGTGGCAACATCGTGGGGGTTCGAGTCCCTTCCTGAGCACCAAAACCCAAGGCCGATTTCTGGGGGTCGTGTGAAACACTACAACGTCCTCGTCTTTGGCGCATCGTACGGTTCGCTGCTCGGCGCGAAATTGGCGCTTGCCGGCCAGGACGTTACGCTCGTGTGTCTGCCCGCGGAAGTGGAAGCAATCAATCGCGACGGCGTCGTGCTTCGGCTTCCGGCTAAAGGGCGCGACGTTGGTCGAGATCGATTCGCGTAACGCGCCGGGCACGCTTCGCGCTGCCGGCCCGCACGACGTCGATCCAAGCGCGTACGATCTCGTTGTGTTGGCAATGCAAGAGCCGCAGTACGGCTCGCCGGGCGTGCGTGAGCTCTTAGATAAAACCGCCAAAGCCGGCGTCGCATGCATGGCGATCATGAACATGCCCCCGCTGCCGTATTTCAAGCGCGTACCCGGCGTCGATGCAAGCGCACTCGAACGCTGCTATACCGATCCGAGTGTGTGGCAAAGCTTCGACCCTGCGAATGTCACGGTGTGCAGCCCGGATCCGCAAGCGTTTCGTCCGCCCGACGCGCCGGTCAATGTGCTGCAAGTCACGCTGCCGACGAACTTCAAAGCATCCCGATTCGAATCCGACGCGCGCACCCAGATGCTGCGCCATACCGGAATCGGCCGTGGATGCTGTTCTGGCCTTCCGGTCAAACTGAAGGTGTACGAGTCGATCTACGTACCGATGGCGAAATGGGCAATGCTCATGACCGGCAACTATCGTTGCGTCCAAAAGGGCGATGTTCGCTCAATTCGGGACGCCGTGTACAGCGATCGCGACGCTTCGCGTGCTGTCTACGACTGGGTATCCGACGTATGTGTGAAGCTCGGCGCATCACGCGACGACCTTGTGCCCTTCGAGAAGTATGCAAACGCAGCGGACATTCTGGTCAAGCCCTCGTCGGCCGCGCGTGCGCTCTACGCCGGAGCAAAGAACATCGAGCGTGTCGATCGCCTGGTGCAGGCGCTGGCTGCGCAAAAGGGCATGCACTCCGACGCGGTCGATGAGATCGTAACGCTCGTCGACCAACGCCTTGCTACAACCGGCCGGAGGCCATGTGTTTTTTCATGAAAATCCTTGTCAGCACTTCTGCTCGTTTCCCGCATCGTTTAGTCACCAGCCACGACGCGCGACGGCAGCAAAGATTTCAACTTCCTTGTCGGCACCTGGAAAACGCATTATCGACTGCTTAAAGTGCGCCTCGCCAACTCGCACGATTGGTACGATTGCTACGGCACGTCCAAGGTCACGCAATTCTGGGACGGGAGCGGTGAGCTCGAGGACGGCGATCTCAAGTGCCCGGGAAGCCATATCATCGGCATAACCGTGCGCGTGTACAACGCGCAGACCCACGAGTGGTCACTATGGTGGGGAACCGAAAAGCGCGGCATCGTGCCGCCTCCACAGGTCGGCCATTTTGAAAACGGCGTCGGCGATTTTTACGCGCCGGACAAACACAATGGCAAGCCGATCATCGTACGCTTCGAGTGGACGCTCAAGAATGGGAGTCCGTACTTTGCGCAAGCGTTCTCTCCGGATAATGGGAAGACGTGGGAGAACGGAACTGGATGATGGTATATACGCGGATGTAAGCGCCGCGGCTGCGATGATCGTCGCGACGATCACGCACGCACCGGCGGCGATAAATGCGGTGTGAAAGCCGCCGGTCGACGCGATTGTCGCTAGGATCGCTAAGCCTACGGCGCCGCCGACTTCCGAAGACGTCGCAAGGACGCCGGAGGCAACACCGGCGTCTTCCTCGGTAGCGTCGGACATCGCATAGAGCATCAACGGCGGAAATGCCGCGCCCATACCGACACCGATCAGGAACATCGGCGGAAACGTCGTGACGAAGTAGTTTCCGTCTCCCGGTGTGAGAACGAGCCAGAACAGCCCGAGCGCAGCGAGCGCGCAACCCGCGACCAAGACCCGTTGTGCGCCAAACCGTGTGACCAAACGTTCGGCCCAGCCGAGTGAAAGCGCGCCGCTGGTGATCGTAAGCGGTAAGAACGCGAGGCCCGTTTCAAACGCGCCGTAGCCGTTCGTGCGGCGCAGAGAAAGCGCGTCGAGGAAGAAAAATCCGAAGAGTCCGGCGCTAAGCAGCGCTTCCATGACGTTTGCCGCGGCGATGTTACGCGAACGAAAGAGGCGTAGCGACACGAGCGGTTTGCGCGCGGTTGCCTGCCGAACCACAAACGCGACGAACAACGCGAGCGAACACGCGATACAGGTGAGAATCGTCGACGAGGCGAGGCCGCGTTGCGGAATCTGCACGACGGCGTAGACACCGAGCATCAGCGACGCAGTAATCGTGAATGCACCGACGAGGTCGGCGCCTTCGCGCCATCCGATGCCTGGCGGCGCGACGACGATGCGTTGCGCGATGAGCATTGCACCGAGTCCAACCGGCACGTTGACGAGAAACGCCCAGTGCCAGCCGATCGACTGCGTGATGATTCCGCCAAGCAACAAGCCGATCGCGCCGCCTGCGGACGCGGTAAAGCTGAACACGCCGATCGCGCGTGCACGCTCGCGTGGATCCGGAAACGTCGTGACGATCATCGCGAGGATAACCGCGGAGGCCATCGCGCCGCCTGCACCTTGCGCGAAGCGCGCTGCGACGAGTACGGCACCATTGGGGGCGATTCCACACAGGAACGACGACGCAGTAAAGAGCGCAAGCCCCCACGTGAACACACGCTTGCCGCCGACGAGGTCGCCGAGTCGTCCCGAAAGCAACAACAAGCCGGCGAATGCGATCAAATAGGCATTGATCACCCAGGCCAAACTCGACTGCGAGAAGCCAAGATCGTGCTGGATCGACGGCAGGGCGACATTCACCACGGTGATGTCGAGCACGATCATCAGCATGCCGGTGCAGAGGACGTAGAGTGAAACCCAGCGCACGTCGCGCCGCGTTGAAATAGCCGACGGCATAAGAAGCTCCAGGACGCTTGGTTATACCGTACTGGGGTCGCTTTCGTCAATGCATGTTATGAAAAAGTATCCGATTGTCGTTGCTGCAATAACCTTCGTAGTGTTGGTTGCCGCGGCTGGCGTGCGCGCCGTCCCGACGATGTACGTACGCCCCTTCGAAAGCGAATTCGGCTGGAGCGACGGCGTTATTTCGAATGCGCTCGCGCTGCAAATCGCGCTGTACGGTCTCACCGGTCCCTTTGCAGCGGCAGCGATGGAACGCTACGGCGTGCGTGCGACCGTCGTTGCCGCTCTCGGCGTCTTGGCTGCAGCGATGGTGGCGCTTACGCGCGTGGAGGCGGCGTGGCAACTGTTACCGTGGGCCGGCGTTGCCGGCATCGGTGTCGGGAGTCTCGCACTCGCGCTCGGTGCGACAATTGCCAACCGCTGGTTCATCACGCAGCGCGGCCTCGTGATTGGGATCTTCAGCGCGGGCAACGCAACGGGACAACTCGTCTTTCTGCCATTTTTCGGCTATCTGATCGAGCACCAGGGCTGGCGCATGTCGGCAATCGTCCTTGCACTCGTTGCGCTCGCGCTGGTGCCGCTTGCATGGCTGTTTATGCGCGAGCGCCCGATCGACGTGAACATTCCCCCATGGGGCGGTGACAAACTCGAACCCGCGCCGTCGATGCAACGCAATCCGCTTGCCGAAGCCTTTGCGGCCTTGCGCGGGGCGTCACGGTCGCGGACATTTTGGTTGCTTGCGGGGGCCTTCTTCATCTGTGGTGCGAGCACCAATGGCTTGATCGGGACGCATCTCGTACCGGCGTGCGGCGATCACGGTATTCCCGAAACGCATGCGGCTGGGTTGCTCGCTGCGATGGGCATCTTCGATCTTATCGGGACGACCGCGTCGGGCTGGCTTTCGGACCGATTTGATTCGCGCTGGCTGCTCTTTTGGTACTACGGTTTGCGCGGGCTCTCGTTGCTTTTCCTACCGTATGCATTCGGCTTGGCGGTCGTTGGATTGCCGGCATTTGCGGTCTTCTATGGTTTGGATTGGATCGCGACGGTTCCGCCGACGTTGAAACTCACGACGGTGGCGTTCGGGCGCGAGCGTGCCGCAGTGGTATTCGGCTGGATAGCTGCATCGCATCAACTCGGTGCGGGCCTCGCGGCACTCGGCGCCGGTTGGACCCGCACGCTCTTGGGGAGCTACGATCAAGCCTTCGTTGCAGCCGGCATTCTGTGTCTGGTCGCGAGTGGAATCGTGCTTGCCATCGCACGCAATCCGCAGCCGGAACCGGCCTTCGCATGACGAACGAGCCAGAGTGCGCGTCTATATCTCGGTAGCTGTCTCGCTCGATGGCTACATCGACGATCGCTCGCCCAAACGCCTCATCCTCTCGAGCGCCGAGGATCTTGCCGACATGCGTGCCGCTCGCGAAGCGTGCGATGCGATTCTTATCGGTGCGGAGACGGTTCGGCGCGACAACCCGTCACTGCGCGCGAAGAACGGCGCGCGCGTAACCGTTACGCAGACGGGCGAACTCGATCCGAACCTGCATTTCTTTGACGGGCGGCATGAGTCCGATCGTTCTTGGCTGCGCCTGAGCGCGTCGACGCTTTGCGCGCACAGCTTTGGCGACCGCGTGGAGGTCGTCGCAATCGAGCGCTTCGAACCGGCATCGTACGTGGCCGCACTGCAGGATTGTGGCGTTCGCTCGCTGTTCGTGGAGGGCGGTACGCGCATCCTCACGGCGTTTCTGGCCGGTGGCACGTTCGATCATCTTGCGCATAGCTATCGCGCCGTTCTTTTGTCGGCGACGATGATGCACCGCGCATGGTGCATGCGGGGCATTTTCTCAACGACGCGCACCATCGCTTGACGCTGTGTTAGTGTCCGCAAGCTGGGCGACGTCGCCGTACTGGATTACGAGCATCCGCAAACGTGAGCGCGCGCGATGACGAGAAGCCTTCTGCGCACAGGCGATCGACGTCTCGCGCAACGCGCCGCCGTCACAAGAGGCGTTTTCGGTTGGCTGTGTGATCGCCGCGCCAGACGGTACGGTGCTTACGACCGGCTACAGCCGCGAACGCGGCGCGCACTCGCACGCGGAACAGGTCGCCCATCGAAAAGGCCGCAGAGCTGCATCTCGATCTGCGCGACGCGACGTTGTACACGTCGCTGGAACCGTGCAGCGCGCGTAGGTCGGGGCTGCATGACTGTGCAGCGCGTATCCTCGAGGCAGGGATTCGTCGCGTGGTTTTCGCGATGCACGAGCCGCCTGTCTTCGTCGAGGGACACGGCGCAGAGGTACTCGTTGCGGGCGGCATCGAGGTCATCGAGCTGGACACCGACGCTGCACAGGTCGCGCAGATCAACGCGCACGTCACGGGGTAGGCAGCATGAAGTATCGAGCACTCGGACACTCGGGTCTCAAATTATCGGTCATCGGCGTCGGCTCGTGGCTGACTTTCGGCGGGAATGTCGATCGCGATACGGCGCGCGCGTGCATCCGTCAGGCGTGGGATGCGGGTGTGACCTTTATCGACACGGCCAACGTGTACGCGCACGGCGGCGCCGAAGAGGTGCTTGGACCGATCGTGGGCGAGCTCAATCGCGATGCGCTCGTGCTCGCGACGAAGGTCTACTTTCCCGTCGGACCAAGTGTCAATGAGCGCGGCCTTTCGCGCAAGCACATACGCGATCAGGTGCATCACTCGCTGCGGCGGCTGAACGTTGACTACATCGATCTCTATCAGTGCCATCGCTACGACGTGAGCACACCGATGGAAGAGACGTGCGAAATGATGAACGACTTGGTGCGCGCGGGCATCGTCTTGTACTGGGGCACGTCGGAATGGAATGCGGATCAAATTACGTCGGCCGTTACGCTCTGTCGCGCACGCGGCTGGGCCGTGCCGGTCAGCAATCAGCCGCAGTATAGCGCGCTCTGGCGTAGGGTCGAAGCGCGCGTCTTACCTGTCTGCGAGGAATATGGCGTCGGCAACGTCGTCTGGTCGCCGCTCGCAATGGGGATTCTCACGGGAAAGTATACGGATGTCGCACATCCACCGGCCGGCACGCGTGCAGCGGGCCCGAATCGCGAGATGATGGAGGACTATTTTACGCAGCGCGTGCTCGACGCCGTCCAAAAATTGCAACCGCTCGCTGTGCAGGCTGGTATAAGCATGTCACAGATGGCGCTCGCCTGGGTGCTCCGTCAGCGTGCGGTCACGAGCGCAATTGTAGGAGCCACCAATCTCAGGCATATCTCAGATAATGTCACTGCCGGTGACATCGAGCTCTCGGCGGACCTCGTCGAACGCATCAATGCAATTCTTACTCCGGTCCTGCCGCATGAGCCGTATCTAGCTTGAGCGAAACCTAACATCGTGCGGGGTCGTACACGAGGGCAGACGGGTCCCCCCGCCATAGGAAACAAAGCGCATGAGCATCTATGAGTTCGGGTCGTTCCGGCTCGACGTCGAACGCCTACTGCTGTTTCACCGCAGCGAGGCCGTTCCGCTGGGTCCCAAAGTCGTCGAAACCTTGCTTGCCTTGGTCGAACACCCAGGCGAGGTACTCCGCAAGAACGAGTTGATCGAGCGGATCTGGCCCGAGGGCTACGTCGAGGAGGCCAACCTCGCGCAAAACATCTATGTTTTGCGCAAGACGTTGCGTGCGCTCGCGTCGCTCGACGCCATCGAAACCGTTCCTCGCCGCGGATACCGCTTTACGCTGCCCGTGCGGCAATCGGAGCGGGCACGGGCCGCCGTCGCGGCACGCCGGCCGCGTTGGGCCGCTGCAATCGCCGGCGTCGCGACGTTCGCGGTGCTCTGCAGCGTGGTGCTGGTGACATTCGCCGCGACGCATCGAGGCGGGGGCGCAGGCCTCTCGTCAGACGGCGCGCGTCTCTATGAAATTGGCCGCTACTATTGGAATCTGCGCACGCGTCCGGGTGTTGAGCGCAGTCTGGATTACTTTGCGCAGGTGATTCGCACCGATCCGCGCGATGCGCGCGGCTACGCCGCGCTGGCCGACGCAAACGCGATCATGGGCGATTATCAGTACGGCAACCAAAAACCCAAAGTGTACTTCTCGCGGGCACGCAGCTACGCGCGGCTTGCACTGACGCTCGATTCGAATTCGGCTCAAGCGTACGCGGCGCTGGGGCTTATCGACATGGATACGCATCAACTCAGCGCGGCGGTCACCGAATATCAGCGCGCGATTGCGCTCGATCCGGCATATGGACCCGCGCACGAATGGTATGGCGTTGCGCTGATCCAGCAGGGCGATTTGCGTGGAGCCTTTGCGCAGCTGCAGATCGCCGGTGATCTCGATCCGCTCTCGGTGGCAACAAGTGCATGGCTCGGCAATGCAGCCTATCTCGATCGCCACTTCAATGAGGCAATCGCGTACTCACGGCAGGCGCTCGATCTTTCGCCGCAGCGCCCGGATGCGCTGGCTACGATCGGTGAGGCGTATGAGGCGGAAGGCAACTTCAGCCGCGCAGTCGAGGCCTATAAACAATATGCGACGACGTGCAGCAAATTGTGCGCGGCCGAAAGCGCAGCGCTGCTCGCCCACGCATATGCCAAGCAACATCGCATCCCGGCGGCGCGGGCGCAGCTTGCATTTGCCATGCAGCACGCAGGCGACGTAAAAGCGATGGACCTTGCCGCTGCGGCCGCAGCGGTCGGTGATCGTTCGGTCGCGCTTGGGCTCCTCCGACGTATGCATGGCCACTTGGACTGGCTTTCGATTCAGAACGACACGCGTTTCGACGTGCTGCGCGGCGACGCAGGCTTCCGCGAACTCTCGCAGGCCAGCTAGCGCGCGGGCGTGGGGGATCTATTCGCCGCGCTGGCCGCGCGGCCAGAGTTAGCGCGCACGCTCGCGGCGCATGTGCGCGCGCTCGACGCTGGTTCGATTCCGCCACGCACGCGGGAGTTGATTGCGTTGATGGTTGCGTGGCTCAATGCCTGTGACTACTGCACGTGCGTGCACGAAGAGATCGCGCGCGACGTCGGCGTCGACGAGGCAACGCTCGCGACCCTCGGCGACTTCGCGCGCAGCCCCCTCTTCTCACCGGCCGAACGCGCGGCGCTGAGCGCAACGGTCGCACTCACCCGCGAGCCGCGGGCGTTGCCGCCCCCGGTATGGGACGAGCTACGCGCGCACTATGATGAAGGCGCCTGCGTCGAAATCGTGGCGGCGATTGGGCTCAACAACTATCTCAGCCGGGTCGTCAACGCCCTGCGGCTTCAACCGCACGCGCCATAATCCGTTCCGCGCGAATCAGCCGCGTGCCGCTCCACCGGTCGTGCAGCATCAAACGCGGCATGAACGGCGTGAGCAACAGAATGAGCGGCCAGAGGAGCCAGGCGATCAAGTAACGCCAGAGCGAGCGCAACAAGCCCGGCGGCCGGAAGTTGTCCCGCACGACGCGCAGGCCGGTAATCATCATGCCGAAGCTTTGACCGGCCGTACCCACGAGTATCCAGAGATAGAACGCGGTCACCATGCCCGGCGGGCTTGCGGCGTACTTGATCAAGGTTGCCAGCACGTCACTTTGGACCGAATGTGTCGCGTACATGTGGATGTCTTTGTCGGAGAGAAACGTGCCAAGCGGCGAATGACCGCCCGCGTCGGCAAACACCAGCACGGCGGAGCTTACGACGATCGCGTCGATGAGGATCGCGCACGCGCGGCGCCACACGCCGGCGCAATCAGCACGTGTCACCCGCGCGCTTGCCGCCGTCGCGAGCACCGGCGGTTCGTGCGAGACGTCGCGTTCGATCCAGGCATGCGCCGCTTCGTACTTTGGCGACCCGAAAAACGATTTTAACCCCGCGATACGGCGCGTAGCATACGGCTCGCCTCCAAGCCATTCGCCCAGGCGCAGTACACCATCGCTTGCGATCTCGCGTCCTTGCTCGGTGAATTGCTCCATGCTGATGTGGCGTCCGAAGCTGTGAAAATTCGCGATGATGATCGAACGCGTTGCTGCGTCGAGCGACCCGCAGACGAGCAGGCCCACTTTATCGCAGGTGTGACTGCACGTGCGCAACCATCCGCCGAAGATCAACGAGATGAACGGGTTTTCGTTACCGTTGACGCTTAGCAGTGAAAGAAAACGCGTGTGGCCCGCCGCGATGTGACCAAGTTCGCGCCCGACGGCAAAGGCGAGTTCGTCGTCTTCGAAGTGTTCGACCCAGTGCGTCGAAAGCACGAGCGAATACGGCTCGCCGAAGCCGAGCGCGGCAACGGGTACGTAGTTGTCTTCGCGCACGAAGATCAGCGGCATCGCGATGTCGAGCTGCGCACACGCGCTCTTGACGATCTCGAAGACGCGCGGATATTGCGCTTCGTGAATCATCACCGACGAGCCGATGAGGCGCCCGCGCGCCAGCGTCACGTAGAGCATCGCGACCACGATAAAGAGCGCCACGGTCGGAGGCCCGATGCCCTCGTGCACGACCACCCCAATCAGCGCGGCGATCGGAAACGCAAAGAGCAGGGTGAGGACGAAGGCTAGGCGCTCTCGGCGGTCGCGTATCGAGTTTGGGCCGATGAAGAGTGGGCTTGCCATGCAGAAGCAATTTTGATTCCGTCGCCGCCGTTCCGCTTTACGGCGTACATTTCGCGGTCGGCTGCGGCCAGGAGGGCGGCCGGCGAGGTGCACGTTCCCGGGTACGTCGCGACGCCGATGCTGGCGCGGATCCGGATCTCGGCGTCGCCGATATGCAGCGGCTCATCGAGACTGCGCAGAATCTTCCGCCCCGCATCAGCGGCGCCTTCATCGGTGAAGAGGTCGTCGATCAGCACGACAAACTCGTCGCCGCCGATGCGCGCAACCGTATCGGACGCACGCAGATGCCGGGTCAGCCTGTCGGCGGCGGCAATCAACACGCGATCGCCGTACGCGTGTCCGCGCGCATCGTTGATCGCCTTGAAACCGTCGATATCGATGAAGAAGACGGCGCAGCGGCGCCCGTTTCGTTCGCAGCGCGCGAGTGACGCACGCAGGCGTTCCTCGAGTGCCGGCCGATTGGGTAAGCGCGTGAGCGCGTCATGCAGTGCAAGTTCGGAGAGCTCGGCTTCGCGTTCTTTGAGATCGGTAATGTCGAGCAGCATGCCGATCCGTGCAACCGCGACGCCGCGTTCATCGAACATCGTGCGCACGCGCTCGCGCACCGCGCGCACGCGGCCGCCTTGGCAAAGGATGCGGTGATCGCAGGTATAGCCGGAATCGTTGTGCGCGTCCGCCAGTGTACGTGCGATCTGCTCGCGCTCGGCGGGATGATCGAAGGCCCGCACGCTGAGCTGCGTGGTTTCATACGGCAAGCCGAGCAAATTTGCCAGGCCCTCCGAGATGGCGCACGTGCCGGTGCGTAAATCTTCATGCCAGGTGCCGAGACCGGCGGCGCGCTCGGCGTGCGGGTAGGCCGCAGCGAGGGAACTCGATGGCGATGCGATCTCGACGGCACGCCCGGTGACGCCCGCGATTGCGCCCACCGGGTCGAGCAGCGGCTCGACCTCGAAGGCCAAATGCAAGCCACGAACCCTCGCTTCGAAGGCGAGGGTCTCCCCGGCGAGCGCCCATTGGTGCGCCAGCACCGGGAAGGGGTCGTGGTCATCCCAGAGATCGCTCACGTGGAGTCCGGCCTGACATTGTCCGACCCCGGCGAAGCCGCGCAGCCGAGCCGTTAGCGACGTGACTCGCAGTGTGGTGTCGGTGTTCCAGATCAGCGCCTGCTCGCGCATGGTGATGAGCGTTCTCCTCGTCAGCGGTCCCTGGGTGAGCTCATACTAGCCCCGGCAACACCCGGCAACATCCGGGGAAACCCCTGACCTCCAAAAACCCGTACCTATTCGGGGACCGGGTCTTTGAAGAAAAATTTTTGGGGGAGGGTATTGACGGGGCGTATTAGTGTGCTATTGTACTAGCGTACTAGTACGACAGCACAGTAGTACTAGACGCAACAGGGAGAAGAGGAACATGACACGCTTCATCAATCAACCCGAAGACCTTCGCGAATCGCGCGTTTGCCAGCCGCAGCGCGTGGCCGGCCCGCTCTTCCAAGGCTGGGGCCCGAAGCTCTAACCCACGATGCCGGTCGTATTAACGGTTGACCCCCGCAGCGGGGTGCCCATCTACCTCCAAGTGATCGAACAGGTCAAACGGTCGGTAGCGTTGGGCGTTCTCGCTGCAGGCGAGCAACTGCCAACGGTCAAGCAGCTCGCGCTCGACTTGACGATCAACCCCAACACTGTCGCGAAAGCCTACCGCGAACTCGAGCGGGACGGTGTAATCGAGACGGCAGCGGGACGCGGATCGTTCGTTCGAGGCAACGGCTCGATCGAATCGACCAAGACTGCGGCGACCGATGTGGCGCGCGACGCTATTGAAGCCGCCGTCCGCGAAGCCAAGTCGATTGGCTTGCTCGCCGACGATATCCGTTCACTTGCAAGCGCAGCCATCGACCGTTGGTTCCGGGAGGACGCATGAGCACGATTAGCATCAAAAATTTGCGCAAGACCTACGGCCCGTACGTCGCCGTCGACGATCTCAGCTTTGAGATCCCGGAGGCTTGTGTCTTCGGTTTGCTCGGCCCCAATGGCTCCGGCAAGACCACGACGTTCAAGTGCATGTTGGATCTTGCGCGCCCAACCGCCGGCACCGTGCTATACGGTGGCGCGCCGCTCGTTCCACACATGCTCGAGCGCATCGCCTACGTGCCCGAGCGCAGCGTGCTGTACGAATGGATGACGGTCGCCGAACATGTCGAGATGCAGCGCCGCGCATACACGAAGTTCAACGTCGCGCGTGTCAATGAGCTGCTTTCGCAGTTTAATATCGACCAGCGCAAGAAGACGCGCGCGCTCTCTAAAGGCATGCGCACGGCAACGATGGTTGCGCTTGCAATCGCTCGCGAAGCCGACATTCTGATCCTCGACGAACCGACCAGCGGTCTCGACCCGGTCAATCAGCGCCACGTGCTCAATCTGATCATCAACGAGTCGGCGCGCGGTGCGACGGTAATCTTTTCATCGCACCAGATCGGTCAAGTTGAGCGCGCGGCCGAGCGCATCGCCGTGATCGATTTCGGCCGCCTCGTCCTCGAAGGCGCGGTCGACGATCTTAAATCGGACCGCAAGATCGTCGAGGCGATCTTGCCGAGTGAAACCTTCGCGCTCAACGGCTTGGCCGGCGATCCGCGCATCATGCGCCTCGATCGCAACGGCCGTATCGTGCGCGCGCTGACCTCGAGTGATGCGCAGGACGTCCTGGCGCGCTTTGAAGCCCTCGGCGCGTCGGGCCTGCGCATCGTCGATCTCAATCTCGAGGACATTTTCTTGTACGCGGTCTCGCCCAGCGACGCGACCGCCGACGTAGTGGAGGAACGCTAGGCTTATGAACTATGTCGAATGGCTGCGCGTCCGCAACGGGTTGCGTATCTACGCATTCGTCTTAGGTGCGCTCATCGTGCTCGCACTCGTCGTGCGCATCTCGGTCAACGGGCAGCTGAGCAGCAATGAATTCATCGTCAATCGCATCGAACACGAGGCGGGTACGGTAACCTCGCACTCCGTCGTGAACGGGCTCAGTCGCACGACGCTTTACAACGCGAACGACCGTACGACGATCACGATCGACGAGCAGAACGACGGTGGGAAGCTCATCCACATCGTTGAGCCTGCCGGCAAGCACCGCCAAGCCAAGGATCATGTTCACGTCTTGAGCGTCACCGTTGACGAAACGCAAGCAAATGGCATGGAGTCGACCACGTTCAACACGGACAGCCCGTCAATGTCGTAATCTTTCTTGGCTTCGCGTGTTTCGCCGCTTTGATTTTCGCGACGATCTGGGGCTGCTCGTTCGCCTGCGAGCAGGGCCACCTGGAGTACGCGCTACTCAAGCCGGTGACGCGGACACGTTACGGGCTCGGCATCATCGGCTACGACATTCTGGGCATGGCGCTCGCCGGCATAATGACCATTGCTGCGGCGATCATCTGCCAATCGATGTTCGAGTTCCCGCACTTCGACTTCAGCAACGTCTTCGATCCGCTGACCGCAGTGCTCATCGTCCTGCCGGTCGCGTGGTATCTCTCACTGAATGCCGCCACGGCGTCGATGCGTCGCGGCTATGGTGCCCTGCTCGGGTTCGCGTGGCCGATCGCACTCGGCCTGGGTGGTGCGGCGCGCATACCGCTGGGCGACTCGCCGGTTGGGCACGCGTTTCACACGATCTTCTGGAGCGTCTCCCGAATCATTCCCATAACCTATGGACCGAGCGGCGTCGGTGAGCGAGGCGCAGTCAATACTGACGCCCTACCCTACACAGTTCGCTTCGCGATACTTACCGGACTCATACTAATCTACGGTGCACTCGCCCTCGTGCAGTGGCGCCGGGTGGAGGCCTAATGTGATGGAGATCATGGGCACAAACTTCTCTATAACGCTTGGCTCCTGGCGGCTGCGCCTTGGCTTCGCTATCGAGGACGTCGATATGCCGGCGCAGGTGAAAGAGCGACCGCCGCATCACGTGCGGATCGTTCCGGAGGATTCGCCGTACTACTCGCGCCGCGAAGCGTGAATTTAGTGGATCGTGATCGTTCCCATCCCTCCCAATGAGATGTGCTCGGATCCGTCGCAGAGATACGTATAGTACGTTACGCCGAGGCCGGAGCCCAGCGACGGGTAGTTTGCACCACCGGTAGAGATCCAGGGATATCTCCTGAGTTCGGGCCGTTCGGGTACTGTGCGGTAATACTAGTGACGTAGAACTGACTGTTGGGATCGTCGCAGGTTGCCGCCCACGCGTAGTACCCAGAGTTGTTGACAATGCTTAAGCTATTGCCGCCCGCGATCGTAATCGTGTCGTCGTCGCACGAACCGCAGCTCCCGTTGTAAGCGCTTTCGGTGACGCCCGTGATCCTGAGGGTGCCGTCGTCGAAGTACGTTGGAATGCTGGTAATGTTATTGCTGTCAAAATCCGTGACGGCAACGCCGGTGCTGCTGTCCCCCGCCGCTCCCCAGCACGTGCTGCTGGCGCACGTCCCCATTGGGAAGACGACGTTGGTAGCGACGCCTGCGAGCGTGATCGAAACCGAATTCCCGCTTCCGGCGGAAACAGACTGATTCGCAGCCTGTCCCTCGGCCAGAATCTTGTTGTTGGTCGCGTCGTAGACTTCCGCATTGAAATTGTGCGACGCAGCCGAAACCGTGAAGCTCGCAGTGCACGATATCGGGTTGGATCCCGCGCAGGTCATGGCTTGTGCAGCGCCCGTGTCGACGGAGTAGTACGCGTTCGTCGCACCGTTAGAGATGTACGCAGGGCGCTTACCGGCGCTGCTTGATGTATTGCTCGCAGGTACGGAGATCTTGATTGTACCGGAGGCCTGGGTCATCGATGGCGGCAGTGTCCCGCTCGAAGCGTTCGAACTCGAGCTGCCGCCGGAGCATGCCGCAAGCAAAGCGCCGATCGTAACCGATGTGACAATGGTTCGGAGTATCATGGTCTGTCCTTTCGCCTTATCGATGTTCTGTCGAGAGCTGATTAGTAGTGGAAACCACAATCGTGACGGACCCCGAGCCGCCCGATCGCGTCTGGAGTTTGAGCGTCGTTGTACCGGCCGCGAGGCCGGTCACGTCAAAGGACGTGTACTGCTGCTCGGTCACTTGGTGGACCGTAGCGATCGTCGGATCGGCTATCGTCAACGTAAAGGGCCCGCTGTATTCGTTTGCGGTGCACGTCATCTGCACGGTCTCGCCGATCGCGACGTCGACCGGCGAGGGTGTGCAAAGCACAGGTGAGGGCGTCGGAATGATGATGACAATAACGCCTCCACCGGGTGTTGGCGCGGGCGTTGGCGATGTCGTCACAGGTGGTGGACTTTGCGTTGGCACGCTCGTCGGCGCGACCGGAGGTGCCGGCGTCGGCTGCACGCTGTTCTGCGGAATGACGAACAACGCGAAGTAGTACGAGACTTCTTCGTGAAACGTGAACGGATTCGCGTTGCTCGCGAAGGTAACGGTCGTTCCGCTCACGCTCCCCGGTCCTTCGAAGCCGTATTGCCATCCTAAGTTCGGGCGCGACGGGTCGTAGCACGCGAGATAGTAGTTTGTATTAGGGAAGACGTTGGCTGATGGAATGGCGATCGTGAACGCCGGCGCGGCCGGCAAGACGAGGGTCGTGTTCGAGTAGATGACAAGGTAGAGCAGTACTGCCGCATTGGCCGGGAGCGCGGCCCGGCGGACGACGAACCGCTCGAGCGAGAGCGGCGGTAGGAAGGAAAACGCAACGTTCGAGACGCCCACCGCGAGTAGCGTGTTCGTCGCCGTTTGCGGAAGTGGAAGCGTCATGACCGGCGCGAACCCGGCCGCGGTTGGAAGCGCGACCGGCACGGGCGTTGCCCCCGCCGTTGCGGCGGGTAGAGCGACGTAGATCAGCTGAATAACCGTCGCTGGGCTCGCCGCCGGCAGCACGATTGGCGTCGTGAGGGGAGCCGGAATTGTGTGGGCAGCGGGCGTACACGATGCCATCGTCGCGACCGTTACGGCAGCGATGACAAACGCCAAACCGAGGACCCTCGAAGTAGCCCTGGCGGATTTCGTGTCCACGTTTCCCCACGCAGTTAAAAGCTAGGGAGCGGACCCTTACTGTACATCGAGCTACAAGCGGAGATGTATCCCAAAAATGAGCCGTTCGGACTAATTTTCTAGCCCAGGGAGGCTAGACCACGAACCCGTTGGGCGATGCCGGCTTGCTGAACGTGAATGTGTCAGCGTTCAAGCTGAAGAGATAGATGTTTGGCAAGCTCGCGTCGCCCGCGTAGTTGAACGAAAAAAGCCCGACCAACAATGAGTAGGAGCCGCCCTGCTCCAACTGCGAGAGGAGCTGGAACCGATTGGTCACGGTTCCGCGCTGCGATGCAAGAATCAAGAGTTGTGCGGCCGCATAGCCGTACGCTGAAAACGCCGTAACCGCGCCAACTTCGCTGCGATAGTCGTGCAAGATCGTCACGATCGACGGCACGCGCTCGAGTGGCGGCATTGCCGAGGCCACGAGCGCACCCGCAAGGTCCTTTCCGTAATTCTTCGGCACATCGGCGGTGAAGAAGCTGTCGCTCATGCCGAATTCGCCGGTGTAACCGGTTTTACGTAACGCGACGCCGATCGGTCCCAGCTTATCGGGACGACCCGCGAAGAAGATGTACGCCGGCGCATGGCGCTGGATGATCGCAGCCGAATCGGCGACGTCGGCGTTCGATTCCAATGTGAGGATGTCGGCGTTGTGCTTATCGGCCTTGGCTTGCGCGACGAACGCACGGGACACGTCTAGTCCGTAGTCGCCGGCGACGATCACCGCAAGCACGTTCATCGCATTGCGATGTTTGAGCACCGCGCTGGCAAAAAGCTGACCCTCGGCGGAGTCGCTCGTCGGCAGCCGGTAAAGATTGTGATAGCCCTGCTGCGTGAGCCGGTCGGACGTGACGGACGGTACGACGAGCGCGAACCCGGCGTTGGCATATTGCGGGAGTGCGGTGATTGTGACGTCGAGCGTCAGGTTGCCGACCATCCCGATGACGCTCGGATCGGCTGAGGCGACCAGCACATTCGATGTTGCAATCGCGCCCGAGTTCTGATCGTCGAAGCTGCGTACACCGTAGGCTTTGTTGAGCACCGGGTTGTAGCGGTTGGCCTCGTCGACAGCGGCTTGCACGCCTTTCGTGATCTCGCGTCCGTAATACGCGTAGGTACCCGAGAGCGGCACGTTGACGCCGATATTGAGCAGCTGCAGTATTTGTTGCGGCGGTTGCGGGACGCCCGGCGCAACGACCGTCGTTGCGAGCAGGCTCTGCAGAAATGTGGCGCGTTCCATCAGTGAACGAGGTAGCCTCCCAGCGTGGCGGCCAAAAAGACCACCGAGAACGCCATGTTCCCGGTAAAGATACGTTCGTTCAATACGAAAACGTTCTCCGAGGCACTGTACAGGCGATTCTCATACAGCGTGAGGACAATCGCCGCCGCGACGCCGGCGTAATACAGCCAGCCTGCGTCGGCTAGTATTCCGGCGAGCGCTAGGACCGCTGCCATGAGCGCGTGCAGGGCGATCGGCATCCAGCGCCCGGCGCGCTCACCGAAGCGTGCCGGTACCGAGTTGAGATGTTGCGCACGATCGGTCGGAAGATCCATCAACGCGTAGGCGATGTCGAATCCCGCAACCCAGATCGTCACCGCGAAGAAAAGCAAGAATGCGCTCGGGCTTACCGTGCCGGTCACGCCGATAAACGCGCCGAGCGGCGCGAGCCCGTCGACGGCTCCGAGCACGAAGTGCACGAGCCAGGTGAAGCGCTTGCAGAGCGGATAGACCAACACGCCGAGCGCCGCGATCGGCAAGAGTTTCACGCACAGCGGGTTGAGCATCCACGCCGAGACCACGAGCAAGGCCAGCCCGATCACAATCGCCCATACCATTACCGTCGGCGAGAGGGCACCGGTCGCGAGCGCGCGCCGTGCGGTGCGCGGATTGCGCGCGTCGATGTCGCGATCGAAGTAGCGATTCGCGGCCATCGCCGCGGTGCGCGCGCCGAGCACGGCGAGTGTAATCCACACCAGCGCATGCCACGATGGCAATCCGCGCGCCCCGAGTACCGCACCGACATAGGCAAACGGCAACGCGAAGAGCGTATGTTCGATGCGAATCTCGCGCAAGAAGATCCTAATCATGCATCTTCCTTCGGTACGCTTGTGGACCTTGGCCCGACCAATCGTTGGGCACGAGCGATTTCACGATCGCATCGAGACCGTAGTCGCGCCAGCGCTTATTTACGAGATTCGTCGTGTCCGTGTCCATCACGATGTCCGGTGGCCACTCGCGCGTATAGCCTTCGGCCGCGGTCTTGCGCGTTGCGTCGATGCCGATCTTCGTGCCGTAGGCCACGCTGTACGAGCCGTGGTCGAGATCGTCGACGGGTCCCGGCATCATTATGACATCGCGTTCGGGCGCGAGGTTGTTGAGTGCGAACCAGGCGACGCTGCGCGTATCTTGCACGTCGATGTCATCGTCGACGATCACGAGCACACGCGTGAGCATCATCATGTGGCCAAGGCCCCATAGCGCATTCATGACCTTTTTGGCGTGACCCGGATACCGTTTGCGAATCGAGACGAGAGCGAGGTTGTGAAAGCCGCCTTCGACCGGCAGATTCATATCAACGACTTCGGGTAGCACCATCTGCAAGAGCGGCAAGAAGATACGCTCCGTCGCTTTGCCCAGCCACGCATCTTCCATCGGCGGTTTCCCAACCACCGTCGCCGCGTAGATTGGGTCGCGCCGGTGCGTGATGCAAGTGACGTGAAACGTCGGATACGTGTCGGCGAGACTGTACACGCCGGTGTGATCGCCGAAGGGTCCTTCGGTACGCAGGTCGGTCGTATCGACGTAGCCTTCGAGCACGAACTCGGCGCTCGCCGGAACTTTAACGTCGATCGTTCGCGCTTTTACGAGTTCGATCGGCTTTCCGCGCAGGAGGCCGGCAAATGCGAATTCGTCGAGCACGGGCGGCAGCGGCGCGGTTGCCGCGTAGGTCAAGACGGGATCGCTGCCGATCGCAACTGCAACCGGAATCCGCTCGCCCCACGCATCGGCGTGCGCGCGACCTTGTTTGTGACGCTGCCAGTGCATGCCGGTCTCGCGTTCGTTGTAGATCTGCATGCGGTACATGCCGACATTTGGACGCCCGGTGCGCGGATCGTTCGTGATCACGAGCGGGAGCGTGATAAACGGGCCGCCGTCGAGCGGCCAGGTGGTGAGCACGGGAAGCTTGCGCAGATCGGGATCGCGGATCACGACCTCTTGGCATGCGGCATCACGGACGGTTTTCGGGATTGCATTTGCGAGCGGTGCAAATCGTTTGAGCGCGTCGAACTTTTCGCCCCACGAGCCGCCGGGCGGTGAAAGATCGAGGAGCGCACGTAGCCGCGCTGCGACCGCCTCGAGCGAGCGCGCATCGAACGCCATCGCCATGCGGCGTTCGGTGCCAAACTGATTGGTGAGCACGGGGAACTTCGAGCCCTTCACGTTCTCAAAAAGCAGTGCAGGGCCGCCCGCTTTGACGACGCGGTCGGTGATCTCGGCAATTTCGAGGCGCGGATCGACCTGCGCGGCAATCGTGTGGACGTCGCCGGCGCGCCGGAGCGCATCGACAAAGGCCCGTAGGGAATCGAAGGGCATTTGGCCCCATTCTCGGCGGTTCGGCGCCCCTCCCCGTCGAAAACGTCGCAGCATGGAACCGCTCGATTTGACGCGGCAGCCGCCGCGCTCGTGTTTTGCAGAACTCGATGGCTTGATGCTGATGCCGCGTACGATCGACAAGTTGCGTGGGTTCTTGCCGGGCGGTAACCCCGGCGGCTATTTCATCAACGGTAAGACGCCCGGCATATCGCAGTTTATGCTCGACCGCTTGGGAATCGCCTTGGACGATCTGCAAGAAGTCGTCGCACGAGCCGCGGATGAAGACGAGATTGCAGCATGGCTGCGCGGGCACACCGACACGTCGCAGTACCCGGCGATCAATGCGACGCTGCGACGCATTAAGCCCAAGCACGCGCACGATCCCGAATATTTTGCCGACCTGTACGTGCACACGCTCGCCGCACATCCCGAACTCGAGCACATCCTCGATATCATCGACGAAGACGATCGCCGCATCTTCGGCGAGGCGTCGTAGCGGCTAACGTTGCTCGCACTGCTTCTCGCGGCGCAGGTTGAGCTGTCGCCGGTAAGCTTTCCGACCAAGGCTTCCGATGGCGTGACGCTCACCGCGACGCTCTACGAACCGCCGGGACTCACGACGCGCGTGCCGGGCGTTGTCATTTTGCACACCTGTGCCGGGCTGGATCCCAATGATGCGGCGTGGGGCGATTGGTTCGCGCAGAACAACTATGTTGCGCTCGTGGTTGATAGCTTCGGCCCGCGTCACGTCGATCGGGTCTGCGGCTCGCATGCGGTGCCGCCGGAACAACGCGCCTTCGATGCCTACGGCGCGCTCGCGTATCTGCGTACGCTCTCAGATGTTGACGGCACGCATGTCGGCGTCATCGGCTTCTCGCACGGCGGCGGTACGGTGCTGTGGACCGAGAATGCGGACGTTGCGGCAAAGGCAGGCTTCGCCGGCAATGGATTTGCGGCGGGTGTCGCGCTGTATCCGAACGCGTGTGACGCGAACCCGACGAGCGCATTGGTCGATCCGTTGCTACTGCTGATCGGCGCGTCCGACGACTGGACCGACGCACGAACGTGCGAGCACTTCGTGAGCGGCGTTGGGCAAAGTGCTGCGCCGGGCACGTTTCATGCCTATAGCAACACCTATCATAAGTTCGACGATCCGTCCGCGAACAGAGAGACACGGGTCAACGGGCACGTCTACACGTTGCGCTACAACGCGACGTCGGCCGCCGACGCACACGACCGCATCCTCGCGTTCTTCAAACAGTACTTGTAGTTACTTCCAGAACGGTTCGGCTAACCAAGAATCCTTGAGTTGTTGCGTGCGCGTTCGTGTGAGCGCGGTTGCGCACCCGTCTTTTGCCTGCGAACATGCCACATCACGATACCGCATGAACGCACGTTCCGAGTTCGCGAGGAGATCTCGCTCGTGCGGTGTGACGAGCAGTTCGAGCAGACCGTAAATGCGCTCATGCTCGGCTTGCACTTGTGGATTGGGAGTCGCCGCAGTCGGACTTGGAAGGCCGGTGAATAAGCCGATGTCGCGAATGCGCGCCAGTGCCGCATCGGCATTACACCGTGAAAATAGCATTGGTGCGATCGTCCCGCCGGCGTACATTTCGTATGCGAAATTGCAGGCTGACGTACGCGCCTCGTGCCAGCGCAACTCGGTTGCGTGTAGGAGTGGATCGTTGTACGTGCGCCACTCGGCAGTTTGCAACGCCGTCGCCTCGAGCTTATCGTTGTGCGTTTGTGCCGCCGCCGCGCATTCGTCCAAGTCGATCTGCGTTGCGGTCGCGCCGCAATTCAGTGCCGCTACCAGAACCAGCGCGATCATGGCAATTTCATCGCTTGCTTGACGAGCCTATCGCGCGTGCTCGGCGGAAGAATCGCCGCAACGGCCTGGATGCGCGCTTTGCGGCCGATCACGTAGCGTTCGCGCGGCTTCGATGCGCGCAAGGCTGCGAGCACCGTCGCTGCGATCACTTGCGGATCCATCCCTTCGCGCTCCTCGACTTCCGTTTGTGCGACGACCGCATCAGCAAGGCCGCCGTACAGGCTCATCGCTTGCGGCGGCATCGACGCGACGAGCGCATCACGTCCCGCACGACCCTTCTCCCAAATCGGCGTCTTGACGGAAGCAAACTCGAGCAGCGAGACGGCGATCCCGAAGCGCGCAAGCTCCTGGCGCAGCGCGTCGGTGAGCGAGGCGATTGCGGCTTTTGATGCGCTGTAGGGACCGACGAACGGCGCAGAGAGACGCCCGGCGATCGAGCCGATGTTGACGATGCGTCCGCGCGATTCGCGTAAGAGCGGCAATGCCGCTTGCGCCATCGCGATCGGTGCGATCGTGTTCACTTCGAACTGCAGTCGCAGTGCTTCGAGCGGAAGAAACTCGAGCGGACCGGCAACCGCGATACCGGCGTTGTTCACGAGGCCGACGAGTGTATCGCCGGCCTCGCGTACGGTCTGCACCGCCCGCGCAACGTCGGCGGGCACGGTGACGTCGAGGATGATCGGGTGAATGCGCGCGTGCTCGGCTTCGAGGCGTTCGCGATCGCCCTCTTTGCGCACGCCGGCATACACCGTGTAACCGTTGTGCGCGAGGTGCATCGAGATCGCATGACCGATGCCGGTCGATGCACCGCTGACAAGAACCGCGTCGTTAGGCATTCACCTTCCGTTGGTGAATGATGACGCTGTTGCCTTCGGGATCGGGACCGAACGCCATGGAACAGACCGGGCCGTCCATGACCTCACTAAAGGTTACGCCGCGGCTTTTCAGCTCCGCGAGCTTGGCGCGCAGGTCGCTGACCGCGAACATTACGAAGCCGCCCTGCTGCACTTCGGGCGTGCGCCACACGCCGAACGTGGTGCCGTCGGCAAGATCGAATTCGCTGCCACGCCCCTCTTCATCGATGTCGGTCGGCGTGAGGCCGAGCACATCGCGATAGTAGGCGATCGCGGCTTGGGGATCGGTAACGAGATAGCCGGCAAGGTCGATGCCGTTGATGCTAGTCAGGGTGCGCGCCTGATCTGGCGGCAGGTGCGGATCGCGCGATTTCTTCTGGTGCAGAATGATGCTGTTGCCCTCGGCGTCTTGGCCCATCGCCATGAAGCACACGGGCGATTCCATCGGTTCCGACATCTCACCGCCGCGGTCACGTACGTCTTTCGCGGCTCCGGCCGCATCGCCGACGGTGAACATCACGCCCAAACCGGGTCTCATCGAGCCCTCCGGCGGCTGCCAAAGTCCGAACGTCGAGCCGTCAGACAGGTGGAATTCTACGCCGCCCTCGCCCTGAACCGACGGGACAAGGCCGAGGGTGTCGCGATAAAAAGCGAGCGATTTCTGCAGGTCGCGCACGGTGGCGCCGACTAGGTCGAAGCCGGCGATAGCGGTTGCGCTCACGGGGGTCGATTGAACGCTCACGGGACTCTCCTTTGTCGATCTTGAGATGTCCCTAGCCTACCGCGCTTATATGACAGGCGCTGTCATGATTAGGTGGACTTCACTCTCCACCCCGCAAGAATAGCGCCTTGGATCCCCATACCGACCGATACGAAGCCGATGTTGATGAGGCCGAGCGTCGCGCCCCACCCCGAATAGACGTAATCCATCCATGTCATCGTGCCAAAGATCAGCAAGCCGAGGGCAAACCCGATCCATGCGCCCTCGAGGGGGCCCACGATGCCGCGCCACTTGAGAATCAGCGCGAGTCCGTACGCGAGGAAGAACCCGCCGAAGAGCGAGACCGCAAACGGATACCAGTTCGCTGCCATGCTGACTTGCGGTGTAACCTGACGCAACGCAGTCATCCACATGTTGCCGAAGAGCACGTCGTACCACAGCCAACCGAGAAGAAACAAGACGATATCGGCAACGAGAATCGCCCACCAGTTCACCCTAATGCGCATGCGAATACCTCCGTCAGAACGTTGTCACCCCTGAGCTTGTCGAAGGGTTGTCACAGAAGAATTAAGGCTCGCATTGCTGCGAGCCCTCTTTTGTCATGGCTTGCGTGGGAGTGTCAGCGGCGCGCGTCTGTGCGTCGGCCGGTGCGGCGCCAGATGCGGCGTGAACCGGTGTCTACCGAAGTTCGTCAATTGGCGGACCCGCGTGTACGTTATCGTTCCCGCGCTCGGCGCGCCGTATTGCAACGCATCGATGTATCCGTAGTCCTCGTCGACAGCCCAAACGTATCCGCCGCCCGATGAAATTGCGTAGAGATACTGTACGTCGTCGTAGTAGGGAGGTGGCACCTGATAGAAGGCCGTGACCGGTGATCCGGCGGCGACGTTCGAGAGCCGTCCGATCCCGGTGATGTTTTCGTCGTCACCTTCGTCGGCGGCCCAGAAGCTGTTATCGCCGTAGGCCATGCCGTAGCTGTAGAACTCGTTGATCGGGAAGAGCTGTTCCGCGAGGCTTGCGCTCGAGAACGCTGCCGACCCTCGAATGTACCCGTAGTAGTAATCGTCGTCCAACGACTCGTCGGTAAACCACGCTGTCGTGCCGTCCGGAGCTGTAGCCATACCGCCATAATAGGGAACGTTGTAGTTGGTGACGGTCGCGATGCCTTGGAGCGTCGGCGTTGCGCCTAGACCAACCTTGACAAACGCCTCGTTGTCGTAATCGGCGATGTACATCGTCGAGCCGTTCGGCATGATCGACATCGCACTCGGATCGGGGCTTTCCCCGTAAGTAATGCCGGCGGTTGCGAAGTCCGTCTCGGTTAGAGTGTTGGTGTTGCTCAACTCACCGATAGCGTAGTTGTCGCTGTAGTAGTTGCCTGTCTCGCTACAGTAGCCCGTGTACTCGATGAACCATACGTTGCCGTTACTATCGGCCTGGATGAATTCTGGATAGCCGTGCAAGACGTATTCCGTTGTTGTTTTGGTTGATGGGTTGAATATACCTAGCGTGCCGCTTTGCAGGTCGCCTTCGTAGCAGAGGCCGGACGGCGACGCGAGCTGGGGGTTGTCTTCGAACGAGCCCGCATACGCGACGTTGCCGTTCGGCAAGGCTGCGAGTTCATTATATTGATAGTCGCTCTCGTCCGAGAGCAGATACTCGCTCATGTTTTGCACGACGGCTGCCGCCGGTGAACGTCACTTCGCCGGTTCCGGGATTGTACGGATCGGTTGTGTCCCCAGTTACAACGTATTGCATGCCGGTCGGCGACGCGATGCCAATGGCGTATTCCGGGTCGTCCTCTTCAAGGAACACCGCGGCGGTCCCGTTCGGCAGTGCCGCAACGCCTAGTGGTTCGAAATAGTAGTTCGAGTTGTAATACTGGAAGAGATTCAACACGGCGCCTGTCGCGTTGAACGTAGGTAGCGGCGTGGGCTGGACAAAGCCGGAGCCGATCGCCGAAATCGTCGAGCCGACGTTTGTGCCGCCGGTGTAGTTGAGTTTAACAACCTGCCCGGGCGATGTTATGCTCGTCTGGGCCGGGCTGCCGGGTGGGCCGCCGTAGTTGAGCGACAGCGTGTTGTACGTGTCACCGGAAATGGACAGCGTGAAAGGCGACGCGAACTGGCCCGGGCCGATGATGAGGTTGTTGCTCGCGTCGTACGCTTGTACAGTTACGCTCGTCGAGCCCGGATTGCCGACCGGGAGCGTTGCCGTGCCAAGTACAAGCGCAACAGTAGCCGGCACGCCGTCGAGATCGAGCTGTACGGTGGGCTCATTTGCACCAAGTGTCAACGTGGTTTGTACTTGTCCAGTTGAGAGGACGCTGCCGCCAGCGTTCGTCGCACTGTAGGTCGACACGGCAAACGTATCGGTACCAAATGGTGCCTGTACCGTTGTGGTGCATTGCAACCCACCGCCGGTCGGCACCGTGCAATTTGGCGAACCCGTTGTAAGATTGATCGTCGCAAGCGGAGTGGTCGTGCTGCCACTGACGAGGCCAACCGTCATCGACTGCGTGCCCGGTGAAATGTAATTCGGCCGGTGATGCGTGTTCTGTTTGCTCGGCGGCGGAATATAAATCACCATATTCGCCGGCCCCGTTTTCTGCGCCGGCTGCGTGGGCGCTGCACCGCCGCCGCCCGTCGATGGGATCGGCGACGAACCGCCGCCGCCTCCGCCGCAGGCAGTTAGTAGCGCCGCGAGGGCCGCGAGCGCGAGGGGTGTGCGAAAATGCACCATGAGCCGCCTCCTTATAGTGCCTTAGGCACTACGGCGAACGATTGACCTGAGTCGCTCTTGTCTTTATGAAAATTCGAGCCAGCCAGGGTTCAGCCTTTCTGTAAAGCATGAGAAAAAGGACCCGATTTCGCGGGCCCTTTGCCTCATTTTGCCGCTGTTTAAGCTAAATCAGGCCTGTGTCAGGGGCCGATAGCGATGGCGGTGAGGATTCCGAGGTTGGTGTTCGCGCCTGAAATCAGCGTGGTTGGGGTAACGTTGCCGTTCTGATTTCCCACAGCCCAGGCGCGTATCGCGGCGGGTACCTCGTTGAAAGAGACTTCATAGAGCGTGCCTCGCGAGTCAACCGCCATTCCGCTGACCGATTTGAACGCGGTGAGGCCGGTATTCGGTCCGCGAATGACGCCGACAGGCGTCGAATTGCAATCGGAATATGCGACTAGCTCGGACACCGGAATCTCGACTGCTGCCCAAAGTGGATAGATGTCAGGCCCTTTTGCCAGGTCCTGATAGATGTACGGGATTGCGCTGGGGTACGAGATGGTGCACACCGGCGGCGTTACGCCGGTGGCGGCTTTCGAGAACATCTCGATTCGCAGTCCCTGACTTAGCGCTTGGGCAATGTAGAGATGACTCTGGCCGGCCTCCACGCCCCAAAAGTCCCGCCACAGCGGCGACGGCGCAATAAAGGCCGATGGCGCAACATTTCCATTTGCGAGCGGCGCGAACTCGAGAATGACACCTTTGGTGAGTCCGATGTTTTCGCTCACGTAGATGCGGCCCGACGCATCGACGTCCATGCCTTCGGCACCCATCATACGCGTGTTATCGCCCGCAATCACGCGCGCCGCCGGGACGTTGTTTCCGTTTGCCAGCGGCGCAAAGACGATAATTTGGTTGTGTCCCAGTGTCTGCACGAAAAGGTACAGATAGCCGCTCGCATCCACCGCCATCGCTGAGATGTCTTTTCCACTCAAAAGGGGCGAATGGATCGTGCGGATCGGCGCGACGTTCCCGTTTGCGGCTGCACCGAACACGAGGATCGTCGTTTCATACGGCACGTTTGAAGCCGACGCGACATAGATGTTCCTGCCATCATTCCAACTGTCCGGATGGACCGTACCGTGAGGAGTGAGGTCGGGTTGAAGTGATGAATTTGTTTGCGTTTGCACCGGAATCGCGTTTGTTCCGGTCGTTTGTCCCGTGCAGCCCGAGTTGAGGAGCACACATGCAGCTGCAATGCAAAGGGAAGCGCGAAATATCCGAATGCTAAGCATAGGATCGGCCCTCCCGCCGCAGTCGAATGGTAACACAAAGGGCCCGCATTGCAGCGAGCCCTTTGGTTCTATCTGTCGGCTACTATTCGTCGCTCTGGCATCTTCCAGTAGTGACGCGCTGAATTTCAACACAGGTTGTGGAAGCATGCCATGTGGCAGCCAATGGTACCGGTGAGGTGCTACGATAAAACGCGGTCGTGGATTGATTGTGGCGATCGCGGGACTCGTTGTTGGTGTCCTGTGCGGTGCGGCTTTCTATGCTGTGGGAAGTCCCATTGACTCGGACGTTTACAAATGGAGCGCGGACAACGTCGGCAGGTTCAGGACGGGTGACGCGCTGTACTTCAACCAGTATTGCGGAAGTATGGTTTGCCAGAATCCGGGCGAGCCGTGAGCCGCATTTGGCGCACAATTCTCGCGGGGGCGGTTGGCCTTGCTCTCGGCGAAGTTTGCGGCCTGGGCCTGTATGCAATGGCAAAGGCTGCGGACGCAGGCGTTTACAACTGGTACTCGGGTGATTTTGCTCGGCGACATAAGTTGGAGCAGAGCGGTCTTGGGGTCATTCGTGCTGGTCCCGCTTTGCATCGCGACGATCCTAGGCTATTTCGGCTGGACATACAAACGTCAATAAAAAAGGGCCCGCATTGCTGCGAGCCCTTCTTCTTTTTGCTATTCGTCGTCGCGGTGCGTCGGCGGTCGACGGCGTCGCCGCGTCGGCGGTGCGCCGGGTCCAGCCGGAATCGCACCGGCGGGCTCCTCGTCGCTGCGCTCGCGGCGTTGCGGACGGAATTCACCGTTGCCGCGGCTCTCGCGTCCGCCGCCGCTGTTCTCCGAACCCGGAGCGATCACGGCTTTGCGTGAGAGGTTGACGCGACCTTGGCCGTCGATCTCCATGACTTTCACTTGCACCGTGTCGCCGAGGTTGAGCACGTCTTCCACCTTCGCGACGCGTTCGGGCGCGAGTTGGCTGATGTGCACGAGGCCTTCCTTGCCCGGAAGAATCTCGACGAACGCACCGATCGGAATGATGCGCTTGACCGTACCGGTGTAGATCTCACCGACTTTGATGTCTTTGGTGATGTTCTCGACGTACTGCCTGGCGGCTTCACCGCTCGCGCCGTCGAGCGAGGTGATGAACACCGTACCGTCGTCCTCGATATCGATCTTCTCGACGCCGGTTTCAGCGATGATCTTGTTGATGATCTTGCCGCCTGGTCCGATGACGTCCTTGATCTTGTTCGGGTCGATCTTGATCACGATCATCCGCGGTGCGTACTCCGAGAGTTCCGGACGCGGCTGGGCGATCGTTTCGGTGAGCTTGTCGATGATGAAGAAGCGCGACTTCTTGGCTTGCGCCATCGCTTCGCGCATGATCTCGATCGTGATGCCTTGGACTTTGATGTCCATCTGGATCGCGGTGATACCCTTCTTGGTTCCCGCGACTTTGAAGTCCATCTCGCCGAGAGCATCTTCGAGTCCCTGAATGTCGGTAAGCACCGTGTAGTCCTTACCTTTGAGAATCAGGCCCATTGCGACGCCCGCGACGTGTTCGGTGATCGGCACGCCCGCATCCATCAGCGCGAGGCTCGATCCGCAGACCGATGCCATCGATGACGAACCATTCGATTCGAGCACTTCGCTCATCAGACGCATCGTGTACGGGAAGTCTTCCTTCTTCGGAAGCACCGGCAGCAGTGCGCGCTCAGCGAGTGCGCCGTGGCCGATTTCGCGCCGGCCGGGTCCGCGCATCGGGCGCGTCTCACCGACCGAGAATGGCGGGAAGTTGTAGAAGTGCATGTAGCGCTTGTCTTCGAGCGCCAGGATGCCGTCGAGCCGCTGCGCGTCGCTGGTCGAACCGAGCGTCGCGGCGGTAAAGACCTGCGTCTGTCCGCGCGTAAAAACGCCCGAACCATGGACGCGGGGCACGTAGTGCACCTTGGTCCAAATCGGGCGGATCTCGTCGGGCTTGCGTCCATCCGGACGAATCTTCTCGTCGACGACCATCACGCGCAACTCGTCCTCTTGCATCGTCTTGATGATCTTGCCGAACTCTTTGGCGGTGTCCGAGCTGTCGAGCAGCTCTTTGATCTCGTCGTCTTTTTTGCCGACGCGTTCGAGCGCCGCGGCGACGGTCAATTCAGAGAAGGCCTCTTCGCGCGTGTGCTTGTCGACGATGCGCATCGCCTTGGCGACATCCTTCGCAAACGTCTTGCGCACCCACTTGTCGAGATCCGCATTAACCTTCTTGAGCGGATACTCGCGTTTGGCTTTGCCGGCTTTCTTGACAAGTTGATTGATCGCTTTGACGATCTTCTTGATTTCGCCGTGCGCGAACTCGACCGCCCCGAGGAAATCTTCCTCGGAGATTTCTTGCGCGCCGCCTTCGACCATCATGATCGCGTCGGCGGTGCCGGCGACGACGACCTCCATGCCACCGGTTTCATACTGCGCAAGCGTAGGATTGGCAATGAACTTGCCGTTCTCGTCGCGGCCGACGCGCACGCCGGCAACCGGCCCGTCGAACGGAATGTCCGAGAGCGCGAGCGATGCGCCGGCGGCGCAGATACCGAGGATGTCGGGATCGAGTTCGGGATCGACCGACATCACGGTTGCGACGACTTGCACGTCGTTTTGAAAACCTTCGGGAAAGAGCGGACGGATCGGACGATCCATCTGACGCGAGCTGAGCACGGCGTGCTCGGGCGGACGGCCCTCGCGCTTGATGTAGCCGCCCGGAATTTTTCCGGCCGCGTACATCTTCTCTTCGAAATCGCAGGTGAGTGGGAACCAGTCGATGCCTTCGCGAGGTTTGAGCGAGGCAGTTGCGGCGCAGAGCACGACGTTTTGGTCGCCGTAACGAATCAGCGCGGAGCCGTTGGCTTGCTTCGCGAGTTCGCCGGTCTCAATGACCATCGTGCGCCCGCCGACCTCTAAGGTCACGGATTCGGGCACAAATAACTCCTAATTTTCTTCTGTTTTGCTTTTTAAATGAACCGAGCTTGGTTCGCGCAGCGGCCGGAAGCGGCCTGCCCGATAAAGTCGCAGACCCGCGTTAAGCGGTCGTGTCGATCCTCGAGCCGAGGCTCTGGAGCTCGGTTGCCAGGTTAGCAAATTGATCGGCGCTCAGGCCGGCGGACGCGTAAAGCGCGTTCGTCGCATCGGTCGTGTTGCCGCCGAGGCTCTGCTGAAGGACCTCGTTTTGCCAACTCTTGAGGGTCGAGAGCGTCTGCTGGTAGGGGTTCTCGCCGGTGAGCGCCTCAGTCGAGGGGCTCGTTGACGGGAGCGGGGTGCTCGTCGGGGTCTTCGGCGTCTCAGCATAGCTGAAGGGCTGAAGTACGTCGAAACCCGGGACCGAGGAGGTGGTCATCCGGGCCATCGTATCATCCCGAGCCGTCCGCCGGCCCAGCGCCAAGGAAATCTTTACCGGTCCATCGCGAAACGGCTACCTATGCACGCTCTGCTCCTAGCCGCCCTGCTCGGCCCCGTCACCGCTCCGCACGCCATGGTCGTCTCCGAACAACACCTCGCCTCGCAAGCCGGCATCGATGTGCTCAAGGCCGGCGGCAACGCCGTCGACGCCGCCGTCGCGGTTGGCTACGCGCTCGCGGTCGTCGATCCGTGTTGCGGCAACATCGGAGGCGGCGGATTCATGTTGATTCGCATGCACGATGGGCGCGAGCGCTTTGTCGACTTTCGCGAGAAGGCGCCGCTGCGCGCAACGCGCGACATGTATCTCGATGCGCAGGGCAATGTCGTGCCGGGTCGATCGGTTCGCGGATGGCTTGCGATCGGCGTGCCCGGCACGGTGATGGGACTCAATCGTGCATTGAGCGAGTATGGGACGATGCAACGTGCGCGGGTTATGGCGCCGGCGATCGCGCTCGCGCGCGACGGATATGTGCTCGATGACGGCGACCTCATTCCATTTAACGGTGCGGCCGCGCAGGGCTATACCGGCGCGTCCACGTTTTCGCAGCCCAACGTAAAAGCGATCTGGATGGCCGATGGCGCGTTGCCGCGTGCGGGCCAACGCATCGTGCAGACAAATCTCGCGCACTCGCTGGAACTGATTTCGAAGGATGGCGACGACGCATTTTACCGCGGGCCGATTGCACGCGCCGTGGTTGCGGCGAGCGAGGCCAACGGTGGGCTGCTTTCGATGGAGGACTTCGCAAAATATACCGTCGACGAATCGCAACCGCTGCACTGCAATTATCATGGCCTCGATGTGATTTCGTCGCCGCCGCCGAGTTCGGGCGGCGTGACGCTTTGTCAGATTCTCAACATCGTAGCGCCCTATCCGTTCGCGCAATGGGGTTGGCACAGCACGCAGGAGACGCACTATTTGGTTGAAGCGGAACGCCGCGCCTACGCGGATCGCAATGCATATCTCGGCGATCCGGCCTTCGTCCAAGATCCGATCGCGCAGCTCCTCGATCCCGCGTATGCAGCGCGGTTGCGCGCAGAGATCGCGCCGCAGCGTGCTACGCCGTCATCAGAGGTGAAGCCGGGCTTGAATATCAGCGTGCACGAGAACGGCGAGACGACGCATTACTCGATCGTGGATAGCGCCGGCAATGCGGTTGCGGTAACCTACACGATCAATAATTGGTTTGGCGCAAGTGTCATTGCGGGCGACACGGGCTTCTTTCTCAACGACGAGATGGACGATTTTACGTCGAAACCGGGTGTGCCGAACATGTTCGGTTTGGTACAGGGCGCGATGAACGATATTCAGCCTGGGAAACGGCCGCTCTCGTCGATGGCCCCGACGATCGTGTTGCGTGGCGGCAAGCTTGCGATGGTGACGGGAAGCCCAGGAGGGTCGCGGATTATCACAATCGCGCTCGAGACGATCCTGAACGTATACGATTTCGGGATGAATGCACAACGTGCAGTCGACGCTCCGCGCGTCCACATGCAGTGGCTGCCCGACCGCGTCCAATACGAGCCGAATGCGCTTTCCAGCGGGACGCTCGAGGCGCTTCGCGGCGATGGCTATGCGTTTGAAGAGGTGCCGTTTTGGGGCTCGGCTCAGGCGATTGTCGTCGATCTGGCGACCGGGATGCTGCAGGGCGGGACCGATCGGCGCCGCCCGTCTGGGGCCGCGCTAGGCTATTAGCCCCATTAACCGAGCGCTTACATGAAAGTCGCGGCCGAGCACGAAGAACAGCAAGGCCGGTGTTTGACGATATCTTTGGACTCGTTCGGTCCTTTGTGGACGGCGGGGATGCCGCACCGTCGCAGGGCGCAGCGCGCGCAGTTGAGCGTCTCGCTCAAATGCGCTCGTTTTTGAAGCGTCTTGATACCGAATTGCCACAAGTTATCGTGGAGGCGCTCGAAGAGGCCGCACGCATAACCGGCGCCGACGTCGCGGCGATTTTCGAAGTACAAAACGGTGCCATGCAGTGCGCCTTCTCGACCGACCCGAGTCTACTCGAAGCGCGCGTCGAGATGGGCGATGAGCAAGAACTGCACGAACACGGCACAACGCTGCTACGTGGCGCTGCGAGCGTTGCCGATGCGCTCTGCGCAATGCTGTACGCCGGGGATCGCGAGTGGGTCTTGCTGCTTGGCGAGCGCACCAGCCGTATCGATCGCGCGATCTTCGAAGCCGACGCCGAGACGCTGCTCGACGTGTTCACGCAACTGCTTCGCCAGCTCTGGCACGTCGGAGACCCGCGTTCGCTCGTCGATCACGTTACCGGGCTTCCCGACCGCTGGGCGACGATGAATCGCCTGAGCGAGACGATCTCGGCCGCGAAGCGCAACGGAACGCACGCGGCCTTGCTGTTCATTGACCTCAACGGTTTCAAGGGAGTCAACGATTCATTCGGCCATGCGCACGGCGACATGGTGCTCAAGTTGATCGCCACCACGCTGCGCGAGGCGTTGCGCGCGAATGAGTTTGTCGGGCGCATCGGCGGTGACGAGTTTGCCGTGATTCTCCCGGTCGTGCGCAGTTCCGAGGAAGCGTGTGCTGCGGCAACCCGGCTCGCGTTGAGCGTGCGCGATCTGGAGATCGTGCACGGCGGCGGTGCGGTTTCGCTCAGCGTCGGGGTCGCATTCTTTCCCGAGCACGCAACCGGGGTTGAGGATTGGCTGCATCATGCGGACCTTGCGATGTACCAAGCCAAACGGCAGCACGAATCATTTTGCGTGTTCAATCCCGGGGACTCGCCGGAAGATTGGACACCGCTCGCGATCGAGGTGGAAGAGGCGTTCACGCGCGAGTTTCTGTTATGCTTCCAGCCGATCTTCGAAGTGGAGTCTGGGACCGTTGTCGCGGCCGAAGCATTGCTGCGTTCGCTGCACCCGCAGGATGGTGTGCAGTCGGCGTTCATCACGATGGAGGCGGCACGCGCTCGAAAGTCGATCGAACACCTCGACGCTTGGGTGACGCGACGCGCGCTTGCAAGCGCAAACGAATGGCGCGCGCAGGGCGTGCAGCGCATACACGTCAACATCGGACAAGCCTCCGACGATATTCTAGGCAACGTCCTTCGCTCGGTGGATGCGAGCGGGTGCGACACCTCGATGCTCGCGCTCGAATTGGAATGGTCGAAGTTCCTCGCCAACTTCGAGTCATACCACGGCTTTGCCGAAGCGGCCGAGCGCTGCGGTCTGTATGTCGGCTTGGACGGATTCGGCGAAACCGAACTCGATCTCACGCTGCTCGAGTCGCTCTCGGCGCGTTTCGTCAAGCCATCGCGCGCGCTCTTGCCCTCGGGCGGTGCGCGCGGCAAGGGGCTGGATGCAATCGTTGCGCTCTCCCGCGTCTACGGCTGGGATGTGATTGCAACACGCGTCGCGAGCGCCGACGACCGGGCCGCGTGTCGCGCCGCCAGCGTGAAATATATGCAGGGTTTTGCCGTCGCGCAGCCGATGACGGCTATCGACTTCAACCAATGGATCGAAACGAGCCCGCGCATCGCTCTCGTCGTCTAGTCGCCACCTGCGTTCTTGCCAGACGCATCGAGGGTGCATGCCGCTGGTGCGGTGATGCGCTCCCGCCGCGGCGCAAGATGTGGTGCAGCGATCGCTGTGCCGATGCCTTTTGGAAAAACCATTGGTGGACCCTCGCGCGGCGTGCGGCAAAAAAGCGCGATCGGTACCGGTGCAAACGCTGCGGGCACAAGCCCCCGCCGCGTTCGCATCCCAAGTACAAGCGTCTGCGCAAGACCGACCGGCTCGAAGTCAATCACATCGAGCAAGCTCGCGGTGCGCACACGGTGCTGAGCTGCCTGCACCACCTCGGGAACCTCGAAACGCTCTGCTTGGATTGCCACAAGCTGCAGACCGCAGGCCAGCGCATCAAGGGGTAGGTGGCCGCACGCGACCCCTGGTATAACGGGCGATATGCAGACCTTGACCCCCGAGCGTCGCAAAGAGCTCGAACTGCGGGCTAACGATGTACGCGTCGGCATCATCCGCTCGCTTCTTGCGGCAGGCTCCGGCCACTCCGCCGGCTCGCTCGACATGGCCGACGTCTTCACGGCCCTCTACGGCTTCATCATGCGTCACGACCCCAAGCGGCCGGACTGGGACGATCGCGATCGCCTGCTGCTTTCGTGTGGCCACATCGCGCCGGTGCGCTATTCGGCGATGGCCAACTTCGGCTACTTCCCCGTCGAGGAGTTGCTTACGTTGCGCAAGTTTGGCTCGCGTCTGCAAGGACACCCCGAGCGCGTAAAACTTCCCGCACTCGAGACGACGTCGGGTCCGCTGGGAGAGGGGCTGGCGCAAGGTACTGGTATGGCGCTCGGCGCGAAGATGGACAACAAGGATTGGCGCGTCTACGTCGTGTGCAGCGATGCCGAGCATCAATGCGGGTTACATATGGAAGCGATGATGACCGCCGGTAAATTCAAACTCGACAATCTCACCGTCATCATCGATCGGAATTTCATTCAAATCGACGGCAGCACCGAAGAAGTCATGCCGCTCGAGCCGTTCGCCGACAAGTACCGCGCCTTCAATTGGGAGGTCTTCGAGTGCAATGGCAACGATATGGGCGAACTGGTCGAGACGCTCGAGCGAGCGAAAGCATTCAAAGGCAAGCCGCAAGTGATCATTGCGCACACGGTGCCGGGCAAGGGTGTGAGCTTCATGGAAGGCGACTACACCTGGCACGGTAAGCCGCCAAACAAAGAACAGGCCGACACCGCGCTGGCCGAACTTGCTGCGACGCGCGAAAGGCTGCTGGCCAATGTCTAGTACGGAGGCGCTCGATCAAGCAGCGAAGTCGATGGCGCTCGTGGACTACCGAAACGCCGCCGAGCTCAAATCGCTTCCGACGCGTAACGGCTTCGGCGAAGGGCTGATCGAGGCGGGCAATCGCAACAAAAACGTTGTTGCGATCTGCGCCGACCTCGCCGAGTCGACGCGCATGGAAGGTTTCAAGAAAGCGCATCCCGCGCAATATCTAGAAATCGGCGTCGCCGAACAGATGCTGGTTGCGATGGCCGGCGGCCTTGCAGCGGTCGGCAAGGTTCCGTGGATTGCATCGTATGCGATGTTCAATCCGGGACGCTCGTGGGAGCAAGTGCGCACGATCATGGCGCTCAACGAGGCCAACGTGAAGATCGCGGGCGCGCACGCCGGCGTATCCGTTGGTCCTGACGGTGCAACACACCAGGCGATTGAAGATATTGCGATCATGCGGGTCATTCCGCACATGACCGTCGTAGTGCCATGTGATTCGGTACAGACGAAGAAAGCGACAATTGCGCTGAGCGAGCGGTTTGGCCCGGTCTACCTGCGCTTCGCGCGTGAGAAATCGCCGATCGTTACGACCGATGCGACGCCGTTCGAAGTCGGTAAGGCGCAGACGTTGCGTGACGGCGAAGACGTGGCGATCATCGCGTGCGGTATTCTCGTGTACAACGCGCTCGTCGCTGCCGACGAACTGTCACGCGAAGACGGCATCGAAGCGCGCGTGATCAACAATCACACGGTCAAACCGATGGATGAAGATACGGTCGTCGCGGCGGCACGTGCATGCGGCGCAGTGGTAACCGTCGAGGAGCACCAAGTCCATGCAGGCATGGGCTCGGCCGTGGCCGAGGCGCTCGCTGCAAAGGCACCGACCCCGATAGAGTTCGTGGGGGTGCAGGACCGCTTCGGCCAGTCCGGCGATCCGGCTGAATTGATTGAGTATTACGGGATGGGGACCGCGGCGATCAAGGATGCGGTCCGAAGGGCCTATGCCCGAAAGAGATCTTAGCGGCCGCACGTTTTAGCTCGGTTGCTCGTGGGTAGGTATCACGGGCAGCACCATGACCTCGAGAGCGACGGGCGAGTTAGAGGCATCGACGCTCCGCACGTTCGCGCAGCGCCTCGGCCGCGTTGCGCTTCTCGTACAGGCTGATGCGCAGTGCCACTTCGTCAATCCCGCGTGGACCGCGTTCACCGGGCTCGACTTCCAGCATTCTCTCGGCCATGGGTGGCAGTTGGCCGTGCACCCGCACGACATAACGCACGCGCTTGCCCAGGTTGAAGCTGGAACGCGCAGCGAGCAGCCTTACGAGATACGTTGGCGGCTGCGCTCAGCCCACAATGAATACGCGATGTTCTCCGCGACGTTCGTGCCGATGCGCGATACGAGCGGGGTACTTCGTGAGTGGCTCGGCGTCTGCGACCGCTCCGAGCCCGAAGGGGACGCTGACGATCGGCTGCGCAGTCTCGCCGACGCACTGCCGCTCTTGGTGTGGACCACCGACAGTGACGAACGTCTCACGTTCGTCAATCGCGCGTGGCTCGATTACACTGGACTCCCGGTCGGTTCGACGCTCCAAGATCGTAGCGCGCTAGTTCATCCACTCGATCTGCCGCTCGTGATGCGTGCGTTGCGTTCGGGTCAACAGGAACTCGACTTTCGCTTACGCCGCCGCAGCGACGGAATGTATCGCTGGCACTTTTTACGCTGGGTCCACTTCGGAAAAGCGTCATTGCCCTTTTACCGCATCGGCACGGCGGTGGACGTGCACGATCAGCGCGTCGCGCACGAGATGCGCGATCGCCAGCTGCGGATCATCGCCGAAGCACTCCCCGATATCGTGTGGTCGACCAACGCGCGCGGAGAACAAGATTATGCGAACGACGCGTTGCTCGCATACACCGGGCTCTCGTTGCACGAATGTGTCGGCGACGTCTGGGAAGGCTTTGTCCACGCGGTCGATTGGCCGGCGACGCGCGAACGCTGGCAGCGATCGCTCGCGTGGGGCGAGCCATACGAGATGGAGCATCGACTGCTTCGTCCCGACGGCATAGCGCGCTGGTTCCTTTCCCGCGCTTTACCGATGCGCGACGAAGGCGGCGAGATCGTGCGCTGGTTCGGCACGAGCACCGACATTCACGATCAAAAACGCGTGGCGCAGCAGCAAACATATCTAGCCGAACTCGGGCGTATCGTCAATAGCTCGCTCGAGCTCGATCTCACGCTGCGGCACATCTGCGATTCGGCCGTGCCGTTTCTCGCCGACTCGTGCCAAGTCGATCTGCTCGTCAACGGCGTGTTGCGCACGGGCGCATCCGCACACGCCGGGCCACGCCGAGAAGTTCCGGCGCCGCGCGTTCGCGCGCAGATGTACGGCAACGCGCGGGCGGCAAGTTTCATCGATCCGGCCGACGATGCGCCGATCGAAACGATCGTCGTGCCGATGCAGATGCGTGGCAAGGTCATCGGCGCGATCTCGTTTGTTCGCTCGCGCGACTGCAGCGCGTACGGCGCGACCGATCTCGAATTTCTCGAAGAAGTGGCGCGCCGCTGCGCTCTGGCAATCGTGAACGCACAGCTCTACCAGCGCGAGCATCGTGTCACCGATGCGTTGCAGGCGGCCTCGCTTCCACGTCGTTTGCCCCAGGTCGACGGCATCGAGATGGACGCGATCTATGTGCCGGGACGAAGCGAAGCGCAGATCGGCGGCGACTGGTACGATGCCTTTGCGCTCGCTGACGGCCGCCTGGTAGTCTCGATTGGCGACGTGGCGGGAGGCGGGCTCGATGCAGCGGTGACGATGAGCAGCATGCGCCAAATCATTCGCGGTATCGCGCAAGTGCATGCCGATCCGGTCTTGATGCTGAACTCCGCCGACCGAGCGCTGCGCATGGACGGTGAACTCGATCGCTTCGTGACCGCGTTCGTCGGTGTGATCGATCCGATTGCAAACACGATGGTCTATGCGAGCGCCGGGCATCCCCCGCCCTTCATTCGCCGTGCGAACGGAAGTCTGGAAGAGCTGGTCTTTGTCGATTTACCGCTCGGGTTACGCGAGCGGATTTCAATCCGCGCCTCGAGCATTGGCGTTGGGGATGGCGACCTCGTCGTCTTCTATACCGATGGACTGATCGAGTCGTCGCACGATCTCGAGAGCGGCGCGCGGCTGCTGCGCGCAACGCTGACCGATCCACAGATCGACCGCGCCGTGTATCCAGCGGCGTTCATTGGCGAGCGCGTGCTGGTCGACGGCGCACGCGACGACGTTGCGATCTTCACGCTACGCGTGCAGAGCGATCAGCGCATGGGCAATATGCAGCGCTGGAGCTTCGCGAGTTTGGATCCCGAAGGTCTTGTGTGCATGCGACGCGAGTGCCGTGCACTGCTTATCGGCTTTGGCCTTTCCGAGTTACGCTTGGAGACCGCGGAACTCGTGCTCGGAGAACTCGCCGGCAACGTCGTGCGCCATGCCGCTGGAGCCGTCGAGTTCGTGCTCGATCACACCGGCGGCGATCTCGTGTTGCACGTCATCGACGAAGGGCCCGGCTTCGAACGGGCGCCGATGCTGCCGATCGACGTGATGAGCGAATCCGGGCGAGGGCTCTTTATCGTTTCCGAACTGACGCGCGAGTTCAGCGTAACAAAACGGCACCCGCGTGGAAGTCACGCGCGTGCCGTGTTGTTAAAGTAGGACCTTTTAGCGGCGCAGGCCGAGGTCGTTGATCAGCGAGCGATAGCGCTCGAGATCTTTCTTTTGCAGATAGCTCAGAAGGCGGCGACGCTGGCCGACCTGCAGCAAAAGGCCGCGGCGGCTGTGGTGGTCCTTCTTATGCATCTTGAGGTGGTCGGTAAGCTGATTGATCGATGCAGTCAGAATTGCGATCTGCACTTCGGCCGAACCCGTGTCATTTGATCCGCGGCCGTACTTGGCGGCGATCTCCGCCTTTTGTTCTCTCGTAAGAGGCACGAACGAAAGCTCCTTATAGTCAGGATAGTCTCGCTCGGGTACAGGGCCGCGGCTTGCCAAGGGCCTGCGCTCCGTCCCGGCGACCGGCGTAGCATAGCAGAGAGGCCGCCTCGGAAGCAAGTTAAAACGGCGGGATTGTTGACATATTATTAGTTACATGGCAAATTAGCAATATGGCTATGAGCCCGAATGTTGGTGACCTAGAAACAGTGCTGCGCGCGCTCGCCAGCGACCGCCGCCTCCTGATCCTCGAGTGGCTCAAGGACCCGCGCGCGCACTTTCGCCGGCAAGAAGACGGCGATCTGGTTGACGACGGCGTTTGCGGCGTATTCATCGCCGAGAAACTCGGCGTGAGTCAGCCGACCGCGAGCGAGCACATGCGCGTGCTCACCGCCGCGGGGTTGGTCACGGCAAAACGTATCAAGCAGTGGACATTTTACAAACGCGATGACGTGCGCATCGCCGAATTCAAACGCTGGCTCGAACGAGCGATCTGAAACGAGACCTATTATGGAAATCTCCCGTTTTGCGCCCAACGAAATCATCTCGCTTGTCGCCGACAGTCCGCGCTTCGATCTAGCTAGCAGCTATGGTCCAAACGTGGTGCTCGAAGAATTGCTCGATGAAGAGACCGTGGCAGGCCTTGCTAAGACCGCGCTTGGGTATCGTTCCGCAGCGGGCGACGCACAGCTGCGCGCAGCAGTCGCGGCGATCAACGGGGTCGATGCAGACGACGTTGTCATAACCGTCGGTGGGATGCACGCGCTCTTCTTAGTCGCCTTCATTCTTTGCGCGCGGGGTGACGAAGCCGTCATTACCACACCGATCTTTCCTCCGGTACGGGGCGCGCTCGATGCGATTGGGGCAACGATACGCGCGCTTCAACTTTCTTTCGATCGCGGCTATCAGCTCAATCCAGCCGAGTTACGGCCGCTGCTCTCCGAGAACACCAAGCTGGTCTGTCTTGCCTCACCGCAGAATCCCTCGGGCGTTGCAATTCCATTCGATGTGCTCGTAGAGATCCACGCGATGATGCGCGAATCCGCGCCGCACGCATATTTGCTCGTCGACGACGAGTATCGCGAAGCCGCGTTCGGGGACGACCCGATCGCACGCAGCGCCCTCGCGCTCGGCCCGCGCGTCATCACCGCGGCTTCGCTCTCGAAGTGCCACGGGGCTCCGGGGTTGCGCTTAGGGTGGGCGATCGCGCAGGATCCGGCGATCCGCGAGCAGCTCGTTCTCGGCAAGTTCAACACGGTCGTCTCCGCTCCAGCGATCGAGGAGCTGTTGGCCCTGCGTGTCCTCGCGCTGCGCGACCGCATCTTGGGCGAGCGTCGCCGCGTTCTTGCCGAATGCCTCGCGAAGGCGGCGCACTTCGTCGAAGCAAACGCGCGGCTGATCGAGTGGGTTCGGCCGGATGCCGGAGCGATTTGCTGCGTGCGGTTGCGCCGCGAACGCTTTGACGACGCTGCGGTGGAACGTTTTTACGCCTCGCTGCCGCAGAGCGGTGTGCGTGTTTCTAATGGCACGTGGTTTGGCGAGGAAGCACGCGTCTTTCGCCTCGGCTTTGCGCATCTCGCGTTGCCCGAGCTTGATGCTGCGTATGCTGCACTGAGCGCAGCGCTCGCGCAAACTGCCGGCGCGGTCGCGTAGCCGCATGCAAACCGAATCCGCGCGCATCGATCGTGACGGTATCGCGGCGATGGAGGAGCACATCCGCCCGTATATCCGGCGGACGCCGCTTCTAGAGTTCGATGGTACCGTGCTGAAACTCGAACTGCACCAGGTCAGCGGCTCGTTCAAAGCCCGTGGCGCTTTTGCGAATCTCCTCACGCACACGATTCCGCCGGGCGGTGTCGTCGCAGCGTCGGGCGGCAATCACGGCGCCGCCGTTGCGTACGCTGCGGCGACGTTGGGGATCGCATGCAAGATCTTCGTTCCCGACGTTTCATCACCGGCGAAGATCGCGCGGATCCGCGCGAGCGGCGCCGAGCTCGTCATTGTGCCGGGCGTCTATCCCGACGCAAGACGCGCTGCGCAAGCCGATGCACACGAACGCAACGCGCTGCTGGTTGAAGCCTACGATCACGCGACGACGATCCTCGGCGCCGGGTCGCTCGGCAAAGAATTGGAAGAGGCCGATCCCGCGATCGACACGGTATTGGTTCCCGTCGGTGGCGGCGGCCTGATCGCCGGCGTCGCCGCGTGGTACGCGGGACGCGCGCGGGTGATCGCCGTCGAGCCCGAGGGTGCGCCGACGCTCGATTGGGCACTTCGTGCGGGCAAACCGGTCGATGCCCCGACCGGCAGCATCGCCAACGACGCGCTTGCGGCGGGAGCGATCGGTGAGCTGGTGTATCCAATCGCCCAGCGCTTTGTCGAACGCGTGATCTTGGTGAGCGACGACGAAATCCGCGCCGCGCGCGAAGCGCTCTGGCAGCACGGTCGCATCGCCGCCGAGCCGGCGGGCGCAACCGCGCATGCTGCGCTGCTTTCAAAGAAGTATGTGCCCGAACGCGGAGAACGGGTCGCGGTGATCGTGAGCGGAGGAAATGCGGTGGTGACATGGACTTAGGCATTCGTGGGCGCGTCGCGCTCGTAACCGGCGCGAGCGCAGGCATCGGCGAAGCAATTGCACTGGCGCTCGCGGCGGAAGGCGTTTCGCTTGCGGTTGCGGCGCGGCGTCGTGACAAACTCGAATCCGTGGTAAACCGCGCGAAAAGCGCAGGCGCGACCGATGCGCGGCTCTTCGAAGTCGACCTGAGCGATTCGTCGGGCGTCAAACGGATGCTCGCCGGCGTGAGAGATATGCTCGGCAATCCGGATATTCTCGTGCTCAATGGCGGCGGTCCCAAGCCCGGCGTCTTCAGCAGTCTGACGCTGGAGGATTGGGACGTCGGCTATCGCGATGTGCTACGTAACATGATCGAGATAACCAACAGCGTGCTTCCCGGCATGGCGGCGAACAACTGGGGACGCATCGTCGCGCTGACGTCATCGTCGGTCAAACAGCCGATTCCGAATCTCACGCTTTCCAATGCCTTTCGCACCGCACTCGTCTCCGCGCTGAAGACGCTCTCAATGGAAGTTGCAAAAGACGGCATAACCGTCAACTCGATTGCGACCGGCCGTGTCGACACCGATCGCCTGCGACATCTTTATCCCGACGACGCGGCGATGACGGCGGCGGCAAAAACGGACGTGCCGATCGGGCGCGTCGCGACGCCGGCGGAGTTCGCGCCGATGGTCGCATTCTTGTGCAGCGAGCCCGCGCGCTACGTCACCGGACAGACGATTGCGATTGACGGCGGATTGATCAAAGCGCTCTACTAAGGGAACCTCTGAAGACGTCCATGCACCGATTGTTTAAACCCGAAGTGCGGAAATGCGAGAAGCCGGCGACTGAGCATACAAGCTGCGGTATGTGAAGGAGCCGGCGACGAAGCAGGTGCGCACTTCCGGCTTAAACCCGCAGGGCGATTGGTCTTTTCGCGCAAATCCGTCGTCGCTGCGTCGGTCACGATGAACTTGCACATCGCTCCCTCCTCGCTCCTCGCCTTTGCGCGAAAGGATCAATCGCAATCGGTACAGCGACTTCTTCAGAGGTTCCCTAGCCGTGGAATTCGTACGTGTGGCGGATCACTCCAGTGTGCCGCCCGGCAAGGCACGCGCCTTCAATGTCGGGCGCTATGAGATTGCGCTCTTCAATGTTGACGGCAACTACTACGCGCTGGAAAACGCGTGTCCGCATCAAGGCGGTCCGATCGCCGAGGGCTGGGTCGAGAACCTTACGGTCACGTGTCCGTGGCACGCGTGGTGCTTCGACCTGCGCACGGGCGGTTTGACGATGGGCGATTTTGCGTTGATTCCGCGCTTCGACGTGCGCGTCGAGCAGGATGGCATATATCTTTCCACGGAGCCCGTTACGCAATGACGATCGATGCCGAGCAGCCAGCCTGGGATGGACGGATAGGCACCGCTGGAGGTGCCGCCTTTGCCAAGGGGTTGTCTGCGCTCGCGGCCGAGCGCGAGGTGAGCGAAGTGCGCCTGGCCGAGTCGCTCGGCCTTACACCCGAGGCCTTCGCCAGCGTTCTCGCCGGCGAGGGACGCCTTGGGGTCTCGGCGCTCGCGAGTTTGGCGCAAGCGTTGCGTACGCGCCCGATCGAGTTTTTGCAAAAGACCGCGATTCTCTCGCTGGAAGTCTATGCATTTGGGCTCGACCCGCTGTACTTTCTGCCTTCCGGGCAGGTGCGATACGACGCCCGCATCTACATGCGCGAGATCAATCCGCGCCATCAAGTCCCCGAGGGCGATATGACCAAACGCAACCCCGCGCTCGCGGCGCTCGCCCAGGATGAGGTGCTCGACGCGCTGGGCAAGCTCGAGGTGGAGCTTGCTTACCTCCTTCGGGCAGCCGTGCAGCAGACGGGTGGGACACTCTAACGGGCGGAGCGAAAGATCGGCCCCACGATGCAAGGTGTTGATGGAAAGCGAATCGCCGCGCTAATCGGCGATGGGTTTGAAGAAGCAGATCTGTTCGAGCCGCGCAAGGCGCTCGAGGAGGCGGGGGCGATCGTGACGATCGTCGGCGTCGATGAGCGCGCGCGAACGAAAATACGCGGTAAACGGGGCCTGGACGAGGGCCAGAGCGTCCGCGCCGAGGAGTTGGCAGTGGATTGCACCGCCGAGGATTTCGATGCGCTCCTGATTCCGGGTGGCACATCGCCTGACCGGATTCGTACCGACGCGGAGGCGCAACGGCTCGTGCGCGAGTTCGATTCTGCCAAGAAACCGATCTTCTCGGTCGGCCACGGCGCGCAGGTGTTGATCTCGACGCAACTGGTGCGCAGCCGTCAGATCACGGGCGCACATTCAATTGCCGACGACATTCGTAACGCCGGCGGACTCTACCGCGATCAACCGACCGTGGGTGATTCGAATTGGGTCAGCACGCGCGGTACCGAAGATCTCCCGCAGTTCAATCGCACGATACTCGAAAAACTCGCCGCATCGGGAGCGGCGATTTCGGCATAAGACTATATCGGTTCGTAGCGGGCGAGAGACTCTCCGTACTGTCGCAACGCGACGAACCCGACAATAGCGCAAAAAACGAGCTCAGTGGCGGCGCCGATGGTGCCGCCACTTTTTGCTAGTGCAAAGGCGATAACGACTGTTGCCGCCGCAACCAGCAGCGCGAGTGCGCGGCCTGCACCGTCGCGCGTCGTGGCGTTGAGTGCAACGAGCGTACCGGCTAGCACGCATGCGAGCGTGAGCATCACAGACGCGAGCGGCGCGGTGATGCCGCTTGCATATTGGGCGAGATAGTAGACCAGCGTTGCGATCGTTGCACTAATAAGCGGCGCGAGCGCTTTCGCGCGTGCGAGTTCGCGCCCAAAGAGCGGCGCACTGCGCTCGGTGGTGTCGAGGTACGCATGCCGTCCCGGACCTTGCGCAAGCGCGATCGCGATACCGATCGTCGAGCAGAAGAACATCGGTCCCGCCAGACTCTGCGTGGCAAAATAGCCAACGATCGCCGAGCTTGCACACGCGAAGACGAGCGTGCGCCGTTCCGCGCGCAGACGTGCGCCGACGATCGCGCGTAGGGCCTGCTGCGTCATGCGCTTTCTCCCGTTTGCGCGATCAAGACGGCGCAATCTCCGGCCGCCTCGAGGATCTGCGGAACAAACGTCAGCTGGGGCCGGTCGAGGACGAGGAGCTGCGGTGCGGGCACGAGCGCACCCACGATCGGGTACGCGAAGGCTTCGTGCAGACCGTCCAGACGCGCGAGCAGCGCCTTAGCGCGCGCACGGGCCACGCCGAGGTCGACATCCCAGAGAGCCGCGCGATAGGCAATATAGCGCTGTGCGTCGATTTGGGTGAGCGGCAAGGGATCGTGCGGCACGAACGCCGCAATGCGTTTGCAATGCACCGGCTGGACTCGAGGATCGTACTCGCCGATCGTCACCGATCCGGCGGTCGCGCGGGCGAGCGCGGCTGCCATCATTGCGAGGGCCTCTGCCTCATGTGCGCTCGCGCACAGGCGCGTCGTATGCTCCTGGGGCGTAAGGTCGAGGCTCGTCGCTGCGACGATCGTTTCGCCGCTCCGCACGTACGCCGCGTCGCGCATGCGCAAGATGTACATCGAGGACCTCTTCGCCGCCGGGAGCGAAGTCTCCGTAAAGGTCCGCATTGATGCTTTCCAACACCGAAATCGCGCAGAAGCTCATCGAGATCCGTACGCTCATGGAGATGGCGGGAGAGAGCTTCTACAAATATATGGCTTTCGAGAAGGCGGCCGCGTCGGTCGAAAATGCGGCGCCCCTGCGCGATATTGCGGCCGCGGGCGAGTTGACGAAGCTCCCCTCCATCGGCAAATCGATTGCGACGGTCATCAATCAACTTCTCGAGCGCGGCGGTGCCGATGCGCTCGATGAGCTCTATGCGATCTTCCCGCCGACGATCGTCGAGGTGCTTGGCGTGAGCGGTATCGGTGCGAAGACCGCGGCGCAGCTGTGGAACGACTTTCAGATCGGCTCGCTGGCCGAGCTCGAAGCGGCGATCGGCAGCGATCGATTCGCGGGCGTGCCGCGCATGGGCCCAAAAACGATCGAGAATTGGAAACGCGGCATACTCGCCTATCGGGGCCGTCAGCACCGCACGCCGCTCGCGCATGCGCTGCGGATCGCGCACGAGGCCATGGAGTATTTGCGCGCCGGCCCACCTCACGATCGACTGGTGTATGCCGGCAGCGCGCGACGTCAAGAAGTAACCGTCGGCGACATCGACCTGGTGTGCACGTCGACGCAAGCCGGCGCAATTTCGAACTACTTCGCCAAGTGGGAGCGCGCGCGAGCCGTACTCGCCGAGGGCGGCACGAAGACGAGCATCTGGCTCGACGATGGTTTTCAAATCGATTTGCGTGTCTTGCCGGATCATCTCTATGGCAACTTGCTGCAGCACTTCACCGGTTCACGCGAGCACAACATCAAGCTGCGCGAATACGCCGTGCGCAAGAGTCTGCGCGTGAGCGAGAACGGGATCCTCAACCTGGAGACCGGAGACGCGATCACCTGCATCGATGAAGCGGGTGTCTATGAGGCGCTCGGCATGGCCTACATTCCGCCGGAGTTACGCAGTGGACTCGACGAGATCGATCTCGCGCTCGCCAATGCGCTGCCGGTATTGCTCGAGATCGGCGATATGCGTGGCGACTTCCACATGCACTGTACCTGGAGCGACGGTCGCAACTCGCTCGAAGAGATGATCGTGGCGGCGAAGGCGCGCGGCTACGAGTACCACGCGATCAGCGACCATTCGTGGGGACGCGGCAAGCGCTATGGAGTCGATCCGGAGAAACTGCGCGAGCAGCGCGCGGCCATCGATGAGATCGCGCGCCGCGTGGGAATACACACGCTCTGTGCGAGTGAAGTCGACATTTTGCCCGATGGTTCGATGGACTACGATGACGCCGTGCTCGCGCAGCTCGACGTTGTTATCGGCAGCGTCCACTCCGCATTCGACATAGGACGGGACGCGATGACGGCGCGGCTCATTCGCGCGTGCGAGAACCCCTACGTGACGATCATCGGACATCCGACCGGACGTATGTTGGGAAGTTTCCATGGCTATGATTTTGACTACGATGCGGTCTTTGCAGCGGCGGCGCGCACGGGCACGGCCCTCGAAATCGATGGGCAAGCGCTGCGACTCGACCTTCCAGCGCCGCTTGCGCGGCGTGCCAAGGAGCTCGGGGTGACCTTCACGGTCGACTCCGACGCGCACGGCATCGAAGATTTAACCGAGATCGAACTGGGGGTCGGACAGGCGCGACGGGCCGGTCTCACTAAGGAAGACATACTTAACGCACGCTCCTACGAGGAAATGCGTGCATTTATCTCTCGCAAGAGGGGCCGGACATGATCCAGCGGGCGCGTGGAAATAAGGAGGCACAACGGTTGCACGCATTGCGCGCATACCAGCTTCTTGATTCCAGCGAAGAGAGCGCGTACGAGGCGTTCACCAACCTCGCACGTCAGATCACCGGCTGCAGCATGGCGACGATTTCGCTCGTCGACGAGGACCGTGTGTGGTATAAATCGCGCGCCGGTATCGACGTCCGCGAAATGCCGCGCGATGATTCGTTCTCGACCCACGTCGTTGCGTCGGGCAAGGTGCTCGTCGTGCACGACGCTGCGGCGGACAAGCGCTTTCGTGACAACCCGCTCGTGCAGGGGGAGCACCATGTGCGCTTCTATGCCGGCGTGCCGCTTGTTGCACCCGGTGGCCACGTTCTCGGGGCGCTCTGCGTTTTCGACAAGCACGCACGTACGCTAGCCGACACGCAAATGCGCGAGTTCGAGATGCTCGGAGCTGCGCTGATGAATCTGCTCGAAAGCCGCCGGCGCATGCTCGGACTCTTCGACGCCGCGCGTGCCGACGTCTTCGCCATTGACGTTGCGACCGAGGAGATCTTCTTCGCATCGCGCGGTGCGAGCGAGCGACTCGGATACTCTACCAAAGAACTGGTCGGCATGCCGGTGTTCGATGTCGTCCCGACGCTCACGCAGACGGTACTGCACGACATCGTGATACGCGGGCGCAGGGGTGAGGAGATCGTCCGCGGCGCGTATCTGCTCCGGCATGACGGTACCAGCTATCCGGTCGAGCTGCGCATCGATGTCGTCGACGAGAACGGTCGTGAACGCGTCCACGCAATCGCCTTCGACATGACCGAGCGCAGGGCGCAGGAACGCGAGATCGCACTCTTACTGGGCGCGGTGAACGTCGCCGGCGATGTGATCCTGGTCTACGAAGTGAGCGCGGCCGGCGAACTCGTCCTTGCATATGCAAACGATGCGTTTACGCGGCAAACCACATATGCTCGCGAGGAATCGATCGGCCAGGAGCTTTCGTTCTTTAGAAAAGCGATGCCCGACGATGACGGCATGCGCCAAGTGCGTGCTGCGCTCGAGAACGGCATGCCGACGCAGGCCGAAATCGCGAGCTATCGCAAAGACGGCTCGACCTATTGGAACCAGGTGACGTTGCATCCGGTGCGCAGCGCGGATGGCGTCGTGACGCACTGGATCTCGATCGAGCGTGACATCACGGGCGAAGTCGAGCGCACGGCAACTTTAGAAGAAGAGCACGATCGGCTGCTGGCGCTCACGCGTACGGCGCGCCGTCTGTTTACGACGCTCGACGCGACCAATGTTGTGACGACGGTGCGCGAAGCGATCGCACAATTGCTCGGTGCCGAAGCGCGGCTCCTCGCGGTGAGCGAGGACGGCACGTGCGTGGAGGTCGAGCAACTTGGCTCGCCCGACTGGGGCAACTCCGTGCTCGATCCCCTGGTCGACAAAGCGGTGCGGCAGCGGATTCGCGTCGCCGACGAGTTGCACGCGCGCGCGGTCGCGTATAGCGGCCGGTTCGGCGACGCGTCGTATGTGCTCGAGGTTCGCCCGCGCTCGGGCCGCGCGCTACGCAACACCGATCTCTTCGTCTTCGACCTGATCGCCGAATACTTCTCGGTCGCGGTACGCAATGTTTCGCTGTACAACGAGGTCGAGGAACGTCGAAGCGCCGTGTTGGAACTCAATCAAACCAAGAGCGATTTGATAACGATGCTCGCGCACGACTTTCGTGGACCGCTAACCTCGATCGTCGGCTTTGCCGATCTCACCAGCGAGGTTGGCGAGGTCACCGACGAACAGCGCGATTTCCTCGAAACGATCAAAGGTTCGGCGATGCAGCTCTCCGAGCTCGCAACCGATACACTGACGCTTTCGCGCCTGGAACGTAACGAAGTCACGCTGCAGCTCACCGAGACCGACCTGGCCGAGTTGATCGGCTCGGTCGTCACACAGCAAAAGGATCGGCGCCCCGTCGAGTTGACCGTCGAGGGTAATGCGCACGTGACCGGCGACGAAGACCGCTTGCGCCAAGTCTTCACCAATCTGATCGACAACGCGATAAAATATACACCCAAGGGACCCGATCCGCGTGTGCGGATCACCGGCAACGAGGACATCGTGACCGTCGTGATCCGCGACTTCGGCATCGGCATTCCTTCCGGCGAGCTTTCGCGTGTCTTCGATCGATTTTCGCGCGCTTCAAATGCGCGCAAGATGCGCATCTCGGGCACGGGCTTCGGCCTGTTTCTCGCCAAGCAGCTCGTGCAATTGCACGGTGGTACGATCGCCGTCGAGAGTGAGGAGGGGCGCGGGAGCACATTTACGGTCGTACTGCCGCGACGCGCCGATCGCCGGTATGCGCCGCGTACGGTCTTGCTGCTGGACCAAGAGCGCGACCGGTCATTCCTAGCTTACGGACTGCAAGAGGCGGGCTATCGCGTCCTCATCGCTTCGAGCATCGAAGAGGCGCTTGCTATGGCGGATGCGCAGCCCTTCGAAGCGGTGGTACTCGCTACACCCGAGGCGCTCTCAAATGAAGCCGCTGTGCAGTTCCGTGCCTTTAGTCGCGAACACGACGTGCCGCTCGTCGCGATCGGCAGCAACGTCTCGCCCCGTTTGGGTGCGGCGACCACCTTGATGCGTCCGGCGGCTATCGGCGATGTTGTGGCTGCGCTCGATCGTCTACTCGGTCGCTAGCACTATACACGTTGGCGTGCTCGCCTCGCACGAAGGCAACTAGCGTGATGTTGAAGGCGCGCGCGAGATCGACTGCGAGACTGCTCGGCGCGGAGACGGCGCAGACGATGGGTATGCGTGCGACCGCCGCCTTTTGTAGGATTTCATAGCTCGCGCGACCGCTCACGAAAAGAATCGATTCTCCCAGCGTCCGCCCTTCGAGCAACGCCCAGCCGGCAAGCTTGTCGACCGCGTTGTGGCGTCCGATATCCTCGCGTACCGCGATGGCTTTGCCGTTCGGATCGAAAAGCGCGGCCGCGTGTAGACCACCGGTCGTCGCGAAGATACGTTGGGCCTCGCGCATGCGTTCGGGAAGTTCGTAGATGCGCGTGATGGGAACGCGCAGATCGTCGTCGACGGGCTGCACGCCAAGCTCGGTGAGTGCCTCGAGATTCGCGCGGCCGCAGACACCGCAGGAACTATTCATCGTGAAATGGCGCTCGAACTGGGCGAGATCGGGCATCGTCGCGGTCGTGAGTTCGATATTGACGATGTTGTAACGTTGCTCGGCATCGATCTGTGGATCGACGCAATAGCTCAGACCAACGAGATCGTTGCGCGAACGGACGATCCGCTCGTTCGAGACAAATCCCGCGGCGAGTTCGAAATCGTTCCCGGGCGTGCGCATCGTCACGGCGAGCGTGCGCGTTGCGCCGCCGGCGATCAAGCGCAGCTCGAGCGGCTCTTCGGTGACGACGTTGTCATACGTGCGCGCGCTGCGCGTGCCGTCGTAGCGCACGATCTCGGTCTCGGTGGTTCTTCCGGGGCGGGGGTCGTCGGTGGTGTTGTCGTCGATCACGTGGGCTGTATGAACGCCGCGTGCGGATCACGCACGGACAGCTTACCCGCCTCAACCAACGATTCGCGGAAGATATAGCCGCCTACGAGCGTCAGTACCGATGCTACAACCGAACGCGCTGCATCAACGGGTTTGGGCAGCGGGAGCAGACCCAGCAGGTTGAGGGCCATCGGCGCAAGGATTCCAGTCTGAACCGTATACGTGCGAAATTTCTTTCCCCGTGTGCCGGTAAAGAACGGCTTGCCGTAATGTCCTGCGTGCTTCTCGAAGTGCGTGAGTATCGCAAGCTCGGCGGCTGTCGCTACGAGCTCTAGACGCTCGACCTTGCGCACAACGCGATGATTGCCTTCCAGAAGGCTCAGCAATGTCGAAAGCGCACAGGCCGAACTGAGGCCGGAACACACCGACGCTGCCGGAATGTGACGCTTTCCCGAACTCCAAAATGGATTCGCTGTTGCGGAGAGTAGCACGCCCGTATAGCCTGCGGTGAATGCTCCAAAGAGCGCTTGCAGCGGCGTCAGGAATCCCGGCGCGAAAAAACGCAGCCAGCGCGGCAGTACGCCGCTGACCGCAAGCTCGCGCAGGACGTTTGCGCCGGCGGCACCGGAATAAAAAATCAGGCCCCATACCCCCAGCGACATCGGTGATTTGAATTTCACGATACGCGTCATGTTGAGAAAACGTTCAGGCTTCCCGAGATGCGTGATCAAGATCGCGGGGTTGGCGGCGGCGAGAATGAAGGAGGAGATGCGCGCGACACGCTTGAGTCTGCGTTCGCTCTCGTCACTCGAATCGGCCAGGAGTTGGATCAGGCCAAGGCCGCCCATGATGCCCCCAAGGAAAAGATACGTCACGATGTTCCACTCCCAGTGGGGAGCTTTGAGGAGCGGACGGTCGTAGTAGGTTGGTACCGGTGCTTCTTCGCGGCCGGGTGGTTCGAGAAGATCACTCATTGCGGAAGATCATCCATCCCGCGATCGCAAGTCCGAGCGCCGCGATTGCTGCTGATGTGTAGCCGGCAGGCTGGCGCGTCGACGGCAGCACGGGCTGCGCCGGAAGATTGTAGGCCTCGGGCCGATCGGTCAGCAGAAAGAACGCGTTAAGCGGCCCGATGCCGCCACCCACGTCGTCCGCGCCGTACAGCTGCGCGTTCATGCCGCGTCCGGTCAAAGTTTCGACGCGTTTGCGCGCGCGCTCGCGCAGCACATCGATTTCGCCGAACTGAATGGATTCGGTCGGACACGCCTTTGCGCATGCCGGTACCAAGCCGAGCGTTTGGCGATCGTAGCAGAGCGTGCACTTGCCGGCGACGCCGCCGTTACCTTGCAGCGCCGTTTGATGTTCCTCGCGGCGCTCTTCGACAAGCGTGGCGAGATTGTAACGCGATCCGTCGGGATCGAATTTTTCGATCAAGTCGACGACGCCGAAGGGACAGGAGGCCACGCAGTAGCCGCAACCGTTGCAAACGTCGGGCTGGATGAACACCGAATCGAATTCGTTGCGAATGATCGCACCGGTCGGACACGCCTCCAGACAGCCGGCGTTGGTACAGTGCTTGCAGACGTCGCTGCTCATAAGCCAGCGGTTGTGCGGCCCGCTCTCGTCGACCGACATCTGCTCGATAAAGGCGACGTGCCGCCACGTCGTGCCCGAAAGCTCCGAGGTGTTGTCGTACGAGTCGCCGGTGAATTCAAACCCGTCCGAGGGCAGCTCGTTCCACTGCTTGCAGGCGACTTCGCACGCTTTGCATCCGATGCACAGCGTCGTATCAGTGAAAAATCCCGTACTCATCTTGGAGTCTTGCGCCTATCGAACCCAGGGAAGTTCGTCGAAGCGTTTTCGAATCTTTGACCATCTCCGTGCTCCGCGCCCAACCATTTGCCTATAGGCTGCCCGAGCGGATGGCGCTCGTCCGGTGGAACCGGCTTGTCGACGGCGCCCGCGCGGTATTGCGGCCGGCGACCGAGTCGAATGTCACACGTGAGCGTCTTCGATTCGTGGATCGAGACATTGGGATCGAGCGAGATCGGAATGAGCTCGCCGACCGAATCGCCGCGCGCGAATGCGACCATACTGCCGTAGTTATACGGGACGCCGATCGTATGCACGCGTTGACCCTTTCCTAAACGCAACGGACGCATGCGACCGCTGACTAGCCCGCGCGCTTCCATCTCGCCCAGCGACGTCGACAAGGTGACCCAATCGCCGCTCTTGATGCCTTTCTCGACCGCCAGTTCCGGGTCGATTTCGCAGAACGCGGCGGGTTGCAATTCAGCCAGCCACGGCACGTAGCGCGTCATGATTCCCGACATCTCGGTGACGCGGTAGGTCGTGAGGATATACGGAAAGCGCTCGTCGATCGGCTTGTTGTACGGATTGTCCGAGCGGCGGTAGCGCCCGAAGACTGGACTACTTTGTTGCTTGTACAGTTCGTTCCGCACCACGGACTGTTGCGGCTCGTAGTGCGCGGGAATCGGCGCATCTCTGAGTGCGCCACCGGGAACGAAGAGCTGTGCCTTGCCTTCGAGCATCATGATGAATGGATCCGCGCCGGAATGAAAGTCCATGCCCATAGCATTCGGGTTCGCGGGCGTATCCGGCGCCTTGGTGAGCGGAAAGTCCGGCACGTCCACGCCGGTCCATTTCTTGGCGCTCTCGTCCCACCATATATATTTCTTGCGCTCGCTCCACGGCTTGCCCTCGGGATCGGCGGATGCACGATTATAGAGCGTGCGCCGGTTCGCGGGCCACGCCCAGCCCCAGTTCGGCGCAGTGTACGGGCCGCTCGCGTCGCGGCTCCGCGCCCGATTCGTTTGCTTGTCGGGACAGACGCCGGTGTAGATCCAAGCGCCGGCCGCGGTCGAACCGTCGTCCTTGAGGTCGGTGAAGGTCGCGACTTGTTCGCCGGTCGCGGTGTAGTAGCCGTTGATCTCTTGCAGCACCTTGAGCGTCGACGGCTCGCCCCGCTCGCGTTCGTGCGGATCCTCGTGCTCGTAATCCCAGGTCATATCGAGAATCGGGCGGTCTTTCGGATCGGTCGATCCCGCGTAGAGCTCCTTCAACCGTTTCGCTAGCCAGGTGAAATACCACGCATCGCTCTTCGATTCGCCGGCGGGCTCGACGGCTTTGTCGTGGCCCTGCAGCACGCGACTGGTCTGCGTCATCGTGCCGTCCTTCTCGAGCACGGTCGCACCGGGCAGGAAGAACACTTCGGTAGCGATCTTCGACGGATCCGCGCCCTCACGTCGCCAGAACGACACGGTTTCGTTATCGTAGCTGTCGATGTTGACGGCCCATTCGAGATTTTCCATCGCCGCTCTGACCAGTTCCGCGTTCTGACCGGACGCGCCCGGATTCTGCCCGATGACGAAGTACCCTTTGACCGTGCCGTCCTTCATCGCGAAGGTCGTCGGGAGTTGGGAATGGTCGCCGATGAGTTGCGGCAGATATTCGAAGCAGTAGCCGTTTTCTTTGGTCGCCGCCTTACCGTAGAACGCTTTGAGCAGCGAGATCACGTACTTCGGTGTGTTCGCCCACCAGCCGGTCGGCCTGGTATTGGTCTTCAGGTAGGCGTCCAGCGTTTGCTCGTTGCGGTTGGCGGAGGGCATCGGCAAGTAGCCCGGCAGCAGATCGTAAAGCGTCGCGATGTCGGTCGCGCCTTGAATGTCGGCGTGGCCGCGAAGCGCCATGATGCCGCCACCAGGACGGCCGATGTTGCCGAGCAAGAGCTGCAGTACGGCAGCTGTACGAATGAACTGCACGCCGTCGCTGTGCTGCGTCCAACCGAGCGCGTAGGCAAACGCAGTCGTGCGATCGCGGCCGCTGTTCCGGGCGAGCGTTTCTGCGATGGTCAGAAATTGATCGCGCGGCGTGCCGCAGATGCGCTCGACCATCTCCGGCGTGTACCGCGCATAGTGGCGGCGCAGAAGGTTGAGCACGCAGCGCTCGTGCTGCAGCGTGGGGTCGGTCTTGATGTGCCCGCGTTCGTCGCGCTCCCAGCTCCAAGTGCTGAAATCGTAGATCAGCGCTTCGGGGTCGTAACCAGAGAAGAGGCCGTCGAGATCCTCGGTATCTTTGAACGATTCGCTGACCAAGTACGTCGCGTTGGTGTATGCGGCCACGTACTCTTTGAAGTATCGTTCGTTGGCAAGGATATAATTGATGATGCCGCCGAGAAATGCAATATCGGTGCCGCTGCGCATCGGCGCGTAGATGTCGGCCACGGCCGAGGTGCGCGTGAAACGCGGATCGACATGAATGATCGTCGCGCCGCGTTCCTTGGCTTCCATGACGAAGCGGAAGCCGACCGGGTGCGCCTCGGCGAAATTCGATCCCTCGATCAGGATGCAATCCGCGTTAGCGAGATCGGGAAGCCAGACCGTTGCGCCGCCGCGACCGAACGAGGTGCCGAGACCCGGCACCGTCGAGGAGTGTCATATTCGAGCTTGGTTTTCGATCGAGACGACGCCGAGCGAATGCATGAGCTTGCCCAGCATGTAATTCTCTTCGATGCCGAAGGTCGCGCCGCCAAGCGATGCGATGCCCAGCGTATGGTTGACGCGCTTGCCGTTATATACACGCGTGAACGTCTCGTCGCGCGTCTTCTTGACCAATTGCGCGATGCGCTCGAGCGCCCAGGAAAGCGGGCGCTCTTCGTAACGATCCGAATACGGCGCACGATACTTAACCGTGGTCCAGCGCGCGTCGTTGACCGTTAGACCGAAAAGCGCCGAGCCCTTGGGACAGAGATGTCCGCCGCTGATCGGACTTTCAGGATTACCTTCGACGTCGAGCAGTTTGCCGTCGTCGCTGACGTATGCGAGCGTACTGCAACCGACCGCACAATAGCAGCACACGCTGGTCACCGCTTTGGCGCCGTTGATGCGGCCTTTTAGGTTCTTGGTGCGCTCGGACGCGACGTTGGGCAACATGCCGACGCGTTCACGTAGTTCCGCGCCGTCGCTGGGTAGGAGCTTCGTCAAGTCAACGGTCGTTTTCACGATGCCTCCGATTGTAAGCGGGGGCCGTCGCCGGCCCCCGCACCCTTGGTGTCGTTTGTGCCCAGAACTACGCGGTCGCGGCCTTGGGTTGCCCGGTCGGCTTTTTCACCAAGAACGGGATTCCCGCCGCGATGAGCAGCATCACCGCAATCCACACCAGGGCGCCGGTATACGAGCCGGTGCGGTCTTTAACGAACGCGGCAATGAATGGACCGACGACGCCGGCGACGCCCCACGCGGTGAGGATGTAGCCGTAGATCTGTCCGAGGTATTTCGTTCCAAAGAGGTCGGCTGTGAACGACGGCATCACGCCGAAGCCGCCGCCGTAGCAGAGCAGGATGATCGCAAAGCAGATCAACACGCCCGCAAGTCCGCCCAGATGACCAACAGTGAAGAAGATCACGACTTGCACGAGATACATCACCGTGTAGGTCATGCCGCGGCCGATTCGATCCGAAATAGAGCCCCAGAAGAAGCGCCCGAGTCCGTTGAACACCGCGATCAAGCCGTACCAGAGGGCGGCGGTCGCCGCCCCGGCGCCGCTAAACTCACTGATCATCGGTACCGCGTTGGAGATGATGAAGATGCCGGCCGTCACGTTCAGGAACAGCAACAGCCAAAGCAGATAGAGTTGCGGCATGCCGGATGCTTCCGCCGGCGTGTAACTCGATCCGCTTGTGGCCTGGGCCACGGCACCCGGGACCGTATAGCCTTCGGGCGGATTCTTCAGCCCAAGCGCTGCCAAACCACCGACCACGATGAAGGCGATGCCGGAGACGATGAAAAGCATCATGACGCCGTGCACGACGTCGGGCGAAAGTTGATAGCTGGTCGGGTCGAATGTCGTTCCCGCCTTGATTGCATCGGCGCGCGCCTTGACGAACGCGAGCGCCGGCTTTGCAGCTGCGCCATAGAGCGGGATGCGTGTGACAATCTGGTTATAGAAGAATGCACCGAGCCCGAAGCCCATCACGACCATGCTGCTGCCGAGGCCGCGCTTGTCGGGAAACCACTTGGTGACCATGGCCACCGGCGTCACGTACGCCATGCCGTTGCCGAAGCCGGCGATCACGCCGTAGGTGATGTCAAGCCAGAGCTTGCCCATCGACTGCGTGCCGAGCCCTGCAAGCAAGATGCCGACGCCCCACAAGAGCACACCAACGATCGTTACGGTGCGAGGACCGACGCGATCTTGCCAGCGTCCGCCGAACACCGCACCGAGTCCGAGGAAGAAGATCGCGACCTCAAACGGGATCGTTGCATCTTGAGTGGACCAGTTGAATCCGGCAATGAGCGAATTCGTGAAAATACTCCACGAGTACACGGTGCCGAGGCAGATCATTACGATGATGCCGGCCAGCGCGATTCCCCAGCGGTTGCCTGAGGACGCGGGATTGGAAGCCATGCGCGTTTCCCCCATTACAAAAAGCTTCACAGTATAACGAGTGCTCCTAGGTACTTTACCCTACGCACAGTAAGACCTTGGCGCTTGGCGCGCCAACGCGACGATTGGTTCTCGTTGCGATACGGAGCTTAGCTTTGCGCGCTAAAGACCACGACCAAGCGCATCAGTAACACGCCCGCGATCACTACAGCCGCAGCGACAACTGATTCGGGCGCTCCGCGCCGCGCGAAGAGTGCGCGGATACCCGGAAACAAGCTGAGCAGCACGAGTATCCATAAGATCGCCCAGAATCCCGATACCGTTTTGCCGATCGTACCGGCAATGGCAATCGTAATGAAAAACGCGACGAGAAATGCGAGTTCGAGCAATGCGAAGTATCCATCCGCTCTGCTCAATCGGGCTTCCGTCTGCGGCGCACCATTCACATAGCGCCCGAGCCACACGAGTAGCGCTGCCGAACCGCTCAGGCCGGAGGCCAGAAACAGTCCGCCGAGCGCCCACGTGTCGCTCCACACCGGCTGATTTGAGACGCTCAACAATACGCCGGTGTACGATGCAAGGTAGAGCGCAAAGAGCGAACCGACAATCGGGACGGCATTTGGCAAACGGCGCAGGTTTCCGCGCGCTTCGAGGAACGAAAGTAACGTGAAGAGGCCGAAGATCGAAAGCGCCCAGACGCCGACCGACATCGGCGACCAGTATTTGAAGTTCAACCCTGCATCGCCCGGCGTCGTGTTGATCAGCATATGCCAAAACCGCAGCGGCGTGCCGAGATCGAGCGTAAGAAACAGCGCGCAGACCGCGACGAGCGGCAGCGGAATCATGAAACCGATGCGGACGATCGGTGCGTCCTGAGGTGATCCGCGCAAGCGCATGATCGTCGCGAGCACATACGAGCCGCCGGCGAGTCCGGCGAGAAAGAAGTAGAGCGCAATGTACCACGTCCATCCGGGTGGTGCGGAAAAGTGCTCGGCCATCATGCATCCCCCCCGCCGTTGCGCAACGCGACGATACCGGCAAATACGCCGATGACTGCAGCCACCGCTGCGCCGAGATAACCCCCGAGATTGTTGCGGCCCGGAAGCGTAGCATTCTGGGCGTTCGGCAATCCATACACTTCGGGCTTCGCCATAAGCAAGAAGAACGCGTGCAGGCCGCCGTACACCGTGTCGTCGCGTCCGTAAAGCTGCGCCTGATCGTAGCCCTGATCGTGCAGCGCCGCAACGCGCGCATCGGCTTTCGCATGCAGATCGTCGAGCTTGCCGAACTGAATCGATTGCGTTGGACACGCCTTCGCGCATGCCGGCATCAAATTGTTCTGCAGCCGATCGTAGCAGAACGTGCACTTGTGCACGACACCCGTGGCCTGGCTGAATCCGATCGCGCTGTAGGGGCAGGCCGAGATGCAGTTGCGGCAACCGTTGCAGACATCGGGTTGGATGAAGACCGTATCGTATTCCGTCTTGACGATGGCGTTGGTCGGGCAGACGTCCATGCAGCTCGCATGCGTGCAATGCTTGCAAATGTCCGACATCAAGAGCCAGGCCGTACCGTTGCCCACAACCGACGGCGCTTCGGGAACGAGATCGATGAATTTTACATGCCGCCAATTTTCCGCATCCAGTTGGCCCGTATTGTCGTAGGAATCGCGAAACTCCGGCGCATCGCCGGCCAGTCCGTTCCATTCCTTGCACGCTACCTCGCAGGCTTTGCAACCGATGCATACGCTCGTGTCAGTGAAGAATCCAACTTGATCCGCCATGGCTACGTCACCTCAAAATCCCAGCTGGTTGGCAACGATCTTGGAAAGCCCACGCTCGCCGGCGTAGACATAGAGCGGCAGCGCCGCCAGCTCGTCGACCGCCGGTACGGCGGACGGATCGCGGCGGCAGTCGACGGTCAACAGGAAGTGCGAGCAGGTCTTGCATCCGTCGATGCTGACGTGCGGTAATCGCGGCTTCTCGGATACAACGACGTCTTGATTTGGGGCCGCATCGGGATCGGCGCCGCGGACATAACGTCCTGAGGTTTCGGCTTCGAGCGCGCCGAGCTCGTTGAAGTGCAACAGGTTCGCGCTTTCGAACTCGCCGCATGCCGCGCATGTCATGCGCGTGAACGCCCAGCTCGATGCACAGCGCGAACATTCCAAATAGAGATGCGGAGTTACGAGCTCTTCGCTCGCTGCCGCGATGTACGCAAGCTGTGGGAGGCCGCCGCAGACTGGGCAGGTGCGATCGGTGCGCGGCCCCTCGCAAGCCTCGCCGGCGCGTTCACCGAGGGCTTCGAGCACGGGCGCGGTTGCGGCGCGCGCGAGAAAGCGATCGAAGCCGTCGAGGGGTTCGCCGTGCAGCCACGCGCGTATCGTCTTCTCGAAATCGATCGAATCGAATCGCTCGAGTACGCCCTGTTGCATGGCGGGGGGCCCGAGCGTCACGCTTACTTCAACCACCCGTGGAAGGACGTGCTCCGCCGCGAATGCCGCCGCGTCGTGCGGCTCGAGCGCAGCGGCTTGCGCTTGCGCGTATGCCGCTTCCTGCACGTCGAGCAGCGCGACGTAGAATCGCAGTACCTCTGTTGCGAAGGGCCAACGCTGCGCAAGTTCTTCCGCGCGCTGTTTCCGCGAGGTCATGCTTTTTCTACCTGGACCAAGAACGCTTTGGTCTCGGGTGTTCGCGCGTTCGCATCACCGACGAAAGGCGAGAGTGCGTTCGCGAGCCAGTTGTTGGCTTGGTCCCCGTACTTTTCTGCCGACAGGCCCACGTAACCCCAATGGATGGGAATCCCCATCTGCCAGACCTTCGTTCCGCCCAGATCGAGCTGGCCGAGACGTTTGGTGACCAGGGCGCGCACTTTCATCATGCCGCGCTTCGAGCGCACGATCACATAGTCGCCGTTGGCGATGCCGCGTTCGGCGGCAAGTCCCGTCGGCAACTCGACAAAAGCTTCGGGCTGGAGTTGCACGAGATGCGGTACCCACTGCGTCACGTAGTGCTCGTGTTCGGTCAGGCGATAGGTCGTCGCGATGATCGGAAACTCGTCGGGCGTGCCGAACCGGTTGGGCCGTCCCGCTGCCTTGTCGTAAAGAAACACGACGGGATTGTTTTGAACCGACGCATGCAGAACGTTCTTGACCGGTGACTCCATCGGTTCGTAGTGCTCTGCGAACGGGCCGTCGACGAGTGAACTCGAGTAGATGCGCCCGACTCCTTCGCCCGTCATAATAAACGGCAGCCACGCCTTGGGATCGTTCGGATTCATCGCCGGCGGATAGTCCGGAACGTCGCCAACCCACGTTTTGCCGTTCCACACAATGCCGGGGCGTTTGGGATCCCACGCGTGGCCTTGCAGATCGGCCGACGCGCGATTGTAGAGCACGCGCCGATTGACCGGCCAACTCCACGACCAGTTTGGATAGAAACCCATGCCGGTTGGATCGTTCTTAGCCGGATCTTGTACGCCGTCGCGCCGTCGCGAGAAGTTGCCCTTCGGGCCGTAGCTGCCGGCGTAGATCCAGTTGCCGGTGCTCGTACTGCCGTCGTCCTTGAGCGCCGCAAATGTGGCGAGTTGCTTCCCGGTCTTGAGATCCTTGCCGTTGACTTCCCGTGCGAGCTCGTCGAGTGTCGGTTTGGTTGGATCTTTATATGCCATAGCAAGATCGACGATCGGGCCTGGAAACGCGCCGCCATCTTTTTGATAGAGCTTCTTGACGCGGTCGTGCAGTTCGGCGAGCAGCCAGTGATCGTGCATCGACTGACCCTGCGGCGGCATGATCGCGTCTTTCCACTGCATCCAGCGGCCGCTGTTCGTGAACGAGCCGTCTTTCTCGATCCAGTGGGTCATCGGCAAGAGAAAAACTTCCGTCGCGACCTTGGTGGAATCGATGCCTGGAGCGTGCCAAAACTCCGAGCTGGTCGTCGGAAACGGATCCATGACAACGAGCCACTTGAGGCTCGAGAGCGCTTGGAGCACTTGATTGCTGTCGGGGCCGATGCTCGCCGCGGTCATGCCGGAGAGCATCAAGCCTTCCATTTTGCCGCGCAGTGCCTCGTCGTAGATCGTAAGCCACGACGAGTTGCCGCCGGCCTTCGGCAAATAGGCGAAAGCAAAGTCGTTGGTCGCCGTCGCTTTGTCGCCATACCACGCTTTGAGCGTACTGACGATGAACTTCTTGTAATTCGTGCCCAGGTAATTCCAGGAACGCGGATCCGATTTCTTGGGCGCATGCGTCTTAACGTAGCCGTCGGTCGTTTCGTCGCCGGCCATCGGAACCGAAATGTAGCCGGGCAGATACTCCCACGATATTGCGTTATCGGTGTTGCCTTGGATGTTCGCGTGTCCGCGTTCGGCGTTCATACCACCGCCGGGACGTCCCATGTTGCCGAGCAGCAACTGCAACATCGAGCCCGACTTAATGATCTGCGATCCCGTCGTGTGCTGGGTGAGGCCGACGGCATAGACGATGGTCATCACCTTGTCCGGCGCGCCCATCTGGCCGACGATCTCCGCGACCTTGAGGAAATCTTCTTGTGGAATGCCGGTGATTGCCGAAACGACGTGCGGCGTATATCGCGCATAGTGCGCCTTGAGCAATTGAAAGACACAGCGCGGATGCTGCAGCGTCATGTCGCGGTGCGCAAAGCCGTCCGCGTCCGTCTCATACGCCCACTGCTTGACGTCGTACGAGCGGTGTTTGGGATCGTAACCGCTGAACAGGCCGTCGTGAAATCCGTAGCTGTCTTTGACGATGAAGGACGCGTTGGTGTAGTTCGTGACGTACGCGGCGTGGTAGTGATTGCCGTCGAGGACGTACTTCATCAGGCCGCCGTAGAACGCGATATCGGTGCCGGTACGCGTACGCACGTAGAGGTCGCTCACCGCCGAGGTACGCGAAAAGCGCGGATCGATGTGGATAATCTTCGCGCCACCGCCCTTGCCCAGACCCTTGGTCGGGTCGAGCTTGGCGGCCATAAACCACTGGAAGCCGACCGGATGCGCTTCGGCGGGATTGGCGCCTGTTATAAGGATGACGTCGGCGTTTTTGATGTCACGCCAGTGGTTGGTCATCGCGCCGCGTCCGAACGTGGCCGCCAAACTGGCGACCGTCGGGCCGTGTCAAACCCTGGCTTGTTGTTCGAGATAGACCAGTCCGAGGGAGCGCATCACCTTCGCGGCGAGATAGCCCTCCTCGTTGGAAAACGTGGCGCCGCCGGCGAAGGCGATGCCCTCGGTGCGGTTCACGTGGTTGCCCTTCGGGTCGGTCGTAAGGAAGGTCCGATCGCGCGAGGACTTGATGTGTCGCGCGATGCGATTGAGCACGTCGTCCCATGAAATTTCTTGCCACGCGGTCGCCCCGGCGGGACGATACATCGGCTTATCGACGCGCCGCTTCGAAACCGCGAGCTGCATCGCCGTCGCGCCCTTGGGACAGAGGCGGCCTTCGTTAATGGGGCTGTCGGGATCACCCTCGATCTGCAACAGGTTCACGGTGCCGTCGCTCGCCGTGCGCGTGTAGGCGATCATCGAGCAACCGACCGCGCAGTAGGGACAGATCGAATGGCCGACCGTGGCGCCCGCGATGTGAAGCTGCTGGGTGATCGTCGTCGCCTGTGCGAGATCGAACCCGAGCTCCGAGAGGCCGACTGCGCCGACCCCGATGCCTGCCACCTTGAGGAAGTCTTGCCGGGAGATCGTTGAACCCATGGCGCCCACCTCCGGACCGAGAAGCTTCGGTCGTTGCGGTTGAAAACCTGGGGTCTACACCACGTCCGCGTCGTAGATGATCCGGATCGTTCCGACGCGACGGCCGGTCGCAAAAAGCGCGACCGAAAGATCGTTGTAGACGATGCCCGTGTCGCGCGCGTACGTGTAGAGCGACCAGGGACGCTCCTTACCGGCAAGCGTCAACGAGCAGCCGGCGCGCTCGAATTCGGCATACGGCGTTCGCGGCGGGCGATCGCCGGCGCCGGCGCCGAGTCCGGCGCGCGAGCATCGCAGACTCAGCGCATCTTCGAAAAAGCGTTTGATACGATTGTTGTTCAAATCGGTAACGTAATCACCAGTCCAATCGTGGCGGCACTCTTTATAGTGCCCGAAGCAATAGCCGTTGAGATCGACGGCAAACATCGCCTTGATCGCGGGATCGACGGGAACCCAACGATCGATGATCGCGTTGATGCCCATCTCGACGGCGCGATCGTAGCGCGTCGAAAATTTCGGCGGATCAAACCCACTCGGCGGTACCTTCGAAACGTCGAACAGCCGCGAGAGCTCAGCGATACGCGCGCCGATAATCGGCACGTACTCGGTGTCCGTGCAATCGGTGAACGTCACCGCGCCCGAGTCGATCGCTGCATCGAACACGGCATCCATTTCGCCGGCCAAGGTCATGCCCCATTCGCGAATGCGCTCGGCTACAGTGCCTAGCCGGCGTTGCGCGGCTAATTCGTGCGCGTCGTGTCCGACGTTGGCAAGCTCGAGCCGGCGCGAATCCGTTGCCGCCGCCGTGCTCGCATCGATCGCCGATGCCGTCATGTCGAGCTCGTGCAACAGCCTGTCGAACTCGGCGACGTGCTGATTGGCAAGCGTTGCAAGGTCCAGCGTGCGATCGACCGCGCTCGCGATCGTCGCGAGCAATCGGTCAACAACACCTTCGACCTGTCGCGCCCGACGGCCGACCTCATCGGTGCGCTCGCCCGATTCCAGCATCCCGCCACGCATCCCCTCGCCGCCCCGTGAGATCGCTTCGATGACTTCGCCGACCTCGCGCGTTGCGATGTGCGTATTATCGGCAAGCTTTCGAATTTCACCCGCAATGACGGCGAACCCCAGTCCCGCTTTACCCGCATGGGCGGCTTCGATCGCCGCGTTGAGCGCAAGCAGATTCGTCTCGGCGGAAATCTCCTCGACAAGACTCAAAATGGCACCGACGCGCTCGAGCGATGACGACATCTCGGTCACAAATACGTGCACGTGATCGACGTTATCGCGCACGTCCCCGAGCGAAACGAGCGACGACGCGAGCGCCGAAGACGGCATTTCCGCAGTGTTACGCAACTCGCTTGCAACGCGTTGTATCGTCTGCGATGCGGCGGAAAGCGACGCGGCGGCGGCGCGTGACTCGCCCAACGTGAGACGGCTCGCCGTCAGAAGCTGCTTGAGCTTAACCAGATTGCTCGCGATTGTTTTCCAAGCAAAACTATTTCGAGCGACAGCAACGGCGATTCGCGTAATCGAGGCAAGAATTTCGCGTTCAAGCGCGATCATGGTGTTAACGAAACGTTCGGTGGCAGCAACGATTGGTTCATCGCCGGGTTCACATTCCAACGTCGCGAGCGCGCTCGTTTCGCCCTCCGCAACACGGTCGAGCGCATGCGCTAGCGCGTTCCCATCATCGCGCGTTCCGATTGCCGGCGCATCGAAACGGCCGGTGCGATACGACCCGAGCAGTGACTGCACCGAAGCAAACATGGTGTCGAGGTCGATAGCCGACGCGTCCTCTGCTGTACGAACGGTGGCTTCCGCAAGCTCGGCAATCTGTTCGAAGTTCAAAACCAGCGCAGGAAGCGCGGCCTGCTGCTCGGCCGCGATTGCAGCGATCGCGTCCACGGGCTCCGCGAACAAGGGAACCAGCGCGTCGATGCCCTTCACGCCCTCACTGATCGCGCCGGTGTCGCGGCCGAGCTTCTGGGCGGCGGCGAGTGCTTGCGCGGTAGCCTTTACCACCTGTCCGGTCGACGCAGCGAGCGGGCTCGCGATCCCGGTGACGTCCCGCACGGACGCCTTGGTTGAATCCGCGAGCGTTCGGACCTCACTCGCGACGATGCCGAATCCTCGCCCGTCGCTCCCGAGATGCGCGGCTTCGATGAGCGCGTTCCTGCTCAGCAGCGCTGCGCGTCGCGATATGCGCGCAAGGCCGTCAACAAAAACGCCAAGTCCGCGCGATGTCTCTGTCAGCGCATCGGCGGCGCCTTTTACGGATTGGATCGAATCGAGAAGCCCAGCGATTCCGCCTCCGCTTACCTCTGCAACCGCGTCTTGCGAGGCTTCACGCACGACCGTCGACTCGTGCTCCAGCGCTTCAGTCTGCGAGGCCACCCGGCTAGATGCCGTCTGCGCTTCTGCCAGAGTCGAAAGCGCGTGCTCGATGGAACTTGCGTAGCTCTGGGTGTCCGCAAGCGCCTGCTTGATTTGCATGCGATTGCGCTTAATGCTTTCACCGGCAGAGGCGAGGATCACCTCATAGCGCTGCAGATCAGAACGGAAAGCGTAAACGAGTCTGAGGGCCGCCCCCACAACTGGGTCTCCCTCCGCCGCCCGCTCCGGCAGGATCAACGGAAGGCCAAAATCTCGCTCGCGCACCACCCGTTCGAGCCAGTCGGCAACTGCGTTGCCGACCGACGCAGTAACGTCGGACACACGCATAAACCAATTGTCGGCAATATTAAGCTATTTATTTGCCTGCCCGACCCGGAACACGGCGGCTTAACAGATCAATGAGGCGCTTTTTTGGAGGGCCTTCCGGGGGCGGATTTGCGTAGGATTAACACCAGCGTGTAGGCGATGAGCGTCACGAAGACGATCAATGCCGGCAGCGTGGCGTCGCCCCAGGGCCACTGCAAACCGAGACCTTCGCCGGTAAAAAAGGTACCGAGCGAAAGCAACATGACGCTCACAATCGCTTTGAGCAGGTTCTCCGGAACGCGCGAGAACGGCGCCCGCAACGCAATGGCCGCGAGCGTAACCACGACGAACGCAGCGAGCGCGCCGCCCCACGACCACCGCACGAGTCCGGGTGACGTCGCCGCAAATGTCACAACGACGATCGCGACCTCGAGCCCCTCGATAAATACACCCTGAAATGCAACGGCAAAACCTTGCACGTGTTCGCTACGCAAGCGCGCGACTTCGCGTTCGTAGATGGCATTCTCGTCGTGCATCGGTATGATCCCGGCGTACCGGAGTACCACTTTGCGCATCCACCGTGCGCCGAAGAGCATCATGAACACGCCCGCGACCGATTCGATGATGCGTACCGACGCGGCGTTGGCCAGGAGCGGCGAACCGATCGCAACGAGCGCGATGAGCGCCAGCATTGCCGCGATCGTCCCGCCGAGCGCCGCGCGCCAACCGTTGGTCACGCCGACCGCAAAGACGATCGTCGCCGCCTCGACGAACTCGACCGCCGAGGCCGCAAAGGTCGTACCGGCGAGCGCGAGTGGGCTCACGGCTTGGTACGTGCTCCCGCAACGTGCGCGAGGATGTCGTTGAGTACGCGTGGATCGGCGGCGTCTGCGTCGTGGAAGTCCATGCGTGTGCTTGCCGCCGCGCCGTATGCGTGCGGCGAATTCTTCGCCGTATCGTCGATCTGCGGCGCTATCGCCTCGTACGGACGCATATCAGGTTGCAGTGCAAATGCATCGTACATCGGCGGCGCAAGCGCGTCGTAGATCGTCATCGGCGGCATCCCGAGCAGCAGTTCGATCGTTCTGATGACGCTCGATGTGGTGTACTGCGCGTGGTGGACACCGGGCGCAGCATAGGGCGATGCGAGATAGAAGGTCGTGCGCTGATCATCGACGTGATCGGGGCCGTTCTGCGCGTCGTCCTCAATGGAGAGGATCACCGTGCTCCCCCAGTAACGCGAGTGCGAGAGGATGTCGACGACGCGTCCGAACGCGTGATCGTTCTGCGCGACGTACGCCTGCGGCGTAAGCTCGCCTGGTTTTGTTCCAGATGTGTGGTCGTTGGGAAGTCGTAGGATCGTCAACGTCGGCAGGTTGCCGTTCTTGACGAATTCGACGAACTCGCGTTGCCACTCATCGACGCGTGCCTCGTCGTTGAAGTCGAGGTCGAACCCAGGAAAGTGTCCGTCGATCTTGCCGATCAAACCGGTCATGCGCGTCGTGTACAAGCCGCCCGCGTTGGCCGGGTCGGTGACGAACTCGCCGTAGTCGCGCAGCGAAACGCCGTGCTTGTCGGCGTCGTCCCAGATGTAGCCGGTGCCCGGAGAACTCGCGGTCGCGCCATCCTCGAAGTCGTACTCCTTGCGCCGGCCACCGTAGTTGGGCGGCCAGAAGCGCTCGAGATAGTCATTAGCAAAAGCGGCAGTCGACCAGTTGTGACCGTTGGCGCTGACCTGCGCATCGGTGAACGTGCGATCGAACACACCAAAGCGCATCGCGATCGCGTGATCGTTCGGTGTCACGTCCTTGCCGAACCATGCGAGCTTCGGATCGCCATCACCGATCGGGAGATCGCCGAGCACCTGATCGTAGGTGCGGTTCTCTTTGATGATATAGATGACGTGCTTGATCGGGCCGCCGGCGCGCAACACGGTTTGTGCCGGCGTTGCGACCGGCACCGGCATATTTGCGCTCACCTCGGCGGTGCTCGTAGCATCAAAGGCGGCGATCGCGATTGCCCGCACCGAACCGGTCATCGCCGCAGCAACATATTCGGGATCCTTGTGGTGCTCGGGGCGAAAGTCGGGGTTGGCGCGCGAGCCTTCGCCGCGACCGTTTGAAACGTAAATCGTTTGGCCGCCAACCACGACGCCGGTGGGATACCAGCCGGCCGGTGCGCGTGCGATCACCTGATTGTTGCGAATTTGCGCGACCGCATTCTCCGCGCCGAGCGAGGCGTAGAGCGTGCCGTCGGTAGCGACCGCGAGCGCGTTGGGCGACGCACCCCGGCCTTGCGGGAGGCTGACATCGATGCGGGCGACGATTGTGTCGGTCTTAGTCTCGACGACGTCGATGGCATCCGCATCGCTGCAGGCAACGTAGAGTTTCGAGCCATCGGGCGAGAGCGCAAGTGCGGCGGGATGCAGGTCTACAGCTATCGTCTTGGTCGTACTATCGTCCGCGATCTTCGTCAGTGTGGATTCGCCGCGATTGGCAACGTATACGTTTTTGTCTGCGATTAGGATGGCTGCGGGATGCGCGCCGGTCGCGACCGGCGTCGGCGTCGTCCTTCCAAGGCGCACCAGCGTGTTGTCGAGGTCGGCGGTTGCAAATATTGTGCCATCGGGTGTGCGCGCGACTGCGCTGACATATTTGCCGGCCGGCAGCGATAATTCGACGCTTGCCGCGCTGGCATCGACACGAAGCACCGCATCGGTCGAAGCGCCGGGGACCAGCACGTGCGTGTTATCGACCCAAACAGGTGTGCCGAATGCGTCCTTGAGCGGAATCACCCTTACTTCCCGCAGATCGGGAACGCTCAAGATCCGTAACGCCGGCGGGTTGACGCCGCTCTCGACAACGGCAATTTTCGAGCCGTCGGGCGAGAGCGCGAGTCCCTGCGGCATCGTGCCGGTCGTGCTCACCGGACCGCTCGGCGGCGTGAGCGTCCAGTCGGTGGGAAGCCAAATCGCGCGCGTCGCGACCGCACCGATGGCGCCAAGCGCACACGCGAGAACAAGAAGCGTCCAACGTTTCATTATCGCTCCACAACGTAGCCGAAGAGTGCTCCGAGTACCACCATAACCCAGGCGGGAACCTTTGCATACTGGAGTGCGAGGAATGCCACGAACGCGGCCGCGCCATCCAGCGGCGTGCGCACGCTCGTGACGAAGATCGGCGTCACGAACGCCGCTGCAAGCAGGCCGACGACACCCGCATTCGCACCGGCAAGTGCCGCACGAAAGCGCTCGTTCGTCGCGAGCCGGCGATAGAATGGCGCGACGCCGGTCAACAAAAAGAATGACGGCGCGAATATTGCGACGGTCCCGACGATCGCGCCGGGAATGCCGAGCGAAGCATTCCACGCGCTCGCACCGACGTAGGACGCGAGGGTAAAGAGTGGGCCCGGCACGGCCTGCGCCGCGGCATAGCCGGTAAGAATCGTATGACTATCGACGATTCCGGCAGCGGCCGCTTGCGTTTGCAGTAGTGGTAGCACGACATGTCCGCCGCCGAACACGAGGCTGCCGATGCGAAAGAGCGTGTTGGCGAGTACTGCGACATGCGAACCCGTCGCAGCCCAAAGCGCGAGTGCAACAAACGTGAGGGCTAGCAGCACGAGCGCGGTGATACCCGCGTTGCGCGAAACCCGCAAGTCGAGCTGCGGCTGCGCGGTCGCGCGTATCCCGGGTAAGAACAGCCCGGCGATCGCTGCGCCCGCGATAGCGAGCGGCGTGACGACAGGATAGGGCGGAGCCAGAAGAATCAACACGAGCACCGCAACCGCGAGCAGCGATCGCGCAAGATCCGGCGCAAGCGAGGCGCGCAGTGATACGATCGCCGCCGCGACGACGGCAACGGCAACGAGCAACAAGCCGTGCAACCACCCGGCGCTGACATCGGCGTGCGGAAGTGCGAGAGCAAAGGCCGTCATGAGCACGGCTGACGGCAACGTGAACCCGATCCACGCGCCAAGCGCGCCGGCCGGACCGGCCCGGAGCCATCCAACCAGCATCCCCGTTTGTGAACTGGCCGGACCGGGCAAAAGTTGTGTGAGCGCGACGCACTCGCCGAAGGCTGCATCGTCGAGCCAGCGTCGCCTCTCGACGAACTCGCGCTGGAAATAGGCCAAATGTGCAACCGGGCCGCCGAACGACGTACAGCCTAGACGAAGGAAGGTCAGAAAGACGTCGAGGACCTTGCGCATGCGCGGTAGAGGTGCGCCACCTCGCAAACAGCAACCTCTGATCGCTTAAGGAGTGTTAAACGGCCGTGGATCTCTCCTCGATTACCGTCTATGCCGGCGGCAAATTCTGCCGGTACGACGAAGCAAAAGTCGGGTTACTCACCCACGGCTTGCAATATGGCACGGGGTGCTTTGAGGGCATTCGCGGCTATTGGAATCAGCCCGAACGCGAACTCTATTTGGTGCTCTTGCGCGAGCACTACGATCGCTTGAAGACCTCCGCGAAAATCCTGATGATGAACGTCCCGCACTCGGTCGATGACTTGATCGACATCACGACGGAGTTGTGCGCGCGCAACCGTTTTGAGACCGACATCTACATTCGCCCCTTCATTTATAAGGCGGCTGAGGACATCGGCGTGCGTTTGCACAACGTGCCGGACGCCTTCGCAATCGTACCGGTTCCGTTTAGCCCCTATTTGGATACCACCAAAGGGCTCAACGTCTGCATCAGCTCGTGGCGCCGAGCGGACGACACGATGGCGCCGCCGCGCGCAAAGATCACCGGCCTGTACGTCAACTCGGCGCTGGCCAAGAGTGAGGCGATCGTCAACGGCTACGACGAGGCGATTCTGCTTTCACACGACGGGCACGTCGCCGAAGGGTCGGCTGAGAACGTCTTTCTCGTGCGTAGCGGCAAATTGCTCACGCCGGATCCATCCCAGAACGTGCTCGAAGGTTGCACGCGCCGCGCGATCATGGACATCGCCGCAGCGCAAGGCCTGGAGACGCTCGAACGCTCGGTCGATCGCGGCGAACTCTATGCCGCAGACGAGTTGTTCTTCACCGGCACGGCCGCCGGGATCGGGTACATCGCGTCGGTCGATCGCCGCACAGTCGGCGACGGCACGATGGGACCGGTCGCGCGCATGCTCTCCGAGACCTATCAACGTGCCGTGCGCAACCAAGATCCGGCGTGGAGCCAATGGCTCACCGCAACCTACGGATCGAAATCAAAAGCCGGCGTCTGAACCTTAGTGGGGCTGTTGTGGGCCGCCGCTGTGCTGCCAGTAGTTTTGATCGGGCGGCATGATGCCGTTGGTTGTGTCGAATGCGCTAAAGCCGGCGAGCCCGCGCCATTCCGCCATGCGCGCTTCGTGCTGAAATGTCAGTAGCGAGAGCGCACGAATGAAGGTGCGGCCCATGTCGAGCGATGGCAAGTGCGTGGTCATGACCGCGATAACGTAGGGCGCGTCGCCGTAGACGATGCCGACGTCGTTGAGCGTATCGAAGAAGCTTCCGGTCTTGTGCGCGATCGCGACGCCCGCTGGAAGCGGTTGTGGCAGAAGCGTGTTGATCTGATCGTCTTCGAGGATCGAGATCATCTCGTTTGACGACCAACCGTCGACGAGTTCGCGTTTGGCCATCATTGCGAGAAGATGCACCATGTCGGCCGGTGACGACTCGAGTGCTTGGCGTACTGACCACGAGCCCGTGCGGACGTAACCGGTCAGTCGCGTGCGTCGCAGGCCTAGCTCGGTCATCGTTCGGTTGATGCTGTGCAAGCCGACAAGCCGAATCAGCATGTTGGTCGCGGTGTTGTCGCTGATGTCGATCATCTTGTTCAGCAGCTCATCGATGGCGTACGTGCTGCCGACCGGTGCATCGCAGAGTTCTCCCGAGCCGTAGTCTTTATCGCTTGCGAGCAGCGTCACGCGGTGCTCGAGGTCGAAGCGGCCATCTGCAAGTTGGCGAAAGACCTCGACCATCACCGGCACCTTGATCGTCGATGCCGCCGGCATCGCGTTCGCGGCATTGTAGCCGATGTGGTAGCCGGTTGAGAGGTCCATGACTTCGACGCCCGTCGATGCTGGGAAATGCAAAACGAGCTGATGAAGATCGGCTCGCAGTGATTGCATCGGAGGGGGAACGACCGTCGCGCGCGCAGGCGCGGAGACCCCCAGGAACGGTATTAGGATCCCAGCGATAATGGCAATGACGTATCGTATCACCCGTAAATCGCCCACGTTGTTCGCAGTATATCACGGCATGCAAGCATTTTTTGGCCGGCGTTACAATACTAAAACATTAGAACGGAACGCCGTCGGCGGCGGGTGCGCGTACGCGTCCGGTGACGCCTGCAAGCGCAACGAGAGCCGCGACGTAGGGCAGCGCTTGCAGTGCGTTGGCTGGGAGCCACGCGACCTGCCCCTGTAATACGTACTGCAACGCTTCGAAAAAGCCGAAGACCACGCAGGCTGCCATAGCGCCGAGCGGATTCCAACGGCCGAAGATCACCGCAGCAAGGGCGATGAAGCCGCGCCCCGCCGTCATGCCGTCGGAGTAGAGATTCAACTCACCAATTGACAGGAAGGCACCGCCGAGACCGGCGAGCGCACCGCTGAGAACGACTGCATACGTGCGCAGTGCAAGCGGATCGAGTCCGGCGGAGACGACGGCGCTCGGGTTTTCTCCCGACGCCCGGATCCGTAGTCCCCACGGCGTGCGATAGAGCACCCACTGCAATGCGAGCGCGATTGCGAACGCGCCGGCAATCAGAATCCAGTAGTTGCTTCCCAGACTTGCGACCTGCGGGCTCGCCCCGGGTTGGTTGAAGAGCACGACGAGTCCGTACGCGGCTCCGCCCGCACAGATCAAGTTGATGCCGGTACCGGCGACAATCTGATCGACTTTGAAGCGCGTCGCGGCGAATGCGAGCAGATAGCCGAAGCATGCGCCGGCTGCGATGCCGGCTAGTACGCCTGCAATCGGGCTATGCGTCAGAAACGCGGCGACCACGGCGAAGAACGCGCCCGCTGCCATCATCCCTTCGAGCCCAATGTTGATGACACCGGAACGTTCGGAGATTACGCCACCGAGCGCGGCGTAGACGAGCGGCGTCGATTTGATCAGCGTGAGCACGACGAGCGTAACGAGCAATGCGGTCACACCGGACCTCCTTCGACGCGCGTTGCGACATAGCGCCGTGCAGCCAATACAAAGATGATCAATCCCTCGATCACGTGGATTGCATCCTTGGGCACCTGCGCGCTAGCTTGCATCGCAAGACCGCCCGATTCGAGAATGCCGAAGCCAAATGCCGCCAGGCAAATCCAGAGCGGTTGCAAGTCGCCGACGAGTGCCACGGCGATCGCCGTGAATCCATATCCGGGAGAAAGTTGCGTGTTGAACCGGTGCAACTCGCCCGTGACGATCGTGGCGCCGCCGAGCCCGGCGATTGCGCCCGAGAGCGTAAGTGCGAGCCACGTCAATCGGTTGATGTCGATGCCGCTGCGGCGCGCGGCTTCCGGTGCCTCACCGCTTGCGCGCAGATCGTAACCGAAGACGGTGCGCGTGAAGACCCATTGCAAGACGATCGCGAGCACCAGCGCGATCACGAGTGCAACCGAGAGACGAGTGCCGGGCACGAGCGTCGGCAACCAGTACTTCGGGTCGAGCCACGCCGTCTCGGCGCCCGCGGCGAGCGGCCCGCGCAATGGTCCGCTGACGAGCTCGAGCGCCAAGTACGCTGCGACGAAGTTGAGCATCAACGTGGCGATAATCTCGTTGGCGCCGAAGCGCGCCTTCATCCACCCGGCTATCGCGCCCCACGCGCCGCCGCCGATCGCACCGGCGATGAGCAGCAGCACGATGCCGAGCGGACCCGGAAGCGTGAGCACGGCCCCAAGCGCGCCGGCACAAAGCGCGCCGATGAGCAATTGCCCCTCGGCACCGATGTTGAACAGCCCCGCGCGAAATGCAAGACAAATGCCCAGCGCCGGAAAGAGCAGCGCCGTCGTCGCGACGAGTGTTTCGCCGATCTCGTTGCGCCCGCCGAGTGCGCCGGCAATGAGCGCGCGAAAACCGTCTACCGGACTTACACCCGCAACGAGCATCGCGAGCGACATCAGCACGACGATCAAGACGACCGCGCCAAACGGCCCGGTAAGGATGTGTGTAATGCGTTTCACTTGCGAGCCATTCATTGCGAACCACTCATTGCGAACCCGCCATCAGCCGGCCGATCTCGGCGCGATCGAACTGCGCGCGAGCGAAACTGCCGAGCACCGCGCCGCGATACATCACGATTACGTGGTCGGCGAGCGCAAGAATCTCGTCGAGCTCGAACGAGATCAACAGCACTGCTGCGCCGCCATTGCGCGCTTCCATCAAACGGGATTGGACAAGCGCGGCGGCACCGATATCGATTCCACGCGTTGGATTGTACGCGAGGACGAGATCGGGCTCGTCGATCAGCGCGCGTCCCACGACGAGCTTCTGCTGATTGCCGCCGGAGAGCGTGCGCACAGGGACGTCGAGACTTGCTGCACGCACGTCGAATCGCTCCCGAATGCTCTGTGTCTCATGTTGCGCGCGTCCGCGGTCAAGCGTCAGGCCACGCCGCGCGGCCTTGCGATGCTGGCGCCCAAGCAGCACGTTGTCGACGAGCGACCAGTTCATCACCAGTGCCTCGAGATGACGGTCTTGCGGAATGACGCCGATCGCCCCGCGGCGTTCGAGCGTACCGGTGAACTCGACCATGCCGGTGAGCGCATCGGCGAGCGTCGTCTGCCCGTTGCCCTCAACGCCGGCGATGCCGACGATCTCGCCGCCGCGCACGTCGAGGAAGAAATTGTTGAGCTGCGTTGCGCCGCTTCCGGCACAAAGGTCCTTGACGTGTAGCGTTGGGACCGGCTGCGTCGTTGCCCGTTCGACGATCGCCGGCACGTCGCCGCCAACCATCGCGCGGGCGATCGTCTCGATGTTCGTCTCGCGGGTAAGTGCGCGCGCCACGATCTTGCCGTGGCGCATCACCGTCACGCGATTCGTGTAGGCAATGACTTCTTGCAGCTTGTGCGTCACGATCATGATCGCGGTGCCACGCTGCGCGAGCGCTACCACAGTCGCAAAGAAATGCTCGATCTCGACCGGCGCAAGCGCTGCGGTCGGTTCGTCGAGTAGCAGTACGGTGGGTTCGCGATCGAGTTCGCGCAACAACTCGACGCGTTGCTGCACGCCGATCGGAAGCGTCTCGACGAATGCATCGGGGTCGATCTCGAGGCCATTGCGTGCGGCGATCTCGATTACGCGTGCCCGTGCAGCGGCCTCGTCGATCCGCCAGCCGCGACGCGGCTCGCGACCGAGCAGCACGTTTTGCCAGACACGGAGGCGTCCGATCAATTCGAAGTGTTGATGCACGAGCCCGACGGTGCCGCGCGCGATTACCTCGCCGGCATCGGCCCGCGCTTCGCCGAAGGCAATTGCGGCGAGCGTCGACTTTCCGGCCCCGTTCTCGCCGACCAGTGCATGAATTTCACCTGGATAGAGGTCGAGGTCGACATTATCGACCGCGACGACGCCAGGAAACGTCTTGCGTATGCCGCGCAGCGAGAGCGCCGGTTCTTCAGCCACTAGAGCGGCACCGGTTTAAAGGCGGCAAGTGCTTCGCGCGTGTCGGGCGGCGCGATCCTGCCGCTCACAATCGCGGCCTCGATACGCGCGAGCCGCGCGAGATTGGCCGGACCGATCGCGGTCTTCGTGTACTTGAAATCGGTCAAGCCGATCGCACCGTCTTTCAGTCCGAAGATGACGTGGCCGTGTATCGGCTTGCCATCGTGCAGCGCTTGCGCAACGTCGAAGACGGCGACGTCCACTTTCTTGACCATCGACGTGAGGATCTTGCCTGGTACGAGATCGTCTTGATCGGAGTCAACCCCAATCATGTAGCAGCCTTCGCGCGTCTTGACGGCGTCGGCCGTGCCCAGACCAACTTTGCCGGCGGCGGCATAGATGATGTCGGCGCCTTCGTTATAGAGAATGTCCGAGAGCTCTTGACCGGCGGCTACGTCGTCAAAACTTCCGGCGTATTTGACGTCGACGCGAATTGCGGGATCGACCTCACGCGCGCCCGCGATGTACCCTGCCTCAAACTTGCGAATCAGCGGGATGTCTTGGCCGCCTAAGAATGCGATATGGTGCGTCTTGCTCACCATTGCCGCAAGCGCGCCGGCGAGAAACGAGCCGTCCTGCTCCCGGAACGTGATCGACACGACGTTCGGATCGTCGATCACGGCATCGATGATCGCATAGCGCTGCGTCGGATTCTGCTTCGCAACCGAATCGAGATCGAGTCCCATCAGAAAGCCGATCGCGTAGATCATGCCGAAGTGCAAGTTCGTCAGCGCGATGAGATTCGGTTGGTAATCGGCGGCCGAGCGCGATTGCAAGACTTGGATGTAGGCACCGAGATCGGATCTCGCGCGAAGCAAGCCGCGATACGCCGAATCGTTGAACGAACGGTCCCCGAGTCCGCCGACGTCGGTAACCATGCCGAGCGTTTCCTGGCCCGGTTGCGGTCCGGGGTGGCGGCCGCACCCGGAGAACGCAAACGCGCAGACCGCCGCTAGCAAAGCGGCCCAATACTTCATCGTGGCTAACCTACGACTCCGGGAGGCGCAAGCCTCCGTACCGAACCGGCGCGACATGCGGATCCTGGATTTGCGGCGCGAGGCGCCACGCCGTTGGAACGAGCAACTCGACGGTGTCATATGGCTACCGCGTTTGATCGACAAAACGCGCGCGTCACTCAACGGCACGCTTGGCGCGTATTTGTACGGACAGTCTCCGGTGGATATCGAGTTGTTGCACACGCTGGGCCTCGGCCATCGCGCGTTTGCGGAGATTGTCGCGAGCGCACCCAACGATCCCGCAGTGGTTGACGCGCTGCTTCGGCGTGACGCCTTCGCCATGGATCGCGGACGCCGGTGGACAGCGAGGGCCCCGCGCAAGTGGAGAGCATTTTTTTACACGCTTGACGTTGACGACGGGTACGCGCCGGGAATGGGTTGGTGTAGGCCCCTCGCAAATCCACTGAGTTACGGTCTCACGTGGGTCATGAAACGCATCTTCCCCAATCGACCGACCGAAGGGATCACCGCGAAATGGTAACTCGCACCAACCACAGTCGTACGGCGCGCGCCGATATCATCGGCGTACCGATGGATCTCGGGGCGAGTCGCCGCGGTGTCGATATGGGGCCGTCGGCGATTCGCTACGCGCGATTGCACGAACGCCTGCGCGAGCTTGGCGTCCTCGAGGTGCTCGATCACGGCAACTTGCCGGTCCCGATTCGCGAGTCGGCCGCGGTCAATAGCGCGTCTGCAAAGTATCTTGACGTGATCGAGAGCGTCAACGCCGAGCTGGCGCGGCTCGTCGAGGAGAGTGTGCGTAGCGGTGGTCTGCCGATCGTGCTCGGCGGCGATCATTCGATCGCGATGGGCACGCTCGCCGGATTGACGCGTGCGTATTCTGGACCCCCGGGTCTCGTGTGGATCGACGCGCATTCCGACATCAACAATCCCGAAAGCTCGCCGACGGGCAACGTGCACGGCATGCCGTTGTGGTTTGCACTGAAGCATGGATTTGCGATGCCCGAAACGACCGTGCAGATCGGCCTGCGCGACGTGGACGAGGTGGAGAAGCGTTTGCTGCGCGAATCCGGCGTCCGCGCCTTTTCGATGACCGATGTCGACAAGCACGGGATGACGGCGATCATGCAGCAAGCGCTGGAGACGGTCGGTGGCGACCGCCCGATTCACGTTTCGTTTGATATGGATGCGATCGATCCGAGCGAAGCGCCGGGCACCGGCACGCCGGTCAAAGGCGGCTTGAGTTTTCGCGAGGCGCATCTGGCGATGGAGATGCTCTACGAATCGGGCCGCCTGCAATCGATCGAGATGGTCGAGATCAATCCAATCCTCGATACTCGCAATCAAACCGCAGCACTTGCTGTCGGATTGATCTGCTCGGCGCTGGGAAAATCGATCCTGTAACGCCGCCGAACGTTCTCGCTCTCGTCGGCGATCCTAGCGGTCCCGGTGGCATGCGCCGTGTCGCGGAGGCGATCGATGCGCACGCGCCGGCGATTTTTGCGTTGCATGCTATCGACGAAGGTGATGCGCTCGCACTTGCGACCCGTTTTGCAATGGACTACGCGTATCGTGGCCGTCAAGCACTCTTTTGGAATGCGACGTTTGCTGCGCGCGAGGTGCTCGACCGGCAGCGCGGTCTGCTGCGAGTCGACGGCGCGTTCGCTGGTGGGCGGCTGGCGCTCGTGGCGATTCGGCTCTCTACCGATCGCGCATCGCGTGTGCGCGAATTGCGCAAGGTGCGCTCCGTGTTACGGGCGACGAAGTCGGGAGTATTGCTTTTTGCCACAGGCATTGTCGCCGGTGAGACGGGATTCGCAGACTTGGGGTTTGCCGCGCTAGCGCATAGCGACGGTGCGCTGATCGCGGCGCGCGAACTCACTGCACGCGCGTCGATCGTTACAGTTTGATCGTGGCCTGCGCTTCGCACGTCATGCCCGCGCCGCACACGGCAGCGTCCCACTGCGCGGATGCAAGTAACGAGCGAATCTGCTTCTCGACGCCATCGTCCAGCGGCGGCTCGAAAGCAACGCTCTTGGTATGTCCGCTGCTATCGACGACGATCGTCAGCGTCACGTGTACGCCGAGTGCGAACAGTTCTTTGCGCACGGCAGGGTCGAGGACCGGAACGGGCTCGTCGGCACCGAGCGGCATATATCCACCGACCGCCTGACGGGTCGCAGTCTGGTTCTGCTCCGGCGTCCCCGGCGTCGCGCTTGGATTTGGAGTGACCGATGCATGCGTCATCGCGGCAATGCTGCCCGGTTGCGCCGAGCCAAGTACGGGAGCGACTTGGCGTTGCGGTGCCGCACTTACCGTTGCGTGCGCAACCGGACGCAACACGATCGCCGGTGCATGCGCGTGCGAGACCGTCGGCACCGGACCTTGGAGCGAAGCCTTCGCCAGTGGCTCGATCTTCGGCTTGGGCGTCGCAATGTGCACGGTCTGGATGCGTACGAACGAGAGCAGCTCGACGCTCTGTCCGCCTTCGATGCTTGCAAGCGGCGGGATGAATGCGAGCAGCAAAAGATGGAGTGCGAGCGATGCCGGCAGCGCTCGGTAGAGCAGGCGGTTGCGCGGGGCGGTGCCCATGCTCACCATTTGTGAAAAACCCCTTCGCTGGTCGAACGGCCCGCACCACCCAGCCGTGACCGGGAAGGGCGTCTCTCCTATGCTGCGCAAGCTCAGGCGCATGATCGATACGAACATCGTCCTGTACCAAGCCGAGTGGTGCCCCTACTGCGCGCGCGTGCGCGCCAAGATGACCGACATGCTGCTCGACTACAAGGTCGTCAACGAGCCCGAAGACCATGCCAAACGTACGAATCTCAAAGAGCTCTTCGGCGTCACCGGGATACCGTCGATGATCGATGGCGACGTGAAAATCGCCGACGACGACGATGCGATCATCGCGTATCTCGAAAAGAAGTATGGCAAGCGGTAATCCCGCCGCCGGACGCTATCCGATTGCCGCAGCCGCGCTTGCGCTGCTGCTCGCCGGCGTGTTCATGCCCTCCCCGCTCTACGAATTCTATCGCGAACAATGGGGTCTTACGCCCGGCGATATCAGCATCGTCTTTGCAATCTATGCGGCATCGTTGATCCCGTCGCTGATCTTTTTTGGCGGTATTTCCGACGACATCGGTCGGCGCAAGACACTGATGATTGCACTCGGCATCGCCGCGCTCGGCGCGCTCACGCTTGCGCTCGCGTCGAATCTGTGGTGGTTGCTCGCCGGACGCGTGTTGCAGGGCGTCGCTATCGGCATCGGGACGCCGACCGCGACTGCGGCAATACGCGAATGGATGCCGGACGGCTTGCAGAATCGTGCTGGACTCGTCGCGGTCGCGAGCATCGCAATCGGCTCGGCCGTTGGTGCGATGATTGCCGGTATCCTCGCGCAATATGCGCCGCTTCCGACCAGACTCACGTTCATCGTGTACATCGTGCTCTCGGCCGTGGTCGTGCTCGTCGTGCGTACGGTACCGTCGTGTGCGCACACCCATTCTGCGGCCCATCGCGGACTTCCAATGATTCCGCCGGCGATTCGGCGGCCGCTCTTTGTTGCGTCGGCGCAATCCTTCATCGGGTGGGCCGTGATCTCGATCTTTGCATCGCTTGTGCCCTCCTTCTTGGAAGCCGCACTCGGCGTGCACAACCTCCTGATTGGCTCATCCGTAATACTCTGCGCGCAAATCGGTACGCTCGTAGCTGCGGCAATTGGAAGCCACTTGAGCAATCGCGCGGCGATCATCGCGGCGATGCTTGCGCTCGGCGCCGGCGTATGGACCCTCTTGCTCGGGGCGCCGAACCATATCTACGTCTTGCTCGCGCTCGCCTGTGCGATCGCCGGTCTGGGCAACGGACTCGGCTATCTCGCCGGGTTGAACATCGTCAATGCAATCGCTCCGCCCGAGCATCGCGCGGAGACCCTCTCGGCGCTCTTTGTTGCGAGCTATCTCGGGTTTAGCATTCCCGCGTTGATCGTCGGGATCGCGGCCAACCACATCGGGCTGTACACGGCGATCGTCGGCTTTGCATTCGTACTCGGAACGTTTGCAGTGGCAACGATGCTCGCGGCAACGCAACACAACCTTGAGGTCGCGCCCGCTTAGGGGACGTCCGCTTCCATCTCGTCGGGTTCCTCAGCTGGTTTGAAGAGTATCTGCGCCACGGCCGTCGGGATTACGGCGGTGAGAATGACGACCGTGACGAGCGCGGTGTATTGCGACTGGTCGATCAGGTGATGCGTGAGCCCGTACAAACTCGAAATCGTTCCGAAGGTGAGGCCTGTCGCCATCATCATCGTGAGGTAGTTGGCGTTTGCTGCGGGGTAGCGAAACACGCCCCGCGCGAGCGGGAGCACGCCGATGACCTTTGCCCCAACCTTGACGACGAAAAGTATCGCAATGAGCCCGATGTTGGCCAGCGCCGCCCCAACTTCGACGTACGTTCCGGCCTTTAGGAAATAGAAAGGCGCGAGAATTGCCATCGTCATCGTCTGCAGACGACGCTTGACGTCGGGTAGAGACGTTAACATGCCGGCACACCCGAGTCCCAAGAAATAGGCCGGAAGCACACCTTCGCTCTTTGCAAATGTCGCAATCGCAGCGAGCCCGAAGATGACCGCGAAGAGGATGCGCAGCGCGGGCTCACTGACAAATCGACCGCTTCGTGCAATCACAAGCTTCAGCAGCGTCGGAACAAACGCCATCGCGACGGCAATTCCCGCGACAAGGGCAATCAGCCAAAGGTTGTAGTTCGCGAACAGTAGGCCGAGTGCGATGACGGTTCCGAGATCGGTGAAAAAACACGCGGCTAAAATCAATTGGCCGAACTCTTTCGTGGCGAGACCGGTTTCGATCATGACTGCGTACACGACCGCAACCGATGTCGTGGACATCGCAATCCCTGCGATCTTCGCGGCGTCGGCGCTCCAATGCGCAACGAAAAATGTGTAGGCCATTGCGGCGAGAAACGGCGTGAGAAACGACGCGGCACCGAGAATCGATGATGGTAACAGCTGCCTGCGCAAGACAACTGGGTCGATCTCACCGCCGGCCAGGAACGTAAGAAGAATGCTGCCGAAGCCGGCGATGAAATCGATCCAGCTATTGGTCCGCAGGCCGATAAGAGCGCCGGCGACGACGCCGATAATGATTTCCGCGAGCGCCGCCGGCATCTTGACGCGAATCGCTAGAAGCGCAGCAAGCGCGGCAAGGGCGATCCACAGCGCAGCAACCAGCCAGATATTCGTTGATTCTGTAATGACGTGCACGACAAACTCCTACCAAGGCGTAAGTAACCTTACGTAGGAGCCATCAGCCCGCGACGGCGTTTTACCGGGGGCTCCATCCCGTTGGCGCGTGAGTTAGGTTCACGCGATTCACGATCCTTCCTAGGCTTTGAAAGCGAAGTAGACCGCGCCGACGATGAATAGGTAGGCGACTGCGTAGTTCCATTTTGGAACTTGGCCGAAGACAACGAAGGCGAAGATCGTGAAGACGACCAGCGTGATGATCTCTTGGACGATCTTGAGTTGCGTCAAGGTGAGCGCACCATAGCCGATGCGGTTTGCCGGGACCTGAAAGCAGTACTCGAGCAGCGCAATGCCCCAGCTCGCGAGAATAGCGACGATGAGTGGCGTCTTCGTGTTCTTGAGATGTCCGTACCAGGCGATCGTCATAAAGAGGTTGGAGAACGTCAGGAGCACGACGGTCGATGCGATTGGAAAGCGCGCAATGAGCTGAGTCATGGGTGCTATATTCCCCGCCCGGATTGAAAATCACATGAGACCGGCAACGAGTGCGCCGCAAAGCGTAGCGGCGAAGTTGACGGCGTCGTTGTCGAACCACTTCAGGCCCCGGCGCACGGTGGTCGCAGCGCCGCACACGTGCGGATTCGTTTCGCAGGCGCGCTGACATTGCGGGCAGTAGCGCAAGGTTTGCAGCGTTGCGCCGAGCACCGAATCGAGAATGGAGCCCGCGACCCCACCAATGAGCACCGGCCAAAGAAACGCGACGTGCACGAGCATGGCAACGCAGGCGACAACTGCGGCGCCGCCGATCTGTGCGAGCGAACCTTGCCACGTCACGCCGCCCGAGAGCCCGGCCGCCAGCGGTTTGAAGGTAAGGATGGAACGCGGCGTGCCGTTGGCGAGTGTCCCGATCTCGGTCGCCCACGTGTCGGCCGACGCGGCCGCGAACGCACCGGCAAAAGCTGCAAGCATCACCGGGCCAAACCAATGCGACAACACGGCTGCGGCCGTCGCGACACCGCCGTTGGCAAGCACTTGCATCGCGTCGCGCGGCCCATGTTTGCCGATATCGACCAGTGCCTGCTTGCGTGCGCGGCCAATGCGCGAGATCGCCGTCGAAGGAATGAAAAAGGCGAACAGCACGACGACGCCCTGCCAGCCGGCAAAGATCCACACGAAGATGCCGACGATCGCGGCAGCGATGAGGCCGCCGCGCGAGAGTCCGATCACGCCAACAGTGCGAGGTGCGCTTCGAGCGCGTCGAGCAGTCCGTCGGTCGTAAAAACGTCGGCAACGACATCGACGTGCAGACCGGCTTCATCGGCTGCTTCCGCGGTGATCGGACCGATGCAGGCGACAAGTTTGTTGCGTGCGGCCGCGCGCGCCTTCTCGAGTCCACCAAGAAGCTCGACGTAGCCGCGCACCGTGCTTGCACTCGTAAACGTCAACACGTCGGCGCTCGCGACCTTCTCTGCGAAGTGTGGGTCGACGTCGAAGATGGTCTTATAAGCGGCGACGACGTGCGGTCGGCGATCGGCATCCTCGAGCATCTGGGGCAGCACATCGCGCGCCTCTTGGGCCCGATAGATCAGCACGCGATCGCCGTCGTGTGTCGCCTCGATCAGCGCGCGTGCAATCTCTTCGCTCACAAATACCGCCGGTACGAGGTCGGCGCGGACGCCGTACGCGCGCAAGCGCTCCGCCGTCTTGCTGCCGATCGCCGCCACCTTCGTGTTGCCGAGATAACGCGCGTCGGCATCGAGACTTGCAAGGCGATCGAAGAACGCATCGACCCCATGCTGTGAAGTGAAGACGACCCAACGAAACTGGGCAAGCTCGTCGATCGCTCGGTGCGCAGGCATCGAGTCGTCGGGCGGGACGATCGCGATCGTCGACGCGAGAATCGGTTCGACCCCGCGCGCATAGAGTGCGCGCGCAAAATCTTGCGCTTGCTGCGCGGGGCGCGTGATCAACACGCGCTTGCCGAAAAGCGGCGCGCGATCGTACCAGCGCAGCTCTTCGCGCAACGCAACGACATCGCCGATCACGACAATGGCCGGGGCTCCGAGCCCCGCCTGTTGCGATGTCTGCGCGATCGTCGCGAGCGTGCCGGTCACGGTCCGTTGCGTCGGACGCGTCCCATCTTGAATCACGGCAACCGGCGTCTGCGGTGCGCGACCACGTAGGATCAGGCGCTCGCAGATCGCCCCGAGGTTGCCCATTGCCATCAGCAGCACGAGCGTGCGGTGCGGATCGGCGAGCTCGGCCCAATCGATCGTGCTCGCGGCTTTGGCTGGATCTTCGTGTCCGGTCGCGATGGTAAGCACGGGGTTGATCGCGCGATGGGTCACCGGAATGCCCGCATATGCAGGTGCGGCAAGCGCGGAGCTGATGCCGGGCACGACTTCGAACCGGATGCCTGCGGCGTGGAGCGCTTGCGCCTCTTCGCCCCCACGGCCAAACAAAAACGGATCGCCACCCTTGAGCCGCACGACACACTTGCCGTCGGTGGCCTTGGTAATCATCAGCGCTTCGATCGCCTCTTGCGTCATCGCGTGGTTGCCGCCGCGCTTCCCGACAAAAATGCGCTCGCAGCTTGGCGGCGCGAGCGCAACGATCGGGTCGCTCGCCAGCGCGTCGTAGAGGAGTATGTCGGCGGATGCAAGCGCCGCAGCGCCGCGGAGAGTCAGCAGCCCCGGATCGCCCGGTCCCGCACCAACGAGAATAACGCGCCCGGGTGGGCTATTCATCCGCGTCGGAGACGAGGGTCGGCGGCAAGAGTTCCGCCATGCGATCGGCCAGGTTGAGTTCGAAAAGTTCGTCGAGCATGCGCGCTTGCGAGATCGCTTCGGCGTGATTGCTGGTTGCCTTCTCGCGAATTTTCACGACGACCGAATGCAAGAATTTTGAGACGACGGTCATCGACATGCCAGTGATCAGCATCTTCTCGCGTTCGGTCAGTTCCGGTGCGCGACCGAAGAGCCGTGAAAGTTCTGCGAGCCGGATCGCCTCAGCTTTCTGTGTGATCGAAGCGATGACGGGTGCGGCGAGGCGCGATTGATACCACGCGCCGAAACGTCCGATGAATTCATCGATGATCTCTTCGACGTGCGGAATGGCTTCGCGGCGAACCTCGAGTTTCTCGTCAACGACGGTCTTGAGGCTATCGATGTCGACGAGCGTGACGTTGGCGACTTCGCGTGCAGTGGGATCGGTGTCACGCGGAACCGCGATATCAATGATGAAGAGCGGGCGTTGCGGGCGCTTTGCCATTGCCTTGACCACATGATCGTGCGTCACGACGAAGTGCGACGCGCCGGTCGAGGTCACGACGACGTCGGCCGCAGCCAGAGCATCGACGAGCCCCGGCATCTCAATCGCTTCACCGAAGCCGACCTCGGCGATCAACTCTTGCGCGCGCGAGATCGTGCGATTCGTCACGATCAAACGCTCCGCGCCTTCCTCGCGGAGACGGCGCACCGCAGTGCGTCCCATCTTGCCGGCGCCGATGACCACGACCGATTTACCGTCGAGCGGTCCAAGGCGTTTCTTCGCGATATCGATCGCCGCGGTTGCGATTGACGCCGACTCGTCGCCGATCTGTGTTTGCGAGCGCGCATGTTTTCCGGCATTGAGCGCTTCGCGGAAGAGGCGATGCAGCGTCTTGCCCAGCGCTTTGGCGTGTTGTGCTTGGACGTAGGCGTCTTTGACTTGGCCGAGGATCTCCGCCTCACCAATCAACATCGAGTCCAGACCCGTTGAGACGCGGAAGAGATGTTCGATCGCCTGACGGCCGAGCAAGGTATACAGATATGAATCGAGGTCATAGCGCTCGCGCGCCAGACCGTGGCCAAAGTTGCCCAAGAACGAGCGCAGTTGCGCGACTCCCAGTTCGTAGTCGTCGAGCTCGGCGTAGATTTCGAGCCGGCCGCACGTCTGCAGCATCACGGCTTCCTTGACCGACGAGTAGTCACGCAGCGCAACCAACGCTTCGACGACGCGCGATGGCGGAAATGCGTGGCGCTCGCGCACTTCAACCGGTGCGGTGTGATGCGAAAGCCCGAGACAAACTAACGGCATTACGCTTCCGCCTCCGCTTGCGCTTCGGCGTCGGCGAGCGTCAACCAATGCGTGAGCATCGAGAGTTCGCCGGCGAGATCGACGTTGCGCACCAGCACGGGTGCGCGTAAGTGGAGCGTGGTCGGCGCAAAGTTTAGAATCGCGCGAATGCCGGCAGCGGCCATGCGCTGCGCGATTGCTTGCGCCGAGGGCGCGGGGACCGCGATGACGCCGATGTTGCAGGCGGCGTGCTGCATGTCGAGTTCCATAGTGATTATGTCGGCAACCGTGATCCCGTTCCAGTCTTGACCGATTACCGCGGGCGAGCGATCGAAGATTGCGGCGATCTTAAATCGCGACTCGCGCGAGGTGATAAAGGTTGCGAGCGCGTGCCCAAGATAGCCGAATCCGGCGATCGCGATCCGCCACTCGTGCTCTAATCCTAAGACCCAGGCGAGCTGCTCGGCTAGTGGATTGATCGCATAGCCCTGCCCGCGCCGCCCGAGCGGCCCCAGGGAAGAGAGGTCCTTGCGGATTTGCGTGCTCGAGATCGCGTGGCCCAGCAGCGTAGCCAGCGCTTGCGAGGTGATCGTGGTCTTACCAGCCGCAGCCGCTTCGCGCAGCGCCCGGTGATAGGCATACAGCCGCGGTATTGCCGGATCGATCATGAGACGGCGGCGCGCACCTCCGTGAGGCTGGCATCGGCGGCGGCGAGCGTACGTTCGATATCGCGTGTCGTGTGCGCGCTCGACACGAAGCCGGCTTCGAATTGCGAGGGCGCGAGGTAGACGCCGCGATCGAGCATCGCGTGAAAGTATCGCGCGTACAGCGCGACATCCGATTTCATCGCGCTCTCCAAATCGGTGACGGGGGCAGATGCAAAGAAGTACCCGAACATCGAGCCGGCATGCGCGGTTTGGTGCGGCACATCGTGTTTGGCGAACACCTCGTGCAATCCGTCGGCGAGAAGTTTGGTCAGCACTTCCAGTCGGTCGTAGAGCGTGGCGTCGTCGCGCACGGCTTTGAGCGTTGCAATCCCCGCCGCCATCGCGAGCGGATTCCCGGAAAGCGTGCCCGCGTGAAAAACCGGACCGTCGGGCGAGAGATAGGCCATGATCTCTTCCCGTCCACCGAAGGCGCCCACAGGCAAACCGCCGCCGATAACTTTACCGAGCGTGGTGAGGTCGGGCATGATGCCCGTACGTTCTTGCACGCCTCCGCGCGCTACGCGAAAGCCTGTCATGACCTCATCGAAAATGAGCACGACTTTATATTGCGTGCACAGCGCTCGTAAACGTTCGAGAAACCCTTCATGCGCAAGCACGAGCCCCATGTTGCCGACGCACGGCTCAACGATGACTCCGGCGAGCTGCTCGCCATAGTCGCTGAAGGCGCGTTCAAGCGCGAGCGTGTCGTTATAATTGACGACAATTGTGTCGGCGGCAGTGTTCTTCGGTACGCCGGGTGAGTTCGGCACACCGAGCGTGAGCGCGCTCGACCCGGCCGAGATCAAGAACGGATCTGCGGCGCCGTGATAGTTGCCGGCGAATTTGATGATTTTATCGCGGCGCGTGTACCCGCGTGCCAAACGGACCGCGCTCATCGTCGCCTCGGTTCCGCTCGACGTGAAGCGCACGCGCTCGACGCTCGGCACCATTGCCACGATCAATTCCGCGAGCTCGCTCTCGGCCTCGGTTGGGGTGCCGAAGGAACTGCCGCGTGTTGCCGCAGCCGCAATCGCCTTGACCACGGCTGGATGCGCGTGACCGAGAATCAACGGGCCCCATGAAAGCACGTAATCGATAAACTCGTGGCCATCGATGTCGTAGATCATCGCTCCGGAGCCGCTCTTCATGAAAACCGGCGTACCGCCGACCGCCTTGAACGCGCGTACGGAAGAGTTCACGCCGCCCGCGATGACGTTCTTCGCGCGCGCAAATGCGGAGATCGAACGTTCGAAGTTCACGGCGCCTCCGAAAGCAGCGCAAGATCGGCACTCGTATTAATATTTGCAAAGGCATGCGCTTCGCACGCGACACGGCGCACGCGCAACCGCCCGAGGAGCGCGTGCATCGAGCGATCGTCGCCGTGGAGACATTCCCACGCTTCGCGCACGAGCGCTTCACGCTCGTATAGCGCGGCCAGCGGTTCCAGGCGCCCGTCGTGCTCGGGCACCGCGGCTTCGTCGCCGTCCTGCCAGGCGGCAAGCAGCAGGTTCACGATGTCGCTAGTCACCAGCGGAGCATCACCGGCTAGTGCAAAGATGCGGGTTGCATTCGACTCAAGCGCGGCTGAGAGCAGCCCGCCAAGCGGCCCACGATCGGGCCACCGATCGACAACGATTGGGCAATCGAGCAGTGCATCGAGTGCATCGGAGAACGTATCGCGTCCGGCGATCATCGTCGGCGCGATCTCGCGTACGTGATGGTAGACGCGCGCGAGCAACGGTTCGCCGTCAATCGTCGCTTCGAGCTTGCCGGGGAAACGCGTCGCACGTCCGCCGGCCAGGATCACGATTGCAAGATTATGCCGAGGGTGCGGTTCGCGTGGCTGCACGTTGCGCATACTCCTTTGCAAAGTACGTGATGATGATGTCCGCACCCGCGCGAACGAAGGAGACCAAGAGTTCGTCGATCGTGCGGTCGCGTTCGAGCCAGCCGCGTTCGATCGCTGCCTGCACCATTGAATATTCGCCGCTGACGTTATACACGGCGATAGGCACGTCAAAGGCGTCGCGCGCCATCCGGACGATATCAAGATACGCAAGCGCCGGCTTGATCATTACGACGTCGGCACCTTCTTCGATATCGAGGGCGATCTCGCGCATCGCTTCGCGTGCGTTGGGTGGATCCATCTGATAGCTGCGGCGGTCGCCGAATTGCGGCGTCGAGTCGGCCGCCTCGCGAAACGGCCCATAAAACGCTGACGCATACTTTGCACTGTAGGCCATGATCGAGACGCCGGTGAAGCCGCGCGCATCGAGCGAGCTGCGCAGCGCTTCGACACGCCCGTCCATCATGTCGGAGGGTGCAACGACGTCGACGCCGGCCTGTGCGTAGGTAATCGCCGTGCGCACGAGCAGCTCGACGCTCTTGTCGTTCTCCACATCGCCATGCTCGTCGAGAACCCCACAATGGCCGTGATCGGTGTATTCGCAGTTGCAAAGATCCGCGATCACATAGAGCTGCGGCACCGCTTCCTTGATCGCTGCGATTGCACGCTGCACGATACCCTGCGGATCGTAGTTGCTCGACGCAACCGCGTCCTTGTGTTCGGGAATCCCAAAGAGCAGTACGCTGCGCACACCGAGTGCGTAGAGTTGACGTGCCTCTTGCACCGCCTGCGGGAGCGTGAATCGCTTGATTCCGGGCATTGAAGAAATCGGCCCGGCGTCGCCGTCGCGCGCAACGACGAACATCGGCATCACAAGGGCATCGACGCGCACTTCGTGCTCGCGCACGAGCGAACGTACGACCGGCGTGCGGCGCAGACGCCGCGGGCGCACGTTCATTGCGCCTCCAGCCGTTGCGCAACCGCGGCGACGAACGCATCGACCGAGGCTTCTGGCGCGACGATGTCGGGCGCAAATCCCGCCGCACTGGCCGCGGCACCCGACTGCGGGCCCATGGCCGCAACCAATGGCCGCACGGCCTGCCCGCGCAGCCATTCAAGGTAGGGGCGTGCCGCCGCGACTGAACCGCTGGATGGGAAAAGCAGCATGTGCGGGATCATCTTCATAAGGTCTGTGCTCGTTTCGCCCTCACGTAGTTCGAGCACTTCGACCCCGCGGCCGCGCAGCTGCGCGGCGATGCGGCTGGGCCGGTCCTGGGTGCGGGGGAGCAACACGCGGGGTGCGGCAGCGAGGGCCGCGGCGAGCGTATTCGCAACCTCCTCGCCGAGCACGAGGGCATCGGCAAGTGAGTCAACCGGCGCGACGCGCCGCTCGCGAAGCATCGCGCCGCCGGCGGTAGCGAAGGCTGCATCGATCGTCATCGAGCCCGCATCGAGTTGCGCGTGCACGCCGAGAGGCGCGCTGCATCCCGCGCGCAACGTGCGCAGCGCCGCGCGTTCGGCTTCGACGCACCACTGCGTGGGTTCGTGGTTGACGGCAGCGCTCAATTCCGTCGAAAGTGCATTTCCCGCGAGCGTTTCGACTGCGAGTGCGCCCTGCCCAACCGCCGGCACGACGGCGCGAGCATCGAATGGCACGGTATGCGTCGCACGAACACCGAGGCGGCGCAAGCCCGCCATCGCGAGCACAATGGCATCGTATTGGCCTTCACGCAACTTACGAAGGCGGGTGTCCACGTTACCACGCAGATTTTCGTATCGCAGGTCTGGGCGCAGCGCGTGCAGTTGCGTGCGGCGCCGTTCGCTCGATGTGCCGACTGTCGCACCGCTCGGGAGGGCCTCGAAACTCTCGAAGCGCTCGCTGCAAAAAGCGTCGCGTGCGTCCTCGCGCGCGGAGAACGCTACGAGTTGCATCGCCGGGTCGAGTGCGCCAGGCAGATCTTTGGCCGAATGTACTGCATAGTCGGCGCGCCCATCGAGCAGCGCGACCTCAAGTTCTTTCACCCACACATTGATCGTCCCAAGCTCGCTCACCGGCCGATCTTGCTCGCGGTCACCCGTCGTCGTGACGTTAAGGATAGTCGTTGCGATGCCGCGCTGCGCAAGCGCCGCAGCAACGAAGCGCGTTTGCGTCATGGCAAGTGCGCTCGCCCGCGATGCACACGTCACCACTCGTCGGGGCTCGATTTCGCCATCGGGATGGGCGAGTCGTTCGATCGTTTCCTCAACTTCGTGTTCGGCCGCAACCGGGTTCATGCGTGCGAGCTCTTCGACCGGGCGCTCTGCGAGTTCTCGCATCACGCTCGAACGCTTCGATGGATCGAGTGTGGCGCGCACGTAGGTGCGCATACGTGCGAGCGTGCGCGCCGCGGCATCGTACTCGGGGCCAAAGCGCTCGCGCAGTTCGCGCGCGATGCGCGCTGCAAAGGCCGGTGAACTGCGGCCCGAATCAACCGAGAACGTTAGCTCTCCCACGCGGACAGTCGCCTGCATCGTGAAGTCACCATTTTCCGGATCGGCTGCATCGCACACGAGAATGTGCGCTGCGCGCGCATCCGCGACGACCTGCGCATTCACGTCGCTGCGGTCTGTCGCGGCAACGATCAAATCGATCTCGGCAAGATCTGCGCGCTCGTATGCGCGATCGTATATGCGCGCATCGGGACGATCGAGCAACGCGTGTAGACGCTCGTCGATCGACGGCGCGACTAGGGTGATTGCAACGCCGGCGTCGAGCAACGCTTCGGCTTTGCGGAGGGCGACGTTGCCGCCGCCGACGATTAGCGCTCGAAGGCCGTCAGCGCGCAGGGCAATCGGAAGCATGGGTAACGGATGACTTCCGCGCCGGGGCGCCAAACACCGTCCGCATATATGGAGAGACCGGCGCGTGCGGCTTTTGTCGGCGCACTCATCGCGGCGCTGATCACGCTGCCAGGCCTCGGCGTCGGCACGCTGTGGGACAACAGCGAAACCGCCTATGGCGAGGTCGCCCGCGAGATCCTCTTGACGCACGACTGGATCGTAATGCACCTCAACGGGCAGCCGTGGTTCGTGCAGCCGCCGCTCTATTTCTGGATCGGCGCGCTATTTGCCAAAGTTTTCGGCGTCACGTCCTTCGCGTTGCGACTTCCCGCGGCAATTGCGACGATCCTCATGGGCGCAATGACTGGGTATGCGGTCGCGCGCCAGGCCGGAACGCGCGTCGGGATTTATGCCAGCGCAATTCTGTCGAGCTGCCTGATGCAAGCGGTCATCGGTCGCCTCGCGATCATGGACGCGCTGCTCGATGTGGCCGTTGCGCTCTCGGTGTTCTTCTGGTTTCGCGCGCTCGAAGCGGGACGCGACCGCTACTTCGTCTATGGTTGGATCGCTGCCGGCTTTGGTTTTTTGGCAAAAGGTGTCGTAGCGCCGGTCATCGCCCTGATGGTGATCGTGGTATACGCAATTTGGAACAACCGCCACGAGCAGCAGCGTTTGCCGTCGTGGCGCGGATGGCTCGGCGGGCTGATTGCGTTCGTCATTGTTGTCGCGCCATGGATGCTTGCAATCTATGCCTACGGTGGCGCGCACGCGTTCGACCGTATGATCGTACACTACACGATCGGCCGCTACACCGGCGTAATCGAAAATCAAGCGGGACCGGTCTGGTACTATCTGCCGGTGTTGATCCTCGGCTTCTTTCCGTGGATCGCGTTCTTTCCCGTCGGCATCGCATACGGCATCTCGGCGCTACGTACGACGAGTACGACGCCGAATCTCGGCCGGCTCTGGCGCCTCGCGTTTACGTGGATCGTCGTGCCGCTGGTCTTTTTTAGTTTTGCGCAAACGAAGCTGCCGAATTATGTCGCGCTCGAATTGCCTGCGCTTGCGCTCGTGGTGGCACTGCTCTTCGGTGCAGTCGTCGTCAAAGGGTCGAGCCGCGCGATTGTCATCTCGGCCGCAAGTGTCCCGATCTTCATTGGCTTGTGCGCTATTGCCATCGTGCTCTTCGTGCGCGACAACAAACTCGGAAGCTCGGCACTCGCGGTCGCGCCGGACCTGATTCAAATGGGTGCATCGATCGGGATCGGTTCGCTTATCGCCGCCGTCCTGTTCGCGCGGCGCTCGACGACTGCGGCGGCGCCATACGTTCTTGGCGCTGCCATGATTGTTGCGGTCGACATCCTTGCGATCGAAGGCTTGCCGCACGCCGAGCCGTTCAAGCCGATTCCACAGCTCGCGGCGATCATCCAAGCGCAACGGGTGCCCGGCGACATCGTGGCAATTCAGAGTTTTCGCGGCGCCAACGCACTCGTGTTCTACACGCAGCCGCGCGTCTACGCGCTCGCACCGCCGGGTGCAAACAAGAGCGACGAAGGCGTCCCAGCGCGCAGCGTGATCTGCGCGCACGAACGCATCTGGCTTGTCGCTCCCGTAAAGCGCCCCGCATTTGATCCGACCTACGGTCGCACGCGTACGCTGATCGCTGCGCGCGGAACCGGTGCGCTCTATCTCATCGACGGCGGCGCGTGTCGTGGCGATTGAAGCCGGCCGTGAGCTATTGATTCTGGGGCTGCTGCGGCGCCTACCGATGTCGGCGTACGATCTCAGCCGCGCGGTCAAGATGCATGGCTCGCTGTATCGGAATCTCGGTCGCGGGAATGTCTACGCCCAGCTTTTGCAACTCGCGGACGCGGGCTCGATTTCGCAGCGTCATGCGAGCGCGGCGCGTGGACCCCGCAGCACCAAGACCGTGTACGCGCTCACCGCGGCCGGCCGGCGCCGCTTCGATGCGTTGATGCGCGAGGTGATGAGCGATGTGCAGGTTTCCGATGCGACACTCGAAGTTGCGTGCGTGTTGCTTGGCCAGCTAACACGCGAAGCGGCAAGCACGCATTTAGGGACGCGACTGGATGCGACCCTGGCCCAGGAGCGGCGCCTCGAGCGCCTCTTCGGGAAACGTGAGGAGCGCAGCGGCGCGGGAGAACTCGCGCTCATGCACGCGATCGCGCGTTTGCGCGGCGAGATCGAATGGCTCCGTGAATCGATCAGGCTTTTGCGGGGCGCGAAGTGGCGGACCGAATGGCGTGTGAACGACGACGCTACCGGGCGGGGGCGCCGTTTGCCGTAACGTGCCAGACGAGCAACACGACGAGCGTTGCGAGGATGCCGATGTGCCACGCACGTAGTTGCCGGCGATAGCCGCCGGGTTCTTGGAGGCTCGCGCCCACGAAGGTCTGCGCACCGAGCGCAAAGAGTGCAGCCGTAGCCGCCCATAAACCGCCCGCATCCTCGCCGCGCATCGAACCCATTGCAAAGTACACGTGCAACACTGCGAACACGAGCGCCGCGTACCCGAGGATAAAGTGCGGGCGCATCCGACGCACGAGCGGCGGCGTGGTGCGCAGACGGCGCAGAATCACTGCGACCGCGGCAGCTAGGACGACCAGCACGATCGCAAGCCAACCGGCGAGACTGCTGCTCAGTGCAGCGCCCATCACTTCACGGTGACGTACGGCGTGACGACGACGATCTTGGTTGCGTCGGCTGCCTGCGGTTTCGTCGCGACCGCGTAGACGTAGAGGACGGCGCCGGGGTGTACGTCGTCGGCGGACCCCATTACGATCGACGTGTCCTGCGGCGCGTAGATTGCAATCGTGCTTTTGCTCAACGTGTATGACGAGTCGGTGACACGATTGAGCACGTGGCCGGCGATCGTGTGGCGGGTGAAGCTGTCGACACGAACGACGAGATTGAGTTTTTCGCCAGGCTGCGCGCGCGCAATCGCGGTGTCGGTCATCGCAGGCGGTGGCGCCATCATCTGCGCAAGGAGCAGCCCGATGAGCATGAGGATTTTCATAGGTTCAGACTACGCGCGCGACGCCGCGCGTAAAAGCTGGTTCGCCCACGATATTGCTTCAGCTTGGAGTAATCCAGCCCGGAATCCGGCAGCACTTGTGCCTAGGGAGCGCGCATTGTGGCCACATGTGGCTCACGCGCGCTGCGCTCGCGCATCCGATCGCCGTTACGCTCTTCTACCTCGCCATCGCGTTGCTCGGATGGGTTGCGCTTGCGAGCATGGGTCGCGGGCTCCTCCCGAATGTCGAGATCCCGAGCATCGCGGTTACCGCGACGTACCCGGGTGCGGCCCCGCGTGAAATGGAGCAGCTCGTCGTCAAGCCGATTGAAGACGCGCTCGACGCTGTGCCCAACATCGAGCGCGTGACCGCCTCGTCGCAGAACGGCTTCGCGCAGGTCGTCGCGCAGTTCCGCTTTGGCGTCGACGTGCGCGAAGCGCAGAGCGACGTGCAGCAAGCTGTCGACGGCGCGCGGGCAAATATGCCGGCGGATCTCTTGCCGCCGATCGTCGTGCGCGACGATCCCACGCAAATTCCGGTGATCGAGTTCGCCGTTTCGTCGGCGCTCTACGATCGCGCAAAGATCTCGGCGCTGCTCGATCGTGAAATCCTCCCGGCCCTGCGCGCGGCACCGGGCGTCGGTGTCGTGCGCGTCGGCGGCGAATGGCAGCGCGCGTTCATCGTCGCGCCGCAGCGCGGCGCGCTGGCCGCACTGGGTGGTACCGATCTGGATTTACTGCGCGCAATGACGAGCGCGAGCGATGTCTTTCCAGGCGGATTCGAACGCGCCGGCGCTACGCAGTCGAGCGTTGGCGTGCGTGCGGATGCGACGTCGGCGCAAGAGCTTGCGAGGATTCCGGTTGCGCTCGGCGCCGCAAGTACGCTGGATGCCGGCAATCTCGCGCGCATCACCGATGGATTCTACGACCCAACGACGATCGCGAGCTATGACGGCGACGATGCGGTCATCTTGCTCGTCACCCGCGCGGCAGGAGCCGACGCGATGCGCACGATCGCGGCGGTTCGCAAGGTAAGCGCGGCGTTGCGCGCGCGCGATCCGCTCGTACGCATCGTTGAAGTCCACAGCGACGCTGCGTTCGCGAATGCGGCGATTGCCGGAGTGGAACGTACGCTCTTCGAGGGCATTGCGCTGACCGCGCTGACCATGCTGCTGTTTCTGCACGCATGGCGCAACGCCGTTGTTGCGGCGCTTGCCATCCCGGCCTCGCTCCTTGCGTGCTGCATCGTCATGTGGGCGCTCGGGTTCTCGATCAACGTGCTCTCGCTCATGGGACTCTCGATCACGATCGGTATCCTGGTCGACGATTCGATCGTCATCATCGAGGCAATCGCGCGTGCTCGCGCGCGCGGCTTGCAAGGCGACGAAGCGGCGCTTGCCGGTCGCGGCGAGCTCGGTCCGGCGGCGATTGCAATCACGCTCGTCGACGTCGTCGTCTTTGCACCGATCGCGCTGATCGGGGGAGTCGTGGGCGAGTTCATGCGCCAATTCGCCGCGGTCGTGGTGATCTCAACCGCGTTCTCGTTGCTCGTCTCGTTCACGCTGACGCCGCTGCTTTGTGCACGTTGGGCCGGTCTGCAGCGCCAAGAGCGTCGCCTCCCGTGGACGTTGCGTACGCCGGTAGCGGTGGCGATTGCACGAGGATACCACGCGGTGCTCGACGGTTTTGCCCGCGGCGAGCAGGCCCTCGAACGTGGCTACGCCGAGCGTCTGTTGCCCTTTGTGTGGCGACATCGCGGCGTAGTGCTCGTCGCGGCGTTCGCGATCTGCGTGCTGGCGTTCGCGCCGCTCGTCTTCGGCCTGGTACCCACCGAGTTTTCGCCACCGACCGATCGCGGGACACTGACGTTAACGCTGCGCGAGCCCTCGGGCATGTCGCTTGAACGCACCGACGCCGACGCACGGCGTTTCGCCAATCGGTTGCTCGACGACGCGCGCGTGCGCGATGTGATGACCACGTCGGGGCTCGCATTCGATGGCACACAGGACGTCTTTGCGAGCAACCTCGCAGAGGTGACACTCGAGCTTGCTAACCCCGCATCCGACGGTGCGGGTGTTGAAGCGGTTGCGCGCGGGCTTGAAGGTGCCGTGCCCGGTGTTGCGATCGAACGCGCGGGACGCGGCATGGGTGGCACAGCGCCGATCGCGTATCGCATCGCCGGCGATCCTGCGCAGCTGCCGCTGGCAGCGAGCAACGTCGCGGCGTTGCTCGACGCGGATCCGTTGGTTGCCGACGTGCGACGCAGCGACGTGGGCGTCGCGCCGCACGTCGAGTTCCGCGTGGATGGCCAACGCGCGCGCCAGCTCGGCGTTGCAGCCGATGACGCCGCGCAAACGGCGCGCATCGCAACCGGGGGCGAACTCGCCACGCGCACGCGCACGCCGGATGGGCTGGTTGATGTGCTCGTGCGCGACGACGCGTTGCGCGACGGCGATCGCGATGCGCTTGCCGCTATCGACGTGCGCGCGGCATCGGGCATGCTGGTACCGCTACGCGCGTTGCTCGATACGCAGACGTCAAACCAGCCGCTGGTGCTCGAGCGCGAGGACCGCGCCGCGATCGTGACGGTGAGTGCCAATCCGCGCGACGGCATTGCCGTAGGCACGGCGGTTGCACCGATTGCGCGCAAGGTCGCATCGGTGCTCCCACCAGGCACGCGCATCGAACCGCGCGGCGATTTAGAACAACTCGCGCAGACGATGCTCGCAATTCTCGAGACGCTTGGGCTCTCGATGCTGCTGGTCTATGCGATCCTTGCCGTGCTCTATCGCAGCTATCGCGTGCCGCTGGTCGTCATGCTCACGGTGCCATTTGCAACCGTCGGCGCGTTCGGCTTGCTCTTCCTCGTGCGCTCGCAGAGCCTGAATCTCTACTCGATGCTCGGGACCGTGATGTTGGTTGGGTTGGTGGCAAAGAACGGTATCCTGCTCGTCGATTTTGCGGAGCGAGCAATACGCGAAGGTGCGACAGCATTTGAGGCGGCGGCGCAGGCGGCGCAGCGCCGGTTCCGTCCGATCGTGATGACGACCTGCGCGATGATCTTCGGCATGCTGCCGCTCGCGCTCGGGGATTCGGCCGGCGCCGAGTACCGAAAGGCACTCGGCACCGTCGTGATCGGTGGGTTATTGAGCTCGCTCGTGCTCACGCTCGTCGTGCTGCCCGTCGTGTATGGGCTGCTGCGCGGCGTGCGCGACCGCACCGGTTACTTAATTTGCGAGGCTGATACCGCGGAGGCGCTATTGCTGCCCAGTCCACCACGAATGTAAGTGATCACCGCGGCCAGATCCGACTTCGAAAGCTGACCTTTCCATGGCGGCATCGCTGCGCCGTACGTTTGTCCCATGATCGTCTCGCCCTTGAGACCGTCGGCGACAACCTTGATCACCGCTTTTGGATCGCCGGTGACAAACGGATTGTTCACCAGCGGCGGCGCAACGCCGGCCGAGCCCTGACCATTTGCGCCGTGACAGCCCGAGCAGTTAGCCGCAAAGACCTTGGCGCCCGCAGCGAGCGCGGGATTTGCTGGTGCGCCGCCGCTGGTCGTCGCCGCTTCGGCCGGTGCTGCGAGCACCTGCGCTTGGGGAAGCGAGGGCGGTCCCGCGGCCTCTTTTGCTTGAATGCCCACCTGTGCGTAGATCGACAATGCGACGATCGTCACGATGATAAAGAACGTCGGCCACAGGATCTTCCCGCGCGACGCAAACGAACGCGTCGTGCTGCGATCGAGCCACGGTAACAGGAAGATGACGATCAACGCGATCGTCGGGATAACGATCGCCGCGAGCATCTCAACCCAGGGTGTGTTGGCTTGCGACGCAAGGAACGGAATCTGGCTGAAGAGCCACGGTACAAAGTTCAGCATTCCGAAGAGGAAGAGGAAGTACCATGCCGGATACGGCGTGAACGCCGCGTTCGTCGGGTCGGCCTTCGCGTCGAGGTAGGGCGGGGCGAAGATCGCCAGCGCCAGGATGATGATGAAGACGAAGAACGACGCCGCGCCGTCCATGAACATCTGATCCGGCCAGAAGCGTCCAGGCTTCAACTTGCGCGGATCATCGACGACCGGACCGGCCGAGCCGTTGTGACGGAAGATCGCGAGATGCGCGGCGACCAGTGCAACCAGCGCCGCCGGCATCAACCACACGTGCAGACCGAAAAAGCGATTGATCGTGTCGGTGCCCATCACGGGGCCGCCTTGTGCGACCAGTTGCAAAATCTCGCCGCCCGGCGGAAGGCCGGCGATGTTCAACGAGACTTGCGAGGCGAAGTACGCGTCCATATCCCACGGCAGCAAATAGCCGGTGAGGCCGAGGACGAGCGTGACCAGTAGCAGCAACACGCCGACGATCCACTGCAGTTCGCGCGGCGATTTATACGCGCCCCAGACCAGCACTTGCATGAGATGCAAGAACACGAGCGCGATCATCGCCGATGAGCCCCAGTAGTGAATTGAGAGCAGGGCGTGCGTCCACGGATTCAAGTAGATCGCGCGCGTCGATTCCCATGCCGTGGCGGCGGACGGGGCGTAGAAGAACGTGAGGAAAATGCCGGTCGTGATCTGCAGGATCATCGCGAACAGCGTAGCGCTGCCGAAGACGTACCAATAGCTTGCGCCACCCGGAACGTCTTCCGTCAGAAATTCCTTCGTGAGCGAAACGAAGCCGGTGCGCGACTCGATCCAGTTGAGCATCGCTTTGTGAATCCTTCCTTACGAGGTGTACGAGATGATCACGCGGTCGGGCACGCCCGATTCATAGCGGATCCACATGATGTTGGCGAGGCCGCTCTGCTCCTTGAGCGGGAGCGGATCCATGCCGCGCGGGGCGGGACCGGCGAGGTGCTCACCACTGAAAGCGAACTGCGAGCCGTGGCACGGGCACTGAAATCTATTTACGTCATCGTGCCATACCGGACGGCAGCCCAAGTGCGGACAGATCGGGCTCAGGATCACGAAGTTCATGTTGACGATGTCATACTTGCCGTCAAAGTATGGGAGCGCGCCGGCCTTGGGGAGATCCGTGCGCGCCGAGTCGAACTTTTGTTTATCGGTCTTGATGCCCCACACGTACTCGCCCGACGATTGCTCGGGCAGATACGAGTCCTTCGCCTTGAGTTGGAACTCGAGCTTGACCGGTTTGTTCGTCGCGCTCTGCAGCGATTTGAATTCGTCGGCGCTAAGCGGCGCCCACGTACCTTTGCTGCCGCTGTCTTCGGGAATGAGCGAGCCGACGATCGGAATCGCGAGCCCCAACCCGACGATGCCGCCGATTGCAAGTGTGGCCTTCGCCATGAATCCGCGACGGGTGATCTCGTCGGCGGTCCCAGGATCGTCGTAGGCGCTATAAATCTTACTGGACAACGTACACACTCCGGAAAGCGCAGAACAGTGGCTAGCCCGCTAGCCCACTTCCCAAGGATTGTACGGCCGCCCTCTAGTCCCGTGCTACCGGGAAAGTCAACGGATCGGAAGTCCCGTCGCCTTGGCGACCGTCTCCAGCTTCTCGGGGTTACGCGTAACATAGATAGCCGAAATTTTCTCGCCGCGGGTTTCAAGCGCCCAAAGGGCGTCGAGCGCTCCGCTGCGGTCCACCAAAAGGAAGCCTACGAGGCCATTGATCGTAGCAGGACGCACCTCGGCGTCCTTCACGCCCTTGCGCGTAACGCCGTCGAGGAAGCGTGCCACGTGATCGGCGCCAAGCACCGGATTGATCGCGGCCGGCTTCTTACCGCCGCCGTCCGCGAGCAGCTTGACGTCGTCGGTGAGAATCGCGGTGATCTGGGCCACATCGCCGGAGAGGACCGCGGTCGTAAATCGCGCGCGTAATTCGTCGGCCGCGGGGGGCGGGGTAATACGGCGCGGCGTGGTCTCGTGAATCGCGCGGCGCGCGCGCGACGCTAACCGGCGTACACTTTCTTCGCTGCGTTCGAGTGTCGCTGCAATCTCCGCGAACGGCACGTCGAGCGCGTCATGCAATAAGAATGCCGCGCGCTCGAGCGGGGAGAGCCGCTCGAGCGCGAGCAAGAACGCAAACGACACATCTTCGGCGACCGTGACGACGTGCTCGGGCACGGTCCTCTCGTCGACGATGATCGGTTCGGGCAACCATGGTCCGACGTACTCCTCGCGCGAACGCTTCTGCGCGCGCAGCCGATCGAGCGCGAGATGCGTCACGGTCGCGCGCAAGAACGCATGCGGATCGCGCACGTCGTCGCGCGTGGCGCGGTGCCAGCGTACGAAGGCATCTTGCACAACGTCTTCGGCGTCGGTCATCGTACCCAACATGTGATAGGCATGCCGGACCAACGGTGCGCGCTCACGCTCGAAGAGTTTTTCCGTCTCGATCATACCGGCGCGGGCACGACCTCCGCCGTTCCGACCCGGATGCGTTGGCACGCGTGTGCGGCGCCGAGTGCATACTTGAAGGCCGGATAGAATCCCGCAACCGCGATCCCGTAGGACATCGCAATCAAGGCGCGCTTGCCGAAACGCTTGACCACGGCCTCACGTGCGGGAATGTCCCAGCCGTCACGCGCGAGTGCCGCGCGCGCAAAGTCGTAGGCGACGCGAACGTCTTCGGACATTGCGTCGCGGTCTTGCGTGAGCACGGCTGCGATCTGCTCGGGGGGCATGCCGGCGCGCTCGGCCATCTTGACGCCGAGCTGCAGGCACGGCCCGCAGTCGCCCGCGCGACCCGCTACCAGAGATGCGGCAAAGAGTGCGTCGCGCGGACAGTCAGCGCGGTAGGCCGCGACTTTCTGCAGGGCCATGATCGGCTTGAGCGCCTCGAGGCCACCCGCGTCGAGCACCTCGCGCATGTAGTCGACGTTATAGCCCCACTCGCGTTCGAACTTGTCCAGCCATTTTCGGAAAAACCACTTGAGCATCGGTGAATCTCCTCCGCTCCCTGGACGCCGCCTCGGCTTGGAACGTGACATCGGGCCGCTCGTCATCCCGAGCGTAGCGCAGCGTAGTCGAGGGACTGCCTCCTGGCCTTCGGCACCGGCTGGGAGCGGCGCCGCTACTCGCTTGTCGGATACTTTATTTCGATAATGTCTTCGGGCGTCGCCTTGAACTTCTTCGCGTGCGATTTGCGGTCGCGCATGATCCCGCGGCGGCGCATACGGAATACCACTAGTACCGCATAGACAAGCGCGAAAATGACGAGAATACGAGCCAATTCAGGCATCGAATTTACATCTTGTAGCTGTGCAGGCCGCTGATCCAGATGTTGACGCCGAGATACGTGAAGATCACGACGGCAAAGCCGATGACGCTGACCCAGTTCGTGCGAAGACCTCGCCAGTTGTTGCGCGTGTGCAAGTGCATGTACGCTAGATACACGATCCAGGTCGCCAGCGCAGCGGTTTCCTTCGGATCCCATTGCCAATAGGCGCCCCAGGCTTCTTTCGCCCATGCCGCACCGGTAATGATGCCGATCGTGATCAGCGGCAAACCGATCGCGACCGCGCGATACACGATCACATCAAGCTGCGCGAGCGACGGTAGTGATTGCAGCCAGGTTGCCGTCGAATTGCCGTTAGCTGCGGCTGTAGCAAGCGACGGGGTATCGCCGCGAACCTGCATCGTCATCCCGGTTCCGGCAAGTTCAACCGTCTCGACGCTTTTCGCAACGCGCGCTTCGGCATAATACTTGATCAAATAGATTACGGAGAAGACAAACGCCACCAAAAACGCCGCATACGACGAGACGACGATCGGCACATGAATCTTCGCCCAGTACGACTGCAGCGATGGGACCGCGGGCATCGTGCCCTCATTCCACGTCACGCCGTAGGCAAGCGCGATCGCCGCGAGCGCGAGCACGAAGCCGCCCGCGTACCAGGCGTTGTAGCGCCAGGCCATGATGATAAAGATCAACACCGACATCGCGGCAAAGAGCGAGAGCGAGCCGTACAGGTTGAGCAGCGGCCAAATGCCGGTCAATTCCCAGCGCACGAAGAGTTGTGTGAATTGTGCGGCGCAGCCGACGATCGCGAGCGGTATACCGAGATTGCGCAACCATGCTTCGCGCGAGAAGAAATAGACGAGCAGCGCGAGCGCGCCGAAGATGTAGCACGCGATCGCCACGATCATCAGCAATTCGTCTGCCTGCAGGTGTCCGTTCATGATGCCTCCGCCGAAAATTCCGAGACGAGCCCGTGGAACTGCGTTTCGAACATGTCGTAGCCTTTGACGGTCGTCGCCGCCATACCGACCGTGCAGCGGCCGCCGCCCGCGGGATCGATCCGCGCGTACAGCCGCGCCGGTAAGAAATAGAATGAGATCATGAGTCCCGCGACGAGCACCAGGGCGCCGATCCCAACCAGCGGCACGCCCGGGTCATACCGGTACTGAAAACCGCTATACAAAAGATAGTTGCTCGGCACGATGCGCCAGCCACCGCCCAAATCGACCCAGCTGTGCAGCGGCACGATCGCGCTCCCGCCTTGCGCACCGCCCTCCGAGACCGTCATGATCACCGCGGGATCATTTACCCGCGGATCGGCCGACGGCATGCCGCTCGTGTGATCGACGGTCGGCACGAAGCGGTCGTAGCTCACGTCCAGACGCGTGCCGGGAATATCGAAGTTCTCACCTTCGAGCACGACTCGCTGCGAGAGCGCGGGCACGTCTTTGCCGTTGTGCGTGACCCGAAAGCGCATCGCGAAGCCGTAGCTCGCTTGATAGTACAGCGTCTGATCGACGTCGATCGGATGATTGACGCGCACCGTCATCACCTTGGGCACGCCGTCGTTGCCGGTCACGGTCACGTGTGACACGTAGTCGGTCGGCTGATAGACCATGCCGCCCTTGGTGAGTACTGGCGTGATCTTGTAGGCGAAGTTGTCGAGACGCAGGATGGCTTTGGTTTGTGGAATTTCCACCGACTGCCCGGTCACGACGAGGGTCTCACCGGAAAATCCGCGGGCCCAATACAGCGTAGTGCCGGCGGCAATGATGACGAAGCCGATGTGCGCCACGAGTACGCCGCGCCGTGCCCAGTTGTGTTTGTCGGCGAAGGTCCACTCCTCGCCCCCGAATTCACGCTTGCGCAGTTGCCACCCACGTGTGCGAAAGAACGCGTCGACGCGTTCCCGGACGCTACGTTCGTCACCGGTCAATTCAAAACTCGCGTGGAGGGGGATCTTGTCGATCTTCACCGGACGCAGCGGTGGGAGTCGCGCTGGAATCACGCGCTTGAACGTACAGACGGTTAACGAGGTCAAGATCAACGCGATGATGCCGATGTACCACGGCGAGTGGTAGATGTTATCGAAGCTCAGCCGCAGGATTGCGCGCGCGATTGGTGCCGGATAGCTGCCGAAATAGATGCTCGCATCTTTGCCCTGATCGACGATAACACCGATCAGTGTCAGGACGCCCCAGACGACGAAGAGGCTGACGGCGAAAAGCACGCTTCCGAACGTGCGTACGAAATCGCCGTAGTAGTTATCTAATCTCTGGACCACGATGCTTCGAAAATCCGGATGATCCAGATCGAGACCTCATACAAAACATACATTGGCAGCGCGAGCAGCGCCATCGTCAGTGGGTTTCCGTCGGGCGCCGCGATGCCGCTCGCGACGACCATTGCAAAGAGTGCGTGGCGGCGATACTTGCCAAGAAACGCTGCATTGACGATACCCAGGCGCGCCAGACCGATCAGTATGATCGGCAGTTGAAAGATGATCGCGAAGAGCGCGAGTAAGATCAGAACGAAGTTGATCGTCTCGCCGACGCCGAAGGTCGGCGTTGCAACCGCGTCAGTGATGCCGATCAGCGCCGCGACGACGCGCGGCAGCACCACGAAGTGCGCAAAAGCGAGGCCGAGCGCCGCGAGCAACAGCGACGGGATGATGAAGCTGTAGACCATGCGCCGCGTGCGCGGGTGGACCGCCGGCACGACGAACATCCAGGCTTGGTAGAACAAAACCGGCAGGCCTAATACGATGCCGCCAACGAGTGAAAACTTAAACTCGGTGAAGATGACGTCAGCCGGACCGAACGCATGCAAGGCGATCCCATGGAAGTACGCCTGCACCATCCACTTGATCGCGAATTGTGACGGCCAAAAAAGCACGACGGCAATGCCGACGACACTTGCGATCGAGATCAATAGACGCGTACGGAGCTCCCGTAGGTGCTCCGTGAACGGCATCTCTTTTTGATCCCAAGCGGTCTCCCCGTTTTCGGGAGGCCGCGTCTCGAGCTGCATTAGGCCGGAGGCGCGCCCTTATCCGAGGTCGTGCCGGCGGGCTGTTCGGTGCCCTGCGTCTCGAGCCGCGCACGCGCTTCTTCGCGTGCCTTCGCGGTAGCTTCGTCGGCCTCGATCTGGCCCATCATGAATTCTTTCTTGGCTTGACCGGCGCTGCGAGCGAGCTTGGGCAGCTTATCCGCGCCGAACAGGATCGCGCCGACGACGAGGATACCGATGATGATCGGTGCGTCGATGATCGCGAGGACGGGGTGTAACATGGTGTTCCTTTCCTATACGGCGGCGAGCGCGTCGGCCAGCCGCGTCAGCTCTTCCTTCGCCGGGGTCGCGGGCAAAGGCTCTAGCGCCGCCTTCGCGCGCGCGACATAGCGGCCGATCTCGGCCTGCGTCTGCTCGAGGCCGCCCTCTCGCGCGATGGCGGCCACGAGTTCCGGGATACCGTCATGCTCGGATCCGCTGTAAAAACGTGTGGCCTGCTCGAAAAATTCCCCGTTCCCGCGGCGCAGCGCCAAAACCAACGGGACGGTAACCTTGCGCTCGCGCAGGTCGTTCCCGACCGGCTTTCCGAGCGAGCGTTCGTCGGCGGTCATGTCGAGCAAATCGTCGTTCATTTGAAACGCGATCCCGTACGCGTCGCCGAATTCGCGGAGCGCCGCAATCACAGCGCGGTCACCGCCGCCCATAATTGCACCGCACGCCGCCGAGGCGGTAAAGAGCGACGCGGTCTTCTTGCGCGCGATCTCAACGTACTCGTCGAGCGGCAGCGCGAGGTTGCCTAACGCCTGGAGCTGCAGCACTTCGCCATCGCAGATATCGGCGAGCGTAGCGGAGAGAATGTTCGGCACGGGGTGCGGATAATTTGCGGTGACGTTTTTAAAAATCCACGCGAAGAGATAGTCACCGGCGAGCACTGACACGCGGTTGCCGAAGTCGACTGCGGTTGCGTTGATGCCGCGCCGCGTCTGTGCGTTGTCGACCACGTCATCGTGAATCAGCGTCGCGACGTGGATCAACTCCATGTACGCGGCAAGGTGCAAATGCTGGGCCGGATCGTCGCCGCACGCCGAAGCGGCAAGCAGCGTCACGCGCGGACGCAGGCGCTTGCCCCCGGCCGCGAGCATACGCCGCACTGCCTCGGTAATGATTGGGTTATCGGTCGAAAACGTCGCCCGGAAAAACGTCTCGACCAGCTCGTACAGATTCGATTCGTCGTTACGCAGCGTGCTCGCCATTAACTCTTCGTTCCGTAGTGGATCGCAATTGACCCGCCCATCAATCGTGCGTAGCCTGCATCGGCGAATCCGGCGCGGGTGAAGCGCTCGCGCAGGTCGTCGGCATTGGGATGGTTGGTGAGCGAGTTGGGCAGATACGTGTAGGCTGCGCGCGAACCGCCGACCAGTCCCCCAACCCACGGCACGACGTTATAGAAGTAGAGATCGAAGCAGCGCCTAAACAGCCGGTTCGGCGCCTTGCTTACATCGAGGTTCACAAAACGTGCACCGGATTTGAGTACGCGCAGGATCTCACGCAAGACCTGGTCGATGTCGACGACGTTGCGCAAACTAAATCCCATGGTTGCGCCGTCGAAGGTTGCATCGCCGAAGGGAAGCGCCATGACATCGCCCTCGACGAACGTGGCGTCGCCGCGCGCCTCACGCTGCGCGCGCGCTCGCGCGCCGTCGAGCATCGGTGCGCAGAAGTCGATGCCGTTCACGTGCAGCGATGGATCGGTGCGCAACAGGTGAAAGACCACGTCGCCCGTTCCACAACATAGATCGATAACGCGCCCATTGCGAGGCGGCGCGAGGAGAGCGATCGCGCGCTTGCGCCAGCCCTCGTCCATGCCGGCGGTGAGCACACGATTGGCGACGTCGTAACGCGGAGCGATCCGTGCGAACATCTCGCGAACGTACGCGCCTTTATCCGAGGAGGGAGGAACGGGTACCCGGGTTGCCATGCGAAGTCAGCCACTTCTCCTCTAGCTATGGCCCACCTTCGTCGTTAAGGAAGCGCTGATGATGACACTTAGTTCGACGAGCGAGTTGCTCTCGGCGCTCCACGGTGCGCGCGACGTCTCGCTTATGGCGTACACATTGCCCGCCGGAAAGGTGCTCGACGGCCTCACCGAGGCCGCGACGGCCGGCACGCACGTACGCGTGCGGCTCGAAGGCTACATTTATAAGGATGACGGGAGCGTCGGTGCAGCCAACACGGCAGCGATTGCAAGGCTCCACGCCGCAGGCGCCGATGCCGAGCTCGTCCATCCCGGCAACGACGCGCGCGATGCGATGCTGCACTGCAAAGCCGCACTGGTCGACGGGACATTATTTCTCGACGATCGTAACTGGCCTAATGACGGCGCCGACACGATCGTGCGCGACGACTTTTCGAGCGATGCGCAGATCGTGCGCGACGCCATCGGCAGCAAAGAAGATCCGCCGACGCCATTCTTTTCGGTTGCGAAGCGCGAGTCGCTTGCCTCAGAGGCACGGTTGTTGTACGGCGCGCACGGCGGCGATGACGTGATCGTCGAGAGTGAATCGTTCGGTGCGAACAATCGCGTTTACGAGGCGATCGAGGGTGCCGCACACGCCGGTGCCCACGTGCGCCTGCTCGTCAGCGTGCGCGATCTGCAGGGCAACGCGAACGAGCGAGGGGCCTTGGCGAAGTTAGCCGCCGATGGCGTGAGCGTGCGCGTTTGTGACGCCGACGAGAAGTTCGCGGTCATCGACGGTGCTCGCGGCTGGCTCGGTTCGGCCAACGCAACGGTCGCGTTCAATCATCCCGATCAACTCGATTGGGGCGCGCGCACGGACGCGCCCACAATCGTTGCACATCTCCGCCAAACGTTCGATCAACGCTGGCAGACTGCGGGCGCCATTACGGGGTAGCGTGCGGTTTCATGATCTCGTCGAGCATATCCGTCGTGTTCGGGGTACGTTCGAGGTGTGGATAACGCGGGCCATCGTGATAGTCGATCGTTAGCGTGTTGAACCAGCCGTCTTGTGATACGACCATCGTAATCGACGGGCCGCCATGTTGGGCTTGCTTTAACGCGTAGGTAAGGATGTCCGGATCGAACCCTTGCCCGTTCACGGCCTCGATCGTTTCGCCGACCGCCAGTCCGGCTTTCCAGGCGGGCGAGTTTTCACGCACGTCATTGACGCGTCCGGTACGCGATGCGATCTGCGCGCCGATTGAGTACCAGTCGTTGATCGAGTGGCGCAGGCTTTCACCCGCCTTGATGTAGGCATTGGGTTTGTCGTTGTAGACGAAACGCCAGCCCGAGCGTTCGATCTCGTCGGTCGGCGGATGCAGCGCTACGGCGTAGACGTACTTGTCGAAGAACGCGTGCCAGTCGTACGGTTCAACCTCGTTGAGCGTCGCTTCGATCTCGGCGCGATCGTAGGTCTTGACGATCGGCCCCGTCAACGACGGTGCACTGTACTTGTGCAAGAACGTGTCGAGCGAGCGCTCACCATGCGAACGTTCACGGATGATCGTATCGACATCGAGCCAGAGCAGCTCACCTTCGGTGTAGAAGTCGTTCGCGCTGCGACGAATCGCGTGATAGTCGCCGCGCGCCACGAAGAAGTACGGCGCGCCCGCGGTGAGATCGATGAGCGGCGTCGTGTCTCGGCCCGTCTCGGTGTCCATTTCGGCGTAGGTCGAGGCAAGATACTCGGGATAGGTTTTGTAGTCGCGAATGCCGGCGCGGAACGAGATCAGATCGCCGAGGTATTGATTCATGCCCTCGTAGATCCACAGAAGATCGGTCTGTTGCGGCACTTGGAAGTTCGGCGTGGTCAGATCCGCAGGTCGCCGATACTTGCCGTTCCACGAGTGTGAGAACTCGTGCGTCACCAAATCGCCGCCTTCGAGTGCCCGTTGGGGATTGGTCAAGAAGTCATCAGGCGAACGATCGTCGCTCGATTGGTGGTGCTCGATGCCTTGGAAGCCGATCTCGTCGCTTAAGGTGAGCAGCGCGTGATAGTCGTCGAAGTGCCGCGATCCGTAGAGCGCAAATGTTTCAGCCGGTACACGTTTGTACGCGTCGACCATCTTGCCGGGTACGTCGAGATCTTGCGGGCGCGCGGCGAAGGCATCGAGTTCTACGTACGAACCGTCGCCTTGCCACAGTGTCCACTTCTTAACGTACTGCCCCATATCGAGCGGCGAGTCGATGAGCATGTTGAGCGATGTCAGGGCAAACGCTACGGTGTTACCGGTCCGCTGCGGATCACGCAACGCCGTCCCGAAGTCCCAGCCGTTCGGTACGATCATCGACGGTTTGACGTAGTAGTCGTGCGAATCGATCTCGGCTTGATAGAGAATGTAGCGGTTCCAGTTGATGATCGTCACGTTGTGTGTCGACATCGTGTCGCCCGGCGCATCCATTAGCACGGTGAACGTCACGTCCAGCATCGAGACGCCACTGGGCACGTTGACGTGGAACGCGTAGAGATCCACGGTATCGCGCCGCCAATCGAGCGCCTTTCCTTCCGCCGTCATGCGAATCGACGTGAGGTTATTGAGCGGTCCGGTCGGACCGTGTTCGCCTGGAATCCACTTCGGGTAGACCAGGGTTACCGTACCGGGTCGTACTGGAACGCGTTCGTGCACGTAGGCGATGCCGCGCGCCGCGAGCGATGCATCGACGCCAAGCACGAGCGGTGACGCTTTGGTAGCATATGGAGTCGCGGCCGTAAACGGGAGTGTGGTCTGCGCAGCGGCGCAGACGGTTGACGCAATAATATAAGCCCCGATTAGGGCAAGAAGACGCTGCATCCGGCTCCTTGAAATCGTTATTTTGCCTTGAGTGAGAATAAATTGCGCGCGTTCGCGTCGGTCGTTGCAACAACCTCGTCGACGCCACACTCAAGCGCTTCCGCAAGACGCGCTGCGGTCAACGCGACGTATGCCGGTTCATTGCGATCGCCACGGTGGGGGATCGGCGCAAGATAGGGACAGTCAGTCTCGAGTACGAGCGAACCTAGTCCAACGCTGCGCACCGCTTCGCGTAGCGGCTCCGCGGTCTTGAACGTCAGTACGCCGCCGATGCCGAGATAGAGCCCAAATTCTTGCGTCAGCGTCTGCGCCTGCGCCGCATCGCCGGTAAAACAATGTACGACGCCGCGCATCGGCGGCGCCCAGCGCTCGCGCAAGATCTCGAGGAAATCGTCGAACGCATCGCGCTGATGGAAGATGAACGGGAAGCCGGCCTCGCGTGCCAGTTCGAGTTGCTCGCGCAAGACGCGGCGCTGCACGTCGCGCGGACTGTGATCGTAGTAATAATCGAGTCCCGCCTCGCCGATCGCCACCACCCGCGGATCGCGTAGAAACGAGTCAAAGATCGCCGGAATGTCGGCCGGTGCATCCTTGGCTTCATGTGGATGTATGCCAACCGATGAGTACAAGCGGTACTCGCGCGCACATTCGAGCGCACGGAATGAATCGGCGACGTCGCATCCGACGGTGACCATCGTAGTCACGTCCGCGGTCTGTGCGCGATCGATGACCGCAGCTCGATCCTCATCGAACTTTGCGTCGTGAACATGTGCGTGTGTGTCGATCACGCCGATTCCAGGTTTTCCACGAGGCGGTTGCGGCCTTGGCGTTTGGCTTCGTAGAGGCCGCGATCGGCGCGTGCGAGGATCGTCTCCGGCGTGTCACCCACGCGTGCCGCAGCGGCGCCGATGCTGGCCGTGACCGATTCGCCGTTGCCGTAGCGCATGCCGCCGAGCGATACCGCGACGCGCAGACGCTCGCCCACGGTCAGCGCGATGTCGCGTGACGCACCCGGCATGACGATCAAGAACTCCTCGCCCCCGACGCGTCCTGCGGTATCGCCGCTGCGCACGGTGGTGCGAATGATGTCGCCGATTTTGCGCAGACACGCGTCGCCGGCGGCGTGACCGAGTTGGTCGTTGATCAATTTGAAATGATCGATGTCCAGCAGCAGCACCGCGCCAAACTCGGTTATCGAAATCTGATCGAGCATCGTCTGCAGGCGATCCATCGCCGTTGCGCGATTGACCAGACCGGTCAGGCCGTCGATCGTTGCGGCGCTCTGTGTTGCGGCGATGGCGCGCATGTCGCGCAGCAACGGCGCGAGTTCGAATGCCGCGTTGGTAAACTGGTGTATTTGATCGTTGGACAGTGGGCGATCGTTACGCCTGTGCACGGTCAGTGCGCCGTGCACTTCGCCATCGGCAAGGCATGCCGCGAAGGCATACGTTGTGTAGTAGTCGTCGCGCAGCGTTGTTGTAGGCGAATCGCTGAATTTCAGACGCGCCAAAATGCGGCGGCCAAGTTCGTCACCTGCGGTGCTTAATGCCGGGCCGACTGTCGTCACGGCACGCCATGAGTCCGTGCGCGCGCTCGTCGCCGAGTACACCGAGACGGTCTCGTCAAATGAAGGAACGCGCAGCGTCGCAAGGATCGCGTTGATCTGAGGGAGCGGATTGCGCTCGCCCAGCATTGCTTGCACGGCGTCGCGGACGAGTCGCAGACGGTGCAGTTCGGCTTGTTGCTTGTCGATCGTGTGCAGCAAGAACGCACCCAGACAGACCGGCAACCACAGCGCCGCCGCGAGCAGATATTCGCCGAGCAAGATCTCGTTGCGCGCGACGGTCGCCCAAATCACGCCCCCCGCGATAACGCCCCACGTGCGGGGATCGCGCGCGAGCCGCGTCCACAGGCGGATCAGCGCGAGATGAAATGTATACGCCGAGGCGGGTGCCGAGATCCCGAACATGAAGAGCACAACGGCGCCAAACGCGACGGCGGCATACGCCGGCGTCTGCAGTTGCGCCGCGTTCACACCCAACGGCAGAATGGCTAGCGCAGCGAGGACGCGTAGCACGCCGTGTCGCGGCAGATCGGCGACCGACGCTGCGTTGCGCACGACCGATGCACAGCCGAAGCCTAGCGCAAACGCAAGCGCGCACGCGGTGGGGCCTACGTTGGTGCCGAGTGCGAAGAGTGGTGCTGCAATCGGCAGGTCGAGAAAGATTGCTTCGGCCGAGAGACCGGTTCGGCGCATGCGCAGTCCGCGCACCGGCAGTGCGTTGCTTGCAACGAAGGCAATCGCCACGGCGGCCGCGAGCGTGAGTGCCCAATCGACCCGCGTAAAGGCGCGCGCGTACAGGGTGAGCGCAACGGCGAGCCCAGCGACTGCGATGATACCGCTTCCGACGGTGATCGCACGGCTCGGCGCGTTGCGCTCGCTCATCCGGGAGCGCTTTCCGCGAGCTCTATGCGTGGGAAGAGCGCGTCGCCTACAGTCGTCTGCGTGCCGGGCTCGAGGCCGCCCCAGTGCAAAATCCGAGGCCAATCATCGGCGATGCCATCGTGCAAGCCAAGTTGCGACCACATCTGCGCCGTACGCTCGGGCATGAACGGATGCAGCAACACGGCGAGCCAGCGCAGGCCTTCGCATAGGTCGTAGAGGAGCGCGTCGAGTTCGCGGTTGCGCCCTTCCTTTGCAAGCGTCCACGGCTTGCGCTCGTCGATCGCACGATTGAGCGTGGTGACCAAGTCCCAGATCGCCTCGAGCGCGCCACGAAAATCGAGCCGGAAGATCAGCTCACGCACGCGCTGCGGCAGCGGCGTAAAGCGTTGCACGAAGACCGCATCGTCGCTGCGGTGTGGCACGACACCTTCGCGGTACTTTTGCAGCATCGAAAGCGTGCGCTTGAGAAGATTGCCAAGGTCGTTGCCGAGATCGCTGTTGTGCCGTTGCGCGATCTTCTCTTCGGAGTAAGAGAAGTCGCTGCCGAACGGTGCTTCGCGCAACAGGAAATAGCGGAGCGAATCCGCGCCGAAACGCTCGGCAAGGACGAACGGGTCAACCGCGTTGCCGGCGCTCTTGCCCATCTTTTGCCCGTCGACCGTAATCCAGCCGTGCGCGAAGACGAGCTCAGGTGCCGATTCGCCAAGCGCCCAGAGAATCGCCGGCCAAATGATCGTGTGAAAGCGCGCGATCTCTTTCCCGATCAACTGGACTTTCGCGGGCCACAACTGTGCGAAGCGTTCCTGGTCTTCGGACCATCCGATGGCGGTGATGTAATTCAAGAGCGCGTCGAACCAGACATAGATGACGCCGCCACCATCGGGGACTGGAATGCCCCAGTCGAAGCTGGTGCGCGAAATCGAAAGATCGTCGAGCCCCTCTTCGAGGAGCTGCACCATCTCGTTGTAGACGCCGCGCGGACGCACCCACTCCGGATTTTTCTTGAAATAGTCGAGCAGACGGTCGCGATATTTTGAGAGGCGGAAGAACCAGTCGTCCTCGGAGATCCACTGCACCTCACGGCCGCACGTTGGGCAGCGCCCGTTGACGAGTTTCGACTCGAGCCAAAACGTCTCGTCGTTGACGCAATACCAGCCTTCATACTTGCCGAGGTAGATATCGCCGTTCTCGCGCAGCCGCTCGAAGACGCGCTGTACTTTGGTCGTGTGGCGTGGTTCGGTCGTGCGGATGAAATCGTCGTACTCGACGTGATACGCGGCAAAGAGCGACTTCCATCGCGGGATGAGGTCATCGCACCATGCTTGCGGTGATTTGCCGTGCTCGGCCGCGGCGTTGGCGACTTTTTGTCCGTGCTCGTCCGTGCCGGTGAGCATCCACGCGGGACCGCCCGAGCGTGCGGTGCGCGCGAGCACATCCGCAACCACCGTGGTATAGGCGTGGCCGATGTGGGGGTTCCCGGAGATGTAGTAGATCGGGGTGGTGACGTAAAACGCGCGGCTCATTGGCGGGGATGCTTGTTCGGCGAACGCCGCGCACTGGCCCGCGTGTACAGGTCTCGCCGGTTGCCGGCGCCCGCATGGGCCAGACGCCGCGCCACCTCGGCGACGCTTGCGCCGCTTGCAAGGAGCTCGTCGATTGTGGCATCGAGGTCCCCGGATGGCTGCGCCAGCGCCTCGGACGCGTAAGGGGCGATCGCGAAGGCGATTTCGCCCCGCACCGGTTGGATGAGTCCGGCGGCGACCTGCGCCGGTGTGCCGAGGAGCTGCTGCTCGAACTTTTTGGTATACTCGCGCACCACAAAGACGCGCGCATCGGGCGCAATGGCTTCCAAGTCGGCAAGCGCTGCGTGGATGCGTTGCGGCGACTCAAACCACACGACGGTTGCGCCGCCCCGCAGAGCTTCCGCGAACGCTTTGCGCCGCGCGGCGGACGCGCGTGGCGCAAAACCTTCAAAGGAAAAGCGGCGCAACGGAAAGCCGCTGAGCACGGCTGCGCCGAGGAGCGCGCTTGGTCCAGGCAGGACATCGATCGCGATCGCGGCATCGCGCGCGGCCGCGATGAGCTCGTTACCGGGATCCGAGATGCCGGGCATGCCCGCATCGGTGACGAGCACGACGCGCTGCTCGCGCGCACGCTCGAGGATGCCCGGTGTTACTGTCGCGGCATTTTGCTCGCGGTAGCTCCACAGTTCTTTGGATCCAATCTTCAGTGCGCTCAAGAGCTTGCGCGCAACGCGCGTATCCTCGGCGACAACCAAATCGGCGTCGCGCAGCGTCTCGAGCGCTCGCTGCGTGATATCGCCGAGATTCCCGAGCGGCGTCGGGACCACAAAAAGCGGCATGGTACCTCCTTCGCCGCCGAGAATCCAATCGCTGGTTATGGCCATTGACGTCGAGCATCCGCCGGTCGGCGCGAAGCTCGAACTTTACATCAGTCCCAGCTGCCCGTACTGTCGCGATGCGCTAGCCTATTACGACCGCCACGGGATTGCGTACTCGAAATACGATGCGCAGAACGATCGCAAAGCACGCGCGGCGATGTTTGCCCACACTGACAACGATCCGACGGTTCCGGCGATCGTCGTCGACGGGGCGTACGTGCAGTCCGGCTGGGGTCATCCGCCCCGCGGTTGAACGGTGCACTAGCTGTTCGGTCGAACAGTGTCTTAAAGCTCTTTAGGACGTGATGACGCTCCACACTTGGCGCAAACTCGGCGGCCGCCCGTAGAGCAGCATGCCGACGCGATAGATCTTGCCGGCGAGGATCGCGATCAGATACAGCGCGACGAGATTGATCGCGAGCGATACAGCGACTTGCCAGAGCGGCACGTTGCTGACCGCGATGCGCACGAACATCACGAACGGCGCGAGCAACGGGATGTAGCTGCACGCGACCACGAGCGGCGAATCCGGTGCGGCGAGGCCGGTGATTGCGATGAGGAACGCGGCGACGATCGGCATCACGAGCGGGAGCGCAATGCTGCCGAGATCTTCGGTACGATTGATCAGTGAAGCCGCGCCGGCAAAGAGCGTCGAGAGCTGGAGAAATCCGATGATGAACCAGATCAAGAATGCGGCGATCAAACCCGGGGTAAGGACGTCGAGCGCGTTGGCGAGCGACATCAACTGATCGCCGCTCGCGGCTTGCCCCTGCGACGAACCCGATCCGCCGCCGAGGAAGAACGCGGTCCCGATCCATATCGCGAGCTGCAAAAATCCCAGCGTTGCGGATGCGAGCACTTTGCCCGCGAGCAGCGCGCTCGGATTCACTGAGGCGATCAGAAGCTCGGCGATGCGGCTCGTTTTTTCTTCCGCGACCGAACTCATCACGAGCTGACTGTTCATGACGGTCAGCAAGTAGAGGAGGAAGAGCAACGTATAGGCCACGCCCTTTGCGGCCGAAGCAAGATTTGCCGAAGCGTACTTCGAGGCGACGGCTTGTATCGTTACCGGAATCGTCGTGATCTTCGAGACGCCTGCGGCGTTACGTCCCGTTATCAACTGGAGTTGCAACGGGAGCAATGCGCTACGCAACTCGCCCTGTCTGATTACCCCGGGATCGTGGGCATAGACGGTGACGTCCAGTCCTGCAGCATCGGTCCGCAGGGCAATTGCCGTGCTTGCACGGTTGCGCTTGAGCAATGCGTCGTCGATCGGGCCCGCGTTCAGCGTGCCAACGATCTTGTAGTCATCGGAGAGCAGCGGCTTTGCGCGCGCAGTGATCGACGGCTCGCCGATCAAGATCGCGGTCCGCGAACCGCTAACCACTCCAATCAACAACGACGGAAGCTTCAAGATCAGCATGATCGCGAGCACACCGACAACGAGGCCCACGATGAAGGGCCGCGATTTGATCCGCCGCATGATCTCCGCAGCGTAAACGGTACCGAGATCGCCAAACATTATGCTGTTGTCTCCCCGATGGCACGCAGATAGATTTCATGAAGTGAGGGTTCGATCGCTTCGAACCTCGTGATCGGCGCGACATCGACGAGCGTGTGCAAGAGCGCCGCGAAGTCGGTCGTTGCGGGAACCTGGTAGTCGATCGCGCCGTCGACGCGTGCCAGCGCCTTTGCTCCCTCGACGCGCTCGAGCAATGCGCGCGCGCTTTCATTTGGCGGCGCGACCCGCACGACGCGTGTCGGCCATACGGAACGTAATTCGGCGAGCGTTCCTTCGACGCGATTTGCGCCGCCGGCGATGATACAGAAACGCGAGCACAACTCTTCGAGCTGCCACATCTGGTGGCTCGAGAGAATCAGCGTCGTCCCATTGAGGCGCAGATCGTTCAGCACCGAGAGAAGCACGTCGGCGTTGACGGGATCGAGGCCCGAGAAGGGCTCGTCGAGTACGAGCAGCTGCGGTCCGTGCACTGCGGCGCAGGCAACTTGTACTTTTTGCTGGTTGCCTTTCGAGAGTTCGGAGCACGGCCGATCGGCGTAGATCGAAAGCGAGAGCTGCTCGATCCACCGGTTGACACGTTTGCTCAAGTCGGGATCGCGCAGGCCGTGCAGTTTGCCGAAGTACGCAATCTGCTCCCGCACTTTCATCTTTCCGTAGATGCCGCGCTCTTCCGGAAGATACCCGAAGTGGCGGCGACTGCCGTCGTCGATTTGTGCGCCGTTCCAGGTGATACGGCCACCATCGGGCATCAGAATGCCGATGATCATGCGCATCGTCGTGGTCTTGCCTGCGCCGTTGGGACCAAGCAACCCGAACGTCGTGCCGTCATCGATCGTGAAATGCACGTCGCTCACGGCGTGTACCGAACCGAAATCTTTGCGGACGTGATCGACGTTAAGCATGTTTCGCTCTCATTGTATCGACAGGTTAATACAAAATCCGGCTTTGTGTCAAGTATTTGGTACAAAACGGTGAAGAGCCGCCATCGCCGCCCCTGCTGCGATCAGGCCTACGTAGTACGAGAGGTCGCCGAACTGCGGGTACGCGTGAGCGAATACTCCGGTAAACCAGGCTTGGTTCCAAAACGGGATCGAAGCCGCAACGCCGAGGATCCACGCAAGCATGCCGGCTCGCCAGGCTGGGACGCGGTGTGGGTCGCGTCGCTGTCCGCCCGACTGCCATTGGTCGACGAGTACCACGCCGGCCCAAGGCGCGGCCCAGTACGAGAGCAGCAGCAAGAAGTTGGTGTAGAACTCGGCGGCGTGCGCCGGATTCGAACCGCCGAGCGCGAGCAGTGCACCGAGAACGCCGACGACCAACGCGACGACCGCGCGCTTCACGCGGACGTCGAACGCAACGAGGGCAGCGAGCGCACCGGAATAGAGGTTCATGCAGTTTGCGGCGAGCGTGCCCAGCACAACAGTCAGCAGCACGAGTTTTGCCACGATGCCCGAGCCGAGGAGCTGCGATATCGCTTCGGTCGGCACGTCGGTGCGCAGATTGACGTGCGACGCGGTGACCGCCGCCGCACCCAGAATCTCGAGCGCGATGCACGGCAGCGCGCACCCGACGAACGCATACCAGAACACCGCGCGCGGATTCGTCTTCGACGGGAGATAGCGTGAATAATCCGACGCGCACGGCACCCAGCCCATCGCATATGCAAATGCAAGCGCCGCTGCAAACATGAAGCCGGTGAACGGTGCGTGACCCGGCACCCACGACGCGAGCGGTAGCGTCACAGCCCCGAGCAGCACGAAGCCGGCCGCGAGGAGCACGGCGCTCACGCGTTCGAAGACACCGATGAGGTTGTAGCCATAGACGGCGAGGACGATCTGCAATACCAGCATGATCGCGAGCGCGGTGCCGTACGAGAGGTGCGCGATCGTTTCGAGCGCGTACGCTCCGAAGATCGTGTTGATCGTGAACCAACCGACACCGGCCAAGAAACTGAGCGCAGCCGGCGCCGTATTGCCCCGCTTGCCGAATGCGAGGCGCGACGCGAGCATCTGCGGCACGCCGTAGCGTGGGCCAAAGGTTGCGAGCACGCCAAGAATCGCGTAGCCGATCAGGTTCCCTAGTACGATCCCGAGCGTCGCGCTACGCAGATCGGCGCCGAATATCGCGGCGATAAAGACGCCGACCATCCACGTCGCAATCTCGGCATTGGCCGAGAACCACACGCCGAAGAGATCGCGTGCGCGTCCGTGACGCGACGCATCAGGCACCGTCTCGATGCCGGTCGGCTCGACGACGAGAACCTGATCCTTGTAGATCAAGCCGTCAAATCGGCAATCCAGCGTTCGACCGCGTCGGCCTTTGAAGGCAGAATCGCGGAAAGATTTTCGCGACCTCCCGAGGTCACGACGATGTCGTCTTCGATGCGCACGCCGATGCCGCGCAGGTCCGCCGGCACCGTTTCATCGTCGGGTTGGAAGTACAGACCGGGCTCGACGGTGAGCACCATGCCTTCGCGCAACGACCCGTAGCGATAGTTCTCGGCGCGTGCGTGCGCGCAATCGTGCACGTCGATGCCAAGCATGTGGCTCACGTTGTGCAGGGTGTAGCGCCGGTAATACTGATTCTCCGGATCGAGCACTTCGTCGAGCGAACCCGTCAAGACGCCGAGATCGATCAATCCCTCGGCGAGCACGCGCATCGCGCGGCGGTTCGGCTCGAGGAAATCGTTACCGGGCGTGACTGCATCGATGCCGACGCGCTGTGCCTCGTACACGATGTCATACACCGAGCGTTGTGCGTGCGAGTACCGGCCGCTCAAGGGCAGCGTGCGCGTGATGTCGGCGGTGTAGAGTGAATCGCATTCGACGCCCGCATCGAGCAGCAGCATTGCGCTCTTATCGACCACCCCGTCGTTGCGGTTCCAATGCAGCGTGCATGCGTTGTGCCCCGACGCGGCGATCGTCAGATAGCCGACGTCGTTGGCCTCGATGCGCGCGCGGTTCCAGTAAGCACCTTCGAATTCGCGTTCGCTCTTTGCATGCGGGAAGGTACGGATCACATCTTCGAACGCGCGTTTGCTGATCTCGCAAGCTTTGCGCAGTTCGGCGATCTCGTACTCGTCTTTGACCAGACGCATCTCGGAGAGGTGCGTCGCGAATTCGTCGTCGGCATCGCCGGTCTCGAGTGCGGCATCGATCGCGCGATTGTGTCCGCGCAACACGCGGAGCTGATGGCCGCTAGCGCGCAGCTCGTCGAGATACGATGAGATGTCTTGCAGCGGACGGCAACGATCCACGCCAAAGAAGATCTGGCTTTCGTCCAGCCCGCGATGCCGGCCGACCCAGAGTTCACCGTAGACGCGGTCGGTAAAGAAGTCGGCCTTTCCGCGATTGTGTTCGGGCACGAAGAGCAGCGTGCGATGCGACGCGCCTTCGGGCTCCATGACGAGCAGTGCGCCCGCCTCGCCCGTGCCCATCAGATACGCAAAGTCGCTAGCCGGACGGAAACGAAAGTTCGTGTCGTTGGCACGCACGTGCTCTTGACCCGCTGGAACGACCAAGTAGCACCCCGGAAACGCGCGCGAGAGCGCGTCACGCCGCGACTGCAAACGTGCGAGCTGCGGATGCGCGCCGGCGCGTAGGGGCGCGTCGGCCCAACCCTTCGACATGAAGTCGATCAGGCGCGGCGGCGTCTCGCTGTCGTAGTTGGTCTTTGCCGGCGTGGCCGGCGGTTGTTTCGTCGGGTCTGCCATACAAGAGCGTTCTCAGCGATTCCCATGCTCGCCTGCCGTAGAACTGAGTTATGAAACGTCTTTTCCTTATATTCACGCTCGCCTTTGCGGTGCCGGCTCTTGCCTTTGCACAGCAAGACCCGAGCAACACGCCCTCGCCGCAGATGCGCGCAAACTTCCAGCAGATGGAAACGCTGCACAAGCAGTACCGCGCGCAAGTCCTCGGTGCCCTTACTCCCGCGCACAAGCAACTCTACGCCACGGTTGTCGGCAACCTGGCCATCGCCGCAAGCCCCGACCCGAAGGCTGCTGCTTCGAAACTCGATGCCGCACTTTCCGCCGGAGAGAAAACTGCGATCATCAACGCCGACAAGCAATTCCGCGCCTCGATGAAAGCGCAAATGCAACAAATGCGTGCGGCGCATCCGTGGCCGTCGCCGAGCGGTTCGCCGCGTCCGCGTCGTAGCCATAAGCCGCGCACGCCGGACGCAGGACGGATTCTGCTCGCAATGGCGGGTGGACACGGCGACATGAAGATGCGCGGCCCGGGAATGCGCGGCGGTGGGTGGGGCAAACCCCGCTAAAGCGCGATATCGAGGCCCAAGTCGAGCGCGGGTGCGCTGTGGGTAAGCCACCCGACCGAGATCAAATCGACGCCTGATGCGGCGATGGCGGCAATCGTCTCCGGACGAACGCCGCCGCTGGCCTCAGTGAGCACGGCACCATTGACGATGCGCACGGCTTCGTGCAGCGTCGCCGGCTCCATGTTATCCAGCAGCACGGCATCGATCGGCTCGCGCAGCGCTTCGCGCAATTGCTCGAGCGTGTCGACCTCGACCTCGACTTTTACCATGTGCCCGCTTCGCTCGCGTACCCGCGCGACGGCTTCGTGAATCGAACCAGCCAGCGCGAGATGGTTGTCTTTGATCAAGACGGCGTCGTCGAGCCCGAAACGGTGATTGCCGCCGCCACCGCAGCGCACCGCATATTTTTCCAGAATTCGTAAGCCCGGTGTTGTTTTGCGCGTATCGATCACCTGCGCGCGCGTGCCCGCGACCGCATCAACGAGTTTGCGCGTCGCCGTGGCGATGCCGCTCATGCGACAGAGCAGATTGAGCATCGTACGTTCGCCGGTGAGCAGTACGCGTGCGGGCCCTTCGAGTTGCGCGACGACCGTCCCGCGTGTTACTGCGCTGCCGTCGGAAGCGAGAATCGTTACATGGGTAGCGCCGGGCTCGAGCAATTCGAATGCGAGCAGCGCAGTATCAAGTCCGGCGATCACCCCGTCGGCACGGGCTACGATGCTCGCAGTCGTGCGTAAGTCCGCGGGGACGATCGCATCGGTCGTGATGTCACCGTCGTGCGCGAGGTCTTCGAGCAGCGCAACGTGGACGAGCGGCTCGACCAAGAGCCGATCCGGCTTAGACGCGGAGGAGATGCGTGAAGGAGCGTTTTGCAAGCGATTCATCCGTTAACGGGTAGTCGGAGCGGTAATGACTGCCGCGGCTCTCTTTGCGCTCGAGTGCTGCTTCGGCGACGAGCCGGCCGATCACGAGCAGATTGCGCAACTCGTTGGCCGCGCCGGGGAAACTACGCACGAGGTCTTCGATGCGCGACAGCGCTTCGCGTAGGCCGAATTCATTGCGTACAAGTCCGACGTTCGCGTACATCACGTTGCGCAAGTCGCTCGTCGCTTGTCGTTCGGCTGGCGTTGCTTCGATCGTAACGATTCGCTCGGCGAGCATCGGAGGCGTATGTGCGACGCGTGCGCTCGCAATGCTTTCGGCGACGCGCGAGCCGTAGACCAGTGCTTCGAGCAGCGAGTTGCTGGCGAGACGATTAGCGCCGTGCACGCCGCTCGCGCTGCATTCACCGCAGGCCCACAACCCGGGAAGCGACGCCCGGCCCCATTCATCGACCGCGACGCCACCCATGAAGTAGTGGGCGGCAGGGGCAACCGGAATACGCGCGAGCCGCGGATCGATGCCTGCCGCTTGGCAGAAGCCGAAAACCGTGGGAAACTCGGCCGGAAACTTATCGCCGATGGATCCGCGAGCATCGAGCCCAACCAGGCGTCCGCGTTGCAACTGCTCAAAGATCGCACGCGCGACGACGTCGCGCGGCGCAAGCTCGGCGTCGGGATGAATCGCGAGCATGAAGCGCTCGCCCAAATCGTTGACCAGGATTGCGCCTTCGCCGCGCACCGCTTCGGTGACAAGCGGCATCGGATCGGCACCGATCGCAAGCGCCGTGGGATGAAACTGCACGAACTCCATGTCGGAAAGCGTCGCGCCTGCGCGTGCCGCCATTGCGATGCCGTCACCGGTCGCTTCGACCGGATTGGTCGTATATCGGTAGAGACGGCCGATACCGCCGGTTGCGAGCACGACCGCGTCGGCAAGATAGGCGTGCATCCCACCGCCATTGGCGTGCGCGTAGACGCCTGCCGCGCGCCCGTCGTGCACGATGATATCGTCGGCCGTAACGTCTTCGACGACCGTGATCGAGGGCGACTCGCGCACTGCTGCGATTAGCGTATTGAGAATCTCGTGCCCGGTTGCGTCGCCGCCGGCCTTCACGATCCGGCGACGCTGATGTGCGGCTTCACGCCCGAGCGCCAGTTCTCCCGATTCGTCGCGGTCGAACGTGGCGCCGAGCTCGAGCAATTCTTCGATGCGTGCCGGCGCGTCGCTGGTAAGAATCTTCACGATGCGCGCGTCGTTAATACCAGCGCCTGCGCGTTCCGTGTCGATCGCGTGCAGCGAAGGTGAATCGTCAGCGCCCATCGCTGCGGCGATGCCACCCTGCGCCCAGTCGGTGGCGGCGCCACTACCAAGCCGGCGTTTGCACAACACCGTCACCGGCACGGGCACCATTTTCAACGCCGCCATCAGGCCGGCGATGCCCGCACCGACAACGACAACGCCCGTTCGATGGATTTGCATTGTCACGCGTCGGTGCGCGAAGCGCCTCGAAGTGTTTTTGAAAACTCGAGCATCCGCTCGACGGCCGCGCGTGCGCGCTGCGCAACCGCGGGATCGACCGTGACTTCGTACTGCATCGTTTCGAGGCTGTGCAGAATCTTCGGCAGGGTATTGCGTTTCATGTGCGGACACAGATTGCAGGGCCGCACGAACTCGACGTTCGGATACGTACCCGACACGTTGTCAGCCATCGAGCACTCGGTCATCAGCAGAACGCGTGCGCTCTGATGCGCTCCAACATATTCGACCATTCCGTGCGTCGAGCCGACGTAGTCGGCTTCGGCGAGCACGTCGGGCGGGCACTCCGGATGTGCGATCACAACCAGCTTCGGATCACCCTCACGAAAGCGGCGAATCTCAGCACCGGTGAAGCGCTCGTGCACTTCGCAGTGGCCTTTCCACGCGATGATCTCCGTCGCCGTCTTCGACGCGACGTACTTGGCCAAGTACTCATCGGGAAGGAAGATGACACGCGGTACCTTGAGCGCCTCGACGATTTCAACCGCGTTGCCGCTGGTCACGCAGACGTCCGACTCGGCTTTTACCGCAGCCGATGTGTTCACGTATGTCACGACCGGTACGCCCGGATAGGTCTCGCGCAAGAGCCGCACGTCAGCCGCGGTGATTGATTCGGCAAGCGAGCATCCGGCGAGCAGATCGGGAACCAGCACGGTCTTGCTCGGATTGACGAGTTTCGCCGTCTCGGCCATGAAGTGGACACCGCAGAGCACGATCACGTCAGCATCGGTCTTTGCGGCTTGCACCGCGAGCGCCAACGAATCGCCCACGATGTCGGCGACGGTGTGGTAGATTTCTGGCACTTGATAGTTGTGCGCCAGGATCACTGCATTGCGTTCGCGCTTGAGCCGGTTGATTGCGGCGACGTAAGGGGCGTGGAGCGGCCACTCGACACGCGGAATGACGTTAGCCACGCGCTCGAAGATCGGCGTAGTTTCGCGTTCGACGTCGTCGGTGAGGGTGAGATCGGTGAGTGTCATGAAGTCTGGAGGCGATGCGTTCGCTTCGCTACCTATTAATACCCGTACTTGCCGCATTGGTTTGCGCCGTGTCATACGGACCGGCGTGGGCGCAAGTTCCGGCGGGCCTCATTCCAGCGAGCCCGAGCGCCGCCAGACCCTCACTGTATGCGACCGAGCCGATCGACATCGACGGGATCCCCGTGTTCCGGGTTGCGGCTCTGGCCAACCCCCCTGCCGGCGCGATGCCGATCGAAACGCGCGTGTTTCTCATCAACGGCGCCGTTGCGCAGCTGCTCACTGTCGAGCCGGACAGCGATAACACGGTTTACAACCCAAAGACGTTCGCAATCAAGGCTGTCCACGAGCATGGCGAGTACGTGCTGGTAGCGACCGACGACCGTCATCCCAATCCGTTTCCGATTCTCACCGTAACGTCTGATGACGCGCTCCAGGCGAATCTTCCGCCGGACGACCTGGCCGCGCGCTGGTCGCAGACGCTGCAGCAAGCCGTCGTGCTCGCGCTGCAACGCCGACAGCCCGAACAGATTCAGCGCAACGCGTCCTTTCTCGCCTATGGCGCCATCGGTCTTGTCGTTTTGACGCTCGCCGGAATCATTGCGGTGCGGTTGCGGCCGGGGACCATCGTCGGGGCGATCGCGCCCTGGGTTCTTGTGCTGCTGTGGTTCATTGCGATCGCCGTCGCACTGACGTTATTCCCGCAAACGGTCTCCGTAGGCCGTGTCATCCTGCGCATGGGCGGACGCATTGCCGTGATTTGGGTTGCCGCATTTATTATCGAACGCGTGCTCTCGGTGGCGATCTATCATACGGTTCGTGGATGGGCGACGTTCGGAGCGACACGCGATCAACTGGGTCGCTCGCTTTTGCGCGTGCCGACGATGTCGAAGGCGCTCATCGGTTTCGAGCGGATCATTACTTACTTTATTGCGGTCTTGCTCACGCTCTCGGTCCTCGACGTCCCGATTGCATCGGTGGTCACGATCGGCGGTATCGCGGCGGTTGCGATCGGCTTCGCCGCACAGAGTTTAGTGCGTGATTTTCTCAACGGGCTGCTCGTGCTCGTTGAAGATCAGTACGTCGAAGGCGACTCCGTGGCGATCGGTACGTTCAACGGGATCGTCGAGCATCTCACGCTTCGCGTCGTGCAGCTGCGCGACAGCGCCGGGAACCTGATCACGATTCCGCACAGCAACGTTCCGCAAGTTGTGAACTCCTCGCGCAACTGGTCGCGCGTGGACTATCGCATTACGATAGCCGTGAACGCGGACGTGCGTAAGGCAATCGAGGTCGTGCGAGCGACGCTGGAGGCGCTCAAAGACGATGAAGCCTGGAGCGATGCCGTGATCGATCCGATCGAATGGATCGGCGTCGAGAGCCTTTCGGCCGGCGGCACGACGTTGCGCTTCGTGATGCGAACGGCGCCGCTCGAGCAATACAAACTGCGCCGCGAAATCAATCTTCGTCTGGCCGATGCCCTTAAGACGGCCGGCATCGCACTCGGCAGCGACACAATGACGCAGATCGTCGTGCAGCCGGTGTCGAGCCCCGATCCGACGTGAAAACGTTCGAACGCATCGTTCTCGTGCTAATAACAGCACTGGTCGTGCTGATCTTTTACGTGCCGGTCGGCCGATCCGATTATGCGGGAACGTGGAAAGGCGGGACGTATGGTGTCGATGCAGGGCGTTCGCTTGCGGGGGTGGTCGACGCGGTGGCGCCGGGTTCGCCGGCAGATTTGGCCGGAATCCGGTCCGGCGATCGGCTACTCGTAACGCAGTTTAGCAGCGACTATGCGCGATTCGCGTTCCCGCGCGCCGGCGACCGCGGCACGTTCACGTTGCTCCGGCCCAATGGCTCGACGTTCACGGTAACCATGACGGCGATCCCGTTCCGCGATTTCACGCGCACGGCACAAGTGCTAGGCATCCTCGCGATGATCCCGGCGACCATTTTCGTCGCAATTGCATTCATACTCGTGTTCCTGCGGCCGAGCGTGATGACATGGTCCTTTTACGCCTATGCGACGGGCTTTCTCTCAACGCAACCGTCGATTGCCTTTTATCAAAGCTACTTGCACGGCGCCACGTCCACAGTGCTGAGTTTCCTATTGAACACGGTCTGGGGAAACTTCGCGGTACTGCCGCTCTTGCCGTTCGTCCTGCGTTTTCCCGATGACCGGTTGACCGGCTTTACCAAGGCATTCGATCGCGGCTTGTGGGTCGCCATTGCGCTTGCGTTCGGCGCGTACGTCTACGAGTGGGTCGACTACGAGCAAGGCACCTATCCATCGTGGAGTGCCGCACTCGACACGTGGCTACCGCTCGCGACATTCGCGGTTGCGACGCTCATCTTGATTCAGAAGTATAAACACGCGACGCCGCAGATCCGGCAACGATTCGGCTTTCTGACCATCGGGCTAATCGTCTCGTTCGTGGCATATGCCGTCTATTTCGTGCCGTCCGTTCCGCGCTCGGTCGCGGAGCTTATAGGCTTTGGCGTGGTGATCATGCCGATCAGCGTGATGTACGCGGTACTCAAGCATCGGGTAATCGACGTCAATTTCGTGCTCAATCGTGCGCTCGTCTACGGTATTCTCTCGGTCTTTGTCATCTCGTTCGTCTCGCTCTTGGACTGGTTCGCGGGACACGTCATCGCCGGAGAGCGGCTGGCAACCGGCATCGAACTGGTGCTGACGATCGCCGTGGGATTTCTTCTCGACCGCATCAACCGATGGGTCAGCAACGCGGTCGATCTGATATTCTTTCGCGAACGCCGCGCTTCCGAGGACTATCTCCGCCGCGCTGCGCGCGCGCTGCCGTACGCAACGGATGAGTCCGCAATCAACGACAGCCTCGTGCAAGTGCCGGTCGATGCGTTGAAGTTGAGCGGGGCCGCCCTCTACCGGCGTTCGAACGACGGCGAGCGCTTCGAAGGGATCGCGACGTCGACCAACGCGACGGTCGCGCCGCCCGGCTTCGATCGCAATCACCTGTTGGTGCGGATGCTGCAATCGGGCGAGCAGCGCGTCTGGCTCGACGAGCTGCGCGGGCACCTCGACCGCGAACAGGCACAACATTACGTGCTCTCGGTGCCGGTCACCGTGCGTCACGAATTGGTTTCATTCACGCTCTACGGGCCGCACCGCAACGGGTCGCAACTCGATCCGGAAGAGGTCGAATTGCTCGAAGACCTTGCGCGTGAGGCGTCGCGAGCGTACGACCACATCGAAGCCGTACGGATGCGCGAGCGGTACGCGCAACTCACTACGGCGTCTGCACCTGCTTGAGCAGCGTCGCGATTGCGTCTCCGAAGCGGATGACGATAATCGTATTCGCGCCGCTGCCGTAACGCTCGATGTGGAGCGGAGCGAGCGCGACGAAGCAGAACGCTGTGGCGCACAGCGCGCGTGAGAAGCGGTTCATGGCGTGCTCCCGTTAGTCGGTGGAGTTCGGGTCGAAGATGTCTTCAACCGGGCGTGCGAAGAGTTTGGAGATCTTGAATGCGAGCGGGAGACTCGGTGCGTACTTGCCGGCTTCGAGCGCGATCACGGTCTGACGCGCGATACCGAGCTCATCGGCGAGTTGCGCCTGCGAAAGGTCGCGCTCGACGCGCAAAACTTTGATGCGGTTCTTCATCGCGGTCCCCGTTGCAAGACCAGTGCAGCGATGCCCCAGATCGACATGAACAGCAGATAACTGATCCACACCGACATCGTGGGCAAACCGGCGTTTTCGAGAAATCCGTAGGTTACGCAGATCAGCGCGGTTGCGCCGCCGCCAATTGCCATCGCGGTGATCGTCGTCTGCCGCTGGTACTCGTCGGTCGCCTGCAGCCAGCGCACGGCGGCGATGAAGATGCCGACGAGCGGAATCGCGGGAACGACCGCTACCACGTATTTGGCTACACCGGTGACGCCGTGGTCGAGTCCATAGAGCGAAGCCGCCAGGATGACCGCATAGGCCACGATCGCTACCCAGAAGTCGCGGAGGTAGCGCTTCTGGGCTTGGGTGGTCGGATTTGTCGCTTTCATGTGACATAATGTAACGTATACATGACTATATGTCAAGTAGAACGTACATGGGTTTTTTCGGCGGCGGCCGGAGTCCCAAGGAGCTAGCGTTCGAGCGCTGCGTAGGGCCTAGGTCCCTAGGTGGGCGTGCAACGTGTCGCTAAGTGCGGCGCGATGCACGCTCGCCGTTTTTCCATGGCGGTTTTTGCTGGGCCGTCACTTCCGCTCGAAGATCGGCCTGCGCTTCCTGACGTGACGTTCCTTGCGCCGGCGGCACGCGGCGACGTCGGACGCGCAGCCGAAAACTACGACGCGGTCCTCTTGATCGACGGCCTGTTTCACCACGATTTGGCGCCTTCGCCAAAGGAGTGCTACGCCGCACTCGCTCATGCGCGCATGTTCGGCGCGTCGAGCATGGGTGCGTTGCGAGCCGCGGAGTGTGCACCATATGGATTCACTCCGCTGGGCGCGATCGCCGGCTGGTACACGCACGATCTCATCGACGGTGATGACGAAGTTGCAGTCGGGACGCATCCGCGGCGCCATGACGCGCTGAGCGTTGCGCTTGTCAACGTGCGCCACGTTGCGCGACTCGCCGGTCACCGCGGATTGCTCGATGCGGTCGAGCGCGACGCGCTTATATCGCGTGCGCGCACGATCTTCTACATGGATCGCACATGGGAAGACGTGGTCGAGCTTGTGCCGCCGAGCGCGCGCGATGCTATCCTTGAGCTCGCGCGCCAGTACGGCGACCTCAAGCGTGCCGATGCACGTTTCGCCTTGCGCAGCGTGCTGCGCTGGCGTGAGCGCGCGTCACGTCCCATTGCGTTGCCGCCTTGCGTACGCAAGGCTCCCGGTACGTTCGATCGCGCCGTGCCGTTCGCGCAGACGATCGCACTGGTTCCCGAATTGCGTAAACGTTATGGCATCACGCGGCTTGCCGACACCACCTACCTGGATCGGACCGGGATCCCCACGTACTCGGCGCTCGTGCCGCAATCACCCGATCTCCTGGGCGTGTACAACGGCAAAGGCACAACGCGTGACGGCGCGATGGCGAGCGCGGTGATGGAAGCCACCGAACGTCAAATCGGTGCGGCCGTCCCCTTGCCGAAGTTTACCGAATCGCTGCGGGTTGTTGGCATGCGCATCGATTTGGAGGCGTGTGGCTTGCGCGACGATGCGGCCGGCACTGATGCCGTGTGCGTGCTCGGCACCGAGCTGCTCTCCGGCGATGCAATTGCGGTCCCGCTCGCCATGGTGCAGTGTCCGTGGTTCGGAGCAAAGCTCTTCGATGTGACTTCCACCAACGGGCTCGCCTCGGGCAACAATCGCACCGAAGCCCTCTATCACGCGCTCTGCGAATTGATCGAGCGCCACGCGTGGACAATGTATCACGTCCGCTGCTCGCTGCTGCCGCGGTTCTATCTCGGCCCCGATGCGTGTGATGTCGCGCTCGCGCGCGAGATCGCGCTAGAAACCGGAGATAAGCGCGTGGATCGGCTCGTTGCGGATATTCGCGCGGCCGGTCTGCTCGTGCGCGCGCTGGTGCTCCAGGAGCCGCCGCTACCGGTGACGATCATCGCCTCGATCACCGAACCGGCGCAAGATCCGCCGATGGCACACATGGGACTCGGCTGCGCGCTCTCTCCGGCGCATGCGCTGACGCGGGCGCTGACCGAGGCGGTGCAGAGCCGCGTGGTCGACATTCAAGCCGCACGCGAGGACATTTTGCGGCCGGACGAACCGGCGGGCGTCATGGGGACGCACGCGCGACGTCTGAAAACGACGCCGGCGAACCAGTGGTACTACGACATGCCGTGCGCACAGGTCGCCTTTGGGGACCTGCGCGATCGCAGCAGCGACGATTTAGCCACCGATCTGCGAGCGACGCTCGATTCGCTGCGCGACTACGGCATCCCAAGTGTTGTCGCCGTCGACCTTTCGCCGGCGGATCTGCCGATCGCCGTCGTGCGTGCGATCGTGCCTGGGCTGGAAACCTTTGTGTTCACAAATCATATGGGGCCCCGCGCTCGCGCGCTGCTCAATCCGTTCGCCGTTGCTGCGGTGGCACCATGACACCGTATCTTGCGCGCGTGATCGCCGGTGAAGTTCCCACCGCCGACGAGTGGAACGACCATCTCCTTGCCTTTCATCACCGCTACGATGATGTGACATCCGGTGTGGTCTCGCTTTTTCGCACGTCCGAAGGCGAGACGTCGTATCAGGTGCTCGCGCGGCGCGTGCGCGAGTTGGCGCCGGACGCGCGCGACGTACTCGACATCGGCTGCGGTGATGGGACGCTACTCGTCGCTCTGGCGCGCGAATACGGCGCGGGGCTTATTCTGCACGGCGTCGATCTTTCGCCGGACGAGATCGATCGAGCGCGAAAACGAATCCCGGCGGCAACGCTGCAGGTTCTCGACGCGGCTACCAATGATCTGGGTCGAAATGCCTACGATGTTGTCGTCTCACACCTCGTGTTCATGATCATGACCGGCCTGCGTGACGTTTTGGTACACGCCCGTGCAGCGTTGCGACCTCGCGGCATCCTCGCGTTCGTGACCGAGGAGCTTTCCGCCCAAGAGTCGATCGTGACGTTCGCCCGCTCCGTGCTCGGGTCGCTGCGGACGCAATTGCCCGCATTCGTTCCGATCGTTCCCGACCGCGAGCCGATCGAGCGCGACGAAGCCCTGCGCGCGCTGCTCAACGGTGCCGGTTTCGGCGATTGCACGATCGAACGGCTCGAACTGCAGGCCGCGCTCTCACGCGAGCAGGCATGGACCTTCGTGGAACACACCTACGCTCTTGGTCTTTTGGACCCATCGATCCAGCGCGAGCTGCGCGATCACGTCGCTGCCGCCTTCGCAAAGATTGCTGGGAACGATGCAACGGTTTCGATGACGCTGCCGCTGCGGTTGGTTGTTGCGCGCGCGCTCTCGTAGAAGCAAGGACTCGGCCTGCAGCTAGGGAAGCGACCTTGCAGAGCGACCACACCCTGCTTTTATCAAAGACGGGAGCACTATTTCGATGAATGACGTACAACAGCGTGCAACCGCGGCTGGGTTCATCCACGCGCTGCACACTTCGCCCGACCTCTTCAAAGAGTGGATGGATACGAAGAAAGACGACGATGCAGCCATCGGAAAGCTCGTTCAAAAAACGTTAGGTCTTGCACAAGCCCCCGACAAGCAAGATCTGCATGCGATGGCTGCGTATATCGACGCGCATCTCAAGGATGACGTCGCGGAGTTTCACGCCGCGCATCCGAGCGCTCCACGTCACGTCGGCATGGTATTCCTCACGCAACAGAGCTAACGGTTCGCAAATACCACGTCGCGAGCTGCGTACGCGAATTCACGTTGAGCTTTGCGAAGAGGTTTGCGATGTGGCCTTCGACCGTGCGTTCGCTGAGCACGAGCCGCTCGGCGATTTCGCGGTTGGTCATGCCTTCTGCGACCAGTGCTGCGATTTCGCGCTCGCGTCGCGTTGTGTTTCCGGGGCGCTCTGCGCTCTGGGTCCGCAGCGAACTCGCGCCGCTCGATGCCATCTTCGCCGCGAGCTCGGCAAAATAGTCGGCGCCGAGCGTCACGAAGATATCGTGCGCTCCGCGGAGCATGTCCGGTGCGTCGGGCCGCCCGAGAATGGCGCTTGCCGCGCCGCGCGCGAGCAGTACTTGCGCACGGTGTATCGGCTGCTCGTCGCACCACAGTGCCGTGCCGCCGGCGATTCGGTCGAGCACCTCCTGATGTTTGACGTTTCGCGCCGCCAGCACGAGGGTGATCGGGAAGCGGTGGCTCTGTATGTCAAATCGCAAACCCGCCAAATCCGTGAGCTCCGAGAGCAGCGATCGAATCTGCTGGCCGTCGTGCGTGCTCTGCGCGACCGCCCACGCCGACATCACCGGCAACAGCAGCGGCGAGCGCTCTCCCTCGGAAAATGCGGTGATCTCTGGCTTTGGGACGAGCCAGGCGGGATCGTCGGCGCGCAGGCCTTGCAGCGCTGCTGAGGTGGCGTGAAGTCCGGCGAGAACGGCGCGCTCTTCGGTCGAGTCGGCCGAGCGATGATATTTGTCTCGAATAAAGTCGCGCACGTCTTCAAACGCCCCTTTCCCGAGCATCGAGGCTGCACGCAACACGTGCATCAGTGAGGCGTTCAACTCGTCGTCGCGCGCCTCGAGGAGTGCCTCGAGACTTCGGGTTGCTCCGAAGCGGAAGGCGTGGACCATGCGCACGGCCCGGGGCATCGTCGAGACGTACTCGGGGAGCGGTTCAGCGGCCCGTTCCGCGTCGCGCACGGCTGCGAGAGCCGCCATTTCGTCGCCCAAACGCAGCGAAAGAAACGCCCTCGAAATGTGGTGGCGCACCATCACCATCGGTTGCCCCGAGCTCGCCACGCGTTCGAAGGCTGCCGAAAACTCACGCGCGCGCGCGACCTCGAAGTCATTCATGGCGAGATATTCGCCCAGGCTCAGAAGTTGGGCCTGATCCGCGTCGGAGCGCAAGAGTGCAAGATATCGTGTGAGTTCTTCGTGCGCCGCAGAGACTTGCCCGTTGTGGTAATAGCCGAGAATCATCGACGCGGCGATTCCGCCCAACCCGTCGCCGATACCGTATTCTCGCGCTAGATTCAGCGCTTCGTGCGACACGCGGATCGCATCGGCGGCATGGCCCGTGCCGTTGTACATTTGCGAAATACGTGTATAGAGTGGTATCAATTCATCGCGCGTCGCAGCGGCGATCTTCATCGCGCGCTCGGTCGCACTTGTTGCCAGCGAGTAGAGATTCTTGGCTGCCGCCATGTCCGCCAGCTTTAACAGCGTTTCGCGCTCGAGCTCGCGATCGCCGCAGGCCGCGCTTTGCGCAACCAGACGCTCGTAGTCCTCGAGACGCGGCACCGGCAACTTCTTGAGCGCGTCGATGATGCGAAATCGCAGCGGAATTTCGATCGGGATCGTCTCGAGCACGCTCTCCATCACGGTCGCGTGAACGAAGCGTAGGCCGTCGTTACCCTCGATCAAATAGTGCCCGGAAACCTGCGAGATCATTTCGAGCAGCACGTCGCGTGGCCAAAGCTGCGTAAGCAACGAAAAATCGATCGGCTCGTCGATGAGTGCGGCGAGTTGAAGGAAGCTGCGAACTTCCGGGTCGAGTAATGCCAGATCGCGCACCACGACGCGGCGCGTGCTGTCGCTGACATCTCGAACGTTTTCTGCACCGCTTTCACGCGCAGCCGTTGCCACCGCGACCAAATCCATAGCGTGCCCACGTGTCGAGGCGGCAATGGTTGAGGCGACGTCGTCGCTTACGCCCGGATAGATAGAACGAACCATTTCGATGGCTGCGCGAGAGGAAAGATCGCCAAGTGCGATCGACTCGTCGGCGAGCGGCAGCGCGGGCTCTGGGCTTTCATCGCTGCGTTCGGTGGTCAGTAGCACGATCGCCCGGTCGGCAAGCCGCGTCGCGGTTTGGGCGAGCAGTTCGCGGCTCTGCGCGTCGGTCCACTGCGCGTCGTCGAGCAACAGCAGCAGGCGGTGATCGAGCGTGACCCCCTCGATGATGCGCACGAAGGCTTCCTGGAAATCTTCCGGGCGGTCGCGATCGAGGGTCAGGCCGGAGCTGTAGCGGCTCGCATGTTCTCCCAGGGCCTCGAGCAGCGACTGGACGATCCGCCGGGCTGCGAAGAGCGGGAGCGACGCATGAATCCGGAAGCTGGGCGTCTGCGCGACCAGCCAGCCGTCGGCTGCCGCGTCAGCGGCGATCGCCTCGGCCAATGTCGTTTTTCCGGCCCCGCTGGTACCGGCGATACGAAGCGCTCGCACGATGTGACCTCGTGCGGCGGAATCGAGGACGGTGTGAGCTCGTTTACGCTCGGTCTCCCGCCCAAATAGGCTGCCCACGGACGGTGCCTTAGGCGAAAAGTAGGTATTTCCCCGGACGAGTTCGGGACGGCGGAATTGCTAGGCTGTAAGCACGGAGGACGCCTAGACCATGTACGCACGACCGCTCGCTGTCAAAGAGACCCTGGCCCCAGTACCGGGAGGACCCCAGATTCCCTACTGCTTTATCCTTGACGATTCGTATCGTGTCGTTATGGCTGGCCCGTCGGGCGGCGAGGACCCGCTCGCCCCGCTCTATGCACCCGATTCGCGCATCGACCAACTGCCGAGCCCCATCGATCGCGTGGTTCGCGCGCTCACGGCAACCTGGCGTACCTCGCGCGCGCCTGCCAATATGTCCGCAGTCGTTTCGCATCTGCTCGTGACCGTTGCGCCGCTGCACGGTTACGATGGCCGGCGCATCGCCGTCTTTGTCAATCGCAGCGAGGCGCGCGGCTAAACCGCATTGAGCCACGGGGCGGCTTCGCGCAGCAGTTCGAGATCTTTTGGATCGTCGAACGCGCGCGCGTAGCGCTCGTAACTTGCCCGTGCCGCTTCCGGGCGCTCCACCGTCCATTGCGCCTGCACTAAGTGCGCGGCGAGCGAACCGAGTCCGCGAAGTCCACGATGCTGTGCCTCGCTGAGCGCATGCGCGGCTACCGCTTCGGCTCGCGCGTACGCGCGCGTTTCCATCAGTGCGGCAAAGAAATTATTGTAGAAATCGGTGAGACGATCGTCGGATGGCTCACCCATCTCGAGGTGACGCTCTGACGCCCAAATGACCGCGCGCGCATGGCGTTCGGCTGCGGCGGCAAACGCGAGATCTAATAAGACGCGTTGCGCAAGTGCACGGTCGCCACTTGCAACAGCTTGCTCGGCAAACAGAAGCCGCTCGCGCACCGTGCGTACGCCGCGACGCTCGAGGACACCGAGTATCCGTCGCCGCAACGGAATCTTCATTGCGATCGTCTCGGAGATCGCCGCGGTCGTAAGCGGGTGATCCAGCTGGAGAAACACCTCGGGGAGTTCGAGTTCGAAGAGCGCCTGCTCAGCCGGCTCGGAGAGGAGCGAGAGCAGTTGCAGCGCGGTACGCTGCGCTGCTGGTAGCGCGCCGAGTTCCTTTGCGATTGCGGCGCGTGCGGAGGGATCGACCGCGTCCGGACTCGTCGCACCACGCCGCGCTGCTGCCGTTGCAATCGTGACGAGTTCATACGGGATGCCATGTGCATTTGCAACAATCGTATCGAGGACACTCTGCGAGGCTTGCGGATAGTTCTCGCGAGCAAGTTCGGCAGCGCTGCGCGCATCGAGGTCGCCGAGCGAAAGCTGGGTATCGCCCTCGATCGGAAGTCTGCGATCGTCGTCGTCGCTTCGCGTAAATACGAGAAGCAGCGGACGGTTGACGAGCGCGTGCCGATACGCCATCAAGGTCGCGAGACTCTCGTCGTCGGCGAGGTGCGCATCGCGGATGATGACGACTGCCGGACGCTCTTGTGTCGCGCGATCGAGCCGTTCGTGCAGATCGTTTCCGAGGCGCTCGAGCAACGCAAAGGGGAGCACGCGATCGAACGGCTGCGCTACGACCCGCACGATCAGTGCTTGGGGCGTTGCGATCTCTTCGATCGCATGCGTCAGCGCGGTCTTTCCGGAGCCCGCCGCGCCCGAAATGATGAGTGTATGCGCGGCCGGTATACCGGTGACGGTAGCATACGCTGCGCGCAACTCGGTTAACTCCGATTCGCGGCCGATGAGTCGCGGCATGACCAGGCCTCCCCCGAGAATTTGCTGCTTTTCCTGCCCGCCCGAGCAAGGGTGGCGCGAACGCACGTGCAATCGGAAGCTCGTGCAAACGACCGTCCAAGGCGCGCCTCCGTCGCGCATCGAGCTTACCCTTCGTGGACTCGCGCTGGGTGGCGTGATTACGCTAGTTTTTACAGCTGCGAACGTGTACCTTGGGCTGAAAGTCGGATTGACTTTTGCCTCGTCGATCCCCGCTGCCGTCATCTCGATGGCGATTCTGCGTGGCTTCAAGACGTCGACGATCTGGGAGAACAACATCGTGCAAACGGTTGCCTCGGCAGCCGGCACGCTTTCATCGATTATTTTCGTGTTGCCCGGTCTGGTCATCGTCGGCTGGTGGACCGGCTTCCCGTTTTGGGAATCGTTCGGCGTGTGCGCGGTGGGTGGCATCCTCGGGGTGATGTATAGCGTGCCGCTGCGCCGCGCGCTGGTCACGAACTCGGATTTGCCGTATCCCGAAGGCGTCGCCGCCGCCGAAGTGCTTGAAGTCGGCGCAGGCGCACATGCCGCCGACGCTGCAGCGGAAAACGCGCTGGGGCTGCGTGCGCTCATCGTCAGCTCGATTGCATCAGCGGCCGTACAGTTTGGCGTAGCGCTGCGCTTGCTGCAGGGTTCCTTTGCCGGCTATCTGCGCATCGGCCCTGCGATTACGGGCATGGGCTTCAATCTTTCGCTCGCGCTCATCGGCGCGGGACACCTTATCGGCTTGACGGTCGGCATGGCGATTTTCGGCGGGTTGTTCATCGCGTGGGGCATCTTGATTCCGGTGATCACCGCTATGCACCCCATGCCCGGCGCAATCGGCGATATCGCAAACACCGTGCGATCGCACGACGTTCGTTTCATCGGCGCCGGGCTTATCGGCGCGGCAGGCATCTGGACCCTGTTCAAACTGATTGCGCCGATCGCAAGCGGCGTACAATCGTCGCTGCGCGCATCGGCGGCACGCAGTCGCGGAGATGTGCTCGATATCACCGAGCAAGATATTCCGTTCAATATCGTGGTGCTGGTGTCGGCCGCGTGCCTCATACCGATCGCCATTTTGCTCTACGCGTTTCTCGCCGGCGGCGTGCTGCAATCGATGATCGTCCCGCTCATTCTTGCCTCTATTGTCTACATCGTGATCGCTGGGCTCTTCGTGGCTGCCGTGACCGGCTACATGGCGGGATTGATCGGATCGTCGAATTCACCGGTTTCGGGTATGGCGATTCTCACCGTCGTCGGCGTTTCGCTCTTGCTGTTGCTCATCGCCAAGGCCGATCCGGCGACGACGCCCGCGTTGGTCGCCTACGCACTCTTCGTTACCGCGATCGTGCTCAACGTCGCCACGATATCAAACGACAACTTGCAAGACCTCAAAACGGGACAGATCGTCGGTGCAACGCCGTGGAAGCAGCAAGTTGCACTCGTTGTCGGCGTCATCTTTGGCGCGATGATCATCCCTCCGGTCCTGGTTGTGCTCAATGCGGCCTATGGGTTCGGAGGTAAGGCCCTCGCCGCACCCCAAGCCGTGCTCATCTCGACCCTCGCGAAAGGCGTGATCTCATCGAGCGCGCCGTGGAACCTGATCGCCATCGGCGTGGGAATTGGAGCGATCGTCATTGCGATAGATGAGATCGGCCGGATCACGGGGCGCTATCGCTTTCCACCGCTTGCGGTTGGTCTGGGCGTCTATCTTCCACCCGAGACGACGGCGCCGGCAGTCATTGGCGCAATCTTCGGCGCGCTCTACAATCGCTGGGTTTCGTTCGGTCCCAATCCTGATGCCGCGCGGCGCCTCGGCGTATTGATCGCCTGCGGGTTGATCGTCGGCGAAAGTCTGTGGGGCGTTTTTTATGCCGGCGTTATCGTGGCAGCGCAGAGTGGTAAGCTGCATGTCGCTGACCCCTCGAACCCCTTTGCGATCGTTGGCGACAACTTCGGCGCAGTCGCAAACGTGTTGGCCATCGTTGCATTTGTCGCCGTTCCCGTCGCGCTTTATCGATGGGTCGCAACGCGAGCACGGGCGCTCTAAAAGAAAGCTTAGATTTGGTCTGGATTGAGGAAGCGAGGTCCGAAGTTTGCTATAAGCAAATGAGGGCCGAGCTGACGAAGAGCTAGGCCGAATCTAAGCTTTCTTAGTTCGGTGGCATTGCGCGCAGCCACACCTCGTCGTTACGCGCCTTGGCCACACCCTCGCGCACTTGCGCGATCAGCGGCTTCCCGCCCAGCGCGGCGCGCGCACTCCGCAGCAGCACGCCGGCAGCAGCGTCGGCGTTTGCATATGCCTGATGCGCAGGCTGTGGCCAGAGGGCGACACTTCCGGAGATACATCCGGCGAGGCCACGACTCTTTGCATCGACCAGTGTCTCTTCAGTCGAGGGAAAGACGCGCAGCTCTGGGTGGCGCGCGAGCAGCTCGCGCTGAAGTGCAACGTCATTCGAGCTGTCCTTCATTCCGCCAATCACGCCGGGAAACGCCGCCATAAGACGGTCGACGAGGTCCGCGTGAAACGTGATGCCGCTCATCTTCGGGAAATTGTAGAGCAGTATCGTTGAGCGCAGCGTCCCGGTTTGTGCCAGCAATGCGTCGAAAAAGCGTAGGATTCCGTCGTCGCCGGCATCGCGGAAGAAGAACGGCGGCATGATCAGCGCGGCAGCAAAGCCCAATTCGCTCGCTGCGCGCGTCAGGCCGACAGCATCGGCCAGCGAACTCGCCCCCGTCCCGCACATCGTCCGCTCGCGCGGCACTCCCGCGGCCACTGCTTCCATCAAACGTAGGCGCTGCTTGCGGCCAAACGACATCGCCTCGCCGGTCGTGCCAAGCAGGTTGATGCCGTCGATCCCGTCGTGGAGAAGGTCGCGATAGTACGCAATCGCGCGCGGTGCATCCGGCGTGTAGTTTTCGTCGATCGGCGTCAGCACCGCCGACCAAACGCCGGTCAATAGCGTCGTAGCAATCATCCGCGCGTCAGTGCTCCTTTGAGAAAGAATGCCAGATTCGCGGGGCGTTCGGCAAGCCGCCGCATCAGATAGGGAAACCAGTAGTTTCCAAAGGGCACTGCGAGGCGCACGCGATACCCGCGTTCGAGCAGCGTTTGCGCGAGCGGGACCGAGATGCCATAGAGCATCTGGAACTCGAAGCGTCCGAACTTGGGGATGTTCCGCTCCGCGACAAAGCGCTCGACCGCGTCGATGATGCGTGGATCGTGCGTAGCGATCGCCGCGTAGCCCGGCCCTTCGAGCGCGGTGTATACCAGCCGCAGATAGTTTTCATCGACATCGGCCTTCTTTTCATAGGCGATGGCGGGTGACTCGAGATATGCGCCCTTGACGATGCGCACGTTTGGCGCGAGAGATTTTTGCGCGCGCAGATCGTCGATGCTGCGCAAGAGATAAGACTGCAGCACGAAGCCGACGTTGTCGAAGTCCTGACGCAACCGCCGGTAGGTGTGGAGCGTCGCGTCGACATATCGCGACTGCTCCATATCTAAACGGATCGTATTATTGCGCTCGCGTGCGGTCTGCGCGATCCGCGCGGCGCTCGCATAGGCGAGCTCGGGATCGATATCGAGGCCGACGTGGGTGAGCTTGAATGCAACGTTCGCGTCGAGGCCTTGGTCGGCAAAGATGCGCAAAAGCCGGCAATACTGATCGGCTGCCGCGGTCGCTTCCGCGCGATCGCGCACGCCTTCGCCGAGAATTCCACAGGCGACCGCAAAGCCGCGGGCGTTTACCGCACGCGCAACGTCCAGGAATTCGCTCTCGGTCTCACCGGCGACGAAGCGCCTGGCGCCCAGGCGCATACCGTAGCGGCCCACCGCTTTCTGCACGGTCGCGCTGTCCGCTGCGGCCAGAATCGCGGCGCGCAGAGGCCGTTCGAGCAGCGAATCCAGGGATAATGTGGGCATAACGTGTGAATAACTCGACTTTTCTGCGGATAGCTTGTGAGTTCGGGAAATTTGCTCTTGCAACCGCTTTTTTCGCTTGCTAACATGCGATTACTTCGAGTAACGACGAAGCGCGAATTGTAGAAACAGCGCGACCACCACACGTTCGACGGAAGCTGTCGTTCAGCGGCCGAAGTGGCGGGGGTCAAATCCGAAAACGCAGCGGTCAGTAGGGACCTGGCAATGGGTCCATGACAGGCCGAAGACGCTCGGGAGACTACATCAAAGCCCGACGCCTCACGGCGGCGGGCTTTGTTCTTTGTATACGAGTGCGTTGACGAAGAGCCCGGCGAGACCGGCGAAGATTATCGACCCGGCGACGACGTCGGGGGTCCACCACAGGCCGCCCGTCGTAAGCGCGAGCACGCCGAGCAGCACGGCCCAGTAGACTGCCGGCATGCCAAAGGCGGCGAGGTTCCAGCGCCGCCCCACAAGATCGCCGAAGATCCCGGCGCATAGGCTCGCTGCGAGGACGCCGATGAATTGGCCGCCGTAGTTGGAGTGTGCCGCTGCGATGAAGATGTTGCCGACGACTAACAGTACGGTGAGCGCTCCGGGCGCGAGCCGCGCGCGCCGTGCGATCCACAGCGTGAAGCCCGCGACGAGCAGACTCTGCACGATGACGGCGAGCAATCCGATGCCTTGTTTATAGTAGAGCAGCGAGAGCAACGTGAACGTGTCGTGCGGGAAACGCGCCGGGTCCAGCGGCGCGTTCATATGCTCGGCTTCGCTCAGAAAGACGAACTGCAGACCCCAATGCATCAGCTCCATCATCGACGCGAGCGCCAACAGCATTGGGAGCTGCGCGACCAGCGTTGCCGGTTGGCGGTCGCGCAACAGCGCGGAGCGCACGGGACCCGCCATGATCAAGAACATGCCGGCGCCGATCACGAGGTGCGTCGGACTGAGCAGCGCATCGAAGCCTTGCTCGAATCCCCACAGCGAATGCTTGACCAGATCCAGCACGCCACCGCCGAGGAACACGAACAAACCCGCTAGCGTTGCTTCGTAACCCTTGGGCAGCGCATAGCGCCACGCGAAGCCGCGACGATGATTGGCCCACATCGCGATGCCGGTAAACACATAGGCAGCGAAAAGGCCGAAGTAGAGCAAGGCGTGCGCCGGCTCGAAAAACGTCTCGATGGTCTCGTGAAAGTGGTACCACGCATCGAGCAAGATGCCGCCGGAGCACCACAAGCTCGCGAGTGCCATCGACCAATCGTAGAGCGCACTCGGCGCGGGGCGATCGTGCATTGGCGGGTGGTTTCAGCGAAACGCGCGAAGCGTCCCCTTCATCATGCGAGGATGGGTCGCGCTGGCTGCGATGTTCCTGACTGCGGCGCAAACGCCATGGCCCGCAGCCGTACCCAATGCGCCGGACGATCCGCCGCGCATTCTCGCATTTGAAACGAACGAGACCACGATCGCGCCGGGCACGGAGTGGACCGGGCGCATTGCAGCGACGACCAATGTGGCGAGCATCGAGATCCGCACCGAGTCGTTCTCGTTTAACGCGACGCGCATTGCATTCGGCCAGTTCACGTTCGATCAGCACGTCCTCGACATCGTGCCGCAATATAAGCGCGCCTACACGCTCCGCGTTATTGCGCGCAACGCGGCGGGCACGCAAGACGTGCGCCTTATTCCGATCCTTTTGCGCTAGCGCGCAGCGCGTCCGTGTTCGTACATGGTAAGGGCAACGAATGCCGCCATAAGCAACGTCGTGTCGCTGCCGGCGTGCAGGTCGCCCGTCGTGAGGGCGCGCGTGAAGTTGCGCGCGCGGAAGATGAGATCGCCGATGATCGCGTCTTTCTCGACCGGATTGCCGGCTTGCATATCGCGATACATGGAAGCCGTCAACGGCGAAGCGGCCGCTGTGAGACGCGCGCGTGCTGCCAGCAAGAACTGTTCGCTCGGTGGATAACCTGACGCGCGTGCGACGGCGACGCACTCGTCGAAGATCGCGGAGATCGTCGGCTTGCCGGCGGCCCCAACGATTGCGCCGATCGATCCGCGCAAGAGGCACGTGCTTGCGGCGAGCGATGCGAGAAAGACCCACTTCTCCCACATGTCGCGCATGATGTGCTCGGACTTGCGTGCAACAAATCTGGCACCTTGCATGAGCGCATCGAGTTCCTCGATGCGCGGCGTGAGCTCGCCGCTGCGCTCGCCATAGGTTAGCTCTTGCATCTCGTTGAGTTGCACGATGCGGCCTTGTTCGTCGAGCGTGCTGGCAACTATGCAAACCCCGCCGAGCACGGGTGTTTCGCCGAAGTGGTGCACGAGCAGGTCGATGTGGTGCATGCCGTTGAGCATTGGCAGGATCATTGTGTTCGGCCCAACGGCCGGTGCGAAGTCGTCGACAGCGGCTTCGAGTGCGTAGGCTTTGAGGCCGAGAAGGATCAGATCGAACGGCGCCTTGATCTGATCGCGCTCAACGATCTGCGCGGCGATCGCGAAATCTCCGTTCGGGCTTTTGATCTGCAAGCCGCTGGCACGCAACTGCGCGGCGCGGTTTGCGCGCACGAGAAAGGTAACGTCGCGCCCGGCCTTTGCTAAGAGGCCGCCAAAGAGTCCGCCGGTTGCGCCGGCACCCACCACTAGCATGCGCATGAGGTGCTCTTTCGAAGTAAAAGGGCGATGCAACTGCATCGCCCCTCTGGGTTAAAGTTTTTTGTGCGAACAAGCGCTTAGGGGTGCCAAGTCTTGCCGTTTGCAAAGACGACATGGACGACCGAACACGACGTCGGGGTCTTACCGCCGAATATGACATCGTTGTAGAGATCGAAGTGATGATCGACCGTCGCGCCCGGCGCGAAGTTTCCGACATCCTCAACCTTCCGCAAATACTTTTCGTTCGAGTTGCGGTAGCCTACCGCGAAAGTGACCTTCGTGGCGTTGACATGCCCTTGGTTAACGTACGTGATTTGCGTACCGCTTGCTTTCTGGCTCATGTGCTTGGGCACGGTGATAAAGCACTGCTGAATTACAATGGGACCAGGAGCCGCGCTTGCAGCCAGTGACGACGCGCCTAGCGCGATGATGAGAGCTGAAAGAAAACGAGAAACGACGCGCATGGTGCTTCCCCTTTCATCGGAGTACACTGTGCCCTGGCTTCTTCACGGGAAACGTGGCTCCTCGGCATGGCGCTGGCTACGTACTGCTAACGAGGACTTCCGATTCGACGATCGTCAGTCCCGGAATTGCATTTCCGCTGCTGGGTATCAGTGCTATCGCGGCCGAGTCGGCCGAGGTGAACACCGGCTTTCCGTCAACGACCAGATGCGTTTCGCTGGGCGTGGCAAGAACGAACGTGAGGCACGGTGTCGCCACGCCGCCCGGAGCGTAGGTACAGATGCCCGTTATAAATCCGCCAATCGTTGCCCCGGCGACGATTGGCTGGGCGCCGTTGATCGTCAAATGTGTGCCCAGCGCGGAAATCGTGATTCCGCCCGCGACGGTAACGGGCGCGCTGTGCGCGCACTTGAATGTTGCCTTATTCGTCAGTACAAAACCGGCCATGCCCTTTGCTCCTATACCTATTGGATATGGGTGACGCGAATGTAACTGCTCCAATCAGGAGGTAGATTGTCGTTCGCAAGCCGGAGGACGATGTTGTAGTCCTCTTCGTTGAGCAATGTCCAGCGATACGGATTGAATCCCCAATCCCGGGTGAAGTCGTAGTGGCGCCGCAGTTCGCTGATGATGTTATCCCGGTTGGTCACGGCGAAACGTGGATCAGACGCGAGTGCGCCCGGCATCTTTAACTCTTCACCGAAGCGATAGCGGAAGTTGAAGTCGTCCAGTTTGACGACCTCGCCGCTGCGCGTGTGGCCGACGAGGTTGAGATTCTTGCGGTCGCCCGACGGCGTCGGCGAAAAGCCGGCCTCGACTTCGGTGCCGGGATTTGCGCGACTTGGCGCGTGCCCTTTCTCGGCTGAGGTGAACGGCGACGTCTCTTCGATAATCTGGCCGCCGGGCACGTTCGCGGGTCGCGACACTTGCTGATTCGTCGCGGGAAAACCGAGCGCCACGTTTGCTTGCTGTGCATAGTAGGCTTTGAGCACTTGCTCGATCTCGACATTGCGCGCCATGCGCGGGGTGGTGACCGCATCGATCATATCTTGTACATGCTGCGGATAGCTCGCCTTATTTCTCTGGAGATACGCAAAACCGTCGCCCACGCTGTAGTTGTCGATACCGCGCGGAAGCAATTGCGGCTCTTCGAGGTGTTCGGGTGGAACGCGCCGCGCGGTTGGGCGCGCGGGTGTTACGGCTGCTCCTCCGCCGAAGCGACCGGGTTCGGAGCGCGTGCGTGTTGTGCCGGTTGCGGGTTTCGCGGGCGGCGGCTTTGGCGCGTTTGGGCCGCCCGGCCCGCGCGGGCCGCGCGACGCGGATGCATAGGTTTCGCGGTCCCCCGCGACGCGCTGCAGCGGTTGTTCGACCGGTTGCTCTTGTACCTGCGGATGTTCAACCTCGACACGCGCGTTATCATTGGCTGCGGCAGCGCCGCGACGAATTGGAATCACCGGTGCCGCCGGTGGTGGAGGCGGCGGTTTCGGCGGCGGTGCCGGTTCAATCGGCGCTGGCGGCGGTCCGCCTCCGCTCGGCGGCGGTGCTCCGCCACGCGTGATGGCGTTGAGTTCGTCAGCAACTTTTTGAGAACGAACCGTCACTTGCGTGCTGACGCGATCCGGCAGCGCGGCCGCGCCGCTCGTTGTCGGCGTACCGATGTCGCCGAAGATGGTGTCGGCGTCGCCGAGTTTGTTCGCTTGGAGAAAGTTTTCAAATTCCGCGCCGCGTTGCTCGACGCCGAGCCCGCTGAGGTACTCTTCGTTGGTGCGGAATCCCGGTTGCATTGGAAAACCCGGTTCTTTTGCAAACGAGGGCGGTTCTTTGAGCCACGCTTCATACGCGGCGCGATCCGCTCCGCCCGGCCGCACGTCGACGATTTTGCCGAGTTTGCTCTTGGGAATATCCCAGCGCAACACGTGACGCATGCCGGTCCCGCCTTTTTCGGGACGCATGCCGGCGGCTTGCTCGGCAACCGCAACGTCCTCGCTGGTGTAAAAACCCTGGCCAAAATCCTGATGTTCACCCGGCGAATGTTTGACGTCGATCCCTTTCGAGACGCCTTCATAACCTTTTTGCCGCGTGCCGTGGTAGAGCGTAACCGTATCATCCGCAGCCGGTCCACGCGGCGGAGGCGACGGCGGCGGCGGTACGTCCGGCGGCGGCGTGTTCGGCGCGACATTCTCGCCCGTCGGCGGCAATTTCGCTGGTGGATTCTGCACTTCGGCTGCCGGTTGCTGGCGCGGTGGCGGCGTCGCAGGTTTGAGTGGTTCCGGCGTGAGCGGCTTTTCGGGCGGCGGCCGTTGCCCTGCCGGCAATCCCGGCGGCGGCTCGCTCTCAAGCCCTTGCTTCGCGGCCAAGCCGGTCGCAACGATGATGATACCGCCGCTGACGCATGCGCTGCCCATGATTCCCGCCAGGCGCGCGCGGTGCTTCTCTTCCATGTCGGCTTTGGTCGCGTTGTCGGTAACATTGGCGATTTGCGCGGTGAATTGCGCGTTCTCCTGATCGATCAAGTGCTGTGTCTCGACCGTCATCATCGCGAAGTTCGTCGCGCCGGCTCCGAGGTTGAAGATCAGCATGCCGTTGCGCGCTGCGCCGATCGGCGCGCTGAGTCCGCGAATTGCGCCGCCGACGCCGACGAACGTCGTAACGAGGGCCGTCATGTCCATCACGAAGCGCGCGTCGAAGTGGAATGTGCCGGTCTTGATCCGCTCGTTGATCGAGTCGACCACGAGAGCGACCGTCGCGCCTGCGACAACGCCCTCGAGCAACAGCACGCCGACCGACGCGCTCGCACCGCCGGTAAATGGAGACGCGATAAGCAGTGCGACGCCGCCGACCGCGGCGACACCGGTCAACACTTTGCGCGCGGTCTTCCTGCGCGTGTGCGTGTCGATCTCCCACTCGCGGATGTCCTTGTTACCTTCGAGGAGCTGCACGCCGGCGTGCATCGTGCCGTCGGGATACTCGTTGTAGTGGCGCCACTCGCCCATCGCGTCCTCGACCGCGCTCAGCTCTGCTACAGCGTACGCGGCGGGATCTTCGGTCGTAGTTTTGCTAGACTCCCCGTGTCCTTTCGCGCGGCGCGGTTCGCCGGGACTGAGAGTCGAGTCGTAGACCTCCACATCGACATACGCGTGCTTGTCATCCGTTTCGCCGCGCCCGGTCTGATTCATGAACATGCGCATCGGAAACGACGATGAATCCTCGCGGTTGAGAAAGGTCGCCGCGATGACGTAGGGCCGCTGGCCGACGTGCTGTTGGATCGTCTTGAGCCCGGCGAGCTGCTCGTTGAAGAAGTCGGTGTACTTCTTTGCATCGGCGTCGGAGAGTTTTCCATCTTTCCGAATGCGCTCGATCGCCGCGATCTCTGCATTGAGGCCGTCGATCTCGCTCTGAATTGAAAGCGGCACCCAGCCGGCCTTAGCTTTCAGTTGGCCGAAGGCATCGCGCTCGAACGGCTTGTCGCGATCGGCGCCGACCAGCTTCGACTCGAAGATCGCCCGTTGAACGTCCTTTTCGTCAACGACCTTGAGCGGCGGCGACTTCAGGGTCAAGCGCTTGCCGTCGATGAACTCACGGCTGCTGACGACGACGGTGATTGTGTATATTCCAGGGCCTTCGAAGTCTACGGGATACTCGATCCGCCCGGTCTCGATGAGATTGGAGTCGATCGAATCATCGTTCTTGTAGACTGTCCACATGAAATTCGCGTGATTCGGGAAAATGTTGAGCACATATCGCCACTCATTTCCGCCTTCGAAGTGCACGCGCGGCGTCACGCGCGAGTGTGCAACGTACACGTCGAGCTTCGGCGTAATCGTCATTTCGCCGAGCGGCTCGTACTGGATGATGCCGTCGGGTTTCCCTTTGGGTTGCCCGTAAATGCTGCCGCCGCCGGTGTCGGGATTGCTGCTTTTCTGCTGCGTCGGATCTTTCGACGGCTCGCCGGATTGCGGCGGTGCATCGCTCTGCTTTTTTCCGGGACGCGGCGGTCCCGTAACAGTGACCTCGAGTGGTTGGCCCGCACCGCTTGACGCAGACGGTGGCCGATTGTCATCGATCTTGCGGTTGCCGGTCGGAACCGGAACCGATCTGAGTTCGGGATGAAATTCATTCATCCAGCGCTCGACCATCGCGTGGAACTGGGGCGTTGCTCGATACGATTCGGTTTTTCTATTCGGATCCGGCGCTGCAGCGGAGCGTTGAACGTGCGTGTCGGGATGTTCGCGAAGATAGGCTTGTGCGATCTCGGCAGTGGCTCCGGGAAACGCATCCAGGATGTACGTCGTAAAAGCTTTCTGAATCTCGCTCGGCCACGTCTTCACGTCTTCCATGTTGTACACATAGACGAAGGCGCCGTCGCTTTGGCGATACACATAAAAGGTGCCGCGCGCCGGTACTTGTGTCTCTGCTTTATCTTTTGGCTGTCGGGCGGCTCGCATCGGTGTCGAGCGTGTAACTTTTGCAGGACGCCCAGCAAGCACGTCGGCGGCGAATGCGTCGGCATCGGCTTCGGCTTGCGCAGACGTCGCCGCAGGAAGGCCTTCGGTCGTCTGCTGTAAGACGTGCGCAATTTCGTGCGCAAGCAGTTTGCGACCGGCTGTCGTTCCCGGTGAAAATGCGCCGGCGGCAAAGATAATGTCATGGCCGAAGGCAAAAGCTTCCGCATCGACGGCGTCGGCCCACGCCGCTGCGTCTTGGCTTATATGAATGCGAATGCGGTCGGCGACGTCAATTGCGTCTGCGTCAAAAATATCGCGAGCCGCATAAGGCAACGGACGGCCGCCTTGCGGCGGCGGCGCGAGCAGCGTCGCCGTTCCACGGTTGCCGAGCACGCGTTGCAAGTTTACTAGCGGAAGCGGCCGTACGTTCTTGCGCACCGTCTCGGGCGCGCCGCGGCTGCGCTCCTCGCTCTTGGTCTTCGCCTTGCTCTGCGTGCTCTTTGCGGTCTCGCTCCCCATGCGCTAGCGTGCGCCCGCGTCGATCCAGGAGATCGTGACGTAGCGTTCCCAACCGGACGGAAGATTCTCGCGCGCGAGTTCGCGCACGATGTTGTAGTCCTCTTCGCTGAGGAGCGTCCAGCGGTAGGGATTGAAGCCCCAGTCTTTGGTGAATTCGTAGTGTCGCCGCAACTCGTCGATAATTTTCTCTTGGCTGTTCGTGGCAAAGCGCGGGTCCGAAACCAACGCGCCAGGCATCTTGATCTCTTCACCCGAGCGATCGCTGAAATTGAAGTCATCGAGTTTGACGACTTCGCCGCTCTTCGTGTGGCCGACCAGATTGAGATTCTTGCGATCGCCGAGCGGCGTCGGCGTAAAGCCGGCCTCGACTTCGGTGCCGGGGTTTGCGCGGCTTGGCGCGTGCCCTTTCTCCGATGTCGTGAACGGTGATGATTGTTCGAGAATGCGACCGCCCGGAACCGGCGCGGGCCGCGAGACTGGGCGATTCGCTGCGGGAAAGCCAAGCGCGGTGTTCGCTTGTTGTGCGTAAAAATCACGAAGCGCGGCGTCGATCATTTCGTTCGCGCTCTTCGTCGGCACGCTAACCGCGGCGATCATGTCTTGCACGTGTTTTGGATATCGCGCTTGGTTCTTGCGGAAGAAATCAAAAGCGTCACCGGCGCCGTAATTGTTGATCCCGCGGGGCAGCAGCTTCGGCTCGTCGAGGTGCTCGGGCAGCACGCGGCGGAGTTGCGGCCTCGGTCGCGGTGTGACGCTCCCGGTGCCACCACCGGCGCCGCCGCGCGTGGGCCCGCGCGTCGTCGTCCGTGTCGCCGGCGGCGCAGGCTTTTGCGGTCCTCTTGGTCCGCGCGTTGCCGAGGCGCGCGTCTCGAGATCGCCGGACGCGCGCAGCATTTCCTGATCGTCGGGCTGCGCTTGCACGTGGTGTTGAGGAATCTCCGCTTCGATATCCTGGTTAGCTGCAACGTTCTTGCGCAGCGGAAGCACGTCGCCCTGACCTTCGGGCGTGGCTTCGAGCTTGCGCGCCACGTCCGGTGGATAGCGCCGCTGTTGCGCCGTCGAAATATCTTGGACGTTTGTGGCGCTATCGAGTTCTTGCAGCAGGTGTTCGGTGTCGCTGCCGATCTTCTCGATGTCGGCGCGCTCGCTCTCCGAGAGCTCCTTCATTGCGCCTGTGAACGCGCGCCAGTTGCGATAGCTCTTGCGCAGATTGTTGGCAAGCTGCACGATACCGACGCCGCCGCGCACCACGCCGTAGTATCGCACGTAGGACGTGAGCTGATCCATCGCGGTGACGAATGACCGGCCGTCCTGCGGCGAGTTTTCAATGATCCAACCGCGGTGTTCTTGCAAGATGCTGTTACCGATGTCGATCGCGGTCGCGACGCGGTCGGCGATGGCGACCCCTTGCCGCGCGTAGCCGAGGATACGCGCGCCGGTGCTGAGCGTCGTGCCTTCGGCCACCTCGCCACCAGCCGCGGCTTCGCCGCCGATACCGAAGGTGAGGCCGATCCCGAACGCCTCGCCCGCTTTCTCGTAGGCGATGCGATCCGCTTCGTTCGAGTACTGCAGCAATTTGAGCGCCGGCATGAACTCGATCGTTCCGCCCTCGTCATACAACTTGACCCCGACGACAGCGTTCTCGTTGAGAATGACTTGGTCCCAAATACGTTGCGGCAAACGTAAGTCGGGATCGCGTGCGTAGTCGGTGCCATAGATATCGAACCGCACGTGCACGCTGATCTTGCCGTCGGGCATGCGGTACGCGTAAATCGGCGACGGCGTCATAACGGTGAGACCGGTCTTGCGATACGGGAGAATCACCCCGGTTCGCGATTGCGCCTGTGTCACGCCGGCGGCGAACTGATCTTCACTTAAGAGTGAATGCGTCTTGATACGCAGGATGCGATCGGCTTGCTGCTGCTCGTCGGCAAAAACCTCGCCGTCGGTCAGCTCATCGAAGAGTCGATCGAGCAGACGACGCCCCTTCTCGGTCGACGCGAGCGCTTGCAGTTGCTCGTCGGTCGCGGCTTGCGCAAAGGCGAGCGAAACGTCGTCGCGATCGGTGCTGCCGACATCGTCGAGGACATGTTGCGCGTAATCGGGATCAGCGTTCATCGCCGCTTTGAGCAAATCGGCGCCGAGCGCGTCCTCATCGAGATTGCCCCACCAACTCGTGCGCTGATCGATGAGATCCTTCGGTGCCGGTTGCGGCAGCGCAGCAGGCTGTGTGACCTGCGTATCGACCGGCAATGGCGCAAGGTCGACCGGCGGTGCGTCTTCGGCTTTCACCTCGTCGACTTTTGGCAAATCGGGGAGTTTGACCGGCGGTGTTTTCTTATCTACCGGTGGCTTTGGTTTCTGCGTCGGCCGCCGTTTTGGCGGGGACGGCGGCGGGAGTTTTAGTTCCGTTTCGCCGTGGTCGCCGAAATCCGTCGGGATCATTTGATCGTATGCGGCGACTTCGTATCCGCGCTTCTTGAGTTCTTCGATGCCGCCTTGATCCAGGAGGGCACCAACCGTAGACTTGCGTCGAACGCCGAGTTCGATGAGTTTCGGACTCTCGGATCCCCAGCGGATGCCGACGTCGATGTCGCGCTGGTTTTCCGGGATTTGGTAGTGCAGCACGCGCACACCGTCGACGAGTACGTTTCGCTCGCCGCCATTGTCGTTAAAAGTCACCTGATGGTTGGGTGTCTCGGACTGCTCTTGTCGCGCGATCTCTTTGCGACCGTGGCGTTGTTCGATGACATGGTCGACCTCGTGGGCGAGCAGGTCGCGGCTCGCCGCGTCATTGGCGGGCGTTGCACGCGTGACGACGTGCTCGCCGAAGGCAAAGCCCTGTGCGCCAAGCGATTCGGCGCTCTCGCGGTCGTGATGCACGCGCACCGTACGCAGATCCTCGCCCGTCTGCGCTTCGAGATCGGCGCGCACCGGTGGATCGAGCGGTCGTCCCACCGAGTGCGCCAGCTTTGCCAGCGCGCGATTGCCGATCGAGCGTTGCAGATGGCGCATAAGCGTGCCGTTTCCAACCGCAGCCTCAGGCGATTCCGCAAGGCGCGGCTTTGCGGGAGCGTGCGAAGCTTCATTCGCATGCGGCGCGGGGCCGGGCTGCGCGGCCATGGCTTATTTCGCCGGAGCCTTCTTCACGAGCATCGCCGCGACGGCCGGCGTCAAGTTTGCTTTGCTCTTGAGCGATTTGTTCAATTCGGCGACGTTCTTGAGCGCGATTGCTTTCAGCTCGGTTTCGTCGCGTGCCGGATCGCTCGAAGCGATGTACTCCTTGAGTACGCTGATCTCGTCGTCGGCCCCGGGCATTGCCGCGCGAATGATCGCGAGGTGCGTGAGCTTATCATTGGTGCCGAGGATCGCCTTAGCAAGCTGAGCTTTGTATTCCGTATAGTTTCGCCTAGCAGTGTCGATCATCTCGGGCCAGCATTGGGTCGGATCGTCGAGTAGCTTCATGAACTGCGCAAGCTTGGAATCGTTGTCGTCGTAAAAGCCCGCGGCTTTCCACGCGCTGCGAACCGTGTCTTTTTGATGCATACGTGTAACTCCTGAGATTAGACGAACCTCTATCCAAGATGGAAGTGCGCTTTGCCGCGACCGTGGCCATCAAGAAATGCTCGGATCGACACTTTGATCGTCTCGTCAGGTGCCGTGTACTGAATCTTGATTTGCTCGTGCTTTCCGTCGAGCTTGACGAACGTGTCGGAGAGCTTGCCGCGATCAGTGCGCAGTCGCAGCAGACCCTTCGGGCGATGTTTTTTGTCTTTGTTGTGGAAGGTGATCGTCAAGGTGATCGTCGAGCCGGGTGCCGCGTCGTAGCACGGAAAACCGAGCGGGGCGAAGTATTCGGCCGGAAGATCGCGGCCATGCGCGAGCGCCTTCAAGAACTGTGTGCCTTCCGCATAATAGGCACTTGGTTTTGCGTCGGCGACAATCGTGATGTACTCGGGCGGAACGTTGATGTGTCCGAGCTGTCCGGTTCGTGTAGCGGTTTTCTCGGCGGTAGTGGCGGTTGTCTTTCGGGTCATGGCGCTTCTCCATTCAGAAGGCGAGTCAGTGGAGCGACGGTCTTGTTCCACCAGCGTGCAAGCGTTTGGGTAAGGGTATCGCGCCGCCGGCGCATACCCACGAGCAGTGGCGGGCGTTGCGTAACGTCCAAGAACGCGGGATTGATCGATGCAAGAGCGTGCTCGAGAAACGGATCGGAGAGGAGCGCCTCCGCGCGGTGTGCCTCTGCCTCAAGCTCGCTCCATGCAGAGGGCCGCTAGCCGTGCGATGCCTTCGAGTCCGAACCAGCGCGCAAGTCATCGAGGGGGGGACGCGATCGATCAGGAGCTCGGCCAAGGAGACTTCTCGATCCGTTGGCGCAACATCCATCGACTTCACGACGCAGGCTTCCCCGTCGCAGAGGTCGAGCCAGGTTGCAAATCGCGATCCGAGCTGTGTGGTCGTCACGGGCGTTAGTACGGCGGCGCGATCGGGCCGATGATAAGAAACTGCCATTGTTGGTAGCCATTGCCCGAGCAGTTGTACGCCCAGTGGAACGTGACCGAACTCGTTGAGATTGTTCCGACGGACGCCTCGCTCCACGCGTCGTTGGTGGTTACGTCGAACTCGTTGTTGACGAAAAGGACCTGTGGATCTCCCGTAAACGTGCCTTGGAATCCGTTGGCCCAGCTACTCCCGCCGTCGAAGTCGCCACTAACACCGGTAAATCCGTAGTTGGAGAAGTTGAACGTCGCATTGCCGGTGATGACATTGTCGCTTCCGCTATTTGCGCCGATGTATCCCGTAATGATCCCGATCTGCGTCGATTGCTCACCCCAAAGGCCGAATGTGCCAACAGGATTTTGCAGGTTGTTTATGACGACACCGTTGCCATAGTCGTTGGCGTAGTTGACGATCAGCTGGTTGCCCCAGTCGACGAGCGCACGGTTGTTCTTGTGCGAGCGACCGTCGAGGCAAAAATCGGTACCATGACACCGTAAAAACGTCGTGTTTACGTTGACTAGGTCGCTTGCGTTGATGTTTATCGAGTTGTTCGCATAGGCGGAGAGATTCTGGACGACAGCCGATCCCGTGCTTCCATCGAGCGTCATTGTTTGATTGGCGTTAGAGTTGAGCATGCGTACTTCGCCGTTGAGCGTGGGTCCGCCGACAACCACGTGCCCCGTATCGCCAGCCAACGTGACGCTCAGATGACTGTCGCCGTCGTAGACCATCACGTCGCCGTAGTTACCCGGCGCTCCGACCTTGATCGTCGCCTCATACGCCTCGAGCTTAATGCCGGGATTCGAAAGCGTCCCGAAGTGCGCTTCATTCGCCGCGACCGCCATCGACGAGAAGGTTCCGCCGCCTGGGGTTGTGACGTTGACTTGGTCACTGGCGTTCTGCGTGATCATCTCGATGCCGCCACCTTCGCGCGCGCGAACCTCGCCCCACGACACACTATTTGCGCCGGTTGACCCGCTGTTTGCGGCACGTTGCAGTTGCACGCTCTGCACCGGGATGCTGACGTTCGTGCGCTGCAATCCGCCGACGTCGCCGTAGCTTACACCGGTGACGTTGCCGCTGCCGTCGAGGACGAGCCTTCCGAGCACCACGTGAATGTCGGGATCGTATTCACCCGCCGTAATGAGCTGCAGCCACGGCGTGTCGTTATATTGGTTGACGCCGTCGGAAGCGTATGCTGCGCTGTCCCAGGTTTCCCACCACTGCACGGCAACGTAGTACGTGCCGGTGAAGCCGACCGTCGGAAGCATCGCACCCGACCCGGTAACCGGAGCGAGGTCGGCAGGCGTGCCGGGAATGTCGGCGTCGGGTCCGATTTCGGCATTTCCGCCCTCCGCGAGGTAGATGTGTTTTCCGCTCGCGTCGAGGGCAATGCCCGCCATGATTGCTACGCCAGGCGAATTTAAGGTACATGCGATCTCCATGCCCCATCCCACGCCCGGGGCGTGCAACGCCATGCCGTGCACGCGTTCGAGTGGACGTATGTACTGCTCTTCGTCGGTCGCCATGTTGCCGTTGGATGGAACGCCGCCCGCCGGAATGACGAGCGATGGATCGTACGACGGATTGTCTGGATCGGCTTCGGCCATGTACGGGCCGGGCGGCCAGCTGAGATAGTTGGTTCGTACGAGTGGTTCTGGGGGCGTTACAGGCATGATCGTGTTCCTTTTTGTGCGCGAGTGCTAGGCTTGTGATTGCTCCGATTGCAGATACCAACTGGCTTGCGCCGGTATCTCGTCGTTGACGACGTCCGTGATGCTTTGAAGAAATTGAATCCGGTTTTGCCATTCGCTATATGGGGTGAGTTGCAAGTGCGCAGATGAAACTGCCGAAAGCGTGATACCAGTGGCGGTCTCTTTCTTGGCAAAGATGTTGACGACGGCGCCCGAGCTGGTCGCCGAATAGGAAATGTTGAACGTCGCATTAGCGTTGAGGTCCGCGGCAAACGCTGCGGCCTGCGCGCTCACGGTGTTGCCGCTGTTCTCAGCCAGGGTGTACTGCCCACCGGCAACCCAGATGATCCCGTTCTCACCGGTCGTTGGTGCGCCCCAAAGCGTGACCGTGCCGATCGCAAGGTCCGTGGTTCCGAGCGCGAGCGTCATGTGGACTGAGCCGGCGAGCACAGCGGGAAGATTGCTGCTCGCGATCGGGCTATCGACGATGTAGGAAATGGCGAGTACATTTCCTACGCCGGTTGCAGTGTAGTCGGCGGCGAAACTACCGGTGGCGTTGAGCGTCGTTGCCCACGCTGCAGCTTGCGCCGCAAGTGAATCACCCGTTGTCTCGCTCAAGATGTATGGCTCACCGTCGAGCGTTACCGTGCAGTGCTCGCCGGTCGTCGGTGTTCCACCGAGGGTGATCGCGGCGAACAGATCTCCTATGAGTTGGAGATGCGCGGATGACGTCGCCGTTAAGACGGCACTATCTGCCGTCGTCTCAGGAACCGCGTAAATGCTGAGCATCGCGCCGACGCTTTGCGCGATGTAGAGCGCGGCAAACGACGTCGTGCCGTTGAGCTGCGTTACCCACGAGGCGGCCTGGTTCGCAAGCGTTCCCGGCGTTTCGGGCAACGTATACGCAACGCCGGCGATCGTGATGATGCAATGCTCACCGGCTGTCGGTGTTCCGCCGAGCAGTGCCGAGAACGCTGCGACGGCAGGATCGCCTTGAAAGTTTACGATCACCGAGAACGACTGCGGCATCGAGCGCCATTGTTGCGAGTTGTAACCGGCGAGCACAGGCAGCCCCGAGTCGCAGACGTAGAGCGTACCGTCGCTTGCGCCGCCCATGTGGCGCGGATACACGAGCGATTGCTGATCGGAGAGCCGCATAATTACCGGCGGCGCTTTAGAGAGATCGACGCTGTAGATCGCGGGCTGCTGTGCGATGATTTCGGTGAAGGGCGTCGGCGAAAGGTTAGGCCTATACGGTCGTAGTCCGGCATCGACAACCATCAGGTGCTCGGCGTCGACTTCGACGACGCCGGTCGGCGCAACGAGCGGATTGTCCGCCGGTTTGACCGCGGCCAAAAGGTTCGTAATCGTCGAGGTTGCAAGATCGATGTCGTAGAGTGTCGCAGCGGCGGCGGAGCTCTGGTTGACCGCATCGCCGACGATGATGTGGCCGTTCGCCCGCAGCGCCAGCGAGAGCGGTTCGACGATCTGCGCGAAGCTGTGCGCGGTCGGACCTCCGTACACGCCGCCGGTGACCGCAATGTCGACGATCGCGGTTTTGCTCGGATTCGCAAAACCGGCGCCACGGTCGAGTACGAGCGGGTGACCGTTGCTCGCGACGACCATCGACGTTGGCAAGACGAGGCCGGTCGGCGGCGCCGAGAACGTGGTTGCTTCACCAAAACGCGGGCCGGTGCCGGTGAGCGTCAGGTGCGTCGATGACGTGAGCGTCGTTAAATCGTTGCCGGGCATGCCGCTGTTCGGCGTAATGACGATCGCATTGCCGGCCGCGGTCGCCGTGTAGGCGGTATTGAACGGCGTCATGCCGTTGAGCGCGCCAGCCCACGCTGACGCTTGCGCTGCAAGCGTTACGGCCGCCTCGTTCAACGTGTAGGGAACTGCATCAACTGCAACGACAACCGACTCGCCGCTTGTGGGCGTGCCGGTAAGCGTGATCGTGCCAATCTGTGGCGCGGAGAGCCGATACAGCAGCGCTTCGACCGTCAGGTCGATGAGGTAAGCGCAGTTGTTCGCGTGATCGGCGGCAACGGCGAGCGGCGCATTAAGCGTAAGCGATCCGGGTTGAAACGTTTGCTGCGTCGGTGCGTTCGGTGTCACCGTCGGCACGGCACCCTTGCCGCACGATATGTCGTATTGCCCGGTTATCGAAAGGCGCCACAGTGACGGCGGGACGTTGGTGACGAGGCCGGTTGTGCCCAGATCGCCGACGTAGATATAGCCGTTTCCGTCGAGCGACATGCATTGCGGCGAAACGAGACTTAGGCGCGAGACGAGCGTCGTTACGGGCGTGATGAGCCCGCGTTGCGGCAACATGAAGAGCAGGCGGCTGCCATCGTCGACGACGAGACGCGGCTGGCGCTTCGCGAGGGCGTAAAGCTTGAAAAACTCGTAGAGCCCGGGCTTGGTGCCGCGCTGCGCGTAGATGCCGACGATACTGGTAATGGCGGATCGCCGCTGGTATTCATCCCAAGAGGCGGGGAGCTGCAAAGCAATCCACTGCGCAAGCCAGTCTAAGAAATCGGACGGAACCGTCCACGCGCCGTAGAGTTGGACGAGGTTGGCAATCACGGTTTGGATCGGGTCGTGTGCGCCGCTCGAATTGACGATTGTCTGATTCGCCGCGTGGTTTTGATGAAAGACGGCGGTGATCGTGTTCGCGTTGACGGCGATGATCGTGATGACTTCGGGCGTCATCCCGTTGTACGTGTAGCTGTTGCCGGCCAGGAATTGGCTTCCGCTTCCGGGCGTGATCATGACGGATTGTGGCAACGGATTGGCGTTGACGCTCTGCGTGACCATCGTCATCACCGCGTTGTTGCCGTGTTCGATCGGAACGGTGTCGTTGATGCCGGTGAGAATCTTCTCGAAGGCGCAGAGCATCGTTCCCAGACTAAATTGATTGGGCGGCGGATCGCTCTCCCACAAGATGGCGGGAAGATACTTTACGTAACTACTGGTAGTCGGCATCTATGTTATCCACGTCATGATGTCGACGAAAGCAGCGTGAAATTGGTAGAGCCGTAGCAGACGGTCTCGAAGTCGGCTACTTGGACCCACGCGCCCGCGGGGGCCGCGATGAATGGCCGCGTGCCGTAGAGAGCGGTTCCCGCGACGATGGTAAGTTGCGAAATGTACCCGACGTTCTCGGGCGGCGCGATGAATTGATAGAGATCCCCGATGTAAGCGTTCTGTCCGGCTTGCCATCCGGTTCCGTTTGATCCGCCGACGACCGGGTGGAAGAAGAGTGCAATCTTGTTTTCGATTGTCGTTTGCATATCGGTTGGACTCGCAATCAGCCCCGAGGTCACGGCCGTCGCCCATGCCGCTGCCGAGATGGCGACAACGACCGGCACGTATTTGGGACCGGTTACATTGAGCGATGCGGTGAGATCGCGACGGCTGTCGAGATAATTGATCACCTGTTGTGTCAGCTCGGGTGTCGGTTGCGGCGTCGCACTGACAGCGGGACCGATCGCGGGGAGAATGATGACGTTGACGTGGCCGGGGCTGCGGTCGAGATCGGCCCAGGTGGTAGCGCCGTAGGCATTGGTCGGCGCGAGCGCGCAGACGTTTGCCAATTCCGTGCTCGCCTGCATTGCCAGATAGTTGTAGTCCTCGACGGTGACCGCACGTCCGCGGTTACGCAACATCTCGGGTCCGCGCCGCAACGCGTCGCTCATCGATTGTTCGTCGGAGCCGCCGTATGCAGCGAAGAGGTTCGTTACAGCCGTGATGCCGGCGACCGGCGTGCGCATCGTGACGATCGACGCGGCGCCGACGTTGCCGGTGGCGCCGGCTTCGACGTAGCGATAGGTCGTTGCCGCGATCGTGTCGCTCGTTTTCGGAACGGTGCCGTGCCCGACGTTGGTGAGCGAGCTGTAGTTCCCAAAGCTGATCTGCGCCGCGACCGGGTCAACGCGATAGTACTGGCCCGGTCCGTTCGGAATAAAGTCGTCGACTTGCATCCAGTTGGTCCCGTTGACTTGCACCACGAGATCGGCGTTGGGCGTCGAGGAATTTGGAATTTGAAACAGCGGCCCGTTCGCGAGCGAGAAAACCTGAAACGGTTGACCGGTGCCATTGCCCAGCGATTCGGATGACGGAATCGTGAGTGCGCTGTATGACGACACCGCATTGAAGAGTATCCACGAAAGTCCGAGGGCGAGTGGCGTCGAGGCGGAGAGGTTGGCGATGCGCAATCCGATCCAATAATAGGCGCTCGTCACCGTGTCGGCGCTCGATGCCGCAAGCACGGTCGTCCAGCTCGGCGGTGCTTCGCTCGCCCAATCACCCGGAACGTTCAGCCCGACGGTTCCGTCCTGCGTCAAACCGCGCGTGCCGTCGGCGCTCGCAGGAACGGAGAGGGCCGTCCATGCGCCCGGCTCGACCCCGGCTTGCGAATACAACCAGGTGACGGTTACGTCGGCGGCATTGAGAATCGGCGCGAAAAAGCGCAGCAGCAAATTGATCGTTGCGACACTCGGCTTGTCAAAGCCGAGACAGAGCTGCACCGACTGACTCGGTTGCACGTTGATGGTTGCGCCGGGCGCCGGCGGGACTACGAAGCTATTCGATACGTTTGAATACTTGTTGAAGAAGACTTTTGTAATCTGCAGGGCAGATTCCAAATTGATGGGCAGCACGGTGACGTCCGCATCGGTTTCGAAAATGATCGGCGCTTGCGTTTCGGTCGCAGCGGTCTGAGCCTGCGTGCCTTTGGGAACGGTGACGGCGCTCGGCGTCGCGGCGAAGCTCAGAAAGGCACGCGCGGGATCCGGCGGCAACCGTTCGATGCCGAGCATGTTGAGAAACGCGACGTAGTTCTTATTGGGCACCTGATTGAGCCGGTACGTAAGGCCTTCCACCAGCCATGCGAAGAGTTCCACCAGCGTGATGCCGACGTCGCTCGGCGACTGGTTGGTCCACTGCGGCGCGTACTGTGGAATCAGCGCAACGACGTCGCTGACCAAATCGGACCACGTGCGGTCATCGAGGTTGGGTGGAACGAGCAGCCCGCGATTTGGATCGTACAACATCAGGATTGCTCCAAGTAGAACGGATAGATCATCGCCTGCGGCGCAAGGCTGCCCTTAATGGCGTACTGGATGTTGATCAGGAGCATCGGATCTTCGGCTGCGTTGGTGACGGTCACGCTTTGCAACGTGATGCGTGGCTCCCACGTCTGCAGCCCGTCGGTAACGTACTGCTTGGCAAGCGCCGCCGTTTGCGGATTGTTGGGCGCGAAGACGAGGCTCTTGAGGTTGCAGCCAAACGTTGGCCGCATGACGCGTTCGCCGTATTGCGTGCCCAAGATAATGTAGATCGACTGCTCGATGTTCGTAAGATTCGACGACATCAAGATGCCATGGGTGATGTCGAGTGAGATCGGATAGTTGAAGCCTTGACCGTAGAAACTCGTCATGTCGCTCCTCGCACTAAGTAACCGACATCGCGCCGGTAACAGTCACGGCGACGTTTGGTGCGGTGAGATTGATGGACGTCTTCGCGTTGAGGTTCAGTTGGTTGACCGCGTTGATCGTGATGTTGCCGTCCATCGTCAACGTGACCGAGCTGCCGCCCTGTAATGTCGAAATGGTTATGCCTCCGGCACCAGGCGTATCGTCGACTTTGATTGTCTGTCCGGTGCGCGTCTTGATCTCCGACACGAAGTTTGTCGGTAGCGGAGGATAGACCGTCGGCTGAGACGGACCGTCCCACACGCTTCCGATAACCACGGGCATCGTGATCTCGCCGTCCTGAAACGCGACGATCACCGTGTCGCCGACGCTCGGCATGAAATAGACGCCGCTTCCGTTTATGCCGGCTTGGGGCACGCAGACACGAGCCCATCCGCTCACGTTCGTGTCGGAAAGCCACGGGAATGAGACCTTCACGCGCGCGCCGAGTGCCGAGGCGGGATCGGCGTCGGCGACGATCGAGGGTGGGATGAGCACCTTCGCTACGTAGACGCCGTAGAATTTCTCGGTGTGATCGCGTGGCGACGTGAGATCGATGTCAGTTTTCTTGCGAATCAGCGAGAGCAGCGAGGACTCGGCTTGCTGCGTAATGTCGAACTCGGTCAGGTAGCCGTTGTCATCGATCGTATGCGTGACTTTGCGCAGGCGATAGACGCCGCCGAAACGCTGTCCGACGCCGGCGACCTGTATGTAACTTCCCGCGCGCAGGGCCGGAATACCGATGCAACTTCCGGTGCCTTCGTAGAGCCCGTCGAGCAACTGCTGCAAGAGCGCTTTGCCAAGTGCCAGTGCATCGATCGGCGAGGTGATCTTTTGACTGTGAATCCAACGACGCCCAAGCGAGGCCAGCATGTCGAGTGTCGCCGGCCCAAGCCGATTGATGATGTCGCCGAGACTGAGCAGTGCGCCGGATGCGACACCGATCATCGCCTGTGCAAGCTCTTCGTTATAGCCGCGAATGACCTGCAGGCCGGCCATCGTCGCCGTTGCAAGTCGCGGTGAGAAGCTGCGCAGGCTCTGCCCCCATTCGAGCACGTAGGCATCGAGTTGAATCGGGAACTGAAAGTAGAGGCTGTCCCAGTAGACGTACGCGTCGAACAAGTTGTTGGTCGCGAGCCCCTTGATGAAAGCCCAGTCCGTTCCGGTTTGCGTGAGGCTCTCGTGGAACCAAGGCGAGGGATCGCAGATCGGGATGAGCAGATTCTCGAGCGCGATTTCGGCAACCATCAACGAGTCGGTCATAAACGCGAATTGACGCGGGATCGTTTGGCCGTGCCGCATATTGTACGACTTGTCGTAGCCGGAGATGGCGATCGTCGGCGGGCCGCTTTCCGGAAAGTTGGGTTCGATCGTTGTGATGACGCCGAGCATCATCGGCGTCAGGTTGTCGCCGTAACCCATGTAGAGCTCGACTTCGACGCCCGGGCTAAAGAGCGAAAGATCGGTATACTGCCCGTTGGTGTTCGAGAAGACGATCTTGAACATATCGGCATGGTCGAGCGAACCCTCGTAGGTCACGCTCAGCACCTGCTGCGTGATGTTTGCCGCCATCGTGATGCCTTGCACGACGACGTTGAAGCGCGGCGCGAAATAGCTCTGGATCATTGCGTCGGATTTCCCGGAATGACCAGCGGCTTGCCGGTGGGCGGACTGAACGGATCCTCGATGTTGTTGGCGTTCGCGATGTTGCGCCACGTCGAGGGATCGCCGCCGGTCTGCGTAGCAATCGAGCTGAGCGTATCGCCTTGCACGACGTTGTAGACCATCGGCGGCCCAAGGAAGACGCCGGTCTCGATCGCGATCGTGACATCGACGTACTCGTGGAAGCGTACGCTCAGCGTGCAGCGCACCGGCGTTCCGTCCATCGCGAACATCGTGAAGCGCTGTTGCGCCTCGGCAAGCACGCAGCGAAAACTGAAGCTGCCCATCACGAAAAGTAGAATCGGCGGCGCGAACGTGTTCGGCAGCGTGTCGAGCAGCCCGGTGATCGCATCCGTAAACGATCGCACGTCTTGCCCGAGCTCGTAGGAGTCGAAGAAGAGCTCCATGCTCAGCACGCGCCCTTTGCCGCGCACGTACTGAATCGGTGGCGCGTTCAATCCGGGAATCCCGATCTCGGCGAAGTTGTTGCCTTGATCGAGCGAAAACTGCTCGGGGTTGTACATCACCGGTATCTGCGCCCCGGTGGTGGTGTTGACGATGAACGCTTTTGCGAGCTGCAAGTTGCCGCCGCTCATTACGCGCCTCGCTCGAATTCAACGCGAATCTGACTCATCAGGTCGCGAAAGAGCGTACGACGGATTACCTCGAGGTTCGTATTTGCATCGGGCACCGGTGCAGGTGCGTCGATTGGTGCGCGGTCGCTTTCGGCCTTCATCGGACGCTGCGCGGCATTTGCACTCGCGGCCGGCGCGCCAGTCGGGCGTGATGCTGGTGCAGCGTGCTTCACTGCGGACGGCAATCGCGCGAGCGAGGGAGAGAGCGGCGTCGAGAGCGCGGCGCGTTCGCGCCCGTGTGCGAGGCGTTCTTCGGCGCGTACGCCGGCATCGGTCGCGCGGTGCCACGCAGCGCCGGGACGCAGCCACTCGGCGACGTGCGTGACCTCATGGGTGAGTAGAGCGAACCCGGCTGGATCTTGCGGTGCGTACGCCCCTGCGCGAAAGTACATCTCAGGGCCGATTGTCACGGCATCGGCGCGCTCTTTGCGCGCGAACGCGTCGGACTGCGCGCCTGTATGCACGCGTGCCGCGTCCGCTGCGGGACCGACGATATCGCGTAAGCGGTCGCGCGCTGCCGGCGGAAGCGCCGTACCTTCGGACGCGACATCATCACGTGGCATCTCCTCGAGCGGCTCGTCGCGTACCGGCTTGACGGTTTGCGGTACGGCGTCGTGACGCGTGAAGCGATCGGCAACGCCGGCGCGCTCGCGAGCGCGATCGACCATCGGCTCGATCAACTCGAGCCACGCGATCGAAGGAACGCGGCGCGCGACAAGCCGTTGCGCTTCGCGCACGAACAACTCCCCAAGGGTCGTTACGATTTTCTCCATCTATGAACTCTGCTGTACCGCTTCCAATCTAAGCACTTCGTCGATCCAGCGCCGGCGCTCGGCGTGATCGATGTTCAAAAGGTCGTCGTAGGTCCAGTGCACGCGCACGCTCAATGCGGCTACCTCCTGGTAGACCCAGTCCAAAGGGTAGCCTAGAATCCCCCCAAGCTCGGGAGCTCCGTTTCAAACGACTCCGAACATTTCGGACAGCGCACGGCAAGTTGGCGGCGCGAGAGGCCGTTGATGCGGTTGTACATCTCTTGCAAGTACGAGAGATCTTCGCTGAAGAGCCCCTCGATGACGTTGGGATTGATCGGCGTTACTGTTCCCAAACGCACGACGACGCGCGAGAGCAAGATCACGATCAAGTACGCCGGAAGGTTTTGCACGCGCGGGTCTTTCATGGGAAGAATCTCGTCGGCCGCGGTTGCGAGGCGCATCGCACCAGTGCGATGCAGCGTTCCGCTCTTGTCGACGTAGCCGTTGGGCAGCTCGAACTCGTATTCGGTTGTAACCATGGCTAGAAGGACCGCACGATTTTCTCACACGCGATGACCATCGTGTCGATCGCAATGTCGTTGCCCTTGGCGTTGAGCGAGGGGCCATCCCATTTCGTCGGCCACGCGGCGAAGAAATCCCAACGCGCGACTTCGGTTTGGTTGGTGAGGTCGTAGAGCACGACCGAACCGTTTTGGCGCGCGATCACGCCGTTGATGACGTTTTGACGCCACGTCATCAGCTCGGTCGAGGAGGTGATTCCCCACTTGAGCGTGATGTCGGCATAACTGGTTTTCCCTGGAAGCTTGTAGACCGTCGTGCTGTCGCCGCCGGATCGGGTTTCAATCACCTCGGTAGTGGACTCGAGACCGCTGCACTCCGTGAAACTCGCCTGGGTGATGCCGTCGATCTCAACCAGAAAGTTGAAGTTGCGAAACGCATCGACGCGTTGTCCTGTCGACATATTGTTTTACTCCTACGACTGCTCGGTGACGCTGGTGCCGCCTTGCCACATACCGATCTTCACGATGATGAACTCGGCGGGATAGACCGGCGCCATACCGATCGTGATATTGACCTGGCCCTGCGCCATCAAGTCCGGTGGATTGTTCTCCGCGTCGATCTCAACGTAGAACGCCTGCGATGCTTGCGTCCCGAAGAGCGCACCCGCTTGCCATACGCGCGTCAGAAAATCGGTGATCGTGCGGCTCAGGCGCTTCCACAGACTCTCGTCGATCGTGTTGAACACGTAGGGAAGCAGCCCGAGTTTGAGCGAGGTCTCGACGAAGATGAAGAGACGGCGCACGGGGATGTACGTCCACGCGGTTTGCGCGATCGGCGTGGTAGTGCGCGCGCCCCAGACGAGCGGCAATGCTTGACCGGGGAAGATGCGCGAGACATTGATGCCGGCGACGTTGAGCAGTCCTTGCGTCGTGCCGTCGACATTGAGTTCCAAGCCGACCGCGTCGATGATGCCTTGATTCGCCGGTGCGTTCTGCACGCCGAGCTTGTCGACGCGCCCGTAGATGCCGGCGATGTGTCCGGAGGGCGGAACGAGTATCGTGTCGTTGCCGGTCAAACTGTTGGGATCGTTGATCAGAATCCACGGATAGTAAAGCGCTGCGTACCCGCCCTGCGACGAGCACCATGCGCGTTGCAGCATCAGCGGGCTGGCCGCTGACGCATCCGCAGCCAACCCGGGCTTCGTATGCAAGATCGCGAAGCGATCCATCATCGTCTCGCAGTGCGCGATGACTGCTTGCTGCACGGCTTGGTCGGTGCGATCCGGCACGCAGACGAGCTCCACGTCTTGCAGCGGCACCATCGCGCTGAGGGCAGTCTGATATTGCGTGAGTCCCAAGCTCGATGGATTGTCGGCCGTACCTCCGGCGAGTGCCTTCGTCGCAAGCGTCGCCGGCAGGTTGTTCGGCGGCGTGTCGGTGTCGGGTGTCGAGGGTAACGCAAGGCTAATGTAGAGAGAATTGACCATCGATCCCCAATAGCGGCTGTGTCGCGGATCCATCGAGAGATTCTGCCAGACTTCCGGGACGTTGGGCGGGCTCGTGTCGGTAAGTGTGAATTCGAACGACTCGATCGTCACCGCCGCATCGCCCGAATCCATGCCATAGGTGTTGGCGAGTCCCGCGCCTTGCAGCGTGATGAACGCGCCGCTGGTTTCAGCGATCGTTTGGTATTCATGGGCCGTACCGTTGTTGAGTTCGATGATGCTTCCCGGCTCGAGTCCCGCTCCGTTGGTAACGCGGAACGTCGTCTGCGCGACTGCGAGGCCGGCGATGCGAACGGTGCCCGACGAATACGAGCCGGAGAGGTTTGTCTGCAGCACGAGGTTCGTGCCGATGATGCGAGCGATCGTTGCGCCGTCGGTCGTCCCTTCGATGACGACGGCGTCGCCGGGCGAAAAGTTTACGGCGTCGCTCAAGTTGGTGAGCACGATGATGTTCCCGGCTCCCGAGGTGATCGAGGCGTGGGCGCGCGTCACAACGCAGTTGTTGGCGAGCGGAACGATCTGCGTTTCCGCGACCGCGACCGTGATCGTGTTTCCGGCCACACCGTCAACCAGCGCGGAAGCGACGAGTGCATCTTGTGCGCCGCCGCGGTCGAGGAGCGCCAGCGACGCCGTCTTTGACGTGCCGACGCGCACGATGTACGCGGTTGTGCCGCCGTTGTCGAAGTATCCCTTCACCGCGTAGGCCATGTAGAAGCCCGGCGGGTTGATCATGTAACTGCCGAACGTGTTCACAAACTGCGTCCAGTTCGTGACGATGGTCGGCGTGAACGACGGGCCTTGCAACGCCGCGCCGATAAAGGCAGTCGTGCTCGTTCCAACCCCGACGATCGGGCCGATTGCGGGCTGCTCTTGGATATAGACGCCGGGCGTCGTATAGGTCACGGTCATGATTCCACCTCAAATCGGAGTTAGGCTGACGTCGTAGATTCCGCTTGGATCGGGAACGTTAAAGCTGCGCACGGCCTGTGCGTAGCCCACGGCGCGCACGGTAAGCGTGTGCGGCCCCAAGGTAATGTTTGAAATGACAAACCGGCCGTTGGCATCGGAGAGATACGTCTGCGCCGAGCTGTCGAGTTGAATCCAGGCGTTGGGGACAACCACGGTGAGCGCGGCCGCATTGCGAATAGTGCCCGCAATCATCGCCGGTTGCTGTTGATCGACGATGCCGGTCGTGAGCTGCTCGGCGACGAAGCCGATCATCGTGGCTTGCGCGCCGGTTGTCGCGTTGTCGAGATCCATCTCGATCGTGATGCGGCACGTGACTGCGGGGCGAACATAGGTATCGAGCCCGCTCCAAAAATCCGGCTTCGCAGCCATGTCTTCGCTCTCGTCAGCGACGATTGGAATCGCCAAGAAGGCGCTCGTGAGCGATCCAGTGAGATATTTTGATGGCATCGTGGGATTGCGCCACAACACCCAGATCACGTCGCTGAGCAGCGCGTGCTCGTCGGGCTCTTTCTCCATGCCCTCGACTTCCGAGCCTTTGTCCCACGCCGAGATGATGTACGAGCACTCGACGCGCGAGGGGAAAAGCGTCGTCGTCGTGGTGCCGTCAGAGTTGATCGCGGTGAAGCGTTGGTTGGAGCGCAGTTCGCGATTGTCGATCACCCGGTAGAGGTAACAGTCGACCTGCATCCCGGTGCCCTGACCTTGCCACGTCGTATCGGGTACGGCAAACGAGATCGTCGCGGATGCGAGGGACGAACCGAGCGGCGCTTCGCCGGTCAACATCGCCTTGAGTGCTGCATCGAGGTCGCTAATCATCGACGCGCATCCCGCGCCCGAGCTTCTGGAACTCGCGCTTGGTTGCGGCGACGAGATGGGACATGCCGATCGGCCGGTGCTCTTCGCACGCGAGATACGCCGCCATCATCGCAACGTTGCGAATGTGGCCACCGGAAAGCTCGAAGCGATTGGCTATGTACTCGAGATCGATGTCATCGGCTAACTCCGCCGAGGCCGGCCACACTTGACGCCAGATCTGCAGGCGCTGCTCGTATCCCGGCAGCGGAAATTCGACCGCGAATTGCAGCCGGCGTAAAAATGCATTGTCCATGTGCTTGCGCAGATTGGTTGCGAGGATCGCGACGCCCTCAAAGGTTTCCATTCGTTGCAAGAGATAGGCTACTTCGATGTTGGCGTAACGGTCGTGCGCATCTTTGACCTCGGAGCGCTTTCCGAATATCGCCTCCGCTTCGTCGAAAAAGAGCATCGCGAAGGAGCGCCGCGCTTCGTCGAACAGCGCATTGAGGTTACGTTCGGTGTCGCCGATGTATTTGCTCACGACACGCGAGAGGTCGACACGGTAAATCGCCATGCCGAGCTCGGCAGCAAGAATCGAAGCGGCCATCGTTTTCCCGGTCCCGGACGGCCCAAAAAAAATCGCGTTCACGCCCGGACCGGTGCAGACTTTCTCGCCGAAGCCCCACTGCTCCATGACACGCTCGCGGTTGCGAACCGCGTCCGCGATTTCGCGCAAACGCGCGCGTTCGTCGTCGGGCAGCACGATATCGTTCCAGCCGTAGCGCGGTGGAAGTGCCTGCGCGAGCGTATCGAGGTGGTGCGAGGTTTGGTTGCGCGCCGCAGCGGCAAGCTCGCGAATTCCGAGTGTCTTGGCACCGTCTTCGGCGAATTGCAGGCATGCGTCGCGCACCGAAGCGTAGATCCGCGCGACGCTAAAGGGATACACCGCCGCGAGTGTTTGTATCGTGTCGTCGCTCGCGGTTGCGCCCTCTTCGCGCAGCGCGCGCTTCCAGCCCGATGTGCGCACCGACGCGGGCGGTGTACCAAGATGGGCGCTGAGGATATGCGCGTATCCATCGCGATGAAGGCGCGGTGGCGCGTCGCTGTCGACGATGAGGAACGCAAGCTGGACGGGCAACCGCTGCAGCGCGCGCACGACGGCGCGGAGATCGATCTGCTCGTCACCCGTCGCGAGACGGATGGCGGGAATCTGTTGCCGCAGGTGCGCGTCGCGAACGGCTCGCGCGAGATCGGATGGTTCCTGCGGCGTAACAGCCTCGCCCATAACACGCAAACACCGGCCGATCTCTCGGCAGATCGCGCGCGCGAGCGTGCGTCGTCCGGAACTTGGCGCACCGGAAATAACGGCGATCGTTGGTTTTGATGTATCGATAGCGTTCTGGATAAGTGACCGCGTCAGTGCTTCGAGCGATGCGCGCTCCCCTGGCGAGAGGAGGAGTTCGTCGAGCGCGAGCGTTTCGAGCAATGGTTCTGCTTCGTACGGGGCAGTGTCGTCGAGCGCAAACGCGACGACCCCCGGATCGACCGAGATTTCGGCGGAAACATCGTCAGATGCCGGTCGCGACTCGAGTAGGTGGAGACGAAAGAGCGTTGACGTTCTCGCGAGCGCCCGGCGCGTTGCAAGCCGTTGTGACCAACTCTCCGACAAAATATCCACCAGCAGCGCAACACTCGGACGCGCGCGCGTAACGTCGTTATTAAGGTATGCGTAAACGCGGCCATAGCTTGGATGAAGCTCTGCCGCGAGACAGAGCAGAAACGCGTCGAATTCGAGATCGTCGAGGTCAAAACGCCGGCGGATTGTGTCGAGTGGAAATGCGAATCCCTCCGCCACGCTGGTCTGCGCCCGCATCACGCAACGCGCGCGCGCGGTTGCGATCGCATCGGTGCCCGCTGCGTCGTGCCACTGCGGTACGGCGCCGAGCAGCGCGTCTATCTCATCGTCAAAAATAGCGACGCTACCGAGACCACGCTGCTGATCCGGCGCGAATCGTTCGCGCAAGCGCGCAACGGCGCGTTCGAGGAGAAGCTGCAGCCGCCAAAGTTGGTCGGTTAGCTCTTCGGCGGCACTCTGGTAGGCTGGAGATACGTCAAGCGCGGGGTAGGTTGCATTCACCGGACGAGTTCCAACCCAATCTCGCGCGCGAGTTCGAGCACGGGCAGGCCACCTTGAAGATATGCGATGCTTCCGGTGTGAGGATTCACAACGCTCAAGCGAACGGTTTCTCGGTCGACGTGCCACATCGTGAGCATCAACACCGCACGATCAAAGCGAAACGCCGAGATTCCGTCGACGGCGCGAAGCGCCACCTGGATCGTGCCGTCCGGCGCAGCTTCCGCCGTGACGGTGCATGAGATACGCTCATTCAAAGCGTCCTTCTCCGATTAACACTGAGTTATCGTAAGTGTCCGTGCTCTCGCCGAACTCTCTCTTACATCTCTCGCGTACGTCACTATGGCTCAAGAAAATGGGTACTGTTTACTATTTGTATTGACTACGAAAGCTCGCATCTGCTACCGTCTGGAAACACGGCATACCCACCGACGCGAAAATCGGGATAACGTGAGGAGGGGCGAGATGCTGTTAGCAGGGCCGGTGCTGCGCGTACGCTGCCTCGGCACTTTTTCGTTCGGGTCGGAAAGCGCTTGGAGTAGCGGTCCTGCGTTTAAACGGGGACGCGAATTCCTTCAGTATTTTGTCAGTTATCCGCGTGCGGCTGCGTCACGGGAAGCGTTAGTCAATGCGTTCTGGCCGGCACTAGACGCGGAGACGGCATCGCATCGCTTGCACATTGCAGCCGCCGGCGCTCGCGCTGCGCTGCGCGCGCTTTCGCCGGCGGTCGACGGTATTCGTTGCCACGGTGGAGCATATGCGTGGGATCCAGCGATCGCGATCGAATCTGACGCGCGCGCGTTGCTCGCGGCGAGCCGCAGCAACTCGATAGTAGAAATGGAAAAGGCCGTCGCGCTTTACGCGGGCGAATATCTCGCAGGTGACGAAGCCGAGTGGATTTATCCGCTCCGCCTTCGTTGTGGGAATGCGTTTGCGGTTCTGCTCGAGCGTTTGGCGGAGTTCGAACTCGTGCGCAGGGATTTGCCGGCCGCGCTCGAGTACGCGCTGCGGCTGGTCGAAACGGACCGAGCGCATGAAGGCGCGACGCGCTTGGCCATGCGAGCGCTCGTTGCGATGGGACGTCGCGGCGCGGCGCTTGCCGCATACGAAGCGCTTGCCGGCTATCTGCGGCATCACCTCATGCTCGAGCCTTCCGGCCAGACGTCCGAGCTACGGGCGGCGATCATTGCGGGCTCCGGCTCTTAGGGTCCCTTCATCTTATACGTAGCTGACTCTCAAGCGCGAAGCCACAGTGTATCAGGTTCGCGGCATATGCTGATTGCATCATGAAACTCCAAATCCCGATCATCGCCTGCCTGCTCGCTGCGCTTCCCGCCGCGGCCTTCGCAGACCCGCACAATGATCATCAATCATATCAGTCATCTCGCAGCAGTCAGCAGGCGCCCCGGGAAACACAGCAGGTGCCGCGCTACAACGCGCAGCCGCAACAGCGCTACAATAGTGCGCAGCCACAACAGCGCTACAATAATGCGCAGCCGCAACAGCGCTACAACGCGCAACCGCAGCAGCGCTACAATGCGCAACCGCAGCAGCGCTACAACGCCCAGCCGCAACAGCGTTACAACGCGCAACCGCAGCAGCGCTACACGCAGCCTATGCCGCGCTACCAAGCGCGCACGTACGAACAGAATACGTATGTTCAATCGCGTAACTACGGCCAACGTAGCGGCTACGCCCAGCGAGACTTCGTCGTCTCACGGCGTGACGTGAATCCGTGGTATTGGAACGGCGGACGCACGTGGGTCTCATCGCCGGGGTACTGGGGCGGCGGCTTCTGGGGCGCGTTCGCGATCAACCTTGGGTTCAACCAGGCTTCAGCGTCCTACTACCAAGTGGCTCCGTCGTCGCCCGGCTCGCAGTTGCTCGCAAATTACGGGCTAACACAAACGGATTGCAACCAGCCGAACCTCGTCGACATCATCGGACCGGACGGCAGCCAAATCTGCGCCTATCCGAACGACGAAGTTGGACCGGGTCAGTACAACGTCGATCCGTCGACCTTGAGCCTGATCTCGGGCTAACGGCAAAGCAACAGCAGAAACGCGCACGGATGCGCGTTTCTTTTTTATGTCTGCCGCGTGATGCAGCGAAAGCCGAGATGGCTCATCGAGGTGTCGACCATCTGCGGCGAGCGGGCCGCAGGGCGAAAACGCAAACAATAGTTCGGCGCGCACAAGTGTGAGCCGCCTTTGACAACTTTACGCGGAATACGAACGTTGGGTTGGTTTGGATCGTAACTTTGCTCGACTGAACCGCCGCCGCAGCACGGCTTTGAACTCACCGCTCCAGGTTGCGCCGCGTACCAATCCGTCGTCCATTCCCACACGTTGCCGGCCATATCGTACAAGCCAAAACCATTCGGGGGGAACGTTCCGACCGGTGACGTGCGTGCGAAACCGTCGAGCTCGAGATTCTGCCACGGGAACTCGCCTTGCCAGGTGTTCGCCATGATCTTTCCGCCGGGCATCATCTCGTCACCCCAGGTAAAGTGTTTCTTTTCAAGGCCACCACGCGCTGCATACTCCCATTCCGCTTCGGAAGGGAGCGATTTGCCGGCCCAACGCGCGTAGGCTTCCGCGTCTTCGAAGGCGACGTGTACGACCGGATGGTCCCCGAGGCCAGTAAGCGATGATTCGGGTCCGAGCGGACGGCGCCACATTGCGCCCGGCGTCCACTCCCACCATTGCGACCAGTCGTTCAAATTGACGGGTCCGCTTGTCGGACGAAAGACGAGCGAGCCCGGTACACACAGTTCCTCTATAGCACCCGGATACTGCGCCGGATCGATCGGACGCTCGGCGACGGTGACGTATCCCGTGTCGTCAACGAAGCGCGCGAATGCGTCATTGGTGACCGGATCGCGGTCGATCGCGAAGCTCTCGACGCGCACGCGGCGGAACGGGCGCTCCTCCGGATAGAAATCGACCGAACCCATCGTGAACTCGGCGCCGTCGATGGGAACCTGGTTCGTCGTGACCGACGTACGTGCCATGGACCCATGGTGCCTTGGATGGATGCGAACTGTCCAGTGCTGTCCTAGACGATGAGGCGCCGGCGCTGCACGTCAGCCACGAGCCAGGCGGCTCCAGCGATCAGGAAGTTCAGCGCGAACTCGGACCAATTGAAATGCTTGTCGGGATGCGCGATCAGGATCGGAACCCATACGAACAGACCAAAGAGCACAAGCATCAGCGCCAAAAGGTAGGTTGCAAGCCGAGCCCGTCGATCGATCAGCATGGCGAGCGCTGCAAGTCCAAATGCGATCGTCGTAAGCACGACCCAAAACATCTGGTTCGGCGGTATCCAGGTTGGAACCAGGTCGGCGGTGATTTTCGGGTATACGATCTGCGCGACGGTGAATGAAACCGTGCATACGCCAAGTCCGATGCGCGCCACGCGGCCGAGGGTCGCCGATTGCGCAGTATTCGTGTCCGTGGCCGCATATAACGCGATCGAGCCGCAGACTAAAGAGAAAAATTCAAAGAAGCTTCCGTAGGTGAAATACACAGTCGGGTACTTAACGATCGCGGGAATGCAGGCCAGCGAGAACACGACGGTCACGAAGCCGAGAATCATCGAGTTTATGCGAGCGGTCCGCGGATATTGCATCCCGATTCCGCCGACAATAAGAAGGATAGCGAGCGTGTCGCCGATGACCGTCCCGAAGGGCAGCTCCAGGATCGGCAGATCTTCCCATGCGCCGGCATCGTGCCACATCAACAAAATGATGCCGAACATCACGGCTGCAGCGCCAAAGACGATCCGCCCATACGGCGTCGTTTTCACGTCAACCGCAACGCGCAAGTGGGCTCGCGTGTGACGGCGAATTCTGGTTGCAATGCATGAAGGAAGCGTGATTCGCTGGCTCCTCGATGGTGACCCCGCGATTGCGTGGCAGGTCATGCGCGATCTCGTCGATGCGCCCGAAGAGCTCGTGCGTGAAACGCGCTCGCGCGTGGCTATTGAAGGGTGGGGCAGCGCGCTACTCGATCGTCAGGCGCCGGGCGGCTGGTGGGTCCGGCCTGACGATGAGGGCTGGATGGCAACGACCGATGCGCTCGTGCTCTTGCGCACAATGGGCGTGGAACAATCGAGTGACGAGGCGCGGCGCGCGATCGCCCGCGTGAAAGCGCACTTGCGGTTCGAAAGGCTCGCTCATCGTCCCTACTTCGACGGCGAGACGGAGCCGTGCATCAACGGCGCTATTCTCGCCGTGGGCAGTTATTTCGGCGAACGGTGCGATCGTATCGTCGATCGATTGCTCGGTGAACAGCTCGCAGACGGCGGTTGGAACTGCGATGCGCCACCGAGTGCGCGCTCGTCGTTCAATTCGACGATCCGGGTCCTCGAAGGCTTGCTGGAATACGAACGCGCGTGGGGCGCGACAACGGCAATTACAGATGCGCGGCGCAAAGGGCATGATTATCTGCTCGAGCGCCGGATGTTTCGGCGGTTGACGACGGGAGAGATCGTCGATCCCACGTGGACGCGCTTCGCCTTTCCGACCGTGTGGCATTACGACATTCTGCGCGGGCTCGAGTATCTGCGCGACGCCGGCGCCGAGCCGGACGAGCGCATCAGCGAAGCGGTCGGCATCATCGAAGCACGACGTCTTAAAGACGGACGGTGGCCGATGGACCATCTCCATGCCGATCGGCTCGGTTTCTCATTGGAACCGGGGATCGGCGGGGCAAGCCGGTGGAACACCTTGCGCGCCATGCGCGTCCTGCGCTGGTACTACGGGCGAGCGGGAATCTAGGCCGAGTGCCTGCGTGGTAGGCTTTGCGCCCCCTTGGCCTCTTGCGAAGAGGACGTTGATTGAGGGGCGGACTATTGCGCATGCGAACAACTTTTGTTATCGCATTTCTATGGCAAGGAGCAATAGTAGATGAACACTCGTCGTCTGAAATGGCGGGTTCTCGCGTGTGGCGTGCTCGCCGCACTCCTCCTCGCAATCGGGTTCCCGCGTCTCTCGCAGGCCGCGTCGGCGCCCTCTGAGATCAAGATCGGGACCCTCTACGCCAGCACTGGCACCTTCGCCGTCGCGTCCCAGGGCCAATTCGACGGCATCAAATATTGGGCCGCGGAAGTCAATAAATCCGGCGGTATTTTTGTAAAAGCGTTCAACAAGAAGATTCCGGTGCGGATCGTCGCCTACGACGACCAAAGCTCGACCACAACCGCTACGACCCTCTACAACCAGTTGATCACCCAGGACAAAGTCGACGTGCTGGTCGCCGACTTCGGATCGGTGCTGACCTCCGTCGCGATTCCGCTCGCGGCCGAACACCACATGCTGCTGCTCGATCCGACCGGTTCGGGCGCAAACTTCTTCACGAAGAAGACCGACTATCTTGCGGACATAAGCATTCCGTCGTCGGCTGTCTGGCCGGTTCCGCTTGCGAAGTTCTTGCTCGAAAAGAAGATCGCGCGCGTCGCCGTGATCTACGATTCAAATGACTTCGATGTGTCGCAAGCCGAGACGCTCAAGTCCGAGCTCGCCAAAGGCGGCGTGACGCCGGTCTATTACAATGGCGTTCCCACGACGGAGTCCAACTACGCAGTCTTGCTGCACACGATCGCCGCGACGAATCCGGATGCCGTACTCGAATTCGGCTACAATCCGAACGACATCGCGTTTTTGCGCGACTATGCGTCGAGCGGCTTGCACTTCAAGATGGTATTCACCATCTTTCCGGGCCAACTGTACAGCTTGATCTCGAAGAACGTCGGCGCGAAGGCGCTGGCCTACACCTACACCTATCCGACCCCGCCGCTCGTGAACTTCAAAACCACGACGCTCGGCCCAACCACCGACGCGTTTGTGAAAGCATTCACGGAAGCAACGAAATCGCCGCCGAACTTCCTGAATTGCGCCGGCTACAACAACGGCCTGATCATCGGAGACATGCTTGGGCGCGCGCCGGTATTCGAGCAACTCGCGTTCCATCAAGCGCTCATGGACATGTCGGGCAAGACCACGACGCTGCTCGGCGAGTTCAAGATCAACGAGAACGGAGCGCAGCTCGGCGAACTGCTGCCGGTTGCGCAGCTCATACCCGAAGGCGACGGAAACAAGTTCGTTGTCGTCTACCCGCAGGACAAGGCGACAGGAAGCGCCGTGTACCCAGCGCCGGGGCAGTAGAGCTTTGCATCGCGAGGATTCCCGCCGGCAGATGCCGGCGGGAATCGTCATACCATGAGTCTTCTCGAATACGCGCTGGTCGGCGGCATTCTGTACGGCGTGTTTTTCGCGCTGGTTGCGCTCGGGCTCAATCTGATCTTCGGCGTGATGCGCATCATCAATTTGGCGCACGGCCAGTTCGTGCTGCTGGGCGGGTACGGCGCGTATCTTCTCAGCCACAATCTGCATCTCAATCCCATCTACGGCATCCCGCTCGCCGTGCTCGGAGCGATTGTCGTCGGGATTCCGCTCTTTACGGTGGTTCCGCGGCTGCAAAAGAGCAGCGACCCGGAGATGCTGTCCTTTATTTTGTTCTTCGGCGTCGCGCTGATGATCGACGCGCTGCTCACCGCTATCTTCGGCGCCGATCAGCGCTCGCTACCGCAAGATGCGCTCGGCGCCGGAAACATCAGCGTTCTCGGGCAAGCCTTTCCCGATAGTTGGTGGGTCGCCGCCGGCGTCAGCGTGCTTTGCGCGCTCGGGCTCTATCTGTATTTTACCCGCACGCGGCTAGGCTTTGCGACACGGGCAATCATGGCGAATCGTGAAGAGGCGCTCGCAACGGGAATCGACGTGCGGCGCGTCTCGGCGATTGCTTTCATCATGGGCATTGCGCTGGCCGGCACTGCCGGCGTCTTCGTGCCCTATCTGCTCGGCTCGATATCACCCGACATTGGAAACGAACTGACGACAACCTCGTTCGCCGTTATCATCATCGGGTCGCTGGGCAATCCGCTCGGCACGATCGTCGGTGGACTCGTCTTCGGCCTCGGGACGCTCTTCATGCAAACCTTCTTTCCATCGTGGTCGAGCCTCGTGCCGTATGCGCTGCTGCTCATCATCGTCCTGATCAGGCCGGAGGGCCTTCTCGGTCGCTCGGTGCGAACGGCATGACGATCAAGCGCCCAATACTCGCGACGACGATCACGCTGGTCGCGATGGCTGCGGTCTTCTTGCTTGCACCGTACTTTTACGGCAACCGCAGCTTGCTGCTCTCGATACTCACGTTCGTCGCGCTGGCGCAAGGGTTGAATCTCCTCTACGGCTTCACCGGATATCTGCCGTTTGGCTACGTCGGATTCTTCGGTGCCGGCGCGTATGCGACGTCGCTCCTCGTGCTACACACCGCCATCCCGGTGTTGGGATGTGTCGTGCTCGGGGGCGCGAGCGCCGTACTCGTTGGTTTGATCCTGGGACCGCTGCTGCGGCTGAGCGGGCCCTACTTCTCGATTGCGAATCTGGCGGCTTCGCAAATCCTCTTCAACATCGTCTCCAATCAGGATCTTGCGAGTATCACCGGTGGACCGTACGGACTTAAAATCGACAAGGTCTACAATCTTCCGGCTGCCTACCTGGCGATGCTCGCGGTGGCGCTGATCGCGACGGCGCTTGCGGCGTATCTGCGTTTCTCGCGATTTGGTCTCGGGATGCGCGCGGTCAAACAAGATGAAACCAGCGCCGCAATGGCCGGGATCAACGTCGTGCGCGGACGGCTGATCGTGTGGCTGCTCTCGGCGGCAATTGCGGGGCTTGCCGGCGGCGTCTACGCATGGAGCCTCTCGGTGTTCTATCCCGATGCGGTCTTCACGCTGCAAATCTCGGTGTTTGCGATCGTATTCGCGCTCTTCGGTGGCGTGGGAACGGTGATCGGCCCGGTCGTTGGCGCAATCGTACTCGATGCACTCTATAACGGCGTCGGCATCTCGACGCCGCAATACTTTGAGTTCATCTACGGCGGTCTCATCGTGCTGCTCGTGCTCTTCCTACCCAACGGCGTGATGTCTCTCCTGACGCGGCGAGGTATCCGTGTCATCTGATACCTTGCTCGCGCTCGAGCACGTCAGCAAACAGTTCAACGGTCTCACGGTCCTGAGCGACGTGAATTTCTCCCTGCGCGCCGGTGAAATATTGGGTCTGGTGGGACCGAACGGCTCGGGGAAAACGACAGCGATCAATTTAATTTCGGGCATCTACCATCTCGATGGTGGCCACGTCATGTTTAGCGGCCGAACCATCGATCGCGTGCCGACCTTCCGGCGCGTGCCGCTGGGCATCAATCGCACCTTTCAGGTACCGAAGCCGTTCCGTGAGATGACGGCATATGAAAACGTGCAAGTCGCGCTGCATTTTGGCGCGCACGTTGCACCGGTCGATGAAGATGCAGCCGTTCGCGCGGTACTCGCCGATGTCGCGCTCGAAGACCACGCGCAGTCGCTGGCCGGAGATCTGACAGTCAATCAGCAGAAACGCCTGGATTTGGGGCGCGCGCTCGCGACCAATCCGAAATTGTTGCTGGTCGACGAGATCGGCGCGGGCCTCAATCCGCAGGAGTTGAGCGTCGTTGCCGATCTACTGCTGCGGCTCGCGAAGCGCGGGATCGCGCTGATCGTCGTCGAGCACCTGCTGGACTTTCTCAATCGCATCACCAACCGCGTCATCGTTCTGAGCGCGGGATGCGTGTTGTTCGAAGGAACGTTGACCGACGCATCGCGCAATGCCGATGTTGTCGCCGCGTTCATCGGAGGATAACGGCGATGGCGCTGCTCGAAGTGCAGGGTGTCGAATCAGGATACGGAGAGCTGAAGATCCTGTGGGGCATCGATCTCAACGTCGAGGCCGGGGAAACCGTGATCCTTTTGGGCGCGAACAGTGCGGGAAAAACCACGCTGTTGCGGACGATCATCGGACTGTTGCCGTGCCGTGCGGGATCGATCACTTTCGAGGGAGAGCGGATCGAGGAACTGTCGCCGAATCAGCGCATTCGCCGCGGGATTGCTTTCATGTCGGAGCTCGGCGTGTTGCCCACGCTTTCAATCGAGGAGAATATCCTACTCGGTGGCTATTTCTTGAGCGGCGCGGAGATTCGCCGCAGGAGTGCCGGTATGTACGAGCTCTTTCCCGACCTTGCAAAGAAGCGGCACCGGCTTGCGGCCTCGCTTTCCGGTGGTCAGCGCAAGATGCTGGGCATCGCCAAGGCGCTCGTCTCGCAGCCAAAGCTTTTGCTGATGGACGAGCCGTCATCGGGATTGGCTCCGGTGTTTGTCAAACAATTATTCGAGGTGTTGCAGACGGCGATCGTCGGCGGTACGGCGCTGTTGCTCGCGGAGCAGAACGTTGCTTTCTTGCGGCTTGCCGATCGCGGCTATCTGATCGACGGCGGACGCGTGAGAATGTCAGGCACACGAGAGGAACTCGAGGCGAGTGACGCCGTGCACGCGGCGTACTTCGGGTTGTAAGAATGGACGAAAAAGAACGGCTCGCAAAAGGCAAAGCGCTGCGCCGCGAGGTGCTCGGCTCGGCCTATGTCTACGCTCCTGGTCCGGCGCCGACCAAATTTCAGGCGGCATTCAAGGCATTTGCCGAGGAACACTGCTGGGCGAACGTGTGGATTCGACCAGGACTCGAGTTACGCGAGCGCAGCATGATCAATCTTGCGATTCTCGCCTCACTCGCGCGTTGGCGCGAATTCGAAATACACATTTTTGGCGCGTTGAACAACGGCGTTACCGAAGACGAGATTGTCGAAATTATTTTGCAAGCGGGCGTCTATGCGGGAATTCCTATCGCGTCGGAGGCATTTCGTGCAGCCGACCGCGCCGTTGCCGAATATCGGAAACGCGGTTAAGGCAAGAGCCGGAAGGCAATGGATCGAGTTTCAAAGCAAGCTGTCGCCAGCCTACGGCTTAATGAGATCCAGGCTTTTTATGCTCACTACCTTTACAAGGCAATCGTGAGCATCGTGTAGCGTAAGAGGCCTACGACCTAGGACTCACTCTTCACGAGGAACAGATGGGCAAAAAGCCCTATTGGCCCGTTCCGAGAGCCACAGCCTCCGGTGTTGCACTTGCGTTCATCGCATTGTTGACGGCGTCGTGCAGCCCGTCCGGCGGCAGCGGCGTTGGGATGGCGTTGCCCAGCAGCATTGCGACGCCAATCGTTGCGCCAAGCTCGGCGGCGCAGAGCGCGGCGGCCCAGGTTACCGTTTCATTGCCCACTGCAAGCGCGGGTGCGACCCCGGAGCCTGTGGCGCTCCCGGCGGTTGCCGGTTACGCGCCAAGCATGTCGCTTCCGCTTCCCCAAACCGCGACCAACACGCAGTTCACGACAGTCGTCTCGAACGCCGCATTTTCATCCTCGCCACCGCTCTCGCTCGCGCGATTCGTGCAAGCGGTACGTAGGGCCGCGCTGCCGACTGATGCGGCGACACTCCTCTACATCCAAATCTATTCAAGCGCGACGATTGTCATGCCGAGCGCACCCGCCTTTACAATCGCAATTCCCTCGGCCGACGTCCTCCCGAGCGCGAGTTACTATCTCGCGCTCTACGATCCGACGCGCCCGAGTCTCGGCTGGCAATACGGCTTCGAAGGCCCCGGGAATCTGAGCGGAACGACCGTCACCTTTGCGAGCAGCCCGAGCCCGTTCACATTTGAAGCAGCGCTTTCATATTACTTCGCGCTGTTCGTCATTCCGCAGAACAGCACGCAGCCGACGCCGGCACCCTCCACTTCGCCGACCAGCGTGCCGGCGCAAAGTCCGCCCCCGGTGACGACATCACCAACGCCATCGCCCATACCGACGCCCACATCGTCGCCGACGCCCACATCGTCGCCGACACCGACGCCGTCGCCCACACCCACACTCGCACCGACACCCACGCCCACGGCATCCGCGGGCGGCGTGGTCATTATCGAATCTACGGGAGATCCAAAGCCATGAAGAACAAGATCACACGTGGTCTTATTCTGACCACTGCGCTTGGTAGCGCTTTTTTACTCACCGCTTGCGGAGGCGGCAGCGGCGTATCTTCTCCCGTTCCCAATACCGTTCCCAATTCCGCTAGTCAAAACAAAGCAGCAACCGCGATCAGTACGATCACGTTCGCAATTCCGCTCGGCATAAAAGCCAGCGGTGCTCCGTCGCAAAGCCTTAGCTCGCGTGGGAAGAAACCCGCGTTCATCGACGCGAGCACGAACGGCGCTTTCACGGTGATTTTCGACGCGACTACGCTCAGTGCAATACCGTTCCAGCCGAACGGGAACGTGACCGAAGGCGAAACGGGCCCGACTGGCTCGGGAAGTCTGCCCAACGGCGGAAGTTTCACGTATTCGGTGACGTACACGTTCACTAATTCCCAAGGCAGCGGTTCGGGTAATCAACCGTATGCGGTTGTTGCCTTCGGCTACACAACCACTCCGGGCACGCACACACTCGGCATCGTCGAAACCAACGGCCCCTGCGAACAGGATATGTACATGCGCGAACTTTGTATCCCCACAACGAACGGCTACGTTCTTACCGAGGGTCAGACCACGCTCAATCTCCAGCCTGGCCCGAACAACGTCTCGACGCTTGTTCTCAAAGGCGTGATGCAGTCGGCCTACCTCTGCGATGCAGCTTGCGATGGTCAAGCCGGAACGTACGGAACAAGCGGATTTGCGATCACGGCATTCGTCGCGGACGAAGCCGGTGATGCGATTCCATATCAGACGGACACTGCTAATAATCCGGTTCCGTTCGACAACGGTTCGTATCAAATCGTCGAACCCGATGGTCAAAATATCGTGACGATCACGCAACCGCGAACGACGTACAGCACTCCGGGCACCGACGATCATTCACTCTACGGAGAGAATATCACAATCAAATGTAACTCAGTCGGCACGACCCAAGTCGAAGCCGTGTTGCTCGCGAGCGACCCGAGTTCGGGAAGCGTTGCGAACTTCACCTACAGCGCGAACAACTACCCCGCAGCGGGTAGCGTGCTTGGTTCCGTTGGTTCAGACCAATACTTCGGTAACGTGCTCAGCGTGAATTGCACCGCCAGCGACGTAACGACCGTTATATAAAAATCTCACGGCACGAACGTGTTGGCGACCGTGCTACCATGGATCGCATGAAAAGGAGCTTTCAGCCGCTGTTGTTGGCGTGCGCTCTCCTCGCGGGCTGCTCGTCGGGAAGTACACCCACAGCGGTGGCGCAGGCGACGCCTAGCCCGGAGGCGCTGCGAGCTCCACCGATTGCGGGCGTGCCGACGCTGACACTGAGCTCGACAAATTTCACCAACGGCGCTCCCTTACCGGCGAACAGCGCGCAGATCGGATGCGGCGGAACGAATCAGTCGCCGCAGATCGCTTGGAGCGCGGGACCTGCGGGGACGCAAAGCTACGTGGTGACCGTTTTCGATCCGGATGCGCCGACGGGCGTGGGCTTCTGGCATTGGACGCTCTACAACATCCCGCCGAACACAACCAGCTTGTACGCTGGCTTCGGTAGTGCCCCAACGGCCGGTACGTCGGGGCTTTCGGACTACGGGACGCTCGGCTACGGCGGCCCGTGCCCACCGGTCGGCGACATCGCGCACCACTACATCTTCACGGTGTACGCGCTAAACACGGTACTCACCGGTATGCCGACGCAAACCTCCGGCGCCTATCTAATCTTTAGCCTTCGCGCGAACGTGATTGCGATGGGGACATATATCGGCACCTACCAGCGCTGAACGCAGGCGCGCCCCGGACCGCCGTCCTATTGTTGCGTCGTGAGCCCATCATTCCGGCTTCGACTCGCAATAGCGGTTGAGGCCACCGTCGACGGTTTTCCCAAGCCCGTGCGTGTCACGGTTATCGATCTCTCGGTTGGCGGCTGCCGTTTGAGGGCCGCGAGCATCCTCTTGACGGGCTCTGAGATCCGATTTAAGCTCCCGACCGGCGAAAGGAATATCCCCATCGTCGGAAAGATCCGCCACAACTCGGGAAGCTCGGGGGACTCGCTCGAATACGGCGTGGAGTTTGCAAAGTTCGCGCCGGACGATAGTAACGTGCTTGACCGCTTTCTCGAAGAAGAACGTTCGAAGAGCGCAGCCGCCGATATCGCTATTCGCGTCGAAACCGAGTTCAACGTGACATGTTCGATGGTCGGAACGAAGGGTGAGATTAATGCGCTCGCACTCGATTTGAGTCGCGGCGGCATGCGCCTCGCATTCGAGAAACGCATTGTCGAGGGCAGCACGTTGAGCATGCAGTTCGCCTTACCAAACGGCGAGGCGGGACGGCCTTTGCGGGTGCGTGGAAAAGTGGTGCATGCCACGCAGCAATTTCGCGAATTCCACCACAGCGTGGTTTTCGTCGATATCCCGCCGGCGGTTGGCGACGAAATCGAGCGCTTCGTTCGCGCCGTGCGACTGAATCAGAGCTAATAATCGCCCATTTCTGCAAGGAGTTCTGCATGCGCCTTTTGCTGGCGTTCCCAAGGTCATGCGCTGTCTTCGGTCTCTTAATAGCATTTTCCGTGGCTATTCCTGTCTCGGCCGTGAGCCCCGATGAAAGCCACGTCTGGTTCATCAATCGGACGACAGATGGGTGGGCCTTTGTAACAGAGGTTCATTTCGTTGCCCAGTGCCGGCCCACTTCGCTGACACCTGGCGGCACGCTTGATTGCAGTAACAAAAAGACGACAACGGACCATTCGTGGTGCGTGGCACCGGGTGCCCAGGTGAAACGTGGCTTCCCGTTTTACGTGGATCAGGTCCGAGTCGAAGTCACGATGACGTCGAACTGTCGACAGCCGATCGTTTTCGACAAACGGTTGCCGTTCAGACGAAACGGCGCAATATCGATCAATCGATTTGAACTCGATGGCCACGGCGGCAAGTATACCTACACGAGCCACTAGTCACGGCGGGGACGTGGCCTTGCTGTCACATTGCCACCGGCCCCGTTGTTAAAGGCAAGTACGCCGAAATGGAGGCGCCCCATGAAGATCGCCTTTGCTTGTGTGGCCGTTGCACTCTCGCTTGCGTTCTCCGCCGCAGCGTTCGGACAGGCGCCCTCGCCAAACCCCTACCCGACGATGGCGCCGATCGCGAAGTACCTCATGCCTCGTGCCGCTGAAATCGAGATGGCGCGCAGCGCAGGACCGGCATCGATCTCCGCCCACGCCGAGGTGCTCGTTATGACCAAGACCGACTACGTGGTTGCAGCGAAGGGGAGCAACGGTTGGGTCTGCCTGGTCGGGCGTATGTGGAGTGCGGGTCTCGACGATCCCGAATTTTGGAATCCGAAGGGGCGTGGAGCGGCCTGCCTAAACCCGGCGGCCGTGGAAAGCGTGCTCCCGTTTTACATCGCCCGGGCGAGATGGGCGCTGGCCGGTGACACGCGCGAAGAGATCGCACAGAAGTCCCAGGCCGCCTACGCCGATCATCGATTCACCGAACCGCGCGGGTTCGCATTGATGCTCTCGAAGGAGAGTTACCTCAACGATGGAGTCAAGGGCCCGTGGCGCCCGCACATCATGCCGTTCGTGGCCAAAGATAAATTGGCCGCATGGGGCGCGGGCTTCGAGGGGTCGCCGATCCTCTCACCGGCGACGGCGACATTTCGCTCGTACGAACCAGTGACGATCGTCATCCTGGCTCCTCGCTGGTCGGATGGCTCGCCGGCTCCGAAGTAACGTCGATCTCGAGCGGAAGGGCGCGTTAGTGGAATGCGGCGGCGAGTGCGCGCGCAGCGCTCGCGATGGTGTCGTCGTTACCGGCACTAAAGCCCATCGCAAGACCACGGCAATCCGTCCGATCGACGCAGAGTGACGAAACCGGCAGCACGCGATGCCCGTCCCGCATCGAATTTGCCGCCCGAACGTCGTCAAAATCGGTTGGCCCATTAACCGTAAGGTGAAGGCCGGTTTGAGCTGGGCCGATTCGACACCCGGGCGGAAGCCGTTTTTCCAACGCGCTCACGAGAATGTAACGACGACGTTCGTATATTTTTGCCATTCGCCGAACGTGTCGACTGAAATGACCCCGCGTGATAAACGATGCGAGCGTTGCCTGCAGATGCGTGGATGCTCCCAGACTCACCAACTCGCGCGCAAAGCGAAACATCTCTTCGAGATGTGGCGGCGCAACAACGTAGCCGAGACGCAGGCCCGGCGCGAGCGTTTTGCTAAACGTGCCGATATAGATGACGCGTTCGTCGCGATCGAGACTCTGTAACGCGGGCAGCGGATGCGAGTCGAACTCGCTGTCGTAGTCGTCTTCGACGATGTAGCTAGCGTTTTGGCGGGCCCACTCGAGGAGTTGCGTCCGCCGCGCAAGCGGTAACGAGCCGCCGAGTGGGAATTGATGCGTTGGGGTTACGTATGCGAGCGCGGTTTCTGCGGGCAGTTCGTCGGTACGGATGCCGTTATCGTCGACCCTGATTCCACGCAGGATGCAGCCGTGTGCCATAAAAATTGCGCGAGCAAGTTGATAGCACGGGTCTTCAATCGCCACGCGATCGCCGCAGCGGAGCAAGACAAACGCCGCCAAATGCAGCGCGCCCTGCGTTCCTTCAACCACGACAATTTGCTGCGGGTCGGCGACGACGCCGCGGAATTGCGCGATGTGCCGCGAAATCGCTTCGCGCAGCGCGAGCAAACCGGCAGGCTCGCCGTAGTCGAAGTGTGTATCAACCAGCGCAAGGTTCTCGCGCTGGATTCGGCGCCACACCTGTATCGGAAACGTAGAGAGATCCGGCGCGCCGACACGCAGCGGCCCAAACGATGATCCGACTTCATCGAGTTTCGTTTTGACTTCGGCGAGTTTCCCGGAGCTTCGGGGTAACGGCCGCTGCGTCGCAACCGAACGGGCACGCGCCTCGTAAAGCGTCTTTGTGACAAACGTACCCGAGCCGATCCGGGCTTCGAGATAGCCTTCAGCGATCAGCTGGTCGAGCGCAGAGGTCAGGGTATTGCGCGAGACCCCGAGGCGCCCAGCCAGCTCGCGACTCGGTAAAAGCCGCGAGGCCGCGGGGAAAAATCCGCTCTCGATCGCGTTGCGAAAGCGCCGCACTAGCTGGCCGCGTAGCGGTTCACCTGAGTTGCGGTCAGGAAAGAGCGGTTCGAGATCGATTGGCTCCCACACAAATCGCCCGATTGGTCCAATACGAGGGTCCAATCCTCTCGTAGAATGAGCCATATGAGCATTCATCACCGTTTAGTCGTGATCGCGCTGCTATGTCTCTGTCTGGCAGCGCCTGGGCAGTTGGCCGCACAATCGCGGCATCAGGCAGCGAGTGCAGTAACCGGTCTTCACGACTTTGACTTCCTGGTTGGTCAATGGCACACCCAACATCGAAAGCTGAAGCAGCGACTCGCCAATAATCACGAGTGGATTGAATTCGAAGGCACGTTGTCCAATCGACCGCTAATGGGGGGTTACAGCAATGTCGACGACACGGTCCTCGACGTTCCGGGCGCACCCTATCGCGGCGTCGCCCTGCGGTCCTTCGATTCGAAGACGCAACAGTGGTCAATCTGGTGGCTCGACAGCAGGGCACCATCGCAACCACTGGATCCGCCCATGATTGGCGGCTTCCACAATGGCGTGGGCACGTTCTATGGCGATGATACGGTAAGGGGAAAGCGCGTTCGTGCGCGCTTTATCTGGTCGAAAATCACTCCGACATCGGGTCACTGGGAGCAAGCGGACTCGCCAGACGGGGGCAAGACGTGGGAGACAAACTGGGTGCAGGACATCACACGACTTCGCTCTTTCAAGACATCAGCTCGCAGATCGACGCCCTCGCCTAAGAAGCGCCGCTCGGCCGCGCTGCCGGCGACGTGATCTCATAAAGTCCTGTACTCACACTACGTCTAGTCTGTCTCGCGCGCGTTCAGATCGACCAGCGCGCCGTTAATCCCGGTGGCGCGTTCGGATGCGAGGAACGTCAGCACCTCTGCGACTTCCTCTGGCGCGGCAGCTTCGGCGAACTCCTCAGGGCTGTAAAAGGCCTCCGCGCCGGCGAACGCGACGCCCCCGAGCACTACGGCATTGGCGACTATGCCGTCGGCCTTATGATCGTGCGCAAGGCCGAGCATCAACGTATTCACCGCCGCCTTGGCGGCACCGAAGAGGGCGCGGCCGGGCGCGGGATCCTTCGAGGAGCCGGCGGTCACCGTGACGATCCGCCCGCGCGAGCGCGCGCCTTCGCGATATGCTTGCGCGAGCATCGCGCGCACGGCCGCAGACGCAATCGTGTACGCTGTCACCACGAATGAATCGAGATTGTCTCGCAGATCGCCGAGCGACGATTCAGCAAACCTAATTTGCCCGAACCCGCTGCCGGCGAGATTGACCAGCGCGTCGATCCGGCCGAACCGCACGACCGTCGCGGAAACGGCCCGTTCAGCATCGTCGGGATTTGACAGATCGGCTTCGATCGCGTGGGCGCCGGCTCGCGCTTCGGGCGAGAGGGCTGCGTCGATCGTCGCCAGTGCCCGCTCCCGGTCGCGCGAGATGACCACGACTCGCGCGCCTTCGCGGACCAGGGCCGTCAGCGTCGCGGCGCCGACCCGGCCGGTGGCGCCGGCAAGTAGGATCGCGTCGCCGCTGCAGTCTCCGCGCGCGCGCATTGCAAGAGTACCAAGTCGGCCGCTTCCTTGGCGTCATTCAGGAGCTTTTTGCGCGATGTGCCCATCCGTGCACGCATCGTCAGACCGCGGACAAGGTCGAGGACCTGGCTCGCGCGCGCGGCGACCGGAAAGTCAGATGCGATTTCTCCCGCGCTGATCGCGTCGCGAAAACGGCTTTCCACTAGCGCCAAGGCGCCATGCTCCGCGTTTTGCAAAAACTGACGAACCTCAGCATCGTCCACGAGCGGCGCGACGCACAAGAGAAGACATCCCGGGGCGGATCCTTTTTCGGTCGCAGTTTCTACTTCGTGCTTCAGGAAGGCGACCAGCGAATCGCGCAGAGCCTTCGGCGAGAGCAGTGCCTTCGCGGAGAGAGCGCCCTTCCTGTCGGCGTACGCCTGGAGGACACGCAAGAATATGCTCCGCTTGGACCCAAAAATTGAATACAGGCTTGGCCGCCCGACTCCCATCCCGGCGACCAGATCGTCGACCGTCACGCTGTCGTAGCCCTTAGACCAGAAGACCTGGATCGCTTTTTCCAGCGCGACGCTCTCGTTGAAGCTACGCGGTCGGCCACGCGGCCTGGCCGCATTTTGAATCATTTAGTTCGAAATTCCTTGCCCTTGGTCATCTGATCCATTATAGTACGAAAAGGTTCGAAATTGGCTAATGGAGGCGCCCATGGAACGTTCGATCGCTCTCGTCACCGGCACCACCTCCGGACTCGGTTATGCAGCAGCCAGCTTGCTCGCCAAAAAGGGCTACCGCGAGGTCATCGTCACCGGGCGCAGCCTGGCCCGAGTCCAGGAAACGGCCGCTCAACTCGCGGCTGAGACCAAGAAGCAGGTTTTCACGCCGCTGGAGCTGGATCTGGACGCGCCGACCAGCGTTCAAGCCGCCCTCGCCGAGCTGGTCAAGCGGGGTCGGCCGATCGATTTCCTACTGCTAAATGCGGGGATGATCGGAGGAAAGAAGCGTGTGCTCACTGCGGCGGGTATCGAGGCGCATGAGGCCCCGCTCATCGGGCATCATCAACTGACCGTCGGGTTGCTCGGCGCCGGCCTGCTGAGCCCCAACGCGCGGATCGTTATCTCCGGCGCGGAGCCTGCCCGAGGGGGCGTGCCCATGTTCAGCTACACCGACGTGGCGGCGTTCGCGAGCAAGTACCACCACGGTGACCGAACCGCCGCTATTGAAGCCCTGTTGTACAGCCGGCCGAACGTGAAGTACGAGCCCAACCGGGCCTATGCCGACGCGAAACTCATTATCGCTTGGTGGGTCGCGGCGCTGGCGCGCCGGCTGCCCTCCGGCATGGCCGTGTATGCTGTCTCGCCCGGTGCGGCGACCGGCACCAAGGTGGTGCGAAACGCTGGTCCGGCGTTGAAATATCTGTTTATCCCAATCGCGAACCTCATTCCCGGCATGAATCAGACGCCGGAGACCGCGGCCCGTCGGTACCTCCAGGCGTCGGAGTTCGGAACCGACGTCTCGGGGCAATTCTTCGCCTCGGCTCAAGGGAAGCTCTCAGGCCCAATTGAGGTGCAGCGACACCCACACCTCCACGATCGCGCCAGCCAGGAAGCCGCGTGGCAGGCGGTCGTCAAGGTCTCCGGCGTCGACTTGCCTGACCCAGCATCCTTGGCGGTGTCCTGACGGAGTGCCGGTCGCGACTTTAATGGTCGTGACCACCCGCCAGTTCTGCTGCGCAGTTCCCGGGATCGAGTTTCATTTGGATGCGCTCCCTACAGCGTAGACGGCGATCAATCCGGGATTTGCGGTCCTTGGGCCGAGGCTTTCGACCCTGGCCGGGCCGCCGAGCTGTGCCCGAGAGGCAATCTGCAGATTAGTGCACACCGTGAGGGCGAAGATCTCACTGGAAGCGATGAGATCGCAGCTTGCGTCAACAACAACGGGCCGAACGCGTCCTCCGCTGAATGTCAAAAGCTCTCGTGTGGATCCGGACGAGTACGCTGGTTGCGACCCGTCCGTACGCCGAATCACCCGCATATCGTTGTCGACATCCAAGAGCGCGACGCTTCGTACGTTTCCCGGCGTACCCTCTTCTATGGTGAGGTATCGCTGATCGCTAATGCTGGGTAGGTCTATGAGATCTCCGTACAAGGTGCGCGGCGCAGCGCCGAGACTTCCGAGATCGTAACGGAAGAGCGCAGAATGCGTTGCCACGTAAAGATCGTCGCCGACCGCCAGCATTAGTCCAGGTCCAGGACGATCGTGGTCGGGTGGCGGGGGATGGGAGTACGGGTGTAGACTCACGTCGGATACCGTCTCGCCGGAGGGAATGGATATTTGCTCGACGTTCGCGGGCCATGAGTCGCTGTGCGAGCCTCGGCAGCACTCGTCTGACACGATAGCGTTTTTGTCTCGCGCTCCAATGATGCGATGTCCGGGTCCAAACACGACGATCGGTATCAATGAGTCGCTGCGAACGATCGCGCTTTGGCGATACATGTAAGCCCCGCTGGCCCCGCCCCCAATGCCAAGCGCGTCGTGCCCAAGCGAAACGATCTGATCGTAATTGTCCAGATACGCCGGATACGCGGACGCGAAGACACGACCATTGGAAACGCGGAGCGCGAAGATCTTCCCACCGTTGCACCCAACGTAGAGCGACGCCCCGATGGTGGCTGCGTACGTAGGAAGCGCTGCTGCCGGCGGTTCGAAATCGGTATTTTTAGGAGCCGTGGCAGTTTTGCCACACAATGGCGGGGAGCGCCAAATCGTGCGACCTGTGCGCGCGTCAACACGCTCAACGACGGCACCAACGGCGAGATACGGCGATGAGCCGGACAACGGAACCGCACCAGTACGTTGCCACAGATGCCTCCCGGTTTGCGCATCGAAGGCCTCCGTCGTGGTGCTGTTATCGAGATGCAAGACGCCGAAGATGATGACGCCTTGGTAGATTCTCGATCCCTCCACGCCGCCTGTTACGTAGCGGCTCCACAGGGCTCGAGCAGGCATCGCCTCCACGCATGCGACGGCCGCAAAAAAAATCAGTACGACTGCAATAATCCAGTTTCGATGAGGCACTCTCGCATCTTTCGGCAAACCTTCGACCCCCCATTTCTTTTTCCACGGTAGGGTTACTGGCGCCGTTCGTGATTATCGTAACCCCCGCATTTTCATCAGTCCGGAACACGATGGCGCCGGAGCTTCGCAGTGTTTCGATCGTGGACGGCGCCGGGTGACCGAAAAGGTTATGTCGGCCCACCGAGATGACCGCGTACCGCGGATGCACTGAAGCAATGAATTCCACAGACGAGCCGTAGGCCGAACCGTGATGGCCGACTTTCAACACATCGGCATGCAGATCGATGCCTTCGTCTAGGAATCGCCGTTCCGCGGCGCTGCCCGCGTCCCCAGTGAAAAGCATACGAAACTGTTTATATTGCAGGATGAAAGCAATCGAGTTGTCGTTGATCGCGTTTTTCCCGCCGATAAACGGCAGCGACGGTCCGATGAAGCGCAAAGTGATGCCGTCATCCGTATGCCACATATCACCTGCTCGTGGATACACGATCGACACCCCGTCCGCGTGCGCGGTGTCTAGACAATCGTGATACGCGTGACCACCGTAGGTTTGTCCGCTGTCGGCAATCTCTGCTACACGCAATTTTCGCAAAACTGGGGCACAACCCGCGACGTGATCGCCATGTGGGTGGCTGACGATTAGCGCATCGAGCTGGTGGATGCCTTGGCGTAAGAGAAACGGCACGACGATGCGCTCGCCGACGCGTTCGGCACTGGAGTCCTCGCCCTGCGGGCCGCGCTCGAGACGGCCGCCTGCATCGACCAGGATCGTGTGGTGTGCGGGGGTCTCAATGACGATCGCGTCCGCTTGCCCTACGTCGAGCACGGTGATGCGTAGACGCAATGCGAACGATTGGGGCGGCCAAACCACGAGCGATGTTGCCGTCAGCACGAGGGTCAACGCAAGCGTCGCCGCGCCGCGGCGAATCAGCGGGACGGCGGCGAGCAAGGCGGCTTCGTACAACGCAATGCACCAAAGCGGCGCGGGCGTCATCACGACTGTGGAACCCGGCACGGCGCCGAGGGTGCGCACGACGCCGACGATCCAAGCGATAATCCAGCCGTTGAGGTTTGCGCACGCTTGTGCGAGCGGTGCCCACGCGTCGAGGGCAAGCTGCGCTGCTCCTAGGATCATCGTGAGCGGCACGCAGGGTACGACGGCGAGATTCGCGAGCAATGCGTAGCTCGACCATTGGAGGAAGATCGCCGCGGTAATAGGCCATGTCCCGAGTTGCGTCGCGGTTGTAAGCACCAGCGCTTCTCGGGCACGCTGGGGCAATCGTACGCGCGGCCGCAGCAGTTCGTCGATGCCATTTGCGAGCGCAAATATCGCTCCGACGCAACAGAATGAAAGCCAAAACGACGGCGATACGAGACTGCCCGGGATCGCGGCGATCACGACTGCTGCAGCTATCGTCAGCGTGTTCCAAGAAAACGCGGCCCGGCCGCATGCCCGTGCCGCAAGCGCACACGTCGCCATCGTCGCGGCGCGCAGCGCAGGCAATTCGAGGCCGCTAAAGGCAGCAAAGGCCCAAACTGCCACGATCCCCGCCGCGCACCCGGCTGCACGCGGAACGCGCAGTTGCGCGCAGCACCACGCCACAACCAGTGCGACGAGTCCAACGTGCAACCCAGCCGTAACGAGTACATGCACCGTGCCCGTCTCTTGAAACTCTGCGCGCAGATCGGGCGGGAGCTGTGCGCGTTCGCCCCACAGCTCGCCCGCAACGATCGACGCGGCGGGTTCACCTAGACGCAATCGCAGCGCAGCGTGTGCATTTGCACGAAGTCGCGCTAGCCGAGCGCGCCACGCGTTGTCAACTCCGAGCGTTGCAAGCAGCGTTGCATGCTCGATGCGCGCGCGGATGCCATGCTCGCTCTCTATGACACGCTCGCTCGTCTCGCCAGGATTGCGTACCAAATCGAGCGGCTCGAGGCGTCCGCGCACAATCGCAAGCGTCCCGCTCGCAACTTGATCGGGCAACGAAACGAGCGCCAGGGGGCCGCCGTCTATTGCAAACGTATACGTCCGCGTGCCCGTATCGCCGCTGCGCGCATCGAGAACGGTCCCACGCCAGCGCGTCAGTCGAGACTCGAGCACGGGTGCGACCGTATGTTCGCGCCACCAAGAAAAAATGAATGCGAGGACGACGAGGGCGGCTAGGACGGCTACGCGAAGCACGCGAGCCGAGGTGTACCCTGTTATCATCCGCGGCCTCTGCGTCGGTGCGCGGCCATGACAAGTCGTGTAAGGAAAACAGCCGTGCGTATCATCGTGACCGGCGGGGCCGGCTTCATCGGATCCCACATCGTCGACGCGTATCTGGCCGCGGGTCATGACGTGCTCGTGCTGGATTCGTTGTGGGAACATGGCGGCGGCCGCCGCATCAACGTTCCCGAGCGCGCGAGCTTCCTCCACATGGACATCCGCGACGAAGGCGTCATGCGGATCTTCCAAGAGTTCAAGCCGCAGATCGTCAGCCACCACGCGGCGCAGCATTCGGTTGCGATCTCTTCGCGCGATCCGAAGTACGATGCCGACGTCAACGTGCTCGGCATGTTGAATGTCTTGGATGCGAGCGTCAAAACGGGCGTCAAGAAAGTGATCTTCGCTTCGAGCGGCGCGACCTATGGCACGCCCGACCATCTTCCGATGAGCGAACTGACGCCGCAGCGTCCCGAGTCGCCCTACGGCATCACGAAGATGGTGACCGAGCACTATTTGCGCTTCTATAAAAAGGAAAAGGGGCTCGACTTTACGGCGCTGCGTTACGGTAACGTCTACGGCCCGCGGCAGGATCCAAACGGTGAAGCCGGCGTGGTCTCGATCTTTATCGGGAAGTTCCTCAAGCATGAGGGCGTCCGCATCGATTGGGACGGCGAGCAGACGCGCGACTACGTCTACGTCAAGGACATTGCGAACCTCAACCTGCTAGCGCTCGATAAAGGCGCCGGCCAATGCTATGCGATCGGCACGGGCATCCGAACCAGCGTGAACGATATCTATCGCGCATTGGTCGAGATCAGCGGGTTCGAAGCGCCGGTCACCAACGGTCCCAAACGCGCCGGCGACGCACGCGACGCACAGTTCGACGCCGCATTGGCGAAAAAAGAGCTTGGCTGGAAAGCGCAGACCAAGCTCATCGACGGCATGCGTGCGACATATGACTATTTCAAGGCGATGGTGCCCGCGTAAGACTAACGTGTTCGGGGCGGAAACCGATGCCGACCAGATACGCCGGAATCCGCCGTAAGATCTTGATCGAGGCGAGAAACCGCAGAATCGCCGGCGCGTGTTTGGGCGGCGCGTGCGAGCGCAACACGTTGGCAATGATGTTGCGCTGGATGAGCACCTGCACGCCCTGCGTCATGACCGTTGGAAAGGCCCGGCGGCGCTGCACGGCAGCGAGCGTCTCGTCGCCGACCGGGCCCGGCCGCGCGAGCGCCGCGGAGAGCATGTTCGCGGTTGCGACCGCGTCTTGGATCGCAAGGTTGATACCTACGCCACCGATGGGTGACATTGCATGCGCGGCATCTCCGATGAAGAGTAATCCGGTGAGATACCAACGATCCAAACGGTTCACAGCAACGGAAAGCAGTTTGACGTCGTCCCAACTCTTGATCTCGTCGACACGATCGGCGATCACCGGCGCGGTCCGAGCAAGTTCATCCCGAAACGCATCGAGGCCGCGCGAGCGCACCTGGTCGGCGCTGCCCTTTGCGATCACGTATCCGCACTGCCAGTAATCGTCGCGGTCGATGAGCACGAGCACCGAACCCGCACCGACGAATCCAAGCGCCGCATTTTGATCGGTCGCGTGTTTTGGCAGGCGCATCCAGAGCACGTCCATCGGGGCACCGAGGTCGCGCGGCGTCATTGCCGATGCATCGCGCAGCGTCGACGAGCGGCCATCGCATGCCACGACCACATCGGCGCGAATGGCGAGTGGACCGTCTGGTCCCTGCGCCTGTACGCCGACAATACGACCCTGCTCGCGGATGAGATCCTTGCCTTCCGTTCGCATGAGCAAGCGAAAGCCTGAATAGGCCCGCGCCTTCTCGGAAAGAAAGTTCAGAAAGTCCCATTGCGGCATGATGCCGAGAAATTTCGTCTTGGCCGGCACGTGGCTAAAATCGCCGATTGTGATCGTGTCCTCGCCGACATGTCCCGAGATTTCCACGATCTCGCTATGCGGACGCTTGAGGAATTCGTCGAGAAGACCAAGTTCGTCGAGCACCGTCATCGTCGACGGATGGACGGTGTCGCCGCGGAAATCGCGCAAAAAATCTTCGTGCTTCTCGAGGACGACGACTGAGTAGCCGGCACGCGCGAGCAGAAAGCCGAGCATGATTCCGGCCGGCCCGCCGCCGACCACACACGCTCGAGCTTCGATCGGCGCAGCGTCATTCATCCTACGACAAGATTCACCAGTTTGCCCGGAACGTAAACCTGCTTGCGGATGGTTTTGCCGTCGATGTGCGCTTGAACGTGCGGATCGAGCAGCGCAAGCTCGATTGCCTCGGTCTCGCCGATCCCCGGCGTCGCGGTGATGCGCGCACGGATCTTTCCATTAACCTGCACGACCAGCGTGATCTCGTCGACGGCGAGCGCTTCATCGTCCGGTTCGAGGACCCGCTCGAGGTGCACCGATTGACTGTGGCCCATCCGCGACCACAGCTCATCGGCAATGTGTGGCGCATAGGGTGCGATCAGCAGCGGCAGCGCGTGCACGGCGTAGCGATACGCCGGCGATGCCATGTCCGCAAAGGTGGTCATCGCATTGACCAGCTCATCGAGCTTGGCGATCGTCGTATTGAAGTGGAAACGGCGCGACGAGACTTCGTCGATGCCTGACTTCGCAACGATATGGACGGCGCGGACTAACGTACGCTCCTGCGGCGTTTCCATCGGTGGCAGCTTGCGCGGCGACACGCTACGCGCGCCCTCGAGATGCGGCTCGCATGCGCGCCACACGCGGTTGAGAAAGCGTACGCGTCCGCTGATGCCCTCATCGGTCCAGTTGCTCGTATCCTCTGGCGGCGTAACGTAGAGCAAGAAGAGCCGCATCGCATCGACGCCGTTCGTATCGGCCGTCTCATCGATGCCGATCACGTTGCCGCGCGACTTCGACATCTTCTCGTTGTTATAGAGCACCATGCCCTGATGGAAGAGACGCTCAAAAGGCTCGTCGCGTCTGCCCACCCAGCCTCGGTCGTGGAAGAACTTATAAAAGAAGCGCGAGTAAAGCAAGTGCAGTACCGTGTGTTCCGCGCCGCCGATGTACTGATCGACGTTCATCCAGTGCTTGGCAATGCCGGTATCCCAAGGCGCGTGCGTGTTGCGCGGGTCGAGGTAGCGCAGAAAGTACCACGAAGACTCGAAGAACGTGTCCATCGTGTCGCTCTCGCGGCGCGCCGGCTCGCCGCATTTCGGGCAGGTCGTGTTGATGAACGCGGGGTCGCGCGCGAGCGGCGAGCCTTCGCCGGTGATCGGTACGTCGGGCGGCAGCAAGATCGGCAGCTGGTCATCCGGCACTGGCACTTCGCCGCAGCGTTCGCAGTACACGATCGGTATCGGCGTACCCCAGTAGCGCTGTCGCGATACCAACCAATCACGGAAGCGATAGTTGATTCGCGTCTTCCCGATGCCCATGGCGGCGACGCGCTCGGCAAGCGCGATGCGCGCACGCGCGCTCGACATGCCGCTATAGTCGTCGCTTGCAATCAACCGGCCGTCTTCGCAGTAGGGTGCCTCGAGCGGTGCAGTGACTTCCTCGCCTGGGGGCACGATGACTTGGACGATCGGCAAGCCATATTTTTTTGCAAATGCGAAATCACGTTCGTCGTGCGCCGGCACGCCGCCGACGGCGCCGGTGCCGTATTCCGCGAGTACATAGTTAGCGACGAAGATCGGCACGCGCTCGTGCGAGAGCGGGTTGACCGCATAAGCACCGGTGAAGACGCCTTCTTTCTCCATCAGACTCGTACGCTCGAGTTCGGATTTCGAGCGCAAACTTTCTGCAAAACGTTCTATCTCTGCAACATGTTTCGACGAGACCCTCGTCTTGATGTGCTCGACGACCGGATGTTCGGGAGCAATCGCAATATACGTCGCGCCGTACACGGTGTCGATGCGTGTCGTAAAGAGCACGACGTGCGCGTCGAGCCCGTCGATCGCCCACGCGAACTCTACGCCCTCGCTGCGGCCGATCCAATTGCGCTGCGCGGTGCGCGTGCGCTCCGGCCAGCCGTCCATGCGGTCGAGTTCGTTGAGCAGGCGTTCGGCGTAGTCAGTGATCTTCAAGAACCACTGCGAGAGATTGCGACGCTCGACCAGGTGACCACAACGCCAACAGCGTCCGTCGATCACCTGTTCGTTGGCGAGCACCGTTTGGTCGTGCGGACACCAATTGACCGGCGCCTCGCGCTTGTATGCAAGTCCATGTTCGTAGAGGCGCAAAAATAGCCACTGATTCCAGCGGTAGTAGTCGGGCAGACACGTGGCGATCTCGCGCGTCCAATCATAGCTCGTGCCCATCAGCCGAATCTGCCGGCGCATGTTCTCGATGTTCGAAGCGGTCCACGTCGCCGGATCGATGCCGCGCTGAATTGCCGCGTTCTCCGCCGGCAAACCGAACGCGTCCCAGCCCATTGGGTGCAGCACGTTGTAGCCGAGCATGCGCATCGTGCGCGCAATCGCGTCACCGAGCGTGTAGTTCTTGGCATGACCGACGTGAAGATCGCCCGACGGATACGGCAGCATCTCCATCGTGTAGTATTTTGGGCGCGAATCATCATCGCGCGTGCGATAGATGCCCTCGCGCTCCCAGCGTTCTTGCCAGGCGCGTTCGATGCCGCGGAAATCGTAGGACTCGGCCATAGAGACGATGGTAATGGGACGGCTCGCGGCGCGGCCCCTTTGCCGGTCGCAGCATTTGGCGTGAAGGACGACGCGATGTTCCGAGTGCTGATCGTTGTGAGCGTCGCGGGGCTGGTTGCGCTCGCGATCTGGCACCCGGCACCGCACCCGCCAGCGGTCGTGAATGCGCAGCCGGCTGCCGCCGCGTCACCGCGTCACGCCCGGCCGAACTCGTCTCCGGCATCGAGCCGGATACTCGTGTATGTGGTCGGGGCGGTCGTGCGACCCGGGCTCTACCCGATCGCCGCGGGCGCACGCGTCGATGATGGAGTGCGGGCGGCCGGCGGTTTTCGCGCCGGCGCTGATACCGCCGGCGTCAATCTCGCCGCACATGCGAGCGATGGCGACGAGATCCTCGTACCGATGCTTGGTCAATCTACTCGATCTACCTCAGCTACCAAGCGCGCGCGAACCCCACGAGCCGGCACACCAAAGACGCATGCAGTCGTCGACGTGAACACTGCGCCGGCAGAGGCGCTTGCATCGGTTCCCGGTATCGGCGCGATCGTTGCTGCGCGTATCGTCGAGATTCGCGAGCGCGATGGCGCCTTTGCGACATTTGACGAGTTGCTCGATGTTGCGGGCATGACGCGAAGCCGCCTCGATCGTGCGCTACCGTTTCTTCACCTTTGATAGAATGATCAATCCCCCGCCCGGCGAAAACCGGGCCACATGTCCCTGCCCCCGAAAGAGACGCTGCCGCATCTGATCCGGCGCGCGTTGGCGGACCCTCGCCCCGACACACTTATCGAACGGGTTAACGGCGCTTGGACGCCCACGCCCTCGCAACGCGTGCTCGAACGCGTGCTTGAAGTCGCTTGCGCGATCCGCGCAGCCGGCTTGGAACATGGCGATCGCGTCGCGTTGATCGCACACGACAGTGTCGATTGGATTATTTGCGATTTCGCGACGCTCTTCGCGGGTTGCGTTGTCGTGCCGATCTACCCGACGCAGGCGCTCGATCTTACCGACTACATTCTCAAGCACAGCGAAGCGAAACTGCTCTTCATCGATACGCCGGCGTTACTCGAACGCTTGCGCGTGGCGAACCTGCCGTTGCCGCAGGTCGTGGTCTTTGAATCCACCGGCGACGATTCGCTTGCTGCATTCGAACGCAAAGGCGCCGAGGTACGCGCCGCAAATCCGCAACTGCCGGGCGAGTACGAAGCCGTGCTCAAGCCGGATGACCTCGCGGTGTTGATCTACACATCGGGAACGACCGGCGTGCCCAAAGGCGTGATGCTCTCGCACGACAATTTGGGCTTCGACGCGCAGTCTTCGCTCGAATACGGCATGGGATCCGAGCATGCCGGTCAGGACGTGTTGTCGGTGCTCCCTTATTCGCACATTTACGAGCACACGATGATCTACATTTATTTGCTCGAGAAGGTGCGCTACAACATCTGTCACGATCCCAACGACCTGCTCACCGACATGCAGGACGTGCGGCCGCGCTTTATGACCAGCGTGCCGCGTATCTTCGATCGCCTACTGGCGGGGGTCGAAGGCAAGGCGATGAAGCATGGCGGGCTGCAAGCCAAGCTCGTCCCGTGGGCGCTGCGAGTTGGGCGTGACTACATGAAAGCGCGTAACGCGGGTGCGAACCCGGGCCCGATGCTGGCGCTGCAGTATGCAATTGCGAAACGGCTTGTGTTCGACAAAGTGCGCCCGCTGCTCGGTCTGGACCGGGTTGAATATCTCACTAGCGGTAGCGCAAAGCTGCACCCCGACGTAGCGATGACGTTCCTTGCGATGGGTGTGCCGATCATGCAGGGCTACGGTCTGACCGAAACCTCACCGGTTATTACGGTGAGCCGTCCATCCGACAACCGCTACGGCGCGGTCGGCAGGCCGATCCCCGGCTGCGAAGTACGAATCGCGCAAGACGGTGAGATCCTGGCGCGTGGCCGCAACATCATGCACGGGCTACTACCGCGATCCTGAAGCGACCGCGGTCGCACTTGCGGACGGCTGGTTTCACACCGGCGACATCGGTGAGATCGACGGCGACGGCTATCTGCGCATCACCGATCGTAAGAAGGAAGTTTTTAAAACCGCTACCGGCAAGTACGTGTCTCCGGCGCGCGTTGAAGCATCGATTAAGCGCTCCGTCTTTGTTTCACAGGCGATGGTGGTTGGCGACGGACGCCCGTATCCGATCGCGTTGATTGGCCCGAACTGGGACCTCGTTCGCGTCGAGCTCAATCTGCCCGGCATCACCGCCGAGGAACTAGCCACCCGCGGCGACGTGCAGCGTTTCATCTCCGTCGAGGTGCGCAAACAGACCGCGGAGCTTGCGAGCTACGAGCAGATTCGATACGTGATTGTGGTTCCACGCGAGTTCACGGTCGAAGGCGGTGAGCTGTCTCCGGCGATGAAGATCAAACGGCGCGTCGTCGAGGGTCGTTACGCGGACGAGATCGATCGCGTGTACGCCACCGCCGAAACGCTCGAACACGCGCATGCGTGATCCGCTCGTGTCGGGGAGCCCGGCCTCGCGACGCGTCGACGACGTCATCCGCGGACCAATCAAGAGCAAGACGATTTTCCCGGTGCTGCTCCTGCATCTGATTCGCGAGCATCCCGATCACGGTTACGGGTTGATGCAACGCATCGAAGCGGTCTGCGGCGATTTGATCGCCGTCAACACGAACAAGATTTATCCGTTGCTGCGCCGGCTCGAGGAACGTGGCTTTGTCACCGCAACGTGGGATCACCCGACCAAACGTTCGCGCCGCATCTACGCAATCACCGACACCGGTGAAGAACGGCTCAAGAAGATCAAAGGTGCGATGCTGCCGTATCTCGATTCGATCGAGCGCGCAGTCGTGCGGTTGAAGAAACGCCTCTACGAACAGGCTGCGCATGCCGTTTCTAGCGCTCGTTCATCTGCGTGAACGTCGCTGCTCGCAGTGCAACGCGTTGCTCGGCACTGCCGGTGCGCGTTCGTTTGTCGTTGATGAGCGCGGCGATCCGGTAAACTTCTCGCAGGACGAGCCTCCCGAGGAACTCCGGGTCGAACTCATCTGCGAAAATGGGCACACCACGATGCTGCGTGTTCCCGAGGACCTGGGTGCAGAAGACACCCTCGTGACGCCCGATGGCGCGCCAATCGGGCGTGATGCCATGATCGTGGCCTGAAGGAAGGCGCAGCCCTCCGCATTATTATCTAGGCCTTATGAACCGTGTGCTATCAATGTTGATGCTCGCGGCGCTCGTGGTTACGAGCGCGACTGCGCGAGCCGCGGATGCACCACCGGAAAAGCCGGCGGCTCCCGCACCAGCTATGGCGCCCGCTGAAGCGGGCGTTTTTCCCGACTCTGTGACCGGCCACTCGGTCACGATCGGCGGGAAACCTATCGCGTACACTGCGCGCGCCGGGCTGATCGCGTTGCACGATCAGGAAGGGAAGTTGACCGCGCAGGTCTTTTACACCGCATACACGGCCGACGGCGTGAATCCGAATGCGCGTCCGGTCACGTTCATTTATAATGGCGGTCCGGGAAGCTCGACCATGTGGCTGCGCATGGGTTCGTTTGGTCCGGTGCGCGTCGTCGCCGCGGACGCAACGCCGAGCGGTCCGCCGCCATATCACATCATCGAGAACCAGTACAGTTTGCTCGACAAGAGCGATCTCGTCTTCATCGACATGCCGGACTCGGGTTTCGGCCGTATCATGCCCGGCGTCGACGTCAAGACGTTCTTCGGCGTCGATGAGGACGTCGCACAGTTCGGACAGTTCATCACGAACTACATTTCAAAGTTCGGTCGCTGGAATTCGCCGAAGTTCCTCTTCGGCGAGAGCTACGGCACGCCGCGCTCCGCCGTGCTCTCCGACTACCTGCTCGAACATGGCGTCGCACTCAACGGCGTGATCTTGCAGTCGTCGATTCTAAATTTCGGACTCGATTACGGCAACGGCGATCCGATCGGGGGCGGCGATTGGCCCTACGTGCTCTACCTGCCGACCGAAGCCGCGACCGCGTGGTATCACAATCGCGCGAACCCACGTCCGTCCGACTTACCGTCGTACGTGCGTGAAGTCGAGCAGTTCGCGATGGGCGAGTACCTCGATGCGCTCTACAAGGGCGACAAGCTCAGCGCAGGCGAGCGCGATGACGTGATCCGCAAGCTGAGCCGCTACACCGGGCTTTCGCAAAACTACATCCGTCTTTCGAACATCCGTATCCCGTACGACAAGTTCGAGGACGAGTTGCTGCGCAACGAGGGCCAGATCGTTGGCCGCCTCGACTCGCGCTATCAGACCTGGAATCTCGACCGCGCCTCGATCTCGGGGCCGCCGTGGGATCCGACCGATTCATCGATTGATGCGCCGTATACGACGGCGATCAATCAGTATCTCCGCGAGGATCTCAAGTACAATCCGCCGATTCCGTATCGCGCGAACATCTACGACATCATTTACGGGCCGAACTTCTCCAACCAGGACGGCTGGGATTTTGCCCACGACGGACGCTATCCCACGAACACCGCACCGGATCTTGCCGAAGCGATGACGCAGAATCCGAGTCTCAAAGTATTCTCGGCGAACGGCTACTACGACTTCGCAACGCCGTTCTTCGCGACCGACTACACGTTGCGGCATCTCAACCTGAGTCCATCGCTGCAGCAGAACATCACCTACGGTTACTATCAAGCAGGTCACATGATCTATCTGAGCGAGCCCGCGCTCGCACAATACAAAGCCGACCTTGCGCGCTGGTATGACAGCGCGCTCGGACACTAAAGGAGGACGTGATGATGAAGATTCGCATACTCGCGGCCTGCCTCGGCGCTACATTGCTGCTCGCGGCCGCACCCGAAAAACCCCCATACGTGCCGCCTCCGCCGGCTCCGCCCGACGCGGTGACGCACGCCGTTGCGCACGTCAACGGTCAGGCGATTGCGTACACGACGCGCGCCGGCATGATCACCTTGCGCAACGACAAGGATCAACTGACGGCACGGATGTTCTATACCGCGTTCATCAAGGACGGCGCCGATCCGAAGAATCGACCGATTACGTTCTTCTATAACGGCGGGCCGGGAAGCTCGACGATCTGGCTGCGCATGGGCTCATTCGCTCCGCTGCGCGTGCAGACGCAAAACGATAAGTCGATTCCGAACGCGCCATTCAAACTGATCGAGAACAACTACAGCCTGCTCGACAAGACCGACATGGTCTTCATCGATGCGCCGAACACCGGCTGGAGCCGCGTGCTCGGTGTGGGACAGCCGAAAGACTTCATGGGCATCGATCAAGACGGCCGCGCGTTCACGCAGTTCATCCAGCGCTACATCACGCAATACGGCCGTTGGAACTCACCGAAGTTTCTCTTCGGTGAAAGCTACGGCACGACGCGCGACTGCGTGCTCGTGAACATGCTGCAGAGCGCCGGCGTGCAGATGAACGGCGTCGTGCTGCTCTCGTCGATCCTCAACTTTGGGCTGGGCGGCCTCGGCGGCGGCCAGCAAATCGGCGGCGGCGATTGGGCCTACGTCACCTATCTGCCGACCGAAGCTGCGGCGGCGTGGTTTCATCACAAGGCGGGTCAAGGGCAGAGCCTGACCAGCTTTCTGAAGGGCGTCGAGGCGTACGCAAGCGGTCAGTACCTGCACGATCTCGCGGCAGGCGCCGATCTCAGCCAGTCGGCCTTCAATTCCGATGTCGCACGGCTGCATCAGTACATCGGTCTACCCGAAGACTACATTCGCAATTCGAACCTGCGGATTCCGTACTTCCGCTTCTTGCAAGCGCTGCTGCGCGACCAAGATACGCTGGTTGGACGTTACGACGCGCGCTACACGACCTGGGATCTCGCACCGAACAACGACACGCCGGAATGGGATCCGTCAGACGTCGGCATCTCGGGTGCGTTCGTCGGTCTGGGCATGAACTACATGACGCAGACCTTGGGCTACAAGACCAACATGACGTATCGCCCGACCTCGTACGGACCGGTTCTCGGCGCGCGGTGGGACTTCCATCACAACGGTGACGATCCGCCTACGAACGTCACGCCGGATCTCGCACGTGCGATGACGACCAACCCGCACTTGAAGGTCTTCTCGGGGAACGGCTACTTCGATTTCGCGACGCCCTACTTCGCGACGGAGTACACGCTCGACCACATGGGCCTAGCACCGGCACTCCAGAAGAACATCACCTTCGGATTCTATCCGTCGGGACACATGGTCTATCTGAACCCGCAAGCGCTGGTCTCGTTCAAAGCTGACTTGGCAAGTGGTATGATAGCGCGCTGAATCAATAGCGTTTGTCATCCCGAGCGTAGCTGCGAAGCAGCGTAGTCGAGGGACCGACGTAATGTCGGCCCTTCGTTTTTTACTTTGGTCCAGCGATACCAGCCAATTTGGCGATCGTTCCGTCCAACGTATGCGAGAGCTTGGTGAATGCTTCGTGCTGGTCGTGCGTCGGCGCAGCATCCGCGCTCTGCACCGCGAAGTACAGAAATTCGAACTGCTGCCCGAGGTAGCGTAGCGTCGTGAAGTCGGTGGGCGGTACGCCGACCGAGTCATCCGGGTTCGCTGCCGCTCGAATGCCGAGCACCTCGCGCTGCAAACGCGCGGTCTGGTCCGCATTGAGCCTGCCCGATTTGAGCAACGCTTGCGCGTGCGCCCGTGCCGCATTGAGCTGCTCGATCTTATCGCCGATCGCGTTGGAGAGGATGAATTGATCGACCAGCGCCTTATCGGTAACGTTGATGCGCGGGTCGCGCGCCAGCGTCACCTGCTGCGCATAGGTCGTGCCACCAACCGAGAGCCGCACGGTGTATCGTCCGGGAGGTGCGAGCGGCCCTTGGTCGTGACGCGTTGTGAAATCCCAGACGAAACGATGCGCGCCGGGATCGGTGTCGACAATCAGCGGCTGCGGAATCCAGCGCGGCGCGATCTCTTGCGTCACGGGGTCAATGTAGACGGGTTTGTCGGCACTGGAATACTTCCGCAGTACCGCACCGCGCGGACCAAGGATCTCGATAACCACCGGCGTCGACGGTGAGCCGTGCAGGTAGTAGTCGATGTACATGCCGACCGGCGGGTTGGGTGCCTGCGGCTCCTCGGGTTGAATCGGCGTGCCTTCATCGGCGATGCCGCCGCCCACGCCGCCGGCGCGGCGGAAACGATAGGTCGTGCGCGGCGTGAAGAGATAATTTCCGCCGTTGCTCACTGCGAGCGCCATCTCGCGCAGCGGTGCGATGTCATCCATGATCCATTCGGAGCGGCCGTGCGTGCCGATCACCAGATCGCCCGCGTGCACGTCGATATCGCGCACCGAGGTCACCGGCAAGTTGCGCTGCAGCGACTGCCAGTGTGCACCGTCATCGAACGAAACGTACATGCCCCGTTCGGTGCCGGCGTAGAGCAAGCCGCGCGTCTGTGGGTCGGCGCGGACGACGTTGACGAACGACCCATCGGGAATACCACTTGCGATCGCGCTCCAGTGCGCGCCGCCGTCGCTCGTCTTATAAATGTAGGGCCGATAGTCTTCGAGGCGATGCCGATCGACCGCGATGTACGCGGTGTTGCGGTCGAGGCGCGACGCGTCGATGATGCCGACCTTGCTCCACGCGGTCATCTGCGGCGGCGTGATGTTGTTCCAGTGCGCGCCGCTGTCATGCGTAATCCACACGCGGCCGTCGTCGGTGCCGGCCCAGATGGTCTTTGCGTCAAATGGTGACGGCTCAATCGCGTACACGACGCCGCGGCGTGGTTGGCCGCTGCTATCGGCGAGCGTAGCGGGGTCGAGATTGTTCGGATGATCTTCGCTCGCCGGCCCGGTGAGATCGGGGCTGATGATGGTCCATGATTTGCCCGCGTCGCGCGAGCGGAAGATTTGCTGGCGCGACGTGTAGAGCGCACGATCGAGTGGTGAGACCATGATTGGCAAGGTCCACGTCTGGCGCCACATGGTATCGGGATAGGCGGTCGTCGCATTGATGCTTTGCTCCCAGCCGGTCGTGAGGTCTTCATACGACTCCGGGTTGCTGCCGAAGAGCCGGCCGGTGTGATCGGGATCAACCGCGATCGAACCGCTCTCGCCGCCGACGTCCATCGGCCGCCAAGCGGTGATGTTCTGGTGAATGGTTTGACTCGGTGAAGCGATTGCACCCGAGTCTTGTTGCGCGCCGTAGACCCAATACAGATATTGGTTGTCGGCGATGATGTGATAGAGCTGCGCCGTCGGTTGGTTGTACCACGAACTCCAGGTCTGCGCGCGATCGACCGAGACCACGACGCCCTGATCGCTTCCGAGAATCATGTGCGTCGGGTCGTCGGGATTGATCCATAGCGTGTGATAGTCGTCGCCGCCCGGCGAACCTTTTATTGCGTTGAACGTCTTGGCGCCGTCATCGGAACGGTACGTCGCCGTATTCATGAGGTACACGACGTCGGCGTTCTTTGTGTCGACAGTGATGCCGCTAAAGTACCAGCCGCGCTGCCAAAGGCGCCGTTGTGCGGCACCACCGGCCAGATGTGTCCACGTGGTACCGCCGTCATCTGAACGGTAGACACCGCCTTGCGCGATGTCGGTCGACGCGTCGACCTGTGCATAGACGCGCGACGGATTGCTCGGCGCGACGGCGAGGCCAACGCGACCAAACTTCGCTGGAAGACCGTTCGTGAGTTGCGTCCAGTTCGTGCCGCCGTCGGTCGTCTTGTACACGCCGCTGCCGGGGCCGTTCGATGGCGGATAGGTGTTCCAGGGTGGGCGCCGCGTTTGCCAGAGCGAAGCATACACCGTGTCCGGATGCTGCGGATCCATCGCCAGTGAGATTGCGCCGGTGTTCTCGTCCTTGAAGAGCACCTTGCTCCACGTTTTGCCGCCATCGGTCGTTTTGAACACACCGCGATCGGCATTCGGACCGTACGCGTGGCCGAGCGCTGCAACGTAGACGATGTTTGCATCGCCCGGATTGATGACGATTGCGCCGATTTGGCGCGTCTCGTCAAGCCCGATATGGGTCCACGACTTACCACCGTCGGTCGATTTGTACATGCCGTTGCCGTACGCGATATCCGAGCGCATATCGGCTTCGCCGCTGCCGACGTAGAGCGTCTTATGGTCGCTTGGTGCAACCGCAATTGCGCCGATCGAGCCGATGTTCTGGCTGTCGAAGATCGGATTCCACGTGCGTCCGGCGTTGGTGCTCTCCCACACGCCGCCGTCAACCGCTCCGAAATAGTAGTGATCCGGCTCGCCGGGTACGCCCGTCACCGCGATTGCGCGACCGCCGCGCATCGGCCCGATGAGACGCCACGAAAGTGAGCCGAGATACGGCGCATCGACGTGTGCCGGACCGCTGGCAGCCGTTGATGCGCCAAGCACGGCCGAGGAAGACACGAAGCACATCGCAAGCATGAAGCAGAGAAAACGTCGCATTTGCCGGATGTTTTGCGAAAAGAAGCGCGCGCCTCTGCAAGCCGTTATCAAGTTGCCGATGTAGGCTGAACGCATCGAGGTGCGCCGACATGAAAATAGCTGCATCGATCCTGGCCACCGCGCTGTGCATAGCCTTACCCCTCGGCGCCGTTGCGTCGGACCACAGCGGAGGCGGTGGCGGTGGTGGTGAAGCCATAGTAGTGGAAGTAGCGGCGGTAGCCGCAGTAGCGGTGGAGGTGGTGGCTCGCATTCCGCGCCCGCGCCGCGAGCAGCGCCCGTTTCGCGTCCGGGACCGGCCGCGCATCTGCAACCTGTCGCGCATCCGCAACCAGTAAGCCGCGCTCCGTCGGAACCGGTGAGACATCAACCGTTGCGTCCGCCTGGGTCGGCGCCGGTGCAGCCGCTGCCGATCTATCGCGCGCGCACTCCGGTGAATCCACCGGCGGGCGGCACGCGTCCAGTTCCAAATCCGAACAACGATCAACCGTGGGGTTGGAACGGCGGATCCACGTGGATCGGCGTCGATAGCTATTGGGGCAACGGCTTTTGGGGGCCGCTCGCATTCGGCCTCGGCGCGGGGTCATATGTTGTCGCCGCAGGATCTCCCGGCGCGAAATTGCTACAGGCCTACTACCTTACGCAAACGCCGTGCGGGCCACCGGATCTGGTGGAGATCTACGGTCCCGATGGCAGCGAGATCTGCGCGTTTCCAAATGCGCTGGTCGCGCCCGGTCAGTATTACGTCGACCCGGATACGCTAACGCTGTACTCCGGGCCGCCGCAAAACTAGCGCGCTACCAACCGCCACCGCCGCCGCCGTCACCGCCGCCGCCGAATCCGCCGCCGCCGAAATCTCCGCCGCCGCCAAATCCGCCGCCGCCCCAATCACCGCCGCTTCCGGCGCCTGGGTCGGCTTGTCCGGCGTTGTTGGCCCAACCACCCGCGTCGCCGCCGCCCCACGAACCGCCTTGATCGGTCGGCGCGACGTTGCCGCCGGGTTGGTCGACAATCGTGGTTCCGCGATTGCCGAACATTTCGTTGCCGAGCCACGCGCCGCCGAGGCCGCCGAGCAATCCGCTCCAAAAGCCGCCGCCGCCGCCATAGTAACCCGGGCCGCCGTAACCGCCGTACCCGGGGCCACCGTATCCCGGTCCACCCGGTCCCGGCGGTACGCCGGGTCCGCCGTAATAACGCGGCCCACGCATGGCGCGGAAGACCGAGCGCAAAATTAGCCAACCGACGACGATGAGAATAATCCAAATAAACACGTGTGAAATTCCACCTGAAGTACGTCGCGCGAGGTGACGTGCCGTTGCCTGCGCTGGATAGTTGTAAGCGTTGTTCGCCGCGCCGTTCGCCGGCGCGCTGCTGAGGTGTGCGCGAAAAATGCCGAGCACGCCGCCGACGGCAGCGGTGACGCCGCCGTCGTAGTCCTCAGCTTTAAATAGCGATTCCATCGACTGGCGAATCGAGGTAATCGTCGGCGACGGGAAAAACTGCGCCGTCGCCGTGTCCGGCAGGAAGTAGTCTTTGCGATCGTCTTTCGCGATGAAGATCAGCATGCCGTTGATGTTTTGCTGTTGGAAGACCGCTTCGGCAGCGTCGCTGAGCGGCTTACCGTTGAGTGACGGCACGGTCACCACAACGATCTGCTTGCCCGTCTGCGCGGTAAAAGCGCCGATTTCTTGATCGAGCTGCGAAACGGTCGCGGCCGACAGCATGCCGGCGCCGTCCTGTATCGGCTGCTCCGCGGCACCTGCGACACCGCTGCACAGCAGCGCCATGGCGAGCGTCCGAAAGAAAGTCTTGGTATTCACGGCGGTCCTCCGTAGGCTAGTATCCGGATCGCCCGCCTGGGGTTTCACCGCTGCAGGGAGACGGCGATCACGCCGCCGGCCACGCTGAAGGCGAAGAGCAAAATGAAGGCCCAGATGAATAGGCGCTTCCAAAGGTCCCGGCGGGCGCGCTTGGACCGAGTCTCATGGACGACGCGGGTCTTGTTACTCATGAGCCGTGTGCCTGGCGCTTCTCGATTTCGCTCCAGAGGCGCTCCAGATTGTAGAACTGCCGCTGGTCAGGTGTGAAGACGTTGACGATCGCATTGCCGAGATCGAGCAGGATCCACCCGCCGTCGGCGTGGCCCTCCACGCGCTTGACCGGATGCCCCTGCGCCTCGGCGCCCTCGATAATCGCGTCGACGATGGCGCGCGTTTGAATCTTCGAGCGGCCGGTGACGATCACGAACGTATCGGCCAGAATCGTGCGGCCACTCACGTCGATCGTGATGAAATCTTCGCCCTTTTTGTCGAGCGCGGCGTCGCGAATGACATCGATTAGTTCAGCGATGGTTCGACTCCCCGTGGGACGATGGTAGCAAAGTTGCGCTGCATCGCGAGCGTCTGCGGCGCCGGCTCGCGCCCCTGTGCAGCGAGGTAGACGAGAGTGTCGGCGATTGCGGCCGACATCGCTGCACGCACGTCGTGTTTCGCGAGATTCCAAATCGTCGTGCGATTGGCAAAATCGCGACCCGGTTCGAGCGCATCGGCAAGGTACACGACGCAATCGAGCGGCGACATCTCCGCCGCGCCCAGCGTGTGTTTGGCGATTGCCGAGAGTACGCCGAGATCGTCGACGTCGAACATCTCGCGCGCCAGGGCGGCACCCAGCGGCGCGTGTAACACGATCGGGTTGCGTCGCTCGAACGGATCGATGGCAATCGCGCGGCGTTCACATTCTTCGATCAATTGCGAGGCTGAATACAAGCGTGCGAGATCGTGCAACATTGCCGCCAGGCGGGCCTTCCGCGGATCGACGCCGTGCAGCTGCGCCAGGATATCAGCGCTGCGCGCGACGCGTACACAGTGGCGATAGCGATGGTCTTGGCCGAGGTGGGCGCGCACGGCGTGCGAGAGTTTGGGGTAGTTCACTCGTCGAAGTGCAATTGCGCTAAGAGCGATGGCACGGCGAGCGTGACTTCGCGCAAACCGCCATCCGCGGGACCGCTCGGAGCAAAATCTGTGCGCATCACGACACCGCGATCGTAGTGATAGAGCCAGCAATCCGCGCCAAAGCTGCTCTTGCATCCCCCGGTCACCGGTGCTTGGAGAACACTAGCGACGTTTGCGTGGCTGTCCTGATTGAACGTCAGCCCCGTCTCCCGCATATCTTCGTCCACGAGTGCAGTCGGCTGCGTCCCAGCGGCGGCGGTTTCATCCACCAGCGTAACGGAGCCATCTCTCGCGGTGAGTACCGTGATGACGAGTCCCGACGGCAGCTTCCACTGCATGGCGGGCACTTGGCGAAACATCGCCGGCTGCGGCTTTCCCAAAAGAAGCTGCGCTCCGGAGAGATTCTCTCCGATGAAGACGCCATCGAGTGCTGCTATCAAACGCGTTATGCCAAGCGCGCGCGCAGCGCTTCGAGGCGTGCGCGGAAGAGCTCGCTCTTGAGATTGCCCGCCCACATCACGAGCGCGTTCTCGTTGTTGTCGCTGTAGTAGCCTTTGCGCGTCGTCACCGTCGTGAAACCATACTTACGGTAGAGCGCTTGCGCACCGACATTGCTTTCGCGCACTTCGAGCGTCATCCAGGATGCGCCGCGCTCGATCGCTTGATCGAGCAAATAGAGCAACAACGTTTCGCCGTAGCGGCGACCGCGAAACGCGGGATCGACCGCGATCGTCGTGATATGCGAGTCCTCAAAGATCACCCAAATGCCGCCGTAGCCGACGATCTTGCCCCCGATGCGGCCGGTGTAGTAGTGCGCGAGTTTATTGGTGTGCAACTCGTTATAGAACGCATCAGCCGGCCACGTTGTCGCAAACGACGCGCGCTCGATCGCGAGCACGTCGCCGATGTCGCCGTGTGCCATCGGTGCGATGACCATCGGTTCGGGGCGTCCGCTTGGCGCGCGGGAGAGTTCGGCTTTCATCGTAGCCGCGGCACTTTCGCCGCGGGAAGCTCGCCGTAGTCTGCGCGAACCTCGTGCACACTTGCCGCTGCAGACATGCTCGCGCCTAGCAGCGCGATGGCTGCCGCAGGGGGCGAATGCAACGGGGCAAGGGGTTTCACTGACCATCCGCCTTCGGCGAGAGCTCTGCGTACGTCCTCCGGTGCGCCAATTACCGGTAATTCGCCAGGTTCGGCGCCGCGTAGCACCTCGGCTAATACCTCCTGGGTCCGGCCCGAGGCGCGCACGCTCCCCTCTGCTGCACGATACCGCGCCGAGATGACGCCCGTGCGCCCCTCGACAACGCTCAATGCGCGTGCCGGATGCAGCCCCAACTCGAGGGCGTCGAATGAGGAGACCGGAACCAGCGGGCGTTCCCATGCCTGAGCAAGCGATTTTGCATACGCAATCGAGATACGTAAGCCGGTGAAGCCGCCCGGGCCGATGCCGACTGCGAGCCGATCGAGGCGTGAGGGCTCGACGTTTGCTTCCTGCAATGCCGCCGCGACCGCCGCGAGCCCCGCTTCGAGCGCCACATTGCCCGCGAGTGCTTGGGTCGCTAACACCTCGCCGTCACGTACCACCGCGGTCGAAAATGCGCCGAGCGCGCCATCCAGTCCGAGGACGATCACGCCGGCGCAATGACCTCGACGCTACGCGGGAGATCGCCCACGCCCGCGATGCGTACTTCGTAACGACGCCGTGGGATCAACGAGGGCGCGTGCGTCCACCACTCCACGAATGCGATCGAACGACCGTCGAACGCCTCTTCAAGTCCGAGTTCGTGGAGCTCGTTGGGATCTTCGACGCGATACAGATCGAGATGATCGATCGGCGGTTCGCCCGGATAGCGGTGCCAAAACGTAAAGGTGGGGCTGGTTGTCTGGTCTTCTCCGTGACGCGCGCGCACGGCAGCGCGCACGAATGTTGTTTTGCCCGAACCAAGCTCTCCGGAGAGCGCGACAACGTCGCCGGGGCGCAACGCGCGTGCAAACTCGGCGGCGAAGGCTTCAAAGGCGCGCTGTGTTGGGAAAGTCTGCCGCGCCGATGCGGCGAAGCTCTCGGGCATGTCCAACGGCGATTTCGAAGCGGAGCTCGAGCAGTCCGTCCAAGATCATCTGGCGTTCATCGCAAACGCCGCCAAGGCGGCCAAAGCGCGTATCGGGCAAAGCGTCGAATCGGGCAAACCGCCAGTCGCTCCGCCGCCGCCGCCCCGGACGGGCGAGCCGCGCCCGGCCGTCGATTTCAACGCTCCCGAACCTGACTTCGACCCGGCTTTTGCGGCAGCCGCCGGCGGGGAGACCGAGGCCGACGCGTTCGCTGCAGAACCCGCGCCGGCGCCCTTACCGGAGGGCGCGATTTCGTTCGATGAGCTCGCGGTCGAAAGCGACGACGAGGGCATTCCGGTGTGGGAAGACCCACCGTAAAAAGCGAACATATAAGGAAAGTAAGGAAGAGAGTTTTGGCCGCGTCCTGCGCGCGGCTTTTTTAAATAATGCACAACGATATCATTCAGAACGTCAATGTCGAAGACGAAATGCGGGAGAGCTATCTCTCCTATGCGATGTCGGTTATCGCCTCGCGGGCGCTGCCCGATGTCCGCGATGGCCTCAAGCCGGTCCAGCGCCGCATCCTCTACGCGATGCGCGAGATGGGGATGGAGCCGAACAAACAGCATCGCAAGTGCGTCGGTGTCACCGGCGAGGTCCTCAAGCTCTACCATCCCCACGGCGACCAATCCGTCTACGATGCGCTCGTCCGCATGGCGCAGGACTTCACGTTGCGCTACCCGCTGGTCGACGGACACGGCAACTTCGGCTCGATCGATCCCGATCCGCCGGCCGCTATGCGATATACGGAAGCGCGTCTCGCGCGCCCGTCGCTCGAGTTGCTCGCTGACATCGAAAAAGAGACCGTTCCCTTTGTTGCCAACTTCGATAACCAAACGACCGAGCCGAGCGTGCTGCCCGCCAGGCTGCCGCAGCTCTTGCTCAACGGCTCAAGCGGCATCGCGGTCGGCATGGCGACCAACATCCCACCGCACAATTTGGGCGAGATCGCCGATGCGATTACGCTCTTAATCGACGATCCGAACGCGAGCGATGACGACCTTGCCGCGATCGTCAAAGGTCCAGACTTTCCGACCGGCGGCGAGATCTTAGGGACCGAGGCGATCAAGGAAGCCTATCGTACCGGGCGCGGATCGATCATGATGCGTGGCAAAGCCGAGATCATCGAGGAGAATGGCCGGCACAAGATCGTAATCACGGAGATTCCGTATCAGGTCTACAAGAGTCGCATCGTCGAAGCGATCGCCGAAGCGCACCAAGAGAAGCGCATTCAAGGCATCGCGCGTCTCGACGACCTCTCAAATCGCAAGGGCATGAAGGTCGTGGTCGAGTTGCAAAAGAGCGCGACGCCCAAAGTCGTGCTCAACCAGCTCTTCAAACATACGCCGCTGCAATCAAGCTTCGGCTTCAACATGCTGGCGCTCGTACCGGTGGGCGAACCGCGTGCGAACGGGTCGCAAGCGCTCGAGCCGCAGGTGCTCAACCTCAAGCAGCTGCTCGAATACTTCATCGCGCACCGCAAAGACGTCATCGCGCGACGGACGCGCTACGATCTACGCAAAGCCGAAGAGCGCGCGCACCTACTCGAAGGCTATCGCATCGCGCTCGATAACATCGATGAGGTCATCGAGATCGTGCGCGGCAGTCAAACGACCGACGAAGCCAAGACCAAACTCTCCGCGCACTTCGGGCTCTCCGACATTCAGGCGCAAGCCATCGTCGACATGCGCTTGCGCACATTGGTCGGGCTCGAACGGCAGAAGATCGAAGACGAGTACACCGAGCTGATCAAGACGATCGCGGAACTGCAAGACATCTTGCGGAGCGAGCGCCGGATCGCGGGGATCGTCAAGAGCGAGACGATCGAGCTGAAGAAAAAGTACGGCGATGAGCGTCGTACCGATGTGCTCCCGGCCGAGGACGAGATCTCCATGGAGCAGCTCGTTCCAAACGTCGAGGTCGTCGTGACCTACACGGTAGGCGGCTACATCAAGCGCGTCGGTATCGACACGTTCCGCACGCAAAACCGCGGCGGTCGCGGCGTGACCGGCATCTCGAACCTCAAGCGCGAGGACGTCGTGCGCAACTTCTTCGTGACCAAGACGCACGATCACGTGCTCTTCTTCACGAACAAGGGGCGAGCATATCGTCTGCGCGGCTACGAGATTCCCGATACCACGCGTACCGCGCGCGGTACGGCGCTGGTCAATCTGCTTACGCTACCGCCGGGCGAAGAGGTCTCGGCGGTCTTCCCGATTCATGAATTCGCCGAAGGCCGGTACATGGTGATGGTTACGGCCAATGGCGTAATCAAGAAGTCGCCGCTGACCGAGTTCGCCAACGTTCGCCGCAATGGGCTCAACGCGATCAACCTCGACGACGGTGACGAATTGCTCGCGGTCGATCTCTCAAACGGCAAGCACGACATCATTCTCGCTAGCTCCGCAGGCATGGCCGTGCATTTCAACGAGAAAGATGTGCGTCCGATGGGTCGCAACGCGCGCGGCGTGAAAGCGATGACGCTCGACGAGGGCGACACAATCGTCGCGATGGACGTCATCGAGGACGAGCGTAAAGAGGTGCTGCTGGTCACGTCGCAAGCGTTCGGTAAACGCACGCCGATCGAGGACTATCGCCATACCTCGCGCGGCGGCAAGGGCGTGAAGGCATTCGCGCGCGAGCGCGAGGACATCGGTAAGGTACTCGACCAGATTATGGTCGCACCGGACGACGAGATCCTCATGATCACGAGCGGCAACCAAGTTATTCGCTTGAAGGTCGCCGACATTCGCAAAGCCGGACGCTCGACGAAGGGCGTGCGTCTGCAGCGGCTTGGTGAAGGCGACGAAGTGATCGCCATCACCAACCTCGGCAAACAAGCCGAACAGGTGACCGACATTACCGGCGAACCGGCTGAAATCGAAGGCTAGTCGAGCGCTTTGAGCTGGGCGCGGTCGTCGTACACGTACGTCACCGTGCTCAGCGCGAATTCTTCGAGCACCGAGACGGATTCGGCGGGATTCGGCAACGGGAGAAAGTTCGGATCGATCGCGCCACCACGCAGCGTGCGTTGCGTGCCCGCGAGCGGATCGTGCGAGGTGGTGACCGTCTCGACCGTCGTGCTGGTCGACGACGGTGTCGTGAGGGTGACTTCAAAGGCCGCAGTCGTCGTTTGAACCCAGCGGCCGGGGTCGATGGCATCCGTGCGCATCGGGCACCTCCAGGGCAGGAAACCTTCCGCCTGCTCCGCTCCGCAACCTCGGGCTACCGCGTAAGGGTTCATGACCAAGGAGGTTAAAAGAACAGTTTTCATGAGTGCTTTAGCAGACGTCGGTCAGACGAATTTCCAGGACGAAGTCCTCGGCGCCAAGGAGCCGGTGCTGGTTGATTTTTGGGCGCCATGGTGCGGCCCGTGCAAGATGCTCTCGCCGGTGGTTGAGAAAGTCGCTGCCGCGAATAGCGGCAAGGCGAAGTTCGTCAAGCTGAACACCGACGACAACCCGAACATTGCCGGACAGTATCAGGTCTCCGGTATTCCGTGCCTCATCCTTTTCAAGGATGGCCAGCCGGTCGATCGGATCGTCGGATACGTTCCGGAGAATGTCATATCGGGCATGCTCGCCAAGCACGTCGCCTAACCAGCCGCCCGTGAGCGACCGTCGCGCCATCCCGGCGATGCACCGGTTGCTCGAAGATCCGTCCGTCGCGCCCTACGAGGTTCTCGTGGGGCGCGATGCTTTACGTGACCTCGTTTCGGCTGAGCTCGATCGCGTTCGCGCTGGCGAGCGCGTGCCGCCGATCGAGGCGATCGTTGCGCGACTTGTCGATCGCGCAGCGGAACATGCCGCGGCGATGCTGCAAGGCGTCATCAACGCGACAGGTACGCTGTTGCACACGAATCTGGGCCGCGCGCCGATCGCCGCAACCGCGTTCGAAGAAGCACGCGATGTGGCCCAGGGGTATTCGAATCTCGAGTTCGACCTGAGTGCCGGTGAGCGTGGCTCGCGTTACGTGCACGCAAGCGAGCTCTTGTGCCGTATCACCGGCGCGCAAGATGCGCTCGTCGTCAACAACTGCGCGGCAGCGATTCTGCTGATCCTCGATACGTTCGCGCGCGACGGTGAAGTGGTCCTCGCGCGCAATCAGCTGATCGAGATCGGCGGCGGTTTCCGCTTGCCCGACGTCCTCGCGCGCAGCGGTGCCAAGCTGGTCGAAGTCGGGACGACCAACAAAGTGTACCTGCGCGACTACGAGCGCGCCCTCACGCCGCGTACGGCGCTCGTGATGCGCTCCCACCAATCGAACTACACCATTGAAGGCTTCGTCGATGACGTTGGCCCGGCCGACCTCGCGGCCTTCGGCCGTCGCGCCGGCGTTGCGGTCGTTGAGGATCTGGGCAGCGGCGCGCTCGTCGATCTGCGCGAGTACGGCTTGCCGCACGAACGCACGGCGCAAGATGCCGTCGCTGACGGAATGTCACTCGTCGCATTTTCAGGTGACAAGTTACTCGGTGGTCCGCAAGGCGGCATCATCGTCGGCACGCGTTCGCACGTTGCACGGCTGCGCTCGAATCCGTTGGTCCGTGCGCTGCGTGTCGACAAGGTGACGCTCGCGCTGCTCGGCGCGACGCTGCGCCTGTACGCGACGAAGGAGTCGCGCGAGCAAATCCCATTCTACCGCATGCTCGCGGTGTCGACCGACGCGCTGCGCGAGCGCGCGACGCGGATCGCTGCGCGTGTAGCCGGCGCGAACGTCATCGACACCGAAGGGCAAGTCGGTGGCGGATCGCTTCCGCAGGCGAAGATTCGCTCGATCGGGATTGCACTCTCGTCGTCCAATGCCGATGCGATTGCCGCGCGCCTGCGCAGGGGGACGCCGCCGATTGTTACGCGTATCGAGGACCAGCGTGTGGTTCTCGATCTTCGCACGGTCGCGCCGGAAGATGACGACGCAATCGTCAGCGCACTAACCAACGGGTGAAGCAGCTCTTCGCGCGGCAGCCGCTCGCGTGGACGTCGCGCGAGTCGGATGGCCCGACGCTGCGTCGCACCCTCGGCTGGCCCGCGCTCACGGCAATTGGCCTGGGCACGATGCTCGGCGGGATCTTTCCGACGATCGGTGTCGGCGCACACGTGGCCGGTCCAAGCGTGATCGTCGCTTTCGTCATCACGGGGCTGGTGAGTCTTTGCGTCGCCCTATGTTATGCAGAATTCGCGTCGATGGTGCCGGTCGCGGGGAGTGCCTATACATACGCGTATACCACGCTCGGCGAAGTTATCGCGTGGGTGATCGGCTGGGATCTCATCCTGGAGTATGGTGTCTCGGTCGCGCCGACCGCCGCCTCGTGGTCCGCGTTCGCGCAGCCGTTGCTCGCGCAGGTCGGCGTTACATTACCGCACTGGGCGCAGGCGGGTGCGGTTTACGCTGGACAGATCGATGTGATCGCAGTACTCACTACGCTCGTCGTTACCGCGCTCGTAGCATTCGGCATTCGCGAATCGGCCAACGTAAATGGCGCGCTCGTAATTTTTCAAGTGGTTACAATGCTTGTCTTCATCGGTTGCACGCTCCATGCTGTCAATCCGCAGAACCTGCGGCCGTTCGCGCCTTTTCATTTTTCCGGCATCCTCGGCAGTTCGGCGCTGGTCTTCTTCGCCTACATCGGCTTTGATACGGTGACGGTTGCCTCGGAGGAGGCGCATGCACCGCACCGCAATGTGCCGATTGGCATCGTCCTCGCGCTCGGGATCGGCACGCTGCTCTATGTCTCACTCACTTTCTTATCGGTGGCGGTGCTGCCGTACGGAAAGTTGAGCGGCGGCGCCGCCATGCTCGACGCGCTGCATGCCGCAACCACGAATCCCCTAGCATACTGGATCGTCGCGCTCGGCGGGCTAGCCGGGAATGCCACCGTGATGATTACCTCGTTGCTCGGACAGATTCGGATCTTTTACGTCATGGCGCGCGATCGCATGCTGCCGCCGGCAGTGGCGAAGATTCATCCGCGCTTTCGCACGCCGGCAAAGATGACGGCGATCACGGGCGCAATCGTCGCGGTGCTTGCTGGGATCCTGCCACTCGATGCGCTCTTGAAGCTTACGAATATCGGCACGCTTGCAGCCTTTGCGATCGTCTGTGCCGGTGTGCTCGTTTTGCGCGTCCTCGAACCGCATGCCGACCGCCCGTTCAAAGCGCCGCTGCTGCCGCTCTTCTCGATCGCCGGTGCGCTCGCATGTGTCGTCCTGATCTTTAGCCTCGATTGGCCGACCTGGCTGCGCTTCGGCGCGTGGTTCGCGATCGGCATCGCCATCTACTGGAGGTATGGCTACAGAAAGAGCCGCCTCCGAAGCCTCCAAGAAGCACCACCGTAATGCACATCGTCGGTACTGCGGGTCACGTAGACCACGGAAAATCGTCGCTCGTTCAGGCGCTCACCGGTACGAACCCCGACCGCTGGCTCGAAGAACAAGAACGCGGCATGACGCTCGATCTCGGCTTTGCACATCTGCGTTTCGACGACGGCAGCGAGGCGGGCATCGTCGACGTTCCCGGGCACGAACGCTTTTTGCACAACATGCTTGCCGGTGCGGCGGGCATGGAAGTGCTGCTGCTGGTTATCGCGGCTGATGACGGCGTGATGCCCCAGACGCTCGAACATCTGCAAATTTTGCGCTACCTCAATGTCAAGCGCATCGTTGTTGCGTTGACGAAGATCGATCTGGTTCCACCCGAAGAGCAAGGCGCGGCGTGTCAACGCGTGCACCGGCAACTCAGCGAAACCATTGCGCGCGACGCATTCATCTTTGCCGTATCGACGATCACCGGCGTCAACCTCGATCTGCTCAAGGAATTCTTACGTCAGCAGCTCGCGTCGCTGCCGCCGCGCGATCCGGATGCACCGGCCTATCTTCCCGTCGACCGGGTGTTCACGCTGCCGGGCCGCGGAACGATCGTGACCGGTACGTTGATGCAGGGGCGCCTCGCCGTCGGCGATACGATTGCGCTGCAACCGCTCGGGTCGACCGCACGCATACGCAGTTTGCAAGTTTTTGGTGAAGCGCACGACGCCGCGACTGGTGGCACGCGCGTCGCACTCAACGTGCCCGGGATCGAACGCGAGCGCCTTGCGCGCGGTGCTGTCGTTGCCGATCCGTCCTTCTCGGCGCGCAGCGAGTTTACAGTTCGCTTCGAGGCAGTACCGGAGGCGCAGGCGCTGCTCCGACGCCGCACGCCCGTGCGCGCCTACATCGGCTCTGCGGAAGTCCTCGGTACGCTCGTGTTCGGCGAAAACGTGACGCTTTCACTGCGCGAACCGGTGCTGGCTTTTCCTGGTGTGCGCTTCGTCGTGCGCCGTCTCTCGCCTAAAACGCTCTTGGGCGGCGGTGAAATCGTTGCATTTGGTCGTGACGGAGCACCGGCCGCGACGTCGACGCAAGCGGACGGTGCTATTGCAGCGCTCTTAGCGCAGGCTGGGCTCGAGCCGCAGGAGCTCGGCGCGCTCGCCTTCGGAGCGAACGTTCGCGAGGATGCGGCTGCTACGGCACTGCATGAGTTGCTCGAGCGTGGCGAAGCCGTTGCGCTCGCGCGACCACTCGCCTACGTCGGTGCGGCGGCGTTTTCGGAATTTTCGCAACGCGTTATCGCCGAGCTCGAAAGCGCGCATGAACGCGAGGCGTGGGCGATGGGCACGACCTCGATGCTCCTTGCGCGCACGCTCGGCGTGGCCGAACCGCTGCTGGTGCGCTTGCTCGCGACACTCACTGAAGAGGGGCGTATCGTGCAGCGGCACGGCTATTACGCGACGACGGCCCATCAACCGAAGCTGTCGGCGGAGCAGCGCGTGTTTTTCGAGTCCCACGTGCCCTTCGATGCCGCGGTGCCCTTCGTGCCGGTTCCATTCGATGCAGTCGTCGCGCAAATCAAGGCGTCGAATATTCCGGGTATCGTCAGGGCCTTCGACACGTTGCTCGCGCGCGGCGTGCTGGTCAAGGTCGGCGACGCGCTCTATCGCGGCACGCAGATCGAGCAAGCACACCAACGCGTCGAAACGTTCATCACGCAACACGGCAAGATGAGCATGGCAGAGTTTCGCGATCTCCTTGGTACCTCGCGCAAGTACGCCGTGCCGCTCCTCGAATGGTTTGATGGGCGCGGGATAACGGTGCGCAGCGGCGACTATCGAATGCTTCGGAGAAGAAATGATCGACCTGAAACGGCTTCCTAAGGCCGAACTACACCTGCACATCGAGGGAACGTTCGAGCCGGAGCTGATCTTTGCGATCGCGGCTCGTAACGGCATCAACCCGGGATATCCTTCGGTCGAGGCGTTGCGCGCAGCATATCAGTTCACGGATCTGCAATCATTTCTCAACGTATACTACGCCGGGATGCACGTGCTGCGCACCGAGCGCGACTACTACGACCTCACTGCCGCCTACTTCGAACGTGCTGCTGCGCAAGGCGTGCGTCATGCCGAGATCTTCTTCGATCCGCAGGCCCATACCGATCGCGGCGTCGAGTTCGGCGCGGTCGTCGAGGGCATTACTGCGGCCTGCGAGGCGGCGCGCACGAAACTCGGCATCACCTCGCACCTGATCATGTGCTTCTTGCGGGATCTCTCGGCGCAGGCGGCGATGGCTACGCTCGATATGGCAACGGCGTATCGCGACCGCATCATCGCGGTCGGCTTGGACTCAGCCGAGGTTGGCAATCCACCGTCGAAATTTACTGCTGTGTTCGATCGCGCACGGGCCGAAGGATTTCTTACGGTCGCGCATGCCGGCGAAGAGGGCCCGCCGGAGTACGTATGGGAGGCGCTCGATCTGCTTCGTGTCTCGCGCGTCGATCACGGCGTGCGCAGTCTCGAGGATCCACAACTCGTCGAGCGTTTGCGCCGCCAGCGCATTCCACTGACGGTGTGCCCCCTCTCGAACGTCAAGCTGCACGTGGTCACGGACCTCGCGCATCACCCGTTGAAAAAGATGCTGGATGCCGGGCTGGTCGCAACGGTCAACTCCGACGACCCCGCGTATTTCGGCGGGTACGTTGCGGAGAATTTCGGCGCCGTTGCCAAGGCGCTTGTGTTGAGCGATGCCGAGCTGATCGTTCTAGCGAAGAACTCATTCGAGGCGTCGTTTATCGACGACGCGTCGAAACGTGCGTTCATCGATGAGATCGACGCCTTTAGTGGCGGACCAGGGTGAGGATGCCGATCACGACTTCGATCGCGATGAGCAAGATAACTACACCTTCGAGAAATTCATCGCGTCGGCCGCGCGCCTGATCGATGAAGAAGCGATAGATATCGCCGATGCTCGCAATCTTGCTGTCGATCTGGCGCTGCCAATCTTTAAGCCCCAGGCGTGCCGCGGCGGCGCGGTAGACGCGCGCGTAGTACGCATCGCCGACGACCTTGAGCGCGTTGCTCGAGCGGTCGGTGAGTTCGAGCACGTCGACGATGAGGTAGCGCACGTTCGCAGCGAGATCGGCTTCGCGGCGGCCCAAGACCGAGCGGGCCCGTTGGCCCGGTTGCTCCGCGTAGATCGTGTCGAGCTCGCGGTCCAGCAGCGCATCGTAAGTGCGCAGCTCCAGGAGCTGTGAATTGGCGAATTCGAGGATGTCGGCGATGACGTCGCTTGACTCACGCCGGTCGTACACGATCGCTGTGTCCCACTGCACGATCGTAAGATCGTCGGCATAGTACGAGAAACGCGTGCGCAGCGACTCCTCGATCTCGCTCTGGGAGAGCGAACCCGATTCACCCAGGAGCATGTTCGCGAGCGCTTCCGAATGGTCGTGCAGCAGCAGCTCCGCGTCGAGGCGCGGCTCGAAGCGTTCAACCTCGATGATGAGATAGTCTTCGATCAGCGGTGCGTGGCGATCGTCGAGCGCATCGCTGAGCTCGTCGCAGATGCGCGTGGCGGTGCGCGTCGCGGCGGCGAGCAACTCGTCGTTGCGGCGGATCCTCGAGGCAATCGCCTCGAGCTCTTCCCAGGCGCCGGCGAACGGAAAATCAAACCGTAACGAGATGACGCCGTAGTCGAAGAACTTGGCGCGAAGGGTATAAGAAAGCTCGCCGAGTTTTCCATCGGCGAGCCGTGCGACGAGTGGTGGTGTAGGGAACTGCAGATACCCGCTGCTGTGATGGGGCCGCAGGGGGATGTCGGCCGGCGCGAACCCTTCGCCTTCAACCGTGCGCAACGCCGCAAGATTGATCGTGTCGGCGACGTCGAACAGGTAGAATGCGCGCACCGCCCCTGCGGCAATTTTCATGCAACCCCTATGCGGCGGCGACCTGCGCGTTCACTGCCTGGAGCGTGATCGCGATCTCGATTGTTTCACCGACCAGCACGCCGCCGGTCTCGAGCGCTTGATTCCAGGTGAGCCCGAAATCCTTACGATTGATCGTCGTGTTCGCGCTGAAGGCGATGCGGTCGTTGCCCCACGGGTCCTTACCGCGGCCGTCGACTGTTGCGTTCAAGCTGACTCGTTTGGTAACGCCGTGAATCGTGAGGTCGCCGTCGATGGTAAATGCATCAGGTGACCCGTTGACGCGGGTGGAGAGGAATGCGATCGTCGGGTATTTCTCGACATCGAGGAAGTCCGGCGACTTGAGGTGCGCGTCGCGATCGGCGACATTGGTGTCGATCGAGGTCGCATCGATGACCGCGCCGACGGACGTGGGCAGATTGGTGGTCTCGTCAAGAACGAGATCCAGGGTAAACTTAGGGAACGTGCCGCGGACGCGGGAGAAGACCATGTGCCGGGCCGTAAATTCTACGGACGAGTGGGCGGGGTCGAGACCAAATGCAGCCATTTTTCGAGAAAGCCTCCGAAATAGATTATTTTGTGTAGCCAGGCTATCATAAGTAGGCAACGGGGTCAAGCCCCCGTTGTTGGCAGGGGAGCCCTGCAACCAAGGTCAGCGAGAGGCGAGTTGTACGAGGTGAAGCATGAACGTCGATAAGATGACCGAGCGCGTAGCGGACGGCCTCAATGAGGCATACTCGCTGGCGCTCCACGAGCACAACACCCAAACGACTCCGGAGCATTTGCTGGCCGCATTGCTCGACCAAGAGCGGGGTATCGCGCCCGACATTCTGGCCAAGGCCGGCGTCGATCCAAAGCTCTTCCGCCGCAAGGTCGACGAGGCGCTTTCGCATTTGCCCCGCCTCTCCGGTCCGAATGCCGAGTCGGCACAGGTGACGGTTTCACCTGAGCTTTCGCGCATCATGACCGCCGCCGAGAGCGAAGCCAATGCACTGCAAGACGATTATGTCTCGGTCGAGCACGTGCTGCTTGCGATGGCGCAGGCGAGCGGCGCCGTCGGCAAGCTGTTCCGCGATGCGGGTCTGACCAAAGATAAACTGCTCGCGTCGCTGCGCGCAGTGCGCGGCAATCAGCGCGTGACGACCAAGGATCCCGAAGGTACGTACAAAGCGCTCGAGCGTTACGGCCGCGACCTGACACTCGAAGCCGAGCGCGGCAAGCTCGATCCGGTGATTGGCCGTGACGATGAGATTCGTCGCATCGTGCAAGTCCTCTCACGCCGCACAAAAAACAACCCGGTGCTGATCGGCGATCCGGGCGTCGGTAAGACGGCGATCGTCGAAGGCTTGGCGCAGCGTATCGTACGTGGTGACGTGCCCGAAGGTTTAAAGAACAAACGCATCGTCTCGCTCGATCTCGGGGCACTCATTGCCGGCGCAAAATATCGCGGCGAATTTGAAGAGCGGCTCAAGGCCGTGCTCAAGGACGTCGCGAGTTCCGAAGGCGCAATCGTCCTGTTCGTCGATGAGCTGCACAACGTCGTCGGCGCGGGGAAAGCTGAAGGGTCAATGGATGCCGGTAACCTGCTCAAGCCGATGCTTGCGCGGGGCGAGCTCCATTTGATCGGCGCGACGACACTCGACGAGTATCGCAAGTACATCGAAAAAGATGCCGCGCTCGAACGGCGCTTTGCGCCGGTACTGGTGGATCAACCGAGCGTCGAGGATACGATCTCGATTCTGCGTGGGCTGCGCGACAGGTATGAGACCCATCATGGCGTGCGCATCAAAGATGGCGCGCTGGTTGCGGCCGCGACGATGAGCAACCGCTACATCTCCGACCGCTTCTTGCCCGACAAGGCGATCGATTTGGTCGACGAGGCCGCAGCGAAGTTGCGCACCGAGATCGATTCGATGCCGGCTGAGCTCGACGAAGTCTCGCGCCGCGTCTTGCAGCTCGAGATCGAACGCGAAGCGCTGCGCAAAGAGAGCGACGCACAGAGCCGCCAGCGTCTCGATACGCTCGAGCGCGAATTGGCCGAGCTGCGCGAAACGCAGGTAAGGCTGCGCTCGCAGTGGGACCGGGAAAAGAACGCGGCGGTGCGTTTGCGCGAACTGCGCGAGCAGATCACCGAGGCGAAAGTGCAGATCGAACAAGCGGAGCGCCAATACGATCTCAACCGCGTCGCCGAATTGAAGTATGGGCGCGTGCCGCAACTTGAAAAAGAACTTGCCTCCGAAGAAGAGCGCCTTCGTTCAGCCGATGGTGGGCGACTCTCGAAAGAAGAAGTCAGCGAGGAAGACATCGCCGAGGTAATCGCGCGCTGGACCGGTATTCCGCTCGCGAAGCTGCTCGAAGGTGAGAAGCAGAAATTGCTGCATCTCGATGACGAGTTGCATCGCCGCGTGATCGGTCAGGACGAGGCGGTGACGGCGGTCGCCGAAGCGGTGTTGCGTTCGCGCTCGGGGCTTGCGGATCCGAATCGCCCGCTCGGCTCGTTCATCTTCCTCGGCCCGACCGGTGTGGGCAAGACCGAGCTCGCGCGTGCGCTCGCGGAGTATCTTTTCGACGACGAACGTGCACTCGTGCGCATCGATATGTCGGAGTATGGTGAGAAGCACAGCGTGGCGCGCCTGCTCGGCGCACCGCCGGGATACGTCGGCTACGACGAAGGCGGGCAACTTACCGAGGCGGTGCGACGCCGTCCGTACAGTGTCGTGCTCTTCGATGAGATCGAGAAGGCACACCCCGATGTCTTCAACGTCTTCTTGCAGATTCTCGACGACGGCCGATTGACCGACGGTCAAGGCCACACGGTCGATTTCCGCAACACGATCGTGATCATGACCTCGAACATCGGCAGCCACCGCATCCTCGATTACAAGGGGACGCAGGGCGGCGCAGAAGAGGCGGTCATGCGCGCGACCGTGCTCGAGGAATTGCGGGCGCATTTCCGTCCGGAGTTCCTCAACCGTGTGGACGAGATCATCGTCTTCCATGCGCTCTCCGAGGAGCAGCTCATGGAGATCGTCGATATCCAACTTGCGCGACTGCGGTCGCGTCTGGCGGAACGGCGCATCACGCTCGTACTGGACGACGCCGCGAAACGTCACCTGGTCAAGGCTGGGTACGATCCGACCTACGGCGCGCGCCCACTCAAGCGCACGATCCAAAAGGAAATCGAGACGCCGCTCGGCCGCAAGATACTTGCGGGCGAGATCAACGACGGCGACACCGTGAACGTGGGCTTCAACGATATCATCGGCGAGCTCACGTTCAATGCCTCGCCAAAGGTGCCGGCAATCGTCTAGGGTCCGCGGTATGCAAGGTCTAGAATACGGAACACCTGGCCGCCCGGTGCGCTGAAATAGCGATGCGGGCTTGCCGGATGTGAAAAGCTGGGGACTTCCGCACGATCGAGCGCCTCATGCACGGCGGCGACGTCACCGGTTCGAAATTCGATCCACGCGCCGCGGAATGCGTGTGCAAAATCGATCGGCTCGTGCGTTTGTAGGACCGCAAGGTCCGAGAATTCGACACTAAACGCGCTGCCGTCGGGAAATGGCACGAGCAAAATCGGTTGCGGGAGTCCGAAATCGAGTTCGCGCACCTCGCATGCGAGGACATCGCGGAAGAGCGCCGTAAAGCGCCCGCGCAGTTCGGGATGCACGAATAAATGCACGCGCGCCCCGAACCCGGCTAGCACTTAGGGAAGCGCCGCGGTGTTCTCGACTGCTTTCAATACGCCGTCGAGCAGACCGGGGAACATGTCGTCGATCAAGTCGCGGCGCAGCCAGATGAACTTCTGCCGTCCTTCGTAGCGCGCCATAATCAAGCCGGCCTCGCGCAAGACCTTAAAGTGATGCGTGAGGTTTTGCTTTGAGGTGATATCGAGAAAATCGAACGGGCACTTCTCTTCATGTTCCGCGAGCTGACGCACTATCGCGAGGCGCGTGGGGTCGCTCAATGCCGCCAGAATGCCATAGATAGTAATGTCATCGCGCTCTGGATACCAGTGCGCACGGGGGCTGACGGCGGCTTCGGAAACTTCTTGGGTCATGCTTGACAGTAAAACAACCTTTGTACTAACATTTAGTACAAGATGTATTTTACTATAGACGAGCGGGAACCGTCTAGTGCCACGCAGGAGGCACGGCGGTCCTTTAACACCCTTCGGAGCCACGCGATGGCACTGGCCGGTCTTTCGGCCTCGTTTGCAGAGGAAGCGAGCCAAGTTACCACCGCCTACCGGCAAGCGCTGGCCGGCGGAACCCAAGACTCGTGGATGCGTTTTGCCTATGCGGCCTCGAAGATCGCCCATCATGGCCAAACCGTCGAGGAAATCCTTGGCCTGCGCGAACCGGAACGTGCCGCCTGGCGCGTCTTCCAGCAGATCGCTGATGAGAACGCCGACCTGCTCGCGGTCGAGCCGGCCCTCGTCAGCGCCTAACACCCTCTAACAAAGGAACCACCAGTGTCCTCCGTAGTCGAATACGGCGCACGTCGCGTTGCGGTCGTCGCTGCCGTCATGCTCGCAGCCCTGATGCAACTCGCCGATACGACGATCGTCAATGTTGCGTTGCCGTCGATCGACGGCACGCTCGGCGCTTCGCAGGATCAAGGCGCGTGGTTCATCACGGCCTACATCATCGCGAACGTGATCGTGATTCCGCTCACGCCGTGGCTGCAGTCGATCTTCGGACGCAAGCGCTATTTCGCAATGTCAATTGCGGGCTTCACGCTCGTTTCGATTCTGTGCGGACTTGCCGGTGACACGAACACCGAAATCGCCCTGCGCTTCATTCAAGGCGCGTTCGGCGGCGGGTTGATGGTACCGGCGCAGCAGATCATTCGCGACACCTTTCCACCCGATCAGCTCGGCAAGAGCCAATCGCTTTTTGCGCTCGCAATCGTCATTGGGCCGACCATCGGTCCGACGCTCGGCGGTATTCTAACCGACGATCTCAGCTGGCGCTGGGTGTTTTTCATCAACGTCTTGCCCGGCATCGCCGCGGCGCTGCTGGTGCTGCTTTTTGTGCGCGATCCGCACGCACCCAAGCGGATTCCGATCGACGGTATCGGCGTGGGATTGCTCGCGGTCGGCCTTGCCACGATGCAATACGTGTTGGACGAAGGTGAGCGTAACGGTTGGTTCGACGATTCCACGATCCTTATGTGCACCGTCGTCTCGGTGATCGCGCTCGTTGCGTTTGTCACGTGGGAACTCTGGGGCACGAAGACCCCGGCCGTGGCGCTGCGCGTCTTCCGCGACCGTAACGTCTGGTCGTGCTCGATCGTCTTCTTCGCGATCGGTGCGACGATGTATGCGCTGATCTTCATTCAGCCGCAGTATGTACAAAATTCGCTCAACTTTACGACCACGATGGCGGGCTATCTCTTGATGGTGCGAGCGGGCATGCTCGCATTGCTCTATCCGGTGACGACCTGGGTCGTCTCGCAACACAAGTGGGATCTGCGCATCGTGGCAGCCGTCGGCATCTTCGTCATGGGTGCTACCACGTGGTGGCAGACGTTCGAAATGACTACCAATGCAACATTCGGCACGTTCGTGATCACGCAAGCACTCGGCGGCGTCGGCCTTGCCTTCGTGTTTGTCCCGATTTCGGTCGTGCTGCTCGCAGGTATCGAGCACAGTATCGTGCCCTCTGCACTCGCGCTCACGCGCTTGATGCAGCAGATCGGCGCGTCCGTCGGCTCAGCTTACGCCGCGACGCTGATCGACCGCAATTTCAACGCGGCGCTGAGCAGCATCGCCGGCTCGATCAACTTGAGCCGTACCGACATCGCTTCGGCCGTTGCAGCACATGGATCGCAGGCCATCGCAGTCCTGAGTCAACTTGCTGTCACGCAGGCCGCGAATCTTGCGGCGGTGAGCACAACGCAATTCTTTGCGATCGGAACGATCGCCACGACGCTGCTGCCGCTCTTGATGGTCCGTCGCCCAATGGTGCGAGCACCTGCGCCAGCGGTCGTCGCGCAGGCGCCGGCTCCGGTGCGCGTCGAGATTGGGTCGCTCCCAGCCCCGGCGCGCGAGCCGGCGTTGCGCTAAACTAGCGCGAGGCCTTACGCTTCGGCGCTTTCTTGCGCGATGCGGCGATTTCTTCGACGATATCGGCACCGCGTTCGAGTGCGGCCCCGACCCGCTCCATCGTCTGGCCGATCGTTCGCGCGCGTTTCGCCGCCTTCTTCGCGGCGGGGACGACCTTCTTTGCGGCCTTTTTCGCCGCGGGTACAGCTTTTTTCGCTACTTTGCGAAGCGAGGTGGTCTTTTTCTTTGCGGATTTCTTCTTTATTGCCATGCTTCAACGATTCCCGAAATCGCGCAAAGCAAAACGGCGCGTGCTTAGACGCTGGTCTTTTCTCGCCGTCTGGCTTTGATGCGTTCGCCCTCGTCGAGGACGCGCTTGCGCAAGCGAATCGATTGCGGCGTCACCTCGACCAGCTCGTCGTCTTCGATGAACTCGATTGCCCGTTCGAGCGACATGTTCTCTTTCGGTGGCAGCTTGACGGTGTCGTCGCTGCCCGAAGCGCGCATGTTGGTCAACTTCTTTTCGCGCACGACATTGAGGCCCACGTCTTTGTCGTCATTGGCACGGCCGACGACCATGCCCTCATAAATGTCCTCACCGGGGTCGACGAAGAAGCGTCCGCGCTGTTCGACGCCCGCGATCGCATACGCGGTTGCGCGACCGGTATCGGTCGCGACCAGCGCGCCGACGTTGCGGCCCGGCAATTCGCCCTGCCATTCTTGATGGTCGTAGTAGGTATGCGACATTACCGCAGTGCCGCGCGTGAGGGTGAGCAGTTCGCCCCGCAACCCGAAGATCGCGCGGGTCGGCATGGTGTATTCCAGGCGGCGTGAGTCGCCGATGTTGATCATGTTGGACATGATCGCTTTACGTTTGCCCAGCGACTCGATCACAGCGCCGGAGTAATCCTCAGCGACGTCGACGACGACGTACTCGACCGGCTCCCACTTCTTGCCGTCGCGTTCCATGATGATCACCTGCGGCTTGGAAACCGCGAGTTCGTAGCCTTCGCGGCGCATCGTTTCGATCAGGATCGAGAGATGCAATTCACCGCGTCCACGGACTTCGAACGTATCCGCAGACTCGGTGTCGGCGACGCGCAACGCGACGTTCGATTCGAGTTCGCGCATCAACCGGTCGCGAATCTGACGCGAGGTGAGGAACTTGCCTTCTTTGCCGGCGAACGGCGAGTTGTTCACGGAGAAAGACATCGACACGGTCGGCTCGTCAACGGCGACCGCGTGGATGCCTTCCGGTGACTGCGCATCGGCAATGGTATCGCCGATGTTCAGGTCGTCGATGCCCGAAACGCAGACGATGTCGCCTGCCGAGGCTTCCTCGACTTCGATACGCTCGAGGCCGGCGAATGTCAGTAGCGTCGTCAGGCGCAGCCCGCCGACGACTTTTCCTTCGCGATCGACCTTGGCAATCGGCGCGTTGATCTTCGAGGCGCCGCGGAAGACGCGGCCGATGCCGATGCGTCCGACATACTTGTTGTGGTCGATCGCCGAAATGAGTAACTGAAACGGCCCGTCTTCGCTCGGCGCTTCGGGAACGTGATTTTTGATCAGTTCGAAGAGCGGCTCGAGATCGGTGCTCTCCTCCTCGAGCGAGCGCTTGGCGATGCCCAGCTTGCCGTTCGTGTAGACGATCGGGAAATCGGCTTGCTCGTCGCTCGCGCCCAACTCAATGAAGAGGTCGAAGACTTGGTTGACGATTTCGGTCGGTCGGGCGTCCCTTCGGTCGATCTTATTGATCGCGATGAGCACCTTCAGGTCGAGCTCGAGCGCCTTGCGCAGTACGAAGCGCGTCTGCGGCATCACGCCCTCGGCCGCATCGACCAGCAAAAGTACGCCTTGCACCATCTGCAACACGCGTTCGACCTCGCCGCCAAAGTCGGCGTGGCCGGGCGTATCGACGATGTTGAACTTCACGTCGCCGTGGCGGACCGCGGTGTTTTTGGCGAGGATCGTAATCCCGCGCTCGCGCTCGAGCGGGTTCGAGTCCATGACGCGGGTCTCGACGTGCTGACCTTCGCGGAAGACGCCGCTCTGCTTGAGCATGGCGTCCACCAGCGTGGTCTTGCCGTGGTCGACGTGGGCGATGATGGCGACGTTGCGGATATCGGGGCGGGTCTTCACGCTCCCGGTTCTACCATAGAAGGGGAAATAAAGCTACTTCTAAGGTTAAGCCCTATGCGCGGGGCAGTGTGAACCAGAAGGACGTGTGCTTCTCGGGCTCGCTCTCGAAGCCGATCTCGCCGTGCATCATGCCGATCAGCTCGCGGCAGATGTAGAGGCCCAAGCCCGTCGATCCCTCGCCCGACGAGACCCGCCCAAAGCGGGTGAAGAGCTTGAGGCCGTCTTCCTGACTGATGCCGGGCCCTTCGTTCACGACCGAGATCCGCATGTGTGCCTCGTACGACTTCACGTTGACGTGGATCGGGCTCGTGGGATAGCTGTACTTGACCGCGTTGGAGAGGAAGTTCGTGAGGACTTGCACGGCGCGCCCTTCGTCGGCGAGCATGTGCGGAACCGGATCGAGATAGGCCGCATTGAACAGGCGATCCGGATACTCGCTGCGCATGCGCGCCATCGATTCTTCGATGATGCCGACCGGCGACGTCTTCTCGATGCGCAGCGCGAGATGGCCGGCGTCCATGCGCGAGAGCAGCAAGAAGTCTTCGAAGATCGACGAGAGCCGCGAGGTCGAGCTCGAAAGCACGCCGAGCAACTCTTGGCGCCGCTCGAGACCGAGCGTTTCAAAGTGCGTCTGCAAGAGTGCCGTCGCACCACGGATTGCCGCGAGCGGCGAACGCACTTCGTGGGAGACCATGCTGAAGAACTCGTTTTGCAGGCGCGCATTGCGCTCGAGGCTCTGCCGCTGCTCGATCTCAACGGCGTGCGAGCGCGAACTCGCAAGCGCGAGTCCGACGAGGTTGGTGAAGAGCTGCATACGGCGCAGCGTTTCAATCGATGGAACCTTCCCGTCTAGCGGCGCATCTGCTGAAAGGTAGCCGAGCATGTTGCCGTCAGGATCGGGCAACACCAGCGTCAGCGTGTCGCGTTCGTGCCATGCGTCGGGTGCGCTGCGCGGTTCGTTTAACGGACGATACCCGGTGTAGATGCTTTGCTTCCAATAGATCTCGCGCTCGGCCGGGTTGTAGAAGCAGTAGGGCAGCACCTCAGATTCGGGCGGAAGAATCTCCAACACCGCACTGCGGTCGATATGCTCGCCAAGGCGCTCGCGCACGACTTCGTCGGGAAAGCCCAGAAGCACGCGCCGGTAGAGCTCACCGCCCGGGGCGTCGGCGGCGACGATCGTGACGTACTTAAATCCGAAAAGGTCGGTGACCGCCCGCGAGATCGACTCAAGCGCGGGCGCGATCTCCTGGGCGTGCAAGATCTCGTACGTTATACCAAGCAGCCGCTGCAACAGCCCGCCGTCGCCGGTCGCCTCGGCCTCATAAAACATCATGAATCTGTGTTTGCCAGCTTATGCGGGGAGCGCGCGCGCATCCTGCGAAGCCAGGCGATATGCTCGGTTTTAAATGGTTTACAATTGCGGCTGTAGGCTTTTTCGTGCTTACTTTGTGTATGGTCGTTCGCGCAACGGCGGATGGCAACGCCGGCGCGAAACTCGTTGCGCAAAACGGCTGCACGAGCTGCCACGGGGCAAAGTTTCAAGGCTCCTCTGCCGGCTTTCCGGCCCTCGTCGGCATCGAGCATCGCCGAACTCGTGCGCAGATTATCGATGCAATCGTGCATCCGACCGCTCCCATGCCGAATTACGGCTTTACTGCGACGCAAGCCGGCAACATCGCTGACTACTTGTCGGGCTTAGACGGCGGCGCTTCGGCAAATCAGCCAGTGATCACCATTGCTCCCGAGCACCCGAGCGACTTCGCCGACGTCACCATCCGTTTCTCAGGAACGCCGCCGCGGAGCGTTACCGCAATCGCGTCGATGTCGATGGGTCACATGCCGATGGACTCGCCGCGCGTCACCTTCAAGCCGACGAGTGATCCGCACGTGTATACGGGGCGTATCCAGTTCGAGATGGGCGGCGCATGGACCATTCACATCGTGTACGACGGTAAGACCATAGACCAACCGATCGTCGTCGGACAATAGTGCGGCGCGCGCCATTTCTCGCCGGCGTCGCCGGCACGATGAGCGCCGTGGCGCTTGCGCCACTTCCCGCGCGCGCGCTCGCGAGCGATGCGGTGTCGTTTCGGCTCACTGCAACACCGATGCGCTTTTCGCCGGCGCCCGGCATCGTCGTTGACGCGATCGGCTACAACGGCAGCATCCCGGGCCCGTTGCTGCGCGTGCGTCACGGGCAACGCGTGCATGTCGAGTATGTGAATGCGTCGGCGATTGCAACCAGCGTCCACTGGCACGGGGTGATTTTGCCGAACGCCATGGATGGTGTTGCCGGGCGTCACGCAGGCGCCGGTTACACACGGCGGACGTTTCATCTACGACTTCGCGCCGCAGCCGGCGGGGACGCGCTGGTACCACGATCACGCCAAACGACATGGGCCTGCTGCGCGGGCTCTTCGGGATGTTTGTGATCGAAGATCCGCGCGACGAACCAGCCGATGTCGAATATGCCGTGATCTTTCATGACGTGCCGGATATGCGCAGCGTGCTCGCAGCGATGAAGGGAACGAGCCATGCGCCGATGATCGATCCCGCCGGTTCTCCGGAAATGCGCGAGATGAAACCAGACGATAAGATGGGCGACGAGGTGGGTTATGTCGCGCACTGCATCAACGGTGCGACCTATCCGAGCACAAAGAGCCTGAAAGTCAAAGTCGGCGATCGCGTGCGCCTGCGTATTCTCAACGCGAGCGCGACGCAGACGCGCTACGTGCGTCTTGCGCAACATCGGTTGCGCGTGACGCATGCCGACGGCAATCCGGTGCCGACGCCGATGGAGTTCGATGCGCTTGCGCATCGGCGTGGCCGAGCGCTACGACGCGTGGTTCGAGGTGACCAAACCCGGCGCGTGGCTTTTGCAAGGGCTCTCGAGCGATCCGCTCGCGTTTCAACAAGCAATGGTCGTGTACACGGAAGGGTACGAAAAGGCCGCGCCGCTTTCGTCGCCGCAGTCGCTCGATGGTGTCGACTATCTCACCTACGAAAAACTCGGCGGCGTCGCGCAAAGCCTGGTCGATACGCGCGGCGTCAACCTGCGTCCGTGCGTTTACGCTTGGCGGCGGCGCGTGGGATTCATCGGCGTGGACGCTCAACGGCGCGACCTACCCGAACGTGCCGACGATCCGCGTGCACCGCGGCGATCGCGTGCTCGTGCACTTCAAGAATACGACCGACATGGATCATCCGATGCATCTGCACGGGCACGTCTTTCGCGTCGTCGAAGTCGACGGTAAGACGCTCGCGCGTCCGCTCGACAAAGACGTCTCGCTGGTGCGCGCAAACAGCGGAACGCTGACGTGGATCTTCGACGCAGATTCGCCGCCCGGCCGGTGGCTGTTGCACTGCCACAACGAGATCCACATGATGGACGGCATGATGACCGAAGTCGTTACTGTAGCGCAACCCCCGGAACCGGGGCCCGGTTTAAACCACATGGCTACGACAACACTCTCCGAATTCCAAGCGCGCCTGGGAACCCCGTCCGATCTTGCCGAGGACGCTCGCGCCGAGATCGGCAAGGCGCTGCTCCCCCTTACCGCCGACGTGGTGGCGCTCTTCATTAAGACGAAGAACTACCATTGGCACGTCTCGGGCAGCCACTATAAAGAATATCACGAGCTCCTCGACGAGCACGCCGCGCAGATTTTTGCGATGATCGACATCCTTGCCGAACGGTCGCGTAAGCTCGGGCAACCGACGCTACGAAGCGTAGGCCAGGTGTCAAACATTACTCGTGTCGATAACGACGATCGCGAGTTCGTCCAACCCCACGCGATGTTGCGTGCGCTCGTCGAAGATAACAAAGACCTGGTCAGCCGCATGCGCGCCCTTCACGGAACCGTGGACGAGCTCGGCGACGTCGCGACGGCCTCGTTGCTCGAGGTCTTTATCGATGAGACCGAGCGGCGGATATGGTTCCTGTACGAGACCGCGATCGGCGAACAGCACACGAACTAGGCGAACTACAGCTGGAATAGAATAGGCCGAGCGGGAGCGTACGAGTCTGGTGGCTCGCACGGTCTTCAAAATCGCTGAGGCCGCCGCAAGGCGGCTGGTAGGTTCGATTCCTACACGCTCCCGCCAATTTCGCCGCTACTGCCGCGCCATTATCATGTTGAGCACTTGGTCGCGCGAGAGCAAGTGATCGGTGCTGCCGTCCTTGAGATCGATGACGACGGCGGCGACGGTTCCATTGAAGCGACTTGCCTCGCCGACCGGGATGTCCGGCGTCATCGGTGAGCCACGCTTGAGACCGACATCGGAGGTTTCGTCACCGGAAAAGATGAGCGGCGCCGTTTGCTCGACCCGGCCGCTGCCAACCGCTTTCCCGTCGATGTAGAGCGTAACGGTGCCGCCCTTAGCGACGCCGCCGCCATCGTACGCGAACTCCATGCGGACCTGATGCGTTCCGGGCGTGAGCGTTTCAGTTGACGTGATGACGAAGTCGCGAAGTCCAACGAAGTTGTACAAGTATGTCGGCTTCCCGTTCTTGACGTAGAACATCCAGCCGCCGGCAATACCTCCCTGTGCAATGATCACGCCTTCGGCCGGCTTGCCTTCAGGCACGACCAACTGCGCGGTGACCGAATGACTCTTGTTCTTCACGTTGATGAGGCCGTTTTCGTTGAGATCACCCATGCCGTTAGCGAGTACTTGCGATGAACCGCGAACGAGCGTCGGGCGGCCGGCCAAATCGGAATTGAATCGCTCGGCACCGCGATCGTCCATCGGAAGGACGCCGTTCCGCGTTGCCTCGATGATCCACAGCCGTTGCAATTCACGCAGCTTGTCGGGCATCTGCTTGGAGAGGTCGTGTGCTTGCGACCAATCCTTGTTCGTGTCGTATAGCTCCCAGACGTCGTCGTCAAACGGCGGCGTCTCGCCGGTCAAAACCCACGGCGTGCGGTGACGCGTGACCGCGGTCCAGCCTTTGTGATAGATGCCGCGATTGCCGAACATCTCGAAATATTGCGTTTCGTGACGTTCCGGGGCTTTCGCGTCGTCAAAGCTGTACGCCATGCTGACGCCTTGCATCGGTACCTGCCCAACGCCGTTCACCATGACCGGTTCGGTGAGTTGGGCGGCTTCGAGGATCGTCGGCGCTATGTCGATGACGTGATGAAATTGATTGCGGATCTCGCCCTTAGCCTTGATACCTTTGGGCCAACGCACGATTGTCCCGTTGCGCGTGCCGCCCCAGTGCGATGCGACTTGCTTGGTCCATTGGTACGGCGTATCCATCGCATGCGCCCAGCCGACCGCATAGTGGTTGTAAGATTCGGGGCCGCCAAGCTTGTCAATTCGCTCGGTGAGAAACTGCACGGTTTCGAGCGCCTTCATGCCGTTGAACGGGATCGTTTCGTTGTATGTGCCTTCCAGCGTCCCTTCCGCCGACGCGCCGTTGTCGCCGATAATGTAGTAGATCAGCGTATTGTCGAGTGCCTCGATCTGCTCGAGCGCGTCGATCAGCCGGCCGATGTGATGATCGGCATACTCGAAGAATCCCGCATAGACTTCCATCTCCCGTGCTAGTACGCGCTTGAATTCCGGCGTCTCCGACTCCCAAGCGGGAATCTCTTTCGGGCGTTCGGTCAAGTCGCAATTCTGCGGAATGACGCCAAGTTTTTTCTGGCGCGCGAAGGTCTCCTCACGCAGCTTGTCCCAGCCCTGATCGAACTTTCCCTTGTACTTATCCGCCCATTCCTTAGGGACGTGGTGCGGCGCGTGCGTTGCGCCCGGCGCGAAGTACATGAAGAACGGCTTGTCGCCGGCGAGCAAGCGCTGCTGACGCACCCACGCGATTGCGTGATCCGTCATGTCGTCCATGAAGTGGTAACCTTCTTCGGGCGTCTTGTCCGGCTCGACGACTTTGGTACCCTCGTGAATCGCGGGGTACCATTGATTGGTCTCACCCGCGACGAAACCGTAGAAGTATTCGAAGCCCGAGCCGGTCGGCCAGCGATCGAACGGTCCCACCGGACTCGTCTCCCACACCGGAACTTCGTGGCACTTGCCAAACTGCGCGGTCGAATAGCCGTTGAGGCGCAGAATCTCTGGTAGCGGTGCCATCGAATTCGGACGCATCGAATTGTAGCCGGGCGCGGACGTCGCGATCTCGGTGATGCCGCCCATGCCGACGGTGTGATGATTGCGTCCGCTCAGCAGCGCGGCGCGCGTCGGCGAGCAGAGCGCCGTGGTGTGAAAGCGCGTGTAACGCAAACCGTCCTTCGCGATCCGCTCGGCGGTTGGCGATGCACATGGACCGCCAAACGCGCTCGACGCACCGAAGCCGACGTCGTCGATCAGCACGATGAGCACGTTCGGCGCGCCGTCGGGCGGCGTCAGCGGCTCGATCGGCGGAAACTTCGAATCGGGATCCTTGGCGTCGTAGGCGACGAAGCCGGCGTATGCTTTGTCGGGAATCGGCAGAATTTCGCGCTGCTTGCTGGCCATTGGCACCTCCGCGTGCAGCATAGCGCCGCCAAGGTGCACACCGTATCCCGAAAGCGCAGCCTTAAAGCAGGATCGCTAGCCCGCTGACGTTCTAAAGAGCCGCGGACAGAGCAGCACGCCGGTGGGCAACGTCGAGATCGAATCGGCGTCGTCATCCCTGACGTTGAACTGCACTCCGTACGGCCATCCATCCCAAGGCTGTGGAAACGGAACCTTCAATCGTATGTAATGGTTCTCGCCGGTTGCGGTTTCCAGCTGGAGCGCGACAACGACCGGTCCTTCAGCGAAGAGCTGCGGATCCGGAAACATCTTCACGTAGAACGAGTCTTGATCGTTCTCGATCGTGATTTTGGCGGGAAGCGGATCGGGCACGGGCTTGTCGCACGGCGTGCCCTTCGGGAAGAGCACGTACGTCGGGTTGAGATACAAGAACGACTGCGGTGCCGTGCCGGTCATCTGCATCGCGTGATCGGGGATCGGTTGTCCCTCGTTCAATTGTTCGGTGATCGTGCGGTTGTGATCCGCGATGAAGAACAGATAATCTTCCGCGTAACAACGATACTTGGGAGCGGCGATTTCAATTCGGTACATGCCTTGCGGCGCGTTGAAGGTGACCTCGCCCGACGACTGGCCGTAGCGCGTAAAGGTGACGTCCTGATCGACGTGTGGATGGTCGAGCCGGTCAACGAGCCGTATGTGTGCCGTGATCGGCGTTTGTTCTGCAACCTTCAGCATCGCGTTGCACAGCCCGAGGTGCAGCACGACGTGCGCGCCGGGGATCATGACAGGCGTCCGTCACGCGCGGCCTTGGCGACGAGCGCGGCGCGCGAATTCACGCCGAGCGCCTTGAAGATCAGCTTCACGTGATTGCGAACGGTCGATGGGCTGCGTCCCAGCCGCGTCGCGATCGCTTCGGTCGAGAGGCCCTCGCAGATCATATTGAAGACACGCTCTTGCATCGGTGTCAGTGACATGCTCTCCGGGAGAACCTCGGATTCGGCAAGTTCACAGGCCTGCGTGTGGAGCCACGACGAGGCATAAAACTCGAGGTTCTCCAGAGCAAGCAGACGCCAGCGTTCGATGCCGGTTACCTGTGCGAGCGCAATTGCGACCTTCCCCGCGCGCCATTCCGACCCCGCGCGCTCGAAGGCGTCATACGCGGCGCTCAGATCGCGTACGCCTTCGCGCCTGCGGCCATCGGCGAGATGCACCACACCGCGCGCAGCGAGCACAATCGGATCGGGCGCATGAGTGAGTGCCGAATAGCGCGCGATCGCCGCCGCGGCGCTCTGCGCATCGGTCGGCGCAAGCACTTCACCCAGCAACGGTAACACCGTGCGTTCATAGGCGCTGGTGTGGGGCCAGTCAACGTCGCGTAACACGTCCATTGCCGCCGCAAGCTCGTTTGCGCACCAGTGCTCTTCACGCGCATTGCGCGCGAGCTGTGCTCGATCGAGCAGGACGATCGCGCGCATTGGTGCGTTGACCAGCGATTCGGCGAGCGCTCCCGCTTCGCGCAAGTACCGAAATGCACCGAGTGCATCACCAGAGAGTGCTCTGCACCACGCCAGCGCGCGCAGCGCGTAGAAATGCTCGGTGGAAAAGCCGGCCGACCACACCGGGCGCGCTGCGAGCGCCTCGGCCACCGTTGCGGTAGCGGCGGGTGCGGGGATCTCACACGCCACGAGGCCAAGATCGGCGACCGCACGGTACCAGAGCGCGATGTGGGCGTCGACGTCATCACCGATGAGGGCGAGGAGTCGAATCAGCGACGCGGCGTGTTCGCTGTTACGCGCCTCGGCGTGATGAATCTCACCTTTGAGATGTTCGCTGCGAATGCGACCGTCGATGCGCCGGTCGACGAGCGTTAACTCGTAGCAGCGCCATGCATCGCCGATGCGTAACTCGTGGATGTAGCGGCGGCTGCGTGCTGCCGCAAGCGACGCGACTTGCGTGAGCGAACGGCGATCGAGCAAGAGACGCGCACGCTCGAAATGTGCGTCGGCAGTTTCGTATTCGCGCAGTTCGGAGAAGCTCGAGCCGAGCAAGATCTCCGCGTAGAAGCGGTCGGCGTCGGTGCGCAACCGTTCCCGCAGGCCCAGCAGCAGATCGACGGCGCTTGCGGCGTCGGTAGCCAGCGCAATGCGCGCGCGCTCGAGAACCAGGTCGACGCCAATGTCGCCCGAAGCGCGTGAGGCGCGCCGGTCGGTGGAGGCGGGCTCGGGGCGGCGAGGCATCCTGCCAGGGGATTGGCGAGCCCGGCAGGGCGGACCCGCCAAGCAGGCGCCCAAAAGGACTCCGGAGGGACTAGCCCAAATGGGCTAGGCCCGGAACCCATTCCCATCCCCGGAGGCTGCATCGTGCTCGATACGACCCAAGCCTTTCGTTCGCGTCTCCTGGCCGACGACGTTCAACGCCGGATCATCTACTATCCGCGCACGCTTGCGGCTGCGGTCTACGTTCGCGAGCACATCGGTGAGCCGATCCGGTTAGAAACCGCCGCGGCGCTTGCGGGTATGACGCCCTGCGCGTTCTCCCGGTACTTTGCTGAGAAGGTCGGCATCACGTTTTCGACCCTGGTCAAGACGTTGCGCATAGAGTATGCTCTCTCGCATCTCGAAGAACGCGACGGGGCCATCTCTGCACTCGCAGTGCAGACTGGCTACCAGAGCTGTTGCACCTTCTCGCGAGCCTTCAAAGATGTTATGGGGCAATCGCCCTCGGAATACCGCCGGCGAATGTTATTCGCAAACGCTAACACGCGGTAAGCTTCTGCAAACCGGTGCGGGCGGCGCGATGCTGCTTGCGCTCGGCGGTTGTGCTCCATCAAGCGATCACCGCGACATGCTTCGCGCGATTGGGCGCGTGATGCTCGACGGCGCATTGCCCAACCGCGGCGATGCACTGGATACTGCCGTGCGTGGCGTTGAGATTGCAATCGCCGGGCTTCCAGCCGCGGTTCAGGGTGAAGTACAGCAACTCTTTGGGCTGCTCGAGTTTCCGCTCACGCGCCGAATCGTCGCGGGCGTCGGGCCGTGGGATCGCGCGTCGGATAGTGAGATCACCGACTTCTTGCAACGTTGGCGTACGAGCAACGCGCAGCTCTTACGCAGTGGCTACGCGGCGCTTCATCAACTCGTGATGGCGGGCTGGTATGGCAACAGTGAAGCGTGGCCGCGCGTCGGCTATCCCGGACCGCCGCACATCGCATGATCGCCGATCCGATCGCCCTCGGTCTTGCGCGTGGCTGGAAGGTCATCGACGCGACAACGCTGCAGGCGCCGCGCGACTTCCACGCGGACGTCGCAATCGTCGGCACGGGTGCGGGAGGGGGCACGGCGGCGGAGATTTTTGCAAACGCCGGTCTGAGCGTCATCATGATCGAGGAAGGGCCGCTGCGATCGTCGCGCGACTTTCACATGCTTGAACGCGAAGCGTACCCGCAGCTGTATCAAGAATCGGCGGGACGGCGCACCAAAGACAAGGGCATCGTTATTTTGCAAGGCCGCGCGGTTGGAGGATCGACGACGGTAAACTGGACGAGTAGCTTCCGCACGCCCGAGCCAACGCTCGAGTATTGGCGTGACACGTACGGGTTGCGCGAATATACAGCCGAGAAACTCGCGCCATTTTTTGAGCGGATGGAAAAGCGCCTATCGATTCATCCGTGGGACGAGCCGCCAAATCCTAACAACGCAGCGTTGGCGCGCGGTGCAAAAAAGCTCGGCATCGACACGGCGACAATCTCGCGCAACGTCAAGGGCTGCTACAACCTCGGCTATTGCGGCATGGGTTGCCCGACAAATGCGAAGCAGTCGATGCTCGTCACGACGATTCCAAGCGCCCTCGATCGGGGCGCGACGCTCATCGTGCAATCGCGCGCACAACGTTTGCACTTCGACGGCCGGAAGGCTTCGATGCTTGAATGCGCACCGTCGTTGCGCGTGTTCGCACGCACGTTCGTCGTCGCGGGCGGTGCGATCAATAGCCCGGCGCTGCTGTTGCGCAGTGGAGCACCCGATCCGTACGGCACACTTGGAAGACGCACGTTTCTCCATCCCGTCGTCATTTCCGCAGCGGTCATGCCGGAACTCGTCGCGGCCTACGCAGGCGCACCGCAATCGATCTACAGCGATCACTTCTTGCACACGCAGCCGCTCGATGGTCCGATCGGCTACAAGCTCGAAGTCCCGCCCGTGCATCCGGTACTGTTAGCTACGACGACGCCTGGATTCGGCCAAACGCAGGCGCAGTTGCTCGCAGATATGCCGCATCTGCAGGTCATTATCGCCCTCATGCGGGACGGATTTCATCCTGAGAGCCCGGGCGGAACAGTTGGATTGCGCGGTGACGGAACGCCGTTGCTCGACTATCCGCTCACGCCGTACGTGTGGGATGGTGCGCGCCGAGCGCTCAAGACGATGGCGCAGATCCAGTTTGCCGCCGGAGCTCGCACGGTGAAGCCGGTCCACGAAGACGCGCAACTCGTGACGTCATTCGCGGAGGCAGAACGCATGATCGACGCGCTGCCGATGGAGATTCTTCGCGCAAACGTCGTGAGCGCGCACGTCATGGGCGGGTGCGGCATGGGTGCCGATCCGCGCTCTTCCGTTGTCGACGGAATGGGGCGGTACCACCAGCTCGATAACGTGCATGTCTTCGACGGGTCGGCGTTTCCCACGAGCATCGGCGCCAATCCGCAGCTCTCCGTGTATGGCACGGTCGCGCGTAACGCGGCAGGTCTCGCAGCCACGCTAGCCAAGCGCTAGAAGACTATGGAACAATGGATCGTTCACACGGCTGAGGCCGCAGCCTGGGTGTTTGGCATCATCTTCCTGTTTGCGTTCATCGGCGTTTGGGCCACGATCCGGTGGATCATCAACATGGTCACCGCCGGCGAACGCGCGGTCGAATCCGGCGTACACAGCGTCGGCGACAAATTCACCCACCACGACCAATAATTTCGCCCAGCTCTTCGTCAGCTAAAACAAAATGGTCTGGAATTCGGTGACGGTTTTGAAGCCGATGCGTTCGTAAAGCGCGATCGCGCGATCATTGAAGTCGTTGACGTAGAGTGAAAGTGTCGGCGAGACCTCGAGCACGCGATCGCAAACTGCGCCGAGCGCTGAAGTTGCGAGGCCTTTGCCGCGTAATTCGGGTGGCACCCAAATGCCTTGCAACTGCGCCGTCTGCGGGCTCCACGGCCCGACATTGCAGAAGAAGCACAGGCGCCCAAGCGACTCGCCGACCCACCACAGCCCACGATCGATCATCGCGCGCACGTTCGCAGTGAACTCGGGCGACGAGTGCATCGGGTCATACTCGAGCTCAGCCGCAATCATCGAAGCCGAATTGTCGGCAACCGCGGGCCACTCATCGATGCGTGCGCGCCGCGCAAGGACACTGTGGTCGTACGGTTGCAACATCGAACGATCGAGCATCATCACGAACTGGCGGTCGCGGATCAGGCGCGGCCGCTCGTGTTTGTCGCGCACAAGATCCCAGTATGCAGCGATCTCGGTACGCGGCCCGACGATCATCTTTTCGCCGCGGTGGGTGGCGCCGATGTTTGCGAAGGCCTCGACGGCCGCAGGGCTGTCGGCAGCCAGCGCGACCTGCCGCGAGAAATATGCAACACCCTTGATGTTGTCGTCGTCGTCGAGTGCGAGGTAGAGCGCGTGGCGCGTCGCGCTTGCGAGATCGAACATGATCAAGTAGCTGAGAAAGACGTTCGCATACGGCGAACGCGCGAGGAAGGCTAGCGCCTCTCGCTCGCGGGCATTCGTCATGCGCTCGGTGCGCACCATCAGTTGAGCCGTACGAGCACCAGCATCTTGCCGGTAGGAATCTTGCTACCGCCTTCGGGCTCAACGCTAACCGCAACAGCGTTCGTATCCTTGGCCGTGGGCGCGAGGCCCAGCACCGCAACCCCATGCGCGTCGGGAACAAATGTCGAGGCCGGTACGAGCGCCGAGCTGTTCCGTGCCTCGGTCCACGCTTCATAGACTTTCCCGCGCGGCGGTTGGGCGAGATCGTGCATCGTGATATAGACGCGATCGCGGACCAGTACAATTTGGCCGTTGGTGATGTTGAAACGCTGCGCGTCTTCGTCCATCAGATCCTCGAGCATGCTGCGCTCGCTGGCAAGCGAACGCACGACGTTGCTCGTACGCGCTTGCTCGCGCGCCGATGCTGCCTGTGCCGTGCGCAACTGTTCGAGCAACGAGAGATTCACCAGTGAGAGCGCGACGGCTACGGCAAAACAGACGGCGGCGACCAGGTAAGCCGGCCAGACGATGGCACGTCGGCTGCGCGCGTGGGGATCCATAGGTCGCTAACCTTCGCCTTGGCGAAGTTTCCGCCATGCAGGATTTGATCGCACGTCTGCGTGCTGCGCAATCGGTGCTGGTGCTAACGGGGTCGGGCATCTCTGCCGAGAGTGGGCTCCCAACCTTTCGCGGTGTCAACGGGTTGTGGCGCACGCACCGTGTCGAAGAGCTGGCATCGCCGGCGGGTTTTGCGCGCGATCCGCAACTCGTCTGGACATGGTACAACGAGCGCAATGCCGCGCACCGCCGCGCGCAACCGAATGCTGGGCACTACGCGCTCGCTTCGCTCGAAGAACGCTACGTTGATTTCACGCTTGCGACGCAAAACGTCGACTCGTTGCACCTGCGCGCGGGTTCGCGCAACGTGGTCGAATTGCACGGCGCATTGCGCACCGCGCGATGCACGGGATGTGACGCACGTGAGCCGATCGACTCGCGCGGCCTCGACCCCGAACGCATCGACCACGCGTGCGGCGGCCGCTTGCGCCCGGACATCGTTTGGTTCGGCGAGGCGTTACCGAGTGGTTCCTGGGAACGTGCCGCCGCAGCGGCCGATCGTGCTGACGTGATTCTCGTTGTGGGTACGAGCGCGGTTGTTTATCCGGCGGCTGCGCTCGCAATGCGGCGTGACGCGTTCGTTGCCGAGATTAACCCAGAAGAGACGGCGATCAGCGACCGCGTCGACTGTGTCATCCGCGCAAGTGCAGGAGAATCGTTACCGCAGCTGCTGCGCGACCTTTAAGGCGGAAGTTGTACCGGCGGACCTTGATCGTCTTCGTACTGTCCGATGATCGGCGGTGGTTCCGGCAGCGCTGGTGCGTCGTCGTCGAAGCGCGAAAAGTGCGTGAACGAAGCGGGCGCGGGACTGGTACCGGTGACGCGCGTATCGATCGTTTGTTGGGGCTCGGGCGTTTCCGGTGCGATGTAGGAGTCGGGCTCGACCGCTCGTGATTCGTTGGATTCGTACGAATGAACCACGGTTTCGCTGAAGGCGCGTTGCGGCGGAAGCGTGAGCGTGCGCTCCTCGCTCGCGCGCTTGGTCAAGCCGCGAATGATGTACGCATTCTGTAATCGCCGCAGCCCGCGAAGCGGCAACGACGAGGTTGGTACGCCAACAAAGAGTTCGCGCACCGCATCGTAGGTTTCTTCCGAGGCAACGATGCCCGCACCAAGATCTTCGGAGGCGGCTTCGAGGCGTGCTGCGACCGCCGCAGGGTTGCCGACGATCGCGAATTCGCGCCGATCCTTATAACCGGAATCACCCGCGACAATCTTGCCCGAGTTCACGCCCATGCCGATCTCGATCGACCGACGTCCTTGCGAGCGCCAACGCGCATCCATCGCATCGACGACGCGCATGATGTCGAGCGCTGCGCGCAGCGAGCGCTCTTCCTGAAACTTTTCCTCGATCAGTACGCCGAAGACCGCAACGACCGTCTCGCCGTGCAGGCTCTCGATTATGCCGCGATGACGTTGGACCGCCTGGCCGACGATTGTATAGAACTCATTAAGGTACCGCAGCGTCTCCGCAGGCGAGAGCGATTCGGCAAAAAGTCCGAAGTTGCGGATGCGCGCGCAAAGGATCGTGGCGTAGTACTCGCGCGCTTCGAAGAGCCGCTGATCCTTGCGCTCCATCAGATCCTCGACGACCTGCGAGGGCACGTAGCGCGAAAAGAGCGTCAAAACACGGTGGTGTTCTTGACGTGCGAGCACGTACCGCCGAAAAAAGACCCACGCGTAGTAGATCGCCGCACCGGCGAGCGCCGCCAGTGCGATGATCAGAGTGACAGCCATCGGTTGGAGGGAGTTCCCGAGGCCCCGCCGGGAAACCCGTCGTAAGAGGCGCGGATGGACGCGAGTGAGGTGCTCAAAGAGAAGCTCCCCGGCTTTGCCGGTTATGCCGAGACGCAGCAGCGTCACCTCACTGACGAGGAGGTACGGGCGTATCTCGGTGAGCGGCTCGCCGGCCTATCGGTCCGGCTCGGTCCGACCGGCCCGACAGGCGAGCGATTGGATGCGCTGATCCTTCGCACGGAATTTACAAATCAAGCAGTGTTCCGTGTCTACGAGAACGCGACACTCGATGCCCCACGTTCGCAAGCTATTGCGGAAGCAGACCTCGCCGCGGTAGAACTGGCCGATCGCGCCGACGGCGTCTTCGATCTCGATATGCTGCCGAGCTATCTCGATGCGGCGGAAGCCGCAATGGATGCGCGCGACCGCGCAATGGATTCAAGCGGGCATTCGTCCTAAGTGGTTACAGGCCACTAGTGCGAACATGACGTCGATCCCGGTGAGGGCGACGGCGTCGGCGTCGCTTTCTTGTGGCCGAACATACTGCTAACTGCACTCGTAACTTGGCTTCCGTAGCCGCCGGTCGCGTTGTCGATCGCATTCGAAGCTTGGTTCTGCGCGGTGCTCACGATCGCGCCTTTCGCGGCATCCCAACTGGTCGGCACGCCAAAATCGGGTGAGAATCGATCGATCATCCCCTGCGTGAGTTGCTCGACCTTGGCTTGCACGATGCCGTTGACGAGTTGTGCCGCGAGTGACTGGCCGGCGACAAGCTGGAAATGCTGACCGTTCGATGTGGTAACGGTAACGGGTTCGCTCGGATCGCAGACCTCGTACACGTTGACGCGTAACTCCGAACCGCTCTGCTCGATGTCGCCTTCGGTCCCGCGGACTGCGATGCTACCGGTCGTCGTCTGGAACGTGTAGTCGGCTTTTGCGCCCTGTGGATGCTGCACGATGAAACGAACCTTACCAACGACGACGAACTTTGCGGTCGTGCCCGTGACTTGGTCGAAGGACGCGAGTTGTACGTTGCTCTCCGCACCGACGAGCACGCGCGAGCTATCGGGTAGACCGATTGCGGCAAGCGATGCGGCACCGGTCGTCGCGTAGTCTTTGTCGTCCAGCACGGTCGTGGCGTTTGGCGCGAGCGGCGTATGCTTCCCAGCGGCGCCATAGCTGACGCTGCCCTTCATGTTTTGCAGCGACTTATCGTCGGCCGCCGACGCTGGAAAGGCACAGATCGTCGCGGCAAACGTCAATATCGCCGCCGCGAGGATGAGCGATCGCGAAGTTGTCATGCGCATTGCTTCGATTGGCTGCTTTGCGCACCTTGCGGGAAGAGCGCGGCAGCGCGACTAACGCGGACGTATGTTCGCTGCACTGGTGGCTGCCGTTGCTATTCATCTCATTCCGCAGCCGGCCAAATACTTGGCGTCGGAAGATTGCTCGATTTCCGTGCCGCACATCGCGCCGGCCGGGATAGATCCGGGCGCACTTGATGTATTGCAGCGCCGGTGGAGCGCATTGCACATTGCCCGGATCGAAATCGGTAAGAATTCCCCAATCGCGTTTCAACACGAAGCATTAATGGCGCCGCAGAGCTACGAGCTTGTCGTTGATTCAGGCCACGTTGCGATCACGAGCGCGGACGCGGACGGTACGTTCTATGCCTTGATGACGCTTGCTCAGTTGCCGGTGCGAGACAATGGGCACTGGATTATTCCGTGCATCGGCATGCGGGATCAACCCACGCTTCGCTGGCGGATCCTCTCCGACGACGTCTCGCGCGGACCCGTGCCAACGATGGACTACTTCAAAGAACGCATTCGGACGATCGCGGAGTTCAAGATGAACGGCTACTCGCCGTATATGGAGCACGTCTTCGCCTCGCCGACAGATCCGTTGCCCGCGTGGCCCGACGGCATCACGCCGGCGCAATTGCGCGAACTCGATACCTACGCAAAGCGTTACCATGTCACGTTGATCCCCGAGCAGCAGACCTTTGCCCACATGCACAACACGTTGCGTCTCGAACAGTACGCGAGCGCGGCGGAGTTTCCGCACGGCTTTCTGCTTGATCCCGGCAATACGCTCGCGGCAGAATACCTCAAGCGCATCATCGGGCAGGAGCTCGCGGCGGTTCCGAACCCGCCGTTCTTTCACATCGGTTCCGATGAGACGGCAACGCTGGGCGAAGGCACGAGTGCCGCATATGTCAACGCCAACGGCGGCCGCAGTGCCGTCTATGCGCAGCACGTCAACGACATGAACGCGCTGATCGCACCGTCAGGGGCACGCATCATGCTATGGGACGACGGCATCGAAGCGGATCCGTCGATCATGAAATTGCTGCCGCGCAATGCAGTCATCGTGAACTGGCACTACGATCCACTCAAGACGTTCATGCCGTTTATCAACACGGTCGCGAGTGGCGGCTTCGAGCAGATGGTCGCGCCGGGCGCGAACAATTGGAGCCGGATCTTTCCGAGCTTCGGCAACGCGCTGCCCAATGCGAAGCAATTCATCGACGACGGCAAGCGCGCAAGCGTGCTCGGACTCTTCGACACCGTCTGGAACGATGACGGCGAGACGCTCTTTGAGGCCACGTGGTATCCGGTGCTGTACGCCGCCGCCGAGGCGTGGAGCACGTCCGACGGTTTTGACCGCGATTTCCCAAGCGCATTCTTCGGCGTTGACGACGCACGGTACGCGCAAGACGAGACGACGCTCGGTGCGCTGACGACACAGCTGCCGGAGTTCAGCGACATGCTCGCCTGGGCCGATCCGTTCAGGCCTGCTGCGGCCACGATGCAAAGCGTCGACCTGCGGCAATTCCGCCTTGATGCAGAAAAAGTCGCGACCCACCTGATTGGAAATACGCCCCCGTTGCACGCAAATGCGGCCGCGGTGATGTTCCTCGCGGCGCAACGCTACGACGCACTCGGGCGACGCTATCAGATTGCAAGAGAAGTGCGCGACTACTACGCCGACGCTGCGACGAATCCAAAAGATGCCTTGCGGGAGCTGTTCTGGTGCCGTTACTGGTTCTGGGAGCAGCGCGACATGGACGAACGGCTCGCCATCTTGTATGCGAAGGCGTGGCGGTACGAAGATCGCGAGGACCATCTCGCCAGCAATCTCGAGCGCTACCATCTCGATGCGCAGCTCGCGATAAACCGGGCCGATGCAATCGAGCGTGTCGTTTACGACGATTACGTGCCGAAGAAGCCGCTGCCCCCGCTCGATACGGTGCTCGGAATCACGCCGTGATCGAAGCCCTGGCCGTCCTCGCGGTCTTTGCCGTTTTTGCGCTCTTGATGTATCGCCGCATCATGCCGGCGATACTTGCCGTGCCGCTTATGGCGGTTACGATGGCGCTGACGGCAGGCGTGCCGTTTCCGCAAGTCGGCGAGATCGTAACCGGCGGCGCAATCGCGCTTGCCCCGGTCTATGTCACGGTGATCTTCGGCGCGCTGCTCGCGCGGGTGACGCTCGACACCGGCATCGCGCGCGCGCTGGTCAATCTCGCAGCCGAATATGGCGGTGAGGCGCCGCTGACCGTCGCGCTGATCCTTTGCGCGGTGGTCGCATTACTGTTTACGTCGCTCTCGGGCTTAGGCGCCGTCATTATGGTTGGCTCGATCGTCCTACCGATCATGATGACCACGGGCGTACCGCGTGTCGTCGCTGCCACGCTCTTTTTGATGGCCTTTGCGCTCGGGTTCATTTTCAACATAACGAATTGGACGTTCTATACGCGGCTCTTCGGCGTTATTCCACAACAAATGACGCACTATGCCGTGCTGCTCGCGGCAATCGATGCGCTCGCCCTTGTCGTGTACGCGGTCGTTTCGTTCGCGCGCGAGCGCGATTACGCAACCTGGGCGATTGGGGCCGATGATGAGCCGCAGGCGCCGCGTGTGCCGGCGATCGCGCTTGTGACGCCTTTGCTGCCGCTCGTGCTGTACTTCGCGCTGCACCTGGACCCGATTCTTGCGTTCGCGTTCTCAGCGATCTTTGGAGCGTTGGTCACCAGTGGCACGCGGACGATTCAAACGCTGATCGCGTCGGCCGTTCGCGGCGTCGAGGACGTTGCACCTGCGGTGCTGCTCTTTATCGGCATTGGAATGTTGTTCACCGCAACTAAGACGCCGCAGTTCACGGCAGCGCTTGCACCGCTCGTGCACGGTTGGGCGAACAATCCCTTCGCGTACGTCGCGGTCTTCGGCATCGGCAGTCCACTCGTGCTCTACCGAGGCCCGCTCAATCCGTTCGGCGTCGGCATCGCGGTGTTTACAGTCTTGCTCGCGACCCATGCGTTGCCGCCCGTTGTATTGGTGGCAGCGGTGATGGCGGTTGTCCAGGTGCAGAACGTCTGCGACCCGACCAATACGGCCAACGTGTGGGTCGCGAATTTCACCGGCACGCCGATCGACACGATCACCAAGCGCACACTGCCCTATCAAGTCGCGGTGGCGACGCTTGCCAGCATTGCAGTCGTTTCCGCAACCCCGCAGCTCTTTGGCATGCGCGCATTCGCGTTCATCGCACCGGTGTTGGCTGCGCCGGTCCCGGGCCTTTACGCGGCATCGGACGCGACGAATCGCATCGCGGTCGATAGCGACGGCTCAGCGCTTGCGAACGAGGCGGCGCGAAACGTGATTGCCGGGCTCAATGCCGCGCCGTGGACAGCGTTTGCCTGGCATGGCGACCCGAATGCGACGGATTGTTCGGCAAAGCCGTATAGCTCGTACGTCTTCGTAAGCGCGAGCACGTTCCGCTTGACTGCCGGAACCGATCTCGACGTCGGATTGCGGCTTGAAGACTGCGGCGGATGGATCATCGATGAATGGCACGATCACGCATTGCAGACCGCAGCGATGGACGTTATCCCGCTTGCCGGCGATGGCGTGGCGCGGTTGCGCGCATGGGCCACGAGCGATCCGCGCGCGGCCTCGTTGTTCGCGAGCGGCGTTGCGCTCGCGCCGGGCAGCTCGCCGGGCTATCTTTATGCGATCTTTAAGACGGTCGACGGGAACATGCGGATCTACGCGCGTGCCGGTGGCGCGGCCTACAACGCGGGATTACGCACGGGCGACGTGCTCCAGAAGATCGATGGCCGGTTTTGGTGGGAATATGGGACGTACCAAACCGAACAGCGTAGCTACGACGGCAAACCCCACGCGTTCGAGATCCAACGCGACGGAAAAACCTACGACATTTCACTATAGGATGAAGGTTCCTTAACGTGACGACGATCGATCGTAACCTCGCCTCCTACTGCGATGCGCATCGCGACGCGAATCTCGACGAGCTCAAGGAGTGGATCGCGATACCATCGATCTCGGCAGATCCGGCGCATTGTGGCGACGTCCGCGCTGTGTTGCGAGCGCCTTGTCGAACGGATGCGAGCGATTGGTTTGGACGCGCGCGTGCTCGAGACCGACGGCAATCCGCTCGCATTCGGCGAGTGGCTTGGCGCTCCAGGCGCTCCCACCGTACTGATCTACGGACACTATGACGTGCAGCCTGCCGATCCGGTCGAGCTTTGGGAGAGCCCGCCGTTCGAGGCGCGCGTGCGCGACGGCAAGATTTACGGTCGCGGCGCGGTCGATGACAAGGGGCAAGTCTTGATGCACCTTGCCGCAATCGAGGCCCACATGCGCACGCGCGGACGGCTGCCGATCAACGTCAAAGTCGTGATCGAAGGCGAAGAGGAGATCGGGTCACCGAATTTCGATGCCGCGCTCGAACGCTACCGCGATCTTATTCGTGCCGATGTTGCGGTCATTAGCGACACCGCGGTGTTTGCCGAAGACGTTCCTTCGCTCACGACCAGCGTACGTGGTCTCGTGCATTGGGAAATCACCGTGCACGGTCCAACCGACGACGCGCACTCCGGTTACTATGGCGGCATCCTTGCCAATCCGATCGAGGCGCTCGCGCGCATTATCGCCGGATTGAAAGACGAAGAGGGGCGTGTGCGCGTACCGGGGTTCTACGATGGCGTGCCGGAGCTCAGCCGCAACGAACGCGAGGAGCTTGCGCGACTCCCTTACGACGAGAAACGCGAAGCTGCGCAACTCGGCGTTCCCGAACTCGTCGGCGAGTCCGGCCGTACGCCTTTGGAGCGCAATTGGTTCCGTCCGACGCTCGAATGCAATGGGATCTACGGCGGCTATCAGGGACCGGGTGCCAAGACGATCATCCCGTCGTTTGCGCGCGCGAAGATCTCCGCTCGGCTCGTCGGCACGCAAGATCCGAAGCGCGTGCGTTCGCTCGTTACCGAGGCGATAAAAGCCTGCGCGCCGCGCGGCGTGCGCGTCGACGTGGAATCGGGAGGCGAGGTTCCCGCGGTTGTGATTTCGCGCGATCACCCCGCGGCGAAAGCCGCACTGGCCGCGATGAAAGCCGGCTTTGGTGGCGACCCCGTCTTCATCGGAACCGGCGGTTCGATCGGGCCGGTCGCGAGTTTCGACCGCATCTTGAAGATTCCGCAGGTAATGATCGGCGTCGGGTTGCCTGACGATCACATTCACGCGCCGAACGAGAAGTTCAATCTCAAGCAATTCTTTGGCGGCATTCTCACGATGACGGCGCTCTACGACGAGTTGGCGACGATCGCCAGATGATCGGACTGCTGCTCGCGGCGATTCCGCCCGTGCCGACGCCGCCGCCATCGTTGTTTACGCCGACGTCGTCCCCGATCTCGGAACGGGCCGTGCTCGAGAACGGCCTGAGCGATGCCTCCGCACGTGCAAAGGCGCTTGGCGGAACGCTCGGCGTGACCATCGTCGACATCACGACCGGCGTAACCTCGGGAACCAACGGTGACGCGAACTTGCCGATGGCGGGCGTACAACGTTTACCGATCGCGCTGCTCGTGTATCGCGCCGTCGATGCCGGGCATCTCCCGATGACGCGAGACGTGCGTGGGTTGCTCTCACGGATGCTCAATAACGACGACGATAGCGCCGCGGACACGCTCCTCGATCAACTCGGCGGTAGCGAGGCCGCTAATGCGCAGTTGCGCACGATCGGTTATCAAGCGATCTTTTTGGTCCCGGATGATTCCGGCTATGCCACACCGGCCGCGCTTGCGGGACTTCTTGGCGACATCGTGCAGGGGAAACTTCTCACCGCGGTTTCCACAAAAGCGCTGCTCGCACAACTGAACGGCGCCACGACGGCACCGACGCGGTTGCGCGGGGGCTTTGCGCCAACCGTCGCGTTGATGCACGTAGCCGGGACGCTCGCCGGCGGCGGCGACACGAATATCGCGACCAACGACGCCGGCGTTGCCAACGTGAATGGCCGAACGGTCGTCGTCGTCGTGATGCTCCAAGGCGCGCACGGAAGCGACGCAAGCCGCGACGCGATCGTTGCCGGCATTGGGCAAGTCGCGGTCCGAGCCACCAGCATGAACCCGTGAGCAAGTTGCGTCTCGGCGTCGATGTCGGCGGAACGTTCACCGATGTCGTGGCGATTGACGCGGCGTCCGGTGCGCTCGTCGCGCGTGTGAAAGTGCCGACAACGCACGACGCAGTCGAAGGCGTCGCTGCCGGCATCATCGATGGAATCGAACGCATCCTGCGCGAGAACGCGGTCGCGCCGCAGGACGTTGCGTTCATTGCTCATTCGACCACCCAAGCGACCAACGCACTGCTCGAGGGCGACGTTGCGCGCGTCGGTGTGGTGGGCCTCGTGCCGCGCGGCGGATGGCTCGCGCGTGCGCAGATGCGTTTTCGTCCGGTTTCGCTTGCGCCGGGCGTTACTTTTACGCCCCAAATGCGCTTCGTTCGCGCTGGTGATGCGGCCGCGCTCGAGGCCGTACTCGCCGGGTTGCAGCGCGAAGGTGTTGAGGCAGTCGCGATCAGCGAGCCGTTCGGCGTCGATCGCCCGGCCGGCGAGCGCGACGCAGCGGAAGCGGCCCGGCGCCATGGGATGCAAGCGACCAGCGGCCACGACGTAAGCGCAATGTACGGGCTGCGCGCGCGGACGCGCACCGCCGCGCTCAATGCGGCGATACTTCCGAAGATGGTGCGGACGGCGCAGATGACGCGCGACGCCGTCGAACGCGCTGCGATTTTGGCGCCGCTGATGATCATGCGTAGCGACGGCGGCGTAATGGATGTGCGCGAAGTCTTCACGCGCCCGATCCTCACGATGCTCTCAGGACCCGCGGCGGGCGTGGCCGGCGCGCTTCTCTACGAGAACGTAACCGACGGAATCTTTCTCGAGGTCGGCGGCACGAGCGTCGACTGTTGCGTGATTCGTGGCGGGCGTCCGCAGATACGGTCGGCGCGTATCGGCGGCCATCGCACGATGCTGCACACGATTGACTCGCGCACGCTCGGTATCGCCGGTGGGAGCATCGCTCGTATCGACGGTAGCGGCATCATCGACGTCGGTCCGCGCTCCGCGCACATCGCCGGACTGCGCTACGCTTCGTTTTGCGACGTCGCGGCGTTTGACGGGGCTCGGATCGAGCGTTTCGCACCGGCAACCCACGATCCGGCGGATTATCTTCGCTTCGCGCTACGCGACGGAAGCTATGCGACCGTGACCCCGACCTGCGCGAGCAATCTTCTCGGGTACGTTCCTCCGACCGCGTTTGCGCACGGCAATGCCGGTGCGGCGCGCGCGGCCTTTGCGCTCTTGGCACACGAGTTAGGCGGCGATGCCGAGTCGCATGCGCGGAAGCTGCTCGAGCTTGCCGCCGCCAAGGTACGGCCGACGATCGACGCACTGATCGCCGACTACGAACTCGAGCGCGCGAACGTCGTGCTTGTCGGAGGCGGCGGCGCAGCGGCAGCGTTGGTCCCGTTTGTTGCGGAGCAGGGCGGGTTCGAGCATCGTATCGCGCGCGATGCGGAGGTGATCTCGCCGATCGGCGTGGCGCTCGCGCTGGTACGCGACATGGTCGAGCGCACGATCGTTGATCCGCAGCCGCAAGATATCGTGCGCATTCGACGCGAGGCGGCCGAGCGGGTCATCGCCGCGGGCGCAGCACCGGATCGCGTCGAGGTTTCGATTGAGATCGATGCGCAACACAATCGCGTGCGCGCGATCGCCTCTGGGGCGACGGCGATGGTTGATGCCGCTGCACCCCTTGCGCTGCGCGTCGAGCACGTGGACGGTAAAGTCCGCGTGATCGACGAGCGCGACGTCGTGCGCCTCGTGCTGAAAAACGCGAGCGCGCGGACGACGACCGTTGGCGCGCTCGACGACGCGTTGGCCCGCGCCATCGAGAACGCGACGCGCTTCGGCGACGTGGGTCGCGCGTTTCCCGAGCTGTATTTGGTGCATCGGGGCCACATCGCGGATTTGCGCGGCATGGTAAGCGCCGCGCAGGCGCGCGCGATCGCGCAGGAGGAGATTGCCGGCTGCGACGACGCAGAGGAAGTCGTGATGATCACCGTCCCTCGTGCGGCCTAAGCTTGGAGACACGACACTAGTGCCGCGTTCGTATCGACTCGGGCAACGCAAAGCTGCCGCGGAAGAAACCCGTGCTCGCATCGTTGCTGGTGCGCGCGAGCTTTTGTTGAGCGACGACGGCTATCGCCATTTCACGATGGACGCGATCGCGCGGCACACGAGTGTGGCGCGCATGACGGTTTACTACCAGTTCGAGTCTAAGGGCGGTCTCTTCGAAGCGCTCGCGGATGACATCGCCGAGCGCGGCAAGATTCGTGAGAATCTCGAGCGCGCGTTCAGCCACGAAGATGCGCGGGAAGGGCTGCGCCTGCTAATTCGGGCGTTCGTTCATTTCTGGCTTGCCGACGCCGACGTGATGCGCAAACTGCATGCGCTCTCGCAACTCGACTCCCAATCGCACGCGGCCGAACGCGATGCATGGCGCATCGAAGCTATTCAGACGATGCTGGCGCGGGTGAAGCAGCAGTACCGGCTCCCGGTCGCGACGATCCGGCGCGCAACCGATGCGCTGTCCATGCTAACGAACTTCGCGCCGTGCGATGCGCTCGCGGGGTCGGGTGTCGCTGAGCGCGAGATCGTCGCACGGATCTGTGGCCTGGTCGAGCAGACCCTCGGCTGGGCTTGACAATTTGGCTAGACTGTAAGTATAAATTAGCCATGACCGCATGGCTTATCGCGCTCCACGTTCTCGCAGCCGCATTTTGGGTCGGTGCAAGCCTCACCCTCAAGTTCGTCGTCGATGCAGTGCGTCGCGGAGGTGTCGATGCGGCGTCGTTTATGCCGGCTTTGATGTTTCGCTCGCGCCTGGCGCTTGCGCTCGGCGTCGCCGGTGCGACGACGATCCTTTCGGGAGTTGCCGCGCTCTGGATCGTCTCGGGCGGATTCAATCCGGCTTTTATGCGCAGCACAACCGGGATATTGATCAGCTGTGGAGCGGCGTGCGGCATTCTCGCCGTCGCCACGGGCATTATCACCGGCCGGCTGCAAGAAAAAGGCGCCCCGTTCGCTGTCGCGACCGGGACGCTCTTAGTTGTTGCGCTGGTGTGTATGACGCTAGGCGCGCACGTTTAATTGACCGGCGGCTGTATGATGGCGACGTGTTCTACGTCTTGCAGCGCCACGGTGCTCATGCGCCGTCCGTATGCGAAGTAAAGCAGTAGCCCAAGGATTGCCCAGACCAACCACGCGAGCCAGACGAGCGGTATCCCCAACACGTACGGGTTGCCTTCTTTGAGGAAGTAGATCATCACGAGTGCGGAGAGCGATGAAAGGATCGGCAGGAGGTACGGCCCGAGCGGAATTGTGAATTTTCCGACGAGTTCCGGATGGCGCTTTCGGAGCACAGGGACCGAGATACCAACCACGACAAACGCCACGAGCGTTCCCATGTTCGTCGCCGAGCCGAGGATGCCGATCGGGAAGAACGCGCCCGCCGCGGCAATCAGTATGCCAAAGAAGATCTGCGAGAACATCGGCGTGCGCCAGACCGGGTGCAGGCGTGTGAAGCTTGGGGGAATCAGTCCGTCGCGCGACATCGCGTAAAAGACACGCGTTTGCCCGAACATCATCACGAGCATAACGGTCGTAAGGCCGGCGATCGCGCCAAATGAAATGATCAACCCGGCCCAGGGCAGTCCAACATAATTCATCGCGAACGCGACCGGATACGCGACGTTGAGTTTGTAGAACGGCACGATCCCATCGAGCAGCGCAGCAACGACGATGTAGAGCACCGTGCAGATCGCGAGGCTCGCAATGATCCCGATAGGAAGATCGCGCCCTGGGTTGCGCGCCTCTTCCGCCGAGGTTGAAACGGCGTCGAAGCCGATGTACGCGAAGAACATGAACGCTGCGCCGCCAAGTGTGCCGGCCCAGCCGAACGGGAAGTATCCGCCGAGCCCAGCAAGCGGCCCCGCCGGAAGATGATAGTTCGCTGGATCGACGTGACCGAAACCAATCGCGATAAAGAACAGCACGACGAGAACTTTGAACGCTACGATCCAGGAGTTGACCACACCGGACTCTTTTGTGCCGCGCACCAGCAGCGCCGTAATCAAGAGTACGATCACCGCTGCGGGAATGTTTGCAATTCCAGGTGTCGGATCCCAATGGCTATGGAGCCATTCCGGCGGGATATTCCAATGGAACAGCGACGACAGAATGTTCGCGAAGTACCCGGACCAACCAACGCTGACGGTTGCCGCTCCAAGCGCGTATTCGAAGACCAGACCCCACCCGACGATCCATGCGAGAAACTCACCGAGCGTCGCATATGTGTAGGTGTATGCGCTCCCGGAGATTGGGATCTTACTCGAGACTTCAGCGTAGCAAAGCGCTGCCAGCGCGCTCACTATGCCGGCAATAATGAAGGAGATCGTGAGCGAGGGGCCCGCGCGAGTCGCCGACGCGACGCCCGTCAGAACAAAGATACCCGTGCCGATGATGGCGCCGATCCCCATTGCGGTCAGCGCCCACGGCCCAAGCGATCGCTTTAGTCCATGCTCTTGGTTGGCGCCTTCGGCGAGGATGCGCCCGAGCGGTTTCACACGTTGCAGCATTGGGCAGCGGAATACTTGTCGCAACGGGCGTACCCCTGCGTGGTGAGTATTGCAGGGGCATATGACGTCCTCGTCATCGGCGGCGGCAATGCCGGATGTGCGGCAGCACTGGCGGCCTCGCGCCACGGCGCGCGCACTCTCTTAGTCGAGCGATACGGCTTCCTGGGCGGCACGGCGACGGCGGCGATGGTCGGTCCGTGGATGACCTTTCATTCGGGAACCCAGCGCATCGTCGGCGGCATCGCGCAGGAGATCGTCGAGCGCTTGATGCGCCGCGGCGGCTCACCAGGCCACATCGCTGATTCGTCGGATTATGTGCCGACGATCACACCGTTCGATCCCGAGATTCACAAAGCGCTGCTCTTCGAGATGATGGATGAGGCCGGCGTCGAGCTCATGCTGCACGCCTGGTTCTTGGGCACGCACGTCGAGGGCGAGCGCGTCGTCGGAGCGAGTGTTGCGACCGTGGGCGGTGGACGCAGCTATCGCGGTCGTGTTGTCATCGACACGACCGCCGATGCATATGTCGCCGCGTCGGCCGGCGTGCCGACACAAAAGGGTGATGAACGCGGTCGCGTGCAGCCGGCGAGCTTGATGTTTCGCTTGAGCCACGTCGATCTGGACAAAACGGCGACCTACGTGCGCATGCACGCCGACCAGATGCGCACCTCGCTCAAAGCGCACGAACGTACCGCGCACGCGCTCACCGCCGTTGCGGGTCTCTACGAATTGTGGGAACAAGCGCAAGCCGATGGTCTGGTGGAGATTCCGCGCGAAGTGGTCTCGTTCTTCATCTCGCCATATCCCGACGAGGTGACGGTCAACATGACACGCGTCACAAATATCGATCCGCTCGATCCGGTCGACCTGACGCGCGCCGAAGTCGAGGCGCGCAAGCAAGTTATGCAACTCGCGCAGTTCTTTCGCGAACGCGTGCCGGGGTTTGAGAATGCGCGCATCGCCGCGACCGGCACGCAAGTCGGCATTCGTGAATCGCGGCGAATCGAAGGACGCTACACCTTGACCGCCGACGACGTGTTGCAGGCGCGCACGTTTCCCGACGCAATCGCGCGCAGCGCCTATCCGATCGACATTCACAACCCCGCGGGCAGCGGCACCACGACGCATCGCCCACCACCGGGATCGAGCTACGAGATTCCGTATCGCTGTCTCGTGCCGATCAACCGCGAACAGCTGCTTGTTGCCGGGCGCTGTATCTCGACCACCCACGAAGCGCTCGCGTCGACGCGCCTGACGCCGACGGTGATGACGCTCGGGCAAGCGGCCGGCACGGCAGCGGCGCTCGCCAACGACCGCGGCGTGCCGGTGGGAGACGTCGACACCGACCTGCTGCGATCGACGCTGATCGCCGACGGCGTCGATCTGCGGCGCGCATCGTGAAGAACGCGCTCGAGTTTGCGCAAGCGTACGGTGTCGCCATTGAATATGCCGATCTCGGCGATTGGGGCGGTGCCGAGTTGCGTTCGGAATACGATCCGCGCGGTCCGGTGATTCGCATCAACCGCCGCGTCGTTGAGCCGCTCGACGACGGTGCGCGCAGTGCGTTGATTGCACGCTGCATCTTTCACGAACTCTATCACCATCGCGAGGCAATCGGCGAAGTGCGCGCTCAGCACAGCCGTCGCGCGCGCGAAGACGCCGCCGATGCGTACGCTCGTGCGATGCTGGCGCCGCGATGATGCTCTACGCGGGTATCGATGGCGGGCAAACTGCGACGATGGCGGTGATCGGCGACGAAACGCGCGTGCTTGCGCGCGGTGCCGCCGGCGCCGCCGACGAAATCGGTGCGACACACGAGTCTACGCGGCTGCGGGACGCGCTCGAAGGTGCACTCCAAAGCGCGCTTGCGGCGGCGAAACTTCCTCCCACCACGCAGTTCGAGACGATTGTTGCCGGAGTATCCGGCTACGAGGGCCGGATCTACGGCCAAGCGCCGCGCATGCCGACGCAACATTTCATGCTGATGCACGATGCACCGATTGCGCATGCCGGCGCCTTCCGCGGCGAGAGCGGCGTCGTTGTCATCGCGGGCACCGGGTCGGTGGCGTATGCCCTCGCGCGCGACGGACGCACGCGCACGAGTGGTGGTTGGGGCTACCTCTTCGGCGATGAAGGCAGCGCGTTTTGGATCGCGCGCACGTTTATTGCGCGTGCAACCGAAAACGCGACGCTTGTGCGGCCGCTGCTCGAGTATTTTAACGTGGCGAACCTGCGCGTGCTGGTGCGAGCGTTTTACAGCGGCGAGATCAGCCGAGAGCGCCTGGCATCCTTTGCAGCAGTTGCGCTTACATCGGAAGAGACTGCCGAGGCCGCCGCGCGCGAACTTGCAAGGCTCGCGGCGTCGGCGGTGCTCGAGCGTCCGTGCGAAATCGCCTTCGTCGGTGGGCTGTTCCGCAATGCGAGCTTTACGCAGCGCGTGCATGTCCAGACGCGTGCGATGTTGCCCGATTGTGCGATCGTGGAACCGTCGACCGATCCGGGCGAGGGCGCGTTGATCTTGGCGAGGCGCGCATGAAAACACTCGAACGCCTGCAAGGCGGCCTCATCGTGTCGGTCCAGGCCTGGAGCGGCTCGGCGATCGACGAGCCGGAGGTGCTTGCAGCGATGGCTGTCGCGGCCGCAGCGAGCGGTGCGGTGGGCGTGCGCATGCAAGGGATGGCGAACCTTCGCGCCGCGCGCGTACGACTTACGGTTCCGATGATCGGGCTCATCAAAGCCGAGCATCACGGTTTTGCGCCGTACATCACGCCGACGATCGCGGCGGTGCGCGAGGTCGCGGCCTGCGGCGTCGAGATCGTCGCCTTCGATGCAACCGGGCGAGCGCGCCCCGACGGTTCGAGCGTCGAAGCCATCGTCGCCGCGATCCACGCCGCGGGTGCGCTGGCGATGGCCGACTGCGCGACCGCGGGCGATGCGCTAGCCGCAATGGCTGCCGGCGCTGACATCCTCGCGACCACGCTTTGCGGCTATACTGATGAAACGAGAGGAATGGCCTTGCCGGCGCTGCCCCTCGTGCGGGAGCTTGCCGAGCTCGACGCTTTCGTCGTCTGCGAAGGCGGGATCCACCGGCCGGAGGAGCTTGCGGCCGCGTTTGATGCGGGCGCCGATGCGGTGGTTGTGGGAACCGCGATCACTAATACGGACTGGCTCGTCGGGGAGTTCGCCTCCCGCGCGCCTAAAGGGCCCCGTACCACCAATTAAAGTCGATGCCGGTGCCGTCTCCGGTTGTTTATAGTAGGCACAAGACTCGCGAGGTTAGGGAGAGAGTTCCTTGGTTGAGAATCGTCCAGCGTCCGTTGGGCTCGGTCGCGGCTTTTGGACTGTTACCGCGGTGTTGGCACTTTTGTCGGTCATCGGTATCTACTTTTGGACCGTCACGCCGATCACCGTAACCATGCCGATCGTCGGGGCGCAACCCGGCGAACAGGTCGACAAGTTGCTGCGGTTCATGTCAGGATCCGGCACCGCGCTCTTCATCTTTGTTGCCGGTTACCTGATCTATTTCTCGCTCGCGTTTCGCGCAAAGGCGAGCGACGGCCCCGACGCGATCGGCGTGCAAGTGCACGACAACCACTCGCTCGAGCTGTGGTGGACACTGCTCCCGGCGGCGTTCGTCGTGCTGCTCTCGGTTCTGAGTATCCAGATCTGGGCCCAGATTCAACTCCCGCAACAGGCGAGCAGCCTGGTCGTTGAATCGCTGGGTCATCAGTGGTACTTCACCTTCCGCTATCCGCAGATCAACGGCGAGGTTACCGGCGAGATGCACCTTCCGGTCAACACACCGGTGGTGCTCAACGTCACCTCGTCCGACGTGATCCACTCGTTCTGGGTTCCGGCGTTCCGGCTCAAGGCTGATATGATCCCGGGCCTCATCAATACGATTCGCTTTACGCCGACGGTGATCGGCCGCTATCCGATCATTTGCACCGAATTCTGCGGTACCGATCACGGTCTGATGAACGCGGACGTGCCGGGCGAAGGCGGCAAGCCCAACCCGGGGGCCGAGTACCTGGTCGTCGATTCGCAAGCCGACTTCCAGACGTGGTACCACAAGACGCAGCTCGCCAACGCGCACGAGAGCAATGCGTTGCCGAGCACCTCGGGTACGGTGGCGCTTACGGGCGGCGATGCGAAAGCCGGGCAAGCGCTCTTCGCGCAAAAATGCAGCGCCTGTCACGCGCTCGGGCCGTTCTCGCAGAAGATCGTTGGTCCGGGACTCAAAGACGTGCTGCACGATCCGAGCCATCCGAACCTCGTCGACGGCGATCCCGCCACGCCGGCCAGCGCCGCGAAGATTCTCCAACAAGGCTTTACGGGTCCGCTGGGCGTGATGCCCAACGCAACCTCGAACGGCCTTTCCGATAAGAACATCGCGGATCTGGTCGCATTCCTAGATTCGATGAAGTAACCGGGAGACAACACCACATCATGTCAGCGACAGCAGAACACGCCGGCGGCATCGCCGGCCACATCCATCCGGAGCCTCAAGGATTCATCCGGCGCTACGTCTTCTCGATCGATCACAAGATCATCGGCATTCAGTATTTGATCACGGGCTTCGTGTTCTTGATTCTCGCGGGTATGCTGGCTGAGGTCATTCGCACGCAGTTGCTCCACGCGAACGGCGGCTTCGTCAGTTCTGACGTCTATAACGAAGTCTATTCGGTACACGGCTCGGCGATGGTGTGGCTGGTAATGATCCCGCTGATCACCGGCGGCTTTGGTAACGTGATCATGCCGCTGCAGATCGGTGCGCGCGACGTTGCGTTCCCGTGGCTGAACATGCTGAGCTTCTGGATCTTCCCGGTCGCCGGTCTGATGCTATTCAGCTCGTTTTTGATGGGCGCGCCGGTCGCCGGCTGGACCGAGTATCCGCCGATGTCGCTGCAAGCGGGTCCAGGCACGTCGATGTGGGCGGCCGCGATCTTCCTGGTCGGTGTCAGCTCGACGCTGACCGGGATTAACTTCGTCGTCACGATGTACCAGATGCGCGCGCCGGGCATGACGTTCACACGCATGCCGCTCTTCTGTTGGGCGCAGCTCGCCACCGCGCCGCTCTTGATGATCGCGACGACGGCACTCGCCGCGGCGCTCGCCGCGCTCTTCATCGAGCGGCAATTCGGCGTGCCGTTCTACGATCCGACCAAAGGCGGCAGCCCCGTCATGTGGCAGCACATGTTCTGGTTCTACTCACATCCGGCCGTGTACATCATGGTGTTGCCGGTCTTTGGCATGATCTCCGAGATTCTGCCGACCTTCGCGCGTAAACCGATCTTCGGCTACAAGATGATCGCGTTCTCGTCGATGGCGATTGCACTGGCGGGCTTCATGGTCTGGGCACATCACATGTTCACCTCGGGTCTTGCACCGTATCTGCAGCTGCCGTTCATGATCCTTACCTTCACGATCGCAATTCCGACCGGCGTGAAGATCTTCTCGTGGACCGCGACGCTGTGGGGTGGCAAGATCCACTTTACGACCTCGATGCTCTTTGCGATCGGCTTTGTCGGGCTCTTCACGCTCGGCGGCATCACCGGCATCTTCCTTGCCGCGGTGCCGTTCGATCTGCACGTGCACGGGACGTATTTCGTGGTCGCGCACTTCCATTACGTGCTGGTCGGCGGTTCACTGATGGGCGTTTTCGCCGGCACGTACTACTACTTCCCCAAGATGACCGGTCGCCTCATGAACGAGACGCTCGGGAAGTGGCATTTCTGGATCTTCATGTTGGGCTTCAACGGCACGTTCTTGCCGCAGCACTGGCTTGGGATGCTGGGCATGCCGCGGCGCGTGCCCGAGTACGATCCGCAGTTTCAGTTCTGGAACGACGTGTCGTCGATCTCGTCGTACGTCATGACCTTCTCGATCCTGCTGTTCTTCGTGAACGTGCTCTACAGCATTCGCAACGGCAAGAAGTCCGGCCCGAATCCGTGGGGCGCGCGCACGCTCGAGTGGCAGATTCCCTCGCCGCCGCACTACTACAACTTCAAGAACATCCCGACCGTCTACGGGCTGCCGTACGACTTCGGACAGCCGCTGCCGTACAAGGGTCTTGAAGAAGAGTTAACCGATTCGCCGGTTCACGCGGGAGCGCATTAATGGCTGTCGCGACACTGCCGCATGGGGCCACCGACCACGGTGGAGCAGATCAGCTCTATATCGAGACGCGGGCGCTACGCCTGCAGGGCATTCTGCTCTTTCTCGTCTCCGACTGCATTCTATTCTCGTCGTTCATCTTTGCCTATCTCTACATGCGCAACAGCGGTCAGGGGTGGCCGCCGCCGGGTATCCAGCATCTCGACGTTGCCTTTGCATCGCTCAACTCAGTCGTGCTGTTTGGTTCCGGTGCGACGATGCACTATGCGCTCGAAAGCTGGAAGCATAACAACTTCAATCGCTACGCGTTCTTCATGCTGGCGACGATTTTGCTCGGTGCGGGCTTCCTCGGCGGTCAGGCGTACGAATACAACCACCTGATTTTTGACGAGAAGGTCACGTGGGCCGGAAGCGGGATCTTCGGCGCCTCGTTCTTTACGCTAACCGGGATGCACGGATTCCACGTCTCGGTTGGTGTGCTCTACCTCATCATTCTCTTTTTACAATCGATCCATGGTATTTACACGAAGGACAAGTTCTTCGGCCTGGAGGCAGGCACGTTGTACTGGCACTTCGTCGACGTCATCTGGGTTGTATTGTTCTCGATCTTCTACCTAATCTAGAGGCGGCGACATGCATATAGATGCTCCCACGTTCGAACGCACGATTGCTATCATCGGCGGCATCATCGTTGCGCTCGTCTCGGCGAAGGCGCTCAAGGATGATTGGGCGACGCCCGGGATAGACAACCAGGTCTTCAAAATCATGCTCGGCCTGTTGTGTCTGGGCGCGGTAATCGCGATTCTGGCCGGCGCGGGCTGGCTCGGCAACTTCTCGAAGGCGGCATAGCCATGATCGAGCATCAAGACACGATCAACTTTACGCACGTTCCAGAGTCGCAGGGTCTCAACACGGGAACAAAACTGATCCTCGTGGTCGGCGTGCTGATGATCTTTGCGATCGGCGGCACTTCGGCGTTTCTCTCCGGCTACCAGCACGTCTGGCCCGCTAATCACACGCTGCGCATTGATCTCGGCAAAATGCCGCAGTAATCCAGAGGTTGTGATTTAGGACGAAGAGTCCGGGCTAAATCAGTCCTCTGGATGTGGGCCTTTGCGGGGGGCGATGCCGATTGCCAGCAGCGGTAGCTCGTCCGGTAGCAGTCCCGTGTTGCGGCCGTCGATCTTATGGATTCCCGCGTAGACCGAAAATTCGAGCATCGCTGCAATCGTTGCGTCTTCGAGCGTGCGTTTGCCGAAGTATTCCCACTCGCACGCGACCGTGCGATCCTCAAAGAGCGCCGCGACGTAGCCCTGACCTTCCTCGCCTGAATGCGTATCCGGCGGACGGTAGCGCACGAAGCCGTCGACTTTATAGATCGGCTTGTACGTTTGCAGGTACGCGATGAACGGCGCGATGAGGACCGCAACGAAGTAGCCGGCAAAGGCGATAGCGCCGATCCAAAAGATCCACGCGATCTTGTAGAGATCGTGTTCGGTTGCGACGTGCTGCGAGCGATAGACGATTCCCCACGCGAGCAACGCCATGAAGATCATGCCTAAGAACGGCTCGATCGCAATCGACATACGCCCGGTGAGGCCACGCCAGACCACGCGCCGTTCCGATTCGCTCCAACGCCGGCTAGCGAGCTGGCGCGTGCGGTCGTCAAAGAGCCGGAACTTCACGTTGCGGCGCCGCGCGGTCTACAATCCCGCGCAATCCCGTCTTGATCGGCAACGTGCCGAGCGTGCGACCGCCTTCCGATGTCAGACGGCTCGCGATGAAAGAATCACTTACATAGTTCGGCGCCCGCTCGAGCAACAAACTCGCCTGCCATAGGAGCGCCATACGCTCTACGAGCGAACGTGCGCGCCACTCGACGTCTTCGTCGGCGAGCTCGTCGCGCAGCTTACGTGCCGCGGCGGCGATGCGCGGATCGCCCAGCGCCGGCGTCAGTTCTTCGTAGAACGCTTCGACTGCCGCCGGCTGTTTTTGAAGAATGCGCAGTACGTCGAGTGCGTTGATATTCCCGCTGCCCTCCCAAATCGAATTGAGCGGCGCTTCGCGATACAGCCGCGGCATGATCGATTCCTCGACGTAGCCGTTGCCGCCGAGACATTCGAGCGCTTCGCCGACCACGGCCGGTGCGCGTTTACAGACGTAGAACTTTCCGACAGCTGTGCCGATGCGGCGTAGCGCGGCGGCGTGCGCGCTATATGGCGCGTCGTCGACGGCTTGCGCGAGCCGCACAAAGAGCGCCGTGGCAGCTTCCGACTCGAGTGCAAGATCGGCCAAGACGTTTTGCATCAAGAGATGATCGATAAGCGGTGCGCCAAACGCACGGCGATACGTCGCATGGTGAATCGCCTGCGCAAGCGCGGCACGCAACAGGGCTGCCGAACCGATAATGCAATCTAAGCGCGTGGCGTTGACCATATTGACGATGGTTTGAATACCGTGGCCGGGTTCGCCGACGAGCCAGCCGTACGTACCGTGAAACTCGACCTCGCTCGAAGCGTTGCTGCGGTTGCCGAGTTTGTCTTTGAGCCGTTGGATCGCGAAAGGATTACGCGCTCCGTCAGGCAGCACGCGCGGCACGAGAAAACAGGAGAGCCCCGCCTGCGCCTGTGCGAGGATGAGAAACGCATCGCTCATCGGCGCCGAGCAGAACCACTTGTGGCCCTCTAAAACGTACGCACCGTCGCTGCCGGTGCGCTCTGCGCGCGTTTGGTTGCTGCGAATGTCGCTGCCGCCTTGCCGTTCGGTCATCCCCATGCCGACGATCGCCGCCTCTTTCTGCGCAACGGGGACAAGGCGCGGGTCGTAACAGCGCGCAGCGAGCTTGTCGATCCACTCCGGTGCAAGCAAAGGCGCCTGTTCGAGCGCGGGCACGGCTGCGTAGGTCATGGAGATCGGACACAGATGCCCGCCTTCGACTTGCGACCACACGAAAAACTTCGCGGCACGACGCAAATGCGCGTTTGGCTCTTTATCGACCCACGGCGCAGCGTGCAATCCGCTCGTGACCGCAACGCACATCAACGCGTGATAGGCCGGATGGTAGTGTACTTCGTCGATACGTTCGCCAAAACGATCGTGCGTGCGCAACTCAGGCGTGTTGCGATTCGCATCGAAGCCAAGTTCGATGGTGCCCGCATCGCCGGCAAGCGTGCCGAGTTGCGAAAGTTCCGTACGGTCCAACGCCGGGGCGGCGCGGTCGAGCGCATCGAGCAGCGCGCGATCCGAGGAGAAGAGGTCGTAGTCTTGGAGGGGCGGTGGCTGATTGTTGGTCACGGCCGCTCAACCTTCGAGCGAGTAGACCTCGGGTGCCTGCGCGCGCAGCTCGCGCTTGCGCGAATCGAGCGTGGCAGCGATCGCCAGTGCTGCTAGGGCGACGCCGCAGAAACACAAGTACGCGTCGCGGTAGCCGTGCAATTCATTCGCGGCGAGTCCAATGACGCCGCCGGCAAGCGAGCTGCCGAGAATCTGCCCGACGATCAGCGCTTGACTGAGCAGCCCTACAGCCGTAGCGCGATGCGCCTCGCCGGCTTCACTGGTGACGATATACCGCGTCGGCGCACCGAGCAACGCACCAAAGCCGCACCCGGCGACGATCATCGCGACGATCGTGAGCGGCAATGACTGAAAACCAACCGCAAAGATGCCGAGCCCAACTTCGGTTAACACGGCACCGGTGAGCAGCACATCTCGGCTGCCGATGCGGTCGAGCGCGCGTCCGGAGAGCGGAATCACGAGCACGAACATAACCGCGCCGAGCGCGGCGATTGCCCCGGCGGCGGCGTACGAAAGATTCTGTGCACCAACGAGCACCGTCGGAATGAAGAAGAGCGAACCTTCGAGCACGCCGATCAAGACCTCGAGCGCATACGTTTTTGCGAGCTGCGGGCGCGTCAAGAGACGCGGCGGCACGATCGGAAACTGCGCGCTGCGCTCCCACCAGACAAAAGCTGCAAGCGCCGCAACGCCGAGTAATGCGCTGAGTGCGCGCGCCGTGGTCAGTCCGTCCATGAGCAAGAGCAACCCAATGCACAGCAATGTCAATCCAAAACCGTCGAGCGGCCCGCGAGCACGTGGTGCTATGCGCGGCAAATAACGGTACGCAAGGTAGAGGACGATCGCCGAAAGCGGGAGATTCAACACGAAGACCCAGCGCCATGAGGCATAGTGCGTGACCACGCCGCCAAAGAGCGGACCGATGATCGCGGCCAATCCCCACATAGCGGCGACCGCACCGAGCGCGCTCCCACGCCGCTCGGGTGCAACGAGATCGCCGATTGCAGCGGTCGCAACCGGAAAGACGCCGCCGGCGCCGAGCGCCTGTAATGCGCGCGCGAAGAGGAGCACGCCAAAACTCGGCGCGATCATGGCCACGAGGCTGCCGAGCGCAAAGAGTCCGATGCAGCTCATGTAGACGGCGCGGCGCCCGAAGCGATCGGAAAGAGTGCTCGCAATCGTTATCGATGCGACCGTGACCAGCAGATAGAGCGTGAAGACCCAGGCGAGATCGCCGGTAGGAACGGTAAACTCCCGTGCGATTGCGGGCAGTGCCGGCGAGAGCACGCCGAGATCGAGCGCACCGGCAAACACACCGAGCGCCAGGGTCAAGAGGAGCGGCGCGTTCTTACGCAACGATTCTGTCGATTACCATGACCAAGCACATCAGCGCGAGGTAGAGCAGCGAGAATTTAAATGTGCGCCGTGCCCAGAACGTACCGGAGTCTCTCCACGTACGAATCGTGTCGTAGAGAAAGATGCCGCCAAGAACCGCGGCCGCTCCGGTGTAGAGCGGACCCATTATGTGTAAGGGATAGAGCGCGAGCGACGCGAGCACGAGCAATATCGTGTAGTAGATGATCTCACGTTTGGTGCGTTCTTCGCCGGCGACATTAGGCATCATCGGCACCTTGGCTTTGGCGTAATCGGTCTCGGTCATAAGTGCGAGCGACCAGAAATGCGGCGGCGTCCAGAGAAAGATCAACGCGAAAAGCCCGAGCGCGGGTCCCCCGATTTGGTGCGTCACCGCGGCCCACCCGACAAGGGGGGGCACCGCGCCCGCCGCACCGCCGATCACGATGTTCAGCGCGGTTCTGCGCTTGAGCCACATCGTGTAGATGCCCACGTAGAAGACATTGCCGCCAAGCGAAAGCCATGCTGCCAGTGGATTCACCAAGAAGTAGAGGAGCGCAAATGCCGCGACACCCAGAATCACCGCAAAAACTGTTCCCGCGAACAGCGAGATGCGCCCCTGCGGAATCGGGCGTTGCATCGTGCGGGTCATCACACGGTCGATGTCCGCATCGAAGACGCAGTTGAGCGCGCCGGCCGAGGCTGCGGCGAGCGTGCCGCCAAGCAGCGTCCAAAACGTCAGTGCGAGCGGCGGAATACCGCGCGCGGCCATTATCATTGCCGCCGCTGTTGTGATCAACAGCAGAACGATGATGCGCGGCTTGGCGAGTTCGTAGTAGTCGGCGATCGCGCTCACGACGCGTTGCTCGATTCATACGCAAGCGCTCGCAGGTCGAGGACGGCGAAGAGCGTCGCGACGACAAACGCCAGAAAGACAAGCGCAGCGTTGAATGCGTGTGCCTCGCGCAGATCCATCGGAAGCCGTAGCGCGACATTGAGCAAGCCGAGCACGATCTGCACGAAGACCAGACCCAATCCGGTGCTCACCGCGACGCGCACGCGGATCGAGGCCGGGCGCATCCAGGCGAAGGCAAAGCTTGCAACGGCAGCAAGCAACGTCGCGGTCGCGATAAAGCGGTGGAGCATTTGCACGTATTGGCCTTGCGTGTACACGACGACGTGCCCAGCGCATCCGGGAATCGAAAGGCATGCGAGGCCGGCACCGCTCGAACTGACATATGCGCCTACGCACATCGTGACAAACGTGACGAGTGCAGTGCCGGCAAGAATGCCGACCAGCGCAAGCTCTGCGTGGCGCGTCTGTGCGGGCGCGCGCGCGTCATCGGGCTGCGATGCAAAGAGCATCATTGCGCACAGCGAGGCAATGAACGCCATCGCGGTTCCCCAGTGCAAGACGACCGACATTGGACTATTCGAAAGATGGACTGTCGCAGCGCCAAGAACGCACTGCACGATAAAGAGTGCGCCGACCACACCGAGCGTCGGTGTAACGAACGGCGCTCGATCTCGGACGCGCCAGGCGGCGATCATCACGGCAACAACCAACGGCGCGACGCAAAATGCGAAGAGCCGGTGAGTCCATTCCCACACGGTACCGTCGGCCATCGAGGGGATCAGCATGCCGTGACACAGCGGCCAGTCGGGGCACGTCATACCGGCGCCGTTGATACGCGTCCAGCTGCCGAGCATCACTGTGCCGAGCGCGACGATCACTGACGCGGCCGATAAACGTCGCAGGATCTTCATTCGGACCTCAAGCGTACGCGGGCGACACTGTCCACGGCAACGAGAATCGTCTAAAGAAGGATCAGACCCTGCTTAACACTTATCGGCCACGGTCTCGATTCGGTCGCCGGCCGCCCGCTCGTCGAGCATCAGCGCAGGCAGGCGCTCTTGAAAGTCGACCGACGCGGCCCGGGCCATCGTCAGGTCGTCGGTTAGCGTCTCGCTCCCGGCCAGCGATGGCTGGTGGGTCAGCACTTGCCCAAGTGTCGTCGGAGTCCAGTACGCGGAACTGTCTAGCGGGCGCGCGCCGGGGATGTCGTCCAGGATCTGGTGCCGCGGCGCATCGGGGTCTTGCGTGATGTCGTCGTCACTCGTCATCATGTCCGAGGCGTAGAGGAAGTTCACGAAACCGTCGAGGTCGCGCTGCATCAGGTGCTGGCGATTAAGGGCCCCACCCAGAGCATCGGCCACCGCCTTGAGCTGGGCCTTCTCGTCCGGGTCGCTTGTCTGTTTTGCAAGGTCGCGCAGCTCGTTGACCTCGCGTTCGCCGGCGCGGTACTGCTTGTAGATCGAGTCGGCCAGCGTGTTGAGATGGTGGATCTCGGCCAGACGGTCGAGCGAGGAGCCGGCCAGGTCATGCGAGCGCAGCGTCAGGATCGTCATGCCCAGGCTCTGGTCGTTGGCCAGCGCAGAACTAATCGCCGCATTGGTGTGCGCCGCGAAGGCGCCGCAAATGGGCGACGATTTGACCGTTATGATCGTTTTAAGCAGCGGTGTGGGTGACGGGCTTGGCGCGGTCGCCGTCACCGCCGCCAGCACGATGGCCAGCATGACTTATTCTACAACGCCTGCCGAGAGAATGTGGTGACAAGAGGAATGTCTGGCCCTCGGACGCGCGAAAGGCAGGAGCCGTGAAGCGCTGGATGGCCCTTGTGGCGCTGTTGCTCCTAACCGGTTGCCGCGAGGTGCGCGTCCAGACGCTCGCCGTCGGCACGACGACCGGGCCCGGCGGCAATCAGATCGTTGTAGTTCGTGACCCGAGCGCACTCGCGCATTTGGGCATCAAGGCTCCCGTACGCTTTAAAGGTGAGTTTTGCGTGGCGTTGCTCATGGGTCCGCACACACGGAGCGGCTACCATCAGGTGATCGAGTCGATTCGTGCCAACGACGAGCGCGTTCGTGTCGTTGCGTTCGAGCAGCCGCCCGCCGATGGTGGTGAACCGGCAAGCGACTATCGCACCTATACGTTGTGGATCGTTCCTAACTCGGTCTATCGCAGCGGCATTCACGTCGATGTCGTGACGCCGAGCGGCGATGAGATCACGCAAACGGTGTTGCCATAGTCACGATTGACGCACGCGTCGAGCGACTCGGACCCGTCATCGTGCCCGACGGTGATCCGCGCGAAGCGGAAGGCGTGCTTAATCCGGCGGGCGCGCGCACGCGCGACGGCGAGCTGTTGCTCTATCCGCGCGCGGTGGCCAAGGGCAACATTTCGCGTGTCGGGCGCGTGCGTGTCGACTACGAAAACGGCGTGTTTGTCGCCGTGCGCGAGGGCTTTGCGCTCGAGCCGACCGCGCCGTACGAACAGCGTCCCTCGCCCGGCTACGGGTGCGAAGACCCACGCGTCACCTTCGTCCCGGTGCTCGACCGGTATGTGATGGCCTACACCGCATTTGGGCCGGCGGGACCGCGCATCGCAATCGCACTCTCGACCGACGGCTACGCGTGGGAGCGTGTCGGCGTGATGTTCTTTGCGCAGCCCGGGATGACTGACGGCGACGACAAAGACGCGGCGTTCTTTCCCGAGCCGGTGATCTCGCCGCGCGGCGTCAGGTCGCTTGCGTTTTATCACCGTCCGATGCTGCATCTCTCCGCTGTCGACGGCCGCGCTGCAATCCCGCTAATCGAACGCTTACCGTTCGGAGACCGCGAATCGATTCGAATTGGATACGTACCGCTCGATGCCGCGCTACGCGATCCGCAGGCGTTGCTCGACGTGCGCGAAAGCGTCATCGTGCTCTCACCGGATGCGCAGTGGGGATCGATCAAGGTCGGCGCCGGTACACCGCCGGTGCGCATCAAGGAGGGCTGGTTCTCGCTGTATCACGGTGTCGATTTGCTCGACAACAGCGGCGCAAGACCAAAGTTTCGTTACAGCGCCGGCATCGTGATCCACGATCTCGAACGGCCCGACCGCGTGCTCTATCGCTCGCCGGCGCCGGTCCTGACGCCTGAGACGGACCTCGAACGCAAGGGCGTCGTTGACAACGTCGTCTTTCCAACGGCGATCGACGAGCGTGTCGATCTCGGGACGCGCGTCTTCGACGTGTACTACGGCATGGCGGACTACGCAGTCGGCGCCGCGCGCATGACGCTTCCATAATCATGTTGCGGTACTACGCAATTGCAACGGTTATCGTGCTCACGATCGCGGTGTTTGCCACGATGCGCGCGCACCTTGCCCTGCCCGGGCATCTGAATTTTTGGAAGGTGACCGCGTCGCCGCCGCGGGTGGAAGGCGTCACCGGCAATGCGCCATGGGCACTTTCGGCGCTCCCCGGCTGCTTCGAGCAGCGCTCGGATACCACAGGCAGCGCATCGTACGTCAAAGGGCAGCTGCCGGCCGGGGCGCAACTCGTGCGGCCTGGAACGCGTCTGACCTACGGAACCTGCACGATTTTGGTCCGCGGCGACGAATTGCTCGTCGAACGGGGTTCGGATCGCATGCGCGTTCCGCCCGATGCCCGGTTGTACACGATCGGCACGTCGCTCGCGCTTTTGCGCACGAGCGGATCGATCACGGACCTCCGTATCTACGACATCACGACTGATCATTAATGAGTATCACCGACGAAGTTCGCCGGCGACGTACGTTCGCCATCATTTCCCACCCGGACGCGGGCAAGACCACACTCACCGAAAAGCTCTTGCTTTACGGCGGAGCGATTCACGTCGCCGGTCAAGTCTCAGCGCGCAAGCGCCAGCGCGCGGTGACCAGCGATTGGATGGAACTCGAGCGCGAGCGCGGCATCTCGATCACGTCGACCGTGCTGCAGTTTCCGTACGACGGCTACACGGTCAACCTGCTCGATACGCCGGGTCACCAAGACTTCGGCGAGGATACCTATCGCACGCTGCTCGCCGCCGACGCCGCGGTCATGCTGATCGACGCCGCCAAGGGCGTCGAGCCGCAGACCAAAAAGCTCTTCGCGATCTGCCGCGACCGCAAGATTCCGCTCTTCACCTTCATCAACAAGATGGATCGCCCGAGCCGCGATCCGCTCGAACTGCTCGATGAACTCGAGAGCGTGCTCGGCATCGGCACGTACCCCATGAACTGGCCGCTCGGCAACGGCGAGACGTTCCGCGGCGTGTACGATCGTGGCTCGCGCGAGCTCTACCTCTTCGAGCGCAGTGCGCACGGCGCGACGAAGGCGTCGGTGCAAACAGCCGATGCGCGGGACCCCAAGGTGCGAGACCTTGTCGACGAGGTGACGTTTGCATCGTTCATCGACGGCCTGGACTTGCTCGAGGGCGCGGGCGAAGCGTTCGATCGCGCGGCGATGCTGCGCGGCGAGGTCACGCCGGTCTTCTTCGGCTCCGCCGTGACGAACTTTGGCGTGCAGCTGTTCCTCGACGCGTTTATCGCAATGAGCCCGCCGCCCGTTGGTCGCGGCGTGGTCGATCCCAACGACGAGCGCTTCACCGGATTCGTATTCAAGATTCAGGCCAACATGGATCCGCGCCATCGCGACCGCATCGCCTTCGTGCGCGTTTGCTCGGGAAAGTTCGAGCGCGACATGACGGTGCGTAACGAGCGTACCGGTAAAGACGTGCGCCTCGCGCGTGCGATGAAACTCTTCGCCGACGAACGCGAGTCGCTCGATGCGGCCTACGCCGGGGACGTGGTTGGCCTTGCAAATCCGGGCGTCTTCGCGATCGGTGATACGCTCTACGAGGGCGCGCCTGTCGTTTTCCCGCCCATTCCCTCGTTTGCCCCGGAACATTTCGCCTCGGTCCGTAGTATCGATACGTCGAGCTACAAATCTTTCGGCAAGGGTGTCGCGCAACTGCGCGAGGAGGGAGCGGTGCAGATCTTTTACCCGTGGGGCTCGACGCGGACCGAACCGATCGTCGGTGTGGTCGGCGAGTTGCAGTTCGAGGTCGCAAAATATCGCCTCGAATCGGAGTACGGGGTGAAGACTCACTTCTCGAATCTTCCGCTTACGCTCGCGCTGCGGGTCGTCGGCGATCCCGAAGCGGCATCGCGTGCGCAATTGCCGACCAATGCGAAGCTCGTAGAAGACTGGGAGGGGCGGCCGGTCGCGCTATTCGAAAGCGAATGGAGCGTGCGCCTCGCGCAGGAGTGGAATCCGGCGCTAACGTTTCTTCCCTACGCGTCCGAGGAGGTCGTATCAACGTGAAAATCGCTCAGGCTGCACCGCTCTTGGTGTGTGCGGCGTTGCTCTTGGCAGGATGCTCGTTCGAAAATAAGTACGAGCGTGAGGCCGACAAGATCACCCGCGCGGTGATGAACAACGATATGACGCCGGTCAAAAACGACATCGCACCGGGCGTCAACATGTCGCGGGTGAAGATCGCGGAGTACTCCGACGAACTCAGTGCGCAAGGAAAGCTCGAATCGATCAAAGAGACGACGCCGTGCGATCCCGGATTTCACTGTTTCACCGTGAAGTTCGAGAAGCGCACGTATCTCGAAGATCTCGCGATGGACGATCAGGGCAAGGTCACGCGATGGAATTTCAAACCGGCTGATGCAGCCACTTAGCTTCAACGATGTCGTCGAGGCCGCGGATCGCATTCGCGGCGTGGCGCACCACACCCCGACGATGACGTCGGCTACGTTTAACGAACGAACGGGTGCCCAGCTGTTTTTCAAATGCGAGAACTTGCAGCGCATGGGGGCGTTCAAATTTCGCGGTGCCTACAATCGCCTTGCGCAGCTCTCGAACGCGGAGCGTCGCGGTGGCGTGGTCGCATACTCGAGCGGCAATCATGCCCAGGGTGTTGCGCTTGCCGCGCAACTGTTGGGCATTCCGGCGACGATCGTGATGCCGCGCGATGCGCCGGAGAGTAAGCTCGCGGCGACGCGCGGCTACGGGGCCGAGGTTGTGCTCTACGAACGTTCGGAGGAGAATCGCGCGGTGATCGCACAGCGCCTCGCGCAAGAGCGCGGCGCGACGATCGTGCCGCCATATGACGACGCGCGCATCGCGGCCGGCGCGGGAACGACCGCACTCGAATTGCTGCACGACGCCGGCCCGCTGGATACGATCGTCACGCCGCTCGGCGGCGGCGGATTGTTGGCCGGTTGTTGCATCGCCGCACACGGGCTCGACGTGGACATTGAGATCTGGGGGGTGGAGCCGCACGCCGGGAACGACGTGCAGCAGTCGTTGCAGCGTGGCGAACGCGTCACGATCGATGTGCCCAAAACGATCGCCGACGGCTTGCAGACGCAGTCGCCGGGTGAAGTGACGTTTCCGATCATCAAAGAGCACGCGGCCGGCGTCGCCACGGTAAGCGACGACGAATTGGTCGAGGCAATGCGCTTGCTCTTCGAGCGCATGAAGCTCGTGGTCGAGCCCAGCGGCGCCGCGGCGTTTGCCGCCGTGCTCCACGAACGAATGCCGATTCGCGGTAAGCGGATCGGCATTGTTATCTCTGGTGGTAACGTCGATCGTGCGAGATTCGCTTCGCTCCTTACATCGGAGCGGTGATGTTACCGCACGAGACGTAGGTGGGGATGTCCGTGGCACTCTTGTGGACGTTGATCGCGTACGTGCCTTTGAGCAAATCGGCGAGCGACACGCCCTTGACCGTCGAGACGGCCACACCGTTCGTCGTCGGCGTCAAAGGATACTCGGGTGCTTTATTGATTTTTCCGCAGTTGCCGACGTGAATGTGCGTCGGCTGCGCGACGTCCTTGGGTGCGCCGTCGAGTTTGAGCTCGACGCGCGTGCTGCCGTCGGGAAGCTGTGTAAGCGTTGCAGTGCCGTTTTCACCGCTGTCATTTTGCGCCACCATCTTGATCGTGATGGTGCTAGGGGTAGCTGCGGATGCGGTCGCAGCTAGCACGCCTGCGAGCGCCGCGCCGAGGAGAGCGAAACGAAGATTGTTCATGAGTGCGTGACTCCTTCTAACATTGACTGAAACGCTATTGGCCGCATTGTGGGTTCCGCGTGTTCGTCGAGCCTAGTGCTGCCAGTGCCTGCGACCGCAGCGTGCAGTAGGCTTGGGTCGTGCCCTGGGGCACCGGCGCGTCGGCGCCCTCGATGAGATCGATCAGAAAGCTTAGGCCTCCGTTAATCCTGCTCAAAGCCGCGGCATCCTTTGCGTCCTTGCGCGCAAGGTCACGTGTGCGAGCATCATAGGTGCGATCGAGCAGTGTCGCGATGTCGTGGGCCATGGCGTACTGGCGTTCGAGTACCGGCTGCGCCACGCTGAGGCGTGGGTCCATGAAGATACGCAACGGTTGCGACCGGACGACGCCGTCGACGTCGAGCTTCACGACGTACCGTCCCGGAACGATGAGTGCACCTTGCGGTACGCGCGGTGTGTCTTCATAGTTTGCCGAGATCGGCAGGTCGACCGCGACTGACTCCGGCGCCGGTTCACGCAGATCCCAAACGAAACGATGCATCCCCGCATCGGTCGCCGGACGGACGAACGGCCGCTCCCAGTAGGTAGGCTTATCGAATTCGACCGCGCGTGGAGCCGGATCGTCGCTCGAGTAGCGACGCACCGCGACGCCATGGGCATCCTCGATCGTGATCGCGACATGCGTTGCGGACGCCGGCAACGCATAGTAGAGGACCGCACCGTCCGGCGGATTGGTGCCGTGCGGCTCCTCCGGCGGCAACGGCGTGTCGGTGTTGGTGTTGCGCCGGATGCGGTATGCGGTGATCGGCGCAAAGAGATGCGGGCCGTTCCAGGCGCTCGTATGCGCGAGTTCACGTAACGGTTCGATGTCATCGAGAATCCAGAAGCCGCGGCCGTGTGTCGCGACCACGAGATCGTTGTCGTGGACGTTGAGATCGCGCATCGACGTGTGGGGAAGATTGGACTGCAGCGACTGCCAATGATTGCCGTCGTCGAACGACACGGAGACGGTGCCCTCGCTGCCGGCATAGAGCAGCCCTTGCACTTTCGGATCCGCGCGGACTGCATTGACCGGTTCGTCGCCGGGTAAGCCGTTTGTGATCTTTGTCCAGTGCGCGCCACCATCGTGCGTGCGATAGACCCACGGATGCAGATCGTCGAGGCGGAAGCGGTTCACGGCGATGTATGCAGTGTTGTCGTCGAAGCGCGAGGCATCGACGATCGAGATCTTGCTCCACGCGCTCAGATCGGGGGGCGTGATGTTGCGCCAGTGTGCTCCGCCGTCGCGCGTGATCCACATCAAGCCATCGTCGGTTCCAGCCCAGATCGTGCCGGGATGTTTGTACGAGGGCGCGAGCGCGTACACAACCCCGCGATGCGCGCCTTTTTGGGGATCGCTCGGCTCAAATGTACTAATGACACTTGGAATTGCATAGTGCGGGCGGGTGAGGTCGGGGCTAATCGTGTGCCACGACATTCCGCCGTCGCGGGTCGCGTAGACTTGGTTGGCGCCGAAGTACATGAGCGACTGATCGAAGTGATCGAAGGCGATCGGCTCGGTGCGCACGACCCGATAGCCCTTCGGACGCATTGGCTTCGGCGCGACTTCTAGCTGCTGCGCGGTACGCTCGTCGAATTTTTCGACCTTGCCGCCGAAGAACACGCCTGCATGCAACGGATCGGGAACGACGTAGCCGTACTCCTCGGCGCCGACCGGATGCCAATCGCGCTCGGTGATCTGGCCCCAATCACCGCGGCTCTGCACGCAAGCCGAACCGGACTCTTGCTGGCCACCGCAGACCCAGTATGGAAACCGGTTGTCAGTGTTCACATGATACATCTGCGCCGTCGGCTGGTTGTACCATGAACTCCACGTGGCTCCATGATCGACCGAGATCGTCGCGCCTTGATCGCTCGTGAGTGCGATGATATTTGGGTCGGTGGGGTTGATCCAGACGTTCTGATAGTCGTCGCCACCGGGCGCGCCCTTGATCGCGGTGAAGTGCTTGCCTCCATCGCTCGAGCGGTACGTCGAGGTGCTGGTGACGTAGACCGTTTGCGGATCTTTGGGATCGACCGCGATCGCGACGAGATCGTCGCCGCGTTCGCCAATCGTACTTTGATCGTCGCTCATCTTGCTGAAATTCGCTCCGGCGTCGTCGCTGCGAAAGACCGTGCCGCCGGTGCTGCCGTAGCCGTCCACGTACGCGTAGACAACCTGCGTGTTCGAGGGTGCGATCGCGACCTCTGCGCGCCCCATCGCAGCGGGTAATCCGCCTTGGAGGCGCGACCAATGATCGCCACCGTCGGTCGACTTGAAGATGCCGCTTCCGGGCCGTTCGAACGATCCGCCGATTTCCCACGGGGCTTGCCGCGCCGCCCACAGCGTGGCGTAGACGACTTGCGGATTGGCGGGATCGATCCGTACGTCGTAGGCACCGGTATTATCGTCGCGATAGAGCACGCGCGTGAATGTTGTACCACCATCCGTAGAACGGTAGATCCCGCGTTCCGGATTGGGACCGTACGGATGTCCGAGCACGGCGACGAAAAGCCGGTTCGCGTCGTTTGCATCAACCGCGATCTGCGGAATTTGCTGCCCGTCACCTAATCCGAGGTGCTTCCACGTGTTGCCGCCATCGGTCGATTTGTAGATGCCGTTGCCGACCGAGAGATCGGGGCGTTGCAGGCCTTCACCGCTCCCGGCGTAGATGACGTTCGGGTCGCTTGCCGCAACCGCGAGCGCTCCAACCGACCCGGTCGACTGATCGTCGAAGATCGGCCGCCACGTGCGACCGGCATCGTCGGTGCGCCAAATGCCGCCGTTGACCGCGGCGATGTAGAAACGATTCGGTGCGCTCGGTACACCCGCAATCGCTTTGGTGCGCCCACCGCGCAAGGGTCCGATGAATCTCCACTGTAGGCCCGCGTATTGCGATCCGGAAACCGTTCCGTCGGCCGCTACGGCCGGAACAAATTGTGCCAACATTGCCAGCGCGGCGCACAGCGCGACGGCGCGGCGAATCAGTGACGGCGTCATGCCGCTACCTACCGTCGCGCAATAGCCGTTACCTGCGCTTGCGCCGGCGTGCGTTCGGTTTGAATTCCTTGCCGATCTTCATCAGGCCGCGGTGCGAGAGATCCTCGTCGACGTCGTCGCAACCGATCGGCGTGAAATCCGCGCAATCGTGCGGCCTGGCGGCATAGATCCCGCAGTAGTAACGCCCGCTTTTGCTTCCCATCAAGAAGACGCACCTATCGGCCAGATCGTCGGTGACTTTGCGTACCCATCCCACGTGGAAGCCATCTGCAGACGGGCGCTTTTCTATGTACTCATCCATGACTTGTGTATACGTCATGCCGAGGTGCTTAGCAATGCGCTCGACGTCGGGTCGACTCACGAATGGTTCGTAGCCCGAACAGCACTGCGCGCAACCGGGCGGGCACGTGATGTTTTCGGGTAAGTCTTTGAGATGCTTGCGCGCGAGATCGATCACCTTGCCGATCGCGCGTACGAACTCCGGGTCATCATTATATTTGTAGACCCATTCGCGTTTAGTGATTTCATTCGCGTTGTAGAAGCGCGTGGTTTTTTCGTCGTACGTGATCGTGATGTGTTCTTCGGTGATCTCGATCTCGTTGACATGCTCCATAGGGCGCGCGTCGAGCAGTTCGGGGTGCGTGGGCTGGCCTGTGCGTTTGGTGAAGTCGCGCAGGGTGAGTAGATCGATGGTTTCCATGATTCGGCAAAGTTCGCTACACGTTGCGGGTGCGGCCTGGTGGTCTGGAGTACTTTATCCGCCCGGTTCCAGCGTTTGATGCGGGGGATGATTACTTGCGCACAGCAATCGGTGTCGACCTTGGCGGTTCGCACATAACCGCCGCCGTCGTCGGTGAGGACGGCACGATCCATCGCCAGCACGAGGTCGATTTAGAAGACCTTTCCTTTAGCGCGGTAAGCGCGGTGCTCGTCAGTACGATCGAAAGCGCCCTCAAGGACCCCGATGCGAAAGAGGTCGTCGGCATCGGCATCGGCTCTCCCGGCAATGTCGAGCCGCGGTCGGGTGCCATCTTGTACAGCCCTAACTTGAAGTGGACGAACGCCCCGCTCGGCGAGAGCCTACGCGCGCACTTCGACATGCCGGTCTTCGTCGGCAACGACGCCCGCTGCGCGACGCTGGGCGAGTTCACCTACGGCATGGGCCGGGGCACGCGCAACTTCGTGCTGCTGACGTTAGGCACCGGGATAGGCGGCGGAATCGTTGCCGACGGCGACCTGATCCTGGGCAACCGCTTCGGCGCAGGCGAGGTTGGCCACCATCAGATTCGTCCGAGCGATGGCTTCGTGTGCAGCTGCGGCAAGATCGGCTGCTTTGAAGCGCAAGCCTCCGGGACGGGGTTGATCCGTCACGCCTTTGCGGTCGCGCCGTCCTTCCCGCGCAGTACCCTGCTCGATATGGACCGCGATAAGCTCGGATCGAAGAAGATTCGCAAGATGGCGCAGGCCGGCGACCTGCATGCCCTCGCGGCCTGGAAGAATTTCACGGCCGACCTTTCGATTGGTCTCGCAAACATCATCGCGTTCGTCAACCCCGAGGTGATCGCGCTCGGCGGCGGCGTGTCGAGTGCGGCCGACTTCATGCTTGACGCCGTCCGCGGACGCGTCGACGACTTGACCACGATGGTGCCGCGCGGCACGACCCGGATCGTCGTGGCACAGCTGGGAAACGATGCAGGTCAAGTTGGTGCTGCGACGATGGCATTCCGTGGCGGACTCACCACGCTCGGTTCGTAGGGCTGCGCCGTGAAAGCGCTCGTGACCGGCGCGTCCGGTGGCTTAGGGCTCGAATTCGCGAAGCTGCTCGCGGCCGACGGTCACGATCTCGTGCTCGTCGCGCGCTCGGGCGATAAACTCGAGGCGATAGCGCGGGAACTCATCGCGCAGTACGCGGTTAAGGTTGAAACGATCGCGCAAGATCTCGGCGCGCCCGACGCTGCTGCGCGCCTGCACGAGCGCGTACCCTCGTGCGACATTCTGATCAACAATGCGGGCTTTGCGAGCAACGGGCGTTTCGATGCGATCCCACCGCAACGCACGCACGAAGAGCTGCTGCTCGACGTCGTAACGGTCACCGAGTTGTGCCGTTCCTATTTACCGGGGATGCGCGAACGCGGAGCGGGGCGGATCCTCAACGTGGCGTCAACCGCCGGATTTCTTCCCGGGCCGTTCGGCGCGGTGTACTACGCGTCGAAAGCGTACGTGCTCTCGTTTTCCCAAGCGATTGCGGAGGAATCGCGTGGCAGTGGCGTCACCGTAACGTGTCTTGCGCCGGGCGCGACGGCCACCGGATTCGCGGAACGCGCGGATATGAAGCAGACGCTGCTCTTCAAAATGCCGATGGCGGACGCCGCATCGGTTGCGCGAGCGGGCTATCGCGCGATGCTGGCCGGCAAAGACCTCGAAATTCCTGGACTCTCCAATAAAATGTTGGCATTACTGGTGCGCATCACCCCACGTCGTCTTTTGCTTTGGATTTCGCGCAAGCTGATCGAACAATGACGCGGTGCGCGCTACAGCAACCATTTCTACGTTGGCTACATCCCGTTGCCTATACTAGTGCAAATGGGCTACCCGGCCCGCGTGGCTGGTGCAAAAGATACCCTGAAAAAGCCACGCTCGCCTGTTGTATTTGCCAGTAATTTACCAGTAAATTTGTCAGCATCGTGCGGGATTGGCCGCGCGCATTTTGCTGCTCTTATTTGCTAGGAGGCTTATGCATACAGCACACAGGGTACTGGCGGGGTGTGTGGTCCTTGTGATGTCGCTCACCGCGTGCGGTGGCGGCTCATCATCGCTCCCGGGAGCCGGCGCAAACAACGCGCCGCTGTCCGAGAATCAATCGGCTCCAAGTGCGCCGATGATTTCCGTTCCTCAAACGAGCGGGGCGCTCGCATTTTCCGATCTCGGGCGGCGCCCGACTAATTCACCGGTAAGCATAACGCTCACGCTGCGCTACAACAATCAGGCACAGCTCGATCAATTCGTTGCGGCACAGAGCGCGCCGGGCGGCGGCCACCAATTCCTAACGCCCGCGCAGTTCAACAGCATGTACGCACCGACGGCGCAACAAGAGCAAGCCGTCGTAAGTGCGCTGCAAGCTGCCGGGTTTACGGTTACGCATCGTTATTCGAACCGCACGGTCGTCGATGCGAGCGCGCCAAGCTCGGTGGTGGAGAGTTTCTTCTCGACCGAGATGCACAGCGTGCAACAGGGCAAATACGGCCAACGCTACGCGAACGTCAAACCGGCAACGGTGCCGTCGTCGATTGCGTCGTACATTCGTACGGCCTCGCTGAGCAACGTCGTGATCGCGCAGACGCAGGTCGAACAGGACGGCGGCGTAATCCGCAATCCGCAAAACCTCAACGTCACGATGAGCCGGCCGCAAGGCGGAGGTAACCCCAGTGAAGCTCCTGCGACAATGCGTATTGCTGCAAGCGGCTGCACCGGCCAGTTGCTCCTCAATCCGGGCTTCGAGTCGGGTGACGTCGACTGGAGCGATCCCAACGGCGACATCTTCGACTATTCGCCGTATGCATACCAGGGCAGCTGGTTTGCGTGGATAGACGGGTATTCGTCACCGGTGACGGATCCGGGCGTTTCGCAAACGGTCGCTATTCCGGCTGGTTGCACGGCAACGCTTAGCTATTATCTCTTCGTAGGTACGAACGAAAGCAGGACCCGGGCAATCGATTACTTCTACGTGACCGTGAACGGCACGACGGTGCAGTCGTTCAACAACACGACGAACACCGGTGGCGGCTACGTCAAAGAGAGCGTCAACGTGTCATCGTATGCCGGCGGCAACGCCACGATCAAGTTCTACGGTGTGCAAGGTGGCACGCGCGTGACGAACTTCTTCGTCGATTCGACGTCACTCGCGCTTAGCGGCGGCACGAGCACACCGACGCCGTCACCGACGCCGACGACGGCTCCGACACCAACACCAACGAGCTCGCCCACGCACTCGCCGAGCCCAACGCCGTCGGCATCGCCGACCACGTCGCCAACCGCATCGCCGACGAGTTCGCCGGCGAGCGGGTGTACCGGCACGGCAGCCGACAATGGCCCGCTTTCGAATTCGAGCGGCACGCTCGCGACCGGCGTCGCGAAGCCGTTTGACTTCCCGGTGCAGCACGGCTGCAACGGCGCAGGCTATACTGCGGCGGTCATCATCGACGATCCGGTCAACACCAGCTACGTCGCGAGCTATCTCTCGGCGGCGGGTGTGACGCAAACCGGTACGATCACCAACGAAGCCGTCGACGGCGGCGGTAGCGGTGACGATCCCGAGACCGATCTCGATGTCCAAACGATCTCCGGTCTTGCGCCGGGCGCGAACATCATCGTCTACGACATGGGTTCGCTCGCGGATCAAAACATCGAAGACGCGTACAACCAGGCCCTGAGCGATGGCAAGGCCAGCGCCGTGAACTCTTCGTTCGGCGGTTGCGAATCGAGCGATCCGTCGTTCGAGAGTGCAACCAACTCGATCGCGGAGCAAGGCGCGGCCGAAGGCGTCGAATTCTCGGCGTCATCGGGTGACACGGGTTCCGACGAGTGCGGCACTAGCAAAGGCGTTAGCGCACCCGCGGGCGATCCGTACTTCACGTCGATCGGCGGCGTGAACTTCACCTACAACACCTCCGGCGTGCTGCAGACCGTCACGGCTGGTGACGCATCGTGCAACGGCGGCATCAACAATGTCTGCTACGGCGGCGGCGGCGTCTCGACGACGGTCGCACTTCCGAGCTGGCAGAGCGGCATCGCTGGGATGATCACAACCGGACGTAACCAGCCCGACATATCGTTACCCTTCGATTATGTCGCGGTCTATACGGGAGGCTCGTTCGCCGAGTACCTCGGCACCTCGTGGTCTTCACCCGCATCGGTGGCACTGTTCATCGAAGCCGACGAACTCCACGGAACGAAACTCGGCTGGCTCAACCAAACGCTGTACAGCCTGTTCTCGTCAACCGGCTACAGCACGTACTACACGCCGTGCACCTCGGGCAACAATATTGCGTACTCGTGCAACGCGTCGCAATATAATCAGGCCGCGGGAATCGGCACCCCCAAGGGTTGGGCTCTGGCAAACGCTCTTTAGCGCATAGCTAGCGCGTCGCAGACTCGGGACTGGCAGCAATGTCAGTCCCCTTTTTTGCGCCGTGATTGTGATAAGCGCACCCAGCGCGCGAGCAAAATGGGCACAAACTAGCGCAATTGGGCTAGCTGTGGCGGTGGCTGGTGCAGAAAATACCCTTCGATTGCCAAGCTAGCCTGTTGTCTTGGCCGGCATTTTCCAAGTAAATTTATCAGCATCACGCGACATTGTCCGCGCGCATTTTGCTGCTTTTATTGTGGTAGGAGGCTTATGCATATTTCGCACAGGGTACTGGCTGGGTGTGTGGTCCTTGTGATGTCGCTCACCGCTTGCGGTGGCGGCTCATCATCGCTCCCGGGAGGCGGCGCAAATAACCCGCTGACGTCCCAGAATCGACCGGCTCCGAGTGGGCCGATGATTTCCGTTCCTCAAACGAGCGGATCGCTCGCATTTTCCGATCTCGGTCGCCGGCCGACGAACTCGCCGGTATCCGTAACGCTAACACTGCGCTATAACAATCAAGCGCAACTCGACGCATTCGTCGCCGCGCAGAGCGGCCCGAATGGCGGCCATCAGTTCCTGTCCCCCGCGCAGTTCAACAGCATGTACGCACCGACAGCGCAACAAGAGCAAGCCGTCGTAAGTGCGCTGCAAGCTGCTGGGTTTACGGTCACGCATCGTTATTCGAACCGCACGGTCGTCGATGCGTCCGCGCCGAGTTCGGTCGTCGAGAGCTACTTCTCGACCGAGATGCACAGCGTGCAACAGGGCAAATACGGTCAACGCTACGCGAATGTCAAGCCCGCGACGGTACCATCGTCTATTGCGTCCAATGTGCTTACCGCATCACTTAGCAATCTCGTGATCGCGGAAACCCAGGTCCAACAGGACGACGGCGCCCCGATCACACCGGATCGGCGACGCACGCCGACGCCAAAACCGTCGGCAACGCCGTCGCCCTCACCAACGCCGACGCATTCGCCGAGTCCAACGCCATCGGCATCACCGACGGCATCACCAACCGCCTCACCGACTGCTTCGCCGACGAGCTCGCCGGGCACCGCGTGCAACGGCGCGGCGGCGGACAGCGGCCCTCTTACGAACTCGAGCGGCACGCTGGCAACCGGCGTTGCCAAGCCGTTTGACTTCCCGGTGCAGCATGGATGCAACGGCGCAGGCTACACGGCGGCGGTTGTCATCGACGATCCGGTCAACACGAGCTACGTCGCGACGTATCTCAGTGCGGCGGGCGTCAAACAAACCGGTACTATCACCAACGAGGCCGTCGATGGCGGCGGCAGCGGTGATGATCCCGAGACCGATCTCGACGTCCAAACGATCTCGGGTCTTGCGCCGGGCGCGAACATCATCGTCTATGACATCGGTTCGCTCGCGGATCAGAACATCGAAGACGCCTACAACCAGGTGCTCAGCGATGGCAAGGCGAGCGCCGTGAACTCCTCGTTCGGCGGTTGCGAATCGAGCGATCCGTCGTTCGAGAGTGCGACCAACTCGATCGCAGAGCAAGGCGCAGCCGAGGGCGTCGAATTCTCGGCGTCGTCGGGTGACACGGGCTCGGACGAGTGCGGCAGCAGCAAGGGGGTCAGCGCACCCGCAGGCGATCCGTACTTCACGTCGATCGGCGGCGTGAACTTCACCGAGAACAGCAGCACGGGTGCACTGGAAACCGTCACAGCTGGCGATGCCTCGTGCAATGGTGGAATTCGTAACGTCTGCTACGGCGGTGGCGGCGTTTCAACGATCGTTGCCGAGCCGAGCTGGCAGAGCGGCATCGCGGGCATGATTACCACGGGTCGCAATCAACCCGACATCTCATTGCCCTTCGATTACGTGGCGGTATACACCGGCGGAGCGTGGGCCGAATACCTCGGTACGTCGTGGTCGTCACCGGCATCGGTCGCGCTGTTTATCGAAGCCGATGAACTGCACGGCGCGAAGCTCGGCTGGCTCAATCAAACGCTGTACAGCCTGTTCTCGTCAACCGGCTACAGCACGTATTACACGCCGTGCACCTCCGGCAACAATATTGCGTATACGTGCAACGCGTCGCAATATAACCAAGCAGCCGGCATCGGCACACCAAAGGGATGGGCTCTCGCGAACGCTCTTTAGCAACGAAGTAAGGAGCAAATAAGGGGGTCGGCAGAAACGCCGTCCTCCTTTTCTTTTGTTCCGGTCCCTCGACTACGCTCCGCTTCGCTTCGCTACGCTCGGGATGACAATGCAACGACTTGCGACGAAGCGGCTACAGAGACGCAGCCACAGCGAGCGCACGCGCAGGCATATCGTCCTGGGCCGGAATCGTTCCCGTCTCGGCAATCTGCGCGATCAACGACGCAATGCGGCGCGAACTGCGCACCGGCGCGACCAGCTCTTGATTGCGGCGAATCTCTTCGAGACGATGCGGCGTGCGAATCATCGCGCGTACCGCGCGCACGACCTCTGCCGCGCCGTGAATCGCGACAGCGCCAAGGCCGTTGTGCCGTACGAAATCAACGTTCCCGCGCTCTTGTCCGGGCACGTAGTCGTAGACCACGACCGGAAGTTGCGCAGCGTTGGCTTCCGCAAGCGAACCGGGGCCGGCTTTGGTTACCAGGAGATCGACCGCCCGGAAATACTCGGAAATCTTGTCGGTGAAGCCGAGGACCGTCATTGGCGTCGGCAGCGAGCGCGACATCTCATCGAGCTTCTCGCGCAGGGGTTCGTTGCGTCCACAGACGACGAGCAGATGAATCGGCAAACGCGCTTTCGCAAGCGCGAGCGTCGTCGGCAGCAATTTGCCGCCACCCTCACCGCCGGCCATCAGCATGACGACGAGCCGGTCTTCGGGCAAGCCTAGCTGCCTACGCAATTCTTCTTTGGTACCGACGACATCGTCGAATTTTGGATGTATCGGTTGTCCAAGCAGGCGCAGACGGCTCGGTGAGATGCCGCGTGAAAGCGCCCGTTCGTAGACCTCGCGCGCTGGTACGACGACCGCGTCGGCATCGGGCATAAGCCACGACTCGTGCACCTTGCCGAGGTCAGTGATCACGGTGACGATCGGGACATGTTGCATCCCGGCATCGGCCCGCGCGCGCAGCGCGGCATGATTGAGCAGCGGATGCACCGAGACGATGACGTCGGGATTGTAGCTGAGGAAGAGGTCGCGCAGACGCTCGCGATACAGCGGCTCGCAAAAACGGACCAGCGCCCGATAACGCCGGCGGCCGTTGGTTGCGTAGTAGAGGGCACCGTATACCGGCGGCGCGTAGCGCAGCGCCATGCTGTATCCAAGGCCGAGCTGGGTGAGCGGGAAGGCGCAATGGGCGGCGACGTCTTCTATGCGGTGCTCGAATGCAAACGGTTCTTTGATTTCGTCCAGGGCTGCCGTGATCGCGTTTGCCGCGCTCCGATGGCCGCCGCCCGTGTCCGAAATCAGGAAGAGGGCCCGTTTGGTCATTCAGTCTCCGCTATCGTCTAGGCGCGCACCGGAGCCCGTTTCGTACGCCGTAGCGCGGCGTTGCGCGTACGGCGTGAGGTCGGGGCAAGTTTGGCCAGCAGAAATCGAGCCGGTGCGTCATAGAAGCGAAAGATGTCGCCAAACTCGATATCGGGGTTTCGGTGGTGGCCGTCGTGGTCCTCGGGGAGGACGATCTGCAGCGGCCTGGCGAGCGCCAGGACCCACCCCGGGGTCTTCCAACCGAGCTCGGTCGTGTGCCGCCACCAGACATGAAGTTGCCCGAGGACTAGGCCGAGCAAGGCTCCCGGCCACGAGAGCTGCCAAACAAACGCTGCGACGATAAGATAGGGAACGGCGCCGAGGAAGCCATCGAGCAACACCTCGCCGTTGGTCGAGAGCACGGCATGATCCCAGTAGGAGCGGCGGCGGTCATGATGGGTGCGCAGGTGCAATGTGAACCAGAGATGTTGCGGAACGTGATAGAAGAACGTCGACGCAAGATCTCCCACTACGAGTACGATTAGCATTGCGAGTGCAAGTGCCATGTGTGCGCTTCCTTCGTCCGAGGACGGTCACCGTTATAGCCGTTGCCGCATTGTTGTGCGGATGCAACGCTTCTACCTCTGACCGTACTACGTCGGCGCACCCGATGGCAATTCCCAATCTCAAATACGCCATTAACACGGTGTTAAGTTGGCCGGCACCGACACATGTCGACGTGCTCTTCGGAGGCCGGCCGATCCAAGATGGTGGTTGGCTTCTCACACCGCAGCTCGCGATCGCGCGCGCGATCATGCGCACGAATCCACGGATCACCGCGATTGGCTCGCTCGCTCTCGCGGAGGCGACGGTACGCGCCGCGCGCGCGACAGCGCTTCCGCCGGAATTCCTGGCTTCGACGATTTTGCAAGAGAGCGCTTACGATCCGTCGGCGGTTTCTTCCGCCGGTGCGATCGGCATCGCGCAATTCGAAATCGAAACCGCTGACGCATACGGCGTCGACCCGTTCGATCCGTACCGCGCGATCCCAGGCGCAGCCCATCTGCTTGCGTCATACGTCCTCGCGTATGAAGGTGTGTACGCCGATCCATACGCGGCGGCGCTGGCGGCGTATAACGCGGGGCCGGGCGCGGTCGCACGTTATCACGGCGTGCCGCCATATCAGGAGACGCGCGACTACATCGCGTTGATCTACGAACGATGGGGACGGATCGCCGGGTACGAGCGTGGAAGGGGGCGCACATGAGCATCCATCGTTGGTTGACTGCGCTCGGCCTCGCTGTTGTTCTCGCGGGCTGCGGGAGCGCGACCGATGCGACCAGTTTCACCGCGCCCTCCGGGTACACCACGGCTGTTTCGATCGGGCCCTTCGCGCAGGTCTGGCGCGGTCCGAACCATGCGGGCGTGGTGCTGATGGCGTTGCCCACGGAAATCGAGTTCAAAGACATTGTGAGCAACTCGGACGTCAAGAACGCGCAAGTCCTCAAAGCGCAGCCGGTGAAGATCTGCGGCAGTCAGGACGCGTACTACTATTCGATGATCGGTGAGACCCACGAAGCCGGCACGAGCGCACCCGACGCGCCGGCGGCCAAACAGAAGATCGACGTGATCGCCACGCACCTCGACGGCAAGACCTACATGGCGATGTACATTCGGCCGGTCGGCACTGCGGACGATCCGGCCGCGGAAACCGCGATCAAAGGCGTCTGCCCAAAATAATAGACGAGTGTAACTAAAACAGGCTGCCCCCGGGTATAGGGGAGGGTATGCAACAGCGGGTGACGGTCCCACGGGATCGCCTTGAGATCGTGGAGCTGACCGTCGCTGCGGCCGGTCACCGCTTCGCCCAGGACGTGCGCGACGGATTGTCGGCGGCGCAAAAAACACTTTCGCCGAAGTATTTTTACGACGACGTTGGGTCGGCGCTCTTCGACGCGATCACGCACCTCCCCGAATACTATCTCACCGTCGCAGAGACGGAGATCTTACGCGGGTGGGGCTGGGAAATCGTGCGTCTGCTCGATGAGCCGGTCGAGTTTCTCGAGTTGGGCAGCGGAAGCGCGAGTAAGACTCGTATCTTGATCGAAGAAGCGCTTCGCGTACAACCGACGCTGCGCTATAGTCCGATCGACATCTCTATCGATGCACTGCGCAGCTCGTCGATCGCTCTGGTCGAGCATTATAAGGGCCTGCGCGTGCGCGCCTACGCGGGTGATTATTTCACCGTGCTGCAGTCGGGTGCGCTCGCCTTCGAGCGCCGTGTCCTCGCCATGCTGATGGGCTCGAATCTGGGCAACTATCAACCGCGCGAAGCACGCCGCTTGATTACGCTCATCGGTCACGCGCTGCGACCGGGCGACGGTCTGCTGCTTGGGGTCGACCTTAAGAAAGATGCTGCCACGCTCGAACGCGCCTACGACGACCCGATCGGCGTCACCGCGGCGTTCAACCGTAATCTGCTCGCACGTATGAACCGTGAGCTGGGCGCAACCTTCGATCCGCGTGCGTTCAAACACGTGGCGCGTTACGACGCGCAGCGCGGTTCTGTCGACTCGTATCTCGAGTCGCAGCTCGATCAGCAGGTCCGCATTGAGGCGCTCGAACTCGACGTCCGCTTCGCGCGCGGCGAAGCGATTCACACGGAGTCGTCGTACAAATTCGACGACGCCGGGGTCGCCAGGCTTGGCGCCGCGGGCGGGTTCGAAGTCCGCAAGACGTGGACCGACCCCGCTTCGCGCTTTGGCGTCTACTTGCTAGTTCGTACGCGCTAACCTTTCTAGCGCGCGGAGTCCCGCGTCGATCGCGACGGCGAGCGCGCATGCGGCAAAACTACCGGCTAGAATCTCGTCGTTGTGGTGCAGCGTGAAGCCGATGAAGATCAGCGATCCGAGCCCACCAGCGCCGACATATCCTCCAAGTGTTGCAAGCGCGATCATTGCGACCGCGGCCACACGCACACCGCCAAGGATCACCGGAAAGGCTTGCGGCAACTCGACACGCAGGACGCGTTGCGCGGGCGACATGCCCATCCCGATGGCCGCGTCACGTTGCGCCGGATCGACGCCGCGCACGCCTGCCAGCACGTTACGCACCAGCACGAATTGCGCGTAGGCCACCAGCGCGACGAAGATCGGCACTGGACCAAGGCCGAGCGCTTCGACCAAGAGCGCGAGCAACGCAAGGCTGGGTATCGTGTAGAGCGCACCGAGGAGCGCGAGCACGAAGCGTGAGAGGCCTTCATGGCGCGCGAGCGCGAGTCCGGTGGGCAATGCGATAGCGAGCGCGCAGGCGAGTGCCGCACCGACGAGCGCGAGGTGCGCGGCGGCGAGTGCGGCAACGTGGGCGGGGTGCGCTAGCAGATAGTTCATTCGTCGCTGAAGAGCTCGCGGACGAAGTCGCTCGCTGGGTGCGCGAGTATCTCGGTGGGCACCGCTATCTGCTCGATCTTGCCTGCGCGCATGACCACGATGCGGTCGGAGAGGCGCTGCGCTTCTTTAACGTCGTGGGTGACAAAGAGCGTTGTGGTGCCGAGCCGGCGCACGATCTCGTGCAGTTCGCGCTGCAGCGCGCGGCGCACGATCGCGTCGAGCGCGCCAAAGGGCTCGTCCATAAGCAGCGTGCGCGGCTGTGCCGCGAGTGCGCGCGCAACGCCGACGCGCTGCGCTTCACCGCCGGAGAGTTCGCTCGGCTTCCGATGGCGGTAGCGCGCGGGATCGAGACGCACGAGCTCGAGCATCTCATCGACGCGCGCGTCGATGCGGGTACGATCCCACCCCAGCAGTTCGGGGACGATCGCGATGTTCTGGGCAACGTCCATATGTGCGAAGAGCCCAACGGCCTGAATTGCATACCCAATTCCTCGGCGCATAATGACGGGATCGAGCGTCGCCGTGTCGACGCCGTCGAGTTCGATGCGCCCTCGCTCGATAGGCACGAGCCGATTGACCGTACGCAGGAGCGTACTCTTGCCGGAACCCGAGGGGCCGACGAGCGCGATGAATTCCCCCGGCTTAACGTCGAGGTTGACATCATCGATGGTTGCCTGCTGCGCGTTCGGATAACGAGCGCTTACGTCGGAGAATCGAATAGATGCGCCGCTCACGCCATACCTTTCAAGAATGCAGCTGCAACGTCGGCGGGGTCACGGTCGTGCGCTTCGACCTGGTCGTTCATCGCCTGCGCCGCGCGCGTCGTGATCATCGGTGCGACGGCGTTGAGCGTGCTCGCAATACGCGGCTCACGCGCGAGTGTCTTGTCGCTTACGAGCGGTGCGACGTTGTAAGCGGGCCACAAGTGTTTGTCGTCCTCGAGGACTACGAGGTGATTGCTCGCAAGTGCACCGTCGGTGGTAAATGCCGTTGCGATGTCCGCCCCGCCTTGCAGCAGCGCTTCGTACTTGAGCGAGATGTCGTACGTGCGCACCGAGGCGAAATGGAACCCACCGTACACACGCTGCAAGCCCGGAATCCCATCGGGCCGGGTGATGAATTCGGGAATCGTGGCTAAGCGCAGGCGCGATGCTACGTGCGCAAGATCGGAGAGCGTGCGCAGATGGTACCGCTCCGCAATCGCTTGCGTTGTTGCAAGTCCCTGCGAGTTGTTCATCGGTGAGCGGTCGAGCCACACGATGCCGTACTCGCGCGCGAAGGCGTCGCGGACAAGCGTCGTAACACGCTGCCGGATCGCTAATCGGCGCGTGGTGCAACACGTTGATCAACGCGGTGCCGGTGTATTCCGGGTAGATGTCGATTTGACCGCGTGCCATCGCCGCCATTGTGATCTGCGTCGAGCCGAGATTCAGGCGGCGTTCCACGCGAAATCCCGCGCGCTCGAGCGCTTGCGCGTAGATCTCGGCAATGACGATCGATTCGGTAAAATTTTTCGATCCAACGGCGATCGCATTACGCGGGCCGCATGCCGGCAGCGCGCAGAAGGATGCCATTGCCGCGATCGCGCGGGCACGCGTGATCATCGACGCACCTCAACCAGCAGCGCCATGGCTGCGACGATCGCCGATGCGATGGCGAGCAGCGCGCCGTCACCAGTCTGCAACCCACGCACGATGTCGTCGCCGAGTCCCCCCGCGCCAACAAACGTTGCGAGCGTCGCACTGCCGATCACCTCGACGCCGGCGGTGCGTACGCCCGTGAACGCGACCGGCAACGCGAGCGGCACGACTACGCGCATGAAACGTTGCGTGGCCGACATGCCGAGCCCCGTAGCAACGTCGAGTGCAGCCGACGGTGTATTACGTATTGCTAAGTCGACATTAATAACAATCGGTGGTAAGGCAAGCAACGTCAGTGCAACGATCGCGGGCGCGCTACCGACGCCGAGGACCGGCACGAGCAGCGCTAGGACGGCGATACTGGGTAGCGTCCGCCCAAGCGCCGCTGCGGCCAGAATCGGCGAGCGTGCCCAGTCACGCGTTGCGCTGAGCAGGCCGAATGGCCCGCCGATCAGGCACGCGAACGCCAGTGCCCCCAGCGCAAGCGCGGCGTGGCGCAGGGTGTCGGCGAAAAGGACGAGCCACATTACACTGGATTTTGTCCTCGGCGAGGCGAAACCATCGAAAGATGCTCCAACAAGAGGACGCTGCACTCGAACGGCTCTCGGTACCGCTCGACGATCCGTCACTGTACTTCAGCCGCGAGCTCTCGTGGCTCGAGTTCAATGACCGCGTTCTAGAGGAGGCGCTCGATCCCAGCAATCCGCTGCTCGAGCGACTGAAGTTCGTCGCGATTTACGGCACGAATCTCGATGAATTCTTCATGATTCGTGTCGCCGCGATCAAACAGCAGATCGAAGCGCAAGTCGTGCGGCGCTCCGACGACGGGCGCATGCCGGCCGAACATATTGCAGCGATCTCGGCGCGTCTACGCAGTTCGCTCGCGACGCAGATGCGATTGCTCAACGAGGACCTGCTGCCGACGCTCGAAGAGTCCGGTATCAAGGTCTTGCGCATCTCGGATCTGCCCGAAGAGCGGCAAGTTGCGCTCGAGCGTGTGTTTGACGACCGGCTCTTCCCGGTGCTCACACCGCTTGCGGTCGATTCCGGCCATCCGTTCCCCTACATTTCTAATCTCTCGCTTTCGCTCGCGGTTGAACTCGAAGAGCCGACCGCCGAAGGCGTCGAGTTGCACTTTGCACGCGTGAAGATCCCACCGACGCTTCCGCGGTTCGTTCCGCTCGAAGGCGCGCCCGATGGCGAACGGCACTTCGTCTCGATCGAGGATTTGATCGCGCATCATCTCGACGCGCTCTTCCCCGGCATGACGGTGCGCGAGGCGTATCTCTTCCGTGTAACGCGTGACGCCGATCTCGACTTGCAAGAAGATGAAGCCGACGATTTGCTGCGTGCGATTGAATCGGAGCTGCAACGACGCCGCTTCGGCGAGCCGGTGCGTTTGGAGATCGAGCGCGGGATGCCGGAGTACATGCGCGACTTCTTGTTGCGCGCGCTCGACCTCGCGGAAGTCGATTGCTATGAGGTCGATGGGATCATGGCGCTCTCCGATCTGTGGCAGATCATCGGCTTGCCGGATTATGAGACGTTGCGCGACGCGCCATTCCTTCCGGCGATTCCGCGGAATCTCGTCGGCAAGGTCGATCTTTTCGGCCTGATCCGCGAGAACGACATCTTGCTGCAGCATCCCTACGAGTCGTTCGATCCGGTCGTGCAGTTCTTGCAACAAGCCGCCCAAGACGAGCAAGTGCTTGCGATCAAGGCGACGCTGTACCGTACCTCGGGTAAGAACTCGCCGATCGTGCGCGCGCTCTTGGAAGCGGCCGAGAACGAGAAGCAAGTAGCGGTCGTCATCGAACTCAAGGCGCGCTTCGATGAAGAGAACAACATCGAGTGGGCACGGCGCTTAGAGCGGGCAGGCGTGCACGTGGTCTACGGTTTCCCCGGACAGAAAGTGCACGCGAAAACCTTGATGGTCGTGCGGCAAGAAGAAGACGGCATCCGCCGCTACATGCACTTCGGCACCGGCAATTATAATGAGAAGACCGCGCGTCTCTACACCGATCTGAGCCTGTTCACGTGTCGCCGGGAACTCGGCGGCGACGTGACGCAGCTTTTCAATGCGCTCACGGGCTTCTCGAATGTGACCGACTACGAAGACTTGCTCGTCGCGCCAACCACGCTGCGGCGCGAGATGCTCGCGATGATCGACCGCGAGACCGAGCACGCGCGGGCGGGCCGGTCGTCAGGGATCCGTGCGAAGCTCAACGCGATTACCGACGCGGATATCGCGCGCGCGCTGTATCGCGCGTCGCAAGCCGGCGTCCCGATCGAGCTCTTGATACGCGGCATGTGCATCTTGCGGCCGGGCGTGCCGGGCGTGAGCGAGACAATTGCGGTGCGGAGCATCGTCGGCCGCTTTCTCGAGCACTCGCGCATTTACGTGTTCGAGAACGGAGGCGACCGCGAAGTCTATATGTCGAGCGCGGACTGGATGGGCCGCAACCTCGATCGCCGTGTAGAACTCGGTGTACCTGTCATGGATCCGGTGATCGCCGAGACGTTGCAGAGCCAAATTCTCTCGGTACTCTTTGCGGATAACGTGAAAAGCCGGGTCCTAAATCCCGACGGATCCTACGCGCGTACGCAAATCCCAGCCGGAGAGATGCCAATCCACGCACAGCGGATCTTTTTGGCGCAGGCGCAATCGAGCTAGGTCCACGCAGCACCCGAAGCCGCGGTTGCAGGACCGATAACCAATCCTTAACAATTGACCCATACACTAGGGGCGTTGCTGCGTCCAACGCTGCAGCACTTCTTGTTTTTCCTTTTACTGCTGATGGAGGCTATGTGAGAAAGCTCACGAGCATCCTGGCTGCGGTAATGATTGCGACGTTCACCGTTGGACCCGTTAGTGCGGCAACTCCGAACGTCCCAGTCACCGTAGCTCAGAATGCAAACGCGACGGTCCAAGGGACCGTCACCGACGACTCCGGCGCCCCGGTTACCAACGCGACAGTTGTTATTCGGGGAGCCTCGACCTACACCGGGACAACGGACAAGAACGGCGCGTTCTCGATCTCGGGCATCGCCCCGGGCGTCTACGTGCTCGCCATAACAAAGCCCGGCTACGAGACCGCGACGGCTACCGACTTTGCGGTGCTGGGTGGCCAGACCCAAAGCGTGCAGGTCACGATCCACCCGCAAACGTTCTCGTCACTGCGAACGATTGCGACGGTGCGCGCGAGCGGTCAGGCGACCTTCAATACGTCGCCCGCGTCGGTCTCCGTGATCAACGCGCAGGCCTTCGTAAACCAGGCGCAGCCGCAGGTCGGCCGCATTCTCAACCAGATTCCGGGCGTGCAAAACTCGCTCCCGACCTCCAGCGCCAACGGCGCGGCACCCGGCGCGATCACCGTGCCCAACATCCGCGGCGGCCTTTCCTTTGAAACGGCTTCGCTGATCGACGGTCATCCGCTTGCCGTCGGCGACTTCGGTGACTACGTGACGACCTTCCTCAGCAGCTACCTGTTGGGGAGCGTTGAAGTCGTCAAGGGCCCGGGCGCCATGGCCCCTCAGACCAACTATGCGATCAACGGTACGGTGAACTTCCGTACCAAAGATCCGACCGCCGAGTTTACGCCGGACTACACGATCGGCTTCACGACGCACGGCGGCAGCTACTATAACTTCGGCGTCTCGGATACGATCGGACGTCTCGGCTTCGTGGTCGATATCGCGGGCGAGAACGATGCCAGCGCCCTCAACGGCTATCAATCCTACTTCCAGACCTACGGCAACAACGGCGTTGCGGGCTGGGGTAACGGAACCGGCACCGTCGTGTCTTACAATCCGACGTACATTCCATCAATTCCACGAACACAGCGGCCGGCGCCGGGCGGTGGATTCCTCCCCGGAACGACGACCGCGTACAACCACGTCTACGGTTTGCTCGCATGCTGCTACGTGTACCAGGGTTGGTACAACACGACCGGCGAGCTGTTCAAGTTGCGCTACAAGATGTCGGATGCAACGACGATTACGGCGAGCTATCTCGGTTCGCAAACGTACGCCGATCAGAACGCGAACACGTCGGAACTGATTCCGTCGGTGTTCAGCCCGAACACCGTAGGAGCGCTCTACAACACCTATCCGGCCTATCAAGCTGCCGCGGCATCGTATAGCGGGCCGCTCGCTCAAGGCACAACGCTCAATATTCCTAATAGCGTGTATCCGAACACGGCGCAGGAGATCAACAACGAACCGATCTTCCAGGCCGAAATCCGGACGCTGCTCGGGCAAGACACGGTCCTCGCGCGGTATTACCACGCGTCGATCGATCGTCTTGATCTACGAAGGCAATCCGAATCCGACGGTGCCTTCCCTGCAGTACTACACGCTCTACGGCGTCAATCCGTCGTCGTCCAGCTCGTGCGCGGCAACGACCTGTCGCGCCTAACGTGTACAACGGCACGCCGCAGTCGATGGCGTTCTTCGACTGGTATCAACCAGTGGGAAGAAGATCGCTTAACCGGTCTAACGTTGGAGTACGATCACGGTTGGGGCGACGGCAACGACGTGACGTTCTCGGTCGATTCGACCAACGCGTCGTCGGCCGCGGGCAGCCAGTCAGCGGCCTTCCCGGGCGTCGTTACCGGCACGAACAACTTCAAGCCGCCGGCAAACCCGCTTGGGACGCCGTCGGTGAGCAATCCGGTCGGCACAAGCCAAGTCTTCACGACGTTCCTCGGGCGCATGATCTACAACTTCACGCCCCAGCTCTCGGGAACGTTCGCGCTTTACGACAATCAATACACCAACATCTTCCCGTATGCGTGTACGACCGCCGCCGGCGCAATCGGCGCAAGCTGCGCGGCGGATGGAACCAACGCGCAATTCACGATCCAACCACAACGCGCACCTCGACGAGCGCATCGCGCTGACGTATCGTCCGAAGAACAACCTCTCGATCCGCGCATCGGCCGGTTCGTCGATTGCGCCGCCGTACTTGAGCTTGTTGAGCAAGGTCAATACGGTTCGCACGCATGCTCGTGCGACGACGTTGACTTGCTCGTTCAACCTCAACAACCCGAACCTGCTGCCGGAAACGGCATGGGGCTACGACCTCGGCGCGGACTTCCGCTTGAAGGACGGCGTCACCGTCATCTCGATCGACGGGTACCTGACGAACCTCTTCAACCGCTTTCTCGGCGAAACGTATCAAGTTGGAACCTGCGGTCGTAACGCCCGGGCTCACGTGCACCGCGGGTGCAAATCTTGGCAGCCTACTCCGATTTTCGCAATCGTTCAATACGAACCTTACCAACTCGCGCTACGAAGGCATCGAACTGCAGATCAAGCGCGTTGTGCCGGAAGGCCTGGGATACAATATCTCGGGCGCGATCCAGCACGCATACGCGTACAATCTGCCGCCGAACTTCTATTGCGCAGGTCGCTGCATTCACCTCACCGAGCGGATGTATCCCGGCCAACTACAACGTAAACCTGCCGATCATCGCCGGCTCGAACTTCACCGGCAACACTTTCGGTACGGTTTACCCGGCGCTCGGGTAGCACGTTCGCCACGAGCACCGTCGGTGCAAGCGGGTTCTCGAACACCGCGATCCCGTATCTGCAGGGCGACGCGCAGGTGAACTACACGACCAAGAACGGTGTGTATCTCCTGCTGGGTGAAACGCTGTACGGCAAGAACAACAGCTACAACCTGCCGCCGTTCGGCATCGGCTACGCATCGATCCGCTATCCGATCTCGAAGACGGTGTCGATCCAAGTCTCGGGCGATAACATCTTCAACGCATGGACCAGTCTCTTCCCAACCGTCGGCGGCGGCATCGCCTATCCGCTGGCAAACGGGACGCAGGGCGGCACGATCGGTAACACGGTCGGACCGGCAACGTATAGCTTCCAACTCACCAAGACCATCGGCGGTCCGTAACCGCAGACGCACTCGGGTACAAAAGAAAGGGGCTCGCGCTAGCGGGCCCCTTTTGCTAATTCTAGGATGATCTTCCATTCGTGCGGCATCACCGGCTGCACCGAAAGCCGTTGCCCGCGCTTCAGCAGCGCCATTCCAACCAAGCGCGGTTCGGCGCGCATCCGCGCGAGCGTCACCGGATGTTCGAGCGGCTCGACGTATTCAACGTCGACATTCATCCATTTGGGTTTTTCCGGCGTGCTGCGTGGGTCGTAGTACTCGCCGCCGCGTTGGAAGGCGGTTGCATCAGGGTATGCGGTACGCACGACCTTGCAGATTCCGACCGCTGCTGGTTCGGCGATGCTGGAATGATAGAACAACCCCAGGTCACCGACGGCCATCTCCATCATATTGTTGCGCGCCTGGAAGTTACGCACGCCGCTCCAGGACGTTGTGCGATCCTTTTGCAAGTGCTCGAAGCCGTACGTATCGGGCTCGCTCTTGAACAGCCAATAGCGGGACATCTCCGGTACCTCTGTGAAAATGCCTGACGACATGTTTGCGCCGGTTCTCGCGTTCGTGCTCGCCGCGGCGCAACCTTGGATTGTCCTGAGCGACATCCACTTCGATCCGTTTGCGCAGCCGCGTCTGGTCGATCGATTAGCAGCGGCGCCGCCCGACCGCTGGCGCGCGATCTTCGCAACGGGCGACGCCAGCGCGCCCTCGGGCCCCGGCAGTGACACCAACGACGCACTGCTCGAATCGACGCTCGACGGTGCGCACGACGCCGTATCCAATCCGCGCGCCGTCATCATCACGGGCGATTTTCTGGCACACGAATTCCGTGCGAAGTTCGATCGCACGGCGAAGACGCACGGTGACGCAGCGTATGCGGCATTTGTCGATAAAACGATTGGGTTTCTTGCCTGGGAATTGCAGACGGCATTTCCGCGCGCACACCTGATCCCGGCGATCGGCAATAACGACGGCTACTGCGGCGACTACGAGAGCACGCCGCACGCCGCATTTCTGGCGCATATGGCCGCCGATTTTGCCGCATCGGTCGGTGCGCCCGATCCGACCGCCTTCATCACGCAGTTTTCGACGGGCGGATATTACACGGTGCCCTTGCCGGCGGGCAATGCGCAGGCGATCGTGCTCAACGACGTGTTCTGGTCGACGAATTACAAGAACGCCTGCGGCGATCCCAAGGCCGATCCCGGCGGTGATGAACTCACGTGGCTGCAAGCGACGCAAGCCGCGCTTGCGCCGGCGACACCGGTGTGGATCATCGCGCATATTCCCCCCGGCGTTGATGTTTTTTCGACGATGCGGGCCAAGAGCGGTAGCGCACCCGTCATGTTTCTTGCCGATCGCTTCAACGGTCAATTCCTGACGTCGCTTGACTCACGCTCGGCAGTAGTGATGTCGATCGCCGGTCACACCCACATGAATAGCTTCCGCGATATCGGCCCCGACCCGACCACGCCGCGTGCGCCGATGCTGATCATTCCATCGGTAAGTCCGACCTTCGGGAATGCGCCGTCGTTCGCGGTGGTCGATGTCGATACGACGGCTGCGTGGGTGACCGATGCGCAAGTCTACCTGCTCTCCAAGAGCAAAGACGCGTGGACGTGGCACCGCGAGTACGATTTCGATAGCGTATACGGTCGCGGCACGATCGACGCGGCGCATCTGTGGAGCGCGCAGCAGGCGATCTTCGGCGACGAGCGCGTGCGCCGGCGCTACGAAGAGTACTATCAGAGCGGCGGCGGGATCGCGCCGATCACCGACTCGACCTGGCGCGCGTACTGGTGCGCGAACGTCGCGCTCACCGCGACCGACTTCACCGCGTGCGCGATGCCGCAGATTCAGCGCGATTTCCCGGCGCATCCGCCGGCGCCGTCGATCAGTCCCTCGCCGTCTCCGGCTCCGAGCCCGTCCTGATCGGACGCGAGGGATCGGCAATCCACTCGCTCCACGATCCGGCGTAGAGTCGCGTGCCGTGCAGGCCGGCAATCTCCGACGCGAGCATATTCACCGCACCCGAAACGCCGGAACCGCACTGATGTACGATCGATTCGACTTTGCCAAGCGTGCGGAACGCTTCGGCGAGGTCGTGCGGCGACTTGAAGCGCCCGTCGCCGGTAAAGTTCTCTTTGAAGAAGCGATTGCGCGCACCGGGGATGTGCCCAGCCACCGGATCGACGGTTTCGTTTTGACCGGCAAAGCGATCGGCGGCGCGCGCATCGACCAGTTGCATGCGCTCGTCATCGAGGTGCGCACGCACGTACGCCGCATCGACGACGAGTTCGGGTCGCGGGTGCGCCGCGATCGTGCCGGTGCGCGCAAGGGGTCTTTGCGCGGTCACCGCGTGGCCGCCTGTGGCCCACGCTGTATAACCTCCGTCGAGCACCGCACACGCATCGTGACCGATCCAGCGGCACAAGAACCACAGGCGCGCGGCGAAGATGTCGCCACCGGCATCGTACGCGACTACTTGCGTGGTGTCGTTTACGCCAATGCTGCGCAAGAACGAAGCAAAGGCGTCGGGATCGGGTAGCGGGTGCCGTCCGTTCTTCCCGGTGTGCGGACCGGCGAGATCGTGCTCGACGTCGGCGAAGTGCGCGCCCGAGAATGTGCGCTTCGTCGTAAAGCCGCCGGCCGAGCGCGAAGTCGGCCAACGCGTGACGGCAATCGACGACAACCCACTGCGGATCGTCAAGATGCTCGGCGAGCGTTGCTGCGTCGACGAGCGTCGTGTACGCCACGATCGCTAGTGGAGATTGATCGTCGTTTTGGCCGGGGCTTCGGCGCCGAACGCGTCGCGCAACACGGTTTGTAATTCGCCGTTTTGTGCCATCGGCCCGAGGATGTCCGTGTCGCCGTAGAACTTGCCGTCGATGAAGATCTTGGGCAGCGTTGGCCAATTCGTTATCTCGGCGAGCACTTCGCGCTTCTCCATATTCTCGAGCACGTCGACGACCTCGAACGGGTAGCCGAAGTGATCGAAGAACTCGATCGTCTCGAGCGTGAAGCCGCAGCGCGGCGCGGTCTTTGTGCCCTTGCCGTAGACGAGAATTTTGTTGGCCGCAACTTCGGCGGCGATTTCATTTTTGAGTTTGTCCGACATAATGCTAGCTTTCACTGACGAGCGTGCGTAGTTCCACGGCATGAACGCGGCCGTCTTTAAGAGCCGCGCGCAGCGCGCCGTAGACGAGCTGGTGCTGTTCGATAAGCGTCCGTCCCGCAAACGCGCGCGAGCGCACGGTTACGTTGAAGTGATCCATCGTGCCGGTGCGGTCGAAGATCTCGACCTCGGCGTCGGGCAGACCCTGGCGGATCAGTGCGGTGAGCGAATCGTTATCGATCATACTTTTCTATCTTACGGGTTCAGCCGCGGCCGGTCGCCGCGTAACGTCTGTGCCAACCCTTTGGCCTCGCTCAAGGTTTCGGGCAAGCGCTCCGCGCTGTGTGCCAGGAACGCGGCGACGCCGGAGGCCGCGACGATGCCGCAGACGCCGAGCAGAATTGCCGGCACACCGGTCGCTCGCACCGGGCCAACCTCGAGCGTGTACTGACGATTCAGCCTGGCGAGTCCCTTGAATACGGCTCTGATGGTGGCTTGTTTCGACATGGATATCCTTTCAGGAATTTCTCTTCTTCGCGCGAATCCAGGCACCCCATGCACGCCTTGCTTCTTGCCATCTGTTGTACCGTGACGGTGCACGTTCATACTCCGACGGGGGCGCCCCTTGCCGGCGCCCAGGTTTCGCTCGCCGGCGCGAAGACGTCTACGAAGGTTACCGACAACTCAGGCAACGTCGCGTTCACCGCGCAAGGTGGCAGTTACCACGTCGACGCGAGCGCCAAAGGCTATGTCGGCGTCTCGATCGACCTCGAACTTAAAGAAACGGCCGCAATCGACGTCACGCTGGAACCGGTCGATGCACCCACGTTGCGCACGATCGGCACGGTTACGGTTGACGGTCGCCTAACCCCGATTCGTGGCACGCTGCCCTCCGTGACGATTACGCGCGCCGACATGGAGCGGCTGGGTGAAGATCGCGTGATCGATTCGCTGCTGGCGTTGCCTGGTGCGACGTTCACGCGTCCCGACGGCGGTGGCGCGAACGCAATTGCGGTTGTATCGCTGCGCGGCCCAGATCCTTCGGAATCGCTCGTTGCGCTCGACGATCAGTTGCTCAACGACGGCAACACCGGCGACCTCGACCTTTCGCGCTTTCCGGTCGCCGCATTTGCGGCGGTTGACGTGACCGAAGGCCTGGGTCCCGAAGACAGCAACGGCAGCAACACGTTCGGCGGTGCGATCAACTTCGTCTCACTGCAGCCGACGCTGACGCCGCATTTCAATTTCTCGGGGTCGGTCGGCTCGTTCGGGCAAAGCGAACTGTGGCTGAACGCAACCGGAACGCACGGTCGCCTCGGCTATGCCTTCGCGCTCGACAATCAGCACGAAGGCGGGTACACGACGCAGCCCGAAACTCGTCTATACTCCAGGCGTACCAGCCGGCCTGCCCGGGCACGTGCACGCCGACGGTGCTCGGATCGTCGGTCGCATCGCGTCTCGCACTTGGGAACGTCACGTGGACCTTCTCGCAGAATGCCGACATCAACGCGCGCGTCTTTTTGCTCGGCGACGTCCGCGATCAGAGCTCGTCGATCAACGGCATCGACTACGACAGCCTCCGACGTCGGCACGACCTACGGACTGTTCACCGGTCCTGGGGCCGAGTCGTTCTTGCAGAACATCCGCGCGTATCAAGTACGCAGCCGCGCACCGCTCGGCGCGGGCGAGCTGACGGCCGACGTGTCGGAAAGCGACAACGGCATCACGATCGACGGCAATCCGAGCGATCCCGCCTACGACGTGACGCACATCGATCACCGCTACAACGGCGCGCTCTCGTGGCAGCGCACGTTTGCCACATCGCAGTTTGCGATCGGCGGGTACACGCGCTACGAGTCGCTCGAGTTTCTCGCGCCGGCGTCGACCGATGGCTCGACCCTGACGCCCTCGGAACAAACGCCGCAGATCGGTCAAACGATCAACGTGTTCTATGCGCGCGGCGGATACCAGCCGGCGGCGAAGTTGCGGCTCGATGGCGGCGTCTTTCGAGTCGCACTACACGTCGTTCGGCGCGAATCTCGATGGACGTTTGGGCGCGGTGTACAATCCCGACCCCAGAGACGCGCTGCGTTTCTCGATCGGCACCGGCTTCCGCGCGCCGCTGCTGATCGAGCGCTATCAATTCCCGGTCGTCGCAATTAGCCCAGGATCAATACGGTGTCTTCGTCGGGCAGGGAAATCCGGCCGAACAACCCGAGCATGCCACGGAGTACGAGCTGGGATACTCGCATCAATATCCGTCGGCGACGCTCGATGTCTCGCTCTATCAAACCAACTTGCGCGATCCGATCGAGATCTACTACCCCGAGGCGCTTGCGGTTGCGGGAGCGTGCTCAGCGCAGACCACGACCAACGTGATTCCCGGTTGCACGTCGTACAACAGCAATGTCGGTAACGCGGTCTATCAGGGTGTCGAAGCGCGGTTCGTGCAGCACTTCGCGCAGCAGCACCTCTACATGACCGCGATGTATGGCTTGAACGTTGCCTACCCCAAAGATCTCAACGCGAATTTCTCCAACCCGACGTCGGGTGCGAATCTGGTCAACAACCAACAGTTCCCGGGCATTCCGCAGCAGCAGGGTTCGCTCGAATTCGACTGGGCACAAGGGCGCTGGCACGCGGCAACGCAGGCGATCTTCCGCGGCTACAACAACGAGCTCAGCCAAGGCCCGATTACGTGGATCGACGCCTCAGTCGGTTTCAAGCTCAGTGACGAGAACGACCTGATGCTTCAGGGAACGAATCTGTTCAACGACGCTGCCGGCACGATTCACGCAGTTCGGCGCCGGAGATCCGTATCTCGGGGTCGGCGGAATTTCGCTGCCGACCGATCGTCTCTTCGTCGAGCCGTTTGGGCTTCGGCTCATCTTCACCGCACACATGTGAGGAGACGGGCGTTATGAAAGCGGTCCGTTTGCACGAAGTCGGTGGACCGCAGAATCTGCGCGTCGAGGAGATCGCGCGACCCGCACGCGTCGATGGTGAAGTACTCGTGCGTGTGCGTGCGGCGGCTTTCAACCGCCGCGACGTATTTATCACGCAAGGGCTTTATCCGAACATTGAACTCCCGCGCACGCTCGGCTCCGACGGTGCCGGCGAGTTGGAAAGTGGCGGCGAGCCGGTCGTCATCGATCCGATGCTGGGCTGGGGCGAGAGTCCACACGTGTGGGCCGCGAACGCGTCGATCCTCGGGATGCCGCACGACGGGACGTTTGCACAATACGTTGCGGTGCCCAAAGCAAACGTCTACCCGAAACCCGCGCACCTTTCGATGGAAGAAGCTGCGGCAATCCCGCTCGCGGGTCTCACCGCATACCGTGCGACGTTCACGCGCGGGCAGTTGCACGCGGGCGAAACGGTGTTGATCCCAGGGATCGGCGGCGGCGTGCAAACCTTTGTGTTGCTTTTTGTCAAAGCAGCCGGAGCGCGCGCGATAGTCACCTCGGGAAGTGCCGAGAAGCTCGAACGCGCGCGCGCACTCGGCGCCGATGTCACGATCGACTATTCAGACCCCGATTGGCACAAGAAGATCAAACGCGGCGACGTCGATCTGGTCGTCGACTCATCGGGCGGCGACACGTTGAACAAGGCGCTGGGCTTACTGCGCCCGGGCGGGCGCGTCGTGCTCTACGGCGGCACGCGCTTGGAATCGACGATTCGCATCTTTCCGATTTTTTGGAATCATCTCGACATCCGCGGCACGTCGATGGGCAGTCCGGCGGATTTTCGGGCGATGCTCGAACTCGTCAGCAAGCACCAAATTCGGCCGGCGATCGACCATGTCTACGCGATGGATGATGCGGTCGCTGCGGCCGAACGCATGGCGGCGGCCCAGCAATTCGGCAAAATCGTCATCACGATTCCGTAAGCGAATACTCGTACAGTGTGTCGAGTTTGAGCATCGCGCCGAGTTCGGCGCGAATCACCGGTGCGTGCTCGGCGCCGACGATCGATTCCCATGCCGGATTGAGGATCGTATTTTCTTGTTCGGTCATCGGACGGTCGAGTGCGCGCGCCGAGACGGTTCCTTCTTCGCTGAGCGCGATGAGGTAGGCGAGCAATTGGCGCGCGGCCGCCGGCCACAGCACGGGGCGCGTCGTTCCGTACATCGCAAGCACGAGCTGCGGAATCGTCATCGGCACGGCGCGCAGCGCCGCGAGCAACTCGGCTTCGCGCAACTTGCGATGGGCGATGTACTCATCGAGCTTTGCGCGCGCATCTTCGACGATCGGACCGTGTCCGCCGTAGATCCGCGCAGCATCGCCAAATTCGCTGCGCAGACGTTCGAGCGTGCGCTGGTAGGGGCGCATCGCGCCGCCCGGCGGCGCGATAACGACGGTGCCTTCACCTAGGATCACGTCGCCGGTAAAGAGTGCGCGCTCGCCGGTTCGTAGAACGCGACGTGTTCGAACGTGTGGCCGGGCGCGTCGATCACGCGCAGCGCGAGACTGCCGGCGCGCAATTCGCCCTCGAGCTCGAACGTGCGATCGTGCGGAACGTCGGAGTTGGGATGCACCCACACGGTCGCGCCGGTGCGTTCCTTCAGCGGCGCTGCGGCGGGTGCGTGATCGGGATGGCCGTGCGTGAGCGCGATCGTGGTGATCCGTAATCCGCGCTCGCGCGCATTTGCCATCAGCGCATCGAGATGGCGCTGGATCACCGGTCCGGGATCGATGACGACGGCTTCGCCTTCGCCCGCATCGATGACGTACGAATTCGTTCCGGTTAACGTCATCGGTGACGGATTGGGGGCGCGGACGAGCGCAATGCGACTCACCATCGACCCTCTAACTCTTGCGACAACTCGATCCCTTCCACCGGCGGGCCGTCGGGTTGAATCGTCAGGACCGGCTTCTCACGCGCGAACGCAAGCAGTGCGTCGACGCGATCGAATGCCGCCAACCGCTCGAGATGCTTGATCGTCGGAAAGAACATGTGCATCTCTCCGCGCCGATGCGCGTCCAGCGCCTGCCTGGGTGTGAGCCACCGCGCATCGTGCGTTTCGACGCTGTCGGCGACGCCGATTGCACCCGGTGGAGACTGCGCGACGAAAAAATAGGTGTCGAAGCGGCGCGGGATACCGATCGGCGTTATCCAGTGCGAGAAGAAGGTCAGCTCGCGGCTCTCGAGTGTTATTCCGGCTTCCTCCGCGAGCTCGCGCACGGCCGCGCGAACGAGCGCATGCGCGTCGCGTGGCTCGGCCGCGATACGTGGATCCGGCAGCCCGGTGTCAGGTTCGTAGTCGCATCGGATCGACGGCGCCGCCGGGAAAGACGAATGCGCCGGGCATAAACGCGCTGCGCTCGCTGCGCCGAAGCAGCAGCACTTCGAAGCCCTCGGATAACGGGCGCACCAAGATCACGGTTGCGGCAAGACGTAGGTCCGATTTCACGATGCGCGTCACAAGTAGCGCGACGCACAGCGCGAGCGACCAGTTAACCGCATGCGAGGTCCAGCAAAAGACGCATGGCCATGCGCGTGACAAAGAGCAACGAGTACGCAAGAAAGACGGACGTGGCCGCAGCGGCGAGCACCGGGACCAAGAGCAGTGTGAGCGCGAGGCGGGAGAGGGGAAGCCAGATCGCAAGAGCTAGCGCCGGGTAGTATACGGCCCCGAACACGGCGTTGGGGACGCCCCCGAAGAGGCGCGCCCGAGGCGTTTGGACCACGCTGGGCTCGCTAAGCTCCCCGCGGGCCGCGGCCCCGGCCTTGCGCAGCATGAAAAGCGAGGCGTAGAGACCAACTCCGCAGAGCATCGTGATTATCGCCCGTAACGCCATCCGTACCCCATCCGTCTCTTGAACCGCTTTGGCAAACGTCTGGGAGCGATTGCGATGCTCGGAGCTTCGTTCGCGCTTGCCGCGCTCGTCATTCGCTTTCAGCCGTTGGTCGAGCATGAGATTCGCTCGCTTGGCCTATCCGCCTACCCGCTCGCGATCGCGATCTTCGCTGTCGTGGCGTCGGCGCCGTTTTCGGTCACCGATGCGCTTGCTATTATGAACGGCGCGATTTTCGGTCCCGTCGTTGGTTCGATCGTGAACACGATCGGGCTCGTGCTCGCAGCGCTCCTCGGGTATTGGATCAATCGCCACGCATCGCATATGCTCGATCTCGACGCGTATCTCGAGCGCGTGCCGGCCTGGGTGAAACGCTTTCCCGTCGGCTCGCCGGCATTCTTGATGGCGGTGCGGATCATACCCGGGTTTGGCGGAACGGTCGCAACCGCGAGCGCGGCCACGTTTCGCGTTCCGGTTTGGCGGCATGTCTGGACGATGTGCGCGATCGCCGTTCCAATCTGCACGATTCTTGCAATCTTTGGCGACCGCGTGACCGTTGTGGTGCATCGTTACGAAGCCCGCGCCCACACGTACTGGATGGAGCACCGTCCGCACTTCCCCCACCACGTGAAAGTGACACCGACCCCGTGACGACCGACGCAATTGCCATGATCGACGATGCCTCACAGTTGAACGCGCTGTGCGAGCGAGTCGCCCAAAGCGCCCACGTTGCGCTCGATACCGAATTCCACACGGAGCGCACGTACGCGCCGCGCCTGATGGTGGTCCAACTCGCCTTCGATGACGGCGCGGTGATCGTCGATCCGCTTGCGGTTCCCGATCTGCGCTCGTTGCTCGATGCACTCGCGCAGACAGTCGTGGTTGGACACGCGCTTTCGTCGGATCTTAAAATCTTTGCCGACCGTTTCGATCGCGTGCCGGCGAATGTTTTCGACAGCCAGGTGGCCGCCGCGTTTCTTGGTTACGGCATGCAGATCTCGCTTGCCGATCTGGTGCGCGAGCTCGAGGGTGTGCGTCTCGCCAAGAGCCAGACCGTAAGCGACTGGTCGACGCGACCGCTCTCACACAAACAGCTGGACTATCTCGTCGACGACGTGGCGCATCTGCTGCCGATGCACCAGAAGTTGACGGCGCGATTGGAGGCGGCGGGCCGCTTGGAGTGGGCGCGCGAGGAGTGCGCAGCACTTAGCGACATCGAGCGGTTTCGCAGCGACGAACGCCGCGCATACCTGCGCATGCCGGGCGCGATGCGCATGAATCGGCGCGAACTCGGCGTGTTGAGCGAACTCGTAAAGTTGCGTGACGACCAAGCGCGCGCGCGCGACCTTCCGCCCAAGTACATCATCCCCGACGACGTTGTCGCGGGGCTTGCGACGCTTCGTCCCAAACGCGTCGAGGACTTGGAGCAGCTGCGACGGCTCGATGCCGGCGCGCGGCGAACGCTTGGCCCGGCGATCGTCGCGGCGGTAGCGCGCGCCGAGGCCTTGCCCGACGATGCGCTTCCCGAGCGGCCGGCGCGGCCGCTTGGGCCCAGCCGTGACACCTTGGCGGCGTTGATGGGGGTTGTAGTGGGCGAGATTGCCCGCGAAAACGAGCTTCCGCAAAGTCTGCTGGTGCCGCGGGCGGCGCTCGATCGGGTCGCACGCGAGGTCCCGAGCACGCGCGAGGACTTCGAGCGCGCGCTCGAGCTCTCCAATTGGCGCCTGACGCTCGTGGGCGACCCCCTATGGCGACTTTTGTCAGGTGAGGTCCATGTCGCAATCGAAGGCTACGCGCAACGCGATCCGAAAATACGCTTATTGCCATGAGTAACGCGAAGAATTTGAACGCGGCCGCCACGCTGAACGTCGGGGACCGCGCCTACCCATATTTTCGTCTCGCCGCGGTGGAAGAGGCCGGGCTTACCAAGCTTGCGCGCCTGCCGTTCAGTTTGAAGATTTTGCTCGAAAATTTGCTTCGATTCGAAGATGGGCGATCGGTAACGCGCGCAGACATCGAGGCGCTTGCACGCTGGAATCCGCGCGCAGCGTCGGAAAAAGAGATCGCATTTCGTCCGGCCCGCGTCTTGTTGCAGGATTTCACCGGCGTGCCGTGCGTCGTCGATCTCGCCGCGATGCGCGATGCGATGGCGGCGATGGGCGGCAATCCAAAAGCCATCAATCCGCTGCAGCCGGTCGAACTCGTCGTCGACCATTCGGTGCAGATCGACTACTTCGGATCGAACGACGCTCTACAAAAAAATGCCGATCTCGAATTCGAACGCAATCGCGAACGCTACGCGTTCCTGAAGTGGGGCCAAGCGGCGCTGGATGGATTTCGCGCGGTACCACCCGACACGGGAATCGTGCATCAGGTCAACATCGAGTATCTCGCGCGCGTCGTCTTCGGGGGCGGCGGTGCCGGCGTCGGATACGATCCAAAGAATAATGTCGCGTATCCTGACACCGCGGTTGGCACGGATTCGCACACGACGATGGTCAACGGCGTCGGCGTGCTTGCCTGGGGTGTCGGCGGCATCGAAGCGGAGGCCGCCATGCTCGGGCAACCCGTGACCATGCTGATTCCCGAGGTCATTGGTTTCCGTCTCGAAGGCAAGTTGCGCGAAGGCGTAACCGCGACCGATCTCGTGCTCAAGATCACCGAGATGTTGCGCCGCAAGGGCGTTGTCGGCAAGTTCGTCGAGTTCTTCGGCAAGGGACTTTCGTCGTTGCCGGTTGCGGATCGCACGACGATCGGCAACATGTCGCCGGAGTTCGGCTCGACCTGCGCGATCTTCCCGATCGACGATCGCACGCTCGAGTATCTCCGCCTCACGGGACGCGGCGCCGAACACATCGCGCTCGTCGAAGCGTACGCGAAAGCGCAAGGCCTCTTCCGTACGGATGCGACGCCGGATGCCGAGTACACCGACATCGTGCACCTCGATCTAGGTGAGGTTGAACCGAATATCGCCGGTCCGCGCCGTCCGCAGGATCGTGTGAACCTGCGCGACGTGAAGAAAACCTTCAACGCGGCGATGGATGAATGGCTAGGGCGCGCGCGACAGCAAGAACGGTGCCGTCGCAGGCTGGGCCAACGAAGGCGGCAGCCAAACCGCGACGATCGCGCTCACGCAGAAAGACGTCGCCGACGGCGCGGTGGTGATCGCCGCGATAACGTCGTGCACGAATACCTCGAATCCGTCGGTACTTATGGGCGCGGGTCTGCTCGCCAAGAACGCGGTCGAACGCGGACTGCAGAGCAAGCCGTGGGTCAAGACCTCGCTTGCGCCCGGCTCGAAAGTCGTGACCGACTATCTCGTCAAGGCCGGGCTTCAGCCGTATCTCGACCAGCTTGGTTTCAATCTCGTCGGCTACGGCTGCACGACCTGCATCGGCAACTCCGGTCCGCTTCCGGCCGACGTCGCCGAAACGGTTGCGGAGCAAGACCTGATCGTCGCGGCGGTGCTCTCGGGCAACCGCAACTTCGAGGGACGCATTCATCCGCAGGTACGCGCGAACTATCTTGCGTCGCCGCCGCTCGTTGTCGCGTACGCGCTCGCCGGTCGCATGGACCTCGATCTCACGAGCGAACCGCTCGGCACCGATCGCGCGGGCCAACCGGTGTACCTCAAGGACATATGGCCGAGCAACGACGAGATCGCGAAGACGGTGACCGCGTGCGTGACCGACGACATGTTCAAGCTGCGCTACTCCGACGTGTTCAAGGGCGACGACAACTGGGCGATATTGCAAGTTGCTCCGAGCGAGCGCTATGCCTGGGATCCCAAATCCGAATATGTCAAGCTGCCGCCGTACTTCGAAAACATGCCGGAGGAGCCGGCAGCGCTAGCCGATATCAAGAACGCGCGCGCGCTCGCGGTATTCGGCGATTCGATCACGACCGATCATATCTCGCCGGCCGGTAACATCGCGAAGACGTCGCCGGCCGCAAAGTATCTCATGGCGAAGGGCGTTGAACCCAAGGACTTCAATTCGTATGGCGCGCGTCGCGGCAACCACGAAGTGATGGTGCGCGGTACGTTTGCCAACGTGCGCTTGCGTAACCTGATGGTGCCCGGCGTCGAAGGCGGCGTGACGCGGTATCTTCCGTCGAACGAACAGATGCCGATCTACGACGCGGCGATGAAGTACAAGTCCGAAGGCACACCGCTCATCGTGCTCGCCGGCAAGGAGTACGGCTCGGGTTCGTCCCGCGACTGGGCGGCGAAGGGCCCGTATCTGCTCGGGATCAAGGCGGTCATCGCGGAATCGTTCGAGCGCATTCACCGCAGCAACCTCATTGGCATGGGTGTGCTGCCGCTGGAGTTCGAGGCGGGCGCGGATCGCTCGACCTATGCGCTGACCGGCGAAGAGGTGTACGAGATCACCGGTGTCAGCAAAGGTATCACGCCGCGCATGCAGCTGCACGTGAAGGCGACCGATCCAAACAGCGGCCGGTCGGTCGAGTTCAAAGCGCGCCTGCGCATCGATACGCCCGACGAGGCGGAGTATTATCGCCACGGCGGTATCCTTCAGTACGTGCTGCGTCAGCTACGAGCAAATGCAGCCCCATCAACCAAGATTTAGTTCTTTTTTTGATGTAACACAAACGCGTTTCCATCCGGATCGAGGCACCATTGCTGGCGGCACGGTTCCAAATCGCGGAGGTCGCCGCTGAGTTTGCCGCCGAGTTCGGTCACGCGCGGAATCAGCGCGTCGACATCCGACACCGCGAACAACACACAACCCGACGGGGTATGCGGAGCGCCGGGAAGCTTGCCGACGCCGAACGCACTGCCGTCATCGAGGATCCACTCGGCGCCGTGCTCGTTTTCCCAGGTTGTATCTTTGACGTCGAGCAGCCCTTTGTAAAACGCAGCCGCGCGGGGCACGTCCGTAACCGAGAAATAGATCGCGTCGATTCCTGTTGCTTTGCCGTTCATGCGTGTTTGCGTTTGTGGAGCGCGAAGCTATTGCCTTCAAGATCGTTGCACCACGCCATCGTGCAGACCGGCGTCTCGAGCGCCTCGCTGAACACGTGTGCACCCACGCCGCGTACGCGCTCCAGCGCCGCGTGCAGATCGTGGACGGCGAACATCGCGCCGCCGGTTGGGTACCAATCGCCGTTGGGCAGTTTCGAGAGCGCGAACGTCGAGCCGTCGTTGAACTCGTATTCGACCCACGTGTCGCCTCGCGTCGCGGGGATCATCCCGAGCACGCCCTCGTAGAAGCCGCGCGCCCGCCCCAAGTCCTTGGTCAAGTAACACACGCAGTCCATGCCGCGAACCGCGGTCGATTGATCGGTCGTCATGCTTGAAATGATAGCGAAGCCTACTTGACATCTGCTGTCAGGTTTGCGAGGCTCACGCTATGAAATCAGATCGGCTGATCTCGCTGCTGCTGCTCCTGCAGTCCGCGCAGCGGCGCACTGCCCGTGACTTGGCAGCGCGCCTCGAGGTCTCCGAGCGCACGATCTATCGCGACGTGGATGCCTTGTCGGCATCGGGTGTGCCGGTCTACACCGAGCGGGGACCCGAAGGTGGCATTGCGCTTGCCGACGGCTACCGCAAAGCGCTCACGCACTTTGCCGAGGATGAGGTGCGTGCGCTCTTCATCTCCGGCTCGGCGATTCTGGCGGACCTTGGCCTCGGCGCCAACCTCGACCGCGCGCTCGAAAAGTTGCGGGGTGGTTTTTCCGACGTGCAGCGTAAGGCGGCGGAGAAGGCGCGCGGACGGATTCACATCGATCAGCGGCGCTGGTATCAGGACGATCCGCCGGTCGAACGTTTGGCGCTACTGCGCCGCGCCGTGTGGGACGATCGCTGTCTGGACATCGCCTACGAAGACCGGCAGATGGCGCGCAGCACGCGTGCGGTCGACCCCTATGGCCTCGTGTCGAAGGCCGGCGTGTGGTATTTGGTCGCGCGCACGGCCGACGGCTATCGAAGTTTTCGCGTCGATCGTATGCAAGACGTACGCGAGCGCAACGACCGCTTCGAGCGCGATCCCGCATTCGATCTCGATGCGCATTGGCGGGAGTCGGCGTTGCGCTTTCGCGGCGAACAGCCGCGCTTTCCCGTGCTCGTACGCGCGGACGGCGAGGCGATCGAGATGATCACCGGCTACTGGCCCGCGGAATGGACCGAGCGCGACGGTGAACGTCTCCTGCGCATCGAGTTCTCGGGCGAAGCCAGCGCGATCAGCTACCTGGTGTATTGGGGCGCGCACATCGAACTGGTCGACCCGATGTCGCTGTGCGAGCCGGTTCTCGGCGCGGGCCCGTGCGATCTGCGCGCGTTACGAGTCGCTCGCGAACCGGTAGCCGTCTTTGCCCGCGGCCTTGGCTGCGTAGACGGCCTCGTCGGCCCACCGTATGAGCGTTTCTTGATCGATCCCGAGTGGCGTAAACGCGACGCCGATCGAAGCCGAAAGACCCGCTGCGCGGAGTTCCGCGGTAATGCGCTCCATTACCGTTTTGGCTGAGCCCCGATCGGTGCGCGGCAAGATCAGCGAGAATTCATCGCCGGCGAAGCGGGCCGGTGTGTCGATCTCACGCGTGCACCTGCGCAGAATCCCCGCGATCGTCACGAGCGCCGCGTCGCCGCCGGCGTGCCCGCGCGTGTCATTGATCTGCTTGAAATTGTCGACGTCGAGCATCGCAAACGCGAGCGTCTCCCCGGTGCGCCTGACGATCTGCAGTTCCGTCGCGAGACGATCCATCAGGGCACGGCGATTGAAAAGCCCAGTGAGCGGATCGTGCATCGCCATCTCCTCGAGCTCCGCACCTAAACGCATGCGTTCGAGTGCAAAGGCAGCGTGCGTGGCGAGCTCTTGCATCGAAGCAATGCTCCAGGCAGATGCGGCACGATCGTTGGAACCGTCGACATAAAAAATGTACGACTCGCCCTTGGCGGGGCGCACGGCGGCGCCGACATAGCGTCGACGCGTGTCAAAGAGCGGTGCATCGAAGTCACCGGCCCAGCCGGTCGCGATGTCGCTATCGCCTGACGTAAGGCGGTACAGACTCGAGGTCTCGGGCAACGTCCCGCCATACTCTGATTCCACGACACTCCCGCCGTCGAGCTCCCAGAGCGCGCCGATGCTCTGCGCGTCGTCGATACGAAACCACAGTGCGCGCGAAAAGCCAAGGCCGAGCCACGCACCACGCATTGCAGCGTTCGCCAGTGCGGCTTCGCTCTGCGCGGCGATGATATCGACGAAAGACCGCTGCAGCACTTCGAGGCGCTGCGATTTTTCGAGCAGCGCATCACGTTCGCGTTCGAGCGCATCAATGCGCTCGGTGAGAAAAGGAATCGCGCCCGGAGGCTCGTCCATTATGGAGCCTAGAGCGCGACGCGACGGAAATCGTGCAACAGCGATGCGACGTACACGAGGAAACGCGCGGCGCCGGCGCCGTCGATGACGCGGTGATCGTAGCTCACGCTGATCGGCAGGATGAGTCGCGGCACAAACGCCGCGCCGTCCCAGACCGGCTTGGTCGCTGCGCGCGTCGCGCCGAGGATCGCAACCTCGGGTGCATTGACGATCTGCGTGAATTGCGTGCCGCCGATGCCGCCGATCGAGGAGATCGTGAACGTGCCGCCTTGCATATCGGCCATGCCGAGCTTGCCATCGCGCGCTTTTCCCGCAAGCTCTGCGCTCTCGCGTGCAATCTCGAGAAGCCCTTTTTTGTCGGCGTCTTTGAGCACCGGCACGACGAGACCGTTCGGCGTATCGGCCGCGAAGCCGATGTTGTAATACTGCTTGTAGATTAGCTCGTCGCCTTCGAGCGAGGTGTTGAAGTCCGGATATTTTTGCAGCGCCGCAACCGAGGCTTTGATCAAGAACGCGAGCATCGTCAACTTGGCGCCGCCACCTTTGCTCTGCTCCGCATTGATCTCGTTGCGGAAGGCCTCGAGATCGGTGACGTCGGCTTCGTCATAATTGGTGATGTGCGGGATCTGCAGCCAGTTGCGGTGCAGGTTCGGCCCGGCGAACTTTTTCACGCGCGGCAACGGCTTGCGTTCGACCGGACCGTACTGCGCGAAATCGACCTTCGGCCACGGGGGCAAGCCGGCGATACCGAAGCCGCCGCCCGACGGTGTGCCGCCGGCCAGCGTGCGCTTCACGAACGTTTGCACGTCCTCGCGCGTCACGCGACCGTGTGGCCCGCTGCCGCTCACGCCGCGCAGATCAACCCCGAGTTCGCGTGCGAATCGGCGAATCGCAGGGCTCGCATGGACGGTTCCACCGTCCTGCGGACGGACGCCCATCCTGGGCTTGGAACCTTCATCCGCATCCTGCGGCTTGCTCGGTGGCGGAGGCGTTGGTGCAGATGCCGTCTCCGAAGATTTCGGCGCCGCCTCGACTACACTCGCGGCGCTCGTTACGCTCGGCGTGACAACTCCGCCCGCGCTCTCTAGTGTGAGTAGTACGCTGCCCTTCGAAACTTTGTCGCCGACTTTCACGTTGACGTTCTTGACCACACCATCGACGTCGGCGGGCACTTCCATCGAAGCTTTTTCGCTCTCGAGCGCTACCAGCGCATCGTTCTTCTTGATCGTCTGCCCCGGCTTGACCAGCACCTCGATCACCGGCACGTCTTTGAAATCGCCGATGTCGGGGACTTTGACCTCGATCGCGTCGGCCATGGCTACACCGTCACCGGATTGGGCTTGGATGGATCGATGTTGTATTTCGCGATGGCCTTACTGACGACGCTCATTTCGATCGCCCCATCTTGCGCGAGCGCGTGCAGTGCGGCTAGCGTCACGTAGAAGCGGTCGACTTCGAAGAAGCGGCGCAGCATGCGGCGATAGTCGCTGCGGCCGAAGCCGTCGGTGCCGAGCGTCACGTAGCGGCGATCCCCGATGTACGGCCGGATCGATTCGCTGAAGAGGCGCACGTAGTCGGTCGAGGCGATTGCGGGGCCGGCACGTCCGGCGAGTGCGTTCGCCGCGTACGGAACCTTCGGCTTCGCGGTCGGATGGAACAGGTTCTCGCGCGCGCATGCGACGCCGTCGCGGGCGAGCTCGTTGAAGCTCGTCACGCTCCACACGTCGCTTGTGACGTTCCAGTCTTCCGCAAGCAACTCACTCGCCGCAATGACTTCGCGCAAGATCGCACCGCAGCCCATCAGTTGCACGCGCGGTTGATTCTTAGCAACCTTGCCCGCATCACGCAACAAGTACATGCCGCGCAGAATGCCGTCGGCCGCGCCCTCGGGCATCGCCGGATGCGCGTAGTTCTCATTGAGCAAGGTGATGTAGTAGTAGACGTCTTCTTGTTCGGTGAGCATGCGGCGCAGCCCGTCCTGGATGATCACGGCGAGTTCGTAGCCGTAGGTCGGATCGTAGCTGCGGCAATTTGGAATGAACGAAGCCATGACTTGGCTCTGACCATCTTCGTGCTGCAAGCCCTCGCCGTTGAGGGTGGTGCGCCCCGACGTTCCGCCGAGCAAGAACCCGCGCGTGCGCGAATCGCCTGCGGCCCAGGCGAGATCGCCGATACGCTGGAAGCCGAACATCGAATAAAAGATGTAGAACGGCACCATCGGGAGATCGTGATTGGAATACGATGTGCCCGCGGCGATCCACGACGAGAGTGCCCCGGCTTCGTTGATGCCCTCTTGCAGAATCTGGCCGTGTTGATCTTCGCGATACCACATCAACTGCTCGGCATCTTGCGGATGGTAGAGCTGTCCGACGGACGAGTAGATCCCGAGTTGGCGGAACATCCCCTCCATGCCGAAGGTGCGCGATTCGTCAGCGACGATCGGCACGACACGAGGACCAACCGTTGCATCGCGCGTGATCGTATTGAGGATGCGCACGAAGGCCATCGTGGTGGAGATCTCGCGATCGCCGGTCGCTTGCAGCTGCGCATCGAATGCGGTGAGCGCCGGAACCGCGAGCGCCGCGGAGCTGCGGCGGCGCTGCGGCAACGAGCCTTGTGCCTTCACACGCGCTTTGAGATAGCGCATCTCGTCGCTATCGTTTGGCGGCCGGTAAAATGGAATCTTCGCGATCTCGTCATCGTGCACCGGCACTTGGAAACGATTGCGAAATGCTCGCATATCGTCGAGGTCCATCTTCTTTGCCTGGTGCGCGATGTTGAGGCCCTCGCCGGCCTCGCCCATACCGTAACCTTTGATCGTCTTCGCGAGAATAACCGTCGGCTCGCCTTTGTGCTCGACCGCCGCCTTGTAGGCCGCGTACACTTTGAGCGGATCGTGCCCGCCGCGCATCAGCGCCCAAATACGATCGTCGCTCCAGTCGGCGACGAGCGCCGCGGTCTCCGGATAGCGTCCGAAAAATTCGTCGCGCACGTATTTCCCGTTGCGCGACTTGTAGGTTTGATAGTCGCCGTCAACCGTCTCGTTCATCAACTGCACGAGTCGACCACTCGTGTCGTTGCGCAGCAGCTCATCCCAGCCGCTGCCCCAGATCACCTTGATCACGTTCCAGCCCGCGCCTTTGAAGACGCGCTCGAGTTCTTGAATGATCTTACCGTTGCCGCGCACCGGGCCGTCGAGCCGCTGCAAGTTGCAATTGATCACCCAGATGAGATTGTCGAGCTTTTCGCGACCGGCAAGCGAGATCGCGCCCAGCGTTTCGGGTTCATCGGTCTCACCGTCACCGACGAACGCCCACACTTTGCGCCCGGTGGTGTCGCGATGTCCGCGATCGTGCACGTAGCGCATGAAGTGCGCTTGATAGATCGACATGATCGGGCCGAGCCCCATCGATACCGTTGGGAACTGCCAAAACTCCGGCATCAACCACGGATGCGGGTACGATGAGATACCTTTGCCGTCGACTTCTTGGCGGAAACCTTCGAGCTGTTCTTCGGTGATGCGGCCTTCGAGGAAGGCGCGTGCGTAGATGCCTGGCGAGCTGTGACCTTGGAAGAAGATCATGTCGCCACCGAACGTTTCCGATGGCGCACGGAAGAAGTGATTCGCCCCGACGTCATAGAGCGTCGCGGCCGATGCGAACGTTGCAACATGGCCGCCGAGTTCCGAACTCTCTTTGTTCGCGCGTACGACCATCGCCATCGCATTCCAACGCACGTAGTGGCGCAAACGCGCTTCGAGTTCGGTGTCACCCGGATACGGTGGCTGCTTCTCAACCGCGATGGTGTTGAGGTACGGTGTCTCGAGCCCAAGCGACACATGCGCACCACCGCGCTGCGCTTCCTCGACGAGCTCTTCGAGCAAACCACGCGCGCGATCCGGTCCCTCGACCGCGACGACAGCGCGCATCGATTCGAGCCACTCTTGGGTCTCTTGCGGATCCGGATCGTTTCTCATAGCCCGCTGCCATTCCGTAATTGGCGGGGATTCCTTGCTGGTGGTACGGTCCAATCATGCATCCGGCGCGATCCAAAGGACCGTGCCAATCGATGCCAGGAGCAGACAGGCTCCGGCAATTGCTAGCGCTGAGAGGGTCTCGCCGAAGAGCAGCAGTGCGAGTATCGCAGCGAAGACCGGCTCGAGCAACGTCGAGAACGAGACCGCACTCGGCGAGAACCAGCGCAGCGCAGCGTTCATGCCGGTGTGGCCGAGCAGTTGCGAGATCAGCGCCATTGCGAGGATGCCGCCCCACGCCGCATAGGCATGCACGCTCGGCGGCGCTTGATGCGCGATTGCCGCTGCGGCCAGCAACACCACTGCCGCGCTCGTATAGGTGTTGGTCACGATCGTGCGCGTTGTGAGCTCGGCGCGCACTGCACGCACGAGCAGCAGATACGCAGCAAATGCGGCGCTTCCCGCAAGTGCAAGCACTGCGCCGAGCACGGCATGTCCGCTTTGCGGCGGCGGGCTGTGCTGCCCACTGGTGATCATCGCGACTCCGGCAATGCCTGTAAGAAATGCGAGCGGCACGACGAGCGGATAACGTCTGCCGCGCACGACCGCGTCGTAGAGTGCGGTCCACAACGGTGTGACCGATACGAGCAATGTAGAAATCGCGACCGTGGTGTAGTCGAGCGAGGCGATCCACGTCCCGAAGTGGACGGCGAGCGCGACGCCGGCGATCCACAACATACCGCGTTGCGCGCGCGTCGTCGCTTCGTTTGTGCTACGGTGGAGCGCCGCAACGATCAAGAGTATCGCAGCTGCGATGCACAGTCGCGCGGCTGCGACGGCGAGCGGCGGCGCGCCCGCGAGCGCATATCTGGCAAAAATTGCGGCGGCGCCCACAGCAAGTTGGGCGCCGCCGAGGATCAGGTACCGCAGTAGCGTTGGCTAACGCGCTCCCGGTGTCGGTCGCACCCCGGGGAAGTGTGGGCCGCTCGGCCCCGAACCCGAAGGCGGACCTAGCGGCGCCGGCGTCTTTGGTGCAGGCGACGTCTTCGTGATCACGATTGGGACCGAGGTCGTGCTCGGTTGCGGCGTTGGTGTCGCCGGCGTTGGTGTCGGCGTCGGCGCTAGGGTCGGCGTCGGTGTCGGTGTCGGTGGCGGTGGCGTTGGTGTCGCGGTCGGCGAAATCGACGGCGACGGCGACGGCGATGGCGACGGTGATCCCGCGTTGTTACCGGCGACAACCGCCGCTGCACCGGCCGCTGCCGCTGCACCGGCCGCAACGGCGGTGGTCGCACCGGTTGCTGCGCCCGCTCCCGCACCCGCGCCTGCTCCTGCACCCGCACCGGCTCCGGCACCCGTGCTTGCGGTGGTGATGCCGAGCGATGACGCGTTGGCCGGAGCTCCAAGCTCGCTAAACGGCGTGAACATCGATTGCGAAACGGCGGTGACCGATGCAGTCACTGCGCCAGCTGCTGCCGTTGCCACGAGCGATTGGCCTGCGGCGAGCGTGAAGACTTGTCCGTTCACGAGCGTGACTTGCACCGGAAGCGACGGAGTGCTCAGCGCGTAGACGTTCACTTGCAAACCGCCGCCGGGCTGCGCGAAGATGTCGCCGACCGTACCGCGGACGGCGATTTCGCCGGTCGGCGTCGAGAAGTGATAGTCGGCTTGCGCGCCCGCAGGGTGGTTGACGGTGAAACGCATCTTGCCGACGACCGTAAATCTTGCGTGCGCGATGTCGCTCTGATTGAACGAGTCGACGCGTACGCTGGCGTTCGAGCCCATCTCGATCTGCGAGCTGTCCGGCAATGTGAGGGTCGCGAGTGACTCCGGCCCGGTCGCAGCGTAGTCGTTGTTGTTGAGCGACGTGGTAGCCTTAGGCGCGAGCTTGGTCGTCGGCGGATTCCCTGGGCCGTACGTGACCGTGCCCTTGACGTTCTGCAACGCCTTGTTGGAATCGGCAGGCGACGCCGTGAGCGGCAAAAGCGCCAGCAGCACGGTAAGAACTGAGGCACTAAAGGCCTTCATAACGGTGCTCCTCGGACAATAGATGTCTGCAGTCACCCGTTCGAGTGGTTGCTTTCACCCCCTTCAGCCTTAAGCCCCGGGCCAGGTGTCCTATGCGGCAGTTTTGCCGATTTTGGCAGAGGCTTGCAGGCTGCATAGCGCGTAGGTCATGGTCATGCGGGAGCTCGCAACTGCGGGCTGAGAGGGCTCAAGGCCGACCGCCAGACCCCCTGGGTAATGCCGGGGATGGAAAGGACAGCACCCATGAAGCGATACATCCAAGGCAGCGACTCGACGATCCGCGTGCCGGTACGTGAAATTGCGCTTACCGACGGTACGTCGCACACGGTCTACGATACGAGTGGACCGTATACCGATCCCGACGTGGTCATCAATCGCGAGCGCGGATTGCCAAACCTGCGTGCCGCGTGGATCGACGCTCGCGGTGATACCGAAGGCACGCCGCGCCGCGCGAAGAGCGGGAAAAACGTAACGCAGATGCACTACGCACGCCGCGGTGATGTCACGCCGGAGATGGAGTTCATCGCGATCCGTGAAGGGGTTGAGCCGTCATTCGTGCGCGATGAAGTCGCGCGCGGCCGTGCGATCATTCCGTCGAACATCAACCACCCCGAGAGCGAGCCGATGATCATCGGACGCGCTTTCCACGTGAAGATCAATGCGAACATCGGCAATTCCGCCGTGGCCTCGACGATCGACGAAGAGGTCGAGAAGATGACCTGGGCGACGCGCTGGGGCGCCGACACCGTGATGGATCTCTCGACGGGGAAGAATATTCACGAGACACGCGAGTGGATCATACGCAACGCACCGGTCCCGATCGGCACCGTGCCGATCTATCAAGCGCTCGAGAAGGTCAACGGCAAATCCGAAGAGCTGACTTGGGAGATCTACCGCGATACGCTGATCGAACAAGCGCAGCAAGGCGTCGACTATTTCACGATTCACGCCGGCGTACTCTTGCGCTACGTTCCGCTCACCGCGAAGCGCGTGACCGGCATTGTTTCGCGCGGTGGCTCGATTCTGGCGAAGTGGTGCCTCGCGCATCATCAGGAGAATTTTCTCTATACGCACTTCGAAGAGATCTGCGAGATCATGAAGGCGTACGACGTCGCGTTTTCGCTGGGCGACGGCTTGCGTCCGGGCTGCACCGCCGACGCCAACGACGCCGCACAATTCGGCGAACTCGAAACGCTCGGCGAACTCACCAAGGTCGCGTGGAAGCACGACGTGCAAGTGATGATCGAGGGTCCGGGTCACGTTCCGATGCACTTGATCAAGGAGAACATGGACAAGCAACTCGCGATCTGTCACGAAGCGCCGTTCTATACACTTGGGCCGCTCGTGACGGATATCGCGCCGGGTTACGATCATATTACGAGCGCGATCGGCGCCGCGATGATCGGATGGTTCGGTACGGCGATGCTCTGCTATGTCACGCCCAAAGAGCACCTGGGCTTACCCAACAAAAAAGACGTCAAAGACGGCGTGATCGCCTACAAGATCGCCGCGCACGCTGCGGATCTCGCGAAGGGCCATCCGCGTGCACACCACTGGGACGACGTGCTCTCTAAGGCGCGCTTTGAATTCCGCTGGCAAGATCAGTTCGAGCTTTCGCTGGATCCCGAAACGGCGCGTGAGTTCCACGATGAGACGCTGCCTGCCCCCGGCGCGAAGATCGCGCACTTCTGCTCGATGTGTGGTCCCCATTTCTGTTCGATGAAGATCACACAAGAAGTCCGTGAATATGCCGAAAAGGGTATGGCCGAGAAGAGTAAGGAGTTCCTCGAGGGCGGCGCGGAGGTCTACGTATCGAGCGCGTCCTAGGAGTGCTCCTCGATCGCGACGGGACGATCGTCGTCGATGTGCCGTACAACGGTGATCCGGCACTCGTGCAGCCGGTCGAGGGCGCAAAGGCTGCGCTCGATCGGCTTCGTGCCGCGGGGCTGCACGTTGGCGTCCTGACGAATCAAAGCGGCGTCGGGCGCGCGATGATCTCGCAGGCACAGATGCAGGCCGTCAATGCGCGCGTCGAGGAACTCCTCGGGCCGTTCGACGGCTGGTTCATCTGCCCGCATGCGCCGGATGACGATTGCGAATGTCGCAAACCTAAACCCAAGTTAATTTTCGACGCAGCGCGCGCGTGGGGCATCACGCCATCGCAGATCGTGGTCATTGGTGATAAGAAGAGCGACATCGAAGCTGCGCAAAATGCCGGATCGCGTATCGCGATAAGAATCGACGTTCGCCGCAAAAAATGCTGGCGCCCATGGCATTTTTTTACGAGACGGTGATACACTAACAGAAGCGATCGAGCGCATTCTCGACCGCTCCACTCCTTGATCCTGAGCCACCCGTAACACTCGTCGCCCGGTCTCTACGGAGGCGTGGTCCTCATGGACTACAGAGTAACGGCTCGTTTGGGTATTCCAATTTCTCTGCGGCATCCAGCGCTTATCGGCGGGGGTCTAGCCCTCTTGCTGGCGGCATGCGGGCAGCAGACCTCGCAAGTGCTCTCGCCGTCCCCCAATGTGAATCAGGCAGACGTGAGCTCAGTCGCGAATTGCTCGGCGTCGTCGAATACCGCAAACTTCAATTTCATCCCGATTCGGCAAGGAAATACAATCTGGTTCACTAGCGTCCTCAAAGCCGAGGGCGTGAGCAGCTCGGCAGTCACAGTGAACCTGACCAACGGGACGATTTCGTTCGAGGCAAATGGGACGAAGTATAGTGTCCCGGTTCCGAACTTTGCAGTGACCTTCGACCCTGCGGCGACGGCGGCAACTCTCAGTTATGGTGGCGGCAGTTGGACCGAGACGGTTCCGTCCACCGTTAAGCGCGATGTGCTTGCCGGGGCGGTGCAGTTTCCGGTGTCAACGAGTTTACCGGGCGCAATCCGGAACGTCACGTGGACCGCGACGTTTACAAGCACCCAGCCGAGCGGGTTGAAGCTGGCGTGGGCTTGGAGCGCTGCGGTCTACTCCCGATTCAATGCAGACTACACGCAACTCGGCGTTAAACCGATGGACGCGAGTTATTTCAACCGGTATTTTAACCTCGATCGGGCGGGCACTCCGGAAAAGTACAAGTTCTTCGTAGTCCCCGGCGCCACGGGCTACGGCTTTTTCGACTACACGGGGCGGTTGAGCAGCACGTCGTCGGTGACGCCGTGCGCGATCGGCACCCCGCCGCCCATTCCGACCTCGTCTCCGTTCAGCGTCGCGACCCAGGCGCCGCTGCCGACGGTTACCCCGGCGCCAGCCGGTCAGACGCCGCAGCCGGTGCAGATCACGCTTCCCACGAGTAACGGCTACGGCAGGACGTTCACGCTGCCGATCTCGAGTGCGAACGCAATCGCGGCAAACACGAGCGCGATTGTGACGCTCTCAGACCAGGCGCCGCTAGGGACGCCCACAACGCTGATTCGTACGCGCGACGGATCGATCCGCCGCTACGACAGCACATCGCAATTCGTTCCCATAGTGTTCTTGGAGTTGTTCTTCAGCGGCGGCGTTACGCTGGCGAATCAGCCGCCGATCACCTTCACGTTCCGTCCTACGATATCGTAAGCGCCGCCTCGACTGGGTCGCGCTCTACGACTACAGCCGTCCATCGCTTGGGTGGCAACTCGGATTCGAGGGCCCCGGAGCAGTGTCCGGAACGAACATCGCGTTTACCGGTGGAGGCGGAAGCTTCACCTTCGTGCCGTGGAGTCCATACGTCTACGCGCTCTACGCGCAGAGCGCGGCCGCACCGACCCCCACGCCCGCACCGACGCCGACACCAACGCCGGTTCCCACGCCGACGCCGTCGCCGGGCGCGACACCAACGCCGATTCCCTCGCCACAGTTCGGCGTTTCACCGACGAGCATCAATTTGTACGGTGTGGGGCAGACGCAATCGATCACGGTTACGGGCACGGCTCCGTACTTCGCGCTGAGCAGCAACACCGCGATCGTCACGGTGGCACCAAACAACGGCGCCGGACCGTTTGTCGTCACCGCCGTCGCCGCGGGAAGCGCGCAAATTACGCTCGTGGACAGCACCGGAAAACAGGCGATCGTCCCGGTGGTCGTGACCACGACGACGATCCCGGTGCAGTAGGAGGAGGCTATGCGACAGCGGTTCGCTCTTGCGCTTCTCGCGGCCGCAATCGTCACCGCGGCGTGCGGTGGTGGAGGCGGCACATCGTCCGGGGCCTTGCCGCCGGCGGCGAACAATCCGGGCGGATCGAACCCAGCCGCGGCTGTGATCGTGTCATTCACGATCAAGATACCAACTGGATCGAGTTCGTCGCTGCGTCATCCGCACTACGTCTCGCCCGGCACGCAGTCGATCGGCGTTGTCGTCACCAATCAGGGCCAAGCGCCCAGCCCCGCACAGTACGTGAATGTAAGCACGTGTCCGCAGGTCAGCGGCGTGACGACATGTTCGATCTCGGTGACGGCGTTGCCGGGCAATGACGTGTTCGCCATGACGGCGTACAGCGCGCCGAACGGCGGCGGTTCGGCGCTCGCGGTTGGTAGCGTCGCTGCGACGATCGTCGCCGGCGTCGCCAATGTCACCGATACGCTCACGCTCGGCGGGGTGGTTGCGAGCATCGCAATTACGCCCGGTATCGCCGCGCTTCCGCTCGGCAATCGACGACGCTCAACGTCGTTGCGAAGGATGCGAGCGGCGCAACGATTGTCGGCACGTACGACAATCCGATTACGCTCTCCGGTTCGAATCTCGCGTTCTCGGCGACCTCGCTTCCGGATTCGTCCACTGCGTCGAGCGTCAGCGTTGGCTGGAGCCTCGGTTTTTCGGGACCCGGCGCATCGACGGTTAGCGCGAGCGCCGACGGTCAAACCGGAACTCTCACACTGACGCCGGCGACCGGCATGGCGTTTTACCAAACCGGGACTAATCCCACGACCGACGAGGTCGGGTTCAAGATGATCGCGGGTCCGGACGGCAATCTGTATTACACGTCCCTTGGTCCGGTGACATGCCAAGTTGTTTCGCCATTCCTGTGCCAAGTGTCGTCGGGCGCAGTGCACCAGTTCAATCCCACGACCGACAAAGACGTGGAGGTGGCGCTGCAGAGTCAAGGCGTCGGCATGTTCTTCAGCTCGGACGGCGCATTGTGGATCGCCGGCGGCCTCGCGCCGACGCCCGGCGGCGACAACTACATCTACCGGATGGCGCCGGGATCATTTTCGGCCGGAGCACTCACACCGATTCCGGTGCCGACCACAAATGCTCGAGGTACGAACATTGCAATCCGCATGCTCGCGCAGGACGGGTCGGCACCCTCTGGTTCGTCGATGTGGGGGGCGGGCGCGTTATGAGCATTCCCGTCGCGGGTCCCTACCAGTCGAGTTCGATTTCGTACTATCGGTTGCCAAGGGGTCCCGCCGGAACGCCTGGGTCTCTTGGGTTCAATCCCGCTGCGCGCCAGATCTACTTTGCATCCGGCGTGCTGGCGGCAGTCGACGACAATAGCGGCACCGTCGATATCATCAATCCATCGAACGGCACGGTCACCGCGCAATATCTCACCAACCTTCAGGCGTCGTTTGGGGCGAACGGCCAGTACGATTCTTCGCAACCGTACGACGGCATGAGCGACGGCACGACCATGTACATCGGACAAATCGGAAATTGGGCGCTCCCCTTCCAGATCGGGGATCTTGAGGCGTTCAATCCTTCCAACAATGCATTCGCTACATTGCCGATCATCTATGGTCCCGTACAAACCGTCCCGGGACCAATGAGCAAGTCCGGTAATCTCCTCTACTACGGCGACCTCGACAATGGTGCGCTGGGCAGCATCAATCTCGCGAGCGGTGATGCGCGCCTGATTCCGATCTTGGCGCCGGTCAGCACCAACCCAGCTAGCACAGCTCCGTTCTACACTCCCGACGGCGTGGGCGCACCCGCCGACGGAACCGCCTGGTTCACGTGCTTGGCGTCCGCGCAGACGTTTCAACCGCTCTGCGTCGGGCACACGATCTATCTCTCGGGATGGAGCGTGTGGCCGTCGTCCGCGATCGCAATCGACGGCGCGGGGATACAGGCGGCGCAAATCATGGGCATCATGGAAAGCCCAAGCGCAAACAGCGGGCCGTTCACCGAGACGAGCAGCAACACGTCGGTGTGCACCCTCGTCAGCGCGAGCGGCCACAACTTCACGATCGTCGGTCAAGCCGCGGGCGCATGCACAGTGACCGTGCGAGACAAAAACGGCGTGACGCAGGCGGTGAGCGTTACCGTGACCACGACGAGCGGCACCGTTCAAGTCAAGCATCGAGGAGTCGTCCTATGATGAAGCGCTATGTCGCGGTGCGCGCACTTGTCCTCGTTGCGGCGCTGCTCGCCGACGGTTGCGGCGGCGGCAGTGGCGTGTCATCCGGCGGAGTAATTCCGCAAAAGTCCACGGGCGCCGGTGCAAGCGCAACGTTCGTCGTGAAGGTCCCGGCGAAGGCGAGCGGATCGACCAAACATCCGCATTACATCACCGCAAACGTTGCGTCGATCGACTTCACGGTGACGCAGACGGCCAATCCCGGCGTATCGTACTACGTATTTTACGCGCTCAATGCTCACGAGAGCTACTGCTCGAGTTCCGGATCCGGACTGACGTGCACGCTCGCGGTCGCCGCGCCGCCGGGCAACGACACCTTTGTCGTGAACCTTTACGATGTTTCCAACGGCACGAGCTACGGCTGGGCTTACGTCATCGCGACCGGAAACGTTACCGCCACGATTTCGGCGCAACAATCCAACACCATCAGCATTACGACCGACGGCGTTCCGACCTATGGGCTGATCGGACTCGCCAACAACTTCCCGCTCTCCGGCAGTGCGGCGACGATTCCGGTCACGGTCAACATAACCGATGCCGACGGCGATATAATTGTCGGCTCATACGACCAGGCGGTAGCTCTCAGCGATTCGGATACGTCGGGCGCGACGGCACTTTCGAAGACGACGCTCAACGGCTCGAGCGATGCAAACGGAATTACGCTGAGCTATTCGGGTGCCACACTCTCGAATGCCACAATCACGCTCACCAGCACGAGTCCCTCGCTCACACTCGAAGGTGTGCCGCCGACGATGGGGACGGCGACGCTCGTGCCGGGAGCTCGCGGCGTCAATCTTTCCCCGAGCACGCTCTACTTCGCAACGGCAACCGCGGCCGCGCAAACACTCACTGCATCGGGAGCGAACGGTGGAACTGCACCGTTCAACGTCAACGCCGGCGCGTGCAACGGCTACGCGACTGTAACCGGATCAGGCCCGAGCTTCACCGTGACGCCGCAAAACCCGACCACGTCGCTTTCGCAGGGCGTGCCACAGGTGTACTCGATCGGGGGTTCGTGCTCGCTCAACGTCAACGATTCGCAGGGCGATACGACGACGATCGGCGTGAAATTCTTAACTAGCGCCCGTCGTTGAGCCAGTAGTCGATATCGGGGCTGCGCTCGTGCGCTTCGGCCGCGATCCACGCATTCTTCGGAATGTGCACGGTACTGCGCAACTCGTTCCACGCGCGCAGCACCTTGAGCACGTAATGCTGCGTTTCGTAGTACGGTGGGACGCCGCCGTAGCGTTGTACCGCGAGCGGCCCCGCGTTGTACGCCGCAAAAACTAGCGCGTAGCGATTGGGATTCGATCCAAAGGTTTCGAGTAAGCCGCGCAGATAGCGCGCAGCGCCTTGCAAGTTCTGGGCCGGATCGCGCGGATTCACGCCAAGCGTCGCTGCGGTGCCCGGCATCAGTTGCCCGAGACCGATCGCACCGGCGTACGAGACCGCGTGTGTGTGCCAACTCGACTCGACGGTGACGATCGCGGCGAGCATGTTCGTGTCGATCCTCCAGCGCGTAGCCGTCAACAGCAGATGGCGCGCGAGGTCTTTGCTTTGCCATTCCGGCATCTCGGGATTGTATTGACGAAGGACAGCAGCATAAGCCGCGATGCTAGCCGGCGTCGCGGGGACCGGTTTTGTTGCGGCATTTGCAACAGCCGGCATCCAGAGTCCTAAAATGAGGCAGAGTCCCGCTAGGAGCGGGGCGCGGCATCGGCTCATGGGGGGCCGGGTTCCACCCGACGAACTCAAATCCTCGTGAAGCGCTATAGCTGGATGATCGCCCTGTTCATCATCTTATGTGCGGGAATCGCGATTTCGGAATGGTACGCATATCACGTCAACGTGCCGCACTACCAGGCCATCAACAGCAACAGCAAAAAGTAGCTTTCGTCACGAAATGCTCGCGCGAACGCGCAGCATTGATCGGACTTTGATGGGGCCAGCGCAGGAGTTCACGCACTGGTACCGGACCGCAACCCTAATTTTCGCTCCCGATTGCTTCTGGAGGTCGTTCAGGCCGTGTCTGTTCGTTCGCTTGCCGCAGTTCTCTGCGGTGCCGCTCTCTACGCTTTTGCCGGTTTGCCGGCAAGCGCCGACCCCGCCCCGGCCCCGAGCGTCTCGGCAAGCCCGTCGCCCTCGCCGTCGGCGACGCCCACGCCGGGTCCGCCCTACGGCAACATGCAGTGGCGCGAGATCGGCCCCGCCGCCGCAGGCGGCCGCGTTGCCGCGGTAGCCGGTTCGGCTACCGATCCGCGGCTGTACTACGTCGGTAGCGGCGGCGGCGGGGTGTGGAAGAGCGCCAACTCGGGGCAAACCTGGGACCCCGTTTTCGCTAAAGAAGCGATCGCAGCCATCGGTGCGGTGACGATCGATCCGACCGACAACAGCACGGTGTGGGTCGGCACCGGTGAGGACAATCCGCGCAACGACGTGAGCTACGGCGCCGGCATTTACAAGTCCATCGACGGCGGCGACAAGTGGACGCTGATGGGTTTAGGCGCGACCAAACAGATCTCGCGCATCGTTGTCGATCCGCGCAATCACAATCACGTCGTCGTTGCCGCGCAAGGCGATCTCTTCAATGACAGTCCCGATCGCGGCGTGTACGTGACCGACGACGGCGGCAAGACCTGGACGAAGACGCTTTACACAGGCCCGCAAGGCGGCGCATCAGATCTCGCGATGGATCCGCAGAATCCCGACGTGCTCTACGCCGGCATCTGGCAATTCCAACGTCGTCCGTGGACGTTCACCAGCGGCGGTCCGCAAGACGGGCTGTACCGCTCGAGCGATGGCGGCAAGACGTGGAAGAAACTCGAAGGCAACGGGCTGCCGACCGACACCATAGGCCGCATCGGTCTAGCGATCGCGCCGAGCAACGGCAATCGCGTCTACGCGCTGATCGAATCGAAGCAAGGCATCCTGTGGCGCAGCGATGACGGCGGCGATCGCTGGACTATGGTCTCGAAGAATACGCTCGTCGACCAGCGTCCGTTCTATTTCACGCACATTGCCGTCGATCCGAAAAATCCGGACGTCGTCTACGGCGTCTCGGAGGCGCTTTCAAAATCGACCGACGGCGGCAAGACGTTCAAAGCGATTGCCGACAGCGTGCACGTCGACTATCACGCGATCTGGATTGCACCCAACGATTCCAACCGCATCATGACCGGTGAAGACGGCGGTTACGCGCTGACGCTCGACGGCGGCGACAACTGGTTCTTCTCGGCAAACTTGCCGATCGCGCAAGTCTATCGCGTCGGCCTTTCGAGCGAAAATCCGTACTGGGTGTGCGGCGGCCTGCAAGACAACAACGGCTGGTGCGCACCGAACAATACGCAAGATCCGTCAGGTATTCAAAACAAGGCGTGGATCGGCGTTGCGGGCGGCGATGGAGAATGGACCGTGCCCGATCCGGTCGATCCGAACTACATCTGGGCAGACTCGGAGAACGGCGCGGTCACGGTCATTAACAAGGTGACGAAAGACGGTTGGTTCGTCGAGCCGTATTTGCAAGCGTCGCTCGAGAGCTTCGATACGCGCACAGCCAAAGTACGCTGGAATTGGGAGACGCCGATCGCCTTTGCGCCGTGGGACGGCCACATCGGCTGGATCGGCGGCAACGTAGTGTTCCAAACGAAGGACCGTGGCCTGCACTGGACGGTGATCAGTCCCGATCTCACCCGCAACGTCAAAGATCACCAAGCGCCCTCGGGCGGTCCGATCACGCACGACGTCTCGGGAGCTGAAGAGAGCGACACGATTCTCGACATCGAGGGATCGCGCGTGCGCAAAGGCGAGATCTGGGTCGGTACCGATGACGGCGTGATTCAACTCACGCTCGATGGCGGCAAGCATTGGACGAACGTTACGCCGCCGGGCGCACCGCAGTACGGACGCTTTGCGTCGATTTCGCCCTCGCCGCTGCGCGACGGCACGGCCTACGCAATCAATGACGGCCACTACACCGGCGACAACAAGCCGTACGTTTTTGTAACGCACGACTTCGGCAAGACCTGGACCTCGATCGCAAACGGGCTGCCCGAGAATGAGTGGGCGCGCTCGATCGGCGCCGATATCCGCAATCCGAACCTCGTGTACCTCGGAACCGAAGAAGGCTTCTGGATCTCCTATGATGGCGGTTCGTCGTGGAAGGCGTTCAAGAATAACCTGCCGACCGTTTCGGTGCACGACATCCGGATGCAGCAGCAATTCGACGATCTCGTTATTGCGACGCACGGGCGCTCGATCTACGTCATGGATGACATGACGCCGATCCAGCAGTTGCAAAGTGCGATTGCCGCGGGCACCTACATGTTCCCGATTCGCGTGTCGTATCAATACAACACGCGCGAAGACGACGAAGGCACGTACACCAACTACGCGGCGGCGAATCCGCCGAGCGGCGTGCTCATCGATTACTATCTCAACGCCGAGCAGAAGACGGCACCGACCCTTGCGATTTTCGATAGCACCGGTAAAGCCGTGCGCACCTACAAAGGCACGCATGAAGTCGATAAAAAGCAAGAACCCTACGTGCCAAACAAGGTCGGTCTCAATCGCTTCGTGTGGGATTGGACAATCGATGGTCCGGTGAAGTGGACCGGCGCCGCGAAGAAAGCCTACCAAGGTCCCGACGGCGGTCCGTCGGTTCCACCGGGCGTATACATGGCGCGGTTAACGCTGGGCAACACGACGTTCACGCAGCGCTTCACGGTCAAAGCCGATCCGCGTACGATCTACACGCAAGCGCAACTGGTGGAATCCTATGCGTACGGCCGGATGGGCGAAGCGCTCTACTCGAAGGTCGACACGATGCTCAACAACCTCGATACGGTCAAGAAGTCGATCGACGACGGTATCGCAGCGGCGAAAAAGTCGGGCGATTCGGCGACGCAGAGCAAACTCGAGGGCATCGAGACTGCGCGCGCCGCGGTCTTCGACGAGCTAACCGCCAATTACCAGAACGACGAAGACTCGATTCAGATGCCGGGTAAAGTGCGCGAAGACGTGCAGTCGATCATGTTCTTTGCCGGCACCGTGATAACACCGGCGCTGCGCGATTATACCAAACGCGTGCAGGGCGAACTCACTACGGCGACGGCGCACTACGATGCGTTTGTCAAGACGCAAGTACCCGCGCTCAACGATGCACTAACAACGCTCAAACTCAAGGCGGTGACGATCCAATGATCGCTGCGATTGTTCTTGCTGCAGCTCTGCCGTACGCGAATCTTACATGGCGCCAAGTCGGGCCGGCACTCGCAGGCGGTCGCATCGCGGCGGTTGCGGGTACGCCCCAAGACGACAAACTCTATTACGTTGGGACCGCCGGGGGCGGCGTGTGGAAATCCGACAATGGAGCCGCAACCTGGACACCGGTTTTCGACGGACAGGCGGTATCGGCGATCGGCGCCGTCGCGATCGATCCCACGAACGAGAACGTCGTTTGGGTCGGCACCGGCGAATCGAATCCGCGTAACGACGTGAGCTACGGCGACGGGCTTTACAAGACGACGGACGGCGGCAAGAAGTGGGCACGCGTCGGGCTCGAGAAAACGCGGCATATCTCTCGGATCGCAATCGATCCGAAGAATCCGAATCACGTTGTGGTCGGTGCGCTCGGCGACGTCTTCGGCGATTCAACCGACCGTGGCGTCTATGTGACGTTCGATGGCGGCAAGACGTGGACGAAGTCGCTCTACGTCGGCGTGCGCAGTGGCGCGAGCGACATTGCGATGAACCCCGCTAATCCGAACATCGTCTATGCGGGCATCTGGGAGTTTCGCCGCCAGCCCTGGACGTTCACGAGCGGCGGCAACGACGACGGCCTGTACAAGTCGACAGACGGCGGACGTCATTTTGCGAAACTCACCGGCGGCGGGCTCCCGGCGGGAGAGACGGGGCGCGTCGGTCTCGCAATCGCGCCGAGCGATCCCAAGCGCGTCTTTGCGTTGATCGAGGCGAAAGGCGGGATTCTGTGGCGCACGGACGACGACGGCGCGTCGTGGAAGATGATGAGTGACGATACGCTCGTGGATCAGCGGCCGTTTTACTTCTCCCACATCGCGGTCGATCCGCGAAATCCAAATCATGTCTATGCCGTCTCCGAGATGCTCGCTGAAAGCAAAGACGGCGGTAAGAAGTTCGAAGAGATTGCAAGCGACGTGCACGTTGACTACCACGCGATCTGGATCGCGCCGAACGACCCGAATCGAGTCATTACGGGTGAGGATGGAGGCTTCGGACTAACGCTCGACGGCGGAAAAGCGTGGTCGTTCTCGCGCAATCTGCCGATCGGTCAGATCTACCACGTCGGAATGTCGAACGAGAATCCGTACACGCTCTGCGGTGGCTGGCAAGATAACAACGGCTGGTGCGGGCCCTCGAACTCACTCGACAACGAAGGTATAAAGGACGAGCACTGGATCGATGTGGTCGGCGGCGACGGCATGTGGGCGATTCCCGATCCGATCGATCCGAATCTCATTTGGGCCGATCTGCAAGACGGGCGCGTTTCGATCTTCAATCGCAAGGCGCAGACCAGCCGCTTCATCATGCCCTATCAGACGACGTCGGAGAATACGTTCTATCTGGGAAAGGCGCAGTATCGTTTCAACTGGGATTCTCCGATCGCATTTGCACCGTGGGACGGACGCACCGCGTGGTACGGCGGTAACGTCGTCTTCCAATCGATCGATCACGGTGAACACTGGGCACCTATCAGCCCCGACCTCACGCGCAACATCAAAGATCATCAGAAGCCCGCTGGTGGACCGCTCGCGCTGATGTTTCCGGTGCGGAGTATTCGGACACGATTCTCTATATCGAAGGCTCGGCGCTAAACAAGGGCGAGATCTGGGTTGGAACCGACGATGGGCTCGTACAGATGACGCGCGATGGCGGTACCAGTTGGCAGAACGTTACGCCGCCGGGCGTGCCGCAATACGCTCGGATCGAAGCGGCGGCGCCCTCGCCGAAACGGCGCGGCACGGCATACGTAAACGCCGACAACCACCGTTCGGGCGACTATGCACCATACGCATACGTCACACACGACTACGGCAAGACGTGGACGAAGATCACGAGCGGTCTACCGGCAGATCAATACGTGCGCACGATTCGTCCCGACCTCCACAATTCGAACCTCGTTTATGCCGGGACGGAGAACGGCATTTTCATCTCATACGATGGCGGCGCGCACTGGCAGAGCTTCCGGTTGAACCTGCCGCAGGTCTCGGTGCGCGATATCCGGATCCAGCCGCAGTTCAATGACATCGTCATCGCGACGCACGGGCGCGCATTCTGGATTCTCGACGATGTGACTTCGCTGCAGAATCTGCAGGCTGCGCAAGCGAAGGGCACGATGCTCTTTGCGCCGCGTACCGCGTACATCTACCACTATCATTCAAACGACGAGGGTGCATACACGCGTTTCGCCGGAGACAATCCGCCGAACGGCGCGATCATCGACTTCTATCAAACGTCAGCGCAGAGGCTCTCCGCCGCAAGTGCAGATCCTCGATGCGAGCGGAAAGGTCATTCGTACCATTAAGGGTACGCACAAAGTCAAAGACAAGGTCGTGCCCAACGTCTCGAACAAGGCCGGCATCAATCGCTTTGTTTGGGACTTCCACGAAGACGGCCCGACCCAGTGGATGGGCGCCGCGAAAGAGAGCTATCGTGGACCGAAGACCGGACCGGTCGTCGTGCCGGGAACCTATACGGTGCGCCTGATGCTCGGCGGACAGACCCTCTCGCAAAACGTCGTCGTGAAGCCGGATCCGCGGGATAGTTGGACGCAGGCTGACTACCAAGCAGCGCACGATTTCGCCGAGAAGTATGCGACGCGATATGGCAAGATCGACGAGGTGCTCAACAACCTCGATGCGATAAAGAAGTCGCTTGCGACGGCTGCCGACGCGTCGAAGAGCAACCCGTCGTTGACCGCGCAAATCGCGGCCGCACAAACGCAGCGTGATGCGATCTTCTACGCGTTCACGGCGGACTATCACAACGACGAAGACTCGATCCAGCGTCCCGGCGCGCTTCGTGAAGACGTGCCGCGCACGGGATTCGGTGCGGCGCAACCACCGACGGCGGAGACGCTACGCTACGCGAGTGAGTTCGACGGAATGTACGACGCAGCGTTCTCCAAGTACAACGCGTTCATTGCCTCGCTGGATTCACTCTCGAAGCAGTTGCCAAAACCGATCGATGGTGCGATGACGGTGACGCCATGATCGCAGCCCTCGTACTTGCAGCAGCCACATCGTTTGGCGACCTCACGATGCGCGTAGTAGGTCCGGCGGTCGCGGGTGGCCGCATCGCTGCGGTCGCCGGCACGGCGCAGAACGACAAGCTCTACTATCTTGGAACGGCGGGCGGTGGCGTCTGGAGATCGCAGAACGGCGGCGCGACCTGGTCACCGGTCTTCGACCAGCAAGACGTCTCGGCAATCGGTGCGGTCTCGATCGACCCGACCAACCAAGACGCGTTTGGGTGGGAACCGGCGAAACGAACCCGCGCAACGACGTCAGCTATGGCAATGGTTTGTACGAGACCACTGACGGCGGCAAACATTGGAAACGCGTTGGTTTGCAAGATGTATGGAGCATCGCGCGCATCGCCATTGATCCGCGCAATCCCAAGCACGTCGTCGTCGCCGGATTCGGCGACCCGTTCAAAGATTCGAGCGATAGCGGGCGTCTATGCGACCTTCGATGGCGGCAAGACATTGAGCAAGTCGCTCTATGTCGACGAAAAAACCGGCGCGAGCGACCTCGCCATGGATCCGCGCAACCCGAGCGTGATCTATGCCGGCATGTGGACGTTCCGTCGCGTACCTTGGACATTCACGAGCGGCAGCGACGTTGGCGGGCTATACAAGTCGACCGATGGCGGCAAGACGTGGAAGAAACTCACTGGCAACGGTCTGCCCACCGGCATGACCGGCCGCATCGGTCTCGCGATTGCGCCGAGCCAGCCGTCAAGCGTCTACGCGATGATCGAAGCGAAAGGCGGTATGTTGTGGCGCAGCGACGACGCCGGCGCACATTGGAAGATGGTAAGCGATGATTCGATTGTCGATCAACGGCCGTTTTATTTCTCGCATGTCGAGGTCGACCCGAAAAATCCCGATCATGTTTATGCAGTCTCTAACGACCTCGCAGAGAGCAAAGACGGCGGCAAGAAATTCGAACAAATCGCCAAATCTGTGCACGTCGACTTCCACGCGATCTGGATTGCATCCAACGATCCCGATCGTGTAATCATCGGTGCAGACGGTGGCTACGCCATTACCCTTGACGGCGGCAAGAACTGGTCGTTCGCGCAGAACCTGCCGATTGGCCAGATCTATCATGTCGGCTACAGCCTCGGAACGAATCCCTACTCGATCTGCGCGTCGTTGCAAGATAACGAAGCGTTCTGCGGGCCGTCGAACTCACTCTCGGGCGACGGCATCCTCAACAGTGACTGGTACAACGTCGTTGGTGGCGACGGCGAATGGGCCTGGCCCGATCCCTCCGACCCGCGCTACATCTGGGCCGATCTCGAAGATGGCGTAACGCTCGTCAACGACACCAAGACACAAAGCGCAATCTCGGTGCGTCCGTGGGACGCGTTTCCCTCCGGTACGCTTGGACCATTTGACTCGCGTCCAGCGAAGTATCGCTTCAACTGGGATTCACCGATCAACTTTGCACCGTGGGATCCGCATATTGCGTGGCTCGGCGGCAACGTCGTGTTCCAGAGCACCGATCGCGGTTTGCACTGGACAGTGATTAGTCCGGACCTCACGCGCAACGTCAAGGATCATCAGTTGCCCGCCGGCGGACCGCTCGCTCAAGATGTCTCCGGCGCGGAATACTCCGACAATCTGCTCGATATCGAAGGCTCGCCGGTAACGAAGGGCGAGATTTGGACCGGGTCGGACGACGGCGTTATCTCGCTCACGCGCGATGGCGGCGCGAACTGGACGACGGTGACGCCACAAGGCGCGCCGGAGTACGCGCGTATGGCGAGTGTTTCGCCATCGCCGTTCGCCGCGGGCACGGCCTACGCGATCGCCGACAATCACATGCTCGGCGACTACAAGCCATACATCTACGTTACCCACGACTACGGGAAGAGCTGGACGCTGATCGTCGACGGGATTCCGGGCAACCAGTATGCGCGCGCGGTTCGCGCCGATGCGGTAAACCCCGACATCGTCTATGCCGGTACCGAGAACGGCTTATGGATCTCGTACGATAAGGGTGCGCACTTTGAGAACTTTCGTTTGAACATGCCGCCGACCGCAGTCTACGACATCCGCGTTCAACCCGAGTTCAACGATCTCATCGTCGGCACGCATGGCCGCGATGTCTGGGTGCTTGACGATCTTACTCCCGTGCAAGCGCTTCCGCAGGCGCAGAAAGCAGGCGTGATGCTTTTCAAATTGCGCACTGCGTATCAATACCACCAGCACTCCAACGAAGACTACGGTGCATACACCAACTTCTCGGCGGAGAATCCGCCGAGCGGCGCAATCCTCAACTACTATCTCGCTGCGCCGCAGAAGAAGAATGCGACGGTACAAATAGTCGATGCAAACGGGAAGGTGATTCGGACGATCTCGGGCACGCACAAAGTCGAGGGCAAAGACGTGCCCAACGTGCCGAACAAGACCGGCATCAACCGGATGACGTGGGATCTGCACGAAAGCGGCCCGACGCCGTGGAACGGCGCAGGCGCACCGGAATTTCGCGGCCCGCGCGTCGGGCCAATGGTTCTGCCCGGGGTCTACACCTTACGCCTGCAACTCGATGGCACGACGCTCTCGCAGACGGTAACAGTCAAACCCGATCCGCGCGATTCGTGGTCGACCGCCGATCTGCAAGCCGCGTACGACTTCGCCAAGAAGTACAATACGCGCTATAGCAAGATCGACGAAGCGCTCAATAACCTCGATGCGATCAAGAAGTCGCTCGATAAGGCTAACGCAAGCGATCCAAAGATTGCCGCGGCAAAGGCCCAGTGGCAAGACGTGTTCTCGACGCTTACCGCAAACTTCAAAAACGGCGAGGACTCGGTCGAGCATCCGGGTTCGTTGCGCGAAGAAGTTCCGCGCACGGGGTTCGGCGCGGCGGCCCCACCCACCGCAGCGCAGCTCGACTACGCCTCACGTTGGGATGCGGCCTACGACGCCGCCTTCGCGAAGTACAACGAGTACGTGAAGTCGCTGGGCAGCCTCAAGCTCGACGGAGCCAAGACGGTCACACCATAGTAACGAGCTTTTTCACGGTTGCCGGGTGATTGGGTGACCCGCCGTCGCTAAAGCGCACGGCAACCAGCTCGAGCGATGGGATTACATAGAGCCCTTGGCCGCCGGATCCGCTCGCATAGAACGTATCCGGCGGCATCTTTTTGTCGGCAAGCCACCAGCACAGGCCATAGCGCGGATTTTCCGGTGAACCTACGAAGGCTTGCGCGTATTTTTTTCGATGCGTCAGGATGTACGTGCCGTACGCGAGCCAATCGCTCGCGCGTAGAAATGCACCGGTCGGCAGCGGATGCGTACCGTCCTTGAGGGTGCGCCACGATGCGACCGTGACGCCCGCGGGTTTGAGGACGCGCGTCTGCAGATACTCGTGCGGCGTGAGCTTCTTGGGTTGCAAACGATCGGCTAAGAATGCACCGAACACTTGCAGCGGGATCCCGCTATAGGTGAATTTCGAACCCGGCGTGTTCTTCAGCGGAATCTCGAGTGCGTGCGCATAGGTCGGTACGGCGCTGCCGAGTCCGCCGAACCCGTAGCCGGCAGTCAAATCGAGCAACATCCGCACGGTATAGCCACTGCGAACCGGCTCGTCGAGCGTAAAGAGTCCATCGGCGCACGCTTCGAGCGCCGCGATGCCCCAAAAACTCTTGGTCCCGCTGTACAGTGCGTGTGGTGTTGTTGCGGTGAAGCTGCCGTCGTAGGATTCGTGGACGATGCGGCCGGCGCGTTGCACGACGAGTGCTTGTTGCATGGCGGGGCCTTCGCCGCGGCTTAACGAAAGCGCTGGCAAATGAGGCCGTTTGTTTTACTGGTCGCGTCGATTGCCGCGCTCGGAGGTTTGCTCTTCGGCTACGATACCGGCGTGATCTCGGGCGCAATTCTCTTCATTACGCACGACTTCGCACTCGATACGAAGCTGCAAGAGTTCACGATCAGCGTCGTGTTGATCGGCTGCATCTTCGGCTCGTCGGTTGCGGGTTCGATCGCCGATCGCGGCGGCCGGCGTATCACGCTGCTGGTCTCGGGGATCATCTTTGCAGTCGGTGCTGTGCTCTCGGCAATCGCGCCGTCAGACGACGTGCTTTTGGCCGGCCGCCTCGTCGTTGGCATTGCAATCGGTTTCTGCTCGGTCGTGGCGCCGCTATATATCTCAGAGGTTGCCCCGGCCGATGTGCGCGGTGCGATGGTCTCGCTCTACCAGTTTGCAATCACGATCGGGATTCTCGCCGCTTACATCGTCGATTTAGCGCTCGCACGCGCCGAGGCGTGGCGTTGGATGCTCGGACTCGGCGTTGTCCCGGCGCTCGTGTTGATCGGCGGAATGCTTCCGCTGCCGGAAAGTCCGCGATTTCTTTTCAAGGTTGGGCGTGTCGATCCGGCGCGCGAGGTCTTGCGGCGCATCGCCGGCCACGCCGACATCGCGGTCGAAGAAGCGGCTATCGCAGAGTCGTTGCGGGTGCGTAGCTCGGGTTTCGCGGCATTTCGCGCGCCTGCAGTCCGCAATGCGCTTATCCTCGGCTTCTCGCTTGCCGTGCTGCAGCAAGTGACCGGCATCAACACGGTCATCTATTACGGACCGCACATCTTCCAGCTAGCGGGCATCGCGTCGAACGTCGCCTCCATTCTTGCGACGACGCTCGTCGGCGGCGTCAACGTACTGCTGACGCTCGTCGCAATCTTCTTCGTCGATCGTCTCGGTCGCAAGCCGCTGCTCTATGCCGGAATCAGCGGGATGTTCGTCGCGCTTTCGGCGCTGGCGTTCGCCTTTGCGCAACCGCATCTGGGGGGCTCGCTTGCCGGCATTGCGCTCGCCAGCATGATGGTCTATGTCGGTTCCTTTGCCTACAGTCTTGGCCCGATCGTGTGGCTGTTGCTCTCCGAGATCTTTCCGTTGGAAGTGCGGGGATTGGGTATGAGTATCTGCACGCTTGGAAACTGGCTCGCGAACCTCGTCGTCTCGCTCTTCTTCCTTACAATGTTGCAGGCGCTTGGGGCGCCGGTAACGTTTGGGACCTATGCCGCGCTCTGCTTGGTGACGCTGGTCGTGGTGTGGCGGGGGGTGCCGGAGACCAAGCGCGAAATTCTCGAACATATCTCGCTCGCGCCCGAGGGCGTCCGAGCAGCGGAGGTGACTCCATGAGCCGCGCATTCGTGAAGGATGACAGCGATGCTCCGGAACCTCGTTTCGAACGTCGTCCCGCCAGCACGCTGCCAAACTACGTGACCCCGAGGGGGCTCACGCTCTTACGCGCCGATCTCTCGCGCGCGGTCGCCGCCGGCGACAACGACGCGGCCGAATACTTTCAGGAGCGCATCGACTCGGCGATCCCGGTCGATCCCGCCGGACATCCGGCGGGCGTCGTTGAGTTCGGGGCGAGCGTGCGTGCCCACGACCGGGCGGGCCAGGAGCTGCGGGTCCGAATCGTCGGTGAGGACGAGGCCGATCCAGTCAACGGGTCGATCAGCTGGGAATCGCCGATCGCCAAGGCGTTCACGGATCATAAGGTAGGCGAGCGGGTGGTCGTCCACCGGCCGGCCGGCCCGATCGAGTACACGATCGACGAGGTCCGCTACGAGTAACCGAGTGTAAAGATTGGCCCCCGCGGGGCGCCCGGATAGGCGGGCAGAGGCCCAACCTCTGTATAATTTGGAGGTCATGGCATCCATCACGAGCTTGAACGGGCCTTCGCTTATCCAGACCGAGCAGACCCAACAGAGCCTGCTCGCGCAGTTCAACAACTTTCGACCGGCAAGCGCGTCAACAGCGCGGCCGACGACGCTTCGGGTTACGCAATTGCCACTGCGCTCAACACGCAAGCGGCCGCATCGAGTACTGCGTCCGAGAACATTCAGAACGTCTACAACGCGACCAACGTCGCGCAGGGCGCGCTTTCGCAACTCAACGGCGTGCTGCAGAAGCTCAACAATCTTGCGGTGACGGGCGTCAACTCGTTCTTGAGCCCGGCGGATCGCGCCGATCTGCAAACGCAGGCCAATTCGCTCGTGCAACAAGCCAATACGATCGCGCAATCAGTGAATTTCAACGGGCAGCAATTGCTCAACGGGCAATTCGCGGGCGTCCGCAAGCCGGGATCGCCGACAGACGGCAAAAGTCACGAACAACGACATCGCCCAACAAGGCGGCGGCGTGATCGCGCAGGTGAGCGGCCGCCAACGCGAATTACACTCAAGCGCCGCCTGCCGGCGCCGCGCAAGGCTTCGGCGGAACGTCAACGACCAATTCGACGGTTCAGATTCAAGTCGTCAACAACAACGGCCAGGCGGCGGCGGTGGCTACGGTGCTCGACAACTCAACCGGCCAGACCGCTACGTCAGCCCCGGTCGCTGCCGGCGGCACGATCAGCGGTTTCGAAAACGTCAACATCAAGGTTGGGAACATCTCGCTTGCCGACGTCGGCCAGACCGCGACGGTGCAAATCGCGCAAGCGACGCCGCCGAACACGCAGAACAGCGCGCTCACGGTGCAGTCGGGTTCGAACGAGGGCGCGACGACTAACGTAAACGTTCCGGGCGTCAGCTCGAACACGCTGCAGATCAGCAACTCAACCTCGGCAGTAGCCTCAGCTCGACGCAGGCGATCGGGCAGATCCAGAACGCGCTGCAAACGCTGACGACGCAAGAAGCGCAGCTCGGCGCGCAGCAAATGCTCTGCAGAACGCGGCTCAAGCGAATGACGTCTACGCCAACAACCTGACGTCCGCCGCATCGAGCATCACCGACGAAAATTACGGCACCGGCGTGACGCAATCAACGCTCTCGCAGTTGCAGCAATCGATTCAGTTCGCGTTGCAGCCAAGAACAACGTCAACGCGTCGGCTGTCCTCGGGCTGTTTACTAACTAGCAGGCTGGTCTAGCCGACCGATGCGGCTCGCGCGCCCCCGCCTGGAGAATCTCCTAGCGGCGCGCTCTCCCAAGATCTTGGCGGCGATTGCCACCGCCGGATTTGCAAAGAGCAGCGTGGTGCGCGCGTATGGCCGCACGCGCGGCGCATCGCGGTTTGCGACTGCCGAGAAGCCCGCGGCGTTATTGACTTCGCCCAACGCGCCGCACGGCACTCGTCGGCGGCGAGCGCGCGGGAGACCGAACTTCGCGCAACAACGTATCGCGGCCGCCGGGGACGCTACAGCCTGGACGGAATTTGTCGCGGCACCCTGGGATCGGCCATACGACACGCGTCATTTGTCTTTCGAGAATCTCGAGGACGCTGTCGAAGACGGCCGAATCCATGGAATTTCTGGCGCGCTTGCTTGCGCGAACACCCGCGCAGCGCAGACATCGCCATCTGTTCACCCCGGAGTCCTCCGACTGGGCCTCGGGACGATTTGCACCCCCGCATGAAGTGCTCACCTTGCGCGAGAGCGAGTTGGCGTTCGATACAGGCCGAGATTCGCGACGCATTTCGGGAGGCGGTCCCCCCGGCGCCGTCGAGCGCTTTGCGGGTATTACCGCGGCTGGCCCGTTGCAGTTCTGCTTTTCGAACGGCTCGCGCGCGCATAACGTTTGAACGTTGCACTTGAGCGCGCCGGAGCGCTCGATTTTTCCGATCTCTACGACTATTTGGCGCAGGAGGCGCTCGCCGCGTTGCGGCCCGCGCAATTTCAACGGCTGCTGGCGGTCGCCGCGATTCCGGGCGTGACGGGTGAGGAAGTCGGGCTCGTGCTCGACGATCCGCAGGCGCCCGAGGCGCTGGTAGCGGCCGCGTCGGCGTCGGCGTTCGTCTATCGGCTGGCGGAAGGTTCGTACGAGGCGCATCCGCTGGTGCGCGCGATGCTCGCGAGCGCTACGCTGCGCGCTGCCACGAGCTGCTGGTGCTCGGCGCCGAGCGTTTAGCGGCGAGCGATCCGTTGCGTTCGGCACGGCTCTACCAAATCGCGGGCGACAACGATCGAGCCGCCGGGTTCTCGAAGGCAAGCGCGTGCTCTTTGCCGATGAGGTTCCGCCTCGCTTTGCCGAGATCGTCAGTGGCTTCGACGTCCCGGTGTTGCTGCGTCATCCCTCGATCTGGTCGAATGCGCTCATCCACCGTTCGATCGCGATCTCGCAGCGGCAATGGCTCTACGAAGCGCTCGCCGTCCGCGAGCGACTGGATGAAGCAACGCCGCTTGAAACGCGCGTCAACGTTTTGACCGGCCTTGCGAACATCATGACAAATCTCGGCCGCCACGACGACGCGCTTGCTGTGCTCGAGAAGTTCACCTGGGCCGACGAACCGCTGCCGGAGCGGTATTAGGCGGTCGCACTACTGCTTCGCGCCGCGATTGCTATCCGGCGCGGCGAATTCGCGCGCGCGATGGAGATCTGGAACGAGATGGAGCCCTCCTTTGAACACGTGGTTTTGACGCGTGCGATTGGGCTGGAAGAGATCGTCGCTCGTGCGCAGCACTTTGACGGCTTACGCGCGGAGGAGCGTGCGACGTTCGATCGCTCGATCGCGCTCGCGAATGAGTCGGGTGTCGCCGTCGTTCGCGCGCTCGCGTTGCAAGAGGCGCTCTTTGGCGCGTGGTTCGCAGGCGAGGATGCTCTGGTCGCGCAGTACGCGCGAGAACTCGAACGAGCAATCGCGCCCAATACAGCTCTGGGAACCGAAGTCTTTCGTGACATCATTCGCGGAGACATCTCGCTCGCGCTACGCGAAGAAACGTTCGAGCGCTTTCGCTTTCGTCACTATGCCGCGCTCATCGCGTGCGGCCGGGCGCCGCGCGCGGAGCGTTCGCGATTTGCCGATGCAGCGCTCGAAGCTGCGAAGAGTTCCGACGAACCGGCGTGTTGCGCAGTCGCTGCGATTGCGCTAGCCGAATGCGATCCGCAGACCGCAACGAGATGGCTGCGCAGGCGCCGAGCGTGGGCGAAGCGGACGGATTCGACCGCGCTGCGTCAACGCCGTCGCTGCGTATCTCGTGGTTCGGGAGATCTTGGGCTGCTGGAACCGCTGGTTCAGCGCCTTCGCGATGAGCCGGGGCTCCGTCGTGCGCGCGACCGTCGAAGCGCCGGAATCGCGATTCTTACCGGAGACGGTCACGATAGGTCCCACGGCGGTGCGCCTTTCGGGGCGCGAGCGGGAGTTGTTCTTCTACCTGGCGTTGGCGCAGCGGCCGTGCAGCCGCGCGGAACTCGTGGAAGCTATCTGGCCGAAGAGCGCGCGAACGATCACCATCGGTGCTGCGCGTCTACGTGAGTCGAATCCGCGCGCGCATGAACGACCCTACTATCATCGCGCTTTTGGAATCGGGCGATTATCAAATCGCGCCGTACGTTCGGGTCGACCTCGAAGAGATCGAGGAGATGCTCCAAGATTGCCGGCAGCACACGACTTACGGAAGAACTTCGCGAGCGTCTCAGCGCGTCACGCGCTGGGCATACGGCTACGAAGTTCCAGCGTCGATGAGCGCCTGGGAGTGGTTTGCGCCCTTCTCGGGACATGCGCTCGAGCTCTCTCGCCGGGCAGCACTGCTGCTAGCGGCCGCCGCGATCGAGCGCGGCCTGACGCCGGAGGCGCGCGAGCTCGCGGATCGCTTGATCGCGTTCGATTCATTTGATGAATCGGCGTGGGAGTCGCTGATTCGCGCGTGGCTCGCAGCAGGCGACGTCGTATCGGCGCGTCGCTCCTACCGCAAGTTCTCAGCATTGCTCGCAAATGAGCTGCATTCCGATCCGTCGGGAAAGCTTAGCGAACTTGTCACGCTGCTGTAGCGCGCCGCTGCTACGATGCTGCGCATGCAGCAGATTCTTCAACGTTCATTTATCATTTATGGGAGTTTTGCACTAGCGCTTATCGTCGCAGGATGCGGCGGCACCAGCACGGCTCCACGCCGAGCACGACAGCGCCGAGCGCGAGCGCATCGGCGAGCTCCTCACCGAGTACGTCGCCGAGCACCTCGCCGAGCACCTCGCCGAGCGGATCGCCCAGCTCGTCGCCGTCAAGCGCTCCGACATCAGTTGCGCAGACGTGGACCTTCGGCGGGTCGACGAACAGCGGTTCGTTTACTGCCGGAACGACGCCGAGTGCCAACACGCTTGCCGCGTACCACTGCATCGGCGTGACCGTGCAGTTCGCCGCGCCGACCTCAGGCAGCGGAACACTGAGTTCAGCGACGCGCTCAACAACGCGCTCGGGTGAACGATGTGACGCCGAACACGCTACCGGCCGACAATGCGACGGCGGGCTATACGCCGATCATCTATCTCTCGATCTATAACTGGCACCACGACGATTAGCTTTGGCACGGCCACCCCAAGATAACCGTCGCTGACGCGAGTCCAATGGTGTGTACACCACCTGCAACTTCGACGTCTACGGAAAACAGGCAACGGAAACGGCCTGTCGTGGTTCGTCCCGGGTCCGACTGGCGCGGTAAGCGCGAGCGGTGTCAACATCCCCGCAGGCACGCTTGGCGGCGGCAACTCCGTCGACTTCCAAGCCGGACAACAGATCATCGCAGTCTCCTGCCACTAGGTAGTCACGAATACAGGAGCGCTTGCGCGCTCCTCGTATTCGCGCGGTGATGGAGACGATCTGGTTGCTTGCCGGTCTGCGCACGCCGTTTGCACGATCCGATAGCTCGCTTGCATCTTACGATGCAATCGAGTTCTCCATTCCGGTCGTGCAAGCCATGATCGCACAACTCGACGGCGGTAAGCCCGACTTTGCCGTCTGGGGTACGGTACTACCGAACCTTACGTGGAGCAACATCGCGCGTGAAGTGCTGCTCGACGCGAAAGTCGACGCCACGATCCCTGCATTTTCGACGGTGATGGCCTGTTCGACCAGCATGATCGGCGCGCTCGAAGCAGCCGCGATGCTGGACGACGACGCATCGTTCGCTCGCGCTTGTCGGCGGCATTGAAAGTTTGAGCCACGTGCAGATTGGGCTCACCCAGTCGCTCTCGGATTGGCTACGCAGATTCTTCCAGGCGCGCAGCCTTGACCGAAGTTCGAACGTCTCAGCGCGCTCGCGCGCACCAAGATCGGGTTCTTCATCCCGGCCGTTCGCTAATCGCTCGACCGGAAAGAGCATGGGCGAGCACATGGAGATGACGGTTCGCGCGATGGGGACGATCTCGCGCAACGATCAAGATGCCTGGTCGCTCGAGAGCCACCAGCGTCCGTGGCTGCGTGGAAGCGGGGCTTTTTCGACGATTTGGTGGTGCCGCTTGGGGGCGTGACGCGCGACGCGATTCCGCGCGCCGATACGTCGCTCGAGAAATTGGCACGTCTGGCACCGGCCTTCGACCGTCGCGGCGGCACGATCACCGCCGGGAATTCCTCGCCCCTAACCGACGGCGCGGCGGGGGTATGGGTGGCTTCGGAGGCGGGTCTTGCTCGTCTGCCCGGCCATCTAGCGCGCGCGAAGCTCGTCGATTGGGAGATCGCCTCCATCGACTTGTGGAACGAGGGGCTATTGATGGCGCCGGCCTATGCGATCCCGCGGATGCTGGCGCGCTGCGGATTACGATATTCGGATATTGCGCTTTGGGAAATCCACGAGGCGTTTGCGGCGCAAGTGCTGGCCCACGTCGCGCTGCTCGAGGATCGCGCGTTCTTACGCGACCGCGCGGGAGTTGATCGCGACTTTGGGCCGTTCCCGCGGGACCGCGTGAATCCCAATGGGGGAAGCATCGCGGTGGGCCATCCCTTTGGCGCGACCGGGGCGCGAATCCTCAGCCAAACGGTCAAGGAGTTGGCGCACTATCCGCCCGGCTCGCGGGCGATCGTGAGCATTTGTGCCGATGGCGGTGAGGGCACGGTGGCACTCTTAGAGGCGGTGGGGTAGCGGATGCATAATTATCTTATGAGGTATCGCTGATGCATGCACGTACGTTGATGGCGACTTCCGCCATCATCTCAGCCCTGATCTTCGCAGGCTGCTCCCCGTCGTCCACGAACGGCGGTAGCCGGCTATTATAGCGCCGCACAAGCTTCCGACGGTGCGACCATCTATTCCTCGAGTTGCTCGACGTGCCACGGCGCAAGTCTGCAAGGTCAGAGCGGCCCTCCGCTCGCCGGTTCGGTTTTTGCAAATCACTGGTCGCCTACGGCACGGCGCAGCAGATGTATGATTTTATCAGCAAGCAGATGCCGGCCAACGCACCCGGCAGTCTGACCGCCGCGCAATATCTTTCGGTAACGGCATATCTACTGCAGCAGAATGGCTATCCGAGCGGCACGCATCCGCTCGACGCGACCAATCTTGGAAGCGTGAATCTTTCGAACGCCGTCGCGCAAGCATCTCCGGTGCGAGCGCCAGCAGCGGGCCGAACAACAATGAAATCGTGCGCGGTGCGCCGCCGGAGACGGTCGATTACGGCAAGGTCTCGGGCAACGTCAATGTCTCCGACGCAATGATGAGAACGCCGACGGCGACACCACGGATTGGACACTGCAGGGGCGCAGCTATTCCAACGACCGCTATTCGCCGCTCTCGCAGGTCAACGTCAGCAGCGTGTCGGGGCTTACGCCGGTCGCCATCGTGCAGACGGGTATGACCGCGAGTTTCGAGACGACGCCGATTGTCGTCGGCGGCACGATGTACATCACCACACCGGTCGTCGAGCAACAAAATGAAGATCATGGCGCTCAATGCCGCAACCGGCGAGCGCTATTGGGAAACCACCTACAATCTCGGCTCGTTCCAAATCTGCTGCGGACCGGTCAATCGTGGCGCCGCGGTCGGCTACGGCAAAGTCTACTTCGTTACGCTTGACGATAACCTCGTCGCGCTCGACGCCAACAACGGCAAACTGCTCTGGCAAGTCAATCTGCCGATCCGACGCTCGGCTATTCCGAAACGATGGCGCCGCAGCTCTACAAGGGCAAAGTCATCGTCGGCAGCGCCGGCGGTGAGTGGGCGATCCGCGGGTTCGTCGCGGCCTACGATGCGAACACCGGCGCGAAGAAGTGGCAATGGTGGTCGACCGACCCGAAGACGTTTGGGGGCGACTCGTGGAAGACCGGCGGCGGCATGTCGTGGACGACGCCGGCTATCGATCCCAAACTTGGGCTCGTGATTTTCAGCACCGGCAATCCGAATCCAGATCTCTACGGCACTTCGCGCACGGGTGACAATCTCTACACCGATTCGATCGTCGCGCTCGATGTCAATACCGGCGCGCTCAAGTGGTATCTGCAAGAAGTCAAACACGACGTCTGGGACTATGACGCGGTCAGCAATCCGCTGCTCTTCGACGTGCATCAGAACGGACAGACGATTCCTGCAGCCGGCGAAGCCGGAAAAGTCGGCTGGATCTTCATCGTCGATCGTCGCACGGGCAAGCTGATTCGCAAGTCCGCTCCCTACGTGATGATGTCGAAGAACATGTTCACGACGCCGACCAACGAGGGCGTGGACATGCTCCCCGGCGCGAACGGTGGCGACGAATGGTCGCCGCCAGCGTACTCGCCGCAGACGCGCGACATCTACGTGCTGGCAATGAATCAGCTTATGACGTTCACGACCAACGAACCGACGGGCGGGAGCGGACAATTCCGTCTGGGCAGCGCGTTCCGAACGTGAAAAAAGGCGGCATTCAAAACGGTCCGTTCGTGGCGGTAAACATGGACACCGGCAAGATTGCGTGGCAGTACATCGCGCCGCAACCGCTCATCGGCGGTGCGCTCGCAACCGGCGGCAATCTCGTCTTCATGGGAGAAGGCAACGGTTGGTTCGATGCATTCAACGCAACGACGGGGCAAAAAGTCTGGCGCTATCAACTCGGCGCGGGCGTTAACGCGCCGCCGATTACCTACCAAGTCGACGGCGTGCAATACATCGCCGTCGCCGCCGGCGGAAACTTCCAGCTCGGCTTTCCCTACGGTGACGCAGTTGCGATCTTCCGATTGAGATAACTCACCAGTGCTGCAGCGCGCGGGCGTAGAGCTCATGCAGTTGTTCGCGTGAAGTTTCGCGCGGCGCGTTGTGGATCAGCCCCTTCTGCGGAAACGAGCCGTCGGCGAGCGCGTCGATGTCGCGCTGGTTCGTAGCCGACGGCGCGACGCCATTGGGCATGCCGGTCGCCTGCATGAGCTCGGTGATCCGCGGCTCAGTATCTCGCCGGCATCGTCGAATCCGGCACCGCGCACTTCGGCGCCGAGCATTTGAGCCGCCTCCAGATGACGTTCGGGGCAGGCCGGCGCCGTGAACCGGAAGACTGCCGGCGCGTTGAGGATCACCGACATGCCGTGCGGGACCATCGCCTCGCTCGCGGACATTGCCGGAGCGCGGAAGTCCTTGACGTTACCGGAAACCGCGTACGACATCGCGTGCGGAAAGTGACAGCCGGCGTTACCGAACGCGATCCCCGCCAGCATCGCTGCGAACATCATGCGTTCCCGCGCGACGTCGTCGCTCGGATCGTTGACCGCGCGCACGATATGCTCGCCGATCATCGGCAGCGCGCCGATGCAGCCGACGTCGCTGTACGGATTGGCACCTTGCGAGAGCGAACGCGCGACCCCGCGCGCGGGCCGGGATGCTGCGTGTACGGCAGCGCGGTGTACGATTCGAGCGCGTGGCTCAGCACGTCGAACCCGCTGCACGCAACGACCATTGCGGGCAACGAGCGCGTCACGTCGGGATCGATGATGCCGAGCGTCGGCCGCAGCTCGCGCGCACGGATCCCGGTCTTCGCGTTCATCGCGAGGTAATCGAAGATCGCGATGCCGGTACACTCGCTGCCCGTGCCGCAGGTCGTGGGACACGCGATGTGCGGCGTGAGCGGGCCGGGAATCGGCTTGCCGCCGCCGATCGGAGCGTTGACATAGTCCATGAAGTCGGCGCGGATAGGTGGCGTACAAATCCGCCGCCTTGGCGGTATCCATCGTCGACCCGCCGCCGATCGATATGTAGCCGTCGAACTTTCCGTCGGCGGCGAACGCCGCGGCCGCCTTGAACGAGCGTCGGTGGGCTCGATGGCGATGTCGGTATAGATGAGCGGCGTCGATCCGTCGCGCGCAATGCATGTAACGCGGTCTGGACGAAGCCGCGCTCGCGCAGAATGCGGATCGATGAATACGCCCGCGCTTCACGTGCAGCGCCGTGGCCGCCGCGCCGAGCTCGGCCAGCACGCCGCGACCGTAGGTGATGCGCGCGCCGTCGACCTCAAAGCCGTAGTCGCCCGTGGCGGAGGCGGCGTAGTGCTCGTGCCGGCAACAGATCATAAGGCGTGCCGTTCGTTCGCTCGGGCGAGCGAGCCTGGGACTAAAAGACTGGATGACCTGGCGCATCAAAGCACGAAAGCAATCAGCCGCCAGCCTTCATGCATCGGAGGCGCTGCCATGATTGTTTTTGCCCGCCTTCTTACCGGGCTTGCTCTCGCCGTTGTGACCCTCGCCGCGTGCGGCGGAGGAGGCGCTTCGGGTGCCCCTCCGGTCAAATCCCCGCAGAGTCAAAACGGACAGGCCGTGCTCTCGGTGTTCGTGCCGAACGCGCCGGCCTCGAGTACGTCACGCAGCGGAGCGCGCCGTCGCGCATTGCCCGCCGGCACACAATCGGTCGAGATCGTTGTTGGTTCGCAAAACAGCACGCCGGTGAACGTTGCACCGGTGATCGCCAACATCAGTGCAACCGCCCCCGGGTGTTCCAGCTCGGGTAGCGGTATCAGTTGCACGATCGACGTTTCCGTGCCCTACGGGCCGCTCGTCTTCGCGGTGATCGGCTACAGCGGTCAGAACGCTACCGGCAGTCCGATTGCATGGGGCTATACGATCGCAACGATCAGCGCCACGGGAAGCAATACGGTCAGCATTACGACAAGCAGCGTGATCGCGTACATTACGATGGACCTCGATGGAGATATCAGCCTCGCTGCGATCGATCACAGTGCAAACACGCTGGTGGTCGCGGATACCACGTCCGGCACGAGCGTCGACGGTAACATTTCGTATCTTCCGAACGGCGACGTAAAGATCGTTGTAACCTCCTCCACCGATTCGGGCACGCCGGTTGGCACCGTGGTTTATGCGCGCGAAGTGCCAGGCGTAACGCTGGTGTTTTTCAACACCGGTACGAGCACCCCGCCGGCGGCCGGCTACGTCGCGAGCGGCGCGGATTGGGGTGTCGGCACCGAGTTGAGCGCCTGTCCAACGGCGGGCGTATCCTACGAAGTGAGCCTCGCTTCGGTCGAGGGGCCGCAATTCCAAGTCGACCCCAACTTCAACACGACGCCGGCATTCGAAAACGGTACGGCGGCAATCTCGCTGAGCGGCAGCGCCGCGTCATTGGCCTTTTCCGGCGAATCCTATTTGCTCGGCGGTTCGCTCCTACAGTCCGAAACCGGCATGACGGGCACGTGCAGTAGTGGAATTTTCGCCGCAAATGGTGGTTCGAACGGATCCGGCGAAGTTGCCTACGACGCGCAAGGCGTGATCATCGGCGCTGATAAAAGCCCCAATGGGTCCACGTCGGTGCACAACGGCTTTTTCGGATTTACCGTCCAAAGCGGTTCGATGATCGACCTCTCGGCGCTCTCCAGTGGCACCTATGATGGCTTCCTGGGTTACTACAACGTCACGGGGACAATCGTGAAATTCGGCAGCGCGATCAACGCGTCGCCGGGCGGCTCGAACACGTTGAACTGGTGCATATATACGAACTTCGAGGCCAATATAGTCGGCACCGGATCTTCAAACTGCTAGACGGCGACGTTCTCGTCGCAGCCGCAGCCCGGAATCGTCTTGGGAAGCATCGGCAGCGGGACTTGCGTTCCCGGCGGTCTTCGCCGTTTCGCAGATCTCCGGAAAATACGTCATCTTCGGCGTGTAAAGCGTCAGCGGCGTAAACTTCGCCTTGTTCCAGCACTAGGACAGTATCGATACAGCGCCGAATTTCACGCTCTCGGAGGGTGTGTGTCATGCGGCTGCATTGTTCCGTGCTGTTTTGCCGATCTTGTCCTTCTGCGCGCTTGCGGCGTGCGGTGGCGGCGGCGGATCGTCAGCGCTGTCCGCGCCGATTCCCACGCCGACGCCAAATACGTTAGTGGTCTCCAACCTCAATGACGCCGGCACGGTTCATTGCGCGCAGCGATAGCCGCAGTCGACGCTGCGCCGGCGGCAGCGCAGTGTCATCACGTTTTCGGTGAGTGGCACGATCCTGCTCGCGAGCGCACTTCCGCAGATCAGTGCCAACGTCAAGATCGACGGTACGACGGCGCCGGGCTACGCCGGCGGGCCCGTCGTCGCGATCAACGCGAACGGCAACGCAGGTGTGGTCTTCGCGACCGGTTCGAACAACGCGCAGCTGCTTGGAATCGCGGTCGATGGCGCGGGCGGAAACGGGGTGACACTGAACGCCTCGTCAATCACCCTCAAGTCCGACTACCTCGGCGTCAATCTCGCGGGGGCTGCCGCCGGTAACCTGGGCGACGGTGTGTACGTTACCGGCTCGAATAATACGATCGCGCAGAACCTCATCTCCGCAAATACGGGCAACGGCATATCGTTGCACAACGCTGCCACCAACACGATTGCCGCCAATCGCATCGGCACAAACGCCGCCGGTTCTGCAGCACTTGCAAACGGACGCAACGGTATCTGGCTTACCGCCGGTTCGACCGGCAACGAGATCGGCGGCACGGTGTACACGAATGCAGCCGGGCAAAGTAACGACCCGACCGGCAACAAGGGCACGACAACGCCGACGTTCGTCATTCCCGCGCTCGGCAATCTGATCTCCGGCAACGGAGCAGACGGCGTGCTGATCGACACGCTCTCCGTCAACAACACGCTCAACGGGAACTTCATCGGTACGAATGCCGCGGGCGTTGCGGCGCTCGGCAATGCCGGTGACGGCGTTGCGATCGACGGCGCCGCTCTTAACGCGCTAATCGGATGTCAAGTAAACAACAATCCGTTCGTGTACTACAACGTGGTCAGCGGTAACGGCGGGAACGGCCTGCACGTCACGAACGCGGACAACGTCACCGTGCAAGGCAACTTCTTCGGCATCGGCGCCGACAACACGACGATCGTCGCCAATGCCGGCGACGGCATTCTCATCGATGGGTCCTCGCACAACACGCAGGTCGGCGGCGTCATTCCGCTCGGCAACGTCGCCGCGGGTAACACGAAGAACGGCATCGAGGTTACCGGCACGGTCGCGGGGTTTACCACGTTCAACACCTTCGGCGGGCTCTTAGCCTTCAAAGGTGCGGCGCCCAACGGAAACGACGGCGTTCTCATCACGGCGACCGGTGGAAGCCAGACCGTGCGCACCAACGTGCTCTCGGGCAATGCGAACAACGGTCTGGAAATCGGCGGTAGCGCTTCGGGCGTCACCGTCGATCCGAATATTATCGGGCTCGATACAACGGGTCTCGCGCTCCTGCCGAATGGCAACGACGGCGTACTCATCGACGGCAGCGCAAATAACAATGTGATCGGCGGCTACGTCGTGTCGGTCATTCCGCAAAACACGTTTTCGGGGAATAAGGGCTACGGTATCGCAATTACCGGCGGGCCTATGCAAATCAAGTGTTCAACACGTACGTTGGCACAGGTGTGCTCGGCGTTTCGGCGATGCCCAACCAACTTGGCGGCATCTATGTCGGCGGCAGCGCGACGAACAACATCATCGGCGGGCCGCCGAATCAAAATCAACCAATGCGCAATCTCGTCAGCGGTAACGGCGGCTACGGCGTCACGCTCGATGCCGGAACGAGCTTCATCGCGGTCGTCGGCAACGTCATCGGCGTGGACCCGCTCGGCGTTGCGTTGCCGAACGCATCCGGACCGATATTCGTGAATCCGGCAAGCACGTCAGATACGGTCAGCGGCAATATCACCGCGCCCTAGCTGACTTCGGTCGTGCAAGCCGCGCTCTGCACGATTTGGATACGCGCCGCAGCCATTGCAACGGTATAATTTTTGCTTGGGATACCAAAGGGGGCGGCATGTCGAAACGCCATTGCGAGCTCATCGTCGTTTTCATCCTTCTGTTCGCGGTGCCGATCTTCGCGCAGGCGAAGGGCACGATGCGCGTGCAGCAATCCGACGGCTCCGTGCAGCTCTACGAGAACGTCAATCTCGCCGTCAGCGGCAGGCAGCTGCTAATAACCACCGCTAACAAAAAGGGCACGCTCATCATCGACGAGGCCGCGTGCTCTTTTGTCGAGCGCGTGATGAGCTGCATCCCGGAGCGCGTGCGGCTCAAACAAGACGGCACGCAGCCGTTGGATTTCGAACGTGGAACGGTCTATTTCAACATGACCGACGCAAAGCAGCAGTTGAAATATTCCTCGACGCAGCTTCCGCCCAACGGCGTGCTTGGCAGCCTGAAGAGCCCGAAGGGAACCTACGTCACGTGGTCCGGGACGTTGGATAGCCATACAAAATGAACAGACGCATACTTATCGTTGCACTCGTTGCCGCAGCCCTCGTGCAGACGCTCGCAACGCAGGATGCACTCGCGCGAGGCGGTCGTGGCGGCGGAGGCATGCGCGGCGGGGGCGGCGCGCGTCCGGCGTCGCGGCCGATGCCCGCGCAGCGACCGGCCACCCCGTCGCAACTTCCGAGCAACGGCTTCAATTTCAACAATGACATCGGTCGACCGCCGTCTGCGAGTCAATTGCCGTCGGGTCCGGGTTCAGGAATTCGCCCCGGTGGCGGACCCGGAAACGGTGGCGGCATCGGCGGCGGAAACAGGCCTGGCAACGGCGGCGGCATCGGGAATCGCCCGCCGGTCGCCCCGATCGTTCCGCCACTGCCGTCGTGGGGTTGGAACGGCGGTGTGATTTGGTATCCCGCGTACGGATATTGGGGCGGCGGATTTTGGGGTCCGTGGGGCTATGGCGCCTATGGCGCATATTACGGCGCGTACACGTACACCGAGACGCACGAAGAAGTGAAATCCTACGAAATTGCGCCCGACAGTGCCGGTGCGAAGGTGCTGCAAAACTATGGGCTCTTGCAAACGCAATGCGGTCCGCAGGGGCTGGTAGTGATTTTCGGACCGGAGAACAGCGTTATCTGCGCACAGCCGAATTCAACCGTTGCGGCGGGTGAGTACCAACTCGATACAACCAATCTCACCATCGTTTCATTGGCAGCTACTTAAGGTAACCAATCGCCAAAGGAGAGAATGAATCGTTTTCTCATAGCACTGTGTGTCGCGTTTGCATTGGCGGCAACGTCGTTGACCGTCGTGCGCGCTCAGCCGAATCTCACCGGGAAGTGGGAAATCGAGCAGAGCGGTAACAACGGCACGACGTCATCGGTCGTCAATTTGAAGCAATCCGGTAATGGAATCGTCGGGAACAGTCCCACGACAACCAATGGGTTTACCGGCGAATTCGTCAACGAAACGCAGATCAACGGAAAATGGCATGGGCCCGGTGGCGCGGGTTGGCTCACGATCTACGTGAGCCCAAACGGCCACAGCTTCAACGGCACCTGGGGGTACAACGGGAGTAAGCCAAACGGCTCGTTCGTGGGCAACAAGGTGCTGCCGCCGTCGCCGATCACCGCGAAGGGAAAGTGGAACGTTGCCGGTGCGGGCGGTCCCGCGTACTTTGGCGGTCCGATGAAGTGTTCGCAATCGGGCCCGTCGGTTGTCTGCAACTCCGGCACGTACAAGATCGAGGGCAGGTTCCGTACCCGGACCAAAGTGCGCGCAACGTGGAGGGGATCCGGGAAGACCGGATGGTTCTCGTTCTGGTTCAACGACGACAACAATAGCTTCAACGGCGCCTGGGGCTACGGCGCAGACACGACGCCGCAGGTCGGACGCGTCGTCGGGCAGCGGTCACTCGGAGGCTGATGACCAACATCCTCGATCCAGTGCCGACATGGGCGATCATGCTCGTGTCGGCACTGCTGATCTTCGCGATGAGCGAAGTCGGATTTCGGCTCGGTCGCAGCAGAGGGCCGGTACACAATGGTCGAGATCCGTCGATTCTCGTGCAGACGAGCGCGTTTACGCTGCTCGCGCTGCTGCTCGGATTTTCGTTTTCGCTGGCGCTCAACCGCTACGATGCGCGTCGTTCGGCGTTGTTACGGGAAGCCAACGCGATCAATACAGCGTACTTGCGCGCGCAGATGCTCGACGCCGGCACGGCGTCTGCCGAACGCGCAGACCTTCGGGCATACATTGATGAGCGGCTCGCCTACGCGCAAAACGATGCCGATCCGAAGCTGCGGCAGATAGCTGATGCAAAATCGGCAGAACTGCAACGTGACATGTGGCGGCTTGGGGCCGAAGCTGCACGCAAAGATCCGCATTCGACGCTGGTTCCGCTTTTTATCAACGCACTCAACGATGCGGTCGCACTCAGTCGCGAGGAAGCGGCCATTCTCAACGCGCACATTCCGGACGTCGTCGTCGTAGGGCTGCTGCTCATCGCGTTGATCGCTTCGGCGATGATGGGGTACGGATTCGGACGCGAAGGCAAACGTGCGCTCGTCTTTAAGGCGATCTTCGCGGTGATGGTCGCGCTCGTGTTCGGGCTGGTGCTCGATCTCGACCGGCCGCAGCGCGGCCTCATTCGAGTCAGCCTCGCGCCGATGCAAGCCGTGCAGCAGCTCATGGAAACCAGCGAGTGAAAGAGTCGAGAATCGAAGAGGGCACGGCATCACGCCTCGGCGCGGTGCTGGTCGTCATTGCGATCGCCGCGCTGATAATGCTGCTGCCGCGCCGCTATGCGTTTCACGCCGAGTTGGTTTGCCTATACCGCGACCGCGCTGATGATCGTCCCGATGGTGCTCGTAGCAGTAACCAAGGGCGGCGCTGCCTGGAAGCGTTTCGAACGCTTCGCCGAATTCTTTGCCGTCAGTATCGCGCTCGTCGCCAACGTCTGCAATCTGTTGGTCGTCTCCTATGACCTGATCGAGAACCCCGGTTCGCTCGAGCCGGTGCCGTTGTTCTACACCTCGGTCGGCATCTGGACCGGTAACGTGCTCATCTTCACGCTGTTGTATTGGCTGATCGACCGCGGTGGCCCCGACGCGCGTCTGAATAACACCGTGCACTACCCTGACTTCGACTTTCCCGCGATGGACGATCCCGAACACGTTCCACCGAATTGGCAGCCCGGCATCGTCGACTATTTGTTTCTCGGGTTCACGACGTCGACCGCATTTAGTCCAACCGAAGCGATGCCGCTCACGGCACGCGCGAAGCTCTTGATGATCCTTCAGAGTGCGATCGCGCTGATCACGATCGCGATCGTTGCGGCGCGGACGATCAATATTCTGAAATAAGTGGCGTTGCGGGCCGATCGTTGAGCATGCGCACGGCGCGCAGCGCGGCGCGGCCCAACACGTTCCCGTAGGTCGGGAAGGAGAGCGGGATTCGCGCGAGGCCTTCGACCGTCAATTTGCGCCGTCATTGCGATTGCCGCCATCTGCGCGACTTCAACCGCGCGCTCGCCCACGATGTGGCAGCCCAAAAGCATGCGCGTTTGCGGATCGATCGACGAGCTTACAAAAGCCGCGCGTCCGCCCGTCGATGATCGGACGTGTCGTCTCCTGATAGGAAGCAGTCGCAACTAGGACTTCATGCGCCGCGCGCGCCGCCTCTTCGGTTAGGCCGACCTGCGCGTATTCCGGGTCGGTAAAGCTGCCGATCGGATCGGCGCTCGCGCTGCGCGTGATGCGTTCTGCGCTCAGTGCATTGGTCGCGGCGAGGAATCCATCTCGGACTGCCTGCGGCACCAGCATCATGCGGCCGGTGATGTCGCCCGCGGCAAAGATGTGCTTGGTCGAGGTTTGCAAAGCGTCGTCGACGCGCACGCGTCCGCGTTCGTCGAGTTCGACCCCGGCTGCAGCAAGATTGAGCCCGTCAGTGTCGGCAACCCACCCGACCGCGCTCACCGCGAGTTGGGCTGTCGCGCTTTTCTGCACGCCGTCCTTGCTGAAGATCATGCGCGACACCGTCGGGCTCCGCTTCGAAGCGTTCGATCGCACCAAAATCTTCGTGCACCACGATGCCGTCTTCGCGAAAAGCCTCGGCCACAGCAGACGAGACGAGTGCGTCTTCGGTCGGCAAGATGCGCGGGCCGGCTTGTAAGAGCGTGACCCGCGTGCCAAAAGCATTAAAGATCGAGGCAACCTGCGCGCCCGTCGCGCCGGCGCCCACAACCAACAGCGACTTTGGAGCGGCGGTCAGACCGAAAGCATCCGCCGGCGTTACCGTCAATTCAAAACCGGGAAGATCGAGGCGGCGGCTGACACCGCCCGCGCAGATGATGATGTTCTTGGCGCGGATTGCCGGAGCGTGCTCGCTCTCTAGCGTATGCGCCTCCACGAAGCGAACGGTTCCCGCTTGCTCGTAGACCGTAACGCCGGCGCGATCGATTTGCGTGCGCAGCGTCGAATATTTTGCCGTTTCGAGCACGACCTCGCGCGCGCGTGCGAGCACGCGCACGTAGTCGAGTGAAACGTTGCCGACGTCGACGCCGTACTGCGGCAGTTGCCGTGCTTCGCGCAGGAGCCGCGCCGCATGGGCCAGCGTCCGCACCGGTATCGGCCCGTCGTTTGCAGCCATGCCGCCAAAGGCGCCGCGCGTGACGAGCACGGTCCGCGCGCCCAGATCGGCGGCACGCAACGCCGCCGCGGTGCCGGCTGGTCCCGCGCCGATCACGGCGACATCGAATGGTTGTGGCGTTGTCACGGTGCACCGAGCATGTAGCTTGCTCCAAACGTGAGCGTGCGCGAATACGACGTGCCGGTGGCGCGCGCGACGCCTTCGAGCGGATTGGCGAAATCGAGTGGTGTGTTCACGCCGCCGTATGTAGCTTGCAGCTGAAAACTGTGCGCTACCAGTTGCGCGGTATTAATAAGCAGCGGCGTCACGTTGCTGGAGAAGTTGTGCGAGACTACCAGTGCCAGCAGCGTGCCTCCCGGCGATCGCCAGAACGGCACCGCTTGTGGAATGAAACGTCCAGGTCCGGCGCACGTTTGTGGGGCTACGACGCATTCACGACCGGGAAACGCAAGGCTCACGCCGATGTTCCGCGCTTTATTGGTCGCAATGTTGAGCAGTGGATTGATGGTGTACTCTGGACCCGGCGCCGCGAGTCCCGCCGATCCGGTCGGAGCTGCATAGATGAGCAACACGCCGCGAGAATGCCACGCGCGCTGTCGACGTACATGAGTTGTTTATACCAGAACTCCATGTCGGTGGATCCGGCAGCCAGCGTGACTCCCTTGCGCGCTTGTCACCGTTGAAAAGGAGGGCGGGATGAAAGCGATTTGGGCGTTGTGCGTGATGCCGACATTGATCAGCGTTCCGGGGTAGCCGAGCGCCCACCGCGTGGCACTCAGGGTTGCGTTTGCGCCGGCGGTGTTGAGCGTAACGCCGGCCGGAATCCGCGTCGTCGCATAGGTTGCCTGGACGCTTGCTTCGCCGGCGATAAAAACGCACGGTGAGGCCGCGAGATATTTCTTGAGCAGTTCCTGCTCTCCGCCGCATGGGTCACGCCGTACCGTCGGCGGCGGTGGTGCGGGCGACGGCGTCGCGGCAATCGCTACGCACAACAGACAGGCGATCAGCACACTGCTATTTTGGGATGGCTATAGGCATAAAGTCAACGATATGCTGACTTCGATAGAGCGAAGGAGAGAACATGTCGACTGATTTTGGCGACTGGACCACGCCTGCCGCAATGGCGATCCCGAAAGAGGGGTATTTTACTCTTGAAAAGGGGCAGTACGGGCCGGTATTTCCGCGGACGCCCGCGTGCTATGGCTTCACGATCATAGCGAAATTGAAGAAGGGGCGAGAGGATGCAATGCGCGGTTATGCGGAGACGATCCAGAAAACTCTTCCCACCGAATCCGACGTTGCTCGCGCCGCTCAAGCTCCACTATCTCAAGTGGGTGATGTTCCCGATCGGTAACGAGACCTATTTTATGTATCAAGGCATATTCGATACCGACTTCGATAAGTACACCGACGATGCTGTCGCGCTCTTTACATCGATCGGCGTAAGCACGTCGTTCGAAAATTTGGAAGGCTTCCCGGAAGATTGGAAGACCAATGTTCCGGCATTTGTAAAGTTCGTACGCGAGCATCACCATCCGAGCTTCCTAGAGTATGGCGAGTATCCGTACGTAACTGCCGATGAGATCAAGAAGGCGTTGCGCATCAAGAAAGCCTTTGGTGAGCTGCTGGACCAGATGCAGTGATCACCGGCCGCACCTACAACCAGTTTCACCTTCCGCGCGCATACGAGCGTGGTAAGCGCCGGTTAAGTGTATATTGGGCGTGGAGCTACCCATGGGAAGCCAATCGCGACCTCACGCACCTCGACAACCGCTTCTCCACGATGACCGAAGTGCGGCGCGTCGGCTGGCCGAACTATGAAACCGAACAATTTTCGCACGAGATGTTCCAACAAGGGATTGCCGGCACGCTCGAGCTGTTTCATCTGGGACTTGGTGCCGTTTCAGGACCTCGCGGGCGAAGCGAGCGGAACGCCCGTCGCGAGCTATCAGCGAGTCGATCAAGCCGGCGTGCGGCTGCCGATCGACGAGCGCATTCTGGCCGACACCGACACCCTGCTGATCTTCGGCCTCGATCACATAGCGACGAGCCAGGACGCAGCGCCCGAAGAGGTCGCCGCGCTGCGAGAATTTCTCAAACGCGAAGGCACGGTGCTCCTGATCGGTCCGCACCATGACGTCGGCGCCACCGACGATTTCAAGCAGCGCGATATGGAATATCGTCATCACGGCGACCGGCTTGTCCCGTCGCAGCAGCGTTTCAGCACGTATACGCGCGGCCTGCTCAAAGGGCTCGGCATTCCGGTTGAAAATCAATGGGGGCTGCGGCCGGCAACAGTCGAAGGCACGCGTACGCCGGTGCCGCTTTTGAAGGCGACCGATCTTGATACGCGCGGCTGGCTCGAAGGGGTGACGAACTTCGTCTTTCACCAGCATCTCCCGCACTACGCGGTAACGGGTGGCGACAGCAAATCCATCCACGTGTTAGCGCGTCAACCGGTGAATCTTGGACCGTCCGCATCCGTTCACGGCTGCCGGCAACACGGAGTTCAACATGTTCCTGTGGATGCCGCCGTCGGGCGAGCGCGCGGGCGACATCATCATGGCCGACTCGACGCTCTTTGTGAACCTCTTCGGTGGCGATGAGAGCCTGCGCAACTTCTGGCGGAATATCGCAACGAAATGACTCCTTCGCCCGCGCTCGAGCTCGAAGACATTCAGGCTGCCGTGCTGCGTCCGCGTCCGTCCCCGTTTGACGCGAACTACATGATTCTACGCATCGATGACCGCGCTGCGGGGCGCGAGTTGATGCGCCGGCTCAGTGCGGCGGTTGTGTCCGCAGCAGATCCCGCGAGCGCAGGACGAGATACGTGGGTGAGCGCGGCGTTGAGCTTTTCGGGCTTACGGGCGCTCGGCGTTCCGCAATCCTCGCTCGACTCGTTTTCGCCGCAGTTTCGCGAAGGCATGGCGGCGCGTGCAAAGCGGCTCGGCGATGTCGGCGAAAGCGCTCCCGAAAATTGGGAGGCGCCGCTCGGCTCGCCCGACGTTCACGTCGTGCTCACCGCTGTTTCTACCAGCGACGCGCAACTCCAAGTGGCGGTTGCGCGTGCACAGAAGGCGATTGAAGCGCTTCCCGGGGTGGAAGAGATCTGGCGGCAGTCCTGTCATGTGATGGCCGACGAAAAAGAGCACTTCGGCTTCAAGGACGGCATCAGTCATCCGGCGATTGAAGGCAGCGGCGTGCCCGGAACTAATCCGCACGAAGTTCCGCTGCGGCCGGGTGAATTCGTGCTCGGGTATCCGGACGAGATGAGCGATACGCCGATCGTACCGCAGCCGGAGGTATTGGGCCGCAACGGAAGCTATATCGTATTTCGCAAACTGCATCAGCGCGTGGCCGCTTTTCGCCGCTATTTAAAAGAAATCGCGCGCGACGCCGACGATGAGGAGTTGCTTGCGGCGAAGATGATGGGTCGCTGGCGCAGCGGCGCGTCTCTCGCGCTCTGCCCCACGGTCGACGACGTACCCACCGGCCACGATCCCACACGCAACAACAACTTTCTCTTCAAGGCCGACGACGCGATCGGCTACAAGACGCCGCTCGGATGTCACATTCGGCGCATGAATCCGCGCGATGCCGACATCGCGGGTGTTGTGCGCATCCATCGCATGATTCGCCGTGGCTCGGCCTACGGGCCGGTTCTTCCTGACGGCGTGCTAGACGATGACGGTGCCGAGCGCGGCTTGATGTTCGCATTCGTCGGCGCGCACCTTGGACGACAGTTTGAGTTCGTACAGTCCGAGTGGATGAACGACAGTGCGTTTTTCGGAGGTTCGAACGAAAAGGATCCCACGACCGGCGCAAACGACGGTGCCGGAACCTTTGCAATCCCACGCCGGCCGGTGCGACGCACGTTGCAAGGCCTGCCGCGATTTGTAGTCACGCGCGGTGGCGAATACTGTTTTCTGCCGAGCTTGCGCGCGTTGCGCTGGCTCGCCGAACTTCCGTAAAGGAGTATGATCGTGACTGCTGCCGCGCCGCCTGAAATCCAGACGCTCATCGAGAAGCACATCAACGGCTTCAACACGCAAAACGGTGAACTTTTCCTCAGCGTCTTTGACGAAGACGCGATCATCATCGACGGCATTGCGCCCTACCGTTGGTTGCACCCAGGCGCACCGGCCAATTGGCTCGCTGACGTAGAGGAATGGCGTAAGGATCTCGGCGTGACCTACGAGCACCTGGCGTACGAACTGGGGTTCTGGAATGTCGAGGGGCCTCACGCGTATGCCGTCATTTCGGCCACGCTTACGGTGACGATCAAGGGCCAGACCAGCGCAAGGACTGGTACGCTGGCATACACGTTCTCCAAGCAACGTGACGAATGGAAAATCGGCGCGCAGGCCTGGGGGCGTACATCCTAGCGTTAATTCGCGAGGCGCCACGCCGTCGCAGTGCAGCCGAAGTGCGTGCGAAACCAGCGCATGAACGCGCTGAGCGCCGAGAACCCGAGCATCTCAGCGACCGATGTGAGCGAACGGTCGCGGTTCTCGAGGAAACGTTTGGCCATCTCAATGCGCGTGCTGGTCAGTATGCCTGAGAATGTTTCGCCCTCCCGGATGAGGTGGCGATGCAGCGTGCGCCGGTCGACGCCGAGTTCTTTCGCGACGTCACTCGCCGAGCAGCGGCCCGACGGAATCATCACGTAGAGTAACTCGCGTACTTTGCGGCTTGCGCTCGTGCTGCGACTCGATGCGATCGATTCGACGTACGATTTCACGTACCGCGCCATGATCGGATCGGTATGTGGCACCGGCGCGTCGAGCATCGGCGTACTGCAGACGATCCCATAGAAGTCGGCGTCGAACTGAATCTGCGTATCAAACACGCGCCGATAGACGTCACGATTGGCCGGAACGGAGCGCATCAAGCATACGGATTGCGGCTTGCGGCGATCGCCGAGCAATACGCGGACGATGCGATACAGCGCGCCCAGCGCAAGTTCGTTGACCTGACGCTTTACCTCGATCCCGCCGACGTCGAGTACGGGCTTGATAATTGCGATGTCGCTTTCGTCTTCGATCCGTACCGAGAGCGCCGAGGTATGGAGATCGTGATACTGATTGAGCGCGGCGATCGCAGCGCGCAATGTCGGCTGTTCACGCATCAATAGGCCGAGCGGCCCGAGGGTTGAGAGACTGTTTTTTTCCGCTAACCGTATCCCGACATCGTCGACGTTCGCGCGCGCTGCGGCTTCCTCGAGAAGCGTTTGCACGGCGATCGCCGGGATGCGCAGGTCTGGGTCGGTCAAGCAACGTATTGGTAGACCAATCGCAGTCACCATTGCCCTAGCGTCTAGTCCGAGTGAGGCCGCAACGGTCGAAAACTCGGCTAGCGAAGCGCTCCGAATCTCCGGAACCGCGCTAGAGAGCAGCATGTCGTGTCCCAAATTGTAATAACTGCGTCCCAAAATGTCAAAGCATTAAGCTCTCCATAAGCTAGTTTTGTCTCAGATACGCGTTTTATCTGAGCGGAGATTTTGATGCATTTTTTTGACGACTCGCTGCTTCCTGAAAATCAGGAGAAGCTCGTCATTCAAGTCGCGCCGTATGGACCCGAATGGTTGCCCGGCGACAGCGACGACATTCCGTTGACCATGGACCAACAGGTCCAAAAAGCGGTCGATTGCTGGAATGCCGGCGCAACGGTTCTGCACATTCACGTGCGCGAGCTCGACGGAAAGGGCTCGAAGCGGCTGTCGATGTTCAATGAATTGATCGGACGTTTGCGCCAAGCGGTGCCCGAAATGGTGCTGCAAGTCGGCGGCTCGATTTCATTCGCTCCGGAAGGCGACGGCAAGAACGCCAAGTGGCTCGATAACGATACGCGCCACATGCTTGCGGAACTCACCCCAAAGCCGGACCAAGTTACCGTTACCGTCAACACGTGCCAGTTCAGCATCACCGAGTTGATGCTCGACGGCGACATGGATGGAACGTCGTGGGAAAACCCGGCGATCTACAACGCCTATAAGGAGTTGTACTATGAAGCGTCGCCGTCGTTTTACTTGGAACACTTGAAGCGCTTGCGCGAAAGCGACATCCAGCCGCACTTCATGCTGACGCACATCGGTCAGTTGGAAACGGTGGAACGTCTCATCCGCCGCGGGCAGTATCAAGGTCCGCTGATTCTCAATTACGTCGGCGTCGGCGGCGGCGGGTCGGGAACGCACCCCGCCGATATGTTCGAATTCATCCGCCGCGTGCCCGAAGGTTCGGTGCTGACGCTCGAAACGCTCATGCGCCACGTGACGCCGATGATGACGATGGCGATCGCGCTCGGGTTGCACGTGCGCTGCGGTATCGAGGACAACTTGTGGGGCCGTAAAGGCGAACGTCGCACGTCGGTCCAGCAGGTCGAGCAAATGGTGCGGATCGCCCGCGAACTGGGCCGTGACATCGCCACCGGCGCAGAGGCACGAGAAATTTACAAAATTGGCACATGGTACAACAGCACGGACGAAACCCTCGACGAGCTGGGTATGCTGCCGAACCGCGCCCCTGGTCAGCGCGGGAATCTGACCCGTAAGTCCCCCACGTTTGCATAAGCTTTTCTCGATCTCGGAACGATACTAAGGAGAGTCCATGTCCCGCAATCCACTATGGCGCGTTTTTTGCGCGCTGGTACTAGCTCTGTCTGTCTCCGCCCCGGCGCTCGCAGATAACTTCTTTTCGAAGCTCACGATCAACACGGCGCCCGTCTACTGGGTGAATACCGCCGGCGATGCGTTTGCGCCACCCGAGCCCGGAACGGTGCCGGTCGGCTACAAAACCAATAACCCCGGCGCGCACGACTGGCGTCTGGACTACGGACTCCACTACAGTTTCAATAAACGCTTCGCGCTCTACTACACGCACGACGTGCTGGACTACAATCTCGACCGCGCGTATTTCCTGGTGCCCGGTACCAAAGTTATGGGCAGCTTCGTCAGCGGCGACGCCGGCGACCGTATCGACCAAGCCGGATTCAGCTATGTCATCGCGCGGGGATTGACCGGACGACTCTATTACCTGGATCACGAGCGCTATCTCGTCTCCGGCTTCTGCTTGAACCAAGTTTCTTGCGGAGGGGGCAAGCCGAATCCCAACGTCGGCGACATGCACGGCTATGCAGTCGGTGCAACCTACGGATTCGGACCGCGTACGCGAATCGGCCCGCTCTTTGCAGCCTCGTTCGATGCGCAGTATATCCCGCGCCCTGGAGTGCCGCCGACGCCGACGGACAACCCGAACTCAAACGGGCTGAGCACGTGGCCCGGTAGCCAGATAATCTTCCCGTATTCGATCACGGCGACCGCGCCGATCCTCGCAAAGAACCCGAGCTTCGTCGGATTTGTCGGCTACGCGCGCAGCGCGGAATATTTCCGCAACAACGCGTCGCAAAATCTCTACAACGTGACGACCTTCGGTATCGCCAAGCAGTTCACGAAGAACTTCTCGGTGGTCATTACCAACCTGAACTACAAGGAATGCACATGCAGCGATACGGTCGCACCGCCGGAGAATCTCCGCGCGGCCGGTCTCGCGATGAAGTTCAACTGGCAGTTCAACTTAGCTCCGGTGCAGACAAAGCACCCATAGGCGGCAACGGTGAATAACGTATCAATGACTGTTCCTCAACCCGGGGAGCGCGAGACGGCGGGGCGTGCTAACGAGGCGGCACGCCCAAGCCGTTACGCCTGGGCGGTGCTCGCCCTGACGATCGGCCTGATGATCGCGGACTACCTCTCGCGACAGGTGATCACGCCGGCGTTCCAGTTCATCAAATTCGACTGGCTGCTCAGCGACACGCAGCTCGGCGCGCTCGTGAGCGTCGTTGCTCTCGTCACCGGGCTCTTTGCGATCCCGATTTCGATGCTGGCCGACCGGTGGGGCCGCGTCAAAAGCGTCACAGCGATGGCGGTGGTGTGGAGCCTCGCTACGATCGCATGTGGGCTCAGCGCCCAATATAGCCAACTGCTGCTCTCGCGCGCGTTGGTCGGAACCGCGGAAGCGGGCTACGGCGGCGCCGGCGGTGCAATCCTTGCGCACGTCTTTCCGCCGAAATATCGCTCGACGGTCTTCGGGCTGTTTCTCGGCGGCGCACTGATCGGTTCCGTGCTCGGCGTGCTCATCGGCGGCATCGTGTCCGTACACATCGGCTGGCGCGCGGCATTCTTTATCGTTGCGATTCCAGGTCTTGTGTTCGCGCTGCTCTATCGGCTCTTCGTGAAGGACTACAAGAACCCCGAACTCGTACAAACCAACGCGCAGGGCGTTGCCACGACGGTAGACACGCATTGGACCACCGTGCTGCGCAACGTGTTTCCCAATCGTTCCGCGGTGTTCACCTATCTCGGGAGCGGCTTTCAGTACATGATCACGGGCGTGGTCATCGCCTGGTTGCCGAGCTTCCTTGCACGCACGTACTTCATGCGGGCCGATAAGGCTGCGAGTCTTACGGCGCTAATCGTGCTCATGATGGCATTTGGTATGTTCCTTGGTGGACGGATTACCGATACGCTCACAGCCCGCAATCCAGCGGCCCGCGGAATCATGCCGGCGCTGTATTGTGTGACGTCAGCGGCGCTGCTCGTGAGCGCATTCATGCTGCCGCCGGGCCCGCTGCAGTTGGCGTTGCTCTTTGCGGGCGCGCTGTTCGTGGGCGGACATTCGGGCGTTGGACCGGCAATCGTCACCGAAGTGACGAGTCCGGCGATTCGCGCGACCGCAATCGCAACGATCGTGTTGGCCGATAACCTGCTGGGGCTCGCGCCCGGTCCGATCTTGGCCGGCTGGCTCTCGGATGTTTACGGCCTGCGTCTTGCACTTGAAGTGTTGCCTGTCGCCTCAATCGTGGCTGCGGTCTTCTACTTCCTGGCATCGCGAAGCTACGCGAAGGATAGCGCGGTTTTCGCGTAGGAGGCGGTCCCCTTGTCAACCCTGACGTCGACCATGCCAGCGGATCGTCCGCTGGCAATTGGGTCGATACTTTCGCATGCCGCGCGTTCGCATCCGCGTAAAGGCATCATTTCACGCGACGGCGCGGGCTTTGCACACATATCGTATGCCGATTTTGCGAAGCGGGTAGCGAAACTCGCACACGGCTTGCGCGCGCTGGGCGTACGTCCAGGCGATCGCGTCGCGTCGTTTGCCTGGAACGGTCACCGGCACATGGAGCTGTACTACGCCGTGCCGATGATCGGCGCAGTGCTCCACACGGTGAACATTCGGCTCTTTCCCGATCAGGCCGCGTACGTGCTCGATCATGCGGGCGACGGTGTGGTCTTCTTCGACACCTCGCTGGTTGAACAGGTCAAAGCCTTTCATGCGCTGCGTCCCGCCGCCAATCGCACCTACGTTGCGATGGGCGACCCAAACAATTCATTCGCGGCATTGAACTACGAGGAGCTGCTCGACCTGCGGCTCGAGACCTACGCATGGCCCAGCATCGACGAACATGCCGCGGCGCTTTTGTGCTATACGTCGGCGACCACCGGCGATCCGAAGGGCGTGCTTTACTCACATCGCTCGACCTACATTCACGCGCTTGCGGCGGGACTGCCGGACGCATTCGGGATTCGCGAACGCGATCGCGTGCTGCCGATCGTGCCGATGTTTCACGTCAACGCGTGGGGTCTTCCGTTTGTGGCGCCGCTCGCCGGTGCAGATCTGATCATGCCGATGGAGCGGCTCGATGCGGCCGGGGTGATCGAGTTGTGCGAGCGCGAGAACGTCACGTTTGCGGCCGGTGTCCCAACCGTGTGGATGGGGGTGCGCGACCTGTTGCGCGAACGCAGAGCGCGCCTGCCCGCATTGCGGCGTGTCGTGATCGGTGGCGCGGCGATGCCGAAATCGCTCTTCGAGGGTTTGGGCGAACTCGGCATCGAGGCCATTCACGCCTGGGGTATGACGGAGATGTCGCCGATCGGCGTTGTGAATGCACCGATCGCGGAGCTCGAACACGATGCGTTCTTCCAACGGCGTGAACGGCTCAAAGCCGGACGCTTCTCACCGATCGTCGAGTGGCGACTGGTCGACGAAGAAGCACGCGACGTGCCCGCCGACGGCGTCTCACGCGGGGAATTGCTGGTGCGCGGGCACGCGGTGACCACGTCGTACTACCACAACGACGAAGCGAGCGCGGCAGCATTCGAGCCGGACGGATGGTTTCACACCGGCGACGTTTGCACCGTCGACACGTTTGGCTATCTCGATCTCGTCGACCGGCTCAAAGATTTCATCAAGAGCGGCGGGGAGTGGATCTCATCGGTCGAGGTCGAGAACACGATCATGGGGCATCCAGCCGTGCGCGAGGCGTGCGTGTTCGGCTTGCCGCACGCGAAGTGGCAGGAACGGCCGGTTGCCGCAGTTGTGCTACGCGATGCGCACGACCTCGACGAGTGCGGTCTACGCGACTGGCTCGCGAAGAAGCTTGCGAAGTGGCAAGTGCCGGATCGCGTCCTGTTTCTCGAGGCGATTCCGCGCACAGGCGTCGGCAAGTTCCTCAAACGCGAGTTACGCGCGCGCTACCAAGACCTCTTTGCGAGCGAAGCATGACGCGATTCGTAACCGTCGCGCGACTTGCCGACCTGCCGCCCGGCACCAGCAAACTGGTGCGCGTCGATAAGTGGGAGATCGCGCTCTTCAACGTCGACGGCGACGTGTATGCCATTGAGGACTCATGCCCGCACGCCGGCGCGTCGCTTGCGACGGGTCGTCTACGCGGGCGAACGATCCACTGCCGGGCGCATGGCTTGCACTTCGATCTCGCCACCGGCTGCATGCAGGGCGTTGAAGGCGTGCGTGCGTCGACCTTCCCCGTCGCAATTCGCGACGGGGCGATCCTGGTCGAGCTGGGTTAAAAGGGCTTCGTGCCGATGATGCCCGCGCGCTCCATCTTGCGGTGCGACGGTGGGTAATCCATCACCGCGTAGTGTTGGGTCGGGGCGTTGTCCCAGATTGCAACACTCCCTGGTTGCCAGCGCCAGCGCACTTGATATTCGGGAATGTAGGCCTGGCTGAGCAAATAGCGCAGCAGATCTGCCGCACCGGGATTCGCGTCCATGCCGAAGCGCACGCGGTCCGGCGTGTGATAGTTGGTAATATGCGTCGTAAACGCGTTCACGTAGAGAATCTTCTCGCCTGTTTCCGGATGCGTGCGCACGACCGGATGCTCTGCATCCGGGAATTGCGCTTTCAGCGCTAGGCGCTTCTCGAGCGGCATCGCCGCGCCGAAGCTCGCCTCAATGCTGTGACGCGCACGCAAGGGCGCGATCTGCTCCTTCACATTGGGGGGCAGCTTTTCGTAGGCCAGCGCCATGTTGGCCCACATCGTATCGCCACCAACCGGCGGACACTCGATGCAACGCAGCACCGCGCCGAACTGCGGAGCCTCGCGCCATGTTGTATCCGAGTGCCATGCGTTCTCGTAGCGATCGTTCGGCCTGTCCGGGGTCTTGTAGATGCGTACGAGGCCCGGATTCTCGGGGTCGCTGCCCGCCACCGGATGATCTTCCAACTCGCCGAAGCGGCGCGCAAATATGACGTGTTGCGCGCGCGTGAACGTTTGATTGCGTAGAAACAGCACGCGATGCGCGAAGAGCGCGGCACGCAGTTCTTCGAAAAGACCGTCGTCGTGGATCGCGTCGGCGAGGTTGACGCCGATGAGTTCGGCACCTAAGGCACAGCTGAGTGGCTCAATACGCATGTTGAATGCTCCTTACGTCTACTAGATAACGAAGATCGACGAACCGATGGTCTTGCGTGCCTCGAGGTCGCGGTGCGCTTGCACTGCGTCTTCGAGTGCGTAGTGCCGATTGATCTCGATCTTGATGCGGCCCGCGCCGACATGATCGAATAACTCCGTGGCGAGCGCCGCCTTTTCGGCAGGATCGGCGATGTAGTCGGCCAGCGCCGGACGCGTGAGGTAGAGCGAGCCCTTCATTGCGAGCAGAAGTGGATCGAACGGCGGGACGGAGCCCGACGCGGTGCCGACACACACCATTAGGCCGCGACGGCGTAGCGAATCGAGCGATGCCATGAACGTGCTCTTGCCGACGCTATCGATCACGACGCTTACGCCGGCGCCGCCGGTCAGCTCGCGAACGCGCTTAGCAACGTCTTCATGCGAGTAGAAAATTACATCATCGCAGCCGTGCGCGCGCGCCATATCGGCCTTCTCCGTATTCGAGACGGTGCCGATAACCCGCAACCCCAAGAGCTTGGCCCATTGCGAAACGATCAGGCCGAGTCCGCCCGCCGCGGCATGCAGCAGGATCGTCTCGCCGGGCTTGAAGTCGTAGATGCGACGCATCAAGTACGAGGCGGTGAGTCCGCGCATCGTCATCGCCGCGGCCGTCTCGAACGAGATCGTCTCGGGGAGCTTGATCAGCGGCGCGGCCGGAATCAGGCGTTCGGTGCTGTACGCGCCGAGCGTATTAATGAAGCCGGTGTACGTGACACGGTCGCCGGTCGCGACGTTGGTGACGTCCGGCCCGACCGCTTGCACGACCCCCGCGGCCTCGACGCCCATGCCGACCGGCAACGCCACGGGATACGTCCCGTTGCGGAAATAGGTGTCGGCGAAGTTCAGGCCGGCCGCGACTTGCCGCAGGCGAACCTGGCCCGGACCGGGGTCGCCCACCTCGGCATCCTCGTAGCGCAGAACCTCGGGGCCACCGGTCTCATAGAAACGCACTGCTTTTGCCATCCTTGGAAATCTAGGCGATTCTGGCGTCGGCCGCTTCTCATTTGGCGCCACTCCATGTACATTTCATGACAGGGAATCAAGGAGGCAGCGCCACGTTCGTTCGCACTGCCGCACTCACGAATTATTTCGAAGTCGCCCAGCAACTGGGCTTTGATCCCGATCCGCTCTTGCGTCGTCTGCGCCTGAGTCGCGCGATGCTTGCCGACGGCGAGGGGCGCCTCGAAGCCACGCTGGTGGTACAGACTGCTCGAGGAATCGGCACGTTTGAGCGGCTCGCCGACGTTTGGCTTGCGCATGGCGGAGTCGCGGCAACTTGCGGATTTTGGCGTCGTGAGCCTCTTGCTCAAGCATCAGCGAACGCTGCGCGACGCACTCGTCGCAATGATCGAGTACCGGCACCTCGTCAATGAGGCGGTGGCGATTCAACATTGAAGACGACGGGAAAATGGTCATCTTGCGTCAGGAGATCATCGCCACGTACGCGGGCTCGATGCGTCAGGCAAATGAACTCGCGCTCGGCGTGCTCTCGCGGATGTGCAGTTCGTCTGCTCGGTGCGCGTTGGCGCCCATACAGCGTCAACTTCACGCACGAAGCGCCGCCCGATCTCAAAGTGCATCGGCGGATCTTCAAAGGACGGCTGGAGTTCGTGAGCGATTTCAACGGCCTCGTCTGTCCCGCAGCCGATCTCGACCTCGCCAATCCGCTTGCCGATCCGGCGCTCGCGCGTTACGCGCAAGATTTTGTCGAAGCGATTCCGGGCGCGCACAATCGCTCGATAGCGATTGATGTACGTCGAACGATTCAGCTGATGTTACCGGCCGGCCGCGCGACGATCGAGCACGTTGCGGCGCTCCTCAACATGAACGTGCGCACGTTGCAGCGCCATCTCGAGGTCTCCGGCGAAGTCTTCTCGGATCTCGTCAACAGCGTTCGGCGCGAGCTGGTGCTGCGCTACATGGAGACGCCGGGGTATTCGATGGGGCAGATTGCGGAGCTGCTCGGCTATGCCACGCCAGGTTCGTTCACGCGCTGGTTCATCGCGCAGTTCGGCGGGTCGCCGGCACGCTGGCGCAAGAAGAACGCAGTACGCGTTACAAAAGTGCCTGATTGAGCAGACGCAACCGATCCGCCATCACGTTCATGACCTCGATCGAGAAGAACGGATGGATGCCGATGAGCGCGATGAAGCGCTTCTGATCGATCGCAGCGACCTCGACCGGCGTTTTCGCGCGCGCGGCGGCGCTTCGCTCGCGATGGTCGATCAGCGCCATTTCGCCAAAGATGCCACCGGCGCGCGCGGTCTCGATGATCTTGTCATTGATGACGATCTCGACTTCGCCGGAGAGCACGACGTACATGACGTCGCCGGGGTCCCCTGCGGCAAAGAACTGATGGCCGGCCGGAAACTTCTGCGCATTGGCACTATTCCCGAACATGGAAAGGTCGGGCATGATATCACCTTCCGTATCGTATTCGAATTGACGGGGTCTTGGACAAGATAGACCCGGCCTCCCGCATTTCACGTTCGCATGAAGCGATGGCGTCGTATCCTGAGAAGATGACGAAGTGTATCGTGTTCGCCCTGGCGTTCCTAGCGCTGCTCGGCATCGAGGCTACGCCAATTCCGCGGGATCTGCGGCCCGACTTTTCTGGGATGCTGTTCCAGGTTGGAAGCTGGAATTGCGTCGTGGACAGCTCGCGGCGACCGCAACCTTTTGCAACCACGGCGACGACCGCGATAAGCTCCGACGGCTACTGGATGGTCACGCGAACGGTCACTGGGAAAGTGCCGTGGAATCCGATCGCGATCACGAATACGGAGTACGTTACCTACGACCGCACGACGTCGCGATGGATCGACATGAGCATGGACGATTATGGCGCCTATGATGTCAGCGCGTCCCCAGGCTGGACCGCCAACACGCTCGTGTGGACGGAACTCGTGTATCAGAAACTCCACGGGTTAACCTCGAGCCACTTTCGGACGCTAACAAAGGTGAGCGATAGGAAGACGATCGTGGATCAGTCGTTTGCGGAGGCATCGGGGAAGGCTGTTACCGTCACGACGACGTGCACGAAAGTGTGAGGATACCGCCGAATAGCGGCTAGGTGAAAACTGACTTTGCTTCCCTCGGCCTGGATCCGGCGCTCGTGGAAGCGACGGCCGCGCTTGGTTACGAAGAGCCAACGGCGATTCAAAGCGAGGCGATCCCCCCGCTACTCGAGCGCCGAGACGTGCTCGGGCAAGCTGCGACCGGAACCGGGAAGACCGCGGCGTTTGCGCTCCCGCTGTTGCAGCGCATCGGGAAAGCGGGCGACGGGCAGCGACCGGTGCGTGGGCTGATCCTCGTACCCACCCGGGAGCTCGCGATGCAAGTTGCCGAGGCGGTGCACAAGTACGGCCGGCCGTTTGGCACGAGCGTGTTGCCGATCTACGGCGGACAATCGATGTCGCAACAATTGCGCGCGCTGCGCCGCGGGGTCGACGTCGTGGTAGCGACGCCCGGCCGCGCGCTCGATCTCATTCGTCGCGGTACGCTTGCACTCGGCGCGGTGGAGTTTCTCGTCCTGGATGAAGCTGACGAAATGCTCGATATGGGTTTCGCTGAGGAGTTGGAGGCCATCGTCGCCGCCGTTCCCGCCGAGCGGCAGACCGCGCTGTTCTCGGCAACCATGGCGCCCCGGATCAAGAAGATTGCAAAGAGCTACACGCGCGATGCGGTGTATGTTACGATCGAGAGCGAACAGCATGCGCCGGGCAAGGGCTTTCGCGTGCGCGAGGTCGCGTACGTCGTCGGACGCGCGCACAAAGCTGCTGCGCTCGGGCGCGTGATCGACATGGAATCACCGAGCTCGGCGATCGTCTTCTGCCGGACGCGTACCGAAGTCGACGAACTCACCGAAACGCTTTCGTCTCGCGGCTATCAAGCCGAGGCGATTCACGGCGGCCTCTCGCAAGAACAGCGCGACCGCGTACTGCGCCGGTTCCGCGACGGGACGTCCGAGTTGCTCGTCGCAACCGACGTCGCCGCCCGCGGTCTCGACATCGAGCATCTCTCGCACGTCTTTAATTTCGACGTGCCGTCTTCGCCCGATGCGTACGTGCATCGCATCGGGCGCACTGGTCGTGCCGGACGCGAAGGCGTCGCGATTACGCTCGCCGAGCCGCGGGAACATCGCCTTTTGCACAATATTGAGCTGCACACGAAGCGCAAAATTCGCGTTGAAACCGTTCCAACCGTCCATGATCTTCGAGAGCGCCGTCTCGAACTGATGAAGGCCTCGCTCGAGGAAGCGCTCGAAAGCGGCGGCCTGGAGCGGTATCGAAGCGTCGTGGAAGTGCTCGCGTCTGAGTACGACGTGCTCGATCTCGCCGCGGCTGCGGTAAAACTCGCCGATCAGGGTCGTAACGACGCGCAAGCGGAGGAGGTCAATATTCCCATTGCGCCACTCGCGCCCGTGAAAGACGGCCGTCGACGCGCGCCCTCGTCTCAATCGAGTGGGGAGGTTGCGAAGTTGTTTGTCGGCGTCGGGCGTGCTGCCGGAATCCGCCCGGCTGATTTGGTCGGTGCGATAGCAAACGAAGCGGGCATCTCTTCGCGATCGATCGGCGCGATCGACATCGCCGACCGGTTCTCGCTTGTTGAAGTACCGGCGTCGCAAATCGACGATATCATTCGCAAACTGCGCGGCTCGACGATTCGCGGTAAGAAAGTCAATGTGCGCCGCGACCGCGAAGGCGCGCCCGAACGGAAGAGGCGCTAAAATGTCGCAAACGACTATCTATCTGGCACGGCTTTTCGGCCTGTTTCTCCTTACGCTGGGCGTTTCGATGCTCGTGCAAAAACGGAACACGATCGACGTGTGGATCGCGCTGGTACATAACCTTCCTCTGGTGTACGTCGTCAGTCTGGTGACAATTGCCGCCGGTCTTGCGACCGTGCTCAGTCACAATGTGTGGCGCGGCGGCGCGCTTCCCGTCGTTGTTACGCTGCTCGGCTGGATCACGCTCGTCAAGGGTATGGTGGCGCTGCTGCTTCCCGCAGACCTCGCGATGAATACCTTTGCGGCGTTGAACTACACGCAATATTTCTACGTCTACACGTGCATTTGGCTTGTACTGGGCGCATATCTGACCGTCGAAGGCTTCCGCGGGGTCCCGGCCGGGCGGCATTAACCGCGTGGGGTCACCCGAAAGGAGGTAGCGGTGGCCCCGGGAGCGTTCTAGGATGAAGGAAACGCCAAAGCTGGGGGAGGTTTGCCGTGCGTGTTTTCTTTGGTTTGGGACTGTCCGTGGCCGCAGGCTTGGCGCTCATGGCGCAGGCGCTTGCGCTGACAACAGGCTCGCCCGTGCGCGTAGCCGGGTGCACGGTGTGGTCGCGGCAGGTCGGCGGAAACTCGGTTCTGACGCCCAACATCAGCTTGACGAACGGCGTCACGGTAACCCTGGTAAACGAGAGCGCCAAGACGACCTCTGCGGTTACGGTGACCGGCTCCTATCACGGACGGACGGTTACGGACACGGCGAAGGTCGAGCTGAAGCCGGGGGCAATGGTGACGTTTCAGCGATCCTACTATCCGCCGTCGACGTATATCGACGCGAACGCGCAGTGCCGTGTCGTGAAGGTGGAGTTTGCCGACGGAACGTCGTGGAGCGGGGGATCGCAGTAGTTCGTTTGCAAACAGGTTTGATAACTATAGAGAAAGCCGGTTTTTAAGAGCCGGCTTTCTTCGTTTTCTACGGCGCCGGTTTCTCCGAGACAATCGTCAACGTCTGTGAATTGACGCTGTAGTTGCCGGCCGAAACGAGATTGTTCGGATCGGCGCAGATCACGCTGTTATTTGGGCCATAGATCACAACCAAACCCGGCGGCCCGCATGCGGTCTGCGTCAGGTGATAACTCTCCAGGAGTTTGGCGCCCGGGCTGCTCGTCTCGACTTGATAGGACGTGATGGTTTGGTTGTTCGCGGCGACGATAGAGCCGTACACCGCGGCCGCCGTGACCCCGACAGCGAACGGGCCCCAAAATCCGCCGCCGTAATAGTAAGGTGCGGGGTACCACGGATATCCGCCGTTCCAGCCATATACCGCAGAGCCGTATACCGGGTTCGTCACGGTTGCGCCGTGATAGACCGTGCCGCCGCTCGCATACGTGCTCGAGTGATAGGTCTGGCCGTAGGCATTGGTTGCGGTGCCGGAACCGCTGTACGTACCAGTGTGCGCGTTGCCGCTGCCGGAGTCTGAGTACGACCCGTTCGGCGAGCTGCCGCTGCCGGTGTGGCTATAATTGCCGGTGTTCGTGTTCCCGCTTGTATTTCTACTCTGACTCGCGTAGCCGTTGGAGCTGCTGCTTCCGTGCGAATAGTTCCCATTGCTGCTAGCCGCGCCGTAGCTGGTGCGGCTGGCGCTGCCATTTGTCGCGGTCGTGCTGCGCGCGTAGCCGTTGCTGCTGCTCGTAGCTGTTGTCGTGCGGCTCGTGCCGGCCGGCCCTGTGCTCGAGTGGCTGGCGCTCTGCGGGGGATGCGCGGCCGCGGTATCGCCGTGCATGTCGAACCCGCCGCCACCGCGCGATGCGCCACCGCCGCCGCGTCCCCCACCGCCGCCACGCGCGTCAGCGACGGTTGGAACCAGGAAGAGTAGCAGCGCGATCGCCGCGATACGTTGTGCGTTCATTTTTGAATCCGATCGACGACGCCGGTAAGCGAAACGTAGGTCCCGGCCTTTGTTTGAATTGACAACAGCACGCCGTGGGGCGGAAGCTGTGTCGAGGAATGGGTTAGCTGTTGCGTGGTGGCGCTTGGATTGAGCCAAACCGTTCCGTATTGCAGCGGAATGTGTGTCGATTGCCCGTGCTGCTCGAGCGTCGCATCGTAGGGTATGCAGCGGAGGAGCTCGCCGACCTTGGTGCATGCCGCCTTGCCGAACACGAGCGTCCCCTCGCCATCGCTCGAGGTGAGAGCCATGCTTTCAGTCGTCACGTCGATCCGGACGTTCGTGTAGGTTTTGGTGGAGCCGTCGCGCTGCTGGATGCGAGCCGTCCCCGTCGCGGACGCGGGGCCGAACGGCGCCACGACGATCGCTACGGCGAGAAAGGCGGGCACCAGAAATAGTGTGCCGATCCGAGCCTTCATAGACTCGAGCGTACGCCGAATCTCCGCCGGGCGTTATCCTTAAAAATGCGCTATGATCCAACGGATGACCAGCACGCTGCTCCTGGTTACCGGGATCCTGACTGCTGGAGCCGGCCTTGGGCTCATTTTCCCGCGGCAGCTGCTGGCGATGCTCCTTGGCGATCGGACGAACCAGACGACGACGCTGCTGATGGCGCGGCACTGGAGTCTATTGGTCGCATTGGTCGGCGGCCTGCTGATCTACGCCGCCTACCATGCGGAGATTCGCGTGCCGGTGATGATCGTTGCGGCCGCCGAAAAGCTCGTTCTCGGTGTCCTCGTTATTGCAAGCCCGTTGCGCACACGGCTCGTGACATTAGCAGTAGTTGCTGCGGACGCCGTGATAGCGCTTCTCTATGTGGTGTTGCTCACGCAAAACGTAACGTGACGAACTCCCGTCATTACTTGACGATGAACGTCATTGCCATTTGTGCGTGACCTGTGCCGCACACGATACTGCAGTGAACGACGAACGTTCCAGCTTTCGTCGGCGTCGCACGAACGATTTGCTCCTTCGCGGTCAGGACAATATTGTTGATGCCGACCTCAGGGGCGTTCAAGCCGTGGACGCCTTGCGCCGCTCGAAGGTGGAAAACGACGGGCTCGCCCTTTTTCAGCCGAACGACGGCCGGCGAAAAGCTGAAATTTTTTGCGGTAATGGTAACGTCGTTGGCAGCTTGCGCCGGGAGTTTCCCGGGAAGTTGCAAGGCGACGAATAGGGCCAAGGCAATGAGGGTGAGTCGCTGTTTCATTAAACCGCCAATACAGAAAGGAGTACCTAGAAAGTGTGGGTTCAGTACGTTTCCTACTTCTTCGGAGGCGTGTTCGTCGCAAACGGCATTCCCCATTTTGTAAGCGGTTTGATGGGCCGCGCCTTTCAAAGCCCGTTTGCGAAACCTCCTGGCAGGGGGCTCTCTTCTTCGACGATCAACGTGCTTTGGGGCTTTTTCAACTTGGTAGTCGGCTACGTCCTCATTTGTCGTGTCGGAAGTTTCGACGTACGTTCGTGGGATTGCGTTCTCGCCGCGGGCTTGGGTGTTCTTGTCATGGGCGTGATGCTCGCCCGCACATTCGGGCAACTTCACGGCGGCAACTCGCCGGGCGGCTTATAGCGAAAAGCGCAAGGGGAGCACCCTTAGCGTCGTATTGGCGCACGAACGTGTTTCCCGGTTGCCATTGCGTTCCGTCCTTGAACAAAACGCTAAGCACGTGGATATCGACATTCGATATTTGCGAAAGGTTATAGTACGACCCGGGGGAGACGTTCATGCATTTGTTGTCGATTTCTACGGGCGGCGTGAACGTTCCGGTGATGTCGTACTGCTGCGCTGCTAGCACCGTACCCGAGCTGCTCGTGAACGTGACGCTAAATGTCACGTCGGCTGCAACCTCGTCGGAGACGTTGCGGAAGTCTGCACATTGCGTAGGCATGCTCGAGCCTAAGTTTTTGTACGTCGTCGCACTGCGCACGATTTCGATTGGTGTCTGCCCAGCATCGGCCCAGTGCTGTGTGACAGCGGGCGTCGGGAGTGGACTAAGCAGCAGTGGCGGGTTGTACGGCATGTGCCTCGCTACCGTTAGTGGTTGTGGTAGCCTGGTGCCGTTGTTGCTGTAGACGCGAACGAACGGTTCCCCTGATGTCCACTGCGAACCATCTCTGTAGGTAACACTCAGTGCATGAACGTCGACGGCAGCGAGCTCAGGAATATTGTCGTGTCCCAGATGGACACCCTCCTCGCATCCGTCGCCCGCGAATGGTGGCGTGAACGTTCCCGCGAAGGCTAACGACTGCGTAACGACCGGCACACCGTTTTCGTCGTTGTACACGAAGGCGAACGTGACGCTGGTTGCTGCTTTGTCGGAAATATTCCGGAAGGTTACACACTGCTCCGGTTTGCCGTCTGTGTTACGGAGCGTGACGCTATTTGTCAACTCGACCGGCGAGCGCCCGGGGTCCCACCAATAGAACAGTTGGATGTCGATCGGCACAGGCGTGGGGGATGGCGACGGGGATGGGGATGGGGATGGATCACTTACGGCGGGCTGCGGCCTAAGGGACATGCTTAGGCATAGTCCGAGCAATAGTGAGAGAACGAACGTTATGCGCCGCACCAAGCAATAAATTGCAAACAAAAGAGCGACGGCCTCTTTCGACCGTCGCCCGTTAATTGGTGGAGATGAGGAGACTCGAACTCCTGACCCCTTACATGCGAAGCAAGTGCTCTACCAGCTGAGCTACATCCCCAAAGCCCCGTCAGGGCAACGCGAGGGATTATACGCCCCGGGCTTCCTACCTGTCAAAGACAAGGTGCGCCTTCCAAAGCCGACTAAGGTGGCCATTAGCTTGCTGGCTTTCCGATTGGTGAGGGACCCATGGCGGTATTACCTCGTCTCGTGGTCGCGTTGTCGACCATCGTGCTCCTCGCGGGGTGCGGCGGCGGAAGCGCGCCCCCCACGGACAGTGCCGCGCAGGGCGCCCCGAACGGCGGGCGCTCCCCGGAGCAGATTTCCTTTATAATCCCGACGGCAGCCTCGAGCGGCTCGAGCCGTCACCGCAACACGCTTCCTTCCTCGACCCAATCGGTCACGCTCGCATTCAGCGGTCCCTACGGCGCCGCGCTCGTGCCGGCTGTAGCGCCGGTGACGATCAATACCAGCACGTGCACTCCCGTCTCGACCGGATTGCAGTGCACGACAACCGCCAATCTCCCGAACGGACCGGTCGTCGGCTCAGTCGCGGCCTATGCGGGAGGCAGCGGAACCGGCGCGCTGCTTGCGCTCGGAACGTTTACGCTCACCGTTGCACCTGGAGCAACAGCCTCCGTTACTCTGACGACGACGTCAAACTACGAAATGTTCAGCGGAAACTCGCTCTCGGCCACGCTCAGTGTCGATCACAACGCCGACACGTTTACGGTGAATACCACCGCGCCGACGGGCGGCCCGGTAACGCTTAGCGGTACGATCGCTCCGCTCGCCAACGGCGATATCAAAGGGACTATTACCAATAACGGTGGCAGCGCGGCAGATCCGATCGGCGACATCCTGCTCTTTCGCGAACTACCGAACGGCGCGGTGATGCTCGAGGATTCGAACAACGCAGCGCCGCCATCGCCGTGGGATGGATCATCGAGTACCGGCGGCGCCGGGCTCGGGGTTGCCAACCCGAGTTGCGCGACTGCATCCGGCGCGTTTCCAATCGACTTGATCAGCTTGTCGGGCAACGGCTTTACGGCAGCTGGATCGACTCCAAGTCAAGCATCGATCGTTGGAACGGGAACCCTGACGTCGACAACGCTCGTCGGGTCGGGTACCGCCTACGATATCAACGGGAATTCGCAGGGCGCGACGACGTCGGGAACGATTACCTGCAGCGGCAACATCTACGTTCCGTCTTCGAACAACGAGCCGACGCTTGGGTTCAATAATCTCGGGGTGATCGTCGGCGCAAACGGTAATGGCAGCAACAATTTAAATCCGTCGGTCGTCGGGGTGGCCGGCTTCGTCAATCCGGCGAGCGTCAGCATCCCTGCATTGATTAGCGTTTCGTACGATGGTTTCGTCGTTAGCGGAAACGGCGGCACCAGCAATTCAACCGTTCAGCCTTTCACCGCGACACCGATCTCGACCGGCTTGCAATTCTGTCCCTATGCCGACATCTTGAACAACGTCCCCGCAACGGGAACGAACTGCCTCACCATCGCGATCGTCTCGCAACCATATCCCGGCCTCCTCTATGCATCGTTATCAAATGGAAAGGTTGCGGTGCTCAGCGTTGCGCAGATCAGCGGTAAGTACGCGATCTTCGGTCTCGCGGACGCAAGTACGAACACCACGTCCGGCGTGGCGGGAAATTTCGTTCTTTTCCAGCACTAAACGGTAACATGCTTCACGTTCTCTTCGCCGTCGCGCTGAACAGCGCGACGGTTGCGTCCAAAGACTCTCGCTGCAACGATATCCACATCAATTCGATCCAAGGCCAGTTACAGAATTTCGCGCAGCATCCGGCAAGCTCGAGCCGGCAGGTCGAGCGCGGCGCGGCGATCGCACAAGCACAAACCGACGTGCAGACCGAGCGCGTCATTCTTGCCGGCGTCTGCACCGAGGATGAATACCTCCCGTTCGCGGCACGTCTGTACGCACTCGATGCTTGGACCGATCTACTGAGCGAGCAGAATAACAGCGCTCGCGGAACCGGTCTGTGCCCCGTCGCCGAGAAGAAAGTCATGGCTGCGTCGGCGGCGAGCGCTTGGACGAAGCTTGCCCAGGCCGCCTCCATCCCCAAGCCGCCGGCACTCGTGGGCACGCTCAGCCCCCAGATTCAGGCGATGGCGACCCAGGCAGGCATCTCGCTTCCGGCGTTCCCGGACGCCACGCAGTTCTGGGAACAGAAGTACGAAACCGAGGCCAAGGCGGCGATCGTCGACTGCCCCAAATGATTTTGCAAGTCATTCGCAAATAGAACCCGCATGGGAGTCCGGTCAGAATACGTCACGCGACCGCGCGAGCAGATCGCCTCGATCTTGCGCGCGCGCAAACGCTTTATCTCCGCAGCGGAGATCCACCGCGCCCTCGATTCGGCCAACGCCAAGGTCTCGCTTTCCACGGTGTACCGCACGCTCGAGCATCTGCTCTCCAAGGGCGATGTCACGGCGCGGGTCGACACGGCCGGCGAGTCGACCTATATGCTTTGCGAGCCCGAACATCATCACCATCACGCGATTTGCAAAGTCTGCGGGCGCGTCGACGATGTGGATTGTACGGCGATCGAACAATTTTCCGAATCGCTCCGTTCGCTGCACGGCTTCACGCTCGACGACCACACGATGGAGTTTTTCGGACGGTGCAAAGCATGCAGCTGAAGCGCTTCGCTGCGCTCCTCATCGTGAGCGCGCTTGCGGCATGCAGCACTGCGTCGACTTCGAGTGCGAACGCAACCGCTACGGCGAGCGGACCGATCCCGGTCGTCACGACGATCTCGACGTTCAACTCGCTGGTGCAAGGCGTGGGCGGCGATCTCGTGCACGTGCAGAGCATCGTGCCGGTCGGTGCATCGCCCGAAGACTACGAGCCGACGCCGCAAGACGCCATAACACTTTCGCAAGCGAAGATTCTGGTCGAGAACGGCGCAGGACTCGAATCGTGGCTCGCGCCGATGCTGAAGAACGTTCCGTCGACGGGCTTGCGCGTGGTCGTCGGCGCCGACGGCTTGACCGTTAAGAACGACAACCCGCATCTGTGGATGGATCCTGAGAACGCCAAGGTCTATGTCGCCAAGATTCGCGATGCGCTGATCGCGGTCGATCCGCCCCACGCTGCGCAGTATCGCGCGAATGCGCGCGCCTATCAGAACAAACTCGAGGCGCTCAACGCGTGGATCGGCCATCAAATTCAGACGATTCCACCGAACCAGCGGTACATGATCGTCTTCCACAACGCGTGGCAGTACTACAACGATCGCTACGGGATCACGACCCTGGGCTTCATTGAAGCCAACCCGGGGCAAGATCCTAACCCGCAGCAAGTCGCGCACCTCGTCGATCTGGCACGTACGCATCACGTGCGCGCCATCTTCAGCGAGCCGGAGTACAGTAAGAAGCTCGTGGAACAAATCGCGAGCGGCGCGGGCGTGCACGTGGTTACCGATCTCTACGACGACTCGATCGGCACGAACCCGCGTGTCGGCGATTATATCTCGATGCTCACCTACGATACCAATGTGATCGTCGGGGCATTGAAGTGAACGCGCGGGCGGGCGACGCCGTCAAGGTCGAGAATCTTGTCGTGCGCTATGACCGCACGCTCGCGCTCGACGGCGTCACGCTCGACGTGCACTTCGGCGAAGCGATGGGCATTATTGGACCCAATGGTTCGGGCAAGTCGACGCTGCTGAAATCGATTGCGGGGCTCTTGACACCGTCCAGCGGCGAGATCACCGTCCTGGGCACGCAGCCGAAGAAGATTCCCGCTGGTGCACTCGCCTACGTGCCGCAGATCGAGGCCGCGGACTGGACGTTCCCCGCGAACGTGTGGGACGTCGTCGCAATGGGGCGCTTTCCACGCCTGCATTTTTGGCAGCGCTTCGGCGAAAGCGATCGGCACGCGGTCGAAGAAGCGCTGCGCGCGGTCAACATGTACGATCTGCGCGGGCGGCACATCGCCGAACTCTCCGGCGGCCAGCAGCAGCGCGTCTTCGTGGCGCGCGCAATCGCCCAGCGGCCGCAGCTGCTCTTGCTCGACGAGCCGACGACCGGTGTCGACGCCGAAACCGAAGAAGCGCTGCGCAAGGTGGTGCGCTCGCTGGTCGACGACGGAATGCCGGTACTGATGACGACGCACGATCTCGATCGCGTCGGCGAATGGTTTGACCGGCTACTCGTACTCGATCGTCGTGTACTGGCGATCGGCACGCCCGACGAGGTCGTCGAATCCGGCGCCTACGCGTCGATCCGTGAGCACACACACACGCACGGCCACGCGCGGAGTGTGTGATGACTGCACTGCTCGTTCCTTTCCAATACGCGTTCATGCAGCGCGCCTTCCTTGCGGCACTCGCGGTGGGGCTCCTGTGCTCGGTGATGGGGACCTACGTTGTGCTGCGCAAACTCTCGTTCATCGGCGACGGCATCGCGCACGCGTCATTCGCCGGGATCGTGATCGCGTACATCCGTGGCCTCGACTACTACGTGGGTGCGGCGATCGTCGCGGTGCTTACGGCGCTCGGCATTGGCTTTGTCCATCGGCGCGGCAACATTTCCCTCGATACGACGATCGGCGTGCTCTTTACCGGGGCATTTGCGCTCGGCGTCTTTTTGATGAGCCGGTTGAAGAACTACGCGGTCGATCTGCAAAGCTTTCTCTTCGGCGATATCTTGAGCGTCAGCACAAAGGATCTAGTCTTTATCGGGATCCTGAGCCTGCTGATTGCCTTAACGGTGATCGTGCTCTTCCGCGGGCTGCTCTACACGACGTTCGATCCGGTCGTCGCACAGGCAAGCGGGCTACACGTCGAGGCGATCGAGTATATCTTGCTCGTGATGCTCGCACTCACAATCATCGTAGCCTTGCAATCGGTCGGCATTATCTTGGTTGCAGCGCTGTTGGTGACACCGGCCGCGGCCGCGTACCAATTGACCAATCGCTTCACGCCGATGATGGTGCTTGCGGTCGTGCTCGGCGTCGTGAGTACCGTCGGCGGCCTCTACCTTTCGTACTTTCTACGTAGTTCAAGCGGTGCGACGATCGTGCTGCTTGCCACGATCCTGTTCTTCGCAGCGATCGGCATCAAACACCTCAAGTCATTCCGGCCCGCATAGCACCCGCCAGCGTTCCTCACCATCGGCTTCTAAGAATCCGGCTTGCGCGAGCGCGTCGAGCACTTCGTGCATTGCCGCGCGTTCGTTCTTGTTCGGCATACCGGCCCAACGCATCGCTGCCTCATTGAGGCTGATCGTGGTCGCAGGTACGAGCAATTCGCGTACAAAGGATTCGGGAAGTTTGACGCGCTCCATGCGGCGTTGCAATGGTTCGAGCGCTGCTGCAAATGCACTCATCACGATTCTTCCTTTGGCGGTGTGACGAACGAGGCCATCGCCCGGTCCGCGAGTCCCGGCAGCCATTCCCCGAATACGGTCATCGCGGTTTGCCACGGCACCGCGTTGACGCGCGAGGCGCGCCGTTCGATCGCGCGCAGGATCGCGGCGGCGACGGCATCCGGCTTCGCATGCCACGACGCCGGGCGCTCTTCCATGCCCGATGCACGCGAGAATTCAGTATCGACGACACCGGGATCGACGTACGTGACGAAGATGCCGCGCGCTTGCAATTCGCGTCGCAGTTGGATCGCTGCCGCGCGGATCGCTGCCTTCGCGGGTGCATACGCGCCGTAGCCGGGTGAAGGCACGCGTGCAAGACCCGAACCGAAGAAGACCAAGCCGCCATGCACGTGCTCGACATAGGGCAGGGCCGCGCGCGCGATGCGCAGCGGTGCCGCGACGTGCAGTTGCCACTGCCGCTCGATCTGCGCATCGCTCTCCTCGAGCAAGGTCGAGGCGTGCGCGGAGCCCGCGTTGTTCACAAGCACGTCGATCCGCCCAAATGCGCGCGTCGCGCACTCGACGATCGTTTGTGCGCTTTGCGGGGCGAGCACATCGGCGACCAGCGTGTCGCATTGGATCTCGCGCGCAAGCGCTTCGAGCCGGTCGGCGCGTCGCGCGACCGCGAGCACGCGCCATCCCGTCGCCGCTGCATGGCGAGCGAGCGCCGCGCCGATTCCCGAACTAGCTCCGGTAACGACGATAGAGCGCATCGATGCCTCCGGGAAGCTGGGCGTAGAAGTCGGATTCCTCGGCGATCGGCGCCGCTGCGGGCAGCACGGGCCGTCGCTGCTGCGCGAAGCGCGCAAGCGTGCGCGCAACCGGCCGTTCGCTGCCGTCGGCGCGGATCATGCCAAAGTGCCGTTCGTGGTGCGCCGTGTCGCACGGCGGCTCGTCATAGAGCGCGCGAACGTAATCGGACCAGCACCACCACATTGCACCGATCGTGCCGATCGCATGAAGCCGCTCGAGAACTCTCTGCGCATACGTGCTCATCTCGTCGTCGTCGAGGCAAGCAAACTTCCCCGAGACGCGCGCGCCCGGCGGGCACGCGGGATTCCCAAATTCGCTGAAGAGCAGCGGCTTGCCGGTCAACGATTGCATGAGCTGCGCGTAGAACGGCACGACATCGGTGTCGAGAGGTCCACGCGAGAAGGTTGCGTAGACCGAATAGCCGTGCATCGTGGCAAGTGCCCACGGCGCCGCGAGCGTTGAGGGACGTAGGTGCCGGTCGCGTTCAACGTCCTCACCGTGCGTGCCGCCGGTGACGCCGCCGTGCGAGGTCTCATAGAGCGCTGCCGTCAAGCGCGCGCTCCACTGCGCGGCATGTTCCGGTGACTGCGGCTCGCGCAGATTGGAGAACTCGTTGCCGAGATCCCACGCATACAGTGCGGGGTGCTCGCGCGCACGCTCGCCGACCGCCCGCGCGAAGCGCTCTTGCGCATCGAGCAAGGCGGGGTCGTGATAGAAGTCACCGATGCCGTACGGCGAGGTCGTGTCATGTGAGAGCGTGCGAAAGCGGCCGTGCGGCGTGTTCGGATCGAGCGACCAGGCCGGCAGCCAATTCACACCGCTCATGTGCCCGCAGAAGAGCGTGGGCATCGCGCGCAGCCGGGCATCGGCGATCGTTTGCATCACCGCATCGAAGCGGCGCAGCATCGTCGGGTCCATGCGGTCGGACGCGGGCTGGAAATCGTCCCAACGCAGAAAGAAGCGCACGAGCTCGAGGCCATAGCTCTTGATGCGCGCCATGTCCTCGCGAATCTCGCCAAGGTCGAAACGCTCCCACATGTACATCGCGCTGCGGCGTGGCCAATAGTTGACGCCGAGCAAAAACACCGACATTGCCATAGGTTGTCCCACGCCGCGACTCGAAGCGCCTGCACGTGACGCAAGCAACGCAAGCCCTGGTCGGTATCATCATGGGAAGCCGCTCAGATTGGGAGACGCTGCTGCCGGCGCGCGAAACGCTGGAGGAACTGCAGATTCCCTGCGAGATGCGCGTGGTGTCGGCGCATCGCATGCCCGACGAGATGTTCGAATATGCGCAGAGTGCGCGAGCGCGTGGCTTGCAGGCGATCATCGCCGGCGCGGGCGGCGCGGCGCATCTGCCCGGCATGGTGGCGGCAAAAACGCTCGTTCCGGTCATTGGTGTGCCGGTGGAATCGAAGGCGCTCAGCGGCATCGACTCGTTGCTCTCGATCGTGCAGATGCCGCCCGGCGTACCGGTCGCGACGATGGCCATCAATGGTGCGGTGAATGCCGCGTTGCTCGCGGCGCGCATCGTTGCGCTACGCGATGAGACGGTTGCCGCCTTGCTCGGCGCCTACGTGAAGCGTATGCACGACGCGGCCGCATCCAGCACTCCGTGATCCAGACGATCGGCGTTGTCGGTGGCGGCCAACTCGGACGCATGTTCGCGCTCGAAGCAAAACGCATGGGCTTTGACGTCATCACGCTCGACCCGCAAGAACATTCCCCGACCGGGCAAGTCGCCGACGAGCAGATCGTTGCCGCGTACGATGACCTCGCGGCGATCGAGCAGCTTGGAGCGAAAACCGACGTCATTACGTATGAGTTTGAAAACGTCGCGATTACGTCGATTGAATATCTCGAGGCGCACGGGTACCGTGTAATGCCATCCAGCAGCGTCTTGCGCGTGACGCAAGATCGCCTGCTGGAGAAACGCTTCGTGCGTTCGTGCGGCATCGCCACTGCCGATTTCGCAGAGATCAACCGGCTCGACGATCTCTCGGAAGCGGGGATGACGATCGGGTTCCCGGCGATTCTCAAAACCGTGCGCGGCGGCTATGACGGCAAAGGGCAGTGGCGGGTCAGCTCACTCGACGAGGCACGCACCGCGTTCTCTGCTGCTAAGGGCGCGCAGCTGATCTACGAGAAGGTCGTGCCCTTCGTACGCGAGCTGAGCGTTATTGCTACGCGCGCCGCTGATGACTCGGTCGTATGCTATCCGGTCGGCGAGAACACGCACGATCGTGGAATCCTCGCGATGACTGTGGCGCCGGCGCGCATCAGCGACAACGCACGTTCGCGTGCGCGCGCGATCGCGACGACGATCGGCAAGAAGCTTGGTATCGTCGGAACATTTTGCGTCGAGCTGTTTCTCATCGCGACCGGCGAAGTCTTGGTCAACGAGATTGCACCGCGCCCGCACAACAGCGGGCACTACACGATCGACGTGACGCAGTGCTCGCAGTTTGAACAGCAGGTACGCGCTGTCTGCGATCTGCCGCTCGCCGAGCCGAAGATGACGAGCAGTGCGATTATGATGAATATCCTCGGCACGGGCAGCGGCGATCATCTCACGGGCGAAGACGACCTACTGAGTGATCCCTCGATCGTACTGCACATGTACGGCAAGCACCATGCGGTCGATCGGCGCAAGATGGGACACTTCACGATGCTCGTCGAGGGCGCGGTCGATGAGCCGGCCATCGTCCGCGCCAAGACAGCACACGCAAAACTCGGCTGGACCTAACTCGTCGCGGTGCGCATTCCGTTCAATCGGAATGCGAGGCCGAGTTGCATCACGCCGAAGATGATGGCATAAATCCCAATCGTCCACGCGATGGCCACGGCTCCCGCATCGACGTCGCGGAACACGAGAATTCCGAAGATGATCGAGACGACGCCTGCAAGGATGTACAACCATTCATTGGTGATCACGTCACGGAGTTGGAATCCGGCGACGATCTCGATGATGCCCGTGAGAACCGCCCAAATCGCGACGGCGTAGACCAACGCGACGGTACTGTACGCCGGTTGCGTCCACACGTAGAACGCCACGACCAACCCAAGGATCCCTTCGAGCAGGAGCGCCCACCAGCGCGAACCGGCAACGCCCGTGAACGCGGTGAAAAGCGCGAAGATGCCGTCGACAAAGGCGTAGGCGCCGAAGAGTATGGTCAGCGCTACCAGCGCGGAGCCGGGGTACACGAGCGCGATTATGCCGAAGATGAGGCCCGCCAGACCGCGGATGAGAAAGACCCACCACTTGTTGGCTACAGCTTGTAACATTGCGACAACCTCCGAGATGCTATCTTAACACCAGCTTACGCCGCGTGGGCGTGCCGAGCTATCCCAAAAGCGAACGCGGCTTGGGCGGAATGTCGGTGTAGGCCATCGGGCGGTCCCACCAGTCGTGTGCGCGCCACCGCAACTGCTCGGCGCTTGGCGCAGGCGGAAGCTTTTGCGCAAGCGCAAGCCGGTAGGCATCGAGATAGCGGTCGATCATGCGTTCGATGGTAAACTCGCGTTCGACGCGCTCGCGACAGGCGCGCCGATCGAGCGCAGCAAGTTGCGGGACCTTCGCAACCGCATCGTCGACGGTCGTACACAGGAAGCCCGTTACGCCATCGACGACGATCTCCGGAACCGAGCCCATTGCGGCGCCCAGCACGGGCGTACCGCACGCCATCGCTTCGATCATCGTCAGTCCGAAACGCTCCGGACGCGTGGTCATGTGGACCAGCGCGAGCGCATTGCCAAGCAGTTCGTTGCGCGCATCGCGCTCGACTGCACCGAGAAACTGCACGCGATCGCCGTCGATGTGCGGTGCAACCTGCTCGCGAAAATAGGCTTCATCGTGAGGAATCGCGGCGATCTTTAGGCGCACGCCGGCTCGCTTGGCGATCTCGATCGCGAGATGCGTGCCTTTCTCGGGGTGAAAGCGTCCAAGAAAAACGAGATAGTCGCCGGGCCGATCGCGGAAAGTAAAATCGCGCGGGTCGATGCCGTTGTAGGTTGTCGCGAGGTAGGCGAGCCCGGGGTCGCGATCGGCATCGCTGATCGAACAGAAGAAGCTGCGCTGCGCGCAGGCGTAATACGCTGCGAGAATCTGTGGCGACGAGAACCCGTGGATCGTCGTGAGCAGTGGCGGCGCCGTCGTCGCGAGCGCATAGGTCATCGGCTTCCAGTCGAGGTTATTGTGGATTAGATCGAACTCGCCGGCGCGCCGAAAGAGCTCGCTGATATGCAGCGCGGTAAAGACTTCCCCATTGAGCGCGGGATCTTCATTGAGACCAACCGGCACGACCGACGCAAGCTTTCCGGCAAAACGCGAGTTCCCGGTTGCAAAAAGCGTAACATCCACACCGCGCGCGCGCATGCCTTCGGCGATGTTGTAGGCGATCTGCTCCCACGGGCCGTAGCCCGGCGGCGGTGCCGGCCAGGCGATCGATGCAAGGACGGCTAGACGCACGCGCCCGCTTTGAAGACAAATTGTGGCTCGCGTAACGTACGGATGTCTTCATTTATATCGCGCGCAAACAGCACGGCGTCGGCCGGTTCCCCGGGCGCCAGCACCCCGCGATGCAGCCCGATCAACGTGGCTGCGGTGTTGGTTGCGGCCTGCAGCGCCTGCTGGGGCGTCATGCCCAGCAATCGGTGCATCAGTTCGACTTCACGTGCGTAGTTGTCGTGATCGTTGAATGGGGTCCCGGCGTCGGAGCCACCGGCGATCTTCACGCCTGCTTCGTAGGCGCGGCGTATATTGCGCAGCATCGCCTCATTGACTTGTTCAGCTTTCTGGATGACGAACGCCGGCTGGCCGCCGTCGTGAATGTGCTCGAGGATGCAGGTGGGCGCAGAGAGCGTCGGCACGAGGTAGACGTCGCGCGTCTTGAAGAGCTCGATCGATTCGTCATCGAGCATGTGGCCGTGCTCGATCGAATCGATGCCGGCGCGCAGCGCATTGTTGATCCCCTCGGTGCCGATGGCATGCGCCGCAACGCGCAAACCGTGGCGATGCGCCTCGGAGATCGCGGCTTCGAGCTCATCGGGCAGTAGCTGCGCGTTTCCTGGCACCGCGCCTTTGGTGAGTACGCCGCCGGTCGCGATCATCTTGATGCAGTCGGCGCCGGCGAGCAGTTCCTCGCGCACGGCCTTGCGCGCGTCCCAGGGGCTGTCGATCGCACGACCGATCCACCACCCGTGGCCACCGGTCATGCAGAGCGCGCGCCCGGCCGTGCGCATGCGTGGTCCAGGAACCTTACCGCCGTCGATTGCATCGCGCAAAGCTTGTGCGATACCGAGGTGCGAGCCGAGGTCACGTACCGTGGTGACGCCCGCCCGCAGGGACTTCATCGCGTTGGCCACGGCGGCAAGCATCGCTTGATTCTGATCCATCGAAGCGACCGTCGCCATCGTGTTCGCTTCACCACTGCCGATCATGTGTACGTGCGCGTTGACGAGTCCCGGCGTGATGCACGCGGCCGTAAAGTCCGGCTGCGTGCCGGATGCAGCATTGCGAATTTCGGTGATGCGATCGTTGTCGATCACGAGATCGACGTTCTTGCGTGGTTCGGCAAGCGTGCCGTCGTAGAGAACGCCGGCGCGAAGGATCATGCGCTGGCCGCCGCGCGCGCGTCGGCGGCTTCCATTGCCTGGAAAGCCTTGCTCGTCAACTCGTGGTCGAGGATCGTGCGAATAAAGCGCGAGGCTGCGCGTACTTTTGCGATATCAACACCGGTTTCGATCTGCATGCCTTGCAACATGTAGAGCACATCCTCGGTTCCGACGTTGCCGGTTGCCCCGGGCGCGTATGGGCAGCCGCCGAGTCCGCCGGCTGAGCTGTCGAAGATGTGCACGCCGTACTGCAATGCGGCGTAGAGATTCGCGAGCGCCGTCCCGCGCGTGTCATGGAAGTGGTAGGCGAGCTTGTTCAACGGCACAACTTTCAGCAACGGGGGCGTCAACGCGTCGACCTGGCTCGGCACGCCTACACCGATCGTATCGCCGATCGAGAGCTCGTCGCAGCCCAACTCCATCAACTTGCGACTCACCTCGACGACCATTGCCGGCGTCACCGCATCGCCGAAAGGCGAACCGAAGGCCGTCGAGATATAGCCGCGCACCCACACGCCGTCGCGCTTCGCGGCAGCAACGACATCGGCAAATGTCGCGAGCGATTCGTCGATCGTCATATTGATGTTGCGCTTCGTAAACGGCTCTGAGGCCGCGGTGAACACCGCGATCGCATCGGCGCCCGCTTCGCGTGCGCGCGCATAGCCTTTGAGATTCGGGACCAGTACCGGATAGCGTACGCCCGGCGCTTTGTGAATCCCGGTGAACACTTCGGTCGCGTCGGCGAGTTGCGGAATCGCCTTCGGGCTGACGAAGGACGTGGCTTCGATCCAGCGCAGGCCGGTTTGCGAGAGCAGATCGATGTAACGAATCTTATCAGCAGTTGCGATCGTGACGTGCTCGTTCTGGAGGCCGTCGCGGGCACCCATTTCGACGATCGTGACGGATTTTGGCAGCGCCATAGTCGTTACGATCCCTTCGCCGCCGCGCGCAGTTCCACCAGCGGCGCGCCGCCGGCGACGAGCTGGCCCTCTTTTACGAGCACGGTACCGACCACGCCGGCAAACGATGCCTCGATCCGGTGCTCCATCTTCATCGCTTCAAGCACAAGCAGGAGCGCGTGCTCCTCGACGGTGTCGCCCGAAGTAACGGCGATCTTCACGATCTTCCCGGGCATCGGCGCCGTGACGCGGCCATCGCCGACGCCGGCTGCCGCCGCCAGTCCGCTCGACTGTGCGTCGGGCGGCGGTATCGTTGTGAATGCAATGCCCGAATCCACCAAGCCGGCCGGATTGAGCTCACCTTCGATATCGCCCGAGAGCGACCAACGTCCATTTCCAAGCGACGTTGCCCACACGCGGAAAGCGCTCGTGCCGGATGCAATCCAAACCGGAATCCCGACGCTGCCGACGCGCCAAGGAACGTCGCTGCTACGCAGCCGGCGTGCGATCTCGTAGAGCGCAGCCTCGCGCGAAACGGCGCGCGGTGCAAAGATCGATTCGTCGAGGCGCTGTGCGAGAAAGCTCGTGGTTGTGCGGCCGTCGCGGAACCATTCGTCACGCGCGATCCAGCGCAGGAGCGGAAGATTCGAACGCACGCCGTCGATGGAGAACGTGTCAAGCGCATGTTGCAACCGCGCAATCGCGGCAGGACGATCGCTGCCGAACACGATCAACTTGGCGAGCATCGGATCGTAGTAGACGCTCACCTCGCTGCCGGTGCTCACGCCGGCGTCGACGCGAATGCCGGGACCTTGCGGCGCGTCCCAGCGGGTAATCGTTCCGGTGGACGGCAGCATGTTGTTCGCAGGGTCCTCGGCATAGACACGCGTCTCGATCGCCCATCCGCGCGGACGCACATCTTCGCGATCGATCGTCAAACGTTCGCCGTTTGCAATGCGCAGCTGCCACTGCACGAGGTCGACGCCGTAGACGAGCTCGGTCACCGGGTGCTCGACTTGCAGGCGCGTGTTCATCTCGAGAAAGTAATAGTTCCCATCGCTATCGAGCATGAATTCACAGGTACCCGCGTTCACGTAGCCGACCGACGTTGCCGCGCGCACGGCCGCCGCCCCCATCTGCTCGCGTAATTCCGGGGAGAGCGCAACCGAAGGCGCCTCCTCGACGACCTTTTGATGACGGCGCTGAATCGAGCACTCGCGCTCACCGAGGTGAATCGTGTTTCCGTGCGCATCGGCGAGCACTTGAAACTCGATATGACGCGGATCGCGCAGATAGCGTTCCAGCAGCACTGCGTCGTCGCCGAATGCGGCGAGCGCTTCGCGTTTGGCTGCGGCGAGCGCTTCATCAAATGCCGCGAGCGATTCGACTACGCGCATCCCGCGGCCGCCGCCGCCGGCGCTCGCCTTGATCAAGAGCGGAAAGCCGATAGCTGCTGCTTCCTTCTGTAAGCGCTTGGGCGATTGGTCGTCGCCGTCGTAGCCGGGAACGGTTGGCACGTCGGAGGCGCGTACGCGATGCTTGGCCTCGATCTTACTGCCCATTGCCTGCATTGCACTCGGCGGCGGCCCGACCCACGTCAAGCCCGCATCGATGCACGCCTGGGCGAACGATGCACGCTCGGAGAGAAAGCCGTAGCCGGGGTGCACGGCGTCGGCCTTCATCTCGCGTGCGGCTGCGAGCACCGCGTCGATATCGAGATACGATTCCGTCGCGGGTGCGGGGCCGACGCAACGCGCATCATCCATGAATTGGAGATGGTATGCGGTGGCGTCGGCTTCCGAGTAGATGCCGAGTGCTGCGATGCCCATCTCGTGGGCGCCGCGCGCAATGCGCACCGCGATCTCGCCGCGATTGGCAATGAGGAGACGCCGGATCACTTCTTGCGCTCGAGAAACGCTCGCATCATCGCCTGCGCCTCGTCGGTCGTACGTTGCTTGGCGATCGCTTCGGTCGTGATATCGAGCGTCTCATCATAGGTTGCCGCACTCACGCGTGCGATCAGCGTCTTCGCGGCGGCGACGGCGTTCGGTCCCGCATGCAAAAGCTCACCAACAACCCGGTTGACGGCAGCATCGAGCGCGCCCGGGGCCACGACTTCGTGCACCAAGCCGATCGCTTGTGCGCGCGAGGCGTCGAAGCGCTCGCCGGTGAGAAAGAGTGCACGCGCATGCGAGGTACCGATTTTTGCGAGTACAAACGGCGAGATCACGGCGGGTATGATGCCGAGCCTGACCTCGGTGAATCCGAAGATCGTGTCTTCCGCGGCGATCGCGACATCGCAGACCGCCGTCAGTCCCGCGCCGCCGCCGAGCGCTACACCATGGATGCGACCGATAACCGGCTTGCTGCAGCGATCGATTGCGCGGAACATCGCGCTCATCGCTGCCGCGTCGACGACGTTCTCCTCATAGTTGAGGTCGAGCGCGGCCCGCATCCAGTTGACGTCGGCGCCTCCGCAGAAGGCCTTGCCTTCGCCGGCGAGGACGACCGCGCGAACTGCGCTATCCTTTGAAAGTGCGGTGAAGGCATCGCGGAGCTCGCGAATGACCTCGGCGTTGAAGGCGTTGCGGACCTCGGGCCGGGCAAGCGTGACGCGCGCCACGCCGTCTTCATTGCGGATCTGGATCGTTGCCATGCGAGAGGTTCGGTTTCGACCGCTGATCCGGGGCCGCCTGGGAGGCGTTATAGTGGTCATATGAAAGCCGGTGAGCGGATCTATCGGTATGCGGTTGCGACACGCGCGAGCCACTGGGTCTGGGTGATCGCCTTCGCGGTCTTGGTGTCGAGCGGGCTGCAGATCTTCAATGCGGCGCCCTTCCTCGACGCATCGGATACGACGAATCCCGCGCATCGCGTGCTCCAGATCGCGTCGCCCTCCGACGGTGTGGGTACCACGACGGTTCTCGGCCGCACGTTCACCACCACGGGCTGGCTCGGTTACACCGATGACGGCATGGGCGGCAAAAGCCAGCGCGCGTTTCCCGGCTGGATCACGATTCCCGCATACCAAGACTTGGCCGACGGGCGGCGCTGGCATCTGTTCTTTGCGTGGATCGCAATCGTGTGCGGGCTTGCATGGCTGATCTCGGCTGTGATTAAAGGCAGTTTGCAGAACATGATCCTGCGTCCGAGCGACATTCCGAAGCTGTGGCCGATGCAGGCGTACTATTTGAAGTTGCGCAAAGAGCCACCGCCGCACGGCATCTACAATCCCTTGCAAAAGGCCGCCTACACGTTCGTACTCGTGGTGCTCGCCCCCGTAATCGTACTGACCGGCATTGCGCTCTCGCCGGGGATCGACGCGATCGCGCATCCGCTCACTTGGGTCTTCGGCGGACGGCAGTTCGCGCGACTGTGGCACTTCGTCGCGATGTTTGCAATGATCGGCTTCTTCGTCGTTCACACGTTTCAAGTGCTGACCCAGGGCGTACTCAATCAGATGAACGCGATGATCACCGGTTGGTATCGCCTGGGCAAAGGCGACGGAGTCGGACCGTGAAGCGCCGCCTCTTCGTTGCCAGTACGATTTCGTCGGCGCTCGCCGCGTGCGCGCCGATCGGTACAGCGCTCAACAACAACAGCGGGATCCATAGTCTGCTCGGATCGGCGCAGACGCTCAACCGCGCGCTCATTGACACGCACGGCATGGCCAAAGAGTACAGCGAGCGCGACATCAGTTCGGAATTTCCGATCGACAGTTTGCCGACGCCGTCCGATGCGAACTACACGGCCTTACTGCGAGGGGGATTCCGCGACTACAAGTTGATCGTCGACGGCGCGGTGGCGCGTCGCGGCGTCTTTCCGTTCGCGATGCTCGAGCGGATGTGCAACACGACGCAGATCACGCGCCACGATTGCGTCGAGGGATGGAGTGTGGTCGCGAAGTGGAGTGGTATTCGTCTGAGCGCAATGCTCGATCTCGTGGAGCCGCGCAGTGACGCGCGCTTCGTCGTCTTTCATTGCCTGGATAAGGACGATCAGGGCACGCTGTACTACGAGAGCCTCGACCTGCATCAAGCGCGCCATCCGCAGACGATCCTCGCGATGCGCATGAACGACCAACCGTTGCCGCCGGATCACGGCGGGCCGGTTCGGCTGAAAGTCCCAACGCAACTCGGGTATAAGAGCGCAAAGTGGGTTAGCCGGATCGAAGTCGTCGGCAGCTACGCCAATATCTACGCGGGCGGTGGCGGCTATTGGGAAGACCAAGGATACGAGTGGTACGCGGGCATATAGCCCGCGAGTGAAGATCGATCGCGCATTTTGCGACGCAATTGAACGAGCGTCAGTTACGGCGATGCAGGCCATGGCTCGTCATGCGCAAACGCGATTTCCCGAGCTGCACGGCGCCACGCAGGGTATCGGTGGCGGCCTCGCCGTCTTTGCCGGCGTGGGATCTCCGTTCTCCGAGGCGATCGCCATCGGTCTGTGGGAGCGCGCCGGCGGTGATGATGCAGAAGCGGTCACAACGTTCTATCGTACGCGCGGCGCGCAACCGCGGGTTCACGTAGCGCCCTACACGGATCCGGCGTTTGTTCGCGCGCTCACCGAGCTTGGGTACGTCCCGCTCGACTACGAGAACGGACTGACCGGCGATCTGCTGGCGATCGGGGGTCGCCGCGACATGCGCGTAACGGAGATGCGCGATGCCGACGAGTGGAGCCGCGCGACCGGGAGCGCGTTTATGGACGGCGCGCCGTGCGATGAATCGAACCTGATCATCGAATTGGTTGTCTCCACGTCGCCGGCGTCGACGGCGCTCGAGGTCCGCGTCGACGGCGCGATCGCAGCTTCGGGATGCATGGACGTACAGGGCGAAATCGCGGGGTTCTATGGCAGCGCGACGGCGCCGGCTTTTCGAGGGCGGGGACTGCAAAGCGCGCTCATCGGCGACCGGGTTGCCCGTGCAGTCGAACGCGGCGCGCGTTTTGGTCGCGTCACGACCAGGCCAGGGACGACCTCCGAGCAGAACTTCCGTCGTAGTGGTTTCGTTCCATTGTACACGCGCACGATTTGGGGGATACCATGCAGCGATTCCGTCTCGGCATTGTAACGCTCGCCGCACTTTTCGCGCTCGGCGCGACCGCGCTCGCGGAGGAGCCACCCAGCTTCACCTATAGTCCGCAGCCGCCCGGCACGATCCAGCAGAGTCAAGTCGTGTATTTGGCGGGACAAGCGATGCACAGTCAGTGGCGCGGCGTCATCAGCAAGAAGCTCGTCGGGACGTCGGCCGGCATGTCGTTCTATCAGTGGTACGTGTCGATCTATGCGATCAACGACACCACCTATCAGTTGAAGTATCAGTCGCCGGCTAACGGCGGCCCGTTTGACAAACTCGAGCGCACGAGCGACGCGTCGATGTGGTTCCCCGCGCAATCGGGCTCGATCGTCGGCGCAGCGCAACTGATGGGAGCGGGCGTCGAGCAGCTCGTCGTTTCAACGCATCAAGCCGGCGCCGACTGCGGCTCGGCCGACATCACGATATTTACCTACGATCCGAAGAAGCAGAAGGTTGTGCCGGCTGCCACGCTTGAGAACGGCTGCGACCTTTCGGCCAAGATCGTGCATTCAGCGAACGGCGACACACTGACATTGACCGGTCCGTATTACAACGCCACAGCGCCGATGTGCTGTCCGACGAAGCCTAAGGCAACGGCCACGCTGTCCTTTTTCAACGGCAAGTGGCTCGAGCGACCGAACTACTTCAAGCTCTACCCGAACTCGTTTCCGCATCCTTAGTCGCATGTGACAGTACTGGCTTGCATCGCTGCGCTCGTCGTGGCGGTCGCTCCGTCGCCGTCGCCTACACCGTCCGCTCGCCAGTCGCTCGACGATGCGTGGTGGACCGGTCCGCTGCTTGCGCCGAGCGCGAATACGCTCCCGCCCGGCCACATACTCGTCGAGCCGTATCTCTACGACGTGATGACGTATGGGAGTTACGATCGTAACGGCATCTTGCAACCTACGGCGCACGAAAACGGCTTTGGCAATCTCACCTACATCATCTACGGCGTGGCTCACCGCTTCAGTGCCGGCCTGCTTCCGACGTTCGGCTACGCCAAGGTGAGCAGCGGCCCGAGTAGCTCGAACATCGGCATGGGCGATCTTGGTGTACTGGCCCAGTATCGCTTAACTCCTGATAGTTGGCTCGCAAAAGCGTCGATCGCCGTGCAAGAGACGTTTCCAACCGGCGCCTATGAAAATCTCGGGAGCAATCCCAACAACGGCTTCGGCAGCGGCGTCTACAATACGAAGGTTTCACTGTACACGCAAACCGTAGCGTGGATGCCAAACGGCCGTATCTTGCGCCTGCGCTTCAACCTTTCGCAGTCGTTTTCGAGCAGTGCGAGCGTCTACGGCGTCAGCGTCTACGGAACAGGCACCGGTTTCAGCGGGACCGTCTTTCCCGGCAATACGTTTACGGTTGACGCGGCGGGCGAGTATAGCATCACGCGCAACTGGGTGTTCGCGTCGGACCTTGTCTACGGGACCAGTGGCAACACGCGCGTCAGCGGCGGCGGCACCGTCAACAACCTCGGTTCGAGCGATTCATTCGCGTTCGCACCGGCAATTGAATACAACTGGTCACCGGCGATCGGCATCATCGCCGGCGTGCGGTGGTTTCCAGCGGGGCGCAACACCTCGGCGTCGATCACGCCGGTCTTCGCGATCAACTACGTCCACTAAGAACTACATGCGGAAGATGCCGAATTGCGTCGGCTCTTGCGGCGCGTTTGCCGCAGCATCGAGGCCGAGCGCGATCACGTGGCGCGTGTCGAGGGGATCGATGATCCCGTCGTCCCACAGCCGGGCGGTCGAATAATACGGGCTACCTTCGTGCTCGTACTTCTCGAGGATCGGCGCCTCAAATTTCGCCTTTGCTTCCGGCGTCATCTCGCCTTTGACGGTTGAGAGCACGCTCGCAGCCTGCGCGCCGCCCATCACACTGATGCGCGCGTTCGGCCACATCCACAGTTGGCGCGGCGAATAGGCCCGCCCGGCCATGCCGTAGTTGCCGGCGCCGAAACTGCCGCCGATCACGACGGTGTATTTCGGCACGGCCGCGCACGCGACGGCGGTCACGAGCTTTGCGCCGTCCTTCGCGATGCCGCCGTTCTCGTATTGTTTGCCTACCATGAAGCCGGTGATATTCTGTAAGAAAAGCAGCGGTGTACCGCGCTGCACGCACAATTCGATGAAGTGTGCGCCCTTGAGCGCGCTTTCGGAGAAGAGGATGCCGTTGTTGGCGAGGATGCCGATCGGATGGCCCTCGATGCGCGCGAACCCGGTAACGAGCGTCGTGCCGTAGCGCGCTTTGAACTCGTGAAACTCCGAGGCATCCACGAGGCGCGCGATGACCTCGCGCACGTCGTAGCCGACACGGCTGTCGGCGGGGATGATGCCGTAGATGTCGCGTGGATCGTAGGCCGGCGGTTGCGGCTGCGTTTTGTCCCACTGCTGGGGTAGCTGGCGGTGCAGATTGCGTACGATCTCGCGCACGATGCCGAGCGCGTGCAAATCGTCGTTCGCGAAGTGATCCGCGACGCCGGAGATGCGCGTGTGTACGTCCGCACCGCCAAGCTCTTCGGCAGTGACAACTTCGCCGGTTGCCGCTTTGACGAGCGGCGGGCCGCCGAGAAAGATCGTCCCGGTACCGCGCACGATCACCGTCTCGTCGCTCATCGCCGGAACATACGCGCCGCCTGCGGTGCACGAGCCCATCACCGCGGCGATCTGCGGGATGCGTTTGCCCGACATGCGCGCTTGATTGTAGAAGATGCGTCCGAAATGATCGCGGTCGGGAAAAACTTCAGCCTGCAGCGGTAAGAATGCACCGCCCGAATCGACCAGATAGATGCACGGCAGGTGATTCTCTTCGGCGATCTCCTGTGCGCGTAAGTGCTTTTTCACGGTAATCGGATAGTAGGTGCCGCCTTTGACCGTCGCGTCGTTGGCGACGATGACGCACTGCTGGCCTTCGACGCAGCCGATCCCGGTGATCATGCCCGCGCTCGGCGAGTCGTTGCCGTACATCTCGTAGGCGGCGAGCGGCGAGAATTCGAGAAAATCCGAACCGGGATCGATCAGCGTGTCGACGCGTTCGCGTGCGGTAAGTTTGCCGCGAGCGCGGTGCTTCGCGATGGCCTCGGGGCCGCCGCCCGCGCGTACGGCAAGCAGTCGCTCGCGCAGCTCGTCACAGAGGGCGGTCATACGCTGGGAATTTCGTGCGAAGCTCTCGCTCTGCCGGTCGAGGTGGGTCTCAAGAAGGCTCACGAGGGGCGCGATTCGCGCCAACCTGCCCTTAACCCGTCCCTCAGACGATTGGCCGCGGTTCTTCGTTACAATAGCCGTATGGCTTCGGGATACGCACGCCCTGCGGGGCGGCTCGACATTATGACGGCGCTCCAGCCCTACGCGGGTCCGTGGGACGACCGCCATGCGGCGCACCTGTTACGGCGCGCAGGCTTCAGCGGGACGCCCGACGAGCTCGCGCGCTTGGCAGCGATGAACGCACACGATGCGGCGGAAACGCTGATCCACTTCACCGCGCCGGCAAACGATGCGCCAAGTGTGATGGCGTATCCCGATTCACGCCGCGTTGCATTTGCCGGCATGGATGATATGGCCAAACGCGACGCGGCCAAGGCGCGTCGCCAAGAAGCCGTCGGCAACATCCGCGACCTGCAGCTGTGGTGGCTCAACCGCATGCTTACCACGACCGCGCCGTTGCAGGAGAAGATGGCGCTCTTTTTGCACGGGCACTTCACGACGGCGGCGATCCAGAAAGGCGTTTGGCCGAATCTCGTCCTCGCGCAAAATCAGCTCTTCCGCCAGTATGCGCTCGGCAACGTGCACGATTTGACGCTCGCGGTCAGTCAAGATCCGGCGATGTTGCTCTATCTGGACAATGCCGAGAACAATAAGTCGCATCCCAACGAAAACTACGCACGCGAATTGATGGAGCTCTTCACGCTCGGCATCGGGAATTACACCGAAGAGGATATTCGGCAGTCCGCGCGAGCCTTTAGCGGCTGGACGATCGACCGCCAGACCGGCGAGTTTTTCTTCAACCAGCGGACGCACGACGATGGTTCGAAAACCTTTCTCTCGCGTACCGGCAACTTCGACGGCAAGGATATCGTCGACATCATCTACACGCAGCGCGCGGCCGAAACGTTCTGGGCCTCCTCGCTCTTGAGCGCGTTCGTCTACAACGACCCCGAACCCGAGCTGGTCGATGCGTTCGCAAATGTGATCGCGCGTAACCACTTCGAGCTGGCACCGACCATCTCGACGCTGCTGCGCAGCAACGTGTTCTACTCGGATCGTGCCTACCGGGCGCTGGTGAAGAGTCCGGTCGAGTTCGTTGTCGGCGCGCACAAGCAGATGGGCCTGAACAAAATCATCGACGGCACGCCGGCGGCGCTCAATGCGATGGGGCAGATCCTGTTCTATCCGCCCAATGTCGCAGGCTGGCCTGGCGGTGCGAATTGGCTGACATCGCAGATGCTGATCGCACGCGAGAACTTTGTCGCGCGTATGGTCAATGCGCCGGACATGCAACAGTCTACGTGGATGGGCACGGTCCCGATGGATGCCGGCAAAGCCTCGCAAGAGCTCATTGGGAAAATTCTTCAGGGCGATGCGCCGGTGCAAGCCAACGCGCAGCTAATCGCTTTTCTCAATGGCGTAGGCACGTCTGCGCTCGGCATGCTCTCGGCCGAGAATTACCAAGAGCGCGTGCGCGGCGCAGCCTACCTCACGATGGCAATGCCGGCTTACCAATTAGGATGACAAAGACGATGACAATGAAACGCGGACGCTTTTTGCTCGGTGCGCTCTCCGGCCTCACGGTCGTGGCGAACATGGATCACGTACTCGGGCGCGCACTCGCCGACTCGCCGCTTCCCGGGCTGCCCGGTGGTGACGATCGCATGCTGCTCTTGATCAATCTGCAAGGCGGCAACGACGGGCTCAACTGCATCGTGCCCCACGGCAACCCGCTCTACTATCAGATGCGCCCGACGCTTGCCGTGCCGCGCAATGACGTGCTCGGGATCGACAACGATTTCGGCTTCAACCCGCAGATGAAAGCGCTCAAAGCGATGTACGACAAGGGCAATGTGGCCGTCGTGCAGAGCGTCGGGTACCCGGATCCCGATCACTCGCACTTCCGCTCGACCGAGATTTGGCAAACGGCCGCGCCGGATCGCTACGAGCACACCGGCTGGCTTGGCCGCTATCTCGACGACGCAAATCTTCCCAAGAATAACCTGTTCAACGGTGTCGCGGTGGCGCAAGTACTCCCCGAAGTGCTGGTCTCGAACAAGGTCGATGTGCCGTCGATCGCAAGCTTGAACGGCTACGGGCTGCTCAGCGATCGCAACACGGTCTCGAAGCGCACCTACACCGAATTGGTGAGCGACAATAGTTTTCCATTCGCATCGCCGTATCTCGCCCACGTCGCCGAGATCGAAGATCACGCGCAGCGTGGTTCGGAGGAGTTGCCCAAACTCGTCGCTGGGTATAAGACCGACGCAACCTATCCCGCGACGCCGCTTGGACGCAGCCTCGCGCTCGCCGCGCAGATCGCCGGAAGCAAGATCGGCACGCGCGTGCTCTACGTCCAGCACGGCTCGTTCGACACGCACGTCAATCAAAAGGCGACGCAGGATCGATTGCTCGGCGAGTTCTCCGAGGCGATCAGCGCATTCTATAGCGATCTTGCTGCGCACGGGAACGATGCGAAAGTGCTCACGCTGACCTTCAGTGAGTTCGGCCGCCGCATCGCCGAGAACGGCAGTCGCGGCACCGATCACGGTGAAGCCTCACCGCTGTTCATGATCGGCGGGGGCGTCAAGGGCGGCCTCTACGGCACGAGCCCTGACCTCGGCAGCACGAACATGGGGAACGTGCGGTTCTCGACCGACTTCCGCAGCATCTACGCGACCGTGCTCGAACGCTGGCTCGGCCGTCCCTCGCAGAACATCCTCGCCGGGAATTTCGCGCAACTGCCTATAATCGCCTGAGGGTGTCTTCTCGCGTCCTTTTCCTCGGCAGCGGCGGCGCGCGCTTCGTCGTTGCGCGTCAGTTTCGTGCATCGGGCGGCATGTGGTTACGTTTCGGTGAGACGCAGATTCACGTCGATCCTGGCCCAGGCGCGCTCGTGCGCGCACTCTCGCACGTTCCGCCGTGCAATCCGCGTGAGCTCTCGGCAATTGCGCTTTCGCACAAGCATTTGGATCATGCCGCCGATGCCACGGCAATGATCGAAGCGATGACCTCGGGCGGGTTTCGCCGTCGTGGCATGTTGCTCGCACCCAAAGATGCACTCGAGGGCGAGCCCACCGTGCTGCCCTATGCGCAGGGCTTCGTCGAGCAAGTCGACGTCGTCGAAGCGCAGAGCGGCCCGTATCACATCGGCGACGTCGAAATGTACACGTCGATCAAGCACCATCACGCCGTCGAGACCTACGGGATGCACTTTCACTTCAATGGTCTACGCGTCGCATATCTCCCGTGCGGCCGCTATTTCGACGGACTCGCCACCGACTACAAAGCGCACGCCCCCGATGTGCTCATCGTGAACGTGTTGCGCTTTTCCGACGCGATGAACGTGGACCACCTCACCTGGGACGACGCACGCCGCGTGGTCGAAGTAGTGTCGCCGCGCGTGGCGATCTTTCAGCACTTCGGCACGAAGATGATCGAGGCCGAGCCGGCCAAACTCGCGCAGAAGCTCGAGGACGATCTCGGTCTTCGCGCGATCGCGGCCTACGACGGACTCGAGATCGATCTCGATACGGAGGTCGCGGCGGTTGCCGGTTGAGCTCGTACGGCTCCAGCCGGAGGCGCTGGATTCGTTCTATCGCGAGCGCGAGCGCGAGGCACTACGCGCGTTTTATGAATTCCCGGTCATTTGGCACGAGCAGTTGTACGGCTTCGCTGCCGTCGACGGCGAAGCGACGGTTGCAGCCGGAACGTTGCGTGTCGCGGCATCGCTTGGCTACGTGGATCGGTTGATCGTCGCGCCGGAACATCGGCGCAAAGGATTCGGGCGCGCGATCCTGGCCGAGATGGCCGACGTGGCGAATTACTACAACTGCCATAAGATGACGGTGATGGTACCGCACTTGCGCGACGCGCAGAAGTTCTTCGAAGCCTGCGGCTACGGGGTTGAAGCCGTGTTGCCGCAGCACACCTTTAAACTCGACATGGCCATGATGCGAAAGTATCTGTTGTAAAGAGTCTAACCCGGGGATGCGGCGGTGGAGTTGTTGGCGCGGCGGTTGTTGGAAGGGCGGTTGTTCTTGCGCGCCGCGGAGTTTCGGTCCGACGATGCGTTCCAGTTGCGGATACTGATGTAGCGTTCCACGATAGAACACCACCGCGCCGTTCACGCTGGATGCGGTGACGACGGGACCGCCGCCATTGAGCAGCGCTTGCGCATCGTTAGGGCTGCGGCTGACGTTGCCCTCATTCCCGGTGTCGTAGAAGATTCGCCCCGCGCTCGAGTGCGCGTCGATCTGCGTGCCGCTGGTCACGCCGATGGCAATGCTGCCGCGATCGGTTTCGAAGTGCGCGAGACCCGGATCAAACGTGCCGTTGTCAAACAGGATCGAGCCAACGAGGCTCGTCACTTGAATTTGGCTCGCACGACAGTTGGTCATAAAGACGTTGCCGCGTCCGGTGCGCAAGCGCAGCCGCGGGAAGGCCGAGTTCGCAAGGAACACCGGCCCGTTGTTGACCTGCACGGCGGCCGTCGTCGAGACGTTGTTCAGATGCACTTCGCCGGCGGTTACGTGCGCGACGAGCGCCGTGCCGACAAAGCCGTCGACCGTCACCGAGCCCAGCCGCACGTCTGCGAGCACGAGCGGCGTCTGCGCGGGGATTGTCAGCGTCACGTCGCCCTCGCCGCGAACGATCAGTGCGTCGTGTTCGCCTGGTGCGAAGGGCGGAAGGATAAATGCTTCCGGCGCAAGCGTGAGATCGCCGCCCGGCGTTCTTACCGTCTGCGACCAAAGCGGAATCTGTTGCGGCGCGCGTGCGCCGACTTCGTGGGGCGGTGCGTGATTGAAGGTCACAGACGGGTCCGACTGGATTTGAATCGCGGGGCGATCCCACGTGCGAATCGTGACCGCGCCGCCGTTGAGTTGGATCCAGACGAATGGCGCAGGCGTCGTGGGAATGACGGCGTTTGCGGCATGCGCGTGGGTCGTCATGCCGGCCAAAAACACAAAAAGGGACAGGAGCCCTGCGAGCCCCCGCCGCCAAGTGGTCGCCATCACACTTTGATGATAGTCGCCCGGCCCGCGCCGGTTCATGAGGACTGGGTGAGGGTCGGCTCGATCTTGGGAAATCGGGCCCGAAAAACGGTGCCGCCGCTTGGAGCACGCTGTGCCGCGATCTCGCCCCCGTGCACGCGTGCGACAGAACGCACAATGGCAAGGCCAAGTCCGGTTCCGGGCACGTCGCGCGAGCGCGCTTTATCCGCGCGGTAAAATCGCTCGAAAATGTGCGCAAGCTCCTCCTCCGGAACGCCGGGACCGGTGTCGGTAACGTCGATCCACGCCGTGTTTTCATCCTCATCGATGTGGACGCTCACGCTCCCAACACTCGTGAACTTAATGGCGTTGTCGAGCAAGTTGCTGACGAGTTGACGTAGCAGGTGCGCATCGCCCTCAATGATCGGCGAGGGGTTTGGCGCGGCGAAGTTGAGCGCAAGGTGTTTTTCGGCGGCGCGCGGCGCGACATTGCGCAACGCTTCCCGGGCGACGAGCGAGAGCGAGACGGGCTCTTTCGGAATCGTATCGCCGCGATCGGCTTTGGCAAGCATCAGCATGCCGTTAACCATCTCGGCGAGCGCCGCGCTCTCGCGCTGGATCGTTTCGAGGCTCTCGCGGCGGATCGTCTCGTCGCGATCGCCCCAGCGCAGTAACAACTGCGCGTTGGAGTTGATCGAGGTAAGTGGCGTCTTCAGCTCGTGCGAGGCATCGGAAATAAACTGGCGTTCGCGCGCAAATGCCTCTTGGAGCCGCGCGAGCAAATCGTTGAAACTGCGCGTCAGCTCACCGATCTCGTCGCCGCGCTGCGCGCCGGGCAAGCGCAAGTCCAGGCGTTCAGAGCCGATCTCGCGCATCCCGCGTGAGAGCCGTTCGATCGGCGCGAGGGCGCGCCCGGCGACGGCAATCGAGAGTGCCACGACCAGAATCGCGCCGACGATCAAGATCAACGCGATCGTGCGACTGGTCTGAGCGAAGGTGCGATTGAGTTCGTCGAGCGATTCGGCGACGTGGACGACAACGGAGAAGACCCCGCTGCGCAACAGACGATCCTCGATAAGATACGGTCGCCCGTCGATCGTCACGCTGCGAAACTCGCGCGGGTGCTTCGCGTTGATCGAGGTGTTCTTGGGAAGAATCACTCCGCCGAGGTTCGGCGAACGCGCGATCGGGTAGCCGAAGATCGTGTCGACTTGGATCGAGGTCGTGGGGCCCTGCCACGTCGCGAGGTTGTTACTGCTGAAGATTTGTAAGAGCGACTCGCCGCTAGTACTTCCGACGTTGAGCGGCTGCGCGGCGCTCACGATCTCCGACATCGTCGCGTCGACGCGCGAGCGGGCTTCGTCGTAGAGGATCGCCTGAAACCGCCAGACGATAGCGGCGCTCGTGGCGGCGAGCGCCGCGACGAGCAGCAGAGCATACGCGGCGGCAATTTGCCACCGAAGCGAGAGTTTCAATCCCTGATCGTATAGCCGACGCCGCGCACGGTCGTGATCAGCTTATCGTCGAAGCCTTCGTCGATCTTGCCGCGCAGGTAGCGAATGTAGACGTCGATCAGATTGGAGTCCCCGAGAAAGTCGCTGCCCCATACGCCGTTGAACAATTCGTCGCGTGTATGCACTTTGTTGCGGTGCAGCAGCAGGTACTCGAGAAGTGCGTACTCCTTTGCGGTTAACGCAATCGGCTTCTCGCCGCGGGTGACTTCGTGACGGTCGCGGTCCATCACCACATCGCGATGGTGAATCACGTTGCCCTGTGGGTGTTTCTCGCGCAGGCGCGCACGCACGCGCGCGAGCAATTCTTCGGTCGCAAACGGCTTGGTCAAGTAGTCGTCGGCACCGATGTCGAGGCCGCTCACGCGATCGGGCACGCGATCTTTCGCGGTCAGCATGATGATCGGGACGCGGCTCTTGGCGCGAATGCGGCGGCATACTTCTAAGCCGTCCATGCGCGGAAGCATCAGATCGAGAATCACGAGATCGGGCTCCTTGAGCGCCTTCTCCAGGCCCTCGAGCCCTTCGCGTGCACTTTCCACCTCGTAGCCCTCATGTTCGAGCTCGAGCTGCAGCACGCGGCTGATTGCGGCGTCGTCCTCGATGACGAGGACCTTGAAGCGCTTTTCCGGCTCACTCATGCGAGCAGGTTTAGCGACGGTCTGCCGTCTTGCCCTCTGGACGCGGTTGGAATCCTGTGAAAATCGAGAGCCAAATCGCGGTGGCCGCGCCGGCCGCGATCCAACCGAGCAACGTCACATTGCTGCTCGCGTGGAGCGTGGTCGCGCCGAGCGCTTGCAGCGAGTGGACAAAGAGCGAGGCGCCGCCGCCGATCACTGCGGTAACGAGCCAGACGACCACGGCGAAAAGTGCGCCAAGCGTCATCACTTCGCGCAGCGAAAAAAGTGGGGCCGGACGGAAGATGGTAGCCGAGAGAATCGCAGCGCGAAGGTCTGCAGGCGGCTCTTCAAGCGGTAAGGCAAAGAGCGCGGCGTCCAGCGCGTCGTCATCGTTAAAATTCATTTTCGGTTACCTCCTCCGCGCGAAGGATCTTCCGCAGATGTTCCTTGGCCCGGAATAAATGTGTCTTTACCGTACCCATCGGCAATCCCAGCACTTCGGCGATCTCGTCGTACTGTTTGCTCTGCAGATGGTAGAGCGTGATGACTGCACGGTACTTCTCCGGAAGGGCATCGATAGCATCGTGCAGGCGGCGTGCTTGGTCGAGCGCGATCGCTTGCGCTTCCGGCCCCGGGCTCGCATCGGCCCGTTCCGGCATTTCCTCATTACTATAACGTTTGCGGCGGTTCAATCGATCGCAGCAGGCGTGATAGGTGATCGCAAAGATCCAGGTTGAGAACTTCGCGCCCGGCTTGAACGTACGTAGCGAGCGATAGGCCTTGAAAAACGCCTCTTGTGCGACGTCCTTTGCCTCTTCGACGTCGTGCAGCGTGCGATAGGCGAGATGGTATACCGCGCGATCGTAGCGCTCAACGAGCGTCGCAAAAGCCTCGGAGCGGCCTCCGAGCGTCATCGCCACCAGCTCGCCGTCGTCGGGGCCGGGGCGTACCGTCGTATCTATACGGCGCGCCTCCAACAGTGCTGCAGCCACGTCTCACCTACCCCGTGGCGGCCGCTGGTGTTTCGTAGAGGTGCCTGAAACACCATGGGCGCCGGACCGTATCTGTGGCAGGAAAGAATACGGAGGCCCAACCCCACCATGGTCCTGACAACGACGCTGAACAAAACGCTCCCCCACGGCTCGCGCCCGACGATTCCGGCCGGCGGTACAGACTCCGCGCAAGCTCTTCGCCCCACCTTTGAGGGCTGGGGACCGCGCCTCTAAACGACGAACGGAGCCTGCAACAAAATGAACCACGAAACCGACAACCTCGTCGCTTTGGTCGCGATACTCGTCATCTTCGGTGCGCCGATGGGCGTCTGGATGCTTTCAAAAATCCACGCGCACACCGAGCGGATGGAGATGATCCGCCGGGGCATGGCCCCGCCGCCGCCAGGTATCCCGCACAATTTGACGCCCCCCAACATGGGCAAGATGCCGCCGCCGAACATGGCGCCCGGCAAGCGCGGCTACTATCCGCCGCCGCAATACGAAGATTATTACTACGCACAGCGCCAACTGCGCCGCGGCATCCAGGTCGCCTGCATCGGCTTCGCCCTGTTGCTCGGCTTGAGCACGATCGGTCCCTTGAGCGGGAATCCGTTCGGTCCGTGGCTGCTCGGTGGCTTGATCCCGATGTTCGTGGGTATCGCGCAGATCTTCAATGCCGTGCTCAACGGTGCGCGGCTGCCGGGATTCGGCGCCGGGGCCACCTGGAGCCAGCCGACGAGCTTCGGGCCGCCGCCGAACGTCGGCCCGAGCCCGGAACGCCGCACGCCCGCCCCAAGCGCCCCCAGGTCCCTACGCCTGGCGTCCCGGGTCGACCCCGGAGATCGAGCGCCCGGTCCCGCCCCCCGATCAGCGCTAACCTAATTAACGATGAAAAGCAACGACGCCGGTTTCTTGAGAAACCGGCGTCGTTATTGCTGCTGGAGGCGGAAGATTACGTATAAGGACGTTGACTCGTTTGCGGAGGAGTTACTTGCAGGATACCAACGCTATGGCCCATCCTGCCGTCGTTCTCGTGCGAACGAGATACCCGTCCGCAGTACGATCGTAGACCTGGTAGCCGGCGCGAAGCGCATCGGCCAAAGATTTGAAGACCATGAGACCTGCCATCTGCGGACCCTCCTTTCCGAGCTTCACTCTTCCGAGCTTCCACTCTCTATACCATATAACGGCTAATGTAGCAGCGCGGTTCACCTTTTAGCGCAGACTTTTTTTAAAATTTGGCGAAAACGCATCCACGCATATGGCCGGCGTCGCAACATCCGCATCAATCCATCACGCGCTTGTTCTGGATCGGCAAGGGCTCGCGCCGGGTGTCACTTTGTTAGGATTTGACGCGCCGGAGCTGGTAAGCGTGACCCAACCTGGGCAATTCGTCATGGTCACGCCGCCGAGCGGCGAGCGCGCGGCAGTGGCGCTCGGCATCTACGAAGCGACCGGCAACCGTGCAAGCGTGATGTTCTTCGTGATTGGGAAGCGTACAGCCGAGCTTGCGGCGTTGCAACCTGGTGAGCAGATCGAGCTTTCAGGTCCGCTTGGCAACGGCTTTACACTCGATAATGCGCGCAACGTCGCGATCGTCGCCGGCGGCGTCGGCATCGCGTCGGTGTTGCTCCCCGCTCAAGCGTTGCTGCGCGCGGGGGCGCGGGTCCGCTTGTACTACGGTGCGCGCACGGCTGAATTGCTCGTCGATCGCCAGCGCTTCGCTCGTGACGGCTGCGAGATACTCTGTGCAACCGACGACGGTAGCATGGGCCACTCGGGCTATATCACCGAGTTGTTTGCGGCAACGAACGATCTTCCGGATCTGATCTTGGCCTGCGGGCCGACGCCGATGCTGCGCGCTGTCGCGCGCATCGCAAGCGAGATGAACGTCCCAGCGCAGCTCTCGCTCGAAGAGACCTTCGCGTGCGGGGTCGGTGGATGTTGGGGCTGCGTCGTTCCGCTGGTACGCAACTCAGCGCAAGCACCGAGCTTTCCGCCGACGGAGCGAAACGGTAGCGACGTCGTTTACGCGCGCGTCTGCAAAGAAGGCCCGGTGTTCTGGGCCCACGAGTTGCGATGGTAAATGCAAGCGGCGTTGATCTAAGCGTCAAAATCGGGGGGCTCGAGCTGCCGTTCCCGACGTTCATGGGCAGTGGTTGCTACGGCAGCGGCGAGGAGTTCGCGCCGTTCGTCGATCTCGCGCGTATCGGCGCGGTCGTGCTCAAGAGCGTGACACGCTTGCCACGCCTCGGCAACCCGACACCGCGACTCGTACACACGCCGGCCGGCATGCTCAATGCCATCGGTTTGCAGAATCCCGGTATTGAGTGGTATCTCGAAAATGATGTGGCGAAGTTTGCCAATCGTCCGTGCGCGGTTGTCGGCAGCGTCGCAGGATTCAGCGTCGACGACTATTCCTACGTCAGCGAGCGGCTCGCCGCGCGCGACGAGATTCACGCTCTCGAGGTGAACATCTCGTGTCCGAACGTGGCAAGCGAAGGCGAGACGTTTGCCTGCGATCCGAACCTCACCGCGAAAGTTGTCCGCGCGGTGCGCGCCACGACCGACAAGACGCTCATCGTCAAACTTTCACCGAATGTCACCGATATCGCGTCGATTGCTCGCGAGGCCGAATCTGCGGGTGCGGATGCGCTCGCGGTGATCAACACCGTGCGTGGGATGGCAATCGACGTCGAGCGCTGGCATCCGCGCTTGGGCAACGTCACGGGCGGCCTCTCGGGGCCGGCAATTCGACCAATTGCCGTTCTTGCCGTGTACGAAGTAGCGCGCGCCGTGAAGATCCCGATTATCGGGCAGGGTGGCATCGAAACGACGAGCGACGCACTCGAATTCTTCCTGGCGGGCGCAAGCGCAATTTCGATCGGGACGGCGAATTTCACCGACCCGCAGATTCCCGTGCGGATCGTCGAGGAACTCGCAGATTACCTGCGGTTGCGTAACCTCCGGTCGCTGGCTAAGATAGTCGGAAAGGCAAACGTGGGATTTTCAAACGCCTATCAGTATGAAGGGGATGAAGGCTAAACCGATGGCTCAGCTGATCGTCGCGCTCGATGTTCCGTCGGCCGACGATGCCGAACGGCTAATCGACCAACTCTACGAGTTGGACCTGATATTCAAGATTGGTTTGGAGTCGCTCTGTGGCTACCCCGAGCGAATCTTCTCGTATTGCGAAGCGCGCGACGTGCGGTTCTTCATCGATGCGAAACTCCACGACATCCCGCGGACCGTTGGTGCGGCGGTCACCCAACTGGTTCGGCCGGGTGCCCACATCATCAATGTGCATGCGCTCGGTGGCGTCGAGATGATGCGCGCGGCGGTCGAGGCGGCGCAAGCGCGCGCCGGCGAACTCGGCATCACGGCGCCGCATGTCTTCGCGGTTACGATTCTCACCAGTCACGGTGCCGAAGACTTGGGTGAACTCGGATTGCAGGGCGGTCCGGGCGAGAACGCCACGCGCCTTGCTGCGCTTGCGCGCGACGCCGGCTGTTCGGGCGTCGTCTGCAGCGCGCGCGAGGTCGCCGATCTCAAGGGTTTCTTCGGTTCCGACTTCCTCACGCTGACGCCCGGTATTCGTCTGCCGGGTGAAGCGCACGGCGACCAAAAGCGCGTGACGACACCCGCCCAAGCCGTCGCCGCCGGCGCCGATTACGTGGTCGTCGGTCGCCCGATCACGCAAGCCACCGATCCGGCCGCTGCCGCGCGTGCCGTACTCGACGATATGCGCGCGCTTGTCTGAGTTCGATCTCGAAGCGGCGTTACGCGATCGCGGCGCACTTCTGCACGGGCACTTCCGGTTAAGCTCGGGCCGTCATAGCGATCGCTTCATCCAAAAGTTTCGCATTCTCGAGAGCCCACCGTTGGTTGAAGCCGTAGCCAAAGAGATTGCCGCGGCATTTCGGCCGGTGAAGCCGACGATCGTCGTCAGTGCTGCCGTGGGCGGCATCGTGCTCGGCTACGAGGTGGCACGCCAGCTCGGGACCGATGCGATCTTCGTCGAGAAAGAAAATGGCGTGGCGACGCTGCGCCGTAGTTTCAGGCTAAACGCGCAAGATCGGGCCCTCGTGGTGGAAGACGTCGTGACCACGGGACTTTCGGTGCGCGAGGTGATCGACGTCGTGCGCAAGCACGGCGCCCAAGTCGCCGGCGTCGGGATCATCGTGCAGCGCGGCGAGGCGGAGTTCGGTGTTCCGGCGCGCGCCCTCCTCGACATGCCGATCGAATCGTTCGATCCGGATGATTGTCCGTTGTGCAAGGCTGGTCAAGCTATTGACGATCCAGGTTCGCGCCGCAACTGAGGGCGATCGCCCATTCATTGAATCGCTTGGCAAGCGCACGGCGATGGATAGTGTCTCGTCGCTGCGCCGAGTCGATCCGGCTGCGGTGCTCGAGAACTTCGAGCGCCTGCTCGCAATCGTCGAGCGGCGCGAGCACCTTTCGCTGATCGCCGAGATGGACGGCAGGCCCGTGGGGTTCATGTTGACACTCGACTCGCTTCCCGACGAAGTCACCGGCGACGATCAATCGTTCATCGTCTATATGGCCGTTGAGCGCGATGTGCGCGGGGCGGGTATCGGCTCTGCGCTGCTGAAACGGGCCGAGGACGAGGCTCGCAAGCGCGGCGCTCCGTATATGGCGTTGATGGTCACCGAGGAAAACGTCACTGCTCGTGCGCTCTACGAACGCGCCGGTTACCGTACCGAGCGGCGGCTGTTGTGCAAAACGCTATAAGCCCGAGCGGCTGGCGCCGCCTCTTTTTCACGCTCGCCGCCCTGGCGATACTCGCTGGGCTCTACGTCTTTGTTTCGCACATCCCGCGCACGGTCTCGATCTTTCTGATCGCAGCCTTTATCGCGTTCGGCGTGCAGCCGGTCGTTCGTGCTCTAACCCGGCGAAAAGTACCGAAGGCACTCGCGATCACGATTGTCTTCGTCGTGCTCTCGATCGTGATCGTCGTCGGGTTGCTCGTGATCGTACCGCTGACGATCGCACAGTTGCAGACGCTCGCAACCAACGCGCCCGCATATGTGGCCGCGGTCGAAACGTGGGCGCACGAAGCGCAGGATTGGTTGCAAACGCGCGTACCCGGCCTGCACGTGCCGAACAGCGACTTCGACATCGGCCAGCTCGGCGGACAGAGTCTCTCCACGGTCGTCACGACCTCGCTTACCTCGCTCGGCACGATCCTGATCGGCGCTGCGACGGCGTTTTTCGTGGCCTTCTCCTCGATCGTGCTTTCGTTCTTCTTCTTGCTCAATGACGAGCAAATCGTCAATGCTTTTACCACGCTCTTCCCGGCAAAACGTCGACTCACCGCGCGCAAGCTGGCACTGGAAATCACCGAAACATTCGGAAGCTTTATCTCGGGGCAGGTCCTTGTTAGCGCGATCACGGGCGTTGCCGTGACCGTGCTCACCGCGCTTATTGGGTTCAAGTTCTCGTTGATTCTCGGGATCGTCACTGCCGTTGCGTATGCCGTTCCGGTAATTGGCATGTTGATCGCGCAGGCGATCGCCATCGTGTTGTGTGCACCGCAAGGTGGCTGGATGATTCTCTGGGTGCAGATCATCATGTTCGTGATGGCGCGCATCAGTGACAACGTGCTCGTACCGAAGATCATGGGGGAGTCGGTCGGTGTGTCGCCGATCGGGGTGATGTTTGCGGTGTTCGCGGGTGGCGAATTATTCGGCATTCCTGGTCTCTTGCTTGGGATACCGGCAGCCGCGCTCATTAAGATCCTATGGCGGTATTTTGTAACGCCGTGGCTGGCTGCACGGCTGGATCGGGCGTGAGGGGTTACAAGCTAACGCGCGGCGGGTAGATCGAAACGGGAAAGGTGTGACCCGATATGGATGACCGCTGGATCGTTCCCGGCAGCACGCGGACGCGTCCGCCCGGGGATTTCGTTGCTGTTCCCGATCAGAGCGAGCGCATCAGCGCAACGATAATCGTGCGCTCAAAGCATACCAGCAAGCCACTGCCGGGACACCTCACGCGCGAAGAGTTTGCTGCCGCTTATGGTGCCGGTGAGAGCGACCTCGACCGCGTTGCGACATTTGCGCAAGACGCCGGCTTGACGGTCGTGGAGCGTGATCCTTCCCGCCGCGCGCTGCGCGTCGAAGGGACGGTCGCAGCGATGTCCGAGGCGTTCGGCGTGACCCTCGGGACGTATCGCGTCGGGACAACGACGTTTCGCGGGCGCACCGGGACGATCTCGGTTCCCACAAGTTTGGCCAACGTAGTCGAGGCGGTCGTCGGTTTGGATACGCGTCCGCAGGCGCAGCCACGCTCGCGCGTCGCGGTACGTGCCGCCGCGTCGTTTACGCCACCGCAGGTTGCCGCGCTCTACGATTTTCCGAATGGTGTCGACGGCAGCGGCGAGACGATCGCGATCATCGAGCTTGGCGGCGGATATAGCGCGAGCGACTTCGCCGCTTACTGTTCGCAGCTCGGCGTGCCCCAAGCGCAGGTCGAAGTGGTCGGCGTCGACGGTGCAACGAGTAACCCGGGTGCCGATCGAGATGCCGACACGGAGGTGATGCTCGACATTGAAGTTGCGGGTACGATCGCGCACGGCGCGCGCATCGTCACGTACTTCGCGCCCAACACCGATCAGGGTTTTATCGACGCGGTGACGACGGCCGTACACGACACGACGTACGCGCCGTCGGTGCTCTCGATCAGTTGGGGCGACGCCGAGTCGAATTGGACGAGTCAAGCGATGACCGCACTCGACAATGCGTGCGCGGCAGCAGCGGCGATGGGCGTGACGGTTTGTGTCGCATCGGGCGATGGCGGATCGAGTGACGGCGTGAGCGACGGGCAACCACACGCGGACTTTCCGGCGTCGAGTCCACATGTGCTCGGCTGCGGCGGCACCACGATAACCGCAACCAACGGTGCGATCTCCGCCGAGACCGCCTGGACTGATTCGGGTGGCGGCGTGAGCGACGTCTTTGCGTTGCCGTCGTGGCAAGCGAGTGCACAAGTCCCAGCGCCTTCGAATCCGAACGGCGGACGCGGCGTCCCCGACATCAGTGCGGATGCCGATCCGAATTCGGGTTACAGCGTGCGCGTCGATGGATCGAATCTCGTCGTTGGCGGCACGAGCGCTGTCGCGCCGCTGTGGGCGGGTCTCATCGCGCTCATGAATCAACAACTCGGAGTCTCGGTTGGCTTTATCAACGCGAAGATCTACGATCTCGCGGGGTATCCGCGTTCCCCCGGCCCGTTGCAAGACATCACGAGCGGCAGTAACGGTGCCTATAGCGCCGGCGTGGGATGGGATCCGGTTACCGGACTCGGCCGTCCCGATGGCGCGCGCTTAGAAGCCGCACTGAAGTAGGCCCGTCTACATCGTTTCGGGCGCGCTCACGCCGATGAGCTCGAGAACTTCTGCGAGCACGGATTTCGTAGCGATGCAGAGCGCAAGCCGCGCGAGGCGCACGTCGCGCTCGTCGACCAGAATTGTGCATTCGGTATAAAACTGGTGAAACTCGGTTGCGACATCGCGCGCGTACTTCGTGAGCCGGTGCGGTGCGAGGTTCTCAACGACGCCTTGCACGACCCGCGGTAATTCGGCGAGCCGGCGTGCGAGCGCCATTTCCGCATCGTGCGTCAACGCTGCCAGCGACGGAGCCTTGCGCGCGGCCTCGACGTCGGCCGGATCGGCGCGGCGCAGGACTGACGCGATGCGCGCGTGGCCGTATTGCACGTAGTAGACGGGGTTGTCGCTGCTCTGTTCGACCGCAAGCTTTAAATCGAAACTGAGCGGCGAGTCGGTTGCGAGCATTGTGAAGAAGAAGCGCGCCGCGTCGACGCCGACTTCGTCGAGAATCTCATCGAGCGTGATGATGTTGCCCTCGCGCTTGCTCATGCTGACCTGCTCGCCACCGCGCAACAGTGTGATCTGCTGCGCGATCAGGATGTCGAGTTGGCCTGGGAAGCCCATCGCAGCTGCGGCGGCTTTCAAGCGTCCGATATAGCCGTGGTGATCGGGGCCAAGAATGTTGATCGCGCGATTCGAGCGGCTGAGTTTCTCGAAGTGATAGGCGATGTCGGGTGCAAAGTAGGTTGGCGTGCCGTCACTGCGGATGATGACGCGGTCCTTATCGTCGCCGAACTCCGAAGTCTTGAAGTACTGCGCGCCACCATCTTCGTAGATGAGCCCCATCGCGCGCAGCTTGTCGAGATCTTCGTCCATGCGTCCGTTGTCGCGCAGGTCGGCTTGCTCGCTGTACCAGCGATCGTAGCGCACGCCGAAACGCTCGGCGGTCGCCTTCTGCTCGGCAACGATGGCATCGCGGCCGAGTTGTGCAAACGCCGCGATCGGCGCTTGCGGCAGCTTGCGCCATTTCTCGCCGTCGCGTTTGACAATACTCTGTGCGATTGCGATCAGATAGTCACCCGGATAGCCCTCTTCGGGAAATGGATACGACGGGTCGTACTGTTGCACGTAGCGTGCGAAGAGCGAGCGCCCCAGCGTCTCCATCTGGGAACCCGCATCGTTGATGATCCACTCGGCGAAGACGTCGTAGCCGCAGTAGCGGAATGCGCGCGCCAGCGCATCGCCGATCGAGAGCGTACGGCCTTGCACGACGACCAGCGGACCGGTTGGGTTCGCACTACCAAACTCGAGCGAGATGCGCTCGCCGCGCGGCAGCCCGCGGCCGAAGTTGGCGCCGTCGCGCAGCACGCGTGCGACCAGCGCCTGCCACACCGGTGGCGCGAGGCGCACGTTGATGAATCCGGCAACGGCATCGATCGATGCAAAGCGTGCAGTGACTTCCGGCGATTCGTCGCGCAATTTCTCGATCAGTGCATTGGCCACGTCGCTCGGTGAGCGGCGTGCGACCTTAGCCAGCACAAACGCGACGTTGGTCGCGAAGTCCCCAAACTCCGGACGGCGCGGTGCTTCGAAGCTGACCGGCGTGGGCAACGCATCGGGATACTCGCGCATCGCGATGCCTTCAACCGCCCGCGCGAATGCGTCGAGCGCGTCGTCGGGCAGCATCGCGTCAGTGGTGGTAGGGTTCATTCCGCGTGATCTTCGCCGCGCGATAGAGCTGTTCCAGCACGAGCGCGCGTGCCCACTCGTGCAACAACGTCAGCGGCGAGAGCGACCAGAGCACGTCGGCGCGCTCGCGCAGCGATGCGTCAGCGCCGTAGGTACCGGCTACGACAAAGGTCAGGCGTGAGATCCCGGCGTGCGTCACGCCGTCGATTGCCTGCGCCAATTCGGGGCTGGAAAATGCCGTACCCGTCCGCTCCAACAACCAGACGCGGTCGTCGGGGCGAAGGTGCTTGAAGATGCGCTCGGCTTCTTCGCGCATCGCGGCCTGCGGATCGCCACCATGCGCAGCCCGCACTTCAATCTCGTCGTACTTGAAATACGGCTGCAGACGCTTGCGAAAATCGGCGCAGGCGTCGCCGATATAGGGCGTGCGAATCTTGTCGACAGCGATCAGCCGAAGCTGCATGCAAAGCGCGTTGCGCCACGGCGCTCAACCACGCCTTCGAGCTCGAGCATCGCAAGCTCCGCGAGTGCTTGTGCCGGCGCGATGCCGGTCATTGCGACCAAGGCGTCGAGATCGCTTTCGCCGCTGCGCAACGCGCGCAGGAGTTCACCGGCAGCACCGTCGCGCTCGATCGGCAGCGGTGGTCGCGGCGCTTGCAGGCGCAGCACCTCGAGCACATCGCTCGCGTTGCGCGCGAGGATGGCGCCGTCACGAATGAGCGCGTGGCACCCCGCGACGTGCGCGCGATCGACGTCGCCGGGCACGGCTAGCACGGGGATGCGTGACGCGGCCCAACCCGCCGTGTTGAGCGCGCCGCTGCGAGCGGGCGCTTCGATGACCACGACCGCGTCCGCAAGCGCGGCAACGATCGCATTGCGCGCGAGGAAGTGCCAGGGCTCGGCACACTGTTCGGGTGGAAACGGCGAGAGTACGGCACCGTTTGCGAGCATGCGCTCAGCGAGCGCGACGTTGCGTTGTGGGAAAAAACATGCGTGGCCGCTGCCAAGCACACCAACGGTCGGCGCGGACGCCTCCAGTGCGCCTTCGTGCGCAGCTGCATCGATGCCGAGCGCTAACCCGGAGACGATCGTACAGCCGGCGTTGCCCAAATCGCGGGCGAACGCTCGCGACAGACGCTTTCCATAGGGCGTTGCGGCGCGTGTTCCGACGATCGCGACGCTCGGCCGCTGCAACCCAGCTAGGCTGCCGAGCGCCCACAAACCTTCGCCGGCCCAGGCGAAGCCGCGGTCCCCTCGCAGGGTTTCAATGGCCTCGCGGGTGGTATACTCCGGAGCATCCATGGGTCAGCCATCCCGACGAGGGATCGCCTCAGCAAGGGGCGCCCACAGGAGGCCCCCAAGCGTGCCCGAATACGGCAGCCGCACCAAGACCGAAGCTCTGGAGGATCCTCAGGTGGCAGCAGAAGCCTATTGCGTCAAATGTAAGACTAAGCGGCAGATCAAAGACGCCGTGCAGATCACGATGAAGAACGGCCGCCCCGCAACCGAGGGTAAGTGCCCTGAATGCGGGACAAAAATGTTTAAGATTGGGGCCGCGAGCTAACCGCTCCGCCCGGCTGTCGTTGCCAAAGGGCTCATGGCCCCTTGGCCACTTCGCCCTCCGGCGCCTAAGCCGAACGAAGCGCTTAGTCGCATCTTTTATAGCTTTGAAAAGGGCCGACGGCGGGGACGCCGGGCGGCCTTTTTGCGTTTACTAGGTATAGTGCCGTATAATACGGTCACCTACTATATGTAGGACTCGAGGTACAAGGAACTGATCTGCCCGACATGTCGCAAGAGCGAAACCCGCGTGGTGGACTCTCGCGACGATGAAACTGTTGTCCGGCGGCGGCGCGAGTGTTTGGACCCGCGCTGCAAGCATCGCTTTACCACGTACGAGCGTATGGAAGCGCCGCGCCTCTTCGTCGTCAAAAAAGATGGACGGCGCGAGCAGTACAGCCGCGAGAAGATTCTCAGCGGTCTGCGCAAGGCGTGTGAGAAGCGCCCGATCTCGGATAATCAAATGGAGGCGGTCGCTGCCGATCTCGAGCGCGATCTCTTCGCGCGTGGGGAGAGCGAGGTCAGCTCGACGATGGTCGGAGAGAAGCTGATGGAAGCGCTGCGAACGCTCGATCCGGTTGCGTACATCCGCTTCGCAAGCGTCTATCGGTCGTTCCGCGACATCGAGAGCTTCCGGGAAGAGTTATCGCAACTTCTTTCTAAATGAGCCCCACGATGGATACGCTCGTGCGGGTCGCGCTCAAACGCCTTCCCGGAGCGGACGATGTGCCGCTCCCTTCCTACATGAGCGAGCTTGCCGCGGGAGCCGATCTGTGTGCCGCCGTGGACGAAGCGCTGACGCTGGCGCCTGGTGCGCGCGCGCTCGTGCCGACCGGACTTTCGATTGCTTTGCCGCCCGGGTTCGAAGCGCAAGTTCGTCCTCGCAGCGGCCTTGCGCTGCGTGACGGGATTACCTGTTTGAATGCGCCGGGTACGATCGATGCCGACTATCGCGGCCCGATTGGCGTGATCCTCGCGAATCTCGGGTCCCTACCGGTTACGATCAAACGCGGCGACCGTATCGCACAACTCGTCGTTGCACCGGTTTCACGCGCGCTATTCGAAATCGTCGACGAGCTGCCCGAGAGCGTCCGCGGCAACGGCGGCTTCGGCAGCACGGACATGACGCGATGAAAGTTTACGTCGTCGGACGCGGCGCGGTCGGCAGCTATCTGGGCGACAAACTGGAATCGATCGGTGTCGAGGTTGCGTATGCGCCGCGCGCGCTGGACGCGGTGACGCCATACGATGCGGATGTCGCAATCGTCGCGACCAAGGCCTACGACACCGACGGTGCGATCGAAACGTTACGCAACGCAATCGCCTATCCCGAAAAGTGCGTCTTCGTTTCGCCGCAAAACGGGGTCGGCAACGAGGAAAAGCTCGCGGAGGCGTTTGGTGCGAACAGCGTCGTCGCCGCCGCGCTTACCGTGCCGGTGGATCGCGATCGCGACGGCCATGCGAGCGCGGCGAAAGAGGGCGGCCTCGCATTTGCACCCGTAGGTGAAAGCGCGTTCAATTGGCTCACGGCGACCTTTGCCAGCAGTGGGATGCGCGTCAGCGTTCTTTCGGATTGGCGTGCGCTCAAATGGAGCAAACTCGCGCTCAACGTCGTTGCCAACGCGAGCTGTGCGATTCTCAACGTGTTGCCGTCGCGGATGGTGCACTTCGAGAAGATCTTCACGCTGGAGATCCGCATGATTCGTGAGGTGCACGCGGTGATGGCGGCGCTCAAGATCAAACCGATCGATCTGCCACGTTATCCGGTGCGCGCGCTCTTCGCGTCCGCGTCGTTGCCCAGTCCGGTTGCACGCACGGTGATGGGCGCGAGTATCGCCGGCGGCCGCGGCACAAAGCCGCCGTCGCTCTTGCTCGATCTGCGTGCGGGCAGCCCGCAAAGCGAAGTAAACTGGCTCAACGGTGCGGTCGCAGCGGCGGGACAGGTCCACGGCGTGCCGACGCCGGTCAATAGTGTCTACACGCGCGTGCTCGACGACATCGCGCACATGCCCCAATTGTGGGCGAAATACCGCGAGCGGCCCGAGGCGCTGGTGGCCGAAGTCGAAGCGGAGATGCTGCGCGTCAAAGCCCTGAAGCGAGGAGCATAAACCACCGTCATGCGCGATCCGAACGTACCCGAGTCGCTCGAAGGCTGGTGGATTCTCCACCGCATGTTTGCGTTCGACCGCCGCGGGTGGGATGGACTCCCCGAGAAGCGGCGCGCCAAGTATGCTGCGCATGCAACCGATTTGGTCGAGCACTTGCAATCAGGCAAAGACGGCGACGTCGGACTGGCCCAGATCGTGGGCCACAAGGGCGACTTGATGATCACGCATTACGCGCGCACCTACGACGGATTGGCCTATGCACAAACGCTGGTCGACAAGCTGGAGGTGCGCGAGTATCTGCAGCCACTTGGTTCGTACGTTTCCGTCTTGGAACTCGGCATGTACGATGCGACCGGGAAGATTCACGCCGAGCTGCAGTCGCGCGGCTTGACGCCGCAGACGCCCGAATGGATCGTCGCGTTCGACGAACTCGTGCGCAAGCAGGCCGAGAGCCCGTACGTCGGGCCGCGTCTGTGGGCAAAGATCCCACGCCGCCGCTACGCATGTTTCTATCCGATGAACAAGAAGCGCGATGGTGCGGATAATTGGTTTATGCTGCCGTTCGAAACGCGGGCAAAGATGATGACCGAGCACGGTAAAGTCGGACGGATGTATCACGGACAGGTCACGCAAGTGATCTCGGGCTCGATTGGCTTCGATGATTTCGAATGGGGTGTCGACCTCTACGCCGACGATCCACTGATCTTCAAGAAGCTTGTCTACGATATGCGCTTCGACGAGACGAGCGCACGCTATGGCGAATTCGGCCCGTTCTGGAGCGGTGTCCAGTTCTCGTCAAGCGAGCTGCGCGTATTTTTCGACGGCGACGCCGTGCCGGCGCTCGACGCTACGACGTAAGCCAAAGCGCGCTAACATGGCCACGTTCCTGTCACACAGGAAGTCACAAAGCCTTGCACGCAGCCCTTCTCTCAAAGGTGTATGGGAGGGCGTACAATGCGGATACGAATCGCAGTTCTTGCAACAATCCTAGCGCTTGCTTTTGGCGCGGTCGCGCGCGCCGATGAAGGGCCGACGTATAACGGTCCTGAGAGCGCAAGCGAAACGGCCTTTGTGAAATCGATTCAGGCGGACTTGATGGCGCGCTTTCCACACGCAAGCGATGCCGAGAAGGCCGGCTACGTGCGCTATACCAGCGAAGACGACACCGGCGCAATCAGTTATGCCAACATGCAGTGGACGTCCGATCCGACGCATCCGAGCCAGCTCTGGTACGACAAAAACGGGAACCTACTCGGCGCGGACTTCTCGGTGCCGCGCCCGAACAAGGAGCCGCGCCCGAATCTGTGGGGCATCAATCCCGGCAGATGGGTTGATTTCGACGGCCACATCCATTGGGTCGCGAAGGCTGATGGGAAGCTCATCTACGATCAGTACTTGATGAATGACGATTGGGTGAAGGCCGGCGGAAGTCTAACGCATCCGTCAGCACAAACTGTCGTTGCGGCGGGCAAGGTGCCGAGCGCGAGCAACGTTGTAACGGTGTTCGAATTCCCAACGATCTGGGATCTGATCGTATGGGTGAAGCCGAATCCCAATGGCGCCTTTGCCGAAAAGAATCCAATGGTTACCCCGTAGTCCACTCGGAACTTGCAGTCGAGGCGACGGGGCTGTTCGCCTTAAATAAACCATAATACGGTCTTCCTATACTCAGGACATGATGGCTCGTCGATTTGTCGTTCTTTGCGCGGCGCTGTTGTTCGCCTGCGGCTCGTCCGCGCTCGCCACCGATATTAGCTCGCTTACTATTAAGCTGAACGCCAGACACGGCAGCGGCGAAAGCGGCACCGCGATCTTCACCCAGCAGACGGACGGTCTGCACGTTGTGCTCAACATCGCCAACGCACCCAGCGGCGTTTCGCAGCCCGTGTACCTCCATCAAGGGACGTGCGACATCATGAACACGACGCCGCAATGGCCGCTCAATGCGGCGGTCGACGGCAAGAGCGAGACCGTGCTTGCGAACGTGAAGCTCACCGATGTGGCGGGCGGCAAGTACGCGCTCAACGTGCATAAGAGCGCGGACGAGCTCACCGCGTACGTCTCGTGCGGAGACATCAAGTAAGCAAAGCGCCGCGACTGCGCTTGCTGATTGGCGGCCCCGTGCACTGGGAATAACCTCGGAAACACTTTCGAGGAGAAGCAACCCGATGAGCGACCCAGTCATTGTACGTGAAGACTCCGGCAGCAACGCCGCCGTACTAGGTATCGTCTTACTTGTTGCCGTTGCGATCGTAGCGGCGCTGTTCGTCTGGCATCCGTGGACCTCGACCTCGACCACGAATCAGACCACGTCGACACAATCTAACGGTCAAGGCGGCACCACTGGCAGCTCGACCACGACGACGACGACCAACACAAAGCCTTCATCGCAGCCGTAGGCAACACGCCGAGAGGTTGTCGACCATTAGCGCGAGCTGGTCGGATATTTTCCGGCGTCCGCGCTCTTTTCTTTTGCGTAGAGTGTCTGCAACGCTGTGCCGCCGTAGCCGGCGTCGAGCAATCCGAAGATAGCCGTGCTCTCGATCAGCGAGCGCGGCGCCTTTCCGTTGAGCCGCTCCGAAGTCCAAATGGTGATGAGCGGTTGCCCGTTCAGCATCGTGTAGCTGACGTAGTGCCAATCTGGATCGTAGGTTGGCATTTCGCTTTGCGCCTTCGTTACGAGCGTGGAGCTCGGATGCGCTCCGGCCGAGGTGTAGACGAGCGCAACGCCCGCGATGAGCGTGACGAGATCGCGTATCGAGATGGGAGCCCCGTCAACGTCGATCGTCTGATCCAACGCACTTGGCGTTGCGGACGGCGACGCCGCCGGCGATGGCGTATCGGCAAACGCGGGCTGTGTAATGGTGAGCGGTGACGCCGCTAAAAGCACGAGCGCCAGCACGTATTGCAGGCGATTCATGGCCGTCTGGTTCGCGAACCGCGCATCGGTTCATGCTGCACGCCCATCGAGTCTTTCCAAGCTGCGGGACCGAATCGCTTCGGCGATGTGTTCGGCGCGGATGTTCGACGCGTCCGCGAGGTCCGCGATCGTGCGGGCGACGCGTGCAATCCGGTCGAGCGCTCGCGCCGAAAACTGTCGCTTGGCACTGGCAGTTGCCAAGACGCGCATCGCGGCGTCGTCGAGCGGGGCAGTACGTACGCATCTGACTCGGCGGAATATCCGCATTCGCCCCGATCGTCGTGCCGGCGAAGCGCTCGCGCGCGATCGCCGCGCGCAGCGACAACGCGTTCCCGAATTGCCGCCGAACGTTCCGCGCCGTCACGGCGCACCATATCGTCGAACGGTACACGCGCGATCTCGATCTGCAAATCGATGCGATCGAGTAGCGGACCCGAAAGCTTGCCGATATACTTCGCGACGCTGGCGTCGTCGCAGCGGCATTCCGCGCCGCGCAATCCGCGATATCCGCACGGACACGGGTTCATCGATGCAACCGAGTTGAAAGCGCGCGGGGTACGTGAACGTTCCGGCTGCGCGCGCGATGGTCACCGTGCCCTCTTCGAGCGGCTGACGCATTACTTCGATTGCGCCGCGTCCGAACTCGGGGAGCTCGTCTAGAAAGAGTACGCCGTGATGCGCAAGGCTAATCTCCCC
>CAWFYV010000001.1:0-74320 GCA_963820185.1 Vulcanimicrobiota bacterium | reverse complement strand
AACCATCCGAACTTCGGTACGCTAACATGGACGTCGTACAACAACCAGATCCTCAAGCTGCCGCTCTATCTGCAGACCCTCGTAGCGTTGGGCTACAACCACGATGCCTATGGCTTGCAGAACTATGGCGGTTACAACTACACGACGATCTGGAGTCAGATTTTCGGTTTCACGACCTCGCTAGCAAACGTCAAAATCGGCGACCGCAATCAGCCCTACAAACTCGTCTACCTCAATGCTTCGATGGACTTGGTCGCGGCAATGGAACAGCGTGCCGCACCACGTCAATAGCCAGAACACAACGATCAGCCTCAGCCGGCAGTTGTCGCGGTTCGTGAACAGCTACTCGTCGTTCAACATCCAAAACACGAGCGATCTCTATCTTATAGGCGGCTACGGCCGCCATCGACTCCGACGCTTCCCGACGGCACGCCGTACACGCCGTTTGAGTCGTTTCGCGGAGCCGCTACGCTGCGAACAGCTGACACTTGAGCACGACCTACTCGGCTTCGCCGAATCTCGTGACCACGCTTGCCTTTTCGCATCATCAAGATTTTCCCGCAGCTTACCCAGGCTTGTTCGGGCCGCCGCCGCCCAACGCCATCGGGCAGTACTACCTATACGAACTACCTTGGTCAGCCGCCCTGGCAAGCCTCTACGCTGAAGTGCGCGCGCGGTTGCTTCCACATCTCACCGTCGACGTGCAACGCGACCTACTTCTTTCACTTTGGGACCAGATTTGGAGCCCGACGTTCGTGGTACAGTTTAGCTCATGACGAATCTGCGCCGTCGCATCGGAGCCCTGGTTTGTGCGCTGATCCTCTCGCGGCAGCGGCGCCGCTGACCATTTCGCGGCCAGCTCCTCGCGTATCAGGACGGCTTCGTCTTTTTCACGACCGGCGACGGCTTTCGCGTCGCACCGAACGTTGCGATTCTCGACGAGCAAACGAAGCATCCGGCTGCGCGCGCGCCCGAGCCGCGCGACTATGCGCGCGCGGTCTTCAATGACGCGGGGCAAGTCGTCGAAATCGACCTTTCGGCCAAACCGTATCCGGTCGGGCCGCTTCCCGATGCCGCACAAGCGTTTGCCGTGACCGCCTCGTCCCCGTACCCGAACCCCGAGCTCGCGGGGCCCGTGCAGCACGACCTCGAACGGCGTACCCATAACGTTCACGGGAAAACTCGTGCTGGTAAAATTCCAGGTACAAGTTCCGGTTAACGACGCCAATGACCGCGCAGATCTACATCGCCACCGATGTCTCGGGTTGGAATCCGCAAGCGATCATGATGGACCGCATCGATGCGCTGCACTTTGTCGCGATTCAACGCATGGCGTCGGGAACGGTCATCATTACCTGTACACGCGCGGATCGCTGCAAACGCAAGAGCGCGGACCCAATGGCCTTTCCGTGCGCCCGCGCGAACTGACCGTCAACGATTCGGACACCAACTCCACCAACAGCGTGGTGGCAGCCTGGGCGGACGGCAATAGCAACAACTTGATCCTTCAGCAGCCATCAGTCTTCCCGACGCCCTACAATCCGGCACCGTTCCCGAACCTTCCGAGCGGCACCAAGCACGCCCGCACCGTCTATTTAACGGTGATCGGAATGACGCGCTCGACCGCAACGCCGGCGGTATTGCGCGCGATCAGCGTCATCGGATACGTGCCGTGCCAGAAGAACGGAACCCACGGCACGACGTAACTCAACGCGAAGCGACCCAGGCGCACCTTCGGCACGCTGATCGAGAAGGCGGCGATACGAGCCTCGACGCTCGCGACGTTCGATGTTGTCTCTACCATGCCGGAGATCGTCTCGCCGCTGTGAACGGTCTGGCTGTCGATGTGTACGGCCACGATGCGCGGCGCTGCATCGGGTGGCGCCATGACGACGTCTTCTGACGCCTGCGGTATCGGCGTTTGCGACGGCTGGGGCGTCGGCGCCGGCGTTGCGGTCGCAGCCGTTCCAGCTGAAGGCGTTGCGGTCGCGGGCGTTGCAATCGTGAGCGTTTGCGATGGTCGGGGCGACGGCGTTTGTGACGGCGCAGGCTTGGCGTTCGCGGCAGCACGCGGCGCAGGCGTACGCAGCGCGATGTGTACCGGCGTTGAGGCGGCCGCCGGCCGCGCAGTGAGTGCCGCGCGCGGCGCGGGCGCGCGAGTCGCGCACGCGGCGAGCACAGCAATAAACATTACGGCTGCCTGAGCCAGGGGTCGCTTCATTATTAGAGGTGATTCTTGCTCGCGTCGAACCTCTCCGGTCATGCCGGTTCTCAGCATCGTCGTTCCCCTGTACAACGAGGAAGGCAACGTCGCTCCGCTCGTCGAGCGCATCGTGGCGGTCGCCGGGCGTCTGGAAGGCGCGCCTTCCTACGAGATCATCTTGGTCAACGACGGCAGCACCGATCGCACGCTCGAGCGTATTCGCGAGGAGCTCGCGCGCCGCGAGAATATCGTGATGGTCAACCTCTCGCGCAATTTTGGTCACCAACTCGCGGCTTCGGCCGGCATGGACATTGCGCAAGGCGATGCCGTGATCTTGATGGACGGCGATCTCCAGGATCCGCCCGAGCTCATCGCTGACTTTGTGGCCGAATGGCGTGAAGGCTACGACGTCGTGTACGCGGTTCGGCGCACGCGCAAGGGAGAGAGCCCGTTCAAGCTGTTTACCGCACGACTCTTTTACCGGATCATCAAGCGTCTTACCAAAGTTTCGATTCCGGTCGACACCGGTGATTTTCGCCTGATGAGCCGGCGTGTGATCGAGGCTCTGAAACGGTCGCCCGAACGGCACCGCTTTCTGCGGGGCATGGTGAGCTGGGTTGGTTACAACCAAGTCGGGATCGAGTACGACCGCGACGAGCGGCACTCCGGCAGCACCAAGTATCCGTTGACGAAGATGCTGCGTTTTGCTATCGACGGCATCACGTCATTTTCGGATGTTCCGTTGCGCTTTGCATCGTATCTCGGTTTTTTCTCGAGCGTGGTTGCGTTCATCTATGCCTTAATCGTCATCGGCTACAAGATTTTCAGTTTGCATCCGCCCGGTTATACGCCCGGCTGGGCATCAACGATCGTCGCCGTGCTTTTTTTGGGCGGCGTGCAGTTGATCAGCCTCGGCATCCTCGGCGAATACATCGGCCGGATTTATGACGAGGTCAAAGGCCGCCCGCTCTATCTGATCGCGGACGTCGAGCGCAGCTAACTACATCCTAAACGCGTTGGCAACGAGCGCGAGATCCGCTCCCTCGCCAAAGACCTCTACCAAGAGATCGCCGTGTGAAACGGTTGCGCCGACACGGACCGCTACGCACAGGCCCGCGCGTGGATTGCCATTCGTCAGCCGCCGCGCGATATTGCCGAGCGCGACGGCATCGATCGCGCGCACCACGCCGTTTGCCGTTGCGCGCACGTCGTGCCGGTGCGGATCGGGGGCCAGCGCTTCGAGCGCCGCACGACTTCCGCCCTGGGCCTCGACCATCTCGACAAATTTCGTGTAGGCAGTTCCGCTCTCGATTGCATGGAGCGCGCGCGCCCTCGCGTCGCCGGTACCGCCGAGCTCCAGCATCGCCGTCGCGATTTGCAAGCATCCGGCGAGCACGCGTTCATCGCGTTCGCGGCCGCGCAGCACCTCGCGCGCCTCGACAACTTCAATGCCGGTTCCAATGCAATGACCGAGCGGCTCGTTCATATCGCTGACGATGGCGACCGCCCTGCGATCGAACTGCGCTGAGATTGCGACGAGCATCTGCGCGAGTTCTTCCGCTGCCGCGGCATCGCGGGTAAACGCGGCCGTCCCGCACTTCACGTCAAAGACGAAGGCATTCGCCCCACCGGCAATCTTTTTCGAAACGATCGACGCAGCGATGAGCCCGATGCTCGGTACCGTTGCCGTGCGGTCACGTAGGTGATAGAGACGCTTGTCGGCAGGAACAAACGCATCGCTTTGTGCGGCGATCGCACAGCCCACGCGCTCGACCTGACGAACGAAATCTTCCATCGAGAGCATCGCATTGAAGCCCTCGATTGCCTCGAGTTTGTCGATTGTGCCGCCGGTATGCCCGAGCGCACGCCCCGACAACTTTGCAACGCGCACACCGCATGCCGCCACGAGAGGCACCGCTACGAGCGATACGATGTCGCTTACGCCACCGCTCGAATGCTTGTCTACCACAAACATACCGTCGGGGTAGCGCAACGTCGCGCCGCTTGCAACCATCGCGCGCGTTAGTGCCCCAGCCTCTTCGACCGAAAGCCCGCGCCATACGCATGCCATCGCGAGCGCTGACATCTGGGTGTCATCAACCTCACCGCTCACATACGCCGCGATGATCCCTTCCCAGACCGAGGGCTCGAGCGCTTCGCCATCGCGTTTGCGCTCGATGGCACGCCGCATCGCAATCTCGTCCATTGCAAATTGCTCTTCGCCGATCGACCGCCGACGCATGCTTGCCTTGGCCACGCCTGACGCGGCCGTACCGCTCGTGTTATAATCAGCGGCCCGTGACCGCCCAAACCACGCTTCCCGCGCTTCCATCGCAAGACGCACTGCTTCGCACGCTGGCGTCTTCACCGCGCGCGCTCGCGCCGTTGATCGACGAACTTCGCACGGGGGCGGGCGTGTATGCCGCGCACGAAACGATCGCCGCCGCGCGCCCGGCATTGCTCGCATCGCTCTATCGCACGCTCGAGCGGCCGTTGCTCGTCGTCTTCCCGACGCCTGACGTCGCGGAGCGCGCCTTTGCGGATCTTCTCTACTACTTAGGCGAGGACGAGCCCGAGCAGGTGGCGCTCCTTCGCTCGCGCGACGAGGCACTCGGCGCAATCGAGAGTCCGTCGGAGCGGAGCGCGCGCATGACGCTGCTGGCCGATCTTGCCGCGGGCGCGCCCCGGCTCGTACTCGCCCCGGTGGTGGCGCTGCGCCAATACCTCATGCCCCGCGCGCTCTTCGAAGAACTGCGCACGACCTTGCGCGCCGGCGACGAGCCCGGCTTCGAACGCTTGCAAGAGCGGCTCTTTGCGCTCGGCTACATGCGCACCGACGTGGTCAGCGCGGTCGGCGAGTACGCCGTGCGCGGCGGCATCCTCGATCTCTTCGCGGCGAGCGAAGCGCTGCCGACGCGCATCGAGTTCTTCGGCGAGACGGTCGAAAGCATTCGTCCTTTTGACCTTGCAACGCAACGCAGCGAGGGCGCGCGCGAGGCAATCGAGATCGTTCCGTGGAGCGAAATCCCTCGCGAGAGCGCGTACCGAACGCGCATTCTCGAACGCTTCGCCGGCCCCGCGTCCGTCCGCGCGGCGCTCGTGCCCTTCATTGAAAGTGGTGGCGACGTGCCGGCGTCGTGGCTGCCGCTCGCGTACGATGAACGCGCCACGCTGCTCGACTATCTGCGCGACGATGCGATCGTCGTGCTCGACGAGCCCAGTATGCTCGTAACGATCGAGCGAGCCCTCGAGGAAGAGCGCTCGCGCGAACAGAGCGTGCTCCTCGCCGGCGTCGAGTCGGGCGAGTTCTCGGTGAGCGATTCCGAAGTCGACGATGCGCTGCTCGCCGAGGTCGCCGCGCCGCATCCGCGTCTTGCGGAGCTTGCGCCGCGCATGCGCGCGCATCCGATGCTGCTCTTCCCTGGCGCGATCGAGCGGCACGAGGACATGGAATGGGTGCCGCGGCCGAACGCGTCGCACGTGCTCGAATGCCGGCCGGTCGAGCATTTCAACCGGCAGATCGAGCTTTTCTCGCAGAGTGTGCGCGAATGGGTCGCAGCGGGCGAGTCGCTGCATATTGTCAGCGGCGCCGTCTCGCGCACAGCGGATCTGCTGCGCGCCGCCGGTGTTGCCTACGATCGCGTAACGATTGAGCATGGATCGATCGAAGCCGGCTTTGCGATGCCGGATCTACGTCTGCGCATTCTGGGCGATCGCGAGATCTTCGGCGCTCCTCCCAAGCGCGTCAAACTTCGCGCCATCAAAGAGGGCGTGCCGGTTACGCTGGCCGATCTGCGCGTCGGCGACTACGTCGTGCACGCGGTGCACGGTATCGGGCAATACCTCGGACTGCGCACCGAGACGATCTTGGGCGCAACCCAAGACTACCTTGACCTTGCCTATGCCGGTTCGGATCGCATGCTGGTGCCGGTCACGCAGATGCACCACGTCACCAAGTATTCGGCAGCGGAGGGACAGCAGCCGCGGCTTTCCAAGATGGGCGGCGCGGATTGGGCGCGCACGAAGTCGCGCGTATCCGAGTCGCTGGCGAAAATCGCCGACGGACTCGTGCAGCTCTACGCCGAGCGCGAGATGAGCCGCGGCTTCCAGTTTGGACCCGACACGCCGTGGCAAGCTGAGATGGAAGAAGCGTTTCCCTACGACCCGACACCCGATCAAGCCAAGGCGATCGACGCGGTGAAAGCCGATATGGAGCGCGCGCAACCGATGGATCGTTTGGTCTGCGGTGACGTCGGCTACGGCAAGACCGAAGTCGCGATGCGCGCAGCGTTCAAAGCCGTCGCCGAGAAGAAACAGGTCGCGGTCCTGGTGCCGACGACGCTGCTCGCCGATCAACACTACCGCAACTTCAGCGCGCGCTTTGCCGGCTTTCCGATGCGCATCGAAGAGCTCTCACGCTTCAAAAGCAAAGGCGAAGCGCGCAAAATCCTTGGAGATCTTGCCGAAGGTAAGGTCGACGTGGTCATCGGCACGCATCGCTTGTTGCAGAAAGACGTCGCGTTCAACGATCTCGGGCTGATCGTCATCGATGAAGAACAGCGCTTTGGGGTGATGCACAAGGAGCGTCTCAAAGGGTATAAGACCTCGGTCGATGTCATGACGCTCTCGGCCACGCCGATTCCGCGCACCTTGCACATGTCGCTCATGGGGGTGCGCGATCTCTCGCTGATTCAAACCGCACCGAAGAACCGTATGTCGGTGAAGACCGTCGTCGTTCCGGCAAGCGATGCGATCGTGCAGCGCGCGATCACCGCCGAGCTTGACCGCGGCGGCCAAGTCTACTACTTGCACAACCGCGTCGAATCGATACACGCGGTGAAGACCGCTCTCGAGAAACTCGTACCGCGTGCACGCATCGCGGTCGGCCATGGGCAGATGCACGAAAACGAACTCGAGCCGGTCATGCAGTCCTTCATCGACGGCGAAACGGACGTGCTGGTGGCGACAACGATCATCGAGAACGGTATCGACATTCCCAACGTCAACACGATGATCGTGAGCGATGCGGATAAATTCGGGCTCGCGCAACTCTATCAGCTGCGTGGCCGGGTCGGCCGCTCGAATCACCAGGCCTATTGCTATCTGTTGTACCAGGGCCATAAGGCACTCACCGAGGAGGCGAAAGCGCGGCTCGAAGCGATCCGCGAATTTACGCACCTAGGTTCGGGACTGCAGATCGCGATGCGCGATCTCGAGATTCGCGGCGCGGGCAATCTTCTCGGCGCGGCGCAATCGGGCTTCATCGGCTCGGTCGGTTTCGATACGTACTGCCAATTGCTGGCCGAGGCGATTGCGGAACGCCGCGGCATGGCACTCGACGACGAGCGGCGCGAAGCAGTGATCGACGTCAAGATTAGCGCCTTCATTCCGAGCGACTACATTCCGCAGGTCTCACAGAAGATCGCGGTCTATCAGCAGCTCGCCAAGGCGCGCACGCAGGACGAAGTGCAAGAGATTGGGGCGGGCGTGCGCGATCGCTTCGGGCCGCTGCCCGTGCCGCTCGAGCGCCTGGTCGAACTCACCAAGTTGCGCGCCATCGCGCTCTCGCGGCGGGTGACCCGCGTGGTCGTCGACGAGCGGCGCCTGACGCTCGGGGTCGGGACCGGGTTCGAACTCGATCCGGCCACGATTCCCAAGCTCCAGTCGCTCACCAAGAACCGCTTCCGCTTCGGCGAGGGCAAAATCGTGGTCGACCTGCCGGCAAAACCACCTGGGAAAGAGGCCGAAGCCGTCTGGATGCCGCTTTTGAGAAAGCTTTTAGAAGCGCTCTAAAGGGCAGCGCGTGGAGCCGACGAACCCAGGCCATCCGCGGAGCCCCCAAAGCGCTCCGCTTTACTACGCACCGACCTACCTAGTTTGGAGTGACCATGTCGAACCTCGACCGCCTCGCTGCGGCTTTCGCCACCCTGCTCTTGGCCAGCTCGCTGACTGCCTGCGCTGCCGGCGGAAATGTGGCAACCGTGAACGGGCAATCGATCAGCAAAGCGGATTTCGATTCCAAACTCGAGAGCAGCCCTGCAGCCGTCTCGACGCTGCAACAAATGGTGCGCGAGATTTTGCTTCAGCAGTACGCGCAGAAGAACGGCATCACGGTAAGCGATGCCGAGATTGCAGCGAAGGAAGATCAAATCAAAGCGAACTTCCCGCCCGGCTCGTGGGGCGACATGCTCAAGTCGCGCGGCCTGACCGAGGACGACGTGCACAAGCTGATCTCCGATCAGATCATCATTGATAAGGCCGTCGGCAAGAACGTCAAGGTCTCCGATGCGCAGATCAAAGCGTACTTCGACAAGAACCACGCGGCATTCGATAAGCCGGCGCAGGTCACGGCGCGGCACATCCTCGTTGCCGATCTTCCAACCGCGCAGAAGGTTGAAGCCGACCTCAAATCAGGCAAAGATTTTGCCGCCGAGGCCAAGCAGTATTCGATCGATCCGGGCAGCAAGGACAAGGGCGGCGAACTCGGCCCGATCCGCCACGGACAGATGGTGCCGGCGTTTGATGCGGCGGTCTTCAGTCTCCCGGTGAAGGTAATCAGCGCGCCGGTAAAATCGCCGTTCGGTTATCACATCATTCAGGTCGAGTCGCGCGACCCGGGTCAGAAGGCGACGCTTGCGAACAGCCACGACAAGATTGCCGATATGCTGCGCCAGCAACAAGAGTCGCCATTGATCCAACCGTTCTTGGCGGATCTGCAAAGCAAGGCGAACATCCAGATCAGCGATCCGCGTTTCCAGGCCGCGTTCCCAACGCCTGAACCGACACCGCCGGGCGCGCCGGCCGGTGCACCGTCGAACGGCGCGGTCCCCGCACCCTCGGCCACCTAGCTTATCCGTCAAGGCTGAAGCTTTAACGTCTAAAGCCGTCGAAGGGCCCCAAACGGGGCCCTTCGATTTTCTCTAGCGAACGCGTTGACCGCGATGCTCGTTCGGATCGTTGGCCTCGGGCCGGGAGATCCCGGATACCTGACAGTCGGAAGCCTGGAGGCGCTACGCGAAAGTGTTCGCGCGGTCGCGCTGCTTGCACCGCCGGATCTCGTGCGCGCGCTCGAATCGCATGGCGTCAGCGTTGACCGCACGCTGGTTCCCGATGCAAATGCGCTTGCGCACGGCAGCAACGAGGCGGTGGCGTATTTTATCGCCGCGCTCGCCACGCTCGACGTCGCTACGCTCGGACTCGGCGTGCTCGGCAACCCGCTCTCTGATTTTCCCGGACTGCCGGTGCTCTTGCGCGCACTCGAAGACCACGGCCATACGGCGCGCATCACGCCCGGTATGCCGCACGCAACGCTCTCGGCCTCGATCGCGATGCCGCTCGTTCCGCTGCCGCCGCAATCGCAACACTACACATGGGACGATCTGATTGAGATCATGGCGCGGCTGCGCGACGGCTGTCCGTGGGATCGCGAACAGACACACCGGACGCTCGTGCCCTATCTGATCGAAGAGACATACGAAGTCGTCGAGGCGATCGAGGCCGAGGATTTGAGCGCGCTCTGCGAAGAGCTCGGCGATCTGCTGCTACAGATCGTCTTTCACGCGCAGCTCGGCGCGGAGATCGGGAAATTTACCGTCGCCGACGTCGTCGATGCGCTCTCAAATAAGATGGTGCGCCGTCATCCCCACGTGTTTTCCGACGCAGTGATTGAAGACGTCGACTCGCAGTGGCGCAGCTGGGAAAAGCTCAAAGCGCAAGAAGCTACCGGCCAAAAACGCAAGAGCCGGCTCGAGGGCATTCCCAAAGCGCTCGGCGCGCTGCAACGCGGCCAGCGCATGCAAGAGAAGGCGTCGCGCGTTGGCTTCGATTGGCCGAACATCGGCGGCGTGCTCGACAAACTTCACGAAGAGTTGACCGAGCTTGCGGAAGCGCAGCGTCTCAAACAAGACGATCCGCACGTGCGCGAAGAGCTGGGCGACGTCCTGTTCACCGTTGTCAACCTTGCGCGCGCGCTCGGAATCGACGCCGAGACCGCGATGCGCGAGGCCAACGAGAAATTTTATCGACGCTTCGCGTTCATGGAAGAACGCGCTGCCCAGAGCGGCAAGAGCCTTTCCGACCTCTCGCTCGACGAACTCGAGGAACTGTGGCAACTGGCGAAGACCCAAGCGGCCTGAGCGCGCTCATTGCGCGTGCGGATGAGCGCGCACGACGCCCACTACGGCGGCAACCTCGTCGACGGCGCGCGGATGTTGGCGCTCTTCGGCGATGTTGCAACCGCACTGCTGATCCAGCTCGACGGCGACGAGGGCCTGTTCGTCGCGTACGACAAGGTTGAATTCCTCGCACCGGTCTACGCGGGCGACTACATCGAGGCGCGCGGCCACATCACAAACGTCGGCAAGACCTCGCGCGCCATGACATTCGAAGCGCGCAAAGTCATTGCCGCGCGCCCCGAGGTGAGCGAAAGCGCCGCCGACTATTTGCCCGAACCGATCGTCGTCTGTCGCGCCAGCGGCACCTGCGTCACCCCAAAAGACAAAAAGCGCCACTAACGCATTGTCATCCCGAGCGTAGCGAACGGAGTGAGCGTAGTCGAGGGATCGCCTCCCACATGCTGCTCGCGAAGACGCTCCTCGCGGCACGTCCTGTGCCGCTCCTGCTGCGCGAGTTTTGCGCCACGACCAATGGAATTTCGCATCCTGCGAATGGCGCAAAACTTCGAGCCTTCGCTTAGCAGCACGTTAGTCGCGCTCCCTCGACTACACGAGCCGTTCGTGCGTCTTCTTCTTCCAGAATAATGTGTAGTACGTGTACTGTGCGCACAGCATGAAGCAGTAGTAGGCCGGGTAGCCGATCCAGACGCCCGGTAGTCCAAAGCGCAGCATGCAGAAGTACGCGACGGGGACCTCGATCAGCCAAATACCGACGAGCCCGTTCAGCGTAGGAACAAGCACCGTGCCGCTGCTGCGCATGACGCCACTGATAATGGCGCTGTTGCCGAAGATCAGATATGACCAAAGCGTGATCATCAGGAGCTGATGCGCCACCTGCACCGTCGAGGGATCGGTAATAAACAATTGGAGCAGCGGTGTGGCCAGAAGGTAGCAGAGCGTGACGAGGACGCCGCCAACGGCGTAGTTCAAGGCAACCGCTGAACGGATAACGCCTCCGAGCTTGTCTTCGCGCTTCGCGCCGATGCACTGCGCGCCGAAGATCGATGCGGCGATGCCGATCGAGATGGCGGGGAACTGCACGTAGTTGACGATCTGGTTAACCGCGCCATAGGCTGCCGTCGCGTGCGGGCCGTAGTGATTCACGAATTTGATGATTGCAATCTCGGCAAGCGACACCATGATGACTTGGATGCCCGTCGCGACGCCGATACGAATTACATTCCACAGAATCATCGGGTCGGGGAGCATGTCGCGCGCCATCTCCAGGTCGAAGCGCAATGGGCTTTTGCGCCGCGCGAGCAAGACCAGGAGTCCGATCAGCCCGACGAGGTTCGCGATCATGCCCGAGACGGCAGCGCTCACCACGCCGAGGTGCGGCAGCCCGAGCCATCCTTGAATAAAGGCCGGGGTGAAGAACACCGCGAGCACTGAGCTCACGATCAAGAAGTACAACGGTGTCTGCGAGTCGCCGACGCCGCGCAAGAACGTCGTGTAGACGAGATATGGAAAGATGATCGGCGCGCTGAGAAAGATGACGCGCGTGTAGGCATCGGAGTCGGCTAGAATCACCGCGGGCGTGCCGAGTGCCTGCAACATCCACGGTGAGATCAGCGGACCAACGACGGCGATCACCACTGCAAAGATCATCGTCGCACCGAGCACGGTGCCGGCGACCTTCTTCACGCGGTGCTCGTCGCGCGCGCCGTAGGCCTGGCCGATCAACACGGTGCTGCCGCTCGCGATGCCGATCAGAAACGCAAACAGCAAGAAGACGACGGGAAACACGGCCGATACGGCCGCGAGCGCATTGACGCCGATCATTCGCCCGAGAAAGATCGAAGCAAACGTCTGTGAGGCAGATTGCAGAATATTGCTGATCATGAGCGGGACCAGGAAAACCAGCATGATCTGCCACATCGGCTTGGTCTCGTCGAAGATGTTCACACCCATGCGCCGGGCCGGCGTCGCCTGTGCCATACGTCCTACTCCTGTCGGCGCGCAACCCGGAAACTCCCGCCTTGGCCTAGCGGTTTTCTTAATCGAGCCATGTTATATTGAGGGATCGATGCGGTTGGATAAGTTCATGAAGGTTGCGCGACTCTCGAAGCGCCGCAGCGAAGCGCACGAAGCGCTTGAACACGGACGGATTACAAAGGACGGGAAGCCGCTCAAGCCGGCATATAACGTCAAGCCCGGTGACGTGCTCGAGATCCACTACGCCACCCGTTACGTGACGGTGCGCGTGCGCGAGGTGCCGCTGCGCATGACGCCGGGCGTCAAAGCGGCCGAACTCTACGACATCGTCGACACGCGCAAAGATGACCCCGCCGAATGGGTATAGTGGGGCACTAGGGTTGGCGGCTTCCTCGATTTCGGCCGACACAAAAGACGCGCTCACGCGCGAGCTTCCCGAAGCGAAGCACTGCCGTGCTGCGCTCGTCACCGGACTGGCACTCTACGGTGCGAACAGCACCCACACCACGTTCATCACCCATCGCAACTCGATCGCACGCCTCTTTTGGTCACTGCTCGAGGATCGTAAATCGCATCCAATCGAAACGCGCGCCGCAACACGGCTCGCACGCTTGCCGACGTTTGCCATCTCGTTGCCGCCCGCGCTGCGCGAGATGCCACCCAAGCCGACGCTCAAGTGCGATCGTCTGATGGAGATTCGCGGCGCGTTTCTCGCCTGTGGCTCGCTTGCAGCCGGCGCACACGGTTACCACCTCGAATTCGTGCTGCCGCAGCACGCGCTCAGCGAACGCCTCGTGTGGATGCTCCGCAGCACTGGCCGCGCCCCCAAGCACACGACGCGCAAGCGTCGTGATGTGCTCTACTACAAGGATTTTGAGGCAATCGTCGACGTGCTTACAATCATCGGTGCGTTCGGTGCGGTGCTCCACCTCGAAGATGTGCGCGCGCTGCGCGAGACCAAGAACCGCATCCATCGCCTGGTCAACACCGAAGCGGCGAATCTCGACCGCGTTGCTGCGGCCGCGGCCGCGCAACGCCGCACGATCGAATACGTGGAAAACGCATTCGGGCTTGCGGCGCTCTCGCCGCCCCTGCGCGAGATCGCAGAGCTCCGCTTGGCCTATCCCGATGAGTCGCTGGCGGAGCTGGGCGCCCGTTGCAGCCCGCCGATCGCCAAGCCCACGGTCTCGAGCCGCTTGAGTGCGCTCGGGCGGCTCGCCGCACGCTTGCGTACCGGCAGGGCCTAACGAACCCAGCCCGGTAGATGCCGGAGCTATGCGAATCGGGATCAACGGCTTCGGCCGCATCGGACGGAATTTTGCCAAGGCGCTGCTCGAGCGCCACCCGGGCGTACAGATCGTCGCCGTCAACGATCTCACCAGCGCCACCGAGTGCGCGCACCTTTTTAAATACGACAGCAACTACGGCACGTATCCGGGCGATGTGAGCGTGGACGGCGACGCGATCGTGGTCGACAAGCAACGCATCAAAGTGCTCGCCGAACGCGATCCCGCCAAGTTGCCGTGGAAAGATCTCGGCGTTGACGTCGTCATCGAATCGACCGGCCTCTTCACCGATGCCGACAAGGCGCGCGCCCACATCACCGGCGGCGGCGCGAAGAAAGTCATTATCTCCGCTCCGGCCAAGGGCGAAGACGTCACGCTCGTCCTCGGCGTCAACGACAACATGTACGATCCCGAGAAACACACCATCATATCGAACGCGTCGTGCACCACGAACTGCCTTGCGACTGCGGTCAAGCCGTTGGTCGATCACCTCGGTTGGGTCAAGGGGTTCATGACCACGATCCACTCGTACACGAACGACCAAGTCATACTCGACGCGCCGCACAAGGACATTCGCCGTGGGCGCAACGCCGCGACGAACATCGTGCCGACCAGCTCCGGTGCCGCCAAAGCATTGTACCTGACGATCCCCGAAGTTAAGGGAACGTTCGAAGGTTTCGCTTTGCGCGTACCGACGCCGACGGTCTCGATGTGCTATCTCGTGGCACACGTTAAGAAATCAACGACGCGTGACGAGGTCAACGCGATCTTGCGTACCGACGCCGAAGGACCGCTTAAGAAGTACGTGCAGTACACCGAAGAGGAGCTCGTTTCGAGCGATTTCAAGCGCTCGCCGTACAGCTCGATCATCGACGCAAAGCTCACGCAGGTCGTCGACGACATGGTGCAGATCTGCGCCTGGTACGACAACGAGTGGGGCTATTCGTGCCGCCTCGGCGACCTGACCGCGATGGTGCTCGAAAAACTTCCGAGTAAGGTCTAACCCCTGAGCTTCCACACCATCGATGACCTCGACGTGCGCGGCAAACGCGTGCTCGTACGCGAGGACCTCAACGTGCCCATGTCTGCGGGCGAAGTCGCGGACTTCACGCGCATCGAAGCGGCAATACCAACCTTGCGTACCTTGCACGAACGGGGCGCGCGCGTGATCGTGCTCTCCCACCTCGGGCGCCCTGGCGGTAAAGCCGATCCGACGTATTCACTCCGTCCGGTAGCGCCTGCGCTCGGGAAGCGTCTCGGCGTGCCGGTTGCCTTCGCTGCGGATTGCGTCGGTCCGGCCGCGCGCGATGCGGTTGCGAAGCTCAAGAACGGCGATGTGTTGCTGCTCGAGAACGTGCGCTTTCACGCGGGTGAAGAAAGCAACGATCCCGCCTTCGCGCGAGAGCTCGCGTCGCTCGGCGACATCTACGTCAACGATGCATTCGGAACCGCACACCGGGCGCACGCCTCGACCGAAGCACTGGCACACCTCTTGCCGCACGCCGCAGGCTTGCTGATGCAGGCGGAGCTTTCGGCGCTCGCGCGCTTGACCAGCGATCCCGCGCATCCCTACGTCTGCGTCATCGGTGGCGCCAAGGTCAAAGACAAAGTCGACGTGTTCACCAATCTCATGAACAAGGTCGACGCCTTCTGCGTAGGCGGGGGCATGGCGAACACGTTTCTGGCGGCGCGCGGCACCAACGTCGGCGCGTCCCTACGCGACGACGATCTCGAGCCGGCGAAGCGGATCTTGGATCTGGCCGCGCATCATGACGCCACCCTGCATCTGCCGATCGATGCGGTCGTGTCTACCTCATTCGACGCCGACGATAAAGCCCACGTGGTCGGCGTCGAGGACGTGCACGACGAAATGATCCTCGATATCGGGCCGCGCACGGCGCAAGCTTATGCGAGCGCAATAGAACTCGCTAAGGAGATCGTCTTCAACGGTCCGATGGGCGTGTATGAAAAACCCGCATATCGTTCCGGTACGAAGGTCGTCGGCGAAGCGATCGCGCGGGCCACGCAAGCCGGCGCAACCAGCGTGGTCGGCGGTGGCGATGCCGCGGCCGCTGCGCATATGCTCGGTTTTGCCGACGCGATGACGCACGTCTCCACCGGCGGCGGCGCGACACTCGAATACCTGGAAGGACGCACGCTCCCGGGCGTCGCGGCGCTCGAAACCGACTGATGCCGCGTACCGTCGTCGCAGGCAATTGGAAGATGCACAAGACCGCGGCGCAGACGCGCGCGTTTCTGCAGACATTCCTCCCGCTTGCCGCATCAATCCCGGATCGTATCGAAATTATCATTGCGCCGCCCTTTACAGCGCTTCCGACGGCGCACAGCGTCTTGCGTCAACCAGACGCGAGTAATGCTCGGGGCGCAGAACGTGCATTGGGAAAGCCACGGCCCCTTTACCGGCGAAATCTCCGCGCCGATGCTGCGCGAGTTCGACGTCCGCTACGCCATCGTCGGCCACTCCGAACGGCGGATGTATTTCAACGAGACGGATCAGACCGTCAACCTCAAGGTCAAGGCGCTGCTCAAGCATGGCATTACGCCGATCGTTGCCGTGGGCGAAACGGCGCAGGAGCGCAAAGACGGTCACACCGATGGGCGCGTCGTTTCGCAAACGGTCGCCGCACTTGACGGCCTCGATGCGGCGGAGGTCGCAGGCATCGTGATGGCCTACGAACCCATCTGGGCGATTGGGACCGGAGCAAATTGCGATCCCGTCGAAGCCGATCGTGTGATGCAGATCATTCGCAACAGCGTAGCTGGTTTGGATGATGTGCCGATTCTTTACGGCGGCAGCGCCCGGCCCGACAATGTGGCGCTCTATGCGGCGCAACCGAACATCAACGGCGGCCTGATCGGCGGTGCATCCCTCGATCCCGACGGCTTCGCGACGTTGATCGAGGCAGCCAGCCGACATGCATAAGCCGCTTGTACTTGCGGTGCTCGACGGCTGGGGCTGCAACGATGCCGACTACGGCAATGCAATTGCGGCGGCGAAACTGCCATATTGGCACGCGCTTTTCGAAAAATACCCATGGACAACGCTGGAAGCCTCGGGCGAAGCCGTCGGGTTGCCTAAAGGTATCATGGGCAACAGCGAAGTCGGGCACATGAATATCGGCTCGGGTCGCGTGGTGCCGCAGGGCGTCGTGGTAATCGACGCCGACATCGCATCGGGCGCATTCAAAATCAATCCGACGCTCGTCGCGTGCCTCGAGCACATTCGACGCGAGCATTCCACATTACACCTAATAGGGTTGCTCTCCGACGGTCAAGTGCACAGTTCGATAACGCATCTTTTCGCACTGATCGATGCGGCAGTTGAGGCCCGCGTACCGTTTGCGATCCATGCGTTTCTCGACGGCCGCGACGTGCCGCCGCGTTCGGCGAAGCTCTACATCGACCAACTCGAAGCCAAACTCGATTCCATCGGGCGGCCCGGCTCAATCGCCTCGGTCGGTGGACGTTTTTACGGGATGGACCGCGACAGGCGTTGGGAGCGCACCGACGCCGCGTTCAACTTGCTAACCAAAGGTGAAGCGAAGTATCACGAGCCGACCGCGCTCGCCGCGCTCGATGCGGCCTACGAACGCGACGAAAGCGACGAGTTTGTCGTCCCGACGATCATCGGGCAAACGCGCGCGGTTGCTGACGGCGATGCCTGCATCTTTTTCAACTTCCGCCCCGACCGCGCGCGACAACTGACCCAACGCTTCAACGAGTACGCGTGGAAGCGCGGCATCTTCGCCACGATGACCAAGTACGAGGAAACGTTTCCCAACCCGGTACTGTTCGGACCGCGTCCACAGTTCGACACCTTTGGCGAAGTGATCGCGCGGGCCGGCCTTTCCCAGCTGCGCCTCGCTGAGACCGAGAAGTACGCGCACGTGACGTACTTTTTCAACGGCGGCCGTGAGGATGTGTTCCCGGGTGAGGATCGCGAGCTCGTCCCCTCGGATCGCAGCGTGCCGACCTACGACCTTGCGCCGGCGATGCGCGCGCGCGAGATTACCGATATCGCGGTGCACGATATCGAGACGCACCGGCACGACGTGATCATCATGAACTATGCCAACGCGGACATGGTTGGGCACACCGGCAAATGGAAACCAACGGTCGAGGCGGTCGAGCTCTTGGATGGGTGCCTGCAGCGCCTTGCGCGGGCCGTGCTCGCCGCCGGCGGTCTGCTCGCGATCACGGCCGATCACGGCAACGCCGAGGAGAAACTCGATGCCGAGGGCAATCCGCTGACCGCTCACACCACCAATCCGGTGCCGTTGATCCTCATCTCGAATGACGTGCACGGCACGCTCGTGCCGGGCAAGCTCGGCGATATCGCGCCCACGCTCTTACGGCTCGAAGGTTTGCCGGTTCCCGACGCCATGACTGGAGTGAACCTCTATGATCGATCGCCGATCGCCCAACGATAAACTGCTCGCCGTCGATGCCTCGCGCATCCAGGAGGCGGCAGGCGGCCAACTCGAGATCGCTATCGTGCTCGGAAGCGGGCTTTCTTCCGCGTTTCGCGACGCGTTCACGCACGTCTCGATCCCGTACGACACGCTGCTTGGGATGCCGGTCGCAACGCTGCGCGGTCATGCGGGCGAAGTGCTCGCTGGGAATATGCGCGGCAAAAAGGTCGCCGTCTTTGCCGGACGCGTGCATCTCTATCAGGGATTTTCGCCGTCGCAAGTCACGACCAGCGTGCGGCTTGCCTATGCAGCGGGCGCACACATCGTGATCCTCACCAACGCAGCCGGTTCGCTGCGCGACGACGTTGCGCCAGGCGACATCATGATGATCAAGGATCACCTCAACCTTACCGGGCGCAATCCGCTCGTCGGCTGGCCGTACGAGAATCCGTTCGTTGATATGGCCGACGCATATTCGTCACGGCTGCGGGCCATCGTGCAAACCGTCGCGGCACCGGCACACCGGTTACGCGAGGGCGTCTACGCCGGTCTGCAGGGACCCGAACTACGAGACTGTGGCCGAAGCCCACTACTTGCGCACGATCGGCGCGGACGCGGTCGGCATGTCAACGGTGCTCGAAGCGATCTTCGCGCGCTTCCTGAGCATGGGCGTTCTGGGCTTCAGCATGATCACGAACAACGTGGCCGCGCCGGGCACGAGTCACCTCGACGTCACCGAGCAAGGTGCACGCACCGGGCCCATCCTGGCCGACTTGATCTCCCGATTTTTAGATAAAATCTAGGATTTTATACAAAATTTAGGACCCTTTCATTCCAGGTCAAGGACCCTGTCAGGAAAGTCGGCCATACTCGTGCCTAAAGAGGGGCATGATGTTTAAGAATCTGAGAACGGCGTCAGACGAAATGATCCTGGCCGAGGCCTTGATCTACTTCGTGTTCATTGGGTCGGCGGCGCTGCTTGCGACCCTCGCTTCGCAGCTGATCAGATAGGCGCGCTACCCTGCCCAGGTTGGCAACCATAGGCGTTGCAGCCATTGTGTTTGCAGGATCGGGATCGCGGAGAGGATCGGAAAGAAATAGATAAACGCCGGCGCGACCAGCGCGAAGTAGGCTATGACGGTTGCAACCAGCGCGACGTTGCGGCGCTCGAGTAACCATTGCATCGCTACCGTGTTGCAGATCGCAATCAATGGGATGTTTACGTAGAAGTGATAGAGGAACGCGATGCGCGGCGAGAACGCCCACGGCACCCACTGCATGAGATACGCCAGTACGACAAGCGCGTAGCCGCGATTGCGCCGTAAGACGGCAAGCACGCCGACGAGCGGCACGCAGAGCAGCCCCGGCCAGAGCAGGAGCGGATTCGGCAGCGAGTAGATCATCGCGGCCGTACTCGTCGCGCCATGACCACCGTACTCGGCGGAATATAAGGGCGGCCGCAGCTCGAGCGGCCACGTCCACCACGCCGACGCGTACGGATGCGTGGCCTTCAAATTCGCGTGATAGAGAAACGCATTGCGCTGCATCTCGACGACGTCGCTGACCGTGTACGGCCGCGGCGGCAGCGTTTGCAGATCGCGCAGGCCGATAAAGTGCGGAATGTAGGCCAGTGCGTAGACGATCCCGATGCTGCCGATGACCGCGGTAAGGACGAGATCGACCGGAAACGGCGAGGCACGCCGCGCGAGCCACGCGCGGATCGAGGCATAGGCGATGACCACGGCGGCAACGCCGTAGGCCATCACGCCGTACCACTTGCTGGCAACCAGCAGCGCGCCGGCAAAAGCGAACATGACGAGCCACGTCGCTCCAGGCGGACGTTCGCGCCACAAACGATATGCGGCATAAATGCTTGCGGCGATCACGACGAGCAGGACAGCGTGCGCAGCGAGCGTCTCCCCGGGAAAGCGCACGAAGACCACGATCGCGGCGATCGCTAAGCTGGAAAAGAACTCCACCGCCCGCTCGCTCCACGAGCGATGCCCGATAGGCTGCGCGGGCGCCTCGACCACCGCATCCCAATAACAACAAAACGCGTAGAGTGTCAGCATCGAGAAGCAGACGACGAATGCTTCGGGCGTCGCGATGCGCGACTGCACGTAGTGCATGCCGTCAAGCCCGAAGAGGACGGCCGCATAGACGCCAAAGAGCGTTGAACGCGTGATGCGTTTGGCCAGCAGAAAGCAGATGGGGATCGCGATCGCGCCGGCAAGACGTTGAAAAAGCGCCAGCCATACGACGTATCACCGTGCTGCAGGCCGCCGAAAAGCATCACCGAGAGCGTGATGAGCAGCTTCGTGACCGGCGGATGCGTATTCTCGTAGATGTAGCGCCGTTGCAGATACTCTTCGGCTGCGCGCGCGAAGTAGACTTCGTCGAAGATCTTGTTGGGCGGAACCCAGTACCGGATGAAGAGCAGCACGAACGAGGCGATGCCCAGAGCCGCGGCGATGGCCGCATCGCGAGCGCGTTGCGAAAGCGCGATCACGTGGCTTGCGGTGCCGGAGCGGGTATAGGCGCGGCGGCAATTGCCGCTGCATGCGAGGTGATCGGCCCGTAGCCGCCGGCAAACAGCGCGATCAACGCCACGAGCGCGGCGGCGGAGAACATCGATCGCGCGCGCCGGCGTTCGCGCAGACAAAGACGCGCGACCGCGCGTTCGCGCACGCGCTCGAGCGCAAAGGGCGGAGTGGTGACGTCGAGCGCGCCACGCAGCGCGCCGCGAAGATCAACCGGCATCGAAGAGCACCTCGGCAAGGGGACGCGGACGGTGCGATGCGAGCAACGCTTCAAGCCGGCGACGGGCGCGCGCAAGGTGGTAGCGCACGGTTGCATCCGGCATACCGACGATCGCAGCGATTTCGCGGCTGTTCAGATCGGCATAGTAGTGCAGCGCGATGACCGCGCGCTGCGTGGGCGGTAAGCTCCCGAGCGCGCGCAGCACGTCAACGCGTACCAGCGCATCGGTCAGCGGTGAAGCCGAAGCGAGCGTTCGGGATCGAGCGGCTCGTGAAAGCGCGTCCGCCGCTCGATAGCGAGCGCTTCGCGGACAACGACCCGGTAGAACCACACGCCGAATGCCTGCCGCGACCGCAACTGTGTAATCGCGAGCACCACGCGCGCACATGCCTCTTGCGCCGCATCCTCGGCGGCCATAGGGTGGCGCAGGATCGAAAGCGCGATGCGGTAGGCGTGCGGCCAGGCTGCGACAAGCAGCGCTTCAAGCGCCGCCGCATTACCGCCTCGCGCCGCGTCGATCGTTTGCCCGTGCTCCTCCCATCCATGCATCGTCGCCATCTTCATACTAGAGGCGGCAACTCCCCCAAAGTGTTGGCGCGCGCGTAAACCTGGGTCAAGACTCTATGCGATAGCTCCCGCTCGGATCGATACAAGACGCGGCTTCCGCCGATCCATGCGCTGCGGACGCGGTGGTCCCAGAAGGTGAGAATCTTCACGATGACCGGGCGCAACCGCGCGACGATCTCGCGCGCCCGCTGCGAGAGCGTGACCGCATCGCGAGCCCACTTCGGATGGTCGCGCGGAAGCAGCGAGGTACTCCGCCTCGCTCTCGCCGACCGGCGCAACCATCTGCTCGGCCGCGACGGCGCCGGCGTGCGGCTGCGGCCCCTGCGCGCGGCCCTCGTCGCCGTCAACTCGCCGCAGCATTGAGACTTTCTAGATTCTTGCGCAGTTTGCGCATGGCGACGATGTGCAGTTGCGAGGCGCGCTGCGGCGAGATCCTCATACGACGACCGACCTCGCGCAGCGACCACGTCGCCGTAGTAATGTTCGCGAATCACCTGGCGTTGGCGCTGCGGCAACGCATCGACCGCGGCGTCGATCGCGTCGCGCTCGCTGCGCGCTTGGATAAGGCGTGCGGGATCGTTGCTCCAATCGCGTTGCAACCGCTCACCCTCGGGAAGCGGACGGTCGAGCGAAAGCGGAACACCATGCGTCACGGCAGCGCTTGCACGAATGAATCCCGGTCGCCGCTCCTCCATCTCAGCCATCGTCGGAATGCTCCCGCGAACGCCCGCGAGCGCATAGCGCTCGAGCTCGCCGTCGCGCATCGCGCGGCGCGTGCGTTCCGAGACGGGATCCATGCGGCGTATACCGTTGAGCATCGCACCCGAAATGAGGTGCCGCGCGTAGTGTTCGAGCGACGTGCCGCGCGTGGGATCGAAGTTGTCGACCGCGCGGATCAAGCCGATGCTTCCGTCGCCGACCAAATCGTCGTAGTCGCACGGCACGAGGCGGCTGATGCGACGCGCGATCTTTCGTACGAGCGGCAGCAGCGCGCGAATCTGGGCCTCGCGCTCCTCCTCAGTCATGCCCCTCGAGCCTCGTTGCGAGGAGTTGCGCGAAATAGGTGACGCCATATCCGCCCAGCGGATCTGCGTCGCGCATCAGCGGCTTGAGGGCTTCGGAGAAGATCAGCGCTTCGAGCGTGGTGCTCACGCGTTGCGCCTCGGACCTATCCACCCCCCAACGCTACGGGGGAATTGTTACCAGCTCGTCATCCGCGCGTTACGCGCCGAAGATAAAAAACCGACTCAAGGCATCGGTCGTCGCGCGGGGATTCTCATCCATTAGCCAGTGACCGGCATCTGGGATGACGCTCGTCTGCACATTTTCCGCAACCGCTTTGGCGAATTGCGGCATGAGTGCTCCCATCGATTTCTCGCCACCCATCGCTAACACAGGTATCCGCAACGGCGTCTTCGCAAACGTTACATCGGCTCGTGCATCTATATCAAAATCTTTAAAATACGTAAAGCCGACGCGCATGTTACCCGGCTGCGCATAGGATGCAGCAATCGCAGCGCGTTCAGCATTTGTGACTCGTTCCGGATGAAACGCAAATCTGTCCCAGAGCCAATCAAGATAAATCCGTTCGCGACCGGCGGTGATCTGTTCCGCGTACGTACCGTAGAAATGAAAGTGCCACGTGCCGGGTAACAACAGAACCGTCTGCCAAGGACCGACGCCCGGGATCGGCGCGTCCATCAGCGCCAACTTTGTGACGTCGCTGCGAAACTGCGCAGCGTAGGCGTAGGCCACCATCAGTCCGATGTCGTGACCCACAATTGCCTCGCGCCGCACGTTTAGGTTTTGCATCAGCGAGTGTATCGAACGCGCGACTGAGGCCATATCGTATTGCGCATTTGGGCTTTCCGGTCGCGAGTTTCCAAGTCCGGGGAGATCCGGAACGACCACCGTGTGCGTCTTCGCAAGCATAGAAGCGAAAGTCGACCACATTTGCCCCGTATCGCCGTATCCGTGAAGAAGGAGCACCGCGGGGCCGCGCCCCCCGATCCGGTAATAAATCGTCCGACCGCCGGCCTGAACCGTGTGAGCTGAAAATCCCGGCGCGAATTGTGGCGCCGCAGTAGCTTGTGCGTTTCCCGATGCGGCTGCAAATGCAGCAATGAGTAGAAGCATTGCTTTCATAACGTTGTCTAAGTATGTCCTCGAATCACCCATACCCTCTGCTGGAACGCCTACGTGCGCTGCAAATTGTTGGCGATGCGCAGCATCTCGTCGGCTGCCTGAATACCCTTGGCATTGGCTTCGTATGCGCGCTGCGCGGTGAGGATTTGCATCATCGACTCGACGATCGAGACGTTGGATTGTTCGAGCATCCCGTAGCGCAGGTTCGGGCGCGTTATCGCCGCCCGGCGTAACCAAGCGCGGCGCGCCCGATGCGGAAGTTGGCGCGAACAGCGCGCCATCGAGGCTCTGCAACTTCTCGGGCGCGGCAAATTGGGCGAGTTGGAGGTGCGCGATCGCGCGCACGCCGGAAGCCGTCGTCACGCTGACCGTGCCGTTGTCGGCAACGGTCGCGCTCTGCGCATCGGCCGGAATGCGCACGCCCACCAGGCGCCAACCCTGCGCGTTGCGCAGCGAACCATCGGATGCGCGCGAGAATTCGCCGGCGCGCGTGTAGGCGCGACGATGCCCATCGGTCACGACGAAGAATCCGTCGCCGTCGATCGCCATATCGAACGGACCGTTACTGCGTTCGAGCTTTCCCGCTTTGAAGAGCGCGTGCTCGCCGGTGCGCACGGTTCCAGCGCCCGGCTCACCCGGTGCCGCGAGCGCGGCAAATTCGTTTTCCGAGCCTTTGAACCCAACGACGTCGCCGTTAGCCAAGTTGTTCGCGATCGTGTCGAGGTTCTGTTGTTGCGCCGCCATGCCGGTCGCGGCAGCAAAGAGTGCGCGATCCATTATTTGATCCTCGCGACTTCGTTGCTGTCTTTCTGGCGCACACCGTCGATCGCCGCGACAACCTTTTCCGCGCTTTCGAACGAGCGCTGCGAGGTGAGCACGCTGACCATCTGGTCGATGGCATTGACGTTGGAGGTTTCCAAGTAGCCGGTCAACACCGTCGCACCCGGCCCGAGCGTTGTGCCGACCAGCACGCGCCCTTGCACATCGCGCAACACGCCAAAGCGGTCGCGCTCGAACGCGCCATTGCGCGTTGCACGCACGTTGCCGTTGTCTGCGCGCACGCGAAAGGCGCCATTGCCAACGATTGCAAAGTCGTAGGGCCGCCCCGTATGGCGGAAGGCGCCGTGATCCGAGGTCGCAACCTGCGCGATCTCGACGCCGTGCGTGGTGAGCGTGCCTCGCGCGAGAACGGCATGAAAGCCGTCGCTCGACACGTTGGCGAGGTTTTCGGTTGCAACGTCGAGCCGCGTTCTCGCCGCTACCATCGCGCTCGATGCCCACGCTATTCCGTCCATGCGCGCATGGTAGGCGGCGGGTATGGCCGAATCGTGAACGCCGTATGGCAACTCTGTGGTCGCGCGCGGGCATCGCGCTCCTCTTGATCCTCGGCAGCGCCTGCGCGCCGCAGCCCTCGGCACAGGAACAGATCGACGCCAAGGAAACGGCGGCACTCGCCCCGCTCAAGGCGGCCTATCCCGATATCGTGGTCGCGTTCAACATGAAAGGCACGACGCAACTCGACATCGCGATCGACGCCAACGGCTACATCTCAATCGGCGACAATGACGTCGACAAGTTCAAAGCGCGCGCCTCGCGCGACTGGCGCGCAGCATGGACGCAAGCGCATCCGCACCAGCACGCGCCCCTCACCCTGCGGCTGGTCGATTTCATGGGCCGCACGTGGGCAACCGAGCACGTCCAAGCTTAGACGACGACAACGCACCCCGAGGTCACGAGGCCGCCGCCGAAGCCCATGATCAAGACGCGCTGACCCGGTTGCACGCGGCCGTCACGCATCGCCGGGACGAGCGCAAGCGGAATCGTCACCGCCGACGTATTGCCGTACTCGACCATCGAAATCAGCGTGCGTTCGATCGGAAATCCGATACGCTTATCGAGCGCCTCGATCATGCGCAGGTTGGCGCTGTGCGGCACGAACCAGTCGATCTCGTCGAGCGTGAGGTTCGCACGCGCCAAGATGCGCTCGATCTCGCCAGGGATTGTTTCCACGACCCAGCGGTACACTTCGCGGCCGTTCTGGCGCAGCAAACGTGAGTCGTCGATCTGGCCGTTGATCTCGCTGCGCATGTTCGTGCGGTAGAGAAAGCGCCCGCCGCTTCCATCGGAGCCGTGACTCATCCCGAAGATCTGCGGCGCTGCGCTGCGTTCGATCAGCGCGACGCCCGCGCCGTCGCCGAAGAGCACGGCGGTCGCGCGGTCGGTGTAGTCGACGCTGCGCGTGAGCGCGTCGGCCGCGACGACGAGCACGCGGTCGCATTCGCCGCTGGCGATCAGTCCGCACGCGAGATTGATCCCGTAGGCGAAGCCGGCACAGGCGGTCGCGATGTCGAGCGCACCGACGGTCGTAGGCAAGCCGTAGTGCGTCTGCAGCATCGCGGCTATGCTCGGATAGGCGTAGTCCGGCGTGGTCGAATTGACGATCAGATAGTCGATGTCGCGAAGTTGCACGCTCGGATTATGTGCGAGCAAGTCGTCGATCGCGCCGATTGCAAGGTGGCTCGAATATTCACCCTCGCTCACCACGTGGCGGGTGCGGATTCCGGTGCGTTGCACGATCCACTCGTCGCTCGTCTCGAACATCCGCTCGAAGTCGGCATTGGTCAGCACGCGCTGCGGCACGTACATGCCGACCGCACCGATTCGCGCCGGCGCGCTCACGAGTCGGCTCACTGCAACTGCGCGAGCACGGCGTCAGCAAAATCCGTGGTTGAGAGCGACGGGCCGCCGGCCGCAACATCGGCTGTGCGCATGCCCGACGCGTATACCGCCGCGACCGCGCGCTCGATGCGCGTCGCGATCGCGTCATCGTCGAGACTGTGGCGCAGCAGCAACGCCGCGGAAAGGATCGCTGCCGTGGGATTAGCGACGCCCTTGCCGACGATGTCGGGAGCTGTGCCCCCAATCGGTTCGTACATCCCGAACTGCTTGCCCGGTGCACCACCCGCCCCGAGGCTCGCACTTGGGAGCGTACCGATCGAACCGGTCACGATCGCCGCTTCGTCGGAAAGAATATCGCCGAAGGTGTTCTCGGTCACGATCACATCGAACGCGGCAGGGCGCCGCACGAGTTGCATCGCCGCATTATCAACGAGTAAATGCGTGAGGCTCACGTCGGGATACTCCGCAGCCATCCGCACCGCGATCCGCCGCCACAAGCGCGACGTGTCGAGCACGTTTTCTTTGTCCACCGACGTCAACGCTTTACGTCGCTTGCGTGCTAACTCGAAGCCGGTGCGCAAAATGCGCTCGATCTCAGGCGCCCGATAGACCATCGTGTCGATCGCAACTTCGACGCCGTTCTCGACCCGTGTTTCGCGCGCGCCGAAATATAGGCCGCCAGTCAACTCGCGTACGACGACCAAATCGAGCCCGCGCACCAATTCCGGGCGCAGCGACGAGGCGTTCTCCAATCCGGGAAAGACGCGCACCGGACGCAGGTTCGCGTAGAGTTCGAAGGTGCTGCGCAAGGCGAAGAGTGCCGCCTCGGGACGTTGGCCCATTGGCGCGCCATCGTATTTTGGCAGGCCGACCGCGCCGAAGAGAATTGCATCGCTGCGCTTGCACAGATCGAGCGTGGCATCGGGCAACGGCGGCAGACCCGCATCGAGCGCGGCGCCGCCGACCGGCGCTTCGACGCACGTAACATCGGGGCGTACCTTCGCGAGCACGCGCAGCGCCTCGCGGATGATTTCCGGGCCGATCCCGTCGCCGCCCAGGACTGCGATGCTTGGCACGGTCGGCTAGAAAACTTCTATCCGTGTCGTGTCTGTGGTGGTTGTCGTCGTGGTCGTGGATTGCGCGTCGACTTGTTGCGCGAGTTGCGCTTGCTGCAGCGGATTCTGCGTGCCTTCGAGCAGTGATAGATGCGTGTGCAAGAGGCTGCGTAATTCGCTCTTGGCCTTCTCGGCGGCCTCGACCGCCCGCTGGTGCTCGCGTCGCACTTCGCCGATCGCGTCGTTGTACGACGTGATCTCGCGTTCGGATGCGAGGCGCGCTTGCTCGCGAATGAGGTCAGCCTCTTTGTGTGCCGACGCCTTGACTTCATCAGCCGTGCGCTGTGCGAGGACGAGAGTGTTGTGCAGCGACTCCTCCATCGCTTTGAAATGGCTGATACGCTCTTTGAGGTCGGCAATCTCAGCCTGGAGCGCGGCGCGATGCTGCGCGTCGTCCTCGAGCGTTTCAATCACCTCGTCGAGAAATTGATCGACCTCGGCCCGGTCGTAGCCCTGCAGCGATTTCTTGAACGTCTTGTGCTGGATGTCGACCGGCGTAACTTTTTCCATCGCTCCCCTAACCGCGTCCGGACATGAAGTCGAGTGTGGAATCCGCCATCATCGTGTCGCGCAACCCCGCCGCGTTCACCACGACACCGGCCGGAACGATCAAGTAAATCGCTTCGGCAAGTTTTTGCACTTTACCGTCGATCGTGTATGCGACGCCCGACGTAAAGTCGACCACGCGTTGGAGCAGCGTGCGGTCCGCGTTTTGCAGATTGACGATCACCACTTGGCGATTGCGCAACGCATCGCCGATTTCGACGACGTCCTGAAAGCCACGGGGTGAGAAGACGCTGACCTCGGTGCCCCCACGGCGGCCCGCTTGCGAGAGCGGCACGACGCGCGGCGACGCGGCGGGCTCGTCGTCGTAGAGCTCTTCTTCCTCATCTCGGATCGAGAAGAACGATCCGATTTTGCTAAACATGCTCATGTAGTGCGCTCCCCAAAAAGGGCGGTGCCTATCCGCACCATCGTCGAGCCTGCGCGCACGGCCTCGCGCCAGTCGCCCGACATGCCGATTGAGAGTGTACTTCCACCAATGGATGCCAACGTCTTGGCGGCGAGCGTAAACGCGGCGATCGTCTCATCCGGACGGGCATCGAGCGGCCCGATGGCCATCACACCCTCCAGGCGCAGGCCGGGCTCCGCCGCGATCGTCGCGGCCAGCGCGCCGGCGTCGGCGGGCGGGCACCCGAAGCGCTCGGCGGGCGAGATATTGAGCTGCAGCAGTACCGGAAGCACCCGGTCCGCCGCAAGCGCCGCGCGGCCCAGGGCGTGCGCGGCGTCGGGCCGGTCGACGCTTTGCACAACGTCGAAGGCCGCGACGATCGCCTTCGCTTTGTTCGTCTGCACGTGCCCAATGTAGTGTTTCTCGATCGCGATCCCGGCAAGCGCCGGATCAGCGAACTTCGTTACCGCCTCCTGCACGTAGTTTTCACCAATGGACCGCAGCCCGGCGTGCGCCGCTTCGGCAATCGCCGCGGCGGGCTGCTTCTTGCTAACACCAAGAATGCGCACGCTGCCGGCTGCGCGCCCACACGCACGCAGCTCGTCGTCGATCTGCGCGCGCAGCTCGTTAAGCCGCTGCGCTATCGACCGGGGTGACATCGGTACGGCGCCCACGCTTATTGCAATACCACAACCCGACGAGAGCGATCGGAATCATCGGCAAGGCGTAGAGTTGGCCGCCGGTAATCGGACCAAGATGAAAATCGGCGTGGCGCCAAATTTCCGCGATGCTCCGCGTAATGCCGTACATCAGGAACCAACTCCAACCCACCACGCCGTCGGGCGGACGGCGCTTGTAGATGTAGAGCAGAATCGGCAACGTCACAAGGTCGAGCACCGCTTCGTAGAGCTGTGCAGGATGGCGATAACCCGTGCCCCAGATCTCGGCGTCGCCGGGCCGATTGGGCAACACACACCATGGACGATCCGGTTGGCACGGGTCACCCCAGAGCTCGTCGTTGATGTAGTTGACGATACGCGTGAGGGTGATGCCGACCGGTAACATCACAACGACCTCATCGCCGAGTACCGTGTACTTTAGCTGCGGATGTTTGCGTACGAAAAGCCAGATCGCGATGAGCACGCCGACCAGGCCGCCGTGAAATGCCATCCCGCCCTGCCACACCGCGAGGATGTTGAGCGGGTTGCTCGTGTAGTATGCGAGGTCGTGTTTTGAGATGATGTCGTTGATGACAAAAAACGTCCGGCCGCCAACCAAAACGCCGATCAACGCGTAGAATAAGAAGTCTTGAATCTGCTCGCGGGTCAGCCCAAGCCGCCGCCGCCCCTCCGGGCGGCTCATCCACAGGTATACTGCAACGAAGCCGGCGAGGTAGGCGATCCCGTACCAATGGATGTTCAAGAATCCAAGGTGGATCGCTATGGGGTCGACATTTGTCGGATAGTTAAACCAATGCTGCATCAAGAATACACGCGCCTGTGAACTCCAGTGGACTGCTCTCGCATGGATGGCTCGTCGCCAGCGGCTTTGCCTTCGGCGCCGGGTTCGTTTCCTTCATATCTCCATGCGTCCTTCCGCTGGTTCCGGCCTACCTCTCGCTGCTCACCGGCAGCACCCTCGAGGAACTGCAGGGCCAGGAAAACGGCGCAGAATTACGGGCACTCGCCGTTGGCCACGCGATTGCGTTCGTCGTGGGCTTTACGCTGGTCTTTGTAACGCTCGGTCTCACGGCTAGCGCAATTGGCGGCGTACTGAGCGCCAACCGCGTGCTGATCGCGCAGATCGGCGGCGTCGTCGTCGTGATCCTTGGCCTGCACATGATGGGCATGCTGCGGATTCCGCTCGTGATGCGGGATACGCGCGTACACGTGCAGCACGAGCGGCGCACCTATTGGACCTCGGGCTTGGTCGGTATCGCATTTGCCGCCGGATGGTCGCCCTGCATCGGGCCGATTTTAGCGGGAATTCTCGCCATCGCGTCGCAGCAGCACAACGCCGAGGCTGCACTGCTGCTCTTGGTCTACTCCCTGGGTTTGGCTGTACCGTTCCTGCTGACCGCGGTGGCGATCGGCGCGGTGCTGCCCCTGTTAAACCGGATCAAGCGCTTCCTTCCGGCAATCGAATTCACCGCCGGGCTTTTCTTAGTCGCAGTCGGACTGGTACTTGTCAATAATGCTTTCTATTCCGTTGCAGGATGGTTCTATCAATTTGTCCCAACGCCGAACCTTTAACGCAAGCTTACTGATCGCGCTCACCGCGATCGTCGCGTTTGCGCTCGATCAATGGTCGAAGCACTGGATTACTTCGAGAATCTTCTTCGATGCGCACTGCCTCCCGTTGTGCGGTCATAAGATCCTTATTCCGGGCTGGTTGGAACTCGCGCCGATCCCGAATACGCATGGCGCCTTCGGCATGTTCGGGGACAATAAACCGCTATTGGTCATCCTCGCGATCATCGTGCTCTTCATCTTCTGGTGGAGCTTTCGCGAAGCCGCGTCGCGTTCGCGCTTGGTCTGTGTTGCGTTCGGATTGATCGTCGGCGGGGCGCTCGGAAATATCGTCGACCGCCTGCACTACGGCTACGTCATCGACTTCATCGATTTCTTCCGCTTCCCGCAGTTTTGGCGCTTCACGTTCAATATCGGCGACTCGTGCATTACGGCCGGCGTCATTCTGCTGCTGATCTCGAGTGTCTTCCGAACACGTCGTCACGCCTGACGAGGCGGGAACGCGCGCCGACGTGCTGGTCGCGCGACTCTCCGGTGCGGCGCGCTCGCTCGTCGCCGATGCAGTCAAGCGCGGCGGCGTGCGTGTCAACGGCAACGCCGTCAAGGCGAGCCATCCGCTTGAAAACGGCGATGCGCTCGCGTACGAAATCGTTCCCCGCAAGCAGCTTGAAGCGCTACCCGAAGCGATCGAAATTCCCATCGTCTATGAAGACGACGATCTATTGGTGGTTGACAAGCCGGCCGGCATGGTGACGCATCCCGCGCACGGCGCGACGAGCGGCACGCTCGTCAACGCGCTGCTCGCGCATATCGGCACGCTCCCGGGCGATCCGTTGCGTCCCGGACTCGTGCACCGACTCGACCGCGACACCTCGGGGCTGTTGGTCGTTGCGAAAACGCCGCAAGCGCTCTCGGCGCTCGGGATCGCGATGAAGGCGCGCCGCATCAAGCGCGAATATCTCGGCCTCGTGCACGGCATTCCCGAACACGCGCGGGGCACGGTCGAGGGACCGATCGGTCGCGATCCGCACAATCGCCTGAAGTACGCAATCGTCGCCGACGGCAAGCCCGCAATCACGCACTACGAAGTGCTCGAAGCGTTTCCCAAAGCGGCCGAGTTGCTGTTTCGCTTGGAGACGGGGCGCACGCATCAGATTCGCGTGCATATGGCGGCGATGGGCCACGCGATCGTCAACGACCCGGTCTACGGCCGCGAAGAAGCGCGCTTCGGGCTGCCGGGTCAAGCACTGCATGCCTGGAAACTTGCCTTCGCGCATCCGCGTACCGAGCGCGAACTCTTCTTCGAAGTCGATCCGCCGCCGGAATACGTCGATGCGCGACATCTTCTCGCTACGCAGCACTGAGGGCAGCGCGCGGCGCGGTACGCTGCGCCTGACGCACGGTGTCGTCGAGACGCCGACGTTCATGCCGGTCGGCACCGCTGCTACCGTCAAAGCGCTCACGCCGGAGGAAGTCCGCAGCGCGCACAGTCAGATCATTCTCGCGAATACGTACCACTTGTGGTTACGGCCGGGGTTGGACACGATCGTCGGAGCGGGCGGTCTGCACGCGTTCATGGCCTGGGACGGTCCGATTCTCACCGATTCCGGTGGCTTTCAAGTCTTCAGCCTGCAAGAACGGCGCAAACTCGACGACGACGGCGTGACGTTTCAATCGCACATCGATGGCAGTACACACCGCTTTACGCCGGAAACCGTGATCGCGTTCGAAGAGGCACTGGGCGTCGATATCGCGATGGTGCTCGACGTCTGCGTGAAGTTACCCGCGACCCGCGAGCAGCTCGAGGAGTCCGTGCGCATGACGACCGCGTGGGCGCAACGCTCGCGCGCGGCGTGGCAAAGCGAGAAAACCGCCGTGTTCGCAATCATGCAAGGCGGCCTCGATCCGGAGCTGCGCGAACGCAGCGCGCGCGGGATCGTGGCGCTCGATTTCCCCGGGTATGCAATCGGCGGGCTTTCAGTCGGCGAGACGCGTGAGGAGATGTACGTCACGGCGCGCGCGTCTGCGGCGCTTCTACCGGCAGAGAAACCGCGCTACCTGATGGGGGTCGGCACCGTGCGCGATATCATCATGGCTGTCGATTGTGGTATCGACATGTTCGACTGCGTCTATCCGACGCGCTGCGGCCGCAACGCGCGCGCAATGACGCGCAGCGGTGAGTACAACATCCGCAATGCTGCGTACGCGCGCGATTACACGCCGCTCGATCCGGCATGCGATTGCTACGTCTGCGCGACCTACACTCGCGCCTATCTCCATCATCTTTTCCGCGCCAACGAGATGCTCGGCCCGCGCCTGCTCTCGTATCACAATGTCTACGTCCTCAACGACCTGATGCGCGGCGCACGTGAGGCCATCGAACGTCGCGGATGGGCGGCGTATCGCGATAAGACGCTGGCAGCAACGATGCGTGAGACGAGCCCATGATTCCAGCCTGTCCGCTGTCGCCCCCAACGTACAAACATAGCCTTTCCACTGGAAGTTGGATCACCTCGGGCTCCGCCGTCGGCATAGACATCGCCGTGCGCAACGGCGATATCGCGTACGATCGTGGTGACGCAACCGGTGCGCTGGCAAAATATCGCGAAGCCGCGGCCGGTTTCCTGATGCAGCCTCAATGGGGCGGGATCGCGCTCGACGACGAACTGCATCTGGCGCGCGTGCTGGCGCTCATGCACGATCGTCCAACGGCGCAGATGCTCTGGCGGCTCTACCTTCGCGACACGCAAGCACCGGCCTCTGCCACGCAAGCGCAGCGCCTGCGCGCCGGAAATTTCGCACGTTTCTTTGCGGACATGCAGAGCGATCGCGGATATTACACCGAAAATCATCCCGCCGACGGCGACGCAGAGAAGGCAATCGCGCAAGGCGCCGCGGCCGGCGCTCGCGGGGACCTGGCAGCAGCGCAGCACGATTTCGACGAGGCGGCAGAAAGCGCCGTCTACTCGAGCAGCTACGCGATATACGCGTGGGGCACGGCCGCGTGGGCCCGCGGAGACCGCGCGAATGCGCGGCTTGCGTGGCTGTGTGCCTCGGACGCCGGACACGATCCGATCGGTGACATGCCGTTCAACAGCGCCGGCAACCGCGCAGCCGTAACAATGCTGCTAGCTCTGTCTTCACGTTAGCCTGCGTGGCCGCATGAAGTCGCGCTCGCTTCTCCTCCTGATTGGACTCGCGGCGCTTGCCGCGTGCACACCGAACGCGCGCGACGTCGCGTCGGTCGAAACCTGGTACCGCGTGTGCGTGAACGGCTGCACGACGTTCGATATCGGCCTCTCGCGTGACGGGAGCGCATTTCTTCGCTCGCCCGATGGCAAGACAATGCCCGTGCGCGTTTCGCCGCGCATAGCCAGGGAAATGTTCGGGGCGCCTCCGATTGCTGCGACCATCAACTGTCCGGCGCGTCATGATGCAAGCTCGATCGACGACAACCTCTTCGTACGGATCACGCTCCGCGACGGTCACCAATATTTTTGCGAGGAGACCGCAACCGGCCCGACATTCGGCAGATCGGACGAGATTATGGTCCGCGACTACGTCACCGTCGTTGGCTACTCCGCCTATTGGGACGCATTAGCTTCTCGACGAACTGCGATCGATCGTGCGATCCGGCGCAACGGTCTCGAGCGCGTGCGCCTCGAACGGACCGCTTGCTTTGGCCAATGCCCGGCATATACCGTCGATTTTCGTCGCACCGGCGCCCAAATCGTCGAATACAAGAACGGATGCGTCATACGCTCGCGCGCCGATGTCCCGTTGGAGCGCGTTCGCTACGCACTACTTGCCGCCAATGCAAGTTTTCTCGAACCGCAGTATCCGTTGCGCGCGATCGATACACCCGGCGCGACGATCACGATCGTAACGTCAGAGGGCACCTACGCGACTAGCGGAGGCGATGCAACGTCCTGGGGTCCCATATTTGCTTCGGCTGTGCAGCGTTTGGATCAGATCGTTGTCGACGCGGCGTGGTCGCCCCCGTTACCGAAACGCGCCTTTCGCTTCGAACGCCCAATCGCCCACCGCAGCTGCTAGCGCTCTTGTCACGCTTCGAAAGCGCGTGATAGTGTATGCGTGAAATGGCACGGGGAATCGACACCAAGCCCTATCTCGAATGGATCGACGGCGTCGAGAGCGTCGCGGTGAGCCCCAACACGCCCCATGGCCTCGCAGCAATGGCTTTAGCGCGGATCATGGATCGCGCCGGTCATGGCTTCGGTGACGCTATTCCCGAGTTGCATCTACGCTTAAACGACGCGCCGGGACACAAGACTGTGCTGTTGCCAGACGTCGCATTTTATCGCCTCTCCACGATACAATCGCTCGATCCAGCGGACAGGCTTCTTCCCAACGTTCCGCCCGAGGTCATTGTCGAAGTGCGCTCATCGAACGATCGTCCGGGATTCCGCGAAGAGAAAATTCGACGCTATCTGGCATGGGGTTGTCCGCTCGTTTTTGATGTCGAACCCCTTCAACGATCGATCGTTGTCCACACGAGAGATGCAACACGAGCGCTCGGCGTTGACGACAGCTTCAGAGACCCGATCGTTCCTTGGCTCGAATTCAACGTCAGTGAGGTCTTCGAGCGCCTCGGTCTCTACGGCTTCTAGCGGCTCTTAACGACGGCCGCGCACTCGGCGCAGATCGACGGATGCGCCGGGTCCGTCCCGAGTTCGCGGAACTTCTTGCAGCGCTTGCAGCGCTCGCCGTGCGCCGGAAAGATGGCGAAATCGATGTCATCGCCGTCGCCCTTGCGCAGATCGAGCTGCGAAACCACCAGCGCGTCGCGCAGATTGTCCCCCAGTGCCGCGAGTGCATCGTAGTACGCAGCCGGCACGGTGAGTTCCACGCGCCCCTCGAAATCGCGAATCGGCGAGGCCCCAACGCGCGAGCGCAGATCGCGCAAGAGGCCCCACAATTCGATCTCTTCGGTCTTGGCCTTCGGCGCCGAGCCGAACGCCGTATCAAAGATGCTTCCCGCGCCATCACGCAGCGACTCCGGCAGCTCTTGCCAGGCCTCTTCGGTCGTGAACGACAGGATCGGTGCAATCGCGGTTAGCAGACGCGTCAGCACATAGAGCAATCCCGACTGCGCGCTGCGGCGGCGTCCGCTGTTTGCAGCGAGCGAGTACAGTGGATCTTTGCACGCGTCAAAGTACACTTTCGACATCGTGCTCTCGAACTCGATGATTCGCAAGTACGCGTCGTGAATCGCGTCGCTTGCGTAGAGCGCCTTTACTTCGGCAACGAACGTATCGGTGATCGCGCAGGCCAGACGATCGAGTGGTTCGAGGTGCTCGCGCGGGAGTACGTCGGATCGGCGCAGATCGAAGAGATTACCGAGCATGAAGCGGATGCGGTTGCGAATATTCCGGTAGACGTTACCGACCTGCTCGACGACATTCGGGCCGAAGCGCACGTCGTCGACGAATTCGACCGATGCCGACCACAAGCGAAGCACGTCGGCGCCCCATTTGTTCATCGCTTCAGCTGCATCGATGCCCGTTCCGCGTGATTTCGACATCGGACGACCTTGCTCGTCGTTGACCCAGCCGTTTTTCACCACGCGTTTGTAGGGCGCGCCGCCCTTGATCGCAACACCGGTGAGGAGCGAACTGCGGAACCACCCACGGAATTGATCGCCACCTTCGAGGTACATGTCGCACGGCCAAGGCACGCCATCGTGCCCCAGCACGGCGAGGTGCGTCACGCCCGATTCGAACCAGATGTCGACGATGTTCTTCTCTTTTTCGAACGTCGTGCCGCGGCACTTCGGGCAATGAAATCCCGCCGGCAGATACATTTCTACCGGGTCGGTCCACCACGAACCGGCACCAACTTCGCCAAAACGCTTCGCAACATTGCGTGCCACGTGCGGATCGAGGATAGATTCATTGCACGACGTGCAGACGAGCGCGGGGATCGGCGTGCCCCAGATACGTTGGCGCGACACGCACCACTCGGGATGCGTCTCGATCATCTGTCGCTGCCGCACACGTCCCCAATCTGGCACGTACTCCACGCCGTCGACCGCTTCGATTGCACGCGCACGCAAACGGTTCTGATCCATCGCGATGAACCACTGAGCGGTCGCGCGGAAGATTACCGGGTTGTGGCAGCGCCAGCAGTGCGGATACGAGTGCTCGTATTCTTCCGCGCGAAACAGCGCACCGCTCGCGCGCATATCTTCGATGATGTGCTTGTTGGCTTTGAAAATGAACTCGCCCGTATACGGTCCCGCCTCTTTGGTGAAATGGCCTGCGGCATCGACCGGATTGAGGATCGGCAAACCATACTTCACGCCGGTGTCAAAGTCGTCGGCACCGTGCCCCGGTGCGGTGTGCACCGCGCCGGTACCGGTTTCAAGATCGACGTAGTCGGCGAGCACCACCAGCGAATCGCGATCCATGAACGGATGGCGCACGCTCGTGCCATCGAGCCGTTCACCCGGAACCGTCGCGAGCAGCTTTGCGTCGTTATAGCGTTCGCCGAGCGCCTTCGGCGCAAGCGCGGTTGCGAGAATCAGCAACTCGTCATCCAGACGATACAGCCCGTACGTTGCATCGGCGCGCAGCGCAATGGCCACGTTAGCCGGCAGCGTCCACGGCGTCGTCGTCCAAATCAAGATTGAGAGCCGTCCCTCGACTTCGTTCGCTCCGCTCGCTCCGCTCGGGATGACAAAGGCGTTGAGGATCGCTTCGCGCTGCGCGTCGTTGGCGGTGAAGCGTACGTACACCGACGGCGAGACCTTCGGCTCGTATTCGATTTCGGCTTCGGCGAGCGCGGTCTCATCATGGACGCACCACAGCGTCGAGCGCAAGCCCTTGTACAGCTGCTTTTTCTCGGCAAGGTCGGCGAGCGCGTTGACGATCGTCGCTTCAAATGACGGATCGATCGTGCGATACGGGCGATCGTAGTGTCCGAACGTGCCCATCCGCTGACGCGTGTCGCCCTGGCGACCGAGCCAAAAGAGCGCGCGCTCTTTGCACTGCTCGCGTAATTCGAGCGGATCGATCGCGTGGAAATCCTTGATGCCGAGGAACTTCAGCGTCTCCAGTTCGATCGGCAACCCATGCATGTCCCAGCCCGGAACGAAGTCTGCCCACTTGCCGTCGAGGAGTGCGATCTTCACGAACATGTCTTTGAGCACCATGTTCAGGAAGTGACCCATGTGCAGCTCGCCGTTGGCATATGGCGGCCCGTCGTGCAGAATCCACGGACCATTCTTACGATTGGCTTCGAGGCGGCGTTCGTAGACACGCTGTTGCTTCCACCACGCGATCCGGTCCGGCTCGCGTTTAGGCAGATCCGCCTTCATCGGAAAGTCGGTCTGGGGTAACAGTAAGGTATCGCGGTAGTCGCGTTCGGCGGTTTCACTCATGGGTCGCGCAAGAGTTCGCCGAGCACGTCGAAGTTTCGTGCTGCGGCCGCGCGAATGGGCTCGATCCGCTCGCGTAGGTCGGCGGCAAGGACGTCGCGCTGCGACATCAGTCGGTCGACCAGCGCATCGACCGCCGGGTCCGACGGGGGCGGGTTGCCGGGAGTCCAGAGCGGGTCAAGCGGATAGCCCAGGTCGTCGCACAACGCGGCAACCTTGGGATCGTACGGGATTGCCAAAAAGGGCACGGCGAAGCGCGCCGCAAGGATCAATGCATGCAGTCGCATCCCGATAACGACTCGTGCGCCGCGAAGAATAGCCGCCGCGCGCGCGAGCGAGCACTCGGGCAAGAGCATCGGCGCGCTCTTGCACAACCGAATGATCGTGGTCGAGACTTCCGCATCGCTGACGCCGCCCAGCGGCAAGAAGGCGACGCGCACGCCGTGCGCCTGCGCGAGGCGATCGACCGCATGCGCGATCGTGTGCTGACCATCGCGCAAGTTTGAAATCTTGCGGACGCTGACGATCGCGTAGGGTGCTCCGGCCAAGCCTTCGGATGAAAGATCGATTTGTTCTACCGGCAGATCGTAGAGAAAGACCGGATCGGCCGTCTGCTCGACCGGCGTCTGTGGCAAGAGCGATTGCAGCAAACGCAGTGAACGCAGGTCGCGAACGGTCGCGCGGTCCGTACCACGGCAGAAGCTACGCACGATGATGCGCCCGAGCAGATCGAGTGGGCCGATCGACTGTGCGAAGATCATCGCTTTGCGCTGCTGACGAATCGCCTCGCGCAAGATGCCCGCGTAGTAGACGATGCTGCGTGCACTGGTCGCGGTTTGCAAGAGTCCGCCGCCTCCGGAGAGCACGACATCCGCACGCCCGATCGCCTCGCGTACCGCGCGCATGCTCCAGCGTGGCGTTGCCTCCACACCGTAGCTGCGCGCGGTCACCTCGGGCGTTGCGGAGAGCACGTCGATCGCGATCGAGGGAAAGCGCGCACGCATCTGCCCTACGATCACTTCAAGCAATGCCTCGTCGCCGAGGTTACCGAACCCGTAGTAACCCGAAAGCAATACACGCACGGCGATAGATCCAAATCACGAGAGCTGCGATGATCGCACCGATGACCAAGCCATAGAACGTGCGCTGCAACGAGATCATGATGGGCGTATGGAGATGCGAGAACGTGTCAAGCACGTCGCCGATCCCGACCCCGATGGCGAGCGCGAGAAGCCAACCGACGATGCGCCGGTGCGCGGTTAAGAGCGCCGGCATGATCATCAGTGCCGGGATCCCAATCAGGAACTCCTTGAAGCGCGGACGCACGCTGAGCACGCCGGTCAAAAAGTGTCGAAGTGTGATCTCGAAATGCGATGGCGTGATATCGCTGTCGTTGCCGCTGCGCATCAGCAACAACACGCCCGCCGCAACGATAATGATCCCAGTGAAAAGTTGATAGACGCGGACCGGCGCACCAAAAATGTCCGACGGGCGGTCGACACCCGCGTTGAAGCGTTTGTCGAAGAGGTACAGCACGAGTGCGATCAGTGGTGGGAGGGCGAGGATCAATCGCACGCCGCGGAAGCGCTCGATCTCTTCCATCGTAAGCGGCGAGCTCATCACGCCCACGATGACCAGCGCTCCGGCGAGCGTCACGCCGAGCACGACAAGCGTCCAGCCGATGCTGCGCACGAGCTGATCGGTAAACTTCGGCGCGGGCTCTTCATTGCAGGCGCCCGCGAACGAGATGAAGGCCGCCGTCGCGAAGGCCAATGCGGCGATCAGCGCGATGACCGAGCGCGCGAAGATGTCGTGATGGCTGAAGAGACCGGCGAGGTACAGGAACACCGTGAAGGCATACAGCGCATAGGCTTGCCACGGCCGGTATAAGCCGTATAAACCAAGCAGCAACAGGACGATTGAGGGCATCGCGAGTGTTGCGATGCCGACCAGGATACGGTTGTCGCCGCGGTACTGCGGAATCGGCGTCGCACGTCCGAGTTTGAAGCCGTGCGCTTTGAGCTGGTCGGCGATCTGCTTGACCATCTCGACGTTGGTCGCCTCGATCGAGAGGTCGCCGTCCTGATGGCCCCACGGACGCAAGTACACGACGCGCACGTTGCGTTCGCGCACGCCGAGTACGTACCGTCCAATGACGTCGTCTAGCGTAATCTTGTCAAGCTCGGTTTTGGCGATCGCCTGCACGCGAACCGTCTGGCCCTCGATATCGCGCGCCAGCGTCTCGCTGCCTTTTTGGATCTGGCTGTCGTCGTACGTTTCGATGGTGCCGAAGTTGAATGCGTCGGCGCCACTTTTCTTGGCTGCTTGCGCGTTGTGCGCTTTGAACGCGGCGGCCGCGTCATCGAGGTGATCGGGAAAGCCGAACACCTGATTGCGTAATCCGAAAAAGATGATGGTCGAGACCTTGCGATCTTGGCGCAAGACGTCGTTGAATGCCGCCTCCATTTGCGGCTGCTGGTAGCGCTCGTCGTTTTGGAAGCGCGGAATCACGAGCAAGCCGAGGCGCTTAGCAAGCGCTATTTGATCGGCGGGGATGCCGAGCGCGTTGGCGTTGAAGTAGTCGATCTGCGTGCGCACCTCGATGATCCACGGCTGCGATGCGCGCAAGACACGCACGGTCTTTGTTTCGTAGTGCAGCGCTAATTGCGTACGGTATCGCGCGTAGGTGGCGGGATCGCTGACGATGAGATAGACCGCGTCGCGGGCGATGCGCTTGGAGCGCACCAGCGATTCGAGCAAGGGATCCGAGAGCGGTGAAAGCTGCGCCTGGTTAAGGAGCGCTGCGCCGGTCGTCGCATACGCACGGCCGTCGTCACCGACGTTGGCACCCAACCCCTCGGTCAAGGCGAGCGAGGTAAGACCGGCGCGCCGCAGTGCGATCAGAAAGGCTGCCGGGTTGTAGTTATACGAGCGCGCGAGCGCGACAAAGTCGGTATAATCCATGGCAATCTCGACACGCCGCGTCTGGGACTCTACGTGGACGCGGAAGACCGCTACGGCAAGCGATGCCACCAGTGCGACGAGGAGAATCACGGCAGCATACCGCGGTCGTATATCGGGACGGATCACGGGGGAGGGGTGTTCGCGCTGCGCGGCAGTCTACCCCCAAAATACATAAAGGCTCGCGTAGCGAGCCCTTATGCCGTCGCGTATGCGGTTGCCCGCATACCGGGTGTGGGCGACGTCTTTGTTGTGTGCCACGGCGAAGCGCCCACGTCTCTAAACGCCGAGGTAGTGAATTTCTGTGTCCCTACTTTACCAGACCCGGAACGTCCGCGAAAGTCATCCGGCGCATTTTTTACACCCGCCTCAGATAGGCCATCAGTCCTGCCACTGGGGAACCCGCTTGTCGATAAACGCGCCAATGCCCTCCTGCGCGTCGGCAAGCTGCGCGTTTTGCACCATCACTTCCTTCGTGAAAACGTATGCCTCGGACTGGCTGAGATCCAGCTGGCGGTAAAACGTTGCCTTCCCTAGTCCGACGACAACCCGGCTGGACGCCCCAATCTTCGCCGCGAGTCCAAGCGTCGTGACACGCAGCGCATCCGGCGCGACGACCGCGTTGACCAGGCCCCAGGCAAGCGCCGTCGCCGCGTCGATTGGATCGCCGGTTAGCAACATCTCGAGCGCGCGTTTTCTGCCGATATCGCGGCTGAGCGCAACCATCGGCGTACTGCAGAACAATCCGATGCGCACGCCCGGCGTTGCAAAGCGCGCCTGCGTTGAGGCGATCGCAAGATCGCACGCGGCAACGAGTTGACACCCTGCCGCGGTTGCAAGCGCACCGACCTCGGCGATAACCGGATGCGGAATATTCTCGATCGTCTCCATCAGCAGGACGCACTGCGTAAAGATTTCTTCATACTCGGCAGCATCAGCGCCGCGAAGTTCGCGCAGATCGTGGCCGGCAGAAAAGGCTGGCCCTTCTCCTGCAAGGATGATGGCGCGCACTGACCCGTCGCCGCCCAGTTCGCCGAGCGCACCAGCAAGCTCGCGCATCATCGCAAGCGAGAGCGCATTGCGCTTCTCCGGCCGCCGCATGGTCACGATAGCGACGGTACCGTCGCGTTCCACGCTGATTTCCTTGAGAGAATCAATCATTTGATGAACCTCGGTTTGTTTTTACCGAGCAGCTTTAGAAGGCGGACGGCGACGTGTGCTCTGCACACGAGCCGTTCGCCGACGACAAGACGCGAAGGTAAAATGGGCGATGACGGGCTCGAACCGCCGACATCCTCCTTGTAAGGGAGGCGCTCTCCCAGCTGAGCTAATCGCCCGCAACCTGCGGCCCGCTTGGCGGCCCGGATGGATTGTTCTTCTACGCGAAGGGGGACAATGCTTCGCAGACTATGACACCAAACTTTCGGGCCGCGTTTAGCGGCGAACGACGGAACGTCCCGCTGGCCCGCAACGCGATCGCCGGCTTCGCCCGGATTTGCGGTTTTTCAAACGACGAAGTCTCGGACATTCGCGTCGCATCAGGCGAAGCGCTCAGCAACGCGGTCGAGCACGGTCGCACGCGCCGCTCGAGCGGGTTCTCGGTCCGTTGCTCGTTCGACGACGAGCGGCTCACGATTGAAATTCGCGACAACGGCGATGGGTTTTTGCCCATCAGCACGGCAATTCCCATCGACATTGAGCTGCGCGATCGCGGCTTCGGTATCTTGCTGATGCGCCGTTTGATGGACGGCGTGCAGTTCGAACGGAACGGCACGCTCGTCCGCCTCACCCGCAGAAAAGTGAGCTAGTCCCGCTACTCCGGTTTGGTTGACGACGCCGCAGCGATCTTCTTATTCAAGAAGTCCAGAGCCGCGCGCAATTGCGGGTCCTTGCTCGGATCGCCAAAGCGCGAATCTTTAGGCTCGATCACCGACACGTCGGGCTCGATGCCTTTTAGATTGATGTCGCGATGGCTTGGCGTCAGATAGTGCGCCGTGGTGATCTTGATGGCCGCGCCGTCGGCGAGTTGCGTAAGCGTTTGCATCACGCCTTTGCCGAAGGTGCGCGTACCGATCAGCGACGCGACGCCATCGTCCTGAAGCGCGCCGGCCGTGATCTCCGAGGCCGACGCCGTGTATTCGTTGACGAGCACCGTAGTCGGCACTTCGACCTGCACAGCATCATCATCGGCCGTAACCGTCGTGTCGGCGGCGCCGCGCTCTTGAACCGTTAGGAGCGGTTTGCTGGCGATGAACCGTTCGCTAATCTGTAGCGCCGATTCAACATAGCCGCCGCCGTCGTTGCGAAGATCGAAGACGAGCGCTTTTGCGCCGGCAGCTTTGACACGTGCTACCGCAGCATCGAATTCGCTTGGCGTGCTTTGTCCAAAGGCGAGGACGTAGATGTAGCCGATCGATCCCGGCAGCATCTTGTACACGACCGTCGGCGGCTCGAGCTCGCTGCGCGTGATCGCGACATCGTTTGGCTGTGCCGTTCCCCGCACGATCCCGAGACGGACCGGCGTACCCGCCTTGCCGCGCAGCATCTTGCTCGCCGCCTCGGTGGTGAACCCTTTGGTCGATTGCCCGTCGATCGTCGCGATCGTATCACCCGGCTGCAAACCGGCCTTTTCAGCCGGTGTGCCCGGCACGACGTAGGAGACGTCGATGAGTCCGGTCGCTTCGTCAGGCGAGATCAGTACGCCGATGCCCGAGATCTTTTCGGGATCCAACGCATCTTTGAATTGCTTGTATTCTTCAGGCGTCATGAACTGCGTGTAGCGGTCGTCGGCAGCTTTGGCCATTGCCGTGATCGCCGCGTATGCGTACTCGGTTGTCGAGCCATGCGCGCTCGCGGCGGCATCGGCGATTGCACCGTCGAGCGCCTGCGTCGTCGACATTGAGTCTGCGGCCGCGTGAAGCGGCGCAACGTCGATCTTGGCGCCGTGTTTGTGCGCGTAATCGATCAGTCCCCCACGCGCCCGATCGAGAATCGCCTGCGGCTCAATCGGCCGGTAATAGGTCGTCGTGAGCAGGCGATAGCTCTCGTTCACATCTTCTGCCATCGCGGGCGGCAGCGACGCAGACGCGACGGCCGGCAATACCGCGGCGAGAACGAGCGTGGATGCGCCCACCAGGGCGCGAAGGCGTGAGGCAATTGACACGGTGATCTCCAGAATCTAGGGTAGCCAGAGTCTAAGGTAGACAGAGTCTAAGGGTAACGGGTTCGATCTTATCTGAGAACGAGGGGCCGCGCGAGCCATGGTTCCATCTTTTGAAAGTCTTTTAACTTTGTATCACAAAGTATCTGCTGCAACCAGCCTGTGTTAAACATACTGCGATGAGCCAGACCGAACTCGAAATCCGCGGCATGACCTGCGCCTCGTGCGCGTCTCACGTGGCGCACGCCCTGCGAGGGGTGCCCGGCGTCGACGACGCTGCGGTGAACCTGGCCACCGAGCGGGCGACCGTGCTGCACGCCGGACCGCTCGATCCGGAGGCACTTCTCGAGGCCGTCAAGCAAGCCGGCTACGAAGCCAGCGCCGACCTCGATGAGGACCGCCTTGCCGCCGAGCGCCGCGCCGACGTCGTGCGCCGCGGCCGCCTTCTCACCCTTGCCGTCACGCTCACCGCGCCTGCGCTCGTTATCGCGATGCTCCTGCCCGACTTTCCGGGCAAGGCGTGGGTCCTCGCGGCGCTCGCAACGCCGGTGTGGCTCGTCGTCGGCTGGGAGTTTCACGCGTCGGCACTTGCCGCGTTGCGCTCCGGCACGGTGACGATGGACACGTTGATCTCACTTGGATCGACGGCCGCAATTGCGCTGAGCTTCTCCGAGGCAGCGCGCGGCCAAGAGACCTACTTCGACACCGCGGCCGCAATCGTTACGCTGATTTACGCCGGCAAGTATCTCGAAGCGCGTGCGCGCGCCAAGAGTTCAGCTGCGATGCAAGCGCTCTTGGGGCTGCGTCCGGCGCTCGCACACCGGCGTCGCGCTGACGGAAGCGTCGAAGAGATTCCCGTCGAGTTCGTGCGCGTGGACGACGTGCTCGGCGTTGCGGCAGGCGAACGTATTCCGGTCGACGGCGTCGTGCTCGAGGGACAAAGTGCAATCGATCGATCGATGTTGACGGGCGAATCGATGCCGATCGATGTGCACGCGGGATCGCACGTGGAACAGGGCACGGTCAACGGCGACGGCGCGCTCGTAATGCGCGCTACCGCGGTCGGCGCCGGAACACAGCTCGCGCATATCATCGAGATCGTACGCCGCGCGGCGGGCTCGACGCCGCCGGTGCAACGGCTTGCCGATCGCGTAGCCGGCATCTTCGTGCCCGCGATCATCGCGATCGCATTTGTAACGTTCGCAGCGTGGATATTCGTTGGACATCGCAGCATTAGCGATGCCCTGGTCGTGGCCGTCGCGGTTCTCGTTGTCGCGTGTCCGTGCGCGCTCGGCCTTGCCACACCGACCGCGATCATCGCCGGAATCGGCACGGCCGCGCGGCGTGGCATCCTCTTCAAAGATTCCGACGCGCTCGAGCGCACGGCATCGGTTACAACCGTGCTCTTCGACAAGACGGGCACGCTCACGCGCGGCGCGCCGGTCGTCGTCGCGTCGACCTCCGATGACACGTTGGCGCTCGCTGCTGCGCTCGAGCGCGCGTCGACACACCCGCTTGCGCGCGCGATCGTGGCCGCGGCCGACGAACGCGGTCTGCATCCAGCACCCGCAACCGATGTAACCGTCGAACGCGGGGCCGGCATCAGCGGCCGCGTCGGCGGACGCGCGATCGCGGTTCTCGGTGCCGAGGGTGGTGACGATACACGTGTCGAGGTGCGCGATAACGGTGCCACGGTCGGCTTCATCGAGTTGCAAGACGCAATGCGTGCGGAATCGGTACAGGCCGTCCAACGCTTGGACGAGCTCAAGGTCCGGGTAGAACTCGTAAGCGGTGACGCAAACGGACCGGTGCGCGCGGCGGCGAAGGCTGCGGGTATTGAACGCTTCTACGCGCGCACGTCACCCGAGGCGAAAGCCGGCATCGTGCGGGAGTTGCAAGTGCGCGGCGAGCGCGTTGCCTTCGCCGGCGACGGCATCAACGACGCACCGGCGCTTGCCGTCGCTGATGTCGGTTTTGCAATGGGTGGCGGTACGGCCGTCGCGCTCGAGACGGCGGGAGCCGCGTTACTCTCGAACGACCCGCGCGGCGTCGCGGCCGCCGTCGCCATCGCACGCAGCACGATGCGCACCGTTGCGCAGAACCTCTTTTGGGCTTTCGCGTACAACGTCGTGCTCGTGCCGCTCGCGGCATTCGGTATCGTGCGCCCGGTCTTTGCTGCTGCAGCGATGGGCCTTTCAAGCCTGTTCGTCGTCGGAAATTCGCTGCGCTTATCGCGTAGCGCGACGGTCGGCCAGCGAGAGTACGGCGATGCCGACAACGATCAACACCATCCCCACGGCTGAAAGACGCGTCGGAACTTCGCCCAGCTGCACCCACGCCCCCAACGTTCCGATGACCGGTACACCCAGCGATCCCATCCCCGCATCGCGCGCAGGCAACGTGTCGATCACGAAGATCCACACCACGTACGCAATCGCCGTCGCCAACACCACGTTGTAGGTAATTGCAAAGAGGTAGCGCGCGCTCCAGATCGTCGCATGCCCCGGCACCACGAGCGCAACAATCGTTAGCACGAGTCCACCAAAGAGCATCTGCCACATACAGAGCCCGTACACATCGGGCCTTGCACGCAATTGGAGGCGCTTGGTCAGGATGATGCCGATCGCCCACGCAAGGCCGGCAGCCACCGCGAGCCATTCAGCAAGGCCGACCGCGCGCAGCGGACCGAACATGCACGCGACGCCGGCAAGGGCCATCGCAATTGCCGCTGCTTGCCAGACGCCGATTCGCTCGCCGAGGATTGGCCACGCCAGCAGACTCACCCACAGCGGCATCGTATACACGAGCACCGCGACCTGTCCCGCTCCGGCGCTCACCACCGCCCACGTGCTCAGGCCGATAAAACCGGCTGTTTGAGAGAGGCCGATCCAAAAGTACGCGCCCGGAAATTGTGGACGTAGCGGCTTGCGAAGCGCAAGCGCAGCGACGGCAAGCGCGATTCCCCCGCCGAGGGTTCGCGATGCGGAAAACGTAAACGGCGACGCGTCGAGCACGGCAAGCTTGACAACCACCCAATTGTAGCCCCACACGACGACGAGAAACGATAGCGCGAGAAACGCACGAACGCGACGATCAGGTACGGGCGGCACGTTCGAGACGATCCATAATCGCGATACCGATCCCCACGCTGGGTACACGCTGCGCATCGATGCGCTTTGCGCCGCTGCGATCGAGTTCGTGCAGATATTCAAAGAGATGGGCAGCGGCTTCGCGCAGATCTCCGCTCGCGCTCAGTACACGCGTCGCGCGATATCCGGCGACCGGCTCGCGAAATGCCAGCAGCGCGGCCTCGGCGCGTTCGGGCACCGGCACGAGCGATGGATCATCGATGACGCGAATCGGCGTGCTCGGCGCGTAGTGCTGCGCCATCCGCCCGGGCGCAAGCGGCGCAGCCGTGTCGGAAAGCTCGCGCGCGAGCGGTCCGATCAACACTTCGATCGCTTCCGTGGGAATCGCACCGGGACGCAACAGCGTGGGTTGCGGCTCGAGCATGACGATCGTCGACTCGACGCCGTGCTCGCTTGGGCCGCCGTCGACGATCAGGTCGACGCGCTCGCCGAGCATACGCGCGACGTGATCTGCGCGCGTCGGGCTCAAATACCCAAATGGATTGGCGCTGGGCGCCGCAAGCGGCGCTCCGGCACGTTCGATCAACGCGCGTGCGATCGGATGCGCCGGCATCCGCACCGCTACCGTTGGAAGGCCAGCGGTCACGAGATCCGGCACCTCGGCGCGCTTACGTAACACGAGCGTGAGCGGGCCCGGCCAAAAGTTCTCGATCAAGATACGCGCTTGCGATGGGACGCCGGCCGCAACGCGCTCGAGCGACGCTTCATCCGCAACGTGGACGATCAACGGATCGAATGCGGGACGTGCCTTGATCTCAAAGATACGCGCCACCGCGCGCGGATCGAAGGCATTTGCGCCCAAACCGTACACGGTTTCGGTTGGAAATGCAACGACCGCGCCATCGCGCAAAAGCGCAGCGGCGCGGTCGAGGTTTTCCGGCGTTGCGGGAACGACCGGCACTAGTGACCTGTCACTTGACTACTGCGACTGCCTCCGCGACACAGACAAGACTTCGACTTGAACGTATGAACCGGCCGAAACGTTGATGTCTTCGCGATTGTTCTTGGCCAGCAAGAACCCACCGGCCGCGCCGATTGCGCCACCTGCGCTTCCGCCGAAGAGCGTCTTGCCGATGGCGTTGCCGACGAGCATGCCGGCAAGCGCGCCGCCGGCCTCCTTCGCCGCGTTGTTCTTCGTCACGGCTTTCATCTGCGTCACGCGACTGTCGATGGCATAGACGGTACCATTGCCGGTCACGAGTTTAGTAAAACGAAAACGGATCTTCCCGGGCGTTCCTTGACCGGCTTTTTGCACTTCGGAGACGTAGCCGTACAACCGCCCGTTGCGCACGTAGCCGCCGCTGTCGCTGGTAACGTTGGAAACCGTTACCTCTTGACCGGCGTAGGCGTGATTGCTTGAATAGTTGCCGTCGATGGTGCCGTCGAGCAGCGTGCCTTGCGAAACTTGCGCATTGGCAACGAGTGCGGTCGCCAACAGCAATCCGGTCAGCGCTGCGGCGGCGATACGAAATCGCATGCGTAGTCCTCCCCCGAGCTAAAAGGGCTCGTCGATTATACGAACCCCTTTACCCAGAAAACCGGGGGATGCCTACCCTGCGGTAAAGACCGGAACTTTGCCCTTGACGATCGAGATCTTCAGCGTGTCGTTCGCCTTGACTTTGCTGAAATCAGCACCGCCCGTGGCAACGAGCATCGTCTCAACGCCGTTTTGCATCATCACCAGCGCATGCTGCGCATCCTGAACCTTCTCAACCTTGACGGTGTAGTTGCCGTCTGGAATGAGCGACGCGTCGACGACAGCGGCTGACGCCGGCGGGGGGGCGAGGGCGATTACAAGCGCAACGAGCGCGGTAGCTATAATAGTACGCACGAATTTCCTCCGAGACACTTTGCTACGCCCGCTAGCATACCAGCCCCATCATAGCAGGGCTGGACATGAAAAGTATCGGCAGGCTCACGGGGGAAGGTAACCGCTGCGCACCCGGCCGGCCAATCTTTTACAGTGTCACCCTCGACACCCGGGCCGGCCGCCCGAAGGGTCCGGCGCCTACTGGACGGCCAGGACCGGAACTTTGCCCTTGATGATCGAGACTTTGATCGAGTCGTTGGGCTTGCACTTGCTGAAATCGGCGCTGCCCTGCGGCGACGAGAATCGTCTCCACGCCGTTCTGCATCATCACGAGCGCGTGCTGCGCGTCTTGAACCTTTTCAACCCTGACGGTGTAGGTGCCGTCGGGCACGAGCGTCGCATCGACGACGGCGGCTGATGCCATTACAGGAGCCAGCGCCGCAAGTATATATGCAAATCCGAGGGCTAAGCGCACGAGAGACCTCCAAAAAATTGCTACGACCGCTAATATATCGTCGCGGCCGCCAAAATCCTTTAGGGCGTGGGCGTGGCTATCGAGGCGTCGCCCTGTTCCGTCAGCATGAAGACCAGCGGCCCGGCCGGGACGTTGCGCAGCGGGTTGCTGACGTGGCCCGAGCCGCTCGTGACGTCGTAATGGGCCTTGAAGCCCGCCGGAACCGTGAGGTGGAGGTTGCCGTCCGAGGCCTCTAGGCGCACTTCGCTCCCGCGCCAGCCGGAGGCGAGCGTCGCGTTGACGTTGCCTTTGCTCGCCGTGAGCGAGAGCGTGGTGCGCGCCCCGGTGACGGAGATGTCGCCCGCATCTGCCTCGGCGGTCAACGCCGCGCCGGCACTGTCGACGACGATGTTTCCGTCAGCGTCGTAGAGCTGCATCGACGCCGGCACGCTGTCGGCGTGAATGCGTCCGGAGAACTCGCGCAAATCGAGATGCATTTTCGCCGGATACGAGAGCTGGATCTCGTAGCCGCTCGCGCCGACGAACGGCAGCATACTCGAGCCCGGTCCGGTAATCGAGACGTTCAGGCGCGAGCCCGCGCGCGAGGTCTTCAACGCCATCGGCGGTGTCGACGGTCCGCTGTCGACGACGTGAAATTTCACGCTGGTCAAGCCCGCAACCGGAATGACGTGGATCGACCCGCTGACGTTGAGCCGCAGAGTCGTCGCGTTCCCGACGGGCAGTTCGCGGTCGGTCACTTGTGCCGAAGCGTGCAACGTAGCGGCGAGCGCTAAAAGACCAACGAACGCTGCGATTGCGACGTGCTTCATCGTGCGTCGTAGCGCAAGCCGACTTGGCGCGCCGTCCACCAGCCGTCAGCATCTTCGCTAAACGTTTGAGCGCTCGTCAAATCGCCACAGTAGACGTGGAGCGAATGCGCAACGACGTCGCCCGCGTTGCCGAAGTTGTGATACTCCTTCGGCGGCACGATCAGGCCGAGCGTACCCCGTCCGGACACACATTGCGTGCCGCGTTGGAATTGATAGCGCCCGTCGTGTCCTCGCACGCGCAGCTCGAATGGCGTCTGGTGCATCTCACCGTCGACCACGATCTCGGCGCCCCACAGACCGGCATGGTCGTGCAACGGACTGCCTTGCCCGACGGCCCACGTCATCCCGACGACGATGAACGCACCGCGCGGCTCGCGCCAAATCAAGTTGCGCGCGTAGCGATCGGAACGCGCCGGCAGAAAAAAATCCGGGGTGAAGGAGCCAGCCGCGCAGAGCGTAGCCAGCGCATCTCCAAGAGCGTCGACTTGATGATCGTTAACGGCGCGCGCAATTGGGGCGATAAGAGCTTCGAGAGCATCGGCTCCAAGCGTTTTCATGCCTCTATTGATATCGGCATCGGCCTCTATCGGGCCTAGGAAGCAAGCTCGGCCGCGGTAAGTCCCATGAGGTCGGCGATCAGCTTGCGGTCTTGCAGCAGGGTCGCGGCCTCGCCCTGATAGACGATGCGCCCGGCGTCCATGACATAGGCGCGGTCGGCGATCTTCAGCGCGAGCAGCGCGTTCTGCTCGACCAACACGATTGCCACGCCGCGCGCCTTGAGCTCGGCCAAAATCCGGTAGACTTCCTCGACGATCATCGGCGCAAGACCCTGCGAGGGCTCGTCGACGAGCAAGAGGGCGGGGTTGGAGACAAGGGCGCGTGCGATGGCAAGCATCTCTTGCTCGCCGCCGGAAAGCCGGCCGGCACGGCGGCCGGTGAGCTCCTTGAGCTTGGGCAGATGCTCGAGCACCCGCGCGATCGACCATTCGCCGCTGCGACCGTTTTCTGCGAGCTGAAGATTTTCGAGCACCGAGAGTTGCGCGAACATGCGACGCCCCTCGGGGACGTAACCGACGCCCATGCGCGCGACACGATATGGCGACCACCCTGCGATGGCCTGACCGTCGAACGTAATCTCGCCGCTGCGCGGACGCGTCAGTCCCAGGATGCTACGCAATGTCGTCGTCTTGCCCGCGCCGTTGAGTCCGAGCAACGCAACCAGCTCACCTTTGCCCACCGCGAGGTGCACGTCGTGCAAGATATGGCTCTTGCCGTAGAACGTATTGAGGTTCTCAACCTTCAAAAACATCTCAGACATGCTCGACGACCTCCTTGCCGATATATGCATCGCGCACCGCTTCGTTTGCGCTAATCTCGGCGGGCGTTCCCTCGGCAAGAACCTTACCACGATCGAGCACCATGATGCGCTGCGCGAGTGAGAGCACGACACGCATGTTATGCTCGACAAACAGTACGGTGAGCCCGAGCTCGCTGTGCAGTTTACGAATCACCTCGACGACGCGCTCGGTCTCCGCGTGCGCAAGTCCAGCCATCGGCTCGTCGAGCATCACGAGCACGGGGTCGGTCGAAAGGCTCATCGCAATCTCGCATAAACGCTGACTTCCGTGCGCGAGCTCCGCGACGGGCCGGCGCGCCGAAGCGCGGAGGTTTACGAAATTCAGCAGCCGTTCCGCTTTCTCTTCGATCGTCTTGTGCTGCGCTGGGTTGATCGGGCGAAAACGAAACGCCAATTTCGCCGCGCTCTGCAACCCGATCAAGAGGTTGTCGTAGACGGAGAGATTAGGAAAGACGCTCGAGGTTTGAAACGTGCGACCCATGCCCATCGCGATACGATCGTGGATCGGCGACGCGGTGATGTCGACGCCTTTAAACGTCACCTTACCGCTGTCGCACTTATAGAACCCAGAAAGCGCGTTGAAGAACGTCGATTTTCCGGCACCATTGGGTCCGATGACCGCCTGAATCGATCCGGCGTTGACGCTCAAAGAAACATCCTCGACCGCGCGCACGCCGCCGAAGTGCTTGACGACGTTCTCGGCTTGGAAAATAACGTCGCTCACGGCTGAATCTCCCGTTCCGACATCACGGTGCCGTGCAGTGTATCGCGCGCCTCGTAGCCAAAACCGCCCCGCCGCTTCTCAACCGCGTCCAGGATCGTACCGAGGATGCCTTTCGGAAATCCGAGCACGCAGACGACGAAGAGGGCGCCAAGCGGAATCTGCCACCACGGTATCGCGCTCGAGAGAACGTCGCTGCCGACCACAAAGATCAGCGCCCCGAGGAGCGGTCCAAAGATCGTGCCGCTGCCGCCGAGGATCGTCATTAGCACGAAGTTGCCCGACTGGTGCCAATCGAGCTGCAGCGGATCGGCGAACATGATCGAGAGCCCATAACATGCACCGGCCAATCCTTCGATCGCGGCCGAGATCAATATCGCGACGAAGATAAAGCGGTCGGTATTGAGCCCGAGATACCGTGCACGCGTTTCGTTCTCTTTGATCGCGACCAGCGAACGGCCGAACGGCGAGCGAACCAAGAGCAGAAACAAGACCGAAACGATGATAAAGAACGCCAACATCGCGTAGTAGAAAGACTCGTCCTTGAGTTGCCAGCCCAAGCCTTCCACCATGGGGCGCGGGAAGTTCATGCCGTCCTCACCGCCGGTAATATCGGTGAAGCGGTAGGCGAGAAAATAAAACACCTGTCCAAAGGCGATCATCAAAAGTGAGAAATAAATGCCGCGCCGGCGCAAGAGGAATGGCCCGATCAAGAGCGCGCCGACGATCGCTGCGAGCACGCCATACCCAATCGAACCCAAGAACTTTGCGTGCCAGAACTGGATCGTGAGGCCGGCGCCGTAGGCGCCAAGCCCAAAGAACGCCGCGTTGCCGAAGGGTAGCACACCGGTATAGCCGATGAGCAAGTTCACGGCCATCGCCGCTATTGCGAAGAGCAGCACTTCGGTACAGATCGAAATCGCCAAGTGCAGATGCGGCGCGAGCTGCGGCGTAAAGATCAGCAGCACCAAGAGGACAAGCGCCGTGATCACCCCGGCGCGATTGCTCATTCTCACCCGAAGATACCCTCTTCGCCGAAGAGGCCGCGCGGACGGATCAACAAGATGACCGCCATCAAGACGTACATCACGATCTCGCTAAAGGCCGGCAGATAGAGCGTCGTGACGCTGATCGCAATGCCGATGAGCAGGCCGCCGACCACCGCGCCTAAGAGACTCCCCATCCCGCCGACGATAACGGTCACGAACGCCGGCATCAAGAGCGCATTGCCGCTTTGCGGGTTGAGGCCCAGGAGTCCCGCAGCAAGCACGCCGGCAACGCCCGCAATGAGAATGCCCAAGCCAAAGTTGAACATGTAGAGCACTTCGGTGTTCGTGCCGAGCGCGGCGATCATCTCGTGGTCTTGCACTGCCGCGCGCAAGCGCAACCCCATGCGCGTGCGCTGCAAGAACAGCACCAAGGCAACGATGATGACCAAGAGTGCTCCCGCGATGAAGAGCCGGTAAGACGGAAATAGCGTGAAGCCGAGTGAGACCGCGCTCTGCAGCTCTTTCGGCGGTGAAAATGGGACGCCGTTGGTGCCCCAGATAAGCCGGTACGCCTCTTCGGCGATCAACGAGAGGCCAAAGGTCAATAACAAACTGTACACGGGGTCGCGCTGATAGAGCGGACGTATGAGCGTCCGCTCCACCGCTATGCCGACAATCACCGTGAGTAACGGCGCAACCGCCAGCGCGAACCACCAATTGGTGCCCGCACTCACCAGCGCGAAGGCGAGATATCCGGCGAGCGTCATGAACGATCCGTGCGCCAGATTGATCGTGCCGGTCAGGTTCATGATGAGCGAGAGCCCGATGGCAACGACCGCATAGAACGCGCCGAGGATCAAGCCGTTAAAAATCTCGGGGGCAATGTGCGCCATGTACTACTCCAGGTGAGGAACCTCTGCTTTCGCAGAGGTTCCTTAAGGTTCCTTAGGTGGGCCAGTTCATCTTGCAGACGGCCTTCTTCGCTTCGACACTCTGCTCGATGTCGGCGGCCTCTTGCCGGTCGACGATATCGAAGATGTCGTATTTATCTTGCGCAGTGCCCTTGGCCCGAATCGAGCCCAGCCACATCGGCCACATCAACTGATGGTCGACGTCGCGGTAGTAGCCGCCCCCCTCCCAGATCGAGTTGAAGTGGTTGCCTTCGAGCGCCTTTGCCATCTTCGCAGCGTTCGTTGACCTCGCTTGATTGACGGTCCAGAGCAGACGGTCCATCGTAACGTAGCCGAACGCGCTGCGCGCCGTCGGCGGCGTGCCATACTTCTTGGTATAGTTGGCGACGAAGTCATTGGCCAGCTTATTGTTTGTGCCGATGACGCTTGCACCCTTATAGTACCACTCGACGCCCCAATAGCCGACGCGCGCTTGTTCGGGTAACGCCCAAACCGCTTCGAGTTCGACCTGCGGGCCGCCGATCGGGATCTTACTTGCGATACCGTATTGGTTCGTTTGCTTGAGGCAGTTGACGAAGTCGTCGCCTTGCACGAGCACGAGTAAGAGGTCCGGCTTGGCAGCAAGCACTTTGGTCAGATACGGGCTAAAGTCGGTCGTTCCAAGCGGCGTGAGATCTTCACCGACGAACGTGATCCCCATCTTCTTGGCGACATCGTGATAGCCGGCTTGCAGCGCGTGTCCGAACGCGTAGTCGGGAATGATCATGTACCATTTCTTCCCGAACTTCTTTTCGAGCGAATATCCCGTCGCGTGCGTTTCCATCCACGTGCTGTGGCACGTGCGGAAGGTGCTGTATTCGCACTTCTCACCCGTCACCGCGTCGGCGTGGCCGCCGGAGTCGATGTAGAAGGTGTTGAGCGCGTTGGCCGCGCCGCTGATCGCGAGTGACACCGAGCTGTTGATCGAGCCCATGACCACCGGACACTTCTCGACCAGAATGAGCTTGCGCGCTTTCTCAACGGCGGTACCGGGATTGTTGTTGTTGTCTTCTTTCACGACCGCGACTTTCGTCCCGCCCATAACGCCGCCGCGGGCGTTCCACTCGCCCATCGCCATCTCCGCGCCCTGCGTTTCGCTTTGCGCGTACGACGCATACACACCGGTGTATTCGTAATCGAGTCCGACGTTGAGTACATCGGCGGCGAATGCGCGGCTAGGAAGAATTGCAGGGAAGCCGGTGACGAGCCCAGCCGACGTTATGGCCGCCGTCGTCGTCAGAAACGACTTCCGATCCACTTTGCCATCAGACATAAATCAATGCTCCTATTGGCGCCACATACCGTGGCGCGTCGCATAGTAGTCCAGGAACTAGGTCATTTGAATCGCGCTTAACCTACAGTGTTCCTTGTGTCGGCAACGGCGTGAAAGGACGGAACGTTCCCCGATGATTGCGCACCTAGCGCGCGTTTTGTGTATTTAGCGGGAACGCTATGCCCTCGCGAAAGCCAGCGTGAGCTTCGTGCGCTCGACGGTCGAGGCGATCTCGACGTGCTGCGCGCAGGCGCGCATGATCTGAATTCCGCGCCCGCGTTCGGTCTGCGAGGGCGTGGTGCGCCAATGTCCGTGGCTCTCAACCCGGACGAGTACGTCGCCGTCGACGCTTGCGAGCTCGAGACCAAAGGTTGCGTCGGGCGCTCGACTTCCGTGTTCGATTGCGTTAGCCACGGCTTCACCTGCGGCAACGATCACGTCGAATACCCGCGCGGGCGGAAGGCCCGCACGTTCTGCGTACGAACGCGTCGCGTCGCGCGCAAGCCGTGCAAAGTTCGGGAGCGCGCTGAACACATACCGCTCGGTAGGGGCGGCCGGCGTCTCGTGCCGCCGCAACATCAACGACGCGCAGTCGTCTATGCTCGGGCCGTCGCCGATGATCTGCGCATGCAACGCGTGGGGTCCATGTTCTTTGCCCTCCGCCATCGATTCGAGCGCGCTGAGTAAGCGTTCTTCCCCTGCGACCAGATCGTGCGTATGTTCGGTCAGGCCATCCGTATAGAGGAAGATCGTCGCGCCCGGCGCGAGCGTGAGGGTGCGCTCGGGCGATCCCGCTTTCAAACCCAGGCCCAGTAGCACGCCGCCTCCGGCAAGCAGATAGGCAACGCCGCTCGACGTAACGAGTACGGGCGGCGGATGCCCGGCGCACGCATAGCGCAGCACGTGCGTGCGCGGATCGTAGATACCGACGATCGCCGATGCGATGCCCGTCCCTTGCACGCTCGCCATCGCCTCGACAGCGTCAAGCAGCGCAGGCGGCGACGTTTGCGTTGCCGCTGCCGCACGGATAGCGCCGCGAATCTCGCTCATCGTGACCGCAGCCTCGAGCCCATGCCCGGTCACGTCACCGATCGAGATGCCGATGGTGCCGTTTCCGATCTCAAAGACGTCGTACCAATCGCCGCCTACCTCGGCATCGAGACTAGCTGGACGGTAGGCAGCTTCGAACGTGATGCCCTGGGCTTCAACGAGGCGCGAGGGAAGCATCGCGCGTTGGAGTCGCTCGGAGACGCGATGGTGGTGCGCCAGCTGCGAGGCTTGGGCGAGGGCACTCGAAAGTATCACCGCGACCGCATCGCAGATCGTAGGATTTATTTCGGTGATCGTTTTCGAAGCGCTCGTGCCGAGGACGACGTAGCCCACCACATTCCCGTCGATCAACAGCGGCTGGTGCAGTACTCGAGCAAGCCCTGCGTCGCGCGCGCGTTCTGTAAAAAGATCGTCAAAGGGCACGTCGCGCAGCGCCGCATACTGCCCGGGAATTCGCGTGAAAAAAACCGCTGGGGGGGTGGCTCCCCTCAGGTAGACAGCGCAAAATTCTGCAAAGGCACCAGCGCAGAGCTGTGCGATGTGGTCGACGATCGGGGGCTGCGCGCTCGCAGCCGGACGATAGCTGCTTTCGATAGGATGTAGACCCTCGATCATTCTCCCCTCGACGATGGTGCCCGTAGTATCCTGCCCGCTTTAAGGGTCCAATAAACCGGCTAGCGCTGGGCCGTTTGGTACGGTACCGTGCGGGTAAGAGAAGGCTACAGAGTAGCCATGGGGGCGTTTGTATGTCATCTGTCACTCACGAATATCCGGGAGCGGACCAGCCTGAGCCCGGCCGGTTACATCAACCGGCACTTCTCGCGGCGCTGCGCGCGTTTCGTGACGGAAATTTTCGGGTGCAATTGCCGCGCGACCTCGTTGGTATCGACGGGGAGATCGCCGACGCGTTCAATGCCTGCATCGAGCACAACGCGCGCATCAACGATGAGCTCGCTCGCATTTGTGAAGTCGTCGGCCGCGAAGGCTCGATCACCAAGCGCGCAACCGTCGACGGCATGAAAGGCGCCTGGCGCCACGGCATCGAGTCGGTCAACCAATTGATCGACGATCTGGTTTTCCCCATGTCGGAAGCCGGGCGCGTGCTCGGTGCAGTCTCCAACGGCGACCTTTCGCAGCAGATGCCCCTCGAAACCGACAGCCATCCGCTCAAAGGCGAGTTCTTGCGCTCCAGCCGCACGATCAATAAGATGGTCGATCGTCTGAATGCGTTCGCGTCGGAAGTCACCCGCGTTGCACGCGAAGTCGGTTCCGAAGGCAAGCTGGGCGGTCAGGCGACCGTCAAGGGCGTGGCCGGAACGTGGAAAGATTTGACCGACTCGGTCAACACGATGGCCGGTAACCTCACCGCACAAGTGCGTAACATCGCCGATGTCACAACTGCCGTCGCGAACGGCGACCTTTCGAAGAAGATCACCGTCGAAGCGCGCGGTGAGATTCGCGAACTCTCCGGCACGATCAACACGATGGTCGATCAGCTCAACGCTTTCGCATCGGAAGTCACGCGCGTCGCGCGTGAAGTCGGCTCCGAAGGTATCCTCGGCGGCCAAGCGCAGGTGACGGGCGTCGCCGGTACGTGGAAAGACTTGACCGACTCGGTCAACACGATGGCCGGTAACCTCACCGCGCAAGTGCGTAACATCGCAAACGTCACCACCGCCGTTGCACGCGGCGACCTGTCGAAGAAGATCACCGTCGACGTCAAAGGCGAGATCGCGGAACTCAAAGACACGATCAACGTCATGGTCGACCAGCTCAACGCTTTTGCATCCGAAGTCACGCGCGTCGCGCGCGAAGTCGGCTCCGAAGGCAAGCTCGGCGGTCAAGCGGCCGTCGAAGGCGTGGCCGGCACGTGGAAAGATCTCACCGACTCGGTCAACACGATGGCCGGTAACCTCACCGCCCAAGTGCGCAACATCGCCGATGTCACCACTGCCGTTGCCAACGGCGACCTCTCGAAGAAGATCACCGTCGACGTCAAGGGCGAGATTCTCGACCTCAAACGCACGGTCAACACGATGGTCGATCAGCTCAACGCCTTTGCGTCCGAAGTCACGCGCGTCGCGCGCGAAGTCGGTTCCGAGGGCAAACTCGGCGGCCAAGCCGAGGTGCAAGGCGTTGCCGGCACGTGGAAAGACTTGACCGACTCCGTCAACACGATGGCCTCGAACCTCACCGCACAGGTGCGTAACATCGCCGACGTGACGACCGCGGTTGCGAGCGGCGACCTCTCGAAGAAGATCACGGTCGACGTGCGCGGCGAAATTCTCGACCTCAAGCGCACGATGAACACGATGGTCGACCAGCTCAACGGCTTCGCCTCGGAAGTCACGCGCGTCGCGCGCGAAGTCGGTTCCGAAGGCATCCTCGGCGGTCAGGCCGACGTGCGCGGCGTGTCAGGCACCTGGAAGGACCTCACCGATTCCGTGAACGTCATGGCCTCGAACCTGACGTCGCAAGTCCGCAACATTGCCAACGTCACGACCGCCGTCGCGAACGGCGACCTTTCCAAGAAGATCACCGTTGAAGTACGCGGTGAAATTCTCGAGCTCAAAGACACGATCAATACGATGGTCGATCAGCTCAACGGTTTTGCATCGGAGGTCACGCGCGTCGCGCGCGAAGTCGGGTCCGAAGGCATCCTTGGCGGTCAGGCGCAAGTGGCCGGCGTATCGGGCACGTGGAAAGATCTCACCGACTCGGTGAACTTCATGGCCTCGAACCTCACATCGCAAGTGCGTAACATCGCCGACGTGACGACTGCCGTGGCCAACGGCGATCTCTCGCGCAAGATCACGGTGCAGGTGCGCGGTGAGATCCTCGAGCTCAAAGACACGATCAACATCATGGTCGACCAGCTCAACGCGTTTGCGTCGGAAGTCACGCGCGTCGCGCGCGAAGTCGGCTCCGAGGGTAAGCTCGGTGGCCAGGCCGACGTCAAAGGCGTCAGCGGCACGTGGAAGGATCTCACCGATTCGGTGAACTTCATGGCCTCGAATCTGACCTCGCAAGTGCGTAACATCGCTGACGTTACGACCGCCGTGGCCAACGGCGACCTCTCCAAGAAAATCACCGTCGATGTACGCGGCGAAATTGCCGAGCTCAAGAACACGATCAACGCCATGGTCGATCAGCTCAACGCCTTCGCCGGCGAGGTGACGCGTGTTGCACGCGAAGTCGGCTCCGAAGGCAAGCTCGGCGGCCAGGCGGAGGTGCAAGGTGTCAGCGGCACGTGGAAAGACTTGACCGATTCCGTCAACGTCATGGCCTCGAACCTGACCTCGCAGGTCCGTAATATCGCCGACGTGACGACCGCGGTTGCCACCGGCGACCTCTCGAAGAAAATCACGGTCGACGTGCGCGGCGAGATCGCCGAACTGAAGAACACGATCAACACGATGGTCGACCAGTTCAACGCTTTCGCCTCCGAAGTGACGCGTGTCGCACGCGAAGTCGGTTCCGAAGGTATCCTCGGCGGTCAGGCGCGCGTGCAAGGTGTCTCGGGCACATGGAAGGACCTCACCGATTCGGTGAACTTCATGGCCTCCAACCTGACCTCGCAAGTCCGCAACATCGCGAAGGTCACGACGGCCGTCGCGAACGGAGACCTCTCGAAGAAGATCACCGTTGACGTGCGCGGCGAAATCCTCGAGCTTAAAGACACGATCAACGTCATGGTCGATCAGCTCAACGCCTTCGCCGGGGAAGTCACGCGCGTTGCGCGCGAAGTCGGCTCGGAAGGCGTGCTCGGCGGTCAGGCGCACGTGCAAGGTGTCTCGGGCGTCTGGAAAGACCTCACCGACAACGTCAACTCGATGGCCGCCAACCTGACGAACCAGGTGCGCGGTATCGCCGAAGTCGTCACCGGCGTTGCCAACGGCGACCTCAAGCGTAAGCTGACGCTGCAGGCGCGCGGCGAGATCGCGCAACTCGCCGAGACGATCAACGGTATGATCGACACGCTCGCGACGTTCGCCGATCAAGTCACGACCGTCGCGCGCGAAGTCGGTTTCGAAGGCCGATTGGGTGGTCAGGCTAACGTCCCCGGTGCGGCGGGCTTGTGGCGCAAGCTGACTGACAACGTCAATCAGCTCGCTGCCCAGCTCACCAATCAAATCCGCGCGATCTCCGAGGTCGCGACGACCGTGACAAAGGGCGACCTCTCGCGTACGATTGAGATCGAAGCGCGCGGCGAAGTCGGCGAGTTGACCCGCAACGTCAACGAGATGATTCAGAACCTGCGCGACACGACGCGTAAGGGTAACGAACAAGACTGGTACAAGACGAACCTTGCGCGCTTCACATCGATGCTGCAAGGCCAGCGCGACATCACCGTCGTCACCCAACTGATCATGTCCGAGCTCGTCCCGCTGGTCAACGCGCATAGTGGCGCGTTCTACGTCAGCGAGATCGTGCGCGGCATACCGGCGCTGAACCTGATCGCCAGCTACGCGGTACCGCGCGAGCGTATCGGCGAAACGATCGGATTTGGAGAAGGCCTGGTCGGACAATGCGCCGTCGAGAAGCAGCGCATTCTACTCACCGAAGTACCAAAGAGCTACATGAAGATCGGCTCGGGCCTCGGCGATGTTGAAGCCCTATCGCTCGTCGTGCTGCCGGTCACGTTCGAAGGCGAAATCAAAGCCGTTATCGAGCTTGCATCGCTCGGGCGCTTCAGCGAAATTCACCTGCTCTTCCTCGATCAGCTCATGCAGTCGATCGGCGTCATGTTGAACACGATCACCGCGTCGATGCGTACCGAGCAGCTGCTCACGCAATCGCAGTCCCTCACGGCTGAGCTGCAAAGCCAGCAGCTCGAACTAACGCAAACCAACGACGAACTGGAAGAGAAGGCACGACTGCTGCAAGAACGTAATGCAGAAGTGGAACGCCGGACGCGTGAAATCGAAGAAGCGCGCGGCGAGCTCGAGCGCAAGGCCGAGCAGCTCGCACTCACGTCCAAATATAAGTCGCAATTCCTCGCGAATATGTCACACGAGTTGCGCACGCCGCTCAACAGTCTTCTGATTCTCTCGAAGCAGCTCGCCGAGAACGCCGGGGGCAACATGACGCCCAAGCAAGTCGAGTTCGCGCAGACGATCGGCGGCGCCGGGCGCGACCTGCTAACCCTCATTAACGACGTGCTCGATCTCTCGAAGATCGAATCCGGCACCACTGCAATCGACCTGCAAGAGGTTACGATCGACTCGATCGAGGCTGAGGTCAAGCGCACGTTCAATCAAGTCGCAGCCGACAAGAACCTGGAGTTCCTGATTATTCGCGACGCGGATGTGCCAAAAGCCATCACGACCGATCCGACACGCTTGCAGCAAGTCCTCAAGAACTTGCTTTCGAACGCGTTCAAATTCACCGCCGAAGGCTCGGTTACGCTTCACCTGCGCGCGGCGCACGGACGAGTGCTTCCCGTTGCCGGACCTGCGGTAGCGTTTGCAGTTACCGATACCGGCATCGGGATTCCGCCGGAAAAGTACAACGTGATCTTCGAGGCGTTCCAACAAGCCGACATGGGCACGTCGCGCAAGTTTGGCGGCACGGGCCTCGGCCTCTCGATCTGCCGCGAAATCGCCGGCCTGCTCGGCGGTGAAATCGTGGTGGATAGCGAGGTGGGCGCAGGCAGCACGTTCACGTTCTACCACCCTGCGCAACGCATGCGCACGGCGCCCGCGACCGTCACGACAACCGTTACCGACGATCGCACGCAGATCGAACGGGGCGATCGCACGCTGCTGGTCGTCGAAGATGACCCCACCTTTGCCAAGCTCGTGATGGGCTTTGCACAAGCGCGTGGGTTCAAGACGATCGTCGCGCACACCGGTGAGGCGGCGCTCGAGCTTGCGAACCGCTATCGTCCAGATGCGATCACGCTCGACATCTCGCTGCCCGACATGGACGGCTGGAAGGTGCTCGCGTCGCTTCGTGAAGCGCACGCCACAGCGCACATTCCCGTCCACGTTATCTCCGGCGGCGAAGCGAAGGAGCGCGCGCTCGACGCGGGCGCTGTCGCGCACCTGCAGAAGCCGATCTCAGAAGAGGACCTCGTGAACACGTTCGATCGGCTGCTCGGGTTTGCCGACACCAGTTGCAAGAACGTACTCGTGGTCGAAGATGACATCGTGCAACTCAATGCCATGGTGGGGTTGCTGGGCACGGGTGAGATCCAAGTCACCGCCGTGTCTTCGGCAGACGAGGCGCTGGGAGCGACGCAGCGCCAGCAATTCGACTGCATCATCGTCGATCTCGGTCTGCCGGATATGAGCGGCGAGGAGTTGATCAACCGCCTTCGCGCCCAGAACGGAACTGCAACCGTACCGATCATTGTCTACACCGGGCGCGAGTTGACGCGCGAGGAAGATGCGAGCCTGCGCCGGCTTTCTTCGACGATCATCGTCAAAGACGGCTTCGCGCCGGAACGGTTGATGGACGAGTTGAACTTCTTCTTGCATCGCGTCGAGGCGGATCTCGCACCGGCCAAGCGCGCACATGTGGAGGATCTCAACGGCAAGTCGCTGGAGCACAAGCGCGTGCTCATCGTCGATGACGACGCGCGCAACATCTTCGCCCTCGAGGCAGCCCTACAAGGCTACGGTATGGAGGTCGTCACCGCGGAGAGCGGGCTCGGCGGTATCGAGATCTTGCAAGTTCGCAACGACATCGATATCGTCCTCATGGACATCATGATGCCGGAGATGGATGGGTATGAAACGATACGGCGCATTCGGGCGGACGATCGCATCGCGGACATTCCGATCATCGCGCTGACGGCAAAAGCCATGCTCGGCGATCTCGAGGCGTGCATCACGGCGGGTGCATCGGAATATGTGAGCAAACCGGTTGATATGGATCACCTCACGTCGCTACTGAAGATATGGTTGAACAAGTAGCGATCGTAGCGACGCAGGAGAGCGCCCCAGTGCTCAGCCTGCGGCGCGACGAACTTGCCGACATCGAGCTGCAGCTGCTGCTCGATGCATTGCTACGCTACGCGATGTGCGATTTTCGCGCAATCAGTCCGTCGGTACTGCGTCGCCGGGTCGCCGATGCGATGCGCGCCGAAAGTGTTGCAACCATCTCCGGTTTGCAAGAGCGGCTGCTGCATGACGAACGCGCACTCGCCGCCTTTGTCGCGTCGATTAGAACGACGACGGCGGCGCCGTTCGCGGACCCCGACTTTTTCCGTACGTTCCTCGCAAACGTGGTGCCGCTGCTGCGGACCTATTCCTTCGTGCGCATTTGGCTGCCAAGCACTGGCCCCAGTGCCGACCCATTCGCGCTCGCCGCGGTCTTGGAGGAAGCGGGAATTCTCGACCGCACGATTCTCTACGCCACCTTCGTTAACGACGTGTCCGTGGCAATTGCCAAGACCGGGCAGTATCGGCACGGCGGCCGCACGAGCCTCGAAGCCAGCGCACGCATGGCCGGGCTACAGGCGCCGCTTGCCGACTACTTCGACCTCGACGACGAGTTCGCAACCGCGAAAGAGCGCCTTCGTGAGAGCGTGATGCTCGCTCGGCACAATCCGGCAAGCGACGCATCGATCAACGAATTTCATGCAATCGTTGCGCGCGGGATCGTATCGCTCCTCAACGGCGAGGCACAACACGAGCTGCACTCGCTGTTTTACGGAAGCCTAATGCACCTTGGATTCCTCGCGCTTGGCCCTGGCGAGAGCGTGGCCCACAGCGCCCACGAACAAGCGTTTCGGCAAGTAGTAAAGGACCACCCGATCTATCGCCGTATGCGCTAGCCCCGCGTATGAAGCGAACGGCCATCGCCATTGGACTGATTGCCCTGTTGCTGCTCGGCGGTGCGATCGGCGCGGGCATCTACGCGTACGCGATGCACGTTGAGCCCGTGAACACATCGCTGGGATGCGTTGAGACCCTCGTCGTCAAGGCGGAGAATCCGACGGGCCCCTCGATGACGCAAGGCGGATCGATCGTCTTCCGTGACGACATCGCGCCGCATCACGGCGCCGGAAATTTGAAGATCACCGACGTATACATCCAGCCCGGTTCGTACGCACTGCCGGGAAACGGCGATCGCGTGCGCGTATGCCTGGTGCGCCTCCCGGAGCGCGACGTCACGCCAGATGGCGCGGGGTGCGACCCGGATAAAGACGAGCGTGGACGGGAGTTCATCGTCTACGACCGCAATAACGGGCACGCGGAAATCTATTCGAACGGAGAACATGGCTGCGGCGGAGCGTAAGCATGCAATGGTCGCCGCCTCCCTCGGCTGGGGGCTCGACGGCTTTGATTTCTATCTCTACGTCTATGCGTTGCCGGGCATTCTCACCGCCTTTTCGCTAAGTAAGGCTTACGGCGGTTTGCTCGCAACCTACACGCTGGTTGCAAGCGCCATCGGCGGCATCGCGATGGGCACGATCGCCGATCGCATCGGCCGCAAGAACGCGCTGATGATCTCGATCGGGTGCTACGCGGTCTTCACGTTCCTCTGCGGTGTGGCGCAGAGCTACGGGATGCTCGCAGTCTTTCGCGCGCTCGAGGGCTTCGGTTTCGGCGGCGAGTGGGCCGTCGGCGCCGTGCTGATGTCGGAGTGGGCGGAGGCGCGTTTTCGCGGTCGCGCACTTGGCTTCGTGCAGGGCTCGTGGGCGCTCGGTTGGCTGGCTGCAAATATTGCGTTTCAGATCGTTGCCGCAACGAGCGGCATCGAAATCGGATGGCGCTATCTCTTCTTCCTCGGCATCATTCCGGCGCTCTTCGTCCTCTACATTCAGCGCAACGTCAAAGACGCGCCCGTCTTCGCCGCAACGCGCAAGACACAAAGCTGGTCGCTCGAGGGGATCTTTGCTGCAGGCGTGGTGCGCACGACGTTCTTCGCGTCGCTGCTCGCGATCGGCGTGCAGAGCGGATATTACGCACTGGTCACCTGGATGCCGACCTATCTCACGACGCAGCGTCACCTCTCGGCGGTGAACAGTGGCTCCCTTTTGTATTACTTGATCGGCGGAGCGTACGTCGGCTATATCACCGCCGGGTATATCAACGATGCGATCGGGCGCAAGCGCACCTTCATTATCTTTTCCGCATGTTCGGCGCTGATGGTGCCGCTCTACCTCTACGCCGTCGTTGCCGATTGGCAGTTGCTCGTTGCCGGGCCGTTGCTCGGGTATTTTTCGTCGGGTATTTTTAGCGGTTTCGGGCCGTATCTCAGCGAGCTTTTCCCGACCGACATACGCGGTGCCGGCCAAGGTTTCTGCTATAACGTTGGCCGTGGCATCGCCGGCATCGGACCCTTCGCAATTGGATGGCTCGCGTCGATCGCGCCGATCGGCACGGCGATGACCGTGGTTGCGGTCATCGCCTATCTCCTCGCAATTATCGCCGTGCTCTTTTTGCCAGAAACGCGCGGAAAGGCGTTGATCTAGCGGGTGCGCGTCGGATCGAATTCACCGGCGTAGTCGACGCTACGATCGAGTTCACCGGTCGTTGTGCGATCGTCGCCCAGCGCTCGCCGCACCGCACTGCGATCGTCACGAGATTTCGGCCGAACCGCTACGATGATCCCACCTTCGCGCAGGCCGTTTTCGTATTGCTTCGCGCGAGTCTCGCCGATACCCAAACCGATCAGTCCGCCGACGATACCACCACCCGCTGCTCCCGCACCTAAGCCAGCTAACGCAGCGGCGAGCGGTCCCACGACGAGCGGGGCGGCCAATCCGCCGGTGCCTGCAATAGCTGCGACGCTGCCGGTAGCCGTGAGTCCAGCGACTATCGCACCGAGCACGCCGCCAACGACGCCACCGGTTGCGAGACCCTCGCTGCCCTTCGCGTTCACGACCGATGCAAACGCCTTTTCGCGCGTTTTCTCGTCCATCATGACGCTGATCTCGTCTTGCGCATAGCCGAGATTGTGCAAGCGCTGCACCGCTGCCGCCGCGGGATCGCGATCGTAGTAGATATACGTTTCGAATTCGTCATAGTTATCCATGTATATGTTTCCCTCCGCACTGCGTGTACCCAGGAATGACGCATCACCGGGTGTTCTTACGCTACAGATATTTGGACATACTACAAATATCGCCGTACATGTACCGCGTACATAGACGACCATGATCTAGCTTGGTTGGATCAAGAACTCGCCTGAAGAAGAGCCGCGCGTGGACCGGCGCCGGTCAACCCCGCGCCGAGATAGCTAGGCATACGCAAACGTCCCCACGAAGCAAATCTTCGGCATGAGCGAGCAAAAACCGCGCGCGATTCGCTTGGTTGAGGATCCGTGGGCGACGCTGCGCCACGCCGTCGAGGTGTTTGCGCTGGTCGCGGCAGGTGCTTGGGCGTTCTATACGTTTATCTATCAAGAAAAGATCAAACCGGCGAGCGAGCCGGCGACCCTGGATGACACCGTGACCGTTGCGCGCGTTGGACACGATCGCACGCGTGACATTCTTGAAGTATCAATTCATCTGCGCAATGGCGGCAAGACCGAGATCGAAATAGCTGCCGATGGGTACAACGTATATGGCGAACGCTACGCACGCTCCGCGTCGCAGAGCATTCGTAGCCGCACAAACGAATATGCCTTCAACAACAACCTACCGCGCGTTTCTCGGCAACTGATCAGCTCGCATGCCGAACTGCGCGACGCTGCCGTCGGGGGCAAGCGCGGCGTACATTCGACCATCGAACCCGGCGGCACGGTGACTATTCCGTACACGATCGTCATCCCTCGCGGAATGTACGATGTGATTCAGGCACAGGTCATCGCGATTCCGGCAAAGACTCCGGTCCGTCCGCGCGTCAGCGTCCTGGTCATCCGGCACAGCGACGGTAGCATTATGTTGACATCGCTGACCCCAGGCATCTACGAGGACGATAACAGCGTCGATTTCGGTCTGCTACCGGACTAAAAAGGGCGAGGACTTCCCAGCCGCGCATTTGGTGCATCAGCGCGGAGGGTGAGCTTTAATGCCCAATCACAGTGGACGCCACTTTCTTCAGATTCCGGGGCCGACCAACGTCCCGGACCGGATTTTGCGCGCGATGGACATGCCCACGATCGACCATCGGGGCCCGGAGTTCGCTGCGCTCGCGCTCGACGTCTTGGATGGTATCAAGACAATCTTCCGCACCGAGAGTCCCGTCGTCATCTACACCTCCTCCGGGACCGGCGCGTGGGAAGCGGCGCTCGTCAACGCACTCTCGCCCGGCGACCGCGTCCTTATGTTCGAAACGGGCATGTTCGCGTCGCTCTGGCGGGCTATGGCCGAACGCCTCGGCTTGAACGTGGAGTTTGTGCCGGGCGATTGGCGGCATGGCGTCGACCCGGGCGAAGTCGAGCGGCGGCTCGAGCGCGACAGCAAGCACGAATTCAAGGCGGTGATGGTGGTGCACACCGAGACCTCGACCGGCATCACCAGCCGCGTGCCCGAGGTCCGCGCGGCAATGGACCGCGTGGGGCACCCTGCGCTCCTGATGGTCGACACAATCTCGTCCCTCGCGTCGATCGACTATCGCCACGACGAATGGGGCGTCGACGTTACCGTCGGCGGATCGCAAAAGGGCTTGATGCTGCCACCCGGGCTCGGCTTCAACGCCGTTTCCCAAAAAGCGCTCGAAGCTGCGCAGCGTTCGCGCTTCACGAAATCCTATTGGGGCTGGCTCGAGATCATCCAGGCAAACAAGAACGGCTTCTGGCCGTACACGCCGAGCACCAATATGTTATACGGGTTGCGCGAAGCGATCGCCATGCTGCACGAAGAGGGTCTGCCCGCCGTTTTCGAGCGTCACGCACGTCACGGCGAAGCAACACGCCGCGCGGTGCGCGGCTGGAATCTTCAACTGCTGGCAGCCGACCCACGCGAGTATTCGAACTCGGTGACGGCAATCGTCGTGCCCGACAACGTGAACGCCGACGATTTGCGCGCCGTCATTCTCGAGCGCTACAACATGTCGCTCGGCACGGGGCTCGGACGGCTCCAGGGCCGAGCGTTTCGCATCGGCCATCTCGGCTATTTCAATGACTTGATGCTCGCTGGAACGCTATGCGGCGTCCAGATGGGTCTCGACGTTATGAGGATCCCGCATGGCGACGGTGTGTCACCGGCGCTCACATTCCTTACGCACGCAGCGGAAAGGGTCACCGTACCATGAATGTTCCGAAGCCCATGACGAGCACTATCGGCGCGTTACGAGCCTCGCACGTACGATACACGATCCTCGCACTTATCTGTTTCCTATATTTCCTCTCGTATCTCGATCGTACCGCCATCTCGGTCACCGCTCCCGCGATGATCAAAGAGTTTCACTTCAACAAACTCACGATGGGCTGGGTGTTTGCCGCGTTTTCAACCACCTATGCGCTGCTGCAAATCGTCGGCGGGACGCTCGGCGACCGCTTCGGACCGCGCGCGGTGCTGTCGTTCTTGATGGGGTGGTGGTCGGTGTTCACCGTCGCCACCGGCGCCGCGGTCAACTTCGTCACCTTGTTCACTGCCCGCTTGCTGTTTGGTCTGGGCGAAGCCGGGGGGTTTCCCGTTTCGACCCGCGCGCTCGCATCGTGGTTTCCAAAGGAGATGCGCGGTTCGTTGCAAGGGATATTGCACGCGTGCTCGCGCACGGGCGGCGCGGTGTCACCGGTCATCGTCGTGGCGATCGTTGCCGGGACCGGCAGCTGGCGCTATGCCTTCTATATACTCGGCGTGCTGGGACTCGCATGGGCGATCGCCTTCTATATCATGTACCGCAACTCACCAACCGACGTACCTGGTGTCAACGCGCAAGAACTCGACTATATCCGCGGCGGCACGTCGACCACGCCGGCCGATGCACCACAGCAGGTGGCCATTCCGTGGCGGCAGATCCTCGCAAGCCCCGATGTCTGGCTCCTGACGTTCGCATACTTCGCCTACGGTTACACGTTTTGGATCTACCTAACGTGGCTGCCGACGTATCTGACCGAGGCTCGTCACATCCCCTTCAGCGGGCTTGCGCTCGCGGTAACGATCCCGCTCGCGGGCGGCGTCCCGGGCGATCTGGTGGGCGGCTGGCTCTCGGACTACATCTACAAACGGACGGGCAACTTAAATCTGGCTCGACGTACATTGATTGCCGGCTCGTTCATCGGCACCTTTGTGTTCATCGTCCCGGCAATTTTTGTCGGCAACGTGGTCGCCGCGATCATCCTGCTGGCGCTCGCGATGTTCATGCTGGAATGTGCAGTCTCCAATTGCTGGGCTGTGGCAATGGACTTGGGCGGCAAGAACTTCTGTGGAACGATCTCGGGGTTCATGAACACCGGGTTTGGTGTCGCCGGCATCCTCTCGCCGGTGCTTTTCGGCATCCTCGTCGATCGCACGGGCTCGTGGCGCCCCGGGTTCATCATCGGTTCCGCGCTCTTGCTCTTCGGTGCGTTTGTGATCTCGTTCGTCAACTCGAATAATCAGGTGGGCAACGCTCCGGAAAGCGCTTAACGCGACTAGAAATCTACTTCAATGGTCACGACGTCCGAATACGTTCCGGCGCGGACGTTTTGCTCGCGCGGAAGCACACCATAGACCGTAAAATCCGTTCGACCAAAGACTGCGTCCGTGACCACGCGGCCGCATATCGGGTTCAGGCTTCCCCATACGATGCTGTTGCCCGCGTCTTGGTACAGGTTGTAGGCCAGACGATCTACGGCCCTGCGCATATAGCGCTGTGTGCACCGGTCATTGGTTATCAGCGAGATCACCAGTATGTGTGGCGCATTGCAGTAGATGCTGAACCTATCGACGGCACTCGTATCGTAGGGCACCGAGGGATCGTAATTCGGAAATTGCATCGGGCCTACGGCAATATCGCATGAGTTACCGGGCAACGGCTGCGGCAGCGGCTGCGCCGGCGCCTGGGCGCGAGCGTCGCCCCCGAGCGTCAGCGCCGCCGTCGTCAAAAAGCCTATGGCTGCGACGGCTGACAGAAGACCGTTCCGAGGTCCACTTGGAACGCGTCGCTTTCCGGCAACATGATCGAAAACGTGCATGGTAAACCTCGAAGATTGGCGGTCCCCTTGTACGAACCCGCCGGCACGGTGTCGAATGAAAAGCCGCCGTCGCCGTCGGCTTGCGTGGTTTGCTCGCCAGCAGCGGTCGTCAACGCGATCGGTGCGAAGGCCACCGTCGAGGGATCGTTCGATCCCTCGACGCGCAGGGTTCCGAAGAACACGTGCTCGGTTCGGTGCGACGTGAAACGCATGATGCCGCCGCCGAAGCTGCGGGTGGAAAAATCACGAATCGGCCGATCGAGACTTTGATTGATGGCCTCTCCGCTTTCGTCGACGATCACGCGATTGTCGGCATTGCTCTGTGCAGTGGGAATCAAAAGATACCCGCCCGCGGAAGTCGTTCCGGCCTCCTGTCCGTTCAACTCGACGTCCGCTCCCGACCCGGCGCCTTGAAGAATCGTATATCCGTCGGAGATCGGTCGCCCAAAAAAGATGTGTCCGTCGCCCGCAACGAGCGACCCGGAGATCATCACGTTGCGGTCCGGCGGCGATCCACCACTGGGACGTAGCGAGCTGAGTTCAAGAATGCCCGACTGCGCGACCACGCGAACATCCTGCAAGCCGCTTCCATCGGTATTGATCGCGCCCGAGTAATCCGTTCCAAACGTGCCATCAGGCGAGGCGGAAAATTGCGCTCCCTCGACACCGTTCCCCGCGCTCAGCGTCAGGGTCGAACGCGGCCCCGTCCGGATGATCGCCTGTGCGATCAGCGAGCGCGTGACCATTCCCCTAGCGATGGTGCGCAGTCCGGTGACGGAGATTGACACCACGCTTCCAATGGTTTGATAGAGCGACGCCGATGAAAACGATGACGGGCCCATGTCGCGGTCGATGGCACGTCCGATTTCGCCCGAGATGCCGCCATTGCGACCGAACGCGATCGACGCGGAGACGTCTTGTGAAAGCAACTCGCGGTCGTCGCTCGCGAGCAGGCTGGTGTTCGCGTAGTTGGCGCCGGTTTGCGTACTCGACGCGGAGAAGCCGAATCGCTCGGTCTGATACTCGAAGTCGATCTGCAACGCTGAATCGCTGACGCCGCCGCTATGGCTCGCGCCATAAGCCACGCCGAGCGCGCCGAGGGTTCCCGCGATGACTGCATTGAGACCGCCGCTTACCACGTTCGGTCCGGCTTCAGCACGCGCTCCCGCCGTGAAGTTGTTCGTGAAGCCATGCGAATAGCGGCCAAGAAAGGCGTCGCCACCGTAGCGATCGTCAACAGTAAAGGCGTCGTGACGCAGGACTCCGGCGGTAACCGCAAAGTCGGTCAGGCCGGCACGCAACAGATCGAGCGAACTATAGTTTTGCGACGTCAGGTGCGTGGTGTTTCCGAAGGCGTCTTGCAGCACGACGACCGTCGAATTCAGCCCCGCCACGGTCGGCAGATTTCCGAAGACAAACGTCCCCGGTGGCACGTTGATCACGTTGGTCAGCACGCCGTTCACGTAGATCTCGGCGCGCGAGGGCGTGAGCACGGTGCCGCTCAGCACCGGCGCCGGAAATTGCAAAATATATGGATTGAGTGGGAAGGAACGTTGCACCGTGAGGCCCGCGATGTCAACGTTGCCGCCGAACGTGCCCGCGTCCACCGACGCGTCGCCGAGCGTGGCGGTAATCAAGTCGTTGCGATAGTCCCGTATGAGATAACTTTGGCCGCGCCGGAAGAGTCCTCCGGTCGAGAATATCGTGCTTGTGAGGAGCACGTTCGGGAAATTGTAGCCGGCCTGACCGGAATAGCCGAGCGGTCCGGAATTGCTCGCGGTGAGCGAATAATTCACGAAGGCGCTGGACGTTTGAAGAAATTGCAACGGCGCTTCGGGATGCGTGCCGAGATTATAGGTCGATGTCGGCAGCAGCGATGCTTGCGCCTCGACGTGCAGCACCAACGTCGACGCGTCGAAGACGTACGTGAGGGCGGGCTTCAGCCCTTGCAGCGAAACAAAATCGAAGCCGGCGATACGCTGCACCTTCGCGGTTCCCACCGCGATGTGGGCGGCCAGCAGATCACTCTTTTGGACGAGCAGATCTTGCTCGGTTATCGCGGCGAGCACTTCGACGTGCGCTTGCGAGTTCACGATCATCTCGACGTAGGCGAGGTCGCCACCGGGGTCGCGCGGCACAATCTCCGTCGCGCCGAGCAATGAGAGCGCGAGTACCAGCGCCGCGAAGCGCATGTGCTTACGAGCAGGAACGCGTTATTTGCGTCGTGCTTCCTTTGAAGACATTGTGCCCGGTTCCGGCAGTGGCCGCAATGGTCGTCGTCGAAGCGCACGTCCCGGCCGGGATCGTAAAGGTGAAACCGCGGGTCGCTCCGCGCAGAATGTACCCTCCCGCCGTTTTCACCGAGAACGTCTGCTTGCCCGATGCATCGGTTCCCACCGCGGAGACTTCCGTCGGCTCGATGTGCACGTCGCCGTCGTTCTGCAACTTCAGATCGAGACTCGTGCGCTTGAGTACGGCGCCGGCGATCTTTTGTGCAGCCGTTGCCGTAGCTGGTTCGATGAAGAGCGGCACGCCGACATTCGTGCGCACGAGGACGCCCGATCCCTTGACACCGGTCATCGCATTGGCGTCGGGGAGCTCCTCGAAGAGCACGCGATAGGCGACCTCTTGGTTTCCGGATGTCGCGGGCAAACCGATGCGCACGGTCTGCTGCGTGCTCGGCGCAACCGTCAACGAGCGTGGATAGACGACTAGCGTGGTATCGGGCGTGAGAACCATTGCCGAGTCCGCGGATTGCTTCCAGTCGAAAACGCGCACCGCCAGATGAAGCGGACGCGGATCTCGGTTTCGCACCGTCATCGAGGCGGTCTTCGTGCCGATTGGGACGGCAACCGGAATAGGTGAGATACTATAGTCCGTCGCAAGCGCGCCGGCGCCGAAGGCCAGCACTACAACAGCAGCCAGTGGAATGGCGCCCGATCGTTTCATCACTCTCCGCCTTCTAGTAGTTAATCGTAACGGCGACCGAATCGGTGTACGTACCGGTAGCACGTTTTGCGCGCCCGGCACGGAACCGTATGCCGTAAGCCCCACGGGCGTTGTGCCGCCCGCGCCCGTTACCGAAACCGTCGTTCCGGACGTCTTCGTGCCCCACGGCTTACTGTGCGCCGAATCTTGGTAAATGCTGTAGCAGAGATAATTTGTGCCGGTACCTTTCATCCGTCGACTCATCGTATTTCCTGTTCCGCTGGCGTTGAGACCCGGATCGATGTCGACCGTCGCCGCAGCGCCTTGCGTACAGGTCGCGGTGATCGCCGCGGTCGCGTTCAGCGGTGCGGTCGCGTTCGTCCCGATCGCGTCGTAATTTCCGAAGCTCAAGTTTCCGGTGGTGATCGTGCACGTGGAAATGACGGTCGCGGTGACCGTCATCGTGGCTGAGGCGCTCCCCCCCATCGCCGGCTTCGCGAGCGCGAGCCCGGCAATCAAAAGTAGGAATAGCGTCCGTTTCAGTATCATGCGAACCTCCCGGGCTGACTGATTGTAGCCCTGGGTCGCACGAGGACGGCTCGCCCGTCCAGGACGGATGGCGATCACCACAGGAACGCTGCCCAATGCGGCTAAGGCTCGACTGTGCTCAAAGCCGGGCCAGGACTCCGCCGCCGCGCGCACGTGTATGCGTACGCGTCCGTTACCACGGCGATCTTGTTGCTGCTCGCACTCGCCGAATGGGCCACGGAGA